>NZ_CP144265.1:777500-3685000 GCF_046581335.1 Aeromonas sp. DSM 116730 | reverse complement strand
TAATCGATGGGAAGCAGGTTAATATTCCTGCACGACTTGTAATTGCGATGGGGGGACGGAGAAGGCTAGGTGGGCCAGGCGACGGTTGTCCTGGTGAAAGTGCGTAGGCGGTATCTCTAGGCAAATCCGGAGATGCAACGCTGAGACACGAGACGAAGCCACTACGGTGGTGAAGCCATTGATGCCCTGCTTCCAGGAAAAGCCTCTAAGCTTCAGATTACAAGTCATCGTACCCCAAACCGACACAGGTGGTCGGGTAGAGAATACCAAGGCGCTTGAGAGAACTCGGGTGAAGGAACTAGGCAAAATAGAACCGTAACTTCGGGAGAAGGTTCGCTCTTGACAGTGAAGTCCCTTGCGGATGGAGCAGTTGGGAGTCGCAGTGACCAGATGGCTGGGACTGTTTATCAAAAACACAGCACTCTGCAAACACGAAAGTGGACGTATAGGGTGTGACACCTGCCCGGTGCCGGAAGGTTAATTGATGGGGTTAGCGCAAGCGAAGCTCTTGATCGAAGCCCCGGTAAACGGCGGCCGTAACTATAACGGTCCTAAGGTAGCGAAATTCCTTGTCGGGTAAGTTCCGACCTGCACGAATGGTGTAACCATGGCCATGCTGTCTCCACCCGAGACTCAGTGAAATCGAATTCGCCGTGAAGATGCGGTGTACCCGCGGCTAGACGGAAAGACCCCGTGAACCTTTACTACAGCTTGGCACTGAACATTGAACCTACATGTGTAGGATAGGTGGGAGGCTTTGAAGGCGTGACGCCAGTTGCGCTGGAGCCGTCCTTGAAATACCACCCTTGTATGTTTGATGTTCTAACGCAGGGCCCTGAATCGGGCTCGCGGACAGTGCCTGGTGGGTAGTTTGACTGGGGCGGTCTCCTCCCAAAGAGTAACGGAGGAGCACGAAGGTTGGCTAATCCTGGTCGGACATCAGGAGGTTAGTGCAATGGCATAAGCCAGCTTAACTGCGAGACGGACAGGTCGAGCAGGTACGAAAGTAGGTCATAGTGATCCGGTGGTTCTGAATGGAAGGGCCATCGCTCAACGGATAAAAGGTACTCCGGGGATAACAGGCTGATACCGCCCAAGAGTTCATATCGACGGCGGTGTTTGGCACCTCGATGTCGGCTCATCACATCCTGGGGCTGAAGTCGGTCCCAAGGGTATGGCTGTTCGCCATTTAAAGTGGTACGCGAGCTGGGTTCAGAACGTCGTGAGACAGTTCGGTCCCTATCTGCCGTGGGCGTTGGATGATTGAAGGGAGTTGCTCCTAGTACGAGAGGACCGGAGTGAACGAACCTCTGGTGTTCGGGTTGTCACGCCAGTGGCACTGCCCGGTAGCTAAGTTCGGAATCGATAACCGCTGAAAGCATCTAAGCGGGAAGCGAGCCCTGAGATGAGTCATCCCTGACCCCTTGAGGGTCCTAAAGGGCCGTTGGAGACCACAACGTTGATAGGTGGGGTGTGTAAGCGCGGCGACGTGTTGAGCTAACCCATACTAATTACCCGTGAGGCTTAACCATACAACACCCAAGAAGTGTTCTGGGCCTTGTAGCAAGTGAACGAACTACTACCTAATTCAGTGATAATGACAAAGCAAACTAGCTAAGTCGTTATTCACGTCAGCTTTCCGAGATTGAAGTTTTTTGCCTGGCGGCCATAGCGCCGTGGAACCACCTGATCCCATGCCGAACTCAGAAGTGAAACGCGGTAGCGCCGATGGTAGTGTGGCATTCGCCATGCGAGAGTAGGACACTGCCAGGCACCCAATTAGAAGAAACCCCGCTCAATGAGCGGGGTTTTTTATTGCCTGAAATTCAGCGCTTCAGCACTGATTTTCTTATGGAGCAGAGAACGCTCAGGCCATCTGCCTCAATAAATGGCCCGTTGTTTAGCCACTTGATTACCTTTCGACCCTTCTACTCTCTCGCCCACCAACCCTGATAGCCCCTGGCTATGCCTCCTGCTTATGCCCACTATTGCCGTAATGGGGAGTGACAAGGCGGGCTGGATCCATAGACTGTGAGTTTCATCGGCAAGGGAGCTGTGTATGTTGGGGATCCACGATCTGGCGTTGTTTATCGTATCCGGGCTGTTGCTGAACATGATGCCGGGGCCGGACTCTCTGCTCATCATGCTGCGCAGTGGCTCGCAAGGCTGGCGAGCGGGCTCGGTGGCCGCGCTGGGCATAGGAACGGGCACCATGGTGCATGTGCTGGCGGCGGCCCTGGGGCTGTCTGCGCTGCTGAGTGCCTCGGCCGAGCTGTTCGCCGTCATCAAGCTGATGGGGGCGCTCTATCTGGTCTATCTGGGGATTTCCCTGCTCAGGCAAGGCGCAAGCTCATCTGTTGCGAGCGAGCCCGCAGTATCGCTGCCAGCGCTCTCCTATGGGCGGATCTTTAGGCAGGGCCTGCTGACCAATGTACTCAACCCCAAGGTCGCGCTCTTCTTCCTCGCCTTTGTACCTCAGTTTATCGCCCCCGATGCGCCGCAGAAGGCGCTGGCGTTTATCGTGCTGGGCTGCATCTTCAACATTAACGGGATGATCTGGTGCCACCTGCTGGCCTTCTCGACCGCCTATGCGAGTCGCAAGGTGCGCCTGCCTGCCCGGCTGGGACGCTGGCTCAATCGCTTGATGGGGGGCCTGTTCGTGGGGCTCGGCATCAAGCTGGCCGCGGAGTAAGGCGCTGTCCGGAAAGCCGGCCATAGAAAAAGGCGTATCCCATCGCTGGGATACGCCTTTATCTGCACTGCAGCAGGATGATTGAAATCAGTTCATGCCGTAGCGCTTGAGTTTCTTGCGCAGGGTGCCACGGTTGATGCCCATCATCACGGCAGCGCGAGTCTGGTTACCACGGGTGTACTGCATGATCACGTCCAGCATGGGGGCTTCGACTTCGGAGAGAACCATATCGTACAGATCAATCACTTCCTGACCGTTCAACTGGGCCAGGTAGTTACGCAGGGCCTGTTGCACAGAGTCACGCAGGGGGCGCTGGGTCGGCTCGGCAGCGTGATTGTGAGTAGTTGTTACCAATGCATCAGAAGTCAGGGTTTGTTCGAACATATTCGGTCGGCTCTTTAGTTATGCGTTAACCTAATCCATCGAAATACATTTCAAGCGCGTTCAACTGTGCGTCTGCACAATCCAGGGCATTGAAGTGCTTACGGAATTCTCGGCCCGTCTCTTCTTCATCCAGATACCAGCCCACGTGTTTACGGGCAATGCGCGCTCCCAGATATGCACCGTAAAACTGATGCAGATTGGTAACATGCTCGTTCATCAGGGTGCGAACCTCTTCCCTGTCGGGAGGCGGCAGCTTGGTGCCCGTCTCAAGAAAATGACGGATTTCCCGGAAAATCCAGGGTCGTCCTTGCGCAGCACGGCCGATCATCACGGCGTCGACGCCGGTATAGTCGAGGACATACCGGGCCTTCTCCGGGCTGTCTATGTCACCATTGGCGACAACAGGAATCGATACGGCCTGCTTAATCGCCCTGATAGTGTCGTACTCCGCTTCGCCCTTGTAGAGGCAGGAGCGGGTACGACCATGCACGGCAAGGGCCGCGATACCGCAATCTTCGGCGATTCGGGCGATCTCCTCGCCATTGCGGTTATCCGGATCCCATCCTGTGCGGATCTTCAAGGTGACAGGTACCTCTACTGCATTCACCACAGCCTGGCAGATGGATCTGACCAGATCGGGTTGGCGCAGCAGGGCGGAGCCTGCCAACTTTTTATTCACTTTTTTTGCCGGACATCCCATGTTGATGTCGACGATCTGAGCGCCCTGCTCCACGTTGTAGCGGGCAGCAAACGCCATCATCTCGGGGTCGGCTCCGGCAATCTGGACCGATCGCAGTCCGGTTTCGGCAGAGTGGCCCATTCTCATCCTGGTTTTCTGGGTATCCCAGACATCCGGGTTGGCCAGCAGCATCTCGGAAACGGCCATGCCTGCTCCCAAACGTAAACAAAGTTCACGAAATGGTCGGTCTGTTACACCGGCCATGGGGGCCACGATCAAGGGAGTTTCAAGCGTGTGGGGACCTATCTGCATTCCACGGTTACCATCGGCTTAGGGCGGCGTATATTACGCATTTTTTAGTCAGGAGAAAAGGTTAGTATTTGAGCGTCAGCCATTTTTTTCTGAAAAAAACGTCGCGCCAAGGCTTGCAAATTCAGGAGTGCTTGAAAATCAGACATATTGTCTGGGACCATGGTCAGGGTCAAATGAGTGAGGGACTCGGTGATTTGCCAGTCTCTTTCCGGCGCCTGTTTACGCTATGATAGCGAGCCTGAATCGAGCAAAGGCTCCACACAATTTTATTACAAACATAAATTGGGGATGTATGACGTCAAGGTTCATCAAATTGCTCTGCCCGGGCCTGCTGGGAGCCATGCTGGGCTCGGCGCAGGCGCAGACCGTCAGCTTCACCGAGGCCTGGAGCCGGGTCATCCAGCAAGATGACGGGCTGGCGGCGGAGCAGGCCGGGGTGGCGCGGGCAGAGCAGTTGCGCGAGGCGGCCAAGGGCATGTACCTGCCCAAGGTGGATATGGGGGCCAGCTATACCCACCTCGATCAGCCGATGGAGCTGGACATGCTGGATCTGAACCCCATCGCCAATCATCCGGAATTTGGCAAGGTGCTGGGCCCCGTCATGCAGGCGCTCAACCTCAGTCCCAGCGACTTCGTTACCCCCCTCACCAAGCAGAACGTGGTCACCAGTTCGGTCAAGATGCTCTGGCCCCTCTTCACCGGTGGACGCATAGATGCGGCCCAGGACATCCGCCAGGCGCAGGTGAGCGAGGCGCAGCAGCTGCTGGTGCTCAAGCAGCAGTCCACCTTCGAGAGCCTCTCCCAGACTTACTTCGGCGTGGTGCTGGCGGCCCAGGTGGTGCAGACCAAGCAGGAAATAGAGCAGGGGTTGGCCCACCATCTGGATCATGCCAAAAAGCTCGAAGCCCAGGGCCAGATAGCCCGGGTCGAGCGACTCTCCGCCCAGTCGGCCTATGACAGGGCACGCATCGATACCCAGAAGGCGCGGCGCAGCCTGGAGATAGCCCAGCTGGCGCTCGGCCACATGCTCAAGCTCAAGCAGGCGGAGCCCAATACCCGGCTCTTCATCAACGAGGGGATGCCACAGCTCACGCCCTTCGTGGAGGAGACCCTGGCGGTACACCCTGGCCTCAAGCTGCTGGCGGCCAAGAAGGAGCAGGCCCAGGGCATGATCAAGCTGGAGAAGGGCAAATACGCCCCCGAGCTCTTCCTGTTCGGCAACTACAACCTCTATGAAGATGACTCCATCGTCTCCAAGACCACCCCGGACTGGCTGGTCGGGGTCGGGGTCAGCATGCCGCTGGTGAGCCGCGACGGCCGCTCCGAGACTGTGCAGGCGGCCAAGAGTGCCGAGCTGCAGGTCAACCTGCTGCAGGCCAAGACCCGCCAGGATCTGGAATTGCTGGTCGAGAAGACCTGGCGCGAGGCGGCGCAGGGGCTGGAGGAGTATCACGCCCTCTCCTCGACCCAGGCCCTGGCCGAGGAGAACGTGCGGCTGCGGGACAAGGCGTTTGGTCAGGGGCTCTCCACCTCCCTGGATGTGGTGGATGCCCAGAGCCAGCTGGCCGGGGTCAAGACCCAGCGTGCCGCGGCAGCCTATCAATATGTGATCTCCCTGGCCCGCCTGCTGGCGCTCTCCGGTCAGATGAACAGTTTCAATCAATATCAGCATGGTCAGGCGATAGAGGTGAATTCATGACTTCGACCCTGCAGGTCCATCTGTCCATCACTGTTTCGACCGCCAAGGGTCGCCCTTTTGCCGAGGTGAATTCATGAGTCATCCCCCCATCAAGAAGAAGATGAGCCAGGGCAAGCCTTGGTTGCTGCCACTTGCCCTGGTGCTGCTGGTCATCTGGCTGGGCTGGCGTTTCTGGCTGGCTTATCAACCGGAGCCGGTGCGCCTGCAAGGGCAGATAGAGGCGCAGCAGTATGCTGTCTCCTCCAAGGTGGCGGGGCGCATCGACGAGGTGCTGGTGAAGAAGGGAGATCAACTGGCCAAGGGTCAGCTGGCGTTCACCCTGGCGAGCCCGGAAATCGAGGCCAAGCTGAGCCAGGCCAAGGCCGGTCAGGCGGCCGCTGGCGCCATGGCGCAGGAGGCCGAGAAGGGGGCGCGGGCCCAGCAGATAGCCGCGGCCAAGGATCAGTGGCAGCAAGCCAAGGCGGCCGCCCTGCTCCGTGGAAAAACCTATGAGCGTATCGCCAGCCTGCATAGGGACGGCGTCATGCCGCTGCAAAAGCGTGACGAGGCCTGGACGGCCTGGCAGGCGGCCAAATACAGCGAAGGCATGGCCTGGCAGCAATATCAGATGACCCTGGAAGGGGCGCGGGAGGAGACCAAGGTCGCGGCACGGGAGCAGGCCAAGATGGCGGCAGGCGGAGTGGCCGAGGTCGAGGCCTATCTGGCCGACACTCGCATCGCCAGCCCCCACACGGGGGAGGTCGCCCAGGTGCTGCTGCGCAGCGGCGAGCTGGCGCCCCAGGGCTTCCCCGTAGTGACCCTGCTCGACATGAAGGATGCCTGGGCCCAGTTCCATATCCGAGAGGATCTGCTGCCCCGTTTCCCTGTCGGCACCGAGTTTGATGCCCGCATCCCGGGCCTTGGCGATCAGACGGTACGCTTCAAGGTGGCCCATGTGGCCGCGATGGGGGATTTCGCCACCTGGCGAGCCACCGACACCCGTCAGGGGTTCGACATGAAGAGCTTCCAGGTGGAGGCGCGCCCCTTGCAACCGGTTGAAGGGTTGCGGGTTGGCATGAGCGTGCTGGTCGAACTCTGATGGGACGAGAATGGCGGCTGCTGTGGCAAGACCCCTTCAGCCGGGCCCTGACCAGCTGGATCCCGCTGCTGCTGATCGGGCTCTTGTGCTGGATCTTCTCGGCGGGGTTGGCGCGGGATCTCAAGGTGGGTCTGGTGGATCTGGACAGGAGCTCGCTCTCCCGCCAGCTCGCCTTCTCGCTGGATGCCTCCGCCGGGCTTAAGATAGCGCAGCAGTTTGACACCATAGACGAGGGTGCCAGGGCGCTGCGTGGGGGGGACATCTATGCCCTGGTGGTGATCCCCAACCACCTGGAGCGGGATGCCCGCGAGGGCACCCAGCCCAAGGTGACCGTCTTCAACAACGGCCAGTTCATCCTGATCGCCAAGCTGGTCAACGCGGCCCTGGCCCAGGTGGTGGGCACCCTCAACGGCCAGGTGGGCGTGCTCGCGGCCATGGCCGACGGCAAGGCGCTTCCCGGGGCGCTGGGGCAATCGGTGCCCATCGCGAGCCAGGTGACGGCGCTCTACAACATCAACTCCAGCTACGCCCAGTTTCTACTGAGCGCCCTGCTGCCCGCGGTGTGGCAGATCTTGGTGGTGCTCTATGGCCTCAACGCCCTGGCCCGCACCGATCGACTCGGTCTGGACTGGACCACCAGAGGGGTCTGGTTCGGCCTCTGGCGCACCTTGCTGCCCCATGTGCTCATCGGGTGGGGGTGGGGGCTGGCGTGGAGTCTGCTGCTGTTCAAGGGGTTGGGTTATCCCATGCAGGGGAGTTGGCTGGTGTTGACGCTGGGTCTGGGGCTGGCCTCGGCCGCCTGCGTCAGCATGGGGGCCTTCTTCTACGGCGTCATTCGGGATCCGGCCCGTGCGCTCTCCCTGGCGGGAGCCTACACGGCGCCGGGCTTCGCCTTCATGGGGGTGACCTTCCCGGTCAGCGCCATGGGGGATGTGGCCCAGTTCTGGCGCAGCCTCTTGCCCATCTCCCACTATGTCGAGCTGCAGATAGGCCAGACCAACTACGGCCAGCCGCTGACGGCGGCCCTGCCCCAGTTCGGCGCCCTGCTGTTGTTCCTGCTGCCGCTGCTGCTGGTGGTGCGGCGCTATCAACCCCAGGCAACTGCTGCCCGAAGCCAGGAGGCGTCCACGTCATGATGGGATTCTGGGATCTGGTGCGTCTCGAGTTGCGTACCCTGCTGGCGGACAGGGCCATCATGCTGACCCTGTTTGGCGGCGTGTTCTTCTACTCCTTCCTCTATCCGCAACCCTATCTGCATCAGTTGCCTCGCGAGGAGGCGGTGGTGGTGGTCAACGATGATGGCAGCCAGCTCTCCCGTCAGCTGGAGTTCATGGCCGACGCGACGCCCCAGGTGAAACTGGTGGCGCGGGTCGACAGCCTGACACAGGCCCGTCAGTGGCTGCTGACCGGCAAGGCCAGCGGCATATTGCACATTCCCCGTCACTTCTACCGGGATCTGATGCTGGGCAAGAGCGTCACGCTGAGTTACGCCGGGGACGCCTCTTACTTCCTGGTCTACGGCACCATAGCCGAGGGGCTGGCCCAGGCCGGAGGCACCCTGGCTGCTCAGGTCAAGGTGGCCAGGCTGCTGAGCCAGGGCGAGGCGCTGCCCCAGGCCGCCATGGGCTGGAATGCGGTCGGGCTCAACGTGGTGCCTGTGTTCAACCCTTCCATGGGTTATGTCAACTACGTGGTGCCGGCTGTCTTCGTGCTGATCCTGCACCAGGTGCTGCTGATGGGCACCGGCATTCTGGGGGCGACCCAGAACCAGCGAAGCGGGCGAGGGGAGCAGGGCTATTGGCAGCAGGTGCCCGTGCTGGCGTTGCTGCTGGCGCGCACTCTGGTGGTGGGGGGGCTGTTTGTGCTGCCAGTGACCTACTTCTTCGGCTTCTGCTTAGACTACTACGGCATAGCCCGCACCGCCGAGCCGGCCGCCTTGTGGCTGTTCACCCTGCCTTTCCTGCTGGCCACCACCTGGCTTGGGGTGGTGCTGGGGGCCTTGTTTACCCGTCGCGACCTGCCGACCCAGGTAGTGCTCATTTCCTCGTTGCCGCTAGTCTTCCTCGCGGGCTTCATCTGGCCGCTGGAGCTCATTCCGACCCCTCTCAACTGGCTGGCCCAGTGGGTGCCGAGCACGCCGGCCATAGAGGGGTTCCTGCGCCTCAACCAGATGGGGGCCGAGTTTGCTCAGGTCTCCCACTACTGGTGGCAGCTATGGGGGCTGGCACTGCTTCATGGCGGCCTCGCCTGCCTGCTGCTGCGTTGGCGTCAACAGTCGCTGCCGGTTGCCAAGGTGGCGAGTGTCACGGCCGCCAGCCAGGCGAGATAATGCGGCGGCGACAGAGTGTGAAACGGTCAGCCCAAGGGCTGACCGTTTTTTTATGCGGTGGATTGGGTCTTGGATGGGTCAGGTGCGATGGAGCTCGGGATCGCCGATGGCGTAGATCTGCCCCAGCGCAGCTTCATCGGTCAGCAGGCGCAGGCCATGGGCGGCCACGTCGGCGCGGCGCACTAGGCCGTGCACCTCCTTGCCCTGGCTCAGCTCGGCACGCCCGGTTGCCTCCCCATCCTGCAAGCCGGCCGGCCTAAGGATGGTCCAGCCGAGCGTGCTGCTCTGCAGCCAGCTCTCCGCCAGGCTCTTCAAGCGCACCTCATGACCAAACGCCGCCCTGGCCCGCTCGGGCAGGTATTGCCAGCTGTCGCCGCAGCCGAGGGACGTCACCAGCAGCAGGCGTATGAGCCCGGTCTGCTCCATGGCGTCGATGACGTTGCGATTGCCTTGATAATCCACGGGTTGTGGCTGACGGAAGCTACCGAGGGTGGAGATGACCCGGGCAGTTGGGCCCGCTTGCGCGCAAGCCTGCTGCACGGCGGCCGGGTCCAGCGCATCTCCTTCGATGACCTCGACTCCCAGGGTGCGCAGCTCGGCGGCCATCTCAGGTTGGCGAACCAGGGCCAGGACCCTGTGACCCTGGCGCAGGGCCTGATCGGTGAAGGCGCGGCCCAGCCCGCGGCTGGCTCCGAAGACAAGTGTGGTTGGCATGTGCTGCTCCCTGTGGCGAAAGGGTTAGCCTAAAGGGTTGGCACAGCGCTGTAAATGAGAGTTGTTTTTATTTGAGAGGAGGGAGAAATGCGGCGAGCCCGGGCAACTGGCCCGGGCTCGCACAGGGTCAACCGTTGTAGTGGCCTATGCTGGGGCGACGACTGGGGCCGCTCAGGTGGATATCCACAGGGTTGAACGCCTTGATCGCCTCGAAGCTGAAGTCACCTATGGCCTGATGCAGGCTCTGTGGACTGTGGTTGGTGATGATGATGACGCTTTTCGAGAGGTTGCGACGGCGGCGCAACAGGTGGCCGAGGAAGCTGGACTGGCTCTCCGCCATCTTGGCGCGGTTGGCCGCGACCTCGTCGATGATCAGCAGGTCCACCTCTTCCAGGGCGCGGCGGTACTGGTTGCGCTCCTCCTGATCCTGGATCACGTTGAAGAAGAGCCTGTCCACTATGGATGCCCACTGCTGGAAGATCACCGATTTCTGGTGGCGCTCGATCAGCTCATGGGCCACGGCACCCGCCAGGGTGGACTTGCCGGTGCCGTAGTCGCCGTAGATGAGCATGCAGCCGCCGCCGCTCTTCTCCCAATGCTCGAAGCCGCTGATGAAGTAGCGGGCAGTCTCCATGGGGTATTGCAGCGCGGGGTCGCCGGCATCCATCTTCTCGAAGATCCAGTCCGGGTTGAGGTCGGCCTGGGCGATCAGCTTCTGGATCCGCTCCTGGCGCGCCGCCTTCTGCAGTTCGCGCACCTCGGCATTGGCCTTGGCATCGTACTCCTTGCGCAGGGTCTCGTAGTCGTACTGAGTGCCGCCGGTTTGGGCCTGCAGGCGACGAATGCGCTCGAGCAGGCCGCCCACGTGTTGGCTCAGCTCGGGATCGTGCACACGATGGTCCTGTTTGGCCTTGGCGATCCTCCGGCGCTTGGCCTCGATCTCCTCCAGCTCCTGGCGCAGAGGGTCGTGCGGATCTGTCATGGGATACTCCTTCTGCTGGGGCTAGGGTGGCAAGGGGTTAATAGTGCCTGCTGCGGGCATCCGGGATCAATCATTGTCCGGCTCCTGGGTCTGGGCCAGCCGCTTGGCGGCCTCGATCATCTCCTGGGCCCGCTTGCTCGGTCCCGAGTCGACGGGGGCTGGAGTGATCTGCTGATAACCGGCCACCTCGGTCGGCTGACGCCTTGTGTATCGCCGGCTCTTGAGGGTTCGGATGAATTTGAGCATCCACTGATGCTGGGAGTCGAACACCTCGGGGCGGCCCAGCCAGTAGGCGATGAACTCCCCCAGATCCTCTTCGCTGTAGCTGGCATCGATCACCCCGCACAGGCGGGCGAGGGCGGGCAGCTCTTCATCCGGCCGCCACCGCAGATGCATCTGGAAGGGGCGCTCCGGTAGCGGGCTGCGCACCCGCTGGCTCAGCAGGGGCAGCTGGAAGGGGCACTGATGGTAGTGCTCACTGTCCGCCTGTGCCTCGACCTGCAACAATTCGGCTTCCATCAGCTCATCGAGCAACTCGGTGAGCTGGCGGGCATTGACCTGATAGCAGAACCCGCTGGGATTGCCCGGATCGACCACCGCCAGGGCGCGCCCGAGTTCGGGATAGTTGAGCCTGGGCAGCCGATTTTCCAGCACCAGCCGGCGCAGCTGCAGGGTATAGAGGCTGCGCGCCGGATGGGAGAGTCTGGGATGGGCGAGGGCGCTGTATTCGGCTGGCGTCATGGTCTGCTTCACGATCTAGAGTGGGGGGCATTATCCCTCATGGCGGGGTTGCATACAATTCACGGTGCCCATGGATGACAGCCTGATGATGCCGTGGCGTCCCTTCATCCAGTGCGGAATGGGGGCGCTGACCCTCCCGCTCGGCAAGGAAGAGGCATAAATTGCTGACAAAATAATCAGCCCATTTCAAATGCTTGGGTGGCCGACTGACCATTTGAAGGGGCTGTCCGGCAATATTGGGTGGCAAGATGGCGCTCCCATGATCTAGGCTTAGTGCTCAAATAACCGTCTGACTAATAAGAGCTTTGTCAAGATGTCAAAAGCCGGACTACGGATCTTGGTGGTGGAAGATGAAGCGGTTTTTCGCCACTCGCTGGTCACTTATCTCGAGCATGATGGGGCCTGTGTCTTTCAGGCCGAAGATGGAATCGAAGGGCTCTCTGCAGCCGCACTCTATCACCCCGATATCGTGTTATGCGACCTGAACATGCCCAACATGGATGGGCATGAGGTGATCGCCTGCCTCACCGCCCGCTACCCAGAGGTGCCTGTCATCGTCATCTCGGGCCAGGATCAGATGGCCGCCATCGAGCGGGCGTTGCGGGCGGGAGCGAGCGACTTCTTCATCAAGCCGGTGGATGACTATGGCCAGATCCGGCGCAGCATAGATCAGTGCCTGACGAGCAACGCCCACCAGAGCCAGCAACTGGAGCTGATGGAGCACATTGACTTCTTCCGGGCTCACGATCTGGCGTCCAGCCGCCTGCTGGCCTGGCTGGCACCACCGGGCATGCAGGAGTGGGGGCCCTGGCAGGTGACGTTCGCCGGCATGGGCAATCTGTTCATTCCCGACACCTTCAAGCTGGGCGACAAGCTGCTGGTGCTGGTGATGGAGCTGCCCATCCTGGGGGTGGATGCCGCCTTCTGCGGCGCCCTGGTGCGCTCCTTGATGAACGGCCCCTATCGCCAATATCAGCAGCAGGAGAGCCAACTACTGACCCAGCCCCACAGGTTGCTCGACTACCTCAATCTGCAATTGCTGGAGTCGGGTCTGCGCCACTCCTTTTCCATGGCGGCATTGCTGTTCGATCAGGAAGACGGACTGGTGTTTGCCAATGCGGGCCTCACCTCCCCCCACTGGCTGATGCGCTCGGGGGGATTGCCGCTCGGACTGATGCGCAGCAGCCGCTATGGGTTGCACAAACGCAGCTGGCACGAACCCTTCGAGCTGCAGTTTCGCAGCGACAACGGCAGCGCCCTGAAGATGCAGGTTCGTCACCACTGAGGCCGTGCTTTAGAGCCGAAACAAACAGGGCGCCCAATGGGCGCCCTGTTTGCTGTGCAGTCCGGACCGGTTAGACGGCGGCGGATTGCAGCTTCTTGTCGTGCTCGTCGGCCTCTTTGGCGGGGCCTTCGGCACCGTGCATCCAGTAGACCAGGCGGTTGGCCATGGTCAGCAGGATCAGGGCACTGATCACGGCGGCCAGGGCGATGCCACCGAAGATGGCGATCGGACCCGCTTCACCGACGAAGGAGCCGATGAAACCGGCCGCATAGTTGGCCAGGGCGACGAAGCCGAACCAGGCACCCATCATCAGAGAGGCCAGGCGCAGCGGTGCCAGCTTGGTGACCATGGAGAGGCCGATGGGGGAGAGGCAGAGCTCACCCAGGGTGTGGAACAGGTAGGCACCGACCAGCCAGAACATGGAGGTCTTGACCGCCTGATCGCCGCCTTGCTCCAGCACGGCACCGATCATGAAGAGGAAGCCGACGGCCAGGAACAGCAGACCCATGGCGAATTTCACCGGGGAGTTTGGTTCCTTGCTGCCGAGCTTGATCCAGATGGCGGCTACGATCGGGGCGAGCGTAATGATGAAGAAGGGGTTCAGGGACTGGAACCAGGCGGTCGGCACTTCGAAGCTGCCGATCATGCGGTCGGTATACTCCTGTGCGTACAGGTTCATCAGACCACCGGCCTGCTCGAAACCGGCCCAGAAGATGATGGTGAACAGACCCAGCACCAGTATGACCTTGATGCGATCCACTTCCTGCTTGGTCAGCGGGGCTTTCTGCTCCTTGGAACGCTGCATGGCGGCGCGCTGGGCGGCCGGCACGCGGCCGATGTCACCGAGGAAACGCTGGGCCATGGTGGCTTGTACCACTAGGGAGAGCAGCATGCCGATACCGGCGCTGACGAAGGCGGCTTGCCAGCCGTAGGCGGTGGCGGCGGCGCCACAGATCACCCCTGCCAGCAGGGAGCCCAGGTTGATGCCCATGTAGAAGATGGTGAAGGCACCGTCACGACGGTGGTCACCTTCCTGATACAGGTCGCCCACCATGGTGGAGATGTTCGGTTTGAACAGACCGTTACCCAGGATCAGCAAGCCAAGGCCTGCGTAGAAGACGGTGTTGACCATGTCCGGGAACATGGCGTGGGGCAGGGCCAGGGTAAACTGACCCGCAGCCATGAAGATGGCACCGATCAGGATGGCGCGGCGTTGACCGAGGAAGGTATCGGCCAGCCAGCCCCCGATGATCGGAGTGATATAGACCAGGCCGGTATAGATGCCGTACAGCTTGAGGGCGTCGGCCTGGGTCCAGCCCATGCCGCCGTTGGCGGTCATGTCAGTCAGATAGAGGACGAGCACGGCACGCATGCCGTAGTAGGAGAATCTCTCCCAGAGTTCGGTACTAAAGAGCAAAAAGAGCCCTTTAGGGTGACCTAAAAAGGTCCCTTTGGACGGGTTATTCATTGGAACTTCCACCTGTGTCTTATATTTTTTTAGAAATTTTATGCAAGGGCTAGGAACAAGCCATATTCCTTATAAAACAAGCAGGATTGAATTACAACGAGAGCTTTTGACGATATTTTATCTATCAATGGTTGAATTTTTGTTTATAAAATGAAAATGGGCATCGAATGATGCCCAGTCTTTTATTCTGTGTATTGTGTGAATTTTCAGCAATTACAACTGTTTGACGAACTGCTTGAGCCAGGCGGTAAATTCGCTGTCCATCTCCCGATGGCGTACCGCGTATTCCACGTTGGCCTTCATGTAACCCAGCTTGCTGCCGCAATCGTGGCTGCGACCCTTCATGAAGTAGGCATTGACCTGTTCGTGTTCCATCAGCATGGCGATGGCATCGGTCAGCTGGATCTCGTCGCCCGCCCCGGCCGGGGTCTTCTCCAGCAAGGGCCAGATGTTGGCGGAGAGCACATAGCGGCCGACCACGGCCAGGTTGGAAGGCGCCTCGTCGCGCGGCGGCTTCTCGACGATGGCCTGCATCGGCAGTGACATGCCGGCGCTCAGGGCCTCGCCCTTGATGTCGGCGATACCATACTTGTCCACTTCGCTCTCGGGGACGGCTTCCACCATGATCTGGCTGATCTGGTCCGCCTCGAACATATGCACCATCTCGGCCAGGTTGTCCTGCTTGAGATCGCTGGCCACCTCGTCGATCAGCACGTCAGGCAGCAGCACGGCGAAGGGGTTATCCCCGATCAGCGGGCGGGCGCACAGCACCGCATGGCCCAGGCCCTTGGCCTCGCCCTGGCGCACGTGCATTATGGTGACGTCTTTCGGGCAGATGTGCTGTACCTCTTCCAGCAACTGGCGTTTGACCCGCTTCTCCAGGGTCGCCTCCAGCTCGAAGCTCTTGTCGAAATGGTTCTCGATGGAGTTCTTGCTGGAGTGGGTCACCAGGATGATCTCCTTGATGCCGGCGGCGATGGCTTCACGCACCACATACTGGATCAGCGGCTTGTCGACCACCGGCAGCATCTCTTTGGGGATGGCCTTGGTGGCGGGCAGCATGCGGGTACCCAGACCGGCAACGGGGAGGACGGCCTTGCGAACAACGAGGGGTGTCTTTTTCATGGAATGAGTCCGAGGATACAAAGTGCGTTCATGATACCCCAAGACAAATAGGGCAGCCACAGGCTGCCCTCGGATGACAGGGATTCAAACCGGTTACTTGACGATAATCATGTCCCGGTTCGCATCCAGGGTGGCGGGCCCGATACCGCTCACCTCTTCCAACTGATCCACCGAGGTGAACTTGCCCTGTTTATCGCGGTAATCGACGATGGCTTGCGCCTTCTTCTCGCCAACGCCCTTCAGCGCCGCGAGTTCATCGGCACTGGCGGTGTTGAGGTTGATCTTGCCGGCCTCCTTAGGGCTGGTGACGGTCGTAGCGGGCTTTACAACCGGCTTGTCGGCGGCGAGCGCAGGCTGGCTCAACAGGGGGAGTCCGCTCAGCAACAGGGTGGCAATCAGGATCTTTAGGTTCATGGTTTCACGTCCTTGTGTGGTGCCGTATGGCTATAAAAAGCTAGTCGAGCAGCGCCACTTTTTGTCTGTCAGAAGTAGCAAGGAATAACTCAGGCAAATCGGCTATAAGCCAGACAGGTCCGAAATAGGTACACTGGCTAACCATTTGAGCGAGATGTCTTTTCTATGTTCTTACCCGCCATTTCCGAGCTGGAACCCATCGCCCGCGCCGCCGGTGACGCCATCCTGACCATCTACCGTCAACCCTTTGCGGTGGAGTACAAGCAGGACGAGAGTCCGCTCACCGCCGCCGATCAGGGGGCTCACGAGGTGATAGTGCAGGCGCTGGCCCGCTTGACACCGGATATCCCCGTGCTGTCGGAAGAGTCGGACGCCGAGACGATGCAGGCACGGCTCGGCTGGTCCCGCTACTGGCTGGTGGATCCGCTCGATGGCACCAAGGAGTTCGTCTCCCGCAACGGCGAATTCACCGTGAACATTGCGCTGATCGAGGAGAGCAGGCCGGTCTGGGGACTGGTCTATGCCCCTGTGCTGGACAAGCTCTGGTATGGCGGTAAGGGGGTCGGGGCCTGGCGTGTGGCCGATGGCACGCATAAAGCCATTCAGACCCGCCCCCATGAAGCAGGGCAAGCGTGGCGGGTGGTGGGTAGCCGCAACCATCTCTCCCAGGCAACCTTGGATTACCTGGCGCCGCTCGGTGAAGTAGAACTGGTCTCCATGGGCAGCTCCCTCAAGTTCTGCATCATCGCCGAAGGGGGCGCCGAGCTCTATCCGCGCCTCGCCCCCACCTGCGAGTGGGACACGGCGGCGGCGCAGGCTGTGCTGGAAGGGGCGGGTGGGTCCGTGACCCAGCTCGATGGCTCTTCGCTTGCCTACAACAAGCCGAACATCCTCAACCCCTGGTTTGTGGCGCGGGCCTGATTGTCGCCGCCAGGGCGTGCAGATGTAAAAAGGCCGGACAGTGTCCGGCCTTTTGCATTTTTGCGTTTAAAGATGCCAATCGTCCCGCTTCAGAACACCTTCTTGAACGGCTTGATGGTCACCTTGGCATAGACGCCAGCCGCCACGTAAGGATCCGCATCGGCCCAGGCCTTGGCGTCGGCCTGGCTGGGGAATTCGGCGATGACTGTGCTGCCGGTGAAACCCGCATCGGCCGGATCCTCGGCATCGATGGCTGGATTGGGGCCGGCCGTCAGCAGGCGCCCCTCATCCTGCAGCGCCTGCAGACGGGCGAGGTGAGCAGGGCGAGCCAGCTTGCGCTGGGGCAGGCTGCCGGCGACATCTTCGGAGTAGATGAGATACCACATGAGAGGGTCCTTTTCTGATTGCGGTTATTTTTTCTGTTCTGCTTTCTGCTCGGCCGGCATGTGGCGATAGAGGTAGACGCCGCTCAGCAGGGTGAACACCAGCGTCATGCCCAGCAGGCCGAAGACCTTGAAGTTGACCCACATCTCCTGGGACAGGTTGAAGGCCACATAGAGGTTGAGCAGACCGCAGAGGGCGAAGAAACCGACCCAGCCGAGGTTGACGTTGTCCCAGACGCGGTCGGGGGCTTGCAGCTCCTTGGCCAGCATCTGCTTGATGAGATTCTTGCCAAAGCCGTAGCGGCTGATGAGCAGGGCCAGGGCAAAGAGTGCATTGATCACGGTCACCTTCCACTTGATGAAGGTATCGTCGTGGAAGAAGACGGTGAGGCCGCCGAAGAAACCGACCAGCAGGAAGGTAAACACCTGCATCTTCTCGACCTTGCGATAGCGCACCCAGCTGTAGAGCAGCTGAAGGCCGGTGACGACCACCAGGGCGCCGGTGGCGGTGTAGATGTCGTAAAACTTGTAGACCGCGAAGAAGACGATCAGGGGAATAAATTCAATAAACTGCTTCATGCTGGGCTCTAACCTCAAAATTTCATTCAGTGTACCTGCCCGTTAGGCAACGGCAAATGAATAAGACCGTTCATTTAGTGTGCAGTTCCCCGCTGCGGGGTCTTCATCCCTCGGGGTGAGGATGGCACTTGCTGCCTTATGCCACAGGACCTTGTTGCTGCGTCTGGTCGAACAGCTGGCTGGCAATGAGGCTGCCGAGCCGCAACTGGTCATCCAGCAAGCCGCGGATATGGCGCTCCTCGATGAGGGGATTGAGCAGGACGGCGCGCAGCAGGGTGAGCGGTTGTGTGCCGTAGCGACTCACCGCCCGCTGGGTACGGGAGACGAAGCTGTGCCCCTCGGCGCGCTGCGCCTTTTGCAGCGCCACGTTGAAGGCGTTGATCTGCTCGTTGGCCGCCTCGTCCAGGGCCTTGCCCTGCAGGTGGGGCGGAATGCAGCGATAGGAGAGCAGGTTCATCACGGGGGCCGACATCAGCTCGAAGGCGGGGTGGGCATTGATGAGCTCCGCCATCCGCCGCGCCCTGTCGTAATTGGTGTCGATCAGCTGGGCATAGCCCTGCTGGCCCAGCAACTGGAAGGCGGCATCCAGATAGAGCGCGTTGGCGGGGCGGGTGCCCTCCAGGGTGAAGCGGCCCTGATCAAAAGAGCTGGCGCGAATGGCGTAGGGAGCCTCCCGCTTCACCGTCATCATCAGGTCCGGCTGGCGGCAGAGCAGCATGCCGGTGCCGAGCGGTACCAGCAGCTGCTTGTGGCCATCCAGGGTCACGGTATCGGCCTGCGCTATGCCGTCCAGCAGGCCCTGATAGCGGGGGGAGAACAGGGTCGGGCCACCCCAGGCGGCATCCACGTGAAAGTGGATCTGCTCGCGTCGGGCGATGGCCGCGAGCTCGGGCAGGGGATCTATTGAACCGAAGTCCGTGCTGCCGGCGACCCCCACCAGGGTCAGCACCTTGAGCTTCTGCTCCCGGCATTGAACCAGTGCGCGCTCTAGGGCCGAGAGGCAGAGCCGGTTGTCGGCATCCGTCTCGAGGCGCCAGACGCGGCAAGCCCCCAGCCCCAGCAGATCCATCCCCTTGTCGAAGGAGTAGTGCATCAGCCTGGACCCCAGGATCACGGCGCCCCGGTAGCCCTGCTCGTAGAGGGAAAACAGATCGTCGCCACAGGCCCGGTTGCGGGCCAGCCAGAGGGCGGTGACGTTGGCTATGGTACCGCCGCTGGTCATGACGCCGAGGGCCGCATCCTTGGCATGCATCTGCGCCTCGTAAAAGTCGTCGTTCTCCCGATAGACGAGGCGGTGCAGCTTGGCCAGCACCTCCCGCTCCAGGAAGCTGAGCAGGCGGGAGGACTCCATCTTCATCGGATTCTGGTTGAGCATCACCAGCAGGCGGGAGAGCTCGGCGGTGAAGGCCGGCAAGGGCGCCGTCATGTGCCCCATGTAGTGGGGCGAGGTGAGATGGGAGGCGCCGGGCACCAGGGCGGCGAGACGCGTGAGGTACTCTGTCATGCTCATGCCGCTGGCGGGCATGGACGACTGATCGAGCTGGTGGACGAAACTGTCGCGCTGATAGGGGGCCTGACTGTCATCCGAGTGATGGAAGGTCTCCAGCAGGGCCGTCATGGCCTGGCCGAAGTCAGGATCCGGTTGTGTAAACAGTTCAGTCAGCTTCATCAGGTTCTCCAGACCAGCCTGTCGGGCAGAAAGTACCGGGCGCGCGCCGTGCCGGACAGACACGGCCATCTGCGCGGGGGGCGTCGGCCGCAGAGCATACACCAAAGGGGCGGGGGGAACAGCCACCTCCTGACGCCAAGACTCCCCCCGAGCCGACCCCCTTTTATTTTGAGCTAACACTTGTAGCCTGAAACGCCGGCCGCTAGAGTGGATCGGATCTTGGCTGGAGGTAGTGATGACAGATGTGACGGGGTATTCCCCACGGGAAGAGTGGGCCAATCGTCTCAGCCACGGGCTGGGGCTGCTGCTGGGGATCATCGGCCTGATCCTGCTGCTGCACAAGGGCTGGGATCAGGGCCCCCAGGCGTTGCTGAGCTACGGCCTCTACGGCACCAGCCTGGTGCTGCTCTATCTCGCCTCGACCCTCTACCACAGCATGGGGTCGGCGGTGGCCAGACGCCGGTGCAAGCTGCTTGATCACTGCGCCATCTACCTGCTGATCGCCGGCACCTACACCCCCTTCCTGCTGGTGGCGCTCGATACCCCGCTGGCGCAGGGCTTGATGGTGGTGATCTGGGGGCTGGCCCTGGCCGGGGTGGTATTCAAGCTCTTGTTCATCAACCGCTTCAAGCGCCTGTCACTGTTCACCTATCTGATGCTGGGCTGGCTGTCTCTGGTGGTCGTCTATCAACTCTATCTACATCTGGATGGCACCGGGCTCCTGCTGCTGGGGCTTGGCGGGCTGATATATAGCCTGGGCACCATCTTCTACATGGCCAGACAGATCCCTTACAACCACGCCATCTGGCATCTGTTCGTGCTGGGGGGGAGCCTCTGTCACTTTGTGGCCATCTATGGCTATGTCGCCTGACTAGCCCTTAATTGGTATTTTCGCACCCATCAAAGCCTGAATTCGTGCGGCATCCCACAGTTGCCCCCTTCGTTTGCTGACAAGCTAGTGCCAGTTCAGCTTGGAAAGGATGCAAAAATGAGTGAGATCGCGCTTTCCATCAGCATGTTGTCGCTGGTGGCGGTGCTGGGACTCTGGCTGGGAAACTGGCGAGTCTATGGCGTGGGTTTAGGAATTGGCGGTGTGCTGTTCGGCGGCATCATAGTGGGTCATTTTGCCGGGCTATCCGGCCTGAAGCTGGATGAGCAAACACTTCATTTTATTCAAGAATTTGGTCTGATCCTGTTCGTCTACACCATAGGCATCCAGGTCGGTCCCGGCTTCTTCTCTTCCCTGCGCAGCTCGGGGCTCAAGCTCAATGGCTTCGCCGCCCTGCTGGTGCTGCTCGGCTGCGTGGTGGCCGCGGCGCTGCACCAGCTGTTCGACGTGCCGCTGCCGGTGATCCTCGGGGTCTTCTCCGGTGCCGTGACCAACACCCCTTCGCTGGGGGCGGGTCAGCAGATCCTGGCCGAGCTTGGGGCGGATCCGGGCTCCACCGGCCTGATGGGGATGGGCTATGCGGTGGCCTACCCGTTCGGGATCTGCGGCATCCTGCTCACCATGTGGCTCATTCGCATGTTCTTTCACGTCAAGATCGACGAAGAAGCCGCCGCGTTCGAGCAACAGGCGGGCAAGACCAAGGAGAGCCTGCAAACCATCAATATCGCGGTGCGCAACCCCAACATGCACGGCCTGATGCTCCGCGAGATCCCGAGCCTGGACGAGGCCGATGTCATCTGCTCCCGCCTCAAGCGCGGTGACGAACTGATGGTGCCCAAGCCCGATTCGCGCATCGAGCTCGGCGATCTGCTGCACCTGGTGGGAGAGCGCCACGCCCTGCACAAGGTGCTGCTGGTGCTCGGGGAGGAGGTGGATACCTCCCTCTCCACCCGGGGCACGGATCTGCGGGTCGAGCGGGTGGTGGTCACCAACGAGCAGGTGCTCGGCAAACGGATCCGGGATCTCGACATCAAGCAGAAATACGATGTGGTCATCTCGCGCCTGAACCGGGCCGGTATCGAACTGGTCCCGACCAGCCAGACCAGCCTGCAGTTTGGCGACATCCTGAACCTGGTGGGGCGGCTCGATGCCATCGAAGCCGTGACCAGCGTGGTCGGCAACGTCCAGCAAAAACTGCAGCAGGTGCAGATGCTGCCGGTCTTCATCGGCATCGGATTGGGTGTATTGCTCGGCTCCATTCCCTTCTATCTGCCGGGATTCCCGGCGGCCCTCAAGCTGGGTCTGGCGGGCGGCCCTTTGGTGGTGGCCCTCATACTGTCCCGCATCGGCAGCATCGGCAAGCTCTACTGGTTCATGCCGCCGAGCGCCAACCTGGCGCTGCGGGAGATAGGCATAGTGCTGTTCCTGGCGGTGGTGGGGTTCAAGTCAGGGGCCGGTTTCATCGACACCCTGATCAACGGGGATGGTCCCGCCTGGATGATGTACGGCGTGGCCATCACCCTGATCCCGCTGCTGGTGGTCGGGGTGCTGGCGCGCCACTATGGCAAGGTCAATTATCTCACCCTGTGCGGTCTGCTGGCCGGATCAATGACGGATCCTCCCGCCCTGGCCTTCGCCAACGGCATGCACCCCACCAGTGGCGCCAGCGCCCTGTCATACGCGACCGTCTACCCCCTGGTGATGTTCCTGCGGATCATCTCTCCCCAGCTGCTGGCCATCCTGCTCTGGGCCGGGGCCTGAATCGACGTGAAATGGGAGCCAAAAAGGCTCCCATCTTCGTTCTGTCATTTTTGATGCTATTGATTTAACTAATTTTATTACCCTTCAAACACCCTTCGTTTTCGGCGCGAATCCAAGCCTCATTTCGGTCTGTTCGTTCGATTTTTCTCACTGGTATCTGGTCGGACGAACGGGCACATTGGAGGCTGGAAATCTATGCCCATTGATATTTCAGGAGAAACCATGAGCAGCAAGAGCATCGTACTGGATCAGGATGTCGTCGTTACCCAATTGCAAGGCAAAGTCTACCTGGTTGCCGCTGACGGGAGCCAGACGCTTCTTTCTGAAGGCGATGTGCTGCCCAAGGATGCAGTATTGCTCGCTCCTGAGGGGGCCAGCTTCCAGGGGGGGGAGACCACCTTCACCCTGAGCCCGAGCAACACTCCCGAGGCTGAAGAGCCCCAGCTGGCACAGCAGGGGCAGGGGGATGTACCTGACGACATCGCCGCCCTGCAGCAGGCGATTCTGGCGGGGACAGACCCGACCCAGACATTTGAAGCGTCGGCGGCGGGCGGGGCACCCGCTGCGGGCAACGTAGGCGGCGTTGCGGGTGCCAGCGGCAACGGTGGCTTCATCACCATCGACAGAACCGGTGATGCCACCATCTCCACCGCCGGCTTTGATTCCGCCAATCCGGATGATGCCGCTCCGCTGGCCGAAGCGCAGGATGACGAGGATGAGCTCCTCGATCTCACCGCACCCACCATCACTGTGTCCGCGCCGGACAACATCAACGACAGCACCCCGACCCTCACCGGGACCACGGATGCCGCTCCCGGCAGCACAGTGACCCTGGTGGTGACCGATGCCAACGGCAACCAGCAGACTCTGATCACCACTGTCAATCCGGATGGCAGCTTCAGCGTGGATGTGCAGACCCCTCTGCCGGACGGCGGCTATGACGTGACCGCCAGCGTGACCGATCCTGCCGGCAATACCGGCACCGCCGCCGACGATGGCAGCGTGGACAGCACGGCGCCTTCTGCGCCGCTGGTGGAGATCCAGGATGGCGCGGACAACATCATCTCCGCCAACGAGCGGGAGAGTGGGGTCGATATCATCATCCGCCTGCCGGCCGATGCAAAAGTCGGTGATCGTCTTGATGTGGACTGGAATGGAGATGGGGTACCTGACAGCACTTCCATTCTGACTACCGACGATATCAACAAGGCTCAGGTCAATCTGACCATTCCCACGACGGATCTGCCGAACAATGGTCCCATCTCGGTCGATGCAACCCTGACTGATCCGGCGGGCAATACCTCGCCCAAGGGCACGGACAGCAGCATGGTGAACGCCCCTCCCTTGCCCGAGAATGATCAATTCAGCGTGGAGGAAGACGGCACCGTCACCATCAATGTGACCGGCAACGATGCCGATGCCGATGGCGATCGTCTGACCATCAATGCCATCAACGGTCAGGCCATTGCCGAAGGTGGCTCTGTTGCCATCAACAATGGCACTGTGACCCTCAGCAATGGCCAACTGGTATTCACGCCCGCGCCAGATTTCAACGGTAGTATCTCCTTCGAATACACGGTCACCGACGGCCTGCACAATACCACCGCAGAGGTGACAGGCACCGTCTCGCCGGTTAACGATGCCTCCATTATTGGTGGCGCTGACAGCGGCAGAGTGACCGAGGATGCGAGCAACCCGACCCTGACCGAGACCGGCACTCTGAGCGTGACCGATGTGGACGGTGCGGATGAGGCCAAGTTCGTGGTTGGCAATGGCGTGGCCAGTGCTGGTGCACTGGGCAGCCTGTCCATCACCGAGGACGGTGCCTGGACTTACAACGTCGACAACAGCAAGGTGCAGTATCTGGGTGAGGGGGAGACCAAGGTCGAGAGTTTCATCGTGCAGTCGGTGGATGGCTCGACCACCACGGTCACCATCACCATCACCGGCACCGACGATCTGCCGGTCATCTCCGCCGACAGCGGCGCGGCCACCGAGGGGGATCTGACCCCGGTGACCGGCACCCTGACCGCGAGCGATGCCGACAACCCGGGCCTGACCTTCGTGGCGGGCAACGAGAGCCGTGACTACGGCCGCTTCGAGGTGGGCACCGATGGCAAGTGGAGCTTCGTGCTGGCGGACAACGCCACCGTCGATGCCCTGGCCGCCGGCGACAAACACACCGAGCAGTTCACCGTGAAACTGAGCGATGGCTCGACCACCACGGTCACCATCACCATCACCGGCACCGACGATCTGCCGGTCATCTCCGCCGACAGCGGCGCGGCCACCGAGGGGGATCTGACCCCGGTGACCGGCACCCTGACCGCGAGCGATGCCGACAACCCGGGCCTGACCTTCGTGGCGGGCAACGAGAGCCGTGACTACGGCCGCTTCGAGGTGGGCACCGATGGCAAGTGGAGCTTCGTGCTGGCGGACAACGCCACCGTCGATGCCCTGGCCGCCGGCGACAAACACACCGAGCAGTTCACCGTGAAACTGAGCGATGGCTCGACCACCACGGTCACCATCACCATCACCGGCACCGACGATCTGCCGGTCATCTCCGCCGACAGCGGCGCGGCCACCGAGGGGGATCTGACCCCGGTGACCGGCACCCTGACCGCGAGCGATGCCGACAACCCGGGCCTGACCTTCGTGGCGGGCAACGAGAGCCGTGACTACGGCCGCTTCGAGGTGGGCACCGATGGCAAGTGGAGCTTCGTGCTGGCGGACAACGCCACCGTCGATGCCCTGGCCGCCGGCGACAAACACACCGAGCAGTTCACCGTGAAACTGAGCGATGGCTCGACCACCACGGTCACCATCACCATCACCGGCACCGACGATCTGCCGGTCATCTCCGCCGACAGCGGCGCGGCCACCGAGGGGGATCTGACCCCGGTGACCGGCACCCTGACCGCGAGCGATGCCGACAACCCGGGCCTGATCTTCGTGGCGGGCAACGAGAGCCGTGACTACGGCCGCTTCGAGGTGGGCACCGATGGCAAGTGGAGCTTCGTGCTGGCGGACAACGCCACCGTCGATGCCCTGGCCGCCGGCGACAAACACACCGAGCAGTTCACCGTGAAACTGAGCGATGGCTCGACCACCACGGTCACCATCACCATCACCGGCACCGACGATCTGCCGGTCATCTCCGCCGACAGCGGCGCGGCCACCGAGGGGGATCTGACCCCGGTGACCGGCACCCTGACCGCGAGCGATGCCGACAACCCGGGCCTGATCTTCGTGGCGGGCAACGAGAGCCGTGACTACGGCCGCTTCGAGGTGGGCACCGATGGCAAGTGGAGCTTCGTGCTGGCGAACAACGCCACCGTCGATGCCCTGGCCGCCGGCGACAAACACACCGAGCAGTTCACCGTGAAACTGAGCGATGGCTCGACCACCACGGTCACCATCACCATCACCGGCACCGACGATCTGCCGGTCATCTCCGCCGACAGCGGCGCGGCCACCGAGGGGGATCTGACCCCGGTGACCGGCACCCTGACCGCGAGCGATGCCGACAACCCGGGCCTGACCTTCGTGGCGGGCAACGAGAGCCGTGACTACGGCCGCTTCGAGGTGGGCACCGATGGCAAGTGGAGCTTCGTGCTGGCGGACAACGCCACCGTCGATGCCCTGGCCGCCGGCGACAAACACACCGAGCAGTTCACCGTGAAACTGAGCGATGGCTCGACCACCACGGTCACCATCACCATCACCGGCACCGACGATCTGCCGGTCATCTCCGCCGACAGCGGCGCGGCCACCGAGGGGGATCTGACCCCGGTGACCGGCACCCTGACCGCGAGCGATGCCGACAACCCGGGCCTGATCTTCGTGGCGGGCAACGAGAGCCGTGACTACGGCCGCTTCGAGGTGGGCACCGATGGCAAGTGGAGCTTCGTGCTGGCGGACAACGCCACCGTCGATGCCCTGGCCGCCGGCGACAAACACACCGAGCAGTTCACCGTGAAACTGAGCGATGGCTCGACCACCACGGTCACCATCACCATCACCGGCACCGACGATCTGCCGGTCATCTCCGCCGACAGCGGCGCGGCCACCGAGGGGGATCTGACCCCGGTGACCGGCACCCTGACCGCGAGCGATGCCGACAACCCGGGCCTGACCTTCGTGGCGGGCAACGAGAGCCGTGACTACGGCCGCTTCGAGGTGGGCACCGATGGCAAGTGGAGCTTCGTGCTGGCGGACAACGCCACCGTCGATGCCCTGGCCGCCGGCGACAAACACACCGAGCAGTTCACCGTGAAACTGAGCGATGGCTCGACCACCACGGTCACCATCACCATCACCGGCACCGACGATCTGCCGGTCATCTCCGCCGACAGCGGCGCGGCCACCGAGGGGGATCTGACCCCGGTGACCGGCACCCTGACCGCGAGCGATGCCGACAACCCGGGCCTGACCTTCGTGGCGGGCAACGAGAGCCGTGACTACGGCCGCTTCGAGGTGGGCACCGATGGCAAGTGGAGCTTCGTGCTGGCGGACAACGCCACCGTCGATGCCCTGGCCGCCGGCGACAAACACACCGAGCAGTTCACCGTGAAACTGAGCGATGGCTCGACCACCACGGTCACCATCACCATCACCGGCACCGACGATCTGCCGGTCATCTCCGCCGACAGCGGCGCGGCCACCGAGGGGGATCTGACCCCGGTGACCGGCACCCTGACCGCGAGCGATGCCGACAACCCGGGCCTGATCTTCGTGGCGGGCAACGAGAGCCGTGACTACGGCCGCTTCGAGGTGGGCACCGATGGCAAGTGGAGCTTCGTGCTGGCGGACAACGCCACCGTCGATGCCCTGGCCGCCGGCGACAAACACACCGAGCAGTTCACCGTGAAACTGAGCGATGGCTCGACCACCACGGTCACCATCACCATCACCGGCACCGACGATCTGCCGGTCATCTCCGCCGACAGCGGCGCGGCCACCGAGGGGGATCTGACCCCGGTGACCGGCACCCTGACCGCGAGCGATGCCGACAACCCGGGCCTGACCTTCGTGGCGGGCAACGAGAGCCGTGACTACGGCCGCTTCGAGGTGGGCACCGATGGCAAGTGGAGCTTCGTGCTGGCGGACAACGCCACCGTCGATGCCCTGGCCGCCGGCGACAAACACACCGAGCAGTTCACCGTGAAACTGAGCGATGGCTCGACCACCACGGTCACCATCACCATCACCGGCACCGACGATCTGCCGGTCATCTCCGCCGACAGCGGCGCGGCCACCGAGGGGGATCTGACCCCGGTGACCGGCACCCTGACCGCGAGCGATGCCGACAACCCGGGCCTGATCTTCGTGGCGGGCAACGAGAGCCGTGACTACGGCCGCTTCGAGGTGGGCACCGATGGCAAGTGGAGCTTCGTGCTGGCGAACAACGCCACCGTCGATGCCCTGGCCGCCGGCGACAAACACACCGAGCAGTTCACCGTGAAACTGAGCGATGGCTCGACCACCACGGTCACCATCACCATCACCGGCACCGACGATCTGCCGGTCATCTCCGCCGACAGCGGCGCGGCCACCGAGGGGGATCTGACCCCGGTGACCGGCACCCTGACCGCGAGCGATGCCGACAACCCGGGCCTGATCTTCGTGGCGGGCAACGAGAGCCGTGACTACGGCCGCTTCGAGGTGGGCACCGATGGCAAGTGGAGCTTCGTGCTGGCGGACAACGCCACCGTCGATGCCCTGGCCGCCGGCGACAAACACACCGAGCAGTTCACCGTGAAACTGAGCGATGGCTCGACCACCACGGTCACCATCACCATCACCGGCACCGACGATCTGCCGGTCATCTCCGCCGACAGCGGCGCGGCCACCGAGGGGGATCTGACCCCGGTGACCGGCACCCTGACCGCGAGCGATGCCGACAACCCGGGCCTGATCTTCGTGGCGGGCAACGAGAGCCGTGACTACGGCCGCTTCGAGGTGGGCACCGATGGCAAGTGGAGCTTCGTGCTGGCGGACAACGCCACCGTCGATGCCCTGGCCGCCGGCGACAAACACACCGAGCAGTTCACCGTGAAACTGAGCGATGGCTCGACCACCACGGTCACCATCACCATCACCGGCACCGACGATCTGCCGGTCATCTCCGCCGACAGCGGCGCGGCCACCGAGGGGGATCTGACCCCGGTGACCGGCACCCTGACCGCGAGCGATGCCGACAACCCGGGCCTGACCTTCGTGGCGGGCAACGAGAGCCGTGACTACGGCCGCTTCGAGGTGGGCACCGATGGCAAGTGGAGCTTCGTGCTGGCGGACAACGCCACCGTCGATGCCCTGGCCGCCGGCGACAAACACACCGAGCAGTTCACCGTGAAACTGAGCGATGGCTCGACCACCACGGTCACCATCACCATCACCGGCACCGACGATCTGCCGGTCATCTCCGCCGACAGCGGCGCGGCCACCGAGGGGGATCTGACCCCGGTGACCGGCACCCTGACCGCGAGCGATGCCGACAACCCGGGCCTGATCTTCGTGGCGGGCAACGAGAGCCGTGACTACGGCCGCTTCGAGGTGGGCACCGATGGCAAGTGGAGCTTCGTGCTGGCGGACAACGCCACCGTCGATGCCCTGGCCGCCGGCGACAAACACACCGAGCAGTTCACCGTGAAACTGAGCGATGGCTCGACCACCACGGTCACCATCACCATCACCGGCACCGACGATCTGCCGGTCATCTCCGCCGACAGCGGCGCGGCCACCGAGGGGGATCTGACCCCGGTGACCGGCACCCTGACCGCGAGCGATGCCGACAACCCGGGCCTGATCTTCGTGGCGGGCAACGAGAGCCGTGACTACGGCCGCTTCGAGGTGGGCACCGATGGCAAGTGGAGCTTCGTGCTGGCGAACAACGCCACCGTCGATGCCCTGGCCGCCGGCGACAAACACACCGAGCAGTTCACCGTGAAACTGAGCGATGGCTCGACCACCACGGTCACCATCACCATCACCGGCACCGACGATCTGCCGGTCATCTCCGCCGACAGCGGCGCGGCCACCGAGGGGGATCTGACCCCGGTGACCGGCACCCTGACCGCGAGCGATGCCGACAACCCGGGCCTGATCTTCGTGGCGGGCAACGAGAGCCGTGACTACGGCCGCTTCGAGGTGGGCACCGATGGCAAGTGGAGCTTCGTGCTGGCGAACAACGCCACCGTCGATGCCCTGGCCGCCGGCGACAAACACACCGAGCAGTTCACCGTGAAACTGAGCGATGGCTCGACCACCACGGTCACCATCACCATCACCGGCACCGACGATCTGCCGGTCATCTCCGCCGACAGCGGCGCGGCCACCGAGGGGGATCTGACCCCGGTGACCGGCACCCTGACCGCGAGCGATGCCGACAACCCGGGCCTGATCTTCGTGGCGGGCAACGAGAGCCGTGACTACGGCCGCTTCGAGGTGGGCACCGATGGCAAGTGGAGCTTCGTGCTGGCGAACAACGCCACCGTCGATGCCCTGGCCGCCGGCGACAAACACACCGAGCAGTTCACCGTGAAACTGAGCGATGGCTCGACCACCACGGTCACCATCACCATCACCGGCACCGACGATCTGCCGGTCATCTCCGCCGACAGCGGCGCGGCCACCGAGGGGGATCTGACCCCGGTGACCGGCACCCTGACCGCGAGCGATGCCGACAACCCGGGCCTGACCTTCGTGGCGGGCAACGAGAGCCGTGACTACGGCCGCTTCGAGGTGGGCACCGATGGCAAGTGGAGCTTCGTGCTGGCGGACAACGCCACCGTCGATGCCCTGGCCGCCGGCGACAAACACACCGAGCAGTTCACCGTGAAACTGAGCGATGGCTCGACCACCACGGTCACCATCACCATCACCGGCACCGACGATCTGCCGGTCATCTCCGCCGACAGCGGCGCGGCCACCGAGGGGGATCTGACCCCGGTGACCGGCACCCTGACCGCGAGCGATGCCGACAACCCGGGCCTGATCTTCGTGGCGGGCAACGAGAGCCGTGACTACGGCCGCTTCGAGGTGGGCACCGATGGCAAGTGGAGCTTCGTGCTGGCGGACAACGCCACCGTCGATGCCCTGGCCGCCGGCGACAAACACACCGAGCAGTTCACCGTGAAACTGAGCGATGGCTCGACCACCACGGTCACCATCACCATCAACGGCACCAACGATGCGCCGACACTGAGCATCGACAAGGGAGCTGTGGTATCCGAAGAGGGCCTCGTCGGCGGTATTGCCGATACGGCAGGCAGTAGCGATACGACTGACAGCGTGGCTGCCAGCGGCAAGATCACGGTCGGTGATGTGGATAGCCAGGATAACCTGACCGTCAGCCTGAGCGGGCCGGCCGGCCTGACATCCAGTGGTGCTCAGGTCCAGTGGAGCTGGAGTGCGGGCAGCAAGACGCTGGTCGGTTACACCGGCACCATAGGCGCTGCCGACTACAAGGCAGTGGTAGAGGTCAAACTGACCGCGCCGACTGGCAGCACCCAGGGGGACTGGAGCTATGATGTGACCCTGAAGGCCCCCCTTGACCACCCGGGCAAAGTGAGTGAAGACGCACTCGACTTCCAGATCGGTGTGACGGTGTCGGATGGCAAGACTACCACTACTGACAGTCTGCCCATTTCGGTCGAAGATGACTCCTCCATCGCTGGCAATGCCGATGCCGTGTCCGTCGTCAAGACCAATATCCCGAACACCTTGACCGGGTTCTTCGATCTGACCCAGTTCAGCGGCAACCATTCGACCCTGAACATGACGGGCTTCACCATCAGTGGTCTCGGCTTCAAGTCGGCCACCGACTCAGAGTTGGTTGAGGCGAGTGTCAACGGCTCCGGATCGGGTCTGGGGGTAGCCAGCGGCGCGGCGCCCTATCACAACATCGCCAACGAGATCGACTTCCGTCACTTTGCGGATGGCACCTCTGCCTCCGAGCAGTTGGTCATCAAGCTGGATGCGGGCAAGGTCGCCTATGGCGCCAATATCAAGTTCAGCCAGATGTTTGGTGGCGAGCTGGAGAGCGGGGTGGTGGAGTTTTATCGCGGTGGTGTGCTGATCAATACCCTGGTATTCAACTCGACGGCAGCAGGCGGGGAGTTCAACCAGAACTTCCAAGTGCAACAAGGCGGCTTCGATACCATGGTGATCAAGGCGACCAACAACGGCAACACCAATACCCAGGACAACAGCGACCTGACGGTGAAGAGCATCGAGTTCCTCGGTGCCGATACGGCGCAGGCCATCGCCTATGGCTCCGGCACTGTGACGCCACAATGGGGGGCTGATGGCAAGGGCTCGATGGGACTGGTCCTGGATCCAAGCGCCTTCGAGAGCGGCCTGCGGACGGCAGCCGGTTCTCTGATCACCATCAGCTCAAGTGGGGCCAACACCCTGCTCGGCAAGGATGCGGGCGACAACCTGGTCTTCAGGCTGGAGTTCACCCCCGCCACCGGCAAGTGGGAGTTCTTCCAGTATCAGAACATGTCCAAGCCCCAGGGGGACAGCGACATCGACTTCCAGATCAAGGTGACGGATGGCGATGGTGACGTGAGTATCGGGTCGTTTGCCACCAAGCCACTCTTTACGCCCATCGTTCAGGGGATCTCTGCCGACAGCGTGACCGAAGGCGGTAGCCTGCAACATACGGTGACCCTGTCCGACGCGACCCAGGAGGCGACGCAATATGACTTCGCCATCAGGGGCAGCGGCAGCAACCCCGCATCTAACCTGGATTGGGGGACTGCCCAGTTCAGCAACGGGGTGACCTACAACAGCACCACCGGCAAGATCACTGTGCCGGCCGGGGTATCCGGTTTCACCGTGACGATACCTACGGTGAACGATCGTCTGGTCGAGGCAAACGAGACCCTCTCGGTGACCATAGGTGGCCAGAGCGGCACAGGTACTATCGTCGACAACGATCGGGCGCCGACGGCGGCCGGGGGCCACAGTGCCGGGCAGGAAGACAAGCCCCAGGTGCTGACCTGGGCCCAGTTCGGTGCCAGCGACGATCAGGCTGCGACCGATCTCGGGGTGAAGATCAACACCCTGCCCCTGAACGGTACCCTCGAATACCTCAATGCCGCGGGGCAGTGGGTTGCGGTGCAAACCGGATCCCTCATCTCCTACGCCGAGGTGAATGCGGGCCATCTGCGCTTCGTGCCCGGTCTGAATGAATCGAGCACCAATGCCGCCAACGGAAATGGCGCCCTGGCCGGCAATATGAAGGGGGACTATGCCAGCATCGGCTATCAGATAAGCGACGGTGCTAACCTCAGCAACGGCGGCAAGCTGGTGATCGATGTGGCGGCGGTGGCTGACAAGCCGACCGTGGATGTGGTGCTGAGTGGTAATGGTATCCCCCTTTACCAGGGGTTCCCGAGCTCTGGCATCAGCACCGACAGTTTCCAGTCAGGCACTATCGACCGGACCGCACTGGGAGTCGGTGCTCCGCAGCGGGATGCCAGCAGCAGTAATGATCAGCTGAATGGATCCAATACCAAGAATGACTACCTGTTGAGCAGCAAGGGCGGCGGCGACATGCTCTACGGCAAAGGGGGAGATGACCTGCTGGTTGGCAGTGACTCGACACAGGGGGACTCTCTCTATGGTGAGGCTGGCAACGATATCCTAGTAGCTGGTCTTGGCAGCGATGGTCTCTATGGTGGCACGGGCGATGACATTGCCGTACTTCGCGGCAACCGGGCCGATTATGTGGTTCAGAAAGGGAGTGGCCACTCAATCCATGATGCCTGGTTTGATTTCAGCGTGAGTGAAAGGGGCGTCGGGATCATCAAGGCGCTCCATGACATAGAGCATGTGCAGTTTGACGACGGCATTTATGCCATCAATCAGACCACGGGTGAGCTGACTCTGGTACAGCCGACCAAGGTGGATTACCCGATCGACATTAAGGTTTCCCTCACTGATCGCGATGGCAGTGAAGTACTCGACAGCCTGGTGCTGAGCGGCATGCCGAAAGGCTCCGAGCTCTATAAGGGCGATAAGTTGCTGGGCACAGTCGGGGATGATGGCAAGCTGACCTTCACCGCAGCGGACAAGCTGTGGAGTGGCAATGCCTTGGATCTGAATCTGACCGGGCTGACCCTGAGGGTGCCTGGCGCCAGTGCTGGCCAGGTCGACCTCAAGGTTGAGGCTATCGCCAGGGAGGTGGGCACCGATCAGACCAGTACCGCGACCGATGATGACAGCATCCGCCTGAGCTACTTCAACGCCACCGAAGGGGAGCCGGGCAATCAGAACCGCACCTATGGCAGCGAGCACAATATCGTGGTGGGGGATCTGGATGGCAGCGTGGTGTTGCCGGGTCAGAACTACAACATCGCCTTTATGGTCGACAGTTCCGGCAGTATCGGCAGCGATGCCATGGCGACCATCCGAACCCAACTGTCCCAAGTGTTTACCAGCCTCATGAACTCCGCGGGGATGGCCGGGGCGGGTAAAGTCAATATCTTCCTGGTGGACTTCGATACGTTGGCCAACAAGTCAGTGAGCGTCAATCTCAAGGACTCGGATGCGTTGACCAAGTTGCAGGCGATCCTCGATAGCATGGATGGCAGCAAAGACAACGGCGGTGGTACCAACTATGAAGATGTGTTCCAAACCACGGCTAACTGGTTCAACGGCTCTACGGCACAAAGCAATACCAATGCCAAGAACCTCACCTACTTCATTACCGATGGCAAGCCGACCTTCTATCTGGATAGTCAGGGAGGCAATCCGATCGTCAATGACAAGTGGTGGGATTCAGATGATGTGCGTCTTAGCTCGGTGCTCAATGGCAGCTATGTGACGGGCAGAGTCTATAGCAACGATGGAAAGACCATCATCGATGCTCAGGGCAAGGTTTACTCCTACGACTGGAGGGGAGCCCAGAGCACCATTGGGGCCATGCGAACTGATGGTAAAGGTGGTTATGTGTACTGGTCTCTTGGCGGTAATGGGCAGGACTCCTCCGACACAACCATCACCAACTCGGTAGCTGGCTTCGGGCTGCTGAGCGGAATGGGGGTGACAGTCGAGGCAATCGGACTGGGGGCGAATATCTCCTATAACGATCTCAAGTCCTACGACTCTGACGGCGTCATCAAGACCGGGGTCAATGCCTCCGATCTGGCCAATACCATCCTCGGAACTTCCGTCAACAACCTGCCGGGGGCCGATCGCTTCGATGGTGGGGCGGGCGACGACATACTGTTTGGCGACGCGGTGCGCTTTACCGGCATCAGCGGGGAAGGGTATGCGGCCATCAAGCAGTATGTGGCCGGCAAGCTGGGCGCAGGGTCGGTGACCGATGCCCAGGTGCATTCCTACATCAGAGATCATGCCAGCGAGTTCGATCAGTCGTCGGCCAATGACAAGGGTGACACCCTCTACGGTGGGGATGGCAATGACATCCTGTTCGGCCAGGGGGGCGATGACTTCCTGTACGGCGGTGCCGGCAACGACACCCTGTTCGGCGGCAGCGGCAACGATATCCTCTATGGTGAAAGCGGCAACGACAGTCTCTCTGGCGGCAGCGGCAACGACACCCTCTATGGCGGTACCGGCAATGACATACTGAGTGGCGGGCTGGGCAACGACATCCTCATCGGTGGGCTTGGCAACGATGTTCTCAAGGGAGATGCCGGGGCTGACACCTTCACCTGGCTGAAGGGGGACACGGTCGCAGGCTCCGTTGCCAAGGACTATGTGGTCGATTTCTCCAAGTCGGAAGGGGACAAGCTGGATCTGAGCGACCTGCTCGACAGCGATGGCAGCAAGAACCAGAGCTCCCTGAAGAGCCTGCTCTCTGTGTTCCAGGACAGCGAAGGGGTGCACCTGCAGGTGAAAGAGAGCAGCGCGGCACCTGTGACTCAGGAGATAGTGCTGGTGAACCACACCTTCGACACCCTGACCGGGGGATCGGGGTCCACGGCCAACCAGGTCATCGACTACATGTTGAATAACAATCTGCTGGATATCGACAAGTAAGCCAGCCAGATGGACACAAAGCGGCAGAGCAATCTGCCGCTTTTTTTATGTGCGTCATTCGGCTTGTGGGGTGATGGAAAGTGGGGTGAAGGAAAGAGGGGGGTATGCAGGTCAGGGGAGGGGGCCGTTGACCCTGTGTTGCCGCATAAAAGAAGGGCGCCACCTCGCACGAGGGGCGCCCCGGGGTCATCAGCATTGGGTGCTCAAGGATCAGGCATTGACCTGGGCCAGACGGGAATCGCGCTGAAAGCAGTTCACCAGCAGCAGCAGGGTGGTGACGCCGACGGTGCCGAGCACCAACCAGGGCAGCCAGGGTTGTCCCTGGGCCATGGCGTAGTCGTGCAGGGCGCCGCCCCCCACGTAACCCGTCATGCCACCCAGCGCCAGACCCAGGCGACTGAACCCCATGTAGCTGCCGCGCGCACCCGGCTGGGCCAGCTTGGTCATGAGCGTCTCCCGCGCTGGCTCGGCGATGACGATGCCGAGATAGAAGCAGGCAAGCAGCATGAAGACGGCGGGCAGGGTGGTGGCAAAGGCCACCAGCCCTATCCCCGCCGTCATCAGCAATACCCCCGCCATCAGGCGGTTTTCCAGCTTGAAGTGGCGCTCGCCGTAACGGGCAAGGGGGTAGAGCAGGGCCAGGGAGATGGCCGTCTCCAGGGTATACATCCAGCCCACCGCCGTGGTGCTGCCCGCCATCTGCTTGACCAGGATGGGGAAGATCAGCATCACCTGCACCCAGAGTGCGTAGTAGCCGCTCAGGATCAGCACCAGCCGGCAGAAGGCCTTGTCCGCCAGCACCTGACCCAAGCCTGTCCGGATCGGCGTCGGGCGCAGGGAGAGCTTGTAGGGGGGCAGGATCAGCAGGTTGCACAGGGCCGCGCAGACGAACAGGCCGGCCCCCAGCAGGCAGACATATTCAAAGTCGAAGTTGAGCAGCCAGCTGCCGAGCAGGGCCCCCACTACGGCGCCGGCGCTCTCCAGCATCATCAGCAGGGAGATGTAGCGGCCGCGCTCCCGCGGGCGGGTGAACTTGATCACCAGGGCGGCGCGGGGGGGATCGAACAGGCAGCCGCCTAGCCCCGAGATGATGCAGGAGACGATGAGTTCAAGCCCGCTCTGGGCGTAGGCCAGGCTGGCAAAGCCCAGCGCCCGCAGCAACATGCCGCAGACGATGAGGGGGCGAGCCCCGAACTTGTCGGCGAGGGAGCCGCCGAAGACCCCCAGCCCCTGCTGGGTCAATTGACGCAGGCCCAGCGCCAGCCCGACCACACCGGCGGCCCAGCCAAGCTGGTCCACGAATCGCAGGCTTATCATGGGCATCACCACGAAGAACCCCAGGATCACCAAGAGGGAATCCAATGCCAAGAACCACCGCCCCAACCGCCTCGCCCGCTCCACCATGACCCTTATACCCCTGCTTGCTTCGATGACATTATTTGTTGTGTACTCATTATCCGAATGGCGCCGTCACCAAACAGAGCCAAGGGCGACGATAAGTCCCTGACTCGCTGGCGTTCTGCCATTTCACGACGATTGATGCTGCTATTCTGGTGGGGCTCCAGATATAGTGGTAGCCGACAACTGGCTATATTTCATATTGGATTTGGTTATGGCTGTGACACTCGACGATTTGCAATTGCTGCTGGATGTGGCCAACCGTGGCAGCTTCAGCAAGGTGGCGGCCATTCGCGGCTGGTCACAACCCATGGTCAGCCAGCGGATCGCCGTGCTGGAGCAGGAACTGGGCCAGTCCCTGTTCCGCCGTCACCGCCGTGGCGCCACCCCCACACCGGCCTGCGAGCAGTTCCTGCCAGCGGCCACCAGCGCTTTGAGTGCTCTGGAAGGGGGGCGGCTGGCGATGCAGGGGGCGCCCGCCCTGCCGCGGATCCGGCTCTCCTGCCTTCCCTCCCTGACCACGGTCGTGTTTGGTCCCTTGCTGCTGGCCCTGGTGGACGAGGCCTTCGAGATCCGCTGCAGCACGGATCACTCCGGCGTCATCATGCAGGAGCTGCTGACCGGGGAAACCGATGTCGGCTTCATCCTCAAGTGTCCCGCCATCGCCGGCATCCAGCTCGAGCTGCTCTATCGCTCCCCCATCATAGCCGTGGCCTGCGCCACCCACCCGCTGGCCGGACGGCAGGGGCTGACCCTGCAGGACATCGCCAACGAGCGGCTGGCCCCCCAGCAGTGGGGCACAGGCTGCGACGAGCTGATCCTGCAACTGCGGCTGCTGCGCCAGGTGGCCAGCCCGCTGCACGCCATCCAGCCCGCCAGTGCGGCGCGGGAGCTGGCGCTAGAGCACGGCTTCATCACCCTGATGCCGGCGCTCGCCATCACCCGGGATCTGGAGTTCGGTCGCCTGGTGAAACTGGATGTGACGGATCTGCCGCCGGATCATTGGGACGTGATGATGGCCTGGCGTAGCGGCAAGCGGCCCAACCCCGCCAAGGAGCGGGTGCTGGAGGCGGCGCGGACTCTGGCCAGGCGCTGGTCGGGCAAACCCACATGAAAAAAGCGCCGGACAAGTCCGGCGCTCTCTCTTCACTGACATTCGGGATCAGTAGCTGGCCTTGAGGCTCACCCCCGAGAAGGCACCGAAACCGCTCAGCTGCACGTGCCAGGTGCCGGCCTTGGGTGCGTTCAGGGTGCAGGTCTCGGCGTTGCCGCTCTTGTAGGGGCGGCAGTCATAGCTGCTGCTGGTCGGGGCCGAGCCGAATTTCACGTAGAGATCCGCATCCCCGCTGCCGCCGCTGCTGGTCACCACCAACTGGCTCTTGCCGGTCGGCACCTCAATGGTGAAGTTCAGCTTGCCACCCTTGGCGGCGGATAGACCGCTCACCGGTACCCCATTTTGCAGCACACTGCCGGGTTGCGGCGTGGTGCCACCACAGGAGGCATTGACCCCCACAGTGGTAAAGGCCGCCGCCACGTCGGTCAGGCTGTAGCCGAGATCGGTAGCCGCCCTGGTCACGCCGCAGGCGCCCTGATCGAAACTGGTGTTGGCCCCCCAGTAGAGGCGGTTTGCCAGCACGAACACCTCGAATGCCTTGCGGGTGTTCCAGCCGCCGGTGTTGGCCAGCAGGTAGAAGGCGCGGTTGTAGACCCCGGAGCTGTGGTGCACGTCGATGCCGTCATAGTAATCGCTGGCATGGCCGATGGAGCTGCCATCCCGGGTCGGATCCTCGAAGTAGCGCAGAGAGCCGTTGCCCTTGAAGATCTGGGCCCCCACCAGCCAGTCGTTGCTGCCCTTCATGTAATTCTCGGCCGCTTCCCCCGCCATGTCGGAGAAGGCCTCGTTGATGCCGCCCGACTGACCCGAGTAGACCAGTCCCGAGTTCTGCTCGGTGAAGCCGTGGCTCACCTCGTGGGCCGCCACATCCAGGCTCACCAGCGGATAGAAGGTGGTGGCACCGTCGCCGAAGGTCATCTGGCTGCCGTCCCAGAAGGCGTTTTCGTAGTTGCGGCCGTAGTGCACCCGCATCTTGAGCTTGAAGCTGAGCGGCGCCGTGTTGTACCAGTTGCGGTACATGTCGAACACCACGTTGCCGAAGTAGTGGGCATCGTTGAGGGGGGAGTAGGCGCCGTTGATCTCCTTGACCCTGTTTTCCGGGCAGCTGAACTGGTGCACTGCGCCCCCACTGGTGGCGTGATTGAGGTTGATGGTGTCCACGTTGGTGCTGCTCATGCGGCAGCTGTCGTCCACCTTGAGGGGACCAAAATCGGCGCCATAGAAGTACTTGCCGGTCTTGAGGTTGCCGCCAGGGCCTGTGGCGTCCTGGTGATTGATCCCCTCCCAGCGCTTGATCTCGGTGCCGCTCTGGGCATCGAGCATCACGAAGGGACGGCTCGGCTTATCGCTTGCCGCGAGCCAGGAGACCAGATAGACCAGACGGGCCTGACCGGCGTCGTCCTGCATCACGAACAGTTTGACCTGCTCGTTGCTGCCCTTGGCACCGGCGCGGGCCTTGAGGGCGGCATCGGTGGGGGAGAGCGCCGCCGTGGGGCTGGCGACGTCGGCGCCGATCTGGCGCAGCACCCGGCCGGAAACCTGATTCACCTGACCCGCGGGAGATTGCTCCGCCACCACCACCTGACCCCAGACCGGGATGCCTTGCCAGGTCTGCTCATAACGCACCCGCTGCTGGCCGTTGGGCAGCTTGACGACCCGTACCTGGCGAAACTCGCCATCCCCTGTGGCGAGGGCGCCTATCCTGGCGGCGCCGCTCACAGCGCCGGTCAGGTCTGAGACCTGGTTCACTTCCACCTGTTCTGCCGCCATGGCGGCGCTTCCCCAGCAGGCCAGTACCACGGCCAAATAGACTTTGTTCATCTCGTCTTTCCTTAGTCGATGAAGATTGCACGCCGGGTCCGTTGCCCGGCGCTCTTACACTAGTGCGCCGGTCTGAAATAACTGCCTGTCATATGTGACAGAGCAGCATAAAGGCATAGCAGATCTGACTGTTGCCATTTGTGACTGCTGAAATTCGTCATGAATAGGGTGACTTGTGCCAAGGGAAGGGCTGATTGCTGCAAGGTACAAAACAGTGCCCAAATGGGCACATCCATATAGGGATTGCCTGCCGGTTGAAGGCGCCGAAAGTCCTTGGCAAACAAGGGATTGATTGACTACATTGGCTCCCATGACGGCGGATGCCGGACCAAAGGCGGGGGAGGAGCAATGTTTTCATGGCAACTGGATGACGAGCTGGCGCTCCTGTTTCTGCAGCCCGACATGGCCAGCGAACTCTTTCGCCTCTGTCAGCGCAATCGCGACTATCTCTCCCAGTGGCTGCCCTGGGTGCCCCATATCCAGCAGCCCTCCGACAGCGCCACCTTCATTCGCCACGCCATCGAGAAATTTTCCCGAGGCGAGGGGCTGACCACCGCCATCGAGTATCAGGGGGAGGTGGTCGGTGTCATCGGTTACAACCAGATCGATCAGGGGCTGGCCAAGGTCAGCATCGGCTACTGGCTGGCGGAGCGCTGGCAGGGCAATGGCATCATCACCCGGGCCTGTCAGGCCCTGATCCATCACGCCTTCGAGGAGATGGGGATGGAGAAGGTGGAGATCAGCGCCGCGCTGGAGAACGAGCCCAGCCGGGCTGTGTGCGAGCGGCTCGGCATGCAGCAGGAGGGGATCACCCGGCGGGCGGAGCGGCTGGCGGACAGGGTAGTGGATCATGTCCACTATGGTCTGCTGCGAGATGACTGGCTCAGGCTGCGGGAAAGGGATTACTGATGGGGTCCCGGCCCAGCCCGGTCGCTGGCACCCTGCATGGCCAGTATGGGGAGGCACAGTGCTGACCCTGCCCCATATCACCACGGCCCGCACCCGGCTGACCGTCCTGCCCCCGGAGCGGGCCGAGCTGATGCTGGATTTCTACCGGCGCAACCGCACCCATCTGCAGCCCTGGGAGCCGAGACGGGACGAGAGCTTCTATACCCTGGGTCACTGGCAGGGGCGGCTGCGCGACGGTTATGGCCAGTTTTTCGACGGCAGCGCCGTGCAACTGGTGGCGCTCGATCCCAAAGGGGAGCGGGTGCTCGCCACCTGCAATTTCACCCACATCATGATGGGCATGTTCAAGGCATGCCATCTGGGCTATGCCATCGACCAGGATCATGAGGGGCAGGGGCTGATGCAGGAGGTGGTGGCCGCCGGCATCGACTACCTGTTTCGGGAGCGCGACCTGCACCGCATCATGGCAAGCTACATGCCGGTGAACCGGCGCAGTGGCGCCCTGCTGGCGCGTCTCGGGTTCGAGCAGGAAGGCTATGCCCGGGACTACCTGATGATCAACGGCCGCTGGGAGGACCATGTCCTCACAGCGCTGCTCAATCCGGCCGGTTGAGGAGCATGTGGCTTTCTTAGTGCGGGACCAGTTCCTCGCCAATCCATGGGCGCAGGCCGTCCTGGATCCTGGCTCCCCATGATTTGGCGGCTTTTTCACGGCAAGATCGCACTATCTGTATGCCTCTCATACCCCTGACCCCAAAAGCGTGTAAAATTGCGCCCTGAATTTTCCCGGCCAGCAGCAGCTGGTCGCGACTCCATACATGCAAGGCTGACATTGTGACAGAAGTAGATAGATTCGCGGACATTCGCCCCTATCGCGATGACGAAGTGCCGGCTGCCATCGAGCGGCTGATCCAGGATGACGAGTTTATCGGCGCCATCGCCAAATACCGTTTCGGTTCCCTGATGAGCTGGCTGGGCTGGGCCATTCGCCCGCTGATCCGCCAGTTCCTGCGCCACAAGTGGGCCAAGGTCAGCACCATCCATCAGGTGCAGATGGGGGTGACCCGCTACATGAGTCGCATGATAGCCACCTCCACCCAGGGGGTGAGCTTCTCCGGTCTCGAGCATCTGAAGAAGGAGCAGGGCTACCTGTTCGTTTCCAACCACAGGGACATCGCCATGGATCCGGCCTTCGTCAACTGGGGGCTGCACACCCATGGCTTCGATACGGTGCGCATCGCCATCGGTGACAACCTGCTGCGCAAGCCCTGTGCCACCGAGCTGATGAAGCTCAACAAGAGCTTCATCGTCAAGCGCTCCGCCAAGGGGCCGCGGGAGATGATGAAGGCCCTCGGCGAGCTGTCGGCCTACATAGGCCAGTCGGTGCACGAAGGGCACTCCATCTGGATCGCCCAGAAGGAAGGGCGCGCCAAGAACGGGGACGACAAGACGGATCCGGCCATCCTCAAGATGTTCTATGTGGACGGCAAGAAGCAGAAGATCGACTTCGTCGATTACATGCGCAGCCTCAACATAGTGCCGGTCAGCATCAGCTACGAGGTGGATCCCACCGACAAGGCCAAGGCGCGGGAGCTCTACGAGAAGTCGGTCAACGGCAGCTACGAGAAGGGCGAGTTCGAGGACATCGAGAGCATAGTCGCCGGCATCGTCGGCCAGAAGGGGCGGGTACATGTCTCCTTCGGCGCCCCCATTACCGAGGGCTTCAGCGATCCGGACGAACTGGCCGCGCTGATCGACAAGGCGATCTGGAGCAGCTATCGCCTCTTCCCCGGCAACTACCTGGCCGCGGATGTGCCCGGCAAGGCCAGCACCATAGAGCAGACAGCCTTCCTGACCCGTCAGTCGGAAGTGCCGGAAGAACATAAGGCAATCTGGCGTGCCATGTATGCCAAGCCGGTGGAGAACGCCAGCAAGGTTTGAATGACGCCGATTCGGTGAAAAAAACGGGAGCAGATGCTCCCGTTTTTGCGTCTGGTCAAAGTCGGTGGCAATGGACTAGTGAATAATATTGTTTCAACTGGTACGATCATCGGGTAAATGAGCGGGTAACTCTTGGCAAGGGGCGGGCGACTGTGCAACAGTGACCCGGCGCCAACAAGATGAACCAGGCGCTCTTCGAGTCTGCACGGATGGCAGGCGACGCAGAATAAGGACCTTTAGGGGTCCTTTTTCATTGATGGACAAAGATAGACGGCAGATATACCTAAGGATGCGAACCCCATGATCACCGGCAGTCTGGATACCTTGCAACGCACCCCCTTGCCCGCGCCGCTGGCCCGCATCATGGCCGAGGTGGTGAAGAGCCTTGCCCACTGGCGTGAGGCGCCCCTTGGCAAGCAGGACATAGACGGCCTCAAGCTGTTCTGTCTGGTGAGCGAAGAGCCGACCGAGCCGGTCGCGGATCGCCGCGGCGAGTTTCATGAGCAGTATCTGGATATCCAGCTGCTGCTGCGGGGGGAGGAGTGGATCGGCGTAGGGCCCCATGCCTATGTGAGCGACGGCGCCGATCATCCCCACCCCGATCTCTGGTTCGTCGATGACGACCAGACCAGTTATCTGGCGTTGCAGCCCGGCGACTTTGCCATCTTCTGGCCGGGAGAACTGCATCGCCCTCTCTGTACCCTGACTACCCCAGGCTTGGTGAAGAAGCTGGTTGTCAAGGTCCACCAGTCGCTGCTGAGCTCGGTCTGAGCCGCAGCGCCGGGTGCCCGGGCACCCGCCAGGACAGGGCCGCGTCGAATGGGCGCTGGCCTGTCCCGCATTGACGATTCGATGTTCGCGCCAGCCTCCGGGTCTGCACCAGAGCGTTTGAGAAAGATGAGCGCGCCAGACTATGGGTCGGTGCCAGAGAGTTTGAGAAAGATGAGCGCGCCAGACAATGGTCGGCGCCAGACAGTTTGAAAAATTGGGCGCACTTTCCTGCGACCATAACGCCCCCGGCAGGGGAATCCCATCCATGTTGGATGACACGACACTGTCGGCATAAAGCCGAAGCACAGGAAGATGTAGAACATGAGCAAGTTGGTATTGATCCTTAACTGCGGTAGCTCTTCCCTGAAATTTGCCGTAATGGACGCCGAAACAGGTGAGGACATGCTGTCCGGCCTGGCCGAATGCTTCAATCTGGATGACGCACGTATCAAATGGAAACTCCACGGAGTCAAGGGCGAAGCCATGCTGGGCGCCGGTGCCGCGCACCAGGCCGCCCTTGACCACATAGTTGGCCACATCCTGCCCCAGGATCCGACACTCGCCGAGCAGCTGGTCGCGATCGGCCATCGCATCGTGCACGGTGGCGAGCAGTTCTCCCGCTCCGTTCGCATCGATGATGGCGTGATAGCCGGCATCGAGGCCGCCATTCCGTTCGCCCCCCTGCACAACCCGGCGCACCTCATCGGCATCCGTGCCGCCCTCAAGGTCTTCCCGGCCCTGGCCGAGAAAAACGTGGCCGTGTTCGACACCGCCTTCCACCAGACCTTGCCGCAGGAAGCCTACCTCTACGCGCTGCCCTACAAGCTCTATCAGGAGAACGGCATCCGTCGTTACGGCGCCCACGGCACCTCCCACCGCTTCATCGCCGAAGAGACCGCCAAGGCGCTGGGCAAGCCGCTGTCCGAGCTCAACATCATCAACTGCCACCTGGGCAACGGTGCCTCCGTCTGCGCCATCAAGAACGGCGAGTCCGTCGATACCTCCATGGGCCTGACTCCGCTGGAAGGGCTGGCGATGGGCACCCGCTCCGGCGACATCGATCCCGCCGTGGTCTTCTTCATGCACGACCAGCTCGGCTACAGCGTGGACGAGATCAACCATGTGCTGACCCGCGAGTCCGGTCTGCTGGGGATGACAGAGGTGAGCAGCGACTGCCGCTATGTCACCACCAACTACGCCACCGACGCCGGCGCCAAGCGGGCGCTGGATGTGTTCACCTACCGGGTAGCCAAGTATGTCGGGGCCTATGCCGCCGCCATGGACGGTCGCCTGGACGCCCTGGTGTTCACCGGCGGGATCGGCGAGAACGCCGCCATGGTGCGCGAGATGGTGCTGGCGCGTCTGGCCCTGTTCGGCTTCAAGGTCGATAAAGAGGCCAACAACGCCGCCGTGCTGGGCGGTGAAGGCCCCATCACGGCCGAAGGCAGCCGCCTGGCCCTGGTGATGCCCACCAACGAAGAGCTGGTCATCGCCCGCGATGCCCTGAGCCTGGTCGGCTAAAGCCCCCTCGCACCGAAACAACGCCCGGCCTGTGCCGGGCGTTGTTGTTTCAGCGGCACATTGAGCAAGCTGTCATTTGACATGAGGGGCCAGATACGTACCCTGACGGCAGTTTCACGTCGCAGAGGTAGAGATGAAGGAGATATTTTTCAACTGGTTGTCCGGTCTCGGGGTGGAGGTCACCGCCATGATGGCGCTGGTGATCGCCCTGAGCTTCATCGTGCTGACCGCATTGGCACTGCACCTGGTGCTGCACCGCATCCTGCTGGTGCGCCTGGTGGGGCTGCTCGGCAAGACCAAGCAGGTGTGGCTGCCGCCCCAGTTGCAGCAGCGGCTCTTCTACCGGCTCGCCCTGGTACTGCAGGGGGCCGTGCTGCTCGGTCAGGCGGAGATCTGGCTGCCCAAGGCATCCGACAGCCTGCAGCTTATCGAGATGCTGGCCCAGCTCTGGATCCTGCTGTTCCTGCTGCTTGCCCTGTTCGCTCTGCTCGACTGCCTGCTGTCGGTGAGCCGCTATACCCGGCTCGGACGGGATCTGCCCCTTCGCGGCATCTTCCAGGGGGTGAAACTGGTGGCCAGCATACTGGTCGGCATCCTGATGATAGCCCTGCTGCTCGGCAAGTCGCCGCTCTTCCTGTTCAGCGGCCTGGGGGCCATGACTGCGGTACTGATGCTGGTGTTCAAGGACCCCATCCTCGGTCTGGTGGCCGGGATCCAGCTCTCCGCCAACCGCATGCTGAGCGTCGGTGACTGGCTGCAGATGGACAAGTACGGAGCCGATGGCGAGGTGACCGACATCGGCCTCACCACGGTCAAGGTGTCGAACTGGGACAAAACCATCACCACCATTCCCACCTATGCCCTCATCTCCGACTCCTTCAAGAACTGGCAGGGGATGACGGAATCCGGTGGCCGGCGCATCAAGCGCAGCGTCAACATCGACATGACCAGCGTGCGCTTCCTGACCGCCGAGGAGCAGCTGACACTCAAGCAGGCCAAATTGCTGGCCCCCTATCTCAGCCGCAAGGAGCAGGAGCTGAGCAGCTACAACCAGCAGCTCAGCGACGCCATCAGCTGCCCCATCAATGGCCGTCACCTCACCAACCTCGGCACCCTGCGCGCCTACCTGGATGCCTATTTGCACGCCCATTCCGGCATTCGCAAGGACATGACCCTGATGGTGCGCCAGCTGGCACCGACTTCCGACGGCCTGCCCCTGGAGATCTACTGCTTCACGGCGACCACCGCCTGGGCCGATTACGAAGGGATCCAGGCCGATATATTCGACCATATATTCGCCATTATCGGGCAATTTCATCTGCGGTTGCATCAATCGCCAACCGGTTATGACATGCATGCCTGGAAGAACGGGTGATTTGATCCTTGTTACAGGATGAGGCCAGGGGAAAACGCCATATTAATCATCGACCCGTCACCACGTGTCGGTTGAAATTTGCGGTGCAGAGGAGAAAAATGGCGGCCTTCTCTTCGCCCCGGGCGCGCACGCCCCGGCCTGGCCAGAGTCCTGAATCACCCCAATATCACAGGAAAGTTATGAAGCTCCTCCACAACACGGCGGCTGCACTGTGCTGCAGCCTGCTCCTGACCGCCATGCCCGTGCTTGCCGTCGAATATGCCCTGCCTGCGGCCAACAGCCGCCTGGTGGGCGAGAACCTGGAATACGTGGTGCCGGCCGAAGAGGCGGGCCAGCCCCTGGAAGCGGTCGCCGCCAAGTTCCAGCTGGGATTGACCAACATGCTGGAAGCCAACCCCAAGGCGGATCCCCTGCTGCTGCAGGCGGGCGAGAAGCTGGTCGTGCCGCACCAGCTGATCCTGCCGGATGCCCCCCGGGAGGGTATAGTGCTGAACGTCGCCGAGATGCGCCTCTACTACTACCCGAAAGGCAAGAAGGTGGTGGAGGTGCTGCCCATCGGCATAGGCCAGCTCGGCACCGACACCCCGGAAGACTGGGTGACCAGCGTGCAGCGCAAGAAGGCGGGCCCGACCTGGACCCCAACCGCCAAGATGCATGCCGAGTACGCCGCCCGTGGCGAGACCCTGCCTGCGGTCTGGCCGGCCGGCCCGGACAACCCCATGGGGCTGTTTGCGCTCTACATCGGCAAGATGTACGCCATCCACGGCACCAATGCCCAGTTCGGCATAGGTCTGCGGGTGAGCCACGGCTGCGTGCGGCTGCGTAACGACGACATCGAGTATCTGTTCAAGCAGGTACCGGTCGGCACCCGCGTCCAGTTCGTGAACCAGCCGATCAAGGCCTCGGTCGAGCCGGATGGCAGCCGCTATCTGGAAGTGCACCAGCCGCTCTCCCGCAGCCAGGAGGAGTTCAACTCCAGCCTGCCGGCGCCCTTGTCCATGTCGACCGCGGTGACCCGTTTCATCGCCCACGCCGACAGCGATTCCCAGCTGGTCAAGCAGGCCCTGGAGCAGCGCAGCGGCATGCCTATCGCCATCAACCGCTGATCCGCTTGCCCTCGATGTCGAGCCCCGGCCAAGGTCGGGGCTTTTTTATGATGCAGAAGAAGGGGGCTGCCCGGGTAACTCCTTGCACCGTCGGGATAAAATCCGGCCTAACCCCTCTTGATTGGTTACTTGATTAGGTGTGAAACGTTTTCTCTGTGTTTTTTATTTGTTAAAAGTGGTTGTGATCAGGCGATCTGCTGATTAATCTAGGCCGGTTTTTTAAGGAAGAGCCCGTCGCGAGAACGGGTACAAGAGTCACATAACGGAGTTTTGAATGACAGCTAGCACCCCAATGCTCATCACCTTCCTGGTGTACATCCTGGGTATGGTCCTGATCGGTTTCATCGCCTATCGCGCCACCCGTAACTTTGACGACTACATTCTCGGCGGCCGCCGCATGGGGAGCTGGGTGACAGCCCTCTCCGCCGGGGCCTCCGACATGAGCGGCTGGCTCCTGATGGGCCTGCCTGGCGCCGTCTTCATCGGCGGCATCTCCGAGAGCTGGATCGCCATCGGCCTCACCATAGGTGCCTACTTCAACTGGCGTTGGGTGGCCGGTCGGCTGCGGGTTCACACCGAGAAGAACCGCAACGCCCTGACCCTGCCGGACTACTTCACCTACCGCTTCGAGGACAAGAGCCGGGTGCTGCGCATCCTCTCCGCCCTGGTGATCCTGCTGTTCTTCACCATCTACTGCGCCTCCGGCGTGGTGGCCGGTGCCCGCCTGTTCGAGAGCACCTTCGGCATGAGTTATGACACCGCCCTCTGGGTCGGTGCCGCGGCCACCATCACCTACACCTTCTTCGGCGGCTTCCTCGCGGTGAGCTGGACAGATACGGTGCAGGCCACCCTGATGATCTTCGCCCTGATCCTGACCCCGGTGTTCGTCATCATCGCCGTCGGCGGCATCGACACCGCCATGGTGCAGGTAGCGGCGCAGAATGCCAGCAACCTCGACATGTTCAAGAACCTGGACTTCATCGCCATCATCTCCCTGATGGCCTGGGGCCTGGGCTACTTCGGCCAGCCCCACATACTGGCGCGCTTCATGGCGGCGGACTCCCACCACTCCATGGCCAGCGCCCGTCGCATCAGCATGACCTGGATGGTGTTCTGCCTGGGCGGCGCCGTGGCCATCGGCTTCTTCGGCCTCTCCTACTTCTCCACCTTCACCGAGCAGGCTGCCGGCGTCACCGCCAACCCGGAGCGCGTCTTCATCGAGCTCTCCAAGATACTGTTCAACCCCTGGATTGCCGGCGTGCTGCTCTCCGCCATACTGGCGGCCGTGATGAGTACGCTGAGCTGCCAGTTGCTGGTCTGCTCCAGCGCCATCACCGAAGATCTCTACAAGCCCTTCCTGCGCAAGAATGCCTCCCAGAAAGAGCTGGTGTGGGTCGGCCGCGCCATGGTGCTGGTGATTTCGCTTATCGCCATCGCCGTGGCGGTGAACCCGGAGAACCGGGTGCTGGGGCTGGTGAGCTACGCCTGGGCCGGCTTCGGTGCCGCCTTCGGTCCCGTGGTGCTGCTCTCGGTGCTCTGGTCGCGCATGACCCGCAACGGCGCCCTGGCAGGCATGCTGGCCGGTGCCCTGACCGTCATCGTCTGGAAGCAGTTCGGTTGGCTGGGTCTGTATGAAATCATCCCGGGCTTCGTCTTCGCCACCCTGGCCATAGTGGTGTTCAGCCTGCTGGACAAGGCGCCCTCCAAGGCCATGCTGGATCGCTTCGACGAGGCAGAGCGTGAGTTCCAGACTCCCATGCCTGACGCCATCCCGGTGAAATGACCCCCTGTGACAGCAAACAAGAAGCCCCGCAACTGCGGGGCTTTTTCATGGTGGCGCGGGTTTATTGGCCGCTGACCCGGCACTGCCGGGTGGGTTGGTCATAGCGCTCCAGCCTGGCCTCGTTCCCCTTGGTCAGCAGCGTGAGATTCTGCCCCTCGTAACGGGCACCGCTGGCGCTGGGGGCTTCAAAGGCGAGCACCTGCGACTGCTGCGCCCCCTCGCTCAGGTTGATCACGGCGGCGGGCCGCTTGGCCTCGTGATAGAAGTAGGTCGAGAGCCGGATCTCGCCATCGCACTGGTAGTCGACCGGGCTGGGCACCATCAGCTGGCCCCCCTTTATCTGCAACTCTGTGATGCGCAGCTGGTAGCTCTCCTCCACGCATTGGCGCGAGTCGCTCTCTTTCCAGCACTCGTTGCGTCCCTTGATCCAGCCGCGCTGCATCGCCTTCTCCGTCTTCTGCTGCTCGGCCGACAGATTAGCCAGCGCCTTGGGATAGAGGGCGGCGAGTTCGTTATCCAGCGCCGCCAGCCCGGCGTCCTGGCAGACAAGCTTCTCGGCCGCGCTGTGGGCCTTGGCGCAGTCAAAGGAAGGGGTAGCGGCACTGGTCAGCAGCGGCATCAAGGCGAGGGTGCCAAGCAACATCTTGTTCATCGAAAAGGCTCCAGCAAGGGGGATTCCCACTTACTACAGCACAAGGGTGCCGGGCCGCCGAGGACTTTTTCACCCCAGGCAAGCTTGTCCGTCTCTTTGGGCCCCGCTGCCGACAACCCTAGTCACCAGGGACGCCGCCGCCCTGACTCAGGTACGTCGCCGCGCCAGCCGCTGCACATCCTGGCGAGCCGCAGCCTCGGCACGGCCCAGCCAGCGCTGTCGCTCCCGCTCGCCCGAGGTATGGACAGGCCCCAGATGCTGGCGATGGGTCAGCTTGATGCCACAGAGCCCCAGCACGGGCTTGTCGAGGGTGCGCTCGACGGGGGAGCCCAGCCACCAGCGGTAGTACCAGAGCGGGCTGTCCATGGTGAGCAGCAGGCGCGCCGTCTTGCCCGCCAGCAGGCGCTCGGGAAGGGCCTTGCCCTTCTGATAGCGAAAGGCAAACCCCGAGAGCAGCGTTCTGTCGAGCAACCCCTTGAGCCGGGCCGGCAGGTGGCCCCACCAGAGGGGGGCGACGATCACCAGATGGTGGGCCTGCTTCAGACTCTGCTGCAATGCCAGCAGATCGGGTTCGAGGGGCTGCGCCTCGTCATAGCCATGGTGCAGATCCGGCTCGAAGGCGAGCTCCCCCACGTGATGCAGGGTGACTTCTGCGCCGCCCTCCTCGGCGCTGCGGGCATACTCTCTGGCCAGGGCATGGCAGAGGCTGTCGGGTTTGGGGTTGCCGTTGATGATAAGCAGCTTGGGTGTCATGGCGTGGCTCCTTGAAGTGAGCCCCCATTACACCCCTTGTCCCATGGGACAGAGTCAAGCCACCTTGTGCGCCCGTCCTGCAAGCCCTTGCTCAGCCTGTGGGAGCGGCTCGCTCTGGCCGGGGGCGCCATAGCGGCAGGGGTGCTGCGCCAGCAGCGCGGCGCACTGGGTCAGGGAGTGGTGCTGGTGCTGCAGCCTGGCCACCTCGGCCTCTATCTGCGCCAGCTTGCCCGCGATAAGCTGCTCCACCTTCTGCCAGGGAAACTCGGCGAGACTGGTGAGGCCCGCCAGCAAGGGGACAAGCTCGCTCAATTTGCAGCCGAGCTGCTGGGCCTGGCGAATAAAGCCGACCCACTCCAGATCTTCGGCCCGGTAGATTCGATACTTGCCGCGCCGCCTGGGCTCGGGAAGCAGCCCGAGCTGTTCGTAGAGGCGGACTGCCTTGGGAGTGGTGCCCGCCAGCCGGGCAAATTCGCCGATATACATACTGCTGCTCGCAGAGGTTGTTCGAGTAGGGGCTCACTATAGGCCAGTGGCAGGGGGGATTGAATCCCCACAGGGGAGGGGCGATTTGGATTGGCAGGGGACATCCACCTTGCTAGGCAAGTCTGCTATCGAGATGGTGGGTATCATAAATTGTTATATGGAAACCACCTTAATCACTAGAATCAACGTGAAGCAGAAATACCAAGCGTTACAAATCACTTTTAAACGCTTTGTTATACATGTTTTCTTCAACATAAAAAATATTAGTGCTTACATCCAGAAATGCATAAGCGGCTTCTACCTTTTTAAGAAAAGACTTATCCCTAGAAAGTAATATGTCAGCGAAAGTTGCGAAACTTGCATGACTTTGGTCACTTATCGAGGCAATGAATCGCCGTTCTATATGAACCTTTGAATCAGGATGATACCCCAGCATATTTAACATGTGATATATTGAGTTGACTTCCTGATACTTAAAAAATTCTATTGTTGGGTAAATGGGGTTGCTTTCTATACCGAAAAATTGCTCTAAGGTTATGTCTGCTTCTTTTGGGAGTTTTTCATGAAAAAGAGACCATATCTGCTGAATAACGTTTGGTGGTTCTATGTTATTCAACTGTATCGGCCCTATATCTAAAGATTTACGAAAGTCTCTTATGCCCGACCAACCAATAGAGTCACTAACATTCTCTGACGCAAGTCTTGCGCTCTCAGAAATGGCATCTGACACCTTCTTTTTAATTTCACTGGATTGAGTTTCTAACTGTACTGCTAACTCAGGGAAATGGGGTTTCAAATCTTCAATGTTTTTAAGCATGAAATCATGCAACTCATTATAAGCGTCAATTTGTGTATCTCTGATGTCCCAAAATGTATTCTGACTTAAACCACCGTAAACCTTTTGAACATTAAGCATCATTGATTGATAGATGCGTTCGTATACTGGTTCGTTTGAGTTGTATTCATTAAAAGAAAGATAACTATCTCTTTCTGTAATTGTTGCCTTACCTGTTGGCTGGAAGTGCTCATCCAAACAAATTTTCAAATGAAATGCACCTAGCTGGTTCAGTATTTCAAGAAATTTGCTCTCATAGCCAACTGAACGCTTTATCTCTTTTAGAGTTTCATCTGAGTAAATGACTTGGTATTTACAAGCAAGCATTTTTCCAAGTTCACCTAAGCCAAATTTCATGAACATATCTAACATGTTTTGATCTAGATAAACTGTCAACTTACCTTGATATATCGGAATGTTTTCCATGTTGTTTCTCGTAATGCATATAACAGTTAATAGATGGAGGGTGGTATTAATCCGATAATCGAGTCTTCCGCATAACTCCGTACCTACTTTATCACTGTGACGGAAAATTATTTAAAATAATAATATTGCCAGCTTGGCTCTGAGTCTGCCCGTCTTCGCTTGACCTCTTCATCTGGCGCTACCATTACGACTGAATAAAAATACAGTCGATAAGAAACTCTGGGCGTCACTATGTTGAGCAAGGCGTAGCCACCTCGTTGCACCTTGGCGAGGCCCATATCACCGGCGTTTCGCTCTCTTGCTAAAACCGAATTTCCACTGACCCCGCACTCCGCTTTGCCTCGCCGTGATATACAGCTTCGATATTATTGCCGTCGGGGTCGAGCACAAAGGCGGCGTAGTAGCCGGGGTGATAGACCCGCTCGCCGGGGGCGCCGTTATCTTTGCCGCCGTTGGTCAGGGCCGCCTGATAGAAGCGATCCACCATGGCCCTGTCTTGTGACTGGAAGGCGAGGTGATGGCGGCCGGTCAGTACGCCAAGCGCAGCCGGGCTGTCCACCGCCGTGACAAATAGCTCGTCAGCCCAGAAGTAACCATCACCCGTGCCGCCTATGGGCACATCGAGGGCGGCCAGCGTGGCCCTGTAAAAGCGCTGGCTGGCAGTAAGATCCTGCACCACCAGCTGGATATGGTCGATCAGCCGACCCCGATGCAGTGTTTGCGTTTCCATGCACAGCCTCCACTCAGAAATTTTTGGACAAGAAACCGGTCTGATTGCAGGTTATCGCTTTTGGGCAAGCTACCGCCCCTGAATGTCAGCTTCCAGTGTGCTGCTATTTGGCTGCGCTTGGGGGATGGCGTGACTCATGGGTGACTCCAACGAGGCATATATTGCCATTCGGGTATGTTAGCGAGGGTGGCGCTGAGGGGAAGGGCAGGGTGATGGATTTTCGGGCGGGATCAAAGAATGAGTCGCTATGGCAAGGGATGTGTCGGCGTAGCGGGTCTGTGAGAGGGGGCTCATTGGGCTCATGGGGCCAGTTTTGCTGGCCTCCTTTAGGCCAGCACCAGGGTTTGGCGGCTGTTATAGCCGCTCGTGAAGGGGAAGGGCTGGTTGCCCTCCATTATGCCAGCGCCAGTTGCTGGCGGGCGCGCCACAGCCGCTCGTGGAAGAAGAAGACGACGGTATTGATAGCGGGCTCTATCAAGGCCATCACGCCACCGGTGAGCAGCTCGCCACTCAGCAGGTAGGCGACGGCGAAGGCCACCGAGAAGTGCACCAGGGCGAAGCTGCTGGTCTTGGCCTGCAGGCTGTGATCGGGTTTGAGCTTGTGCCAGCCAAGGTCGTGGAAGTAGAAGGCGACGGTGTTGACGGCGGGCTCGATCAGGGCGATCAGGCTGGCGGTGAGCAGTTCGCCGGTCAGCAGGTAAGCCACTGTGAAGGCGACACTGAAGTGCAGGACGGCAAAGCTGATGGTCTTTTTCATGATGGTGTCTCCTCTGGCGATGAGTGCAGTATCACCCGGAATCACATCAAATGAAAACTATTCTCATCTATCAGCTGGATAGAAAAAGCCTATCGACCGAGGTCGAAACCACTAGATTGGGGACTTGCCTGGGGCCACGGCGGCGATAGAGTATGTCTTTTGCCATGAAAAAGGAGTTTTCATGACCCTCAATGCCAACATTTATGTGCTGTTCATCTTGCTGCTGATGATCGTCGTCGGCGTCGTGGCCTGGCGACTGGCCCGCCGCAAGAGTCGGCATCCTGTGCTTATCACCTTCCTGTGCGTGCTGCTCTGCTTGGCCCCGCCTTTGGTCCTGCTGGCCTTGCTTGTGCTGGCGCTCTGGCGGGATCTGCCCGTCCGGGCCTGAGGCGTCATTCCGGCAACGGCAGACAGAGAAAAGCCCCTTTCGGGGCTTTGTCATTTTTGTGAGCGATGAGGGCTCAGTCGGCGGCTTTGTTGAGCCACTCCACCCTGTACTGGGCGCCAGCGCCCTGAGCCAGTTTGGCGCACAAGGGTTTGAGGAAGGTTTCAATCTGCTCGGCCAGCATCCAGGGTGGGCTGACGATCAGCATGCCTGAGCCGTTCATGCCCCAGTCGGCAGTCTGACCGGCCACTTCCAGCTCGGCCACCAGGACGTTACCGAAGTTTTCCCGCTTGATCGCCTTGAGCATGTCGCGGGACTTGTCCGCCTCCTGCCCGAGGATGGGATACCAGAGGGCATAGATGCCGGTGGCCCAGCGTTTCTGTGCCTTTTTCAGGGTGTCGACCACGGCGAAGTAATCTTCCTTCAGCTCGTAGGGGGGGTCGATGAGCACCAGCCCGCGGCGCGGGGTGGGGGGCAGCAGGGCGATCAGCCCCTCGAAGCCGTCACGGTGGTGCACGGCGACGCGGGGGTCATAGCCCATGTTGGCGCGCAGGTCCTCCACCTCGTTGTTGTGCAGCTCCATCAGCGCCAGCTTGTCCTGCTCGCGGGCGAGACGGCGGGACAGCTCGGGGGAACCCGGGTAGTAGTGCAGCTGACCATCGCTATTCATCTCGTCGATGACGCCAAGATAGGGGGCCATGGCGGACCACTGGGCCCGCTCGTCCCACAGCCGGCCTATGCCGTCGGCGTACTCCGCCTTCTTCTGGGACCAGTCGCCGCGCAGGTCGTAGAGACCGCCGCCGGCATGGGTGTCCAGCACGATGAAGGGTTTCTCCTTCTTCTTGAGGGACTCGATGATCAGGGCCTGGACGGCGTGTTTCAGGACGTCGGCATGGTTGCCGGCGTGAAAGGCGTGGCGGTAGCTCAGCATATTAGGTCTCTGAGGGGGCCCTGCTGGGCACCCAATAACGATAGGTAGTTCAACAAGTTGTGGCTCTTGCCACGAAACAGGGAGAGGCCGCGCAGGGTCTGCAGCAAGACCCCCTGTTGCAACCGCTCCAGCTCCAGCTCGTGGGCCAGCATGGCCTGATACTCTTCCTCGGCCAGCCGCGCCTTGGCTTGCTGGCGCAGGGTGCGCCAGGGGAGCAGCACGGCCTCGGTCTGGACCAGGGCCGGTTGCAGATCGGTGAGATCGACCGGGATGCCCAGCAGATCCAGGTGGTGCAGCAAGAGCGCCAGATTGACGTTGCCCCCCAGCGTCTGCACGTTGAGCCAGTCCTGGCTGCGCTCACCATAGACCTTGCCGCTCCAGTGCCAGAAGCCGAGCGGCGTCGGCAGCTCGTGCACGGCGACCCGCTCGCTTGCCATCAGCTGTTCGTCACGCAAAGAAGGCCTGCTCCATGGTTTCCAGCTCCTCACAGAGGCTCATCCACTCCAGCTCCACCTCTTCCAGCTGCTCCTTGAGGGGGCCCTGGGATTTGAGCAGCTCGGAGAGCCTGGTTTTAGCGTTCTCTTCGTAGATGGCGGGATCGGCCAGCTGGCTCTCTATGTCGCCGAGCTTGCCCTGCAGCTTCTCCATGCTGGCCTCGAGCTTCTCGAGCTTCTGGCGCAGGGGCCGGGTCTGCTGACGGAACTGGGCCTCGAGCCGCTTCTGATCCTTGCGAGCCACTGCCGAGTTGGCGGAGACGGTGCCGTCCGTCGGCTTGGCGTTGGCCTCTTTCTCCTGCTCCCCGAGCCACTTGTGATAGTCGTCCAGATCGCCGTCGAACGGCTCTACCCGACCACCGTGCACCAGATAGAAGTCATCCGTGGTGGTGCGCAGCAGGTGACGGTCGTGAGAGACCACCACCATGGCCCCCTCGAAGCCTTGCAGCGCCATGGTCAGGGCGTGGCGCATCTCCAAGTCCAGGTGGTTGGTCGGTTCATCCAGCAGCAGCAGGTTGGGCTTTTGCCAGGTGATGAGGGCCAGCACCAGCCGCGCCTTCTCGCCACCGGAGAAGGGGGCCACCTTGTCCAGCGCCTTGTCGCCGTGGAAGCCGAAGCTGCCGAGGTAGTTGCGCAGCTCCTGCTCGGACTTGTCCGGCGCGAGGCGAGCCAGGTGATCGAGGGGGGTATCGTCCAGACGCAGGGTTTCGAGCTGATGCTGGGCGAAGTAGCCGATGCTGACCCCGGCGCTCACCTCCAGCTTGCCCGACAGCGGCGCATTGGAGCCCGACAGCATCTTGATGAAGGTGGACTTGCCGGCGCCATTGCGTCCCAGCAGGCCGATGCGCGAGCCCGGCACCAGGTTCATCTTTATCTTCTCCAGGATCACCTTGTCACCGTAACCGGCGCACAGGTTCTCCATGGCGATGAGGGGTGTCGGCAGGGCCGAGGGCTCGCGAAACTCGAAGCTGAACTCGGAGTCGGCGTGGGCGGGCAGTATCTTCTCCATCCGCTCCATGGCTTTGAGGCGGCTCTGGGCCTGGCGCGCCTTGGAAGCCTTGTAGCGGAAGCGGTCCACATAGGCCTGCATGTGGGACATCTCCCGCTGCTGCTTCTCGTACATGGATTGCTGCTGGGCCAGTTGCTCGGCGCGCTGCAACTCGAAGTCGGAGTAGCCGCCGGTGTATTCGTTCAGCTTGCCGTTCTCGATGTGGATGATGCGATTGATGACCGAATCGAGAAAGTCGCGGTCGTGAGAAATCAGCACCAGCGTGCCCTGATAGCCCTTGAGCCACTTCTCCAGCCAGATGACGGCGTCGAGATCCAGGTGGTTGGTCGGTTCATCGAGCAGCAGCAGATCGGAGCGGCAGAGCAGGGCCTGGGCCAGGTTCAGGCGCATGCGCCAGCCACCGGAGAAGCTCTTCACCGGCGAGTCGAGCTGATCGCCACCAAAACCAAGACCGTGCAGCAGCTCGGCTGCGCGGGCGCGGATGCTGTAGGCGCCTATGGTGTCGAGCCTGCCGTGCAGCTCGGCGACCAGGAGGCCATTGTCATCCGCCTCGGCCTGGGCCAGCTGGGCTTCGAGGGCGCGGAACTCCTTGTCGCCATCGACCACGTATTCGAGCGCGGAGCAGTCCAGCGCCGGGGTCTCCTGGGCCACGCCGGCAATCTGCCAGCCGGCGGGCAGGCTGAAGCTGCCGTTGTCGATGGCCAGCTCGCCCCGCACCAGCGCAAAGAAGGTGGACTTGCCACAGCCGTTCTTGCCCACCAGGCCCACCTTGTGGCCGGGGTGAATGGTGGCGGACGCGTTGTCCAGCAGCGTGCGGCCGCCGCGGATCAGTTCGATTTGACTGGCAACTATCATGGATGGATCTGCTTGGCTCAATGAAGGGGAGAAACTGGCGCGGATCTTACGTGAAATGACTCGGATTTGCACTTGAGGCTGGGGGGCATGGCTGGCTGCGGCAAGAAAAACGTGCCATAACAGAGACATCTGTCAGGGGGCAGGAGGCTTCCATGTTGATTAAAGAGATCATGACGACCCGGGTCGCGACCGTTTCCATGGATGACAGGCTGGGTGTCATCAAGGAGATCTTCGAGCAGGCCCACTTTCGCCACCTGCTGGTGCTGGAAGAGGAAGTGCTGGTGGGAGTCATCTCGGACAGGGATCTGCTACGCGCCCTAAGCCCCTATCTCGACACTGATGCCGAGATGAACCGCGACACCGAGACCCTCAACCGGCGGGCCCATCAGATCATGAGTCGCCAACCCATCACCATCTCTCCCGAATCGTCCTTGCCGGAAGCAGCGGCCATCATGCTGGAGCAACATGTCTCCTGCCTGCCGGTACTGGAAAACGGCGCCCTGGTCGGCATCGTCAGCTGGAAAGACCTGCTGCGCGTCATGCGGGACTGGCAACCTGCCTGAGGCCTCTTTGGGAGCGAGTGGAACCCGCTCCCTCGAGCTTTCATTGACCCCTCCTCGATATAACCCTCTGTCATTTATAGTTATGGCATTCCTGTTGTTCTGAATTATTCATTTAATTGGCTTGAAATTCTACAGCCATCTTTATTTGCGACATTTTATGTCGCAACAGGCAGGATAAATCGAGTATTTCTAATTAATCGACCCCTTCTTCAGTTCCCATCAAGGTTCGCAGATCTACCCTAGGTCATCGGAAATGAACCCGATTCAAAATGACAACGACCGAGCACAGGTCTGGTTTACACCTCAGAGGAACGAACAATGAAAAAGACAGCATTGACGATGGCCATCTCCAGCCTGCTGCTGGCCGGTGGTGCACAAGCTTCTACCGTTTACAACCAGGATGGTACCAAGCTTGACATCGGTGGCCGTGTTCAAGGCATGTACTACGGTAGCGACAACGACGACGAGAGTGGCGATCAGAGCTACCTGCGTCTGCGCATCGGTGGTGAGACCCGCATCAACGAAGAAACCGTCGCCAACGGCTTCGTCGAGTACAACGTACCGACCAACGGCTCCGACACCGAACTGCGTTATGCCTACGTTGGCATCAAGAACGATCGTTTCGGCGCCTTCAGCTACGGTCGTCAGGATGGTCTGATTGCCAAGGCCGTTAACGATTACACCGACGTTCTGCCGGAGTGGGGCGGAGATGGCCTGGGCAAGGGTACCGAAGTGTTCGGTACCGGTCGTACCAACGGCCTGGCTCAGTACCTCTACACCTTCGACGGCCTGGTGCTGGGTGCCCAGTTCACCGGCGAGAACGAAGCGCAAAATGGTGATGATGTTACTGTCGGCGGAGTTAACACTGGCTACAAATCTAGCTGGATGAGAGGCTCTGAAGAGGGCTACGCCCTGTCTGCCAACTACAACTTCGACATGGGCATCAGCCTGGGTCTGGCCTATAACCAGGCTGGCAAGACTGCCGATCAGGCTGCCAACTCCAACTTCGGTGGCAGCGAAGACGCCAAGCTGACCGCTGTCGGTATCAAGTACAACGCCAACAACCTGTACGCTGCCGCGACCTACGCCTATGGCGAAGACCACGTCTATGTGAACCAGTCTGGCTACAACGGCTACGCCGAAGAGAGCAACGGTTACGAAGCCGTGGTTCAGTACACTTGGGGCCAATGGAAGCCGTCCCTGGCGTATAACCGCCTGGATGTGAAGGGTGAAACCTTCGACGACACCCTGACCGAATACGTCTCCATCGGTGCCTGGTACAACATCAACGATAACTTCGACGTCTACGTTGATTACAAGGCCAACCTGCTGAGCAGCGACGGCACTGACGGGTACAACAAGTTTGGCCAGAACACCGACGACGTCGTTGGCGTGGCCATGCAGTACCACTTCTAAGTCGTTCCCTGACTGCCTACTGTATTTTTTTGACCGGCCGCCTCGCGGCCGGTTTTTTTATGGGCGCAAAACCCGCAGTGCCCTTTGTCGGCCGTCTGGCCAATCCCGGGTTCAGCATTGTCCCCTCCTGGTCGATAACTCTTATTGTCGGGTCGATGGGGATGAGGGGTTGCTGGCATGGGGCTATGGGGTGAGGATCACGCCCCGCGGTCAAGATCCTATCTTTTCTCGACCCTTTTCATTATTTGTATAGAGACTTGCGTTGCTCCTGTCGGGGAAATGCGGGTCTGGTTGGCATGCTGGCGCCCCATCGCGGGGCGGCACTCGGGAAACGGACGTAAGGGCTTTATATGGCGAGCATATTGGATTCAGTGGATCAACGTACCCAGCTGGTGGGGGAGAATCGCCTGGAGTTGTTGATGTTCCGGCTGGGTACCCAGCAGCTGTTTGCGATCAACGTCTTCAAGGTGCGGGAGGTGGTGAAGCTGCCCCATCTCAACAAGATGCCGGGCTCCCATCACAACATCAGCGGGGTGGCGAACATCCGCGGCGTCTCCATTCCCGTCATCAACCTGCGCGGCGCCATCGGCATGCGCCCCATGGCGGTCGACAACGAATCCAACCTCATCATCACCGAATACAACCGCACCATTCAGGGGTTCCTGGTGGGGCAGGTGGCCCACATCGTCAACATGACCTGGAAGGACATACTGCCGCCTCCCCGTTCGGCGGGTCGTGCCAACTACCTCACCGCCATCACCCGCATCCCGGAGGGAGGGGTCGACCAGATAGTCGAAATCATCGACGTGGAGAAGGTGCTGGCGGAGATCATCACCTATGACATCCGCATCTCGGCTGAGGTGCTGGACAAGGAGATCCTGCCCCAGATGCAGGGGCGCCGGGTGCTCATCGTCGATGACTCCAGCACGGCACGCAATCAGGTGCGCGAGACCCTCGCCCAGCTCGGCCTCGAGGTGATCGAGTGCCAGGATGGGCTGCAGGCGCTCAAGCTGCTCAAGGGGTGGTGCGATGCGGGCAAGAAGGTGACCGACGAGATCATGCTGATGATCACGGACGCAGAGATGCCGGAGATGGATGGCTACCGCCTGACCCACGAGGTGCGCAGCGATCCGCGCATGGCCGATCTCTTCATCACCCTCAACACCTCCCTGAGCGGCAACTTCAACGAGGCCATGGTCAAGAAGGTGGGATGTGACCGCTTCATCTCCAAGTTCCAGCCTGATCTGCTGGTCGGGGTCACCCAGGAGCGCATGCGCCAGATACTGGGGGTTTGAATAAATACGATGACAAAGCACCCGCCTCGGCGGGTGCTTTGTTTTAGGGACTAGCGGCCTATCACAAGGGGCTATTGGGTCAGCAGGGGCTCGATAAAGCTGGCAACCCGGTCGCGGATCTGGGGCTGCGCCGCCGCCGTGGGGTGGAGCCCATCGTTCATCATGAGTTCAGGGCGCAGCACAATATCATCGATAAAGAAGGGCATCAGCGGCAGGTCATTGGCCTGCGCCAGCTCCGGGAATATCTGCTCGAACTGCTGCAAATAGCGGGCGCCATAGTTGCGGGGCAGCTGGATCTGGGTCAGCACAGTCTTCGCCTGGCTGGCCTTGGCCAGCTCCACCATCTTGGTGAGGTTGGCCCGGGTGATGGCGGGGGCAAAGCCGCGCAGGCCATCGTTGGCCCCCAGTTCGATCAGCACCCAGTCAGGCTTGTGCTCCGCGAGCAGGGTGGGCAGGCGGGCCAGCCCCCCCTGGGTGGTTTCACCACTGATGCTGGCGTTGATGAGCCTGTGCTCGCCACCCTGCTGCTGCCACTTCTCATTGAGCAGGGCAGGCCAGCTCTGTTCGGCCTGCATCTGGTAGCCGGCACTCAGGCTGTCCCCCAGTACCAGCAGGGTTTGCGCCTGGACCGATGAGATCCAGCAACACAGGCAACTCAAGACGAACAAGACACGCGTCATGCATTCAACTCCCACGATCTATTGTCATTACAGGTTAAGGTAAACAGGAAACGCATCATGAGTTCAACGCCCATTATCACCGTCAGGGGGCTCGGCAAAACCGTTCGCCTCGGCCAGGAAAGTCTCACCATCCTTGAAGGGATCGATCTGCAAGTCAATACCGGCGAGACGCTGGCCCTGGTTGGCGCCTCCGGATCCGGCAAGTCCACCCTGCTCGGCCTGCTGGCCGGACTCGACCTGCCGAGCAGCGGCGAGATAGAGATCCTGGGCCAGTCCCTGACCCGGCTGGACGAGGAGGGGCGGGCCAGATTGCGCGCCGAGCAGGTGGGGTTCGTGTTCCAGTCCTTCCTGCTCTTGCCCACCCTGAGCGCCCTGGAGAACGTCATGCTGCCGGCCGAGCTGCGCGGCGAGACCGACTGTGAGCCCAGGGCCCGCGAGCTGCTCACCCAGGTCGGGCTGGCCGAGCGGCTGCACCACCTGCCGCCGCGCCTGTCCGGGGGGGAACAGCAGCGGGTCGCCATAGCCCGGGCCTTTATGACCCGCCCCAGCCTGCTGCTGGCGGACGAGCCGACCGGCAACCTCGACAGCAAGACGGGGGAGACGGTGATCGAACTGCTGTTCCGTCTCAACCGTGAGCACAACACCACCCTAGTGGTGGTGACCCACGATCATGAGCTGGCCCAGCGCTGCCAGCGGCAGCTGGTGATGGCGGCGGGACGGCTGGAGGCGGATGCGCCAGCATCCGAAGCCACCTTGGCTCCCCGTGTCAGGGAGCTGTCATGAGCCAGTGGAGAAAGAACCGCCCGGGATTGTCAGGGCTTGTGCAGGCGCCGGGTATGGGGAGCAAGTCATGAGTCAATGGAAGAAACGGGAATTCAAGCTGCTGCGCCGGGAAGGGTTCAGCGGTGAGCTGCTGTTCTGGCTTGTGCTGGCGCCGGGCATGGGGAGCAAGTCATGAGTCAATGGAGACTGGGTTTCAAGCTGCTGCGCCGGGAAGGGTTCAGCGGCGAGCTGCGCTGGTTCGTGCTGGCGCTGGCCCTGAGCGTGGCCTGCGTGCTGAGCGTGGCCCTGGTGGCTGACCGGCTGGATGCGGGGCTCAAGGCCTCGGGCCGTGACTTCATCGGGGCGGATCGGGTGCTGCGCTCCGCAACCCCGGCGCCCGAGGCCTGGCTCGCCCAGGCGAAGCAGGAGGGGCTCCTCGTCCAGACCACGGTCAGCTTCAACAGCATGCTGTTTCACGGCGACGGCCTGCAACTGGCGTCCATTCGCGCCGTGCCGAGCGATTTCCCCTTCTATGGCAAGCTGGAGCTGATGCCCCAGCGCGCCCCTGCGCCCGGCGAGATTTGGCTCTCCTCCCGGGTGATGCAGTTGCTCGGCGCCAAACTCGGGGACGAGCTGGAGGTCGGCAACACCAGATTGAAGGTTGCGGGGGAGCTGGGCCAGGAGCCGGATCAGGGCTTCAGCCCCTTCCAGATGGCGCCAAGGGCGCTGATCCACAGCGCCGATATCGAGGCGACCGGCGCCCTCTTGCCGGGCAGCCGCCAGCAGTGGCGTTATCTCATCAAGGGGCCCCGGGAGGGGATCGCCCGCTATGAGCGCTGGCTGAAGTCCAGACTCACGGCCGGGCAGAAGCTGATCAAGCCCGACGATCAGGGCTCCCAGGTCGGCAAATCCCTGGCCAATGCCGAGCGCTTCTTCCGCCTGGCGTCCCTGGCCGGCGTGCTGCTGGGGGCCCTGGCCATGGGCATAGCGGTGCGTCACTTCGCCGAGCGCCAGACCAACATGGTGGCGCTGCTCAAGACGCTGGGGGCGTCGCGGCGTACCCTCTGGCAACTGATGGGGACCCTCCTCGCCTCCCTGACCCTGATAGGTGCCCTGATCGGCCTGGTGGCGGGGAGCGCCATGCAGTGGCTGACGCTGCAACTGCTGGGGGATCTGCTGCCAGCTGATCTGCCACCGCCCTCCTGGCGTCCCTTTGCCCTGGGTCTGGCGGTCGCCTTCTTCATCACCCTGCTGCTGGCCTTCATCCCCTTCCTGCGCCTGCTCAAGGTGCCGCCGCTGCGGGTGCTGCGCCGGGAGCTGGAGGCGGGCATTCCCCCCTGGCTGACGTTGCCCGTGGGCCTGCTCGGTCTGTTCGCTCTGGTCTGGGGCTTTACCGCCGATGCCAGGCTGGCGCTCGGTCTCATCGGGGGCATGGGGTTGCTGATGGTGCTGCTGGCGCTGCTGGCCTCCGGGCTGCTGCGACTCGGTGGTCGGCTCAAGGGACCCCATGCCCTGCGCCTCGCCATCAGCCACCTCTCCCGCGAGCGCGGCAGCGGCCTGTTCCAGCTGGCGGGCTTTGCCCTGGCGCTCATGCTGTTCGGGCTCCTGTGGGCGGCGCGGGTCGATCTGCTGGATGATTTTTCCGCCCGTCTGCCCGCGGATGCCCCCAACCGCTTCCTGGTCAATGTGGCCGACGGGGAGCGTGACGGCATACTGGCGGACCTGCACAAAGCAGGTGCCATCACCTCGGACTTCTATCCCATGGTGCGCGGGCGTCTGACCCGGATCGCCGGTCAGGCGGTGGGTGAGGATGCGGCCCGGGAGGGGGTGAACCGCGAGCTCAACTTCACCACCACGGCGACCCTGCCCCCCGACAACCAGGTCACCTCGGGCCAGTGGCTCGGCGGCAAGGGGGAGGTTTCCGTCGACGAGGTGCTGGCGGGCCAGCTCGGCATCGCCCTGGGGGATGCCCTCAGCTTCACCATAGAGGGGCGCAGCTTCGAGGCCAGGGTGACCAGCCTGAGGTCCATCAAGTGGGATAACATGAGACCCAACTTCTACATGATCTTCTCGCCGGACGTGCTGGCCCCCTTCTCCCAGACCTGGCTTGGCAGCTATCGCCTGCCGCCTGAGGGACGCAGTGCCGAGGTGGAGCTTATCCGTCGCCACCCCACGGTGAGTCTCATCGATGTGGAGGATCTGATTGGGCGGCTGACTGTGGTTTCGGATCAGGTAAGCAGGGCACTGGGGCTGATGCTGGGGCTGGTGACTGTGGCCGCCCTGCTGGTCCTGCTGACCCAGACCCAGGCCAGCATGGCCGCCCGGCGTCGGGAGCTGCTCTTGATGCGCACCTTGGGGGCGGGCAGCAAACTGCTGGAGAAGATGCTGCGCTGGGAGCTGGTGGCCAGTGGCGCCCTGGCGGGGCTCTGCGCCGCCATGGTGGTGGAGCTCTGCTCCTTTGGCCTGCAGTGGTGGTGGTTCGATGGCCAGTGGCAGTTCCACTGGGCCATCTGGGCCGGCCTGCCCTTGCTGGGGGCCCTGCTGGTGACCCTGGCCGGTCAGGGCATGCGCCGCCAGCTGCTGGCGGGCACCCTGAGCGACCGGCTAAGAGGACTGGGGCAGGGGTTGCTGTAGGTTCGATTAGCCACGAAGTGGCGTAATCGGACTAACGGGGATGCTGATGCTTGGTTGCCAGCTACGCGAGCGTTCGATGACTAATCGACCCAGCACCCTTCTCTCAAAAAGCGCCCGGCCTTGGCCGGGCGCTTTTTTATGGATCTCAGCGCGGGGGCTGCAGCAGGTTGCCGAGGGCCTCGGGGAGCGCCGGATAGGTGAAGTGGAACCCCGCCTCCTGCAAGCGTGCGGGCAGTATGTGCTGGCCGGTGAGCAGCAGATCCGCCGCCTCCCCCATCAGCAGCCGAAGCAGCTGGGCCGGCACCATGCAGAAATGGGGGCGATGCAGTGTCCTGGCCAGGGTCTGGCTGAACAGGCGATTGCTGACCGGCTGCGGGGCCGTGCCATTGAAGATCCCCTCGCACTCGTCGTGCTCGAGGAGAAACAGCATGGCCCGCACCAGATCCTGCACGTGGATCCAGCTCATCATCTGGCTGCCCGGGCCCATGGGGCCGCCGAGCCCCAGCCGATAGGGGGGCAGCATCCTGGGCAGGGCCCCCCCATCGGTGCCGAGCACCAGGCCGATGCGCACTACGCAGACCCGGGTCTGGGGGCTGCGGGCCTGCAGGGCCAGCTGCTCCCACCGCTGGCAGAGGCGGTGGGTGAACTCGTCGTGGGGATGGTGGCAGCGCTCGTCCAGTGGCTCATCCCCCTGGCGGCCATACCAGCCGATGGCGGAGGCGTTCAGCAGCAATCTGGGGGGCGTGCTGGAGAGCTTGACCAGATCCACCAGTTGTTCGGTCAGCAGCCAGCGGCTGTTGCACAGCAACTGCTTGCGGGATTCGCTCCAGCGGCCATTGGCGATGGGCTCCCCGGCCAGGTTGATGACGATGTCCACATCGTTGAGGTGGTCCAGCCGGTCCAGGTTGTCCAGCAGAGTGACATCATGGCCAAGCAGCTCATAGGCCCGGCTGCCCTGGCGGGTCAGCACCACCACCTCGTGTTGCACCTTGAGGTGTGCCACCAGGCGGCGGCCGATAAAGCCCGTTCCCCCCGTGATCAGTATCTTCATGTCCTGCCTCCCAGATGGCTGTTGGCTCTACTCTAGAGGCTGGGCACTGGATGGACAAGCTCCTGTTTTTATGAGCATTATAAATTCATGATGTCGCCGCCTCGCACGCCTTGCGCCAGGGGACTTGCGCTGGCGCAAGGCATGGGATCTGGATGGGGAGTGGGGCTTGCCTCCCAGAGTGGGCGCCATTCGGGTTTTGCCCGAGCGCATTATCATTGCTTGCCAAGCGGGCTGTGGCGGGTAAACTTGTCCGCTTTTTCGCCGTTACCATGAGGACGGTTATGCCATTTCGTCGTTTAAGGGTGCGTCAATTCTATGTCCGGCTGGTCTGTGCCCTGCTGGCGGGTTTGCTGCCCATGGTGCTGGGGCTCGCCGTCATCACCTGGCAGACCGCCACCGGGGTGCGGCAGGATGCGGTGGAGCGGCTGCAACACGCCAGGCTGATGTTTGACCGCACCCTGGATAACGCCCAGCAGGCGGCATCGGCTCTTGCCGGCAGTTTGAACAAGCCCTGCCTCGAGGTGGTTCAGGGGCTGCGGGATCAGGTGGCGACAGTGCCGGATGTGCGCAGCGTCAACCTGGCCGAGGGCACGACCATCTACTGCACCTCCCTCTATGGCCCGGTCAGCGGGGAGATCCAGCTGAACGACTACGTGGGTGGCAAGCTGGATCTGATGAAGGGCAACCCCGTCACCCCGAATCGCCCCCTCATCGTCTACCGGGAGGAGATCGGCGCCTTCAGCGTGCTGGTGGGGGTCGATGGTTACTACCTGCTCAACATTCTGGATATGCTGAGCCGCAACTCCCCCCTCGGGCTGGTGGTGGGTCAGAAGATGCTGCAGCGGGACAGCCAGCTCACCGATCGCCTCATCCCGCCGGACAGCCAGGGCTATCTGGAGGAGGCCTCCGGCAAGTATCCGTTCAAGGTGGTGACCCGGGTATCGGTCGATGAGTACAGGGCCCACATCTGGGACTACTCCAAGGTCGGCATCATAGTCTATCCCCTGCTGAGCGTGCTGTTCGGGGTGGGGATCTTCTGGCTGACGGGGCGCTCGACCTCCCCGACCCAGGAGCTGAAGCGGGCGCTGGATCAGCAGGAGTTCATCCCCTATCTGCAACCCGTGGTGACGGGGGAGGATGCACACTGGAGCGGCTGCGAGGTGCTGATGCGCTGGCAGCATCCCCGGCAGGGCATGATCTCGCCGGATCGCTTCATTCCGCTGGCGGAAGACAGCGGCCTCATAGTCCCCATGACCCGGCTGCTGATGGCCCAGGTGCGGGAGGCCTTTGCCCCCCTGGCGGACCAGCTGCCCAGGGGGTTCCACTTCGGTTTCAACATCAGCGCCAGCCACTGCAAGGATCTGAGCCTGCTGGACGATTGTCGGGACTTTATCGGTGCCTTCCGGGGGAACCCCATCAAGCTGGTGCTGGAGTTGACCGAACGGGAGCTGATAGTGGCGGACGAGACGACGGATCGGCTGTTTGCCGAGCTGCATCAGCTCGGGGTCTTCATCGCCATCGACGACTTCGGCACAGGCCACTCCAGCCTGACCTATCTGCAGGCCTTCCAGGTGGACTTCCTCAAGATCGACAAGAGCTTCGTCGGCATGATTGGATCGGATGCGCTCTCCAGCCACATCGTCGAGAACGTCATCGATCTGGCGACCCGGCTCGGTTTGCTGCTGGTGGCGGAAGGGGTGGAGAACCAGGTGCAGGCCGATTATCTGAAGGAGCGTCAGGTGAGCTTCCTACAGGGCTACTTCTATGGCAGGCCCATGCCGATGACGGCCTTTGCCAGCCTGCTGCCCACCCAGACGTCGCCGTCAGCCTGAGGGGGCCGCGCCAAGGCGCTCGGCTCCAATGGCTTGCCGCCCGCTCACAGGGGCTGACGGCGAGGCATAAAAAAAACCAGCGACCCAGGTCGCTGGTTTTTTTTCATCCCCGGAGGGCTCAGAGCATGCGGGACAGGGCGCGGCAGAGGCGCTTGATGCCCTCTTCCGTGGTGGCCTCATCCACACAGGAGAAGCTCAGACGCAGGGTGTTCTGGATCTCGGGGCGCACATAGAAGGGGGCGCCGGGCACGAAGGCGACCTTCTCCTTGATCGCCTCGTCGAACAGGGCCATGGCACTGATGCTGGGCGGCAGGGTCAGCCAGAGGAACATGCCCCCCTCGGGGCGGGTGTAGCTGACGCCGGGCGGGCAGTGACGGCTCAGGGCGGCCTCCATGGCGGCCCGCTGGCGGCCATAGACCTCCTTGATCTTCTCCAGATGAGCGTCGAGCGAGTGATCGGTCAGGAAGCGGTGCAGCACCTGCTGGCTGAAGGCGTTGCTGTGCAGATCCGTGGCCTGCTTGGCGATGGTGACCTTCTTGCGCAGCCAGTCCGGCACCAGCATCCAGCCCAGACGGAAGGCGGGCACTACCGTCTTGGAGAAGGAGCCGAGCAGCACTGTATTGTTCGGCGCCAGCTTGGCGATGGGGGGCAGGTGTTCACCCTCGAAGCGCAGCTCGCCATAGGGGTCGTCTTCCACCATCAGCAGATCGTGGCGCACCAGCCGCTCGGCCAGCGCTTCCCGGTTGGCACGGCTGTAGGAGACCCCGCTCGGGTTCTGGAAGTTCGGCACGCCGTACAGCAGCCTGGCGCTGGAGCCCTGCTCCAGCAGCGCATCCAGCGCGGCCAGATCCAGTCCCTCTTCCCCCAGGGTGATGGGCTTGAAATTCGGTTGATAGACGGAGAACGCCTGGATGGCACCCAGGTAGCCCGGTTCTTCGATGATGAGATCCTGCCCTTCGTTCACCAGCACCTTGCCCAGCAGATCCAGCGCCTGCTGGGAGCCGCTGGTGATGAGGATGTTGTCCGGGTTGACCTCCATGCCGTGGCGGCTCTGGTAGCGATCGGCGATGTACTGGCGCAGCGGGGCGAACCCTTCGGTGGTGGCGTATTGCAGCGCCGCGGCGCCCTGTTCGCGCAGCACGTCCTGGCAGGCTTGCTCTATGGCCTTGACCGGGAACAGGTGGGGATTGGGCAGGCCGCCGGCGAAGGAGATGATCTCCGGATTGGCGGCGACTTTGAGGATTTCACGGATAAAGGAAGGCTCGACCTTCTCGAAGCGCTGGGCAAAAAACGGCTGCATAGGGTTCTCTCTGACTAGGTGGCGGTCGCTCCATTCAACCGCCAGGTTATCCGTTTGTATCAGATTTCAGAAATGAGGCAATGGCTGTCACAAAAATCCATAAAAAAGGGCAGGTTTGGCACCTGCCCGAATTTTATCGTCTCTACCCTGGCCGGGGGCGCAAAAACCCCTGTCAGGTGTTCATCTGCCCTGAGCCTGGAGCCCGGGTTCTTTCAGCTTGAAGACGCAGATCATCGGCTTGGTGCTCAGAGCCCGGGTGCTTTCAGGAAACTGATCATCAGATCCGTGTTGGCACCGAGTTGCTGCTGGACCCGGCCCGGGAACAGTTCGGCCATCTTGTCGAGGCGGTCGTGCTCTGTGTGCCAGATCTTGCCCCACTGGGTCTCGCTGTCCCGATCGCAGGCGCTCTTGCTGGCCTCGTCGTAGCAGTCCCACAGCGCCGGGTTGGTGCTCTGGGAGTAGCCGTCATAGCCATCTTCCCCGTTGATGGTGAAGTTGGTGGCTTCCACGTAGGCGATGGGCACCCCCAGGCAGGCAAAAGGCGCATGATCCGACCAGCTGCCGGTCTCCCCTTCCGGGTAGCCGCCGTAGCTGGGGTGAATGGCGAACGGGGTGGCGCTCTGCTTGGAGATGGCCAGCAGGCGGTCGCGCACCTTGGGATCGAAGCTGTAGCGGCTCGGCTCGGCGCAGTTGTACTCGGCCACGTCCGAATGGGCGGAGTGGACGTAGACGATGTCGCCCCCGGCTATGGTATCGTAGTTCACCATGGCCAGCAGCTTGGCGACGGCGTCGGCATCCAGGCTGGCGGCATAGGCCTTGGAGCCGTTGAGGCCGTTCTCCTCAGCCCCGAAGAAGGCGAAGCGCACAGTGTAGGGCAGGGTTTGATCCTTGAGCGCCTCGGCGACCGCCAGCAGGGCCGCGACACCGGCGCCGTTGTCGGTGGCACCTTCGGAGCCCTTCTTCTCGCCTGTGCTGTCGTAGTGGGCACCGATGAGGATCACCTTGTCACTCTGGCCCTTGAGCTCGGCGACCAGGTTCTGGGAGTGCTTCTCGGTGCCGCTTCGGGTGTAGGTGAAGGGCTGGTTCTGCACCTCGTAGCCCCAGCCGGTCAGATGGTCCTGGATCCAGGCGGCGGCGCGGGTCTCGGCCTCGGTGCCCGTGGGTCTGGCACCTATTCCCTCGGCACTCGAGCTCAGCTGCACCAGGTATTCATAGGCTTGAGTGGCAGGGGCGGGGGGCTGGGAGTCATTGTCCGAGAGGTTGCACCCGGCCAGCAGGGCCGAGATGGCGAGGGTCAAAAGGGCTTTTTTCATACTGCAATCCTTTGTTGTGTATGGTTTTATTTTTCCGCGTCAGGATGCACCTGACGCCCCGCAGATTCTGTGAAGGGGGTGGCATTTGTCAACCGCAGTGGCGGAATTGGTCAGTCAGGGGGGATTTGTTTTGCGAAACACTTGCGCCTTGGGCCTATCTTGGGATAATTCGCTCCCCTGTTTTTGCCGATTGATGAAATAACGAACCAACCAGGTCGGCCTAAACCCGGATTGACCCCGGTTCTGTTACCCGGATTGATGAAATAACGAGACAATTATGCCTGTGACCCAAGATGTATTTAACGAAGACGGCAAGTTCATGCGCAAGATCCGCAGCTTCGTCCGTCGCGAAGGCCGCCTGACCAAAGGGCAGGAGAAGGCCCTGGAAGAGCTCTGGCCGGTCATGGGCATAGATTTCGCACCACAGCCCCTCGACATGGTGGCGCTGTTTGGCCGCGAGGCTCCGGTGGTGCTGGAAATCGGCTTCGGCATGGGCGCCTCCCTGGTGGAGATGGCCAGGAATGCCCCCGAGAAGAACTTCATCGGCATAGAGGTGCACTCCCCTGGCGTGGGTGCCTGCCTCGGCACCGCACAGGAGGCGGGCGTCACCAACCTGCGCGTCATCTGCCACGATGCGGTGGAAGTGCTGGAGCACATGATCCCGAACGGCTCACTCTCCTGTCTGCAGCTCTTCTTCCCGGATCCCTGGCACAAGAGCCGTCACCACAAGCGCCGCATAGTGCAGCCGGCCTTCGCCCAGGACATCCGCCAGAAGCTCGCCATAGGTGGCGTCTTCCACATGGCCACCGACTGGGAAAACTATGCCGAGCACATGCTGGAAGTGATGAGCGCCGCCGAGGGGTACGAGAACACCTCCGCCACCGGCAACTGGGTGCCCCGTCCCGACTGGCGTCCGCTGACCAAATTCGAACAACGTGGCCATCGTCTGGGCCACGGTGTCTGGGATCTGATTTTCAAGCGTGTCAGCTGAGCTGGCACGTCAACTCGCGTATCAACTAACTTGAGGAGCTATCATGGCCAATCGTAGCCGCCGTCTGCGTAAGAAACTGCGCGTCGATGAATTCCAGGAAATGGGTTTCGACATCAGTTTCAACTTCCCGGTCGGCACTGCCGAAGAGACCATCGATGCGGTAGTCGATGCGATGATCGATGAGGTTGTTGAACCCCGCAAGCTGGCCTTCGCCGGTTCAGGCCACCTGGCCTGGGAAGGGATGATCTGCACCCAGCAACTGGGCAAGTGCACCGAAGAGGACCGCGCCGTCGTCAAAGCCTGGCTGGAAGGCAAGGGAATGGAGGCCGTGGTGGTCACCGAGCTGTTCGATCTCTGGTACGGCGAGCCGGCCTGATATCTGACTGCCTCTCGGGCAGATAGAAAATCCCGCCGCCGGCGGGATTTTTGTCGGTGAGCCTGGCCTCACCCCGTCTCACGTCATGGAATCGTCTATGGTGTTGTCATCCGAATTACTGGCCAGCATCCTGGAAGAGGTGCGCCCGCTGCTCGGGCAGGGCAAGGTGGCCGATTACATTCCCGCGCTGGCGCAGGTGCCGGCGGACAGACTCGGGATCGCTGTCTGCACCGTGGAGGGGGAGCTGTTCACCGCCGGTGATGCCTTCGAGCCCTTCTCCATCCAGAGCATCTCCAAGGCCTTGAGCCTGACCCTGGCGCTCACCCTCTATCGGGAGGAGGAGATCTGGGCCCGGGTGGGCAAGGAGCCCTCCGGCCAGCCGTTCAACTCCCTGGTGCAGCTCGAGTTCGAGCACGGCATTCCCCGCAACCCCTTCATCAATGCCGGCGCCCTGGTGGTGAGCGATCTGCTGGAGACCCGGCTCACCGCCCCGCGCCAACGCACCCTGGAGCTGGTGCGACGCCTCTCTGGCAATCCGGCCATCATGGCGGACCAGGTGGTGGCTCGCTCCGAATATCAGCACGCAGCCCGCAACGCCGCCATCGCCTACCTGATGAAGGCCTATGGCAACTTCGAGAACGAGGTGGACAAGGTGCTGCAGAGCTACTTCAATGCCTGCGCCATCCGCATGAGCTGCGTCGATCTGGCACGGGCATTCATCTACCTGGCCAACCGCGGCGCGCCGCTCGGCGAGAGCACGCCGCTCTTGCCTGCCCGTACCACCAAGCAGGTCAACGCCCTGCTCGCCACCTGCGGCCTCTATGACGAGGCTGGCGACTTCGCCTACCGGGTCGGCATGCCGGGCAAGTCCGGGGTGGGGGGCGGCATCATGGCGCTGATCCCCGGCGAACTGACGGTCTGCGTCTGGTCCCCCGAACTCAACAAGGCGGGCAACTCCCTGGCGGGCACGGCGGCGCTGGAGCTGCTGGCCGAGCGCCTCGGCCGCTCCATTTTTTAACTTTGTTCACTATGCATCGAGACAACATCATGAAACGAATGACTGGACTGTGGCGAAGCGGCCTGGCTGCCTTGCTGCTCTGGTGTGCCTGGCCCGCCCTGGCCGCCGAACTGCCCCCTCTCTCCCTGGCCGATGCCAAGGCGAAGCAGGCCGTGATCCTGGATACCCGCCCCAGCTACTTCTACCAGGGCTGGCCCATGGCGGGCGAGAAGCAGGGGGGCCACGTGGCTGGCGCCGAGAACCTCTCCGCCGAGTGGAAATACAGTGACGAAGAGTGGCCCAAGGCGCTCGCGAGCAAGGGGCTGAAGGCCGATCTGCCGGTCGCTCTCTACGGCGCCCCGCGGGAAGTGGCCGAGGTGGCCCGCCTGCTGCGCCAGCAGGGCATCAAGCAACTGTTCGAGCTGCAGGGCTGGCAGAGTGCGCCGCGCGAGCACCTGGCCCGCTGGCAGCAGCTGGTCTACCCGCTCTGGCTCGCCGATCTGCAGGCAGGCAAGCCGGTGGCCGCCGCTCCCAAGGGGGACTGGAAGGTCTTCGAAGTCGACTGGGGTGCCCCCAAGGCTTATCTGCTGAGCCATATCCCGGGGGCTGGTTACATCGACACCAACCGCCTGGAAGAGGAACCGCTGTGGAACAAGGTGTCTGACGAAGCCCTCAAGCAGCTGCTGCTGGAGAACGGCATCCGCCATGACACCACCGTCATCCTCTACGGTCGCAACACCATGGCGGCGGCCCGTGCCGCTCACCTGATGATGTATGCCGGGGTGGAAGACGTGCGCCTGCTGGACGGCGGCCTGGATGCCTGGTTCGTGCAGCACCTGCGCACCGAGACCGGCCTTGCCAACAAGTTTGAGCCGGTGAAGGAGTTTGGCGTGGCCATTCCGGCCCACCCCGAGTATTACACCACGCTAAGTCAGGCTAAAGAGCTGCTCAAGCAGCCCGATAGCGCCCTGGTCAGCGTGCGCACCTGGGACGAGTTTGTCGGCAACACCTCCGGCTACAGCTACATCAAGCCCAAGGGCGACATCCCAGGGGCCAAGTGGGGTCACGGCGGCGTGGATGCCAACAGCATGAGCGACTTCCACAACCCGGACGGCACCATGAAACCGGCCCGCGAGATCCTCGCCATGTGGGACCAGTGGGACATAGCGCCCACCCAGCAGGCCGCCTTCTACTGCGGTACCGGCTGGCGCGCCTCCGAGGCCTTCTTCTACGCCTGGCTGATGGACTGGAAGCGGATCAGCGTCTACGACGGCGGCTGGTACGAGTGGAGCTCAGACCCCAAAAACCCCACAGTCACAGGTGAGCGCAAGCCGCAGGGCTGATAACGCCAATGCGTTGCCCACTCGAAGGCCGGACCCATGTCCGGCCTTTTTTCATCTGGGTATCCTGGCGCATCCCGCTGTTAACCCGCTGATTCAGCTCGCTGTTCTCATATTTTGGTGACACTCATTCGGGTGAGGGCGCTTGAGCTAGGCTTCAAGAAACATCCTCGTCCTGAGGATGCAGGAGGGAGAAGAGGCGGGCGATGAAACGACTGATGATGGTCCTGGTGTGCATGCTGGGGCTGGTGGCGTGCAGCTCTCAATACATCATGAGCACCCGGGACGGGAAGATGATTACCACCGACAGCAAGCCCAAGCTGGATGAGGACACGGGCATGTACCGCTACTACGACGAAGAGGGGCGGGAGATGTTGATCAACAAGGATGACATCACCCAGATCATGGAGCGCTGACCCTGACTGGCTGCTGGATGTGTTCACAGGGGCGTCTCGAAGGAGGCGCCCTTGCCATTTTCTGGCAGGCATTTATTCATCGTTACAAGAGGTGGCCCCATCCTTGGTCGACATGTCCAGCCAGGGTGACAGCCCTTAAATAATGAGGCTATACCTGCCTTCTTCATCCTCCTTTCTATGACTTGAATCCCATGGTGGTGCTGGCGAACCCGTTGTCTGGCTGGGATAAAAAGGCAATATTTTCCAATACAAATTCATCATGAATGGTGTCATATGACCTCATATTACATGGAGGTAAATGATGAAGATGGAATTTTGGCCCCCCAGGGCGACGCACTCTGTCCATATGCTGACGCTGATGCCGCCCCCTGCGCTCCCACCCAGGCTGCGGGAGGATATCTGCCGCGTGCTGAGCCTGGTTGCCAGTCTGCGTGAGCTGGAGGGAGACCTTGAGGGAACACGCCCTCAGCAAAACCGTCTGTGCGAGTCCCTGATGATATTACTCGCGGAGATGGCCCAGCGGGCAGAGGATCCCGAGCTTGGACAGCTGTTCGGTGCCTTGTCGGAGAGCCTGGTTGGTGAGAGTCAAAAGAGCTCGATGTTGGCCGCGTCTTGGGCAGCAGGGCCCTGGCAGGGAGAGGGTGACCGTTACCATCAAACCATCTGGGAGAAAGTGTGACATGGCATTTTACAATGGATTTCTGTTGAGTCTTTCTCTGTGCCTAGACATAGGCCTGGCCAACATGGCGATGATCACCCTGGCCATGTCCCGCGGCTTTTCCCATGGCTTCTGGCTCGGGGTGGGAACCTGTGTGGGGGATCTGATCTATGCCATGCTCGCCATGGTGGGCATGGCCGTGCTGTTGCAGTTTGAAATGGTGCGCTGGAGCCTCTGGATATTTGGTTCGGTCACCCTGATCTGGTTGACCATCAAGATGGGCTACGCGGCGCTGCAGGCACAGGATGGCGAGTTGAATGGCGTTGCGCAGTCTGGGGGGCGCTGGCGCCTGTTCGGCCGCGGCATGGTACTGGCGCTCTCCTCACCGACCGCCATCCTCTGGTTCGCGGCCGTGGGGGGCGCCATCATCGCGAGGCAGGGGGCGGATCCCCTGAATGCCGGGCTCTTCCTCTCCGGCTTCTTCAGTGCGGGGATCTTCTGGGCCCTGGTGCTCTGCACCCTTGCCTATCAGGGCGGGCGGTTGCTGGGGGAGAAGATGGTGCGCTTCTCCTACCTGGCGTCGGCACTGATCTTCGCCTATTTCGCCTGTTACGTGATCTATCAGGGTTATGTCGAGTTTGTGCCGGGGGCTCCGTAGCGGCTCGGACTGATCCCCATGACGCGGCGAAAGGCGTTGCTCATGTGGCTCTGGTCATAGAAGCCCAGCGCCAGCGCTATCTGGGAGGGCTTCTCTCCTTGCAGCAGGCGGCGACGGGCCTCCATCAGTCTCAGCTGGTTGAAATAGTGGATGGGCGGAACGTGCAGCGCCTGCTGAAAGCTGCGAACCAGGTGGAATTTGGAGCAGCAGGCCACCTGGCAAAGATCATCCAGGCTGATCTCCTGGCTGAGGTGGTCGCGCATGTAGTCAAGCAGTTGGGGCAGCCGCCCCTGCAGCAATCGCGGTGCGGGGTCGCTACTGCGTTGCAGAGCGGCGAGCAGGCGCACCAGCGCCTCTTCCCGCTGGTTGGCCGAGGGGTGTCGATGCAGGTCCAGAATGGCATGGAACAACGCCGGGATCTGGTGTACTCCCTCCATGAATGCGGGGGGCGACTGGCCGGACAGGAGTCCCGCCTCATCCAGCAGACTCTTCACCCGCTCCTGTGACAGATGCAGGCTGATGAAGCGGGTATCTTCCCCAAAGGTGGAGGCCTGCATGGTCAAGGGGTTGTAGAGCGTTACCTGGCCCGGCACCACCTCCTGCTCCTTGCCGTCAAACCAGATACGTTCCTGGCCGCTCAAGTTTGCCGAGAGCACATATTCCTCGTGGGTATGGCGAGGGTAACCCCCTCCCTGGCTGCTGATCAGGGCGACTTCCAGCTGTGGTTGGCGCGCAACCACCTCCATCCTTGGAGACATGACACATCCTTGTGATCCTGACTGTTTCGGGCTCTTTTTATAGCAGCTTTGCTGCTCGGTTGGTATCCACATGAGAATTGCTTTTTGCGATGCTTCCGATAAAGCAAGGGCTGCCCGCGGGCAGCCCTTCTGACGTCGGCGAGGCAACGCCGATCTTAGCCCGTCAGCTCCCCTACCTGGCGGTTCACCTGACCGGCAAACAGCTGGTGGAAGCGGGAACCCGGATTGGCCAGCAGGCTGACCGGGGATCCCTGCTCCACCACAGTGCCTGCCTCCATCACCACGACTTTGTCCACCGACAAGAGCGGTTCCAGATGGTGGGCTATCACCAGGTAGCTGGCCTCTGGCCGGTAGCGATAGAGCAGCTCGGCCATCTTGCGCATGCCGCCGTGGCTGAGATCCGAGGTCGCCTCGTCCAGCACGATCAATGGGCGGCGCGACAGCAGGATGCGGGCGATCACCAGCAGCTGGGTCTCGCCGGCGGAGAGTTGCAGCCTGTCGAGGTCCTCGTCCAGCCGGCCAGCGCAGCGCTCGGCCAGACCCACCCGACTCAGCGCCTGCTCCAGCGCTTCGTCGCTCTGCTCGCTCAGGGGGGCGAGATTCGCGCGCAGGGTGCCGAAGAAGGTGAGAGGGATCTGGGAGACGGTGTCGTAGAGATCCCGCACCGCCTCCGGTGCCAGTGCTGACAACGGCTGATCGTCGTAATGGATCTCCCCCTGGGAGCTTGGATACATGGCCTGCAACACCCCGAGCAGGGAGCTCTTGCCCGCGCCGGTGCGGCCACAGACGCCCACCTTCTCGCCGGGGGCCAGCTCGAAGTTGACCCTGTGCAGGGCCCATTGGCTGGCACCCGGGTAGCGCAGCCCCAGGTTGTCGAAGCGCACCGCCGGATGGGAGGTGGCGAGGGCCTCTCCCTCCTGGCGTTCGCTCTCTATCTCGCTGTATTCGCGTACCCGCTCCACCGCGTTCATCACCTGTTCCACTTCGGCGAAGGTACGGATCAGGGAGTTGAGCATGGCCGAGGCGGTGAAGGCATAGGTGATGGCCACGGCCCCCAGCAGCGGGCTGTTGCCAAAGGCCACCATCAGCGCCACGGCTCCCACCAGGGCGGCGGAGAGCAGGGTCTGGTGCATGCCGAGCCAGCGGTTGATGGAGGTGGTGGTGTACCAGCTGCGCAGGTTGTTGTCATAGTGATGCAGCACCTGATCCAGGGCGAAGCGCTCGGCCCCGGCCAGACGCAGGGCAGGGGCGCCGCGAATGGTCTCGCTGATGCTGATATAAAGCGGGGAGCGCAGCACCGAGGACTGGCGCCGCAGCTTGAGCTGCACCGCCCGGTAGCGCCGTTGCAGCACGTAGAGCGCCCAGCCCACCAGGGGGGCGATGAGCAGCAGCAGGGGAATGTTGATGCCGATGACCACCACCTGCAGCAGCACAGAGACCAGCATGCCGAACAGTCCCATCAGCATGGAGAGCAGCACCTCCTGGGCCTCCCCGAGATCCCGGTCGAAGCGGTTGAGGATGCGCCCCTGGGGCACCTTGTCGAAGAAGGCCATGGGGGCGCGGCTGATGCGGCCCAGCATGCCGTCGAACAGGGTCCAGGCCAGCTTGAGGCCGAGTTTGTAGTTGATGACCCGCACCACCATGATGCAGACCAGCGATCCTGCCCCCAGCAGCACATAGATGCCGAGCAGGGTACTCACATCGCTCACCTCGGCCTTGCCGCCGAGCCAGAGATCCGAGGCGATGCGCAGCCCCTCCTGACCCAGCGTGAGCAGCAGGGCGATCAGGATGGCGCCTGGGGCGGCCAGGCGCTGCCACATGAAGCCAAACAGGCCCCAGTCCACCTTGCCCTCCACCACCTTCTCCTCGCTGAACTGCTCCGCCTCCTGGGGCGCCACCAGAGGGGTGGGCTGCGGGTGCTGGATGAGATCCGCCAGCTGGTGGGCGCCTAGCTCCACCAGGCGGCCCTGCTCGATACGGATCACCCGATCGCAGTGGGCCAGCACGTCCGGATCATGGCTCACCAGCAGCCGGGTCGGCCCCGGCTTGAAGGCGAGCCCCTGCTCCAGCACCTGGGCCGAGACCATGGGATCCAGTGCAGACAAGGGGTTGTCCAGCAGCAGGATGTCGGCCTCTGCATAGAGGGCGCGGGCCAGGGCGACCCGCTGCTGCTGGCCGCCGGAGAGGCGGGTACCAAGCTCCCCCACCAGCGTCAGATCCCCGTGGCTCAGCAGCCCCAGATCCGTGGTGAGGGCGCAGGCACCGAGCACCCAGTGGTAGCGATCCTCGTGCCAGGGCTGGCCGAACAGAATGTTGTTGCGGATGCTGTCGTTCATCAGCCAGGGCTTGTGGCCGAGGTGCGCCACCCGGCCGTTGCGGCGGATAGCCCCCTCAAAGCCGTTGTCAAAACCGGCGACCAGGTGCAGCAGGCAGCTCTTGCCCGCCCCGGTCGCCCCTGTGATCCCCACCAGCTCCCCCGGCTGTATGTTGAGGCTGACCTCTTGCAACACAGATTTTTGCTGGTGAAGGGCTGTGACCTCTTCCAGCACCAGGCTGCCGACGGGCAGGCTGGTGTCGGTGAGATCCCTGTGCTGCTCCGGGCTGCTCAGAAACTCGCACAGCCGGTTGAAACCGGTATTGAAGTTGATCAGGGTACGGATGAGGTAAGGCAGCCGCATCATGGGGATCCGCAGCACGGCGAACAGGGCTATGGTAGTGAACACCTGGGGCAGGGTCAGGCTCTGGCCCGAGGCCAGATAGGTGGTGAAGGTGGCCAGGGTCACCAGCAGCGGGGTGCTCATCATCAGGAAGCTGTTGATGGCATCGAGCTTGAGCACCCGACCCAGCACCCCCAGCTCCTGCTGGCGCTTGGCGTTGGCCGCCCGGGTGAAGAAGGCGCCGAGACCGTTCTGGCGCACCAGCCGCAGCTTCTTGATGTATTCGGCCAGTATACCGTTGCGCTCGTCCTGCTGACGCTTGAGCTGCTGCTCCTGCTGGTTCATGCGGCGCACCACCCGGGTGGAGAGCAGCAGCAGCAGGGTGAGCACCGCAAAGCCCACCAGCCCGGCGCTGCCCACCTGCCATACCAGCAGGGCTATGGTGCCCGCCAGTTGCAGCGCCATTGTGAGCGGCATGGCGGGATCGGCCAGGATCCAAGTAATGTCCCATACGTCCCGGTTGATGAGGTTCTGTACCCGGCCGCCGGCCCTGTCATCGAAGCTCTTGCCGCCGAGTTTCATCACCTTGGCGAGCAGGGACTCGGCCAGCAGGCGGCGAATGGGGACGTGCATCTTGAGTGCCAGCTGCAGGGAGTGCTCCGCCAGCATGCCGGCGGCGAGCACAGAGGCAAACAGGGCGAAGGCCAGCAGCAGCTTGTGGCCTGTGCTGGCCCCGGTGCCGAGTTGGGTCATGCTGTGGTTGAGCAGCCAGGGACTGGCCAGGGTGGCCAGCATGCCGATCAGCTGCAACAGGGTGAGCAGGCCGATGCGGCGGCGGTAGTGACGCCAGATAAAGGCCATGATGGGCCAGGGGCGCACCGGCGCAGCGGCGGTGAGCGCGAGGAAGGCATCGGCCCGCTCGTCGCGCCTGTCTTCCGGCAGCAGGGGGTAGAGATCGTCGAGACCGACCTGGGGCTCGGTCAGCCCCTTGCGTTGCAGCGGGCCCGTCCAGTGATAGAAGAGGCGGCTCAGCCAGCCGGCCGAGATTTCCGGATGATCCAAAGGGTGTCCTTGTTGTTTTGTGTTGCTTCCGACAGGGCGGGGCGGCTCATGGGCCGCCCTCGATATTCATTTTATGGCCGGGCTCGTCGCCCGCGGGGGATCAGCAGCCCCGGTTCAAGCGGATGAGTCTGTCCAGGATCTGCTCGCCGTCGACTCTCAGGCCGTTGTGCTCGTACTCGTTGGTGATCCAGGCGCGGCTGTTGCCAAGGCCCCTGAGGGTATCGCGGCTGTAGTCGAACTCCACGTACATGTCCTCGGCATAGACGGCGCAGGCCACCGGCACCCGGTTTCGGGCCAGCTGCGCCTGGTCGTAGAGGGGGCCCCAATCGGCCTTCTTGGCCAGCAGGTGGGCGGCCTCCTTGAGCGGCATCAGCTCGCGGAACTGCTCGAACATCCAGGGGAAGATCATCTCGCCGGTGAAGGCGAAATCCTTGCCGGGCGCCCAGGCCAGGGCCGGAAACTCCCCTCTGACCCGCTCGGCCGCCCAGTTGCTGGCGGCCCCTTCGGCATAGATGGATTCATGCAGTATGGCGAACACCGGATTGGTGTTGAACGGTTGCATGGCCTGCACCTTGTAGAGGAAGGCGGGGTTGATCCGCTCGCCGATGAAGGCATCCTCCAGCAGGTAGTAGAGCTCCTCGAAGGCGCCGCTGGCGCCGAGATCCAGCCCCTGCTGCTGCAACTGCTCCACCGTCAGGCGCTGGCCGTTGGGCAGACGCACATCGTGGCGGTGCAGGTGGGTCGCCAGCCGGTTGGCGATGGCCTGGGCATGGGGGAAGCGGGCGAAGAAGGCGCGGTTCTTGTCCGCCACCCTCTGGTAGGTGGCGCGGTAGACCTCGTCTGCGCTGCGACCTATGGGGGCCACGCCGCCGGTGAGGTAGACCTCGTGCAGGCTGTCCGGGAAGAAGGAGAGATAGGTGAGGCTGCAAAAGCCGCCGAAGCTCTGGCCAAGCAGGCTCCAGGGCCGGTCCGGGCTCAGGGTCTCGCGAATATATTCGGCGTCCCGCACTATGCTGTCGGCACGAAAATGGCTGAGGTAGTCGGCCTGCTCCCCAGGGGTTAGCCCTGCCAGCGCCTCGGCGCTGATGGGGGTGGAGTGGCCTGTGCCGCGCTGATCGAGCAGCAGCACCCGAAACTCCTGCAGGGCCCGCTTTATCCAGCCGCCGCTCGCGGTCGGGCGCGGCGCGCCAAAGCCCGGCCCCCCCTGCAGATAGAGCAGCCAGGGCAGCTCATCGTCCAGCCTGTCCTGGCGACAGAGAGTGCGGCCAAACAGGGTGATGCTCTCCTCGTCATCCGGTTTCTGGTGGTTGAGGGGCACGGTGAAGAAGTGTGGCTCGCAATGGATGCCATCCAGCACATAGTGCAAGGGGCTGCTCATCTGGGGTCTCCCTGGGATCGGAAATCGTCGGCCTCATCATAGCCCCGGCTCGCAGACGGGTCACGCCGGTTTTCCCGATAATGAGCGGACCTATGACGAGGCCCTCTCCCAAGTGCCCGGCCGCTTTATTGTTGCGGACCGATTGACCTTGAACTGAACCGGGATCAAGATGAGCGGCCTGCCGAGGAGGGCAGGGGAGCTGGACACAACAGGATGAGGTGGGCTCGATGAAGCCGCGATGGATAAGGTTCAGAAAGAGAAGAAAAGAGACGGATCCTGAGGGAGTGCTGCAGGCGGGGTTGCTGGTATTCAGCGCCACCTGCGGGGCGACCCTGTTGCTGGCGGCCTGTAACGGCGGCTAGCAGTCATGAAAGGCCCATCCGGCAGGGTGGGCCTTTTCATTTGCCCCACTTTCCCGGCAGCGATGGACCGGCCTGGAGCCCTTTGCTGGCGCGGGTTTGCGGTAGTCAGATACCTGCTGCTATGGTCAATTTACGACGGGATCCACAGAGGGAGGCGATCATGAATAGTCGTGAAAGAGTACTGGCTCATTTGGCCACAGATCACCGGGTTGCAGGATTGACCGCTGGCGAGGCTCTGGCCGGTATCAGCCACTCGATGAGTTCGCTTCTGCTGCAACAAGATCAGCATTTCTTCCGCTGTCATGCCGATGACCCTTGCCACGAGGTCGCCCGGGCATGTTCCGCCGGACATGTCTGGCACGGCGACGAGAATCGCTATTAGGGAATGACGTTTCGGGAAGGGGAGATGCAGAAAGGCCCGCTCAGATGAGCGGGCCTTTCGAATTTGGCTCCTCCTGCTGGACTTGAACCAGCGACATACGGATTAACAGTCCGCCGTTCTACCGACTGAACTAAGGAGGAATTATTGGTGCCCAGAGACGGAATCGAACCGCCGACACGGGGATTTTCAATCCCCTGCTCTACCGACTGAGCTATCTGGGCAACGGCGCGCATTAAACCCTTTCTGCGTCTAGGTGTCAACCGCTGGGGGAATAATGCGGTGCCGTTCGCTCGATAACCGAACAATCGATCCTGTTTTCCCCGTTTTTTCCGCCCTGTCGCGCTGTTTTCATGGGCAACTCGAGTAAAAGGAGGCCAGATCCCTTGAACGAAAGTCATGGTTCAGTGACGGCCATGACCTGATGTCCAATCACAAGGGCCGAGCCGATGAGCGGGCTCCTTGCTTCTGATTGTGTGTCATTCAAACGAGTTCTTTTATGCTCCCGGGCTGACCCTTTGTCATCAGTAGCTCCATGGTGGAAAACACTGTTCCCCAAAGAGCCTGCAATGTGTTTTGTTTACCTTGAGCTGGAGGGCGACGGTATCTGTGGTATCGCCTGTCAAAGGCGGGTTATTGCACTTTTTGACCTTTTTGCGGACACCGCCATTTGGGCGGGGGGCGGGCAAGGCAGTTATCTTGGTTTGCCGCATTGAGCCCGTTGCGCTCTGCGGGTATGCTTTGCCGCAACCATCCCCCTGGCGGCGACCCGGGCCAACGCGGCCTCAGCGTGCCTGCCAGCAGGGGCTGACATCCATCCAATACCGCCTGGGGTTTATATGAGTATCAACATGCAAGAGTGGCGCGACGAGACCACCGCCATCGTCAACGAGCTGCTGGCCGATGGCAGCAACCCGAGTCTGGACTACGAGATTGAGCACCACTTTGCCTGTCAGAACTTCGATCTGCTGGAGAAGGCGGCGGTGGACCTGTTCAAGGCCGGCTTCGAGGTGACAGATGCCGAGGAGATGGAGCTGGATGACGGTGCCACCATCTTCTGCTTCGATGCCACTGTGGAGTGCAAGCTGGATATCGAGACCATAGTGGCCGATATCGAGAAGATGCTACCGATCCTCGAAAAATACGGCGTGGACTACGACGGCTGGGGCACCTACTTCCAGGAGTAAGGTGTACTCGTCAGCGCATCGAGAAGATGCTGCCCATGCCCTCGACAGATAATAAAAAGGCCACTTCAAGTGGCCTTTTTGCTGTGCGCGAGTCAGTCGGGCAACTGGTAGTTGCGGGCAAACTCGGCGGGGGGCAGGGGGCGGCTGAACAGGTAACCCTGCAGGCGATCGCAGCCCGCCTGTGCCAGCCAGGCCTGCTGCTCCACGGTTTCCACCCCTTCGGCGGTGATCCTGATACCAAGTTCATGGCCGAGCCCGATGACTGAGCGGACGATGGCGGTGGTGGCCTGGTTGCTGGCCAGCCCCTGGGTGAAGCTTCTGTCGAGCTTGAGGGTGGCCACCTGCAGCCTGGGCAGGTAGGCGAGGGAGCAGTAACCTGTGCCGAAGTCGTCGATGGCGAGCTGGAAGCCCGCCTCGATGAGGCAGGCGAGGTTGCTCTCTATCTCGTCGGCATTCTCCATCAGCACCCCTTCGGTGATCTCCAGTTCCAGCTGCCAGGGGGCCAGCCCGTGGCGCTCGATGCAGTCGAAGATCTGCGGGCAGAGTTCGGGATCGCGGAACTGCAGCGGTGACAGGTTGATGGAGAGCACCAGATCCGGGGCCGCCACCTGCCAGCGGGCCAGCTGGGCACAACCCAGCTCCAGCATCAGCTGGCCGAGCTGGCCGATGAGGCCCAGCTCCTCCGCCAGGGGGATGAACTCGTCGGGGGAGATCATGCCGAACTCCGGATGAGGCCAGCGGCAGAGCAGCTCGGCCCCGTGCAGCCGGTTGCTGTGGGTGCAGATGATGGGCTGGTAGACGGCAGTCAGCTCGGCCGACTTGATGGCCAGCGGCAGCTGGGCGGCGATGAGCTGACGGCGCTTGAGCTTGGCGTCCAGCTCGGGGTCGAACAGGGTGCAGTGCTGCTGCTGGCGCTTGCCCTGGGCCAGAGCGGCTTCAGCGTGGCTCAGCAGGCGCTCGGCCTCCTTGGCCTTGCCGTGGGCTATGCCGAGGAACACCGGGATCTGGATCCTGTGCTCCTCGACCTGGTAGGGGGCCATCAGCTCCTGTTGCAGGTTGCGGCTCCACTCATCCAGGGAGAGGGGGAGCTCGGGCAGCAGCAGGGCGAAGTCATCGGCGGCGACCCGGCAAAGCAGGGACTGGGGCGGCGCCAGCCGTTGCAGACGGCGCGCCACCTGGCTGAGCAGGCGGTCGGCGACCCGGATGCCGAAGCGATCGTTGATCTCGCGAAAATGTTGCAGATCCACCAGCAGCAGGCTGGCCTTGCGGGCGCCGAGGTGGCGGCTGGTCTGCAGGAAGTGGGAGAGCTTGAGCAGGCCGGTGAGGCTGTCGTAGTGCTGCTCCTGTTGCAACTGGGCCTGGGTGGTACGCAGCCCTGTGATGTCACGGCTCAGGGTGAGAATGCCGAGGGAGTTGCCCTCGTCGTCCGGCACCTCGACCCGGGTGACCTCCAGGTGACGGCCCTTGCCCTGGGCATCCACCACGCAATATTCCCCCTGTCCCAGGGTCTGTTCGACGGGCAGGCGGGGCGGCACTCGCCGACCCAGGGCGTCGCTTGCCGACAGTCCCATGAAGTCGAGGAAGGCCTGATTGCAGTCGATGAGTACGCCTTGGTGATCTTCGAGGCGAATGAGATCAGGGATGGCATCCAGCAGGCGGCGTTGCAGCAGCTGCTGCTGGCGGAAGGTCTGCTCCAGCTCCTTGCGCTGGTCGATGGCGCTGACCATGGCGAAGAGGGCGAGGGGGTCGCCCTGCTCGTCATAGAGCGGCACCTTGTGGATCTCCATCCAGTTGGCGCCGGCGCCGCCGTGGCAGTGCAATTGCTGGTGCAGCAGGGGTTTGCCTTCGGCCAGCAGGCGCCCGTCTTCCTCGCGGAACAGATCGCCCCAGGGCATTTCGGCGTCCGTCTTGCCGATGAGATCGCCCGGCTTTGACAGCCCGGCCTCCCGGGCGAAAGCCTTGTTGGCAAACAGGTACCGTCCGGCCGTATCCCGGCAGAAGATATTCATGGGTAACTGGTCGATGATCTGCTGCAGCAGCGCCAGGGAGAGCGAAGAATTCACGTGAGCACTCACGGAGGAGACTTCGAGCAAATCTATGATAACAGGCCAGTTTTGTAAAGCGTGGGTTAAGAATCCGCCATTTATGTGGATCCCTGCTGACAGTCTGTGTCGTGATCGCCATAATAGCCGCCGGTTGGCCTATGGCCTTATGGACGAGAGAAGCAGCATGAAGAAGATAATGGGGGGCGCCCTGGCCCTGTTGATGGTGGGTTGTGCCAGTGACAACAATGGTGGCGAGCAGTACCGCTATACCCCGCCGGTTGCCAAGGCGACCAACAACACCCAGGAGATGGCAATTCCGGTGGATCTGGTGTGGGCCCGCGCCGAGAAGTGGTTTGGCGATCACGGCCTGAACATCGAAAACAGCCAGCGTGGCTCAGGTCTGATGACCGCCAACGTCGAAAACGCGGCCGAGGGGCTGGAGTGGCTGGATTGCGGCACCATGGGTTCCAAGGTCGCGCTGGGCAACCCCAATCTGCAGATCAACCTGATCATCACCCAGAGCGGCAACAACAGCGTGGCGACCGTCAACGTCAAGGGCAACACCCAGCTCTACTTCGTCGAGTCCTCCGGCGAGCGCGTGCTGGCTCCCTCCATCACGCCGGTCTGCGTCTCCCGCGGCAGCCTGGAGCAGAGTCTGTTCGCCACCCTGGGCAACTGATCCTGCCCTGCCGGAAGCATGAAAACCCCGTTGCCTGCAACGGGGTTTTTGTTTTGGGTCGCGAGCGCCTAGAGCCCGAACCGGCTCTGGGCCAAAAACAAAACCCCCGGCTGAGCCGGGGGTTTTGTCGTACTGGCAGCGGTTGCCGTTAGAGGGCGCTGTCACCGTGAAACAGTGCCCGCTCGCCGGACTTGAGCACATAACCCTTCCAGGGGAAGAGCTGGTAGGCTCCTCCCTGCCAGGACCAGTTCCCTTCCTCGCCCTGGCGCTCAAGAGGGATCAGCTCGCCGCTTGGCAGGGTCAGCTCGGCCTTGCTCTGATCGGCGTTGAACAGCACGAAGGCGCTGCCGGTCTCGGTGGCCTCGAGGGATTGCAGGCGCACCGCCTGCTCGAACAGGCGTACGCACTGGCCGAGCAGGGGGGACCACTGGTAACCGGCGCTGGCACGGCAGCCGTGGGCATCCTGATCGTTGCCGACCAGCTGGGGAGGCTGGGTGCTGCAGGCCGCCAGCAGCAGGGAGGCGGCCATCAGAGTCAGGGTTCGCATACTTACTCCTGCTTGTCTTCGAGAGTGTCCCGTTCGATGATGACGTTGGAGAAGCCCAGCTCCTTGAAGTAGTTCTCCCTGTAGTCCTTCACGCTCTTCTTGTCGCGGCGGCACACCTGGGCCAGCTGGGCCTCCATGGCGTGGAAGCTGGAGAGATCCAGCCCCTCGGCCGCGGCGATGGCGTCGTAGATGCTGTTGAACTTGTCGTTGGCGTAGCCTATCTCTTTGGCCTGCTTCTTGTAGGTGTAGGTAATCTTAAACGCCACTGGGGTCTTCCTTCTGTTTGGCCTGTTTGCGTTGCACGTAGAGATAGAGACTCTCTACCTTCTCTCGCGCCCAGGGGGTCTTGCGCAGGAACTTGAGGCTCGACTTGACGCTGGGATCCTCGGTGAAGCAGCGGATGTTGATCTGCTGCCCCAGGGCTTCCCAGCCGTAGTGCTCGACCAGGGCGGTGACAATCGCCTCCAGGGTCAGTCCGTGCAGCGGGTTGTTTTTCTGCGAGGCGCCTGGCTTGGACTGGTCACTCATGCCTGATCCGCCAGCTTGGCAAAGGGCTGACCCATGCGGGTGGTGACGCCGTTGGCCAGATGGGGTTCGAAACCGGCCAGCATGCCGGGGCCAAACAGGCAGACGACTGTGCTGCCGAGCTTGAACAGACCCATTTCGGCGCCTTTTTGCAAGGTGATGGCCTCGTCGCCGGTGTAATCCCAGCGCACCACTTCCTTCTGCTTGGTCGGCGCTATGTTGCCGGCCCAGATGGTTTCGATGCTGGCGACGATAGTGGCGCCAACCAGCACCAGCGCCATGGGGCCGTGGGGGGTGCGGAAGGTGGCGACCACCCGCTCGTTGCGGGCGAACAGGTTGGGTACGTTTTCGGCGGTGAGCGGGTTGACGGAGAAGAGATCCCCCGGCACGAACACCATGCTCTCCAGCACGCCGTCCAGGGGCATGTGGATGCGATGGTAATCCTTGGGCGCCAGATAGATGGTGGCAAAGTCGCCATCCTTGAACGGCGCCACCAGATCCTCGAAGCCACCCAGCAGCTCGCGGGCGCTGTAGTCGTGGCCCTTGGCCTGGATGATGCGGCCCTGATGGATGGGACCGAGTTGGCTGACGGTGCCGTCCACCGGCAGGGCCAGGGTCATGGCATCCTCGACCAGCGGACGGATCCCCGGCTTGAGCTCGCGGGTGAAGAAGGCGTTGAAGCTCGCATAGTGGGCCGGATCTTCGTGCAGCGCTTCGCTCATGTCGACGCCGTACTGCTTGATAAAGGCCTCGATCACCCGGGTAGTGAGGTTGCCAGCCTCGGCGGCGGCAAGCTTGCCGACCAGGCGGGAGAGGGCGTGTTTGGGCAGGCAGTATTGACCGGCAATTTTCAGGTTGTCAGTGATGCTCATGATCTTCATCTGCTCTTTCTAAAAAGAGGGAGGTTGATTGGGTCACAGCCGGGCTTGTTGCCGACCGTGGCGGGCTTCCTGCATGGTTTCCAGGATGCGGTGATAGTTGTGGAAACGGTCAGGGCTGATGGCGCCACTGCTGACCGCCGCCCGCAGGGCGCAGCCGGGATCGTCCTTGTGGGTGCAGTCGCGGAACTTGCAACTGCCGAGGTAGTCGCGAAACTCCACGAAACACCAGGTGATGCGATCGGCTTCCAGGTGCCAGAGGGCGAACTCGCGGATCCCGGGGGAGTCGATGAGATCGCCGCCGCTCGGGAAGTGATAGAGCCGCGCCGTGGTGGTGGTATGGGTACCCAGCCCCGAGTTTTCGGAGATCTCGCCGGTGAGCACGCCGAGCCCCGGCATCAAAGCGTTGGTCAGGGACGACTTGCCCACCCCGGACTGGCCGACGAAGATGCTGATCTTGTCGGTCAGGGCGGCCTTGAGCTGGTCGAGCCCCTCGCCGCTCTCGCAGCTCACCAGGATCACCGGGTAGCCGAGCTTGCGGTAGGCGGCGAGCTGGCCCTCGACCCGGGTGCGGGCCGCCTCGTCCAGCATGTCGACCTTGTTCAGCACTATGAGGGGGGCGATTTCCACATCCTCGGCGGCCACCAGATAGCGGTCGACAATGTTGGTGGAGAACTCGGGCATCACCGCCGAGACGATGACTATCTGGTCGATATTGGCGGCGATGGGTTTGACCCCGTCGTAGAAGTCCGGCCGGGTCAATACGGAGTGACGGGGATGCACCGCCTCGATGACCCCGGCGGTCGCGGCATTGAGGCCGGGACGCCAGACCACCTTGTCACCGCACACCAGACTGTTGATGCTGCTGCGACGCAGGTTGCTGCGGTGTATGGTGCCGTCGACGGCTTCCACGTCCGCGTGCTGGCCGAAGCGGCTGATCACCACCCCTTCGATGGCCGGGCCGAACAGTGTGTCATCCACTACTGTGGTGTGATCTTTTTGCAGCCGCCGCTCGCGGTTGGCCTGAACGCGCCTCTGTTGACCCAGATTGAGTTTTGCTTTCTTTGCCACTCGATTCGCCAGTTTATGAACAGATCCAAAGCCAGTATGATACATGCAAATTGGCAAAATTCCGCCATTCCTCCCAATAGAGAGAGCAATCATGACAGTCAGCGCGCAGAACCTGGTATGGATCGACATGGAGATGACGGGTCTCGACCCCGAAGAGAACGTGGTTCTGGAGATTGCCACCATCATTACCGACAAGGATCTGAACGTGCTGGCACAAGGGCCCGTCATCGCCATTCACCAGAGCGATGAAGAGCTGGCCAAGATGGACGACTGGAACGTCAACACCCACACCAAGAGCGGACTGGTGGCCCGGGTCAAGGCGAGCGAGCACGACGAAGCCCGCGCCGTGGCCGAGACCCTCGACTTCATTCGCCAGTGGGTGCCGGAGCGCACCAGCCCCCTGTGCGGCAACAGCATAGGCCAGGATCGCCGCTTCATGGTCAAGCACATGGGCGAGCTGGAGGCCTTCTTCCACTACCGCAACGTCGACGTCAGCACCATCAAGGAGCTGGTGCGCCGCTGGCAGCCGGAGCTGCTGGATCAGTTCACCAAGAGCGGTTCCCATCAGGCGCTGGACGACATCCGCGAGTCCATCGCCGAACTGCAGTTCTACCGCAGCCACGTCTTCAAAATCTGAGTCCCCGGCAAGGGGTTGCCGTCGCTCGGTTGCTAAAATCGGCAGTTCGGCCAGCTTTTGAGCGAACGGCTGCACAGTGACAAAAAAGCCCTTGCAATTGGAATGACTGCTCTTATAATTCGGCTCCCGTACAGTAGCGCAAGCAACCAAATGCTGTACGGCCGTTTTAAGGCAGTTGCGGGAATAGCTCAGTTGGTAGAGCACGACCTTGCCAAGGTCGGGGTCGCGAGTTCGAGTCTCGTTTCCCGCTCCAAAATCTGATGATGACACTGGTTCAATCCAGCCCGATGCGGGAATAGCTCAGTTGGTAGAGCACGACCTTGCCAAGGTCGGGGTCGCGAGTTCGAGTCTCGTTTCCCGCTCCAATCATCAGTCAGCCTCAAGACAATCTATGTTGCGGGAATAGCTCAGTTGGTAGAGCACGACCTTGCCAAGGTCGGGGTCGCGAGTTCGAGTCTCGTTTCCCGCTCCAATACGTATTAGTAAGCTACTGCAGATGATTATTCCGATGCGGGAATAGCTCAGTTGGTAGAGCACGACCTTGCCAAGGTCGGGGTCGCGAGTTCGAGTCTCGTTTCCCGCTCCAATCACTTGCAGAAGACATCCTGTTGCGGGAATAGCTCAGTTGGTAGAGCACGACCTTGCCAAGGTCGGGGTCGCGAGTTCGAGTCTCGTTTCCCGCTCCAATACGTATTAGTAAGCTACTGCAGATGATTATTCCGATGCGGGAATAGCTCAGTTGGTAGAGCACGACCTTGCCAAGGTCGGGGTCGCGAGTTCGAGTCTCGTTTCCCGCTCCAATCACTTGCAGAAGACATCCTGTTGCGGGAATAGCTCAGTTGGTAGAGCACGACCTTGCCAAGGTCGGGGTCGCGAGTTCGAGTCTCGTTTCCCGCTCCAATTTCTCCTCGAAGTTCACGAATCCAATATTTCTATACATTCATTGCCACATCCAGTTGGTAGAGCATGATCCGCGCCTTGCCAAGGCTGGGGTCGCGAGTTCGAGTCTCGTTTCCCGCTCCAATCTCTCCTCGAAGTTCACGAATCCAATATTTCAATACACTCATCGCCACATCCAGTTGGCAGAGCATGATCCGCGCCTTGCCAAGGCTGGGGTCGCGAGTTCGAGTCTCGTTTCCCGCTCCAATCTCTCTTTGTAGTCCTAGTCGTCCATTATTTTTCTTATCCCCGTTCGAATAGATTCCGTATCGCGCCGCGATGCTTTGCCATATCCGCTTGTCAGCACCTATGCCGGTTTCCCGTCATTGCCCTAGGTCCATGGACTATGGCGGCGGCAGCTGAGCGTAGGCGGCTTGGGAGAGGGGAGAGGCAGGTCAGGGCGGCGAAGAGCTCGCCTGATACGGGGCGGGAATGGCAGACAAAAAAATAGGAGGGGCCTTGGCTCCTCCTGCGAGTTCACGGGTGCGGCTTAGAGCAGAGTCACGTTCTCAGCCTGCGGGCCTTTCTTGCCCTGGGTCACGGTGAACTGGACTTTTTGACCTTCAGCCAGGGTCTTGAAACCTGTGCTCTGGATGGAGGAGAAGTGAACGAAAACGTCCGGTCCCTGGGATTGCTCGATGAAGCCAAAACCCTTGGTTTCGTTGAACCATTTTACTTGGCCGGTGCGAATGTCAGACATGTGGTAAGTCCTATCTATAACAAAATGAAACTAACGCCTTGTTGGGCAGCATTTGCCTAGAATGCAGGGGCCTACCCATGACTGACTACGTCGATGTGTTCCAGTGGCATGCAGTACAATCCCTGTCTAAAGCACAACCGATTGTACTGGAGCCCGATCCCTTGTCAATTTGGCACTTTTCATTTTTTGAGCGAGCTAAAAGTATTGGGAAGTCAGCGGCTTGTTTCATGCTTCTGGTCAAAAAAACGGGAGGCCATGGCCTCCCGTTTCATCACTCCCTGAGGGCGAACCCTTCGCCCTGTCGGTCGTAGCGGTAGTTTGCCTGACCGAAGGAGCGGATCTCGACCCGCTGGATGCGGCGGCTGTCATCCACCAGGATGAACACCGACTTGCCCGATTGCAGCCGGGTCAGCGGCCTGTCCGGCCCCTCTATGGCGATCAGGCGGCTCAGCTCGGCCCCGGGCAGTTCAAACTTGCGCCAGATGGAGTAGAGGGTCTCGCCAGCCTGCACCTCGTGCTGCAGCCAGGTGCCATCGACTTTCTCCTCGACCGGTTTGGCCGCGGCCGGCGCACTGCTTGCGGCCCCGTTGCCCACGGTCAGCGCCTGGGTCGGAACGGCCAGCGGCACGGCGAGCGAACCGGAAGGCGCCGCCTTGGGAGCGGTGGGGGCGGGTTCCCAGGCCAGCAGCAACAGCCAGAGAGGCACCAGCACCAGCAGGCCTATGGTGTGCTTGCGCGGCAGCGGGCTCGCCAGCTTGAATGAAGCCGCCTTCGGCTCCTTGTTGCGTTGACCCAAGCCGCCCAATCCCTGGCCAAGACGTTGACGCAGGGGCAGGGTAGCGGCATTGATACGATGGAGCAGGGTTCCTTGTGATTCGTCTTGGCGACGCTGCTGGGCTCGTCTGTTATGGCCACGTGGGCGACGGTCCGGGGTGGGCACGGCATTTACCTCTCACTACATTGCCTGCCATCAGGCAAATATAGTGCCTATGGTAAACGGACTCGCCCCCGAGGGGGAGAGCCCTGAGCATGAAAATTATCAGCTGAGACGAAATTGCCCCAGCAACTGCTGCAAACGCTCGGCCGCCTGGCGCAAGGCCTGGCTGGCTTTCGCCGTATTGGTGGCATCCTGGGCTATGTCGTTGGCCAGTGCGTTGGTTTTTGACAGGTTGCCTGAGACCGTCTCGGAAACCGAGCTCTGCTCCTCGGCGGCGGAGGCTATCTGATAGGTCATGTCGTTGATGGTGGCGATGGCCTGGAAGATGCTGTCCAGCGCCGCCTCCGCCAGATCGGCCTCGCCCACGGCCTGATGGGTCAGCTGCTGGCTCTGCTGGATGGCGTTGACCGCATTGGCCGAGCTGTGGCGGATCTTCTCGATCAGCTCCTGGGTATTCTGCACCGCCTGCTGGGTGTTGCCCGCCAGCTTGCGCACCTCGTCGGCCACCACCGCAAAGCCGCGCCCCTGCTCGCCGGCCCGGGCCGCCTCGATGGCGGCGTTCAGCGCCAGCAGGTTGGTCTGATCGGCGATGCCCTGAATGACGGTGAGTATGCTGGTGATCTGCTCGCTGTCGTGGGCCAGCCCCTCGACCACCTCGGCTCCCTTGCCCGCCTCGGCCGCCACCTTGTGCATGGACTGGATCACCTGCTGGAAGCGCACCTTGCCCTGATCCGCCGCACCCTGCGCCTGCTTGGCCGAGTCGGCGGTGTTGTTGGCGTGGGTGGCCACCTCCTGACTGACATAGGACATCTCCTGCACCGCGGTCAGCATCTGCTCCATCTGTGCCTGGTGATGCTGCAGGTTGCTGTCGGTCTGGCCGGCGATGCGGTCGGTATCCCCTGCGTGGCGATGGACCTCGCTCGCGGTTTTCTGCACGTCCCCGAGCAGCACCTGCAACTTGTCGATGAAGCGGTTGATGCCGCGGGCCAGTGCCCCCAGCTCGTCCTGGGCACGAGTGTTCAGGCGCTTGGTGAGATCCCCCTCGCCATCGGCGATGTCATCCACCAGGCTGACCATCTGGCGGATGGGGCCCGTGATGCTGCGTGCTATCGCCAGCATGGTGGCCAGGGCCAGCACCAGTACGATGAGGGCACCTATGAGCTGCTGGGTCATGGCGGCCCGGTTCATCTCGGTGAGCTGGCTCTCCAGCTCGTCGGCCCCCGCCAGCACCACCTGGTAGGGCAGGGTGACTATGATGGCCCAGTTGCGGGCCATGCCCGGCACCGCGATGGGCACAGAGATGCGAAACGCCTCGTCGAGCTCCTGGCGTTGCAGCTCGGGTTTGAGGTATTGCTGCCAGCCGTCGCCCAGCAGCTTGTCGGCGCGGCTGCCGAGCAGGCTGGCGTCCCCGCTGGTGCCTGTGATGACGCCGGCGGAGCTGACGATCAGGGTCTCTCCCTTGCCGTCATAGATGTTGCTGTTGAGGGACTGGGCCTGGCGGCTGATGGAGTCCACCGCCAGATCCAGCGCGGCAATACCCTTGAACTGACCGCCCACCAGTATGGGGGTGGTGATGGTGCTCACCAGCACCTGCTGGCCGTTGATGTCCACCTTGAAGGGATCTATGAGGCAGGAGCGCCCCTCCCGTTTCGGGCAGGAGTAGTAGTCGTTGGCCGGATTGCCGAATTCGTCCGCGTCGCTCTTCTCGATGGAGAGCAGCAGATCCGAGCCAATGTTCTCCTTGTCGCGATAGAAGTAGGGGACGAAGCGCCCCTTGTCATCGCTGCCAAGGGCGCTCTGGCCTGCGAAGGCGCTGTCCTGGCCATCGAAGCCGTTCGGCTCGAAGCCCGCGAAGGCACCATAGAGTTGCGGCTCCAGGCCGAGCTGCGCCTTGAGCAGGTCCGTGGCCTGCTGGCGATCCAGCGGCAGCTTGCCCTCCTGCTGCAGGGCGAAGACGCTGGCCATCTGCTGGGTATAGGAGAGCCCCTTTTGCAGCAACTGGGTGATGGTGGCGGCCTCGGCGCGGGCGTTGGCACTCACCTTCTGCCACGCCTCCTGCTGCAGGGCCGCGCGACTGGAACTGATGGTCAGTTGCTGGGTCTGCTTGCTCGAGTATTGGTTGAGCAGGATCAGGATGACCAGGGCCGTGGTCATGGCGACCCCCGCCAGTACCAGGATGCGATTCTGGATAGAGCGAAACTGCATCTCGTGTTCCTTGTGAGTAGAAAGTTGTATGAATTATCGGCATGGCGGGAGATTCCTCCAGCAATGTTGATCAGCAAAGCTGAAAATGAGGGGAGGTTTTGCGATCCCTCTCAAAGAACGGCGCCCCGGCCGAATCAAGACCTGTTTAGGCCCCGGCTATTGCATGGTTTTCCCATCCGTGATTCTGAGTGCTAAAATGCGACGGTTTTTTCTAACGCATTGGCCCAAGGCCCTCTACACAAGGCTTAAAGATGAAAGTCAAAACCCGTTTTGCTCCCAGCCCGACCGGCTTTTTGCATGTCGGCGGTGCCCGTACCGCACTCTATTCCTGGTTGTTCGCAAAGAGCCAGGGCGGCGAGTTCGTGCTGCGTATCGAGGATACCGATCTGGAACGTTCCACTCAGGAGGCGATCGACGCCATCATTGAGGGCATGGAATGGCTGGAGCTGAACTGGGATGAGGGCCCCTACTACCAGACCAAGCGCTTCGATCGCTACAACGGCATCATCGACGAGATGCTGGCCGATGGCCGCGCCTACAAGTGCTTCTGCTCCAAGGAGCGCCTGGAGGCGCTGCGCGAAGGTCAGATGGCGAGCGGCGAGAAGCCCCGCTATGACGGCAAGTGCCGGGATGCCGCCCACGATCACCCGGCCGATGCGCCCCACGTGATCCGCTTCCGCAACCCCACCGAAGGCTCAGTGGTGTTCGATGACCACGTCCGTGGCCGCATCGAGTTCGCCAACACCGAGCTCGACGATCTCATCATCCGCCGCACCGACGGCGCGCCCACCTACAACTTCTGCGTGGTGGTCGATGACTGGGACATGGAGATCACCCACGTGGTGCGTGGTGAAGACCACATCAACAACACCCCGCGCCAGATCAACATCTACAAGGCACTGAACGCGCCCGTGCCGGAGTTTGCCCACGTCTCCATGATCCTGGGCGACGACGGCGCCAAGCTCTCCAAGCGCCACGGTGCCGTCTCGGTGATGCAGTACCGCGACGACGGCTACCTGCCGGAAGCCCTGCTGAACTATCTGGTGCGTCTGGGCTGGTCCCACGGCGATCAGGAGATCTTCACCCTGGACGAGATGATCAAGCTGTTCAGCCTGGATGCCATCTCCAAGTCTGCCTCCGCCTTCAACACCGACAAGCTGTTGTGGCTGAACAACCACTACATGCGCAGCCTGGATCCGGCCTATGTTGCCAAGCATCTGGAGTGGCACATGGCCGCCCAGAACATCGACACCAGCAAGGGCCCGGCGTTGCCAGCCGTGGTGACCCTGCTGGCCGAGCGCTGCAACACCCTGGTAGAGATGGCCGCCCAGAGCCGCTATCTGTTCGAAGATTTTGAGGCCATCGACGAAGCCGCTGCCAAGAAGCACCTGCGCGGCGTCGCTGCCGAGCCGCTGACTCTGGCCAAGGCCAAGCTGGCGGCGCTGGAGACCTGGACCACGGAAGCGCTGCACGAGCTGATTGAAGCCACCGCCGCCGAGCTGGGTCAGGGCATGGGCAAGGTCGGCATGCCGCTGCGCGTCGCCGTCACCGGTCTGGGCCAATCTCCTGCCATAGACGCCGTGATGGCGCTGGTGGGCAAGGAGCGTGTGCTGGCCCGCATCGATCGCGCCCTGGCCTATATCGAAGCGCGTATGGCTGCCGAATAAGCGCCAGTCGCTGACAACAAAGGGCTCCCTGACGGGGGCCCTTTGCATTTTGGCCTCAAGCGGATTTACGACGTAAAACAGCGACATAGCGACGCTGTTGGCGGTAAAAACAGCTAACTGCCTGAATTTTGACTAAACGCTCCAACCGGCGAAAATTTTGGGTTGACAGCAAAGCGGGTGATGCCTATCATGCGCCTCCGTTGCCAGAGATAACTTTGGTAGCGCCGAGGTGAGTTGGGGTTATAGCTCAGCTGGGAGAGCGCTTGCATGGCATGCAAGAGGTCCGCGGTTCGATCCCGCGTAGCTCCACCAAATTCTCCTCGAACAATCTGGAATCCAAGGGGTTATAGCTCAGCTGGGAGAGCGCTTGCATGGCATGCAAGAGGTCCGCGGTTCGATCCCGCGTAGCTCCACCAGGTTCCTGATTGTAGAAGTGCAGTACCCAGGGCAGTGCGGTGTGTATCACCCAGGCCGACCTTTGTGGGGTTATAGCTCAGCTGGGAGAGCGCTTGCATGGCATGCAAGAGGTCCGCGGTTCGATCCCGCGTAGCTCCACCACTATTTGATATTTGAATACCAGAGTGAGGGCAACAGGCCGCCAGAACCCGTTGTCTAATGAAGAAAGAATTTGGGGTTATAGCTCAGCTGGGAGAGCGCTTGCATGGCATGCAAGAGGTCCGCGGTTCGATCCCGCGTAGCTCCACCAAATTCAGAGTGAAGGTCTTGACCTTGATTCGCCACAACTTGGGGTTATAGCTCAGCTGGGAGAGCGCTTGCATGGCATGCAAGAGGTCCGCGGTTCGATCCCGCGTAGCTCCACCAAATTCTTGTTACAAGAAGCAAAAGGCCACCGTTATCGCGGTGGCCTTTTTGTTTGTTCAGGCATTTGTTTTTTTCATGACTAATGCCTCTTCATTTACAAATCAAATGGCCAGAATGAGAAAGCCCGCGACTGTCGCGGGCTTTTTGCGTTATTCAGCGCGGATCATGAGGTGTGCCGACGGCGCCAGGCCAGGGGCAACAGCGCCAGCAGCAGTGCCCCCATGGCCCCGCCACCGCCGCCCTTGCTCTGCTCGTTGAGCTTGAGGTCGACGATGATGGGGTCGTGGTCGGAGGCGCTGAACGGGTTGTCCGACTTGATCAGATCGCCGGTGAAGGCGCTGCCATATTCGAACAGGTTGCTCTCGAACGAGTTGATGTGCCAGTCGGCGACCGCGATCACCCGCTTGGCCAGCGCCGGGTTGGCGAGGGCGTAATCCAGGGTGCCGAGCTCGGCCTCGTAGCTGTAGGAGATGGCCTTCTCCTGATTGAACTTGAGGTTCACGTCGATCAGCCCGTAGTTCTTCTCCACCGCGCGGCCCATCTGCTCATAGCGCTGCTCGCCGATAAAGGTGTGGGAGGCGGAGCGGATCTGGCGATCCGCCGTGGCCGGATCGTAGTCGGTGAGCACCCGGATCGGGTCCTCCTTGGCGTAGGAATTGAAGTCCCCCACCAGCAGCACCTGACCCGGCATCTTGCTCACCGCGTCCCCCAGCACCTTGGCGGCACTGACCCTGAACTCGGTGCACTTGCCCTGCAGATCCGCAGGCTCGGTCTTGCCATCGCCGTTCTCATAACAGCCGGATCCCTTGGATTTCAGGTGGTTGACCACCAGCGTCAGGGGCTCGTCGCTGCCCGCCACGGTGAAGCGCTGCACCAGGGAGTCCCGCTGGCCTGCGCTCCTGGTGACGCCGCCTGTGATGTAGCGCTGCTGGGGCAGACGAATGACCTCGGCATCCCCGCTCGGGGTGAGCAGGGCGGGGCGATAGATGATGGCCACCATGATGGCGTCGCCGCCAAAGAAGCGATCCTCCGTGAGCAGGGCCTTGGGCAGGCTGACGAAGGCGTACTGCTTGCTCGCCTCTTTCTGCCGGGCGTTGAGGCTTTGCACCAGATCGCTGATGGCGGCGTGCTCGTCGAAGCCGTTGTTCTCCATCTCCATCAGGCCAAGGAGGTCTGCGTCCATCTCTGTGATGGCGTTGACTATCTTGGTGCGCTGCAACTGGAACTCCTCCAGGCTCTTGGCGCCGCGGTTGCAGCCCTTGGCGCTGTCCGCATCCGCCTGATCCGCACAGAGCACGTTGAGGGCGCCCCCCACGCTGGAGTGGCTGGTGAAGTAGTTGAGCACGTTGAAGCTGCCGATGCGCAGGTCGGTGCCATGGGCGCGGGCCGGTGCGCCCTGGCGGTCGTTCTCATCGGTGCGCAGCAGATCCCCCGCCGTGATGCGCTGATCCTTGGGCACTATCAGCCGGTACTCGTCAAAGCTGTAACCCACCAGGGCTTCCAGGTTGACCGGGGCATCGCCGATGCGCAGGTAACCCTGCTCCGGCTCCCAGGCCGGCAACCAGGGCAGCTTGCCGTTGGCGGCCTTGAAGTCCGACTCGAGGAAGACGCGGTTGCCCGCATTGGCCTCGGCCAGGGTGGTTGCCTCCTGACTGCCAGCCACATGGAGCTGGGTCGGCTTCATCAGTGGGGCGCCGTGGGAGAGCACCAGGTTGTTGCGCTTGGCGGCGTAGTCGTAGCTGAAGTTGCGGCTTACCTTGAGGGCGCTGTCCCCATCGAGGCGCACCCGCATCCCCTCGTGACGCTCCAGGGCCCGGGCCAGGGTTTCCCCCTCCAGCACCCGCAGCTCCGTGGCGGCCGGGGCGTCGCCCCGGGCCAGCACCGTCAGGCGCGGGGCGCTGCCGTCAAACAGGGGCTTGAGCTGGGTGTGGCCATGATACTCCTCGACCTTGGCCTCCAGACAGATCAGGGCACCCGGCTGGATGTCCGGGTACTTGGTCGCGAATTGCTTGTCGTTGAGGTAGACGAAGATGCCATCCGAGCTCTGGGGATTGCCGTCCCCTTGCAGATCCAGCAGGTAGAAGCCCTTGTTCAGGCTCTCGCCGAGGGCGCTGACCACCGCCTTGACCGAGACAGTCCCGAGGCTTTCGAACTGATGGTCCGGGACGAGGGGGCTCTTGTCGCCGCTGCCCTGGATGGCGGGGATGGGGGTGAGGGCGCTGTCGGCCGGGCAACTGAAGCCGGCGGCATGGAGAGACGGGGACGCGAGGGCGAGCCCCACGGCCAGGGACAGCAGGGTAGGTCTTCCTTTCATGGGTATTCCTTTTTTATTTTTGCCAGTGTTTCCATAGCCTTGGCGCTTTGGCCAAGGGCGCGCATTGTCACATTTCTGGCAGCTCTGACCAGTGAGGCAACGCACATTATGGGGAGACAAAAGAGGCTGATTCCGTTTTTTTGACGTGGCTAACAGATTGATATTAATGACTTAATAGTTAGTTTGCCGATGGAGGGGAAGTGTGAGCCGACCGGCATTCACATATTTTCCTTAGAGAATAAAGATTGAGCGGCCGCCACTTGCTTCCTATACTCGATCCGTTCCTCACGGAACCCAGGTTAAGGGCAAACCGGCAGTGATGCCGGGACGCAAAGCCTCCGATCTGCCCCACCCGGGCCAGACAGCGGGGTTACCCAGGGTGACTTGAGGGTTTGTGGCCCGTCCATGGCCTGTTGTCGCTCCCTTGTTCCCTGTTGCGATTGCGCTTTTCCCGGTATTGAAGCCAAGACAAAACAAGGATGATAACAAGATGCAACAGACCCTCAGGCCCAGCAGGCTCGCCATGCTGGTTGCCCTTGCGGCCATGCCCGCCTGGGCGCACGCCGCCTATCCCGCCTATCAGGCTGGCACCGCCTACAAGGCCGGCGATGTCGTCAGCAACGCAGGCGCCCTCTACGAATGCAAAGAATTCCCCTATTCCGGCTGGTGCGGGGCTTCCCCCTACCACTACGAACCCGGTGTCGGCGCCGTCTGGGCCGATGCCTGGAAACTTCATGGCGGTGAGGTGCCGCCGCCTGCTCTGGTCGTTGCCATCGGCTCCCCCGCCGTGGGCAGCAGCGTCAGCGAAGGTGCCAGCGTCGCCCTGGGGGTGACCCTGAGCGGCCCGATCTCGGCGCTGGCCAAGATGGAGTACCTGGTCGACGGCACCCTGGTCGCCACGGCCACGGCCTCTCCCTGGAGTACCAGCTGGTCTGCCGCCGGCGTTGGCAATCACGCCCTCAAGGCCCGGGCGCTGGATAAAGATGGCAAGGTGCTGAGTGAGGCGGATTCCAGCTTCAAGGTCGCCGCCGTGGTGGCGCCAGAGGCACCCAAGGCGAGCATCGCCAGCCCCGCCGCCGGGGCCAAGGTGACCCTGGGCCGCGCCCTCACAGTGACCGGCAATGTGACCGACGCCAATGACGACGTCGCCAAGGTCGAGCTGTTCGTCGATGGCAAGAAGGTGGGTGAAGACAGCAGCGCCCCCTGGCAGCTGAGCTGGACACCCCAGAGCAAGGGGCTGGCCGGTCTCAAGCTGGTGGCGACCGACAAGGAGAACCTCTCCGGCGAGTCGGCCCAGGTCGATGTCCAGGTGGAAGAGGCGGCGCTGCCCCCCACGGGTGGCAATCTCTCCTGCGACGTGCGCCAGATCTATCGCGCCGACGGCAGCGAGTGCATGGGGGATGACCATGGCCGCCGCGTCATCGGCTATTTCACCTCCTGGCGGACCGGCAAGAACGGGCTGCCCTCCTACCTGGTGGGCGACATCCCCTGGGACAAGATCACCCACATCAACTACGCCTTCGCGGCGGTGGACGAGCAGAGTCACCTCATCAAGGTGGATGACGCCGCCACCAAGCTGACCTGGGACGGGGTGCCGGGCGCCGAAATGGATCCCGAATTCGCCTATCAGGGTCACTTCAACCTGCTGTCTAAATACAAGAAGCAGTATCCTGACGTGAAGACCCTGATCTCCGTGGGTGGCTGGGCCGATACCCGTGGCTTCTACACCGCCACCACCAAGGGCGACTGCTCGGTCAATACCGCCGGCATCAACGCCTTTGCCAACTCGGCGGTGAGCTTCATCCGCCAGTACGGCTTCGACGGCGTGGATGTGGATTACGAGTACCCCACCTCCATGAAGGATGCGGGCAACCCCAACGACTTCCCGCTCTCCAACCAGTGCCGGGCCAAGCTGTTTGCGAACTACGAAGTGCTGATGAAGACACTGCGCAGCAAGCTCGACAGCGCCGGCACCGAGGACGGTCGCAAGTACATGCTGACCATAGCCTCGCCGGCCTCGGCCTACCTGCTGCGCGGCATGGAGAACTTCCAGGTCACCCAGTATCTGGACTACGTCAACCTGATGACCTATGACTTCCACGGCGCCTGGAACCACTTCGTCGGCCACAACGCCGCCCTGTTCGACAACAAGGCGGATCCCGAGCTGGCCCAATGGGGTGTCTACAACCAGGCCCAGTTCGGTGCCATCGGTTATCTCAACTCCGCCTGGGCGGCCCACTACTTCCGTGGTGCCCTGGCGGCAGGCAAGATCAACATAGGGGTGCCTTACTACACCCGTGGCTGGCAAGGGGTGACAGGTGGTACCCATGGCCTGGGGGGCAAGGCGGCGCTGCCGAGCCAGAGCGCCTGTCAGCCGGGCACGGGGGGCAGCACAGTTCCCTGCGGCAATGGTGCGGTCGGCATCGACAACATCTGGCATGATCTCGACAAGAACGGCAAGGAGATAGGCGGTGGCGCCGTGCCCATGTGGCACGCCAAGAACCTGGAGCACGCGGCCAGCCTCGGCATCACCACACTGCCGAGCTATGGCACGGCCTGGGGTCTGGATCCCAACAACCCGGCCCACGTGATGCAAGGCCAGTATGTGCGTTACTACGACGACAAGGCCCATGCGCCTTGGCTGTGGAACGAAGAGAAGAAGGTGTTCCTCTCCACCGAAGATGAAGAGTCCATGGGTCACAAGCTCGACTACATAGTCAATCGGGGCCTGGGTGGCGTCATGTTCTGGGAGATGGCGGGGGACTACGACTTCGACGCTGCCAAGAACGAGTATGTCATGGGCAGCACCCTCACCAGCCTGGCCTACGACAAGTTCAGCAAGGCGAGCAAGGCCAGCCTGAAGCAGAACGATCTGCCGGCCCCGGCCGCTCAGCTCGACATAGGCGTGAGCCTCTCGGGCTTCAAGGAGGGGGATTCCAACTACCCGATCAACCCGACCCTCAAGCTCACCAACAAGTCGACCCAGACCATACCAGGCGGCACCCGCATCGAGTTCCTGATGCCCACTTCCACCTCTGACACCATCACGGATCAGAGCGGCATGGGGCTCAAGGTAGTGGAGAGCGGCGGCAACCAGAACTCCGACGGCATCGCGGGCGAGAAGGACTTCCACAAGGTGGCCCTGACGTTGCCGGGTTGGAAGGCCTGGGCACCGGGCACCGAGGTGGAAGTGGCCATGACCTACTACCTGCCAGCCGCAGGGGTACCGAGCGGCATGCGCCTGATTGCCGGCAGCCAGACCATAGGCCTGAAGTCCGACTTCCCGGCCCTGGCCGAGGCGGTGCTGGGGGGCAGCAGTGGGGGTGATGGCGGCAGCGGTGGCACCAGCTGCACCAGCCAGAGCGTGGATCCGGCGGCCTATCCGGCCTATCCGAGCTGGCCGCGCGGGGATCACGCCAATGGCAACGATCGCATGACCAACGGCAAGGCAGTCTGGCAGGCCAACTGGTGGACCAGCAGCGAGCCCAAGGCGGGTGACGGCAGTTGGAAGCTGGTATGCAACTACTGATAATTGGTTGGGGGGTTAACCCCGCGTCAACGCAATGACCCAATCCGGAGCCCAGGCTCCGGATTTTTTTGCGCCTTATATAAGGAAGGAATGTCGTGACCACGCGGGGAGCTGCCCATAAAAAAGACCGCTCCGAAGAGCGGCCAATTGCCACCAGGCAAGCTGCGGGGCTGACCCCCTTGTGGATGGGCAGTCGCCATGGGCGGATGCTTGCCCATGACGTGCCGGTTTATTGAGTGACGGCGCCGCCCTGTTGCTCCTTCAGAAAGCTGATCCAGGGGGAGGCGCGGCCACTGACGTTGCCATTCTGGGCGGCCTGGGTGAAGGCGCTGAGCGCCTCCTTCGGTTTCTGCTGCTCGAAGTAGGCGACCCCGGTCAGGAACTTGAGATCCGCCCGCTGCTCGCCGCTGGCATTGGCGGCCGGTTTGGCGGCCAGGGCCACCAGATCCTTGTATCGCTTGCTCTGGATCATCATGCGCGCCATCTTCAGCTGCAGCTCGGCATTGGGGGCCAGCTGATAGGACTTGGCCAGGGTGTCGATGGCGGGATCCAGCTCCTTGGCCTGATGCCAGTAGTTGGCGAGGGTCTTGTAGTTGGCCGCGCTGCTCTCGATCTGCCCCTCCTTCATCGCCTTCTCCATCACGCGGGCGGCGCGATGGGGAATGCCGGCGAAGGCGAGGTAGTTGGCGAGCCGCTGCAACTCGGTCGCCTCGGTCAGCATGCCGAGGTTGTAGGCCGACTCGAGCGCCGCCAGCGCCTTGGCATCGTTGCCCGCCTGCATGTGCATGGCGGAGAGCTGGGTCCAGTACTTCTTCTTCTCCGGGTATCTGTCCACCAGGGCGGTCAGCACCTCGGTGGCCGGCTTGTACTGTTTCAGCTCGTAGTGGGCCGCCATCTTCAGCAGGTACCAGGACTCCGGCGCCTTGCCTGCGGAGAGCCTGATCGCCTGATCCACCGCCGGTATGGCCTCCCGGTACTGCTTGAGCTGCACATGGGCGTTGGCTAGCGTGATGTAGGCGTGGGGGGTCGGCTTCTCATCTTTTCCAAGGTTCGCGAACCACTCATTCATGGTGCTGATGGAGGCCTTGAAGTTGCCTTCCGCCATATAGAGCTGGGCCAGGTTGTAGCGCACCTGCTGGGCCACCGGCTGCGGCAGGCCGCCGGTGGCGATGGCGTCGGCGAAGTATTTGGTCGCCTGACCGTACTTCTCCTGCTGGGCGGCCACGAAGCCCAGGGTCTGCAAGATGACCCCCTTGTCGTAGACCCGATCGCCTGCGCCCGAGAGCGCATCCTGCAGCTTGGCATTGGCCTCGCCGTATTTTTTCTCGGTGATCAACGCCTGGGCCTTGTTGACCGCGCGGTAGGCGCGGTCAGAGAGGGCGGGCTGCTCGGCGGCCCAGCTGGCGGTGCTGAGCAGCACCGCCATGGCCACCGGGGCGAGGATCAGGGTATGTAACTTTTTCATCGCCACCTTCCTTAGTTGACCGCGAACTCGATCTCTTGCTGCATGCGACTGGCCTGGGGCTTGCCATCCACCATGGCCGGCTTGAAGGTCCACTTGGCTATGGTCTTGCGTGCCTCCTTGCCGAGGTCGTAGCTGCGGGGCTCTTCCTTGACGATCCGGATGTTGCTGACGGTGCCGCGCTCGGTCACGGTGAACTCCACCAGTACCTTGCCGGAGGCGAGGCCGGCCAGCGCCGCCTTGCGGGGCATCATGGGCTCGAAGGTCGCCATGGGCATGGCGCCGTTGTTGCCGCCCATGCCGCCGCCACCGCCCCCTGTGCTGTAGGCACCCAGGGCGTTGCCGCCGCCGATGTTGACCGGGAGGTCGAGCTTGGGCATGTCCATGGGCGCGCTATCCATCTTGGGCCTGTCGGTGCTCGCCACCTCCATCTCGGGTGGGGGAGGCGGGCGGTTCGGGGGCGGCGGCTTGGGCAGTTCCCGTTGTTTCTCTTGCAGTGTCTCCTGGGGCTTGAGGCGAATGAAGTCGGTCATGGTGACGTCTTCTCTCTCCGTCAGCTCCCGGTGATCCGGTGTGATCAGCTTGTTCATTCCCAGAAACAGGAAGAACACCACCACACAGGAGACAGCTATCGCTATCAGGTATCTCATGGTGCTCGCTCCGGCATCAGCTGCTCTTGCTCGCCGCGATGGAGATGTTCTGGACACCGGCCATGCGGATCTGATCCATGACCTGGACCACAAGCCCGGAACGGGACTCGGTATCGGCCTGGATCACCACGGCGCTCTCCGGGTTCTCCGCCCGCAGCCGCTCGATGTTGGCACGCACGGCACCCACCTCGACGACCCGTTTGTCGACCCAGACTTGGCCGTTCTCGCGGACCGCGACCATGATGTTCCCCTTCTTCACCGTCTCGGCCGTGCTGGCGCTCGGGCGGTTGATCTCCACGCCGGACTCCTTGACGAACGAGGTGGTGACGATGAAGAAGATCAGCATGATGAACACTATGTCCAGCATGGGGGTCAAATCGATAGCCGCCTCATCGGCACCGCTGTCGCTGTGACGTTTTCTCATGGCAAAAACTCCTTGCTTGTTCTGTGCCCCGGCGGGCAGTGCCCGGCCGGGGGAGTGCATCCTGCATCAGCCGTGTTTCAGGTTGTCTTCCAGCTTCTGCACCGCCAACTTGGCCTTGTGATCGAGCTGGTTGACAAAAAACAGGCCGGAAAGGGCGGCAATCATGCCCGCCATGGTCGGTACCGTCGCCTTGGAGATCCCCGAGGCCATGGCCCGCGGGGAACCCGTGCCCGTGATGGCCAGGGTGTCAAACACCTGCACCATGCCGACCACGGTGCCGAGCAGCCCCATCAGCGGACAGAGGGCGATCAGCACCTTGATGACCGGCATCCCCTTGTCCACCGCCATGGCGACCCGGGAGACCAGCTCGCGGCGGATCTGTTTGGCAGACCAGGAAAGGTGATCGCTGCGGGCAATCCAGGTCGCCTTGGTCTGCTTCACCTGCCGGGGGTAGACCGCCATGAAGTAGAACCAGCGCTCCAGCAGCAGGGCCCACATCATCAGGGTCAGGAAGAACAGGGCGACCAGCACGTCGCCCCCCAATCCCAGAAACCGGCGGACCGACTCGACTTCTTCAATCAACCAGAACCACATGGGTGACTCCTTAGGCTGCGGCTTTGGCGGCGTGCAGACGTTCCTGATAACGGGCGACGAAACCGGCGCTCTGCTCTTCCAGCACCTGGATGAGACGACGGCTCTGGGTCTGCACTATGGTGTAGAGGAACAGCATGGGCACCGCGACCACCAGACCCTGCATGGTGGTGACCAGGGCCTCGGAGATGCCGCCCGCCATCAGCTTGGGATCCCCGGTGCCGAACAATGTGATGGCCTGGAAGGTGGCTATCATCCCCACTACGGTACCCAGCAGGCCCAGCAGCGGTGCGACCGAGGCGATCAGCTTGATGATGCTGATGCCCTTCTCGAACTTGGGCACGTTGCGCAGGATGATCTCGTCGAGCTTGGATTCCAGATCCTCTATGTTGTCACCGCGGTGGGACTGATAGGCCCCCAGCATCTCGCCTATGGGATTGCCCTTGACGATCTGATCGGATTTCAGCTGCTTGCGCATGGCGCTGCCTATCATCGACAGGCGCAGGCCGCAGAAGATGGCCAGCAAGGTACCGAGCACGCCGAGCACCATGATGACGTAACCCACTTCACCCCCCTGATCGACGCGCTCCTTGAAGGTCGGCGACTGCACCAACAGGGAGAGGATCACCCCGCGGGACGGGTCGATGAAGATGGGCTCGACGGCGCCGTTGCCCTGCTCAAACTGGGCGATGGGCTCCAGCACGGCGTTGTCCGGCTGGCGGGAGAGCTGCTCGAACTTGCCGGTCTCAGGCACGAAGGTGAGGTACTTGCCCTCGGAGACGGTGTTGAACTCGCCTATCTGGGTCACCGTCTTCTCGGCCTGGTTGCCTTCCCCGTACACCACGGTCGCCGGGATCTGGCTCACCTTGCCACCGTCCACCATGCGGCCGAGGGTGGTGGTCCAGAAGGCGGTCAGATCGTCGCTGGAGGGGAGCTCCTTGCTCTCCGCCAGGCGGGTCAGCAGGGCCGTCTGCTCGGGGTGCTCGACCCGGCGGGCGGAGGCGTTGAAGATCCCCTTGAACTCGCCGGCGAACTGGCGCAGTACCCCGAACATCTCGCCCATGTTGCCGGAACGCTGGCGCAGGGTTTCGGTCAGTTCGGTGAGCTGCTTGTCGTTGGCATCGAAGGTGGCCTTGAGCTGCTCGCCCTTGGCGGTTTCGGCGGCGAGCTCGGCCTTGGCCTTGGCGAGCAGGGCCCCTTGCTCGTTCTTGTCAGCCAGGAAGCGGGCCTCCCGCTCCTTGTTGAGCTGGGATTCGCTGGTGCTGGCGGCCTTGACCTGATTGAGCAGGGCATTGAGATCCACCGGCTTCTCGGCGGCGGTCACCGGCAGGGTGATCAGGGTGGCTCCCGCTATCAGGGAGGCAATGGCGACTTTGATTCCTTTCATGATGCTTTCTCCGCAGTTTGAACCGGCAGCTTGATGAGGGCGGGAGGCGCCTGCTTCTTGGCGATGCGAAGGCCCTGTTCAACCGCGCTGCGATACTCCTGGGGCAACTCTTCCCACTGGCGGGTCTGCTTGTTCCACATGCCGGTCTCGTTGCCGTCCGGGGACTGGTAGAGCAGGGCGATGCGGCCGACCCGCAGGAACTCGTAGGTCTTCTCGCCGCCGTCCTTGTCCAGGCTGGCCTTGTAGGACTCTATGGTGCGGCTGAAGCCCTCCTCGATCTGGTAGGCCTCGAGGATCTTGCGGTACTTCTCGGAGATGGTGACGTCGGCGCGATTCATCAGGTCGGTCAGGGCCGCCACGCGGTCCTCCCGCTCGACCTTCTGGAACGGCAAGTCCAGGGCGACGAACTGATCGAGGGAGTCGATCATCTTGAGCATCAGGGGCACCACCTCGGTGCTGGTCTGATCGATCTGGGCTATCTGGCGCTGCATCGAGGCCAGCTCGGCACTCTGGGAGTCGACCATCTTGCCCACTTGCTCGTTGTAGGTGCGCAGGCTGTCGACCTGACGCAGGGCGGCCTTGTACTGGGCCAGGGCGGATTCGGCAGACTCGGCGTAGCTGTCGATCTTCTGCTGGGACACTTTGGAGGCATTGTCGGTGGCGGCTTGAGCGTCCACTGCCTGACCGGCAGAGGCGGCACTCAGATTGAAGCTGGTCAGCAGGGCAGCCGAAACCAGGCTGCCGAGGAGCGCTTTCTTCATTGTAATAGTCCTTGTTTTCATAGGATTACCCTATCTCCGTGACTTCCTTGGAACCTTGGGCAGAGCCGGCCCGAGGGGGCCGGCTCGTCACTTTCCTGGTGGATCAGAACTTCTGGGCGTAGTCGAGGTAGTAGATGCGACCGTCGATGCTGTAGAGCTCCTCGTCATAGGTGAAGCCATCGCTCTCGAGGGACGGACCCGCGTTGAACATGTTCTTCACCCCGACCTGGATCTTGCCGTTCCAGGGGGCATCCACGCCGACGTTCAGGTTCCAGGTGGTCTGGGACGCGATGTGGCCCACTTCCTCACCTGTGTCGGCGATGTAGTCCTGGCTCTGGGAGTCGATGTAGTTCGCGCTCAGGTAGGTATCCATGTTCCACCACTGGGGCACGTTGACACCCACGCCGGTGCTGAAGCGCATCTGCGGCAGACCGTTCTGGCCGATCTTGTCGATGACGGGGCCACCGGCGTACAGGCCTTCCTTGTACTCAAGGATGTAGGTGCCGCCGAGGTCATAGCGGATGGTGGCGGAGGTCAGGTCGTAGCGGTAATCCAGCTTGAGATCCAGACCGCTGGTGTTCAGGGTCCCCAGGTTGACCATGGGGGCGATGGCACCGCTGATCTTGCCCTGGCTGTTGCGGGTGATGTTGCTGGAGCCCCCGTTGTTCAGCTCGTCATAGATGACGGACTGCAGGGAGTTCAGCTGGATCACGTCCTCGATCTTGATGGTGTAGTAGTCCAGGGAGAGGTTAAGGTCATCCAGCGGGCTGTAGGCCACCCCGAAGTTCCAGGTGTCCGCCGTCTCTTCCTTCAGCTCCTCGTTGGAGGTACGGGTGGTGTCGTACTGGCGGTTCGGGCAGTCCGCCGCCGAGATGCCGTTGGCCTCGCAGTAGACATAGTCCTTGGCCCAGTCGGCCGAGTAGGAATCAGCCGCGTAGAGATCGCTCAGGCTGGGGGCTCGGAAGGAGCGGGACCAGGAGGTGCGCAGCATCAGGTTGTCCAGCGGCTGGTAACGCAGGCTCGCCTTGGGGGAGAAGGCGCTGCCGAAGTCGCTGTAGTCATCGAAGCGACCGGCCAGGTTCAGCTCAATCTGATCCGTGATGGGCACCAGGGACTCGATGTAGGCGGCGGTGACGTCGCGCACCCCGCCGGAGGAGTTGCCGGAGGAGCCTATGATGTTGCCGGCCTCGGACTGGGCATCGTACTTGTCGGCATAGACCCAGTCGTTGTACTCGGCGCCCGCATACCAGCTGACCGGACCGGCCGGCAGCTCACCCATGTCCCACTGGACACCGGCGTACCACTGGTAGAAGTCCATGGTGGAGCGGCGGCTGGTGTCGGCGGCCATGGCGGCAGTGCTCTTGGGATCGAACTCGCCCCCGACAAACTTGCCGTCGGCGATGGCCTGCTGGGCGGCGGATTGCAGCACGTAACCGGTGCCGTTCTCCTTGTTGTCGGTCTTGGAGTACATGTAACCGGCGTTCCACTGCATGTCGCCCACGGATTCTGTGGTGACAGTGCCCTCGAAGCCGAGGTTGAGGCTGCCGGTCATGTCGGTGACATAGTTGTCACGGGGGCCGACGTTGCTGAAGCGGTAGTAGGCGTAGGCGGCCTCACCCAGACCCTGGGTGGCGGCGGCGTCCAGCCCGTTATCGGCGAAGAACTGGGCGTTGTTCGGGTTGGACGGGTCTATGGCGAAGGCGCCGGCGGCGGGGGCGAAGCGGCCGAAGCTCTCGACCCGGGAGCCGATGATCTGCGGCACGAAGTCGACATTGTCGTTGATGTGGTAGCGACCGTTCACATAGAGGGTGTCACGGCTGCGGGAGGCCGTGGTGGCCGCGACCTGACCGTAGTTGAAGTTGCAGCCGCCCTCGAAGCCGATGAAGGGCTCCTTGCAGCTGCCGTCGGCATTGGTGGCACCGGCCAGGGGGCCGTATTTCCAGATGGGATCCCCGTTGGCATCGAGGCCGGTAATTCCCTCCACGTTGCGGCCGTAGGCGCTGGGGGCGTCGTTGCCCTGCTTGGCGAGATAGTCACGATCCCGGGCATAGACGACGTCTTTCTTGTCGTGCTCGTAGACCGCCATCAGCGAGCCCTTCTCGCCGTTGACGCCCGCCACGACGGAGCCGCTGGCTTCATCGCCGCCCGGCTCGGTCGGTGAGCCGAGGCGTCCCTGGAAGGTCAGGCCCTCATAGCCCTCTTTCAGCACCACGTTGATGACACCGCCGATGGCGTCGGAACCATAGATGGCCGAACCGCCATCCAGGTTGACTTCGACCCGCTCAACGGCGGCCATGGGGATGGTGTTGAGGTTGATGGAGGTGCCACCCATGGTGGGGGAGCCTGCCACCCGCTTGCCGTTCAGCAAGACCAGGGTGCGCTCCGAGCCCAGGCCGCGCAGGCCGACGGTGGATTGGGACTGGAAGGAGCTGCCGGAGGCCGGGGAGACGCCACCGAAGGAGTTGTAGGAGGCCTGTTTGAGGTAATCGGCGACGGTCTGCTGACCCGATGCTTCGATCTTGGCCTTGGTCACCGAGACGACAGGGGTGGACCCTTCCACATCGACCCGGGAGATCCGCGAGCCGGTGACCTTGATTTTTTGCAGTTTTTCGACGTTCTGGCCCTCTTCGGCCAGGGCAGGGGTGACCACAACTGCCGCGCTCGCCAAGGCAAACGCTACGGCAGCAGAGAGTCTGCTTTTCCTAAGCATCGTTAGTATCCTTCCTGATTGTTTTTTTGTTTGCTTCCCTTACCGCCCTCGTTGGAGCGGTGCGTAAGGCTTATCAAGCTTTGATGATTGACGTCAAATGGAGTGGCCAGGATGGTGACTGGAAGGGGAATTAGAAGACTGTGCAGGATTTAGGCGATTTTTTTGGCGTTTTATTCCGTAAAGAATGCGGATGCTCATGTAAATATGTTGTTAAATTTGTATTTCCCCATTTTATTGATTAGTTTTGAACTTATCGATAAACCGCCTGTCGCCATGACCTCGGTATCGTGGAATGACATTTTTGCAGTATTTAAATCTATCTTCGGTGCTAGGGGGATTTCAGTTCAGGTTCAGGCCGGAGGATATTTCCCTCTTCTTTAATAGGTAAAATGAGATGAGAGGGCGTTTGATTTTATCTGTATGTTTTTATTTGTATTTTTTGAATTTCAAACGGTCGTGTAATTAATTTTTTAATAATTAAAAACAAGTTAAATGAGAAGGCGTAGCAGTTTTTTATATTGAAGTTGGATTTTTTGGAAAAAAACATCGGTGAGTTATGCTGCGGACCTCACTGACGATCGATGGGCTTAGTTCTACTTGATTTTTGTTGCAGAGCTTTTACAGTGGCCGAGCGGGATTGTCTGCCAATACCAGTCAATTCAGTGAGTAATGCCAGGAAGCATAGGCCGGTCACCGGATGTGACTGACCATAAAAGAACAACAAGGACGAGGTTCCACCATGCTGTCGTATTTCTTACGTCGGATGCTTCTGATCATCCCGACGTTTCTCGGTATCACCCTGCTCGTCTTCACCATCACCCGCTTCGTGCCGGGCGGCCCGGTCGAGCGCATGTTGCTGCAGGCACAGGTCTCGCAGAACGAGACAGGTCGCTCCAGCGGCAGCAAGGGGGCGCAGGCGCTCTCCGATGAGCAGATCGAGGAGCTCAAGGCCTTTTACGGTCTCGACAAGCCCATGCTGATCGCCTACTGGGAGTGGCTGCAGAAGCTGGCGGTGCTGGATCTCGGGGAGTCGACCCGCTACTACGAGCCGGTGTGGGATCTCATCAAGGAGCGACTGCCGGTGACGGCCTTCTTCGGGCTGGCGACCTTCCTGCTGAGTTACGCCGTCTCCATCCCGCTCGGGGTGGCCAAGGCCCTCAGGCACAACAGCCGCTTCGATTCCCTGAGCTCCATGCTCATCTACATGGCCTATGCGCTACCCGCCTATGTGGTGGGGATTTTCCTCATCACCGTCTTCGCCTTCCACCTGGAGTGGCTGCCCATGGGGGGCTTCCCGGGGGACGATTTCGATTCCATGGAGAGCAGCTGGGATCAGATCCGTACCCTCTTCGCCCACGCCCTGCTGCCGCTCATCGCCTATGCCATCGGGGATTTTGCCATCCTCACCATGACCATGAAGAACAGCCTGATGGAGAACCTGTCGGCGGATTACGTGCGCACCGCCGTGGCCAAGGGGCTGCCGTTTCGCAAGGCGGTCACCGACCACGCCATGCGCAACAGCCTTATCCCCATCGCCAGTCACCTGGGGTCCGTGCTCACCGTCTTCTTCGGCGGCTCCTTCCTCATCGAGACCATCTTCAACATCGACGGCATAGGTCTGCTCGGCTACGAGGCAATCGTCGAGCGGGATTACCCCACCGTCATGGGCATACTGGCCATCACCTCCATGCTGATGCTGGTGGGCAATATCGTCTCCGATATCTGTGTTGCCCTCGTTGACCCCCGCGTACGGTTTGGAGACTGAGCATGAGTCATCTTTCGCCAGTCACGGCCAGTTTAACTGTGCGCCCTATCGCCACCGATATCTGTGTTGCCATCCCATTGGTTGACCCTCGCGTGCGGTTTGGAGAATAACCATGAACCTGAACCCGGTAACGCTGAAAAAACTCAAGCGCTTCAAGTCGATCAAGCGCGGTTACTACTCCTTTGTCATCTTCTCGGTCCTGGTGGTCATCTCCCTGCTGGCGGAGCTGCTGGTCAACAGCCGGGCGCTGGCGGTGAGCTATCAGGGAGAGCTCTACTTTCCCACCTATGGCGACGTGATCCCGGGCCAGCAGTTCGGGCTCGATTACGAGTACGAGACCAACTACCGCCAGTTGCAAGCCCGCTTCGCAGAAGCGGGAAAAGGGGACTGGGTGCTGCTGCCTCTGGTGCCCTGGAACCCCTATGAGCAGGACTTCAAGGAGGAGGCCTACCCGCCCTATGCTCCCAGCCTCACGGAGCGCCACTTCCTCGGCACCGACACCAGCGGTCGCGACGTGCTGGCGCGCCTGGTCTACGGCTTTCGTATCGCCATCGGCTTTGCCTTCATCACCCTGGTGGCGAGCTATGTCATCGGGGTCAGCATCGGCTGCATGATGGGCTTCCTCGGCGGGCGCTTTGACCTTGTGTTGCAGCGCTTTATCGAGATCTGGTCCCAGGTGCCCTTCCTCTACGTCATCATGATACTGGTGTCGCTGGCCAAGCCGAACTTCGGCCTCTTCGTGGGGATCAACGTGCTGTTCGGTTGGATGGGGATCACCTGGTACATGCGCACCCTCACCTACAAGGAGCGGGCGCGGGACTATGTGATGGCGGCGCGGGCCCAAGGGGCGAGCACCAAACGGATCATCTTCAACCACATACTGCCCAACACCCTGATGATGATAGTCACCCTGGCCCCCTTCGCCGTGGTGGGGAACATCTCCACCCTGACGGCGCTGGACTACCTGGGTTTCGGCCTGGCCCCGCCGACCCCGAGCTGGGGGGAGCTGCTCTCGCAGGGGATCAACAACCTGGATGCGATCTGGATCGTCAGCTCTGTGGTGGCGGCGGTGAGCCTGGTGCTGATCATGGTCTCCTTCATCGGCGAGGCGATCCGCGAGGCGTTCGATCCACGCAAGTTTACCCGTTATCAGTGACCCGGGGCGCGCCTCAGGGCCCTGGGTATCCAACCCTTAATTGAGACGCCCCCGGTGCAGGGGCATGACATGGAAGTCAAACATGAAAAATAAAATCAAATGGATAGGTGCTCTCTTCGTGCTGGTGAACGGATCCTGGGTGTGGGCCGCCAGCCTGCCCGCGGATCTCAAGTGGGAGACCAACGACACAGACCCTGTGTTTGCCTCCCCCAAGGCGCAGCCCGGCGGCACCCTCAACCTCTTCATCGACAGCTTTCCGCTGACGTTTCGCACCGTGGGGCCCGATTCCAACGGCTCGTTCCGCTCCTTCATCCTGGACAACCAGCTGAGGCTCATCAGTTTCCACCCCAATACAGGCAATCCCATTCCCTCGCTGGCGAGCGCCTGGGCCATAGCATCGGACAGCCAGACCGTCTATTTCAAGCTGGATCCCCGCGCCAAATGGTCTGACGGCAAGCCCGTCACCGCCGACGACTACACCTTCGGCTACGAGATGATGCGCTCCAAGGACATCAAGGGGCCCTGGTTCAACAACTACTACACCACGGAGGTGGTGGCGGTGGAGAAGATTGACGATCACACCATCCTGGTCAAGGCGGGCAGCCGCAAGGCCAGGCTGGATCTCCTCAACACCACGGAGCTGTGGCCCCAGCCGAAGCACTACTACAAGATGGGCCCGAACTGGGTGAAGCAGTACAACTGGGCTGTGGTGCCGACCACGGGCCCCTATGTGATGAGCGAGGTGAAGAAGGGCAAGTCCATCACCTTCAGCAAGCAGAAGGATTGGTGGGCCCAGCAGGATCGCTACAACCAGCACAGATTCAACATCGACCGCATCAAGGTGCAGGTGATCCGGGATCACAACATCGCCTTCCGCCACTTCCTCAAGGGAGAGATAGATACCTTCGAGATGATACTGCCCAACTGGTGGCATGAAAAAGCCGTGACCCCGGAATACAAGAAGGGCTATGTGCAGAAGGTGATGGCGATGACAGACACCAAGCAGGGGGGGCAGGGGGTGCACCTCAATGTGGCCAACCCCAAGCTGGCGGATGTGAATGTGCGCCTGGGCATCCAGCACGCCATGAACCTGGACAAGATGATAGCGACAGTGCTGCACGGCGACTATGACAGGGCCACCACCTTCGGCTCGGGCTTTGGCGAATTCACCGACATCGCGCTGCCGGAGCGGGCCTATGACATCACCAAGGCGCGGAAGTACTTCGCAAAGGGCGGCTACAACAAGCCGGGGCCGGACGGCATCTTGCAAAATGACAAGGGGGAGCGGCTGACCCTGGCCCTCACCTACACCAGCCAGGAGCACTCCAAGCGGCTGACCGTGCTGAAAGAAGAGGCCAAGAAGGCGGGCCTGGATCTGGAGCTCAACCTGGTGGATGGGGCCACCGGCTTCAAGGTGATGCTGGAGAAGAAGCACGAGGCGGCCTGGCTCGGCTGGGGGGGCGGCGGTCTCTATCCGCAATATTGGGAGTCGTTCCACTCGGCCAACGCCAACAAGCCCCAGACCAACAACCTGTTCAACGTGGCCGACAAGGCGCTGGACGCCCTGATCGATGCCTACAACGTCGAGTTCGACATGACCAAGCGGGCCGAGATCTCCCGCCAGATCCAGCAGCGCATCTATGACCTCGCCATCTTCGTGCCCGGGGTGCAGCTCAACTACGTGCGGGCCAGCAGCTGGCGCCACGTGATGCTGCCGGAGGTGCCCGCCACCCGTAACACCCCGGATCTGCTCTACTGGCCCATGGATGGCTACCCCCACAGCAGTGGCGGCCTGCTCTGGCTCGATCCCAAGGTGCAGGAAGAGACCCGGAAGGCCAAGGAAGCGGGTGAGTCGCTCGCTCCCGTCACCCTGATCGACAAGACCTATGCGCATCATTGAGAAGGGGGAGGCGATGGCAGAGACACAGTCCCCCATCCTCGACGTCCGAGACAATGGGGGGAAGTTCACCGCTGATAACGGTCAGGGCAGGGGCCCCATCCTGGAGGTGCGGGATCTCGAGGTGGAGTTCAGCGTCGACGACGGCAAGATAAAGGTGCTCGACGGGGTCAGCTTCAAGGTCGCCCCTGGCCAGACCCTAGGGATCGTCGGTGAGTCAGGTTGCGGCAAGAGTGTCACCTCGCTGGCCATCATGGGGTTGCTGCCCAGGCCCCACGGTCAGGTGGTGGCGGGCTCCATCCGCTTTCAGGGGGAGGAGCTGCTGTCGCTGCAGCCGGATCAGATGTACAAGGTGCGCGGCAACCGCATCTCCATGATCTTCCAGGAGCCAATGACGGCGCTCAATCCGGTGCAAACGGTCGGGACTCAGCTGATGGAGGTGTTCAGCCTGCACAGGCCCGATTTCAGCAAGGCCGAGCGCCGGGAGGCCGCCATTGCCATGCTGCAGAAGGTGGGGATCCCGGAGCCGGCCCAGCGCTTCGCCGTCTATCCCCACAACCTCTCCGGCGGCATGCGCCAGAGGGTGATGATCGCCATGGCGCTTGCCTGCGAGCCGGATTTGCTCATCTGCGACGAGCCGACCACTGCGCTGGATGTGACCATTCAGGCCCAGATACTGGATCTGATGAAGGCGCTGCAGGCCCAGACCGGCATGGCCATCATCTTCATCACCCACGATCTCGGGGTGGTGGCGGAGCTGTGCGACGAGGTGGTGGTGATGTATGCGGGCCGAGCTGTGGAGCGGGCCGACATCTTCGAGCTGTTTGACCACCCGCGCCATCCCTATACTCATGGTCTGATGGCCTCGATCCCGCGCCTCGAAGACGTGCCCAAGAGCCTGCTCAAGACCATCAAGGGCCAGGTGCCCGCCCTGCACGAGATGCCGGCGGGCTGCCGCTTCTCCAACCGTTGTCCCCACGCCACCGAGATCTGCGTGGGCACCATACCGGTGACAGAGCAGCTGAGCGAGCGCCACGCTGTGGCCTGCCACCACTGGAAGGAGTTGAGCATATGAGCATCTTGTTGTCGGTACGGGAGTTGAAGCAGCACCTCAGCAATCGGGAAGGGGCTATGTCGGCTCTTTACCTGGATGGACAGGAGCGGCGGCGATGAGCACCTTGTTGTCGGTCAGAGACTTGAAGCAGCACTTCAAGATGGGTGGCGGCTTTTTGCGCAAGCCCTACACCGTCTATGCGGTGGATGGCATCAGCTTCGATCTCAAGCAGGGGGAGACGCTGGGGCTGGTGGGGGAGTCCGGCTGCGGCAAGTCCACCCTGGGGCGCTCCCTGCTCAAGCTGTTTGAACCCACGGCGGGGCAGATAAGCTTCGAGGGGCGCGACATCACCCGGTTGTCACCCGGGGAGATGCGATCCCTGCGCCAGGAGATGCAGATAGTCTTTCAGGATCCTGCAGAATCCCTCAACGGTCGCCACACAGTGGGCCAGATCCTGGAAGAGCCCTTCATCATCCACGGTAAAGGCAGCACAGCGCAACGACGCGGCTGGGTGCTGGAGCTGCTGGACAAGGTGGGACTGCCCAAGAGTGCGGTGGATCGCTATCCTCACGAGTTTTCCGGCGGCCAGCGCCAGCGCATCGGCATAGCCCGCGCCATCGCCCTCAAGCCCAAACTGCTGGTGTGCGACGAGGCGGTGTCGGCGCTGGACGTCTCGGTGCAGTCCCAGATAGTGAACCTGCTGCTCACCCTGCAGCGGGAGATGAATCTGGCCATCATCTTCATCGCCCACGATCTCTCTGTGGTCAAACACATCTCGGACAGGATTGCGGTCATGTACTTGGGAAGGATCGTCGAGCTGGCCGAGGCCCAGCAACTCTACCTGAGCCCGCGCCACCCCTATACCCAGGCGCTCATCTCGGCTATCCCGGTGCCGGATCCCCGCAGGCGCAACCAGCGCATCCTGCTGACCGGGGACGTTCCCTCACCCATCTCGCCCCCGAGCGGCTGCCATTTCCATCAGCGCTGCCCCTATGCAACAGAGCTGTGCCGAGGCACCTCGCCGAGTCTGGAGCCCTGTGGTACAGAGGCCCATCAGGTGGCCTGCCACTTCCCCTTGTCCGCGGTGGAGGCGGCGCCGCTGGGAAAGGCGGTCTGATGCCGGCGTCCGCTTCGCCAGGGCCGGTATCACAGCAGGGTGGCGTCGGGGACGAGCAATAAAAAATGGGGCCTGTGGGCCCCATCTTCATGGTTGGAGTTCAGGTTTGGCCGTGGAACATCTGGCCCGGGCAGGACAGCGCCCCGAGGGGGTGGCTGTGGTGTGAATTGCTGAGTTATTTTGTAGTTTTATTACGTTACTAATTTCTACTTCCGGGCGGGCGACATCAGGCGCCATAGCGGAAGTAGTAGTTGCGAGTCGAAGGCGCATAAGTGTCTTTCTCTTGTGTGCCTTTCTTGCTGGATGCACCTTTCAGGTGGAACAGCACTGCCAGGTTCTCAAACATAGTCTTACCTCTTCGCTCTGTTGATTATTGTTTCCTGTGACCTTGGTCACAATTTGATGCTAGAGGCTTTTGTGATCTCGATCAACTTATTGTGTTGTAAATTTACATAAATCATGGAAAAGGTTTTCAAATCCAGGGTTGCTTATGGATACGATTTCAAGGGGGATCGGCAGGGGCAGTGAAGGGGTCAACGCAGAGAAAGGAGGGGCACAGCCCCAATGACATGCCCCGCACTGGGCGGGGCATGGAGTGGCTCGGGAGGCCGTGCTTACTTGGCCGGGATCTGTTCCAGCACGTGGACCAGCAGTTGCCAGAAGCGCTCGACCGCCGGGATATGAACCCGCTCGTCCGGTGAGTGGGCACCGCGTATGGTCGGGCCGAAGGAGACCATGTCCCAATCCGGGTAGGCGCTCTTGAACAGACCGCACTCGAGACCGGCGTGGATCACCATGACGTTCGGCATCTCGCCGAACAGGGTCTGGTAGCTGTTGCGTACCAGGGCCATGACGGGGGAGTCCACGTTCGGTGCCCAGCCCGGGTAGGCGCCGGTGAATTCACAGCTGGCGCCCGCCAGGCTGAACAGGGAGCTAGTCATCTGCTCGACGCTCTCGCGACCCGAGTCGATGAGGGAGCGGATCAGGCACTGCACATAGACCTCACCCTCGAGGGTCTTGATGACCCCGAGGTTGGTGGAGGTCTCGGTGACGCCAGGGATGGCATCGCTCATGCGGATGACGCCGTTGGGGCAGGCCATCAGGGCATCCAGCAGGCGGGTCTGGAGGGATTCGCTCATCAGCTTGGCGGGCATGTCCCGGCCGCTCAGCAGCACGGTCAGGTTCGCCTCGGTGGCGGCCAGCTCGCTCTGATAGATGCCGGCGTAGCGGTCAACCAGGGCCTTGAACTCGCTGACGCTGGCGGTGGGCACCAGCAGGGTGGCGCGGGCTTCGCGGGGGATGGCGTTGCGCAGGGTACCGCCGCTTATCTCGGCCAGACGCACCCCCAGTGGCTCGGCGGCCTTGAGCAGGCGCACCAGCAGCTTGTTGGCGTTGCCACGACCGCGGTGGATGTCGACCCCGGAGTGACCGCCACGCAGCCCCTTCACCTGCAGCTCGAAACCTTCACCCTGGGTGGCGGCAACCTGCTCCAGCGGGAAGCGGATATTGGCATCCACCCCGCCGGCGCAGCCCATGTAGACTTCGCCATCCTCTTCGGAGTCGGTGTTGAGCAGGATCTCGCCCTCCAGCCAACCCGCTTCCAGGCCGAAGGCGCCTGTCATGCCGGTCTCTTCGTCCGTGGTCAGCAGCACTTCCAGCGGGCCGTGCTTGATGGTCTTGTCGGCCAGCACGGCCAGACAGCCTGCCATGCCCATGCCGTTGTCGGCCCCCAGGGTAGTGCCACGGGCGGTGACCCATTCACCGTCGATGTAGGCATCGATGGGATCCTGAGTGAAGTCGTGCTGAGTGTCGGCATTGGCCTGGGGCACCATGTCGATGTGGGCCTGCAGCACCACGGCCTTGCGGTTTTCCATGCCCGGGGTGGCCGGCTTCTTGATGATGATGTTGCCCACGGCGTCTTGCTTGACCGCCAGGCCTTCCCCCTGGGCCCACTGCACTATCCAGGCGCTCAACTTGGCCTCGTGCTTGGAGGGGTGGGGAATGGAGCAGATCTGCTCGAAGAATTGCCAAATCAATTTGGGAGACAGAGAACTAAGCTGTGCCACGTCGGGACTCCTTACCAGCACGGAAATGGACAGGGCCCAGTGGGCCGCAGAAGAGGGTAACGATAATACAGTCAATCACACAAAAATGTGAGCGATCTGCGCAAATTGCGGTCTGCTTGTGCTGATAAAGGGAGCCTGAATGGCGAACATGACTGCCTCGCCCATGGTTATCAGCAGAAGATGAAATTCGTGATGCACATCACAAAAATATTGTCTTTTCGCCGCCGGGTGGTAAATTAGCCGCCGTGGGTCAACCACTTGTCAGGATGACAATGAATGCCTCCAGGGAACCGAAGCAAAGCAAGTGCGCCTCCACGGAACCGAGTGTCTGTTCAAGGATCTGAACCCGCATTAAAGGTACGTAACTTGTTAAGCAATCAGGAGTTCATTATGTCAGGCAGCAATTCAACCTATTGGTTTGCCCAGTCTCTCTATACCCAGGGTTTCAACTATCCGAACCCCTACGCCGGTCGTCGTTAAGACGGGCAGTCAGCCGGGCTGACAGAGAAAGCAGAAAAGCAGCAGGTGTGTGAGGGTTCCATCCTCCCCCTGCTATTTTTTTACCCGAAATTCGAGGTTTGCTCTTCGAATGAGCACCCTGTTGATGAGGACTGGGCCCCGAGGGGAGGCCAAACGGGCAGGAGATGGCCGACTTTTCCTGTTTTTCGCATACGTTTGCCAGTCATTTTATCTGCAAAGGGTGCTATCATACCGGCCCAACAGCTGGCCTGAGGTCTGGGTCTAGATCGAGATGGCCGCCAGCCATGCCCGTCCTGCTTTCAATGCATCTGCTTTTTGCTGCCGAGGGTCTACCCCTGAGGCCGCAAAAGTGCAAGCAAAATTCAGGAGACGGGGGCCAGAATTTACCGGATCCCGTGTGTCTGCCGGGACCCTTACGTCTTAAGTGATTGCCTTTATAACTCGTTGAGATCGATAGCATGCCAAAAAAGTTCTATGTATCGTGGGATAACCTGCAACGTGAAGCGCGCCGTCTGGCCCGTCGTCAACTGCCCGTCAGCCAGTGGAAAGGGATCATCGCGGTCAGCCGTGGTGGCCTGGTGCCTGCTGCCCTGATGGCCCGTGAACTTGGCATTCGCAACGTCGAAACCCTCTGCATCTCCAGCTATGACCACAACAGCCAGCGTGAGCTGGTGGTCGTCAAGGCCGCCACCACAGCCGGTGACGGTGAAGGCTGGCTGGTAGTGGAAGATCTGGTGGACACAGGAACTACCGCCAAGGCGATCCGCGAGCTCTATCCCAAGGCCAAGTTCATCGCCATCTTCGCCAAGCCCATGGGTGAGCAATTGCTGGATGACTTCGAGGTCGCCATCCCGCAGGACACCTGGATTGAGCAGCCCTGGGACATGGCGCTGGAGTTTGCCAACCCGATCTGCGACGAAGAGTAATCGCCCCCTGCCTTGGCGCCCCGCCCCTGACTTTTGTGGGGCGGCTCGATCGCGCTGATGGCAAGACGGTTTCATAGGGCCCCTGTTTGGGGCCTTATGCGTTTATGATGTGGCTGCCCGCGGTGAAAAGTGGTTAAGATGGACCATTGTTTGAGACAGAAGAGTCACCATCTTGGAACCAAACGACGATACCAACCTGACGGAAAAGCTGTTCACCCGGGTCAAACAGGTATTGGAAACCTCCGAAATATCCAACTCCAGCCCGGTCGATGAGCAGGACAGCTCCCTGGCCGAGAGCTTCATCGACGGCGCCCTGTCGCCCCATTGGTACCGCCTGCTGCGCCGGCCGACCTGGGCCTGGCAGGGTGCGGATCCGGTGGAAGTGGAGCAGACTCTGGCCCGCATCGCCATGGGGCAGGGGGAGCGCAGCCACGAGCGCTATCTGGATACCATCAAGGGCTATGTGCCCGGCAACTGGGTCTATGAGTGGAGCCAGCTGGCTGGCCGCTATTTCAATGCCGGGCGCGAGCTGGTTAGCCAGGGCGATAGCGCCGGGGCGTTGAAGAATCTGCTCAAGGCGGTGCGCTACTACTCCATCGCGAGCTACCCCCATCTCAAGAATGACGAGCTGGCGGATCAGGCCCAGCTGCTCTGCAACATGGCCTACCGCGAGGCAGGCAGGCTGTTCAAGGTGCCCCTCAAGGAGCTGCAGGTCCCGTTCCGGGGCAAGACCATTCAGGGCTATCTGCACCTGCCCACCACCGACAGGCCTGTGCCCCTGGTCATCGTCAGCGGCGGCATAGACGCCCTCCAGGTCGACTTCCTCAACTTCTACTTCAAGTGCCTCGAGCCCCACGGCATCGGCATGCTGTCGCTGGACATGCCGGGAACCGGCTATGCGGAGCATTGGCCGCTGGTGCAGGACACCAGTCGCCTGCACCAGGCGGTGCTCAACCACCTCTCCGAGGTGGCCTGGGTCGATCATCAGCGCATCGCCATGGTGGGGTTCCGCCTCGCCGGCAATGTGGCGGCGCGCCTCGCCTTCATCGAGCCCTTCAAGCTCAGGACTGTGGTCTGCATCGGGGCCGGCATCAACCAGGTGTTTACCAATCAGGAGATGTTTGCCCGCTGTCCGCGCATGATGCGGGACGGGCTGGCGAACCGCCTGGGGGCCGATGCCGCCCAGTGGGATCTGCTGCGCACCAAGTGCCAGGTCTTCTCCCTCAAGACCCAGGGGTTGCTCGGGAGCCGCACCTCTGTGCCCATCCTGAGCATTGGCCACAAGCGTGACTTCATTTGTCCCGAGCAGGATGTCCGGGCCCTGGCCTCCGCCAGCCGCAATGGCAAGGCGGTGGTGTTCGACAAACAGCCTCTGCTGGAGGTGTATGACGAGGCGCTCAAAGAGACGGTAGATTGGCTAAAAAAACACTTATGTACATGATATAGAACTAAAAATGTAACATCATCATGTGATGGTATGGCTTGTTCAACAGGGAGGTTAGCATGTCAGAAAGAGTGACCTACAAGCGATTGCTGCGGCAATTCGCGGCCATTGGCCCCTATCTGCGCGAGGATCTGTGCGAGGAGGGACGCTACCGCTTCGACTGCCTTTCCGTCTGCGTCAGCGCCAAACCGGCGCCGGACAAGCGGGAGTTCTGGGGCTGGTGGCTGGTGCTGGAGCAGGAGGACCACAGCTTCAGCTATCACTATCAGGTCGGCTTCTACAATGCGGACGGGGAGTGGATCAACAAGCCGCTGCCCAAGAAGCATCAGGCCGAGGTCGAGCGTACCCTCAACCACTTCTACAAACTCATCAGCGCCAAGCTGACCCTGCTGGAGTGCACCTTGTCTCCCGCCAAGCAGGTCACCGCCGAGCTGAACGTGACGGCGGCCTGATCCGCCCGGGCCCTGCGGTCATGGATCCGCGGGGCTTCCTTCTTTGCCATGACAGCTGTGAGGCTTAATTGCCTTGCAGGGTAACAGGGCCGTGGGTATAAAGGGATTCCTTACTTTTCTAACCCTTTGTTCCCATGGAAAACAGAACCATAGTCGTCAAATTGGGCACCAGCGTGCTCACCGGGGGATCTGCCCGTCTCAACCGTGCCCACATGGTGGAGCTGGTCAGGCAATGTGCCGCCCTGCATCGACACGGACACCGTGTCGTTCTGGTGACCTCCGGCGCCATCGCCGCCGGACGTGAGCACCTGGGGCACCCTCCGCTGGCGCCGACCCTGCCCAACAAGCAGATGCTGGCGGCGGTGGGCCAGACCCAGCTCATCCGGGTATGGCAGGACCTGTTCAACCTCTACGGGCTGCACATCGGCCAGATGTTGCTGACCCGCGCCGATCTGGAGGACAGGGAGCGTTACCTCAATGCCCGCGACACCCTGCGCACCCTGCTCGATCACCGCATCATCCCCGTCATCAACGAGAACGACGCCGTGGCCACCGCCGAGATCAAGGTGGGGGACAACGACAACCTCTCCGCCCGCGCCGCCATCCTGGCGGATGCGGATCTGCTGATCCTGCTCACTGACCAGAAGGGGCTCTTTACCGCGGATCCCCGCACCAACCCGGATGCCCAGCTCATCGAAGAGGTGCAGACCATAGACGACACCCTGCGCTCCCTCGCCGGTGACAGCGTCAGCGGCCTCGGGACCGGCGGCATGGCCACCAAGCTGCAGGCCGCCGACGTGGCACGCCGCGCCGGGGTCAACGTGGTGATCGCCACCGGCCAGATCCCGGAAGTGATAGGTCGCCTCGCCGCCGGCGAGCGGGTGGGGACCCTGTTCCCGGCGCTGGCCTCGCCGCTGGAAGGACGCAAGAGCTGGATCCTGGCAGGGCCGCCCCCCCATGGGGAAGTCCAGGTGGATCAGGGGGCCGTGGCCGCCATGCAGGAGAAGGGCTCCAGCCTGCTGCCCAAGGGCATAGTCGCGGTCAAGGGAGACTTCGTCCGTGGCGACGTGGTGCGGATCCTGGGCCCTCAGGGGAGCGAGCTGGCCCGCGGCATCTGCCGTTACGATCATCTGGAGCTTGAGAAGCTGCGGGGCCTACACTCGGATCAGATAGAGGCCGTGCTGGGTTACGGCTATGGCGCCGTTGCTATCCACAGAGACGATATGGTGCTGCTGTGAGCTGTCGGCCCCGATAAACCCTGCCGCTACGGCTACGGCTATGGGATCATGGGCCATCCACAGAGATGACATGGTGCTGCTGTAAAGCAGCTGGCTCGATAGAGACTGCGGCCATGGCTACGGGATCATGGGCCATCCACAGAGACGATATGGTGCTGCTATGAGCGGCACCTATGAAAGAGAAAAAGGATGACGTTATGAGTCTGGAGAAAATGGGGCAGGCGGCCCGCGAGGCCGCCTATCAGCTGGCGACCATCAGCACGGCGCAGAAAAACCGGGCGCTGGCCGCCATCGCCGATGAACTGGAGGCGCACAGTGCGCAGATCCTGGCTGCCAACGAGAAGGATATAGCGGCTGGCCGCGACGCCGGCTTGTCGGAAGCCATGCTGGATCGCCTGCTGCTCAACCCCGCCCGCCTCGCCGGCATAGTGGCGGACGTGCGCAAGGTGATCTCCCTGGATGATCCGGTCGGCGCCGAGATCGACAGCCGGGTGCTGGAGAATGGCCTGCGCCTCTCCCGCCGCCGGGTGCCCATCGGGGTCATAGGCGTCATCTACGAGGCGCGTCCCAACGTCACCATCGACATCGCCAGCCTCTGCCTCAAGACCGGCAACGCCAGCATCTTGCGCGGTGGCCGCGAGACCTTCCACTCCAATCTGGAGCTGGTACGGGTGATCCAGAGCGCGCTGGCCGCCTCCGGTCTGCCGGCCGAGGCTGTCCAGTACATCGACAATCCGGACCGGGCCCTGGTGGGCGAGCTGCTGCGCCTCGATCGCTATGTGGACATGATCATCCCCCGCGGCGGTGCCGGGCTGCACAAGATGTGCAAGGAGAACAGCTCCATCCCCGTCATCATCGGCGGCTTTGGCATCAGCCACATCTTCGTGGACGAGAGTGCCGATCTGGCGCGTTCCCTGGCGGTCATCGACAACGCCAAGGTGCAGCGCCCCTCCGCCTGCAACGCCCTCGATACCTTGCTGGTCCATGAGCAGATCGCCGCCCGTTTCCTGCCGCAGCTGGTCTCCCTGATGAACGAGCGCAAGGTGACCCTGGTGGGGGCCGCCAACGCCATGCCACTGCTGGCCGGGGTCGACAACCTGTGCGAGGCGGGAGCGGAAGATTTCGACACCGAATGGCTGGGGTTGACCCTGGGGGTCAAGCTGGTGGCTGACGTCAACGAGGCGCTGGCCCATATGCGCGAGCACAACGCCGGCCACTCCGATGCCATCCTGACCAACGATCTGGCCAATGCGGAGCGCTTCGTCAACGGCGCCGGCTCTGCGGCTGTCTACGTCAACGCCTCCACCCGCTTCACCGACGGCGGCCAGTTTGGCCTGGGGGCGGAAGTCGCTGTCTCGACCCAGATGCTGCACGCCCGGGGCCCCATGGGGCTGACCGAGCTGACCAGCTACAAGTGGGTCGGTCAGGCGGACTATCTGATCCGTGCCTGAGCAAGGTCGTCAGCATATTGCCGTCAATGCCGACTCGGGTCGGCATTTTTGTGGTTTTTTATTGCGCACTATCAGTGGCTTGCATATAACTATCCAGCGAGACATGGCGTCATTCAGAGCGCCAGTTCAGGAAGGGGAGCGACTTCAAGGATGAAGCGACAGTATTGGATGTCGCGGCTGGCCAGCCTCTGGCTGGGGTTGCCGCTGCTGCTGGGGGCGCTCTGCTTCAGCAGCCAGGGCCACGCCAGCTGGGATCAGGATCTCTATCGCCAGCTGGGTCTGGCGGGCAAGCTGGACAAGCAGGTATTCCGCAAGGCCCTGCAGGGCTATCAAGATGTGCGCCACAAGCGCAAACCCATACTCACCATCATCGACTACAGCAAACCCTCGACCATGCGCCGCCTCTTCGTCATCGATGTGAAGCGTCACAAGCTGCTCTACCACACCTGGGTCAGCCACGGTCGCAATTCGGGGGAGCTGGCCGCGCGCCAGTTCTCCAACCAGCTCAACTCCCGCCAGAGCTCCCTCGGGGTCTATCGCACCGCCGAAACCTATCAAGGCAAGCACGGCTACTCCCTGCGCCTGGACGGCCTTAGCCCCGGCAAGAACAGCAATGCCCGCAAGCGCGCCATAGTGGTGCACGGGGCTGACTATGCCAGCCCGAGGCATTTGCAAAAATATGACAAGCTGGGCCGCAGCTGGGGTTGCCCGGCCCTGCCGCGAGAGCAGTCCAGGGCCATCATAGACACCATCAAGGGGGGCAGCGTCATCTATGCCCACGGTTGAGGGGGCATAGAGAGCAAAAAGGCCAGCTCGTGCTGGCCTTCCGGTCGGGGGTTGGGGTTACTTGCGCACCACCAGCACGGGGCAGGGGGCGTGGCGTACCACGGATTCCGCCACGCTGCCCACCAGCAGGTGGCTGATGCCGGAGCGACCGTGGCTGCCCATGACCAGCAGATCCACCTTGTCTTCCTTCGCCTGGATCACTATCTCGTCGGCGGCGCGGCCGAAGCGCACCTCGAACTTGGCCGGGATGGGCAGGGTGGCGACCAGCTCCTTGAGCTGGCTCTTGGCCTGACGCTCCATCTCATGGGTGATCTCGATGGCGGTCATGTGCAGGATCTTGTAGCTGTCGAAACCGTGCAGCTGATCCACCACGTGGACCAACTTGAGCTCGGCCTGATGGCTCTGGGCCATGAAGACGGCGTAGTCGAGCACGGCCTTGGACATCTCGGAAAAATCGACGGGACAGAGCAGGGATTTGATGGTTGGCATGAGAAGGCTCCCCTCAGTTAGGTCACTAATGAATCTTATGATCCATGATACCGATCGAGGGGGCAATAACCCTCGACTCGCTCGCAAAATCGGGAAAAATGTAACAGGGCAGGCTGGCTTTCTATGCTATCTGTATGCCTGAACGGACCGTCTGGCGGTGAGCGCCTGCCGACGGTCATACCACTGAGGAAACCCATGGTTCGTCTTTTTCTGTTCTGCTGCCTGCTGCTCATCTGGCCCGTGCGGGCCGATACCCTGGATGTCTATTGCGATGACTGGCCCGGCTTCTGCCAGAAGGGTGGCGAAGGTGTCTATCTGGACATAGTGCGCGCCATCTATGAGCCCGAGGGCTATGTGGTGCGCCCGCACCTGGTGCCTTACAAGCGGGCGCTGGCGGTGGTGTCGCAGAAGGCGGGGGACATGGCGATGGGGGTCTATCGGGGAGAGGTGAAGGGCGCCCATCAGCCCGATTACCCCGACTCGGCGGACTACGTGAGCGTGGTGATGCAAAAGCACTGGTTGCCACACTGGGCCGGCGAGCACAGCCTGAAGGAGCAGGAGGTGCTCTGGCTGCGGGGCTGGGCCTTCGACAAGTTCATCCCGCTGCCGATGCGCTGGTACGAGATAGACAGCCATGAGATGGCGCTGCAATTGCTGCTCAAGGGGCGCTACCGCTACTACCTGACCGACGGCGCCCTCTACCCCAAGGATGCCCTCCCGCCCGAGCTGGCGCAGGTGTTCCTGCGCTGGATCCCGACCTACCCCATCTTCGCCGACAACGAGAAGGGCAGGCAGCTGCACGGGCTCTGGGATTCCGGCATGCGCACCCTGATAAGGGAGGGGACACTGGCACGGATCTATCGGGAAAACCGGCTCTACGACGACTACCTGGACTTTATCAGGGAGCAGGAGGCGAGGGTGCGCAGGGAGGCGTCATCACAGGATTGAGGCGGCCTGCTGTCCGGCCACCTGGATCACCGTCTTGCTCAGCCTTCAGCCCTTAGCTTCTTGGCCAGCCGATCGTAGAGGATCACGTTGACCGAGGCGGCCAGGTTCATGCAACCCTGAGTCGGCACATAGACAACCTCCTTCACCGCCGCGAAACGGGCGGGCTCCAGGGTGCCATCCTCAGGGCCAAAGATGTAGAAGGCCCGCTCGGGGTGCTCGTAGTCCGGCAGCGAGGTGGCTCCCTCGATGAGATCCACCAGCACAGGGGTGCAGTCTTCGGGGACGAAGGCCAGCAGATCCTCGACCCCGAGCAGGGGGATCTTCTCCACCATCTGCTTGGTGTCGGTGGCAAAACGCCGCGCCAGCTCGAAGCGTTGACCCGTGTAGTAGACCTCTTCTGCCCCGTAGCAGCCGGCGGCCCGCATCACGGCCCCCACGTTCTCCGGTGACTTGGGGTTGACCAGCCCGATGGCGCAATACTCGGGGGCCGCATCCGGCCGCGCATCGACCCGCTCTGCGGCGCCGTAACCTGACTCTTTCATCTCGTTCTCCTCTGTGGCGGCGCATTATACCCCCGGTGGGCCCCTTGCCCAGCCTGTGGTGCCGACTCCCGCCCGGCGGGCCCAACAAGGGAGCAGTTGCACCGCCCTGGCGCAGCCCTGAGCCCTGGCGCCCAATGGCGACGCACCTTGCATCCTGGCGCGGGCTTTGCAGTCACTTCCCCATACAAGATGATTTAGGCTCATCCGGACAAAGGCGTCCGTCCCCGCAGGGGGGCGGACGCTTTTTTATGGGCTCGTCATCGAACAGGACAAGGAGGCGGCCCCGGGGCCGCCGGCGACAAGGAGCGAGGGAATGAAGACCACCTGTGCCTATTGTGGAGTGGGGTGTGGCATCCGGCTGAGCCGGGAGGGGGAGAACTGGCAACTGCAGGGGGATGAAGAGCATCCGGCCAACGGCGGCGCTCTGTGTGTCAAGGGGGCCAGCCTGCTGGAGAGCCTGGCCTTCCCCGACCGCCTGCTCTATCCGCGCTGGATGGGGCAGCGCATCGGTTGGGAAGAGGCCCTGGACACCCTGGCCAGTCGTTTTACCGCCATATTGGCCGAATCCGGGCCCGAGGCCATCGGCATCTACCTGTCTGGCCAGCTCACCACCGAGGATTACTACGTCGCCAACAAGCTGATGAAGGGGTATCTGGGCAGTGCCAACGTGGACACCAACTCCCGGCTCTGCATGTCGTCGGCTGTGGTGGCCCATCAGCGCGCCTTCGGGGAGGATCTGGTGCCCGCCTGCTACGAGGATCTGGAGCTGGCGGATCTGGTAGTGCTGACCGGCGCCAACACCGCCTGGACCCACCCCGTGCTGTTTCGCCGCCTGCAGCAGGCGCGGGCGCGCCGCCCCGAGCTCAGGCTGGTGGTGCTGGATCCCCGCCGCACCATGACGGCGGAGCAGGGGGATCTGCATCTGGCCCTCAAGCCCGGCAGCGACGTGGCGCTGTGGAACGGCCTGTGCCGCTATCTGCTCGACAGCGACGGCTGGGACAAGGCCTATGTGGCGCAGCATGTGAGCGGCTTCGAGGCGCTGGCGGCGGCGCTGGACGATCCGGCCTGGCAACTGGACGAGGTGGCCCGCAGCTGCGGCCTCTCCCGCAGCGATCTGCTCGGTTTCTACCAGCTGTTTGCCCGCACCCCCAGGACTGTCACCCTGTTCTGCCAGGGGATCAACCAGTCCAACCAGGGGGTGGACAAGGCCAACGCCATCATCAACGCCCACTTGCTGTGCGGCAGCATCGGCAAGCCGGGGGCGGCCCCCTTCTCCATGACGGGGCAACCCAACGCCATGGGGGGGCGCGAGGTAGGGGGGCTTGCGACCCAGCTCGCCGCCCACATGGGCTTTGGCGAGGCCGAGTGCGATAGGGTGCAGCGCTTCTGGGGAAGCCCGACCATAGTGCGCGGGCCTGGGCACAAGGCGGTGGCCTTGTTCGAGGCGGTGCACCGGGGGGAGATCCGCGCCCTCTGGGTGCTCGGCACCAACCCGGCTGTCTCCCTGCCGGACGGCAACCGGGTGCGCGAAGCCCTGAGCCGCTGCGAGCTGCTGGTGGTCTCCGAGGTGACGGCCAATACCGACACGGCGCGCCTCGCCCACCTGCTGCTGCCCGCCGCCGCCTGGGGGGAGAAGAGCGGCACAGTCACCAACTCCGAGCGCACCATCAGCCGCCAGCGCGCCTTCCTGCCCCTGCCGGGGGAGGCCAGGCCCGACTGGTGGGCCCTGACCCAGCTCGCCCGCCGGCTCGGCTTTGGCGAGGGGTTCGCCTATGAGCACGAGCACGAGATCTTCTGTGAACACGCCGCCCTCTCCGGCTTCGAGAACGAAGGGGCCCGCCAGTTCGACATCTCGGGGCTGGCGGATCTTAGCCGCGCCGAGTTCGAGGCGCTCGCCCCCCTGAGCTGGCCCGTCAACGGCAACTGGCCAAAGGGGCGAGCCCGATTGTTCGAGGACGGGCGCTTTGCCACCCCGGATGGCCGGGCCCGCCTGCTGCCCCTGGCCCAGCACTTCCCCCCGCAGCCGAAGGCCGCCCCCCGGGGGGAGGACCTCTCCCTGCTCCTCAACAGCGGGCGGCTGCGGGATCAGTGGCACACCATGACCCGCACCGGTCACGTGCCCAGGTTGCAGGAGGCCGAGCCCTGGCCCAGGGTGCGGGTGGGGGCCGCCAGCCTGCTGGCGCTCGGCGTCAGGGAGGGGGATCTGGTGCGTCTCTACAACGAGCTCGGGGAGGCCCTGCTGCTGGTCGGGTTGGACGAGGGACTCAGGGAGGGGGAGGCCTTCCTGCCCATGCACTGGACCGACAGCCAGTGCAGCCTGGGGGCGGTCAACCGCCTCATCGCCGCCGTGGTGGATCCCCTCTCGGGCCAGCCCATGTTCAAGCAGGGGCGGGTACAGGCCAGGGCGCAAGCCACCCGCTGGCAGGGGCTCTGGTGCGGCCGCCATGACTGGCGCGAGCCGGTGGACTGGTGGGCAAGGCGCCCCCTGCCCGAGGGCAACTGCACCCTGCTGGCCTCCTGGTCCGACAGCTCCCAGGGGCTGTGGCAGCGGTTGGGGGCAGAGGGGCACTGGCTGCGGCTGCCCCTGAAAGAGGGCTGGCTCGCCCTGACCCTGGCCGGGGATCGCATCGAGGGCATCCTGCTGGTGGGGGAGCGACGCCCTGACATCAAGGTCGAGCTGCTGGCCAGCCTGCTCGGCACGCCGCTGCAGGCGGGAGCCCTGAGCCAGACCCTGAGCCTGGCCCTGGCCGGAGAGAGCCGGCTGGTCTGCTCCTGCCTGCGGGTGTCGGAGCAGCGCATCGTGGATGCCATCACCCGGCAGGGGGTGAGCGAGCTGGCGGGGCTGCAGGCCCTGCTCGGCTGCGGCAGCAACTGTGGCACCTGCCTGCCCGAGATCGACAAGTTGTTGATCAAGCATGTTTTTATCGCCTCAGCCTGAGGCTTGGGCAACACAAGGAGTGTGAGATGAGCCAAATCAGTCTGGTGGGAGCGGGCCCCGGCCCCCTCGAATTGTTGACCCTGCGCGCCCTGCACCGCATTGAGGCGGCTGAGGTGGTGGTCTATGACCGTCTGGTGGGGAGCGAGATCCTGGCCCGCATTCCCCAGGGGGCGGCCCGCTTCGACGTGGGCAAGCGCTGCGGCGAGCCGAGCCCCACCCAGGAGGAGATCAACGCCCTGCTGCTGGCCCTGGCCCGCACCGGCAAGCGGGTGGTGCGCCTCAAGGGGGGGGATCCCCTGGTGTTCGGCCGGGGCGGGGAGGAGGCGCTGCACCTGGCCCGCCACGGCATAGAGGCCGAGCTGGTGCCCGGCATCACGGCGGCCCTGGGCTGCGCCGCCAGCACCCTGATCCCCCTGACCCACAGGGGACTGGCGCGCTCCCTGACCCTGGTGACGGGCCACCTGATGGACGAGGGGGACTATAGAGGCTGGCAGGGGCTGGCCCGGGCCGGCCACACCCTGGTGTTCTACATGGGGCTGGAGCGGGCGGCCCAGATCCGGCAGGGGCTGCTGGCGGCAGGGGCATCCGGGGATCTGCCGGTGGCCCTGGTGGTGGCCGGGTGTAGTGCGCGCCAGCAGGTCCATCACGCCCGGCTGGAGGGGCTGGAGCAGGCCGCCCGTGCCCTGCTCGGCCAGAGCCCAGTGCTGATGATCATGGGGGAGGTGGTGAACCTGGGCGCCGAGCTGCAGGCCCTGCTGAACCAGACCATGGAGCGGGTGGCCTGAGCCGGGGTTTCCCCTCTACCCCCACTACCTCTGGATAGATAAAAAGGAGGTAGATTCAAATAGTTGGCCTTCATGTTGCGGCATGTTCAGCAGACACGTTGCGATAGCCGTTGGCAAGGAGCGCCATGACTACTCTTCCCCGGGGCCAGGATGGCCCCCCCTCCCGCCTGCTGATCCACGCCGATGATCCGGGTCAGGCCAATCGCCTGGCCCTGCTGGTGAGCCACTACGGCCATCAGCCCAGGATACTCGACACCCGCCAGCTGCTGACCCCGATGGAGCAGGGGGACGCCCTGCTGGTCAGTTGCCGCCAGTTCGGCGCCGAGGTGCGCCTCGGCCTCTCCCTCTGGCCGGGCTTGCCGCGCCTGCTGTTCTGCGAGCGGCTCGGGGGCGACACCCAGCTCGCCCTGTTGCAGCAGGGGGTGCTGCTGGTACCCCACCCTTGCGGCGAGCGGGAGCCGGTGGAGCAGTGGCTGCGGCTCGCCCGCAGCCAGCTGGCCATGGTGCAGGCCCTGATGCAGACCGAGAGCGAGCTGCGCCAGAAGCTGGAGGAGCGGCGGCTTATCGAGCAGGCCAAGGGGCGCCTGATGCGCCATCAGGGGCTGGACGAAGAGCAGGCCTACCGCCTGATGCGCAGCACCGCCATGAGCCGCCACCTGAGCCTGGGGGAGCTGGCGCGGCAACTGCTGCAGGCACTGCCCGCCTGAGCGCTCCGCTGGCAAACCGTTTTGGTGCAACTGCGCCTAATTGAGGCAAACGAGAAGGCAAAGCGGGAGGAAAAAGGCGGAATAGGGCCAGTTTTGGCGGCTTGGCCAATTTGGCACGGAAAGTGGATTACCCAGAAGACAAGGAGTGATGGCACCCACGGGCCCGTCACTCGCAACAGGGCAAAGAGGCCTCACCGATCCCGGATCGGTGAGGTTTTTTTTTGGCCGCGACCCTGCAACGGCGCAGGGGAATGGCCGCCCATGACTGTGATCTGAGCGAGGAAGGCGAATGAACAAGAGACAAGGATGTGCGGGTCTGCTGCTGGCGCTGCTGTCACTGCCGACGCTGGCGCTGGGGGCTCCGGAGCAGGAGGAGCTGAGGCTCGGCTTCATCAAGCTGACCGACATGGCGCCGCTGGCGGTGGCCTACGAGCGGGGCTACTTCGAGGACGAGGGGCTCTACGTGACCCTGGAAGCTCAGGCGAACTGGAAGATACTGCTGGATCGGGTGATAGACGGCGAGCTGGACGGCGCCCAGATGCTGGCGGGCCAGCCCCTGGCGGCCCACATCGGCATCGGCACTCAGGCCGAGCTGGTGACGGCTTTTGCCATGGATCTCAACGGCAACGCCATCACGGTTGCCAACAGCGTCTGGGCAGCCATGGCCCCCCAGCTGCCCAAGGCGAAGGCGGGCCAGGTGCCGCCGCCGGTGAGCGCCGCGGCCCTCAAGCCCGTGGTGGCCGAGTACCGTCAGGGGGGCAAGCCGTTCAACATGGGGATGGTGTTCCCCGTCTCCCCCCACAACTACGAGCTCAGGTACTGGCTGGCGGCGGGCGGCCTGCACCCCGGCTTCTACGCACCCAAGCTTGGCGACAACTCGGGCCAGCGTCAGGCTGACGTGCTGCTCTCGGTGACGCCGCCGCCCCAGATGCCCGCCACCCTGGAGGCGGGCACCATAGCCGGCTACAGCGTGGGGGAGCCCTGGAACCAGCAGGCGGTCGCCAGAGGGATAGGGGTGCCCGTCATCACCGACCTTGAGATCTGGCGCAACAACCCGGAGAAGGTGTTCGGCGTCACCCGGGAGTGGGCAGAGCGCCACCCCAACACCCATGTCCGGCTGGTGAAGGCGCTGCTGCGGGCGGCCTGGTGGCTGGATGCGGAGCAAAACGGCAACAGGCGCGAGGCGGCCAAGCTGCTGGCCAAACCCGAGTACGTGGGGGCCGACGAGCAGGTGATTGCCAGCTCAATGACCGGCACCTTCGAGTACGCCAAGGGGGACAAGCGTCAGCTGCCGGACTTCAACGTCTTCTTCCGCCACCACGCTACCTACCCCTACTACTCCGACGCCATCTGGTATCTGACCCAGATGCGGCGCTGGGGCCAGATCCCCGAGGCCAAGCCGGACGCCTGGTTCGAGCAGGTGGCCAAGGCCGTCTACCAGCCGGGCGTCTATCGCCAGGCCGCCGAGGCGCTGATCGCCGAGGGCAAGCTCAAGGCCACCGATTTCCCGGATTTTGCCAGCGAGCAGGGCTATCGCGGCCCCCAGGATGGCTTCATCGACGGCTTGCTCTACGACGGCCGCCACCCCAACGCCTATCTGCAGCAGTTTGCCATCGGCCTCAAGGGCGATGAGCGAGTGCAATGAGCAAGGAGAACCCAATGAACCGACACAAGTGGCTATCCATCCATTGGAATGCCGTCAACTGGAAAGTCATGGTGCAGCCCCTGCTGGGCGTGCTGCTCTTCCTCGGCCTCTGGCAGTGGGGGGCGAGCCAGGTGCAGACCAGTCTGGGCACCCTGCCTGGGCCACTCGCCACCGCCAGCCAGCTCTGGTCCCTGGGTCAGGATCACCTGGCCGAGCGGGAGAAGGCGAGCGCCTTCCTCGAGCGCCAGCAGGTGCGCAACGCGGCGCGGCTGGCGGCAGATCCGGCGGCCGAGGTGAAACTGCGCCCCTACACAGGGCGCCCCACCTTCTTCGATCAGATAGCCACCAGCCTGCTCACAGTGCTGTGCGGCTTCGCTCTGGCGACTCTGATCGCCATCCCGTGCGGGGTGCTGCTCGGCATGAATCAGGGGCTCTATCGCGCCGCCAACCCGGTGATCCAGCTGCTCAAACCGGTGTCACCCCTGGCCTGGCTGCCCCTCATCACGCTAGTGGTGAGCGCCCTCTACGCCAACCCCAGCCCCTGGCTCGCCAAGTCCTTCCTCACCTCGGCCCTGACGGTGACCCTCTGCTCTCTCTGGCCGACCCTGATCAACACGGCGGTCGGGGTGGCGGGGCTGGACAGGGATCTGCACAACGTCAGCCGGGTGCTGCGGCTCTCCTTTGTGACCCACGTGCGGCGCATAGTGCTGCCCGGGGCCCTGCCCATGATCTTCACCGGGCTGCGGCTGTCGCTGGGGGTGGCCTGGATGGTGCTGATCGCGGCCGAGATGCTGGCCCAGAACCCGGGGCTCGGCAAGTTCGTGTGGGACGAGTTTCAGAGCGGCGGCTCGGCCTCCCTGGCTCGCATCATGGTGGCGGTGATCACCATAGGCCTCATCGGCTGCGCCCTGGACAGGGGCATGCTGGCCCTGCAGCAGTGGTTGTCCTGGGACAAGCGCCAGGTATTGCGCTAGGGCAGCCAAGGCAGCACAGGCCCTGCAGCAGTGGCCAGGTGCTGCGTTAATCACATTCCTATTCAGGCAGGAGAAGAGCCAATGAAGAGTTATCTGGAAATAAGCGACGTCGGGATCTCGTTCGAGACGGAGCAGGGCAGCTTCGAGGCCCTCAGCCGGGTCAACCTGCGCATCGAGAAGGGGGAGTTCGTTTCCCTCATAGGCCACTCGGGCTGCGGCAAGAGCACAGTGCTCAACCTGGTGGCCGGACTGCTGGAGCCGACCCTCGGCGGCATCATACTCGATGGCCGCGAGGTGGCGGGCCCCGGGCCCGAGCGGGCCATGGTGTTCCAGAACCATGCCCTGCTGCCCTGGCTCAGCGTCCAGCAGAACGTGGCGCTGGCGGTGGGCCAGGTGGAGCCGAACCGGCGGGCGGCTTCGGAGCGGGTGGACTACTACCTCTCCCTGGTGCAGATGGACCACGCCAGCCGGAAGATGCCCCACGAGCTGTCGGGGGGCATGAAACAGCGGGTCGGTATCGCCCGGGCGCTGTCGCTCTCCCCCAAGGTGCTGCTGATGGACGAGCCGTTCGGCGCCCTCGATGCCCTGACCCGGGCCCATCTGCAGGATGCCCTGATGGCGATCCAGGCTGAGCTTGGCAACACCGTCATCATGATCACCCACGACGTGGACGAGGCGGTGCTGCTCTCCGATCGCATCTGCATGATGACCAACGGCCCCAGTGCCACCGTCGGGGAGATCCTGACCGTGGACCTGCCAAGGCCGAGGGACAGGGTCGCCCTGGCGGACGACCCCCACTACCACAAGCTGCGCCAGCAGGTGCTGCGCTTCCTCTACGAGAAGCAGCGCAAGGTGACCCCCCTCAAGGCGGCTGAGAAAGTGCGCAGCAAGCTGCGTGCCTGAGCCCCAACGGATTCAAGGAAGAGAGATATGGCTGACAAAGAGCAACTGTGGGTGGTAGGCGACGGCATGGATCTTAACGATCGCCAGAGCGCCGGATCCCCCGAAAAGGCCGGTAAGCAGCGCCTGCTGGTGGTGGGCAATGGCATGGTGGGTCACCACTTTATCGAGCAGCTGGTGGCGGCCGGCGGGCTGGCGCGCTTCGAGGTGACCGTATTCGGGGCCGAGCCGGACTCCGCCTACGACAGGGTGCACCTCTCCGAGGTATTCGGCGGCAAGGCCCCGGAGGCGCTGCGCATGGCGGATCCCGCCTGGTATGAAGAGAGCGGCATTGCGCTGCGGCTGGGGGCCGAGGTGGAGGTGCTCGACAGAGCTGCCCGCACCCTGACGCTCGCCAACGGCGAGCAGTTCCCTTACGACCGTCTGGTGCTGGCGACCGGCTCTGTGCCCTTCGTGCCCCCCATCCCCGGCCATCAGCGGGAGGGCTGCTTCGTCTACCGCACCCTGGGGGATCTTGCCGCCATCCGCGATGCCTGCGCCCAGGCCCGCAGCGGCGTGGTCATAGGTGGCGGCCTGCTGGGGCTGGAGGCGGCCAACGCCCTGCGCCTGCTCGGGCTCAAGACCCAGGTGGTGGAGTTTGCCCCCAGGCTGATGCCGGTGCAGCTCGACGAGAGCGGCGGCGCCGTGCTGCGAGACAAAATTCAGGCCCTCGGGGTCGAGGTGCTGGTGGAGAAGGCCACCGAGTGCATAGAGCAGGGGGAGCAGGCCCGTCACCGCCTGTGCTTCAAGGACGGCTCTCATCTTGAGACCGATGTCCTGCTGTTCTCGGCGGGCATACGCCCCGCCGACGCCCTGGCCCGGCAATCAGGGCTGGCGGTCGGGGAGCGCGGCGGCATCTGCATCGACGACGGCTGCCACAGCTCGGATCCCGCCATCCTCGCCATCGGCGAGTGCGCGCTCTGGCAGGGGCGCATCTTCGGCCTGGTGGCCCCCGGCTACCAGATGGCGCGGGCCGCCGTGGCCAGCCTGTGCGGCGGCGAGAGCCGCTTCCTTGGGGCCGATATGTCCACCAAGCTCAAGCTGATGGGGGTGGACGTGGGCTCCATCGGCGACGCTCACGCCAGCACCGCCGGCGCCCAGGAGCTGCTGCTGCTGGACAGGGTCAACGGCGTCTACAAGAAGCTGGTGACAGACGGTGAGGGCAATCGCCTGCTCGGCGCCATCCTGGTGGGGGATGGCGCCGATTATGAGCGGCTGCTGCAGTACTACCAGAACGGGGTGGCGCTGCCCCAGCCGCCCCTCTCCCTGCTGGTGGGGGAGGTGGGGGCTGCCCCCGCGCCCCTGGTGCTGCCGGACAGCGCCATCCTCTGCTCCTGCCACAACGTCAGCAAGGGGGAGGTGGTGGCCGCCGTTCGGGCGGGCAATCACGAGCTGGGGGCAGTCAAGAGCTGCACCAGGGCGGGCACCGGTTGCGGCGGCTGCGGCAACCTGCTCAAGCAGGTAGTGGATCAGACCCTGGCAGACCTCGGGGTGGAGGCGGACAAGGGGCTGTGCGAGCACTTCGCCTACAGCCGCCAGGAGCTCTATCACCTGGCCCGGATCGGCGAGCTGAAGAGCTTCGAGGCGCTGCGAGACAAGCATGGCCAGGGTCTGGGCTGCGACATCTGCAAGCCGACGGTCGCCTCCATACTGGCGTCCCTCTGGAACGAGCATGTGCTGGAGAAGCCACACCGCACCCTGCAGGACACCAACGACGCCTTCCTTGCCAACCTGCAAAAGGACGGCACCTACTCAGTAGTGCCGCGCATCCCGGGTGGGGAGATCACCCCGGACGGCCTCATCACCATAGGGGAGGTGGCGCGCAAGTACGGCCTCTACACCAAGATCACCGGCGGCCAGCGAATCGATCTCTTCGGTGCCCGGGTCGACCAGCTGCCCGCCATCTGGGGCGAGCTGGTGGCGGCGGGCTTCGAGACAGGCCAGGCCTACGGCAAGTCGGTGCGCACCGTGAAGTCTTGTGTCGGCTCCACCTGGTGTCGCTACGGGGTGCAGGACTCCATGACCCTGACCCAGACCCTGGAGCACCGCTACAAGGGGCTGCGGGCCCCCCACAAGCTGAAGTTTGCGGTCTCCGGCTGCACCCGGGAGTGCGCCGAGGCCCAGAGCAAGGACATAGGCGTCATCGCCACCGAGCGGGGCTGGAACCTCTATGTGTGCGGCAACGGCGGCATGCGGCCGCGCCACGCCGACCTGTTCGCCACCGACCTCGACGAGCAGACCCTGATCCGCTACATAGACCGGCTGCTGATGTTCTACGTGCGCACCGGGGATCGGCTGCAGCGCACCTCGGTCTGGATGGAGAACATGGAGGGGGGGCTCGACTACCTCAAGTCGGTGATCATCGAGGACAGGCTCGGCATCGGCGCCGAGCTGGAGGCCATGATGGGGGAGATAGTCGGCACCTGGCAGTGCGAGTGGAAGAGCACATTGGCGGACCCGGACAAGCTCAAGCTGTTCGAGGCCTTCGTCAACCGGCCCGAGGACGAGACACCGCCGCGCCGTGAGGAGCGGGGGCAATGGGTGCCGGCGATCAGTATCAAGGAGGTGGTATGAAGGATTTCAAGGAAGGCACAGCGCACCCCGAGCATGGGCAGTGGCATAGGGTGTGCGAGCTGTCAGCCCTGCCGGAGCAGGGGGGGCGCAGCGCCTGGCTGGAGGGGCGGGTGCTGGCGCTGTTTCGCCTCGGGGGGCGGGTCTATGCCCTGGACGGGGTGGACCCTCTGGTCGGCGTGGCCGTGCTGGGGCGCGGCCTGGTGGGGGATGCCGGGGGCGAACCCGTGGTTGCCTCCCCCCTCTACAAGCAGCGCTACGCCCTGATGGATGGCCGCTGTCTGGATGATCCCGCCCTGAGTGTCGCCTGCTGGCCGGTGCGACTGGATGAGGGCGCTGTCTGGGTACAACTGGGCTGAACGGGCTGCACATATGCCATTGAGGATCACCGGACTTGCCCGGTGATGTTCTTGTTGCTGACCCGACATTACAAGCAGCGCTATGCCCTGATGGACGGTCGCTGTCTGGACTATCCGGCCCTGAGTGTCGCGCGGCTGGGCTGAGTGCGCCGCACATATCTCATGAAGGATCACCGGGCTTGCCCGGTGATTTTTTGTGGCTGACCCGACATTTCTTGCACGAGAGGATAGCGGGAAAACGTTTTTCGGAAATAATAGACAAACGTTTGTAACTGGATGTTTGTCTATGACGGAACGTGAACAAGAGATCCTCGCCCTGCTGCGCCAGGATCCCATGATTGCCCAGCAGGAGCTGGCAGACAGGCTGGGTATCAGCCGCTCGGCGCTGGCGAGTCACATCTCCAGCCTGATGCGCCAGGGCTATGTGCAGGGGCGCGGCTATGTGCTGCGGGAAGGGCCCTACGCCGTGGTGATCGGCGGCGCCAACATGGATATCTGCGGCTGCAGCCACGACAACCTGCGCATCGGCGACTCCAACCCGGGCCGGGTGCGCACCTCCGCCGGCGGGGTGGGGCGCAATATCGCCGAGAACCTGGCGCGGCTCGGCACCGACACCCGGCTGCTGACCGCCGTGGGCAACGATCAATACGGCCACCACCTGCTGGAGGTGAGCCAGCGCGCCGGGGTCGACGTGCGCCAGGTGCTGGTGCTGGAGGGGCAGGCGACCTCCTGCTACCTCAGCCTGCACGATGGCAGCGGCGAGATGAGCTGCGCCGTCAACGACATGGGCATCATCGACGAACTCACCCCGGCCCGGCTGACCCCGCTCACCGGTTTCCTTGGCGCGGCCCGGCTCTGGGTGCTCGACACCAATCTCGCCACCCACACCCTGGACTGGCTGTTCGAGCGTCAGGGCGAGCACATCATCTTCGTCGACACCGTCTCTGTGGCCAAGGTGGAGAAGATCCGCCCCTGGCTGCACCGCATCCACACCCTCAAGCCGAACCGCACCGAGGCGGAGCAGCTGTGTGGCTTCACCATAGCCGGGCCGGACACCTGGCCCATGGCGGCGGCCTGGTTCCACCGCGCCGGGGTGCAGCGGCTGTTCCTGAGCCTCGGGGATCAGGGGATTTTCTATAGCGACGGGGAGTGCCAGGGCCATCTGCCTGTGCTCGGCAGCCCTGTCGTCAACGTGACCGGCGGCGGCGATGCCTTCATGGCAGGGCTGGCCCACGCCTGGTTGCAGGAGCAGGGCATCATGGAGACGACCCGTTTCGCTCTCGGCTGCGCCGCCCTCACCGTCAATTGTTCCGATACCGTATTTTCCGGCCTATCCAAGGCCGCCGTTGAACGCATGCTGGAGGAGTACCCATGTTGAACGCTTACCTCGATATCCAACCTGAAGTCGCTGCGGCCCTGGCCGCCGGCAAACCCGTCGTAGCCCTGGAGTCCACCATCATCTCCCACGGCATGCCCTATCCGCAGAACGTGGAGACGGCGCGCCAGGTAGAGCAGGTGGTGCGCGACAACGGCGCCGTGCCGGCCACCATCGCCATTCTGGATGGCCGCCTCAAGGTGGGTCTGGATGCGGGGGCGCTGGAGGCGCTGGGCAAGGCCGGTCACGCCGCCACCAAGTGCAGCCGCCGGGACATCCCCTTCGTGCTGGCGAACAAGGGGCTGGGCGCGACCACTGTCGCCTCCACCATGATCATCGCCGCCATGGCGGGGATCCGGGTGTTCGCCACCGGCGGCATCGGCGGCGTGCACCGCGGCGCCCAGGAGACCTTCGACATCTCGGCAGATCTGCAGGAGTTCGCCCAGACCCCGGTGGCCGTGGTCTGCGCCGGTGCCAAGTCCATACTCGACATCGGCCTGACCCTGGAATATCTGGAAACCCAGGGGGTGCCGGTCATCGGCTACCAGACCGAGGAGCTGCCCGCCTTCTACACCCGCGAGAGTGGCTTCAAGGTGGATTACCGCCTCGACACCCCGGCGGCCATTGCCGAGGCGCTGCGCCTCAAGTGGGAGCTGGGGCTGGCCGGCGGCGCCGTGGTCACCAACCCGATCCCGACCAAGTTTGCCATGCCCAAGGCCGACATAGACGCGGCCATCGCGCAGGCGCTGCAGGAAGCGGACGAGCAGGGCGTCAAGGGCAAGGCATCCACCCCCTTCCTGCTGGCGCGGGTGTGCGAGCTGACCGGTGGCAACTCCCTGGCGGCGAACATCCAGCTGGTGCTGAACAACGCCGCCCTGGGGGCAAAGATCGCCGCCAGCCTCTAACGACTCGCGGTGAATGCAAAAGAGGGCCTGTTGGCCCTCTTTCTATCGTGCAAAGCGGTTACTTACAACCTTATTGCAGCACCTGGCGTCCGTTGAGGGGCTGGACGGGTCTGTTGTTGGGGTGGTGCATCACCGCCTTGAAGGCGTCTATCTGGGCCTGGCTGGCCTGCACCGGCTCCTTCATCACCAGCCAGCGCACCCCTTCCGAGCAGGGCGGCGTGGTCAGGGAGCCGCTGAAGCGGTAGTAGTCGCGCTGGGCGGGCAGCAGTGGCTCTGCCGAGAGCGGCACCTTGAGGGCACGAGTTTCCCCCGCCTTGGCTGGCAGCGCCTGCCAGGCCTGGCTCAGGGCCGGGTTGGCGCGGCCCGGCTCGAACATCACCGCCACCACCGCCAGCTCCCCCTTGTCGTTGGCGTGGACCAGGTGCCCCTCCAGGGGGTAGGACTTGCCCACGATGAGGTTCTCGCTGGGAGCGTGGAAGTGGAACTGCTTGAGCTCGAAGGCCATGCCGTCGAGTTGCAGCGTGCTGCCGGGGGCATAGTTGACCTGTACCGTGTGGCCGTTGTTGACCAGCGTCTTGCCACCTGGCAGATAGTGGAACTGCAGCGGCGCCAGCTCGGCCTCCACCAGAGCCGTGAGGTTGACCGGCGACTGGTTGCTGCCGGCGCACTGGCCAAACTCCGGGGTCAGCCTTGCCCATTTCGCCGGGCCGGCCTCACCACTGTATTCCCAGTGCACAGTAGCGGCGAAGGCAGTGGGGCAGAGCAGCAGGGCGCCGGCCAGCAGGGACTTTTTCATCATATATCCTTATCTTGATTGAAAAGCACAACCATTCGCCTCCTTGATCAAGTGACGGAATAACAAATGGCATCGTCTGAAATAAGGGGAACAGCGGTTCAGACCGGCTTATTTATTATTGGTGGCGACAACGGCTCATATTTATGATGCATATTAAATGGATCTAATTAACGGGCGGTCGCCACTGCATATTGAATAATCGCTTTATTCAATGACAGCAATCTAATTAATGGGCTGTCGTTGCTGATGAATTAGCTCATAATTCACTCATCGAAATTCAGCTTGTTTTTACCTCGCAAGTCCCCGCCATTATTCCGTCTGAAATAAATTAATTCATTGTTTTTATTGTGGTTTTTTGTAACCTATATTGATCTTGGGCAAATAAAAGACAACCTTTCCCGGGCAGGCTGAGGCTGCGATTGTTCGCAGACTCAAGGGAGAGAAAAAAGATGAATAAATATTGTCTGCTGCTGGCACTGGCCTTGCCCGGGATGGGGTGGGCGAGTGAGCCGATACAAGCGGTCGAAGCCGCCAAGGTGAAAGACCCGGCGAAAGTCGAGCTGGGCAAGATGCTGTTCTTCGAGCCCAGACTGTCAAAATCCAATGCCATCTCCTGCAACTCCTGCCACAACCTGGCAACCGGCGGGGTGGACAATCAGGTCAGCTCCCTCGGCCACAAGTGGAAGGAGGGGCCGATCAACTCCCCGACCGTGCTCAACTCCAGCCTCAACTTCGTGCAGTTCTGGGATGGTCGCGCCAAGGATCTGAAGGAGCAGGCGGCCGGGCCCATCGAGAACCCGCTGGAGATGGCCTTCACCCACAAGCTGGCGGTGGGCACCCTGCATACCCTGCCCGAGTACCGTGCCCGCTTCGATGCCGTCTACGGCAAGGCGGACTTTGGCATAGATGAAGTCACCGATGCCATCGCCGCCTTCGAGGAGACCCTGATCACCCCCAATGCCCCCTTCGATCGCTGGCTGAAGGGGGACGGCAAGGCGCTGACGGCGCAGCAACTGAAGGGCTATCAGCTGTTCAAGGAGAAGGGCTGCACCGCCTGCCACAACGGGGTCGCCATAGGTGGCAACTCCTTCCAGAAGATGGGGCTGGTCAAGCACTACCAGACCGACAACCCGGCCCAGGGGCGCGGCGCCGTGACCGGCGAGCCGCAGCTCATCGGCTGGTTCAAGGTGCCCACCCTGCGCAACATAGAACTGACCTACCCCTACTTCCACGACGGCGCCGTCTGGGATCTCAAGGAGGCGGTGCAGATCATGGCGGACATCCAGCTCGGCCAGCGCCTGAGCGAGCAGGAGGCCGACGACATGACCGCCTACCTCGAGAGCCTGACCGGGGAGCAGCCGCAGATAGTGCTGCCCATACTGCCGCCGTCCCGGCCCGATACCCCCAGGCCTGAGGTGAAGAGCTGAGCAGAATGAGGAGAGTGGCGGAGCCGGTGGCTCCGCTTTTTGTCTGCCTATCTATCTGATAACCAAGTCAAAGTGCCGTTCCTGTCACAGCGAGAACGGGATGGCAATCCCCCAGCTGGCGACAGGGATTTCACCGATCTGCCGCCCCCCTCACATTTCCGCACTGCTCGCTATTTGTGCGATTGCCTTGCTCATCCGACCTGGTGTCAAATCACTCCGCCTAACACAAGGAGTGGCATAATAATGAATAATATCAATAAATTAGTTCTGGCTATCGGATTCACTCTCACCGCTTTCCCGACCCTGGCCGCGAGCTTCCAGTGCAAGGATCACATCAAGCTCGGGGTACCGGGTCAATCCAGTCAGCTGTTGTGCCGGGACGGCTATGCCGCCGGTTACAACTACGACACCAAGGTCTCTGACTGGGTCTCTTACCGGATGACGGCGGCCAGCGCCCAGGGGCAGGTGCCGCGCAAGGATGCCTTCGCCGAAGACAAGGAGGTGCCGGTGCAGTACCGCGCCACCCTGGCGGACTACAAGGGCTCGGGCTTTGATCGCGGCCATCAGGCGCCCGCGGCGGACATGCGTACCAGCGCCACCACCATGAAGCAGAGCTTCCTGCTGACCAACATGACGCCACAGTTGCCGGCTCTCAATCAGGGGGCCTGGCGCATCCTGGAAGAGAAGACCCGGCAGTGGGCCATCGCCTATGAGAATGTCCAGGTGATCACGGGCCCCATCTTCACCAACTCCGATGGCGCCATCGGCAACGGCGTGACTGTGCCCCACGCCTATTACCGGGTGGTGATGGATGTAGCCAATCAGGAAGCCATCGCCTTCATCCTGCCCCAGGAGAACGTGTCGGCCAGCCGGCTTGCGGACTACATAGTGACTGTGGATGCGGTGGAGGAGCAGACCGGGCTCGATTTCTTCACCGCGCTGCCGGATGAGCCGGAAGAGGCCATGGAATCCCAGCTGATGACCATGTGGGGCAACTAGTCTCCCCAGAGGTGATGACGGGGGCCTGAGTCCCCGTCATCACAGGTCCCGGGTGTGAGTTGCCATCATCGGTATGAGCCTCGTCTGGCTATTGCCTTGCCCACTGGTACAGCTCCAGTACAGCTTGGGTTTGGCTATGGACCCTTATCATGCCCCTTTTTTTCAGGAGGCATAATGTCAGCTCTGTTTTCTCTTCATCTCTCATCCCCCTTCACTCGCGCCTTGCGCATCCTGGTGCCGATGGCGCTGCTCGGCGGGGTTGTGCCCCCGGCCATGGCCGATGATGAATTTCGGCTGGGCAAGACCATGCTGCTGGGGGTGGGCGACCATGCTGCCATCATTCCCGTCATCATCTGTCGTCCGGCCAAGTCCATCATGGTCAAGGCGGAGCGGGAGCTGACCCTGGACAGGGTCAAGGTGATCTACGGCAATGACCGCAGCAAGACACTGCACTTTGACAAGAGCCTGAAAGAGGATCAGGAGTCCGGCTGGAAGTCCCTCGGCAGCCGGGTCTGCATCAAGCGGATCGAGGTTTATGGCAATTCGGAAGGGAGCAAGGCGGGGGTCAAGGTGTACGGCCGTAAATAAGAGAGGGACGGGGGCTTAACATCCCCCGTCCATTTAGCTATTTCTTGGGGCGGAATGGCTTGATGACGGCTTCATCGCACTCGAGATAGGGCCCGTCCATCAGGTCTATGCAGTAGGGAATGGCAGGGAAGACCGCATCCAGGCACTCGCGGATGGACTTGGGCTTGCCCGGCAGGTTGACGATGAGGGCGCTGCCGCGCAGGCCTGCGGTCTGGCGTGACAAAATGGCGGTGGGTACGAACTTGAGGGATTCGGCCCGCATCAGCTCGCCAAAGCCCGGCATCATGCGATCGCACACGGCTTCGGTGGCTTCCGGTGTCACATCCCGCTTGGCCGGCCCTGTGCCGCCCGTGGTGACGATGAGGCAGCATGACTCTACATCCGCCAGCCGAACCAGGGTCGCCTCAATCTGATCCTGCTCATCCGGGATCACCTGATAGACGGGTTCCCACTCCGAGGTCAGATAGGCGTCAAGGGTGTCGATGATGGCCTTGCCGGAGAGATCTTCATAGATGCCCGCGCTGGCGCGATCGCTGACGGTGACTATACCGATTCTTGCCTTGCTCATGCTCAACCCTTGGTCATTGGAAAAAGTGGTAAATAAAATAACATAATCAGTGAGATATGTTAAACCATCGGCTTGGGTGCGACATGGCAAGGTCTAAATTGAGAGTCGAACGAAAAGCAGATCTATTCGCTATCGATGAATAGGGAATAAGAAGAGCCATAAAAGCCTTTAAAATTTATAAAAAAAGTGACGCATGGGGCATCACTATAATTTCATGAATCCTAAAGAATTAATCTTTCCTCTCGCCCAATATCCGCCCACTGGATGAAAAAGCGGACTCCTGTGACTCGGAGCCGGCAGACCCAAAATCCTCACCATCTTATATAACCTTCCTATGGACAGCGAAATGATGTGCCGGGCGTGGTCGCACTTGGATGTGGGAGGAGTCTGGCCAGGAGGGGATATGGAGCTGCCAGATTTTGATACGCTCAAACACTGGGCCCTGGCCGAGCCGGAGCGGCTCGATGCCTTGTTGCACCAGCAGATAGAGGCCTTGATAGCGCAGGTGGGGCCGGATCGGCAGCGGCGGTTGCGGGGCCTGCAGTTTCGCATCGATTGCCAGCGCCGTCTGGCCAGGAACAACCTCGACAGCTGCATCCGGATTGCCAACATGATGCACGACTCCGTGTATGCCATGCGCCGCCACATCATTCAGTTGCAGGAGGAGTCTCTGGTGCAAGCCGAAGAGAGGCTGCCGCCAGACAATGTGATAGTCCTGGCGGATCATCCGAGGAATAAATAATTTATTGGTCGCCACCCTGCTCCGCTATTTTCAATATTTTCTTCAGCGCAAACCACCCAATGTTAATAAACAGGGTGGTTTGTTTTTTATTTGCTGCAAATTCACATTGCACACTCATTTAATAACATGGCGGCCCGCTAAATCCGCAGATATGGATGAAGGAATATAACGCTTGAGGTAATATCTCGGCACATTTCATCTTGCTACGACTCTAAGGGATTATGAGAAGTATCACACCAAGAAGGGTGCTGTCGCGGGAGCAACAGACAGAGATCACCCGGATCATCGTCAAGGTGGGTCAGTTGCTGGCCCAGCATGGTGCCGAGGGGCGCATCATAGAGCAGACCACGGTCCGGCTCGGGTTGGCGCTGGGGCTGGAGAGCGTCGAGATGGCCATCTCCGCCAGCGCCATAGTGCTCACCAGCCTCTATCAGGGGAGTTGCGTCACCACCACCCGCCGGGTGCGGGATCAGGGGATCAACATGCAGGTGGTGTGCGAGGTCCAGCGCATCTGCATCCTGGCGGAGAAGGAGCTGATCGGTGTGCGGGAGGTGCGCCAGCGGCTCGACGGCATAGTGCCATTCCATTATCACCCCTGGCTGGTGGTGCCCATGGTGGGGCTCTCCTGCGGCGCCTTCAGCCTGCTGTTCGGCGGCGACTGGCCCATCTTCCTGGTGACCTTCATCGCCGCTGCGGTGGCGATGCGAGTGCGCCAGCTGATGGCTCGCCATCATCACAGTCCGCTCATCAACTTCGCCGCGACCGGCTTCGTCGCCACCCTGATCGCCTCCTGTGCCACCTACTTCCAGTGGGGAGACCAACCCTATCTCGCCATGGCGGCCAGCGTCTTGCTGCTGGTGCCGGGTTTCCCGCTCATCAATGCGGTCTCCGACATGGTGAAGGGCTACTTCAACCTGGGGCTGGCCCGCTGGGGCATGGCGACCCTGCTCACCATCAGCGCCGTCATCGGCATAGTGCTGGCCATGTCGGTCACCGGGATCTGGGGCTGGAAACTGTGGTGGAACTCCATATGAGATGCAATGACGCTATCCGCGCTCGAAGCGGGACAATAGCGCGCCGTTTCGGTGCCATTAGTGTGAGTGTTGGGCCAGGGCCTCGTCTGGTGGTCTTGGCGGGAGGGACGCGGCCATGATGGAACTGCTCTTGCTGCTCGCCAGGGATGCGTTCTGGTCGGCCATCCCGGCGGTAGGCTTCGCCATGCTGTTCAACGTGCCGCCTAGGATGCTGAAGTATTGCGCCATGGGAGGCGCCCTGGCCCACAGCCTGCGCACCCTGCTCATTCATTACGGCATGCCCATAGAGTGGGCCACCCTGGCGGCGTCTACTACGGTGGGCTTTGTCTGCGTCTACTGGTCGAAGCGCCTGCTGGCACCGCGTCCCGTGTTCAGCGTTGCCTCCATCATTCCCATGATCCCGGGTGTCTATGCGTTCAAGACCATGATTGCCGTGGTGGAGCTCAACATCTCCGGGGTGACCACGGAGCTTATCCATCACGCTGTGACCAACGGCCTCAAGGTGCTCTTTATCGTGGGGGCCCTCAGTTTCGGTTTGGCGATCCCCTCTCTGGTCGTGTACCGTAACCGGCCCATTGTCTGAGACAGGCTGCAAGAGGCTGAACCCATGCACATTTCCATGATTGCCGCCATGGCGCACGATCGCGTGATTGGCCTGGACAACCAGATGCCCTGGCATCTGCCCGCCGATCTGGCCCACTTCAAGCGGGTGACGCTCGGCAAGCCGGTGCTGATGGGGCGCAAGACCTTCGAGTCCATAGGTCGCCCGCTGCCCGGGCGGCGCAACCTGGTGATCAGCCGCAACCCTGACTATTGCGCAGAAGGGGTGGAGGTGGTCGATTCGGTCGAGGCCGCGCTCGCCTTGCTGGCAAGGGGCGAGAAAGTGGATGAGCTGATGGTGATAGGGGGGGGTCATCTCTATGGCCAGCTGCTGCCCCGGGCCGACAGGCTCTATCTGACACGCATCGATCTGGCGGTGGCAGGGGATACCCGCTTCCCCGCCTTCGATGAGGGGGACTGGGTGCGCACCGAGAGCGATCCCCATCAGCCCGACGAGAAGAACCCTCATCCTTACTGCTTCGAAACCTGGCAGCGACGCTAATCCCTCCCGTCAGCAAGGCCCCTCCACTGCGAGGGGCTTTTTTTGCGACTTCGCCGCCGCGCTCCGCACAGGCTCCTTTCCCGCTCAATCCTCCCCTTAATGCCTCCCCTTCATAGGGATTAAATATGATTAATGTTGTAATTGTTTTGTGGGTCTTGATGAAATGGGGCCTCAGTCCGGGGGAGGACCCTCATTTATGCTCCTCACCCCCTTGATTCTACTCATGATATGGATAATAAACGGACTATTTATGCAGCTATATCATATTTTTCCGATCAACTTCGGTCATCTGTTGAATTTTTGTTTCCTTAAATAAGTTATAAAAATCAGTTATTTATGTCGTGACTTGTTTTTGTGGACTCTTATGGTTCTTTTGTTATTTGGTTTAATTGTTTAGTGTTGAAAGTAGTTGGTGCGCGTTCGGCAGCAGGAACAGCAATATGCCGGCCATAGAAAAAGGACAGTATGACAGTCAAACTCGAAGTGAAATCGCTCTATAAAATCTTCGGAGAACATCCGGAAAAAGCGTTCAAATTGCTGGCGAAAGGGCACGACCGCGCCAGCATACTGCAAAAGACCGGGCAGACCCTGGGGGTCCAGGATGTCAATCTGGCCATCCACGAGGGGGAGATCTTCGTGGTGATGGGCCTCTCCGGCTCGGGCAAATCTACCCTGGTGCGTCTCTTCAACCGGCTGATCGAGCCGACCCGTGGCCAGGTGCTGATCGATGGCGAGGACATAGCCGCCATCTCGGAGCGCGAACTGCGCCAGGTGCGCCGCAAGAAGATCAGCATGGTGTTTCAATCCTTCGCCCTGATGCCCCACCTGAGCGTGCTGGAAAACACCGCCTTCGGCCTGGAGCTGGCCGGGGTGCCGCTGGCGGAGCGCCAGCAGAGTGCCCGTCAGGCGCTCCATCAGGTGGGGTTGGGACAGTGGATCGACGCCTTCCCCGACGCTCTCTCCGGCGGCATGAAGCAGCGGGTCGGCCTGGCCCGGGCGCTGGCCAACGACCCGGACATTCTGCTGATGGACGAGGCCTTCTCGGCGCTGGATCCCCTGATCCGTACCGAGATGCAGGACGAGCTGCTCAAGCTGCAGGCGAGCCAGCAGCGCACCATAGTCTTCATCTCCCACGATCTGGACGAGGCGATGCGCATCGGCGATCGCATCGCCATCATGCAGGACGGCCAGCTGGTGCAGGTGGGCACCCCCGACGAGATCCTGAACCAGCCCGCCAACGACTATGTGCGCGCCTTCTTTCGCGGGGTGGATCTCGCCAATGTCTTCAGCGCCCGGGATGTGGCCAGCCGCAAGCAGATGCCGCTTATCAAGAAACACACCACGGACGGGCCGGGCAATGCTCTGCGCCAGCTCAAGGAGCTAGAGCGGGAGTACGGCTATGTGGTGGATCGCAGCCGCCGCTTCCTCGGGGTCGTCTCGGTCGAGTCGCTCGGTCAGGCGGTCCGTGACAAGGGGAGCCTGGAGCAGGCGCTGCTGGCGGACATCCAGCCCATCCTGGCCGACACCGCCCTCAACGAACTCATTAGCCAGGTGGCCGCCGCACCCTGCCAGGTGCCCGTGGTCGAGGAGGATGGCACCTATCTGGGACTCATCTCCAAGGCCAATCTGCTCAACACCCTGGACAGGAGTACCCCGGTATGAATCTCAACCTCTTGAACCGTCTGCTGACCGGCTTGCTGGCGCTGTTGCTATTGACGAGCGCTCCCGCCTGGGCCGACGAGGCACAGGCCGATCCCTGGGGCGCTGCGACCACCACCACAGCCGAGGATCCCTGGGGCAGTACGGCCACAGAGGCGGCAGACTGGCAGAGCCAGATCGCAGTCGTCGATAACAGTGCCGCCGTCGACTGGCTGGATCCCTTCCAGCAGGCCCTGGTGCCGCTGGATACCTGGGTCGAGGGGGGCATCGGCTGGCTGGTGGAGAACCTGCGGCCTGTGTTCCAGCTGATCCGCGCCCCTGTGGAGCTGGCCCTGGGGGCCATGACCCAGTTGCTGCAGACTGTGCCCTCCACCCTGATGATGGGGCTCTTGACCCTGATCGCCTGGCAACTGGTGGGCGGCCGCATGGCGCTCGGCACGCTCGCGTCTCTTGTTGGGATCGGCCTTATCGGTGCCTGGTCCGATGCCATGGTGACCCTGTCCCTGGTGCTGACCTCCCTCTTCTTCTGCGTGCTGATAGGCTTGCCGGTCGGCATTTTGCTGGCCCGCAGCGAGCGGCTCTCCACCTGGACCCGGCCTCTGCTGGATGCCATGCAGACCACCCCGGCCTTCGTCTATCTCATCCCCATCGTCATGCTGTTTGGCATAGGCAATGTGCCCGGGGTGGTGGTGACCGTCATCTTCGCCCTGCCCCCCATGATCCGCCTCACCATGCTGGGGATCCGCCAGGTGCCCGCCGATCTGGTGGAGGCGGCCCACTCGTTCGGTGCCAGCCCCTCCCAGCTGCTGTTCAAGGTACAGCTGCCGCTCGCCATGCCCACCATCATGGCCGGGGTCAACCAGACCCTGATGCTGGCGCTCTCCATGGTGGTGATCGCCTCCATGATTGCGGTCGGCGGCCTGGGGCAGATGGTGCTGCGCGGCATAGGCCGCCTCGACATGGGGCTCGCCTCCATCGGCGGCCTCGGCATAGTGCTGCTGGCCATCGTCCTCGACCGACTGACCCAGGCGATGGGGCAGCCGGACCGCAGCCGGGTCGGCCGCTGGTATCAGCGCGGCCCCGTCGCCCTGCTGCTGCGCCTGTGCGGCCGCGGCAAATCCCTCGATTACAAAGGAGTAAATGCATGAAACAGATCACCAAAGGATTGACCCTGAGCGCCCTGCTGCTGAGTTCCCTCGCCATGGCCAATACAGCGCTGCCGGGGGAGGGGGTCAAGGTGCAGCCCCTGCAGAGCTCCTTGCCGGAGGAGGCCTTCCAGAGCCTGCTGGTCAGCAAGCTGATGGGTCGCCTCGGCTACGAGGTCCAGCCCGCCCAGGAGGTGGATTACAACGTGGCCTACGCCTCGGTGGCGCAGGGGGATGGCACCTTCCTCGCCTTCAACTGGATACCGCTGCAGGACAACAAGTACGAACAGGCGGGGGGGGACAAGGTGTTCTTCCGTCAGGGCACCTATGTGGCCGGCGCCGCCCAGGGCTATCTTATCGACAAGAAGACAGCGGCCCAATACGGCATCACCAACCTGGGTCAGCTCAAGGATCCCAAGCTGGCGGCGCTGTTTGACGGCGATGGGGACGGCAAGGCCGATCTGGTGGGCTGCAACCCGGGCTGGGGCTGCGAAGGGGCCATCAACCATCATCTGGACGAGTTCGGCCTGACCCCGACAGTCACCCACAAGCAGGGCAACTACGCTGCGCTGATCGCCGATACCCTGGCCCGATACCAGGCCGGCAAGCCGGTGCTCTACTACACCTGGACCCCTTACTGGCTGAGCAGCGAGCTGGTGCCGGGCAAGGACGTGGTGTGGCTGGAGGTGCCCGCCGATGCTCCTGATGGGGACAAGACCCGGCTGCCCAACGGCAAGAACTACGGTTTTGCCGTCAACACCATGCACATAGTCGCCAACAAGGCCTTCACCGATGCCAACCCGGCGGCGGCCAAGCTGTTTGCCATCGTCAAGCTGCCGTTGAACGACATCAACATCCAGAACGGCCTGATGAACAAGGGACAGAACAAGCCGGCGGATGTGGAACGCCACGCCGATGCCTGGCTCAAGGGACACGAGGCCCTGGTCAATGACTGGCTGACCCAGGCGCGCGCCGCAGCGCAAGGCAACTCTGCGGGCTAAGGCCCCCTCGGCGCGGCCCAGTCCATGGATGTCAGCAAGCAAAACGCCCGGCCATTGCCGGGCGTTTTTTTATGGTCAGCCGCTTGTACCCGGGATCAGATGCCGGATCCGTCGTGCTCGCCGCTCTCCTCGTGCAGGCCGCACTCGCGCTTGAGGCCGAAGAAGCGAGTCTGCTCCTCGCTCATGCCCGGCTCCCACTTGGTGGTGGTGTGCACATCGCCTACCGAGAGGTAGCCCTGCTCCCACAGGGGGTGGTAGGGCAGATCGTGCTCCTTGAAGTAGTAGAAGACGTCCTTGTTGCTCCAGTCGATCACCGGCAGGAACTTGAATCGGCCGCGCTGTATGGCCAGCACCGGCAGCTTGCCGCGGCTGCCCGCCTGCTCCCGGCGCAGACCGGAGAACCAGGTGCGGGCGCCGAGCTCGCTCAGGGCGCGGTCCATGGGCTCCACCTTGTTGAGCTGGTTGTAGCGGGTGATCCCCTCCACCCCCTGCTCCCACAAGAGGCCGAAGCGGGCCTCCTGCCAGGCCGGGCTGAGTTCGGCCCGGTAGATCTTCAGGTTGAGGCTGAGCCGCTCGGTCAACTCATCGATAAAGCGGTAGGTCTCGGGGAAGAGATAGCCGGTATCGGTCAGCACTACGGGCACATCGGCCCGCTCGCGGCTCACCAGGTGCAGCATCAGCGCCGCCTGGATGCCGAAGCTCGACGACAGCACATGTTCCCCCGGCAGATTCGCCAGCGCCCAGCGCACCCGCTCGGAGGCGCTCATGGCGTCCAGCTCCCGGTTGAGGGGGGCCAGCGCCTCGCTCTGCTCCTCCCGGCCCAGGGCCAGCAGGGCGTCGAGGTCGAGCCTGCCATCGGCGGTCAGTGTCAGCCGCCCGCTATCCGTCAGTTCAGGCTGCATAGAAGTCCCTCGCGGAGTCGATGACGGGGGCCACCACCCCTGCGCGGATCACGAAGTCGCCGAAGCACTCGTTCCCGTCGCGCTCCTTGGCCCAGCGGCCGATCAGGGCATCGAGCTCGGCCAGGATCTGCGGCTCCGTGATGTTCTCCTGATAGAGGCGGGGAATGCGGGTCCCCTCCAGGTTGCCCCCCAGGTGCAGGTTGTAGCGGCCGGGGGCCTTGCCCACCAGACCCACTTCCGCCAGCATGGCGCGGCCGCAGCCGTTGGGGCAGCCGGTGACCCGGAAGATGATGGAGTCATCCGCCAGCGCGTGTTTGGCCAGCAGACCTTCGATGTCGGTGACAAAGGCCGGCAGCATGCGCTCGGCCTCGGCCATCGCCAGCGGGCAGGTGGGCAGGGCCACGCAGGCCATGGACTGCTTGCGTTGCTCGCTCACGCCGTCGTCCAGCAGGCCATACTGGCGCGCCAGGGCTTCGATGCGCGCCTTCTCGCTGGCAGGGACACCCGCGATGATGAGGTTCTGGTTGGCGGTGAGACGGAAATCCCCCTGGTGGATCTTGGCGATCTCCAGCATGCCGGTCTTGAGGGGCTTGCCCGGGAAGTCCAGCAGGCGGCCGTTCTCGATGAAGAGGGTGAGGTGGTGCTTGCCATCTATCCCCTCCACCCAACCGAAGCGATCCCCACGGCTGGTGAACTCATAGGGGCGCACCTCGCCAAATTTGATGCCGGCGCGGCTCTCCACCTCGGCCTTGAAGGCCGGGACGCCGACCCGCTCGAGGGTGTACTTGGTCTTGGCGTTCTTGCGGTTGACCCTGTTGCCCCAGTCACGCTGGGTACTGACCACGGCGGCCGCCACTTCCAGCACGTGGGAGAGCGGGATGAAGCCGAAATCGCTCGCCTTGCGCGGGTAGGTGCTGGTGTCGCCGTGGGTCATGGCCAGACCCCCGCCCACTAGCACGTTGAAGCCCACCAGCTTGCCGCCATCTGCGATGGCCACGAAGTTGAGATCGTTGGCGTGGATGTCCACGTCGTTGTGGGGCGGGATCACCACTGTGGTCTTGAATTTGCGCGGCAGGTAGTTGGAACCCAGGATCGGCTCCTCGTCACCCCCCAGCTTCTCGCCATCCAGCCAGATCTCCACGTAGGCGCGGGTCTTGGGCAGCAGGTGCTCGGAGATCTTCTTGGCCCACTCGTAGGCCTCCTGGTGCAGCTCGGACTCCACCGGGTTGCTGGTGCAGAGCACGTTGCGGTTTACGTCGCCGGCGGTGGCGATGGAATCTATGCCCGTGCTGTTGAGGGTCTGGTGCATCAGCTTGATGTCGCGCTTGAGCACCCCGTGGAACTGGAAGGTCTGGCGGGTGGTCAGGCGGATGCTGCCGTAGAGGCTGTGCTCCTCGGCGAACTTGTCGATCACCTGCCACTGGGCCGGGGTGATGATGCCGCCGGGTAAGCGGGCGCGCAGCATGACGTTGTGCAGGGGCTCCAGCTTCTGGGCGGTGCGCTCGGGGCGGATGTCTCTGTCATCCTGCTGATACATGCCGTGGAAGCGGATCAGCTGGAAGTTGTCGCCGTTGAAGCCACCGGTGAGGGGATCTTGCAGATCCTGCTCTATGGTGCCGCGCAGGAAATTGCTCTCGCGCTTGAGGCGCTCGTTGTCGGACAGTGGCCCTTCAACCGGTCCTGCTGCTTGTTTCGAGATTGGTTGCTTGCTCATCAGTAGACATCCCTTTGATAACGTTTGGCACGACGCAATTCGCTCAAATACTCTTCTGCTTCTTCACGGCTCTTGTGGCCATGATCGCTGATCACATCCAGCAGGGCCTCCTGCACATCCTTCGCCATGTGGTTGGCGTCGCCGCACACATAGAAGTGAGCACCTGCTTCCAGCCACTGGTAGAGCTCAAGGCCTGCCTCGCGCAGGCGGTCCTGCACATAGATCTTGTTGGCCTGATCCCGGCTGAAGGCCAGGGATATCTTCGACAGCAGGCCGGATTTCACATAACGCTGCCACTCCACCTGATAGAGGAAGTCCTGGGTGAAGTGAGGGTTGCCGAAGATGAGCCAGTTCTTGCCCTCGGCCCCTTGTGCCTCACGCTCCTGCATAAAGGCGCGGAAGGGGGCAATGCCGGTGCCCGGACCCACCATGATGACGGGGGTATCGGGATTGGCCGGCAGGCGGAAGTTGTCGTTGTACTCCACGAACACCCGCACCTCGGCCTCCTCGGCCAGGCGGTCCGCCAGATAGGAGGAGGCGCCACCAGATCGCACTGTGCCATCTTCCTGGCGGTAGCGCACCACGCCGACTGTCAGGTGTACCTCTTCCTCCACCTCGCTCTGGGCGGAGGCGATGGAGTAGAGGCGCGGGGTCAGCGGGCGCAGCAGTTTGACAAGCTGATCCGCGCTCAGGGAGGAGGGGAAGCGCTTGAGCACATCCACCACCTGGGCGCTGGCCACCAGGGCGTTGACATGGGCCTTGTCGCCGGCGAGATCCTTGAGCGCCGCATTGTCCGAGATCTCGGCCAACCCGGTGATAAAGCCGCCGTGCAAGCGGGTCAGCTCGAAGTGGCGGGTCAGGGCCGCGCGCAAGGGGCCCTGTGCGGTGGTTTCATCGCCGGAGAGGCCGGTCAGGGCCAGTACTTCGCCCACCAGATCGGCGTCATTGTCGAACCAGATGCCGAGGGCATCACCCGGCTGATAAGTGATGCCGGACTCTTCCAGGTTGATCTCGATGTGGCGGATGTCCTTGGTGGAGTCGCGGCCGGTGATCTTCTGATTGACCGAGAGCCGTGCCGGGAAGGGGTTCTCCTTGTGATACTGGCTGTGGCCGACGGCTTGCTGCACCGAGCCGGCTACGCTGGCGGTCGCGGCCCCTGCGGACAGGGTGGCGGCGACGGCATTGACTGCCTGCTCGCCCCAGGCCTTGGCCGCGTCCTGATAGTCCACGTCGAGGCTCGCGAGTTCATGAATGCGCTCGGCACCCGCTTTTGACAGGAAGTCGTCGAAGTCCTTGCCGGTCTGGCAGAAGAATTCGTAGGAGCTGTCACCCAGCCCCAACACGGCGAACTTGAGACCTTCGAGTTTGCCTATCTTGCCTTTTTTAAGCTGCTCGAACAGATCCACCGCGCTCTCCGGCGGCTCCCCCTCCCCGTAAGTGCTAACGATCACCAGCAGATGGCTCTCTTTCTTGAGCTGCTTGGGTTTGTAGTCCGCCATCGAGGTCAGGGTCACCGGCAGGCCGTGGGCCTTCGCCTGCGCCTGGATGGCGCTGGCGACACCCTTGGCGTTGCCGGTCTGGGAGCCGTAGAGAATGGTCAGGCTGCCACCGGGGGCGGCCACGACGGCGCTGGTGGCGACGCTCTGGACGCCTGACTGGGAGAGGCCGTAGAGATAACCGCTCACCCAGGCGAGTTGCTGGGTATTGAGGGTCGACAAGACCTGATTCAGCTGGCGCTGCTGCTCGTCAGAGAGCGGGCTTATGGTGGGTATTGGGGCTGTCAATTGCATCACACACGTCTTCCATGGTCTGATTTTTGGTCAGATTAAGGGGTGCAATGAATAACAACAAAGAATAAAAATATCTTCTTTATGCGATTTATGAATTTATAAAGCCGAAATCCGCCTCAGCGGCTCCCCGGCTGTGGTATAAAAATCGCAATATATTGAGTCCCCTTCCGCCTCTCAGGATCTGCCGATGTCCAGACTGTTCCATGTCAATGCCTTCAGCCAGCACCCCTTCGGGGGCAACCCCGCCATAGTCGTATTGGGGCCGGAGCGCAGCGATGCCGAGCTGCAGGCCATGGCGGCGGAGTTCAACCTGTCGGAGACCGCCTTCCTCACTCCCCTGGGGGAGGCGCACTATCGGTTGCGCTGGTTTACCCCGACGGTCGAAGTGGATCTCTGCGGTCACGGCACCCTGGCGGCCGCCCATGTGCTGTGGCAGACCGGTGCTGTGGTTCGCTCCCAGGTGCTGCGCTTCGAGACCCGCAGCGGCCTGCTGGAGGCCAGCGCCGAGGGGGAGTGGATCCGGCTCGACTTTCCGCGCATCCCCCTTGCTCCGCTGGCATTGGATCCCGCCTATGCCGAGGCCCTCGGCTGCACGCCGCTGCAGACCCTGGCCGCCGGCGCCAAGTTCCTGCTGGTGCTGGGCAGCGAGCAGGAGGTGCAGGGGCTCAAGCCGGACTTCCACGCCCTGCGGGCCCTGCCCGGTCGCGGCCTGATGGTGACGGCGCCCTCCAGCCGGGGAGGCGATGATTTCGTCTCCCGCTATTTCGCCCCCTGGGTCGGGGTGGAGGAGGATCCGGTCACCGGCTCCAACCACTGCGCCCTGGTGCCCTACTGGGCCGAGCGCCTCGGCAAGACGCAGTTGCGGGCGCGCCAGATCTCCGCGCGGGGCGGGGAGCTGGTGCTCGAGTTGCAGGGGGATAGGGTGTGGATGTCGGGTCAGGCGCTGACCCTGTGGCAGGGGGAGTGGCTGCTGCCGCCCGCCCCATAAGTCGCCAGCCGGGTGTGCCCGGTTCGCCGGCTTTGGTTTTCGTCATAAAAAACGCCCCGCAGTTGCGGGGCGTTTTCAGTGCCATCGGGCATCAGGCCAGGCCTGAGGCGATCGCTTATTTCTGTTGCGGACGCAGGGCCGGGAACAGGATGACGTCGCGGATGGTGTGGCTGTTGGTGAACAGCATCACCAGACGGTCGATACCAATACCCTGACCGGCAGTGGGCGGCAGGCCGTGTTCCAGCGCGGTGACGAAGTCGGCGTCGTAGAACATGGCTTCGTCGTCGCCCGCTTCTTTCTGGTTCACCTGATCCTGGAAGCGCTTGGCCTGATCTTCCGCATCGTTCAGCTCGGAGAAGCCGTTGGCCAGCTCGCGGCCGCCGATGAAGAATTCGAAGCGGTCGGTCACGTCCGGGTTCTTGTCGTTGCGGCGGGCCAGCGGGGAGACGGCAGCCGGGTACTCGGTGATGAAGGTCGGTTGCAGCAGCATGTGCTCAACTGTCTCTTCGAAGATGGCGGTGATCACGTGGCCCAGCTCCCAGCCCTTCATCAGCTCGATGTGCAGACGCTTGGCGACGGCCTTGGCGCTCTCCAGGGTGGCCAGATCGTCCTGGGTCACATCCGGGTTGAACTTGAGGATGGACTCGACCATGGTGAGGCGCTGGAACGGCTGACCGAAGTCGATGGTCAGGCCCTCTTCGCCCTCTTTGGCGTAACGGATCTTGGTGTCACCCAGGATGTCCTGGGCCAGGGTGCGCAGCAGCTCCTCGGTCAGGTCCATCAGATCGATGTAGTCGGCATAGGCCATGTAGAACTCGATCATGGTGAACTCGGGGTTGTGACGCACCGAGATCCCTTCGTTACGGAAGTTGCGGTTGATCTCGTACACGCGCTCGAAACCACCGACCACCAGACGCTTCAGATAGAGCTCGGGGGCGATACGCAGGTACATGTCGATGTCCAGCGCATTGTGGTGGGTGACGAAGGGACGCGCGGAGGCACCGCCCGGGATGACCTGCATCATGGGGGTTTCCACTTCCATGAAGCGCTTCTCGTTGAAGAACTTGCGGATGCCGGCAACCACCTGGGTGCGGATCATGAAGGTCTTGCGGGACTCTTCGTTGGCGATCAGATCCAGGTAGCGCTGACGGCAGCGGGCTTCCTGGTCGGTCAGGCCTTTGTGCTTCTCGGGCAGCGGACGCAGTGCCTTGGTCAGCAGGCGGATTTCGCCCACATGGACGGAGAGCTCGCCGGTGTTGGTGCGGAACAGGGTCCCTTCCACGCCGACTATGTCCCCCAGATCCCACTTCTTGAACTGCTCGTTGTAGAAGCCTTCCGGCAGGTCGTCACGGGTCACGTAGATCTGGATCTTGCCAGCCATGTCCTGCAGGGTCGCGAAGGAAGCCTTGCCCATGATCCGGCGGGTCATGATACGACCGGCAATCTTCACCCGTTTATTCAAGGCCACCAGCTCGTCGGCGCTCTTGTCGCCAAACTCGGCGTGCAGATCGCCGGACAGGCTGTCACGACGGAAGTCGTTGGGGAAAGGGTTGCCCTGGGCGCGCAAGGCGGCCAGCTTGGAGCGACGCTCAGTCATCTCGTTGTTCAGTTCGAGAGTCTGGTCGACTTCCGGAGTAGTGGTTTGTTCAGACATGGTGATTCCTGCTGCTCTGTTTACAGGCCTGATTTCAGGCTGGCTTCGATAAACTTGTCCAAGTCGCCGTCGAGTACCGATTGGGTATTGCGGGTCTCGACGCCGGTGCGCAGATCCTTGATACGGGAGTCATCCAGTACGTAGGAGCGGATCTGGCTGCCCCAGCCGATGTCGGACTTGGTCTCTTCGAGGGCTTGCTTCTCAGCGTTCTGCTTCTGAATTTCCAGCTCGTAGAGCTTGGCCTTCAGCTGCTTCATACACTGATCTTTGTTCTTGTGCTGGGAACGGTCGTTCTGGCACTGCACCACCACCCCGGTGGGGACGTGGGTGATACGCACCGCGGACTCGGTCCGGTTGACGTGCTGACCACCGGCGCCGGAGGCACGGTAGACGTCGATGCGCAGATCCGCCGGGTTGATGTCGATCTCGATGTCATCATCGATCTCGGGGTAGACGAACACCGAGCAGAACGAGGTATGACGACGGCCACCCGAGTCGAACGGTGACTTGCGGACCAGGCGGTGCACGCCGGTCTCGGTGCGCAGCCAGCCGAAGGCATACTCGCCGGTGAACTTGACGGTGGCGGACTTGATGCCGGCCACGTCGCCGTCAGACAGCTCGATCAGCTCCGGCTTGTAGCCGTGGGCATCGCCCCAGCGCAGGTACATGCGCAGCACCATGTTGGCCCAGTCCTGGGCCTCGGTGCCGCCGGAACCGGACTGGATGTCGATGTAGCAGTCGGAGCCGTCGTGCTGACCGGAGAACATGCGACGGAATTCGAGATCCACCAGCTTGGCTTCCAGCTGATCGGCTTCGGCCACTGCCTCGTTGAAGGTCTCCTCGTCTTCGCCTTCGACCGCCAGGCTGACCAGCATCTCGACGTCCTCAGCACCTTGTGTCAAGACGTCTATGGTGTTGACCACGTTGTCCAGCGACACGCGCTCTTTGCCCAGCGCCTGTGCGCGCTCCGGCTCATTCCAGACATCCGGCTGTTCCAGCTCGGCATTGACCTCTTCTAGACGCTCTTTCTTGGCGTCATAGTCAAAGGTACCCCCTAAGCAGCTCGGTCCTCTCAGACAGCTCCTTAAGCTTGTTTAATACAGGATTGACTTCAAACATCGTGAAAACTCTCGGGGTCGATGTGATTTAAAAACGGGATATTCTAGCCAATTGCGGAAGGAATAAACAGGGTTGGCTGGCCCTGGCCGCCTTCTGTCACCGATTTCGGAGGCTATTTTGTGCTTTCTTGCAGAAAATATCGCCAGCCGCGCCATTCTCCGCTTCAGTTTTGTGCGCTTTGGCCGCTAACAACAACATGGAGTGCCGCGCACTTTTCGAGTAATCCTGTTCCTGACCCCACAAGAAGAAAGCACGATGAAAAACCTATCACTCAAGCAGAAGATACTGTTGTCTGTGGTGATCGCCCTCTCCCTGGTGATCCTGCTGCTCTCCTGGCAGAGCTACAGCAGCCAGAAGTCCCTGTTGCTGCAAGGCAGTCAGGAACAGGTGCAGCGCCTCGGCAGCCAGCAGGCCGCCAGCGTCAGTGACTGGCTCGCCGCCCGTCGCGATGTCATCCAGGCCCTTGGCAACAAGGCCGGCCCCGAGCCCCTCAACGCCCTGCAACAGGCGCAAGTTTCCGGCCGTTTCCAGCTCACCTATTTCGGTGAGGGCAGTGGCAAGATGAATGACTCTGACCCTTCCATCAACCGTGACGGCTATGATCCTCGCTCCCGTGGCTGGTATCAGGAAGCCATGGCCAAGGGCGGCATGATAGTGACCAAACCCTACCTGGACGTGGCCTACAACGTCATGGTGGTGACTCTGGCCCAACCGGCCCAGGGCGGCGTGGTCGGCGGCGATCTCTCCATCGCCTCCCTGGTGGAGGATGTCACCAAGATGGCCCTGCCGGCGGACGGTGTCGCCATCCTGATGCACAAGGACGGCACCGTCATCGCCTATAAAGATGCGGCCAAGGCGATGAAGCCCGCCAGCGAGATCGACAACGATCTCTCCAATGCCCTGATCGAGCAGAGCAAGAGCAACAACAGCCTGCTCCCCGCCTATTTTGACAACGAAGGCCGCGACAAGCTGCTGTGGGCGACGGACATCCCGAACACCGACTGGGAGCTGGTGCTGGTGCTGGACAAGGCCACCCTGGAGGCGCCGCTCTCCTCCCTGCTGATGACCCAGCTCGGCCTGGCCCTGCTGGTGCTGGTGGGCAGCATCATCGCCATCTCCTGGCTGGTCAGCCTGCTGCTGGGCCCCCTTGGCAAGGTTTCCCAGGCCCTGGCCCGCATCGCCGACGGTAACGGCGATCTGACCCAGCGCATCAAGATCGATGCCAATGACGAGGTGGGCCAGCTGGCCAACAGCTTCAACCGTTTCGTCGGCAGCCAGCACCAGCTGATCGGCAATATCCGCCAGCTGGCCAACGAGCTGAATGCCGATGCGGAGCGCAGCCTGGTGACCAACCAGGCCGCGGTGGAAGAGCTGCAGCGTCAACAGCAGGAGGTGACCATGGTCGCCACCGCGGTCACCGAGATGGCGAGCGCCACCATGGAGATCGCCGGCAACGCCGAGAACACAGCCGCCGCCGCCCAGCAATCTGCCCAGAGCAGCGAGCAGGGCAAGATGCTGGTGAACCAGACTCGCCAGTCCATCAACAACCTGGCCGAGGAAGTGGGTCAGGCCACCGGCGTCATCGGCGAGCTGAGCCGCCACGCCCAGGCCATCTCAGGCATCCTCTCCACCATTCAGGGCATCGCCGAGCAGACCAACCTGCTGGCGCTGAACGCGGCCATTGAAGCGGCCCGTGCCGGTGAACAGGGTCGCGGTTTCGCCGTGGTGGCGGACGAGGTGCGGGTGCTGTCGCGCCGTACTCAGGACTCCACCCAGGAGATCCAGTCCACCATAGAGACGCTGCAGCAGACCACGGCCCGTGCGGTCAGCCTGATGCAGACCAGCCAGGGGCTGGCGGACAACAGCGTCAAGGACGCCGATGCCGCGGCCGCCGCGCTGGAAGAGATCACCCAGGCCGTCTCTCTCATCTCCGACATGGCGGGTCAGATCGCCACCGCCGCCGAGGAGCAGACCCAGGTGACTGGCGAGATCACTCAGAACACCACCGCCATCAAGGATGTGAGCGACGAGATCACCGCCGCCGCCATGCGGGATTTGGATCAGGCGCACCACCTCAAGGGACGTGCCACCAATCTGAACCAGCAGGTCTCGACCTTTATCCTGTAAGAAAGGGTCTGGAAGCGGCGCCACTGCGGCGCTCGATGTAAAAAGCCCCGCACAGGAGTGCGGGGCTTTTTGTTGTCCGTCATCCGGCCAAGGCCGTGATGCACCCTGGCTGGCTGTCGCAGCGGCTGAATCCCGGGATGCTCTAGCCTTCCTGGGAACCAAGGGGGCGGGAGAGCGCCAGCAAAGAGCCCACCAAAAGGTGGGCTCTGTCATATGGGGTCTGGCGCCCGGGCTTACAGGAAGGGCAGGGCCAGGAACAGCTTGATCACCACGGCGTTGATGATGTCGATGAAGAAGGCGCCCACCATGGGCACCACCAGGAACGCCAGGTGGGAGGGGCCGAAGCGCTGGGTGATGGCCTGCATGTTGGCGATGGCGGTGGGGGTGGCCCCCAGACCGAAGCCGCAGTGGCCCGCCGCCAGCACGGCCGCGTCATAGTTGCTGCCCATGACCCTGAAGGTGACGAAGATGGCGTAGAGCGCCATCGCCACCGTCTGGGCGGCCAGCAGGATGAAGATGGGCAGGGCCAGGCTGGCGAGATCCCACAGCTTCAGGCTCATCAGCGCCATGGCGAGGAAGAGCGACAGGCTGACGTTGCCGAGCAGGGAGACCTCCCGATCGCTCACCTCGTGCCAGTTGAGCAGGGTCAGCAGGTTGCGCAGCAGCACGCCGACGAAGAGCACGCAGACGAAGACCGGGAGCTCCAGGGCACTGCCCTTGAGGTAGAGGGAGAACATCTCGCCTCCCTTCAGGCTGATGGCGATCAGCGCCAGGGTCTCGATCAGGCTGAAGGTGGTGAGCGGCCGCTCCATGTCCGGCATCTCGAAGCCCTGGGGGGCGCCGTCACGGTTGTGCTCCTCACCGGGTACCTGCACCTTCTTCACCAGGTAGCGGGCGACAGGCCCGCCGATCAGCCCCCCCAGCACCAGGCCGAAGGTGGCGCAGGCGATGGCGAGCTCGGCAGCGGATTGCACGCCGTACTTCTCGGTGAAGATGGAGCCCCAGGCCGCGCCTGTGCCGTGGCCGCCGGAGAGGGTGATGGAGCCGGCCAGCAGCCCCATGTGCGGGTCCAGACCCAGCAGGGTGGCCAGACCGACCCCCAGGCTGTTTTGCACCAGCAGCAGGCCGGTGACCACCAGCAGGAAGGTGATCACCGCCTTGCCGCCGCGCTTGAGGCTGCCCAGATCGGCGGAGAGGCCGATGGAGGCGAAGAAAGCCAGCATCAGCGGGGTTTGCAGTGTGGTGTCAAATTGCAGTTCAAGCTGCATGGTGGAGCGCAGCAGCAGCAGCACCAGGGCGACCACCAGGCCGCCTGCCACCGGTTTGGGAATGTTGAAGGTACGCAGGGGGCCAATCCGGTTGACCAGCAGACGGCCGAGCAGCAACACCAGGGTGGCGGCGACCAAGGTGGCGTAGGAATCAAGTTTTATCATGCGGTACTCCCATGTTGATCGGCTGTGTCTTTGGCGAGAAAGACTCACAGATTCAGCCGGGATAAAAACAGTGTGGCGCAGGCGCCAGTTCAAGAGGGGGCCACAGCCCCAGTCCCAGGCAAAAATGGGATCGATGCGAGCCCGATTTCATCAGGCATCCAGATGACATTAATGAAAAATTCGCCGGATAGTAGCAAAAATCACCGTTTATATCCATGTTCATCATATTAATGCTCAAAACAGTGCATTAACCTAGCATTTAACACTATGTCCTGGGCGTGCTCCTGCCCGCAACAATGACTGCTGTCATTTGCAGCGGCAGTCTCTATAATTCGCCAGTTTCCCGCCCATGAGCGGAACCGGAATAGGAAGTGAAGGAACCGGTTGAACCTTGAATTGTCCGCCGGTTGTCAGTCCAGAGAGAGGAGAGGGTGTGAAGAAGTCTATCTATATCGCCTACACGGGCGGCACCATAGGGATGCAGCGTTCCGACCACGGTTATGTGCCGATGGCGGGTTTCATGGAAGATTGTCTGGCCCGGATGCCCGAGTTTCACCGGCCCGAGATGCCGGATTATCATATCCACGAATATGCCCCCCTCATCGACTCCTCCGACATGACCCCGGCGGACTGGCAGCGCATCGCCGAGGACATTCGTGACAACTACGAGCAGTACGACGGCTTCGTGATACTGCACGGCACCGACACCATGTCGTTCACCGCCTCGGCCCTCTCCTTCATGCTCGAAGATCTGCACAAGCCGGTCATCATCACCGGCTCCCAGATCCCGCTCGCCGAGCTGCGTTCAGACGGCCAGCAAAACCTGCTCAATGCGCTCTATATCGCGGCCAACTACCCGATCCACGAGGTGACGCTGTTTTTCAACAATCAGCTCTATCGCGGCAACCGCAGCAAGAAGGTGCACGCGGACGGCTTCCACGCCTTCGATTCGCCGAACTACCCGCCGCTGCTCAATGCCGGCATCGCCATCTCCCTGGAAGCGGGGGAGCTGGGCGTGTCGTCCGAGCGTCCGCTGGTGCTGCACGACATCACCCCCCAGCCCATCGGCGTGGTGACCCTCTATCCCGGCATCTCGGCCGAGGTGATCGCCAACATCTTGCAGCAGCCGGTGCGGGCGCTGATCCTGCTCTCCTTCGGGGTGGGCAATGCGCCGCAGAACCCGGCCATGCTGGCGCTGCTCTCCGAGGCCTCGGCCCGGGGCGTCATCATAGTCAACCTGAGCCAGTGCCTGCACGGCAAGGTCAACATGGGGGGCTATGCCACCGGCAACGCCCTCTCCCGTGCCGGTGTCATCTCGGGCTTTGACATGACAGCCGAGGCGGCGCTCACCAAGCTGCACTTCCTGCTGAGCCAGGATCTGCCGGCCCCGCGCATCCGCGAGCTGATGCAGCAGTCCCTGCGGGGCGAGCTGACTCCCTGACTGGTTTTCCCCTCACCCTAGCCCTCTCCCAGGGGGAGAGGGGATAGATCGAGGTGCTGTTGGCAGCGAGGCTCGCCACGAAGATTGCCGGCAGGTGGCCCGCTTACTATCCGCAGGCTGAGGACCTGCTCCCTTCTCCCCTGGCGGGAGAAGGGCTGGGGATGAGGGGGATATCCTCACCCGGCAGAGAGACAGGAAAAAAGAGGGGAGCCACTATGGCTCCCCTTTTTGCTGTGGCGTGCGAACCATGGCTCGCGGCAAGGCTCAGTGACTGAGATCGGTACGGACTATCTCTTCCTCATCGCGGTGCTTGGATGCTTGAGCTCGCCCTCAGTGACTGAGGTCGATCCTGACTATCTCTTCCTCATCGCGATACTGGCGCTTGAGCTCGCTCTTGCTCTTCATCACGATTTCGCCGTCGCGGCCTATGTTCATGTGCTCGGGATCGGCAAGGTGCATCGCCTGCCAGGCCATCACGGCCTGCAGGGAAGTGGCCTTCTGCTCCTCGGTGAGGGGCTGGCCGTCCGGCCACTTGCCCAGCTCGACCGCGGTCTTGAGCCGCTCGTACACTTCTTTGGGCATCTGCCCTATCACCTGTTGAAACGACATCGGCCTCTCCTTGCAAATTGAGCCATGAAGGGATCTGGCGGGCAGATCCTGGCGGACTATGCCGGTAGATCCTGGCGGACTACACCGGCCATCTGCTCCATCACCCGCACCACCTGACAACTGTACCCGAACTCGTTGTCATACCACACGTAAAGCACGCAGTGATCCCCCTCGGCTATGGTGGCCTGGGAGTCCACTATGCCCGCGAAGCGCGAACCCACCATGTCGGAGGAGACCAGCTCTGTGCTGGCGCTGTAATCGATCTGGCGATGGAGGGCCGAGCTCAGGGCCATCTGCTGCAGATAGGCGTTCAGGCTCTCCCGATCCGTGCCCTGCTCCAGCGACAGGTTGATGATGGCCAGCGACACATTGGGGGTCGGCACCCGGATGGCGTTGCCGGTCAGCTTGCCCTTGAGCTCGGGCAGCGCCTTGGCCACCGCCTTGGCGGCGCCTGTGCTGGTCATCACCATGTTGAGGGCTGCGCTGCGACCGCGGCGCTCGCCCTTGTGATAGTTGTCGATCAGGTTCTGATCGTTGGTATAGGAGTGCACCGTTTCCACGTGGCCGTGGCGGATGCCGTACTTGTCCTGCATCACCTTGAGCACGGGGGTGATGGCGTTGGTGGTGCAGGAGGCGGCAGAGATGATCTTGTCATCCGGGCCTATCACCTCGTGGTTGACCCCGAACACCACGTTCTTCATCTCCCCCTTGCCGGGGGCGGTCAGCAGCACACGGGCGGCGCCGCGCGCCTTGAGGTGCTCGGACAGACCCGCCTCGTCGCGCCAGACCCCGGTGTTGTCGACGATCAGCGCATTGTCGATGCCATAGGCGGTGTAGTCGATGTCGGCAGGGCTGTTTGCATAGATCACCTGGATGAAGGTGCCGTTGGCGATGATGGCGCTGCGCTCGTTATCCACCTCGATGGAGCCGTTGAAGGGACCGTGCACCGAGTCGCGGCGCAGCAGGCTGGCGCGTTTCTCCAGATCTCCTTCGCGACCGCCACGCACGACTATGGCGCGCAGGCGCAGGGAGTTGGCGGCGCCGGTGCGCTCGATCAGCAGCCTGGCCAGCAGGCGGCCGATGCGGCCAAAGCCGTAGAGCACCACGTCGGTCGGGGCGGGCACTGAATTGCGGTTCAGGGCCGGGGCCAGCTTGGCACGCAGGTAGTCGTCTATGCCGGCTTCATCCTGGTGATCCTGCCAGTAACCCACCGCCAGCTTGCCGAGATCGACTTCGGCGGCGGTCGGGTTCAGGGCGACCATGGCCTGGAGCAGGGGGAAGCTTTGCTGGATGGGGAGGGGAGTGCCCTGGTGGCGGCGAACGACCCTGTGGGCCTTGAGGATGTCGATGGTGGAGGCGTTCTGCAGGGGGCGCCCGTAGAGGGTGATTTCTATCCCTTGCTGTCGGTAGAGGCGACCAATCAAGGGCTGCATGGCTTCGGCGAGCTCCTGGCTCTCCTGCCACGCCTGCAAGTAGTGCTCGTGGGTCATTAACCAGATCCTTTATTTCACGTTGTTGAAGCAAGTTGCCTGGGCAAATTGAAATTCGTCGAATGCAGATCAGTGTAGGGCTGACGGTTTCGTTATATTATTCTGCAGTCGCGGCCTTATACGGCGCGCGCATTGTAATGGATATGTAGCCTGTTTGCTAGTTGGCGGTGGCCAGGGCGGGTTGCGATTGTTACCAACCAGATGTGAACCATGACCCTATTCTCACAGCGTCCGTTACTGCTCCCCCTCGCCTGTTGTCTGACGCTGATGGCCTGCGATGACGACAGGATCCACAACATCTGCACCCAGTCTCCGGCGCTCTGTGCGGATCTGGTGGACGACGGCTGGTGTCGCCATGAGCGCAGCGATGTCATCCGCGCCCGCTACTACCTCCAGGAGGAGGGCACGGACAGGCACAGGTACGAGCTGATGCGTGACCTGGAGCGTTACCTCCAGTGCGCCGAACACTCCACCAACATCGAATACAAGCGGGCCCGCGAGCAGAAGAGCCCCAGGGTGGAGGGCATGCTGGCCGCCGGCGCTCAGCTGGAGCAGCTGGATGCCCAGACCCGTGGCTCCCAGGATCCCTATCTGCTGCTCTGGCACTGGACCAACAACACCAATCCAGCGGCCCGTGCCAGCTTCCTGGCGCTGGAAGGCACCCCCGCCCTCGAGGAGCCGGAGTTGCAGCTGGCCCTGGGGGGCATCTATGCCAAGAGCGAGCCCCAGAAGGCCATCGCCCTGATGCATCACGCCCTCTCCCTCTATGGGGAAGGGGACAAGGTCAACAGCCGGATCCTCACCGCCCTCAGCACCCTCTACATGGGGCAGAAGGCGTTTGATCTGGCCTATCAGTGGGGCAAGGTGAGCGAGTCGTTTCAGGAGACCCCCGAGGTCTCGTCCACCCGCCTCGGGATCTACCACGCCATCGGCAAGGAGCAGCAGGAGAGGCTGGATCAGGCGGCCGCCACCATAGTCGAGGCGCTCAGACAAGGGAGCTACCAGGCCCCATGATACCGCTGCCATCCGGCGCCCTTGAGTGGGCCCATGCCTTCGACATCCGCCTCGTCCATGGTCAGGTTCCCTGCGAGGGGAGGGTGCTCGAGCGGACCACGGTCAGGGCCGTGGTGATGCGCGGGGATGAACTGCTGCTGGTGCACTCTCGCGTCAACGGGGATCTCATGTTCCCCGGGGGCGGCATAGAGGCGGGGGAGTGCCACCATACGGCCCTGGCCCGGGAGCTGCGGGAAGAGTGCGGCGCCGAGCTGGTGGCCGTGGGTCTGCTGCTCGGGCAGACCCGGGAGTTTCGCGCCGCCCGCGAGGCCGACTATGACGCCTACTGCATTCGCTCCTTCTATTACCTCTGCCAGGTGGGGGAGGACTGGTGCGAGCCGCACCCCCAGCCCTACGAGATACGTCTTGGCTTCACTCCGGGCTGGTTTGCCCTGGAAGAGGCCCTGCAGACCAACAAGACCCAGCTGGCCGGCCCTTGCCCCCAGTGGACGGTGCGCGAGACCCGGGTGCTGGCCGAGTTGCAGCACTGGGCAGAGGCCGGGTTGCTGAGCTGACAGCAAGGCGTTACCAAGACAAATAAACCGCCATTCGGCGGTTTATTTGTTTTCGGCACACTGTCAGTCTCAGGGCACGCAGACCGGGCAGAAGGCGTAGGTGCCTTGCGGGTCATTGAAGCGGGTCAGCGGATCCAGGCTGCGGTTCATCTCCACCAGCGCCTTGCCCAATCCTGCGGGCAGCCAGCTTTGCAGGTGCGGGGCCAGCGCCTGGGCGCTGCTGTCAAACAGCTCGCGCAGGAACTTGTCCCTTGCCGACTCTTCCGGCGCTATGGGGGTGACCTGCCAGCTCTTGAGGTTGGCGAGCTCGGCGGCGGCCTTGAGGGCGTCGTCCAGGTTACCAAACTCGTCAACCAGCCCCAGCTCCTTGGCATCCTGACCTGTCCAGACCCGGCCTTCGGCGGCTTTCTCCGCCTCTTCCGGGCTCAGGCCACGGCCCTTGCCGACCAGACCGACGAAGCGCTGATAGGTGTCTTCCACGCTCAGCTGGATGGCCTGACCGACGTGCTCCGGCAGGGCGCGGGTCAGCCCGACCCCCACGAAGTCGGTGGTGCCGACGCCGTCGGTGTGCACCCCGTACTGGGAGAGCGCCTTGTCGATGGTGGCGAACATGCCGAACACCCCGATGGAGCCGGTGAGTGTGGTGGGGGAGGCGAAGATCTTGTCCGCATCGGCGGAGATCCAGTAGCCACCGGAGGCGGCGTAGCTGCCCATGGAGATGACCACCGGCTTGCCCGCCTGTTTCAGGGCCAGCAGCTCGGCGCGGATCTGCTCGGCGGCGAAGGCGCTGCCCCCCGGGCTGTCGACCCGCAGTACCACGGCTTTGACCAGCTCGTCACGGCGGGCCTCGGCCAGCAGCTCGGCGAGGCTGTCACCGCCTATGGTGCCGGCGGGTTGCACCCCGTCCATGATGGCGCCGCTGGCGGTGATGAGTCCCACCTCGTCCTTGCCGCTCTGGGGATATTGCTCGGGGATGGCGGCCAGATACTCTTTCAGCCCGACCCCTTTCCAGCCGTGATCCTCGCTCTCGCCCACCTCCTTGATGACCGCCTGGGTCATCTCGTCGCGGGTGGCGAGCTGATCCACCAGACCGTTGTCGAGGGCGTAGCTGGCGGCATTGCCACCGGCCTTGCGCAGCAGCTCGAGGAAGTGATCCTTGTCTGGCGCGACCGCATCGGGCTCTATCTCCCGTTGCTCGGCCACGTCGGTGACATAGGATTGCCACAGCTGATCCAGCCAGCGCTGGTTCGCCTCCTTGCTCTCGGGGGACATCTCGTCACGGGTATAGGGCTCGACGAAGGATTTGTAGGTGCCGACCTTGAACACATGGGGGGTGACGTTGAGCTTCTCCAGCGCCGACTTGAAGTAGGTCTGGTAGACCCCAAAGCCTTCGATCAGCACGGCGCCGCTCTGGTTGAGCAGCACGTGATCGGCATGGGCGGCGAGCAGGTAGGCGCCCTGGCTGTAGTAGTCGGCCATGGCGATGACCGGCTTGCCGCTCTCCTTGAATGCGTCTATGGCGCTCGCCACCTCCTGCAGCTTGGAGAGGCTGGCCCCCTGCAGTCCCTGGGGCTTGATCACCAGCGCCTTGATGCGATCGTCATCTCCCGCGCTCTTGATGGCCCACAGCAGGTCGGAGAGGACGATTTCACTGGGCTGATCGTCGCTTTTCTCCATCTGTCTCAGCAGCTGCACCGTCGGATCGGTTTGGGTGCGTTGTTCCACCAGTACGCCGGCGAGATTGAGGGTGAGGGCGCCCTCTATGGGGGTGCTGGGGGTCTCGCTCTGGTTGAGGCTGAAGGCGATGACCAGCACGACGATGAGAAACAGCAGATTGACCAGCATCAAGCGGGTAAAGTTGAGCAGACGCCAGAGGCTGCGAAACAGCCACCCCAGACCTTTGAAAATAGACATAGCCGTGCTAACGCCCTGTTAATGGGTAGAGAAGGGCATTATTAACCAGTTGACCCGCCAATTGCCATTTTCGCTTGGCCGCGATCGCTCCCCCTGGCTTCGGGATACGGCTGTTCGCTGAAAAAATGTCCAAACATTTGTTTGAAAAAGAAATTTCGATTCTTTACTCTAGCCTCAATTTGATAACAAAAAATTAACTGGAGGCCCTGTGAGCCGCTACCCGACGTTGCTGACCCCCCGCTGTCCCCTCTTGCGTCACCATGTGCTGGCGGCATCCTGTGTGTCTGCCTCGAAAAGGAGTGCATCATGAGCCTTTATCCAACGCTGCTGACTCCCCTGGATCTCGGTTTTACCCAGTTGAAGAACCGGGTCTTGCATATGGATTCCTGCGTGCCGGCCTCGAAAAGGAGTGCGTCATGAGTCTATATCCAACGCTGCTGACCCCCCTGGATCTCGGTTTTACCCAGCTAAAAAACCGTGTGCTGATGGGCTCCATGCATACCGGCCTCGAGGAGGAGAAGGGGGGCTTTGACAAGCTGGCCGCCTTCTATGCCGAGCGCGCTCGCGGCGGTGTCGGCCTCATAGTCACCGGCGGCATAGCGCCGAATCTGCGGGGGCGCCTGGTGCCCCATGGCTCCCAGCTCAGCTTCCCCTGGCAGGTCGCCAAGCACAAGAAGGTGACCGGCGCCGTGCATCAGGAGGGGGGCAAGATAGCCCTGCAGATCCTCCATGCCGGTCGCTATGCCTACCATCCGTTCAGCCTGGCACCGAGCGCCATCAGGGCCCCCATCTCTCCGTTCAAGCCGCGGGCCATGAGCGAGCGGCAGATCCGTGGCACCATACGGGACTTCGCCTCGACCGCGGCCCTCGCCAAGGCCGCCGGCTATGACGGTGTCGAGGTGATGGGGTCGGAAGGCTATCTCATCAACCAGTTCATCTGCGAGCGCACCAACCTGCGCAGCGACGGCTGGGGCGGCAGCAGCGAAAACCGCATGCGCTTCCCGCTGGAAATAGTGCGGGCCATTCGCGAGCGGGTCGGCACCGACTTCATCATCATCTTCCGTCTCTCCATGCTGGATCTGGTGGAGAAGGGCTCCTCCCTGGAGGAGGTGATAGCGCTCGGGAAAGCGCTGGAGCAAGCCGGGGTTAGCCTCATCAACACCGGCATCGGCTGGCACGAGGCGCGCATCCCCACCATAGCCACCAGCGTGCCGCGGGGCGCCTTCAGCTGGGTGACCGCCGAGCTGAAAAAGCACCTCACAGTGCCGCTTATCACCACCAACCGCATCAACACCCCCGAGGTGGCCGAGCGCATCCTGGCGCAGGGGGAGGCGGACATGGTCTCCATGGCGCGCCCCTTCCTGGCGGATCCCGAGTTTGTCATCAAGGCCGCCGAGAACCGGGCGGACGAGATCAACACCTGCATCGCCTGCAACCAGGCCTGCCTCGATCACGTGTTCAAGCAAAAACGTGCCTCCTGCCTGGTCAATCCCCGCGCCTGTTTCGAGACCGAGCTGACGTTTGGCCGGGTGCCCCAGCCCAAGAAACTGGCGGTGGTGGGGGCCGGGCCGGCCGGGCTGGCGTTCGCCTGCTACGCCGCCGAGCGTGGCCATCAGGTGAGCCTGTTCGATCAGGCGCCGACCATAGGCGGCCAGTTCAACTTCGCCAAGCAGATCCCGGGCAAGGAGGAGTTTCATGAGACCCTGCGCTACTTCGCCAGACGGCTGGAGAAGTGCGGCGTCGAGCTCTATCTCGGCCAGCGCCAGAGCGCCGAGAGCCTGCTTGGCGGCGGTTTTGACGAGGTGATCCTCGCCACCGGCATTCGCCCGCGCACCCCCAACATCCCAGGGATCGAGCATCCCAAGGTATTGAACTACCTCGATGTATTGCGCGATGGCAAGCCGGTTGGCCAGAAGGTGGCGGTGATCGGGGCTGGCGGCATCGGCTTCGACGTGGCCGAGTTCCTGGTGGAGAAGAAGGCGGAGGGGAGCGCGGATCATCATCGCGATCACTGGCTCAGGGAGTGGGGCATCGACAAGAGCCTGGGTGAGCGCGGCGGCCTGATCAAGCCCGAGATAGACGCTCCCGAGCGCCAGATCTGGTTGCTCCAGCGCAAGGAGAGCAAGGTGGGGGATGGCCTGGGCAAGACCACAGGCTGGATCCACAGAACCGTGCTCAAGAACCGCAAGGTGCAGATGCTCCCCGGCGTGCAGTACCTGCGCATCGACGACGAGGGGCTGCACATCCAGGTGGGTGAGGCCAGGCAGTGCCTGCCGGTGGATCAGGTGATCATCTGCGCCGGGCAAGAGCCCCTGCGGGAGCTGCAGGCCGGTCTACAGGCGGCGGGCAAGCCGGTGCACATCATAGGCGGTGCCGACGTGGCGGCGGAGCTGGACGCCAAGCGGGCCATCCGCCAGGGGGCCGAGCTGGCGTCCGTTATCTAGCGCCCTGGCCTTGGCTGACTGCATGATGATAACCCCCTGACTATCAGGGGGTTTCTATTGGTGGCGCGGGCTGGCCCTGGCTGTGCTCCCCTTCGGGCTGTGCTAAGGTAGCGCCATCATTGCCCCCTGATAAGGAACTGACCATGGATGCCCTCTCCCTGTTACTCAACCGCCACTCCTGTGGCCGTCTGACCACCCCGGCCCCGAGTGGCGAGGTGCTCGACAATATTCTGAAGGCCGGCCTGCGGGCACCGGATCACGGCACCCTGACCCCCTGGCAGTTCATCCTGTTTGAAGGGGAGGGGCGCGAGCGACTGGGGGCCCTGCTGGCGGACGCGGCTCGCGCCCGCGGCGAGGACGACGAGAGCATCAAGAAGTGCAATGAGGCGCCTCTGCGAGCGCCCCTGGTGGTGGCCGTCGCGACTCGCTATCAGGCACACCCCAAGGTGCCCAGGCTGGAGCAGGAGCTTTCTGCCGGCTGCGCCCTGATGGCGATGCAGATGGCGGCCCAGGCACAGGGGGTCAACGGCATCTGGCGCTCCGGCTGGTTCATCTTCGACGAGGTGATCAATCAGGGGTTGGGGCTGGCACCGGACGATCAACTGGTGGGCTTCCTCTACCTGGGCACCCCCATGCTGGAGGCGCGCAAGCTGCGCGAGTTGCCTATCGCTGACTTCGTGCGTCGCTTCTAAGCCAGGGACAGTGCAGAAAGGCCCTGATTATTCAGGGCTTTTTTATTTACCCCAAAATGATGGCAGGCTGTACTGATAAATGGAAACTTGCCAAGGGGGAGTTCGGGCTTGCCTGGGAATTTTTTGAATAGTGAGAGGCTGTTCTCAATCCTGGTTGATTACCCTACGTAAAACGTTTGCGCCCCGTTATTATCCCACTGCCAGTTTAGAAGGTGACCCCTTCTAATTTTCTGCGATGAGAGTCGCAATTCCGTAGCACCTTTTTACAGCCCAACGTCGTTATGACATTGGGCTTTATTTTTATCGGCGGTTTTCTGCTTCAGCCCCAGCCCATCTGGGCGGCCTCTTTTTACCGTCTTACGGGCCTTGATGATATCGGGCTTTATGTTGATGGGCATTTTTGCCCCTGGCTCTCGGTCACTGGCATCTTGTCCCTGGCGGGCAGGATGCGGGCCGGATTGCCCACCACCCGGGCTCCGGCCGGGACGTCTCTGGTCACCACGGCGCCTGCGCCGACTATGGCCTCCCGCCCTATGGTGATCCCAGGCAGCAGTATGGCGCCACCGCCGATCCAGACCCTGTCTTCTATGGTGACCGGCAGCGCCGTCTCTACCCCCTGGATGCGCTCATCGGCGTCCAGGGCGTGGGCGGCGGTATAGATCTGCACGTTCGGCCCTATCATGACGTCCGTGCCGATGCGGATAGGCGCGTTGTCCAGCAGGGTGGCCCCCATGTTGATGTAGCTGCGCTCGCCAAGATGGATGTGGCGGCCATAGGTGCAGTAGAGGGGCGGGCAGATAAAGGCGTTTTCTGCCAGTTCACCGACGATCTCTTTGAGCTGCGCCAGCTGCTCCTCCTCGTCCGCGCGATTGAGGCTGCGATAGCGGCGCGCCGTCTCCCGGCGCAGGAGATCCAGCTCCGGGGCCATGCAGTTGTAGGGCTGGCTGGCTAGCATCTTTTCGTAGTCGGTCATGGCTGGGTCTCAATGGGGTGGAGGGGGAGAGGATAAGCCATCAACGGACAGAGAAGCGTGAAGCTCTCCCCAGAGTGGGCAGAAGGGTGCACTGTTGGCGCCGGGAAACGACAAGGGCACCCTGGGGTGCCCTTGTTGATCTGCAGTAGCAGGTATAGAGGATGACTGTTGTTATCAGCCGTGCTTGCGGTCGATAAGTTGGCAGCCTCTTGCAATCAGCCGTGCTTGCGGCCGCAGTGTTGCCACAGTGATGGCCTCCTGCAATCAGTCGTGCTTGCGGCCTGAGAGGCGGCACCACTCTTCCTTCACTGCGGTCGGGTCCATGTCGAACCACTGGCCGTAGATGGTCTCCAGCTCCGGGGCCTGGCTCTCCAGCACGCCGGAGAGGGCCATCAGGCTGCCGGGCTTGCCGTGGCCGGCGATAAGCGGCGCCAGCTCGCGCAGCGGGCCGGCCAGTATGTTGGCCACCACCACGTCGGCCTCGACGTCTTGCGGCTGGTCGGCAGGCAGATAGAGCTCGATCTGGCCGGCGACGCCGTTGCGCTCGGCGTTGTCATGGCTGGCCTGGATGGCCTGCGGATCTATGTCGATGCCGATGACACGGGCGGCGCCCAGCTTCAGGGCGGCGATGCCGAGGATGCCGGAGCCGCAACCGAAGTCGACCACAGTCTTGCCGGCCAGATCCAGCCCGTCCAGCCACTGCAGGCAGAGCGCCGTGGTGGGGTGGGTGCCGGTACCGAAGGCCAGACCCGGATCCAGCATGACGTTGACCGCATCCGGGTTCGGCACGTCGCGCCAGCTTGGGCAGATCCAGAGCCGCTCACCGAACTGCATGGGGTGGAAGTGATCCATCCACTCGCGCACCCAGTCCTTGTCTTCCAGCTGCTCGACCTTGTAGCCGACGTCTTCCCCGAAGATCTGCTGGAAGAAGGCGATGGTGGGCGCCGGATCGGTTTCGGCATCGAACAGCCCCATCACCTCGGTCTCGCCCCAGAGCGGCGTTTCACCAGGCAGCGGCTCGTAAACGGGCACATCCTGGGCATCCATAAAGGTCACCGCCTGGGCTCCACGCCCCAGCAGCATGTTGCTCACCTTGTCCGCGGTCTTGGCGGTGGCGTTGATTCGAATTTGTATCCAGGGCATGGGGTCGACTCTTCATAAATGTGAAACCGCGGGATTCTATCATCATGGGCCTGTGCTGTCGTGGTTTGCCCATGATGGGATGGGGAAGGAAGGCAACTCTGCCAAGTTGGCACGGTTAATGTATTCCTTACAGGGTGACGGGAAGCAACTTGTTCCCGCTGAATGCTTTGCTCTATTAAGTTCCGTCATCTTTTTCAGCCACCTTAGGGTGGCTTTTTTTATGCCGGTGCGCCGAAAAACGGTCATTTTGCGGGTAAAAGCAGACATTGGCACGCAATCTGCAAAGTTACACATGTCCTGCATAAGGATATGTGTGTGATTGTTACCCCAACGTTCAGGTTTTGAGGGCCATCCCGGCGGGATGGCCTCTTTTTTATGGTTTTTTCGGGGGGAAGGCCCCGCTAGGGGCGCAGATTGGCGGCGGGGCTGTGCACTCTTGGGGCTTGTCACTGGTGATCTCACCCCATGATGGTGCATTTTTTACCTATAAGGGAATAGGTTGCATGGCTGCAGGGAGGCTTAGCTGGCGAAGTCGCTCATGTCGATCACCAGCTTGCCCACCATGCGGCCTGCTTCCAGCTCGCGATGGGCCTGTGCCAGGCTGGCCGGGGTCAGTTCGGGCAGGGTACGAGTGAGCGTGCTCTTGAGCACCCCTTGGTTCAGCAGGGCGGCGACCCGGCCGAGCAGCTTGTGCTGCTCTATCATGTCCGGGGTCTGGAACAGGGAGCGGGTAAACATGAACTCCTGGCTGAAGGTGACGCTCTTGGCCTTGAGCAGACCCAGATCCCAGGGCTCGCTGGACTCGGCGATGGTGCAGATGTGGCCGAAGGGGCGAATGAGGCTCGCCATGGCGTTCCAGTGCTGCTCGGTGGCATTGGTGCAGAAGATGGCATCGAGCTGGCTGATGCCAAGGCCGGCCAGCTCTTCTTGCAGCTTGTGATGACTCACTACCTGGTGGGCGCCCATGGCCAGGCACCAGTCACGGGTTTCAGGCCGGGAGGCGGTGGCGATCACTTCCATCTTGGTGAGCTGGCGGGCCAGCTGGATGGCGATGGATCCGACGCCGCCGGCGCCACCTATGATAAGCAGTCGCCCCTCGCTTTCGCTGGTGAGGCCGATGCGCTCAAACAGAGTTTCCCAAGCGGTGATGGCGGTGAGCGGCAGGGCGGCGGCTTCCAGATCGCTCAGGTTCTTGGGGGCGAGGGCGGCGATGCGCTCATCCACCAGCTGCAGGGCACTGTTGCTGCCGGGGCGGCTGATGTCGCCGGCATACCAGACTCTGTCCCCCGCTTTGAACAGGGTTACCTCGTGGCCGACGGCCACCACTTCCCCCACGGCATCCCAGCCCAGCACGCGGGGCGTGGCTTCAACCTTGGCCTTGGGGGCGCGCACCTTGGTGTCGACCGGGTTGATGGAGGTGGCCTTGACCCTTACCAGCAGGTCGCGCGGGCCCGGGGTCGGATCCGGCAGCTCGGTCTCGATGAAGCAGTGGAGGTGATCGCTTGGCAGATAGTGGGTGAGGGCGATGGCTTTCATGGCAGTTCCTTTCAAATCGGTATGAGTGGGATTGCCAGAGAGTCTAGTCTGGTTGATTATTCAGATTAAGATGGGTAATTGGGACAGACTGTTTGTATATATGAACAATGTCGAACTGGAGTTGATGGGGCTGTTCGCTACCGTGGTGGAGCAGGGCAGTTTTACCGGGGCGGCCGAAGTGCTCGGCATGCCCAAGTCCTCGGTGAGCCAGAAGATCTCGCGCCTCGAGTCCCAGCTCGGGGTGCGGCTGTTGCAGCGCACCACCCGCAGACTGAGCCTGACCCCCCAGGGAGAGGTCTATGTGGAGCATTGCCAGTCCCTGCTGGCCCTGGCGAGAAGCGCCAATCTGGCCATGGCCAGGTTGCGCTCGGCCCCGGCGGGCCGGGTGCGGATCACAGCCCCCGAGGCCACGGGCACCCTGCTGCTTGGCCGGATCCTGGCCCAGTTTCGCGCCCTCTACCCCGAAGTGGTACTGGAGTTGACCCTGAGTGACGAGCAGCTGGATCTGGTGGGGGAGGGTTACGATCTGGCGCTGCGGGCGGCGCCGCTGAAAGACTCCAGCCTCATCTGCCGGCGGATCGGCCAGGTGGCACGCCATCTGGTGGCGGCCCCGGGTTATCTGGCGAGCCACGGCATGCCGCAACAATTGACGGAGCTGGGGGGCCATGCCTGCCTGGTGCATGGGGCGCTGCCGGTGTGGCCACTTCAGGAGGGGGGCTGGCGACCTCAGGGTGCCTGCCTCAGCAACAGCCTGCTGGCGCTGAGGGAGCTGGCGCTCCACGAGGGGGGAATAGCCCTGTTGCCGGATCACGTCTGCCGGGAGGATCTGGCGGCGGGGCGCCTGCTGAAGGTGCTGCCGGATCACCCCATACCGCCCAATCCCTTCTACCTCATCTACCCGAGCCGCGAGCACCTGGCGCCCGCCCTGCGCAGCCTGATGGACTTCGTCGCCGAAAGGCTGCCCTTCGCCTGATCAGCGGTGCTGGCTGAGGGGGGCCTGACCGGGTTCGAGACCGAGGGGGACCGACTGGCGCTCTGCCAGCATGCGGATCTGCCCCTCGATGAGGCCGGCGTTGGGGCCCAGCACCAGCACTAGCTGATGCTCGTTCAGGACTATCCAGGAGAGGCAGCCGAGCCTGGCCAGACGGGACTGATCCACCAGGGCCATCTCCCGCACCCGCAGGCTGAGCCTGGTCAGGCAGACGCTCATGGCCTGCAGGTTGTCCATGCCCCCCAGCATCTTGAGGTACTGGATGGCCAGCATCTGCGGATCCGTGGGGGCCACGGCCGCGAGCTGGGGCAGATCCTCGGCGATGGGCTTGCTCGGCAGGCTGAGGGGGGCGTATTCAAGCAGCCGGGAGAAGACCAGGGCATAGATGACGAAGAACAGTATGCCGAGGGGAATGAGCCAGAAACTGTGCTCACCCGAGCCGTAGCTGAGCACCAGATCCAGCAGCCCGGCGGAGAAGTAACTGCCCACCTGGATGCCGAGCCCGCTGCAGATGGCCAGCGACAGCCCGGTCAGCAGGGCATGGGCCAGGAACAGCCAGGGGGCGGTGAAGGCGAACAGGAATTCGATGGGTTCGGTGATCCCCACCAGGGCCGAGGTGAGTGCCAGGGTGAGCAGCAAGCCCCCCTGCGGCAGGCGCCGCATCCGCTGGCGATGGAGCCAGATGGCAAAACAGGCGCCGGGCAGACCAAACATGATGACGGGATAGAGACCCGCCACATAGCCCTCGTGCAGCGGCTGGGCGGCGGAGAGCGCCTGCAGGTTGCTCTCCCCCAGCCCCATCAGGCTGCCCAGCACCTGGTGCAGGCCGAGGGGGATCAGCAGCCGGTTCAGCACGCCGTAGCAGAAGGCGCCAAACGGCGTGGTGAGGAGATCGGAGGCGAGCAGGGTGATGCCTTGCTCCAGCAGGGGCCAGAGCAGGGCCAGAGGCACGACCAGCAGCAGGCTGGCCAGGGCCGAGAGCAGCAGGCCGGGCAGCTCCTCCTGCAGCGGTCGCAACCAGCCGGGGAGGGAGAGGTTGCGGGTCCAGGAGCAGACCATGGCCGTGGTCAGGCCCGCCAGCAGGCCGCAGATCATGTCCGCATGGAGGCCGGGTTGCAGGGTGGCGAGCGCCGAGCTCAGCAGCAGGAAGTTGACAGCGCCAGCCAGGGCCTGTGCCCCTTGCCCCTGTCGGCTCAGCCCGAAGGCGATGGCTACCGCATAGATGAGCGGCATCTGACTGAAGAGGGCGCGTCCGGCCAGGGAGAGCACCGCCAGATCCAGCACGTCCGGCTGGCCGAGCCGATAGAGCAGGGCCGCCAGCGGCAGAATGGAAACGGGCAGCAACAGGGCATAACCGAGCCGTTGCAGGGACTGGGTCAGGATCTTTCTGGCGTTCTGAACTGGCATAAGGGCGCGGCATTTTGTGACGTGGCGCACATTTTACCCACTCGCACCCATTTGGGAATAGGTGCGAGTCCCTTTATTGGCCCCTTTCTTATTTCTGATCAAACAATCGGCGAACCGACTGATCCGGGGGCGGGGTCAGCAGGCTGACCAGGATGAAGGCCACCAGCCCGAGCCCCAGGCTGGGCACTATGGCATGCAGGCCGGCCAGCTTGATCCCCCACTGACTCAAGGCCCCGTAGCAGACAATGCCTGACACCATGCTGGCCAGTGCCCCGGGGCCATTGGCCCGCGACCAGTAGAGGCCGAGCACCAGGGGCCAGAGGAAGACCGCCTGCAGACCGCCGAAGGCGAGCAGGTTGAGCCAGATGATCATCTCTGGCGGCTGCAACGCCGCCAGCAGCACTAGCGTGCCGAGGATCAGGGTGCAGAGCAGGGAGAGCCGTGGAATGCGTACCTCCAGCTTTTCTTGGCGAGGATTGAGGTAGTTGAGGTAGAGATCCTTGACCAGGGTCGCCGAGGCCTGGATCAGCTGGGAGTCGATGGTGGACATGATGGCCGCCATCGGCGCTGCCAGGAAGACCCCCGCCAGCCAGGGGGGCAGCACTTCCATCATCAGGGAGGGCATGATCTTGTCCGGGCTGTCCATGCCGGGCAGGATGGCGCGGCCCAGGGCGCCGGCGAGGTGCATGCCCAGCATCAGCAGGGCGCTGACTACTGTGCCGATGAGGATGCCTCTGTGCAGCGCCTTGCTGTCGCGGTAGCCGAAGCAGCGCAGGGCCGAGTGGGGCAGCCCCACCACACCGACGCAGACCAGGATCCAGAAGCTCAGCATGAAGGGTTGGGTCAGCATGTCACCGGCCCCGGTCGGGCTCACCAGCTTGGGATCTATCACCTTGAGCTGGTGGATGAGGTTCGGCAGGCCGTCACCGGCAATCAGTATCCCCGCCAGCAGGGCTCCCGTGCCTATCAGCATGATGATGCCTTGCAGGGCATCCGTCATCACCACGGCGCGAAAGCCGCCGATCACCGTGTAGAGCAGCACGCAGCTGGCAAACAGGAAGAGCCCCTGCTGGTAGCTGAGGCCGGTGGCGGTTTCCAGCAGGCGGGCGCCGCCGATGAACTGCACCACCATGGTGGCGATAAAGGCGAGGATGATGGTCACCGAGCCCAGCACCACCACCCACTTGCTGCGGTAGCGGGCCCACAGCATGTCGTTGATGGTCACCGCATTGACCCGACGGGCTATGATGGCGAACTTCTTGCCAAGCACCCCCAGGGTGAGCCAGACGGTGGGCAGCTGGATCATCGCCAGCAGCACCCAGCCCAGGCCTATCTTGTAGGCGGCGCCCGGCCCGCCGATGAAGGAGGAGGCCGAGGTGTAGGTGGCCACTAGCGTCATGGCCAGCACCAGGCCGCCCATGCTGCGGTTGCCGATGAAGTACTCCTGCACGAAGTCACCACCGGCGCGGTGGCGACCGGCCCAGAAGCCGACCCCCAGCACCAGCACCAGGTAGATGACGAGGGGGAGCATCAACTCAAGATTCATGGGGGGACTCCTGGGTGTCCAGCGAGACGTCGGTAAACCGGTGGTCCGTCATGGATTCGCAGCTCGGCTCAGGATTCATGGGGAGGCTCTTCGGTGTCGAGAGGTATGTCGATGAAGAGGCGGTCCACCATGAGCGCGCACAGGCCGATAAACAGCAGTGGCATCAGCATGCAGCTGAGCAGGAACCAGAGCGGCATATCCCAGAGTTCCAGCTCTTCCGGGATGAAATAAGCGCTGCCATACCAGGCAACGAAATAGAGCAGGGTCAGCAGCAGACAGAGGGCTGCTTCCCGACGGGCGAGCGCGAAACGATTCACCTTGGCCTCCGACAATTTTGAGGGGCGCAAGGATAACAAAAAAGGGCCATGTCGCCATGGCCCTTTTTTCGTTGCCGATCCGGAGGGACCGGACAATCTCTGTTGACGAGTCCTTACAGACCCAACTTCTTGTGCAGATGGTGGCTGTTAATGCCACAGTGCGGCAAGTTATCGGGTCCTGGCACCTCTTACAGACCCAACTTCTTGTGCAGGTAGTGGATGTTGGTACCACCGTGCTGGAAGTTCTCGTCCTTCATGATCTCTTTTTGCAGGGCGATGTTGGTCTTGATCCCTTCCACCACCAGCTCGTCGAGAGAGTGACGCATGCGGGCGATGGCGATGTCACGGTTCTCGCCGTAACAGATCAGCTTGCCGATCATGGAATCGTAGTAGGGCGGCACCTTGTAACCCGCATAGATGTGGGATTCCCAACGCACACCCAGACCACCCGGCGCGTGGAAGCGCTGGATGAGACCTGGAGACGGCATGAAGGTGGCCGGATCTTCGGCGTTGATCCGGCATTCGATGGCATGGCCACGGATGCGGATGTCCTGCTGGGTGATCGACAGGGGCTGACCGGCGGCGATGCGCAGCTGCTCCTTGATGAGATCCACACCGGTGACCATCTCGGTGACCGGGTGTTCGACCTGGATCCGGGTGTTCATCTCGATGAAGTAGAACTCGCCGTTCTCGTACAGGAACTCGAAAGTACCGGCACCGCGGTAGCCGATTTCCAGACAGGCGCGCACGCAGCGCTCACCGATGAACTTGCGCATCTCTTCGGTGATGCCGGGTGCCGGCGCCTCTTCCACCACCTTCTGGTGACGGCGCTGCATGGAGCAGTCCCGCTCACCCAGATAGAGGGCGGTACCCTGGCCATCTGCCAGCACCTGGATCTCGATGTGGCGCGGGTTCTCCAGGTATTTCTCCATGTAGACCATGTCGTTCTTGAAGAACTGGCCCGCTTCGGATTTGGTCAGGGCGATGGCGGCGGCCAGCTCTGACTCGTTGCGCACCACGCGCATGCCACGACCACCACCGCCACCGGCGGCCTTGATGATCACGGGGTAGCCGATCCGCTTGGCGATGGTGGCGTTGCGCTTGGCATCGTTGTCCACCGGGCCGTCGGAGCCGGGTACGCAGGGTACGCCTGCCTTCTTCATCGCCTCGATGGCGGAAACCTTGTCACCCATCAGGCGAATGGTTTCGGCGCGCGGGCCTATGAAGATGAAGCCGGATTTCTCGACCACTTCGGCAAAGTCGGCGTTCTCGGAGAGGAAGCCGTAGCCCGGGTGGATGGCGACGGCACCGGTCACCTCGGCGGCGGCTATGATGGCCGGCACATTGAGGTAGGACTCACCGCTGGCGGGTTTGCCGATACAGATGGTTTCGTCGGCCAGGAGCACATGCTTGAGCTCCCGATCGGCAGTGGAGTGAACGGCCACTGTCTTGATCCCGAGCTCTTTGCAGGCGCGCAGGATCCGCAGGGCAATTTCACCGCGGTTGGCGATGACTACTTTGTCCAACATGGGTGGCGTCTTCCCTTATTCGATGATGAACAGCGGCTCGTCAAATTCGACGGCCTGACCATTTTCAACCAGGATCGCTTTGATCACACCGGCCTTGTCAGACTCGATTTGGTTCATCATTTTCATGGCTTCGACGATGCACAGGGTATCGCCGACATTGACGTGCTGACCGACTTCCACGAACGGCTTGGCTTCCGGGCTGGAGGAGCGGTAGAAGGAGCCCACCATGGGGGAGCGCATCAGATGGCCACTCGGGGCGGCATCGGCAGCAGGGGCAGCGGCCTGTGCGGCAGCAGCGACCGGAGCGGCGGCTTGTTGAACCTGTGCCGGCTGCATCATCATCTGCGGGGCAACGCTAACCTGGCCGGAGAAATTACGGCTGATGCGAACGGACTCTTCCCCTTCGGAGATTTCCAGCTCGGCGATGCCGGACTCTTCAACCAGTTCAATCAGCTTCTTGATTTTGCGGATATCCATTAGCATTCTCTTTCTTCTTTATCTGATCAGTGATTATCAAGCCGCGCGCAATTGATGCACGGCCGCGGTTAAAGCGAATTGGTAGCCATCGGCACCCAGCCCACAAATGACCCCCTTGGCGACATCAGACAGATAGGAGTGATGACGGAAGGGTTCCCTGGCATGAACGTTTGACAGGTGAACCTCGATAAAGGGGATGGCAACGCCCAGCAGGGCATCGCGCAGGGCGACGCTGGTGTGGGTGAAGGCGGCCGGGTTGATGATGATAAAATCCACCTGGCCCATGGCCTGATGGATGCGGCCGACCAACTCATGTTCGGCATTGGATTGCAGGTGTTCCAGGGTGACACCGAGTTCGTTGGCGTACTGGCTCAGATCGGCGACGATCTCATCGAGCGTCTTGCTGCCGTAGATTCCCGGCTCCCGCTTGCCCAGCAGATTCAGGTTGGGACCGTTGAGCAGGAGAATTCGGTGATGTTGCGACATATTGAGTACATCCTCGATGATTATGCTGCTATCTATCAGCTATCTGTGGACCACCAAAAATCTAGCCACTTTCTGCACAATTCGGTGTGCCCTGGCACACAGATTTCGCAATTATATTGATTTCGTGAAAATTAGCAGCATTTTACTGGTCTAATCTCTACATCTGGCCATTTATTGAGCATGTTGGTGCGCGGAGCCGCTCTGCCGCAACGCCCGCCTCTTCAGGCTTTCCAGACACGACAAAGCCGGCACAAGGCCGGCTTTGTCGATCAGCAAACTAAGGGGATCAGGCCGCTTCCGACTTCTCGCGGATAAGTTTGTCCACGACGCCCGGATCCGCCAGGGTGGAGATATCCCCCAGGCTGTCGGTCTCGCCGGTGGCGATCTTGCGCAGTATCCGGCGCATGATCTTGCCGGAACGGGTCTTGGGCAGGCCCTCGGCCCAGTGGATCACGTCCGGGGTGGCGATGGCGCCAATTTCCTTGCGGACCCACTCCTTCACCTCTTTATGCAGCTCGCGGCTCGGCTCCTCCCCGGCGATCAGGGTGACATAGGCGTAGATGCCCTGGCCCTTGATCTCGTGGGGCACCCCCACCACAGCCGCTTCGGCAATTTTGGGATGGGAGACCAGCGCCGATTCAATTTCGGCTGTGCCCATGCGGTGGCCCGAGACGTTCAGTACATCATCCACTCGCCCCGTGATCCAGTAGTAACCATCCTGGTCGCGACGGGCGCCGTCGCCGGTGAAGTAGCGACCCGGGAAGGTGGAGAAGTAGGTCTGCTCGAAGCGCTCGTGATCGCCGAACACGGTGCGCATCTGACCTGGCCAGGAGTCGGTGATCACCAGGTTGCCCTCGGTGGCCCCCTCCAGCGGCTCGCCCATGTTGTCCACCAGCGCCGGCTGCACCCCGAAGAAGGGACGGGTGGCCGAGCCTGGCTTGAGATCGGTGACGCCGGGCAGCGGGCTGATGAGGATGCCGCCGGTCTCGGTCTGCCACCAGGTGTCGACTATGGGGCAGCGCTCGTCGCCTATGGTGCGGTAGTACCACTCCCAGGCTTCCGGGTTGATGGGTTCTCCCACAGAGCCCATGATGCGCAGGCTGGCACGGGAGGTGCCTTCGATGGCCTCCTTGCCCTTGGCCATCAGGGCGCGGATGGCGGTGGGGGCGGTATAGAGGATGCTGACCTGGTGCTTGTCCACCACCTGGCTCATGCGGTTGGTGGCCGGGTAGTTGGGCACCCCTTCGAACATGAGGGTGGTGGCGCCGTTGGCGAGCGGCCCGTAGACCAGGTAGGAGTGACCCGTGACCCAGCCCACGTCGGCGGTACACCAGTAGATGTCCTCTTCGTGATAGTCGAACACGTACTTGAAGGTGAGGGCGGCGTAGACCAGGTAGCCGCCCGTGGTGTGCAGCACTCCCTTGGGCTTGCCGGTGGAGCCCGAGGTGTAGAGCACGAACAGGGGATCCTCGGCGCCCATGGCTTCGGGCGGGCAATCCGGGCTGGCAGCGGCGACGGCGTCGTGCCACCAGATGTCCCTGTGGTCATGCCAGGCGACCTTGCCGCCGGTGCGTTTGAGGACGATCACCTTGTTGACCCGGGTATCCGGGTGGGTGAGCGCCTCATCCACGTTCTTCTTGAGGGGGATGGGGCGGCCGCCGCGCAGGCCCTCGTCGGCTGTGATGACGATGGAGGAGCCCGAGTCTATGATGCGACCCGAGAGGGCCTCCGGCGAGAAGCCGCCGAAGACGATGCTGTGCACGGCGCCGATGCGGGTACAGGCCAGCATGGCGATGGCCGCCTCCGGCACCATGGGCATGTAGAGGCAGACCATGTCGCCGCGCTTGACCCCTTGGGCTTTGAGCACGTTGGCAAACTTGCACACCTCGCCGTGGAGCTCGCGATAGGTCAGCTTGCGATCCTCGGCCGGGTTGTCCCCTTCCCAGATGATGGCGACCTTGTCACCCCGCTCGGCGAGATGGCGATCCAGGCAGTTGGCCGAGACGTTGAGCAGGCCATCCTCGTACCATTTGATGGAGACGTGGCCCGGATCGTAGGAGGTGTTCTTGACACGGGTGTAGGGGGTCATCCAGTCGAGGATCTTGCCCTGCTCCCCCCAGAAGGCGTCCGGGTTCTGTACCGACGCCTGGTACATGGCTTCATAACCTTCCTTGTCCAGCAGGGCGTCGCTACCTATGTGGGCCTTGACCGGATAGACCTTGCTCTCGCTCATCTCTCACTCCTGTGAATACATTTTTGTAATGATTGAGTAACAACTTATACCTTTGGCACGGGAGGGCAATTAGACTTTTGGATAGCGACGAGAGGAGGAGGGGCGCCTGTGAACAGGCCCTGACGGGAGCAAGCTGAAAGGAATAAAGAGAAGGGAGCCTGGTGCTCCCTTCTTCATTGGATCCCTTGAGGCGGCCGTTGTCAGCGCTGGGGGGCGAGCATGGAGGTCATGTGGGGTTCTGACAGGGGGTGGCTGAACAGGTAGCCCTGGCCCTCCTCGCAGCGCAGAGACTGCAAGAACTGGCGCTGGGGCTGGGTCTCTATGCCTTCCGCCGTGACCGCCATGCCGAGGCTGTCGGCCAGGCTGACTATGGTGCGGCACAGCTCCCGGCTGTGCTTGTCGTCGGGCAGCGCCTGCACGAAGGCCCTGTCTATCTTGATGCGGTCTATGGGCAGGCTTTTGAGCAGGCTCAGGGAGGAGAAGCCGGTGCCAAAGTCGTCGATGGCGATCTGCACTCCCAGCGCCTTGAGGCGGGTAAAGAGACTCAGGCTCTGATCCACGCTCTGGATGATGCTCTCGGTGACCTCTATCTCCAGCCGCTCTGCCGGGAAGCCGGTCTGCGCCAGGATGGCGGTGACCCTGTCCACGTAGTCGGGGGAGCGCATCTCCCTGACCGACACATTGACGGACAACCTGGGCACGGCGAACCCCTCCGCCAGCCACCGCTGTCCCTGCTGGCAAGCGGTGCGCATCACCCATTCCCCCAACTGCTCAATCAGACCGCACTCCTCGGCCACCGGAATGAAGCGGGCGGGAGAAATCATACCCTCGCTCGGGTGCTGCCAGCGCACCAGGGCCTCGAGGCCGCTGAGGCTGTCATTGGCGAGATCCGTCATGGGCTGGTACAGCAGGCGGAACTGCTGCTGCTCCATGGCTTTGATCAGCCCCTGCTCCAGGGCCATCCGCTCCCTCATCTGGGTCATCATGTCGGGAGAGTAGAACAGATAGCCGTTGCGGCCCCGGCGCTTGGCCTCATGCATGGCATTGTCCGCCGCACTGATGAGGCTGTCCGGGGTCAGGCCATGTTCCGGGTAGAGGGCGACGCCTATGCTGGCCGAGAGCCTCACCCGCTCCTGCCCTATGTCGGCCGGATCGTGGAGCCTGTGTTGCAGCCGCTCGATCAGCCCCACCAGATCCTGGGGCTGCCGGATGTCGGGAAGCAGCACCAGGAACTCGTCTGCGCCTAGCCGGGTGGCGAGATCCCCCGGGCGCAGACTGTGGCGGATGCGCTGTGCCAGCAGCTTGAGCAGCAGATCCCCGGCGCTGTGTCCCAGGTTGTCGTTGATCAGCTTGAAGCCGTCGAGATCGATGAACAGCAGGGCGAGGGCCTGCTTGTTCAGGCGGGCCGTCTCTATCTCCAGTTCGAGCCGCTCCTGCAACAGGTTGCGGTTGCCAAGATCGGTGAGGGGGTCGTGATAGGAGAGGTGGTGGAGCCTGGCTTCCGCCTGGTAGAGCCGCTGTGCGTGCTGGCTGCTGGCCTCCTGGATCTCCCCGGTGAAGCGAGTCACGCCCAGGTAGGCGCGGGGATCCTGGGTGAGATCGCGGGCGATGAGGAAGATGCCATTGAAGATCCCAGCGGCATCCATCAGGGGGCTGCAGCTCATCTGCCAGCGCCTCGGCCCGCCGGGACGGGAGACATGAATGCAGCCCAGATCCAGCTCTGCCCGGGGGGCGCCATGGAGCAATTGCTTGAGCCGAGGGAGCAGCATGGGGGCCTGGGCCGGCGTGATGTCGAACAGCGTCTTGCCGAGGTGATCCCCCTGGGCCAGACCGCTCAGCTCGGTGAAGATACCGTTGACGCCACGGCACCTGAAGTCACGATCGAAGACCCCTATCCCAAAGGGTGCCAGCTCGAACAGTTGTTGCCATTCATGAAGGGATAACGGGCCTGACAAATGCAGTGTCTGAACCGATTCGGGTAGCACTTTTTCCATGGAGGCTCCTGAATTGATTTCTTTGTCATTTAGACGACTGTGTCAGTATGGCAGGAAGTTTCAAGAGGGAGAAAAAGTCTGGGAGTGATGCTAAATCAACGGGATGTCAGCCTTTCTGGCGGCCGAATGCCTGAATGCCGCGCACCAATACCAGCCAGCCGAGCAGGTGGAACGGCAGGGCCAGCAGGTAGAGCAGCAGGAAGTGCGACTCGCTGCCGCTGCTGTTGATGAAGTCTATCCAGGCCACCAGCAGGGTCAGCATGCCCGCTATCTGGAAGCGGCGGCGCAGCACCACCTCAACGCCGAGATTAGCGAGGTAGAGGGTGAGCAGAATGCCGGCAAAGCCGGTGAGCTGGGCGGCGCCGTACAGTTCCCTGTCCGGGTGAAACAGCAGGACGGCGAGGGGGGTCAGGCCCTGATCCAGCGGGATCAGGGCCAGCAGCCAGCATGCAATAAGAAGCAGGGCTGTTTTCATGCGAGGCTTAGTCGGCGGACTGCGCCGGCTTGACCAGGCTGAGGTAGTTGGCATCCATGGTGAGGAAGACCCCCAGCAGCCGGGCGCTGGCGCCGTAGAAGCCAAACTGGTCGGCGGCGCGGCAGGCGGCCTCGAAGCGCGGGAACCAGGCCAGCAGATGTTCGTGCAGCAAGGCTTCCTGCTCCCCGAGCCAGCTCTCCCGCTGGGCGGCCGTGGTCGCTTCCGCCGCGTGTATGATAAGGTTGCCCATCAGATCCAGCTCTATGGCCAGGTGATCGGCGGGCTCCTTGTACTTGTCGCTGACATTGATGCCGAGGCGATCGAGGCGGGCCTGCATCTCGGCCATGGGGGCCTGCATCAGCAGCTTGGCATCGCCCCGGTAGAGGGACTCGTAGGGCAGGGCCCCCTGCTTGGGATCGACCAGGAAGAGGCCGGCAAAATCGGCCGCCAGTTCGAGCTGGCGATCGGTGCGCACCAGCAGGCGGGCGATGGCGTCGTTGAGCTCGGCCACTGCCTCGCGCATGGGATCCAGAGTGGAGAGGCTTTTCAGGAAGCTTCGCACGTCATAGGTGTCATATTCGGCGATCTGCTCATCACTGAGTTCGGCGGCAAACAGGGTGGAGAACCACCAGTAGAGTTGGGCCCGGCGTTCGCTGGTAGCCATAAATTCCTGCATTTTTCCTCCGTGGATGGCAATCGGGAGCCTTGATGGCTCCCGATTCTAACGACTTTAAAAATAAAGGAAACTCAAGGGGGCGCTTTCGTCCCCCCTGGGTCAGAGTGCCGGGAACATGGGGTCTATGCCCTTGGCCGACTCAGGTGCGCCGAAGGCGGTGACGGCGGGCGCCTGCCCACTGAACTTCTCGATCTCCACCAGTGCTGTGTGGGCCGTGGTGGCCTGCGCCAGGCTGGAGGAGCCGATGTCGGCGGTCAGTACGTTGGGATCTCCATAGGTACAAAGGGTGCCGACCTTGCCGCCCTCTTGCGGGCCATACCAGGCCCCCTCCTGGATCCTGACGACGCCGGGGGCGTAGTCCTCGCTCACCACCAGACCGGCCAGTACCTGACCACGACCGTTGAACACCCGCACCAGATCCCCGTCCTTGAGGCCGCGGGAGTTGGCATCCTGGGGATTCATGTAGACGGGCTCGCGACCCTGCACAGTGTAAGTGGCGCGGTAATTATCGGAGGAGCAGAGCTGGCTGTGCAGCCGCTTGTCCGGGTGGCAGGATTGCAGGTGCAGAGGATACTGCTTGCTACCCGGCCCGCCGTGGGAGCGCTCATAGGGTTCGATCCAGACCGGGTGGCCCGGGCAATCCCCATAGCCGTAGTCGGCTATGGTCTTGGAGTAGATCTCGATAAGGCCAGAGGGGGTACCGAGGGGTTCCAGATCCGGCTCCTGACGGAACGAAGCGTGGCGCACCCAGGGTTGGCCAGCCGGGAAGCTGACGAAGCCTTCGCCGTGCCAGAACTGGCTGAAACGGGGCAGACGGATGCCGATGCCGCGACCCTGCAGGCGGGCGTCGTCATAGATGCTCTGGATCCACTCCAGCTTGCTCTTGCCGCCGGTAAACTCGGCCTCGCGACCGAAGCGACGGCAGAGATCGGCGAAGATGTCGTAGTCATCGCGCGCCTCGAACAGCGGCTCCACCACCTTGTACATGGCCAGAATGCCGGCGTTGGAGTGGGAGCCCCACTGCTCGATGTCGTCCCGCTCATAGGTGGTGGTGGCAGGCAGCACTATGTCGGCAAAGCGGCAGCTGGCAGTCCACTGGTGATCGATGCTGACCACGGTTTCCAGCTTGCGCCAGGCCGCCACCATCTTGTTGCGATCCTGCTGGTGGTGGAAGGGGTTGTTGCCGCAGAACACCGCCATCTTCATGTGGGGGTAGGTGATGGTCTGGCCGTTGAAGGCGATCTGTTTGCCCGGATTGAGGATGCAGTCGACGAAACGGGCCACCGGAATGTATTTGGAGTAGCCCTTCCAGTCGCCGTCATGGAGCGGCTTGACCCCGGGAATGACAGAGCTGAAACCGGACATGATGGGGCCGCTGGAGGTGATGGTGCCTGCGCCGTTGTAGTGCCAGCCAAAGCCGTAACCGCCCCCCGGCAGGCCGATCTGGCCAATCATCGAGGCCAGTACCACCAGCATCCAGGCGTACTGTTCGCCGTGGTGCATGCGCTGCACGCACCAGCCACCGATGAGCTGGGTGCGGCCACTGCTCATGGCGCGGGCCAGCTCGCGTATGGTCTCGGCAGGGACGCCACAGATGGCGGCTGCCCACTCGGCATCTTTCACCTGACCGTCGCTGGTGCCCAGCAGGTAGGGCAGGAACTTGTCAAAACCTGTGGTGTAGTTCTTGAGGAAGGCCTCGTCGTGACGCTTCTCGCTGTAGAGGGTGTGGGCTATGCCCAGCATCAGCGGCACATCGGTCTGCGGATTCAGGGTTATCTGATCGCAATTGAGGTACTTCTGGGTCTTGGATTTGACCGGATCGACACTGATGACCCGGATCTCGCCCTTGGCCACCTTCTCTTTGAGCTCTGCCCAGTAGTCGTAGACGCTGTGATCCGGCACCAGCCAGCCCACCTGCAAGTTCTTGATGGGGTCAGAGCCCCAGATGACTATGGTCTTGCTGTGCTCCAGCACCAGCGGCCAGGAGGTCTGCTGCTCATACACCTCCATGGCCCCCGCCACGTGGGGCAGGATCACCTGGGCGGCGCCGGTGGAATAGTCACCTGCCTTGGCCAGATAGGTGCCGTGCAGGTTCATGGCGCGCCCCAGCATGGCGCCGGCGGAGTGCAGCTTGCCCACCGACTGCCAGCCGGAGTGACCGGCATAGAGGGCGCTCGGGCCATGGGTTTTCTGCACCCGCTCCAGCTCGTGATAGAAGAAGTCCAGCGCCTGGGACCAGGTCACCCGCACGAAGCGGTTCTGGCCGCGCTCGCTGGTATCGGACTGGTGGCCCTTGCGCAGCCAGTCCAGCCGCACCATGGGGTAGCGGATGCGGGAGGGGTTGTAGACCACTTCACTCAAGGCCTTGAGCATCTCTGTGGGGTGTTTGTCATGCTCGAACGGCAGGGTCTCGACCCAGCGGCCATCGACGACCCGGGCACGGAAGGCGCCCCAGTGGGAGCCGGACTGCACCAGCTTGTCGCCGGACTCGGCGGCCATCACGGCGCGACCGAGCAGGGAGGGGCCGATCAGGGCAGAGACACCACTGGCCAGCAAGCCACCCAGAAAACCACGACGGGAAATGTTGATCATCTTGTTATTCCTCTTTCGAATCCGGACTTAGTGGCTGCCCTGACCGCCGGTGTCGGCGGCATGGTTTTGCAGGTACTTGAGCAGGGTGCGCTCCTCTTCCTTGCTGAGGCGGTAGTAGGCAGACATCGCCTTGAGCCCCGAGATCCAGCCGTTGGCGGTGAAGTGAGCTGGGTCCGGCGCGCCGTGGCAGGAGTTGCAGGTGGACTTGTACATCTCGCCGGCGTAATCCCAGATGGGCTTGAGGGAGGGCTCGAGCCCCTTGCCATCGACCCAGGCCTGCACCTGCACCTGCTCCCACTGGATATGGGTGGCGCTGTCGGTCTCCTGCTTGAGGACTTTCTCGTTCGCTTTCAGCTCGTCACGGACTGTGGCCACGAAGACCCGCTTGCCCATGTATTCGCTCAGCACCCGCCCCTTGCCTTCGCGCTCGCGCCAGCCCTCTATGGTCACCTTGAGGCGATCGCCGCTGCGGGCAATGACGTCGATGCGGGAGGCGGGCAGCAGCTTGCCGACGGGATCCGTGCTCTGCTCGCTGGCATAGAGGTCTTTTTCACCCAGGGTGTAGAGGGTGTCGCCGGTCGGCGCCTGCTGGGCTTCGCTGGCCAGGGTGGCGTAGGTGGCCCTGAAGCCCCCCGCCATGTTGGGCAGCTCGTGGGCTATGCCCTTGTGGCACTCGATGCAGTTCATGTTCTTAGCTGCGGCATCCTTCATGGCCAGGGCGGCGGCGGGGGATTGCTTGGCGTGATCCATGTTGTCGTAGCTGTGGCAGGACTTGCAGGTCTTGGAGTTCTGGCTGCTCATCCGGGCCCACACCTTCTCGGCCAGGTGCAGGCGCCTGTCCTCGAACTTCTCCTGGGTGTCGATGCTGTGGCCTATGTACTCCTGATAGAGGTCATTGGCCGCCTCCATCTTGCGGGCCACCTTGCCGACAAAGTCCTTCGGCTGGTGACAGTCGGTGCAGACAGCCTGGACGCCGGAGGCATTCTTGAAGTGGATGGACTCCTTGTACTCCGGATAGACGGTGTCCTTCATGGAGTGGCAGGAGATGCAGAACTCGAGGCTGCTGGTCTTCTCGAAGCCGTAATGCAGGCCGACGGTACCGGCCAGGGTGACCCCGACGCCGGCCAGAACCAGCGCCAGCACCGACCAGCGGCGGCTGGGTGTGCGCAGGAAGTGCCACAGTTTTTTCATAGCTGTCTCTCATCATCATGACTTTTTGATGAGGGCCATGATAGGGAGAGGCTGTGAACAGGGTTGCCGCCACAAATTAACGAAATAGGGGTATTTATGACAAAATGTGAATAGAATAATCCTCCCTTGTCGACCTTCGTGAACCCTGCCCATGAGCTACCACATTCTGGTTGTTGAAGATGATGCGGTTACCCGCGAGAAGCTGACCGGCTATTTCGAGCGGGAGGGCTATCGGGTGACGGCGGTGGAAAATGGCCAGGAGATGCGGGCCGTGCTGGCACAGCAGGAGGTGGATCTGGTGATGCTGGACATCAACCTGCCGGGGGAGGATGGCCTGCTGCTGACCCGCGAGCTGAGGGCGCGCAGCACTGTCGGGATCATTCTGGTCACCGGCCGCAGCGATGCGGTGGACCGGATAGTCGGCCTGGAGATGGGGGCCGATGACTATGTCACCAAGCCGTTCGAGCTGCGGGAGTTGCTGGTGCGGGTCAAGAACCTGCTGTGGCGGATCTCGTTGGCGGCGCCTGCCACCCGGGTCGCCGAGCCCCTCGACGACGCTGTCTATTTCGGCCCCTGGCGCTTTGATATTCCCCGCCGCCAGCTCAGCAAGGACGGGGTGGCGGTGCGCCTGACCAAGGCCGAATACGAGGTGCTGGTGGCCTTCGTCGCCCACCCCGGGCGGGTGCTGAGCCGGGAGCGGATCCTGACCCTCATCAGCCACCGTGGCGATGGCCCGAGCGATCGCACCATAGACGTGCTGATCCGGCGGCTGCGGGGCAAGATGGAGCTGGATCCCCGGGATCCCCAGCTCTTTGTCACCGTCCACGGGGAAGGCTATCTGTTTGCCGGCGAGCTGGCCCCCTGAGTCAGCTGGCGGGGCTAATGGTCTGCGGGGGCGGCCCCGACCCGGTAGACGGGGCGAAAAGCCCCATCGGAGAGGGAGTCGCCGGTGTCGGCCAGGGGCCCATCCAGGGTCAGAATGGGTGGCCCCATCACTCGCGGGCACTGCTGCTCGCCCGCCTCGGGATGCTGTAGCAGGCAGACGGCCTGGGCCACGGCGAGGCGGCCCTGCAGCCGCATCTGATCGCTGTTGGCCGCCAGCATCTTGCCTCGCAGCAGGCCGCGCTGCACCCCATGACTGAAGTAGGTACTCAGCACTTGGGGCCTGTCGAGATGGCGCTGCGCCAGCTCGTTGACCGCCACTTCGGCGGCAATAGCCCCCCCCACCAGATAGTCGAGGTCCGGGTGGCGGGCCAGGGTCTGCTGCACCAGGGTGCGCTGGATCTCGCGGCTGTTGTCGCCGCGGGCGGTGGTCACCAGCTTGATGGCGCTCCCCCGGATGGCATCGCCAAAGCCGGGCTCGACCACGTTGTTGCCACCGCTGCTCTTGGGGCCCGGGAACAGGGCCACCGAGACGGGTTGGCTGCCCGCCGGGTGACGCAGTGCCAGCCAGTGCCCCATCTGCCAGCCCATCTGATACCAGGAGACGCCCACCTTGGCCTGCACCAGGCCAGCGGGCAGATCGTTGACCAGGCCGAAGACCGGCAGCGGGCTGGCGGTGATTGCCTCCCTCAGTCCCTCATGACTCACGGCGCCGAGCAGGATGGCGTCGCTCCCCTCCCTCAGGCACTGCTGCAACTGCTGGCGCTGCTCGGCCAGGGCACCGTAGCCTCCCGCCTCGTGGATCCGCAAGCTGACCCCCAGCCGTGTCGCCTCTTCCACCATGCCCTGATTGACCGACAGCCAGTAGGCGTCCCGCAGATGGGGATAGAGGGCGCACAGGGTCAGGGGTTTGGTTGCGGCAGCGGGTTCCGGCCACTGCTGGCGCACCGGCTGGCCGCTGAAATCGCCACCGGGCCAGTGATCCACCTCGAAGGCGAGCAGGGGGCCAGGGAGCAGCATGAGCAACAGGGAGAGATAGACGCTTCGCATGACCCGGGGTTTTGTTAAAGTGTGGGCCCACATTATCCGGTCAAAGCCGACCACAACCAAGGTGCTGAGCGTGAGAATCTTTTCCGGCCTGGGGGGCAGGCTGCTGCTGGCCTTCTCCCTGATGGCGCTGCTGACCCTGAGCGCCTCCCTGCTCGGGTGGATTGGGCTCACCCACCTGCGCCAGCTGGAGCAGGGGGTGCAGCAGACCCTGGCCGATCAGGAGCGGGCCCGTACCCTGGCGCGCCTGAGCGGCGAGATCCAGAGCGCCTCCCATCTGCTGGCCACGGCGACCAGCGAGGCGGAACGGGAGCATCAGGGGCGCTTGCTCACCCTGCAGGGGCAGCAGATGCAGCGCCTGCTGGCCCAGCTCGGCGGTGAGGGGGAGAGGCAGGTGCAGGAGCAGATCCATCCCCTGAGCCAGGCCATCATAGGGAACCTGGGGCAGCAGGGCTGGCTGGTGGGGGAGCGCCTGACCCTGATGGCGCAGGGTGACGCCCTGCGCGCTCGCCTGGTGGCCGCGGCCGGCGAGGTGGCTGAGCTTGCCCGCAGCCAGATGGAGAATGCCGAAACCGTGATGGTGGCGGGACTCGGCTCCCTCTACCCCTTGCAGGGGCGCGCCGCCGCCGCGGCGATAGACAGGTTGCTGGAGCAGGATCTCGACTGGCTGGAGCAGATGACTGAGCTGCGTCACAGGACCCTGATGCAGCAGCAGCGGATCGAGGGGATCTGGCGTGGCGAGCGGCAGGATCGCTTGCAGGCGCTGTTGCGGGATGGGCAGCGGGAGCTGGCGATCTTGCAGCTGCGCGCAGGGGCTGTGACGGACCCGGCGCGCCGCCAGGGGGTGGAGCAGGCGCTGACCGTGCTGGCGCAGAGCGACAAGCTGGTGCAGCTGCGCAGCGACTGGCTCGGCAAGGGGGAGGCGCTGCGGGTGCTGGCCAGCGCCAATGAGGCCTTGATGAGCAGCCTCAACCAGCAGGTGGATGACCTGGTCAACCGTGCCCGCGACTCCCTGGGGGAGAGTCAGCAGGCCCTGAGCCAGCGTCTCAAGCTGCTGGAGCAGGCCCTGATGGGGATAGGCTTGCTCACCCTGGTGCTGCTGATGCTGTTGATGTGGCGCATGGTCTACGGCCGCATCGTCTGGCCGCTGCAACACGCGGTGGCGGGGATGAGCCGGTTGGCGCGAGGGGATCTGGCCCCCCTGGACCCGATCGTCGGGGCGGGTAGTGACGAGCTGGCGGAGCTGGGGCGTGCCCTGCAGGTGTTTCGTGACAACGCGGTCGAGCTGGGTCGCTACCAGCGGGAGCTGGAGTCACGGGTGGTGGAGCGCACCCGCCAGCTCAGCCATGCCAACCTGCGCCTCAACGAAGAGGTGGAGAACCAGCGCCTGGCCCGCGCCGAGGCGGAGCAGGCCAATAGGGCCAAGTCGGTCTTCCTCGCCACCATGAGTCACGAAATTCGCACCCCCATGAACGGCATTCTGGGGGGCCTGACCCTGCTGGAGGATACCCATCTCAGCGAGACCCAGCGGCGCTATCTGGCCGCCATAGAGCACAGCGGCGAATCCCTGCTGGAGATCCTCAACGACATCCTCGACTACTCCAAGATTGAGGCGGGCCACCTGGAGGCGCGCCGGGAACCCTTCCCGCTGCATCAGCTGGTGGATGAGCTGAGCGCTCTGTTCAGGCCCAAGGCAGAGGCCAGAGGAGTGGCCCTGGTGCTGGAATACGCCCCCACTTTGCCCCCCGTGGTGGAAGGGGATCTGGGCAAGCTGCGCCAGGTGCTCGGGAACCTCTTGGGCAACGCGGTCAAGTTCACCGCCAGGGGGCGGATCTGCCTCGAGGTGAGCCCCCTCCCATGCGGTGGCCCCTGCGCCGAGCCCTGCATCCTGTTCGTGGTGAGCGATACCGGCCCCGGCATTCCGGAGCATGAGCAGGAGGCGGTGTTCGAGGCGTTCCGCCAGCGCAAGCGGGACATGGGGCACCAGGGGGGCACAGGGCTCGGGCTTGCCATCAGCCGCAAGCTGGTGGCCGCCATGGGGGGCGAGCTGTGCCTCGCCAGCCGGCCCGGGGAGGGTTGCCGCTTCAGCTTCAGCCTGCCCCTGCAACGCTCGGCCGCCCAGTTGCCGGCCACGGCCCAGCCGCTGCATCTCGGCCAGCCTCGCGACATCCTGCTGGTGGAGGACAACGAGATCAACCGACTGGTGGCGCAGGGCATGCTGGTGCGCCTAGGCCACAGTGTCACCCTGGCGGAAGACGGGCGCTCGGCCCTGGCGCGGGTGACAGAGCGGGGTTTCGATCTGGCGCTGCTCGACATCAATCTGCCGGACATGGATGGCCTGACCCTACGCGAGGATCTGGCCGCCATCAGCGAGGAGGTGCATGAGCGCCCCCTGCCTGCCATCGCCATCTCGGCCCAGATGTATCCCGAAGATATCCGTCTCTGCCTGGAGGCGGGCTTTGCGGACTTTGTCGGCAAACCGGTGCGCCTGGCGGCGCTGGCCAGCGCCATAGACCGGCAGTTCCAGGGAGAGACAACGCAGGCCCCGCCGGGCGCGAGGGAGGGCGCCGTCAGCCCGCCCGCCCCCCAGGCCGCCAACCCAGTGCTGGACGCGGATCTGGCCTTGCTCGGCAGCCAGCGCATCCGTCAGCTCATCGGATTGTTTGAATCCCAGGGGGCGGCCCTGGTGGCCGCGCTGGTGCGGTGCGAGGGGGAGGAGCGCAAGGGGATGGCCCACAAGCTCAAGGGCAGTGCCCTGGCACTCGGGCTGGATGACTTTGCCGCGCAGTGCGCCACCCTGGAGGCGGGGGAGGGTGATCCAGCGGGGCTGGCCGGGGAGTTCGATGCGGCGGTGGCGACACTCAAGGCGTGGCAGGAGAGGCAGCTGTCGGCCCCGGCATGATCCTCAGCCTGGCCTGCTGCCGACGGTTTCTCCGCCGCTTTCTTCCTGCTCCTCGTCTCTATAGAGCGCCTGCTTGCAGCGGGGGCAGATGTGCTGGCGCCGGTAGTCGGCCTGGTGCACCACCCCCACCTCGAGCTGCTGATGGTGGCCGCAATGGATGCAGAAGATGATATCGCCATCGACGGCCTCGGGGTGGGCCGCCAGGTACTGCGTCCGGGTGGGCAGCGCCTCCCAGCTGGTGGTGCAGGCGCCCTTGCGACTGCCGGTGTAGTAGACCCAATAGAAGATGGCAAAGACAGCGACAATCACAAACAGCATCAGATGATCCATGGTGGAGTTCCCCCTTGTGGTGAGAGAGGCAAATGCAGGGCTCTGGTATGACCCTGTGCGCCAAAGGGCCCTGCCGTTGCCAGCCCATGGCCGCTCGCCAGGCTTCGCAACCGCTGTGCTGTCTAAAGATGTTATCTGTTAGTAAATGCTATATCCATGATCTGGCTCTGGTTTTTGCCCTTCACTGGGGAAGACTCGGAGGGTGAGCCAGGCAGGAGCATCGGGCGCCTGAGGAGGGGCTGAGCCGGCGCAGGGCGCATGGGGCCCGCGAGAGGCAAGGGGGAAGAGGGGCGTCCGGCTTCGAAAATTGCGACGTATTTTACATTTTATAAACAAGTTTTTGGGTGGTTGGACTGTCTCTTTGATCCAGCTCACGTTACAATGCGCGGGCCCACTTCACCTATCGCGCAAACGATTTTCAGGAGATAAACGGATGTTGAAACGTGACATGACCATCGCCGGCTATGATCCAGAGCTGTGGCAGGCCATCACAGACGAAACCCGTCGTCAGGAAGAACATATCGAGCTGATCGCGTCTGAGAACTACACCAGCCCCCGCGTCATGGAAGCCCAAGGCTCCCAGTTGACCAACAAGTACGCTGAAGGCTATCCGGCCAAGCGTTACTACGGCGGTTGCGAGTACGTCGACGTGGTCGAAACCCTGGCCATCGAGCGCGCCAAGGAACTGTTTGGTGCCACCTATGCCAACGTGCAGCCGCACTCCGGCTCCCAGGCCAACAGCGCCGTCTACATGGCCCTGCTGCAGCCGGGCGACACAGTGCTGGGCATGAACCTGGCCCACGGTGGTCACCTGACCCACGGCTCCCCCGTCAACTTCTCCGGCAAGCTGTACAACATCATCCCCTACGGCATCGATGAGTCCGGCAAGATCGACTATGACGAGATGGAGCGCCTGGCCGTCGAGCACAAGCCGAAGATGATGATCGGTGGCTTCTCCGCCTACTCCGGCATTGTCGACTGGGCCCGCATGCGCGAAATCGCCGACAAGATCGGTGCTTACCTGTTCGTCGACATGGCTCACGTGGCCGGTCTGATTGCCGCAGGCGTCTACCCGAACCCGGTGCCCCACGCCCACGTGGTCACCTCCACCACCCACAAGACCCTGGCCGGTCCCCGTGGTGGTCTGATCCTCTCCGCCGCTGATGACGAAGATCTCTACAAGAAGCTGAACTCCGCCGTCTTCCCGGGTGGTCAGGGTGGCCCGCTGATGCACGTCATCGCCGGCAAGGCCGTGGCCTTCAAGGAAGCGCTGGAGCCAGGGTTCAAGACCTATCAGGCCCAGGTCGTGAAAAACGCCAAGGCCATGGCTGCGACCTTCATGGAGCGCGGCTACAAGATCGTCTCCGGCGGTACCGACAACCATCTCATGCTGGTTGACCTGATCGGCCGCGAGCTGACCGGTAAAGAAGCCGATGCCGCCCTTGGCAAGGCCAACATCACTGTCAACAAGAACTCGGTGCCGAACGACCCGCGTTCCCCCTTCGTCACCTCGGGTGTGCGGATCGGTACCCCGGCCATCACCCGCCGTGGTTTCAAGGAAGCCGAGTCCATCGAGCTGACCAACTGGATCTGCGACGTGCTGGACAACCACGACAACGACGCCGTGCTGGCCACTGTTCGCGAGAAGGTGCTGGACATCTGCCGCCGTTTCCCTGTCTATGCCTGATCGGCCAGACAGTCTGGTTTGAGACCAATGCCACCTGCGGGTGGCATTGTTTTTTCTATCGCGGCCCATGGGCTGTGCACTGATGCAACAGTCCGTGTTTAACAACTGCAAGAGGAGGCATGATGACCAGTCAGATCCGGATCGCCGACGAGGAGGCTATCTCGTCCATACGCCCCCAGTATCACTTTCGCCCGGTGCCCGAGGGGCTGCTGGCGTGGGATGTGCGCCGACTGGTGAGGCTGAGCCGTGAGCTGCCGGTGCAAGCTGTGCCGCTCTCGCAGATTGCCGAACTGGACAGCGTGCACTGGTACGGGCATGGCAGCGTGAAACCCACTGTGCGCAGCATCATAGAACACTGCCAGCTGATGCTGGCCGCCGATCTCGCCTATCCCATCATACTGGACAGTGCCGGACGGGTGATGGATGGCATGCACAGGGTGAGCAAGGCCCTGATGCAAGGGGCTACCCAGATAGGGGCGGTACAGTTTGAGCAAGATCCGGCTCCCGACTATGTGGATTGCGATCCGGATCTGTTGCCCTACGACGACTGAGCCTGCGCCATTTCAGCCCCAATGCCACCTGCGGGTGGCATTGTTTTTTCTGGGCTTTTACCGGCTTTGGATGGCCGTGCTACACTGGCCGGCCAAGATCCTGACCCTGCGGGGCAGGTGCCTTTTCCGTTAACGCCGGAGGTCAGATGCATTGCCCTTTCTGTAGTGCCGTTGATACCAAGGTGATCGACTCCCGTCTGGTGGCAGAAGGCCATCAGGTGCGCCGCCGTCGTGAATGCCTGCTCTGCCACGAGCGCTTCACCACCTTCGAGATGGCCGAGCTGGTGATGCCCCGTGTCATCAAGTCCAACGGCTCCCGCGAGCCCTTCAATGAAGACAAGCTGCGGGCCGGCATACTGCGGGCCCTGGAGAAGCGGCCGGTGAGCATGGAGGCCATCGAAAAAGGGGTCAACCACATCAAGTCCCGGCTGCGTGCCACCGGCGAGCGCGAAGTCGCCTCCCAGCTGGTGGGCAACCTGGTGATGGATGAGCTCAAGAGCCTGGACAAGGTGGCCTATATCCGCTTCGCCTCCGTCTATCGCAGCTTCGAGGACATCCGCGAGTTTGGCGAAGAGATCGCCAAGCTGGAGAAGTAATGCTATCGGGTGGGCAAGGTGATATCCGCTTCGTTTCCACCTATCGCAGCTTCGAGGACATCCGCCTTGTTTATGACAAGAAGCGGTGAAGAGATCGCCAAGCTGGAGAAATAAGCTTCCCAATGTCCGATTACGCTGCGCTAATCGAACCTACAACGCCAATTTTCTCGCTTTGAACGGGAGCCCAGATGTTTAGTCAAGATGATTACCAATGGATGAGTCGGGCCCTCGAACTGGCCCGCCGCGGCCGCTATACCACGGCCCCCAATCCCTGTGTCGGCGCCGTGCTGGTGAAGGCCGGCGTTGTGGTGGGGGAGGGCTGGCACCAGCGTGCCGGTGAACCCCATGCCGAGGTCTATGCTCTGCATGCCGCCGGGGAAGAGGCCCGCGGCGCCACCGCCTATGTGACCCTGGAGCCCTGCTCCCACCACGGTCGCACCCCTCCCTGCGCCGAGGCGCTGATCAAGGCCGGGGTGACCCGGGTGGTGGCGGCCATGGTGGATCCCAATCCCCAGGTGGGGGGACGCGGCCTGCGCATGCTCTCCGAGGCGGGCATCAAGACCGACTTCGGCCTGCTCAGCGCCGAGGCCGAGGCCCTCAACCCGGGTTTCTTCAAGCGGATGCGCACCGCCTTCCCGCAGGTGACGGTCAAGCTCGGTGCCAGCCTCGACGGCCGCACCGCCATGGCGAGTGGCGAGAGCCAGTGGATCACCTCCCCGGAGGCGCGCCGCGACGTGCAGCGGCTGCGTGCCCGCCACGATGCCGTGCTCTCCAGCGCCGAGACTGTGCTGGCCGACGGCGCCTCCCTCAACGTGCGCTGGGACGAGCTGCCAGCCTCGGTCAAGGCAAGCTATCCCAGGGAGACCCTGCGCCAGCCGCTGCGGGTCATCGTCGATTCCCAGAACCGGCTCACCCCTGACCTGCCCCTGTTCCAGAGCGATAGCCCCGTGCTGCTGGCCCGTCACAAGGTAGACGGGGACTGGCCTGCCTGGGTGCAGCAGCTGACCCTGCCGCTGCTGGATGGCAAGCTGGATCTGGTGAGCCTCTTCATGCTGCTGGCCAAGCAGAACATCAACTCTGTGCTGGTGGAGGCGGGCCCAAGGCTGTGCGGCGCCCTGCTGGCCAAGGGGCTGGTGGACGAGCTGGTGCTCTATCAGGCCCCCAAGCTGCTGGGGGATGAGGGGCGTGGCCTGTTCCACCTGCCGGAGTTGACCAAGCTGTTCCAGGCCCCCAAGCTCCAGCTCAAGGATGTGCGTCTGGTGGGGCAGGACATTCGCATCACAGCGAAAATTGCCTGATTTTTCACTGTCTATCGGGGCCGGTTCGGCCCCGTCATCATCAAGGTGATCTGCATGTTTACCGGAATTATCGAAGCCATGGGCACCCTGGCCGCCCTGCGCCGCCAGGGGGATGACATGGCCCTCACCGTCCATGCGCCGACCCTGGACTTTGGCGACGTCAAGCTGGGCGACTCCATCGCCACCAACGGCGTCTGCCTGACGGTGGTGGCCCTGGGGGACAAGAGCTACACCGCGGACGTTTCCCTTGAGACCCTCGCTCGCACCGGTTTTGCCGAGGCCAAGGTGGGGGATCCGGTGAATCTCGAGAAGGCGCTGATGCCGAGCTCCCGCCTCGGCGGCCACCTGGTCTCGGGCCATGTGGATGGCATAGGCGAGGTGAAGAGCAAGTCCAGCAGCGGCCGCGCCATCGAGTACTGGATCCAGGCGCCACAGGAACTTTCTCGCTACATAGCCGAGAAGGGGTCTATTGCGGTGGATGGTATCAGTCTGACGGTCAACGCCGTGCAGGGGGATCTCTTTCGCCTGACCATAGTGCCCCACACCGCCCAGGAGACCACCATAGCTCGCTGGAAACCGGGCCACAGGGTGAACCTGGAGGTGGATCAAATCGCCCGCTATCTGGAGCGGCTGATGCAGGGCAGGGCGCAGGAGCAGGGCGGATCCAGTCTGACTCTGGAGACCCTGGCCCGATCCGGGTTTATCTGACAGGCAGGCGAGCGGGCAAAATACGGTTCTGTGATCCCGCTCCGATTGAAATGGGGCCCCGCGCCCCCATCTAGCACACAATGATGCAGTATCAAGCCGAGCCGGCAGGCTCAATTCCCCAAGCATGTTGATGGAGTAGCCCATGGCGCTGAGCACAACCCAGGAAATCATTGCCGATATCAAGGCGGGCAAGATGGTGATCCTGATGGATGACGAAGACAGGGAGAACGAAGGGGACCTCATCATGGCCGCCTCCTGTGTCCGTCCGGAGGATATCAACTTCATGGCCCGTTACGGCAGGGGCTTGATCTGCCTGACCCTGACCCGGGATCGCTGCAAGCAGCTGGCGCTGCCGCTGATGGTGGACAGGAACAACGCCCAGTTCTCCACCGCCTTCACCGTGACCATAGAAGCGGCCGAGGGGGTGACCACCGGCATCTCCGCCGCCGACCGCGCCGTCACCGTACAGGCCGCCGTCGCACCGAACGCCAAGGCAGCCGATCTGGTGCAGCCTGGCCACATCTTCCCGCTGATGGCCCAGGATGGCGGCGTGCTGACCCGTGCCGGCCATACAGAAGCGGGCTGCGATCTGGCCCGTCTGGCCGGTTACGAGGCGGCCTCCGTCATCGTCGAGATCCTCAACGAGGATGGGAGCATGGCGCGCCGTCCCGACCTTGAGATCTTCGCCGAGCAGCACGGCATCAAGCTCGGCACCATCGCCGACCTCATCGAGTATCGCAACCAGCATGAGACCACGGTGGAGAAGGTGGCCGAGTGCAAGCTGCCCACCGAGTTCGGGGAGTTTGATCTGGTCACCTTCCGCGACACCATAGACAACCAAGTACACTTCGCCCTCAAGAAAGGCGAGGTGAAAGCCGACCAGCCGACCCTGGTGCGGGTCCATCTGCACGACGTGCTGAGCGATCTGCTGCTGACGGATCGCCACAGCGCCCGCAGCTGGCCGCTGCCCAAATCCATGGCCCGCATCGCCGAAGAGGGCGGTGTGCTGGTGATCCTGGGGGCCGAAGCCCAGGGCGCCGAGCTGCTGGCCCGGGTCAAAGGCTTTGAAGCCGCCGACAAGGGGCTGGCCCCGGAAGGGGCCAAGTGGCAAGGTACCTCGCGCCGGGTCGGCGTGGGCTCCCAGATCCTCAAGGCGCTCGGGGTCGGCAAGATGCGCCTCTTGAGCTCGCCGAAGAAATACCATGCCCTAGGCGGTTTCGGCCTTGAGGTGGTGGAGTACGTCGGCGAGTAAACGCCCTGGTACTCGCTTGACGAAATACCATCCTCGTCAGCGGCTTCAGCCTGGAAGTGGTGGAGTACGTCGGCGAGTAAGCGCCCTGGTACTCGCTAGATGAAGTACACCACCCTCTTACAGCGGCTTCGGCCTTGAGGTGTTGGAATACGTCGGCGAACAAGTCCCTGATGGCTTGAATGACTATCATGGCCGCACGTTGCGGCCATGGTTTTTTGTCGCGGCTCTGTTGTGCTAGAATGCGTGCACTTTTGGCCCCGGCCCCTATTGATTGCACAGAGACAGGATTTCCAATGAAGATTATCGAAGGGAATATCGCCGCTCCCGAGGCGCGTGTTGCTATTGTCGTTGCCCGTTTCAACAGCTTCATCAATGACAGCCTGGTGAACGGCGCGCTGGACGTGCTGAAGCGTCAAGGCCAGGTCCAGGACAGCAATCTCACCCTGGTGCGTGTGCCGGGTGCCGTCGAAATTCCCCTGGCAGCCAAGAAGCTGGCCAAGAGCGGTCAATACGACGCCATAGTCGCGCTCGGTACCGTCATCCGTGGCGGCACCTATCACTTCGAACTGGTGGCGAGCGAGAACGGCAAGGGGCTGGCCCAGGTGATGATGGAGTATGAAATTCCCGTCGCCTTCGGCGTACTGACCACTGAAAATATTGAACAAGCCATCGAGCGCGCCGGTACCAAGGCGGGTAACAAGGGTGCAGAGGCTGCACTGAGCGCGCTCGAAATGATCAACGTCCTGAAACAGCTGGACGTGTAACGAGGAGAAGTACATTGAAACCGTCCGAGCGCCGTAAGGCCCGCCATTGCGCCACCCAAGCCATCTACCAGTGGCAGATGACCCAGGCCAACGTGGGCGACATCGAAGAGCAGTTCAAGATCGATCAGGACACCAAGGGTGTGGACCTGAGCTATTTCCGCGATCTGCTGTTCGGGGTAGCGGTCCACTGCAACGAGCTGGACAAGGTGTTCTCACCTTTCCTCTCCCGTCCGCTGGAAGAAGTGGACATGGTGGACAAGGCGATCCTGCGTCTGGCGACCTACGAGCTGACCCGTCGTGATGATGTGCCGCCGCGCGTGGTGATCAACGAAGCGATCGAACTGGCCAAAGCCTTCGCCGCCGATGACAGCCACAAGTTTGTCAACGGTGTACTGGACAAGGTGATCAAGACGCTGCCCAAGCGTTGATCCCGCCGTCCATCAGCATTCAGTGCTGATAGATGCTCTGTCGCGAGAAGTCGTCAGCAAGGTGAAGGGCTGCGCAGGGGCCGGAGTGTATAGAGATACATGAGGAGCCCGAGCAGCAGATGAGCCTTGATCACTATGTCGCAGCAAGCGCATCAACAGCATCTAAGAGAGGAGCCAGCTTAACCGCTGGCTTTTTACTGTATGGGTGAATTTGAGCTGATTGAGAAGTACTTCAAGGTCCCCCACGCCCGCAAGGACGTGGTGATGGGCCCAGGGGATGACTGCGCCCTGCTGACCCTGCCCGCCGATACCCAACTGGCGGTGAGCACCGATACCCTGGTGAGCGGCGTGCACTTCTTCCCGGACATGGATCCGGTGGATCTGGGCTACAAGGCGCTGGCGGTCAACCTCTCCGATCTCGCCGCCATGGGGGCCGAGCCGCGCTGGGTCTCCCTGGCGCTGACCCTGCCCGCCGTCAACGAGGCCTGGGTCGCGGGCTTTGCGGAAGGGTTCCTCGAGCTCGCCGAATATTACAATGTGGCCCTGGTGGGGGGGGACATGACCCGCGGGCCACTCTCCATCACCGTTTCGGTGAAGGGATCCGTGCCGACCGGCCGTGCCCTGATGCGCAGCGGCGCCAGGGTAGGGGACGGCATCTATGTCACCGGCACCCTGGGGGATGCGGCCCTGGCCCTCTCCCATCTGCTGGGCAAACGCACCCTCAACGAGAACCAGCTAGCGGCCGTGCTGCCCAGGCTCGATCATCCCCATCCCCGCATCCTGGCCGGTCAGGCCTTGCGCGGGCTGGCGAGCAGCGCGCTGGATCTCTCCGACGGCCTGGCTTCCGATCTCGGTCATATCCTCAAGGCGTCCGGTGTGCGGGCCCAGATAGATCTGGACCTGCTGCCCCTCTCGCCCGTGTTGCAGGACGCCGTGCCCGCACGGGATGCCTGGCAACTGGCGCTGGCCGGTGGCGATGACTACGAGCTCTGCTTCACTGTGCCACAGGAGCATCACGGTGCCCTGGACACGGCGCTGGCCAACTGTGGCGTCAGGTTCACCCGCATCGGCCGCATCCAGGCCGGCGACCCCGGCATCGACTATGTGCAGGATGAGCAGCCGGTCGAGCTTCATCTCAAGGGCTGGGATCACTTCGCATGAGCTTTTTCAAGATAAGGCCCGAGCTGAACAGCCTGAGCCTGAAGAACCCGCTCCACTGCCTGGCGCTGGGCTTTGGTGCCGGTCTCTCTCCCAGGGCGCCGGGCACCATGGGGACCCTGGTGGCCATTCCGCTCTACCTGCTGGTGAGCGGCCTGCCGACCCCCTGGTTCATCGCCCTGCTGGCGGTGGGGTTCGTGGCTGGTATTCGCATCTGTCAGGCGGCCACCGATGCCATCGGCATGCCGGATCACGGTGCCATCGTCTGGGACGAGGTGATAGGCTTCGGCGTCACCATGATTGCCGCTCCGGCTGGCTGGGAGTGGGTGCTGGCCGGCTTCGTGCTGTTCCGGCTGTTCGACGTGCTCAAGCCCTGGCCCATCTCCTGGTTCGATCGCCGTATCCATGGCGGGCTCGGCATCATGCTGGATGATCTCATCGCCGGTCTGTTCGCCCTGCTCTGCATGCAGTTGCTGGCCCGCTGGTAAGGCGGGGTCGGCGGTCGCGGTGGGCTCGGCATCATGCTGGATGACCTCATCGCCGGTCTGTTCGCCCTGTTCTGCATGCAGTTGCTGGCTCGCTGGTAAGGCGGGGTCGGCGGTCGCGGCGGGCTCGGCCCTCGATGCCGCGCAGTGTCATCCTCTGTCTGCCCGCTCTTTCGATACAATTAAGCTTCAGGCGCAGTTCCTTGGTGGGACTGCGCCTTTTTGTATGCAATCCCCCCGGCTTGTCCGGTGATGGCGCACCGGGCTCTGGCAGATCATTCTGAGTTGACCCTATTTATCTCTGCTTAGTTTTCCTTCATCCAGATATGCTGCCGCTAAAAAATCATTTCACATAAATATTCACTACTCATTCGAAGCCGCGTAGTCTGTATTGAATAGTGGATTCGATTGCTTGTTACATCTTTGTTGAAATTTAAATAAGCTAATCTCTCGCATTGCCATCACAATCTCTGTTAATGTGATATTTATCGACATTTTGCGCCAATGACGAGTGCGTTATCTGCGCAAAGTATTGCGAAATTGTATAACTGGATCATTTACACCCGCGGGCAAACCGACTAACTTACTCGCGGGTTATTCCAAAAAAATGCAAAAAACCCGCCCGGATCGCTGGTTTGGCTGCCTCATGGATTGAGCGTTTATTACACAAGACAAGCTCTCAACATAAGTACCAAGGCACAACCAGCATCTGCGGCTGATTTACGGACGAATTATTTGGGACGGATGTCCCCCGCAGAGGTAACCATGTCCTTGCTCGAAGTGAAAAACTTGCGGATCGAGTACCCCTCCCGCTATGGGGTGCTGGCCGCGGTCAAGGATCTCTCTTTTTCCGTGGAAAAAGGCGAGATCGTCGGTGTGGTCGGTGAATCAGGTGCCGGCAAGTCCACCATAGGCAATGCCGTCATCGATCTGTTGAGCCCGCCCGGTCGCATCGCCCGTGGCGATATCTACCTCAACGGCGAGCTCATCTCCGGCAAGAGCCAGAACGAGATGCGGGCCATCCGTGGCTCCCGTATCGGCTTCATCTTCCAGGATCCCATGACCTCCCTCAATCCGCTGTTCACCGTTGAACAGCAGTTGGTGGAGACCATACTGGCCAATACCGATCTCAATCGCGAGGCCGCCTTTGCCAAGGCCCTCGAGCTGATGGGGGCGGTCGGGATACCGCAGCCGGAAATCCGCATCAAGCAGTACCCGCACCAGTTCTCCGGTGGCATGCGCCAGCGGGTGGTCATCGCCATTGCGCTGTCGGGGGATCCCGAGCTCATCATCGCCGATGAGCCGACCACGGCGCTTGACGTTTCGATTCAGGATCAGATCCTCCAGCTCATCCGCAACCTCTGCAAGGAGCGTCAGGTGGGCTGCATGCTGGTGACCCACGACATGGGCGTGGTCTCCAACGTCACCGACAAGGTGGCTGTCATGTATCGCGGGGATCTGGTTGAGTTCGGCACCACCGAACAGGTGCTGGGTCGCCCCAGCCACCCCTATACCCGCAGCCTCATCTCGGCGGTGCCCCGCTCGGATGTGAAGCTGGTGCGCTTCCCCCTGGTCTCCTACATAGAGGATGCCGGTGCGCCGGATCTCAGCATCGATCTCAAGACCCACTGGCTCGGCCAGAGTCAGGACGAGCGCAGCTATGAAGGTGCCCTGCTGCGGGTGGAGAACGTGGATCTGAAGTTCGTTACCAAGGATTCCATCTTCCCGAGCCGCCGCCAGTACGTGCGTGCCTGCAACAACATCAGCTTCGAGATCTTCGAAGGGGAGACCTTCGGTCTGGTGGGGGAGTCGGGCTCCGGCAAATCCACCATAGCCCGTGCCATCACGGGCCTCTATCCGCCCGATACCGGCAAGATCTTCTTCGAGGGGATCGACCTCACCGCCCTGAAAGGGGAGCATGAGCGCCGCCCGCTGCGCCGCCAGATGCAGATGGTGTTCCAGAACCCTTACTCCTCGATGAACCCGCGCATGAAGGTGCGTGACATCATCGCCGAGCCGATCCGCTTCCACAAACTGGCGAGCAGCGAGAGCCAGATCCAGGGCATAGTGAGCGATCTGCTGGATCACGTCGGCCTCGGCCGCGGGGCAGGGGTCAAGTATCCCCACGAGTTCTCAGGTGGTCAGCGCCAGCGCATCTCTATCGCCCGCGCCCTGGCGACCCGGCCGCGCTTCCTCATCTGCGACGAGCCCACCTCGGCGCTGGATGTCTCGGTGCAGGCCCAGATCCTCAACCTGCTCAAGGATTTGCAGCAGGAGCTTGGGCTCACCATGCTGTTCATCAGCCACGATCTGCCGGTCATCCGCCAGATGTGCGATCGCATCGGCGTGATGCAGCACGGCCACCTGGTGGAGGTCGCGGAGACCGAAAAACTATTTACCAATGCCGAGCATGAGTACAGCCGCAAGCTGATCTCCCTCATGCCGGAATTTAAGGGAATGTCCCGCGAGGGGCTGGAAATCGCAAGCTAGGAAAGCACCGGCTCGCCGGTTTGTCTGTCAATAAAAAGCCAAAAGCATGGAGAAAGACATGAAGAAAGGATTATCCAAGATCGCCATGGCGCTGTTCGCCGCTGGTCTCGCGTTCAACGTTTCTGCCGCCGACATCAAGGTTGCCGTCGCCTCTGACGCCACCTCGCTGGACCCGCAGGAGCAGCTCTCCGGTCAGACCCTGGAGATGTCTCACCTGGTGTTCGATCCCCTGATGCGTTACACCCAGGATCTGCAATTCGAGCCGCGTCTGGCCGAGAAGTATGAGCGCATCGACGACAAGACCGTCCGCTTCCACCTGCGCAAGGGTGTCAAGTTCCACTCCGGCAACGACTTCACCGCCGATGACGTGGTATGGACCGTCAACCGTCTGAAGGCCTCCCCGGACTTCAAGGCGATCTTCGACCCCATCGCCGAAGCCAAGAAGGTGGATGACTTCACCGTGGATCTCGTCACCGCCAAGCCGTTCCCGCTGGTGCTGCAGACCGTCACCTACATCTTCCCGATGGACTCCAAGTTCTACAGCGGCAAGGATGAAGCCGGCAAGGACAAGGCCGCCATCGTCAAGAACGGCGACTCCTATGCCTCTACCCATGTTTCCGGTACTGGTCCGTTCAGCGTCAAGTTCCGCGAGCAGGGCGTGAAGCTGGAGTATGCCCGCAACGCCAACTACTGGGACAAGGCCTCCAAGGGCAACGTCCAGAACCTGACAGTGGTACCGATCAAGGAAGACGCGACCCGCGTAGCCGCCCTGCTGGGTGGTGACGTGGACATGATCTACCCGGTTGCCCCGAACGATCTGGAGCGCGTGAAGAACGGCAAGGATTCCCAGCTGGTGACCCTGTCCGGTACCCGCGCCATCATCATCGAGCTGAACCAGAACACCAACCCGGCGCTCAAAGACAAGCGCGTGCGTCAGGCAATCAACTACGCCATCAACCAGGTGGGCATAGTCGACAAGATCAACAAGGGCTTCGGTACCCCCGCTGGCCAGCTGAGCCCGAAAGGCTATGCCGGTTACAACGAGGCGCTCAAGCCCCAGTATGATCTGGCCAAGGCCAAGGAGCTGATGAAGGAAGCCGGTTACGAGAAGGGCTTCAAGATGACCTTCATCTCCCCGGCTGCCCGCTACGTCAACGACGTCAAGATCGCCCAGGCCGTCTCCGCCATGCTGTCCAAGATCAACATCAAGGTGGATCTGAAGACCATGCCGGTTGCCCAGTACTGGCCCGAGTTTGACAAGTGCGCCTCCGACATGCAGTTGATCGGCTGGCACTCCGACACCGAAGACAGTGCGAACTTCTTCGAGTTCCTGACCTTCACCAAGGATGCCAAGACCGGCATGGGTCAGTACAACTGCGGCGGTTATGCCAACGCAGAAGCTGACAAGATGGTGATGGAAGCGAACACCGAAACCGATCCGGCCAAGCGTGCCGCCATCCTGCAGAAGGTGGAAGCCATGCTGATCGACGACGCTGCCTACGTGCCCTTGCACTGGGAAGACCTGGCCTACGGTGCCAAGAAGAACGTCGACATCAAGCCTGTGGTCAACGTGATGAACTTCCCTTACCTGGGTGACCTGGTGGTCAACAAGTAAGTGAAGCGCTAAGGAAGGACTTGGCGGGGCGCCCATGGGTGCCCCGTCATTAACAGAAGCCTGTGCCAAGACACAGGCCACGTAGAAGGACAAGCATGTTTACATTCCTGCTGAAACGGTTCTATCAGGCCGTGATAGTGATGTTCGTCATCAGCCTGGTCGCCTTCTCCATCCAGGACAACCTGGGGGATCCGCTGCGCGAGCTGGTGGGACAATCCGTCTCCGAGTCCGTGCGCCAGGAGCTGCGCGACAAGATGGGCCTCAACGATCCCTTTTTGGTGAAATACAGCCGCTTCTTGCAGAACGCGGTGCAAGGGGATCTGGGCACCTCCTATTTCTTCAAGCGACCGGCCCTCGAGGTGATCCTCGACAAGCTGGTGGCTACCCTTGAGCTGGTGTTTGCTGCCGCGCTCATCATCGTCGTGGTCTCCATTCCGCTGGGGGTTTATTCGGCGATAAGGCCGCGCAGTTTCCTGACCAAGCTCATCATGGCGGTGAGCAGCATCGGCATCTCGATCCCGGTCTTCCTGACCGCCATCATGCTGATGTACCTCTTCTCCATCCAGCTGGGCTGGCTGCCGGCCTATGGCCGTGGCGAGACCTACAACCTGCTGGGCTGGGAGTCGGGCTTCTTTACCTGGGACGGTATACTGCACCTGATCCTGCCTGCGGTGTCGCTCTCCTCCATCATGCTGCCGCTGTTCATCCGGCTGGTACGCTCCGAGATGCTGGAGCAGCTCTCCTCCGAGTACGTGAAGTTCGCCCGTGCCAAGGGGCTGGACAACAACAAGGTCTACTACAGCCACGCCCTCAAAAACACCATGCTGCCTGTCATCACAGTCGGCGGCGTGCAGATCGGCACCATGGTGGCCTACACCATACTGACCGAGAGCGTGTTCCAGTGGCCGGGGACGGGTTTCCTGTTCCTCGAGGCGATCCACAGGGTCGATACCCCGCTGATCACCGCTTACGTCATCTTTGTGGGCCTTATCTTCGTGGTGACCAATACCCTGGTCGACCTGCTCTACGGGTTCATCAACCCGACCGTCAACCTGACCGCCAAGGGGTAACAGATGACTAACGCTGTAACTGCAAGCCCAAGCCGTTGGGCGCGATTCAAGAACTCTGACATCGTCTACTACTTCCTGCGGGACAAGGTAGCCATGTTCAGCTTTGCGGTGTTTGTGGTGTTCGTACTGGCGGCGCTGCTGGCGCCCTGGCTGGCACCGCACAACGTCTATGACCAGACCAGCTTCGATCTGATGGATGCGGAGCTGCCTCCCTCCTGGCTGGAAGGGGGCGAGGCGCGCTTCTGGCTCGGCACCGACAACCAGGGTCGTGACATCTGGAGCACCATCCTCTATGGCGCCCGCATCTCGTTGACCATAGGCCTGTTCGCCGTCGGTCTGCAGCTGGTGCTCGGCATCGTCATCGGCCTCATCGCCGGTTACTTCGGTGGTCGCATCGACAACCTGCTGATGCGCTTTGCCGACGTGCAGCTGTCGTTCTCCACCATGATGGTGGCCATCATCATCTCCGCCATCTTCCAGGCGACCTTTGGCTCCGAGTTCTACTCTAAGTTCGCCATCCTGATGCTGGTGGTGATCATCGGCATCGCCGAGTGGCCCCAGTACGCCCGGACGGTACGCGCCTCCGTGCTGGCGGAGAAGAAGAAGGAGTATGTGGAAGCGGCCCAGGTGATGGGGTTCCGTGCCCCGCGCATCATGTTCCGCCACATACTGCCGAACTGCCTGTCGCCCATCCTGGTCATCTCAACCGTGCAGGTGGCGAACGCCATCATGAGCGAGGCGGCACTCTCCTTCCTGGGGCTGGGCATGCCGGTGGATCAGCCGTCGCTGGGCTCGCTCATCAGCGTGGGCTTCAACTACATCTTCTCCGGCTCCTGGTGGATCACCGCCTTCCCGGGCATCTGCCTGGTGGTGCTGGTGCTGGTCATCAACCTGCTGGGTGACTGGCTGCGGGATGTGTTCAACCCCAAGATCTACAAGGGCTGATAAAAACCTGTCCTCACACTTACTGCGAGGGCGTGATCAAGGCTCATGTGCTGCTCGCTTATGTGGAACCAAAGAGTGCTCACGTATGTCTATACGTTCCGGTTCCTGAGCAGCTTGTAACCTTGCTGACGCCCTTCTCGCGACAGTGTGTGCACAGGTTTGAAATAATGGATAACAAGAAGGGCGCCATCAGGCGCCCTTCTTTATTTGCTCGTCAACGAGCCTGTTCAGGTCAACAGCCAGGCCTCTATGCTGGCCTGAATGCCAACGGCATCCAGCCCCAGCTGGGCATAGATCTCCTCCTGGGTACCTTGCTCCACGAAGCGATCCGGCAAACCGAGATTCAGCACAGGTTTGCACTGCTTGGCACGCATCAGCAGCTCGTTCACCGCAGAGCCAGCCCCGCCCATGATGGCGTTGTCTTCCAGAGTGACAAACTGATCGTGGGAGGCGGCAAGGGAGAGCACCAGCGCCTCGTCCATGGGCTTGACGAAGCGCATGTCCACCAGGGTGGCGTCCAGCGCCTCGGCGGCGGCCTTGGCCTGATGCAGCAGGGTGCCAAACGCCAATATGGCGGTGCCCTTGCCTTCACGAATGACGCGACCCTTGCCGAGTGCCAGCGCTGTCATCTCGCCCATTATCTCGGTGCCGCAGCCGCTGCCACGGGGGTAGCGCACCGCCGCGGGCTGGTTGCACTGATAGCCGGTGTAGAGCATCTGGCGGCACTCGTTCTCGTCGGACGGCGTCATCACCACCATGTTCGGCACTGTGCGCAGGAAGCTGATGTCGAACGCCCCCTGATGGGTAGGGCCGTCGGCACCCACCAGACCGGCGCGGTCGATGGCGAACAGCACCGGCAGGTTCTGCAGCGCCACGTCGTGGATCAGCTGGTCATAGGCCCGTTGCAGGAAGCTTGAATAGATGGCAACCACGGGTTTCTTGTCGGCGATGGCCAGGCCGGCGGCGAAGGTGACCGCATGCTGCTCGGCGATGGCCACGTCGAAGTAGCGATCCGGATACTGCTGGCTGAACTTGACCAGGCCCGAGCCCTCGCGCATGGCGGGGGTGATGCCGACCAGCCGCTCGTCCTTGGCGGCCATGTCGCACAGCCACTGGCCGAAGATGGCGGAGAAGGTCGGCTTGCCGCCGGCATTCTTGGGCAGGGCGCACTCGTCCGGGTTGAACTTGGGCACGGCGTGGTAACCGATGGGGTCTTTCTCGGCAGGCTCGTAGCCCTTGCCCTTCTTGGTCTTGACGTGCAGCAGCTGGGGACCCTTGAGGTTGCGCATATTGCGCAGGGTCTCGACCAGAGCGTGGATGTCGTGGCCGTCGATGGGGCCTATGTAGTTGAAGCCGAACTCCTCGAACAGGGTGCCTGGCACCACCATGCCCTTGAGGTGCTCCTCGGCCCGCTTGGCCAGCTCCTTGACCGGCGGCAGCCCCGCCAGCACCTTCTTGCCGCCTTCGCGGATGGTGGTGTAGAGCTTGCCGGACATCAGCCTGGCCAGGTGGTTGTTGAGCGCCCCGACATTTTCGGAGATGGACATCTCGTTGTCATTGAGCACCACCAGCATGTCCTTGTGGACATCCCCAGCGTGGTTGAGGGCCTCGAAGGCCATGCCCGCCGTGATGGCGCCGTCACCTATGACCGCCACCACCTTGCGGCCCAGCCCCTCGCTCTCGGCGGCAACCGCCATGCCGAGGGCAGCACCTATGGAGGTGCTGGAGTGGCCCACGCTGAGCACGTCGTACTCGCTCTCTTCCCGCCAGGGGAAGGGGTGCAGGCCATCTTTCTGGCGAATGGTATGAATGCGCTCGCGCCGACCTGTCAGGATCTTGTGGGGATAGGCCTGATGGCCCACGTCCCACACCAAGCGATCGAAGGGGGTGTTGTAGACGTAATGCAGCGCCACCGTCAGCTCGACTGTGCCAAGGCCGGAGGCGAAGTGGCCGCTGGAGCGGCTCACCGAGCGCAGCAGATACTCACGCAGCTCTTCGCACAGAATAGGCAGCCGCTCTTTGGGCAGGGATCGCAACTCGACCGGCGTATCCGCGAGGGCCAGGTTGGGGAAATCGCTAATATCAACGCTCATATTGTTACTGTTATCCAGCGTTTAGTGGGTTCGCTCGATGATGTAATCGGCAAACGCTTCCAGAATGTCGGTATTGTAGGGCAAGGATTGCAGGGCTGTTAAGGCCTTGTCATGCAGTTCGCGAGCCAGCTCACGGGCATTGTCTAGCCCGAGCAGGGCCGGATAGGTGCTCTTCTCCTGCGCCAGATCCGAACCTTGCGGCTTGCCGAGGGTCGCGGTATCGCCCGTGATGTCGAGAATGTCATCCTGCACCTGGAAGGCGAGCCCGATGGCGGCGGCATAGGTTTGCAGCGCGGCCAGGGTGGCAGGCGCCACGTCGGCCTTGCACAGGGCTCCCAGGGTGACGGCGCACTCGATGAGGGCTCCCGTCTTGTGGCGGTGCACCTGCTCCAGCTCGGCCAGGCTGATGCGGCGGCCTTCGGCCTCCAGATCCAGCGCCTGACCGCCGCACATGCCGAGATAACCGGAGGCGCGGGCCAGGGCGCTCAGCATCTGTACCCGGTTGGCCAGCAGCTCGTCGGGGAGGGGATGGTCCGCCAGTATGGAGAATGCCAGGGTCTGCAGGGCATCACCGGCCAGGATGGCGGTGCCTTCATCGAACGCCTTGTGCACTGTCGGTTGGCCGCGGCGCAGATCGTCGTTGTCCATGGCGGGCAGATCGTCGTGCAGCAGGGAGTAGGCGTGAATGCACTCCACCGCCGCGGCGGGGCCGTCGAGCCGCTCGCTTGGCACCCCCAGCATCTCGCCCACGGCGTAGACCAGGAAGGGGCGTACCCGTTTGCCGCCGAGCAGCAGGCCGTATTTCATCGCGTCCCGCAGGCGCGGCGCCATGGCGGGCAGAGCCTCAAGCTGTGCCGAGAGGCAGTCGTCGATGCGGCGCCGGTGCTGGCGGGAGAAATCGTCCAGGGTCACTCACTCCTCTCCTTGCTCTGATCGAAAGGGGACCGCCTGTTCGCTGCCGTCGGCCTGGGTCAGGAGGATCTGGATCTTCTGCTCGGCTTGCTCCAGCTTCTGCTGGCCGGCCCGCACCAGATGGATGCCCTGTTCGAATTGTTTGAGTGCTTCCTCGAGGGGGAGAGACCCCTGTTCGAGTTGATGCACTATGGTTTCCAGCTCTTCCAGGGTGGCATCAAAACTCAGACGGTCGATTTTTTTACTGGCCATGTCCATCCTCGGGGATTGAAAAAAACGGCTCATCTTAACATCGACCGGGCACAGGGGGGAGGCAGAAAAGTGTGCCGCCCTCAAACTATCCTGACCGCGGCCGATAACAGGGGGCTGGCATCCATCTATTGCCGACGTGTTATGAAGGCGTGCCGGGCTTGCTGCCCGAGGCGCAATAGCAGAAAATTCAACGCAATATAAATAAATGGCAAGTTCGGCGACAGGAGTAGGGATGTGGATTTAGGCAGTCTGATAGGCATAGTGCTGGGATTTGGGGTCGTGGTGTACGGCATGCTGCTGGGTGGCCCCATGAACATGTATGTGGATATGCCCTCGGTCTATATCACCATACTGGGCTCCCTCTTCATCTGCATGATGAAGTTCAACCTCAGCCAGTTCCTGATGGCGTTCAAGGTCGCGGGCAAGGCCTTCATGTACAAGGGCGACAAGCTCGATGACCTGATTGCCAAGGCGGTGGAGCTGGCGGACGCGGCCCGCAAGGGGGGCTTTCTGGCGCTGGAAGCGGCGGAGATCCCCAATGCCTTCATGAAGAAGGGCATCGACATGCTGGTGGACGGCCATGACGCCGATGTGGTGCGCGCCGTGATGGAAAAAGACATAGAGCTGACCTCGGAGCGCCACGTCATCGCCATCAAGGTGTTTCGCTCCCTGGGTGATCTCGGCCCCGCCATGGGGATGATAGGTACGCTAGTGGGGCTGGTGGCCATGCTGGCGAACATGAGTGATCCCAAGTCCATAGGCCCGGCCATGGCGGTGGCCTTGCTGACGACCCTGTATGGCGCCATCGAAGCCAACATGGTGGCCATTCCCATCGCCGACAAGCTGGAGCTGCGCAGCGGCGAGGAGCAACTGAGCCGCACCCTGATCCTCGACGCCATCATGGGCATCCAGGACGGCCAGAATCCTCGCGTGATCCAGGCCATGCTGCAGAACTACCTCAACCAGTCCAAACGCAACAACGGGCTCGACTAGGAGGCCCCATGGCAAAGTGCAAGTGTCCGCCTCCCGGCCTGCCGGGCTACATGGGTACCTTCGCCGATCTCATGTCCCTGTTGATGTGCTTCTTCGTGCTGTTGCTCTCCTTTGCGGAGATGGATGTGCAGAAGTTCAAGCAGATCGCCGGCTCCATGGAGAAGGCATTCGGGGTGCAGAACATCCTGGAGGTGAAGGATATTCCCAAGGGGACCTCGGTCATCGCTCAGGAGTTTCGCCCTGGCCGGCCCGAACCGACCCCCATCGACACCATCATGCAGCAGACCATCGACATGACCCAGACCGAGCTGGATTTTCAGCCCGGGGATGCGGATCAGGCGGGGGGCCATGACAAGACCGAGGGTCAGCAGAGCGGTGGTGACACCGCCCAGCAGGCCCAGAAGGCGCAGGCGCAGTCCAACGAACTGGCCAAGGCGCTGGCCGAGCAGATGCAGGCCCAGATCCAGGACGGGGCCATAGAGATAGAGGCGCTGGGTCAGCAGATCATCATTCGCATCCGCGAGAAGGCGGCGTTCCCGGCGGGTTCCGCCTTCCTGCAGCCCCAGTTCTGGCCGGTGATCCGTAAAGTGGCGACCCTGCTCAAGGATGTGCCCGGGGAGATCACCGTCTCCGGTCACACCGATGACGTCGCCACCGAAGACGAGCTGTTCCAGTCCAACTGGGAGCTTTCGTCCCAGCGGGCGGTGGCGGTGGCCCACCAGATGATCAAGGTGCCCGGCTTTGACGGCAACCGCCTGGTGGTGCAGGGAATGGCGGACTCCCAACCGCTGGTGCCGAACAACAGCCCGGAGAACCGGCGCATGAACCGGCGGGTGGAGATCGCCATCATGCAGGGCAAACCGACGGTATCTGCCCCTATCGGCGTGGCTGATCCCAAGTAGCGTTCGCAAGAAAGCGCGATCCCGCTGGCAGCGGTTGTCTCCGATAACCGCTGCTTCTCTTTTTCTGTTGAGTCGGAGTCGCCTAGCATAGGGCCTCCGCTCGCCGCATGTTCAGGCAAATTGGGTGAGAACAGTGGCCGATTGAACCGCGCCTCTGCGGTTCGCCCGCCCATCAGTCACTCCCAATGCGCCGCCTGTCGCGCGGCAATGCGCTATCATCTCCCCCCTGATCTCATGCCGCTCCCCCGTGGCCTTGTAGACCTCCCGCGTTATGTACGATGCCGTACAGAACTGCGCGCTGCCCCGTGTTACATCTTCGTCACGGCGAATGGATAGCACCCGGGCTGCCGGATGTGCGTTTTTTCAGCCCTCCAGGAAGGAACCACCATGAACCATATCTTCAGTGCCAGCTTGCTCCTCACCGGACTGCTGTTGCTCCCGTTAGCCAGCCACGGCGCCGGGCTCACCGACGACACCGATGCCGCGCAGTCGATGCCATCTGAATCGACGACCATGGAGTCCTCGACGCTGGAATATGTCGAGGACTCGGTCATCACCACCAAGATCAAGGCGGGGCTTGCGGCCGAGCAGATGTCCAGCCTGGTCAATATCCATGTCGATACCGATGATGCCGGGGAGGTCACCCTGAGTGGCGGCGCGGTGGATCAGGCGGCGCTGGACAAGGCCGTCGCGATTGCCATGGGCGTCGAGGGGGTGACCTCTGTCAAGAATGACATCAAGGTCGAGACCGACCGCTAGGCAAACACCCGACGAGCCCTCAGGCCCTGGCACCCTGCCCTGCAGGGGAACCCTTGACCCTGCGGATCCTGCACGCTGCCTGTGTGGCTACCGCCATCGGTCGATGGGGGCCCTTAGGCAGGTCGCCTGTTCGGGGTTGCCACTCCGTCGTCAGGGTGGCCAGCCTTGAAACCGACCACCACACCGGCTGCCATGAGCCGGGCGACGCCACAGGCGCTGGCGTTGTCGGGATCCTGGACTGCGCTGGGTATGGGCAGTCTGACAAGCGAGCTCGACTCCCTTGCCGTCCCGGCCGGAGAGCATTGGGTCATCGACGCCTCTGGTATCGAGGCCCTCGATACGGCCGGGGCCTGGATCCTGCAGACACTGCTGCGCCGGCTGCGTGATGGTGCGGCCGGCGTCGAATTGCACCAACTGCGCCCGGAGTTCGCCAGGCTGTTCGATGCCCTGGCTCAGGAGGCCGCTCCGGGGCCCACATTTCTACCCCGGCCTCTGTCCCGCCTGGAAAGCCTGGGTCAGGGCACGGTGACCCTGCTGGCACAAGGCTGCGCCCTGCTCGCCTTCATCGGCGAGTGCACCTTCGCCTTGGGTGGCTGGCTGGCCCATCCGACACGGATTCGCTGGCGCCCAATTCTTTACAACATCCGCAGCGCAGGTGTCGATGCCCTGCCCATCGTCGGTTTGCTCTCCTTTCTGCTCGGCATCGTCGTCGCCTATCAGGGGGCCGCGCAGCTGCGCCTCTATGGCGCCAACATCTTTGTCGTCGATCTGGTCGCGCTTTCGATGCTGCGAGAGTTTGCTCCGCTGATCACCGCCATCATAGTCGCCGGCCGCTCCGGTTCCGCCTACGCGGCGCAGATTGGCACCATGGCGGTGACCGAGGAGATCGACGCCATGCGCACCATAGGCATTGCACCACTCGACATGCTGGTGCTGCCCAAGGCGCTCGCTCTCCTGATCACTCTCCCCTTGCTCACCCTCTTCGCCGATCTCTTCGGCGTCCTGGGGGGCATGCTGATGGCGCACATCCAGCTGGACGTCGGCACGGCCGAATTCCTCGATCGCTTCGTCAAGACGGTGAGCGTCACGGATCTGCTGATCGGCATCGGTAAGGCGCCGGTATTTGCCGCCATCATAGTGACCGTTGGCTGCTTCCAGGGGTTTCAAACCAAGGGAGGAGCCGACAGCGTCGGACGGCAGACCACGCGCAGCGTCGTCCACTCCATCTTTATGGTGATAGTGGCCGATGCGCTCTTCTCGGTTGCCTTCAGCGCCCTGGATCTCTGAGATGAAGGCGCCAGATGGCAGTGTCACCCCGGCCATCATCATCAGCCAGTTGATGACGCGCTTTGGCGAGCATGTGGTCCATGACGGGATCGATCTGGTGGTCAACCACGGCGAGATCTTCGCGCTGATCGGCGGCTCGGGATCGGGCAAGTCGACCCTGCTGCGGGAGATCATCCTGCTTCAGCAACCCGAGTCGGGCTCGATCCGGGTGCTCGGGGTCGATCTCGCCAACATCGAAGACGCCGACGCCCTTGCCCTGCGCCAGCGCTGGGGCGTCATGTTTCAGAGTGGCGGCTTGTTCGGCTCCCTGACCGCCAGGGAAAACGTGGGTCTGCCGCTGCGTGAGCACACCGAACTCGCACAAGGGCTGATCGACGACATCGCTGACAGGAAGCTGGCGATGAGCGGCCTGGAGCCGGTCGTGGGTGATCAGTACCCGGCCGAGCTGAGCGGCGGCATGCTAAAGCGCGTTTCGCTGGCACGTGCCCTGGCCCTCGATCCCGAACTGCTCTTTCTCGATGAGCCGACTGCAGGTCTGGACCCCGAGAGCGCTGGCGAGATTGACAGCCTGATCCGCAAGTTACGCGATCTGTTCGGCCTGACCATAGTCCTTATCACCCACGATCTCGATCTGCTGTGGCAGGTGGCCGACCGCGTCGCCGTGCTCGGTGACGGCAAGGTGCAGGGGATAGGGTCGATGACAGCGCTGGCAGAGATGGATCTGCCGGCAATCCGGCCATTCTTCGAGGGCCCGCGAGGGCGGGCCGCCGAGCAACGCAGCGAGGGGACATGATGGAAACCAAGGTCAGTTACGCCCTGGTAGGGGGTTTTGTCGTCATCCTCGGCACCCTGCTGGTGGCCGTCATCCTCTGGCTCGCCTCGGGAGGGGCTTTCCAGAAGGCATACGATCTCTATCTGGCGATCTCGGAGGAGTCGGTCGCCGGCCTCAATCTCAATGCACCGGTCAAATACAACGGTGTTGATGTCGGCAGGGTCAGGCAGATACGGCTCGATCCGACCAATCCCGAGCAGGTCAATCTGCTGTTCGCCATCGAGCGAGGCACGCCGATCAGGCAGGACACTGTGGCCGTGCTCAAGACACAGGGCCTGACGGGCATCGCCTACGTCGAGCTGAGCGGCGGGGCCAGCGACATGCCCCTGTTGCAGGCCACCCCTGGCTATCAGTATCCGGTGATCCGCACCCATCCATCGCTTGCTGCTCGCCTCGAGAACGTCCTCACCAGCGTGCTGGCCAAGCTGGACAGTACCTCGAACAGCCTCAACGCCCTGCTCGGTCCGGAGAATCAGGCGGCCTTCCAGAGCACCCTGACCGACATTGCCCGGGTGGCGCATACCCTGGCCGAGCGCAACGAGAGCATAGATGCCGGCCTGAAGGATGCGGCCAGGGTGATGAAAAACAGCGCAAGCGCGAGCCACGAGCTCGCCCCCCTGATCGCGCGTATCGGGCGGGCGGCGGATGCCGTCGAGAAGATGGGCAATGAGATCGCCGGCACCAGTGCCAGCGCAGGCAAGACCCTCAACGCGGTCGGCAGCGACATCAACCGCTTCACGGCGGAGACCCTGCCACAGCTGGAACGCCTGCTCGGCGAGCTCAGCGTGCTGACGACCTCGCTGCGCCGCCTCAGCGAGCAGACCGAACGCAATCCCTCCGGACTCCTGTTTGGCCGCAAGCCGGTGCCGGATGGCCCCGGAGAATCATCCGAAGGAGGGAAACAGCCATGATCCGCCAGCCACCACCTCCCTTCACCCGGCTCGCCATCACCGCGCTGTTGCTGCTCCTGCCCACTGCCTGCAGCATGTTCGATGCGACCAAGGTGCCGCCACCGGCCTTCTATTCGCTCTCCGGGGTGGGTGCATCCCCCCCGGCCAAGGCCGCAGCGGCCAGACTGGGCGCCGCGCCTACGCTGATCGTCAACCCACCACGTGCCGCCCCCGGTTTCGACAGCCAGCGGATCATCTATGTTCGCGAGCCCTATCAGCTGGAGTATTTCGCGCACAGTGAATGGATCGATACGCCCGCCCGGATGATAGCCCCACGCATTGTCGCCGCACTCGAGGGCACGGGGGCCTTTCGCGCCGTCGTCCTGGCTCCCAGCCCGGCTGCGGGGGATCTGCGCCTCGATGTCGAAATCATCCGCCTGCAGCAGGAGTTCGACAGATCACCCAGCCGTACCCGCTTCACGCTGCGGGCCTACCTGGTGGACAGCGACAGCCGCCAGGTGCTGGCCTGGCGCGAATTCGACGAGACAGTGCCAGCACCGCAGGCCAATCCCTACGGCGGCGTGATGGCGGCCAATAGTGCCGTTCAGCAGGTCGTGCAGCGCCTGGCCAGCTTCTGTGCCGACGCCGCGGGCAACTGGCGCCCCTCACCCGGGGCACGTCGCTGAACCGCAGACATGGCAGAGAAAAGGGGGCAGGCACAGGCCGGGGAGCTGCAGGCTCCCTTGGTTCTGACATCTGGATGGGGCTTCATCTTGATGCCTGACACTCAGCCTCTCCTGTCGGCGGGTTGTGTCGCCTCGGGGCCTTGCCGGCGGTAGCCGGGGGAGGGGGTCGAGCAAGTGGTGCTCTGATTTAACGCAGCATCAGCGAGCCATTGGTCAGGTGCCGGGCCCGTGCTCTATGTGGGTCAACGTACAGACCCCCTGTTGTGTGCGGCTTATTCTCACGATGGTTGGTGCGGGATCCCTTGTTGCTTCTCGCACCCCTCATCCAACTGACTATCAGGAGTTCATCATGAACAAGGACCAACTCAAGGGTCGTACTGAAGAGACCAAAGGCAAGGGTAAGGACGATAAGGAATCAAAGGGGGCGATTCCAGTGTCCGCCGGCAAACACCAGGCGGCCCCCGACGATAGAAAAGAAGAGCGCAGGGACGCCAGAAAGGGGAAATAAAACGTCACCGCGTTGGTGAGCGTTCTGCCAACGCTCTTTCCCCTCACTCTTTCTTCCAACAATGTCAGGAGTATCAAATGAACAATATCATTCCATCCAGCCGTCTTGGGTCAAGAGTACTCAGCGCCAGCACGCTCAGTGGCGACGATGTGTACGACCCGAGAGGTGAAAAGCTGGGCAGCATCAAGGAGCTCATGCTGGATATCGAAAACGGCAAGGTGTGCTATGCGGTGCTCTCCTTCGGCGGTTTCCTCAGTCTCGGCGAGAAGCTGTTTGCCGTACCCTGGAGTGCCCTGAAGGTCGATACTGAAAACAAGCGCTTCATCATGGATACCACAGAGGAACGCATGAAGAATGCCCCGGGTTTTGATAGCGACCACTGGCCCAACATGGCAGATACCTCTTGGGAAAAGAGCATTTACAGCTATTACGACACCAGGTACTGAGGTGGTTTTGCACGCTGGCTTGATGTTGGTCTGCCTTTTGATCCCCTCCGGCCTATGATCGCCAGCAAGGCATGGAAACGTGTCTGCAAGCAGGATTTCACCTAGGCAAGGCGAGGCTCGATGCGGTGGTGAGCCTGATCAGACAACCAAAACGAAAATATTGCAGCCAGGGTCAAGGTCGCCGTGGCTGCCTCCGCTCGCCTCATCCTCTCGATTTTCTTCAGCCTCCCGGCAGGCCTCTGGTCATTCAAAGCGCGATCCCGCTCGCAGGGGCTGACATGGATTTTGTGGCGGCTTCATATTAAGATGCCTCATCCGAACCGATAGCTGCGGCTCTCTTTGATTGCCGCAGCTTCTCTTTTTCAAGCAACCCAGGTTTCGACTATGAATCATACTCCGATGACTGTTCGCGGCGCTGAAAAGCTGCGTCAAGAGCTCGACTATCTGAAGAGCGAGCTGCGTCCCCAGATTATCGAAGCGATTGCTGATGCCCGTGAACATGGTGATCTGAAAGAAAACGCCGAATACCATGCCGCTCGCGAGCAGCAAGGTTTCTGTGAAGGCCGCATTCAGGAAATTGAGAGCAAGCTCTCCAATGCCCAGGTGATCGATATCACCAAGATTGCCAACAATGGCCGCGTCATCTTCGGTGCGACCGTGACTCTGCTGAAAAGCGAAACGGAAGAGGAAGTGGTCTACCGCATCGTGGGTGACGACGAGGCGGACATCAAACAGAACATGATCTCCGTGAACTCGCCCATTGCCCGTGCCCTGATCGGCAAGGAAGTGGACGACGTGGCCATCGTCAAGACACCGGCTGGCGATGTTGAGTACGAAATTCTGGAAGTCGCCTACCTCTGACGATGAGGGGCGGTGAAGAGACAGGGGAGCCCGGCTCCCCTGTTGCATTTAGTCCCCCTGATAGGTCTGGACGAAGGCGTCCTGATGACGTTGGAAGAGCCAGTCCCGCAGTTGCTCCTGATCTCCCTTGTCCAACTGGAATTGCAAGGCCCAGTCATGGTGCTTCTGGTGGGACTGGACATGCCTTATGAGGGTGCCGCTCAGTGCCAGGGGAGGCAATCCCTCGATGCCGAGGGTGCCGTGCAGCCGATCGCCCTTGGTCAGAGTCGGTGGCAAACCGGCCACGATGAGACCGCCGAGGGAGAGGCTGTGCACCTCATACTCGGCATCGCTGGTGTGCAGGACGGCTTTCTCATCGAGTCGCCAGGCGCGCAGGTGAGGGGAGCCCAGCTCTGTGATGGTGGGGGCGGCGATACGCAGCTCGGTGTGGCCTTCCGCCGCCAGGGTACAATGCAGCGGAAAACGCAGTTGATGGCCGGCGATACGGGCCTCGATCGTCAAGGGGCTGGCCCGTTGCAACAGGCTCTGTAGGGGAAGACTCAGGTTGCCTCGCAGGAACTGGCCGGCGGCCATGTCCTCTGCGTTTCCCAAGTCCTGCAGCATAGCCAGCTCCTCGTCGGTGAGAATCTGATGCTTGTCCATAGTGGGTGTCCGCAAGTATTCATCGCAGGTTAAGGGCCTGACGACTATTTTGGCAAGCGACTTGGGAAGAAGAGAAATGAAGGAAAGAGCGAACGCTCTTTCCTGTTACTTGCGGGGCAACTGGATCTTGGGTTCTGTGGCCTGACGATAGATGGTCAGTACATGGCCCATGCTCTGTACCTTGATGGCGCCTGTCTCACGGACGATGGCTTCCATCACCAGCTGTTTCATCTCACGATCTTCAGACGACACCTTAACCTTGATCAGCTCGTGGTGGTTCAGCGCCAGATCGATCTCGGCCAGCACCCCTTCGGTCAGGCCGTGTTGTCCCAGCAGGACGACCGGCTTGAGGCTGTGGGCTAGGCCCTTGAGGTACTGTTTCTGTTTATTGTTGAGAATCATGGCAATTTCTTCATAAGTCAGGGTTGAAAGGGGCGTATTCTACCCCCACTTAGCCCTTAATACTAATAACCCTTGTGGTTTTTTAAAGTCGACAATCATGACCCAGAAAAAACATTCCCCCAGTTCAACCCGCTGGTTAAAAGAACATTTTGACGATCATTACGTCAAAAAAGCCCAGAAGTTGGGACTGCGTTCCCGTGCCGTGTTCAAGATCGATGAGATCCAGGGCAAGGACAAACTGCTCAAGCCGGGCATGACGGTGGTGGATCTGGGGGCGGCCCCCGGTGGCTGGTCCCAGTTTGCCATCGATCAGGTGGGTGACAAGGGGCGAGTGATTGCTTGCGATATTCTGCCGATGGATTCCATTGCCGGTGTCGATTTCCTGCAAGGGGACTTTCGGGAGGAAACTGTGCTTGCCGCCTTGCTGGCACGAGTGGGCCCGGACAAGGTTGATGTGGTCATGTCTGACATGGCGCCCAACATGAGCGGGACCCAGCAGGTGGATCAGGCTCGCTCCATGTATCTGATCGAGCTGGCGCTGGACATGTGCAATCAGGTCCTGCGCAGTAATGGCAGTTTCGTGGTCAAGGTATTCCAGGGGGAGGGGTTTGATGCCTATCTCAATGAAATTCGTAGACTTTTCTCTGTCGTCAAGATTCGTAAACCAGACTCCTCCCGTGCCCGTTCACGAGAAGTCTACATTGTGGCTACCGGTTTTAAACTGTAGTACCCTAACCCTCATCGTTAACTGTCAGTCTGCGAGGTCATTGATTTGAGTGACATGGCGAAAAACCTAATCCTGTGGCTGGTCATCGCCGTCGTGCTGATGTCGGTATTCAATAGCTTCAGCCCCAGCGATACCACCAGTCGCCAGCTGGACTATTCCAGCTTCGTGAAAGAAGTGACCCAAGAGCAGATCCGTGAAGTGCGGATGGATGGCAAGGTCATTAATGGCGTCAAGCGCACCGGTGAACGTTTCACTACCATCATCCCTGCGCCGGATCCCCAACTGCTCAACGACATGCTCAACCACAACGTGAAGGTGATGGGTGAGAAGCCGGAAGAGCCGTCTCTGATCACGTCCATCTTCATCTCCTGGTTCCCGATGCTGTTGCTGATCGGTGTCTGGGTCTTCTTCATGCGTCAGATGCAGGGCGGCGGTGGCAAGGGTGCCATGTCGTTCGGCAAGAGCAAGGCTCGCCTGATGAGTGAAGATCAGATCAAGACCACCTTCGTCGACGTGGCGGGTTGTGACGAGGCAAAGGAAGAGGTCAAAGAGCTGGTCGACTATCTGCGTGATCCGACCAAGTTCCAGAAACTGGGCGGCAAGATCCCCACCGGCGTGCTGCTGGTCGGCCCGCCCGGTACAGGTAAGACCCTGCTGGCTAAGGCCATCGCGGGTGAGGCCAAGGTGCCCTTCTTCACCATCTCGGGTTCCGACTTCGTCGAGATGTTCGTGGGTGTCGGTGCCTCCCGGGTGCGCGACATGTTCGAGCAGGCCAAGAAGTCTTCCCCCTGCATCATCTTCATCGATGAAATCGATGCGGTCGGTCGCCAGCGTGGCGCCGGTCTGGGTGGTGGCCACGATGAGCGTGAGCAGACCCTGAACCAGATGCTGGTCGAGATGGATGGTTTCGAAGGCAATGAAGGCGTCATCGTCATCGCCGCGACCAACCGTCCAGACGTGCTGGATCCAGCTCTGCTACGTCCGGGTCGTTTCGACCGTCAGGTCGTGGTCGGTCTGCCGGATGTCCGCGGTCGTGAGCAGATCCTGAAAGTACACATGCGCAAGGTTCCGTTGGCGGATGACGTCAATGCCGCTGTGATTGCTCGTGGTACCCCGGGCTTCTCCGGCGCCGATCTCGCCAACCTGGTCAACGAAGCCGCCCTGTTCTCCGCCCGTGAGAGCCGTCGTGTGGTCTCCATGCTGGAGTTCGAGAAGGCCAAGGACAAGATCATGATGGGTGCGGAGCGTCGCTCCATGGTGATGAGAGACTCCGAGAAGGAGATGACTGCTTATCATGAAGCCGGTCATGCCATCATCGGCCGTGTCGTGCCGGATCATGATCCCGTCTACAAGGTCTCCATCATTCCCCGTGGCCGTGCCCTTGGGGTGACCATGTACCTGCCGGAGCAGGATCGCTGGAGCCACTCCAAGCAGCATCTGGAGTCCATGATCTCCAGCCTGTACGGTGGTCGTCTGGCGGAAGAGCTGATCTACGGTGCCGAGAAGGTATCGACCGGTGCTTCCAACGACATCGAGCGTGCCACCGACATCGCCCGCAAGATGGTGACCCAGTGGGGTATGTCCGAGCGTCTGGGCCCCATGCTCTATGCCGAAGAAGACGGTGAAGTATTCCTTGGTCGCAGCATGGCCAAGGCCAAGCACATGTCCGACGACACCGCGCGCGTCATCGATGCCGAGGTCAAGCAGGTCATCGATCGCAACTATGCTCGTGCCAAGCAGATCCTGCAGGACAACATGGATGTGCTGCACACCATGAAGGATGCCTTGATGAAGTACGAGACCATAGATGCCAAGCAGATCGACGATCTGATGGCCCGTCGTGAGGTCCGTGCTCCCAGCAACTGGCACGATGAGCACGGTGACACCCCGCAAGGCGGCGCCAGCGTGAGCAGCGAGCCCGAGGTCAAGGCGCAGGCCGATGACAACAGCGCACCGCGCAATGACATCGACAAGGCGAACGATGTGCCGGCCAAATAAGCTTTCATGATCCAGACCCCGGGCTTGCCCGGGGTTTTTCTTTATGCGATACCCAGATTTTCTTGTGACAGGTAGATGTAAAGATGCAACTAATCAGCAAGGGGCGCAGCCTCTCCCTGGATCGTCCCCACGTCATGGGGATCCTCAACGTGACGCCGGACTCCTTCTCCGATGGCGGCCGCTTCAAGCCGCTTGAACTGGCCCTGTCCCATGCCCGCCAGATGATGGAGGAGGGGGCCACCCTCATCGACATCGGCGGCGAGTCGACCCGCCCCGGCGCCCCCGATGTGAGCGAGCAGGAGGAGCTGGACAGGGTCATCCCCGTGGTCGAGCGGATGGTGCAGGAGCTCGATGTAATGATCTCCCTCGATACCTCCAAGGCTGCCGTGATGAGGGCGGGCTGCTCGGCAGGCGCCCACCTCATCAATGACGTGAGGGCCCTGCTCGAGCCCGGTGCTCTGGCTGCCGCGGCAGAGGCTGACGTGCCCGTGTGCCTGATGCACATGCAGGGACAGCCAAGAACCATGCAGGCCGAACCCCATTACGACGACTTACTGGGGGAGGTGAGGGCCTTCTTCGACGAGCGGATAGCCGCTTGCCTGGATGCCGGGATCCCGCGCCAGCACCTGCTGCTGGATCCGGGTTATGGCTTTGGCAAGACGGTGGCACACAACTATCAGTTGCTGGCCGAGCAGCAGAAGTTGCTGGATTACGGTCTGCCGCTCTTGGTGGGGATGTCGCGAAAGTCTATGATAGGCAATCTGCTTGGCCGCCCCGTTGATGAGCGGCTGGCCGGCAGCCTGGCCTGCGCCCTGATCGGGTTGCAACATGGCGCCAGGATCATTCGGGTGCACGACGTGCGAGCCACCATGGACGCGCTGCGCGTAGGCTGGATGACCATGACGGGACAAGATTTCGTATCCAGATAAAATAACGAGAACAGACAATGACCAGAAAGTACTTCGGCACAGACGGTGTGCGCGGCAAGGTGGGTGAATACCCGATCACCCCGGATTTCGTGATGAAGCTGGGCTGGGCCGCCGGCAAGGTGCTCTCCAAGAAGGGCACCAAGAAGGTGCTGATCGGCAAGGACACCCGGATCTCCGGCTACATGCTGGAATCGGCGCTGGAAGCGGGCCTCTCCGCTGCGGGCCTCAAGGCCATCTTGATGGGCCCCATGCCGACGCCGGCGGTGGCCTACCTGACTCGCACCTTCCGTGCCGAGGCTGGCATCGTCATCAGCGCCTCCCACAACCCCTATTACGACAACGGCATCAAGTTCTTCTCCGCCGACGGCACCAAGCTGCCCGATGAGGTGGAGCTGGCCATCGAAGCCGAACTGGATCACGAGCTCAAGTGCGTGGAGTCCGCCGAACTTGGCAAGGCGCAGCGCATCGACGATGCCGCCGGCCGTTACATCGAGTTCTGCAAGAGCACCTTCCCCACCCATCTGAGCCTGGAAGGGGTGAAGATGGTGGTGGATTGCGGCCATGGCGCGACTTATCACATAGCACCCTCAGTGTTCCGCGAGCTGGGCGCCGAGGTGATTGCCATCGGTTGCAGCCCGGATGGCCTCAACATCAACGATGGGGTGGGCTCTACCGCACCTGAGGCGCTGGCCGCCAAGGTGCTGGAGTGCAAGGCCGATCTCGGTGTCGCCTTCGACGGTGACGGCGATCGCCTGGTGATGGTAGACAGCACTGGCTACATCATCGACGGGGACGAGATCCTCTACATCATCGCCCGCGATGCCCTGCGCAACGGTCGCCTCAAGGGCGGCGTAGTCGGTACCCTGATGGCCAACATGGGCCTGGAGCTGGCATTGCAGACGCTCGGTATTCCGTTTGCCCGTGCCAAGGTGGGTGACCGCTATGTGCTCGAGATGATGAACGAGAAGGGCTGGCGCATCGGTGGCGAGAACTCGGGTCACATCATCTGCCTGGATCAGACCACCACAGGGGATGGCATAGTCGCCGCCCTGCAGGTGCTGACGGCGGTGTGCTCTGCGGAGATGCCGCTGGCCAAGCTGCGCTCCGGTATGAGCAAGTTCCCCCAGGTACTGGTGAACGTACGTTTTGCCGAGGGCAAGGATCCGCTGGCGGCCGAAGCCGTACAGCAGGAAGTGGCCAAGGTGGAACAGGAACTGGGTGGCCGTGGCCGTGTCCTGCTGCGCAAATCCGGCACCGAGCCCCTGATCCGGGTGATGGTGGAAGGGGAGCATGAGCAACAGGTGCGTGACATGGCACAACGCATCGCCCAACAGGTCGAATCGGCGTTTTAATGAGCAACCATGGAGGTTTTTTAACCGCCATGGTTGTATCTTGTTCAAACGATTCGAAAATTTGAAAATAGCACTTGTCAGCTGATCATCCTCTGGATATTATCAGCCCCGCTTTCGCAAGGGAGTTGCCGATGGGACATCGCAAGCCGTTTGTAGCAGCCAACTGGAAGTTACACGGTAGTAGGTCGCAGTTAGAGCAGTTTACGAGTCAATGCCTGAAGGGTGTTGGTGATGATGTAGATGTTGTTCTCTGTCCTTCCCATGTGCATCTCGACTTTACCGCACGACTGCTCGATGAGCAGAAGGCGATAAGGTTGGGGGCTCAGAATGTGAGCCAGCACCGACAAGGCGCTTATACGGGTGAAGTCTCGTGTGAGATGCTGGTCGAGGCTGGGTGCCGATACGTACTGGTTGGGCACTCCGAGCGCAGGCGTCTCTTTGGTGAGACCAGCTTTATCGTCGCAGAGAAGTTTGCGGCAGTCAGAGCGGCAGGTTTGATTCCCATCCTTTGTCTGGGGGAGTCAGGTGCTGCGAGGCAGGCGAGAAGAACCTTCGAGGTGATCGCCGAAGAGCTGGATATTGTCATAGAGAAAAATGGCGCGATGGCTTTCGATAATGCTATCATCGCCTACGAGCCGATTTGGGCTGTAGGTACAGGTAAATGCGCCACACCCGAGCAGGCACAAGAGGTTCATTCCTTTATTCGTGGTCGCTTGGCGGAGGATACTCCGGTAATAGGTGAGAAAGTCAGAATCATCTATGGTGGGAGCGTGACGCCGACCAACGCGAGAGATTTGTTTGCCCAGCCCGACATTGATGGCGGACTGATAGGTGGAGCAAGCCTCGATAGCGATGCGTTTTTAGGAATTGTTGAAGCGGCAAAGGGTGCAAGTTAAATGTACGAGATTCTTTTAGTCGTTTATCTGCTGGTGTCACTGGCTCTGATCGGTCTGGTGATGATTCAGCAAGGTAAAGGGGCTGATATGGGCGCCTCCTTCGGCGCAGGGGCATCGAATACTGTATTCGGCTCCGGTGGTTCAGGCAGTTTCCTGACCCGCACAACTGCAATTTTGGCCACTCTGTTCTTTTTGATCAGCCTGGTGCTTGGATCCATGTCAAGCAACAAGGTAAAACAGGGTAGCGAATGGGAAAATCTGCAACAGACTCAGCAAGTTGAGCAGACCAAAGCGCCAGTGAAGAAAGACACTGACGTTCCCGAGTAAAGAGTTTTTGCCGTGGTGGTGGAATTGGTAGACACGCTATCTTGAGGGGGTAGTGCTCTAGGGTGTGCGGGTTCGAGTCCCGCCCACGGCACCAATTAAGCAGTGAGCCCGGGTAACCGGGTGTATTATAGTCAGTCGGTCTTGTATGAAGAGAGCGAACTGGCTATAATCTCGCACGATTTCGGACGCGGGGTGGAGCAGCATGGTAGCTCGTCGGGCTCATAACCCGAAGGTCGTCGGTTCAAATCCGGCCCCCGCAACCAAATTTCACGCATTTCCTACGCTCAGGAAGGCGGTCGCTGCGAGGCGACAATCAGGGTAAAGCGCCAAGCCCCGATTTGACATCGGGGCTTTTTGTTATGTGCGATTTACTCTGAATCGATCTCTATCTGGGCTATATGCCCTTTTTTTGTTTTTCGGAGGGTGACTTTGGCTACGTTGGAACAACGTTTGACCGATCTGCTCGAGGCTCCGGTCGTTGCCTTGGGTTTTGAACTTTGGGGTGTCGAGTTTATCCGTGCGGGTAAGCACTCGACCTTGCGCGTCTTCATCGACTCAGAGCAAGGCGTGACGGTGGAAGACTGTGCCGAGGTGAGCCGCCAGGTTGGCGCCATCATGGACGTTGAAGATCCCATCACCGAGGAGTATTACCTCGAGGTTTCCTCCCCGGGCCTGGATCGTCCGCTGTTCAAGGTTGCCCAGTTCGAAAAATACGTTGGCCAAGAGGCGGCGGTTTCGCTTCGGATGGCAACAAACAACCGCCGCAAGTTCAAAGGCGTAATCAAAGCTGTGCAGGGGGACATGGTCACCCTGACAGTAGATGGTAAGGACGAGGTGTTGGCTTTCACCAATATCCAAAAAGCGAACATAGTGCCGAACTTTGGTTAACGAGGCTATCGGATATGAATAAAGAGATTTTGCTGGTCGTTGACGCAGTGTCCAACGAGAAGGCTGTCCCCCGCGAGAAGATTTTCCAGGCTCTGGAGACTGCGCTGGCGACTGCGACCAAGAAAAAATACGAAGGCGAGATTGAAGTTCGGGTCGAGATCGATCGCAAGACCGGTGACTACGACACCTATCGCCGTTGGGTCGTGGTGGCCGATCAGGCTTCCATGGAGAACCCGTACGGGGAAATCACCCTCGAAGCCGCTCAGATCGAGCAGCCGGATATCCAGATCGGCGACTATGTTGAAGACCAGATTGACTCTGTGACCTTCGACCGCATCACCACCCAGACCGCCAAGCAGGTCATCGTGCAGAAAGTGCGCGAGGCCGAGCGTTCCCAAGTCGTTGACCAGTTCAAGGACAAGGAAGGCACCATCATCAGCGGCGTGGTCAAGAAGAGCAACCGCGACAACGTGATCCTGGATCTGGGCAGCAATGCCGAGGCCGTGATCTTCCGCGACGACATGCTGCCCCGTGAGACCTTCCGTCCCGGTGACCGCATCCGTGGCCTGCTCTATGCCGTCCGCCCGGAAGCCCGTGGTTCCCAGCTGTTCGTCAGCCGCTCCAGCCCGGACTTCCTGAAAGAGCTGTTCCGCATCGAAGTGCCGGAAATCGGCGAAGAGATGATCGAAATCATGGGCGCCGCCCGTGATCCGGGTTCCCGCGCCAAGATCGCGGTCAAGACCAACGATCGTCGTATCGACCCGATCGGTGCCTGTATCGGCATGCGCGGTGCCCGCGTTCAGGCCGTCTCCGCCGAGCTGAGTGGTGAGCGTGCCGACATCGTGCTGTACGATGACAACCCGGCCCAATACGTGATCAATGCCATGGCGCCTGCCGATGTGGCCTCCATCATCGTTGATGAAGACAACCACACCATGGACATCGCCGTGGAAGCCGCCAACCTGGCCCAGGCCATCGGTCGCAACGGTCAGAACGTGCGTCTGGCCTCCCAGCTGACCGGCTGGGAGCTGAACGTCATGACCGTCGAGGACATGCGTGCCAAGCACCAGGCCGAGAACGATCGCATCCTGACCCTGTTCACCAGCGCCCTGGACATCGACGACGATTTCGCCGGTCTGCTGATGGAAGAAGGTTTCTCCACCCTGGAAGAGATCGCCTTCGTACCCGTCAATGAGCTGCTGGCCATCGACGGTCTGGACGAAGACATGGTGGAAGAGCTGCGCAAGCGTGCCAAGGATGTCCTGACCACCAAGGCCCTGGCCAAAGAAGAATCCTTCGACGGCGTAGAGCCTTCCGAAGAACTGCTCAATCTCAACGGCCTTGGCCGTGAAATGGCGTATGCCCTGGCCGCTCGCGGCGTCGGCACCCTGGAAGATTTGGCAGAGCAAGGTATCGACGACCTTGCCGACATTGAAGAGCTGACCGCTGAGAAAGCCGGTGAGCTGATTATGGCTGCTCGCAATATCTGTTGGTTCGGAGAAGAGCAGTCTGAATAAGATCAAACGGAGGAAAATGAATGGCAGAAGTATCAGTCAAACAACTTGCCACTGACATCGACACGCCGGTTGATCGTCTTCTCCAGCAGTTTGTCGATGCCGGTATCAGCAAGAGCAAGGCCGACGACCTCGTCAGCGAGTCTGAGAAACAGACTCTGCTGGCTCACTTGAAAAAACAGCATGGAGGTGACGAGATCACCGCACCAGCCCGCATGACTTTGCAGCGCAAGACCAAGAGCACCTTGAGTGTTCAAGGGACTGGCGGCAAGAACAAGGAAGTGCAGGTTGAAGTGCGCAAGACTCGCACCTATGTAAAACGCTCGGCGCTGGAAGATGAACAGCGTCAGGCGGAAGCCGAGGAAAAAGCGCGTTTGGAAGCAGAAGAAAAAGCTCGTCACGAGGCCGAAAACAAGGCCCGTCTCGATGCTGAAGAGAAGGCTCGCCGTGAGGCTGAGCAGGCTCGTCGTGAAGCTGAGGAAAAGGCGCGGATCGAGGCACAATCAAAGGCTCGACAGGCTCCACAGCCCGCCAAAGTAGCCGCTAGCACAGCTCAGCAAGAGGCAGAAAAGATGGCCAAGCGCGAAGCAGAAGAACTGAAGCGCCAACAGGAACAAACCGCTTTGCAAAAAGCAGAAGAACTCGCCGCGAAGAAAGCCGAAGAGGCTCGCGTCATGGCGGAACAGAACGGCCCTCGCTGGGCTGAAGAAGAAGCTGCTCGCGCCAAAGAGAGCAGTGATTACCATCTGACCACCAACAAGCATGCGCAAGCCGCAGAAGACGAGTTGGACCGGAAGGAAGAGACCAGTCGTCGCACTGCAGCTGCAGCTGTCAAGGCCCCGAAAAAGGCCACTCGCCGCGAAGACGACCGTGACTCCCGCAACCCCCGTGCTCGCAAAGGCAAGCGCGGCAAGGTCGCCATGCCCAACGCCATGAAGCACGGCTTCAACAAGCCGGCCGCCGTGGTGAACCGTGACGTCGTCATCGGCGAGACCATCACAGTGGCCGAGCTGGCCAACAAGATGGCCGTCAAGGGTGTCGAAGTCATCAAGGCGATGATGAAGATGGGCGCCATGGCGACCATCAACCAGGTGATCGATCAGGAGACCGCTCAGCTGGTCGCCGAGGAGATGGGTCACAAGGTATTGCTGCGTCGTGAGAACGAGCTGGAAGAGGCGGTACTGTCCGATCGTGACGAGACCTCCGAAGCCAAGCCGCGCGCGCCTGTCGTGACCATCATGGGTCACGTCGACCACGGCAAGACCTCGCTGCTGGATTACATCCGTAAAGCCAAGGTTGCCGCTGGCGAAGCCGGTGGTATTACCCAGCACATCGGTGCCTACCACGTCGAGACCGACAGTGGCATGATCACCTTCCTGGATACCCCGGGTCACGCTGCGTTTACCTCCATGCGTGCTCGTGGTGCCAAGTCGACCGATATCGTCGTTCTGGTTGTTGCTGCCGATGACGGCGTCATGCCGCAGACCATCGAAGCCATCCAGCACGCCAAGGCGGCAGAAGTGCCCATCGTGGTTGCGGTCAACAAGATCGACAAGCCCGAAGCGGATCCGGATCGCGTCAAGACCGAGCTGGCCCGTTACAACGTCATGTCCGAAGACTGGGGTGGCGACAGCCAGTTCGTTCACGTCTCCGCCAAATCCGGCGAAGGCATCGACGACCTGCTGGAAGCCATCCTGATCCAGTCCGAAGTACTGGAATTGAAAGCGGTTGTCGATGGCATGGCCAGCGGCGTCGTGATCGAATCCTTCCTGGACAAGGGTCGTGGTCCTGTTGCCACCGTGCTGGTACAAGAAGGTACCCTGCGCCAGGGCGACATCGTGCTCTGCGGTCTGGAATACGGTCGTATCCGTGCCATGCGTGACGAACTGGGTCGCGAGATCAAGGAGGCGGGCCCGTCCCTGCCGGTGGAAATCCTGGGTCTGTCCGGGGTGCCGTCTGCCGGTGATGAAGCCACCGTCGTACGTGACGAGAAGAAGGCCCGTGAAGTGGCACTCTATCGTCAGGGCAAGTTCCGCGACGTCAAGCTGGCTCGCCAGCAGAAGGCCAAGCTGGAAAACATGTTCGCCAACATGACCGAGGGCGAAGTGTCCGAAGTGAACGTGGTGATCAAGGCCGACGTACAGGGTTCGGTGCAAGCTATCTGCGATGCGCTGGTTCAGCTCTCTACCGACGAAGTCAAGGTCAAGATCGTGGGTTCAGGGGTCGGTGGTATCACCGAAACCGACGCGACCCTGGCAGCGGCTTCCAGTGCCATCCTGGTGGGCTTCAACGTCCGTGCCGATGCTTCTGCGCGCAAGGTCATCGAGTCCGAGAGCCTGGATCTGCGTTACTACTCCGTCATCTATGATTTGATCGACGAAGTGAAGCAGGCCATGAGCGGCAAGCTGGCCCCTGAGTATCGTCAGGAGATCATCGGTCTGGCTGAAGTCCGTAGCGTCTTCAAGTCACCGAAGTTCGGCGCCGTTGCCGGCTGTATGGTCACCGAAGGTGTGGTCAAGCGTTCCAACCGTATTCGCGTTCTGCGTGACAACGTGGTTATCTATGAAGGCGAGCTGGAATCCCTGCGTCGCTTCAAGGATGACGTCAACGAGGTCCGCAACGGTTACGAGTGTGGTATCGCGGTCAAGAACTACAACGACGTGCGCGAAGGCGACCAGATCGAAGTTTACGAGACCATTGAAATTCAACGGACTCTGTAAGCCGACAGTTAGACAAAATAGGGGGCTGCGGCCCCCTTTTATCGCAGGATAGAATATGGCCAGAGAATTCAGCCGGACCCGTCGGGTCGGGCAGCAGATCCAGCGTGAAATCGCGCTGATCCTGCAGCGCGAGGTGAAAGACCCGCGCATCGGCATGGTGACCGTCTCCGACGTGGAAGTGTCCAAGGACCTCAACTATGCCAAGATTTACGTCACCTTCCTGCAGCTGGAGAATGACGCCGAGCGTATCGCGGAAGGGCTCAAGGGCCTGACCGAGGCGGCCGGTTACATTCGCAGCCTGCTTGGCAGCGCCATGCGTCTGCGGGTGGTGCCGGAGCTGCGTTTCTACTACGACCAGACCCTGGTCGAGGGGATGCGCCTCTCCAACCTGGTGACCAACACTGTGCGTGAAGACAAGCGTCGCATGACCGAAGCCGGTCGTGAAGAAGACGAAGCCGCACCGGATGATACAACTGAGGATAAAGCCTGAGATGTCTCGAAGACGTCGTTTCAAGGGCCGTGACGTACACGGTATCCTGCTGCTGGACAAGCCGACCGGTCTGACTTCCAACGATGTGTTGCAGAAGGTCAAGCGGATCTACAACGCGGCCAAGGCCGGCCACACTGGCGCCCTGGATCCCCTGGCGACCGGCATGTTGCCGATCTGCCTCGGTGAGGCCACCAAGTTCTCCCAGTATCTGCTGGAGGCGGACAAGCGCTATGAGGTGACCGCCAAGCTGGGCGAGCGCACCAACACCAGCGACTCCGACGGCGAGGTGGTCTCCACCCGTCCGGTGAACGTGGCCGTGGGTACTCTGATCGAGGCGCTGGACCAGTTCCGCGGCCCCATCATGCAGGTGCCGTCCATGTACTCCGCCCTCAAGCACAACGGTCGTCCGCTCTACGAGTACGCCCGTGAAGGCATAGAGATCGAGCGGGAAGCCCGCCCCATCACCGTATTCGAGCTCAAACTGCTGAGTTTCGAAGGGGATGAGGTGCGCCTCGAGGTGCATTGCAGCAAGGGCACCTACATCCGCTCCCTGGTGGACGATCTCGGCGAAGTGCTGGGCTGTGGCGCCCACGTCACCCAGCTGCGTCGCACCCAGGTGGCCAGCTATCCCTATGACAGGATGCTGACCCTGGATCAGCTCGAGTGCATCTTCGAGCAGGCCAAGGCCGAGAGCATTCCGCCGCGGGAGCAGCTGGATCCCCTGCTGCTGCCGATGGATACCGCAGTGGCGTCTCTGCCCGAGGTGAACATGCTGACGGCCGTGGCCGCCTATGTGAACCAGGGCCAGGCCGTGCAGGTGGCAGGTGCGCCGCAAAGCGGCCAGGTCCGCATGACGGTCGGTCCTGAGCGCGAGTTTATCGGCGTCGGCGAAATCGACGACGAAGGGCGGGTCGCCCCCAAGCGACTGGTGCGTTATCACGACGATAACAACGAGGAGTGATCCTCTGGCGGTATCGCTCTGGCTCACCAACCAGGGGGAGTGCAACTCGCCCCTCTTTATCGTTGCGAAAAGGGGCGGCTGCGATTATGATACCGCCCTCATTTCACGGCTGAATTAGAGATTGGCTGTGAACCTTTAAACACTCTACTGGAGTAATACCATGTCTCTAAATGCTGAGATCAAAGCTTCCATCGTTGCTGACAACGCTCGTTGCGCCAACGACACCGGTTCCCCCGAAGTGCAGGTTGCCCTGCTGACTGCCCAGATCAACCATCTGCAAGGTCACTTCAAGGAGCACTCCAAGGATCACCACGGTCGTCGCGGTCTGCTGCGCATGGTTTCCCAGCGTCGTAAGCTGCTGGACTACCTGAAGCGTAAAGACGTTCAGCGTTACGCCGCTCTGATCGCCAAGCTGGGTCTGCGTCGTTAATCGACCATCAGATTTCGCGAAAAAGGGGAACCGTGAGGTTCCCCTTTTTTATGGATCTGTCCCGTCCTGAATATGGTTTACACCTTTCCCCCACATAAATGGAGAGCCCGATGGGACAAGGTGTGAAACGGACACAGCGCGATTACTCGCTGACTTTTAAACTGGCACTGGTCGAGCAGATTGAAAAAGGCGAGCTCACCTGCCAGCAGGCACAAGCCCGATACGGCATTCAGGGCCGCTCCACCGTTCTGGTATGGTTGCGTAAACATGGTCGGCAAGATTGGAGCCAGGGGGCTTCTGTGCGCGCCGGCAGGAGCATCACCATGCCTGACCCCGACAACCAGACACCCGAACAGCGCATCAAGGAGCTCGAACAGCAGCTGGCGCTGATGAGCCAGAAGGCCCAGTTCTTTGAGGCCGTCGTCGATGTCCTGAAGAACGACTACGGCGTCTCCATCGTAAAAAAGCGACCCGGCAAGTCCTCTCGCAGCGGCAAGTCGAGAGGCTGACCATCGTCAGGGCTTGCCTGTTTCTGGGGATAAGCCGTCAGGCTTACTACAAGCGCAATCGGGTTGCAGACGTGCGCCATGCACAGGGGTTGCAGGTGGTGCGCTTCGTGCGTCAGGTACGGTTACGCCAGCCACGGGTCGGCACCCGCAAGCTGCATTATCTGCTTCAAGGTCAGGATGATGGCGGGCTCAAGGTCGGGCGGGACAGGCTGTTTCAGATATTGGCCGAGCACCGCCTGCTGGTGCAGCCCAGGCGGGCGTATCACAAGACCACCCACAGTTTTCACCGTTTCTACCGTCATCCCAACTTGCTCAAGGCGGGGCCAGAGCAGGTCACGCCGGTGGCTCCGGAGCAGGTCTGGGTCGCCGACATCACCTATCTGCCAGCCAGGAGCGGGCCGCTGTACCTGAGCCTGGTGACGGATGCGTACTCACGCAAGATAGTGGGTCATCACGTGCACGAAGGGATGCACGCCGAGGCGGTGGCGATGGCATTCAAGAAAGCACTGAAGCAACGGCGTGGCGGCGGGGAGCTTATCCATCACTCGGACCGCGGCGTGCAGTATTGCTCTGGGCTGTATCAGTCATTACATGAACGGTACGGGGTGAAATGCTCGATGACGGATGGCTATGACTGTTACCAGAATGCGTTGGCGGAGCGGGTGAACGGGATATTGAAAGGGGAGTTGTTGTTGCAAAGCCCGCAGGACCTGGCGCAAGCGCGGGAGATGGTGCGTGAGGCAGTGGATATTTACAACCTGGAGCGACCGCATCATGCCTTGAAATACAGAACCCCCGATGCGGTGCATCGGGGGTTCTGAGTCACGTGAAGCTAGACGAAAATGTGTAAACCTATTTCAGGACTAGACAATCATTTTTATCGCGCAGCAAACCGTTGCCTGCCTCACAGAATGCGCGCCACCGCTTACCTTTTGATGCGAATCAAGTATACTTGCACGCGAATTTAAAGCGCCAAATTGTAAAAAGGAAATTCACGTGAATCCTATTGTAAAGTCATTCCAGTACGGTCAACACACCGTCACCCTGGAAACCGGTGTGATGGCCCGTCAAGCCACTGCGGCCGTCATGGTCAGCATGGACGATACCTGCGTATTTGTGACCGTCGTCGGCAAGAAAGAGGCCGATCACGGCCGTGATTTCTTCCCGCTGACCGTCAACTACCAGGAGCGTACCTATGCTGCTGGTCGTATCCCGGGTGGTTTCTTCCGTCGTGAAGGCCGTCCGAGCGAAGGTGAGACCCTCATCTCCCGCCTGATCGACCGTCCTATTCGTCCGCTGTTCCCGGAAGGCTTCCTCAATGAGGTTCAGGTGGTTGCCACCGTCATGTCCGTGAACCCGGCCGTGTCCCCCGACATCGTTGCCATGATCGGTGCCTCTGCTGCCCTGGCCATCTCAGGTATCCCGTTCGGCGGCCCGATTGCTGCTGCCCGCGTGGGTTACATGAACGGTCAGTACGTGCTGAACCCGACTACCACCGAACTGCCCCAGAGCGATCTGGATCTGGTGGTTGCCGGTACCGCCAACGCCGTGCTGATGGTGGAATCTGAAGCGGCCATCCTGTCCGAAGAAGTGATGCTGGGCGCCGTGGTCTATGGCCACGAGCAGATGCAGGTGGTGATCAACGCCATCAACGAATTCGCCGCCGACGTGGGTACCCAGCCGTGGGACTGGACCCCGCCTGCCGTCAACGAAGCGCTGAAAGCCAAGGTTGCCGAGCTGGCCACTGCCGAACTGGGTGAAGCCTACCGCATCACCGAGAAGGCCGTGCGTTACGCCGCCATCGGTGCCATCAAGTCCCGTGTGGTTGAGCAAGTGATCGCCTCCGGCGTGGAAGAAGATGCCAAGAAGATCGGCGAAGAGTTCCACAGCCTGGAAAGCCGCATCGTCCGTGGCCGTGTGGTCCGTGGCGAGCCGCGCATCGATGGTCGCGATCCGGAAATGATCCGTGCCCTGTCCGTCGGCACCGGCATCCTGCCCCGTGCTCACGGCTCCGCTTTGTTCACCCGTGGTGAGACTCAGGCGATCGTGGTTGCCACCCTGGGTACCGAGCGTGACGCCCAGAACATCGACGAGCTGGCTGGCCACCGTGCCGACCGCTTCATGCTGCACTACAACTTCCCGCCGTACTGCGTCGGCGAGACCGGCATGATGGGCAGCCCCAAGCGTCGTGAGATCGGTCACGGTCGTCTGGCCAAGCGCGGCGTTGCTGCCGTGATGCCGAGCGCCGCCGAGTTCCCGTACGTGGTGCGCGTGGTGTCTGAAATCACCGAATCCAACGGCTCCTCCTCCATGGCTTCCGTCTGTGGTTCCTCCCTGGCGCTGATGGACGCGGGTGTGCCGATCAAGGCCTCCGTTGCCGGTATCGCCATGGGTCTGGTGAAGGAAGAAGAAGGTTTCGTCGTGCTGTCCGACATCTTGGGTGACGAAGATCACCTGGGCGACATGGACTTCAAGGTGGCCGGTACTACTCAAGGTATCACCGCGCTGCAGATGGACATCAAGATCGAAGGCATCACCAAAGAGATCATGGAGATTGCCCTCAAGCAAGCCCGTGGTGCTCGCCTGCACATCCTGAAAGTGATGGACGAAGCCATCCAGGCGCCGCGTGCCGAGATCTCCGATTTCGCCCCGCGCATCCACACCATCAAGATCAATCCTGAGAAGATCAAGGATGTCATCGGCAAGGGCGGTTCCGTGATCCGTGCCCTGACCGAAGAGACAGGCACCAACATCGAGCTGGATGATGACGGTACAGTCCGCATCTCCGCCGTTGCCAACGAAGCCGCCATGGAAGCCATCCGTCGCATCGAGGCCATCACCGCCGAGATCGAAGTGAACCGCATCTATGAAGGCAAGGTTGTGCGTCTGGCCGATTTCGGCGCCTTCGTCAATATCCTGCCGGGTAAAGACGGTCTGGTACACATCTCCCAGATCACCGATGCCCGCGTGCAGAACGTGGCCGACTTCCTGAAGATCGGTGACGTTGTGAAAGTGAAGGTACTGGAAGTGGACCGTCAAGGCCGCGTGCGTCTCTCCATCAAGGAAGCGAATGCACCGACCGAAGCCGCCGCCCCGGTTGCCGACGTGGCCGTTGCCGAAGAGCCGACTGCCGAATAAGGCATCCGCTCTGTGAAAAGCCGACCTCAGGGTCGGCTTTTTTGTGCCTGTTTGCCTGCCTGAGGGGGTCAGGGAGAAGAGGTCTTGTTCCTTTTGGCTCCAGTTGCTATAAGGGACGACTCGCCGTCACGTTGTCAAAAGGAAGTGCAGCATGTCATGGGCCTATCTCAGGCAGTTTCCCCCTCTGGTCTGGATCGTCATCCTGGGCACCTTCATGGTGCGCACCACCTTCTTCATGGTCTGGCCCTTTCTCTCCATCCTGCTCTACCGCGACTATGGCCTCTCGGCGACCCTGATCGGCCTCATCCTGGGGGCCACGGCGGCCCTCTCCACCCTGGTCAGCTTCTACGGCGGCTGGCTGTCGGACAAGTGGGGGAGGCGCAACATACTGCTGTTCGGCTGCCTGGTGTCGGCCCTGAGCGTCGCCCTGCTCGGCCTCTCCCATCAGGTGATCTGGCTGGCGATGGGGGTGATCGGCAGCGGGCTCTCCTACGGGCTCATCGACTCGCCGGGCAAGGCGCTGATGGCCGATAGCCTGGCCGAGCCCAAAGCCCGCGAGTTGGCGCTGCACCTGCGCTATTTTCTGCTCAACCTGGGGGCGGCCATAGGCCCCCTGCTCGGGGTCAGCTACGGCCTGAGCGCCCGCCAGGAGACCTTCCTGCTGCTCAGTGTCAGCTATCTGCTGCTCGGCTTCATCTTCTTCGTCGGTTTTCGACTGGCCGCCTGTCAGCCAAGCCATGCCGCCGGTCCGGGCATGCGCGCCGTGCTGCGGGTGCTCTGGCAGGACAGGGGCTTCCTGCTGCTGACGATGGCCAACATGTTGCTGATGCTGGTCTATGCCCAGTTCGAGTCACCGCTCATCCAGTACCTGACCCGAGCCGGTACCCCTGAGGTGGAGCGGCTCATCGGCTGGCTGGTGAGCACCAATGCGCTGACCATAGTGATACTGCAGTTCCCGCTGCTGCACCTGACCGCCAACTGGTCTATCAAGCGCCGACTGCAGCTCGGGGTCGCCTTCTTCCTCAGCGCCCAGCTGCAGTTCGCGCTCGGGGATACCGCTATCTGGTGGCACTGGATAGTGGCGGTGATCCTGCTGAGCGTCGGCGAGTGCATCCTGTTCCCGCTGCTCAATGTGCTGGTCGATCAGATGGCGCCGGAGCACCTCAAGGGCAGCTACTTCGGGGCGGCCTCCATGTCCGGGCTCGGGATCGCCATCGGTGCCCTGCTGGGGGGCTGGATCCTGGCCAACTGGGGAGGTGGCTGGCTCTATGGCTTCATGGCGCTGCTCTGCCTGGCGATCCTGATGCTCTATGGCCTGAGTACCCGGACCTCACGCACTGCGCTGGTCCGGGCCGAGCCCTGATCCCTAGAAGGTCAGCACCTTGTCGGCCGCCAGGGTCCACTGGGCCAGCAGGGGCAGGGTGCCTATCTCTATGCCCTCGATAAGTGGCAGGGAGCTGATGCCCCGTGCGTCCGTGCAGCTCTTGCACAGCCGGATAACGGTGCCCTGTGCCAGCAGGATCTCCAGCATCTGGCGCAGGTTGTAACCCTCGGCGGGGGATTGGCCCGCCAGGGCGGCGCCGACGGCATCGGACATCAGGAATATCTTCAGGATGACGCTTTCCTGCTCGTTGAGGGCTATCCCCAGACGCAGGGCATTGAACAGGGACTCGCTGCCATAGGGGGCGCCGTTGGCGATGATGACGATCTCTTGCTTCATGGGACTCTCCGGGTTGAAAGGGGCATTGTAGCGTCGCCAGCTTGGCGGCGGCATGACCCAGTGCAAACTCTGTCGTAGCCCTTTCCCTGTGCCTTGACCTCGGGAGATGAGTCAGGTTTCATAGGCGGCCATCCAGTATGACAGAGCAAAGAGGTCGTTATGTGGAAGATTGCCGGAATAGGATTATTGCTGTTGGCCGGACAGGCTTATGGCAGTGAAAACGTCGGCTGCAAGGCCAGGCATCAGGCAGTTACCGAGCAGTTGAGCTTCGCCCGGGCGCACGATAACGCGCAGCAGGTGGCGGGCCTGGAGCAGGCCCTGCGCAACATCGAGACCCATTGCACCGATGCCGGGCTCCTCGAGGAGCAGCAAGAGAAAGTCGCCAAGCAGAAGCAAGAGGTGGAGGAGCGCCTGGCGGATCTGCAGAGCGCCCGGGTCTCGGGCAAGCCGGACAAGATCGCCAAGAAGCAGGCCAAGCTGGAGGAGTCCCAGGCCGAGCTGCTGGAGGCCCAGCGCGAGCTTGAGGCGCTGCAGAAACTGATCAAGCCCTGACCGGGCTGCAGCGCAATAGAAAAAGCCGGGCATGCCCGGCTTTTTCTATTTCTGGATGACCCGCAGGTCCGGCATTACTGCCTGTGCATCAGCACAAACTTGTCCATCAGCTGCTCTTCGGTCTCCACATGGGCGGGATCCCAGATGATGCAATCGATGGGGCAGACGCTGATGCAGGTGGGCTTCTCATAGTGGCCGACGCATTCGGTGCAGCGATCCGGGTCTATCTCGTAGATCTTGTCCCCCAGGCTGATGGCCTGGTTCGGACACTCGGGATCGCACATGTCACAGTTGATGCACTTGTCGGTGATGAGCAGCGCCATCTCAGGCCGCCGAGTGGGGCTGGCGGGTATCCTGACGATCGCCCAGGTTGCGCAGCAGTATGCCGTAGTTGATGTCGATCTCTTTCGGGACCGGCACATAGACCACGTGACCGTTGCCCGGCGCGGTGTCGATAAGCTCCCCCTTGCGGTTCTGCATCTGCTCCAGGTTGAAGCTGACGTTGCCCTGGGGCGTCATCAGCTCCAGGCTGTTGCCCACCAGGAACTTGTTCTTCACTTCCACTTCCACCATGTCGCCCTGACGGCCGGTGATCTCGCCGACGAACTGCTGGGTGTCGGAGACGGAGTAGCCGTAGTCGTAGTTCTGGTACTCGCTGTGGTTGTGACGACGCAGGAAGCCCTCGGTGTAGCCACGGTGAGCCAGGTTCTCGAGGGTGCCCATCAGGGTCGGATCGAACGGGCGACCGGCGACCGCATCGTCGATGGCTTTGCGATAGACCTGGGCGGTGCGGGCGCAGTAGTAGAAGGACTTGGTGCGGCCTTCGATTTTCAGGGAATGCACGCCCATCTTGGTCAGGCGCTCCACGTGCTCGACGGCGCGCAGGTCCTTGGAGTTCATGATGTAGGTGCCGTGCTCGTCCTCGAACGCCGTCATGTATTCGCCGGGACGGTTGGACTCTTCCAGCAGCACCAGGGCATCGCTCGGCTTGCCGAGCCCAAGGGTGTTGTCCGGGCGCACGGCGATGGGCTCCTGACGGTGGACAATCTGGCCCACGTCATCTTCCTTGCCCTCGTGCACCTTGTACTCCCAGCGGCAGGAGTTGGTGCAGGTACCCTGATTGGGGTCACGCTTGTTGATGTAACCGGAGAGCAGGCAGCGGCCCGAGTAGGCCATGCACAGCGCCCCGTGGACGAAGACTTCCAGCTCCATCTCAGGCACCTGCATGCGGATCTCTTCGATCTCGTCCAGGGACAGCTCGCGGGACAGAATGGCGCGGGTCAGGCCCATCTGATGCCAGAATTTCACCGTGGCCCAGTTGACCGCGTTGGCCTGCACCGAGAGGTGAATGGGCATATCCGGGAAGGCTTCGCGCATCATCATGATGAGACCGGGGTCTGACATGATGAGCGCATCCGGCTTCATGTCCACCACGGGGCGCATGTCGCGGATGAAGGTCTTGAGCTTGGAGTTGTGGGGCTGGATGTTGGCCACCACATAGAACTGCTTGCCCAGTGCATGGGCCTCGTTGATGCCGAGCTGCAGATTCTCGTGATCGAATTCATTGTTGCGCACCCGCAGGCTGTAGCGCGGCTGGCCCGCATAGACGGCGTCGGCGCCATAGGCATAGGCGTAACGCATATTCTTGAGGGTCCCGGCGGGGGAGAGCAATTCTGGTCTGAACATGTTGGACTCTTTCTGTCTGATTGCAAATCAGGACGGCGCCACCTGATGGCGCCGTATAGGGTCATCGGCATGGTGCGACCGTACTCGACGCACGGCCACCCGATGAGGTACACCCAGAGCACGAGATGACTCGATACTCCTGATAAAAGGGGTGCGAGATTGTACTCGTGACGGCGCCATCATGCAATTTGGCGCTAGGGTGGCGGGCCGGATGCATGTTCATTTTGCGCTCAGATTGGCGATGTTAGGCTGACAGGCACCCGATACGGTCGATTGTTGGGGGGAGAATGGATCTTTTCCGCGAAAAAGCCCCCTCTTCAAGTTGAAATTTTGTCCGACTCGGGAAAGAATGCGCGCTCGGTATTGGCCTCGGGCGAGCGCTACTCGTGACAAGGGACAGACCGAGGATGAACCGGCTTCAGGCCAACAGGTACAGGAAACCATACAGGAATTTTATGAATCCCCTTCGCATTGCCGCTTCGGCCCTTTTTTGCACTCTGACCCTGGTCAGCCAGCAGGCCGCCGCCGTTGAATACGCGCTGCCAGCCGCCAACAGCCGTCTGATCGGTGAGAACCAGGAATACGTGGTGCCCGCAGACAACCGTCCGCTGGAGCAGATCGCCGCCGACTTCCAGCTGGGCCTGACCAACATCATGGAAGCGAACCCGGGCGTCGACCCCTATCTGCCAACGCCGGGCAGCAAGCTGACCATTCCGCATCAGCTGATCCTGCCGAATGCGCCGCGCGAGGGGATCGTCATCAACGTGGCGGAGATGCGTCTCTACTACTACCCGAAAGGCAAGAACGTGGTCCAGGTGCTGCCCATCGGCATCGGCCAGCTGGGGGTCAACACCCCGGAGAACTGGATCACCAAGGTGGAGCGCAAGCGCGCCAACCCGACCTGGACCCCGACCGAGAACATCCGTCGCCGCTACGCCGCCCAGGGCAAGACACTGCCCGCAGTCTGGCCGGCCGGTCCGGATAACCCCATGGGCCTGCACGCCCTCTATATCGGCAACCTCTATGCTATCCACGGCACCAACGCCACCTTCGGCATAGGTCTGCGGGTGAGCAGCGGTTGCGTGCGTCTGCGCGCCGATGACATCAAGTACCTGTTCGACAACGTGCCGGTCGGTACCCGCGTCCAGTTCGTCAACCAGCCGGTCAAGACCACGGTCGAGCCGGATGGCGGTCGTTACATGGAAGTGCACGAGCCGCTGTCGCGCACCGAGGAGGAGTTCAACTCCACCGCCTCTGTGCCGCTCCCGATGACCCCGGCCACCACCCGCTTCATCGCCCACATGGACAGCGACTCCAATGTGGTCAAGCAGGTGCTGGAACAGCGTACCGGCATGCCGACTCGCCTCAATCCTGAAGCCTGATCGCTTCTGATAGGTGTCAGGTAACAATAACGGCGACCCCAGGGTCGCCGTTATTGTTTATGCGGCTCAAGGGGCGGGCGGCGCATAGAGGGCCAGCCAGTTGCCTTCGGTATCCTCTATGATGACCCGGGAGCCGTGACCGCTGCCGATGGAATGCAGGGGTTCGAGCACCCGCCCGCCGAGCCGGGGAACCAGCTGCTCCGCCTCCTGCAACCTGTCACCCAGGGAGAGATAGATGAGGGGACCGGCGCCACCGGGCTGGTGGTATTTGTCCATGGGGCCGAGACAGGCCGCCGCGTTGCTGCCATCGTAGCGCAGCATGGCAAAACGCATCTCCTCCTCCTGTATGGGGGTGACCTGTACATCGAGCAGGGCCGAGTAGAAGTCCATGGCGCGATCCAGATCCCGTGTCGGAATGTCGGCCCAGACCAGGGTGTTGTCCATCTTCGTATTCTCCAGCAATATCCGGCCGATGCGGTCGGTGGCTCTTTGAGGGTAGGAGTGGCCGAACAGGGGCGCCATCAATGAAAAAACGGCGCCTGATGGCGCCGCTTTTGGATGGGGAAGATAACCGCTTTTCCCACTAGATACAGTCACTTGCCTGCGACATTCAAGCCGCCGAAACGGATGGATGGAGGAGCATGGCACTCCTTGTCATTCCTTGATTGTCACTTGCCAGCGATATTCAGGCCACCGAAACGGATAAGCGGCGCATAGAAGCCCTTGCCATCGTTGTGGTGCAGCACATTGCCGACCGCTTCCAGCTCCCCGAGCAGGCGGTAGAAGTTACCCGCCACCGTGATGCCGCGCACCGGCTGGAGCCGTACCCCATCGCGGCACAGGAACCCTGACGCGCCAAACGAGAAGTCACCGCTCACCGCATCGGCACCGGAGTGCAGACCGTCCAGCTTGACCAGCTCCAGATAGTCGCCGCTCTGCACCTCGCCCTCACTGTGAGGACCTGTGCCGAACACCAGGTGGCGGGCGGTCACATCCAGCGCGCTGCGGGCGCTGCGGGCCGCCGAGCCGTTGCTGGCCAGGCCGAAGTGGTGAGCGGTGGCGCTGTTGTGGAGCAGGGTCTTGAGCTCCCCCTCGCCAATGAGCAGGAGATCCGAGGTGGCGGCCCCTTCGCCATCGAACGCCTTGATGTGCATGCCCCCCGGCATATAGGCCCGGCTCTCCAGGGTGAGCCAGCGGGACGCCACGCTCTGACCCACCTTGTCTCGCCAGGGGTTGATCCCCTGCTGGGCCCACTTGCCCGAGAGCGCTGCCTGGAAGCAGCCAAACAGGCTGGCGAAGCAGTTGGTGCTGAAGAGGACGCTGTAGCGACCGCTCGGTACCGCTTCCCCCGGCAGCAGGTCATGGGCCACGGCGTGGATCTGTTCGATAAGGGTCTGGCTATCCAGCTCGTCGAAGCGGCGGCCATACTGCCCTTGCGAGTGCATCGACTGGCGGCCATCCCGCTCCACCAGCGCCGAGGTATAGCAGCCGACGCTGAATTCACTGTGCTGGCAGAGGCTGCCCAGGCTGTTGGCGAGCCAGAGGCGGCTCTCCCCCTCGAAGAAGCTGTTGTAGGGGGCGCCTGTCACATCAGGTTGCGCCAGCATATCCGCCTCGAGGCGCAGGGCCAGGGCTATCTTCTCCTCCACCGCCGTGGTATCGGGCTGGTTTATCTCGGCGCAGTCGGTGCTGATCCGGCTGCCCGCCACCGAGATGCGCTGATCCGCGTCCACTTTGGCGAAGCGGCTGGCATCGAGTGCATCCTGCAGCATGGCATCCAGCGCCAGCTCATCGAGGGACTCCGAGTAGGCGATGCCGACCCGGCCCGCCTTGATCAGGCGAATGCCGAGCTGTTGGCTGCTGGTGACCTTGTATTCGCCGAGCTCCCCCTTATCGGCCTTGAGGGAGAAGGCCTTGTCCTGATTGGCGATGATGTCCGCCTCGGCATCGAGGTCGGCGACCTTCTCCAGCAGGCGGCTGAGCAGTTGATTCATATCGAGTGCGCTCATCAGGCGTTCCCTCCTACCAGGATCTTGTCAACTTTCAAGGCGGGTTGGCCGACAGAGGTGGGCACCGAGCCGGAGACTGAGCCGCACATACCTGCGGCCAGGGCCAGATTGCGCCCCACCATGGAGATCTCTTTGAGCACTTGCGGGCCTGTGCCGATCAGGGTCGCCGACTTGAGGGGCCGGGTTATCTTGCCATGCTCGATGAGGTAGGCCTCCTGCACGTTGAAGTTGAACTCGCCTGTGCCCGGCTGCACCGAGCCGCCCCCCATCTTCTTGGCGTAGATGCCGTGCTCGACGGTGGCCAGCATCTCGTCCAGGCTGTGGCTGCCCGGTTCGATATAGGTGTTGCGCATGCGGGAGGTGGGGGCGAACTTGTAGGACTCGCGCCTTCCTGAGCCGGTGCGGGCATGGCCGGTCTTGATGGCGCCCATTCTGTCCACCAGGAAGCCGGTCAGCACGCCGTCCTTGATGAGCTGGGTGTGCTGGGTCGCCATCCCTTCGTCATCGACGTTGATGGAGCCCCAGGCGTTGCTCTGCAAGCCTTCATCCACGGCGCTGACTGCCGGATTGGCGATGAGCTGCCCCATCTTGTCGTGGAACACCGAGGCCTTCTTGGCCACCGAGGTGGTCTCCAGCAGGTGGCCGCAGGCCTCGTGGAAGATGACGCCGCCAAAGCCGCTCTCCATGATGACCGGCAGGGTGCCGCTCGGGCAGGGGGCTGCGCCCAGCTTCACCAGCGCCTGACGGGTGGCGGTGAGGGCCAGCTCCCGCGGGTCTATGCGCTCGGCATGTTCCCAGCCCATCAGGGCGCCGGGCGCCTCGTAGCCCACGCTCTGCTCGCTCCCTTCCACCGCTATGGTCTGGGCCATGATGCGGTTGTAGTGGCGGCGATCGCTCACCTGCAGCCCTTCGCTGTTGAAGATCTCCACCTCCTGCTCCCAGCCCAGCACGTTGCCGGAGAACTGGCTCACCTTGCCGCTCTCGGCGCGGGCCACCGCATCCATGGCATGCAGGTAGGCAATCTTCTGCTCCAGCTGCTTGTCGACCGAGAGCGGCAGGGCCACCGGATTGCGGTCTGTGATGGGGGTGAAATCGAAGGCAGTGGCGGTGACCACGGGGTCACGCCTGTCCTTGGCCGCCAGCAGGCTGACGATGCGCAGCAGCTCGTCGCGGCTGGCCAGGTTGGTGTAGCCGTAGAGCACCTTGTGGCCGTAGCACAGGCGCACGCCTATGCCAAAATCGAGGCCGCCGCTGATGTTCTCTATCTGGCTGGAGAGCAGGCTGAGCTGGCTGCGGCGCTTGCGCTCCACAAACAGCTCGGCGAAGTCGGCACCCAGCCGCAGGGCGTGATCGAGCACGTCGCGGGCTATGGTGGGGGCCAACAGGGAGAATGAGGTCATAGAATTTCCTTTTCTGGTCTGTTTCCTGTTTGCTTCCGACACCCGTTCTGATTGTGTTATGGGGTGTCGGTTGCATTGTTGCAGACCAGCAGCAAAAAGTCGCTATAGCGTCAGGCGATGATACCGAACGAGAAAATCGGTGCGATAACTGCGCCCGGCAGCCTGTGTGGCCGGCTGCCGGCAGGGGAGATCAACGCCGCTTTCGAGGGGCGATGAGGGAGCCGGTCCGTCGACGCTCTGTGGCGCCGCCAGGCGGCAACGCCTTCTGGCGGGATCAGAGCAGCTCGTGGATCTCATTCAGGATCTGGTCGACCCACTGCTCGATGCGGGATTCGGTCTGGTCGTACTGGTTGGCGTCATCGAGAGCCAGGCCGACGAAGTGGCGACCATCGTCGATCAGCGCCTTGGAGGCATCGAACTCGTACCCCTCGTTGGGCCAGTAACCCACCAGCCTGACCCCCTTGGGCACCAGCTGATCGTGTAACAGGCCAAGGGCATCCTGATACCACTCGCCGTACCCCAGCTGATCGCCCATGCCGAACAGGGCTATGATGCGTCCTTCCAGAGGCACATCCTTGATGTCTTCCCAGCGGGATTCCCAATCTTCCTGCAGCTCGCCGAAGTCCCAGGTGGAGATGCCGAGGATCAGGATGTCGTACTCCTGCATGCGGGCCAGAGGCACGTCCTTGATGTTGTGGAGATCAACCAGCTCGGGGCCAATGAGGGCGCGGATCTTCTCGGCGGCCATCTCGGTGTAGCAGGTGGTTGAGCCGTAAAACAAACCTATCTTCATCGCTCTTCTCTTGATCGCAGTAGGCAAGGGGGTGTCGGGCAACCATGGGGCCGGACCGCCCGAGTGAGTGCGCCAGTCTAGCAGATTGCCCCTCGCGCTTCACCGCCTGGTATGCCTGCCGGGGAAGCGCAAGCCCCTGATGTGCGCGCCGGCCTGGCAGGCTACAATGGGCCACCGTTTGCCCAAGACCGATACCCCATGACCAAGCCAGCCCCTGCCGTGCACAACCATCCCCTGATCGAGCCCTTCCTCGATGCCCTCTGGCTGGAGCGGGGGCTGTCCGACAATACGGTCAGCTCCTATCGCACGGATCTGGAAAAGTTTGCCCTCTGGCTCGACGGCCAGGGTGGCTCTCTGCTGCTGGCGGGGATGGACGACATCCAGCACTACCTCGCCTGGCGGGTGGACAAGCAGTTTGCGGCGAGCAGCACGGCCCGCTTCCTCTCGGCCCTGCGCCGCTTCTATCAGTATCTGAATCGGGAAAAATTGCGCGGCGACGATCCGACAGTGCTGCTGGAGGGCCCCAAGCTGCCCAAGAAGCTGCCCTCGGATCTCAGCGAGGCCGAGGTGGATGCGCTGCTGACGGCGCCCCAGGTGGACGACCCGCTGGAGCTGCGGGACAAGGCGATGCTCGAGCTGCTCTATGCCACCGGACTGCGGGTCTCCGAGCTGGTGGGGCTCACCGCCGAGCATGTCAGCCTGCGCCAGGGGCTGGTGCGGGTGGTGGGCAAGGGCAACAAGGAGCGGCTGGTGCCCATGGGGGAGGAGGCGGTCCACTGGCTGGAGCGTTACTACCGGGAGGCCCGCACCCTGCTGCTGGGAGGCACCAGCTCGGATGTGGTCTTCCCCTCCAAGCAGGCCAGGATGATGACCCGCCAGACCTTCTGGCATCGCATCAAGCTCTATGCCCAGCGGGCCGGGATCCGTGGAGAGCTCTCCCCCCACACCCTGCGCCACGCCTTCGCTACCCATCTGCTCAACCACGGCGCCGATCTGCGGGTGGTGCAGATGCTGCTGGGGCACGCGGATCTCTCCACCACCCAGATCTACACCCACGTGGCCAACGAGCGTCTCAAGGCACTCCATGGGGAGCACCATCCCCGGGCCTGACCCGTGCCGCCGCCAATAAAAAACCGCCAAATGGCGGTTTTTTCATCACTGCACGACAGGAGCTGGCGTCTATTTCCCCTGCTGGGATTTCAGCAAATCGCGGATCTCGGTCAGCAGCTCCTGATCCTTGGTGGGGCCGGCCGGGGCAGGGGCTTCCTCTGCCTGCTTCTTCTGCAGGGTGTTGACTGCCTTGAGCCCCATGAAGATGGCGAAGGCGATGATCAGGAAGTCGATGATGGTCTGGATGAACTTGCCGTAGGCGATGACCACGGCAGGGATGTCACCTTCGGCGGCCTTCAGGGTGACGGCCAGATCGCTGAAGTCCACCCCCCCCAGGATGAGGCCGATGGGCGGCATGATGACGTCGCCCACGAAGGAGGAGACTATCTTGCCGAAGGCGGCACCTATGATGATACCGACCGCCATGTCGATGACGTTGCCTCTGGCCGCAAAGGCCTTGAACTCTTTAATCAGACTCATTTTTCCCCCTAAAAAATGGACAGGATGCGGTGCGACCACATCGCTGTTTGGACGATAAAACATCAATAAAACAGAGGGATGACCATGGTGTCTCCCGTCGTCCTGATTAGCTTGCTGGGCCTTAGCCCAATTGGCAACCTGTCAGATCGGGATTTTTTTGCGATCCACGCTATTAATCAATCGCTAATTAAGAGGTTGGGGCAAGGATGTGCACTGAGTTACCTTATGAATCCATTCAATCATGCCAGGTGAGTCATCAAGTGCGACATTTACTGCTGGGAATGATGCTGCTGTGCACCTTTGCTGCCAGCGCGGGGATGGATCCCCAGCTGTTGAAACAGACCATAGGGCAGCGCCTCGGGGTGCAGGTCTTCCTGGTGGACGAGACCCCGGTGCCCGGGCTCTATCTGCTGGGCACAGCCCAGGGGCTGCTCTATAGCGATGCCAGGGGAAACTATGTGCTGCAGGGCTCCATGCTGGATCTGGCCCACGACATGCAAAACCTCACCCGCCTGAGCCAGCAGCAACAACGTCGGCTGGCGCTGGCGCAGGTAGGCGAGGCGCGACTCTGGCTCAAGGCGCCGAACGAGCGCTACCGGGTTACCCTGTTTACCGATCTCGGCTGTCGCCGCTGTCACGCCGTGCTGGACGATCTGCCCCAGTTGCAGGCCAGGGGGGTGAGCGTGCAGTTGCTGCCCCTGGTGGCCCCCTTCGCCGAGCTGGCCGAAACGCAGGCGCTCTGGTGCGATCCCGCCCTGCTGGGTGAACTCAGTCTCAGTGATCGTTTGCCTGCGGCCGGATGTAATGAGATCCTTGCCCATCATATCGGCCTGAGCCAGTGGCTCGGGATCAAGGCGTCACCGAGCTGGGTCCTGCCAAACGGGGATCTGGTGCGGGGATATCAGAGCCCTGAACAACTGCTCAAGATACTGGATCACATCAATGCCCCTGCAAATCCGTCGTCGTCCGCGAGTTGATGATTCCCATCTGCCCGCCACCCTGCATCCCCTGCTTCGTCAAATCTTCGCCAGCCGCGGCGTGGAGGATCCCGCCCTGCTGGAGCGCAGCGCCAGCCAGCTGCTGCCGCCCCAGCGGCTGTTCGGCATGGAGCAGGCGGTGCCCCTGCTGGCGGATGCCCTGACGGCGCAGCAGCGCATCCTCATCGTCGGCGACTTCGACTGCGACGGCGCCACCAGCTCGGCCCTGTGCGTGCTGGCCCTGCGGGCCATGGGGGGCCATCACGTCGATTTTCTGGTGCCCAACCGCTTCGAGTTCGGCTACGGCCTCACCCCCGAAATCGTCGAGTTGGCGGTGGCCCGGGGCGCCGAGTTTCTCATCACTGTGGATAACGGCATCTCCAGCATTGCCGGGGTGGCGGCGGCCAAGGCGGCCGGGATGCGGGTACTGGTTACCGATCACCACTTGCCGGGCCAGGAGTTGCCTGATGCCGATGCGATAGTGAACCCCAACCAGCGTGGCTGCGACTTCCCCTCCAAATCCCTGGCCGGGGTCGGGGTGGCCTTCTATCTGATGGCGGCCCTCAACACCCATCTGCGCCAGAGCGGCTGGTATGAACGCCAGGGCATTCGCGCCCCCAATGTGGCGGACTATCTCGATCTGGTGGCGCTCGGCACAGTCGCCGACGTGGTGGCGCTGGATGGCAACAACCGTATCCTGGTCCATCAGGGGCTGCAGCGGATCCGGGCCGGTCGCTGCCGCCCCGGCATCCAGGCGCTGGTGGACGTATCGGGCCGCGATGGCCGCCGCCTGTGCGCCGCCGATCTCGGCTTTGCCCTGGGGCCTCGCCTCAATGCGGTGGGCCGTCTCGATGACATGTCCCTCGGGGTCGCCTGTCTGCTGAGCGATGATCTCAACCTGGCGCGCCAGCTTGCGGCGGAGATGGACAGCCTTAACCAGGAGCGCAAGGAGATAGAGCAGGGGATGCAGCAGGAGGCCCTCGCCACCCTGGAGCAGATCCGGTTTCGCGACGGCGAGGTGCCAAGCGGCATAGTGCTGCACAGGGACGAGTGGCATCAGGGGGTGGTGGGCTTGGTGGCCTCCAAGATCAAGGAGAAGTACTACAGACCGGTGATTGCGTTTGCGCAGAGCAGCGACACCGAGCTCAAGGGCTCCGGTCGCTCCATTCCCGGCGTGCACCTGCGCGATGCTCTCGAATTGCTCGATACCCGCCATCCGGGCCTGATGGGCAAGTTTGGCGGCCACGCCATGGCGGCGGGGCTGACCCTGCCCAAGGCCAATATAGAGGCGTTCGGCCGGGCGTTTGAGGCGGTCATCGCCGAGCTGGTGACCCCGGAGCTGCTGACCGGGGTGCTGCTCACCGACGGCGAGCTGCTGCCGGACGAGCTGAGTCTGGAGCTGGCGGAGCTCATCCGCGCCTCCGGCCCCTGGGGCCAGGCCTTCCCCGAGCCGCTGTTCGACGGCGAATTCGTGCTGGTGCAACAGCGGCTGGTGGGGGAGAAACACCTCAAGATGATGCTGACCACGGACTCCGGCCACGCGGTGGATGCCATCGCCTTCGGGGTGGATCTCAAGCGCTGGCCGGATGCCTCGGTGAAACGGGTGCGGCTGGTCTACCGGCTCGACGTCAACGAGTGGCGCGGCAACCGCAGCGTGCAACTGCTGGTGGAGCATCTGGAGGCCGCCGGTCTCTGAGCCGGTAGCATCGCTGCTCTATCGCCGACAACGGCCACCCTGGGGTGGCCGTTTTTGTTGCAAGAGCGGCCATCCCTCACTGAATGGGGCTCAAGGGGCGAGGATGGGAGTCGTTCTCCGCTGTTTTCATTGAGGGTGTTAAATGTCCCCTTTGTGGGGAAAACAGGTTGTTTGTATCGAATTTTTCCGGTTACTGGATGCCAAAATTCAATATAAGGAGGGATTGTGATATATTCGGCCCCGTTCAACCCCTTGCCTTTTCAAGGAGCCTGTCCCCTTGCCACCCCTTGGCCGACCATTGTGCTGGCCGATGGCGCTCGCCGTCGCCTGCCTGCTGTGGTTTGCCGCCTCTGTCGCGGCAGGGCTCGGTGCGTCCGCGCTGTCGGCCCAGGGGACATCGACATCCTCGATGCAGTTGCACGAGCCCCCCGCGCCTGGGTTGGCCGACAACCTCAGTCTGCCCCCGGCCTCCCAGTGGCGGCTCAGCTTCGAGCAGGGGCGGCGGCTGGAAGGGGCCAGGGATCCGGATCTCTACCAGATGCTGCTGGCCTGGTTTCAGCACGAGATCCTCGGTCTGCTCTGCGGCCTGCTGTTCTTCCTGCCCCTCATCTACCTCAGGCAGTGGCCAAACTGTCTCGGTCATCTGCACCAGCGGCAACTGCTCTGTCATCACCTGCAATTTCGCTTCTGCCACGGCGACTAGTGTCGCTCCCCTCGCCGGGCACACGCCGACGCCGTCTCTGCCGCTGATCCCTGTCTGTTGATCCGCCGACCCCCGTCGTCTGCGTTCGCGCCCGTGCTGACTGTCATCCGGTTCCTGCCGCTGGCCCCTGGTCAGGGGCGGACCCTCTCTTTGCACAATCAAGTGGTGAGCAGCCTTCATGGACTATTACGTCAATTTGTTTATTCAGTCGATCTTTGTGGAAAACCTGGCCCTGGCCTTCTTTCTCGGCATGTGTACCTTCCTCGCGGTGTCGAAGAACATCAACACCGCCTTCGGCCTTGGCATGACGGTGCTGGTGGTCATGGTGATCGCCATTCCCCTCAACAACCTGATCTACCGCCATATACTGCGTCCGGACAGCACCTTCCTCGGGGAGTTTGATCTCAGCTTTCTCGATTTCATCATCTACATAGGCGTGCTGGCGGCCCTGGTGCAGGTGATGGAGATGGTGCTGGACAAGCATTTCCCGGCGCTCCACCAGGCCCTGGGGATCTACCTGCCGCTGTTGACTGTGCACTGCGCCATCTTCGGCGGCGTCATGTTCATGGCCCAGCGGGATTATGACTTCATCGAATCCGTGGTCTATGGGGCGGGCTCCGGGCTTGGCTGGCTGCTGGCCATCGTCGCCATCGCCGGCCTGCGCCAGAAGATGAAGTACTCGGATGTGCCACAGGGATTGAGGGGGATCGGCATCACCTTCATAGTGGCGGGGCTGATGTCGCTCGGCTTCATGTCGTTTTCCGGCATCTCGCTCTGAGCGTCGGCTCGCCATGGCATGACGGAAGAGGGTCGATGACGGGAGCCATCAAGCCAGCGTCTTGGCCATGTTGTAGCCCGTGATGTGAAAGCCGATCTCTTCGTAGAGCGCCCTGGCTCTGGGGTTGTCATAGGCGACTCTCAGCTTGATCTGGCTGACGCCAAGGCACTTCAAGTCGGCCTCCAGCACCGCCATGGCGGCCTTGCCATAGCCCAGTCCGCGATGGGTCGGGAGTGTGTAGAAGTCATAGATAAAGGTGGTGTGGGCGGCGCTGTCGATGCTGTGCCAGAGATAGCCAGCAATGCCCGCCGTCGGTGCGACTGCGCTCCCGACATTGTCACTCACAGGGATGATGCAGAGCAGGCTCTGGCCCGGCGTGGCGGCTCCTTGAGGCAGGTGTTGCAGCAAGGAAGCCTCGGCTTGTTGGCGGGCATAGGCCAGGGTCAGCCCGTGATTGCAGGCGAGATCCTGGGCGTAGTCGTCGATGAAGTAGTCGCGATAGGCGGGGAAAGCCGCCTCATCCATGGGGATCAGACGAACGATAGGGGTTGGCATCGGAGCTTCACTCAAGGAAAGGGAGTCACCACCTTAACCCCGGAACCGGGGATTAGCCAAGGGGTTGGCCGGGAGTGTCGAGTCCGACATGTTCAACAAGAAGAGCGCCCTTGGGCGCTCTTCTTTTAGCAGCAGAGGTTATCTGACCCCTCTTTCCGGGCGAGGTTATTTGACCTCTTCGCCCTTGGCCTGCAGATCCGCGTGGTAGGAGGAGCGCACGAAGGGACCGCAGGCGGCGTGGGAGAAGCCCAGCCCCATGGCGACGTCTTTGAGCTCGTCGAACTCTGCGGGCGGCACGTAGCGCTTCACCGGCAGGTGGTGGCGGCTCGGCTGCAGATACTGACCCAGGGTCAGCATGTTGACGCCGTGCTCGCGCAGATCCTTGAGCACCTGGACTATCTCTTCGTTGGTCTCGCCAAGGCCCATCATGACGCCGGACTTGGTCGGCACATGGGGGTGCATCTCCTTGATGCGGCGCAGCAGCTCCAGGGACCACTTGTAGTCGGCACCCGGGCGGGCGACCCGGTACATGCGCGGTGCGGTTTCCAGGTTGTGGTTGAACACGTCCGGCGGGGTCTCGCGGAACACCTCCAGCGCCTGCTCCATGCGGCCGCGGAAGTCCGGGGTCAGGATCTCGATGCGGGTCTGGGGGCTGTGCTCGCGGATCTGCTTGATGCAGTCGGCGAAGTGCTGGGCACCGCCGTCGCGCAGATCGTCGCGGTCCACCGAGGTGATGACCACGTATTTCAGCCCCATCTCCTTGATGGTGAGCGCCAGCTTCTTCGGCTCTTCGGGATCCAGTGCCAGCGGGCGGCCGTGGGCCACGTCGCAGAAGGGGCAACGGCGGGTGCAGATGGCGCCCATGATCATGAAGGTGGCCGTGCCGTGGTTGAAGCACTCCGCCAGGTTGGGGCAGGAGGCCTCTTCACAGACCGAGTGCAGCTTGTTCTTGCGCAGGGTGCTCTTGATGTGCTCGATCTTCTGGCTCGACGGCGGCAGCTTGATCCGCATCCAGTCCGGCTTGCGCAGCACTTCCTCGTTGGGATCCGGCATGAATTTCACCGGGATCAGGGCCATCTTGTCGCCATCGCGCAGCTTGACGCCCGGCTCCATACGAACGGGTTTGCTCATGATTCACTCTCGGTGTTTGTTATTGTCTGATTGATAGCCATCAGGGTCCTCTCGGGGCCCTTATGGCCACGCGGCATGGGCTTGCTCATGCTGCCTCTTCGGTATTCGTGATCGTTTCATAGCCAATCAGGCTGGCCAGCTCCATCACCAGGATGGATTGCGCCTCGGCCACGCTCTGCGGGCCGCCCAGGGCGCTGGTCTGGGTCATGGCCATGCCCGCATAACCACACGGATTGATGCGCAGGAAGGGGGTCATGTCCATGTTGATATTGAGGGCCAGTCCATGGAAGGAGCAGCCCTTTCGGATCCGCAGGCCCAGGGAGGCGAGCTTGGCCTCGATGCCGAGATCGTTCTTCACGTAGACGCCAGGGGCATCGGCCTTGGCATAGGCCTCAATACCGCTCTTCGCCAGGGTATTGATGATGGCGGTTTCCAGACAGGTCACCAGCTCGCGCACCGAGAGCTTGCTGCGGCGCACGTCCACCAGCACATAGAGCACCAGCTGGCCGGGGCCGTGATAGGTCACCTGGCCGCCGCGATCGCTTTGCACCACGGGGATGTCACCGGGGGCGAGCAGATGCTCGGCCTTGCCGGCCTGGCCCTGGGTGTAGACGGGATCGTGCTCAACCACCCAGAACTCGTCAGGCGTCTCGCTGGTGCGGCTGTCGGTGAAGGCCTTCATGGCGTCCCATACCGGCTGGTAGGGGCGGCGACCCAGGTGTCTGACGAGCAGCTGTGGCTGGGCGGGGATCTGGGGTGACATCTTTTCCTCACAGGCAGGCGCTTGCGTCGGCAAAACAGAATGGCAAATAATCGCTCGCCCCGATGGCGGGGCGAGAGAGAAATTACAGTACGTATTTCACCAGCTCGATCTTGCCAAGGGCGTGGTACATCGCTTCGATGTGCTCTTTGCTCTGGGCAGTCACGGTTACGCGGACCGAGTGGTAGTTGCCCTTGGAGCTGGGCTGAACGGTCGGGCTGTAAGTACCTGGGGCATGTTGCTGCAGCACTTCAACCACTTGATCCGGCAGGGCGGGATCGGCCACCCCAAGCACCTTGAACGGGAACTTGCAGGGGAACTCCAGCAGCTCATCAAACTTGGTATTCATCTCACTCACCTTTAGCGTCGTCACGAAACGACTTCATCTTGCATCTTGTCTGGCCGAAGGACTCGGGCCGCCAGTCGCGTCAACCATGGGCACGGCTCCATCTTATATGGGCATTGCCCGGCGCGGGATCAAGGCCCGCCAGGTCGACAGGACGTGGGAATGCTGCTTTTTACCACAAATGGAGCGTCGGCGGAACCTGCAGATTGCAGGGTTATTCACTGCCCCGGCGCGGCAAAGACAGCAGCGGCGCCTGTTGGCGCCGCTGCTTGCTCGGGATTGTGCGGTAGATTACTTGAACCAGCTGGCGACCAGCATCACCAGGTAATCCCACAGACGGCTCATCAGGCCACCTTCCTGCACCTCTTCCAGGGCGACCAGCGGAACCTGCTTGATCTCCTTGTCGCCCTGCTTGAGGAACACGGTGCCGACGCGCTGACCCTTGGCCAGCGGGGCCTTCAGCTCGCTCTCGAGCTGGAAGTCCGCCTTCAGGTTGTTGCCCTGGCCACGGGTGACCAGCACGGAGACATCCTGATCGACCCCGAGCTTCACTTCGGACTTGTCGCCCATCCAGATCTTCTGGGTCACCAGCTCGGTACCCGCCTTGTAGGGGGTCAGGCTCTGGAAGAAGCGGAAACCGTAGGTGAGCAGCTTCTTGCTCTCGGCGGCGCGAGAGCCTTCGCTGCTGGCGCCCAGCACAACGGCGATCAGGCGCATGCCCTCGTTGTTGGTGGCGGAGGAGACCAGGTTGTAGCCGACCTGGCTGACGTGGCCTGTCTTGATGCCATCCACCTGCAGGGATTGATCCCACAGCAGGCGGTTACGGTTGTGCTGGGTGATGCCGTTGAACACGAAGGATTTCTGGGAGTAGATCTTGTACTCCTCAGGCTGATCGTGGATCAGGGCCTGACCCAGGCGTGCCATGTCGCGGGCGGTACTGTAGTGACCTTCCGCATCCAGACCGTGGGGGTTCTTGAACTGGGAGTCTTTCATGCCGAGCTTGGCGGCCCAGGCGTTCATCAGGCTGGCGAAGGAGTCGGTGCTGCCCGCCAGGTGTTCGGCCATGGCGACGCAGGCGTCGTTGCCGGACTGGATGATGATGCCCTTGTTGAGGTCATCGACGGAGACCTGCTTGCCCACCTCGATGAACATCTTGGAGGAGTCGGAGTAGTTCTTGGACCAGGCGTTCTGGCTGATGGTCACCATGTCGGTGCCCTTGATGTTCCCCTTGAGCAGCTCGTTGCCGACTATGTAGGAGGTCATCATCTTGGTCAGGCTGGCGGGGGGCAGGCGCTCGTCAGCGTTCTGCTCGGCCAGCACCTGACCGGAGAAGTAGTCGATCAGAATATGGGCCTTGGCGGAGATCTCCGGCGCGGCAGGCACCACCATGGGGGCGCTGTTCAGGGTGGGGACCGGCTGGGCAGTCGGCAGAGCCGAATCCGGCGTCGGTACCGGCTGGTTGGCCTGGGCGGTCGCGCTTAGCAGGGAGGCCAGAATAACGGAACGGGCAAATTTGGACATCTTGAAATTCCTGGTGCCTGGATGGGGATTACCCAAGTTGAAAAAAAGCGGGCTCCACTATACCAGATGTGCCGGGCGGTCATAGTCCGGCATGCCATCTGGTCTGGTTTTTTATCCATCGGTTGTCGGCGTTACGCCGGGAAACGACGTGACGCCGGGGGAGAGTGACGATTCACTCTGTGAACCCTGCCATCATGGAACGATGAAGGCCTGCTCCAGCCCCCCCTGCCGGATCTGTTCCAGCAGGCTTGCCTGTTGATCGGCGGCGACCGGTCCCAGCAGCACCCGGAAGATGGCGTCGTGGGCCACCACCTGGTAGGGCACGCCGTAGCGCTGGGTCATCACCTTGCCCATGGCCTCGGCCCTGGGTTGGGAGCCGCTGGCCAGCACCTGGATCATCTTGCCCTGGCCGGTGGCGGCCTTGGGGGTGGAGAGGGTGCTGGTCGCCGTGGCCGCCGCCGCGGGAGCGGCCTTGGCCGGGGTGACGGTGGCCGCTGCCGCAGGCTGGGCCTCACCCAGGAAGGCGGCCTCCTGGGCAGCTGGCTGCATGGGCGCCATCGGCGTCATGGGCACCATCTCGACCATCTGATCCGGCTGATCGGTGATGAGCTCCAGCCGCACCCTGGCCTCGCCCCCGTCGACCATATCCAGCTGCTTGGCCGCGGCATGGGAGAGATCGATCAGGCGCTCGCTGCCGAAGGGGCCGCGATCGTTGATCCGCACTATGGTCTCCAGCCCGTTGTCCAGGTTGGTGACCCGCACATAGCTTGGCAGCGGCAGGTTGCGGTGGGCGGCGCTGAACAGGGTGCTGTCCTGCACGTCGCCGTTGGCGGTCTTGTTGCCATCGAGATCCTGGGACAGCCAGCTGGCGGTGCCCTCCTCGCTGTAGTGCTTGATGTCGCGCCACACCTCGTACTTCTGTTTGCCGATCCAGTAGTCCCGGTTGCCGCTCTCGCTCATGGGCTCGGGGCGCGGTATGGCGCCTGTGGCTTGCGGTATCTCGATCACCTGGGGTTTTTCCGGCTGCACCGGGACCGGCGGCGGGGGAGCCTGCTCAGGTTGGCTGCTACAGGCGGCCAGCAACAAGGTCAGCGTGAGGGGGAGAAGTTTGTGGCTGTAATGCATAAGCGTCCTGGATTGCTTGACTGAGTTGATGCACCGCCATCGCATAGAGAGGGCTGCGGTTGTAGCGGGTGATCACATAAAAATTGTGGCGCGCGACCCAGTATTCCGGTCCATCGGCCTGCTCCAATGCCAGCAGTTTCACCGGCGTGTCCGGTGCCAGCGGGGTGGCGAGTTCAATCCCGGCGGCGGCCAGCTCGGCCCAGCGCTGCTTGAGTTCGGGCTCGGGCCCCAGCAGGGTACCTACTGGCGCCAATCCGATCAAGGCGGGTTCCACCACAGACTCCCCCCAGCGCCAGCTGTGCTCGGCAAAGTAGTTGGCCACGCTGCCGATGGCGTCCGCCGGGTTGGCAAACAGATCCCGCTTGCCATCCCCGTCAAAATCGACGGCGTAGTGGCGATAGCTGGAGGGCATGAACTGGCCCATGCCCATGGCGCCGGCATAGGAGCCCTTGAGAGAGGTGAGTGGCCACTTCTCCTCCCGGGCAAGCAGCACCAGCTGGGCGAACTCCTTGGCGAAGAACTCCTCACGGGCGGGGTAGTGGAACCCCAGGGTGTAGAGGCTGTCGAGCACCGGATGGCGGCCCATCTGGCGGCCATAGAAGGTCTCTATGCCTATGATGGCGACGATGAGGGAGGCGGGCACCCGGTAGTGCTGCTCGGCTCTGGCCAGGGTGGCGGCGTGGCGTTGCCAGAAGCCGACCCCGTCCCGGATCCGCTCCGGGGTGACGAACAGCGGTCGGTAGCTGTGCCAGGGCTTGGCCTCCCAGGGGCGGCTGATAGTGTCGAGCACCTCCTGACGCAGTCGCGCCTGGGCGGCGGCGGCCTGCAACTCGGCCAGCGGCACGGATTGCTGCTCGGCGAGCTGGGCCAGCCGATCCGGTGCCACTGCGGCGGTGGCCACCGAGGCGACGAGAGAGAGCAGCAATCCAACCCGTCTCATCAGGCGAGCAATCTTCTATGGGTCTGAATGGACATCAGGATGCCAAAGCCTGCCATCAGGGTCACCATGGAGGTGCCGCCATAGCTCACCTGCGGCAGGGGTCCTCCACGACAGGCAGAATATATCCACCTCATCAGGCCAGTAGCCTTCTGTGGGTCTGGATGGACATCAGGATGCCAAAGCCCGCCATCAGGGTCACCATGGAGGTGCCGCCATAGCTCACCAGGGGCAGGGGCACCCCCACCACAGGCAGTATGCCGCTCACCATGCCCATGTTGACGAACACATAGACGAAGAAGGTGAGGGTCAGGGCGCCGCCGAGCAGGCGTTCGAAGCTGTTCTGGGCCTGCATGGAGATAAACAGGCAGCGGCTGATGATGTAGAGATAGATCACCAGCAGCAGGGCCACCCCCACCAGGCCGAACTCCTCGCTGAACACCGCGAAGATGAAGTCGGTGTGGCGCTCCGGCAAAAACTCCAGCTGGGACTGGGTGCCCTGCAGCCAGCCCTTGCCGAACACGCCGCCGGAGCCGATGGCTATCTTGGACTGGATGATGTGGTAGCCGCGGCCGAGGGGATCCTTCTCAGGGTCGAGCAGCATCAGCACCCGCTGGCGCTGGTAGTCGTGCATCAGGAAGAACCAGAGCACCGGCATGAAGGCGCAGATCAGCAAGACCGCCAGTCCGATCAGCCACCAGCTGATCCCCGCCAGGAAGATGACGAAGAAGCCGGAGGCCGCCACCAGGATGGAGGTGCCGAGATCGGGCTGGGCGGCGATCAGCAGGGTGGGCAAGAGCACCATCACCAGGGCGATCAGCACATGGCTGAACTTGGGGGGCAGGGAGTGCCGACTGAGCCAGGCGGCCACCATGATGGGCATGGAGAGCTTCATCACCTCCGAGGGCTGGAACTTCATAAAGCCGAGGTCCAGCCAGCGCTGGGCCCCCTTGCCGATATGGCCGAACACGTCCACCGCGATGAGCAGCAGCACCACCAGGGTGAACAGGGGCACGGACCAGCGCGCATAGAGGGAGGGGGGCAGCTGGGCCAGGCCTATCATCAGGCCGAAGGCGAGGCCGCCACGCACCAGCTGGCGCACTATGGAGTCAAAGTCCTGGCCCGAGGCGGAGTAGAGCACCACCATGGAGAGGGTCATCAGCGCCAGCAGGCCGAGCAGCAGCGGCAGGTCGATATGCAGCTTGTACCAGATACTCTGCTGACGGGCGGAGTTACTCATGAGAGAAGACCTCGTTCTGCATGGATGGCCTCGGGAGGAGAGGCAAGGTGCGCAGCAGGGGTGCGGCGTTATTCATTGGGCACGGCCTCGCTCTGATCCGGGCCAGGGGTGGACGGCTTGTCGGGCGCCGGGGGCAGCTGGGGCTCTGGCGGCAGCAGGTAGGCATCCAGCATGTGGCGGGCGACCGGCGCCCCCATGGCACTGCCGCCACCGGCGTTTTCCAGCACCAGGGCCACCACGGCCTTGGGGGCCTCGAACGGCGCGAAGGCGACGAAGAGGGCGTTGTCGCGGTGCTCCACCTTGGTGGTGGCCGCGTTGTAGACCTGGTTCTCCTTGAGGCCCACCACCTGGGCGGTACCTGACTTGCCTGCCGCCTTGTAGGGAGTGCCCGCAAAGGCGCGGCGCCCCGTCCCCTCATGGCCGTTGATGACGCGCCACATGCCGTCCTTGGCCACCTGCCAGTAGGTGTCGCTCTTGGCGGCGATGGCCACGTTCGGGTTGATGGGGGCGTTGACCACGCCGTCCACCGAGGCGGTGCTCTTGAGCAGGTGCGGCGTCACGTCGTGACCGTTCTGGGTCAGTATGCTGATCGCCTTGGCGAGCTGAATGGGGGTGGAGCTCCAGTAGCCCTGGCCTATGCCGATGGAGATGGTGTCCCCCTGATACCAGGGCTGACGCCAGCGCGCCATCTTCCAGTCGCGGGACGGCATGACGCCCTTGGTCTCTTCATAGAGGTCGACGCCACTGTATTGACCGAAGCCGAACTTGGTCATGTAGGCGTGGATCTTGTCGATGCCGACCCGGTAGGCGAGATCGTAGAAGTAGGTATCGGCCGACACCTCGATGGCGCGGTAGACGTCGAGCCAGCCGTGGCCCCAACGGCGCCAGTCACGGAACTTCTTGGTGGTGCCCGGGATGGAGAAGCTGGGGCCGCCGAAGTAACGATAGTTGGGGGTGATGGCCCCCTCGTTCAGCCCCATCACCGCCATCATGGGCTTGACGGTGGAGGCGGGGGCATAGATGCCCTGGGTGGTGCGGTTCACCAGCGGGCGCGCCGGATCGTTGAGCAGCGCCGAATAGTTGGTGTTGGAGATGCCGGTCACGAACAGGTTGGGGTCGTAGCTCGGGCTCGACTCCATGGCCAGGATGGCGCCGGTATTGGGATCCATCATGACGATGGCGCCCCGGCGGCCGGCCAGCAGCTCCTGCGCCTTCAACTGCAGGCGGATGTCGATGTTGAGATAGATGTCCTTGCCCGGCTCCGGCGGCTGGAACTTGAGGGTGCGCACCACCCGGCCGCGGTTGTTGACCTCGACCTCCTGGTAGCCCGCCACGCCGTGCAGCTGATCCTCGTAGAACTTCTCCACCCCCTGCTTGCCGATGTCCTTGGTGGCGGCATAGTTGGCGAGTTTGTCCTCCTTGTCGAGGCGCTCCACGTCACGGGTGTTGATCTTGGCCACATAGCCCAGCGCATGGGTCAGGGTGTCACCAAAGGGATAGTAGCGCTTGAGATAGGCCTCTATGCTGGCGCCCGGATAGTTGTGCTGGTTGACCGAGAAGAGGGCGACCTGGTACTCGGTCAGCTTCTCGAACAGGGGCACCGGCTTGAAGCGGCGCTGGCGTTTCACCTCGGCCAGGAACCGCTCCTTGGTCCCCTCCGGCAGGGCCAGCAGGGTGATCAGCTCGTCGGCCGTCTTCTCCAGATCCTCGGTCTCTTCCGGCACTATCTCCAGGCTGTAGACGGGGCGGTTCTCCGCCAGCAGCACGCCGTTGGCGTCATAGATGAGGCCCCGTGGTGGTGCCACGGGCACCACCCGGATCCGGTTGTCGTTGGAACGGGTCTGATAGGTTTCGTAAGACTCTACCTGCAGATAGTAGAGATTACCCAGCAGCACCAGCATGAGGACGACCATGCCGATGTAGGCTACCAGGGTGCGCCGGAAGAACAGACGTCCCTCGGCACTGTGATCGCGCATTTCGATGCGATTCTTCAGCATGCCGTTACCTTATGGCTGACGGGGAGCAAGGGCGGGTACCACATGGACTATTCCCTGTGGCACTGGGTGTATGAGGGAGTGATGTTCCAAGGGGTCATGGCTCATTCCCTGTGATACGGATGATTGGTGGTAATGCTCCAGGCGCGGTAGAGGCTCTCGGCCACCAGCACCCGCACCAGCGGATGGGGCAGGGTCAGGGGTGACAGGGACCAGCTCTGTTCGGCGGCGGCCTTGCACTCGGGGGACAAGCCTTCAGGCCCGCCCACCAGCAGCGCCACATCCCGGCCATCGAGCTTCCAGGCCTCCAGCGACAAGGCGAGTTGCTCCGTGGTCCAGGGCTTGCCGGGAATGTCCAGGGTGACGATGCGCGAGCGGCCGGCGGCGGCCAGCATGGCTTCCCCCTCCTTTTGCAGGATGCGGGGAATGTCGGCATTCTTGCCCCGTTTGCCCGCGCCTATCTCGACGAGTTCGAACGGCATGTCTTTCGGGAAACGGCGACGGTACTCTTCGAAGCCATGCTCTACCCAGGCAGGCATCTTGGTGCCCACCGCAATCAACTGGATCTTCATCGTTCGTTACGCTTGCACCTGGGTGCCACCCCAGAGTTTCTCCAGTTGGTAGAAGTCGCGGTACTCATCCTGCATCACGTGGACGATGACGGAACCCATGTCCACCAGCACCCATTCACCTGTGAGCTGACCTTCCACGCTGAGCAGGTCGAGCCCCGCATGGCGGGCCTCACTGGCCAGGTTGTGGGCAATGGCGCTGACGTGGCGATTGGAGTTGCCGGAGCAGATGATCATGGTGTCCGTGATGCTGGATTTGCCGCGTACATCCAGGGTGATGATGTCGCGGCCTTTCATGTCATCGATCTTGTCGACGATAAAGGCGAGCAGTTCTTGGCCTTGCAATGTCTTCTCCTATCTTCCGGCGCCAGAGGGCGGCGGATTATATCATGGTCACTCCCGTTTCCCAGTCTGGCAAAGGGGAATGGATCCGGGGCCGCCACCCATGGGCAAGGCAGGCCCCTGTTGATCACTATAGTGCGCAACCGGGCGGGACAATAGTCAAGCCCGTGCCGGGTGCGCCTCAGGGTGTCGGCTGACAAACCCGCGTGGCGCCGCTCACCGGCTTGGCGATGGCTGATAGAGCCGGTGCCGCCGGATGTAGTCGGCAACCGGGGCCGGCAACAGGTATCTGGGATCCTGCCCCGCCGCCAGCAGGGCCCTCAGCCGGGTGGCCGACAGCTCTATGGGCAGGTTGTCGGCGATCCAGACATGGCCCTGACGGTGTCGATGAAGATCCTGCACATCCCGAGTCTGGTGGCGGGCCAGCAGGCTGGCCACCTCGGCAGGGTAATCCGGTTGCCAGCCCGGGCGCTTGCTCACCACCAGGTGGGCATGTTCGAGCAGCTCCTGCCAGCGATGCCAGCTCGGCAGGCCGAGCATGGAGTCCATGCCCATCAGGAAACAGACAGGGGTATCCGGCAGCTCCTGCTTGAGCTCGATGAGGGTGTCTATGGTCCAGGAGGGGGTGTCCCGTTGCAGCTCCCGCTCATCCACCACGAAGCCCGGGTTCTCCGCCGCCGCCAGCGCGACCATGGCGAGCCGCTGCTCGCTGGAGCAGAAGGGATTGGCGCGATGGGGCGGGATATGGTTCGGGAGCAGGCGCACCTCGGCCAGGCCCAGGGCGTCGCGGGCCTCGATGGCGGGCCTCAGATGACCTATGTGGATGGGGTCGAAGGTGCCGCCTAGGATGCCGATAGGGGCCTTCAGCATGAGGCTCCCCCTGTCAGATCATGGAGGGGGGCCAAGGGGCCGGCCTGGTGTTCGATGGGGGCGCTCAGCATGGATCCGCCTCCAGCAGGGGCAGCGGCGTGCCATCGCGAAAGCCCAGGGCTATGGTCTGCAGCATCAGCCAGGCCTGCTCGGTGTCGAACCTGCGCTGGGCGTCATCCAGCCGGGCCATCAGTTGCCACAGCTGCTGTATCTTGCCAACGGGCAGCCGGGTCAGGGCTTGCTGAATGAGCTGCTGGCGGCTCTGCCAGATGCGCAACCGGCTGAAGTGTTCCACCAGCGGCTGACCGGCGCGGGCGGCCAGGGCCAGCTCGGTGAGCTGCTCCAGCTCCCGGCACAGGGTCCAGGCCAGCATGCCGGGCTCGGTGCCCTCTGCCCGCAGCGCCAGCAGTATGCGCTGGGCCCGGTTCACCTTGCCCTCCAGCAGGGTATCGACGAGCTGGAAGGGAGTGAAGTGGGCGTGGCGTATGATGGTCTCCTGCAGATAGGCGACGCTGATGGGCTGGGGCGGGCCGAGCAGGGTCAGCTTCTCTATCTCCTGACTCGCGGCCAGCAGGTTGCCCTCGAAGGCGTGACACATGAAGTTGACCGCATCCGGCAGCGCCTTGAGGCCGAAGCGTTGAAACCTCGCACTCATCCAGCGCGGGAAGAAGCGGGGTTCGGGGTGATTGACCGGCACATAGGTGCCGCTCTGGCTCAGCTTGTCGAACCAGGCTGCCTTCATCTGGGTCTGATTGAGACGCCCCCCCGAGAGCACCAGCAGCAAGTCGGGATGAAGCTGCTTGCCGATCTCGGTGATGCGGGCGGCCAAGTCCTTGTCGACCTTGGCGGGCAGCTCCAGCTCGATGATCTGGCGGGCCGAGAAGAGACTCATGGCCTGACAGGCGTCATAGACCTGATTCCAGTCCAGCCCGGCTTCCACCACGAAGCTGTGGCGCTCATCGAACCCCTGTTTGCGGGCCACCTGACGCACGGCGTCTATGGCCTCGAGCTTGAGCAGCGGCTCGTCACCAAAAACGAGATAGCAGGGCTTGAGCCCTGCCTTGAGATGGTCCGCAAACTGCTCGGGATAGATCCGCATCAGCACTTGCCCTGGTTGAGTTGGTGTTCCGCAGACTGCTTTGGGCAGACTCGCATCAGAACTTGACCTGGCTCAGGTTGATGGATCACCAGGTCGGCGACCTGCTCGGGGTAGGTTCTCATTAGGATACCCGCATCAGAACTTGACCTGGCTCAGCTGGCGGATCACCAGGTTCGCGGCCTGCTCCTGCATCTCCTTGCCAAGCTGTTCCTGCTCGCGGGAGGAGGCCAGCGCCGCATCCGGCTTGTTCAGGAAGCTGCGGTTGAAGGTGATGGGGAAGACCTGGGTCGGTTTGCCCGGCATGGAGACGGTGAACTGGGTGCTGTAACCCAGCAGGTACTCGCGGTCCTGGCCGATGGAGTCGACGGAGGCAACCTGGCTGCTGCTGCTCACCCCGGACAGGGTCAGCACCGGAATGCCTTCCTTGTCCGCCAGAGTCACCCCCGAGGCCTTGAGACGGGTGGTGACCAGCCGATAGAAGTCGCTCTTGTTGTCACCGACCACCTTCATGGTCATCAGCTCGGGGGGAATGGCGGTTCCCCGCATCTGAAAACCGCAGGCCTGCAGCAGCAGGCCCGTCAGCATGATGGCAATCCAGCGAGTGAGGGACATGCCCATGTGAATTCCTCTTTGCATCAAGTGAAGAACGGCGGGCGCCTGCCCGCCGTCACATATAGATTCAGACCCTGCCGCCCTCCTCCCCCGACAGGGGAAGGAGGGCGGGAGTGCGGGTCAATCTCAGTTTGCGACTATGTTGAGCAGCTTGCCCGGTACATAGACGACCTTGCGCACTGTCAGGCCTTCGGTGAACTTCTGCACCGAGGCATCGGCCATGGCCAGCTTCTCGACGTCGGCCTGGCTTATTTCGGCCGGGACTGTCAGCTTGCCGCGCATCTTGCCGTTGATCTGTACCACCACCAGCTTCTCGGTCTCGACCATGGCGGCTTCATCCGCCACCGGCCAGGCCGCGACGTCTATGTCCCCTTCCTTGCCCAGCATCTTCCACAGCTCGAAGCCGATGTGCGGGGTGATGGGGTAGAGCATGACGACGACAGCTTCCAGCGCTTCCTGCATCAGGGCGCGGTCCTGCTCGTCAGAGCCCAGCTTGGCCAGGTTGTTCATCAGCTCCATGATGGCGGCGATGGCGGTGTTGAAGGTCTGACGGCGACCCACGTCATCGCTCACCTTGGCGATGGTCTTGTGCAGCTCGCGGCGCACTGCCTTCTGCTCGTTGGTGAGAGCCGCCACATCCAGCGCGGCAACGGCGCCACCGGAGACGTGCTCGAAGGTGGTGCGCCACAGGCGACGCAGGAAACGCTGGGCGCCCTCTACGCCGGAGTCGGACCACTCCAGGGTCATGTCGGCCGGGGAGGCGAACATCATGAACAGGCGGACGGTATCGGCGCCGTAACGCTCCACCATCAGCTGCGGGTCTATGCCGTTGTTCTTGGACTTGGACATCTTGGTCATGCCGGAGTGGATCACCTCGCGGCCCTCAAGATCCACGGCCTTGGTGATGCGACCCTTGTCGTCACGCTCCACCTTGACGTCGGTCGGGCTGACCCAGACGTTGCCTCCCTTCTCGTCTTTGTAGTAGAAGGCGTCGGCCAGCACCATGCCCTGGCAGAGCAGGCGCTTGAACGGCTCGTCGCTGTTCACGAGCCCTGCGTCACGCAGCAGCTTGTGGAAGAAGCGGGCGTAGAGCAGGTGCATACAGGCGTGCTCTATGCCGCCGATGTACTGATCTACCGGCAGCCAGTGGTTGGCAGCAGCCGGGTCCAGCATGCCCTTGTCGTAGTCCGGGGAGCAGTAGCGGGCGTAGTACCAGGAGGACTCCATAAAGGTGTCGAAGGTATCGGTCTCGCGGAACGCTTCCTGGCCGTTGTAAGTGGTCTTGGCCCACTCGGGGTCGGCCTTGATCGGGCTCTGGATGCCGTCCATCACCACATCTTCCGGCAACAGTACCGGCAGCTGATCTTCCGGGGTCGGCACCACAGTGCCGTCAGCCAGGGTCAACATGGGGATGGGGGCACCCCAGTAACGCTGACGGGAGACGCCCCAGTCACGCAGACGGAAGTTGACAGTACGCTTGCCGTGGCCGAGGGCTTCCAGCTTGTTGGCGATGGCGTCGAAGGCGCCCTGGAAGTCGAGACCGTCAAACTCGCCGGAGTTGAACAGTACGCCCTTCTCGGTGTAGGCGGCTTCGCTCACGTCCACTTCACCATCGGCTGGCTTGATCACCGCCTTGATGTCGAGGCCATATTTGGTGGCGAATTCGAAGTCACGCTGATCGTGACCCGGCACCGCCATCACTGCGCCGGTGCCGTAGTTCATCAGCACGAAGTTGGCGACCCAGACCGGCACCTTGCGGCCATTGAGCGGGTGAATGGCGTAGAGGCCGGTGGCCATGCCCTTCTTCTCCATGGTCGCCATGTCAGCCTCGGCGACCTTGGTGTGCTTGCACTCCTCGATAAAGGCAGCAAGCTCGGGATTGGTTGCGGCAGCCTGGGCGGCCAGCGGGTGACCGGCGGCAATGCCCACATAGGTCACGCCCATGAAGGTATCAGGACGGGTGGTGTAGACCTCCAGCTGCTCATCCTGACCGTCGATATTGAAGCTGATGTTGACCCCTTCGGAGCGACCAATCCAGTTGCGCTGCATGGTCTTGACCATCTCCGGCCAGCCTTCCAGATTGTCGATGTCGTTGAGCAGCTCTTCGGCATAGTCGGTGATCTTGATGAACCACTGGGGGATCTCTTTCTGCTCCACCGGGGTGTCACAGCGCCAGCAGCAGTTGTCGATCACCTGCTCGTTTGCCAGCACCGTCATGTCGTTCGGGCACCAGTTGACGGAGGAGGTCTTCTTGTAGACCAGACCCTTCTCGTAGAGCTTGGTGAAGAACCACTGCTCCCAGCGGTAGTAATCCGGCTTGCAGGTGGCCAGCTCTCTGTCCCAGTCATAACCCAGACCCAGCATCTTGAGCTGGTTCTTCATGTATTCGATGTTTTCGTAGGTCCAGGGGGCCGGTGCCGTGCTGTTCTTGATGGCGGCGTTTTCCGCCGGCAGACCGAAGGCATCCCAGCCGATGGGTTGCAGCACATTCTTGCCATTGAGCCGTTGATAACGGGAGATCACATCACCTATGGTGTAGTTACGCACGTGCCCCATGTGTAGACGACCAGACGGATAAGGGAACATGGAGAGGCAGTAGAACTTTTCCTTGTCTACTTTCTCCACGGCCTTGAAGGTTTTCTTGGCATCCCAGTGCTTTTGCACTGCTGGTTCTATGGATTGGGGAACGTATTGCTCTTGCATTGGTGACATCCGGATCTGTGAAATGAATAGATAAATCAGCTGGGAAATCCCGATAGAATACCCATATCCTGCGGCGGCAACAACCGCCAGCATCCGCCCAGTCTCAGGCCGACCCGGGCAGCATCGAGGTTTCGCGGAGCAGCAAGGGTGACAGAGGGCGGCAACCACCGCCAGCACGGCTCAGTCTCTGGCTCAGGCCGGGCACGATCAGGGTTCAGCAAAGGAGTAATGGCCATGGACAAACGTCGACAAGGGTATGAAGCCTTCATCGCCCAGCTCAAGAAGCAGTGGGAGGAGACCGAAGAGTTTCAGGGGGAACGCCTCAACCGGATGATCGCCAAGGTACAGGCCTATCTGGAGGCGGCCGGCGATCTGACCCAGGACGAGCTGGCGCTGATCGCAGAATACGTGAAGCGGGATCTCGGCAACTATGACGAGAGTCGCGCCGAGGTGCCCGAGTCCGCCTTTATGCTGGCATTGAAAGACACAGTGTGGTCCTGGCTGGCGGACGTGACAGACCGCGCCCAGGTGGAGTGGAGCGAGCTGGCGGACGAGCTGGAACACAAGGGGGTCTATCGGGCCGGCGACTGGGTGGGGCTGGGGGTGCTGGTGTGCGATCACTGCGAGTGGCGCCACACTGTGCTGCACCCGCAGCAGCTTGGCACCTGCCCGGAGTGCGGGGCCGACGAGTATCACCGGGAGCCGCTCTCCCCTTGAGAACCTGCCCACGATCTTACTGCGAGGCCGTGATCAAGGCTCATGTGCTGCTCAGAATCCTCATGTATTCACATACACTCCGGTTCCTGCGCTGCTCTTTACCTTGCTGACGACCTCTCGTCACAGCTCGTGAACAGATTCGGAGAGAGTGTCAGATCGCTATATTGAGAAGAGGCGCCCCATGGGGCGCCTCTTTTATATGAGCCAGGCTGGCTTAACGCTGGCGAGCCCAGGGGTGGGCGCGGGGCCGCAGCACCAGCGCCAGTCCGAGCAGCAGGGCGGCCAGCGCGTACATGGGCCAGCTGCCAAAGCGCAGATAGGGAGTAGAGCCGTGGGCCGGACGCACCTCGGCACGCAATACCCCGGCCTCGAACTGGGGGATCTGGCCTATGATGCTGCCGTCGATCTCGGTGACTATGGTGATGCCGGTATTGGTGTCACGCAGCAGCGGGCGAGCCAGCTCCAGGGCGCGCATCCGGGCAATTTCCATGTGCTGCCAGGGGCCTATACTGGTGCCGAACCAGGCGTCGTTGGAGACCGTCAGCAGGAAGTCGGTGTCCGGCTGCACGTTGCGGCGCACCTCGTCCGGGAAGATGATCTCGTAGCAGATGGCGGCGGCAAACTTGAGCCCCTTGGCGATCAGGTTCGGCTGCACCTCGTCACCCCGGCTGAAGGAGGACATGGGCAGGTTGAAGAAGGGGGCTATGGGGCGCAGCAGATCTTCAAAGGGCACGAACTCGCCGATGGGCAGCAGGTGGTACTTGTAGTAGCGGTTCTTGTGCTCGTAGTGATAGGACTCCTTGCCGTCCAGATCCTGCACCCCCATGCCGAGCACTGTGTTGTAGAAGCGCTGCTGCTTCAGATCGTAATGGATGATCCCCGCCAGCAGGCCGGTGTCGTTCACCTTCATCGCCTTGTCCAGGCTCTCCAGATAGGTGCCCATCTCCTTCTCTATGGCCGGGATCGCCGATTCCGGCCAGATGATGATGTCGGCGTCCTGGTTCTCGCGACTGAGATCCTGATAGGTGCGCACCGTGGGGATCAAGGCCTCGGGATCCCATTTGAGGGACTGGGCTATGTTGCCCTGCACCAGGGCCACCTTGACCGGCTCACCCCGGGTCACCCAGTTGAGCTGCATCAGCCCCTGGGCGGCGCCAACCAGCACGACCGGCAGCAGCAGCCAGGCCGGTTTGCGGCTCTGCCAGGTGAGCCAGAGGGCGGAGGTGGTGAGCAGCAGGGCGAGGGTGATGCCCTGCACCCCGAGGATGGGAGCGAAGCCCTTGAGCGGGCCGTCTATCTGGGTGTAGCCAAACCAGAGCCAGGGATAACCGGTCATCACCCAGCCCCGCAGCCAGTCGGCCATCAGCCAGAGTGCCGGGAAGGCGAGCAGCCAGCGGCTCCAGTGGCGACCGCCAAAGAAGCGGGCGAAGGCCCAGCAGGCCAGGGTCGGATAGAGGGAGAGATAGGCGCAGAGGCCGGCCAGCAGCACGAAGGCCGCCGGCAGCGGAATGCCGCCAAACTCCGTCATGCTGACATGGATCCACCACTGTCCGGGCAAAAACAGCCCCATGGCATAGCCGAAGCCGCGCCAGGCCGCCTGCTTGGGGTTGGCCTTCTCCAGCAGGGCATAGAGGCCGAGCAGGGAGAGGATCACCAGAGGCCAGTAGCCGAAAGGGGAGAAGGCCAGCACGGCGATGGCGCCAGAGGCCAGGGCGAACAGGCTTGTCAGAAGTTTCGATTTCACGGGGGATCGGGGCTCGAATTGGGCTGAATAAAAGTGGAATGGCCGACATCTTAACCGCAAACCGCGCCAACGGCGAGCCTCCCGGCCAGCCGGATGTCGAAGGGGCGCGCAGCAGGGGAATGGGAGGGGGTGGGGGCGGCAGAATGACAAACGCCCCTGAAAGCAGGGGCGTTGATTGACGGCGCGGGGAGCGCGGGATCAGGACTCCGGCTGGGCCGCCGCGTGATTCTCCGGGATCTTCACCTGCAACTGCTGCAGGCGGCGACGGTCCGCGTGCATCACCTTGAACAGGTAGCCGTCCAGCTCTATCTCCTCGCCCTTCTTGGGCAGGTGGCTGAAGGCATGCATCACCAGGCCGCCCACGGTGTCCACCTCTTCATCGCTGAACTGGGTGCCGAAGAAGTCGTTGAAATCTTCGATCTCGGTCAGCGCGCTGACGGAGAAGACCCGTTTGCTGATGCGGCGGATCTCTTCCGGCTCATCCTCGATGTCGTCAAACTCGTCGTCTATCTCGCCAACAATCAGTTCGAGTATGTCTTCTATGGTCACCAGACCCGAGACGCCGCCGAACTCGTCCACCACTATGGCCATGTGGTAGCGCTCTTCGCGGAACTCCTTGAGCAGGCGATCGACCCGCTTGCTCTCCGGCACTATCACTGTGGGGCGCAGGATCTTCTCGAGCTGCAGCGGCTCGCTGGCGTGATGGCCGCCGAAGCCGAACGGCAGCAGATCCTTGGCGAGCAAGATGCCCTCCACGTGATCCTTGTCTTCGTTGATCACCGGGAAGCGGGAGTGGCCGGATTCGATGATGACGGGCAGGAAGTCGTCCACAGGCTGGGACTTCTCTATGGTCACCATCTGGGAGCGGGGGATCATGATGTCACGCACGCGCAGCTCGGCAATTTCGAGCACGCCCTCGATCATGTCCTTGGTGTCCTGATCGATGAGGTCGCGTTCTTCCGCATCGGCGATGACTTCCACCAGATCATTGCGGTCTTTTGGCTCGCCCTGGAAGAGTTGGCTGAGCTTGTCGAGCCAGGTTTTCTTCGGCGAGCCGGTACTAGGGTGATCGTCGGTCATTTTCTCTCTTGGTTACTCGTGTGAACATTCGGGATGTTGTCTTGCCGATATAAGGATGGCGGCTGTCTGTTTCAAGACGGTGACCCCCTTACCGGCCTGTCACTCTTCTACGTCGTCGTCGAGGTAGGGATCCGCAAAGCCGAGCTCCTGCATGATGTCGCGTTCGAGCTGCTCCATCTCCTCGGCCTCCTCGTCCTCGATATGGTCATAACCTAGCAGATGCAGACTGCCGTGCACAACCATGTGAGCCCAGTGGGCCTCGAGGGGTTTGTTCTGCTCGAGGGCCTCGGCCTCGACCACCTGGCGACAGATCACCAGATCCCCGAGCAGGGGGAGTTCCATGCCGGGAGGAGCCTCGAACGGGAAGGATAGCACGTTGGTGGGCTTGTCCTTGCCGCGGTAGGTGAGGTTGAGCTCGCGGCTCTCCGCTTCGTCCACCAGGCGTACCGTCACCTCGGCCTCCTCCTGGAAACCCAGAATGGTGCCATCGAGCCAGCCTTGCAGCTGGGCTTCGGTCGGCAGGCCGTCGGTGCTGGCGCAGGCCAGCTGCAGATCCAGGGTCACGCTCATTGGGCACTCTCTTTGCTGGTGTTCTCGTTGCGGGTATTGGGGGCGCTCTTCTCGGTCGCCTGCCGGGCGTCGAACGCCTCGTAGGCCTGCACTATGCGGGCCACCACGGGGTGGCGCACCACGTCTTTGGATTCGAAGAAGTTGAACGACAGGCCATCGACCCCCTGCAGCACTTCCAGGGCGTGGCGCAGACCGGACTTGGTGCTGCGCGGCAAGTCCACCTGGGTGATGTCGCCGGTGACCACCGCCTTGGAGTTGAAGCCGATGCGGGTCAGGAACATCTTCATCTGCTCCGTGGTGGTGTTCTGGGCCTCATCCAGGATGATAAAGGCATCGTTCAAGGTTCTTCCGCGCATATAGGCGAGGGGCGCCACCTCGATGATGTTGCGTTCCATCAGCTTCTCGACGCGCTCGAAGCCCAGCATCTCGAACAGGGCGTCGTAGAGGGGGCGCAGGTAGGGGTCCACCTTCTGGGAGAGATCCCCGGGCAGGAAGCCGAGCTTCTCACCGGCTTCCACCGCCGGGCGGGTCAGCAGGATGCGGCGGATCTCCTGACGCTCCAGGGCATCCACGGCGGCGGCCACCGCCAGATAGGTCTTGCCGGTACCGGCCGGGCCTATGCCGAAGCTGATGTCGTGGCGCACTATGTTGCTGATGTACTGCGCCTGGTTCGGGCTGCGGGGCTTGATGAGGCCGCGCTTGGTCTTGACCGTCACCTCCTTGCCATACGGGATGCTCGGCGCCTCGTCATCGTCCTGCTCCAACACCCGGGACTCCTGCACCGTCAGGTGCACCATCTCGGGAGTGATGTCGGTCACCTTGCCCCCCTTGAGGGGCTGGGTCTCCACATAGAGGTGCTTGAGGATGACGGCGGCGGCATCCACCTGCGCCTGCTTGCCGAGCAGCTGAAAGTGGTTGTCACGGTAGCTGATCTCGATGCCGAGACGGCGCTCCAGCTGCTTGAGGTTGTCGTCAAAGGGGCCGCACAGGCTGGCGAGACGCAGGTTGTCGGCGGGTTCCAGGTGCAGGTTCAGGGTCGAGATGTGTCGGCTCAAGGTGTCCTCGTATCGGCTGTTCCCCCCGCCCTCGGGAGGGGGGAGAAAATTAATGGGGTCTGAAGGCCGCCACCCCGAGATCATCGGGGACGTTGTCCGGGCGGCGAGCCAGGATTTCGCTCGGCGCCGTGGCGATGCGCAGATTCATTTCGTCCTCGCCGCGGATGAAGCGGCCACGCAGGGAGTAGGGGCGCACGTCGGTGATCTCCACGTCGGCGAAGCCGCCGATGAGGCGGTGCGGGCCCTCGAAGTTGACCACCCGGTTGTTCTCGGTGCGGCCACTGAGCTGCATGGGATCCATCTTGGAGGGGCCTTCCACCAGGATGCGCTGCACCGAGCCCAGCATGGCGCGGCCGATGAGCATGGACTGGTGATTGATCTGGTTCTGCAGCCGGGTGAGGCGGGCCTTCTTCACCTCCATGTCGACGTCGTCCGGCAGATCGGCGGCCGGGGTGCCGGGGCGCGGGCTGTAGATGAAGCTGAAACTCATGTCGAAGTTGATCTCCTCGATGAGCTTCATGGTGGCCTCGAAATCCTCGTCCGTCTCGTTCGGGAAGCCGACGATGAAGTCGGAACTCATGGTGATGTCGGGACGGGCGGCGCGCAGGCGGCGGATCTTGGACTTGTACTCCAGCACTGTGTGAGGGCGCTTCATCATGGTCAGGATGCGATCCGAGCCGCTCTGCACCGGCAGGTGCAGGAAGCTGACCACTTCCGGCGTGTCCTTGTAGACCTCGATGATGTCGTCGGTGAACTCGATGGGATGGCTGGTGGTGTAGCGAATGCGGTCGATGCCGTCGATGGCTGCCACCAGGCGCAGCAGCTCGGCGAAGGTGCAGTCATTGCCATCGAAGGTCGGGCCGCGGTAGGCGTTGACGTTCTGACCGAGCAGGTTCACCTCGCGGACCCCCTGCTGGGCGAGCTGGGCGATTTCGTAGAGCACGTCGTCGAGCGGTCGGCTCACCTCCTCGCCGCGGGTGTAGGGCACCACGCAGAAGGAGCAGTATTTGGAGCAGCCTTCCATGATGGAGACGAAGGCGGTGACCCCCTCGGCACGGGGCTCCGGCAGGTTGTCGAATTTTTCGATCTCGGGGAAGGCGATGTCCACCTGAGCACCGCGCCCCTCCTGGACCTGCTTGATCATGGCGGGCAGGCGGTGCAGGGTCTGGGGGCCGAAGACGATGTCCACATAGGGCGCACGTTGGCGCAGGGCTTCCCCTTCCTGGGAGGCGACGCAGCCACCCACGCCTATCACCAGTCCCGGTTTTTTCAGCTTGAGCTTCTTCCAGCGACCGAGCTGGTGGAACACCTTCTCCTGGGCCTTTTCACGGATGGAGCAGGTATTGAGCAGCAGGACGTCTGCCTCCTCGGGCTCTTCGGTCAGCGTGTAGCCATTGCTGGCGTCCAACAGGTCGGCCATCTTGGACGAGTCGTACTCGTTCATCTGGCAGCCCCAGGTCTTGATATGAAGTTTCTTGCTCATTGCTACTCTTGACTGTGTTTAAGATCGGCAGGGTCAAAGGACCGGCCATTTTACTCCGCAATCCCGGTGCTGACCAGTCTGGGGCCGCGCCGCCGCCAGATGGCCTGGCCCGTCGCGGCAATTGCCCGCCTGACTCACTGTTTATCCGGTCTCCTTGCGTTATCATGCCCCATTCGGTTCGCCCCTTCTCTCCTTGTCCGGGGCGACCCCTTGCAGGAATCAAGTTATGGAACAATGTGATATCGCCATCGTCGGCGCCGGCATGGTGGGCGCCGCCACCGCCTGCCTGCTGGCGGCAGAGGGTCTCAACGTGCGGGTCATCGAGACCCGGTTGCCGGAACATTACGCCCCGGATCAGCCGCTGGATCTGCGGGTCTCCGCCATCAGCCAGGCCTCGGTGGCGCTGCTGGACAAGGCCGGCGCCTGGTCGCACCTGCAGCAGATGCGGCTGTGCCCCTACCGCCGGCTGGAGACCTGGGAGCTGGACGGCTGCGCCACCCGCTTCGACTCGGCGGATCTGGGGCTGCCCCAGCTCGGCTACATCATAGAGAACCGGCTGGTGCAGCTCGCCCTGCTGAGGCGAATGGAAGATTTTCCCAATATCCAGACCCACACCCCGGCGGCTGTGGTCCGGCTGCAGCAAAGTGCCGGGCACGCCAGCCTGCTGCTCGACGATGGCACCGAGCTGCAGGCGCGCTGGGTGCTGGCCTGCGATGGTGCCGAGTCGCTCACCCGCCGCCTCGCCGGGATAGGGGTGTCGCGCTTCGAGTACCGCCAGCACTGCATGCTGATCAACATAGATACCGAGTTCGAGCAGGAAGACATCACCTGGCAGCAGTTCACCCCGAGCGGCCCGCGCGCCTTCCTGCCGCTGCCGGGCCGGCACGGCTCCCTGGTGTGGTATGACAGCCCCGCCCGCATCCGGGCCCTGGCCGCCATGGGCAACGAGGCCCTGGCCGCCGAGGTGCGCCGTCACTTTCCGGCCCGGCTCGGCGGTTTCCAGGTGACCGGCAAGGGGAGCTTCCCCCTGGTGCGCCGTCACGCCAACCACTACCACGCCGGCCGGGTGGTGCTGCTCGGCGATGCCGCCCACACCATCAATCCGCTGGCGGGGCAGGGGGTCAACCTCGGCTTCAAGGACGTGGCCTGCTGGGCTGAGTTGCTCGGCAAGGCGGGGGCTGACTGGCACGACATCACCCTGGCCAGCCGCTACGAGCGCCGTCGCCGCCCCGACAACCTGCTGATGCAGTCGGGGATGGATCTCTTCTACGGGGTGTTCAGCAACGACATAGGGCCGCTGCGCCTGACCCGCAACCTGGCTCTGACCCTGGCGGACAAGGCGGGCCCGCTCAAGGAGATGGCGCTACGCTACGCTCTGGGGCTGGTATAAGCAGCAGGACATTGACGACGAGGAGGCAGAAGCATGAACAAGGCATTGCTGGTGATCGACTTTATCAACGACATCGCCCACCCGGACGGGCGCATCGCAGCCTCGGCGGCCCATGTGCAGGAGCAGGATGCCATCCTCCATGCCAACCAGGCGCTGGCCCATGCCCGTGCCAGGGGCTGGCTGGTGGTGCTCATCAAGGTCGGCTTCGATGGCGGCTATCTGCTGCAACCCAAGGGCTCCCCCATGTTTGGCCGGGCTCACCAGCTCGGCGCCCTCTCCCTGGACGATAGCGGCACCGACTTCCACCCCGAGCTGGATGTCGCACCCGGGGATCTGGTGCTGACCAAGCCCAGGGTCAGCCCCTTCTACGGCACGGCGCTGGAGCCTGCACTGCGGGCCAATCGGATCGATCACCTCTATCTGTGCGGGGTGAGCACCGGCTGGGCCATTCAGGCCGCCGCCCGGGATGGGCACGATCGGGACTACGCCATCACCATACTGGAAGATGCCTGCGCCGCCGCCGATGCCAATGAGCACCATGCATCCCTGCGCCAGCTCGGTCGCATCGCCGAGGTGATCAAGGTGGCCCAGCTGCTGTCAGATCCCGGCTGAGGTCTTGAGGACGCGCACATCAGATGGGTGCGTGTCCCGGCTCCCACTCTTCCTGCTAGCACGAGAGATCGTGGTCATCCCTTTGGTTTTCCGCCGTTTTATTCAGCCTCCGGGTGCATGGCCCTGACCAGGGTCAGGAAGCGATCCCGAATAGGATCCGCAAAGTCGGGGTTCCACACCAGGCTTATCTCCCACTCGGACCAGGGGCCGGACAGGGGATAGAGGGTCACGTCCTTGCCCGCGATGAAGCCGACGCTGCGGGGCAGTATGGCGTTGCCTATGCCGGCGGCCACCAGGGCCACCAGGGTCTGGATGTCTTCCGCCTCCTGGATCATGCCGGTCAGCCGGTTGGCGCCGAGGAAGCGGGCGATCTGCTGGCTGAGGCCGGGGCAGCGGTGGCCCACCATCTGCAACAGCGGCTGCGTGGTCAGCGCCCGCTCCACGTCGAACGCAGCCGGATCCGGTCCCGTCATCTGGCTCGGCACGGCCAGCACCAGCCGGTCGGTCAGCAACCTGTGCTCCCTCAGCTGTGGCGCCTCTGGCCTTCGCATAAAGCCTATCTGCAGCCGCCCCGCCAGCAGCAGATCGTGCTGGACGGCGGAGGTCATGTCCTGCAGGTGCACCATCACATCGGGGGCCTGCTGCTTGAAGCGGGCCACCAGGGAGGGGGCCAGTGCGAAGCTCGACAGCCCGAACCCTATCTTGAGGCGCCCGGCGGCGCCACTCGCCAGCGCCAGGGCGTGGTGCTCGAATCCCTTGCCGTGTTCCACCAGGGCGCGGGCCTGGGGCAGCAACTGGGTGCCGATGGCGGTCAGCTCTGCACCGTGGCGGCCCCGGTTGAACAGGGTGCTGCCGAGCGCCAGCTCCAGCCCCTGGATCTGCTTGGTCAGCGCCGGTTGCGTGATGAAGAGCCGACTGGCGGCCTCCCGGTAGTTGGCGGTCTCGGCCAGCATGACGAAGGCCTGCAGTTGCCTTAAGTCGAATTTCATTCCATTTGGTTATCCAATGTGACGATTTATTGATTATAAATTATCTAACTGCCTTGTTCTAATGGTCTCGAAACGGGCCTTTGGCCCTCTGACCAGCCACAAGGAGTCATGTCATGTCGAGCGAACGTTATCTGTTCTTGATCAAGGGAAGCCTGGTAATGGCCCAGCCACTGGCGGCGCCGGAGACGGGTGAGCTGTTGACCAGCCTGTTGCAGCAGGGATTTGCCGTCGGGCCCCTGCCGGTGTGGGCGAGCAATACCGAACAGGCGCTCGCCTGCTATGAGCAGTCGGCCCAGCGGCAGGCCTTCGTCGACGTGCTGGCGGGGAGAACCGCATGACCATGCTCACCCTGAGGGCCGAGGCCCTGCTGCTGGACATGGACGGCACCCTGGTGCACTCCACCGACGAGGTGGAGACCGTGTGGCGGCTCTGGTGCCAGGGCCATCGGCTGGATCCCGCGCCTGTGCTGGCCATGTGCCACGGGGTGCGCTCGCGGGAGGTGATCCGCGCGCTGGCGCCACAGCTGGATCTGGCCCGGGAGGTGGCGCTGCTCGACGAGCTGGAGATCCAGCATGCGGGGGTGGCCGAGCCGATCGCCGGGGCCCGCACCCTGCTGGCGGCCCTGGCGCCGGATCGCTGGGCGCTGGTGACCTCCGCGAGCCAGCGGGTGGCGCGGCACCGCCTGGCCAGTGCCGGGTTGCCGTTGCCAAAACTATTGATCGGGGCAGAGGAGGTGGAGCGGGGCAAGCCGGATCCCGAGCCTTATCTGCTCGCCGCGCGCCGGCTGGGTCTTACTCCCGCCGACTGCCTGGTGTTCGAGGATGCCCCGGCGGGGATACTCAGCGCCCTGCAGGCCGGTTGCCCCGTGGTGCAGATCGGGGGCGACAGGCGGCTCGACCCGGCGGTCGTGGCGGTGATCCCCGATTGGAGTCAGGTGACTGTGGTCGCGAAGGAAGCTGGCCCCTTGCTGGTAACGCTGCCGACCCGAGAGGCGGGCAACAAAAAGCCCCCGGCGAGCGAGGGCTTGAGCGGGCGAGACCCCGGGACTATTTGAAGACCCGGAAGCGGACCTCGTCGTCCATGAAGGTCTTGTCACCGGCCGGTTGCTCTATGCTGCCAAAGGGCATCTGGGCACGCAGCAGCCAGCTGGCGGGCAGGTCCCACTCCTGGCGAACCGCTTCGTCGATCAGCGGGTTGTAGTGCTGCAAGGAGGCGCCTATGCCTTCCTGGGCCAGGGTGGTCCAGACCGCAAACTGGGCGATCCCGGTGGCATGTTCGGACCAGATGGGGAAGTTGTCGGCATAGAGGGCGAATTTCTGCTGCAGATCCTTGATGACGGCGGTGTCCTCGAAGAACAGCACAGTCCCGAAACCGGCGCGGAAGCTGCCGTTTACCTTGGCTTCGCTCTGGGGATAGGCCTCTGGCGGCACAATCTTTTTCAATTCAGCTTTGACGATGTCCCACAGCTTGTGGTGCTGCTCGCCAAACAGGATGACGGCACGGGAGCTCTGGGAGTTGAAGGAGGAGGGGCTGTGCTTGATGGCATCCTTGATGAGGGCCGTCAGCTGGGCCTCGGAATGGGTCACCTGGTCACCCAGGGCATAGATGGTACGACGTACTTTGATCTGTTCGATAAACGGACTGCTCATAACATCTCCTTGGTTGATGAATCGTTGCTGCCAGCGTTGCCGACAAAGGTCATCTGGCTCCGATTTCTCGAGTCATGGACTATAACACCTTCTGTGCAAGAAACCGTCAACGCTGGGTGATGACTGTTTCTACTTTTTATGGATATTCAGATGACGAAACCGGGCATGGCCCCTTGATGTCTTTATTGTCATTAACCTTGGGTGTTAATGACTTCAATCAATATAACGGTGGTGTTTTCCACTATAAAATGCATCTTACGTGACATTTTATAGAGGGTGGCATGCCTGCAACTATCATCAAGGAACGCTACTACATACTGACGCCGCTGTCGTTCCTGCTCGGTGCCCTGGTGCTGATCGCCACCCTGTTGCTGGCCGCGGCCAGCTACCTGCGCAGCATAGACAAGACCCTGGCCGGCTATGACCACATGCTCACCTCCATAGACGCCACCCTGATCCACGAGATGGTGCTGGCCAATCGGCGCCAGCTTGGCGTGCTGGAGGCCTCCCTGGACAAGCAGGCCATCGCGAGGGGCGACTCGGCCATCAACGGGATCTGGGCCATAGCCCACCAGTTCAAGCACGACGCCCACTTCCTCTACTTCTACAACGCCCGCTTTGACCGTCTCGACAGCTATCCCGACTGGCCGGTACCGACCGACTATCAGGCGCAGAGGCGCCCCTGGTATCAGGCCCTGGCCAGCGACAGCGACGAGCTCATCTGGTTTGGTCCCTACCAGGAGTTCGGCAGCGACGCAGAGGTCCTGACCCTGATCAAGCGGGTCAAGGATGACGAGGGGCAACTGCTGGGCCTGCTGATGGTCGACATGTCGTTCAACTCGCTGCAGGCGGCGCTGCAACGGGCGATGGGCAGCGACCAGGCCGCCCTCTACATCACAGAGCGCAAGGATGGGCGGCTGGTGGTGGGACACAACCTGTCACTGCTGCCGGCTGTCTCCGGCGCCTCTAGCCAGGGAGCCGGGCTGAGCGTGATCCGCAAAGGCTGTCACCTGAGGTTGCCGCTGTCGGATATCGACTGGGATCTCAACATCTATCTGCCCCCCACCCACTTTCGCGGCAACCTGCAAGATACCCTGCTGATGGTGGTGCTGCCCGCACTGGCGCTGCTCGCCATCTGGCTGTGCAGCCTGCTGTTTCTGGTGCGCATCTTTCGCCAGGAGCAGACCCTGGTGCAGCGCTCCCTCTGTGGCCTCGTTCAGGATGAGGCGCTGATGGAGATCCAGCTGCGCCAGCGCACCTGGTTCGTGCACGGCAGCCTGGGGGAGATCCATCAGGTGAGAAACAGCCTGCAGCAGGGGCAGGATGCCCTGCTGCACGATCCCCTCACCGGCATCATGAACCGGCGGGCCTTCGAGCAGGACAGGGCCAGGCTGGCGCAGGAGGAGAGGCCCCACTGGCTGGTGCTGTTTGATGTGGATAGCTTCAAGCGCGTCAATGACAGCTGGGGGCACGGGGTAGGGGATGGGGTGCTGTTCCGGGTGGCCACCATAATGGCAAGAACCCTGGGAGAGGCTCAGGTCTACCGCATCGGGGGGGATGAGTTTGCGGCCCTGCTGCCCTGGGAGCAGGAAGAGGTCGAGGATCGCCTGACCCATCTGCTGGCCCGGGTGCGGGCGCTGAAGTGGCGCGAGTTTGAGGAGTGCATCACCCTGAGTGCGGGCGGGGCACGCTACCCGGATGACGCCGCTGCCCTGCTCGATCGGGCGGATGAGTGTCTGTACCAGAGCAAGCGGCAGGGACGGGACTGCTGGCATCTGTCAGCCACTTCGCCTCCCTCCAAAGGGGCTGTAGTGACAGTATCTGTCTGACCGTCATCGGGAGAAAAAGGGCCTGAATGGCCGAGAAAGGGGTCACAGTGGGGATAATTTCCCATGTGACCTTTTTTTTTAATTCATTTTCAGTCGGTTAGCCCATGTGATTGAGCCATGTCGCGAAGCAGAGACAGTCAGCCTGTCGGCGAAGACGTCGTAATCCCGGTAGCGGAGTCCGGGGCGCTTTGTATAGTGCAGGGAAAAATAATCAATCAGACATCAGGTTTGACAGGAGTACCCCATGGAGATGAACAAATACGGCATGAGCGCAGTGGCGCTGCTGGGCGCGCTGCTGTTGGGCAATGGTCAGGCGCAGGCGTCCGAGACCCTCAACACCATACTCGGTGGTGGCGTCGGCGGCGTCGCGGGCACCATGATAGGCAAGCAGCTGGGGGGCGACACCGGCGCCCTGGTGGGAGCAGCCGTCGGCGGTGCGGCAGGCGGTGCGGCCACGGCCGACAGGGGCAACAAGAATGAGGCTGCCCTAGGTGGCGCCGTCGGTGCCCTGGGTGGCGCCGCCATCGGCAAGAGCGTGGGTGGCGATACCGGTCGCCTGATCGGCGCCGGCATAGGCGGGGCCGGTGGCTCTGCCATCGGGGCCAGAACCGGCGATAGCCACGAGTCCAACAACGACTACCGGGGCGGTCACCGCTACCGGGGTGACAACGGCTATCACAATGGCCACCACAAGCATCACAAGAAGTACAAGAAGCGCAGATGGCACGACGATGACTGATGTCATCCCGAGCATAATGAAAAAGGGGCCGGTGGCCCCTTTTTCGTCTCCGTCGTTTAGACCAGGCGGTGCTGGCGCCTGCCGAGGGCGAAGGCGTTGATGTTGTCGATAAGCTGATCCGCGAGACGCTGCATCGACTCCTCGCTGGCCCAGGCCACATGGGGCGTCAGGATGAAGTTGGGGTAACGCAGCGCCTGCATCAGGGGGTGGTCGGGGGGCGGTGGCTCGACGCTTGCCACATCGAACCCGGCGCCGCCGAGGCGACCGTTGCCGAGCGCCTCCAGCAGGGCCTGCTCGTCCACCAGGCCGCCGCGGCCCACGTTGATCAGCAGGGCCCCCGGTTTCATCATGGCCAGCTCCCGCTCCCCGATGAGGTGGCGGGTGTAGGGGGTGAGCGGGCAGTGCAGGCTGATCACATCCGAGCTCTGCAGCAGGGCCTCCAGGGGCAATCTGTCTTCATCCCCGGGGGCGCCGACCTGGCTCTGGGCATAGAAGACCTCCATGCCGATGGCGCCGGCTCTCTGCCCCAGGGCCTGACCCAGGGTGCCCTTGCCTATGATGCCGAGCCGCTTGCCGTGCAGATCCATGATGGGGTGATCGAAGAAACAGAACTGGCCGCTCTGCTGCCAGCGCCCCTCCTGCAGGGACTGGCGCCAGGCGAACAGGTTGCGTGACAGGGCCAGCATCAGTGCCATGGCGTGTTCGGGAACCGAGGGGCCCGAATAGTTGCGGATGTTGCACACGGCGACATTGGCGGCGCGGCAGGCTTCCAGATCCAGGTTGTCGCTGCCGGTGGCCGCCAGGGCGATCAGGCGCAGCTCCGGCAACTGGGCCAGTTCGTCCTTGCCGATGCGGATCTTGTTGATGATGGCGATGCTGGCGCACCTGAGCCGCTCCACCACCTGTTCCGGCTTCGTCTCTGGGTAGCTTTGCCAGTGATGGGGGAAATCGGGGCGACGCAGATTGATGCCGGCGTCCAGGGTGTCACTGTCGAGAAACACGATTTGCTGCATGAAGCCTCCTGCCGTTCGCTGCCGCGTGGGAGTCGCCATGATGCCAAAGATGGAGGGGGGCTGACCAGCCCGGATGCAGACAGGCCGAATGGCCCAATTCCATACTTGCTAGTCGTTCGGGTCAGATCCAGCCCAGATGGGTTAGCCAGCCCTGGATGCGCCCCGGCGTTTCGTCCAGCTCCATCAGGGCGTAGGGGCGGTAGTTGAGCTTGTGGCTGCGGCGGCTCTCGCTGCGCCGCGCCTCGGCCGCCAGCAGGGGCCAGCGCCCCCCGTCTTCCTGATAGAGATCCAGGGTGGGAATGCTGGCCTGGGCCACCTGCTTGGCCAGGGTCTGGTTGCTCAGCTGGTTGGGAAAGAAACCGTCGAGCAGCACCAGGGCATCGGGGGCGGGCAACTGCTCGCTGGTGATGAGGTTGGCGGCCCAGGCCGCACTGGTGCCTTGCGCCAGCAGTAGCTTGAAGCCGCCCTCTTGCAGCTTGGCATCACCTAGCTTGACGATGCGCTCGGCAAATTGCTGGCGAAACGCCTCTATGGTCTCCTGCTTCTTCTCGGAGGCCGGATCCAGCTCGGTCTGTTGGGGGGAGGGGAGCAGCAGCAGGGTGTCGAAGCCGAGTCGCCCCAGCTCCCGGGTCAGCTGCCACAGCTGGCCGCTGCGCTGCCAGTCCGGCAGCAGTATGGCGAGCCCCAGGTAGCTGTCGCCGTCGTGCTTGGCGAAGAGCACCCTCTGCTTGTCGATCCGGGTGCTGTCGGGCACCCCCTTCCAGTCGCTCTCCTGCCAGTGATCCAGGGGGGCTGGGGGCGAGATCTCGTTGGCCGGCAAGGTGGTGCTCGCCAGCAGGGTCAAAAACAGCAGTGGTAAGGATAATCTGGCCATGATGCGCTCCCCGGTTGACTGGGTTAGCGGCGGCGCGCCGGATTTCTGAAGGGGGCCCGGAGGATCCAGGAGAAAGAGGGAAGGGGCAAGCCCTTCCCTCGACGGGCTCAGGGCCTGGCAAGCCTGCTGAGCTGGCGGTCGTGCAGGGGGGAGAGCAGCAACAGGGCGCTGACGGCCCCCACCAGGGCACAGAAGATGTCGGACTGGGTATCCCAGGGATCCCCCTGGGTGCCGAGGAACTCGTCGGCGCCCTGACCCAGTGCCAGTGCGGCGCCCCACTCGATGAGTTCATAGCTGGCGCTGACGGCGAGCACCACGCAGATCACCAGAAACACCAGCATCTTCTTGCCCTGCACATGGTGGCCGCGCAGCAGTATCTCGCGGCAGGCCAGGGCGGGCACGAACCCCTGGAAGAAGTGGCCAATCTTGTCATAGGGGTTGCGACCGAGATCGAACCACTGCTGCAGATCGAAACCGAGCGGTACCCGGGCATAGGTGTAAGCGCCCCCCAGCATCAGCACGGCCCCGTGCAGGAAGATGCACAAATAGAGCAGGCTGGTGAGGGGGTAGCTGCGCTGGCTCAGCAGCAGCAACGGCACGACGATCAGCACGGGGGCGACTTCCAGCAGCCAGGTGACCCTGTCATAGGGTTGCCAGCCGGAGAGCACCAGCAGTACCAGGGTGAGCAGCAACAGCAGGAGTTTTTGATGAGATGTCATAGGGAGCCTGTGAGGGAGGAGGAACCTGACTTCATGGTGTAGCCCCAATCGGCGCGAGACGAAAGGGGGCAGGGGAATTCTCCCTCAATGGACGGCCCGCTGTCACTGACCGGGGCTGAATGATCGCAGGGCGGATCCCCATAAAGAAAAAGCGAGCCTGGGGCTCGCTTTTTTCAACACGGGCGTGAAGCCGTCAAATCAGTTGACGCGACGCTTGAACTCGCCGGTGCGGGTGTCGATTTCGATCTTGTCGCCGATCTCTACGAAGGCGGCAACGGCCAGCTCGTAGGTGGTGCCCTTCAGGCGGGCCGGCTTGGTCACTTTACCGGAGGTGTCGCCACGGGCGGCCGGCTCGGTGTACTCGACTTCGCGAACTATGGTGGTCGGCAGTTCGACGGAGATGGCTTTCTCGTTGTAGAAAGTCACTTCGCAGATGTCTTCCATGCCGTCAACCATGTAGTTCAGGGCGTCACCCAGGTTGTCTTTCTCGACGTCGTACTGGTTGTACTCGGTGTCCATGAAGACATACAGGGGGTCGGAGAAGTAAGAGTAGGTGCACTCTTTACGCTCCAGCTGAACGACTTCCAGCTTGTCGTCGGCCTTGAATACGGTCTCGGTGGCGCTGCCGTTCAGCAGGCCTTTCAGCTTCATCTTGACCACGGCGGAGTTACGGCCGGATTTGTTGAATTCGGCTTTCTGGACCACCATCGGCTCGGTACCGATCATGACGACGTTACCAGCGCGGATTTCCTGTGCGGTTTTCATGTAAAAATTCCTGTTCGTATACGGGCAGATAAAAACTGCCAGATTATATACGGCTTTCTAAAAATTTCACCAGCCGAGTGACGAGATCCCCTTCCCGCAGCAACTTCTGTGACCAGCTTCGCGCATGTTGTTGCCAAAGTGTGCCGTGGATCGGCCATTGGGCCCAGAGTTCGCTGCAATCTTCCCCTCTGTTGAGGGCCAGGTTGAGCTCGCGCAGCCACTGGCCGTCATCGGCGGGCAAGGCCTCCAGATAGTGGTCGAGGAAGTGCGCCAGCTTGACGAGGTGGGCCTCCTCTTCCTGCTGATAGATGTGCCACAGGAAGGGCCTTGCCGCCCATTGGGCTCGCACGAAGGAGTCTTCGCCGCGCACCAGGTTGAGATCGCAGCTCCACAGCAGCCGATCGTAGCCCGCCTGGCTCGTCATCGGCAGCAGCTTGATGGCGAGCTGGCCCGCCTGCAGCAGATCTCCCGCCCGGGCCGTGCCTATGGCACTCTCAAGACCGGCGCCGCAGAGCACGTCGGGGAGGGCGCGCCCCATGGGCAGCAGCAGGGTGACCGGAGTAGCGCCCTGGCTCCAGCTCGCGACCAGGCTTTTCAGCGCCTCGCTCTCGTAGGTAAAGAGGCTTATCCGCAGCTCGTCTTGCGCCTTGGGCGGCAGCCCCAGGCTGGCCCAGTAGGCGGCAAGGCCAGCCTCGTCTTGCTGCCAGCGATCCCGCTCTGCCACCAGCCCCTGCTCGCACAGCAGGCCACCGGTTCTGGGGGTGAAACCCGGGAAGAAGAAGTATTTGTTGAGGCTCAGCTTGCCCACCCGCTGGGGGGAGGCGAGGCCGTGACAATCCTCGACCCAGGCTTCGGCACTGAGGTATTCCAGATTGATCCAGCAGGGGGGCGGGCTCTGCTCGACCATGCGTTCGATGAAGGGGGCGGGCAGCTCGCAGGCAAATGCCTCTATGACCACGCTAGCCGGGATGGCATCCGCTGGCAGGGGGCCCTGCCAGCGCTGGATGTGGATCCCCTCGACCCACTGGCCATCCCGCGCGGGATCCAGCCCAGGACAGATGCGGGCGAAGCTCGTCAGATCGTCCACCCAGAGCCGTACCTGACCATGCCCCTCCCGCTCCAGCTGGCGGGCCAGCCGCCAGGTGACGCCTATGTCGCCGAAGTTGTCCACCACGGTGCAGAAGATGTCCCAGTCAAAGGGGGGCAGGGGGCTTGTCATGGCTCGGGGTTCCAGATGCAAAAAAAACCGGTGCGCAGGGTAGCACACCGGTGGATTGGCTTCTAACCGTCAGCGAGTGACGGCGGTCTGCGGCGAGTTACTCCTTGCCGTAGACGTTATTCTCCTGCTCGCGAACCCGGATAAAGGTGGTGCGCTTGGTGAGCTCCTTGAGCTGGCTGGCGCCGACGTAGGTGCAGGTGGAGCGCACGCCGCCCAGGATGTCGCGCACGGCATTCTCGACCGGGCCGCGGTAGGGCAGCAGCACAGTCTTGCCTTCGGAGGCACGGTACTCGGCGACGCCGCCGGCGTGCTTGTCCATGGCGCTCGAGGAGCTCATGCCATAGAACTTCATGAAGGGGGCGCCATCGACATCCACCACCTCGCCGCCGCACTCCTCGTGGGCCGCCAGCATGCCTCCCAGCATCACGAAGTCGGCGCCGCCGCCAAACGCCTTGGCCACGTCGCCCGGGCAGGTGCAGCCGCCGTCACCGACTATCTGGCCGCCGAGGCCGTGGGCCGCATCGGCGCACTCTATGATGGCGGAGAGCTGGGGATAACCGACCCCTGTCTTGACCCGGGTGGTGCAGACCGAGCCCGGGCCTATGCCCACCTTGACGATGTCGGCGCCGGAGAGGATCAGCTCCTCCACCATCTCGCCGGTGACCACGTTGCCCGCCAGGATGACGTGGTTGGGGCAGGCTTCACGGATCTTGCGCAGGAACTCGACGAAGTGCTGGGAGTAGCCGTTGGCCACGTCCACGCAGATGAAGCGCAGGGCCTCTGACATGGCGAGGATCTGGCGGGTCTTGATGAAGTCCTCCTCCGAGGTGCCGGTGGAGACCATCACATGGCCGAGCAGGGCCGGATCTGTGTCGTTCACGAAGGCTTGCCACTGGGCGAGGCTGTAGTGCTTGTGTACCGCCGTCATCATCTCGAAGCCCGCCAGGGTACGCGCCATGGCGAAGGTGCCGACGGTGTCCATGTTGGCGGCGATGACGGGCACCCCCTGCCACTGGGTCTGGGTGTGCTTGAAGGTGAACTGACGGGTCAGGCTGACTTGGGAGCGGCTCTTGAGGGTAGAGCGCTTGGGACGAAACAGTACATCCTTGAAACCGAGCTTCAAGTCTTCTTCGATACGCATTGCAAATTCCTTATTGAGCCTTGTGAAAGTCACTGTTGCAGTGGGCAAAATTTTCGGCAGGCACAAAAAAACCGCAGGTTTTCAAGGCCTCCGGTTTACAACAGTCTAGGCAAAAATCCCGCCAGAACAAGACTGATAATTCGCTCATCATTGTGTTAGCCTTTGGCGTCACAACCTGAGGTTGGCCACCAGCTTCATCCAGCACCTCGCCACGGCCCCTCTCTTCCCTCTTTTTGCCCCTTGAATCACGGTCAACTGCTGTCGGATCCCCCATGCCGTGAACGCCAGAAACTCGGGGTCTGGGCGCCTGCGCCCCTTTTGCCAGTTGACAGTGGCCTGTGTGCTGCCCACTCTGGCGCAGAGGGCCAGCGTGGGCCCGCTTCGACGAGGAGAACACATTGTCCGTATCACACAAAGCAGGCTGGTTGTTGCTGGCCAGCCTCTGCCTCTCATCGGGCGCCTGGGCCGCCCCCACCGTCTATGGCTGGATAGAGAAGGGCGTGCTCATGCCAGGTGGGGTGGCGGTCAAGATGAAGCTGGATACCGGCGCCCTCACGTCGTCGCTCGATGCGCGAGAGCTGCACCACTTCAAGCGTGACGGCAAGCCCTGGGTGCGCTTCACCCTGGTGCTGACCGATGCCAACACCGACAAGGAGGTGCGCCAGACCCTGGAGCGCCCGGTGGAGCGCAGCGTGACGGTGCGCGGCGCCGGTGGCATGGAGGAGCGTCCCACTGTGACCATGTCTGTCTGTGTCGGTGACAAGCTCTACAAGGAGTGGTTCACCCTGCGGGATCGCAGCGACATGATCTATCCCGTGCTGCTCGGTCGTCGCCTGCTGGCGGAGCTGGGGCCGGTGGACTCTTCCCGCACCTTCACTGTGCAGCCGAGCTGTGGCTAGGAAGGCCTCTTTGGGATCACAAATGGTGCGCGGGGGCTTGGGCCCCCGCGCTTTTTTCCCTGAGGCTTGCGCCGCCTATGCCTGGCGCGGCGGGGCGGGCAGCAGCACGCTCACCTCAAGGCCCCCCTCGGGCCTGTTGTGGATGTCGAGGTCCGCGCCGTGCAACTGCACTATGCGCTGCACTATGGCCATGCCAAGGCCCACCCCGTCCCCCTGCTGGGGATTGACCCGGAAGAAGCGCTCGCACAGGCGTGACAGGGCGGCGGTGGGGATGCCGGGGCCGTTGTCCCGCACATCCACCCTGACCCTGTTGCCCTCCTGGGTGATCACCACGGCGACCTCGCCGCCCACCTGGGTGTAGCGCAGCGCGTTGTCGATGAGGTTGCCAAACATCAGATCCAGCAACATGGCCTGCCCCATCACCTGCAGATGCTCGTCTCCCTCCAGGGAGAGCTGCAGATCCTTCCTCAGGGCTATGGGGGCCAGGGTAGCCAGGGTGCCCTGCAACAGCAGGCTCAGATCCAGCTTGCCGAGTGCCGGGGCCTGCTGGTTGTCGATGCGGGCCTGGGTCAGCAGCTGGCGGATCAGCCGGTCGCTGCGATCGAGGGCCAGCAGCATCTTGCGCAGCGCCTGCTCGCGGCTGGCGTCATCCTCGGCGGCCAGGGCATTTTCACTGTGGATGCGCAGCACCGCCAGCGGGGTGCGCAGTTCGTGGGCCGCCTCGTTGGTGAACTGCTTCTCTCGCTCTATGGTGTCTGCCAGGGTGTGCATCAGGCGGTTGATCTCCGACACCAGCGGCGTCAGCTCCTCGGCCTTGATGGCCAGGTTGAGCGGGCTCAGGTTGGCGGGATGGCGCTCCCCTATGGCCTGGGTGAGTTGATTCAGCGGGGCCAGCCCCCGGGTGACCAGCCACCACAGCAGGCCGAGCAGGAAGGGCAGGGTGATGAAGAGCGGCAGCATGGTCAGGGTGGCCATCTTGCTGGCCAGCTCCCCCCGCTCGTCATCCCGCTCCGCGACTATGAGCCAGGTCTGCTCATCCTCGTTGTAGAGGGTGAAGGTGCGCCACTCGTGGTGATCCTTGGTCTCGCTGTTGAAGCCGCGCTCCAGGGTGGTCAGGGGCTGCTCCGGCGCATTGGGCGAGCGCAGCAGTATGGTGCCTTGCTCGTTGAGCAGCTGGAAGTAGAGGTTGTGCTCGAACTCGTGGCCGTAGGGGGTGAACTCGTTGTCCCGCCCCAGCTGGCTGAAGCTGTGCTTCTCCTGATGGGGGTCGGCGGGCACTGCCTGCTCCCACTCCTGGTAGACGGCCCCGTTGCTGGGCAGCTCGCCGCGCTGCTTCAGATAACGGCTGAGCAGCTGGTTGGTGATGCGGGCGGACTGGGCGAGACGGGCATCAAACAGCTCTTCCATCTCGTGATTGGCTTCCAGGTAGCCGATGAGGCCGCTGACGGCCAGGCTGAGGCTGACCAGGGCCAGGATGCCGGAGAGCAGGAAGCGGCGAATGGAGCGGACGCGACTCATCGGGCGGGCATCCCTCTGCTGCCCGGGGTATCTGGCTGCGGCACTATGTAGCCGACGCCGCGGATATTGCGGATGAGCTCGGGGAAGAACTTCTTGCGCAGGTGGTGAATGTGCACCTCCACCGCATTGCTCTCTGCCCCCTCATCCCAGCCATAGAGGCTCTGCTGCAGCTGATCGCGGCTCAGCACCCGGCCGCTCTGGCTGATGAGCTCCTGCAGCAGCTTGTACTCGTGGGGGGTCAGCTTGACCGCCTCTCCCTGATAGGTGACCTGCTGGGATTCGGGGTAGATGAGGATGTCGCCATACTCCAGCACCGCCTGGGCCTGGCCCTTGCTGCGGCGCACCAGGGCGCGCAGGCGGGCGTTGAGCTCCTGCAGGGCGAAGGGCTTGACCATGTAGTCATCGGAGCCCGCATCCAGCCCCAGCACCCGATCGTCCAGGGCATCCCGGGCGGTGAGGATGAGCACCGGCAGCGTCTGTCCCTCCCGGCGCAGCTTGCGCAGCAGGCTGATGCCGTCGATGTCCGGCAGATTGAGATCCAGGATGAGGGCGGCGAACTCCTCGCTCTTGAGCGCCGACAGGGCGGGCAACCCCTGCTGCAGCCAGTCCACTGTGTAACCGCTGCTGCGCAGGGCATCCACCATGCCATCCCCCAGCATGACGTCATCTTCTACCAACAGGACTCGCATTGTTCTCTCCCTCAAATGACGCTGCCCACCAGTATGCAAGTTGGTGGGCAGAGTTTAAATAGCGCACTGATCTGCTTGTGTTTATAGCTTGGCGAGACGTTCGCGGATTTCCGTCCTGCGTCCTTCGTCCGCCGCCTCGCGGCCCGGTCTGGCCGGGGCGGCCAGGGCCTTGTCCAGATAGATCTTCGCCTGGGCCTTGTCCCCCTGATCCAGCAGGAAGTCGCCGTAGAAGAAGTTGGGATCTATGCCGGTGGGGTTGATGGCGAGCGCCTGCTTGAGCAACTGCTCGGCCTTGTCGTCATCCCCGAAGCCGACCGGCCAGCCCGGCACCTGGTAGTAGAGGGAGCCCAGACTGGTGTAGGCGGAGCCCTCCAGTGCCTTGGGATCCTGCTTGATGGCGATCTCCAGCTTGGCCTTGGCCTCCTTCACCAGGCTGAGGGCCCCGAGGCCGCCCTTGGCGCCGGCCCAGGTGCTCTTGACGATGGCGGACCAGATCAGCAGATCGGTGCGAAAGGCCTCCTTGGCACTGGCCTGCTCCGCCTGGGCGCTCAGGGTCTCCAGGCAGCTATCCTTGGCCTTGCCAGTCTCTTGATACTGGCAGTGGGCCCACTGCTGCTGAATGGTGGGCAGGGCATCGGCGGCCTGAACCAGGCTGCTTGTCAACGTGCCTCCTAGGGCGAGCAGCAGGAGACTGTGACCAAATCGGGGGCGGAAAGTGGCGTGTTTCATCTCAATGTTCCTTCTCGTGTGTGGCACAGGCGGGGTTGTCCCCGTGATCTGTGGCCAGGGGGACAGGGTGGCGGGCATGGCGTTCTATGATGGGCAGTTGTCTGGCCAGCGCCTTGTCGACCAGGGCGGGCAGCAGGGCATTGAGCCGCACGAACAGCTTCTCCGGCCAGCCTAGCCAGCTGCGGCGCGTCTCGTTGCACAGGGCGATGACGGCCTCCTCGGCCACGTCCTGGGGGCTGTCGGTCCGGGTGCCGAGCTCGGCATTCATGGCGTAGGCCGCCTGGGAGTTGAGGTGAGTGCGGGTGGCGCGGGGGGCAAAGTGCAGCACCTTGATGCCGGTGCCCTCCAGCTCACGCCCCAGAGACTCGCTAAAGCCCCGCAGGGCGAACTTGCTGGCGCAATAGACGCTGTAACCGGCATAGCCGATGGCCCCGAGGCTGGAGCCTATGTTCATGATGACGGCGGGCTTGCGCAGCCGGGGCAGCAGGGCGCGGGTGAGCTGGATGGGCGCCTCTATGTTGAGCAGCAGCTGGCGCGTCACCTGCTCGCCGCTCTGATCCTCCAGCCAGGCAAACTGGTTGCAGCCCGCGCTGTTGATGAGCACATCCAGCCCCTGCTCCAGCGCCGGGTGTTGCAACAGCCTGGCCCGCTCCTGGGGCGAGCCCAGATCGGCGGTCACCGTCTGGTGGCGTTCGGAATGAGGCAGCTCCTTGCGCAGGCGCTCCAGGGCGCTGGCCCGGCGTCCGTGCAGCAGCAGGTGCGCCCCCTGGGCCGCCAGCTCCATGGCCAGGGCTTCCCCTATGCCGCCGCTGGCGCCGGTGAGCAGTATGCGTTTCCCTTCAAGCTTCATTGGCAGGATCCCGTGAGCTGATGGAGCATGTCGCCATAGAGGCGGTAGACCACCTTGGCCGAGTGAATGATGGCGGCCTGATCCGCCGGGTCTTCTACCCGGTTCATCAGGGACTCGAAGAACTTGAGGTGCTCCTGATCCAGGGCGCCGTGGGAGCTCAGGTAGCTCATCGCCTGGGGCGGCAGGCCCAGACCGCTCTTGAGCTGGTCCGCCACCGTCAGGGCGATGGCGACGCTGGTGCCTTCCAGCACCTGCACCATGCCGAAGAAGCCCATGGGGTTGCCGCGCTGGATCTGGTCGTAGAGGAAGGCCACCATCAGCTCTATGGGCAGACCCGGCTGGCCGTGGCGCACCGCCTCGGCGTCACCGCCGCAGGCGCGGATGTCGTTCAGGATCCACTCCTGATGACCGTACTCCTCGTCTATGTACTCCCGGATGGCGCCGCGCACCCACTCATACTCCTGTCCCAGCTTGCCGCCGGTGGCCATCAGCAGCGGCACAGTGTGGCGCACGTGGTAGTAAGCCTCTGCCAGGAAGGCGAGGTAGGTCTCCCGGCTGATGTCGCCGCGGCGGCAGGCCTCGATGATGGGGGCATTGAACAGGTGCTCGCGCTCGGAGGCGGTGGCGTGTTGCAGGGTCTGGTAGAAGCTCATGAGGTCTCTCCTGTGAGGCCTTGGGTCAGGCATTGGTCGATCTGCCGGGAAAAGTGGTGATAAATCTCGTTGCGACGGGGGCGGCCGTTGGCCGTCAGCAGGCCGGGGTGCTGATCCAGCGCCACCGGCAGCCAGTGATGGATGCGGGCGTAATCGGGCAATTGCTGGTTGAGCCGGGCAATCTGCTCGGGTAATTGGGACTGGCTGCCCGGCAGCGGCTGGATCAGGGCGACGTTGGCGGGCTGGCCGTCACCGAAGATCACGATGCGGGCGATGGCCGGACAGAGCTGGGCCTGGGCTTCCACCCACTCCGGCGAAAAGTTGCGACCAAAGGCGGTGATCTGGACGTTCTTCTTGCGCCCCGTGATGTGCAGGTAGCCCTCTGCGTCCAGGTGACCCAGATCCCCGGTGGCGATCTGCAGGTCCGCAGGCTCCCCTGCGGTGCTCTCTTCCCCCAGATAGCCGAGCATGGCGCTGCCGCTCACCATGACTTCGCCATCGGCGGCCAGGGTGACCTGGCAGTGGGGCAGGGGGCGGCCGACGCTGCCCATCAGGTCGGCGTCAGGGCCGTTGAGCGCCACGACAGAGCCGCATTCCGACAGGCCGTAGCCCTCATAGACAGGGAGCCCCAGGGCGCGGGCATGGCGGATGAGATCGGGGGCGACCTTGCCGCCACCGACGGCGACGAAGCGCAGCCCCTTGAGCCGTTCGGCCAGGGCCTGGGTGTTGGCGCACAGCGCCAGCAGCAGGCGCAACAGTTCGGGCACCAGCACCAGGCTGTGGCTGGGCCAGTGTGCCAGGGCCTGGCCCAGCACGGCCGGGTCGAGGGTGCTGGAGCCGGTGAAGCCGAGCTCGCCGAGGGAGGGGATGCGGCTGCAGGCGCCGGTGAGCAGCGGCACGTACAGACCGGTCAGATTCTCCAGCAGGGTGGCCAGGGGCAGCAGGGTCAGGTGCTGTTCGACCCCGGCCGGCGCGACCCGCAGGGCCAGGGACTCGCAGACCGCCGTCATCTGGGCAAGGGACAGGCAGACCCCCTTGGGCTGGCCCGTGGTGCCCGAGGTATAGGTGATCTTGGCGGTGCCCAGAGGCAGGGCCGGGGGGGCGACCGGGGTGCGCCGCCACAGGGGCAGCGCTTGTTCATCGGCGGCCCCCGTCATCAGGATGAGGGGGGCGGCGGCCTGCCAGCCCTCATGTTCGGGGCCCACCAGGGCATCGGCACCGCTGCTCTCCAGCAGCCAGGCCTGCTGCGCCGGGCTGAAGAAGTGGGGCACGGGAATGACCACTATCCCGGCCCGGGTGCAGGCCAGATCGATCAGCGCCCAGGGCAGGCCGTTGTCGAGCTGCAGGGCCAGGCGGCGAATGCCGGCTTGCTGCAAGCGGTCGGCCAGGCGCTGGATCTGCTGCCACAGGGTCTGGTAATCCAGCTCTCCCTGGCTGCCTTGCAGTGCCGGTTGTTGCGGCGTCAGGCTGGCATGGCGGGCGATGGCGTCGAACAGGCTCATTGGGCGCACCTCTTGTCATGGCCGGCATGGTTAAAAAGCATGGGCATGGGCCCCAGCAGGTTGAGCAGCAGGCTGCTCTGGGCGAGCACCTCGCGCCCCTGGTTGATGTCCCCGGCCATCACCTTGGGCTGGCAGCGGTAGTATTCCCCCCAGGCGCTGGCGTCTTCTCCCACCTGATGGGCCTGGGCAGGGGCCAGCTCCACCGGGTTGAGGCGCAGCCGGGCAAAACTGTTACGCAGCTTGGCGGTGCCGGTGAACACCACGTAGTCGAGGGCGTTGTCACACAGCAACCGGCACAGGGCGGCAAACATCAGGCGGGCATTGCCCGGCTCGCTGCAGGCGAGGTTGCCCACTTCGATGATGCGGTTGCGGGCCGGACGTACCCCGAGGCGGGTTTCGATGGCGGCCTCGATGGGCTGCTCCAGATACTGCTCCAGATAGAGGGGTTGCTCACGCTCCCCCGTGCTGGCGTGGTTGAGGCCACAGGCGCCGACCAGCACCCCATCGGCCCGGTAGAGCCCGAGCAGGCAGGGCAGGAAATGGGGGATGCGGGCGTTGAATTCGAGGGTGTAGGCGGCCTGGATATAGGCTTGCAGCGCCATGACCTGCTGCGGGGACTGTGCCAGCAGCAATCTGTAGGGGGCTTGGATCTCTATGGTCATGGTTGGCTCCTTCTCTTGGGATGGCTTGAGAGTAAAAGGGCAAACTTAAGAAACCCTTAAGGAGTAAAAAAAGTTGTCAGCAAGGCGGCGGGCAGGCAATCTGCGCGGCTGTCACCCAGGAGGATCCGTCATGTCATCAAGCGCCAGCTGCCCCCTCTGCTCGGCTCGCCACAGCTACCCCCTGCCGGTGGCGGGCAAGCGCTATCACCGTTGCCTGGCGTGCGAGCTGGTCTGGCTGGATGAGGCGGATCATCTGGACGATCAGGCAGAGAAGGCGGTCTATGACGGGCACGACAACCAGGTGGACGATCCCCGCTACCGCGGCTTCCTGATGCGGGCCTTCGGCGAGGTGCTCTCCCGGGTGAACCCTCCTGCCAGCGGCCTCGATTTCGGCTGCGGCCCCGGGCCTGCCCTCATCGCCATGGGGCGGGAGGCGGGCTTTGAGATGGCGGGTTACGACAAGTTCTACGCCGACCAGCCCGAACTGCTGACAAGGCGGTACGACTTCATCACCAGCACCGAGGTGATAGAGCACCTGGCCGCCCCCCGCGCCGTGCTGGACCGGCTCTGGGGCTGCCTCAACCCCGGCGGCGTCCTGGTGCTGCAGACCCAGAGGGTGCTGGGAGACGAGCGTTTCAGGCAGTGGCGCTACCGCCACGATCCGACCCACATCGTCTTCTTCGCCGAGGCCTCGTTTCGCGTCCTGGCGGCCCGCTGGCAGGCGGAGCTCTGCTTCCCCCACGCCGATGTAGCCGTGTTCACCAAACCCTGAACGGGGCGTTTTCATTTGGCGGCGGCTTGGGCATGCTGGTGGCCTGACACCCAGGAACGGATGCCCTTATCTTCATGTCGATCCCCCATTTGTCATTGCAAGACGCCCGCCACCTGCAACTCGCAGCCCAGGGGCTGCTGACTCCGCGCCGCGCCAAGGCTTCTCCCTCCGATCTGCTGGCCTGCATAAGGCGCATGGCGCTGCTGCAGATAGACACCATCTCTGTGGTGGCCCGCAGCCCCTATCTGGTGCTGTTCAGCCGGCTCGGCCACTACGATCCGCGCTGGCTGGAGCAGTTGCTGGCCGAGGGTGATCTCTTCGAATACTGGGCCCACGAGGCCTGCTTCGTCCCTCGCGAGGATTACCGGCTGCTGCGCCATCGCATGCTGGATCCCGCCGCCATGGGCTGGAAGTTCTCCGCCCAGTGGCTCAAGACCCACGGCGGCGAGATAGAGCAGATAGTCGAGCAGATTCGCCGGGATGGGCCGGTGCGGGCCGCCGACTTTGAACGCAAGGAGGGCAAGGGCAACGGCTGGTGGGACTGGAAGCCCGAGAAGCGCCACCTGGAGGTGCTGTTCACCGCAGGGCGCCTGATGGTGCGCGAGCGGCGCAACTTCCAGCGTGTCTACGATCTCGCCGAACGGGTCATGCCCGAGTGGGACGATGGGCGGCATCTACCGAGCCCTGAGCTCGCCCAACGAGACATGGTGCGCGCCAGCTGCCGGGCGCTGGGGCTGGTCAAGACCGGCTGGGTGGCGGATTACTACCGCCTGCGGCGCGGCAAATACGACGCCCTGCTCCATCAGCTGGCGGACGAGGGGGAGCTGTTGCCGGTGCGGGTGGAGGGCTGGCAGCACGGCGCCTTCGTGCACGCATCGCTCTCCGATGAGCTGGCCCGGGCCCAGGCCGGCAGCCTCAAGGCGACCCACACAGCCGTGCTCTCGCCCTTCGATCCCCTGGTGTGGGATCGCAAGCGGGCCAGCGAGCTCTTTGGCTTTGACTACCGCATCGAGTGCTACACCCCGGCTCCCAAGCGCCAGTACGGCTACTTTGTGCTGCCGTTGCTGCGCCGGGGCCAGCTGGTGGGCAGGATGGACGCCAAGGCTCATCGCAAGGAGGGGGTGTTCGAGGTCAAGAGCCTCTATCTGGAGCAGGGGGTCAGGGTGAGCGCCAGCCTGGCGCAGGATCTGGAGAAGGCGCTGCAAAAACTGGCGCAGTGGCACCAGACCCCGCTGCTTCGCCTCGGCGCCATGCCGGCGCCCCTGCGGGCCCTGTGGCCGGAGCCAGCGCTGCGTCCTTAGCCCGCAGGCTAAACGACAGCCAAACAAAAACCGGGCACTGGGCCCGGTTTTATCATCTGTTGCTGGCAACCTAAGGATTACTGGAGTACCAGCACCATCAGCAGGCCGACGGTAATGGCAGATACCAGGAAGGCGAAGCCATAGAACACATAGTGGTGCAGCTTGGTGGTGTGGATCCCAAGATCATGCAGGCCGTGGTAGATACGGTGCATGCCGTGCCAGATGGGCAGGGCTATGATCACCAGCAGTATGCAGGCACCCCACCAGGAGCTGGCGAAGGCGTGCACGCGCTCAAAGCTCATGGTCTCCACGTCCATGATGCCCATGGGCACCAGCAGACCGGTAATGAGGACAATCACCGGCAGCAGCATGGCAACCACCATGCCACCGGCACCAAAGAGTCCCCAGTAAATGGGTTCGTCAGAACGTCTCATCATTAATCTCCTCAAGCCACGATGATCAGGATCAGCAGGGATACCGCCGCCAGCGCCACATATTGAGCGATGACGATCGGCTTCTCCGGCACCAGGTCTTCGCCACGGAAGATGCGCATGGCCTTGGGAGCCAGGGCAAACCAGGTCTTGGCGTGGAACAGGCAGGCTGCCAGCGCGATGACGTGGAACAGGATGGCAACCGGGCTCTGCAGGGATTCCAGCCAGCCGTTGAACGCCTCCTGACCCTGCACCAGACGCAGCAGACCCCACATCAGCACCACGGCATAGATGGAGACGAAGATGCTGGTGCCTTCGCGGATCATGTAACCGGTGTAGAAGGCATTCTTCAGCCACCAGTCTTTCTTCATCTCGCGCACGTAGGGCTTACGTTTGCTTTGGGTGTTGTTCATGGTCTCACTCCTGGTCTCAATCCGGCTTGAACATGGCGATCATGTAGTCCTTGGCGCTCTCGACCTTGCCAAGCTGGATGGCTGCGGCCGGGTCTACGCCTTTCGGGCACACGTCAGAGCAGTAACCCACGAAGGTACAGCCCCAGACGCCTTCGTCCTGGCTGATGATCTTCATCCGCTCCTTGGACGCGCTGTCGCGGTTGTCGGCGTTGTAGCGATAAGCCAGCGCCAGGGCCGCGGGACCGGTGAACTTCTTGTTGATGCCGTACTGCGGGCAGGCGGCGTAGCAGAGGCCACAGTTGATGCACATGGAGAACTGGTGATACTTCGCCATGTCAGCCGGGGTCTGGGTGTACTCGCCGTCGCACAGGCTGCGCGGCTCGGACGGGATGATGTAGGGCTTGATGCTCTCCAGCTTCTCGATGAAATCGGACATGTCGACCACCAGGTCGCGTTCGATCGGGAAGTTGTTGAGGGGCTCTATGGTCATCTTGCCTGGCAGGTAGTCCCGCAGGAAGGTCTTGCAACCCAGCTTCGGAATGCCGTTGACCATCATGCCGCAGGAGCCGCAGATCGCCATCCGGCAGGACCAGCGGAAGCTCAGGGTGGAGTCGAGCTGATCCTTGATGTATTGCAGGGCATCCAGCAGGGACATCTCTTTCAGGTAAGGCACCTGGAAGGTCTGCATCCAGGGCTCGTTATCCTGCTCGGGACGGTAGCGCAGGATTTCAATTTCGATCATCTCAGCCATTCTTCTTAGCCTCGTCTTGTTTCTCACCCTCGGAACCGTACACACGTTTTGCCGGTTGGGATTTAGTGATCTTCACATCGGAGTAATCGATGGTCGGGGCGCCTTCCTGGTTGTAGAAGGAGAGGGAGTGCTTGAGGTAGTTCACGTCATCCCGCTCTTCGTAACCGTCCAGACGCTGGTGGGAGCCACGAGACTCTTTGCGGTTGATGGCGGAATGGGCCATGGCTTCGGCCACGTCCAGCATGTAGCCCAGTTCGATGGCGTACAGCAGGTCGGTGTTGAAGACAGAGGACTTGTCGTTGATCTTGACCTTCTTGTAACGGGCCTTCAGCTCGTTGATCTTGTCGATGGTGCCCTGCATCAGCTCTTCGGTACGGTAGATACCGACGCCGGCTTCCATGGACATGCCCAGTTCGTTGCGGATATCGGCCGGGTTTTCGGTCCCGTCGATGTCGAGCAGGGAGAGGTGCTGCTTGATGAGCGCCTCGGCCTTGGCGGCCAGTGCTTCGGTGTTGCCGTGCTGCTGGGTCGCCGCGAATTCGGCTGCCTGCTCACCGGCCACCTTGCCGAAGACCACTATCTCGGACAGGGAGTTGGAACCCAGACGGTTGGCGCCGTGCAGACCGACGGAGGCACACTCGCCAGCGGCGTAGAGGCCTGGCATGCGGGTGGCGCATTTGCCGTCAGTCTCGATGCCGCCCATGGTGTAGTGGGCAGTAGGACGGACCGGGATCGGCTCTTTCACCGGATCCACACCCACGTAGGCCTTGGCCAGTTCGCAGATGAAGGGCAGACGCTCTTTCAGGTACTTCTCGCCGAGGTGGCGCAGGTCGAGGTGAACCACATCGCCCATGGGGCCCTGGATCACGCGGCCTTTCTGCTGCTCTTGCCAGAATGCCTGGGAGAGACGGTCACGGGGACCCAGCTCCATGTGCTTGTTCTTCGGCTGGCCGACCGGGGTTTCCGGGCCCAGGCCGTAGTCTTGCAGGTAGCGGTAGCCATCCTTGTTGAGCAGGATGCCACCCTCACCACGACAACCTTCGGTCATCAGTATGCCGGTGCCCGGCAGACCGGTCGGGTGATACTGGACGAACTCCATGTCACGCAGCGGCACGCCGTGACGGTAGGCCAGCGCCATGCCGTCGCCGGTGACTATGCCGCCGTTGGTGTTGTAGCGGTAAACGCGACCGGCACCGCCGGTGGCCAGCACCACTGACTTGGCCTGGATGAAACGGGTGATGCCGTTCTGGATGTCGAAGGTCAGTACGCCCTGGACGCGGCCATCTTCCACGATCAGATCCAGACAGAAGTGCTCGTCATAGCGCTTGATGGTCGGGTACTTGATGGAGGTCTGGAACAGGGTGTGCAGAATGTGGAAACCGGACTTGTCTGCGGCGAACCAGGTACGCGGGATCTTCATCCCGCCGAAACGGCGGACGTTGGCCTTGCCATCCGGCTTGCGGCTCCAGGGGCAGCCCCAGTGTTCCAGCTGGATCATCTCGTTGGTGGCGTTGTTGACGAAGTACTCGACCACGTCCTGCTCACACAACCAGTCGCCACCGGAGACGGTGTCGTTGAAGTGGTTTTCGAGGGAGTCGTCATCACGGACGACGCCTGCGGCGCCACCTTCGGCGGCCACTGTGTGGCTGCGCATCGGATAGACCTTGGAAATCAGGGCGATTTCCAGCTCCGGGTGGGCTTCTGCAATGGCGATTGCGGCACGCAGGCCACCGCCACCGGCACCGATGATGGCAACATCGGTCTTGATAATATCCACATCTGCCTCCTTAGGGATAGATTTGCTGGGCACGATTTTGCTCTATGAAAAAAATTCAGGCTTGATGCAAGTCAAACTGCTTTGTTTTAGTGCTTGGCAACGGTGGTTTTTATTACAACCACCCCATTCCTTGGATGAAAATGCCGTCATTATCGCCATCCATCAGTGATCTGGATCAGCCGTACTCGCTACTCTGGTGATTTTAACCCCAAGATTGTACGTAGTTTTCTTTCAAAAAAATGAGAAATGCCTCTCTTTTTAGGTATTACCCCTAAAGTTTTTAAGTTTTTTATCAGAAATGTTTAGTGATAACTATTATCACCTTGGGGACTGCTGAAAAAACATCGAAAAAAGTAATGCGAATATAGTCAGGGCAGGCATCAGCTGCGTCAGAAGGATACTCGAATGGAGAGGCGGATCACAGAGTGTCCGGTGTCGAAGGGGAATTATAACCATTGAAACGAAAAGGGTTTATAGAAAAAAAGGGGCCTGGACGGCCCCTTTTCATTGGCTCGATCAGATGCGGAACATGCCGACCTGATTGTTGAGCTCACCTGAAATATTTTTAAGTTGAGCCGAGAGATTGCGGGAGCTGTCCGCATCCACCGCCAGCTCGTCCGAGACGTCCTTGACCGCCTGGATATTGCGGCTGACCTCGTCGGTCACCGCCCGCTGCTCCTCGGCGGCACTGGAGATCTGGGTCGCCATGTCGGAGATCTGGTTGATAGAGGTGGTGATCTGCTCCAGGGCCTGGGTGGCATCGTTCGCATCTTCGACGCTGTTCTGGGCCAGCAGCTGGCCCTCGTGCATGGTGCTGACGGCCCCCTGGGTGTTGCGCTGCAGCGTCTCTATCATGCTGCGGATCTCGACGGTGGAGCTGTGGGTACGTTGTGACAGCACCCGTACCTCGTCGGCGACCACGGCGAAGCCGCGACCCTGCTCACCGGCCCGGGCGGCCTCGATGGCGGCGTTGAGTGCCAGCAGGTTGGTCTGCTCGGCGATGCCCTGGATGGTGGAGAGTATGGTGTTGATCTCCTGGGCGTTCTTCTCCAGCTCCTGGATGATGCCGGAGGCCTGCTTGACCTGGGTGGCGAGATCCGTGATGGAGCGCTGGTTGCGGGCGATCACCTGCTTGCCGTGCTCGCAACTGCTGGAGGAGCTGCGGGCTGCCTCTGCGGTCTGCTCGGCATTGCTGGCGACCTCGACGGCGGTGGCGGACATCTCGTGCACCGCTGTGGCTATCTGGGAGATCTCGTTCTGCTGGCGCGCCAGACCCTGGTTGGATTTCTCCGCCATGTCGTGAGAGGACCTGGCCTGCTGGTTGAGCTGCCCGGAGGAGTTGGAGATGTCCTGCACCATGACGTGGATGCGTTCGATGAAGGTGTTGACGTGCTTGGCGACGGTACCGACCTCGTCTTCCCGCTCGATCTTGATGCGGCGGGTCAGATCGCCGTTGCCGCGGGAGAGATCCGCAATCGCCTCGCCGAGGGTCTTCAGCGGGGCCAGGGAGCTGTTGATGGCCACGTAGGAGAAGCCCGCGACTATGAGGATGGTCAGCAGACCTTGCAGCAGGGCTGAGGTGACCATGCGGGAGACGGACTGGTAGGCGACCGCCTTGTCCACCACTATGCCGAAATACCAGTTGGTGTTGGGGATCTCGGTGAGGTCGAACACGCTGGCCTTGCCGCTGATATCCATCTCGGAGATGGTGTTGTCATGGGCCAGTTCGTTGACCTTGGCCGCCGTCAGCTCGGGGGAGAGGGCGGTGGCGGGCTTGAGGGTCAGCGCCTTGTCCGGGTGGGCTATGATGGTGCCGTTGCTGTCCACCAGGATGGCGTAGGTGCCTTCCGAGTTGATGGCCAGCACGTCGCGCACCAGGCCGTCGATGGAGACGTCACCTGCGATGACGCCGTCGGTGTTGCCACGGCTGAAGGGCTCGGCGATGGTGATGATGAGGTTGCCAGACGAGGCATCGGCATAGGGGGCCGTGATGGCGAGCTTGCCGGCCGCCATGGCGTCCTTGTACCAGGGACGCTGGCGCGGATCATAGCCGGCGGGCAGGTTGGTCTGCTTGCTCTGGATCATCCGGCCATCCTTGGTGCCCACATAGACGAGGTCGAAGTTGCCTGCGTTCATGGACTGGGCCAGGTGGCTGAGGGGCTCCTCCTCCTTGGTGAAGGCTTCCTTGGTGGCGGTGACCAGGCCGATGCGCGCATCGAGCCAGCGGGAGATGCCCTTGACGTTGGCGATGGAGCTGTCGTCGATGAAGCTCCAGATCAGCCGCTGGGTTTCGCTGCGCAGCTGGGTGGTGTTGTACCAGACCTGCAGGCTGGAGATGACCAGGATAATGGCCCCGATGGCGAGGACCAGCTTGTTTTTGATGGATAGATTCATGTTTACATCCTTGTGAGCGTCAGTCTGAGATCCGTGTGGTGTTTGTAATTGTTATGAGCCAACTCTGTATCGGCTGAAAGTGGACTTTATGTATCCCGGTGCACAGGAAATTTTCGATCTTTTTTCACCTCCTGATGGGCCGCCAGGCCGCGCCGATACTCAGCTGAATCGATCTGGCCGGTTGGTAAAGATGCCATCGACACCCATGGCTTCGAGGGTATCCCCATCACTCAACTCGTCGACCGTGTAGACCAGGATCTTGAGCCCACGACTATGGGCATCCGCCACCAGCCCGGCGTCGACAAAATCCACGTCGCAATTCAGGGACCAGGCACCCAGCTCTTCGGCGAAGCGGGCACCGTGCAGCGGCAGGCTGGCGGTCAGGGCCCCGAGGCGCAGATCCGGCCGCAGCCGGGCGAAGTGCGCCAGCTCGGGATGGTGAAAGGAGGAGACGACCCAGTGGGCCGGGGTGAAGCCGAGCTCGCGCTCGGCCCGCCGGGTCAGGGCCGCCACCGGCTCGGCGGTGTGTGCCCCCTTGAGCTCTATATGCAGCTCGCAGCGCCCGGCAATCAGGCTCATTACCTGCCACAGGGTCGGGATCCGCTCCCCGTCACCCGCATCCAGGCTCGCCAGATAGTCCCGGGACTGCTCGGTCAGCACCCCGTGGCCGTCGGTGCAACGCTCCAGCCGCCGGTCGTGGAAGACCCAGAGCTCGCCGTCTGCCTGCTGCACGTCGAGCTCGATGGCGCCGACTCCGAGTGCGATGGCTATCTCCATCGCCTTGAGGGTGTTCTCCGGCGCCAGCTTGCTGGCACCGCGATGGGCAATGATCTGCATGATTGGCTCCTGTTGTTGGTGTTGGTGTTGGTGCACGGCGCTGCGCTGCGCTTGTTGCACCCTACCAGCCCCGCAGGGTGCGATGAACAACCTGAATTACACCGCTATCCATATCATCCCCGATTCATCCTGATATCGATCTGCTGGTGGGGCAGATGCATGCCGAGCTGGTTGAGTTTCTCCAGGATCAGCGAATGGACCTCGTGGGTGCATGATGGACATCCGCTCATCTCGCTCATCCCCGGCTCATCCGAATGTCGATCTGCTGGTGCGGCAGATGCATGCCGAGCTGATTGAGTTTCTCCAGGATCAGCGAATGGACTTCATGGGTGATTGGCATACGGTGATCCATGTTGTTCACATAGAGCCGGATCTCGTAGATGAGGGCCGAGTCGGTGAATTCGATCAGGAACACCTCGGGGGTGGGGGTATCCAGCACCAGGGTGGACTCCTGCACGCACTGCTCCAGCAGCTGCTGCACCCGCTTGGGCTCCTGAGTCAGGCCGATGCGGATGCGCAGCTTGACCCGGGTGATGGCATCGGACAGGGACCAGTTGATGAACTGCTCGGTGATGAAGGCCTTGTTGGGGACAATGATCTCCTTCCTGTCCCAGTCCACGATAGTGGTGGCACGGGTCTTGATCTTGGTGACTGTGCCGGTCAGATCGCGAATGGTGACGGTATCGCCGAGCCGGATCGGCTTCTCGAAAAGGATGATGAGGCCGGAGACGAAGTTCGCGAAGATCTCCTGCAGACCGAAGCCCAGGCCCACCGAGAGCGCCGCCACCAGCCACTGGGTCTTGGACCAGTCGATGCCGAGCATGGAGAAGCCGGTGAGGGCGCCGATGAGGATCACCAGATACTTGCTGACCGTGGTCAGGGCGAAGCCGGTGCCGGGGGAGAGGCTCAGGTGCTGGAGCAGGGTGAGCTCCATCAGCCCCGGCAGGTTGCGGGCGGTGACCACCGTCAGGATGAAGGCGAAGGCGGTCAGCATCAGATCCTGCAAGGTGATGGCGGAGAGCTGCTCTATGCCGGCCACCTTGCTGCTCACCTGCCACACCTCGATGCTGCTGAGGAAGCTGAAGGCCGAGTTGAGATCCGACCATTGCACCACCACCAGCATGGTGAAGCCCAGCATCAGCAGGGTACGCACCAGGCCCAGCGACTGGGCGCTGATGGTGTCCAGATCCAGCTCGGGCTCCTCCACCACGTCCGGGATCTCGGAGCTGAGATCGTCCTCGTCACGCTCCCGCTGGGCCAGGATCTCGGCCCGTTTGCTCTTGGCGCGATCGAAGGCGAGGCGGCGGCGCTGGATCAGCATCCAGCGATGGGCCAGGTAGTAGACCAGCAGGCAACCGAGCCCCGCCAGCAGGCTCAGCTCCAGCTGGCGCAGCAGGATGCGGGAGGTATAGAAGTAGCCAAACAGGGAACCCAGCACCGCCAGCAGGGGGGCCAGCATCAGGCTGTTCCAGATGAAGTGGTGCAGCAGGTGGGGCTTGGTCATGTCCGCCTGGCCCCAGGTGAGCGGCAGCTTCTCCCGGTTGAGGCGGGCGAAGAACAGCAGCAGCCAGAGGGCGCCGACGATGAAGGCGAGGCGACCCAGGGAGTCGTAGAAGGCGTGCTCCTGATAGCTGTTGGCCATGCCCTGCACGAAGAAGCTGGGGATCAGCACCAGCAGCAGGGTGCGGAACTGGCCCCAGACCCGCTGCACCGGCTCCTTCGGCCAGCGGAAATGGAGGATGAGGATCCCCTTCTCCAGGGTCAGATGGCGGGCGACCAGCAGCGCCAGCAGCAGGAACCAGATCTCGCCAAGGCCCCGGGCCACGGCCACCGCGAAGGGGTATTGCCAGGCGCCGTCCAGCAGGCCGCGCATCATCAGCACCATGGCGGGCAGCGGCAGGGCCGCGAGCAGGGAGCGCACCAGCAGCCGGCTGGTGAGGCTGAACTTGTCCTGAGTCACCTTGCCGATGCGCGGGGCTATGTAGTGGCTGTACTGCACCAGGTGGCGCCCCAGCTTGGCCCAGCACCAGGCCAGCACCAGCAGGCCGAGCCCCGCCAGGGTCAGGGTCATGGGGTTGTTCTCCACTATGGCCCTGGGCAGTTGCAGCCAGTTGACGGGATCGAGCAGCAGGCTCAGGGCGGTGGGCACGCCGAGCAGGACGGCCGGGGTGAGCGGGCGCACGTCCGGCATCCAGAACAGGTGGCTGGCGCTGATCTCGCGGATCTCGTCGATCTTGCTGTTCTGGCGGCTGTAGAGCAGCTTGAGCCGGGTCTGCTCCTGAATGAGGGTATCTGAGGCGTCGTTGAGCCGGGTCAGCAGTTGTCGTCTGGCCTTGAGCAGGTTGTCGAGCACGGCCTGCTGGGCCCTGTCCAGGGTGATCTCGTCCCCGCTGAGCAGGTTGTTGCGGATCTGCACTGTATCCTTCAAGGCATCCTGCTCTGTCTCGTACTGGTACTTCGCCATGCGCGCCTTGACGATGTCGGACTCCAGCTTCTCCAGGGGGAAGTAGTTCGGCAGATCGGCCAGCTTGCTGCGCAGGTTTTCGCCGTAGGCGTTGCTTATCTGCAGCCATTCCAGTTGCTCGCGCACCGAGTTGACCAGATCGTTCAGTCCTGACAAGGAGGTGTCGATGCCGCGCTGCTCGTCCTGTACCCGCTCTATCTGATCTTCCAGGGCGCCGAGTTGCAGGGAGAGCGCCTGGTTCTGCTGTTGCTGCTCCTGCAGCAGGGGTAGATCCGAGGTGAGCTGCCTGCGCAGCCGCTCGCTCTCCGCCAGCGCTTGCTCCGTTTTTTCCCGCCGCAGCTGGTTTTGCTGGTTGAGCAGGCTGTTCTGCCACTCATCTTCGTCTGTGATGGCGAGGTTGAGCTCCTGCAGCCTGAGTTTGCCGAGATCGTTGCGTTGCTGGGCGGAGAGCTGCTCCAGCTCCAGCATCTGGATCCGGTCAGAGAGGCTCTGCTCCTTGAGGCGGGTGGCCAGTTGCTGGGCCTCCTGCAGGCGATCCGACTCGTTGCTGAAGCTCAAGCGATCGAGCTGGGAGCGGGTCTGCAGCAACTGCTTGCGCAGCTCATCGACCCGCACATGGTACTCCTGGCCCGTGCTCTCCAGCTGGTTGAGGCTGTCGGTCACCGCCTGGCGCTCCTTGCGCAGGTTGATCTGGCGGTTGCTGCTCAGGCCAATGGCCTGGCGCAGTGCCTCTTCTTTGAGGGAGGAGAGGGGCGGGCGGGACTGGGGCTGATAGTTGTGCAGGCTCTCCTTGAGACGGGCCGACTCCTTGGGGTAGTCGATGAGGATCTGCTGATAGGCCTTGCCCTGCTCCCGATAGCGCTGGGCATCCCGGGCATACTGCAGCGCCTGCTGATAGCTCTCCCGCAGTTGCTGGTTCTCGGGGCTGTCGGTCTTGGGGACGCTTTGCAGCAACTCTTCCACCTGAGTGACGGCATCATCGGCCTGGGCAGCGGAGAAGGGGAGCAGGCTGAGACAGAGCATCAGGCAGAGCAGGCGTTGCAACATGGCGCACGTTTCCGTTCATGAGAAGTCGCCTTAGCCTAAAGCAGGGGCAGGGGTGGGTAAAGCCTTCCACATTAATGATCTGCAACATAAATAACGGGTGATCCGGGTCTTGTTTGGCTATTATTCTGGCCGTTCCCCTCCCTTGAGCAATTTATGTCCACTGTCGATCTGGGCACGGCCCCCCTCTCTCGCCTCTTCCTGCGTTACGTCACCCCGACGGTGGCCGCTATGCTGGTCACCGGCGTCTATGTCACCATAGACGGCATCTTCGTCGGCCATATCCTGGGCCAGGACGGCCTGGCCGGCATGATGCTGGCCTACCCCATCTGCGCCGTACTCTATGCGGTGGGGGCGCTGATCGGCATGGGCTCCTCGTCGCTCGCCTCGTTCTATCTGGGCAAGGGGGAGCAGGCAAAGGCGCGTCACATAGTCGGCAATGCGCTGGTGATGGTACTCATCGCCTCCGCCGTGCTCGCCTTCATCGGCATCCGGTACGGCAAGGAGATGCTGATCTGGATGGGGGCCGAGGGGGTCATCTTCGACGCCGGTTTCGCCTACCTGCAGTGGTACGCCTGGCTCGGAGTCTTTGCCGTGCTCTCCATGGCGTTCACCGCCCTGCTGCGCAACGACGGGCGACCCGGCCTCACCACCTGGATCCTGGTGGGGGGCGGCGTGCTCAACGTACTGCTCGATTACCTCTTGATGGCGGTGATCCCCTGGGGGCTGGCGGGGGCGGCCATCGCCACCATGCTCTCCCAGGCGGTGACCGGGGGCCTGTGCCTGTGGCACTTCTTCACCCCGCGCAGCCAGCTGCGCATCCGCCTGGATACCCTGGTGCCGGACTGGCGGCTGATGCGGGAGACCCTGAGACTCGGGGTGTCGAGCTTCCTGATGTACCTCTATCTGTCTGTGGTGCTGGCGCTGCACAACAAGGCGCTGCTGTCGGTCGGCAGCTCCCTGCACGTGGCCGCCTACGGGGTCATCAGCTATAGCGAGGCCTTCTTCTATCTCATCTTCGAGGGGATCGCCATGGGCATCCAGCCTATCGCCAGCTTCAACGCCGGGGCGGGCAACTGGCAGCGGGTGCTGCGGGTGCGCAACCTGGCGTTGGGGGTGACCCTGGTGGTGGCGCTGTGCGGCATGATACCGCTCTACCTCTGGCCGGAAGGGGTAGTCTATCTGTTCGCCGGGGACAACGCGGCCCTCTTGCCGGTGGCCAGCCTCGGCATCTGGCTCTACTTCTGGGGTCTGCCCATGGAGGGGCTGCTGCTGGTGGGAGCGACCTACTTCCAGGCCATCAACCGGGCCCGAATCGCCTCCCTGCTCACCGGGGGCAAGCTGGTGCTGATAGGCGGCTTCCTGTGGGGTTTCTCCTCCCTGTGGGGGGTGGCCGGGGTCTGGCTGGCGCTGCCTACTTGCAGCACCTTGCTGGTGCTGGTGATGTGGCGGGCCATGGGCAAGGAGGCCGGGCAGCATGCCGCAGCCCCGTGATTAACGCCCTCTCTCCATGAACGACAAAGGCAGCCCAGGCTGCCTTTGTCGTTTCGTGCTGCCCGGATCAGGGCTTGAAGGTGCCGATGAAGATGGCGGGGTCGACGCGGGCATCGTTGAGGCTGACGTTCCAGTGCATGTGGGGACCTGTGGCGCGGCCGGTGGCGCCGACCCGGCCGACGATGCCACCGCGGGGCAGGCTCTGGCCCAGGGTCACGTCGATCTTGGACATGTGACAGAACATGCTGATGAGCCCCTGGCCGTGGTCGACGAACACCGTATTACCGTTGAAGAAGTAGTTGCCGATCAGGATCACCTTGCCGGCGGCCGGTGCCTTGATGGGGGTGCCGGCGCCGACCGCGAAGTCGAGGCCGGAGTGGGGATTGCGCTCCTCGCCGTTGAAGAATCGGCGCAGCCCGAAGGGGCTGGAGAGGGGGCCGTTGACCGGCTTGTCGAACAGCAGGTTGCTGGGCTGAATAGGACTGAAGGTCTGGTAGGCCTTGTTTTGTTCGGCCAGCTCACGGTTGATGCGCGCCATGTCCTCGGCCAGCGGATTGACCTGGCGGCTGTTTTTCAACTTGATGTGCTGCTCGCGATAGTGCTTGCTGCCGACGGTGAAATTCAAGGTGCGGCCATCGCTCACCTGCAGCGGATGAGGGCCCGCCTGACTCTTGAGCGGAATGCCGACGATGGCAATCCAGTGCCGTCCCTCTTCGTGCACCACCAGCACAGGTTTGTCCAGATAGCGAGCGGCGGGCGCCTTGGGCCCATCCCCCAGCGGCACCACGGCCACACCCCCCGGCACCGGGTGGTTGAGCAAGCGGCTGATGAAGCCGGGTTCGGCATGAAGGGAGGCGCTGCCGAGCAGCAGAAGGAGGAAGAACCGGCGGCGCATGGTGGCTCCATCGAATAAGGCGGTGAGATCAAAAGGGGGAAAATGATGCCACATTCTTGCCCGGCTGTCCGTCACCTCGGGCCATGGCGCCGGAAAGGGAGTAGTACGGCGGCGGGATTGAGAATTCTGTGCTATTTACTAATATGTCACTAAAGGTATCTTTGAATGGCACCTATGGCGGCAGGCAGTAAGGCACTGGCAGGAGAAAAGCAGTCGCCAGCGACATCCAGGGACAGGTGGAGGTTGTGATGAAGACGAAGGCTCTCTTGATACTCGGACTCACCATGGGGATGTCGGCACCCGTTGCCGCCTTCAACGGGGTCATTACCATCAATGGCGAGGTGACCGCCGGGACCTGTGCCATCGCGGTCAATGGTGGTACGGCGTCGGCAACCGTGACCCTGCCGACCGTCAGCACCAATGCGCTCGGCAGCATAGGCCAGACCGCGGGGGCGACAGGCTTCAACCTCGCCCTCACCAGCTGCCCGACCACGGGGTCGGTGCGGGCCTACTTCGAAAACATCGGGGTGGAGCAGACCACGGGCAACCTCAGCAACAAGGCCGTCGCCTCGGGCGGCAAGAACCCGGCCCAAAACGTGGAGGTGCAGATCCTCTCGGCCAACAGCACCCCCATCGATCTGAGGACCAACACAGGCAACAACGTGCTGGTCAACTTCAGTGCCACCGGGGGGGCCACCCTCTACTACAGCGCCCAGTACATAGCCACAGGTGCCGTCGGCGCCGGTCTGGTCTCGGCGGATCTCATCTACTCCCTGGACTACCACTGAGCGCTCAGTCATGAAGGCGCTTCATATCCATAGGCTCCGCAGGGCGGGGCTGAGCCTCATGCTCTGGTGCGCGTTGCTCCTGCCCTGGCAGACCTGGGGTCATGTCCAGATCTCGGGCACCCGGGTCATCTACCCGGCCAACGCCCGTGAGGTCACCCTGGAGCTGACCAACAAGGGGAGCAGCCCCTCGCTGGTACAGGTGTGGATAGATGCGGGCGATCGCCGCATCCGGCCCGGCGCCGAGGTGCTCCCCTTCCTGGTTACGCCTCCCATCACCCGCATCGAGGCCCAGCGTGGCCAGTCCCTGCGTCTGGCCTATGTGGGGCAGGGGTTGCCCCAGGATCGCGAATCGGTGTTCTGGCTGAACGTGCTGGAGGTGCCGCCGAGCGTGAAGTCGACCCAGGCGGGTCAGAATCTGGTGCAGCTCGCCTTCCGCTCCCGGATCAAGATGTTCTACCGGCCATCCGGGCTGCCTGGCAATGTCGAGCGCTCCGCCCGGCAGTTGAGCTGGCGCCTGATCCGGCAGGGGAGCGGTTACGCACTGCGCGCCAGCAACCCCAGCCTCTATCATGTCAGCATCAGCAATCTGGAGCTGCAGGCGACGGCGTCGAAGCGCTACAGCAACTCAAGTGGCGGCATGGTGGCGCCGGGGGGCAGCTTCGATTTTCCCCTTGAGCAGCTGTCCGGGGCCGTCCATGCCAAGACCGTGACCTTCTATTGGCTCAACGACTATGGTGCCCGCGAGGTGGGCCAATTCGTCTTCAATTGATCCCGGAAGATGCCGGAGCTGGACTCAAGGTTCGGCGCTCCCGGTGCACAGGCCGGCGCTGAGGGGGGAGCTATACAGTGACAGCCAGAATGCCCCTCTCTTGCTGCCTTCATGCCACCGCCCTCTGGCACGCCGGTTGCTGTCTCTCCCTGTTGCTCTGGTGCCCCCTTGCCATGGGGGACGAGGTGGCCGGGCAAGCGATCAGTCCACCCGCCGACATCGAGTTTGACAGCCGCCTGCTCGACAGCCTGGGGGTCAACATCGACCTGGCCCGCTTCTCCCGTGCCGACTTCATCCCCCCCGGGCGCTACCAGCTCGACATCACCATCAATGGCAAGGAGAGAATAAGCCAGCAGGTGGAGGTGAGAGCGGGGCAGGATCCCGGGACGCCCCTGTTCTGCTTTCATCCGGATCAGCTGACGCAGTGGGGGCTCTTGGTCGACAAGCTGCCCGATCAAGCGTCGGTGCGGCAGCAACTCCAGGGCGACTGCATAGAGGTGGGAGCCCTGGTGCCGGGGGCCAGCTTCACCTTCGATCTGGCCAGCCTGAGCGGCGCGCTCAGCCTGCCCCAGGCTTATCTCGGTCAGATCAGACGTGACTATGTGGGGCCTGAGCAGTGGGTGCAGGGGATCAATGCGGCCTTCGTCGGCTATAACGCCAACCTCTATTACAGCGAGCAGGAGAGCATAGGGGAGCCATTGAGCAGCAGCCTCAACCTCAACACCGGCATTAACCTAGGTGCCTGGCGCCTGCGTCACAACGGCTCCTGGCAGGGCAACCAGGGGGGTGGCTATCAACCCCTCAACAGCTATGCGCAGCGGGATGTCACCTCCCGCAAAGCCCAGCTGACGCTGGGGGAGTACTTCACCCCAGGCGACAGCTTCGACAGCGTGCCCTTCACCGGCGTGCAGCTCGCCAGCGACGACGCCATGCTGCCGGATTTCGAGCGGGGCTTCGCCCCCGTGGTGCGCGGGGTGGCCCAGAGCAATGCCAGGGTCACCATACGGCAGGGCAGCGCCCTCATCTATGAGACCCAGGTCGCCCCCGGTGCCTTTGCCATCGACGATCTTTACGCCACCAGCTTTGCCGGTGATCTGGATGTGACCATCACGGAGGCGGATGGCAGCGAGCGCAGCTTCACTCTGCCCTTTTCCTCCGTGGTGCAGATGTTGCGTGACGACACTTCCCGCTTCAGCCTGACCCTGGGACGCTATCGCAATGATGCGGGGCCCGATGGCCCGGATTTTCTGCAAGGCACCTACAGGCGTGGCTTCTCGGATGCCCTGACCCTGTATGGCGGAACCATAGCCGCCGAGGATTACGGCGCACTGCTGGGGGGCGCGGCCATGGGCTCGGACTACGGCGCCCTGGCTCTGGATGTGACCGGCTCCTGGGCGAGGGCGTTGCCCGCCAGCGCGAACGTACCTGACTCCCTCGCCGGTCAGAGCTATCGCCTCACTTACAGCAAGCAGATGGAGAGGACCCAGACCTACTTCACCCTGGCCGCCTATCGCTTCTCCAGCGAAGGCTATCTCGATCTCAACGACGTGGCGGCGATACAGAGCCAGGCGCTGGACAGGTTGCAGCGGGAGCGCAATCGCTTCCAGCTCAACATCAATCAACCGGTGGGGGAGTGGGGGGATCTCTACTTCAACGGCATTCGCCGCGACTACTGGGGTGGCCAGGGGGAGAGCAGCAGCTTCCAGCTCGGCTACAACCGGGGGTTTGACTGGGGCAGTCTGACCCTGTCGGCCAGCCACTCGTTGGAGGAGGGGGTGGGGGATCAATACGTGCTGAGCCTCAGCATCCCCATCGGGGACAAACTGGGGGCGCCGCGTCTTGGCAGCACCCTCTCCTATCAGGAGGGGCAGGGGGCCAGCGCCAGGCTGGATCTCAATGGCGGCTCCCGGGATGGGCGCTTCTATTACGGTGTCTATGGCAATCAGAGTCGGGGGAGTGGCAACTCGGCCCTGAGCTATGGTGCCAACCTGCAGTATCAGACGGCGGCCACCCAGCTGGGGTTGAGCACCAGCCAGGGGGAGGGTTACGCCCAGTATGTGGCCTCGGCCAAGGGAACCCTGCTGGTCCATGAGGAGGGCTGGGTGCTGGGGCAGACGCAAGGGGAGACGATGGCGCTGGTGGAAGCCAAGGGCGCCCAGGGGGCCAGGGTCAGTCACGGGATCGGCAGCGAGGTGGATGGGGATGGCTATGCCGTGCTGGCCGGGCTCAACCCCTATCGCACCAACATCATAGGCCTGGATCCCGGCGGCTTGCCGCTGGATGTGGAGATAGATGGCAGCGCCCAGATGGTCGCCCCGCGCCGGGGGGCCATCGTCAAGCTGGCGTATGAGACCCATGTCGGCCAGCCCTTGCTGCTCAAGGCCGTGCGTCAGGATGGCAGTGCGCCGCCCTTTGGTGCCGAGGTGGTCGATGGCCGCGGCGACGCCGTGGCCGTGGTCGGCCAGGGGGGGGCTCATCTTCGTGCGTGGCGAGCAGGGAACCCTCCATGTCCAGTGGGGCAATGAGGGGGATGAGCGGTGCCGGCTCGATTATCGGGTTCCTCGGCCGGATCCTGCCATGCCCTATCAGCAGGTCGCCGCCCGCTGCCTCACTCCGGGAGCAAGTTCATGAGAGACCCCATTGGTTGGCATGGCTGGTGCCGGGCCCTGGAAGGGTACGCCGTGCTGTCATGGCTGGCGCTGGGCTCCCTGTTGTGGTGCTCAAGCAGCGAGGCCGCCCTGAACCTGATGCGTACCCGGGTGATCTATGAGGGGGGCACCGAGGCCAGGCTGATGGTACGCAACGACGGTAGCGAGCCCAGTCTGCTGCAGGCCTGGGTCGATGGCGGCAATGAGCAGCAGGGACCGGCCGATGTCTCGACCCCCTTTCTGGTGGTGCCGCCCATGATGCGGCTGGGGCCGCAGAGGGGGCAGGTGCTGCGCATCCTGGGCGCGGATCTGAGCCGGCTCCCCCGGGACAGGGAGTCCCTGTTCTGGCTCAATGTCCTTGGACTGCCCCCCAAGACGCAAGCCTCGCAGGCGGGCGTACAACTGGCTTATCGCACCCGCATCAAGCTGTTCTACCGGCCGGCCGGATTGGCGGGTTCCCCGGCCGAGGTGGTTAGCCGGCTTGGCTGGCAGGGGCAGGCGGGGGGCGGACTCAGGGTCAGCAATCCGGGCCCCTTTCACATCAGCCTGAGCGAGGTGTTGCTGAGCGGGCAGCATCTCGCCTGGCGCGAGGGCGGGGTGCTGCCGCCTTACGGTTCCCTCTCTCTTCCCATGGCGGGCGCCGTACCGGCGGGGGCCCGCGGGCGGCTGCGCTGGATAGACGACGATGGCAATTATCATGAGCAGGAATTTGTTCTGGGCAGGCATGGAGGAGAGCGGGATGAGTGACGGCGTCGGAAACCTGGGCCTGTCTTCCTTGCTGTTGGCGGCACTCCTGCTGGTGGCGGCTTCATGGCCAGGCGAGGTGCAGGCCGTCAATGGCCAGTGTACCAGTCCCTTCGTGGCGACCGGCGCCATCACCGCCGATAACGGTCTCTATCAGCCCGGGGGGACCAGCGGTCCCACCCCCTTCTCGACCACGGGCACGGCCACCTGTGATTGCACCGGGATCTCGGTGGGGCTGCTTGTGACCGTCTATTACCAGGGAACCACCAGCCTGCCGACCCTCTCCGATCCTCTGGGGACCCTCATCAAGCTCAACCCCTATTTCGGCCTCAAGGTGGAGTTCAATGCGGCAGGAAATTATCGGACTATCCCCTTCAACGCGACCAGCAGCGGGTTGCTGGCCGTCTGCATCGGTAACCTGTTGAATCTGGCCTTGGGCGGGATTGATGTTAATGGCGGCCGTTATACCCTGAAGCTGCTCAAGGGGGTCACGGGTACCCAGACCTTCAGTGGCACCGTCGCCCACCTCTTCGTGCGCCGAGCCAATGCACCGGACACCAGTCCGGTCAATGCCTTCAGCACCCTGGCGATGAACATCAGCGTCACCTCGACGCCGACCTGCCAGTTCCCCGCCGGCACCAGCATCCCTATCGATCTCGGCGCCGTGGCGCAGAGTGCCTTCGTCGAGGGGGAGATCCCGAGGGGCTATGCCCCGCGCAGCGTCAATGTGAGCGTGACCTGCAGCCAGATCCCGAGTGACTATCTGGTGCCGCTGCAATACAGCTTCGGGGGGGCGCTCAGTAGCCAGAATCGCTTCGTCACCACCAGCCTGGCCGGGGTCGGGGTAGGCATGGTCGAGCAGGATACGCTGACCCCTATTCCATTTGATACTGCCATCGCGGTACCCTACTCGGCGGCCAGCCACAACACCCAATATCAGGTGAGGCTGTATCCGACCCGGTTGCCGGGTCAGGTGGTGCGCCCCGGTGCTTACACGGGCACCATAATGGTCACGGTGAGCGTGCCCTGATGACAGGGTTTTCTGCCCCTATTTTCGACGAGGTCAATGATGAACAGTGACAGCGCCCTGCGCCGCGAACCCAGACGCCACACCATAGGGCAGGGCTGGATCTGGATCCGCACCGGGTTCGACATCTTCAACAAGGGCATGGGCGCCAGCGTGGCCATGATAGTGATCTGGTTCCTGGTGGGCATGTTGCTGGAACAGCTGCCGGCGGGGGGCTTCATCTCCCAGCTGCTCTACATGGTGTGGGGGGCCGGCTGGGTGGCGGTGGCCCGCCGGGGCTATGAGGGTCATCCCCTGCAGTTTGCCGACTTCTTCGCCGGTTTCCGTCACCGGCTGACCCCGCTGATGCTGGGGGGGCTGATGGTGCTCGCCCTGTTCATGGGGATACTGCTCATCTGCGCCTTCATGCTGCATCAGTGGGGCCTGACCGGCCTGCTCTCCCAGGATCCGGAAACCCTGACCCTGACGCCCGAACAGGCGCAGGGGTTCCTGCTCTGCCTGTTGCTTGGGCTGGCCTTGCTGGTGCCCGTGCTGATGGCCATCACCTTCGCCCCCGCCCTCATCTTCTTCCATGGCGTGGGAGCCTGGCAGGCGGCCCGGCTCAGTTTCAAGGGCTGTATGTGCAACATGTGGCCCTTCCTCTGGTGGGGGCTGCTGGGGGCAGTGCTGATTTTCTTTGGTGCGCTTTTGATGCTGGTGGGTCTGCTGGTGGTGCTGCCAGCCATCAACTACTCCATCTACGCCGCCTATCGCGACATCTATGTGGACGAGGAGGCTGCCGACGACGGCGAGTCGCCGGTCAAGGCATTTGGTTTCGAGGCATAAGCCGACACAGGGATGACAGGGGCCGACAGGCCCCTTTTTCATGGGCCTTCAGCGGGCTTGCCACAGGGGATCATCCGCCATGCGTGCGATCAGGAAGTCGAGGAAGCTGCGCAGCAGGGGGGACATCTGCTTGCGGGTGCCATAGACGGCATAGACGCCGAGCTGCTTGGGCTGCCACTGGGTCAGCAGGGGCACCAGGGCGCCGCTCTCCAGGTGGGCCTGCACCGAGTAGGCTGGCTGCAGGCTGATCCCCGCCCCATCCAGGGTCGCCGCCAGCAGCAGGTTGGAGATGTTGGCGCTGAGGTTGCCGCTCACCGGCACGGATTCGGGGCCATCGGGCCCCTGAAATTCCCACAGGCTCTTGCCGAAATAGGTGTAGGTGAGACAGTTGTGCAGGGCCAGATCCTGCACTTGCTGCGGCGGCGCATGACGGGCCAGGTAGGCGGGGCTGGCACACACCACCGAGTGGCAGGTGCCAAGGCGGCGCGCCACCAGGTTGGGATCCAGATCGTTGGTGATGCGCACCGCGAGATCGATGCGCTCCTCCACCAGGTTGACGGTTCTGTCCAGCAGCAGGATATCGATGGCCGTCCCGGGGTAGCGAGCCAGGTAGTCGTCCGCTGCCTGGACCAGCAGGGCTTCGGAGAGGGAGTAGCTGCTGGTGATGCGCAGTTGCCCCTTGGGGGCCTCGTCACTGCGAATGGCCAGGTGCTCCATCTCTTCCCCTAGCGACAGCATGGCCCTGGCCCGGTTCAGTGCCTCTTCCCCCGGCCCGGTCAGGCTCAGCCGACGGGTGGTGCGGTGCAGCAATCTGGCCCCCATCCAGCGCTCCAGCTCGGCCAGATAGCGCGAGACCATGGCGCGGGACATCTCCAGTTTCTCTCCGGCGCCGCTCAGGCTGCCCTGTTCAACCACGCAGACGAAGACCCGCAATGCGGTCAGTCGATCCATGCTCAGCACCTCTATATGCTCGATTTGTGCAACAGTGATGCGCTTATTATGCGGTATTTGCGCTGAAAAGTTTGCAATAAACTGTGTCCATTCGATGACCACTTACCCACGAGGCATACCCATGAACACAGTACTTCGCACCTTGACCCTGGCCACCACCCTGCTCGGTGGTGCCGCCCTGGCAAGCCCCCTGACAGTGACCGTTTACAACCCCGGCGACAAGGCCATCTTCCCCGTCTCCTCCGAGCTGGTGACCGGCGACAAGGAGGCCATCCTCATCGACGCCCAGTTCGGGGTCAATGACGGCCAGGCGCTGGTGGATCTGATCAAGCAGAGCGGCAAGCGACTGACCACCGTCTACATCAGCGGCGGGGATCCCGACTTCTACTTCGGGCTGGAACCCATCAAGGCGGCCTTCCCCGACGTCAAGATCCTGGCCAGCCAGCACGTGGTCGATCACATCAAGCAGACCAAGGATGCCAAGCTGGCCTACTGGGGCCCCATCCTCGCCGAGCAGGCACCCAAGACCCTGATAGTGCCGCAGGTGATGACGGCCTCCCACCTGACCCTGGATGGCGAGAAGATCGAGATCAAGGAGATGAACACGCCGAGTGCCTATCTCTGGGCTCCTTCCATCAAGACGGCGTTTGGCGGCGTGCCGGTATACAGCGGGGTGCACGTCTGGATGGCGGACAGCCAGACCAAGGCGGCGCGGGCACAGTGGATGCAGGCCCTCGACGGCATGCTGGCCCTCCAGCCTGAGCGGGTCATTCCGGGGCATTTCCTGGGGACCGAGCCCAAGGGCACCCAGGCCGTGACCTTTACCCGTGACTACGTCCAGCGCTTCGAGCAGGAGTTGGCCACCGCCAAGCACAGCGATCAGCTGATCGACGGCCTGAAGAAGGCATTCCCGTCCCTGCCGGTGGACGATGGCCTGGCCATAGGTGCCAAGGTCAACATGGGCGAGATGAAGTGGTAATGGCCTGAGTCCTTTTCCCTGTGTTTTTTGCCGGGCATTCATTGCCCGGTTTTTTGATCAATTGCCGAGGAGCACGCAGATGAACGACACCACACTGCACTATGTATATGACCCCCTCTGTGGCTGGTGCTATGGCGCCGCCCCCCTGCTCGAGGCCGCGGCCGGGATCCCGGATTTGCAGATAGCGTTGCATGCGGGTGGCCTCTGGCTGGGCCCGCGCCGCCAGCAGATGGGCCAGGCCCTGCGGGACCATGTCCGCCCCCATGACGAGCGGATCCAGGCCCTGACCGGCCAGCCTTTCGGTGAGCGCTACTTCAACGAGCTCTTGCTCAGCGACGGTCTCTTCCTCGACTCAGAGCCCCCCATCAGGGCCATCTTGGCGGTCACCGAACTGGGGGGCGATGGTTTGAGCCTGCTGCATCGCATTCAGCAGTCCCATTACCTTGACGGTCAGTGGGTCGGCGACCAGGCCCGTCTCGCGCTGCTGGCGCAGGAGCAGGGCATCACGCCGGAGGCGTTCGCCCAGAGCTGCCAGAAGGTGGATCTCGCCGGGCATCTGGCCCAAAGCCAGGGCTGGCTGCGCCGGCTCGGCGGACAGGGATTCCCGACCCTCGGGCTGATGCGGGGGGGAAGCCTCATCCCGCTACCCGTCTCCTCATTCTTGGGGGAGCCGCAAGCCTTCGCGAACCATCTCGCCGCCCTGATGGCGGCCTGATCCTGGCCATGCCCGGGTTTGCCGCATCGGCCCCTGGGGTCAGGGCAGCGGGGCAGACCGGGTTGGTGGGGCAGGGGAGACAACTCCCCGTTTCGGGCTTCCCTTGTCCCCCGCACCGTTCTTGGGCATGCTAACGGCCTCTTTAGATTGGCAGGATGCAGTACCTATGAACCTTCGCGATCTCGAGTACCTGGTAGCGCTGGAAGAGGAGAAACATTTTCGCAAGGCGGCGGAGCGCTGCTTCGTCAGCCAGCCGACCCTGAGCGGCCAGCTGCGCAAGCTGGAAGATGAGCTGGGGGTGATCCTGATCGAGCGCACCTCCCGCAAGGTGTTGTTTACCCCGGCCGGCGATGCCATGGCCCTGCAGGCCCGCAAGGTGCTCAAAGAGGTGCGCGAGCTCAAGAGCATAGGCCAGCACTTCGCCGAGCCCATGTCCGGCGAGATCCACATCGGCTTCATTCCCACAGTGGGCCCCTATCTCTTGCCCCACATCATTCAGGATCTGCGGGAGCACTTCCCCAAGCTGGAGTTCTATCTCTACGAGGAGCAGACCCAGGTGCTGCTCAAGCGGCTGGAGGAGGGGGAGCTGGATTGCCTGGTGCTCGCCGAGCTGGAGGGCATGGAGGGCTTTGGCTCCATCCCTCTCTATCAGGAGCCTATGTGGCTGGCGGTGCCCCAGCATCATCCGGAAGCCAGTGCCAGGGCGGTGCCGCTTGGCAATCTCAAGGGCAAGAAGTTGCTGATGCTGGCCGATGGTCACTGCCTGCGGGATCAGGCGATGGGCTTCTGTTTTGCCGCCGGCATAGGCGAGGATCAGCGCTTCAAGGGCACCAGTCTCGAGACCCTGCGCAACATGGTGGCGGCCGGCAGCGGCATGACGCTGGTGCCCAGGCTGGCGGTGCCCGCCAACGCCGAGGAGGGGGGCGTCAGCTATCGCCCTGTGATAGACCCTGTGCCGGGGCGCACCATCTCCCTGCTCTATCGCCACTACTCGGTGCGCCGCCCCTGCTTCAATGAACTGGCCTCCCGGATCTCTGCCCTGATGAAGGGGCTGCTCGGCTGAGGGGCAGATAAAAAAACCGGCGCCAGGGCGCCGGTTTTTTTTGCCGCAACGGGCAGCTTAGAAGATGTCGTCGGTGGAGACGGGGCCATCGCTGCTGGAGCCATCGCCGCCGTAGACCTCATTGCCATCGGAGAGCTGGCTCGCATAGCGGGTCGGTTCAGTCCCTTCCTTGAAGAACTCCTCCATGCTGGCGCCATCGGCACGGTTGGTCAGCAGACCTGTCTCCCGATCGATGCGTACCTGCATGATCCCTTCGGGGACCGGCATCTTGCGCTCGGGCACTTGCTGCAGGGCCGTCTTCATGAAGTCGATCCAGATGGGCTGGGCGGCGCCGCCACCGAATTCGGCCCGGCCGAGACCGCGCTGGTGGTTGTCAAACCCTATCCAGGAGGTGGCCACCAGATTCGGGGTGTAACCGGAGAACCAGGCATCCCTCGATTCGTTGGTGGTCCCCGTCTTGCCCGAGATGTCGTGACGCTTGAGGTCACGGGCCGCGCGCCAGCCGGTACCACGCCAGCCATTGCCACCCCAGATGGCGGTGGTCAGGGTGTCGGTGATCAGGAAGGCGCTCTGGGCACTGATGGTCTGGGGCGCCATGTTGTTGGGTACGACAGGGTCAATTGGGCACTGGGCCTTCCAGTCAGGGACAGTGTTGGCGTAGGCATCGGCGCTGTCGAGCCCGGCGGCGGCCAGTACACCGCAGTCGCGGCAGGCGGCGGCCGGATTGGCCTGATACAGGGGAGTGCCAAAGCTGTCGGTCACTTCGGTGATGAAGTAAGGGGTCACCTGGAAGCCGCCATTGGCCAGTACCGAGTAACCGCGCACCACTTCCAGCGGGGTGAACTCGGCGGCCCCCAGGGCCAGGGATTCGTTGGCAGAGATGTGCTCGCGGGCGAAGCCGAAGCGGGTCAGGCCATCGATATAGGTATCCAGCCCGATGGCGCGCATCAGCCGGACCGACATCACGTTCTTGGACTTGGCGAGGCCAAGGCGCAGTGTGGTCGGGCCCTCATAGATGGCTGGCGAGTTCTTGGGCTGCCACATGGGGCCCTTGGCGGGATCCCACTGGTTGATCGGGGCGTCGTTGATGAGGGACGCCAGGGTATAGCCCTGCTCCAGTGCGGTGGCATAGAGGAAGGGCTTGATGTTGGAGCCGACCTGGCGGCGAGCCTGATCGACCCGGTTGAACTTGGAGAGCTCGAAGCTGAAGCCGCCGACCAGGGCCTCGATGGCACCGTCCTGCGGGTTCATGGCGACCAGGGCGGCGTTGACGTCAGGGATCTGGGAGAGCAGCAGCTCTTCCCCTTTCTCCCGCACCCAGATCTGGGCGCCGACTTTGAGCACATCCCGTGCCGATTTAGGTGGATAGGTCTGGCGATCGTCGGTGATGAAGGTTCGGGCCCACTTGATGCCGTTCCAGCCGAGTTCGGCCTGCTTGCCATTCTTCAGCACCAGGGTGGCGCTCTTGTCACCGACCTTGGTGACCACGGCGGCCATCAGGGGTTGGTAGGTCGGTTGCTTGGCCAGGTGGGCCATGATCTGGTCGTAGTCCCAGGCCGTTTCCCCGGTCTTCCACAGCAGGGCGGTCGGGCCGCGATAGCCGTGGCGGGTGTCATAGTCGAAGACGCCGTCCAGCAGCGCCTGGTGGGCGGCGCGCTGGCGCTTGGCGGTGACAGTGGTGTAGACGTGCAGCCCCATGGTGTAGGCATCTTCACCAAACTGCTCCACCATCTTCTGGCGCACCATCTCGCTCAGGTAAGGGGCGTTGAGGGTCGTCTCGGCACCGTGATAACGGGCCTTGACCGGCATCTTGGAGGCCTCGTCAAACTGGGCCTGGGTGATCTTGCCGGTCTCCAGCATGCGGCCCAGCACCACGTTGCGGCGCGCAAAGGCGCGCTCCGGCGAACGTATGGGGTTCAGCATGGAAGGGGCTTTTGGCAGCCCGGCTATGATGGCGATCTCGTCCAGGGTCAGATCCTTGACGTCTTTGCCGAAGTAGACCTGGGCGGCGGCGCCGACCCCGAATGCCCGGTAACCGAGGGGGATCTTGTTGAGATAGAGGGTGAGGATCTCATCCTTGGAAAGGTTCTGCTCGATGCGCCAGGCCAGGAAGACTTCCTTTATCTTGCGCACCAGTGTCTTCTCGTTGCTCAGGAAGAAGTTGCGCGCAACCTGCTGGGTGATGGTACTGGCGCCCTGGCGGGCCTGGCCGGAGACGGCCCAGACGGTGGCGGCCCGGATGATGCCGATGGGGTCTATGCCCGGGTGCTCATAGAAGCGGGCATCTTCGGTGGCGAGCACGGCATCTATCATGGACTGGGGAATTTCATCCAGCCGCAACGGGATACGACGAATTTCGCCGAACTGGGAGATCAACTCCCCATCCCGGCTGTACACCTTCATCGGGGTGGCCAGTTTGACATCGCGCAGGGCGCTCACATCCGGCAACTGGGGCTTGATGTAGAAGTAGATGCCGATGAGGCTGGCAACACCCAGCACTGCACCCAGCATCATGACAATAAACAGGCGAACGAGCCATTTCAGCATGGAAGAACTACCAATCGTCTTAAAATTAGCCAACGGGCGCAGAGTATAGCCTTTTTACCCTCGCGGATTCGAGGTTTTCCTGTCCGGAGACATCGACCTCGAGAAGAGGCGGGAGGGTAGCATTCCAGGACGCAATTACCAAGGGGGCCGCAATCAAGGCCGAAAGGAGAGCAGCGTCAACTTTTGACATAAACTTTATGACATTGATAGATAGAGCATTATATTGAGTTAAGTCATCACCTCGTGATGCGCTGTCCTACAATAAGTCCTAAAACCCAATAACGCATGGATGTGTATATGTTTGGGCTATTAAGTAAGGGATCCCTCCTCTCCTTGGCGGGCATTGATTTTGGCAGTCAAACCATCAAGGCCGTCACCCTCAGCGGACGTCCTGGCAAGGTGCATCTCGAATCGGTTGCCGAGATACCCATGCCCAAGGGCACCCTGGTCGATTATCAACTGCAGGACATTGAACGGGTCAGCCAGTCCCTCAAGTCGCTCAAGCGGCTCATTCAAGGGGATTGTCAGCAGGTGGCCACGGCCGTGACAGGCTCCAATGTCATCACCAAGGTCATTCAGGTTGATGCCAACATCAACGAGAACGAGCTGGAGAACCAGGTTCACCTGGAGGCAGAACAGCTCATTCCCTTCCCCCTCGATGAGGTCAGCCTGGATTTCGAGATCCTCGGTCTGACGGCCGACGAGAGCCGCCAGGAGGTGCTGCTGAGCGCGGCGCGCACCGAGAGCGTCAACGGCCGGGTCAGTGCGCTGACGGAGGCTGGCATGAATACCATGGTGGTGGACGTGGGGGCCCATGCGTTGGGACGTGCCGTGCTGGCCTGTCTGCCCGAGCTGCAAACCTGGGACAAGCCGGTCGGCATCGTCGACATAGGCGCCAGTGCCATGACCTTTGCCGCCCTGCTCAGGGGGGAGGTCGTCTACTCCCGCCTGCAGAATTTCGGTGGCGATCAATACAGCCAGGCCCTGGCCTCTTTTTACAGCATGAGCCTGGAAGAGGCGGAGTTTGCCAAGGTTCAGGGCAGCTTGCCTGCCGACCATGAGGTGGATGTGTTGTTGCCCCACCTCAGCACGCTGGTGTTGCAGGTCAGGCGCAATGTGCAGCTCTTTTGCAGCTCGTCCGGCAACAAGGAGTTGTCAAAACTGGTGCTGACGGGAGGGGGCAGTCTGCTGCCGGGTCTCGTCGGGCAGCTAGGCAGCGAGCTCAACTGTGAAGTGCTGCATCCCGACCCCTTCGCCTTGTTTGGCAAGCCCAGGGGGGAAGGAGGCCTCATCCATGGGGCCAAATACATGGCGGCATTCGGTCTGGCACTGCGGAGCTTCACACCATGTCAAATATAAACCTCCTTCCCTGGCGGCTTGCCAGGGCCCAGCGCCAGAAGAAGCAGTTTGGCATCATGATCGGCCTTTTCCTAGCGGCCACCGCCTCCCTTGCCTTTGCCGTCGACTGGCTGGTGCAGCAGCAGATCGGCTATCAGCAGCAGCGCAACCAGCGTCTGCAGCAGGAGATGGCCACACTCGATACCCAGCTCGGCGAGATCCGGCTGCTCAAGGAGCGCCGCAAGGAGCTGATCGATCGGATGCAGCTTATCGAGCAGTTGCAGACAAGGCGCAACATACCGGTACGCCTGTTCAACCAGCTACCCGTGCTGGTGCCCAATGGGGTCTATCTCAATACTCTGGCCTTGCAGGCCAACAGAATCGATGTCAACGGCAAGGCCGAAGCCTATGGCCGGGTTGCCAGCATGATGAGGCGCATCGATGGGTCTGGCTGGCTGGGACAATCTCAGCTCAGCACCATCTTCACGGCAGACGTGGCGCCCGTGGCCCTCAGCCAGTTCTCCATGATGTTCCAGATTGCCGGCGTCGCTCCGGTCGCGACTAAGGGGCAACAATGAACCTGCAACAACTCAATGACCTGGATCTCAATGACATCGCGCGCTGGCCAAAAGTCGCCAAGGGGATCTTCATCCTGTTTTGCTGTGCCCTGCTGGGTGGCGCCATTTACTACTATGTGATTGCCAACTCCCTGACGGCCTTGCGGCAGGAGGCCGCTAAAGAACAGGAGCTGAAGGCCCAATTCGAGAGCAAGGCCATGCTGGCCGCCAACCTGGAGGCATACAGGAAGCAGATGGTGCAGCTTGAACATTTGGTGGATACCCAGCTCAAGCAGTTGCCCAATACCCATGAAGTGGCAGGGTTGCTGGATGACATCAGCTTTATCGCCACCGATAACGGGCTCAAATTGAACAGGATCAACTGGGAGGCAGAGGTCAAACACGAATTCTCGACCGAACTGCCCATGCGCATCGAGGTGGTGGGCACCTATCACGAGCTCGGCAAGTTCACGGCAGACATGGCCGCGTTGCCGCGCATCGTGATCCTGGATTCGTTTCAGCTCAATCAAGGCCGGGGCCAGGACGAGTTGATAGGCATGTCCATGCAGGCCAAGACCTACAAGTACAACGGTAAAACCCTGGAGCAGAAGCCATGAGCATGAGAGTGATCGGACTCCTCTTGCCGGTGCTGTTGTTGACGGCCTGTGGCGGACAGGAGGACATGGACGAGTACGTACAACAAACCAAGGCGAGGAAACCCATCCCGATCGAGCCCTTGCCGGAGATAAAACCATTCTCCCCCATGGCCTATCAGCGCAGTGATCAACGCAGCCCCTTCATTGAACCGCAACCAGAGACCAGCTCCAGGGTGGATGCCAAGACCAAGCCGGACTGCGCCCAGATAGTGGCCAGTCGGGAGAAGGAGGTGCTGGAACGCTACTCGCTGGCCAGTTTGAGCATGAAGGGATCCATCGGCAAACAGGGACAGTTGTGGGCACTGATCAGGACCCCGGACGGGCAAGCCGTTCGCGTGGGGCTCAATCAGTACATGGGACTGGATCAGGGAAGAGTCATCAAGATAACGAATACCCATGTTGACTTGATGGAAACGGTACCGGATGGCAAAGGATGCTGGGTCACCCGAGAAACTCAGCTGGCCATGGCCAATCTCGACGCAAAACTATGATCAGGGATGAGCAGAGATGAGAACAACAATAAGAAGGATGAGGGGTGTGGCGCTGCTGTGGCTGGGCGTATGCACTCAGGTGTGGGCGGTGCCGGCGTTGCAGGAGGTCAAGGTGAATCCGCTGCTGGCCGATCAACTCTTGCTGGAGCTGAGCTTCAGCGAGCCAGTGAGCGGATTTACCGACAGACTGTCGTATGAGCCCAATCAGCTCCTGCTGCACGTGCCCGGCGCCATAGGGGCGCTGACGGTCAACCCGCTGCCCATCAAGCAGCAGGGGGTGGACAACCTCAAGGTGGAGGGCAAGGGAGAGGGGCTGGATATCAAGATAGCGCTCGATCAGCTGACCCCTTATCAGGTCCATCAACAGGGCAACAAATTGCTGGTGTCATTGGGAGAGAAGGCCGGCCAGCCGGTGGCTGCGACTGCGGTCTCCCCTGCTGCCAGTCCGTCGGCGCTTGTCAGGAGCCAGCCTGTTACCCAGTCTGCACTGATTGATACCCAGCGGGTCGCCCAGAACCAGTCTCAGTACCAGCCCGCGGCTGTCTCCTCTCCCTTGGCGGCTCCCGCCCCTGTTGCTGCCAGCAAACCCGTGTTGTCCGTCTCGCAGGCGAATACAGGCGGTGCTTATTTCAACTCGGTCAAGGGTGTGGATTTTCGCCGTGGCAAGGAGGGACAGGGGGAGTTTCTGGTGACCCTGGACAACAGCTCGGCGGCAGTGGATGTGAGCAGCCGCGGCCAGAAGGTGCTCGCCAAGTTCCACGGCACCCGGATCCCGGATGATCAACTGAATCTTATCAATGTGCAGGATTTTGCGACCCCTGTCTCCCTGGTGGAGGTGTTCCGCCAGGGCAATGACACCTTGTTTGAGCTCTCGGTCAATGGTCAGTTTGATTATCGCTACGACCAGGCCGACAAGATGTTCATCATAGAGGTGAAGAAGCGGGTCGCGACCACGACAGCGAAACAATATCAGGGCAAACCAATCTCGTTGAACTTCCAGGATATTCCTGTTCGGACAGTGCTGCAGATCATCGCCGACTTCAATAATCTCAATCTGGTGACCACGGATTCCGTCTCCGGCAATATCACGCTGCGTCTCGATGGTGTGCCCTGGGAGCAGGCGCTCGACATCATCCTCAAGGTCAGAGGGCTCGACAAGCGGCTGGACAACAACATACTGCTGGTGGCCCCGGCGGACGAGATTGCCGCACGAGAGAAACAGCAGCTGGAGAGCCGCAATCAGGTAGCCGACCTCGCGCCGCTCTATACCGAGTACCTGCAGATCAACTATGCCAAGGCATCCGAAGTGGCGGCCCTGCTCTCCTCCGATAGCACCAAGCTGCTCTCTCCCAGAGGGGCGGTGAGCGTGGATGAACGCACCAACGTGCTGGTGGTCAAGGATACGGCGGATGTCATCGGCAACGTCAAGCGGATGCTGGATATCCTCGATATCCCGGTCAAGCAGGTGGTGATCGAGGCGCGCATGGTGACCATAGACGACGGCTTCGACGAGGCCCTGGGGGTGCGTTGGGGGGTGACCAAGAATGACGGTCACGGCAATGGCACCTCGGGCACCATAGAGGGCAATGATGGTTCAGGAAATGGAAATCTGAATCCGGATGGAAGTATCAATACTAATATGACTCGTCCAGATGTGGCAGATCGTCTCAACGTCAACCTGCCGGTGACCAATGCCGCCGGTACCCTGGCCTTCCAGGTCGCTCGTCTGGCCAATGGCACTCTGCTGGATCTCGAACTCTCCGCCCTTGAAAAGGAGAGCAAGGCCGAGATCATTGCGAGCCCTCGCGTCACCACGGCGAACCAGAAGCCGGCCCTGATCGAGCAGGGGACAGAGATCCCCTATGTGGAGTCTTCGTCCAGCGGGGCGACCTCGGTCACCTTCAAGAAGGCGGTGCTGAGTCTCAAGGTCACGCCACAGATCACCCCGGACAACAGGGTCATCCTGGATTTGACCGTGACCCAGGATACCAAGGGGGAGACCGTCCCGACCGGTACCGGGGATGCGGTCTCCATCAACGCCCAGTCCATCACCACCCAGGTGCTGGTCAACAACGGCGAGACCCTTGTGCTGGGCGGCATCTATCAGCAGACCATCAAGAGCGACGTCAGCAAGGTGCCGCTGCTGGGGGATATTCCCGGTCTGGGTTACCTGTTCAAGAAAACCACCAGCGAGAACAAGAAGCGTGAACTGCTGATCTTCGTGACCCCGAGGATAGTCACCGACGCCCTCTGAAAACTTTACATGTGAGGGTAAAACACATATAACCTTACGCCCCGATGAGGCTGGGGCGTAAGGGCTGCGGTTGCCAGTCCTGGTTTCTATTGAGATAATCCCCCTCCTGATCCATCGCAAGATAAGGTTCATAGGTACCCCGGTCGAGTAGTTACCGGGGCCATACAGTTTGTAATTACTAACGAAAAGACATGGCTGAGAAACGCAATATTTTCCTGATAGGTCCCATGGGTGCGGGCAAGAGCACCATAGGTAGACATCTGGCAGAACAACTGCACATGGAGTTTTTCGACTCAGATCATGAGATTGAGCGCCGCAGTGGTGCCGATATCGGCTGGGTGTTCGATGTTGAAGGCGAAGAGGGTTTCCGGATCCGCGAAGAGAAGGTGATCGGTGAACTCGCCGAGCAGCAGGGTATCGTGCTGGCAACGGGCGGCGGCGCCATCAAGAGCCGTGAAACCCGCAACAAACTCTCTGCGCGCGGCATCGTGGTCTACCTCGAAACCACCATTGAAAAGCAACTGGCGCGTACCCAGAGAGACAAGCGTCGCCCCTTGTTGCAAACCGAAGAGCCGCCCCGCGAAGTGCTGGAGCGTCTGGCCCTCGAGCGCAACGCCCTGTATGAAGAAGTCGCAGACTTTGTCATCCAGACGGATGATCAAAGTGCAAAAGTTGTAGCTAATCAAATCGTTAAGTTGATTGGTATGTAATCAATAGAGGACGTCCATGGAAAGGTTGAAGGTCGAACTGGGTGAGCGCAGCTACCCGATTGAGATAGCTGCTGGTCTGTTGCAACGCCCCGAGGTGCTGGCGCAGACGATCAAGGGCAAGCGGGTCATGATAGTGACCAACACAGTCGTCGCCCCCTTGTATCTTGAGCAGATCATTCAGTTGCTTCCCGGTTTTCAGGTTGAACACCTGATACTGCCGGATGGCGAGGCCTACAAGACCCTGGCTACCTTCGAGCGGATCATGTCTGCTCTGCTGGAAACCAGCCATGGGCGTGACACCACCCTCATCGCCCTGGGGGGCGGCGTGATAGGCGACGTTGTCGGCTTTGCTGCGGCAAGCTATCAACGAGGCATTCCGTTCATTCAGGTGCCTACCACACTGCTTTCCCAGGTTGACTCCTCCGTCGGCGGCAAGACCGCCGTCAACCACCCTCTTGGCAAAAACATGGTGGGTGCCTTCTATCAGCCCAAGCATGTGATCATCGACACCGACTGCCTCAAGACCCTGCCTGCGCGGGAATTTGCCGCCGGCATGGCCGAGGTGATCAAGTACGGCATCATCTGGGATGCGGCCTTCTTCTCCTGGCTCGAAGTCAACATGGCGCGGCTGCAACGCCTTGACGCCGAAGCCCTTTCTTACGCCATTCGCCGTTGCTGTGAAATCAAGGCCGACGTGGTCGGTCAGGACGAGACCGAGCATGGCGTGCGCGCCCTGCTGAACCTGGGTCACACCTTCGGCCATGCCATCGAGGCCGAGAAGGGCTATGGCAACTGGCTCCATGGGGAAGCGGTGGCGGCAGGCATGATGCTGGCGGCCGAAACGGCCCTGGCCCGTGGCGACATGACGGCGCAAGAGGTTGCAAGAGTCCGCGACCTGCTGCTGGCGGCGTACCTGCCGGTGCTGGCGCCGCCCGAGATGGACTTTGCCGCCTTCATTCGCCATATGCGCCGTGACAAGAAGGTGCTGGAAGGCAAGCTGCGGCTGGTGTTGCCAGCCGGGATCGGGCAGGCTCAGGTGGTGGCCGATGTGACGGATGCGCAGCTGATGGCGGTGATCGAGTCTGGTCGTGACCAATAACAAATTGCTGAAATTGCCTTCCCAGCGGCAGCTGGTTGACCGGCTGCTGCACCTGATTGAGTTCAATCACCCTTATATTTTTCTCTCAGGCAAGCCCGGCAGCGGCCGTGGCACCCTGTGTGAATCCCTGCTTGCCCAACTGCCTGACACTGTTCGGGTGGTGAGCCTCATCGGCAGCCCGGCCATGAAGATGGCGGACGTGCGCCAGTTGCTGCTTCAGCAGGTGGTGGCGCGCCCCCTGTTCAATGCGCAGGATGCGCTGGCCGACAGCTTCTTCCGCATGCTGGAGGGCAAGCCTTCCACCCTGCTGCTCATGATCGAGCGCGCCGACACCCTGCCCGCCGAACTGGTGGGGGAGCTGTGGGCGCTCTGTCGCCATAACGATACCCTGGCCTCTCCCCATAAACTGGCCATCCTGCTCTCGGGCAGTGACGTCTGGTGTCGCGATCAGAAGAGTGCCCTCAAGGGGCGGGCCATGCCCGCACTCGAGCTGGAAGTCGCGCCACTGAGGGCGCCTGAGCAACGCATCTTCCTGTATGAGAAGGCCAAGGAGCTGAAGATCCCGGCGGCCCTCTTGCCCAAGCCGAAAGTGGAAGAGATCCTGAAGGGGGCGGGGGGACACCCGTCCGCCATCATGCAGTCATTGGAGGATGTCATGACCGACAGAAGGCCCAAGAAACGTCAGGCCGAGTTGCCCGTCAAGAAGATTGCGACCGTGCTGGCCCTGGCGGCCGCCGGTTTGCTGGCCCTGAGCTATCTCCCTCTGTTCGAGGAGGCAGGCAAGGAGCAACCCCAGACCTCGTCCCAGGGGATGGCATTGCCCGACCCCGTCGCCACCGATCCGCTGAATGTCGGTGCGGCGAGCGGGGCTCAGGGGAGCCAGGCGAGCAGTGGCGCCGATGCCAGCTCTTCAAGCAACCAGGTTGCCCGGGATTGGCAACCCGATGCCAAGACCTTGCCCAAGAAGGTCGAGAGCGAGACGGTCACCACCGAGTCGAGCAATTACGAGGGGCGCCGGGTCGTCATCTCCGATGAAGTGGTTGAGAAACTGATGACACAGCCCAACGTCAGCGGTGCCCTGCCGACGGCTGTGGTGGACGAGCTGGTCGGCGGGAGTTCCCGTGCGGCCCCGACCGGGGCGGCGGCACAGACACAGAGCACGGCGCCTGTTGCCAAGGCGACGCCCACTCCTGCCGCGACTGCGCCCGCCGCGGCACCGGCGCCCAAGGTGGCCCTGACGCCGGTGGCGACCCTCAACAAGAAGGCGAGGAACCATTACAGCATCCAGCTGATGGGGGCGAGCAACACCCAGGCGGTCGACAGCTTCGTGGCCGAGCATGGGCTGGCGGGCAAGGTCTGGGTCTACAAGACCCGCTTCCGTGGCAGCCCCTGGTACGTGGTGGTGCAGGGCGACTATGCCAACAGCACCCAGGCCAAGGCGGCGATCCGCAAGCTCTCCCCCGCCTTGCTCAAGGGACAGCCCTGGCCCAAGTCGTTTGCCCAGATACAAAAAGAATTGAAGCAATAGCCAGTCGCCCGGGGAAGGGGGTAGAATCGTCCCCCTTTTTTGGGCATTGCCTTCTTAACACCGGACTTCCATGAAAAAAACACGCGCGTTTTTAAAATGGGCCGGGGGAAAATACTCCCTGGTCGAAGAGATTGCCGAGCGCTTGCCGGCCGGGCGTGTGTTGCTGGAGCCCTTCGTCGGAGCGGGCTCGGTGTTTCTCAACACGGATTACGATGCCTATGTGCTCAACGACATCAATCCGGATCTGATCGGTCTCTACAACCACCTCAAGCGGCAGCCGGACAACTTCATCCACGAGGCGCGCAAGCTGTTTGTGGCCGAGCACAACCACAAGACCGCCTATTATCGGCTGCGCACCCAGTTCAACCAGACCGAAGCCGGGTTCGAACGGGCTCAGCTGTTCCTGTTTCTGAATCGCCACGGGTTCAACGGCCTGTGCCGCTACAACAAGAAGGGCGGCTTCAACGTGCCGTTCGGTTCGTACAAGAAGCCCTATTTTCCGGAGAAAGAGCTGTGGGCCTTCGCCGAGAAGGCCCAGAAGGCCACCTTCATCTGCGAGAGTTATGCCGATGCCATGGCCAGGGCGGAGGAAGACTGGGTGATCTACTGCGATCCCCCCTATGCGCCGCTCTCCACCACGGCGAGCTTCACCAGCTATTCGGCCGGTGGCTTCACCCTGGATGATCAGGCCCTGCTGGCCAGGTTGGCGCGCCATACTGCCGCCCACAAGGGGGTGCCCGTGCTCATCAGCAATCACGACATCGAGCTGACCCGGGAACTCTATCGCGGGGCCCGGCTGGACGAGATCCTGGTCAAGCGCACCATCAGTCGCAACGGTGGCAGCCGCAACAAGGTGGCCGAGCTGCTGGCGCTCTACCCGCCTGGCATAGCCCCCGAGCAGGGCCATTACCCCGGCGAGGCCGAGCTGGTCTCTGTCGGTTGAGTCATGAACGGTCCCTGCGGGGACCGTTGTCGTTTCTGCCCGGGCAGTCACCTGTCTGGTGGGGCAAGTGCAAAGCCCGCGTCTTCTGGAGGTGCGGGTTGTTTTCATCCCGCCTTTGCGGCGAGACTCGCGGCCCGCGTCTTCTGCAACTGCGGTCCGCATTCCCTGTACGTGCGGGTCGTTTTCATCGCCCATTTGCGATAAAATTGCGCCGCTTTTTCTGCCACGCTGCCAATGGATGACGCTGATGAAAGACTTTCTGATTGCCCCCTCTATCCTCTCCGCCGACTTTGCCCGCCTGGGCGAGGATGTGGCCAAGGTGCTGGCCGCCGGGGCCGACGTGGTGCACTTCGACGTGATGGACAACCACTATGTCCCCAACCTGACCATAGGCCCCATGGTCTGTCAGGCCCTGCGTGACTACGGCATCGAGGCCCCCATCGATGTGCACCTGATGGTCAAGCCGGTGGATCGCATAGTGCCCGATTTCGCCAAGGCGGGTGCCAACCTGATCACCTTCCACCCGGAAGCCTCCGATCACGTGGACCGTACCCTGGGTCTCATCAAGGAGCAGGGGTGCCAGGCCGGTCTGGTGCTGAACCCGGCCACGCCGCTCACCTGCCTCGAGTACGTGATGGACAAGCTGGACGTGATCCTGCTGATGTCGGTCAACCCGGGCTTTGGTGGTCAGAGCTTCATCCCTGGCACCCTCGACAAGCTGCGTCAGGTGCGTCGCCTGATCGACGAGAGCGGCCGTGACATTCGCCTCGAGATCGACGGTGGCGTCAAGGTGGAGAACATCCGCGAGATCGCCGCCGCCGGGGCTGACATGTTCGTGGCGGGCTCCGCCATCTTCGGCAAGCCGGATTACAAGGCGGTGATCGATCAGATGCGGGCGGAGCTGGCTCATGTCCGTTGAACGTCCCTTCGATCTGGTGCTGTTCGATCTGGATGGCACCCTGATTGACAGCGCCTCCCAGCTGGCGCTGGCGGTCAACCGCACCCTGACCGATCTGGGGCTGCCCGAGGCCGACGAGGCCGTGGTGCGCACCTGGGTCGGCAACGGCGCCGACAAGCTGATCCAGCGCGCGCTGGACTATCGCGAGGCGCCCGAACTGTTTGCCAAGGCCCGCCCCCTGTTTGACCAGCACTATCAGGCCTGCCTGCTGCAAGGGTTGGCCATGTATGACGGGGTGGAGCAGAGCCTGCGCCGCCTGCAGGCGCTCGGTTACCGCCAAGCCGTGGTGACCAACAAGCCGAGTCACTTCGTGCAGCCCATTCTGGATGCCCTCGGCATCGGCGACTGCTTCGCGCTCTGGCTGGGGGGCAACTGCGTGCCCGTCAAGAAGCCGAGCCCGGATCCGTTGCTGCACGCCTGCCAGGAGCTGGGGGTCAGCCCGTCCCGCACCCTTATGGTGGGAGACTCCGAAAATGATGTGCTGGCCGCCCAGGCTGCCGGCATGAAGGTGGTGGGGCTCACCTACGGCTACAACTATGGCCGCCCCATCGCAGATTCCCGCCCTGACTGGGTATGCGAGCAGTTTGCAGAGCTCGATGCCCTCTTGGCTGAATAACAAGGATCAACACATTCATGGCTAAACCAATCGTATTGAGCGGGGCCCAACCCTCGGGCCAGCTGACCATAGGCAACTACATGGGCGCCTTGCGTCAGTGGGTCAACATGCAGGATGACTTCGACTGCCTCTACTGCATCGTCGATCTGCACGCCATCACCACCCGCCAGGAGCCTGCCGCCCTGCGCAAGGCCTGCCTGGATGCCGCCGCCCTCTATCTGGCGGTCGGCATAGATCCGGCCAAGAGCACCGTCTTCATCCAGTCCCACGTGCCCCAGCACGCCGAGCTCGGCTGGATCCTGAACTGCTATACCCAGATGGGCGAACTGTCGCGCATGACCCAGTTCAAGGACAAGTCCGCCCGTTTCGAGAACAACGTCAACGTCGGCCTGTTCGGCTATCCGGTGCTGATGGCGGCGGACATCCTGCTCTATCAGGCCAACCAGGTGCCGGTCGGCAACGACCAGAAGCAGCATCTGGAGCTGACCCGCGACATCTGCACCCGGTTCAACAACCTCTACGGTGAGGTCTTCACCCTGCCTGAGCCCTTCATCCCGACCGACGGTGCCCGGGTGATGAGCCTGCAGGATCCCACCAAGAAGATGTCCAAGTCCGACGACAACGAGGCGAACTTCATCGGCCTGCTGGAAGATCCCAAGCAGATCGTCAAGAAGATCAAGCGGGCGATGACCGACTCCGACGAGCCGGCGGTGGTGCGCTTCGATCCCGAGAACAAGCCGGGGGTCTCCAACCTGCTGACCCTGATGTCCGGTGTGACAGGTCGCTCCATTCCGGAGCTCGAGCAGCACTTCGAGGGCAAGATGTACGGCCACCTCAAGAGCGAGACGGCCGATGCCGTGGTCGCCCTGCTGGAGCCCATCCAGGCCCGCTTCCGCGAGTTGCGTCAGGATGAGACTCATCTGCAGGCCATTTTGGCGGCTGGCGCACAAAAGGCGCGGGAAAGGGCTGAAAAAACCCTGATCAGCGTATATGATGTCGTCGGCTTCGTTCCTCGAGCCTGACATACTGGGAAGGTGTAGTTGTAGAGAGCTGGGTATTTGCCTGGCTTTCTTTGTTTTACCCGACCCCTGGTTCGTCATCTCCTCTTCCAATGTCAAACGCGGGCGCTTGCCCCAAGAGAAAGCATGTCTGTCGAATCAAATACAGTGATTGAAGAACTGAGTGACAAGGGCCACTGGCTGCGCAAGTTTCGCAAGGCCAAGAACCTCAACACCCTGCAGCTGATGGTCTCCAATGCCATCGACAAGCACCACAAGACCCCGGCCATTGCCGCCGCCATCTATCTGGCCGAATGCCAGCGCGAGCGCGAGCTGGAGCAGGGGCGTTATCTGGATCGCTGAAGCGCTCCCGGGCTCTGCCCATCTGCCGATGGGCCGCCATTTCACACCCCGCTTTCGGCCCTTACGCCTTGCTCCGTCTTTTTCCCCTGTTCCCCTGCCCAGTCGTGGACTATCCGGCGTCTTCTGCCTGCGCTCGTCTGCTTCCCTGCTAAAGGGCATGAGTTGCATGGGGCAATGCCATCGAGCTGGCAGAGAGTTGGTCTTGCAGAAATGAGGCTGCCATCCATACCCGCGCATAGCCCCTCAGCGGTTTATTAACGGGGGCAGACATGCCAGAATGCGCGGCGTTTGTCCGTGGACGGCCGGCATGGGCAGTCCGATCACCGTCTCTGTTCTATTCCCAGGGCTTTCTCATGCTGCTACTCATCGACAACTACGACTCCTTTACCTGGAACCTGGTGCAATATTTTGGCGCCCTGGGTCAGGAGGTGCAGGTCAGGCGCAACGACGAGCTGAGCCTGGACGAGATAGTCAGGCTTGCCCCCCGCCATCTGGTGATCTCCCCCGGTCCCTGCACGCCCAATGAAGCGGGCATCTCCCTGGCTGCCATCTCCCGTTTTGCCGGCGAGATCCCCATCCTCGGCGTCTGTCTCGGTCACCAGTCCCTGGCCCAGGCGTTCGGTGCCCGTGTGGTCCGTGCCCGTCAGGTGATGCACGGCAAGACCTCCCTTATCCGCCATCGGGGGGAGGGGGTGTTCAAGGGGCTCAAGGATCCGCTGCGGGTCACCCGCTACCATTCGCTCATCGTGGAGCGTGAAACCCTGCCCGATTGCTTCGAGATCACCGCCTGGAGCGAGCACGCCGATGGCTCCATGGATGAGATCATGGGGCTGCGGCATAAAACACTGGCACTGGAGGGGGTTCAGTTCCACCCGGAAAGCATCTTGAGCGAGCAGGGGCACCAGTTGCTGGCCAACTTTTTGGCCGTTTCCTGAAAAAATCGTGATCCTCGTCTCATAATCGAAATGAGGCCAAAAAAATTTTCCCTGACACTTTATTCACCCTGCTTCCTGCCCAAATTATCTCTTGCCAACACCCCCTGAGCCGTTATGCAATGCGGTTGCCTAAAATCTCACAGGCAATCGAACATTGTTCCTCATTGGCGGTTAAGTTACAGACTTTTTACTTTTTTTCTGTGATAATTCCGCCACGTTTACACGGATTTAACTTTTGGGCGGTGGATTATTCTGCCGCGATATAGCAGGAGAGCAATATGTCAGAGTTGTTGGCAGTGACACGTGAAGTGTTTGATGAAGTGATGGTTCCCAACTATGCGCCGGCCAAGATCATTCCGGTGCGCGGTGAGGGATCACGTGTCTGGGATCAGGAAGGCCGCGAGTATGTCGACTTCGCGGGCGGGATCGCGGTCAATGGTCTGGGCCATTGCCATCCCAAGCTGGTCGAAGCCCTGAAAACCCAGGGCGAGAAGCTGTGGCACCTCTCCAACGTGATGACCAACGAGCCGGCCCTGCGCCTGGCCAAGAAGCTGGTCGCCGCCACCTTTGCCGATAAGGTCTATTTCTGCAACTCCGGCGCCGAAGCGAACGAAGCCGCCCTCAAGCTGGCCCGTCGTTACGCCATCGACAAGTTCGGTGCCCACAAGACCCAGATCATCGCCTTCCACCAGGGCTTCCACGGCCGCACCTTCTTCACCGTGAGCGTCGGCGGCCAGGCGGCCTACTCCGATGGTTTCGGTCCCAAGCCCGCCGACATCACCCACGTGACCTACAACGATCTGGCCGAGCTGGCCTCCGTCATCTCCGACAATACCTGCGCCGTGGTGATGGAGCCGCTGCAAGGTGAGGGTGGCATCATCAGCCCCACCGACGAGTTTGCCAAGGGCGTGCGTGAGCTGTGCGACAAGCACAATGCCCTGCTGGTCTATGACGAGGTGCAATCCGGGGTCGGTCGTACCGGCGAGCTGTTCGCCTACATGGGCCTTGGCGTCACGCCGGACATCCTCACCAGCGCCAAGGCGCTCGGCGGCGGCTTCCCCATCGGCGCCATGCTGACCACCACCGAGATCGCTTCCCACCTGAAAGTGGGCACTCACGGCTCCACCTACGGCGGCAACCCGCTGGCGTGCGCCGTGGCCGAAGCCGTGCTGGACGTGGTCAACACCCCACAAGTGCTGAGCGGTATCAAGCAGCGCGAGCAGCTGTTCCGCGACGGTCTCGCCGCCATCAACGCCAAGTACCACTGCTTCAGCGAAGTGCGTGGCCAGGGCCTGCTGCTGGGCGCCGTGCTGAACGATGACTTCAAGGGCCGCTCCCGCGACTTCCTGCTGGCCTCCATCGATCAGGGGCTGATGGCACTGGTGGCAGGCACCAACGTGGTGCGCTTCGCACCGTCACTGGTTATTCCGGAGGCGGACATCAAGGAAGGGTTGGCACGGTTCGAAAAAGCGGTCGCTCAGGTGGTTAACGCCTGATCCAAGTTGAGGTGGGGAGCCCTCCCGGCAGGAGCCGGGACCCCACCTGTCGTCAATGAAAGGGAGTTGTCATTTATGTTGGTTATCCGTCCTATCGAGCAGCGCGACTTCGCCGGCCTCAAGACCTGTGCCATCGAATCCGGCACCGGCATGACCTCGTTGCCGGTCAACGATGAACTGCTGCAACGCAAGATCGATGCCTCGACCCAGACCTTCCTGGACAAGCCCGCCGGCAAAGGCGATTGCCTCTACTTCTTCGTGGCCGAAGACCTGGAGACCGGCGAGATGGTCGGTACCTGCGCCATCGATGCGGCCGTCGGCCTGTCCCAGCCGTTTTACAACTACCACATCGGCAAGGTGGTGCACTCTTCCCCCAAGCTCGGCATCTACAACGTGGTCGAGACGCTCACGCTCTCCAACGACTACACAGGCAACTCCGAGCTCTGCACCCTGTTTCTGCGCGAATGTGCCCGCGAGGGGCTCAATGGCCGTCTGCTCTCCAAGCACCGCTTCCTGTTCATGGCCGAGCACCCCGAGCTGTTTGACAAGACCGTCTTCGCCGAGATGCGCGGCGTCTCCGATGAGAACGGTCACAGCCCCTTCTACGAGTGGCTGCAAAAGCATTTCTTCTCGATGGACTTTCCCACCGTCGACTACCTCACCGGCATCGGCAAGAAGCGCTTCATCGCCGAGCTGATGCCCAAGTACCCGATTTACGTCAATCTGCTGAGCAACGAGGCGCGCGCCGTCATCGGCCAGACCCACGAGAAGACCCGCCCGGCCATCAAGATGCTGCAGGACGAGGGTTTCGTGAACCGCGGTTACGTCGACATCTTCGATGCCGGCCCCACAGTCGAGTGCGACGTGAAGCACATCCGCAGCGTGCGCCGCAGCCAGAAGCTGGCGGTGCTGGTGGGTGAGCCCATCGGCGGTCACACCTACCTCGTCTGCAACGCCAGGTTCGAGCAATACCGCGCCTGCTACGGCAACATCCGGGTCGATCTGGACAAGCACGAAGCCATTATTCCGCCCAAGATGGCGGCCGCCCTCAAGGTGGAGAGTGGCGACATGGTTCGGGTCGTCGATCTGGAATAACGGGTCCATATCACCGCATTGAAGCAGGCTGCCGAGGCGGCCTGTGCACCACAGGGAGTGAATTGATGATGTCTTTAGTCCAGTTTATCGATGGCCAGTGGCTGGCCGGTGAAGGCAAGCCGTTCGAATCAAAAGATCCGGCCAGGAACGAAGTGATCTGGCAGGGGGAAGCGGCAAGCGCAGCTCAGGTGGATGCCGCCGTCAAGGCGGCCCGCGCGGCCTTCTACCATTGGTCCGACCTGGCCCTCGAGGATCGTCTGGCCATAGTGCGCCGCTATGCCGATCTGCTCGGCGAGCACAAGGAGGCGCTGGCCCTGATCATAGCCCGGGAAACCGGCAAGCCGCTGTGGGAGACCCGCACCGAAGTGGCGGCCATGCAGGGTAAGATCGCCATCTCCATTCGCGCCCATGACGAGCGCACCGGCACGGTCGAGAACCCCATGCCGGGCGCCAAGGCGTTCGTGCGCCACAAGCCCCACGGCGTGGTCGCCGTGTTCGGCCCCTACAACTTCCCGGGCCATCTGCCCAACGGTCACATAGTGCCTGCGCTTATCGCGGGTAACGCAGTGGTGTTCAAGCCTTCAGAGCTGACCCCCATGGTGGCCGAGGCCATGTTGAAGATCTGGCAGGAGGCGGGGCTGCCCAAGGGCGTGCTCAACCTGGTTCAAGGCGAAGTGGAGACCGGCAAGGCGCTGGCCGGCAATCCGGACATCGACGGCCTCTTCTTCACCGGATCGTCGCGCACCGGGCACTTCCTGCACCAGCAGTTTGCCGGTCAGCCCGGCAAGATCCTGGCCCTCGAAATGGGTGGCAACAACCCGCTGATCGTGAAAGATGTGAGCGACATCGATGGCGCGGTGCACGCGATAGTGCAATCCGCCTTTATCACCTCCGGTCAGCGCTGCACCTGCTCCCGCCGCCTGTTCGTGGAGAGCGGCACTAAGGGGGATGCCCTGGTGAAACGCCTGGTGGAGGTGGTCGGCCAGATCAGGGTCGGCCTCTATGACGCCGCCGAGCAACCCTTTATGGGCGCCATGATAAGCGAGAAGGCGGCGCTGGGCATGGTCGAGGCGCAAGCCAACCTGCAAGGGCTGGGTGGCGAGAGCCTGCTCAGCCTCAAGCACCTGGAAGCCGGCACCGGCTTCGTCTCCCCCGGCATCATAGACGTGACTGCCGTGGCGGCATTGCCGGACGAAGAGTACTTCGGCCCGCTGCTGCAACTGATCCGTTACGACGACTTCGATGCCGCCATCGATCAGGGCAATGCCACCAGCTTCGGCCTCTCGGCCGGCCTGCTCGGCGACAGCGAAGCGGACTGGCAGCACTTCTTCAAGCGCATCCGCGCCGGCATAGTCAACTGGAACAAGCCCATCACGGGTGCCTCCAGCGCCGCGCCCTTCGGCGGTATAGGTGCCTCCGGCAACCACAGGGCCAGCGCCTACTACGCCGCCGACTACTGTGCCTACCCGGTCGCCTCCGTGGAAGACAGCAAGGCCGCCATGCCGGATCAGCTGTCTCCGGGTTTGACGTTTTAATCGTTCATGGAGATATCGATGCAGAAGAGATGGCTCAAGGCCGACGACTACTGTGTCATATCTCCGGTCGCCTCGGTCGAAGACAGCAAGGCGAGCATGCCGGATCAGCTGTCGCCTGGCCTGACCTTCTGATAACAAGAAAATAAAGAGGGGCACTCAGAGGTGCCCTTGTCTGTACCCGCAATCAAAGGAAAGAGAGATGCAAAAGGATATCGAGACCCTGTTTGGCCATCTGTGGGACAACTACATTCAGGTCACCCCCAGTGCCCACAAGGTTCATCAACTGCTGGGGGGCGGCGCCCCCATCATCAACGATCACGTGGCGTTTCGGACCTACAACCTGCCCAAGCTCGGTCTCGAGAAACTGGCGGCTCACTTCCGTGCCCTGGGGTATGAGGAGAAGGGCGAGTATGTGTTCAAGGCCAAGAAGCTCTATGCCAAGCACTTCGAGCATGCCGATCCGGACGCCCCCAAGGTGTTCATCAGCGAGCTGAAGGTGGAAGAGCTCTCGGAAGGCGCCCAGGCCATCATCCACAAGCTGGTGGATCAGGTGCCCGATCACCTGACCGACACCCCGGCCTTCCTCTACACTGGCGCCCCCTGGCAGGTCTCCTGGAGCGATTACCAGACCCTGCTGGCGGAGAGCGAGTATGCGGCCTGGATGGCGGCCTGGGGCTATCGTGCCAACCACTTCACCGTCAACATCAACCGCCTTGCCGATTTTGAGACCATAGAGCAGGTCAATGCCGCGCTCAAGGCGGCGGGCTTTGTGCTCAATACCGTCGGCGGCGAGGTGAAAGGGGACCCGCAGGTGATGCTGGAGCAATCCTCCACCATGGCCGACAAGGCCGAGGTGCCTTTCAGCGACGGCGTGCGCGCCATACCGAGCTGCTTTTACGAGTTCGCCCGGCGCTACCCGCAGCCAGACGGTGTGCTCTACCCGGGCTTCGTCGAGGCGTCGGCGGACAAGATCTTCGAATCCACCAACGCCATGTGATTGCCCCGCCCGCCAAAACGCCCCAGATGGGGCGTTTTGCTTTTTAAGGGAGCAGGGTGAAGCGTAGTAGGCCCAGCGCCTTGGCCTGGCATCACACCCGCTGCAGCGTCCCCTCGGTGGCGAGCACAGTCGCCATGCCGCCAGCCTTGCCTGCCTCTATGCCGATGGGGGTGTCTTCGAACACCAGGCAGTTGGCCGGGTTGGCGCCGAGCAGCTCGGCCACTTTGAGGAAGGTGTCGGGATGGGGCTTGTGGTTGGTCACATCGTCGGCGCTTACCAGCACGGGGATGAAGGCATCGAGGCCGGTATTTCTCAGTATGTGCGTCGCATGATCCCGGGTTGAGCCCGTGCCTATGCCCATGGGCACCTTGCCGTGGCAGCGCTTGACCAGCTCCCACATGGCGGGGAAGACGCTGACGCTGTCGATCCGCTCCAGATAGAGGGCTATCTTGCGGCGGGCGAAGGCCTCCACATCGATCTCCAGCCCGTGCTGCTCGGCCAGCATGGCCACTATCTTGCGGGTGGGAATGCCGCCGTACTCATTGAGCCGCACCCGATCGAACGGCAGGCCGAATTCGGCGCTGGTGATCTCCCAGGCATCCAGGTGCAGGGGCATGGAGTCCACCAGGGTGCCGTCCATATCGAAGATCAGGGCGTCGTATTGCTCAAACTGGAACTGCTCGGACATGGGGTGCTTCCTCCTCGGCTAAAAGAGCACACTACCAGATCCGCTCCCCCTATGCCGCGACAGCCGTCATGGTGGGGGCAGGCAGCGGGTTTGACCATGGGCTGCTGATTTATGAGACAATAATGCGCTCTGCGCCTCGGGTGCCGGCATCTCACAGTAGCGAGCCTCTTTATGTCCCCAAAAACCGTCTTCTCAAGCGTGGCCCTGGTGATCGCCCTGGGCTCACTGGAAAAGAGCATAGTCACCACCCCCTTGCCCATCATAGGCGCCGAGCTGAACGCCGGCGCCGCCCTCACCTGGGTGGTCACTGCCTACCTGCTGGCAGCCACCGCCGCCCTGCCCATCTACGGCAAGCTGAGCGATCTGTTCGGCCGGGTACGGATGCTCAACATCGGCATAGGCCTGTTTCTGGCGGGATCCGTGGCCTGCGCCCTGGCCCAGGACCTGCCCACCTTGCTGGCGGCCCGCGTGCTGCAAGGACTGGGGGGCGGGGGGCTGATCGCGCTGGCCTTCACCGTCATCGCCGACTGCATTCCCCCGCGGGAGGTGGGCAAGTATCAGGGCTACATCTCGGCCGTCTATGCGGTCTCCAGCATCGCCGGGCCCCTGCTAGGGGGCTACTTCACCGAGCAGTTGAGCTGGCGCTGGATCTTCTGGATCAACCTGCCCCTCGGGGCGCTCGCGCTCTGGCTGGTGAACCGCAACCTGGGCCACCTCAATGTGCGCCGCCACAGTCGCTTCGACTGGAAGGGGGCGGGGCTGCTCATTACCGTCACCACGCTGAGCTTGCTGCTGCTCTCGCCCGAGACAGCCCTGCCTGCCATCTGGCTGGCGGCGGGGCTGGCGATTGCCCTGCTGCTGCTGATCCTGGTGGAGCGGCGGGCCCATGACCCTATTCTGCCGGCCCATCTGGCCCGCTTGCCCGGTTATCTGGTGAGTGTGCTGCTGGCGCTGGCCTCGCAACTGCTGATGTTCGCCGTGCTGGTCTACCTGCCGCTTCAGATGCAGTGGCAGAAGGGGATGGGGGCCAGCGAGAGCGGCCTCTACATGGTGATCTTCATGGTCTGCATCACGGCGGGGGCCTTCGTCGGCGGCAAGCTCATAGGTCGCACCGGTCACTACAAGCGCTTCGTGGTGGCGGGCTTCGCCCTGGCGGCGCTGGCCCTGTGGCAAATTCACTTCGATCTCTTTGCCAATCTGGGGCTGGGCTTCGCCGGTCTGGGGCTCGGACTGGTGCTGCCGGCGCTCTCAGTGGTGGTGCAAAACGCCCTGCCGCGGGAAGATCGCGGCATCGGCATGTCGCTGTTCAACTTCGGCCGCGAGCTGGGGGGCGCGGTCGGGGTGGCCATCTGCGCCGTGTTGTTCCACGGGGCCCTGCCGGCCGGGACCAGCCACAACCTGGCCAGCCTGAGCCCCGCCGAGCTGGCCCCGGGTTTCAGCGCCACCTATGTGGGCATGGCACTGATCGCGAGCGCCGCCTTCCTCATCACGCTGCTGGCATTGAAGCGCCACGAGCTGGCCAGCATCCCGGCCTGATCCGCTCCCTTGATACAAAAAAGGGCTCCCTCGGGAGCCCTTGTTGCGTGTGAGCGTGGGGATCTGCCCATCAGATCCGGAGGCTGACGGGGCGCAGGGCGGCGATAGCCCCGCCAAAGAGCGCCATGGCCAGCAGCGCCAGGGCCACAGGTCCCGCACTGTAGGCAAACCCGGCGACGGCGGACCAGAGCGCCACCCCGAGGTGCATCATGGTCATCGCCAGCGACATCAGCATGCCCCTGTGGGCCGACGAGAGCCCGGCAATGTGGCCCTGCAGGGCGGGGGATCCTATGCCGCCCGCCAGCGCCCACAGCCCTAGCGGCAGCAGCAGGACAGGCAGTGAGGCGGGAGAGAGATAGAAGCCGATGCTGGCCGGCACGCAGACCACCAGGGCCAGGCGCATCAGGACGCGCCCGCTCTCGACCCGGCCAGACAAGCGGGGCATCAGCAGGTTGCCGATGACGCTGATGATGCCGAGGGCCCCATAGAGGAGCCCCACAGAGCCCATCGACAGGCCCTGGGTGTCGCGCAGGTGCTGGCCGACCAGGTTGAAGAGGCCAATGCCGCCGCCCAGGCCCAGGCACATGGCCAGCAGGGCGCCGACCGTACCCGGGATGGCCAGCAGGCGAACACCCTTCTCCTCCTGCTGCGCCGCCGATCTGTCTGCCGAAGGCCTGCCGGCGGGCAGCAGGGCCAGGGCCGCCGCCACCCCCCAGGCACAGAGGCCGAGCAGGATAAAGGCGGCGCGCCAGGAGAGCCACTGAGCGAGCAGCGCCCCCAGCGCCGGGCTCGCTATCATGCCCAGCGTCAGGCCGGACTGCACCCAGGCAATGCGCTTCATGGCATCTTTCCCCGTGCCGTCTGCCGCCAGGGCAAAGGCGATGGGCAGCATGCCGGCACTGGCGAGACCGGTGAGCACCCGGCTTGCCAACCCCCACTCGAAGCTGTCGACCAGGCCGGTGGCTATGGAGGCGGCACCGAACAGCAGGGCGGCGGGCAGCATGATCCTCACCCTGCCGAGCCGATCCGAGAGGCTGCCGAGCAGGGGGGCGATCAGCGCCAGCGCCACGCTGTAGGCGGTGATAAACAGCGTGATCCGCTCGGGCTGGACCCCCAGCTCCCGACCTATGGGGGTCAGCAGGGGGCCCAGCATCAGCTCATCGGCACCCACCAGAAACGCAATAAAAAAGAGCAATACTTTCAATAGCATGATGTTCACCTTACGCATGTGATACCTGTGGCCGCGAGGGAGTGAATGTCCAGCACCCGATCCGGCCAGCCGGCCACGAAGGACTGCTCGTGGCAGACCACCACCACAGTCCCGGCATAGTCCTGCAAGGCCTGTTGCAGGGCCGCCTTGACGGCGGCATCCAGGTGGGTGGTCGGTTCGTCCAGGATCAGCAGGTTGCTGGGTTGCAGGGCCAGTCGGCACAGTTTCACCCTGGTCTGCTCCCCGCCACTCAGGGCGGCGATCGGTTGCAGTGCCAGTTTGCCCCTGATGCCGATCCGGGCCAGATGCAGCCTGGCGCCCTTGTCATCGAGGGCGGGGCAGGCGGCTTTCACCAGGGCCAGTGGGCTGGCATCCGGATGGGGCCAGTGCAGCGCCTGTTCGAAGTAGCCTGCCTTGACCCCGGGGGAGAGGCTGAGCCGACCGCGCAGGGGGGCCAGCTCGCCCGCCAGTGTCTTGAGCAGGGTGGACTTGCCGACGCCGTTGAAACCGGCGATCACCACCTTCTCCCCCCGGCTCAGGGTCAGGGTCAGGGGCGCCAGCAGCGCGCTATCATGGCCGATGACCAGTTCAGAGGCGGCGAGTACCTGCTGGCCGTCGCCCCCGGCGCTGCGAAACGCGAGGGAGACCCCCTTGTCCCGCTCCGGGTTGGCCAGGCGCTCGATGCGCGCCAGCTGCTTCTTGCGGCCGTTGGCTATGCTGGCGTTGACCCCGGCGCCGTTCTTGGCGATGAACAGCTCCAGCTTGTCGATCTGCCTCTGCTGCGCCTGGTATTGCCGGGCGTGAGCGGCATCATTCGCGACCTTTTGAGCCATGGCCTTGTCGAGGTTGCCCTGGTATTTGCGAAGCTGCAGGCGATCGATATCGCAGATGCCGGTGGCGATGCGGTTCACGAAATCCCTGTCGTGGGAGACCACCAGGAAGGCGCCCGTGAAGCCGTCCAGGTAGCTTGCCAGCCAGGCCACGTGGGCACTGTCCAGATAGTTGGTCGGCTCATCGAGCAGCAGCAGATCCGGCGAGCGCAGCAGCAAGCCAGCCAGCATCACCTTGTGGCGCTGGCCGCCGCTCAGATTGGCCAGCCGGGTCTGCATGCCAAGCTGGGTGAGGCCAAGGCCGGCGGCCACCTCGTCGATCCGGCTCTCTATCTGGTAGAACGACTGGCTCTCCAAGGTGGTCTGGAGACTGGCGGCCAGGGCCAGCTGATGGGGCTGGACACAGCGCGCCGGGCTGGCATAGATGGCCATCATCTCCGCCTCGGCCCGATAGAGGGGGGCAAAGGCCGTTTGCAGATATGTCCGTATCGTCAGTTGCCCGTCCAGCTCGGCATGCTGGTCGAGGTAACCCCGGTCAAGACCGGGCTGCCAGAGGATATCCCCGGCATCAGGCTGGCGCTCCCCCTGGAGCAGCTTGAGCAGGGTGCTTTTGCCGACACCGTTCCTGCCGGTGATGCAGATATGTTCGCGGGGAAGCAGGGTGAAGCTGGCGTCCTGGTACAGTGTCTTGTCACCGAGGTGGCAGGTCAGATGGTGAATGTTGAGCAGACTCATGGTGCTTTATCCATAAAAAAACGGGGGCGGTACTTGGCGTACCGGCCCCCGTTTCAAGCAATATTGAAACTTTGTCCTGAAGATCAGAAACAAAAAGGCCGGCGATGAAGCATCTCGCCGGCCTTTCTCCTGTTCTCATCAGATGCGGGGTCGCCTCCCTCTATGGAGGGCGCAAGCGCTATCTGATGAAGATTCAGAAGAGATGTGGCTCCGGGCAACACTTCATCGTGTTAGTGCACGGAGCACAGCCTCCTGACAGAGCATTTGAACAGGATGTACAACATTGCAGAGCAGTCCAACATGAAATCTGGACGCAAAATACGCAGATTCCGGGGGACAGTCAACCCGCTCGCCCCTGAACTGGCCTGCTCCGGTCGGTTCTATGCGTGTCTGGCGCGAGCGCCAGGGCGGGCTCCACAAGAAGCCAGACCGCCGTCTGGTAGGGGGCAAAGCAGGGCTCTGGCTGGTCGGGGTAGTTGCCCATCAGCAAGCTGGCGTCGCTGGCTAGCTTGTCGAAATGGGGCATGGGCAAGGGGGCTGCGGTGAGATTGGCGAGCAGCAGCAGAGTCTGCGTCTGGCCGGTGGCCGGATCCCGCCAGCGGCGGCGGTAGCTGATGCGCAGGGGATCGTTCTCATCCAGCAGTTCGAAGTCGCCATGGCGAATGACGGGGTGGGCCTTGCGCAGGGCGATGAGCTGGCGATAGCAATGAAACAGGGAGTCGGGGCGGGCCAGCTGCTCGGCGGCGTTGATCTCCATATAGTTGTCATTGAGCGCGATCCAGGGCTCTGCCGTGCTGAAACCGGCCCGGGGGCCCGAGTCCCACTGCATGGGCGTGCGGGCGTTGTCGCGGCCGATGGCATCGAGGCGGCAGGCGAGCTCGGCGGGGTCCAGTCCCGGCTGGCTGGCGCTGTAGTTGATGGCCTCCACATCGCGCAGCTCCTCTGGCTGCCAGCGGCGGTTGGTCATGCCAAGCTCCTCCCCCTGATAGATGAAGGGAGTGCCCTGCATCATGTGCAGCACCAGGGCCCACTGCTTGGCACTCAGCTCGCGCCATTCGGGGCTGTCGTCGCCGAAGCGGGAGACGGCGCGGGGCAGGTCGTGGTTACCCAGAAACAGGCTGTTCCAGCCTTGACCGTGCAGTCCGCTTTGGTGGCGGGCCATGGCGCCTTTGAAGGTGAGGGGGTCAAAGCGGGAGGTCCATTTATCGCGCCCCAGCCCCAGGTGCTCGAAGTTGAACACCATGCTGAACTCGCTGTCATCCGGGTTCGAATAGTGCCGCATCTGGGCCAGATCTGCCCCCCAGGTCTCACCGACAGTGATGATCCCCTTGCCGCCGAAGCTGGCGCCATTGAGCTCGCGGATATAGTCGTGCAGGCGGGGGCCGTTGCTCATGGCAAGCCGTGACCACTCCTTGCTCACCATGTCGATCACATCGAAGCGAAACCCCTTGATGCCCCTGGCCAGCCAGAAGTTGATCACCTCCGCCATCTCGGCCCGCACCGCCGGGTTGTCCCAGTCGAGATCGGCCTGACTTGCATCGAAGTTGTGCAGGTAGTAGCTGCCAAGCGTCGGCACGAATTCCCAGGCGCTGCCGCCGAAGATGGAGTCCAGCGGGTGGGCATCGACGAAGGCCTGGTCCCGAAAGACGTAATAGGCCTGGTAGCGGGGATCCCCGGCCAGCGCCTGCCTGAACCACGCATGTTCGGTGGAGGTGTGGTTGGCGACTATGTCCATCATGATGCCCATGCCGTGGGCGGCCGCCTCTGCTATCAGCAGGTCCATCTCGGCCAGGGTGCCGAAGGCGGGATCTATGGCGCGGTAGTCCGCCACGTCGTAGCCGTTGTCCCGTCTGGGGGAGCGGTAGACGGGGGTGAGCCAGAGCAGGTCGACCCCGAGGGTCGCCAGGTAGTCGAGACGCTGGCGGATGCCCTTGATGTCCCCCAGGCCATCGCCGTCGCTGTCCTGAAAGCTCATGGGGTAGATCTGGTAGATAACGCACTGATCGAGAGTGAGGGTGGGGTGAGGATGCATCCGCGTGGCCGGTGGTGAAGTGATCCTGCCATGTTACGCAGAGGGCGCCAGGGTCGACAGGGTGAGGTGGGCCTTGAAAAGGGTTCCATTGTTAGCCGATTGCCAAAACTGCGGGCAGGGTCACAAAGCCGCCATCCCGAACCAGGGGCGGTCGGGATGGCGGCGTACTCACATGCCCGCCAGCGTGGCCCTTATCGGGTCGCCTCGGGCTGTTCGGCGCTAGGGGCCTGCTGGCGTTCGGCCTGGGCGTCCAGCTCCTTGCCGAGGAAGTAGTTCAGGAAGGTGCGGATCACCGCGATGATGGCGAGGCGGATCAGCTCCTCCTTGCTCGGCGCGACCGTGGTGGCCAGGATATCGGCGGCGAGCTGGAACTCCAGCGCCAGGATGAGCCAGCTGCCGAAGCAGAGGCGAATGCGCGGAAAGCCGGGCTCGTGATCCCGCACCCGCGCCGCCAGCCAGAGGGTCTTGCCAAGCCCTATCACCACGCAGGCGATGGAGATGATCTCCAGCAGCAGCTGGAACAGCTCGACCCCGTGCATCATGCCCTCTTTCAGGCTCGCTATCTCAAACACTAGAATCACCTCCCTGATTCAAAAGAGACACTTTTAACACAGCATGGGGGCCGGATCCAACTCAGAGCCCCTTGAGCAGCATGGCGATCTGCGCAATGGCATGACGGGCCGCAGGGCTGATGCCCGCCAGCTGGAAGAAGCCGTGGATCACCCCGAGCTGCCGCTGACAGCTGGCGGCAACACCGGCTTGTAGCAGTTTGCCATAGAGGGCTTCTCCCTCGTCACGCAGGGGATCGTACTCGGCCGTGAGGATGTGGGTGGGCGGCAGCCCCGCAAGATCAGGATGGTGCAGCGGGCTCGCCTCGGGATGGCTGGCGGGCAGCCTGCCCAGATAGGCCTGAAACCCGCTGAGCAGCATGTCGCGGGTGATGAGGTAGTCGTCGCCAAGGTCGCCATAGCTCTGGCTCTCTCCCAGGGCATCGAGCATGGGATAGATGAGGATCTGGGCGGCGGGCAGTGCCGATCCAGCTTCCTTGAGCCGCAAGGTGGTGATCAGGGCAAGATGGCCACCGGCACTGTCGCCTGCGAGTGCAACCCGTTCGGGATCGCCGCGCCACTGCGGCAGCGCGGCCATGATGGCGAGGGTCGCTGCCAGCGCATCGTCATGGGCGGCAGGATAGGTATGCTCGGGGGCTAGGCGGGTGTGGACGGCAAACACCAGGGCATTGGCACTGTTGCACAGCATCCGCATCTGGCGATCGTGGGTCTCGAAATCCCCGCTGACGAAACAGCCGCCGTGGAAATAGATCAGCACCGGATAAGCGGGATCTGGCATGTCCACGGGTTGGTAGCGGCGGATGGCGTAGTGATCGGCCTGCCACTCTTCGATGGTGCCCACCTCTTCCCGCTCACCGCCCAGTACGGCAGAGGCAAGGTAGCCCTCCCGCCGCGCCTGCCAGCTCATCTCGCTTGCCCTGGGTCTGCCAGCGGCAACAAATTCCGCCACCATGGCGGCGATTGCGGGTTCGAGTCCTGTGTTCATGCTGCACCATTGACTGTATATAAAAACAGGCATTGTGCGCTTCTGGCCCGAGAGCGCAACCGGCGTTAGTTGAGGCAGCTCACAAAATCAGGCTTCAATCAGTTTGAATTCAATCACATAGAGCGGCGGCAGCGCGGGGTAGATGTCCCGGATGACGGCTTTGAGCTCGGCGAGGGTCATGTTCTCCTGGCGGGCGTGCTCGTCGGTCAGGTCATCGAAGGCCAGGGGGGTGACCGAGAGCACCTCCATGGCGCCGAAGGGCTGGTGCTCCGGATTTGTGAAGAGCGCGAGCCGCTGGCCGGGCTGCCAGTTGGCTTCGCTCTCGTCGCGTATTGTGATGGTCTTGCGACCGGACTGGATGTCGGCGACGAAGCGGCCGAAGAAGGTGAATTCCGGGTAGGTTGGGGTGTGAACTGACATTTTCTCTCCGAGGGACAAGGGGTGGGCAGGGGCCGGCTCAGCCAGCGGCTGGCCCATTCTAGGAGTGCCGGGGAGGGCGCGCAGCACTTTTTGCCCGGACGTGCGGGTGGAGTGGGTTGGCGCACTTGCTCTGCCCTGCAAAGTGGCCGCAAGTGAACCCGAATGTGCGATGATGTGGGCTCCCCTTTCTTGATATGTAACAAAATGGAGGGGGACTGGCTGTGGTCTGATGGCGTCTGGCGCGGTTCCCCGCCCGGCGGACATGAACGAAAGGAGCGAGTGTGAATTCCGAGTTGATCTGGGTGCTCAGCATGCTGGTGGGCGCCATCTTCCTGTTTATTACCAACAGGGTGCGCATGGATGTGGTGGCCTTGTTGATCATCATCCTGTTCGTGTTGAGCGGCACCCTGACCTTGCCGGAGGCGCTGGCGGGGTTTAGCGATCCCAACGTCATCCTGATTGCCGCCCTGTTCGTGGTGGGGGAGGGGCTGGTGCGCACCGGCATCGCCTATCAGGTGGGGGATGCCCTGGTGAAGGTGGCGGGCAGCAGCGAGACCCGGCTGCTGGTGCTGCTGATGGTGGCGGTGGCGACCCTGGGGGCCGTGATGAGCAGCACAGGGGTGGTGGCCATCTTCATCCCCGTGGTGCTGAGCGTGGCGAACCGGATGGGGATACCGGCGGGACGGCTGATGATGCCGCTGGGCTTTGCCGGTCTCATCAGCGGCATGATGACGCTGGTGGCCACGCCGCCCAACATGGTGGTGAACAGCGAGCTGATGCGCCACGGCATCCAGGGCTTCGGCTTCTTCGGCTTCACCCCCATGGGGGTCATCATTCTGGGGATGGGGATCCTCTACATGCTGCTGATGCGTCACCGTCTGGTGCGCGAGGGGGAAGAGGGCAAGGGCAAGCAGGCGGGGCGCAGCACAATGCGCGACCTCATCCGCGATTATCGCCTGGCCGGCCGGGCGCGCCGCCTGGCGATCCGACCCGATTCTCCCCTGATAGGCCAGACCCTGGACGAGCTGCAACTGCGTGCCCGCTTTGGGGCCAACGTCATCGGGTTGGAGCGGTGGCGCAAGTTTCGGCGGGTGATGGTGACCGTCTCCGGCGTCACCGAGTTCCAGGCGAAAGACGTGCTGCTCATCGACATGTCAGACCCCGAGGTGGATGTGCGTGAGTTCTGCAGCGAGGCGCGGCTCGAGCCCATGATATTGCGCGGGGAGTACTTCTCGGATCAGGCGCGGGAGGTGGGCATGGCCGAGGTGTCCCTCATTCCAGGATCCCGCCTGCTCGGCAAGAGCATCCGCGAGGTGGCGTTTCGTTCCCGATACGGCCTGAGCGTGGTCGGGATCCGCCGCAGCGGTGAGGCGCTCACCGGCAAGCTGGTGGATGAGCCGCTGCTGATGGGAGACAGCCTGCTGGTAGTGGGCAACTGGAGCCTCATTCGCCAGTTGCAGACCCACCACAGGGACTTCCTGCTGCTCGGCCTGCCCGCCGAGGTGGACGAGATGGCGCCGGCTCGCAGCCAGGCCATTCACGCCCTGATCGCCCTCGCAGTCATGATAGGGCTGATGGTGACGGAGCCCGTGCCCAACGTCATAGCGGCGCTCATCGCCTGCCTGCTGATGGGCAAGTTCCGCTGCATCGACATGGAGAGCGCCTACAAGTCCATCCACTGGCCGACCCTGATCCTGATCGTCGGCATGCTGCCCTTTGCCCTGGCATTGCAGAAGACCGGCGGGGTGGATCTCATCGTCGGCGGGCTGATCTCGGCGGTGGGGGAGATGGGGCCCCGTGTCATGCTGGCCAGCCTGTTCGTGCTCTGCGCGGCCATAGGGCTCTTTATCTCCAACACCGCCACCGCCGTGCTGATGGCACCCATTGCGCTCGGTACGGCTCAGCAGATGGGGGTCTCTCCCTATCCCTTCGCCATGACCATCGCCATCGCCGCCTCGGCGGCCTTCATGACGCCGGTCTCCTCACCGGTCAACACCCTGGTGCTCGGGCCCGGCAACTACAAGTTCATGGACTTCATCCGCGTGGGTGTGCCCTTTACCCTGTTGGTGATGGTGGTGAGCGTCATCGCCATTCCCTGGTTCTTCCCGTTCTGAGCGTGCTCGAGGGGGACAAGGAGTGCAAGCGGCCTGCGGGCCGCTTTTTATTGGCCATCCATCCCGACGCAGTGAGATGAAATATTGGGCTGACAAGCCAGTGAGCAGGGAGAGCGGCAGGGAAGGAGAGGGGACAAAGGCTGAAACTCAGGCACAAAAAAACCAGCCTGAGCTGGTCTGTTTGGTACTGCTATTAATGGTGCGGAAGGAGAGACTCGAACTCTCACGCCTAGGGCGCCAGAACCTAAATCTGGTGCGTCTACCAATTTCGCCACTTCCGCAATATTAATGGTGGCTATGACGGGATTCGAACCTGTGACCCCCGCATTATGAGTGCGATGCTCTAACCAACTGAGCTACATAGCCGTTTGTTGTCAACCACAGGGTGGAAGAGAACAGAAAAATGGCTGGGGTACTAGGATTCGAACCTAGGGATGGCGAGATCAAAACCCGCTGCCTTACCGCTTGGCGATACCCCAACAGCGATGACTGACAGAAACTGTCAAACATCTTTAAAAATGGCCGTGGTACTAGGATACGAACCTAGGAACGTTGACGAGATCAAAACCTCTTACGTTTACCACAGCTATCACCGACAAAGTCGATGAAATGCAATAATGGCTGGGGTACTAGGATTCGAACCTAGGGATGGCGAGATCAAAACCCGCTGCCTTACCGCTTGGCGATACCCCAACTGAACAACTTGTAAATGGTGGCTATGACGGGATTCGAACCTGTGACCCTCGCATTATGAGTGCGATGCTCTAACCAACTGAGCTACATAGCCGTCTTGTATCCGACATTATCGTGTACAAGTAAAAATGGCTGGGGTACTAGGATTCGAACCTAGGGATGGCGAGATCAAAACCCGCTGCCTTACCGCTTGGCGATACCCCAACAGCGATGACTGACAGAAACTGTCAAACATCTTTAAAAATGGCTGGGGTACTAGGATTCGAACCTAGGGATGGCGAGATCAAAACCCGCTGCCTTACCGCTTGGCGATACCCCAACTGAATGATTAATGGTGGCTATGACGGGATTCGAACCTGTGACCCTCGCATTATGAGTGCGATGCTCTAACCAACTGAGCTACATAGCCAACCGTGCTTCCAGTGAGTCGTTGCCTCGTCACTGTGCGGCCGGAATTATGCGTATCTGGCTCTGGGGCGTCAACCCTTTTTTTGCCAGAAAAACCGAATTTGGGTGCGTTTGGCGAGTTATTGGACGCTGTCGCGCAAAAGCCCAACAATCTGGTTTTTTTTGCGACATTTGGCAGCAGATCCGCAACCTGTGCCCATAACAAAGAGGCCAGCAAATGCTGGCCTCTCATGGGGTTAGACGTTGAACAGGAAGTTCATGATATCGCCATCCTTGACGATGTAGTCTTTCCCTTCGGCGCGCATCTTGCCCGCTTCCTTGGCGCCTTGCTCACCCTTGTAGGTGATAAAGTCGTCGAAGGCGATGGTCTGGGCGCGAATAAAGCCTTTTTCAAAGTCGGTGTGGATCTTGCCCGCCGCCTGCGGGGCGGTGGCGCCGACCGGAATGGTCCAGGCGCGCACTTCCTTCACCCCGGCGGTGAAGTAGGTCTGCAGGTTCAGCAGCTCGTAACCTGAGCGGATCACCCGGTTCAGACCCGGCTCTTCGATCCCCAGATCGGCCATGAACTCGGCGCGGTCGGCGTCGTCCAGCTCGGCGATGTCCGCCTCGATGGCGCAGCAGACCACGACCACAACGGCGTTCTCGGCGGCGGCGATTTCACGCACCTTGTCGAGGAAGGGGTTGTTGTCGAAGCCATCTTCCGCCACGTTGGCGATGTACATGGTGGGCTTCAAGGTCAGGAAGTTGAGGTGGCTGACGGCCGCCAGCTCTTCCTTGTCCAGCTTCATGCCGCGGATCATCTGGCCGTTTTCCAGGGCAACCCGAATCTTTTCCAGGGTTTCCACTTCCAGCTTGGCATCCTTGTCGCCGCCCTTGGCGCGCTTGGACTGACGGTGGATGGCGCGCTCGCAGGCGTCCAGATCCGACAGGGCCAATTCGGTATTGATCACCTCGATGTCATCGGCCGGGGAGACCTTGCCCGCCACGTGGATGATGTTCTCGTCCTCGAAGCAGCGCACCACGTGACCTATGGCTTCGGTCTCGCGGATGTTGGCCAGGAACTGGTTGCCCAGACCCTCACCCTTGGAGGCGCCCGCCACCAGGCCTGCGATGTCCACGAACTCCATGGTGGTCGGCACCACGCGCTGGGGGTTGATGATGGCCGCCAGCTGATCGAGGCGGGGATCCGGCATGGGGACCACACCCGTGTTCGGCTCAATGGTGCAGAACGGGAAGTTGGCGGCTTCGATGCCGGCCTTGGTCAGCGCATTGAACAGGGTGGATTTGCCTACATTGGGCAGGCCCACGATACCGCATTTAAAACCCATGAATTGTTACCTTACGTGATGGATGCTGTGAGGGGGCCACGCGGGCAGCCCTGTCATATTGTGCGAGCCTGACCCAGGTCAGGCATCTGTATTCAGACTTTCTCGGCCTTGAAACTGTGCAGCCGGTTCATGGCCTTGGTCATGTCCTGCTTGAACAGGATGTCGGTGGCGCGCAAGGACTCGTCCAGTGCGGCCTCGATCAGGCTCTGTTCACTGCTGGGCGCCTTGGTCAGCACGAAACCGGCGACCAGCTCCTTGGCACCGGGATGACCTATCCCGAGGCGCAGCCGGAAGAAGTTATTGTTGTTGCCCATCCTGGCGATGATGTCTTTCAGGCCATTGTGGCCGCCGTGACCGCCGCCCTGCTTGAACTTGGCGATGCCGGGGGGCAGATCCAGTTCGTCGTGGGCCACCAGTATCTCTTCGGGGACTATCTGGTAGAAGCGGGCCAGCGCCGCCACCGCCTTGCCGGAGAGGTTCATGTAGGTGTTCGGGATGAGCAGCCGCACATCCTGCCCCTCCACCAGGAAGCGGGCGGTGTGGCCGAAGAACTTGGGCTCTTCGTGCAGGCTGACATTGTGCCAGCGGGCCAACTGCTCCACATACCAGGCTCCCGCGTTGTGGCGGGTCTTGGCATATTCGGGGCCGGGATTACCCAGCCCGACAATCAGTTTGATTTGATGCGTCACGCTTGATGTCTTCACTCGCTGCTTGCCATGAGCGGATGGCCCGGGGCAATGGGACGCAATATTCTAGCCGCCGAGTGGCGATCACTCAACCAAAGCTCGGCGAGCCGGAGGAATAACCCGGGAACCGGGTGCCAACGGCCGCTAAAACGGGCCCCTTGTCGAGGCCCGTGTTGGTCTGTGTTGGCTGGGGTGGCGCCTTATTTGGATCGCAGCAGCGTGACCGTCTCTTCATCCAGTGCGGTCAGCAGGGGGCGGGCATAACGCACATAGTCTACGAACGAGGCTGCGTCTGTGCCGCAATCCACCTTGGCCGCCTTGCAGTCGAGGGCCTTGCCCGGTCCATAGACGGCGCTGAGTTGTTCGCCGCGCTGCGCCACTGCCAGCACCGGGAAGGCGGTCAGCTGACCCGCTACCCAGGCGAGATCCACGCGCTCGGCACTCTTGTTCTCTGGACTCTGGCGCTGGGCCCGTGCCAGGGCCTGCCAGCCGTCGTTGCCGTTTGCGCTGTAGGCGTTGGTCACCACCCGGTAGCGCTTTGCATCCACCAGATCCTGCCACTGACCCCCGGCCGTTTTCCACTGCAGCCGGGTCAGCTGGCCCGCCTTGCCTGCTTCGGTCTCCTTGAAGGTGTAACGCAGGTGGCCGCCATAGGGGAATTTGCCCGCATGAGCGCTGGCGGGCAGGGTGGCCGTGATGGTCTCGGTCAGCAAGGCGCGCACCTCGGCACCGGAGAGGATCAGTACGCTGAGCGGGTTCTTGAACGGCAGCAGGCTGAGGGCCGCCTCTCCCTGCCGCAGTTCACCGGCGGGCAAGTCGGCGCGCACGCCCCCCACCGCCAGCAGGGCGAAGTCGACCGGACCGCCGGTCAGGGCCTTCACCTGCGGGGTGTTGGCCCAGTGGTATTGACCTTCCGCCACCAGGGGAGCGACGTCGGAGCCGTGGCTGTCGCTGCCGTTGTCGCCGGGGCGACGGGCATTTTGCAGCGGCGCGGGAAGGGTGCCGATGACGGGGCCGTAGGCCTGCTCCAGCGCCGGCTTGTAGTGGCTGTCGATGATGCCGCGCAGACGTGGATCTTCATCCACCGTCACCAGGTTGGGCTGGGCGTCGATGAACTTGCCGGCCTGCTGACTGCGGGTCTTGCCCAGCACCTGCTGGCGGGCCGGATCGGCGAAGAAGTCGCGGCTGGCCAGCAGCTGGTTCTGGCCCTTGCAGGCGATGACCCGGCCCTGGGCGTCGAAACTTACCCGGGTCAGGCCGATGGCCTGGGCGTAGGAGCCTGCCTGCACCACGCAGGTCAGGCCGACCCCGTCCGGATTGGTGACCAACTGGGCGTATTCCCCCGTCTTGCCCCAGCCGATGTTGCGAAAGTCACCGAGCAGGCTGTGGGAGTGGCCGCCGACGATGGCATCAAGGCCGTTTACCTTGGCCGCCAACGCCAGATCCCGCGCGTTGCCGATATGGGTCAGGGCGACGATCCGCTGGATCCCCCTGGCTTGCAGCAGGTCGACCGTGGCCTGGGCCGAGGCCACCTCCTTGGCAAAGCGCAGCTTGCCGACGTTGGGGGAGATGTTGGCCATGTCCTCCAGCACCAGCCCGATGACGGCGACCAGCTGTTTGTCTGCTGGCAGATGGTCGAGATCGGTGACCGGGCTCTTCTGGTTGCCGTCGAAGGCGTAGATGACGAACGGCTTGAGGTTGCTTGCCCGACTCAGATCCGGATCGTCGCGGCTGTCCAGATTGGCTGCCAGCACCGGGAAGTTGACCCCCTCGATGAAGCGGGCCAGCTTCTGGTTGTCGAGATCGAACTCGTGGTTGCCAAGGGCCATGGCATCCAGGCCGAACTGGCTCAGCAGTTCGGCATTGGCCATCCCCTCGTTGAGCTTGAAGTAGCCGCTGCCCTGCCAAGCATCGCCGCCGTGCAGCAGCAACAGCGGCTGGTTCTTGGCGAGCGCCTCGGCCTGGTAGGCTTTCGTCATGGTGAGCAGGCGGGGATAACCGCCGAGGCGGGTGTAGAGGGTATCTGCTTCCCCCTGCTTGCCAAAGAGGGCTCCCTTCAACTCGGCGTTGACCGGGTCGAACTGGGAGTGGGTGTCGTTCATGTGTGCCAGGGTCAGGGTGAAGGGCGGATCCTGCTGGCCGGTCAGGCAGGCAGAGAGCAGGGCGCACAGCGGGAGGAGAGTGAGGAGACGCAAGCACTTCATGGGGACTTCCTTAACCTGCGGGGGCAGGGCATTGCTTTGACCGGCTTGAAAAAACAAAAACCGCCAGTTGGCGGTTTTTGTCACAACGGGGTTTATCAATGCTCAAACATGGCAGAGATGGACTCTTCGTTGCTGATACGACGAATGGCTTCCGCCAGTACGGTTGACAGGGTCAGCTGCTTGACCTTGCCGATCGCCTTCATCTCCGCGGTGAGCGGAATGGAGTCGGTGATGATCAGCTCGTCGATGACCGAGTTCTTGATGTTCTCCACGGCGGTGCCGGAGAAGACCGGGTGGGTCGCATAGGCGAACACGCGCTTGGCACCGCGCTCTTTCAGCGCTTCGGCCGCTTTGCACAGGGTGCCGCCGGTGTCGATCATGTCGTCGACGATGACGCAGTCACGGCCTGCCACGTCACCGATCAGGTGCATGACCTGGGAGACGTTCGGACGGGGACGACGCTTGTCGATGATGGCGATGTCGGTGTCGTCCAGCAGCTTGGCGATGGCACGGGCACGGACCACGCCGCCGATGTCCGGCGAGACGACCACGGGAGATTCGAGGTTCTTGGCTTTCATGTCTTCCAGCAGCACAGGGCTGCCGAACACGTTGTCGACGGGGACGTCGAAGAAGCCCTGGATCTGCTCGGCATGCAGGTCAACGGTCAACACACGGTCCACACCCACGCTGGAGAGGAAGTCGGCGACAACCTTGGCGGTGATGGGCACACGGGCGGAGCGGACGCGGCGGTCCTGACGGGCATAACCAAAGTAGGGGATAACGGCAGTGATACGGCCAGCTGAAGCACGACGCAGTGCATCCACCATGACGATCAATTCCATCAAATTGTCGTTGGTCGGGGCACAGGTGGATTGAATGATGAAGATATCGCCACCGCGTACATTCTCGTTGATCTGTACGCTGATCTCGCCGTCGCTAAAGCGACCTACGGCAGCATTGCCGAGTTTGATAAACAGGCGATCTGCGATCTTCTGGGCTAGTTCCGGCGTTGCGTTACCAGCAAACAGCTTCATGTCAGGCACGGTTTGAAACCTCGGGGTTGCATCCAGTATGTGGGGAGTCTGATTCAGACCCGTATCGTTTGGGGGCAAACGATTTATCAAGAGAACGGACAAGGTCTCTGGAAGCTCTGTGGTGGCGCCGGATTACCCGGGTGGACGGCAGAACCGTCACCTTCGGCACCATCACGTCAGATTGGCTGGGGTACTAGGATTCGAACCTAGGAATGGCGAGATCAAAACCCGCTGCCTTACCGCTTGGCGATACCCCAATCACTGACTTGTTGCAAAGTGACGAAGAGTGGTGATATGTTCTCGCCCTTGGCGACAAACCCATCCCAGCCTTCCGGCACCCTTGCCAACACCTTCCGAGCAGCCACTTCGTCTTCAAATTGAGCAAAGACGCAGGCGCCAGTGCCCGTCATTCTTGACGGCGCGTATTCTAGCAACCAGCCGAGCGCATTGGCAACCTCGGGGTGGCGCTTTTTCACCAGCAATTCGCAATCGTTTTTCCACACCCCTTCCAGCAGGTTGTGCAATGTCATCCTGGGGGTGTTGCGAGGCAGCTCGGGATCCTGAAAAACCGCCGCCGTTGCCACATGGCAATCGGGTTTGAGCACCAGATACCAGGCGCTCGGCACCTCGACCGGTTGCAGCTTCTCGCCAACCCCTTCCGCAAACGCGGCCCGGCCGCGCACGAACACAGGCACGTCGGCCCCTAGCTGCACGCCGAGCTGCGCCAGCTCGTCTTCGCCGAGCCCCGCCTGCCAGAGATGATTCAGGGCCACCAGGGTGGTGGCGGCGTCAGACGAGCCGCCGCCGATGCCGCCCCCCATGGGTAACACCTTCTCCAGCAGGATATGGGCCCCCATCGGGCTTGGCAGCCTCCCCTGCAACAGGCGGGCGGCACGGATGATGAGGTTCTGTTCATCCGGCACGCCGGGGATGGCCGGGCTCAGGGTGAGCAGGTCGGTATCGGCGAGCGGCTCGAATTCCAGCCAGTCGCCGTGATCGAGGAAGATGAACAGGGTCTGCAGCTCGTGATAGCCGTCGGGACGGCGGCCGTTGACGTGCAGGAAGAGGTTGAGCTTGGCCGGTGCCGGCCAGCGGAGCGGCGTCTTCGGCGCGCTCTGGTCTGGGAGGCTCATCATGGCGTCAGGGTCCATTGGTTGATCTGCAACTTGAGGCGGCTGCCCTGGCCGGTCATGGTCAGCAGGTGCGGCAGCCGGTAGTTGTCCTGATCCCGGTAGTCCCCATAGACGATCTGCCACTGACCGTCGCGCACCGAGGCTAGGCTGGCGTCGGGGTTGAGCTCGAATTCGGCCTGGCCCGGTAGCCCCTTGATCCACTCCGGCAGCCCGGTGACCGGAATATTCCAGCCGGTGAGCTGATAGACGAGGGCCTCGGCATCCTGGCTCTGGTGCACCTTGCCCTCGTTGTCGGTCAGGGTGATCTCACCCTTGCTGCGGGAGAGTTCCAGGATATGGGTGCCGATGAGGCTGGTGAGGTTGAGGCGATAGTCATCGCCGTTCTGCTGCCAGTTGAGGCGGGCGCTGCCCTTCTGGCGGGCCGTGATGATGGCCATCTTGCCCGACAGTTCCCAGTGGGTCAGCTGTTCGAGACGGGCCCGTTCCTGCTGCCAGTTGACCTGATCCCGCTGGGGTTGAGTGGTGGTACAGCCGGCCAGTACCAGCAGGCAGGCGAGGGAGAAGATACGCAAGAACAAGGTCGTGCTCCGGATAAGAGGTTTGCCACAGTATAAGGGGCGGCCGTATCGCTTTTAAAGACTTACCCTTTCTCGTACAATTGTCGGCCTTCATACCCTGTGCACGAAACGATCATCACCCACCCATGAGTCTGCTTGCCCTCGGAATCAACCACAACACCGCCAGTGTCGCCTTGCGGGAACGGGTCGCATTTGGCCCGGACTGCATCGATCGCGCCTTGCGTGAGCTGGTGGAGCAGCCCGGCGTCAGCGAGGCGGTGATCGTCTCCACCTGCAATCGCACCGAGCTGTACTGCAGCCTGGAACAAGGGCAGGGGGAGCAGGTGCTGAGCTGGTTGCAGCGGTTCCACGCGCTGGAGGCGAGCGAGGTGCTCTCCGCCATCTACCGACATCAGGACGAGGAGGCGGTGCGCCACCTGATGCGGGTCGCTTGCGGGCTCGACTCCCTGGTGCTGGGAGAGCCGCAGATCCTGGGGCAGATCAAGCAGTCCTACGCCCACGCCCAGCAGGCGGAAGCGGTGAAGGGCTCGCTGGAGCGTCTGTTCCAGAAATCCTTCTCGGTGGCGAAACGGGTGCGTACCGACACCGAGATCGGCGCCAGCGCGGTGTCGGTGGCCTTCGCCGCCGTCAGCCTGGGGAAACGCATCTTCTCCGATCTCTCCCAGACCAAGGTGTTGCTGGTGGGGGCGGGCGAGACCATAGAGCTGGTGGCCCGCCACCTGCGCGAGCAGAACGTCACCCAGATGATGGTGGCGAACCGCACCCTGCAGCGCGCCCAGCTGCTGGCCGAGGAGTTCGGCGCCCAGGTGATGACGCTGGAAGAGATCCCGGACTACCTGCACGAGGCGGACATCGTCATCAGCTCCACCGCCAGCCCCCTGCCCATCATCGGCAAGGGCATGGTGGAGCGCGCGTTGAAGGCCCGCCGCTTCAAACCCATGTTCCTGGTGGACATCGCCGTGCCACGGGACATCGAAGCCGAGGTGGACGAGCTCTCCGACGCCTATCTCTACACGGTGGACGATCTGCAGGGGATCATCGAGCAGAACCTCGAGACCCGCAAGCGGGCGGCCGCCGAGGCCGAGATCATCGTGCAGGAAGAGCGTGACGACTTCATGGGCTGGTATCGCAGCCAGCACTCTGTGGATCTCATTCGCGATTACCGCCACCAGGCCCAGCAGGTGGCGGATGAAGAGTTGCAGCGTGCCCTGCTGGCCCTGCAACAGGGCGAGAATGCCGAGCAGGCCCTCAAGGCCCTGGCCCATCGCCTCACCAACAAGTTGATCCACGCACCGACCCAGGCACTGCGCCAGGCCGCAGCTCAGGGGGACAGCCACAAGCTGTCCCAGCTGCGTCAGGTGCTGGGGTTGTCACAAGAGTCATAGTTTGGGGGTGGCCAGCCGGCTGCCCCTACCTCCATCGAGAACACAAGATTTATGAACCCGTCATTGATCAGAAAGCTGGAAGGCCTCATCGAGCGCCACGAAGAAGTACAGGCCCTGCTCGGCGAGCCCGGGGTCGCCTCGGATCAGGACAGATACCGTGCCCTGACCCGGGAATATGCCCAGCTCGAAGACATAGTGCACGCCTTCCAGCGCTTCCGTCAGGCCGAGGAGAACCTCGAGACCACCAAGATGATGCTGGAAGAGGATGACGCCGACCTGCGCGAGATGGCGCAGGAGGAGCTGCCGCTCGCCAAGGCGACCTTCGAGGAGCAGGAGCAGGCGCTGCAAGTGATGCTGCTGCCGCGGGACCCCAAGGATGACAACAACTGTTATCTCGAGATCCGTGCCGGCGCCGGTGGCGACGAGGCGGCCATCTTCGCGGGGGATCTGTTCCGCATGTACTCCCGTTACGCCGAACGCCAGGGCTGGCGTGTCTCCATCGTCAGCTGCAACGACGGCGAGCACGGTGGCTACAAGGAGGTGATCGCCAAGGTGGACGGCGAGCACGTCTACGGCCGCCTCAAGTTCGAGTCCGGCGGTCACCGGGTGCAGCGGGTACCCGAGACCGAATCCCAGGGCCGGGTGCATACCTCCGCCTGTACCGTGGCCGTGCTGCCGGAAGTGCCGGAAGCCGAACAGATCGAGATCAACCCCTCCGAGCTGAAGATCGACACCTTCCGCGCCTCCGGGGCCGGTGGTCAGCACGTCAACAAGACCGACTCCGCCATCCGTATCACCCACCTGCCTACCGGCCTGGTGGTGGAGTGCCAGGATGAGCGCTCCCAGCACAAGAACCGTGCCAAGGCGATGTCGGTGCTCTCCGCCCGCCTGCAGGCGGCCGAGGACGAGCGCCACCGCGCCGCCGAGCAGAGCACCCGCCGCAACCTGGTGGGCTCAGGGGATCGCTCCGAGCGTATCCGTACCTACAACTACCCCCAGGGTCGCCTCTCCGAGCACCGCATCAACCTCACCCTCTATCGTCTGGGGGAGATCCTCGAAGGGGATCTGGATTGCGTCATTACCCCCCTGGTGCAGGAGTATCAGGCGGATCAGCTGGCCTCCCTGGCCGAGAGCAATTAATGCAGATCCAGCAGGCTCGTGCCCATATCATGGCGACGTTGGCCGAGGGGGAATCCCCCCGCGCCGACGCCGATGCGCTGCTCTGCCATCTGCTGGCTTGCCGGCGCAGTTACCTGATGACCTGGCCGGAGCGCGAGCTCGATGCCGCCCAGCAGGCCACACTGCAAGCCTGGCTTGACCGCCGCCTGGCCGGTGAACCCATAGCCCACCTCATCGGCGAGCGGGAGTTCTGGTCGCTGCCCCTCAAGGTGAGCCCGGCCACCCTGATCCCGCGCCCCGACACCGAGGTGCTGGTGGAGCAGGCGCTGGCGCGCCTGCCTGCCGGCCCCTGTGCCCTGCTGGATCTGGGCACAGGCACCGGCGCCATCGCGCTGGCGCTCAAGTCCGAGCGGCCCGATGCCGATGTATGGGCGGTGGATCGGATGCCGGACGCCGCCGCCCTGGCCCGTGCCAACAGCGCCGCGCTGGGGTTGCCCATAGAAGTGCGGGACGGCAGCTGGTTCGAGCCCCTGTCGGATGCGCCACGTTTTGCGATGATCGTCTCCAATCCGCCCTATATCGATGGGGCTGATCCCCATCTGGAGGAGGGGGACGTGCGCTTCGAGCCCCGCTCCGCCCTGGTGGCGGACGAGCAGGGGCTGGCGGACATTCGCCTGATAGTCGCCGGTGCCCCCGCCCATCTGTGCCCGGGGGGCTGGCTCTTACTGGAGCACGGTTGGGAGCAGGGGGCAGTGGTGCGTCAGCTTCTGCTGCAACGGGGCTACTGCCAGGTGGAAACCGTGCGGGATTATGGGGATAACGAGCGGGTGACCCTGGGTCGTCTGGCGCCGTGATGATGACGGGCGGAACTGTCCGCCCCTGTGCAAGGAAACCATATGTATGTTGTTCTCAAACATCTGCACCTCACCCTGATTGTCGGGGCCGTGCTGATGTTCATACTGCGCTTTTACTGGGCCCAAACCGGCTCCATTCATGCCCGTAACGGCCGGGTGCTGCAGGCCAGCGGCTGGCTCAATGGCCTGGTGGTGCTCTCCGGCGTGCTGCTGTGCATGGTGCTGGATCTCAATCCCCTCAACAATGGGATCCCCTGGCTCAGCGAGAAGCTGAGCGCCGTGCTGGCGGTGGCCTTCCTCGGCATGATGGCGCTGCGCCTGGCGCGCAGCAACAGCATCCGCTGGTTTGCCTTCCTGGGGGCCCTGGGGTGGATCTTCTTTATCGCCAAGCTGGCGGTGCAAAAGCAGGCCAACCTGTTCGGTTAGGGATGACGACGATGATACGTGTGGATGAGTGGACCGACTTCGAGGCCCACGACCTGGCCGAACTGGCACTGTCGGTGAGCGATGAGATCCTGGGCCATGGCGGCGCAGGAGAGGCCGAGCTGGCCCGTCTCGATAGCTGGCTGGACGAGGCCATAGTCGAAGGGGACTGTGACGAGGTGCGCCGTCAGCTGTTGCAGGGGTTCTACCAGACCTTAGGGTTTCGGGGCGACTGGCAGGATTATTTCTCTGCCGCCAACTGCGACCTGAACCAGGTGCTGGTACAACGCAAGGGCATACCGGTGAGCCTTGGCATCCTCATCATCCAGCTGGGTCGCAAGATTGGCCTGGATGTGGAGGGGATCTGCTTCCCGGGCCATTTCCTGGTGAGCTTCGCCGGCCTGGAGGGAGAGGTTTATGTGGACCCCTTCAACGGTGACGAACTGAGCCTGCACCGCATCGAGCTGCTGCTGCGCGGTGCCCTCGGCAACCTGGCGACTTTAAGCGATGACCATCTGCAGCCCTGCGGGCAGTGGGAGATCATCGAACGCCTGCTCAACGTCAGCAAGGGGGCCCTGCTGAGGGAGGAGCGCATGACAGAAGCATTGCGCTGCAGCGAGCTGCTGCTGCGCATGAAGCCCGGAGATCCGCTGGAGACGCGGGATAGGGGCTTCATCTACGAGCAGCTCGACTGCCCCCGTTTCGCCGCCGACGATTTTGAATACTTTATTGAACAATGCCCGGACGATCCTGTGGCCGACGTGCTGAAAACCCAGCTGGCCAGTCTGGATCTTAGCCCCAAGCCCCTCCATTGAGGGGGTCTGGGGAAGCCTCTTCACTTAAGGATGCTGAGATGGAACAGAAGAATATCAAGATCAACGCGATCGACGTCGCCAACGACAAGCCCTTCGTGCTATTTGGCGGCATGAACGTGCTGGAATCCCGCGACATGGCGATGGCGGTGTGCGAGAAGTACGTGGAAGTGACCAGCAAGCTGGGCATACCATTCGTGTTCAAGGCGAGCTGGGACAAGGCGAACCGCTCCTCCATCCACTCCTACCGCGGCCCGGGCCTGGAAGAGGGGATGAAGATCTTCCAGGAGCTCAAGGCGACCTTCGGCATGCCGGTCATCTCAGATCTGCATGAAGTGCATCAGGCCAAGCCGGTTGCCGAGGTAGTGGATGTCATCCAGCTGCCCGCCTTCCTGGCGCGCCAGACCGATCTGGTGGAGGCCATGGCCCGCACCGGCAACGTCATCAACATCAAGAAGCCGCAGTTCCTGAGCCCGAGCCAGATGAAGAACATCACCGACAAGTTCGAGGAGTGCGGCAACGATCGCCTGATCCTGTGCGAGCGCGGCGCCAACTTCGGTTACGACAACCTGGTGGTGGACATGCTGGGCCTGGGGGTGATGAAGAAGAGCACCGGCGGCTATCCGGTCATCTTCGACGTGACCCACTCGCTGCAGTGTCGCGATCCCCTGGGAGCCGCCTCCGGTGGTCGTCGGGATCAGGTGACCGAGCTGGCCCGTGCCGGCATGGCGGTCGGCCTGGCGGGCCTGTTTATCGAATCCCACCCGGACCCGAAAGTGGCCCGTTGCGACGGCCCGAGTGCCCTGCCGCTGGACAAGCTGGAAGGCTTCCTCAAGCAGATGAAGGCCATCGACGATCTCATCAAGGGCTTCGAGCCACTGGATACCTCCGCCTGATCCAGCACGGCGCTTTAGTGATGCCAGGTGCCCCGCCATGCGGGGCATTTTTTTATTCGGAGAGTTTTCAATAGGGTCTCAAATATATCGTTGACCAACTATATCTCAGTTGCCGTGGTGTTAATGATGTTAAATATGTTGTGTGATTAATGTCTCTTAATTGCTTCTTATAACGTGTGAAAGTGGCGCCGTTGCGATGATGAAATAGCATGACGCCAACGAGAGAAGGATATTTTCTCGTGACGGCTCCCTGCATGCCTATTTCTGCCATATGAGATGTCAATTAATTAACAGGACGTTAATCATGCACAAGAAAGTATTCAGCAGCCTTTATTTCCAGGTGCTGCTTGCGATCACCCTGGGGGTATTTCTGGGACATGTCTATCCCGACCTCGGGGCTGATATGAAGCCATTGGGTGATGGCTTCGTGAAATTAATCAAGATGATTATTGCCCCCGTTATTTTCTGCACCGTAGTGACCGGCATCGCCGGCATGGAGAGCATGAAGGCGGTGGGGAAAACCGGTGCCATAGCGCTGCTCTACTTTGAAGTGGTGAGCACCATAGCCCTGGTCATCGGGCTGTGCGTGGTGAACCTGCTGCAACCCGGGGTCGGCATGAACGTGGATCCCGCCACGCTGGATGCCAGCGCCATCTCGGCCTATGCCGAGCAAGCCAAGTCGCAGGGCATCATCGCCTTCCTGCTTGACGTGATCCCGGGCAGCGTGATCGGCGCCTTTGCCAGCGGCAACATTCTTCAGGTGTTGCTGTTTGCGGTGCTGTTTGGCTTCTCCCTGCACCATATCGGCGAGAAGGGGAAATTAGTCTTCAATATGATCGACAGCTTCTCCCAGGTTATTTTCGGCATCATCAACATGATCATGAAATTGGCACCGGTTGGCGCCTTTGGTGCCATGGCCTTTACCATAGGGAAATATGGGATCGGCTCGCTGGTCCAGCTCGGCCAGTTAATTGCCTGCTTCTATGTGACCTGTCTGCTATTCATCTTCATGGTGCTGGGCAGCATTGCCAAGGCAAATGGCTTCAGCATAGTGCGCTTTATTTCCTACATCCGGGAAGAGCTGCTGATCGTGCTGGGTACCTCCTCTTCCGAATCCGTATTGCCGCGCATGCTGGTGAAGATGGAGGCCCTCGGCTGCAAGAAGTCGGTGGTGGGCCTGGTGATCCCGACCGGTTACTCCTTCAACCTGGATGGCACCTCCATCTACCTGACCATGGCGGCCGTCTTCATCGCCCAGGCGACCAATACGCCGCTGGATCTGTTCCAGCAGCTCACCCTGCTGGTGGTGTTGCTCATCTCCTCCAAGGGGGCGGCCGGGGTCACCGGTAGCGGCTTCATCGTGCTGGCGGCCACCATCTCGGCGGTGGGGCACCTGCCACTCGCCGGGCTGGCGCTGATCTTGGGGATAGATCGTTTCATGTCGGAGGCGCGGGCCCTGACCAACCTCATCGGCAACGGCGTGGCGACTCTGGTGGTGGCGCGTTATTGCGATCAGCTCGACGAGCAGAAGATGAACGAGGTGCTCGCCAACCCGGTCGCCGTGCAGAAGGTCGACCAGCACGGATAGCCGGCAGGCGCGGTCTGCAAGGAGAGATGGGCAGGCACTGTGGCTTGCCCATAAAAAAACGGCCCGGGTGGGCCGTTTTTCATGGTGCAGATGACCGCAGAGGGAATTACAGGCTCTGGGTGAAGGTGCGGGTGACCACATCACGCTGCTGTTCCGGGGTCAGGGCGTTGAAACGCACTGCGTAGCCAGACACACGGATGGTCAGCTGCGGGTATTTCTCCGGATTGGCGATGGCGTCTTCCAGGGTCTCGCGGCGCAGCACGTTGACGTTCAGGTGTTGACCACCCTCGACCACGGGCTCGGTCTGGACCGGCAGTTCACGGTATTCGAACTGGCCCAGATCGGACAGTGCGACTTCCTGATCGGCGACGAAGCTGTCGCCCTTGGCGCAGATGCAGCGAGCTTGCTGCTTCTCTTCATCCAGCAGCCAGAAAGAGTTCAGCAGTGCGGCGTTGGCGGACTGGGTGATTTGGATGCCCTTGATCATGGTATGACTCCTCATAGGAAAGCGGATTCAACGGTAAGCACATTACCCTGATGTTTTTAAACCACCTTGATGACGGGATGATTTAACGGGGCCTTGCCTTACACCTTTACTTCGTTGGGGTCATATATACCACGATGGTAATAATACGAAAATTGATCTAAATCAATAAAGGCGCATTTTGCGCGCGAGGAAAGGGATTAATTCATTGAGATTAATCAAAAATAGATCATTTTTATGATTTTGTAAGATATATGAATTATGCATTTTTTATTGGGTATATCTAGTAATTTAACTACATCTTTTACCGTTATTCTCTTTATAAGGTCAGGGTCGGGCGTCTTACAAGTTCAGGGCAGGACCTCGCTGGGTGGCCAGGTGCGCGGCCGCCAAGGCGCTGATGGCTGCGGCCATCGACCATCATCCCGATAGGCAGGGTGCCAGGGTTTTGGCGGGCGCAGGGGTGCAGGGGTGGTCATCCCTCAGAGCCGAGTCGCGGTTGCGTCTTGCTGCCCGGCCCCCTATCCTGAGCCCCTTGCGGCATTCATCGAGGATATTGGGGTGCCAGAGGTAGCGGATTCACAGAGAGAGGAGACTGGCGTGCTGACCTGGAAGGATGTGATCGGTTCTGAGAAAGAGCAGGACTATTTCAAGGCAACCCTGGCGACCGTCAGGGAGGAGCGGGAAGCGGGCAAGGTGATCTACCCCCCGGCCACCGAGGTGTTCAATGCCTTCAAGTTGACCGAGCTGGACAGTGTCAAGGTGGTGATCCTGGGACAAGACCCCTATCACGGGCCGGATCAGGCCCACGGCCTCTGCTTCTCCGTGCTGCCCGGGGTACGCACGCCTCCCTCCCTGGTCAACATCTACAAGGAGATGCAGCGGGATCTGCCGGATTTTGTCACACCCGGTCACGGTTTCCTGGAGTCCTGGGCCACCCAGGGGGTGCTGCTGCTCAATACGGTGCTGACGGTGCAGGCGGGCATGGCCCACTCCCATGCCCATCTTGGCTGGGAGACCTTTACCGACAGGGTCATAGAGCGAATCAACTCCCACTGCCAGGGGGTGGTCTTCCTGCTGTGGGGAGCCCATGCCCAGAAGAAGGGACGCTTCATCGACAGAGCGCGTCACCATGTGCTGACGGCTCCCCATCCCAGCCCATTGTCCGCTCACCGCGGCTTCATCGGCTGTGGCCACTTCTCGGAGGCAAACCGCCTGCTGGTGCAGCAGGGGATGAGCCCCATCGACTGGCTCTCGGTCTGCCATCACCAGCCGGTGCCGGCCTGACCCTCTTCCCGCCTCTGGGCAGGCAAGGGCGCCCAAAGTTGTCAGGTCGCTTGCGTCGCCGGGGCGGGGATTGTTGCAACTGACTTGATTGAGTGCAAAGTTCGGGTAATAAATGACCGTATACTCGAGACAGTACCTTTTTCAATTCAGCGCAAGGAGTGCTCATGTTATCCAGTCTCCATAAGGACCACCTCAACATCGCCAGGCTGCTGACGCTGCTCAAGCACAAGCTGGCAGCCATCCGCAATGAGCAGCCGGTGAGTTATTTCCTGCTCCGGGACGTGGTGGACTACTTGCGGGAGGTCTCCGACAAGTTCCATCACCCCAAGGAGGACATGATCTATGACTACTACCTGAAATACCGGGTGGTGGAGGGGGAGGTCGCCAACCGGCTGCATGAGGAGCACGCCCGCCTGCTGGTGGCCGGCACCGAGCTCAAGGAGATGGTGGAGATGATACTGATGGACGCCGTCATTCCGCTTGAGCAGTTCACCGCCAAGCTGGAGCAGTTCATCGAGCAGCAGGAGGCCCACATGAACTACGAGGAGGGGGTGATCTTCCCCCATCTGCGTGACTCCCTGACCGAAGATGACTGGCGTCAACTCGAGCAGCTCTGGCAGAACAGGGCCATCAATGATCCCCTGTTCGGGGCCGAGGTGAGCCAGCACTTCCAGGCGCTGGCCAAGCAGCTCTCGTTGCCCCCCTCATCCTGAAATGACAGGCGGGCCATAAAACGACGCCCCGGCTTGGCCGGGGCGTCTTGTTTTACTGTGTCAGTGGGTCTGTGCCGCCACGGGCGACGCCGGTGACACTACAGCTCCAGTTCTTCCGAACCTTCGTAGGCGATGTCGATGGCTTGCAGCTCCTTTTGCAGGCGGTGCTTGTCTTTAAGCGCCTCTATCTCACGCCATTTACGTTTCTTTCCCGTTGTCCCGCGGCTACGTGAACCCAGCTCAACGACCTCGTCAAAATCGAAGTTGAACATGTCCATGGCTCCCTCCTTGGTTTTATGGTTTTCACCATTCGTATAACACGACGCATTTGAAAATAAAACGTTTTTATGACCAAGTTGTGACAATCGGGAAGGTGGATAAAAAAAACCGGGCTGCCCTTGCGGGAGCCCGGTTTTATCGGCGCAACACCTCCTGTGGAGGGGGTTGGCCGAGGTGGCCTCGGCCCGTCTTTTACAGACGGCTGGCCAGCATGGTTTCCAGCTTGCCCTGATCGACGGCGAACATGCGAATGCCTTCGGCCAGCTTCTCGACCGCCATGGCGTCCTGGTTCAGCTCCCAGCGGAACTGTGCTTCTGTCATGGGGGTCGGTTTTGCCTTGCGCTCGCCGGTGTAGTTCAGCTTGCGCACCACGGCGCCTTCGGTCTTGCTCAGCTCTTCCAGCAGGGCAGGGCCTATGGTCAGGCGATCGCAACCGGCCAGCTCCAGGATCTCGCCGGTGTTGCGGAAGCTCGCACCCATCACCACTGTCTGGTAGTCGTGCTGCTTGTAGTAGTCGTAGATGGCGGTGACGGAGACCACGCCCGGATCTTCGCTCGCGGTGTAGTCACGGTTGTGCTTGGCCTTGTACCAGTCGAGGATGCGGCCCACGAACGGGGAGATCAGGAAGGCGCCGGCTTCGGCACAGGCACGGGCCTGGGCGAAGGAGAACAGCAGGGTCAGGTTGCACTGGATGCCCTCTTTCTCCAGGACTTCGGCGGCACGGATGCCTTCCCAGGTGGAGGCCAGCTTGATCAGGATGCGATCGTTGGTGATGCCGGCTTCGTTGTAGAGGCGGATCAGCTTGCGGGCCTTGGCGATGCTGGCGTCGGTGTCGAAGGAGAGACGGGCATCCACCTCGGTGGAGATGCGGCCCGGGACGATTTTCAGTACTTCCAGACCTATGTTGACCGCCAGCTTGTCGCCCGCGTCGATGATTTGCTGTGCCTTGTCCTGGCTCTGGGACTTGGCCCAGTTGATGGCGTCTTCGATCAGCGCCGCGTACTCGGGGATCTCGGATGCCTTCAACACCAGGGAGGGGTTGGTGGTGGCATCGATGGGCTGGTAGCGCTTGATGGCTTCGATGTCGCCGGTGTCGGCAACTACCGTGGTCAGGGCTTTCAGCTGGGTTAATTTATCGGCCATAGCAAATATCATCTCTATATGAGGGAGCAATCCCAGGGGTTGCGGGCGTGAGACGGCCGTTCTGAAATAAAATTACAAAATCCCGGCGACTCAGGCTCAGAAAAGCACGATGGGGGTGGCCCATCGCCACTGCCTGCCTAATTAATACGGATGTGGCGCTTCCTGCAATAGGGAGCCTTGTACGTGAATCACCCAGGTGGTGGGAGAGGGGGGAGCGACAGGAGGAAAGTATCTGATAAAAAACGACTTTTACTGATTTTTTGGCAAGGCCCTGCGACCGGCACAAAAGCAACTTTTTTAGTTGATTCTTCATTTTGTGCAGTGGGTCACACAAATACTCTTGTCAGCTACTTGAAATTTAATTACGTGTAAAACGTTTGGCGTGACAAGCCCCTGGCTGGGCGACATCAGAGGCAAACGCTTGCCTTACCGCCGCCCGTCAAGGCATCTGTTTTTACCGTCATGGGAATATCGACAAGCGAGCCCCTTTCGGGTCTTATTTGTCGGCTGTAGAATTGCGCATCAAGTTTTGTTGATTATTTGCGTGCTAAATGAAGCTTTTTTGCATCAAATCGCTCGTTTTTTGTCTTTCCAGTGAGCCTAATCACTATTCTGAATTCCCTCCCTATGCTAGATTCCGCCCCTTCGGCGCAATGCTAATTCGGAAATTGACAGAGAGCGGTCAGCGCAGACTGACCATGGATGTGATAACAACGAGAGAATTATGGACACCTTGATTGCAATGATTAACGACCTGATGTGGGGAGCCGTGCTCATTTACCTGCTGATCGGGGTCGGACTCTTCTTTACCTTCCGCCTGGGGTTTATCCAGATCCGTCACTTCGGCCACATGTTCTCGGTACTGCGCAATAGCCGCAAATCCGACAGTGCCGGCATCTCCTCCTTCCAGGCCCTGTGTACCAGCCTGGCCGCCCGTGTGGGCACCGGCAACCTGGCCGGCGTGGCCGTCGCCATCTATCTGGGGGGCCCAGGTGCCATCTTCTGGATGTGGCTGATCGCCTTCATCGGCATGGCCACCGCCTTCGTCGAGAGTACCCTGGCCCAGCTCTACAAGGTCAAGGACGAAGACGGCAACTACCGTGGTGGTCCCGCCTACTACATGGAGCGTGGGCTCGGCATGCGCTGGATGGGGGTGGTCTTCTCCCTCTGTCTGCTGCTGGCATTCGGTCTGGTGTTCAATGCGGTGCAGGCCAATTCCATCAGCCTGGCCATGAACGTCGCCTTCGGCATCCCTGACTGGGTCAGCGGCCTGGCACTGGTGGTGCTGTCCGGCCTCATCATCTTCGGCGGCATCCGTGGCATAGCCCGCTTCGCCGAGCTGGTGGTGCCCTTCATGGCGCTGGCCTACATCTTGATGGCGCTGTTCGTGGTGGCCATGAACATCAGCGAGCTGCCCGGGGTCTTTGTTCTCATCATCAAGTCGGCCTTCGGTATCGAGCAGGCGGGTTCCGGTGCCATGGGTTACGCCATCTCCCAGGCGATGATCAACGGCATCAAGCGCGGTCTCTTCTCCAACGAAGCCGGTATGGGTTCTGCCCCCAATGCCGCCGCGACCGCGACCCCCTATCCGCCGCACCCGGCGTCCCAGGGCTATGTGCAGATGCTGGGGGTCTTCCTCGACACCATAGTCATCTGTACCTGTACTGCCGCCATCATACTGATGTCCGGCCAGTTCGAGCCGGGCTCCGGCGTGACCGGGGTCGAGCTGACCCAGCGTGCGCTCTCCTCCCAGGTCGGTGGTGGTGGCAACATCTTCATCGCGGCGGCCATCTTCTTCTTCGCCTTCACCTCCATAGTGGCGAACTACTCCTACGCCGAGACCAACCTGGTGTTCCTGGAGCACAACCACAAGGGCGGCCTGATGCTGTTCCGGATGTTCGTGCTGGGCATGGTGATGTTCGGTTCAGTGGGCGAGCTGCCGACCGTGTGGGCCCTGGCGGACGTCTCCATGGGGATGATGGCCATCGTCAACCTGATCGCCATACTGCTGCTCTCGGGGGTCGCCATCAAGCTGGCCAAGGACTACAACGATCAGCTCAAGCTGGGTCGCGTCCCCACCTTCGACGCCAACAAGTACCCGGAGATCCGCAGCCAGCTGGAAGCGGGGATCTGGGACAACCCGCCCAAGAGCAAGCAGGCCTGAGTCCTGGGTTGATCCGGTCGGATAATGAAAGAGGGGAGCCATGGGCTCCCCTCTGCTATATGGGCCCATGCCCGCCCGGGGCTGTGGCATGGGATGACTGGACTCTGAGAGTGCGGGCTGAAGGCCTCCTTGGCAAAGTGACTATGCTTCACGCCACTTCACATCCAGCACACCTTGGCCCGTTATGCTGGCCCCATAGCTCGTCGCTGGTGCGGCGATCCCAAGCAACCAAGAGGATAGAATGACCATGCAACAACAGGTGCGGATGACATTGCTGACGGCGGGCACCCTGCTGTGGGCCGGCCTGACTCAGGCCGCTGCGGACAACCAGGGCGATCCCCTGCGCCCCCTGGTGGATGCCAGCATCCGGCCCGTGCTCAAGGAGTACAGGATCCCGGGCATGGCGGTGGCCGTGCTGAAAGATGGCAAGGCCCACTACTTCAACTACGGGGTGGCAAATCGGGAGAGCGGAGCCCCCGTGAGCGAGCAGACCCTGTTCGAGATTGGCTCGGTCAGCAAGACTCTTACGGCAACGCTAGGGGCCTACGCCGTGGTCAAGGGCGGCTTCCAGCCCGATGACAAGGTGAGTCAGCACGCCCTCTGGCTCAAAGGCACCGCCTTCGACGGCATCACCATGGCCGAACTCGCCACCTACAGCGCCGGGGGCCTGCCGCTGCAATTCCCCGACGAGGTGGATTCCACCGACAAGATGCGCGCCTACTATCGCCAATGGACGCCAGCCTACCCGGCGGGCACCCATCGCCAGTACTCCAACCCCAGCATCGGCCTGTTCGGCCACCTGGCGGCCCATAGCCTGGGGCAACCCTTTGAGCAGCTGATGAGCCAGACCCTGCTGCCCGGGCTCGGCCTGGCCCACACCTATCTCAAGGTGCCCGCCGCTGCCATGGGGAACTATGCCTATGGCTACTCGAAAGAGGACAAGCCCATCCGGGTCAACCCGGGGATCCTGGCGGACGAGGCCTATGGCATCAAGACCAGCTCGGCGGATCTGCTGGCCTTCGTCGGTGCCAACATGGCCGGCGGTGGCGACGAGCCGTTGCAGCAGGCGATCGCCATGACCCACACCGGTTTCTACTCGGTGGGAACCATGACCCAGGGACTAGGCTGGGAGAGCTACCCCTATCCCGTCAGTGAAGCGGCGCTGCTGGCGGGCAACTCCCCGGCGGTGACTTACAATGCCAATCCGGTCAGCCCCGTTGCCGGGTCCCGGGAGACGGGGGAGGCGCGGCTCTACAACAAGACAGGCGCGACCAACGGCTTCGGCGCCTATGTGGTCTTCGTGCCCGCGAAGGGCGTCGGCATCGTCATGCTGGCCAACCGCAACTATCCGAACGAAGCACGCGTCAAGGCGGCCCACGCCATCCTGAGCAAGCTGGCGGAGTGACAGCTCGGCCCCGTTGATTGAGGTGAGTACGCCAGGATTGCCCGGCGTACTTTTTGGTACCGCCGGCGCGGTTATGCCTCACCTGATGGCCCCAATGGCTTGCCCCCCCGCCACCAAATTTCCAAACTGGAATCTACCGTTCGCCATCTCGTCACTAGGTGCGAGCGGGCCCCTCTCCTATAGTGCTGCCCATATTCAACCTGTCCCCCCTGCTCCCGCCATCGACGCTGGTTGGCATGGTCTGCGTGGGCGGGCCCTTTCGCAATGGAGCATCCATGGGCATTTTCCTGCTGTGCACTTTCCTGATGATCATCCTCTACCCGGTCGGGATCGATCTCTATCTGGTGGCCGTGCCCCAGATTGCCGATGCCCTGCAGGCGAGCGAGGCGCAGATCCACACCGCCTTCTCCATCTACCTGTTCGGCATGGCGGCCACTGTGCTGCTGGGGGGGATCATTGCGGATCGCCATGGCCGGCGCTGGGTGGTGCTGGGGGGCACCCTGATTTTTGTCCTCGCCTCCCTGGTGGCAGCCAATGCGGCGGGGATCAGTCAGTTCTATCTCGGTCGTTTCTGGCAGGGGGTCGGGGCGGGGGCGCTCTATATCATGACCTTTACCGTGCTGCGGGATGTGCTGAGCCAGGCGCGGCTGGCGATGGCGCTCTCCATGATCAACGGGGTGATCTGCGTCATCCCGGTGCTGGCACCCGTGCTGGGTTATCTCATCCTGTCGCATTTTGATTGGCGCGGGATCTTCGTGGCGATGGCGCTGGTGGCCGCCGTCAGCGGTCTGGTCAACCTGCTGTTGCTCAGGGAGACTCGCCCGGCCCGCCAGCAGAGTGGCGCGACCCGGCCCCTTGCCCTGCTGGGCTCTCCGCACTTCATGCTGCACTCGCTTCTGACCAGCGCCAGCGTGACCGCCATCCTGGTCTATGTCAGCGTCTCGCCGCTGATCCTGATGCAGCAGTACGGCTTCACCACGGAGCAGTACGCCATAGTGATGATGGTGATGGCCGGGGTGAGCATGTCCACTTCCTTCCTGACCCCGTTGCTGCTGCGCTGGCTGGGCAAGCAGAGGGTGCTGGCGCTCTCCCATCTGGCCTATCTGCTGGCGGCCTGCCTCCTGCTCGGCAGCTGGCAGTTGGGGGGCGACATCCCCTTGCTGCTGCCGGGCTTTGCCCTGGTTTGCATCGGCTTCTCCTGCGGCTTCGGGGTGGCGATGGGGGAGGCGCTCGCAGAGTGCCAGCACCATGCGGCATTTGCCAGCGCCCTGCTCTGCATCATGCAGATCAGCCTCTCCGGTTTCTATATCTGGCTGCTGGGCCAGCTTGGCGTGGCCCCATCCTTGATGCTGATCTCTGCCCTGCTGTTGACCCTGCTCAGTTACCTGGCCGTCAAAGGGCTGTTACCATGGCTCGCGCTGCGCGAAGCGCGGTCACGGGGATAAGGGGGAGAGGAAAGATGCGCAACCTGGGTGAACTGGATTTGAACCTGCTGGTGGTCTTCAAGCACCTGATGCAGGAGCGCAGCGTGGCAGGGGCGGCCAAGAAGCTCTGCGTCACCCCCTCGGCGGTGAGCAAGGCGCTCGCCAAGCTGCGGGACTGGTTTGACGATCCCCTCCTGGTGCGGGTACGTCAAGGGCTGCAGCCGACCCAGCTCTCCCTGACCCTAGAGGAGGAGCTCAAGGCCTGGTTCCTGCTGACAGACAGCATCACCTCCCTCAATAGCGAGGCGATCCCCGAGGGGGCCCGCTTCAGCCTGGTGATGGAGTCCCCCTTCTGCACCAGCTTCCTGAGCGAGCTGCCCATGATCATCTACCAGAAGTATCCCCACTCTGTGGTCAGGATGCTGGGGTGGGATCACCACTCCCTCAACGACATAGTCAACGGGGATGCGGATCTCGGCTTCTGCGCCCGGGAGACCCACGGTCGCTCCCAGGCCAGGGTCAACCGGCTGCCCTATTACATCGATCACGAGGTACTGTTCAGCGACAGACCCGTGGTGTTCCTGCGTAAAGATCACCCCCTGCTCCAGCAGACCTGGTCCCTGGAGAACTTCCTGGCCTGTCCCCAGGTAAGCGTGGTGTGGGAGGCCAGCGACAGCTGGGCGCTGGATGATCTGCTGGAGGACGAGGGGCAGAGGCGGGAGGTACCCATCATGGTGGCGAGTTTCGAGCAGGCCCTGCATATCGCCTCCCAGTCGAGCCATGAGCTGATAGCGGTGGCGCCGTCCTATTGCGCTGGCTATGCCGCCAGGCACCACGGCAACCTGATCGCCATGCCTCTGCCGCTCCCCGAATCACTCTACAAGCAACTTGAGATAGCCTTCATCCTGCTGTGGCACAAACGCCATAACCAGGATGCCAAGGTGATGTGGCTGCGCAATGAGACGAAACGGCTCTATGGCCTGGCGGCGGAGGGACTTGCCCTGTTCCCATGGGGCGGGGGAGAGGCGGCGCTGGCGCCGGCGGGAGATGCCTGATGCAGGGGGCCAATGGCTGGCCCCCCGGGCTCAACCGTATTGCTCTTCCATCCAGGCTTCGACGATAAGCTGGGCGGAGACTCCGTCCACGCTGCCCTTGTCGAGCGCCTTGTAGCCGCCGCGCTCGAACAGGCGGGCGCGGGCATCCGTGGTGGTGAGCCGCTCGTCCTTGAACTCCACCGGCTTGCCGAAGCGGCCATGGAGGCGGTTGCCGAACTTGCGGGCCCGCACCGTGATCTCCTGATCCGTGCCATCCATGTTCAGCGGCAGGCCGACAATAAGCAGATCCGGCTGCCACTCCTTGAGCAACTTTTCAATCTCGTCCCAATTGGGAATGCCGTCGTTGGCCTTGAGGGAACGAAGGGGTTGGGCCGTGCCCGTGAGCTCCTGGCCGATGGCGACGCCTATGCTCTTGGTGCCGTAGTCAAAGCCCATGATGCTGCGTGATGACATGGATGTCCTCGAAATAGATGAATAAAAAGATGTCGTATCCCCTCACCCTAGCCCTCTCCCGAAGGGAGAGGGAACCTGCCGAGGTTATGCTCGCTCGAATTTGGCTAACTCCGTTTTAGCTGACTGGTTGCCGCAGATATATCCGAAACGTGCCGATTTACCCCCTTCTCCCCTCGCGGGAGAAGGGCTGGGGATGAGGGGCACTAAATGGGAACTGCACCAACTAAAGAGCGTGACAAGGGATCTAACTGTGCCCCACCTGGCTGGAGAGATGCAGAGGATTGACGCCTATGCTGGCGGCGGCCTGCTGCCAGCGCTGGTGAATGGGGGTGTCGAACACCAGCCTGGGGTTGGGGGGGATCACCAGCCAGGCGCCATCCACCAGCTCCTGCTCGAGCTGCCCTGCGCTCCAGCCGGCGTAACCCAGGGCCACCAGCCAGTGGTCCGGCGCCTCGGCGGTACCCAGGGTCTCGAGGATGTCCTTGGAGGTGGTGACCATCATCTCGTCGCTCACCTGCAGGGTGGAGTTGAAGCCGGGCCTGAAGCTGTGCAGCACGAAGCCGCGATCAGCATGGACCGGGCCGCCCTGCAGCACCGGCTGCTTCATCTCGGCGGTGGCAGGGGGGCTCAGCTTGAGCTTGGTCAGCATGGCGTCCAGGGACATGTCCACCGGGATGTTGACCACCAGTCCCATGGCTCCCTCGCTGCTGTGCTCGCACAGATAGACCAGGGAGCGTTCGAAGTAGACGTCCGTGAGGCTCGGCATGGCGAGCAAAAAGTGGTTTTGCAGTGTTTGCATAGATATCAAAGAGTGCAAAGGTATTTGGGGTGATTATGGCAGTTGACGGCGGCGGGCAAAACCGCTTTTTCGCGCAGAAACCCCGGAAGTCCGGGGGCTGGCTCACATCGTCGCGCAGCAGAAAAGAGCAGGGGCCGCGCTGGCCCCTGTGGTATCACTGCCTGGGTGACGGCCTCGAGGGGGCGTCACCTGGGGTTATTTTCCCAGCCGGCGTTCGATGGCATCCATCAGCATGCCGGTGATATGCACCGGGAAGGCCGCCTCGATTTCACGGATGCAGGTCGGGCTGGTGACGTTAATCTCGGTCAGCCGATCGCCTATGATGTCGAGCCCGACGAAGATGAGCCCCTTCTCTTTCAGGGTGGGGCCGACCGCACGGGCGATGGCCCAGTCTGCCTCACTCAAGGGGCGCGCCTCGCCGCGGCCGCCGGCCGCCAGGTTGCCACGAGTCTCTCCCTGGGCCGGAATGCGGGCCAGGCAGTAGGGCACGGGCTCGCCGTCCACCACCAGCACCCGCTTGTCGCCATCCTTGATGGCGGGCAGGAAGGTCTGGGCCATGCAGTACTGGCTGCCGTGGGCGGTGAGGGTCTCGATGATGACCCCCACGTTGGCGTCATCTTCCTTCATGCGGAAGATGGAGGCGCCGCCCATGCCGTCCAGGGGCTTCAGGATCACGTCCTTGTGCTCGGCGTGGAAGGCGCGCAGCTTGTCGGCGCGGCGAGTGACGAGAGTGGTCGGGGTGTGCTCGGCAAACCAGGCGGTGTAGAGCTTCTCGTTGGCGTCGCGCAGGCTCTGGGGCTTGTTGACGATGAGGCAGCCCTCGTCCTCGGCCCGCTCCAGCATATAGGTGGCGTAGATGAACTCGGTGTCGAAGGGGGGATCCTTGCGCATCAGGATCACATCCAGGCTGGAGAGCGGCTGATCGACCACCTCCCCCAGGCTGAACCAGTGGGCGTAGTCATGCTTGACGGTGAGCGGACGCATGGTGCCGAAGGCGCGCCCCGCCTGCATGTAGAGATCCTTCATCTCCAGATAGAAGAGCTCGTAGCCGCGCTTTTGCGCCTCTTCGAGCATGGCGAAGCTGGAGTCCTTCTTGATGTTGATGGCCGAGATGGGGTCCATCACTATGCCGAGTTTGATGGTCATCCGAGATTCCTTCTGGTGGCTCGATTGCGAGTGAGATTCTTAACACTTGTTCAAGGTCTGTCACTAGAGGTCGTCAGCAAGGTAAAGAGCAGCGCATGACCCTTGATCATGACCTCGCAGTAAGACATTGGACTGGTTTCAGGCCAGATCGCCGAAGCGGCACTGCAGCGCCGTAATGGCGGTCAGGGCGGCGGTTTCGGTGCGCAGCACCCGCGGCCCCAGCAGCATCTCCTTGAAATCCTCTTGCACGGTACGGGCGATCTCGTCGCTGGACAAGCCCCCTTCCGGGCCGATCAGCAGCCGCACCCCGTGTTCGGGCACCGGCAGGGTATTGATGCTGTAAGGGGCGCGCGGGTGCAGGTTGAGCTTGAGCTCTTGGGTCTCTTCGCGCAGCCAGGCGTCCAGCTCCATCGGCATACGCACCTCTGGCACCACATTGCGGCCGCACTGCTCGCAGGCGCTGATCACCACCTTCTGCCACTGCTCGCGTTTCTTCTCCAGCCTGTCCGCCGGCAGCTTGACGCCGCAGCGCTCGGAGAAGAGCGGGGTGATGCAGGTGACGCCGAGCTCCACGGATTTCTGGATGGTGAAGTCCATCTTGTCGCCACGGCTGATCACCTGGCCCAGATGGATGGCGAAGGGGGACTCCACCGAGCGGGCCTCGCAACTGTCGATGCGCACATCCACCGATTTCTTGCCGACGCCTGTGATGGTAGCGGCATATTGGTTGCCGTCGCCGTTGAACAGCTCGAGCTGCTGACCCGGCTGCATGCGCAGCACCCGGCCGATGTGGTTGGCACCGTCTTCCGACAGGGCGAGAGTCTGGCCCACCTGCAGGGCGGCCGGTTCATAGATACGTGGAATGCGCATGGCTCAGTGTCAGTCTCTGGTTCAAGAAGAGGGGTTTTAAATCCCTTGTGCCCATAGATGGGGCTATTGGCACTGCTTTTCAATGAAGGGGTTGGTATTGCCCTGCAGTTTGCCGATGCGGAGGTTGCGCTCGCACTCCCAGCGGTCGGCCGGGTACTGCCTGTCCCAGGCCTCGAACAGTTTACGCTGTTGGGCGGCCAGGCGCAGCCCATACTGCTGGCCCATGTAGAGGTAGGCGCGGGCTATCTGGCCGCGCACCGGTCCCTTGGGCGGTTGCACCCGGCGATCCTTGAAGTCCACCAGCATCTGGCACTTGCCGTACTGGTTCGGCTTGCCGTTCCAGTCGGAGAAGCGGTAGTTGGCTCGATCGCCGTTCACCTCGCCGATGGCGGGGAAGAGGTTGTGCATGTCCCCCTCCATCTTGTTGAACTCGTCGCTCTTGCCGCAGTTCTTGCGCCCGCCCTCTTGCCAGCACTGGAGCTGGTGGCCGAACTCCCAGGCGGGGACCACGTGCTCCCACTCGATGCGAGAGGCGCGATTGGCCTGCTTGCGCGGCAGGTAGCCGCAGCTCTCCCAGTCGGGGGCCATCTGCTTGCCGCTGAACTTGATGTTGCAGCCGCAATAGAAGGTGGTGGGGTGGCTCTGATAGAGCTTGTTCAGATCCTGCTTGGCGGCGCGAAAGGTCTGGGCCTGCAGGGGCGAGCTGATGAACGGCAGGCTGATGAGCAGGCCGACACTGAGGGTGAGCAGAGAGCGAAACATGAAGATCCTTGGCAATGAAACGGTTGGCTGAAGAAGCTGCGCACCCTAACACAGGGGCGCGACACGGGTTGACTCAATCCGCTGGCGAGCCCGGCTGCAACACCAGGGGCTGGCGACAGCGGCGGCAGTGATAGCGGGCCTCGCCGCGCACCACCTTGTTGTGACGACGCACCGAGAGCCGATGCTGCTGGCAGGCGCACGCATAGGCATGGGTGCGCTGGGCCAGCACCGCGAGATCGAAGCTGTGGGTGGTGTTGGGAGCGAGCGCGAACAGCTCCCGCATCACCGACTGCCACTGGCGGCCGTGGGGCAGCACCCGGGACTTGCCGCGCCCTTCTCCCCAGAGGGCATAGACCAGCAGGTGCGCCACCTCGTGGGGCACCACCTCGGCCAGAAAGGCCTGCTGGTTGGCCTCATAGAGCGCCGGGTTGAAGCGCAGCTCCCAGGTTTGCAGCCGTGCAGATCCCGCTGCCCGGCCCCGCATGTTGCAGTGGATCTGCGGGCGCGGGAAGGAACGGCCGAGGCGCGCCTCCGCCTGCACGAAGCAGGCGTCGACCCGCTGGTGCAGCAGCTGGAGCAGGGAAGCGTCGAGTTGAGCTCTGGTGGCAGACATCGAGGTCTCGTCGGGTAGCGGATAAGCAAAAGGGGAGCCAGGCTCCCCTTTTATCACAACGGCCAGCCTTACAGACCGGCTGCGTCGCGCAGCAGAGCGGCCTTGTCGGTCTTCTCCCAGGGGAACTCGTCACGGCCGAAGTGGCCGTAGGCGGCGGTCGCCTGGTAGATGGGACGCTTGAGATCCAGCATCTCGATGAGGCCGTAGGGGCGCAGCTCGAAGAACTCGCGCACCAGCTTGACCAGCAGCTCCTCGGCCACCTTGCCGGTGCCGAAGGTCTCGACGCTGATGGAGGTCGGCTCGGCCACGCCGATGGCGTAGGAGACCTGGACTTCACAGCGGGCAGCCAGACCGGCGGCGACTATGTTCTTGGCGACATAGCGGGCGGCGTAGGCGGCAGAACGGTCAACCTTGGACGGATCCTTGCCGGAGAAGGCGCCACCACCGTGACGGGCCATGCCGCCGTAGGTGTCGACGATGATCTTGCGACCGGTCAGACCGCAGTCACCCATGGGGCCGCCGATAACGAAACGGCCGGTCGGGTTGATGAAGTACTTGGTGTCCTTGGTGATCCACTCGGCCGGCAGCACCGGCTTGATGATCTCCTCGCGCACCGCTTCCACCAGATCCTTGTGGCTGATGGAGTCGCAATGCTGGGTAGAGAGCACCACGGCATCCACACCCAGGATCTTGCCTTCGTTGTCGTAGGCAAAGGTCAGCTGGCTCTTGGCATCCGGGCGCAGCCACGGCAGGGTGCCGTTCTTGCGCACTTCGGCCTGACGCTTCACCAGCAGGTGGGAGTAGGTGATGGGGGCGGGCATCAGCACGTCGGTTTCGTTGGTGGCGTAGCCGAACATCAGGCCCTGGTCACCGGCGCCCTGCTCCAGCGGATCGGTACGATCGACGCCCTGGTTGATGTCCGGGGACTGCTTGCCGATGGCGTTCAGCACGGCGCAGGAGTCGGCATCGAAGCCCATGTCGGAGTGGGTGTAACCTATCTCGCGCACTGTGTCGCGCACGATCTGCTCGATGTCGACCCAGGCAGAGGTGGTTACTTCACCGGCCACCATCACCATGCCGGTCTTGACCAGGGTCTCGCAGGCGACGCGCGCCTTGGTGTCTTGCACCAGGATGGCGTCCAGCACCGCATCGGAGATCTGGTCGGCGATTTTATCGGGATGGCCTTCGGAGACCGACTCGGAAGTAAACAGCTTTGCCATGATTGGTTCTCGATTCGTATGGGGTTATCGCCTTGGCCATAACCGGAAAATGACGGTATGTCTGTAGAGGTATCTACATCTGGACGTCTATTTTAATTAGGTCACAGGGTGATTGCCAGCACTATTTGGGGTTGGACCCGCCCGGACCAAGGCTGAGGGGGCAACCACCCCGATGGGGGTAAGGGAGGGGGCGGATTGAATCGTTTTCCCTGGCCAGAAAAGCGATTGTGCTCCCAAAGCCACTTTATTCGCCCAGATAATATTTGCACCGCGCCCGCCCTGCTGGGACAATAACGCGCCTTAATCTTGGCCATCAAATGAAGCAATCGCAGGAGATACAGATGCCTTCTCGTAAAGAGCTTGCCAATGCCATTCGCGCATTGAGTATGGATGCCGTTCAAAAAGCCAACTCCGGTCACCCGGGCGCCCCCATGGGAATGGCAGATATCGCCGAAGTGCTGTGGCGTGGCCACCTCAAGCACAACCCGAACAACCCCAAGTGGGCCGACCGTGACCGCTTCGTGCTGTCCAACGGCCACGGCTCCATGCTGCTGTACTCCCTGCTGCATCTCTCCGGTTACGACCTCTCCATCGACGATCTGAAAAACTTCCGCCAACTGCACTCTCGCACCCCAGGTCACCCGGAGTACGGTTATGCCCCTGGCATCGAAACCACCACTGGTCCGCTGGGTCAGGGCATCACCAATGCCGTGGGCATGGCGATCGCCGAGAAGGCCATGGCCGAGCAGTTCAACCAGCCGGGTCACGACATCGTCGACCACTACACCTACGCCTTCATGGGCGACGGCTGCCTGATGGAAGGTATCTCCCACGAGGCTTGCTCCCTGGCAGGTACCCTGCAGCTGGGCAAACTGATCGCCTTCTGGGATGACAACGGCATCTCCATCGACGGTCATGTGGAAGGCTGGTTCACCGACGACACCCCCAAGCGTTTCGAAGCCTACGGCTGGCACGTCATCCCGGCTGTTGACGGTCACAACCCGGAAGCCATCAACACCGCCATCGAAGCCGCCAAGGCCGAGACCGGCAAGCCGACCCTGATCTGCTGCCGCACCATCATCGGCTACGGCTCCCCGAACAAGTCCGGCTCCCACGATTGCCACGGCTCACCGCTGGGCAACGACGAGATCGCCGCCGCCCGTGCCTTCCTGAAGTGGGATCACGCGCCCTTCGTCATCCCGTCCGAGATCGCCGCCGAGTGGAATGCCCAGGAGAAAGGCACCAAGCTGGAATCCGACTGGGCTGCCAAGTTTGCCGCCTATGAAGCCGCGCACCCGACCCTGGCTGCCGAGTTCAAGCGCCGCACCGTTGGCGAGCTGCCGGCCAACTGGGCCGCTGAATCTGCCAAGATCATCGAGACCCTGCAAGCCAACCCGGCCAAGATAGCGACCCGTAAAGCATCCCAGAACGCCCTGGAAGCCTTCGGCAAGCTGCTGCCGGAATTCATGGGTGGTTCCGCCGATCTGGCCCCGTCCAACCTGACCATGTGGTCCGGCTCCAAGTCTCTGACTCCCGAGAGCGCGGCAGGCAACTACATCCACTACGGCGTGCGCGAGTTCGCCATGTCCGCCATCATGAACGGCATCGCCCTGCACGGTGGTTTCATCCCCTACGGCGCCACCTTCCTGATGTTCATGGAGTACGCCCGCAACGCCCTGCGCATGGCCGCCCTGATGAAGCAGCGCGCCATCTTCGTTTACACCCACGACTCCATCGGTCTGGGTGAAGATGGCCCGACTCACCAGCCGGTCGAGCAGATCGCCTCCCTGCGTCTGACCCCGAACATGAGCACCTGGCGCCCCTGTGACCAGGTAGAGTCTGCCATCGCCTGGAAGCACGCCATCGAGCGCAACGACGGCCCGACCTCCCTGATCTTCTCCCGTCAGAACCTGCCCCAGATGGACCGCACCGCCCAGCAACTGGCCGATGTGGCCAAGGGTGGTTATGTGCTGAAGGATTGCGCCGGTACCCCGGAACTGATCCTGATCGCCACCGGTTCCGAAGTGGAGCTGGCCGTGGCCGCCTATGAGCAGCTGACCGCCAAGGGCCGCGCCGTGCGTGTGGTCTCCCTGCCGGCCACCGACGTGTTCGACGCCCAATCCGCCGAGTACAAGGAGTCCGTCCTGCCGTCCAGCGTCACCAAGCGTGTCGCCATCGAAGCGGGTATCGCCGACTACTGGTACAAGTACGTGGGCTTCGGCGGCAAGATCATCGGCATGACCACCTTCGGTGAGTCTGCACCTGCCGAGCTGTTGTTCAAGGAATTCGGCTTTACCGTGGAAAACGTGGTAGCGACCGCCGAATCCCTGTAATAGCCCCTGTAAGCGCTGAATATTGGGTCGTCTTGGCCCAATAGCCGGAACGATAAAACGCCCTCCATCGCAAGATGGGGGGCGTTTTTTTATAAGAAAATTTTATTCTTTGGGAGACATGGTCAACCCTGAGTGAATAATTCAGTTTTACAACTTAGTATGTTGGCGACCTCCAATTTCTCGGTATGGCTGCATTTATTTGGTGCCATACGATTCCGTTCGTAATATGCTGTGCATCTGAATGGTGATTAATCCGTATTCGTTGCAGTATCGTTTCCAGTGATATAGGGCAGGCGAGTTATTTGTCGTTCGATCATGGTAGTGAGTGATTTTTAAGTAAATCAGTTGATTTACAGCATTTTAAAAAGGATGGGGTATTTACAATGGCTTGTTCTGTATTGATTGATAAGTCAGAGGGAAAGCTGAAGATAAACTCTGATTCGTATGATTTGAACAGGATCTCTGATGTACAAGTAAAAGTGCTTACATGGAAGGACAAACTAATAAACATGTTATTGTTCGGGTTAATTACATCCAGTATCCTCTTCTACTTTATACCTACTGAAGCGCAGGGTAAGGGTATGACGTTGTTTCTCCCCGCCGTCGCTTTTCTGGCAGGAATGGTGATGGCTATGGTCACCAGTGCAAAATACGTATTCAGACTGGAATTCAAACATGTCGATGAAACCGGCGTACAATGGATCACTGCCGCCAAGAGCAGAAATTCGCAGGAATATGAGGCCTTTAAATTGAAAGAGGTGGAGCTTAAACAATTTATCGGTTAACGAAGGAAAACTTGACGCACAAGGTTGTCAATGTTGACACCCGATAAAAAGACACCGGCTTATGCCGGTGTCTTTTTATCATTTAAGTGTCCCGTCCTGAATATGGTTTACACCTTTCCCCCACATAAATGGAGAGCCCGATGGGACAAGGTGTGAAACGGACACAGCGCGATTACTCGCTGACTTTTAAACTGGCACTGGTCGAGCAGATTGAAAAAGGCGAGCTCACCTGCCAGCAGGCACAAGCCCGATACGGCATTCAGGGCCGCTCCACCGTTCTGGTATGGTTGCGTAAACATGGTCGGCAAGATTGGAGCCAGGGGGCTTCTGTGCGCGCCGGCAGGAGCATCACCATGCCTGACCCCGACAACCAGACACCCGAACAGCGCATCAAGGAGCTCGAACAGCAGCTGGCGCTGATGAGCCAGAAGGCCCAGTTCTTTGAGGCCGTCGTCGATGTCCTGAAGAACGACTACGGCGTCTCCATCGTAAAAAAGCGACCCGGCAAGTCCTCTCGCAGCGGCAAGTCGAGAGGCTGACCATCGTCAGGGCTTGCCTGTTTCTGGGGATAAGCCGTCAGGCTTACTACAAGCGCAATCGGGTTGCAGACGTGCGCCATGCACAGGGGTTGCAGGTGGTGCGCTTCGTGCGTCAGGTACGGTTACGCCAGCCACGGGTCGGCACCCGCAAGCTGCATTATCTGCTTCAAGGTCAGGATGATGGCGGGCTCAAGGTCGGGCGGGACAGGCTGTTTCAGATATTGGCCGAGCACCGCCTGCTGGTGCAGCCCAGGCGGGCGTATCACAAGACCACCCACAGTTTTCACCGTTTCTACCGTCATCCCAACTTGCTCAAGGCGGGGCCAGAGCAGGTCACGCCGGTGGCTCCGGAGCAGGTCTGGGTCGCCGACATCACCTATCTGCCAGCCAGGAGCGGGCCGCTGTACCTGAGCCTGGTGACGGATGCGTACTCACGCAAGATAGTGGGTCATCACGTGCACGAAGGGATGCACGCCGAGGCGGTGGCGATGGCATTCAAGAAAGCACTGAAGCAACGGCGTGGCGGCGGGGAGCTTATCCATCACTCGGACCGCGGCGTGCAGTATTGCTCTGGGCTGTATCAGTCATTACATGAACGGTACGGGGTGAAATGCTCGATGACGGATGGCTATGACTGTTACCAGAATGCGTTGGCGGAGCGGGTGAACGGGATATTGAAAGGGGAGTTGTTGTTGCAAAGCCCGCAGGACCTGGCGCAAGCGCGGGAGATGGTGCGTGAGGCAGTGGATATTTACAACCTGGAGCGACCGCATCATGCCTTGAAATACAGAACCCCCGATGCGGTGCATCGGGGGTTCTGAGTCACGTGAAGCTAGACGAAAATGTGTAAACCTATTTCAGGACTAGACAAAGGCAAATCTTACACCTGCGGCGGGGTGCTTTCCGCATTGGACATCACCGCATCCATCTGGATCAGGGCGCCGGCGGGCAACTCGCTCACGCCGATAACGGTGCGGGCGGGCAGATAGCTCGGGAAGTATTTGGTGTAGATGGCGTTTACTGCGTCCAGATCCTCGATGTTCTTCACCTGGATATTGACCTTGACGATATCGTCCATCACATGGCCGATGCTCTCCACTATGGTCTTGATATGGCCGAGGCACTGGGCGGTCTGCTCACGGATACAGCCGGTCAGCACCTTGCCGGTGGCCATGTCGATCGGCAGCTGGCCGGCGATATGGTTGTAGTGGGAGAAGGCGACGCTCTGGCTATGGAGCGGGCTGCGTGGTGCCTGGTCGGTGTTGCGGGCACGGATCACCAGGTTGTGTCTGTCTTCCACCAGCTGGGGCGGGGTGCCGTCACCGTGGGAGATGACCGCATCCATCTGCACCCGGGCACCGAGCGGCAGGGCAGTTGCGCTGACAACGGAGCGAGCGGGCAGATAAGCCACGGCGCGGGCGATGGCGGAGTCCGGGAAGAAGGTGCGGTAGACCTCGTCGACGGCGCCCTGATCCGCGAGGCTGGTCAGGTAGACGGTCACCTTGACGATGTCGTCAAAGGGCACATCTATGCTCTCCAGCACGTTTTTGATATTGCGCAGGCATTGGGCCGCCTGCTCCTGGATGCCACCGGCAACCAGTTCGCCGGTGGCGGCATCCACCGGCAACTGGGCGCCGATGTTGTTGTAGTGGGAGAAGGCGACGCTATGGGTCGAGAGGGGATCGGCCGGTGCCCGGCAGCTGTTTCGGGCGAGCTTGATAAGGGGGCAGGGGGCTTGCGGGAAGGTGCCTTCCCCGTTGGAGAGCAGGGCGTCCATCTGAATGGCGGCGCCGAGCGGCAGACCGGCCACCGCCAGCACGGTACGGGTTGGCAGGTTGCGGGGGAAGAATTCGCGATAAACGCTGTTGACCGCCTCCAGATCCCCCATGTTCTTGAGGAAGAGGGTCACTTTCACCATGTCGTCCATGACGTGGCCGATGCTCTCGACTATGGCCTGGATATTGGTCAGGCACTGTCTGGCCTGCGCCTGGATATCGCCACTCACCAGCTTGCCTGTCCTGGGATCGACCGGCAGTTGGGCGGCAATATTGTTGTAATGGGAGAAGGCCACGCTCTGGGTGTAGGGGCCCAGATCCTGGGGGGCATGGGGGGTATTTCTTGCAGCCTTGATGATGGTGCCACTCATAGGATATTCCTCTTCTTGCTAGTCGTTGTTATCGCAGGGTATGGCCACCCCATTCGATCGCGCTCCTCCATACCCGACAAGGCAGATCATCCGGTATGGCAATCGATGGCCCGTTGCCGCATATAGAAGGGCGTCGGGTCCTCGATGATCATTGTCAATCCGCGCCCGAGAGGGAGTGGATAAAGGAGGCTGGAACAGGGTGAAATATCTCAGACAGGGGGATTCTATGAGTGGCCAAGGGGGGAGGGCAAACCGGGATCTCGTTTTTATGCGTTGGCTCAACGCACTGAAATATAGTCCCGTTGCGATTCAATTCATAGAATAAATGCCCTGCTGATGGTGCAATCAGCCCCATTTTTCGGAGGATCAGCCTGAGACGAGGGCTCACTCCCGCCAGATAGGGAGCCGGGCTGTGAACCATAGGTTAATCAGCGGTAACGCCGTGCAGTTAATTCAATTGTTCATGCATGGATATGTATTTTATGCACGGATGATGGGGCTGTTATGGCGATTGAAAATATGCTAGCCATGTTCGGCAAGAATATGAATAGCGATATGGCTGGCATATCATGCAATATATTTGCATGGGCAAGTCATGCAGGCCATGAAATAGCGCCATGGCGCTATTTCTGGGGTGATTTTTTATCTGGCCTCATAGATCCCGAAGCATGCCATGGCCGCACCGCCACTGCGCCTCTGGGCTGAGCCGGCAGATCCTGGGGCGAGACGCCCTGATTTGCGATCGGCATCTGGCTGGCGACGGGCGGCGATGAAGCAAAGGAAGATGAAGATGGAGTACGGAAATATAGCTGCGGCTGAGATCCCCCTCGCCTTGTTGCTGGAGGCGGATCCCTCAGAGAAGCGGATAAGGTCATACCTCCCAGGGGCCTGGTGTTTTGCCGCCCGGGCCCAGGGCATCCTGGTCGGGGTCTGCGTCGTCAAGGCCCTGAGCCCGGGGACGGCCGAAATTTTCAATGTCGCCGTGAGGCCGGATCACCAGCGCCAGGGCATAGGCTCCGGTCTGCTGCGCCATGGGCTGGCCGAGCTTGCGGCCCGCGGCATCAGGCGGGTGGAGCTGGGTACGGGCACCTTTGGTTATCCGCTCACCTGTTATCAGCGCCTCGGTTTTAGGGTGGATGCCGTGGTGAAGGATCACTTCCTGCACCACTACCCCGACCCCATTTTCGAGAGCGGCATCCAGCACAAGGACATGCTGCGACTCTCTCTCACCCTTGAGGCTGGCGCTCGGGAGTGGGAGAGTGAGCGCTGACCACAGGGCGAGCCGCCCGACGCTAACCACGCCCGCCAGGGCAGGATGGAATCAATGAGAGTTGAAGCAGAGCAGCTGGAAGCCAAGGATGTTGCAGCGCAGCAGACAGGACAGATAGGACAGATAGGACAGATAGAGCAGATAGTGCAGACGCAGCTGGATGCCTATAACAGCAAGGATGTGGCGGCCTGGCTGGCCACCTATGCCGATGATGCTGCCCAGTACAGCCTGGAGGGGGAGATCATCGCCCGGGACAAGGCGCAGATGGCGGCGAACATGGTCTCGCGCTTCGCAGAGCCGGATCTGCATGCGACCCTGCTCTCTCGCCACAGTTACGATAATGTGGTCATCGACCATGAGCGCGTCTCCCGCAACTTCCCGGAGGGGCCGGGCACCATAGAGATGCTCTGCATCTATCTCATAGAGCAGGGCCTGATCGCCAGAGCCAGCTTCAAGCTGTTCAACAAGCGGCTCACCCCCCGCTGACCGGCCTTTGCCACCCCAATGCACAAATGCCGCCCAGGGGCGGCATTGCTTTGCGTGCGCTCGCCTGCCTGGGACATGCCCCGCACACTTTCTGGTCATAAATTACTCGCTGCGCCAGTTTGCGGCGCGCCTGGCGCCAAAGCCCATGAGCCCGGCCAGTCAGGGGCCGTCACGGGGTCATAAGCCTGGGTGACAAGGGCTTGTGAGCCCCTGGCATGGGTCAGGCTGGTCCCCGGGCGGGATAGACCCGGGTCAATACCGGTCTGACTGTCACTTCCTCATCCATTAAGGCTCCGAAAAGAACCCAAATTTGTTGCCATAGGTAAGGCTTTCTTTACTGAAACATTGGCAAGGTTATCAAAAGGTTGCTTTTTATCGGCGGGTGAAAGGAATAGGGTGTGTAGCCATTTGGTGCTTTCTTGTGGCGCCAAGAGAGGAGCCACTGACTCCTCTTTGCGGGGTTAGCCTCCTGTGCTGGTGCGCACGTTGGTAGCCGTGATCCGGATTGATCTTTCTTGAGTGACAAGGAGTTTGCAGATGCAGCAGAAACAATACGTGGCACCAAGGTTGGTGTTTATGAGTACCCTGGTACTGGGGCTTGCCGGTCAGGTGCAGGCGCAAGACGCATACGTGTTCAGCGCCGAGCAGAAAGAGGCCACTAACTTTACCAAGGATGCCAATCAGGCGGTCTACAAGGCGCTGGATTTCGAAAACAAGGTCGCCTTTGAAGATTCCCGCAAGGGTCTGATAGCCCCCCTCATCAACAAGGGCGACATCGGCGGCGGCGTCTTCAGCGCCACCGGCCTGAACTTCATGCAGGACAAGACGGCGCCGGCATCGGTCAACCCCAGTCTGTGGCGCCACGCACAGCTTGCCAACTACGGCGGCCTGTTCAAGGTCACCGATCATATCTACCAGATCCGCGGTCAGGATCTCTCCAACCTCACCATCATCGAGACCAAAACCGGCGTGGTGTTCTTCGATGTGGAGTACTCCCCCAAGGCATTGGCAAAATCCATCGAGCTGTATGAGCAGCACAGGGGCAAGCGACCGCTCAAGGGCGTGATCATCAGCCACAGCCATGCCGACCACTTCGGCGGTTTCGAGGGGATCTATGCGGCGGGCCTGGCCAAGCCGGAAGATGTGAAGAGCGGCAACCTGCCCGTGATTGCCCCCGAAGGATTTGTCGAGGAGGCCATCTCCGAGAACGTCTCTGCCGGCAACATCATGGCGCGCCGTGCCGGCTATCAGTACGGCAACGTGCTCAAGCCCGATGCCAAGGGCATCATCACAGGCGCCCTCGGCCCTGCGCTGGCCAATGACGCCTCCGGTCTGCCCATCCCCAACCAGGTCATCACCAAGGATGGCCAGAAGGTCACTATCGATGGGGTGGAGTTCGTGTTCTATCTGGCGCCGCATTCTGAAGCGCCTGCCGAAATGATCATGTATATCCCAGAGTGGAAGGCGCTCTCCATGGCGGAAGACGTCAACCATCTGCAGCACAACATCTATACCCTGCGCGGCGCACAGACTCGTGATGCTAGCGTGTGGGCCAAGTACATCGGCGAGGCGGTGGCCCGCTGGGGCGGCGAGGTGGAGGTCAACTTCGGACCCCATACCTGGCCTGTGTGGGGCAACAACAATGTGGTGGACTACCTGAAGAACCAGCGCGACGTGTACCAGTCGCTCTACGACACCACCCTGCGCTATGCCAACTACGGCTATCGTCCCGACGACATCGCCGAGAATGCCCAGCTGCCTGCCTCTGTGTTCAACAAGTGGGATAACCGTCCTTACTATGGCAACACGCGCAACAACCTGAAATCCACCTATGTCCGCAATCTGGGCTGGTATAGCGGCAACCCGGTCGAGCTGGCCAAGTACCCGGATGCCGAACGTGGCAAGCGTTACGTGGAAGCCCTGGGTGGGGAAGCCAAGGTGCTGAGCACCGCACTGGCCAGCTTCCAGAAGGGGGATTACCGTTTTGCGGCCGATCTGCTCAACAACATAGTGGCCTATAACGGCAGCAACAAAGAGGTCAACCTGTTGCTGGCGGATACCCTGGAGCAGCTGGGTTATCAGGAAGAGAACGCCCTGTACCGCAACTGGTATCTGGCTGGGGCCGTTGAGCTTCGCCAGGGTGGCAACGTCAAGAACAACCTCAATACCAGCTCACCCGAGGTGATTGCCGCTCTGCCCCCTGAGCACTTCATGAACTTCCTGGGCATCATGGTGGATCAGATCAAGGCGGAAAAAGCCGGCAATGCGGTCATCAACCTGAAACTCAAGGAAGGTGGCGATTTTGCCATCGATCTGCATAACGGCGTGTTCAACCGCGTGGCCAATGTCCAGCACAAGCAGGCAGAAGCCACCCTTGAAATCAGCAAGCGTGATTTCCTGGCCTTCGCGGCGGGTCAAAGCAAGCTCGATGAGCTGGTCAGTGGCGGCAAGGCGAAGATCGACGGAGACAAGGCCTCAGTTGAGAAACTCAATGGCATCTTCGCGCTGGATGTGAAGAACAACATGAACCTTGTTCTGCCACTTCAGCCTGAGAACCGCGTGAAGTAACAGCCGCAATACGGCGCCGCTGCCGCCAACGGCATCGAGTGCCTGCTTGCCCAGCCCCGGATGGTTTTACCATCCGGGGCTTTTTATCTGCTGTGCCAAGGGCTGGGTGGCCTGCGGCCTCTCACTGGGCTGTGCTGGGCCAGGGGGCGGCTAAGTTCAGGCGGGGTAGAGGGCACCCAGTACGGTCGGTCGGCTGGCGCCGGTGCCCGAGTGGGGGCTGGTTGCCCTGCTTGATGGACGGGCTCGGGATGAAAGTCGGTTACTCGACTCTCTAAGGCTGGAGAGAGGGCACCCAGTACGGCCGGTCGGCTGGCGCCGGTGTCAGAATGGGCGGCAGGTTGCCCGGCTTGATGGACGGGCTCGGGATGAAAGTTGGTTACTCGACTCCCTCAGGCGGGGTAGAGGGCGCCGAGCACGGCGGGTCGGCTGGCGCCGGTCACCGCAGGCAGGTTGCCGGGCTGGCGCGTCATAAAGCGCTGTGCCAGCCAGGCAAAGGCGGCTCCTTCCACCCAGTCCGGGGCTAGCCCCAGTGCCGCTGTGCTTTCAAGGCGCCAGCTGGGCAGCAGGGCGGCGAGCTCCGCCAGCAGGGGGCCGTTGTGGGCGCCGCCGCCGCAGACGAACAGCTCTGGCCTGGTTTGTGTCTCATCCACCGCAGGCAGCTGGCGGGCTATGCTGTGGCAGCTCAGCGCCTGCAGGGTGCGCTGCACATCCACGGGGGCGTATGCCGTGCCTGTCAGCTCGCCGTCGAGCCACTCCAGGGTGAACATCTCCCGCCCCGTGCTCTTGGGATAGGGGGCGGCGAAGTAGGGGTGAGCCAGCAGTTTTTCGAGCAGCGCGGGCACAAGCTGGCCGCTGGCCGCCCATTGGCCACCGGCGTCGTAGCTGCCGCCCTGGGGGTGATGGCGGCGATACCAGCCATCGAGCAGGGTGTTGGCGGGGCCGGTATCGAAGCCATAGACGCCGTCGGCGTGGCCCGGCAGCACAGAGATATTGGCGATGCCGCCGAGGTTCAGCACCACCCGAAGGGCATGGGGTTTGGCAAATATCGCCTGATGGAAGGCGGGCACCAGGGGCGCTCCCTGACCGCCGAGGGCCATGTCCAGGGTGCGAAAGTCGGCAATTACATCGATACCCGTGAGGGCAGCCAGCAGGGCCGCATTGCCTATCTGCAGGGTAAAACCGAGCTGGGGGCGGTGGCGCACTGTCTGGCCGTGGGAGCCGATGGCGCGGATATCCTTGGGTTCAAGCCCTGCCTTGGCCAGCAGTGCCAGGGTGGCGGCGGCAAATTCCTGCGCCACTCGATTGTCGGCCACCCCCATGCGGTCTATCTCGTTCTCCCCCGGGGTGCAGAGGGCGTGGAGCTCGCGCGCCGCTGCCTCTGGCCAGGGGTGGCAGAGGGCATCCTCTACCCGAAGGGTTTCACCATCCATAGTGACCAGCACGGCATCGATCCCATCCATGCTGGTACCCGACATCAATCCGATATAGCGCTCGCTCATGGCCTCTCCTTGTTCTCTGTTCATTACCGCCAAGTGGGGCGAGCCTTAGCTGCCGTTGCTGTCCCGCTTGTTCTGGGCCAGTTGCAGATCCGTGCTGTCGAGCTTGGCCAGTTGCGGCCTGGCCTCGGCCTTGAAGCTGGCCAGCGCCCGCCCGGTGAGGGTCTCGGCCTGGGGCAGGGTGAGGGTGCGCGGGTTCTTGTGCACGCCGCCCACCACGAATTCATAGTGCAGATGCGGGCCTGTGACGCGGCCCGTGCCGCCGAGCAGGCCTATGGTCTGCCCCTGTTTCACTCGCTGGCCCTTGTTCACTGTGCGCTTGGAGAGGTGCAGGTACTTGGTCACATAGTTGCCGGCGTGCTTGATGAAGACATAGTTGCCGTTGAACTGGTTGTAACCGGCGGCCACCACGCTGCCTGAGCCCGCCGCCATGATGGGGGTGCCGACGGGGGCCACGTAGTCGATGCCGTTGTGGGGGCGCACCTTGCCGGTGACAGGGTGCAGGCGGCGCGGATTGAAGTTGGAGCTGATGTATTTGAAGTTGACCGGGGCGCGCAGGAAGCTCTTGCGCATCGCCTTGCCTTCCGGGGTGTAGTAGTTGCCATCCTGGTTCAGCACGGCGCGATAGATGGCCCCCTGGTTGATGAACTCGGCGGCCAGGATATCGCCGGAGGCTACCCGCTCGTCATCCTGATACTTGTCCTGATAGACCACCCGAAAGCTGTCCCCCGGCTGCAGGTCCTGGGCAAAATCGATGTCCCAGCCGAAGATGGCGGCCAAGTCCATGATCTGATCCTCCGTCATGCCCGCCTCGCTGGCGGCGCCCCAGAAGCTGGATCGGATCTCCCCCTTCGCCACCTGCTCGCGGGTGTCGAGCTCGAGGCGCACCGGTCTGGCCACGAAGCTGTCGTCCTTGCGGCTCACCTTGAGCGCCTGCTCCAGGCTGTGGGGGTAATAGAGGCTGTGCAGCTCGCCCTGTTCGGTGAGCTTGAAGGTGAGCTCCTGTCCCGGCTGCAGCATGCGCAGGGGATCGCTGCCGTCGAGCTGATCGATGAGGTGCAGATCCGTGGTATTGAGCCCGATGCGCTGGAAGATGACCCCCATGTTGTCGCCCCGGCGCACCTTCACCTGCTTGGTGATGTAGCGCGGCTTGGGCGGGGTGAGGGGCTGCGCGTCCTCGAGTTCATCGGTCGCGGCGGCCGCGTCGGCGGGCTGGTGCAGGGCAAGTTCGTTGCCGTTGTCATCGACCCGGGTGGCGACGGCCTGTTCGCTTGGCCAGGCTGCCAGCATCATCACCAGAATGCTCAGAATAAGCACCATCTTGCGGTGCCAGGTAGGAAGAGAGTTGAAGGCGTGCCAAATGACCATGAGAAGCTGACGAAGTTGAACCCAGAAGAAGGTCGGAGTTTACCGCCTTTCCAATTGGCCTGCCATTCCAGTAATATGTCTGGCCCTGTGGAATCGTGATTGGAGAGTCAAAAAATGTCCCAGCTCGAGGTGGCGCTAGCCGAGATCAAGCGCGGAGCGGAAGAAATTCTGGTTGAAGAAGAACTTGTCGCCAAGTTGAAGGAAGGGCGCCCGCTGCGCATCAAGCTGGGGATGGACCCGACGGCTCCGGACATTCACCTGGGTCACACAGTGATCCTCAACAAGCTGAAGACCTTCCAGGATCTGGGCCACGAGATCATCCTGCTGATCGGCGACTTCACCGCCATGGTGGGGGATCCCTCCGGCAAGAACAGCACCCGTCCGCCGCTCTCCGAAGAGGCCATCAAGCACAACGCCCTCACCTATGCGGAGCAGGCGTTCAAGATCCTGGACCCCGCCAAGACCCGCATCGAGTACAACTCCAGCTGGCTGGGTGAGCTGGGCGCGACCGGCATGATCAAGCTGGCGGCCAAGCAGACAGTGGCCCGCATGATGGAGCGCGACGACTTCAAGAAGCGCTATAGCGGCGGCCAGTCCATCGCCATTCACGAATTCCTCTATCCGCTGCTGCAAGGCTATGACTCGGTCGCGCTCAAGGCGGACGTCGAGCTCGGCGGTACCGATCAGAAGTTCAACCTGCTGATGGGCCGCGAGCTGCAAAAAGATGCCGGCATGGCCGCCCAGTGCGTGCTGATGATGCCACTGCTGGTGGGCCTGGACGGCGTCAAGAAGATGTCCAAGTCCGCCGCCAACTACATAGGCGTGCACGATGCCCCAGGGGAGATGTTCGGCAAGATCATGTCCATCACCGACACCCTGATGTGGAACTACTACGAGCTGCTATCCTCCCGCCCGCTGGCGGACATCGAAGGCTTCAAGGCCGGCATCGAAGCCGGTACCCTGAACCCGCGCGACGTGAAGATCTGGCTGGCGAAAGAGATCATCACCCGCTACCACGATGAAGCGGCGGCCGAAGCGGCCCACGAAGACTTCACCCAGCGCTTCTCCAAGAACGCCATCCCGGACGAGATGCCGGAAGTCGAACTGGCCCTGGAAGGGGACGGCCTGGCCATCGCCAACCTGCTGAAAGACGCCGGTCTGGTGGACACCACCTCCGAAGCGCTGCGGATGATCAAGCAGGGCGCGGTCAAGGTGGATGGCGACAAGCTGGACGATGGCAAGGCGCTGATCGCTGCCGGCACCGCCGTCTATCAGGTCGGCAAGCGCAAGTTTGCCCGGGTGACCGTCAAGTAAGCGCGACGCCCTGATAGAAAGAAGGCCTCCATCTGGAGGCCTTTTTGTTGCGTCATTTACCGGGTCAGCGGGGATTACTCCTCTTTTTTCAGGAAGTTGCGATAGAGCATATAGAGGTGGGCCGAGCTCCAGCTGAAGTTGCTGGCCCCCTGCATGGCGCCGGTTTCCGGGTTGTAGTTCTCGCGGATGGGGCCAGTGCCCGCCAGCCCCTCGGCATTGGCAAACAGCTTGTTGACCAGCATCTGGGCATCGTCGCGATAGCCGTAGTTCTCCAGCCCCTTCACCCCGAAGTAGAACTGATCCAGCCAGACCCGGCCACGCCAGTAGATGTTGGGGTCATAGGCCGGGTTGGTCAGTGCCGCCGTGCCGAGCGGCACCTTGGTGTTGAACTCCTGGCTGCTCAGCATCACCTCGCGCACCCGCGCCGCCTTCTCCTTGTCGGCCACCTCGGCCCAGAGCGGGCTCCAGCCTTCTGGGCCCCGGCCACGGGCGGTCAGCAACTTGCCGACGCAGCCGTTGGTGTCCGCCACATCGCCCTGGGCAATCTGGCGATCGTAATAGAAGCCGGAGGCCTCATCGAACAGGCAGCTGTTGATGTAGCCGGCGAGCTGGCTTGCCCCCTCGCGGTAGCGGCTTGCCTCGTCCGGCTTGCCGAGCAGATCTGCCATGTCCGCCAGGATGCGCTTCTCTTTCGCGAGGAAGGCGTTGAGCTCCACCGACTCCTGGTCGATGGAGAAGCCGATCAGCTCACCGCTCCCCTCGTGGTTCTCGAAGAAGGCGACGTTCCAGTCCTGACGGGCTTTGTCGATGTCGCCGCCATAGGCCTTGTCGGCGTAACGCTTGAGCTGATCCTGCTCGATGAAGCCGAAGCGGGCGGCGTTGTCCATGCCGGACTCCCAGCCGGCGCCGTGCTGGGCACCTATGTCCATCTCGTCGTAACCGCCTGTGCTCAGCACCTGCTGATAGAGCGGCATGCCGGCGCAGCCGTACCAGCCATCCCCCTCGTCGGTGCAGCGCGCGAGATCCAGCACGGCGGGCACGCCGTTCCCATATCGCACCTTGAAGGTGATGTTGCCGAACTCGTCGTTGTGCTCGACGTGGCGGGTGGCACCGTACTCTATGATGCCGTTGCGGTTGTTGTCCCGCGCCCTGTACCACCAGTCGTGATAGGCCTGGATCTTCGGATACATCTCGGCGATGAAGGCCTTGTCCTGGGTGGCACTGTAGATCTCCCAGATGGCCCAGGCGGAGAGGGGCGGCTTGGTGTCCCGCTCGTTCCAGTTGCCGCCATCGCCGCCGCGATCGGCGAGCTTGTTGTAGAAGACGGCGTCGATCACCATGCCGGCGTCTTGCGGGCGCACCGGATCATCGGGCTGGACCTGGTAGTCATACATGGCGCGCACATTGTTCTTGGCGACGTCGGGGTTGAAGTGAGCCATGGCATAGGCGTGCTTCCAGCTATCCCAGGCCCAGACGCCGTCGAACCAGCGGGCCGTGTTGGAGGGGGTCACGCCGTCGTGCTTTATGGCGCCTGCCGGCGAGCGCCAGTTGCCGTTGAGGGTCTCCATCGCCTTGACCGCGATGCGGCGCTCCGATTCGGGGATCCCCTGGTTGGAGAGGCCGCGCTCGAGGTAGCCCTCCCAGCGGCGGATGGAGGCATCGAAGGCGTCTGCCGGGTTGGCCAGCAGGGCCTGGCGGCTCTGCTGGAAGCGGCTCGCCTCATCAGAAGAGTGGACATAGCTCTGCAGGGTGTAGATATCCTGCTGACCCTTGGCGGCCAGGGTGAGGCTGGCCTCGCTCACATAGCCGAGCCCCTTCTCGTCCAGGGTGGTGCGGCTGGGCAGGGTGCGGTCGATGCGATAGCTGGCGCTGCCGCTTTGCATGATGTTCCAGGTGCTGCGCAGTTCGCCGAACTGGAATTCGATCCCCTGCTCGCTCTGGCGGAGGGTGCGGGTCCAGTCGGGATACTGCTCGGCGACCGTCTTCTTGGCATCCCACTGCTGGAGCAGCTCACCCTGCCAGTTGAGGGTCAGGGTGAGGGGCGCATCCTGATTGTTCACCAGACGGGTGCGGACAAGGGCGGTGCGGGCATCGCCGTAGCGCAGCTCCAGCTCCAGGGTGAAGGGCTCGAACTCGAAGCGCTGCACCAGGGCGCCGGGGATGGCGTAGATCTCATGCTTGCTGGCGCTGGTGAGGGGGTACTGGCGGCCGCTCTCATCGCTCAGGGTCAGCTTGTCCAATTCCCTTGCGAAGAAGAGGCTGTACTCTTCGGCGATCACCATGGGACCGGTGAAGCCTCCCCACTCGCTGTCGCTTTTGGGCAGCAGGAAACCGTGCCAGGCCCCGAGATCGAGCAGGGGGTTGTATTTGAGGTTGGAGTAGCTGTCAAAGTCACGGAACTGGAGCGGGGTACCGGTGCGATCGATCACGTTCCTGTACTGGTTCGCCAGGGTGGCGTCGGGCTGGGTCGGTGTGGTTGAGTCATTGCCGTTGCAGGCGGCCAGACCAAACAGGGCGACACCCAGGGTGACGGAAAGTAAATTTTTACGAAACATATCTCGCTCCAATGACGATCTTGTAGGTTAAGGAAGGTGATTTTTTTGTGTTTATTTTAGTAAAAACGTTTTCAAAGCCATTCTAGGGGAAAGAAAGCGGAAAGGTTGGCGCTACGTCACAGTACGGGCGGGGAGAGGTGTGATCGGGATCACCGGGTTACATGAGGTTACACAGGAGTTATTTTTAGTAACTATTTACTTGGCGTTGCGGGGCCGTTGAGGGGCAGGTGCGCAGATATTGGTGGGGGGTCAGACCGAACTCCTGCTTGAAGCGGGCGGCGAAGCGGCTGGGGGAGTCGTAACCGCAGGCGAGGGCCGCATCCAGCGGGCTCAGTCCCTGTTGCAGCAGGGTGAGGGCGTGGCTCATGCGCACCTGGGCCAGCAGCTGGCGAAAGCTGCGCCCCTCGGCGGCCAGCTTGCGCACCAAGGAGGCGCGGCTCATGGAAAAGTGGGGGGCCAGAGTCTCCAGCCGGTGATCGGCGCCGGGCTCCACGCCCAGGTAGCGAGCCAGCCGCTCCCCGATCGTCATTGTGCTGGCGGGAAACAGCAGGTCGAGGGCATGGGCGGCGTGCAGCTCGGCATAGAAAGCGTGCAGCAGCTGGATCTGGGTCGCCTCGCTCAGCGTGCGGCCGGCCATGGAGCAGACCAGCTCGAAGCAGAACGCCAGCGCCGGGCTTATCTCAAGGCGCGGCTCCCTCTGTGGGGTGGTCGGGGCGCAGGTCAACCACTCGGCGGGGGGCGGGGCCAGCAGGGTCAGGGCATGGGAGCTGAACTTGCCCTGCTCGGGCTGGTTGACGAAGGTGAGCTGGTGGCCCGCCGGGATCAGCAGCCAGCTCCCCTTGTCAAAGGACAGGCGCCTCTCCTGCCACCACAGCTGTTTGTGGCCCTGCTGCACCCAGATGAGGGTCGGCGCATAGATGAGCACCCTGTGCAGGGGCTGCTGGCGGATCCCGAAATAGTGATTCAGTTGCAGCAGGGGAGTGCTCATCCGGCGGGCTCCTAGGGGGTGACGAAGGTGGCGGTCAGGGTGGCTTTGCCCAGCGCCATGGCATTGAGCATGTAGCCTACCATGGCGGGCGGGGTATCTGCCTTCACCTCGAGATCCTGAGGCAGGGCCCAGGCGGTGAACTGGTAACGGTGCATGCCGTGCCCGGCCGGGGGGCAGGGTCCGCCGTAACCCTGGCTGCCGAAATCGGTTCTCAGCTCCAGCCCCTGCTTGAGCTTGCCGGAGACATTGCTGGCCAGCTCGCTCTGGTTGGCGGGCAGGTTCACCACCAGCCAGTGTCACCAGCCGCTGCCGCTGGGGGCATCGGGATCATAAGCGGTGATGGCGACGCTCTTGGTACCGGCCGGCAGATCCTGCCAGCTCAGCTGGGGGGAGCGGTTCTCCCCCTTGCAGCCGAAGCCGTTGAAGCTCAATGCCTTGTCCATCAGCTGGCCTTCCTGGATGTCCGTGCTCTTCAAGGTCATGGCGGCGGCGGGCAGGGCCGCCAGGCACAGCAGGGAGAGCAGGGCAGAACTCAGGGGTAATTTCATTGTGGTGCTCCTTTATGGATGAGGGGATCCCCATGGGGAGATCCTGATGACGGGATCAGTCTAGCGGCGGGGGATGAGCCAGATTCAACCTTGCTGCTCAATATCTGGTTATGAATGGTCTATTTTGAGCCGAACTGCGCTTTGTGGGGAAAGGAGAGGGGTTGAGAGAGGGTTGGGGACGCCGCAGCGGTTAGTGGTGGGCGGCCATAAAAAAAACCGGCCTCATGGAGACCGGTTTTTATCTGCCTTAGCGGCAGCGATGCGAGCGGCTTAGCGCAGTATCATCTGCTCGCGGCCCGGGCCGACGGAGACCATGGGAACCGGCACACCCAGCAGGGCTTCGATGCGCAGCACATAGTGCTGGGCAGCCTTGGGCAAGTCTTCGAACTTGCGGATGTGGGAGATGTCTTCGCTCCAGGCTTCCATGGACTCGTACACCGGCTTGAGACCAGCGGTCTGAGGCCAGATCGGGTTCTCGGTGTTGGCACCTTCGTAGGCCACGCAGATCTTCAAGTCAGGCATGCCGGAGAGGCAGTCCAGCTTGGTCAGGGCGATCTCGTTGGCGGCCTGGATCTCCAGACCCTGCTTGGTGGCGACCGCATCGAAGTAGCCGATGTCACGGGGACGGCCAGTGGTGGCGCCGAACTCGTTGGCGAACTTGCGGAACTCTTCCTGGTTCTCCATGGCGGTGATCAGGGTGCCTGTACCCACAGAGGTACTGAACGCCTTGGCCACGGCAATCACACGCTCGGGGCGCAGGGCCGGCAGGCCGCCACCGATACCGGCGTAGGCGCCGGAGACATGGGAGGAGGTCACCCAGGGGTACTCACCGTAGATGAGGTCACGGCCGGCGCCCAGCTGGGCTTCGAACAGCAGGGTGCCGTTCTGGGCCTGGATGGCCTTGAGCGGCTCGCTGACGTTGCAGACGGCGTCGATCCAGGGGGCGGACACTTCCAGCAGCCAGTCGGCCATTTCCTGGGCGGTCTGGCTGAATTCGAAGCTCGGATAGAGGGCCTTGAGCTGCGGCAGTTTCCAGTCGAGGAAGAACTGGATGCGTTCGACCAGTACTTCCGGCTGTTTCAGCCAGCCGACCAGGATCGCCTTTTTCATGACCCGATCACCGTAAGCCGGGGCAATGCCCTGACGGGTGGAGCCATAGGCTCCATCACCCAGACGGACTTCTTCCAGGGTATCTTCCAGGGCGTGGATCGGCAGGCAGAAGGTGGCGCGGTCGGAGATGGCGAGCTTCGGAGTCACGCCGGCGGCCTTCACTTCAGCCAGTTCCTTGGTCAGCGGCTCCGGGCTGATGACCATGCCAGGGCCGAGCACGACCAGGCAATCCGGGTTGAAGACGCCGCTTGGCAGCTGGTGCAGCTTGAAGGTGCCAAGATCGTTGACCACGGTGTGGCCGGCGTTGTTGCCGCCCTGGAAACGGATGCTGGCGGCGGATTGGCCTGCCAGATAATCGACGATGCGGCCTTTGCCTTCATCACCCCAGTTAGCACCTACGACTACGATAGACGACATGACTCTTTCTCCTAAGACGTTAGGCGTCCATCCTAGGAGCCCTCTGCGGATTAGAAAAATTAATTATCTTTATAATTCCGATAAGAAAACCATATAATTGTGACCAATTTATCGGCACACAACGTGCCATGGTGCGCCAAGCCGCGCCAGCGCTGGATGAGAACGTCGTCATGCTGGATATTCACTGGTTAAATACCTTCGTCACCCTGGCCCGCCTGCAGCACTTCGGCCAGACCGCCACCGAACTGCACATGACTCAGCCCAACGTCAGCCTGCACCTCAAGAACCTGGAGCAGGCCACCCGGGTCAAGCTCATCGAGCGCAGTCCGTTCCGGCTGACCCAGGCGGGGGAGCGATTGCTGCAAAGCGCCGAGCGCGCCATCAACGAGCTGCAGCTCTGCCAGTCCGATCTCAACGCCCTCAGCCAGTTGAGCCAGGGGACGCTCGCCATCGCCGCCAGCGACATCATCTCGCGGCTGCTGCTGATCCAGCCGTTCCAGCGCTTCAAGCAGGCCTTTCCCGGCATAGATCTCACCCTGTTCAACACCACCTCGGATCAGGCGGCGGATCTGGTCAGGGCGGGCAAGGCGGATCTCGGCTTCGTGATGGCGCAAAAGCGCAGCGAGCCGCTCTTCTACACAGAATTGCAGCAGGTGACCTGGTGCGCTCTGGGGCAGGGGCTCACCCGCTGGCAGGCCCGTGCCAAGGCCGGGGAGAGCGATCCCCTCGACGAGCCGACCCTGATCCTGCTTGGGCACGACACCCGCACCCGGGCGCTGATCGACCCGTCATTGCCCCTGCTCGGGCTGCCGAGCTGCCGCATCATGGAGGTGGGCAGTGTGGATGCCCAGCTCGACTGGGCGGAGGCGGGGTTCGGGGTAGCCATAGTGCCGGACTTCTCGCTCCACCCGCGCCTCAAGCTCACCGCTCCCGTGACCCGGCTGACCGACTTCCCCGGTACCAGCCTGGGGTATGTGGTGCGCCAGAACCAGGTGTTGTCGCGGGCCATCAAGCAGTTGCTGCACTGGGTGGAGGAGGAGATCCTGAGCCCGGACTCGTTGCCGCTTCCCAAGGGATAAGCCCGGTGCCGCTCGTCGGCGCACATCCGGATGACAAGAGGCCACCCTGGGGTGGCCTCTTGCATTGTACTCTGCCCGTCATTGGGCGGGGGCGGGCGTATCGCGGGTGACCGGCGAGGCGCCGCTTGGGCTGCCCGGTGCGGGCGTTGCGGTCGGCGCGGTCGGCGCTGTGCTCTTTGCTGCCGAGGGGGTGGCGACCCCGGTCGCGTCGGGTTGGCTGCCCTGCGCTGAAGCTGCTTCTGCCTGCGTCGGGAGCGTGGTCAGCGCCGGGGCTTGCTCTGTCGTCACCGCATCCGGACTGGCCGGCAGGGTGGCGCCGGCGGGCTGCTCCGGCAGCACCTCTGCCCCTTCCAGCGGGGTGGCCGCACTGGTGGGGGCGGACGGTGCCGTGGGGAGCACCCCCGAGGTGGCCTCGGCCCCGGAGGGGGCCAGGGCGTCGGGCAACAGGGTGGGCGCGGCATCCAGCATGCCGGGGTGGAGCGGGAGTATGTCCCCCGCCTGCATGGATTCCGGGGTGAGAGTGGTGAGCGCCGGGTGCAGCCGAGTGAACTGTTTGAGATTGCGGCTCAGCACGTCCCGCAGGGTCCGTACCTGATCTTCAGGCAGGCTGGCCTCGGCCACCAGCTCGGCGGTCACCGCAAAGGTGGCGACGGCGCTGGTCTGCCCCGGGTAGAGGTTGGCGCCGATGCGGCTGCGCTCATAGTAGGGATACTGCTTGAGCAGCTTGTCGACCTGCTCCCCCTCGATGGGAATGAGGCGGGCCTGGCAGCGACCGGTCAGATCGCCTATCCCCTGGTTGGGGTGGCCGGCGACCAGGAAGGCGGCATCCAGGGTGCCGTTGCAGAGTCCCTCCAGGCGGTTGCTTGCCGAGGCGACGGGAGGCACGGCGAACTGACTCTCCTGCCAGCCCATGGCGTCGAGCAGTGCCCGGCTGGTGACCCTGTCACCTGAATTGGGGGCGCCCAGATCGACCCGCTTTCCTTCGATGTCCGCCAGGGTGCTGATGTTGCTGGTGGCGCTGGCGAGCAGGGTCAGGGACTCCTTGTGGAGCCGCAGCAGGCTGCGCAGCTGATCGTTCGGGGTCTGGCCCGCGAAGGGGCCGCTGCCGTGAGCCGCATGGTACAGGACATCCGACTGCACCAGCGCCAGCTGGATGTCGCCCTTGGCCAGCGCGGCCAGGTTGGCGATGGAGCCCGAGGTGCTCTGCACCGTGCAGTGCAGCCCGTGGTTGCTGCTGTCGTCGTTGAGCAGACGGCAGATGGCGCCCCCCGTGGGGTAGTAGACGCCGTTGAGCGCCCCCGTGCCTATGGTGACATAGGCGGGGGTGGCAGAGAGGGGCTGTGCCAGCATGGCCGCCAGCCAGGGCAGGGCGGCAAGTGAGAAGCGCAACAGGGGACGCAGGGCTCGTGGGTGCATAGTGAACCGGAACAATGGCTGAAAAAAAGATGAGCCAGGCTCATCCCGTCATGTGTCACATCTTATCTATATCAGATGTGAACCTGAATGGCTTTCACCATTCCCGTCAAGGGGGCGGCGAAATGGCCGCCGCCCCCTTGCGGTCAACGGCGCGTTCCTTGTCAGGCGCTGCGCTGGAGGATTGCCTTCTCCATGCGCGACAAGGCTTGGGTGAGGCGAGCCCTGGTGCAGCCGGCGTTGGAGCGCGCGCTCCTTGTCAGGCGCTGCGCTGGAGAATGGCCTTTTCCATGCGCGCCAAGGCGTGGGTGAGACGAGCCCTGGTGCAGCCAGCGTTGGAGCGCGCGTTCCTTGTCAGGCGCTGCGCTGGAGAATGGCCTTCTCCATGCGCGACAAGGCTTGGGTGAGACGAGCCCTGGTGCAACCAAAGTTGAGGCGCACGAACTGGCCATCGCCAAACTGGGCGCCCGGGGAGAGACCGACCCCCGCCTGCTCGAAGAAGGCGACGGGATCATCCAGCCCGAGGGCACTCACATCGATCCAGGCGAGATAGGTCGCCTGATTCCTTGCCAGCTTGACGCCGGGCCAGCGTGCCACCGCCTGCTCGATCAGAGTCAGGTTGGCCCTCAGGTAGTCGAGCTGTTCCCTGAGCCACTGCTCGCCGCCCTCGTAGGCCGCCTCGGCGGCGACGAAGCCCAGCAGGTTGACGTCGGCGCTGATGCCACGCATCGCCTGTTGCAGCTTGAGCCGCAGGCGGGCGTTGGGGATCACGGCGAAGGAGCAGCACAGGCCGGCGATGTTGAAAGTCTTGCTCGGCGCCATCATGACGGCAGAGCGCTCGGCGGCCGACGGGCTCAGGGCACCGTAGGGAATGTGGCGGGCATCCTTATCCAGCAGCAGATCACAGTGGATCTCGTCCGAGCAGACAACCAGATTGTGGCGCTCGGCGATGGCGTCGATGGCGAGCAGCTCCTCGCGGGTGAAGACGGTACCCCCCGGATTCTGCGGGTTGCACAGCAGCAGCAGGTCGGCGGAGGGAGCCTGGCGCTCCAGCTCCTCGAGATCCAGCACCCAGCGTCCGGCCTCCTCCATCATGGGGACTGTCAGCAGGGGGCGATCGTTGAAGCCCGGCGCCTGCAGGAAGGGGTAATAGACCGGCTTGGGAGTGATGATGCCACGGCCGTGCTGGCTCCAGGCCTTGCAGGCGAGGTTCAGACCGGGCACCACCCCCGGCAGGAAGACCAGCCACTCAGGGGATATGGTCCAGCCATAGCGCTGCTGCAGACGGGTGATGATGAGTTCGATCAGCCGGGGGGAGGGGCGGGAATAGCCGAAGATGCCGTGGGCCACCCGCGCGGTGAGGGCCTCGATGACGGCGGGGGGCGAGGCGAAGTCGGTGTCGGCTACCCACATGGGCAGTACATCCTGACCCTTGTACTTGTCCCACTTCAGGCTCATGGTGCCGCTGCGATCTATCTCCCGATCAAAATCAAACATGTGAAATCCTTGTACTGGCCAGAGGGCTTACCAATGTACGGACTTGGACCTGGCCTCGCAAGCCTTGAGGTGGCTGTTGATAATCGCATAAAATAATCGCCGTCATACTGTACATCCGCCGGCTTCTGGCTTCCTTTTCTCTTCCATATCAATGGTATCTCTATGAGTTTGCTGAGTGCTGCCCGCAAGAGGCCGGATCCCGTCTCTCTCTCTTTCCTCGCCGTGACCTTCATGACCGGGGTGGCGGTGGCACTCCAGGTGCCCACCTTGAGCCTGTTTCTGGCCGAAGAGGTGCAGGTGCGCCCCTTCCTGGTCGGGCTCTTCTACACCGTCAACGCGGTGATCGGCATCCTCATCAGCCAGTGGCTCGGCCATCGCTCCGACAACGGGGGGGATCGCAAGCAGCTGATCCTGCGCTGCTGTCTTGCCGGCATAGTGCTCTCTCTGCTGTTTGCCTGGAACCGGCAATACTGGCTGCTGGTGAGCCTGGGGGTGGTGCTGGCGAGCCTGACCGCCACCGCCAGCCCCCAGCTGTTTGCCCTGGCGCGCGAATACGCCGACAGTCGCAACAAGCGCGCGGACATGTTCAGCTCTGTGCTGCGGGCCCAGTTCTCACTGGCCTGGGTGATAGGGCCGCCGGCCGCCTTCGCGCTCGCCATCGGCTACGGCTTCGAGGTGATGTATCTGGCTTCCGCCCTGGCTTATCTGGTCTGCGCCCTGGTGGTCTGGCGCTGGCTGCCCTCCCTGCCGCTGCCGAGCAGCCATGGCGGGGGGGAGCGGGTCAGCAGCTGGCGAGATCCTTCGGTGCGGGCGCTCTTCATCGCCTCCACCCTGATGTGGACCTGCAACAGCATGTACCTCATCAACATGCCGCTCTACATCACCCGCGAGCTGGGGCTGGAGGAGAAGCTGGCCGGTATCTTGATGGGCACGGCGGCGGCCCTGGAGATCCCCTTCATGCTGCTGGCAGGTTACTACACCCGGCGCTTCGGCAAGCGGCCCATGATGCTGCTGGCGGTGCTGGCCGGGGTCGGTTTCTACGCCGGCCTGGTGACACTGTCGAGCCAGAGTGCCCTCATCGCCCTGCAACTGCTCAACGCCATCTTCATCGGCATAGTCGCCGGCATTGGCATGTCCTATTTCCAGGATCTGATGCCGGGTCGGGCCGGGGTCGCGACCACTTTGTTTGCCAACAGCATCCGCACCGGCTCCATCATGGCGGGCGCGATCGCGGGGACTGTGGCCGAGATCTGGAGCTTCCACGGGGTCTTTATGGTGGCCACCGCATTGGCGCTGGCTGCGCTGGCCGCCTGCTGGCGGGTGCCCAATGTGTGAGGCGCCCATGGCGGGGGCCACGGCATTGACGCTGGGGGGATAGGCAGGGGCCGACCGCTGTGGTCGGCGGCGCATTACTTGCCGCTGTCGGCCTGGTATTCGTTGCGCAGGCAGCGCAGCAGCAGCTCGGCCGCCGGGCCCAGGGCATCGGTGGAGGGGGTAAGCAGGTAGGTGTAGAGGTAGCGCTCGCTGCCGCCGGCCAGATCGAGCTGCACCAGGGCGCCGCTGGCGAGCTCTTCCCGCACCAGATGGCCAGGTACCCAGGCGTAGCCAAGGCCGAGGCGCACCATGCTGAGCACCTCGTGATAGTGGGTCGCCTTCCAGCCGGTGTCATCCGCGTCGTTCCAGTCCACCGAGCGGTGGATGGGCGGGTGCAGGCTTATCTGGTTATGGCTGGCGAGCAGCTCGGCCGTGATGGGATCCTCCTGCCCGGCGAGGGGATGCTCGGCCGCGCACAGTGGCAGCAGGCAGACCTCGTCCAGCGGCAGGCCGGTGCGATCGTGGGGCAGGTGTTCTGAGAGCATCAGGTCCCCCACCTGGAGCGCATTGAAGTGGCAATGGATCCGCTCGTGCAGATTGATGCGGCAACCCCGGCTGCGGGGATGGAAGTGCGCCAGCGCCCGGTAGAGCCGCTCCCTGGGTTGCAGCGCGGAGACATAGAGGTTGATTTGCGGCTCCCACTGGCGCTCCAGATTGTTGGCCAGGTTCTCCAGCTCTTCCACCTGCTGGCTGAGCTGACGGGCCCGTTTGAGGAAGATCTCCCCCGCCGGCGTCAGCACCGCCTTGCGCCCCCTCACCTCCAGCAGGGCCAGCCCCAGGCTCTGTTGCAGCTTGGCGACCGCATGATTGAGGGAGGATTGGCTCTTGTTCAGCGCCTCTGCGGCCTGGGCGTAACCGCCACAGTCCACCACGGCCTGGAAGATCCGCCATTGCTCAAACGTGCTCTTGGGACGAAACATAGTGCAACCTGTCAGGGGCCGATGGGATTCAACAGGGCGCGACTGGCGCCCCTTTTCACTTTAACCCCATCTGGTTAGTTTGTTGATTTATTTGGGCTGGGCCACGAAGGTCTGGCCTGTCTTGCCACGGCTGTCCGGCCCCATCAGATAGAGATAGAGCGGCATCAGGTCGGCCGGGGTCTTCAGCAACTGGGGATCTTCCGCCGGGAAGGCGCTGGCCCGCATCCTGGTGCGGGTGCCGCCCGGGTTCAGGCTGTTGACCCGCACCCCGGTATTCTCCAGCTCGTCCGCCAGCACCTCCATCATGCCTTCGACGGCGAACTTGGAGATGGCATAGGTGCCCCAGTAGGCGCGCCCTTTTCGGCCCACGCTGGAGGAGGTGTAGACGATGGAGGCCTCGCCGTGTTCCTTGGCGGTCTGGCGAATGAGGGGCAGCAGGGCCTGGGTCAGCAGGAATTCGGATTTGACGTTGACCTGCATCACCTCGTCCCACTCCTTCTCCTGGATGTGCTCGAAGGGGGATAGGGTGCCGAGCAGACCGGCATTGAACAGCACGCCGTCGAGGCGGCCAAACTGCTGGGCGAAGGTCTCGGCCATGCCGCGGTAGTGAGCGGCGGTGGCCCCTTTCAGATCGACAGGGACTATGGCGGGCAGGGGGTGGCCGGCCGCCTCTATCTGGTCGTAGACCGCCTCGAGCTTGGCGCTGGTGCGACCGAGCAGCACTACTGTAGCGCCGTGGGCGGCATAGGTGAGCGCCGCTTCGCGGCCGATGCCGTCACCGGCACCCGTTACCAGAATGACCTTGTCCTTGAGCAGATCCCGGGGGGCCTGATAATCGAGCATGTGCACTCCTGTTAACAAATCCGTGACGGATGGGCGCGACCATAGAGGAGGCAAGTGTACTGATCCGGCCCTGCCGTTGACCAGTATGAGACGGCAAAAATGTGAAGAAAACAGGGCTGTAGCGTGAATTGGCGCTGTCTGCCCCTGGCCCATGGCAGAGTTTTTGCACCATACCGCCAAACTCCTTACTATGTGAAAAAACCGAACATAGCGCGGAGTATCAAGTGGCATTTTTGACCGAATACGGCCTGTTTCTGGCCAAGACCCTCACCTTACTGCTGGCCATAGGCGCCGTCGTCCTGATGGTGGTGAGCAGCCGTCAGCCCAGGGCCCGCAAGGGGGAGCTGGTGGTGACGGATCTCTCCCGGGAGCTGGAGCAGGGGCGTCATCAGCTGCAATCGGCCCTGGCCGGCAAGGCCGAGCGCAAGCAGATGGACAAGGCGCGCAAGGCCGAAGAGAAGGCGCGAGCCAAGAACGAGGACGAGCGCAGCCGGCTCTTTGTGCTCGATTTTCACGGCAGCATGGATGCCAGGGAGGTGGCCTCCCTGCGCGAAGAGGTGAGCGCCGTGATAGGGGTCGCCCGGCCCGGGGACGAGGTGCTGCTGCGCCTCGAGTCCGGCGGCGGCGTGGTGCACGGCTATGGCCTGGCGGCCTCCCAGCTGCAGCGCCTGCGTGACAAGGACATCACGCTGACGGTGGCCATCGACAAGGTGGCGGCGAGCGGCGGCTACATGATGGCCTGCGTGGCGGACAAGATACTGGCGGCCCCCTTTGCCATCGTCGGCTCCATCGGCGTCATTGCCCAGCTGCCGAACTTCAACAAACTCCTGAAAAAGCACGACATCGAGTTCGAGATGCACACCGCGGGCCAGTACAAGCGCACCATCACCATGTTCGGCGAGAACGACGATCTGGGGCGGGAGAAGTTTCGCGAGGAGCTGGGGGCCATCCACGAGCGCTTCAAGGGATTCGTGGCCGAGCACAGACCCAACCTCGACATCGACAAGGTCACCACGGGGGAGCATTGGCTGGCGAGCCAGGCCAAGCAGCTTGGTCTGGTGGATGCGCTCTGCACCAGCGATGACTACCTGCTGGCCCAGGCCAGCCAACACAAGGTGGTCGGCATCAGCTACCGCAAGCCCAAGAGCCTGACCCAGCGGCTGGGTCAACAGGGGGCCCAGGCGCTGGAAGGCGCCCTCGGCCGCCTCTGGCAGCAGAGTCCCTGGCGCTGAGTCACAGTTCAATGGGTTGAAACAAGAGAGCCGGGCATTGCCCGGCTCTCTGTTTATGCTGATGTCGCGGCTTCGCTGCGAGCGTGTGCTCAGCGCTGGAAGGGATAGACTGAGCCCAGTTTCAGGATCTGGGTCAGCTCGTCCAGGGCGGTGCGGGTCTCCAGCACCAGGGAAGGATCGCGCAGATCGTCCAGCGACAGGCTGTCGCGGTAGTGGCGCTCGACCCAGTTGTCCAGACGGGCAAACTGGCTGTCGTTGATGAGGCAGGCCGGGTTGACCGCCGCCAGCTCGGCGTCGTTCATGGCAACCCGCAGTCGCAGGCAGGCGGGGCCGCCGCCGTTGCGCATGCTCTGCTTCACATCCATGAAGTGCACCCCCTTGATGGGCGTGCCCAGGGTCACCAGCTTGGCCAGATAGGCGGCTACCGCCGGATTGTCACGGCACTCGGTGGGGGCGATGATCGCCATCTCGCCGCTCGGCAGGGTCAGGATCTGGGTGTTGAACAGATAGGATTTCACCGCATCCTGCACCGACACCTCATTGGTCGGCACCTCGATGAAGTGCAGCTCCCCCTCTCCGAACTTGGTGCGCACCTCGGCCAGGGCCGCCTCGGTATGGAGGAAGGCCTGCTGGTGGAAGAAGAGCACGTTCTGGTTGCCCACCGCTATCACGTCGTTATGGAACACCCCCTGATCGATCACGTCCGGGTTCTGCTGGATGAAGACGGCGCTCTCTTCCCCGAGTCCATGCAGGCGGGCAATGGCCTGGCTGGCCTCCAGGGTCTGGCGGGCCGGGTAGCGCTTGGGGGCGGGCCGGGAGACGTCGAAGGCGCTGCGACCATAGACGAACAGCTCGACCCCGGCCTCGCCGTAGGCGCGACACAGGCGGGTGTGGTTGGCGGCCCCCTCGTCACCGAAGTGATCGTTCTGTGGCAGGTGCTGGTGGTGGCTGAAGTGACGATCGTTGTTGAACACGGCGCGCAGGATGCGGCCAGTCACTTCGGGCTCCAGGGAGCGGTGGAACTTGTTGGTCAGGTTGGCGGGGGTGAAATGGATGCGGCCATCCTGGGTGTCGGCGCTCGGCGAGACGGTGGCGGCGTTGGCGGTCCACATGCTGGAGGCGGAGTAACAGGCGGCCAGCACGGCGGGGGCCTGTTTCGCGGCCTGGGCCAGGACGCTGGCATCGTTGCCGGTGAAGCCGAGGCGGCGCAGGGTGGCGAGATCCGGCCGCTCCTGGGGCGCCAGCACCCCTTGCGTCATGCCAAGCTCGGTCAGCGCCTTCATCTTGCGCAGCCCCTGCTTTGCGGCCTCCTTCGGATTGGACGCTTCCTTGGCGTTGCTTTGGGACGCCACATTGCCATAGGAGAGGCCGGCATAGTTGTGGGTGGGGCCGACCAGGCCGTCGAAGTTGACCTCGAAGTGCTTCATGACTACATCCTTTCGATTTTTATATGGGGAGCGGTTCCTTCCGCGCACAAAGCTGCGGCGTGCGGCCATTATAAAGAGATTTCATCCTTTGTAACAAGCTGATAACCAAGGTGGTTTTTTATGTGACGGGGGTGGCTGGATATGTCATTTCCAATCTAAAAAAGGGGGGGATATAGCATAAAAACAAAAAAGCGGTTGCTTCCCGCGCGTCCCCTTCGCATTAATAAATAAAGAAGCAAGGCGGTTCGGGCTGCATGGCAAATTTGTTCACAAGATTGCTTTTTCCCGTCAAATCTCTTATACAGCCCCACAAAACCGCACGCCAACCCCGTCGGGTGCAATGAGGATAATAGTTACAGCATGGGCAAATCACTGGTCATAGTGGAGTCTCCGGCCAAGGCCAAGACCATCAACAAATATTTGGGCAAGGACTACGTGGTGAAATCCAGCGTCGGTCACGTGCGCGATCTGCCGACCAGCGGCAGCGCCAGCACAGAGCCCAAAAAACCTGTCATTCGCGGCATCAAGCTCAGCGAATCCGAGAAGGCGGCCAAGGATCGCAACGCCCTGTTCTCCAGGATGGGGATCAACCCGACCGCAGGCTGGCAGGCCAACTACCAGATTTTGCCCGGCAAGGAGAAAGTGGTCAGCGAGTTGCAGAGTCTGGCCGAGAAGGCCGACACCATCTATCTCGCAACCGACTTGGATAGAGAAGGAGAGGCGATCGCCTGGCACCTGCGCGAGATCATCGGCGGTGACGACAGCCGCTACAAGCGGGTGGTGTTCAACGAGATCACCAAGACCGCCATCCAGGAGGCCTTTGCCCAGCCGTCCGATCTGAACATCCATCGCGTCAACGCCCAGCAGGCTCGTCGCTTCCTCGACCGCGTGGTGGGTTACATGGTCTCCCCGCTGCTGTGGAAGAAGCTGGCCCGCGGTCTCTCCGCCGGTCGGGTGCAGTCCGTCGCGGTGCGCCTCATCGTCGATAAAGAGCGCGAGATCAAGGCCTTCGTGCCGGTGGAGTTCTGGGATCTCAACGCCGACCTGCTGACCGGTGACAAGGCCGATCTGCGGATGGAAGTGGTCAGCCGCAACGGCGTCGACTTCAAGCCGGTGACCGAGATCGAGACCTTCGCCGCCGTGGCCGCCCTGGAAGGGGTCGACTACAAGGTGGTGAACCGGGAAGACAAGCCGACCGGCTCCAAGCCATCCGCCCCCTTCATCACCTCCACCCTGCAGCAGGCGGCTTCCACCCGACTGAGCTTCGGGGTCAAGAAGACCATGATGATGGCCCAGCGTCTCTACGAAGCGGGTTACATCACTTACATGCGTACCGACTCCACCAACCTCAGCAAAGAGGCGGTCGAGGCGGTGCGCGAATATATCGGCGAGCAGTATGGCGCCGCCTACCTGCCGGCCGAACCGACTCTCTATGGTTCCAAGGCTGGCGCCCAGGAGGCCCACGAGGCGATCCGTCCCTCCAACGTGCTGGTGACTGCCGAGATGCTGGAAGGGATGGAGCCGGACGCCATGCGGCTCTATGACCTCATCTGGCGCCAGTTTGTGGCGTGCCAGATGACCCCGGCCCAGTACGACTCCTCCACCCTGACCGTCAAGGCGGGCGAGTTCGAGCTCAAGGCCCGTGGCCGCACCCTGCGCTTCGCCGGTTGGACCAAGGCGCTGCCGCCTATGGGCCGCAAGGGGGAAGACAGCCAGCTGCCGGCGGTGACCGTCGGCGAGATCCTGAAGCTGGTCAAGCTGGATCCCCGTCAGCACTTCACCAAGCCGCCCGCCCGCTTCACCGAAGCGGCCCTGGTGCGCGAGCTGGAAAAACGCGGCATCGGCCGCCCGTCCACCTACGCTTCCATCATCTCCACCATCGTCGATCGCGGCTATGTGCGGGTCGAGAGTCGCCGCTTCTTCGCCGAGAAGATGGGCGAGATCGTCACCGACCGTCTGGTGGAGAACTTCGTCGAGCTGATGAACTACGAGTTCACCGCCAAGATGGAAGACAAGCTCGATGGCATCGCCGAAGGCAGCCTGGAGTGGAAGAAGGTGCTTGACGCCTTCTACGCCGAGTTTACCCAGGAGCTGGAGCAGGCCGACAAGCCGGCGGAAGAGGGAGGCATGCGTGCCAACCAGATGGTGCTGACCGATATCGACTGCCCGGACTGCGGCCGCAAGATGGGTATTCGTACCGCCACTACCGGCGTTTTCCTCGGTTGCTCCGGTTACGCCCTGCCGCCGAAAGAGCGCTGCAAGAAGACCATCAATCTGGTCAGTGCGGACGAGTTCGTCTCCGCCACCGACGGTGACGAAGCCGAGACCGAGGCGCTGCGCGCCAAGCACCGCTGCGGCGTCTGCGGCACCGCCATGGATGCCTACATCATCGACGACAGCCGCAAGCTGCACGTCTGTGGTCGCAACCCGGACTGCGACGGTTACGAAATCGAGCAGGGCCAGTTCAAGCTCAAGGGCTACGAAGGGCCTAGTATAGAGTGCGATCGCTGCGGCTCCGAGATGCAGCTCAAGAACGGCCGCTTCGGCAAGTACATGGGTTGTACCAACGAGACCTGCAAGAACACCCGCAAGATCCTGAAAAATGGTGACATAGCGCCACCGAAGGAAGATCCGGTGCCGCTGCCCGAGCTCAAGTGCACCCAGTCCGACGCTCACTTCGTGCTGCGTGACGGGGCGGCCGGTCTCTTCCTCGCCGCCAGCAACTTCCCGAAATCCCGTGAGACTCGTGCGCCACTGGTGGAGGAGCTCAAGCGCTTCCGTGACCGGCTGTCGCCCAAGCATCAGTACCTGGCCGACGCCCCGGCGTCAGATCCTGACGGTAACGCATCCGTGGTGCGCTTCAGCCGCAAGAGCAAGGAGCAGTACGTGATGACGGAGGTGAACGGCAAGGCAACAGGCTGGACCGCCCATTACGACAATGGGAAGTGGCAGGAGAGCCTGGCTAAGGCGAAGAAGTCCTGATCGCGTCACCGCTCACATCATGATGAAAGAGGCCCCTTGCGAGGGGCCTTTTTATTGGGAGATGGCGGTATACTGAGAGGGCTGCATGGATGGCAGCACAAGACAGGGAGGTTGTCATGGAGATACATGAAATCCGGCCAGGCATGACCTGCCTGACGCGGGAAGGAACGGCCTATGTGCTGGAGGTGGACAGGCAGAGTCTGCTGGTATTGCTGCAGCGGGAAGACGAGACCATACCGGTGCAGGTACGTTGCGACGACATCCTGGGCCCCCTTGCCAGCGACTAGTGACGGCGCCCCTGACAGGCGCTAGAACGGGATCAGAAAGAGCAGCTCGGCGAGGTCGGGCTGCCACTGCCACTCCCGCATCCTGACCCGCCCCTTGATCACCGGCACCCCCTCTTCCTGCAATCTTCCTATCTGTTCATCGAAACCCGCCGAGCCCTTGGGCAAGGAGATGGTACCGCCTGCGCCCAGCACACGATGCCAGGGCAGCGTCTTGTCCGTCTCCCGCAGCACTTTCCCCACCAGCCGCGCCCGCCCGGGCAGGCCCGCCAGATCGGCGACCTGGCCATAGCTCACCACGCGGCCGGCCGGGATCAGGGCCAGGATAGCCTCGATGCGTGCCACCTTGTTCAAGGGGGAAGGGGGAGGGGTCATCATCATGTGTTACTCGACGTGAAACAAAAGCGCCACCATTGTGGCGCTTCCGTGGTCTGGGGGGCAACAGGGGATCCGGCTCAGCCGAAGGTCTGGCTCAGCCCCCTGAGCTCGCTGGCGCGTTTGAGCAGCTCCTGGCTGGAGTTGTCCACCGCCTGGATCTTCTGGCTGTTGGCGCGGGAGTACTGGGAGATCTGGTGGATGTTGCGGCTGATCTCTTCCACCACCGCCTGCTGCTGTTCGGCCGCGGCGGCTATCTGGGTGGAGAACTCGGTCACCTGATCTATCTCCCCCAGCACCAGATGCAGGTTGCCGGACCCCTGGCGCGTCATCAGGGCGCATTCCCGGGTCTGGGCCAGGTTGTCCTGCATCATCCCCTGCCAGCGGCCCAGAGTCTGCTGGATCTGGCGGATGCTGCCCTGGATCTGCTCGGTCGCCTTGTGGGTGCGGGTGGACAGAGTGCGCACCTCGTCCGCCACCACCGCAAAGCCACGTCCCTGCTCACCGGCCCTGGCCGCCTCGATGGCGGCGTTGAGGGCCAGCAGGTTGGTCTGCTCGGCGATGCCCTGGATCTCGCCCATGACGCTGCCGATCCGCTCGGATTCGTTCGCCAGCTCGACGGCGGAGTGGAAGGCATGCTCCGCCTGCCTGGCCAGCAGCTCCATCTGTTGCTCGGTCTGATCCAGCTGCTGCACCGTATGCTGGCAACTGCTGCGTGCCTCTGTCACCTGGCTGTTGGTGTCCTGGATGTTGCGCGCTATCTCGTGGGCCGTGCTGGCCATCTGGGTCATGGCGGCGGCCATCTGCTGGGTCTGGGCGTCCTGCTCGTTGATGTCGAGGAAGGCTTGATGGGAAGAGTCCTGCAGGTCGGTCGCCAGGGTCTGCAAGGGATGGGTGGCGTCGTTGACCCGACCCAGCACGGTACGAATGCGGGCCTGCAGCATCTTGAGATGGAAATCGGCGATGGCGCCGGGGGCGTCCCCCGAGTAGACCAGCCGGGTCAGGCTGTCATATTGCTGGCCGAGGCGCTTGAGGTAGCGTGGCAGCGAGATGAGCTCGCGCCAGTAAGTGCCGGCGACGGCCAGCAGGGGCAGCAGCATCAGCAGCACCGTCAGAGCCCCCTGAGAGAAGGCCGCCCAGCCAAAGAGCCCCAGCATCAGCAGGCCGAGCAGCAGGGGTCTGACACTGTGCAGGGAGGGCAGCTTGCTGGCGCCACCCTGTTCGGCCTTGAGCAGGGCCTGATAGGCCTGGGCGGCGACCTGCTTGAGCTGGGGTTCGGGCTTGCAGCGCACCGACTGGTAGCCGCTTATCTTGCCGTTCTCGTAGATGGGGGTCACATAGGCGTCGACCCAGTAATAGCGGCCATCCTTGCAGCGGTTCTTGACCATGCCACGCCAGGGGTTGCCCTCCTTGAGGCGATCCCAGAGGTCGGCGAAGGCGGCCTTGGGCATGTCGGGGTGACGCACCAGGTTGTGGTTGTGTCCGACCAGTTCATCGACATGGTAGCCGGCGATGCGGCAGAAGGCGGGGTTGGCGTAGGTGATGACGCCGCGCAGATCCGTGGTGGAGACGAGTTGCACGTCGGCGGGGAACTCAACTTCACTGTCCTGGATCTGGACGTGTTTGCGGGCCATAAGGATAAGCTCCGATGCGTTGCTGGTTGTTATTGTGGTTGAACCGGATGCAGGCCCGGGCGCAGTGCGTCTTGCCCGGCCTCATCGGGGGCCTTATTTTGCCAACAAAGGCGGAGTAAAAGTAGGGGCCAGGTTGGATTTTTGTTGTTTGGTGGTAAAAAAATGGCGACCAAAAGGTCGCCAAAAAGAGAAAGATAACACTACCTCTGTGGCACCCGGTAACGCACCTGTAACTGATCGAGGATCTGCAGCTGGCCGGGCAGGCGGGCGGCGAAGTGATCCCAGGCCTTGCGGGCGGGGTCGCTCCAGGCCACCTCGGCCGTGGCGAGCATGCGCGGGAACAACATGTAGTCGAGACGATCGCGAGAGGTGATCAGTTCCGACCACAAGGGGCTCAGCACCCCCAGGATGTTATCGTTGGCATGGAAATCGGCCGGTGCAGGATCGCATAGGTAAACCTGCTCCAGATTGAGGGTCCCCGCCCAGTAGAGGCCGGGTTCATGGATGTCCGGGCTCCAGGCGAGATCCAGATAGAGGGACTGGGCCGGGGCCATCACCACGGGGTAGCCCGCGGAGGCGGCATCCAACCCCGCCTGGAAGCTGGTCCAGGCGAAGATGGTGGCATCCCGGCTCACCTTGTCCCCGTGCAGTATCTCCTCCCAGCCCAGCATCTGCTTGCCTCTGGCCGCCAGGTATTGCTGGCAGTGGCGCAGCAGGTGGCCCTGCAGCTCCCGGCAATCGGTATAGCCCTGCTCTGCCATCAACTGCTGACAGGCGGGGCTGTCGGTCCAGACCCCGGTCGGCACCTCGTCCCCCCCCATGTGCACCTGAGTGCCAGGGAAGAGCGCGCACACCTCGTCGATCACCGCCTCCAGGAAGCGATAGGTACCGGGCAGGGCCGGGTTGAGCACGTTGTCGTCAAAATATTGCACCGAGAGGTAGCGGGAGTGATCCGCCTCTTCCCGCAGCAGCTCGGGCAGCGCCTTGATGGCCGCGTGGCAGTGACCCGGGATGTCTATCTCCGGGATGATGGTGATGCCGAGCCCGGCGGCATAGGCCACCAGCTCACGCACCTCGCTCTGGGTGTAGTAGCCGCCATAAGGATCGGGGCCGCCGCTGAGCTGGGGGCCGACCGCCAGGCCATGTCCCCGCCAGGCCGCCACTTCGGTCAGCCGGGGGAAGGCCTTGATCTCGAGGCGCCAGCCCTCGTCATCGGTCAGGTGCCAGTGGAAGCGGTTGAACTTGTAGAGGCTCATCTGCTTGAGCAGGCGCTTGAGGGTGGCGATGGAGTGGAAGTGGCGGGCGCAGTCGAGGAAGATGCCGCGAAAACCGAACCTGGGCGCGTCCTCCACCTCGAGGCAGGGCAGGCTCTCCCCGTGTTGCAGGGCCCACTGGGCCAGGGTCACCAGACCGTGGCGCCAGCCCGCCTCGCCGGCGGCCAGGATGCGGATCTCCTCTGTGGTGATGACGAGCTGGTAAGCCTCCTGGGGGAGAGGGGCCTCGACCAGGTGGATCTCGGCGTCGTGATCCTGGGTCAGGGCGAGCCCCGTCAGCTCGTTGAAATGGGCCAGCAGGGGGGCCAGGGAGACAGGGCCGCTGACATGGGCCCGCTCGGCCAGGCGGAAGTTGCCCTCCGGCAGCCGCAGCTGAGCCGGCTGGGGCACTATGCCGTTGGCGGGCTCCACCTCGGGTAGATCGGGGGCCGCGGCCGGGCTCGGCGGCAGACCGAGATCCTGGCCCGCCTGCACCAGGGGTTGCAGCTGCGGCTGGGCGCCTTCGTCCGTCAGGCTGAGGAAGAAGCCCTGAGGCAGATCGGAGTAGCGCTTGATGGGAGTGTTGCGGCAGCAAAAACGCAGCTCGCTGACCCCCTCATGGGGCACCAGCACCTTGTAGCTGCCGCTCTGGCGCGCCAGGGATCCCCCCTCCACCGACTGGGGATCTATGTGGCGGGCCAGGCAGAAGTGCAGCTTCCAGGGGCTGGCCGGGAGCTGGCTCAGGGTGAAGCGGAACCAGACGTCTTCACCGTCGCGACGGTCGATCTGGGTATGGATCAGGGGTGCAGACATGGGTATTCCTCTGATTGGGTGAACAAGATGGGGTCCTCTCCCGCAGGCGGCTCAGCGTGGACAGTGCTCAGGGGTGCAGACATGGGTAGGCCTCCGACTGGGCAAACAGGATGGCGCCTTCCAGCGCATCGGCTTGCGGGGGCACCAGGTTGAGGTGTCCCAGGCGAGGGGCCAGGCGCATGCCGACGCCGCCCAGCAGGGCGATGCGGTCGGCTCCCAGCAGTCCCATGCCCTCCAGCAGGGTCTGCAACTGGGCGCAGGTTTCGTCCAGCAGCTGGTTGGCGAGCTCATCCCCGTCGCTGGCGGCGTCGAACACCCAGGGGGCGAAGCGGCCATAGTCGGCGGGAATGGCGCGGGCGGCCCAGCGCACCACCTCGGCCTGATCCCGCTTGAAGTGATCGAGCAGGCGCACGGCGAGTAGGCTGGGGGGCAGGATGCCGTCGTGGCAGAGCAGGGATTGCTGGATGGCGCGCAGCCCCAGCCAGGCGCCGCTGCCCAGATCCGAGATGGGGAAGCCGCGTCCCGAGCAGCTATGCAGCTGACCATGGCGGTAGATGAGCCCGGCGGACCCTGTGCCTGCGATGAGGATGGCCCCCTCACGGCCACCAAAGGCGCCGAGGCAGGCGCCGAAGGCGTCGGAGGTGAGCCTGACGCTCGCGAAGGGGAAGGGCATCTCGAGCAGGGCCTGGTAGCAGTTGGGCAGCTCGGCGGAGGCCAGCGCCAGCCCCACTCCCATTTGCTGCTCGCTCTCCCGGGGGAGCCCTGCCTCAAGGCGGGCCTGCTCGATGGCCGCCAGCACATTGGCGTGAGCAACCTCTATGCCGAGCTCCAGGTTGGAGCCCGCGGCGCGCCCCTCTCCCAGCACTCTGCCCCCCTTGTCCCGAATGCGGGCGCGGGTGTGAGTCCCCCCGCCATCGACCCCGACCCAGAATTCAATCATGACGAGCCTCCGGCGCACTCTGCCAACTGATGGCCAGGGCAAACCAGGCTGAATGATTGGAGGATCCACTGCTCTCTCCTGCGCCAATGATGTCCGAGCCGATCCTTGTGCGTCTCAATCATGACGAGCCTCCGGCGCACTCTGCCAGCTGATGGCCAGGGCAAACCAGGCTGAATGATTGGAGGATCCACTGCTCTCTCCTGCGCCAATGATGTCCGAGCCGATCCTTGTGCGTCTCAATCATGACGAGCCTCCGGCGTACTCTGCCAGCTGATGGCCAGGGCGAACCAGGCTGCGTGGGGGATCCACTGCTCCCCCCAGCGCCAGTTCTGATCCAGCCGATCCCTGTACTCCTCCGGGATGAAGGCCACCTCAGCCTCGTCATCGAATCCTGAGGTGATGCCGTTGCAGATGCCGCCGAGGGCATTGGGATAACCGGCGGTATAGCTCGGGTTGTTGATGCCGTGCCCCGCCAGCATGCTGGCGTTGAAGGGGTTTTGCCCGAGGATCCAGTCGAGCTGGCGCTGACCGAACGTCATCAGAAGCGGGCTCTGCTGGGGGAAGTGGCGGGCCGCGGCGAAGGCCATGGCGGCCAGGGAGGCCAGCCGGGCATTCTCCCCCTGCCACCAGTAACCGGACTCGTTGTGGTGGGGCATAAAGAAGCTGATGCGAGGGTCTTCGTCGACCCCTTTCACATATTGGCGAGCCAGGGCGAAGGGGTTGCCCGCCCGGGCGGCGAGGGCCAGCTCGGAGGCCAGCGCCTGCTGTACCACGGCGCTCACCCGGGCGCGGCGATCCTGATCCGGCTCGACCCCCAGGTACTCCAGCAGGGCCAGCACCGGCAGACCCGCCTCGGCGGCGTGGTAGTAGGGGCGCGAGCCGTCCTCATTGGCACTCCAGTAGTGGCCGAGCTCGGGGTGGGGGCGCTGGCGGGCGCAGAGCCTGCCGGCCCTCTCCCTTGCCTCCCCGAGCCAGTCGCGGCCAAGGGTCTGGGTTAGTTCCACCGCCGCCAGCAGGGCGCAATAGTCGTCGATGATGTTCTCGAGGCCGTCGTCCAGGTAGGCGAGGTTGTGCTCGCGCAGGTGCAGGTAGCCGCGCCTGGCCGCCTCGGCATAGTGGCTGGTATCGAAGTCGCCGCCGGACTGCTCGCGGGCGGCTCTGGCCAGGGCGGCGATGGCCATTCCGCCCCCCTGGCGAAAGCCCGCCTGCCAGTCGCTGGACTTGAGCCCCTGCTGGGTGGCGTAGGCGCACAGCTCGCGCTGCTCGGGATCCTTGCTCCACTTGTCGAACAGTGTCATGTAGAAGAAGCCGCTCTCATCCTGCATCCGGCAGAGAAAATCCGCCCCGTGCAGCCCCTCGTCACCGAGCCGCTTGCAGAGGTTCAGCCCGTCGATGTCGCGGCGCGTCGCCAGGAGCGCCCGGCTCTTGAGCAGGCTCCACACCACCAATGGGGTCTGCTGGGGGTTGAGGTAGTTGGCGTAGGAGAGGTGGCTCAGGTATTTGCTCATGTCGCCGCTGGCATCGAACCAGCCGCCGTGCACATCCTTGCGCTGGTCGGTGCCAAACAGGCGGGCGCTGCGGTCGGCTCTATCGAAGGCGCCGCTGGCACGCTGGCCCTTGAAGTAGTGAATGACATCTGAGAGGCAGCGGCTGGTCAGCAGATCCTGACCTATGGCGAAGCGGGTGGAGCGGACTATGCCCTGTGCTGTGATGGCTTCCAGCCGGTAGTGGCCGGGCTCCTTGAAGGCGCTGAAGTCGGCACGCCAGTAGGCGCGTCCCTGCCAGCCGGGCACCTGGCCTGCGGCCTGGAGAGGAACCTCCAGCAGCAGGCGGTCATCATGCAGGCGCCGCAGTCGCACCAGGCCGCTTATTTCCACGTTGGCGTCGGTCTGCAGCAGGGCAATCTTGTGTCCGTCACAATCGTAACCCACCTGATTGATCAAGAGTTCCATCCAGCTTTACTCCCTGGTCTGGGGCAATGAAGGGGCCTCGCGAGGAGGCCCGGGTGAAGGTGTCGCGGGCCGGTAAAGCCGCCCCCTGAGTGGGAGGCTGGCTTATTCGTGCAGGTAGCAGCGCACGAAGTGGTTGTCGGCAAGCTTGGTCACCGGCGGCAGGCTCTCCTTGCAGCGGGGCATGGCCTGATGGCAGCGCCCGGCGAAGGGGCAGCCCCGGGATTCCGGGGTCCAGAGCGGTATTTCCCCCTTGCGGCCCCCCTCCAGCTCGGCGTGTATGCTCTTCTCGGGATCCGGCACCGCCGAGATGAGCAACTGGGTATAGGGGTGCTGGGGGTGGTGCAGTATCTCGTCCACCTCGCCCCACTCCACCATGTGGCCCACGTACATGACCGCCAGATCTTCCGCCACGTAGCGGGCGGTGGCGATGTCGTGGGTGATATAGAGCATGGAGACGCCGAGCTCGTTCTTCATCTGCTCCATCAGGTTGAGGATGCCAATGCGAATGGAGACATCGAGCATGGAGGTGGGCTCATCCGCCAGCACCACTTCCGCCTCCACCGCCAGGTTGCGGGCTATGTTGACCCGCTGGCGCTGGCCGCCGGAGAGCTGGTGGGGATACTTGGCCGCCGTGGCCTTGGCCGGGGTCAGCCCCACTTTTTCCAGCAGGGCATAGACCATGTCCGGCAGATCTTTCTTGTCGAGCACCTTGCTGTGCAGCAGCAGGGGGCGGGCTATGTGGTGGTAGATGGTGTGGGTCGGATTGAGCGAACCGAACGGGTCTTGCCATACCATCTGCACGCTCTGGCGATAGTCCAGCAGGGCGGTGCCCTTGTTGAACTCCTCCAGATCCCGGCCCCGGTAGAGGATGCGGCCGTTGGAGAGCTTGTACATCTTGGCGATGATCTTGGCGATGGTGCTCTTGCCGGAGCCCGACTCCCCCACCACCGCCAGGGCGCGGCCCCGGTGCAGGTTGAAGGTGATGTCGGAGAGGGCCCGCATCTTGCCGCTCTTGATGGCATTGGAGTTGACGGCGAAGTCCTTGTAGAGATGCTGGACCTCGATGATGGGCGCGTCGGTTTGGGCGATTTGCATGACAGACATCCTTAACAGCCAGCGGCCTTGTCCAGATAGATGGGGTGGTCCAGTTGTTCCTCGGCCGAGTCATAGAGGTGGCAGGCGGCCTGCTGCCCGGGCCGGATCTCGGCGAGGGCGGTATATTCCTGACGGCAGCGATCGTGCACCTTGCCGCAGCGGGCCTGGAAGCGGCAGCCGACCGGCACCTCCAGCAGGTTGAGCGGGGTGCCGGGGATCCCCTCCAGCACGGTTTTCGGGCCGTGCAGGGGCGGGAAGGAGTTGCCAAGCCCCTTGGTATAGGGGTGCAGGGGTGCGGTCAGTATCGCCTTGGCCGGCGCCACCTCCACCAGTTCGCCCGCATACATGATGCCGATGCGATCGCAGAACTCGACCATGAGCGAGAGGTCGTGGGTGATGAAGAGAATGGAGAAGTTGAACTTCGCCTTGAGGGCGTAGACCTTCTGCAGTATCTCCCGCTGCACCACCACATCCAGCGCCGTGGTGGGCTCATCCATGATCAGGAGCTCGGGGTTGAGGGCCATGGCGATGGCGATCACCAGCCGCTGGCGCATGCCGCCGGAGAACTGGTGCGGATAGTCCTTGAGCCGGCTCGGGTGGATGTCGACTATCTCCAGCAGCTCCTGGGCGCGCTTGATCGCCTCATAGCGGGTCATGCCGGGGTTGTGGGCCAGCAGCACGTCGCAGAACTGCTCCTCCATCCGCAGCACCGGGTTCAAGGCATTCATGGCGGACTGGAACACCACGCTCGCCTGGCGCCAGCGGTAGCTGCGCAGCCGCTCGTCGTCGAAGCCGAGGATGTTCTCCCCCTTGAACAGGATCTCGCCGCCGCTGATGTAGGCGGGCGGCTTGTGCAGCCGGGCCACCGAGAAGGCGACCGTGGACTTGCCGCAGCCGGACTCGCCGGCGAGGCCGAAGACTTCGCCTGGGGCTATGTCAAAGCTGACCGAGTTGACGGCGCGCACGTCGCCGCTCTCTGTGATGTAGTCGACGCAGAGCTGGCGCACCGACAGCAGGGGTTGTTGCGAGCTCATGCTGTCTTCTCCTGGGCTGCTATGGGGGTGACGGGGGTGGCGAGCTGTTTCCAGCGGCGCAGACCCTTGTGAGAGCGCAGTTGCGGGTTGGCTATCTCGTCGATGGCGAAGTTGAGCATGGCCAGACCCGCCCCCAGGGTGGCGATGGCGAAGCAGGGGGCCAGGATTTCCCACCAGGCGCCTACCAGGATGGCGCTGGAGGTCTGGGCGTTGTAGAGCATGATGCCCCAGCTGACCACTGTGGGGTCGCCGAGTCCCAGGAACTCCAGGGTCGCCTCGGTGACGATGGCGTAGATGATGGAGCCGATGAAGCTCACCCCTATGATGGAGATGAGATTGGGCAGTATCTCCACCAGTATGATGCGCCAGGCCGGCTCCCCCAGCACTTCGGCGGCGATGACGAACTCTTTCTCCCGCAGCGCCAGGGTCTGGGCACGGATGACGCGCGCGCCATAGGCCCAGGAGGTAAAGCCTATGATGAGCGCAATCACCGTCGGTGACGCCTCCCCGATAAAGCTTGCCAATACCAGCAGCAGAGGGAGGTTGGGGATCACCAGCACCACGTTCATCAGGAAGGTGAGGCACTCATCCACCACGCCGCCGAAGTAACCGGCTGTGATGCCTATGCCGATTGCGAGGGCGCACACCAGCAGGCCTGCCCCGAAGCCCACCATGAGGGAGATGCGGGCGCCACTGGTGAACTGGGCCCAGAGATCGTGGCCCATGCGGTTGGAGCCCATCACCAGCTCCACGCTGGGGGGCTGGTGCGGGCGGGCGACCCGCTTGGTGGGCTCGTTGCTGGCGAGCAGCGGGGCAAACAGGGCCATCAGCACGAAGGTGACCACGATGGCGAGGCCGAAGGCGGCCTTCTTGTTGCCCAGCAGGATTTTTAAAATAGTCGGCATACGCATCTTATTTGCCTCCTGTACGCAGACGGGGATCCAGGAAGACATAGAGCACGTCCGCCAGGAAATTGAAGCTGAGCATGGTGATGGTCATGATGAGCAGTTGCCCCTGAATGAGCGGGTAGTCGCGGGCCAGTATGCCCTGGTAGAGAGTGAGCCCCAGGCCCGGGTAGTTGAAGATCACCTCGGTAATGAGGGAGCCGCCGATGACGAAGCCGAGTGCCATTGAGAGGGCGGTGACGCTGGGCAGCACGGCGTTGCGGGCGCCGTAGTTGAAGATGACCCTGTTGCTGGAGAGCCCCTTGGCCTTGGCCATGGTGATGTAGTCCTCCCCCAAGAGGTTGATCATGTTGTTGCGCATGGTGATGAGGAAGCCCCCCACCTGCACCATGGCCAGGGTGCCCACCGGCATGATGGCGTGCAGCATGATGCTCTTGATGTGTTCCCAGCCGAAATCGGCGGGGATCTCCGGGCTGTAGGCGTAGCCGATGGGCAGCCAGCCGAGACTGACCCCGAACAGGAAGAGGGCGAGCAGGGAGACCACCACGGGTGGAATGGCCTGCATCACCAGGGTGAGCGGGGAGAGGATGCTGTCCATGCGCCCCCCCCGGTACCAGGCGGCGAAGATGCCGACGATGGAGCCGATGGAGAAGCTCAGTATGGTGGAGGTGCCCACCAGGAACAGGGTCCAGCCGATGGCGCGGCCGAGCACGTCGGCGACCGGTTGCGGGTAGTAGCGCACCGAGGTGCCGAGATCCCAGGTGAAGACACTCTTCACATAGGCGAGAAACTGGGTGGTGATGGGACCGTCAACGAACCCGAAGGTGGCCTTGAGGGCTTCGAGGGCGGCAGGTTCCATCATGGCGCCGGCCCGGGCGAACATGACGGAGACGGGATCTCCGGGCATGGCTCTGGGCAGCAGGAAGTTGATGGTGGCGGCCACCAGGAAGGCGACCAGATAGAAGGAGAAGCGTCTTAGTATAAATCCCATGGTGATACCTTTTACTGCAAGCCTGCCCCGCGCCGGGCAAAGCTCCCCCAACCCCGGCAAAGACGGGGGATGGAAGACATGGCGGGGAAAAAGGCCCCCCGCAGGGGGCCGAGGTGGTTAGCTGTTTGGCTTGAGTGACAACACGTGCAGCAGACGTTCCGGGGTGTCCGGGTGTACCTGCGGCTTGGCGACCGGGTTGTCGGCACTGAACCAGCCATTGAAGCGCTTGGTGCTGTATTCGTACCAGGTCGGGTTGTTGAACACCGGGATTATGGTCTGGTTGGCACCGACGCGGTCCTGGATGGCAAACATGATCTCCTTCTGCTTGGCCGCATCGGCGGTCTGGGTGAAGTCATCGATCAGCTTGTCGAGCTCGGGATCCTTGTAACGGGGCGCGGCGAAGCGGTTGCCGCGCTCACCCATGTTGCGGGAGTGGAAGGCGGTCTCGAAGTACTTGTGCGGGTTGGCACCGGCAAAGTAACCCTGCAGGGCGACGTCGAAGTCACCTGTGATCAGGTTCTCGGTCCAGACGGTGGCTTCCGGGGTGGAGGTCTTGGCGTTCAGGCCCAGGGCCTGCAGCCCTTCCACACCGATCTGGACTGTGTTGACCCAGTCGGTCCAGCCGTTCGGTACCAGCACCTTGAACTCGATCTTCTTGCAGCTCGGGGTGTCGAGGAACTTGTCGCCGTCACAGTCCTTGTAGCCCGCTTCCTTCAGCAGAGCCTTGGCACCTTCCAGGTCGAACTTGTTGTATTTGCCGTATTTCTTCTCGACATCCGGGTTGTCCCAGGAGGCGAATGCCTTGCCCAGACCAGAGGGGTATTCGTTGACGGTCGGGTAGCCGTAGCCCGCGATGTCCACCATGGACTGGCGGTCCATCGCCATGGAGAAGGCGCGGCGGAAGTTGATGTCGTTGAAGGCTTCGTTATTGCCCGGGTTCTTGCTCTGGAAGTTGACGTTGAACGCCACTGTGCCGGAGGCGGGGAACCAGTACTTGTTGTTCTTGGGATCGTTGCCGACGTAGAGGCGCTCGATGTCCGGCACGAAGGAGCCGAACCAGTCCACGTCACCCTTCATCACAGCAGCCAGTACCTGGTCGTTGGTGGCCATCTGCGGCATGCGCAGGCAGTCGATGGCGAGGTTGGCGTTGTCCCAGTAGTGCGGGTTGCGGCACTGGGTATAGAGCTGGGCGGAGAAGTTGTCCACTTCGGTGAAGGGACCTGTGCCGACCGGCTTGTCGTTGGTGAAGGCAACCGGGTCTTTTACCGACTTCCACTGATGCTCGGGGACTATGGGCACCAGCACCAGGTCGTTCACCACGTTGGTGTTGACCTCGGCCAGGTCGAATTTGACCTTGTGCTCACCCAGCTTCTCGACACCCTTGATCTGAGTCCAGATGGAGCGCTCATCCAGCGCCTTGTTGGCCTTGACCAGGTTGAAGGAGAAGAGGATGTCGTCGGCGGTGAAGGCTTCACCATCGGACCACTTGACCCCTTCGCGCAGGTCAAAGGTGACCGACTTCAGGTCATCGCTGAAGGCGTAGTGGGTGGCCAGACGATAGACGGGTTTGCCACCCTGCATATCGTTGAAGATCACCAGCGGCTCGTAGATGAAGTGACGGGTGGTGTGCAGCAGACCGGCCTGCAGGAAGGGGTTGAAGTTCTTGACCCATGCGGTCTCCTGTTGCGCGACCAGGGTCAGCACCGTCTTGTTCTCGGCGGCCATGGCGGTGCCGGCGGCACCGAGCATCAGGGTTCCCAGCATGACTGAGGTAGCGATTTTGGATACTTTGGCAAGCATATTTTTTCCTTTCTTATTGGTCTTCCATGGTTTTGGAATGGAGCACCGAATCCCATGCTTGGATACCGGCCCTCAATGTTGGTCAGGTTTTGCACCCTTGTAGTTGTGTCATCCAACGCCCTTAGAAAAGCAGAGTTAACAGGAAAACAACAACTCTTCATTTCGTCGATATCGTAAAAACTCGAGCTCTCTCGTCATTATCGTCAAACTCTATTTTTAATCCTTTTAAATTATACACTTGCATTAATTTTCACAAAGTACCAAGTCACCCTTTATGACAATTCAAAGACGATAATGTGAAGTGGATCGTGCTCATTTTTTCTCCCCCTCAGTGGCTTTTTTTTGAGCTTGAAACAAGCGCCCCTGAGGGCGGGGTAGAACTGTGCGCTGGCTCACTAAGGAGGAATCTCCCGGCGGGTCGGATGATGACGGGTGGCTCCCCTGTTGCGGAAGGACCCGGTGCCGGGTGCCTGTGCTGTTTCGGGGCAGGCTGGCCGCGGGCAACAAAAAAGCCAGTCAGTATTCACTGACTGGCTTCTGACTGGCTTTTGGCGGACGCCACATCCGTTAGCGGATTACTTGACCAGGCTGGCCCACAGATCGTACTCGTCCGCCTCGTCGATGCGGACCTCGTCCACGCCGTAGGCGGAGGTGTCCTGGGAGATGACCAGGATCTCCTTCACGCCGGCCTCTTTCAGGCGCTTGGCCTCGGCCAGTACCTCGCCGATGGCTTCCAGCGACTCCTGTACCGCACTGTCGATGAAGCCGCAGGTGTTGACCACCACCAGCTCCGCATCGTCATAGCTGGGTACCTCTGAGCCGGGTGGGCCAGGCCAACGAGAAGCTGGTCTTCAGCTTTGCCGTGGTCGGTCAGGGGTCCGACATCCATGTCACCACGGGCAACTGGAATTTCGTGTTCGGTGACAATATCCAGGCGATCCTGGACACCAATCTGGGCTCCCTATTCGGGATCCTGACCCAGGAGTTCACCTCGACCGGGCAGGCCAAGACCGCCTTTACCTTCACCCCGGCCGATCTGCCGCGCCAGTTGCAGAACCGGTTGCTGGGTCATGGCGGGAAAGTACGCCTTGGCTCCCGATCCCTTCCACTCCCCGGCTGGTTATGATATCCATTCGATAACCTTGTCTAGAGCATGCCGGTCTCGGAGCCTCGCTGCTGGCGAGGCCGCCGCTCGCGGGTGCGACCCTGGGTTTCGCCTCGCCGTGTTCATCCTTCCCCAGCCGGTCAGGGGTTATACGAAAAAGAGGCTTTATGGAGTTGTTGTTACTGGCGGATGCGCCATCTGCCGCAGTCGTGGTTGCCTCATGGTATTTTGACGAATGGTGCCGCGACAGTGGTCGCTTTACTCAAGATCAGGTGCTGGCCAAGGTCATGGCGGCCACCCAGGTTGACCGGGCTCCGCTGATCGTACTGGCGCGCCAGGCTGGTGAATGGGTGGGGGCTGCCGAGCTCAAGATCCGTGAAATGGCGATATTTCCCGAGTACGAATATTGGTTAGGTGGGGTATATGTCGTTGAAAAAGCGCGCGGGCAGGGGGTCGCCTCCTTGCTGGTAACAGAGATCCTCAGCCGCGCTCGCAGGGCGGGGATCAGCAAGCTGTACTTGCAAACCGAAAACCTGACCGGTGGCGTTTATTGCCGTCATGGTTTCAAGGCCGTTGAGGAGGTCAATGATAAAGGCGTTCATGTTCTGGTGATGGTGGCGGATACCGGCATCTAGCCCTCGTCAGAAGCGTTGACCCGGTGACGCCTGGCGCCCCGCTTCAGCGCGCATAACCATTTTGTGCGGCCAATAAAAAAAGCCAGTCAGGGTCACTGACTGGCTTTTTTATTGGCGCCTGCCGGGCAGGTGCCGTCATGGACTGCGGACTTAGCCTATCAGGCTGGCCCAGAGGTCGTATTCGTCGGCTTCATCGATGCGGACCTTGACGAGATCGCCGGGTTTGAGGCCGGTTTCGCCGTTCAGGTAGACCAGGCCGTCGATCTCGGGGGCGTCGGCGAAGGAGCGGCCGGTGGCGCCCTCTTCGTCCACTTCGTCGATCAGCACTGTCATCTCCTGGCCGACCTTGCGGGCCAGCTTGCGAACTGAGACCTGCTGTTGCAGCTCCATGAAGCGCTGGAAGCGCTCTTCCTGTACTTCTTCCGGCACCGGATCCGGCAGCTCGTTGGCCTTGGCACCCTCGACTGGGCTGTATTTGAAGCAGCCGACCCTGTCCAGCTCCGCCTTGTCGATGAAGTCCAGCAGCATCTGGAACTCTTCCTCGGTCTCGCCGGGGAAGCCGACGATGAAGGTGGAACGCAGGGTGATCTCGGGACAGATCTCGCGCCACTTCTGGATCCGCTCCAGGGTGCGCTCGACGGTACCCGGGCGCTTCATCAGCTTCAGGATGCGCGGGCTGGCGTGTTGCAACGGTATGTCCAGGTAGGGCAGTACCTTGCCGTCGCGCATCAGCGGTATGACGTCATCCACGTGCGGGTAGGGGTAGACGTAGTGCAGGCGTACCCAGATGTCGAGCTTGGCCAGCTCCTCGCACAGGGCGACCATGCTGGTCTTGACCGGCATGCCGTCGTAGAAACCGGTGCGGTGCTTGACGTCCACGCCGTAGGCGGAGGTGTCCTGGGAGATGACCAGGATCTCCTTCACGCCGGCTTCTTTCAGGCGCTTGGCCTCGGCCAGTACCTCGCCGATGGGACGGCTCACCAGATCCCCGCGCATGGAGGGGATGATGCAGAAGGTGCAGCGGTGGTTGCAGCCCTCGGAGATCTTGAGGTAGGCGTAGTGACGGGGGGTCAGCTTGACGCCGTGGGCCGGCACCAGGCTGGTGAAGGGGTTGTGGGTCGGCTTCGCCACGTATTTGTGGACGTGACCCAGCACCTCTTCATAGGCGTGGGGGCCGGTGATCTCGAGCACCTTGGGGTGGATCTCGCGGATCTGGTTCTCTTTGGCGCCGAGGCAGCCGGTGACTATCACCTTGCCGTTTTCGGCCAGGGCCTCGCCGATGGCTTCCAGCGACTCCTGAACCGCGCTGTCGATGAAGCCGCAGGTGTTGACCACCACCAGCTCCGCATCGTCATAGCTGGGCACCACATCGTACCCTTCGGTACGCAGCTGGGTCAGGATACGCTCGGAATCGACCAGATTTTTGGGGCAACCCAAGGAGACGAATCCTACTTTGGGGGCCTGTTTTGTGTTGGACATCGCTCAATCACTCTTAGGTGGCTCTTATTCAAGGGCGCGGATTTTACCGGAATGGCTAACCAAAAACTATACAACCGAGGTTGTCAGGCCGAACAATATTTACGGTCAGCTTCTGTCCCTTGTCGTCAGGGAGGCTGTGCCCGCTCATGAGGGCGGTGGCCGCCGCCCCCTCGCCGCCGGGGAAGCCTGGCCCTGATTGACCCGGGTGGAGGGGACAAGCACACAGGACTTCTTTGAGTTGGCTTAAATCTGATAGGGTGGCATGTCCGCTGATGGGATATTCAAGGAGCACACAATGAAGAGCCGATCCTGGTTGATTGCCGCCATCCTGGCACTTGCATCTGGCCCCAGCCATGCCGACTGGGCGAAATTGAAGGAGGCGGCCTCCGAGCTTGGCACCGCGGTGAGCGACACCAGCAAGGAAGCCTGGCAGGGGATCACCGACTTCTCCAAGGCGACCTGGGAGTCTGTCTCCAGCTGGGGAGCCGATGCCTACAACAAGGCGGGTGCCTGGTCGGAAGAGAGCGCCGCCACCGGCAAGGAGTGGTTGACGGCCGCCGACAAGAAGCTCGACACCATGCTCGAACCCAAGACCCCCGCTGAGGCCAGAACCGCCCTGGATACCATGGCCGATACCGCCCTGGTGCGGCTGTTCAACGAGCAACCCTCCGCCAAGCTGCTGTTTGACCAGGCCTACGGCTATGCGGTGTTCGACTCGCGCAAGTTCTCCCTGATGGTGCACACCAACCAGGGATCCGGGGTTGCCATCAATCGCAAGACGGGCAAACACACCTATATGAAGATGTTTGGCGCCGGGCTGGCCGCCGGCATGGGGGGCAAGTTCTACCAGCAGGTGGTGCTGTTTGAAGACAAGGCCAGGTTCGATGCCTTCGTCAACAAGGGCTGGGAGGCCACCTCCGAAGTGGGGGCCGTGGCCGGCAAGGAGAGCGCCGAGCTGACCGCCAAGTACAATGGCGGCATGGCCATCTACCAGATAGGGGAGAAGGGACTGCTGCTCGATGCCAATATCTCGGGTTCCAAATACTGGCTGGATGACGATCTGAACAAGTGACGGTGGTCGTTGGCAGCGATCCGGTATTTTTCTTTTATCATGTTGAAATACTGCCTGTTTAAATGACGTGACTTGCAGTAAAAAGGGGGCCTTCGGCCCTCTTTTTCATGGGCGAAAGCAAGACACAGTCGTTAAACAAGGAGAGTGGTATGACCCAGGCATCTGAATCTGCCGTGGACTGGCGCCGGGAGTGGGAGCGGCAGAGCATCTATCTGCGGCTGCAGGAGGGGAGCCCCATGGTCCTCTGGGTCAATGGCGATGAGGTCGAGCCCCTGACGGAAGGGGCGGCAAAGGGGGTCACCTTCGGCTGGGGACGGGCGGACGAGGGGACCATGGCGCTGGCGCTGGCCATCGTCGCCAAGCTGGTGGCGGTGGGCCTGGTGGACCCTGGGCAGGCCACCGAGAAGGCGCACTTCCTGCACGACGAGGTACTGGTCAAGCTGCCAGCGGACGAGCACTACGATTTGCATCTCGGTTATCTGAAGCTGGTGCTGGGGTGACATGAGCCGGGACTAGGGCGCCCGCTTGTGGCTGCCCCTTGGCACCGGCGGCCTGCCCCCTCTTCCCGGTTGGCACTCTAATTGCTTAAGGCTTGCCAGTGTCAATGATTTGTCTGGGAAGGGAAGATGGAAATAAGCGCAAGCAGCCTGATGCAAGAGATGCAGGCACTCAAGGTAGAAGCCGGTGCCACGCCGCTGACCCAGCCCGGTCGTCCGGTCAACTCGGATTTCGGTCAGATGCTGCAGCAGGCCCTCGACAACGTCAACGAATTGCAGGGCAGCGCCAACGATCTGCGCACCCGGTTCGATATGGGCGACAAGTCGGTGGACCTGTCCGAGGTGATGATCGCCGGGCAGAAATCCTCCATCGCCTTCGAGGCGACGGTGCAGGTGCGTAACAAGATGGTCGATGCCTACAAGACCATCATGAACATGCCGGTATAAGCGATCTCAATCAATCACGGCGACTGAACATCGTGAAGATGTCGGCAATAAGAGATCTTAATAAATTTTGACGACAGATCATCATGAAGATGTCAGCAATGATGAGCATGTCAGCAATAAGGACCTGAAGAGTGGCTAACGATCCAAACGGCGATCTGCTGATGAACAACGAGGGGGCTGCCGCCCTCGATGAGCACGAGCAGAAGAGCTCGGCCCTGGGCTTCTTGTCCAACACCGATGTGTTGCGGCAGATCACCCTGATCCTGGGGTTGACCATCTGTCTGGCCATCGCCGTCTTCATCCTGCTGTGGGGCAAGGAGCCGGAGATGCGTCCCCTCGGCACCTTCAACACCCAGGAGCTGGTCTCCACCCTGGATTACCTGGATCAGCAGAAGATCCCCTATCAGGTCGATGGCAAGAGCGTGCTGGTCAGCGCCGAGAATTATGCGGACATCCGGCTGCGCCTGACCCGCGCCGGCCTTGCCAGCAGCAGCGAGGCCAGCAACGATGGCGAAGCCATACTGCTCAAGGACTCCAGCTTCGGGGTCAGCCAGCGAATGGAGAGCGAGCGTCTGAAACTGAGCCGCGAGCGCCAGCTGGCGAGCGCCATCGAGCAGTTCCAGAACGTCGCCAAGGCCCAGGTGCTGCTGGCCATTCCCAAGGACAACGTGTTCGCCCGCAACGAACGCAAGCCGAGCGCCACAGTCGTGCTGAGCCTGAAAGGGGCTGCGCTGGGTCAGGGAGAGGTGGACTCCATCGTCGACATGGTCGCCTCCGCCGTGCACGGCCTGGAGCCGACCCGCGTCACTGTGACCGATCAGAACGGTCGCCTGCTCAACTCCGGCTCCCAAGACCCGCTCTCTGCCCAGACTCGCAAGGAGTTTGCGATGCAGCAGAAGCAGGAGCTCGAATACAAACAAAAAATTGACGCCATCCTGATCCCGGTGCTGGGGGCCGACAACTATACGGCGGAGGTGGATCTCTCCCTCGACTTCTCCCAGCAGGAGCAGACCCGCAAGACCTACAATCCGGACTTGCCGGCTGTGCGCTCCGAGATGACGGTGGAAGAGAACAGCGCCAATGGCAACAATGGCGGTGTGCCAGGCGCGCTCACCAATCAGCCGCCCGCCGCCTCCAGCATTCCCGAGCAGGCCGCCGGCGCGGAAGGGGGAACCAGCTCTTCCGGCCGCTCCCGCAAGGAGGCGACCCGCAACTTCGAACTGGACACCACGGTCAGCCACATCCGGCGCCAGCAGGGCGGCATCCGCCGCATGACGGTGTCGGTGGCGGTGGATTTCAAGGCCACTCCCGGCGCCGACGGTGCCGTCACCCGGGAAGCCCGCAGCCAGGCCGAGCTCGATACCCTGCGCCGTCTGCTCAGCGGCGGCCTCGGCTTTGACGTGACCCGGGGAGACACCCTGGAGGTGGTCGCCATTCCGTTCAACCGCCCCGAGCTGGAAGCCGTGGCCGATATGCCCATCTACGAGCAGCCCTGGTTCTGGCGCGCGGTGCGCATCGCCGCCTCGGTGCTGGTCATCATAGTGCTCATCGTCACAGTGGTGCGGCCCATGCTCAAGCGCCTGCTCTACCCGGATGCCAAGCCGGAAGGGGAGCTGGACTTCGACAACCACACAGTGCTGGGTGGTGATGACGAGCTGAGCCTGCTGGCAGCCCAGGCCGAGGCCGAGCCGGTGTTCGGCCTGCGGGATGGCCAGCTCAAGCTGCCTGACCTGCACCGTGACGAGGACCTGCTCAAGGCCGTGCGTGCCTTGGTAGCGAATGAACCAGACCTGGCCGCTCAGGTCATCAAAGAATGGGTAACGAACCGAGATGCCTGAAGAGAAGAAAAACCAAGTCACCGGTAACGAGATTACCGATAACCAGCGCCAGATCCTCGACCAGATGGCCGGGATGGAGATGGCGGCGGTCTTGATGCTGAGCCTCAACGAGGAGGACGCCGCCCAGATCTTCCGTCATCTCGAGCCCAAGCAGGTGCAGCGGCTCGGCATGTCCATGGCCTCCATGTCGGATTTCAGTCACGACCGGGTGGCGGCGGTGCATCGTCAATTTATCGACGACATCCAGAAATACACCAACATCGGCATCGGCAGCGAAGACTTCGTGCGCAAGGCCCTGGTGGCGGCGCTCGGGGAGGACAAGGCCAGCAACCTGGTGGATCAGATCATCCTGGGATCCGGCGCCCGTGGCCTCGACTCCCTCAAGTGGATGGATGCCCGCCAGGTGGCCAGCATCATCCAGAACGAGCACCCGCAGATCCAGACCATAGTGCTCTCCTATCTGGAGCCGGAGCAGTCCGCCGAGATACTGAGCCAGTTCCCGGAGCAGGTGCGCCTGGATCTGGTGATGCGTATCGCCAACCTCGAAGAGGTGCAACCGGCGGCGCTGCAAGAGCTCAACGACATCATGGAGAAGCAGTTCGCCGGTGCGGCGGGGGCCCAGGCGGCCAAGATGGGTGGCCTCAAGGCCGCCGCCAACATAATGAACTACCTGGACACCAACATCGAAGGCCAGCTGATGGACTCCATCCGCGAGTCGGACGAGGAGATGAGCCAGCAGATCCAGGACTTGATGTTCGTGTTCGAGAACCTCATCGACGTGGACGATCGGGGCATCCAGACCCTGCTGCGGGAAGTGCCGGGGGATCTGCTGCAACGGGCCCTCAAGGGCTCGGACGACCAGATGCGCGAGAAGGTCTTCAAGAACATGTCCAAGCGGGCCGCCGAGATGCTGGCGGACGATCTCGAAGCCATGGGGCCGATCCGGGTCTCAGAGGTGGAGGCCGCCCAGAAGGAGATCCTCTCCACCGCCCGCCGTCTGGCGGACGCGGGCGAGATCATGCTGGGGGCTGGCGGTGGCGAAGAGTTCCTCTAAGCCATGGGCAATGGAATGTGCGATGATGTCGCCCCCTTCGTCCTGCACCCTAGGAGTGTCTTTCGCACATGAATAACAAGAACAGCAAGCTGCGGGGCTATGTCAGACCCGAGGCGGACGAGACCCGGGTGGAAGCCTGGGGTTGGCCCGAGATGGAGGTCGAATCCGAGATCCAGAGCAATGCCCTGGGGCTCGGCCCTGACTGGTATCGCCAGGAGCAGGCGGACGAGATGCCGCCACAAGAGCAGCCGGAGGAGCCGACCCCCAGCATCACCGCCGAAGAGGTGGAAGCAATCCGCCAGGCCGCCTGGGAAGAGGGGCTGGCCGAGGGGCGAGAGGCCGGCTTTGCCAAGGGGCTGGAGGAGGGCAAGCTGGAAGGCTTGCAGCAGGGTCATCAGGCGGGTCTGGAGCAGGGCCGCGAAGAGGGGCTGGCCCTGGGCCGCGACCAGGTGGAGCAGGAGATTGCCCACTGGCAGGGGCTAGTCTCCCGCCTCGCCAATCCCCTGAGCGAGCAGGACAGCGCCGTGGAGCAGCAGCTCATCGCCCTGGTCCAGCAGCTCGCCCGCGCCCTCATCCGCCACGAGGCCGAGACCTCCCCAAAACTGTTGCTCGAGGCCCTCAAGCAGGGTCTTGCCCTGCTGCCCGCCGCCGAGCAGGGGGTCACCCTGATGCTGCACCCGGATGACGTGGCCCGGGTCGAGCAGGCCTTCGGCGCCGAGGAGTGTGCCCGGCGTCACTGGCGGCTGCAAAGCGATCCCACCCTATCCCCGGGGGATCTGCAGCTGGCCACCGAACTTTCCAGCATCGATCTGACCCTCTCGGGGCGCATCGATCAACTGCTTCGCAACTTCCTTCGTGACAATGCCGACTGACACCCTGTTCCGCTCTGGCACAGGGAAGCCAGGCTGCTGCGCATCATTTCCCTTCGTGACAATGCCGACTGACATCTCTTCCCGGTCGGGCATAGGCTGCGCACTGTCTCCCGGCTTAGTGACAATGGCGGCAGGCTCCTTGTCTCGGCCTCTTTCCCCTTTCTCACTGGAGGCGCGATGACAGCATCCCTGCTCAGTCGACTGCAAGGCTACCGGGTCCGCGATCTCGCGCCCATTCCGCCGGTGGCGGGCAAACTCACCCGGGTGGTGGGGCTGACCCTGGAAGCCATCGGCTGCCGCGCCGCCATCGGGGCCCTCTGCCGCATCGACACCCAGGATGGCATGCTGGAGGCCGAAGTGGTGGGCTTCTCCGGCGATCGGCTGTTTCTGATGCCGAGCGAGCAGCTCAAGGGGATCATTCCAGGTGCCCGTGTGGTGCCCATCACCGAGGATCACGGCATCCCCGTGGGCATGAACCTGCTCGGCCGGGTCATAGACGGCATAGGCCAGCCCCTGGACGGGCTGGGCCCTATCATCTCCTCCCAGACGGTGCAGTTCGCCCAGCATCGCATCAACCCGCTTGCCCGTCGTCCCATCCATGAGCCCATGGACGTGGGGGTGCGCGCCATCAACGCCGTGCTCACCGTGGGGCGGGGCCAGCGCATGGGGCTGTTCGCCGGCTCCGGGGTCGGCAAGTCGGTGCTGCTCGGCATGATGACCCGCGGCTCGGTGGCGGATGTGGTGGTGGTGGGCCTCATCGGCGAGCGGGGCCGGGAGGTGAAGGAGTTCATCGAGGAGATCCTCGGTGCCGAGGGGCGCGAGCGCGCCGTGGTGGTGGCGGCGCCGGCCGATGCCTCGCCGCTGATGCGCCTCAAGGGGTGCGAGACGGCGCTCGCCATCGCCGAGTATTTCCGCGAGCAGGGGCTCAACGTGCTGCTGCTGATGGACTCCCTCACCCGCTACGCCCAGGCCCAGCGCGAGATCGCCCTGGCGGTGGGGGAGCCGCCGGCCACCAAGGGCTATCCGCCCTCGGTGTTTGCCAAATTGCCGGCGCTGGTGGAGCGGGCCGGCAACGGCAGCGACGGCCAGGGCTCCATCACGGCCTTTTTCACCGTGCTGACGGAGGGGGACGATCTGCAGGATCCCATCGCCGATGCGGCGCGGGCCATCCTGGATGGCCACATAGTGCTGGCGCGGGAGCTGGCGGATGCGGGTCATTACCCGGCCATCGACATCGAAAAATCCATCAGCCGGGTCATGCCCATGGTGACCTCCCCGGAGCACATGGAGCTGGCGCGCGCCTTCAAGCAGTTCTACTCCCTCTATCAGCAGAACCGGGATCTCATCACCATAGGCGCCTACAGCCAGGGATCGGATCCGCGCATCGACAGGGCCATCATCCAGAAACCCTATCTGGATCAGTTCTTGCAGCAGAAAATGCGCGAGGTGGTTCCCTACGACGAGGGTCTGCAATCCCTGCACATGGTGGCCATGCCGCTGATGCGTTAACCGGTGGAGTGTCGTGATGAGTAAAGGATTGACGTTGCTGGCGGGCCGACTGCTGGAGGCCGAGCAGCAGGCCGCCATGGCGCTGGCCAAGGCCCAGCAGGATCTCAAGCTGTTCATGGATCAGCAGAATGCACTTAACCAGTACCGCCAGATCTATCACCAGCAGTGGACGGATCGCGGCCTGCAGGGGATAACGCCCCAGCAGAACAGCCAGTATCACGCCTTCATCAACAAGCTGGAAAATGCGGCGACCCAGCAGTATGAAGGGGTATTGCAGGTGCGCGAGGCGCTGGCCCAGTGCCGTACCCAGTGGCTCGAAGCCCAGCAGCGGCGCAAGGCCGTCGAGCTGCTGCTCGAGAAGCAGGCTGGACGAGCGCAGCTGAAGGCCCAGCGTCAGGAGCAGAAGATGCTGGACGATTACGCCATACTGCGACGCTATCACCATTCTGGCCTGTAACTTGCTTTCTATTGCCAACACAGGCTAAGACGCCGCCTCCGCCCCCCGGATGTGCGGTCATCACCGGATTGTCGTCAGGGATCCCAGCATGATAGAGACCAAGTTGAACCTAGCGCCCAGCCAGGCAATCCCTGCCGACGGCGTCCTGTCGCCCTCGCTCCTCGCCGGGGGGGAAGGAAAGGATCTGTCGCTGGCGGACGGCAAGGCCGCATTTGCCGATGCCATGGCCAGAGCCCAGCTGCTGGGCCAGGAGCCATCGGCCAGTCAAGGGGGTGACGAGGCCCAGGCTGCGGCCACTTTGGATGCCAAATCTTTGGCGTCTGCCGAGGCAACTGGCGATCAGGAGGTGCCCACCAAGACGCCATCTGAGGAGACCGAGCTTCCCCCCGAGGATTTTCTGCAGCAGCTGCAGGCCTCCCTCAGGCAGGATGTCAGCCTGGTGGTGCCCCCTGCCTTGCCCCCCCAGGAGGTGACGGCGACCGTCGACGGCAATGACTTGCCGCCCGAGTCGCATCCTGTGTCACAGGCCGCAGGGCCTGTGACGGCGGGGGCTGCACCAGCCTCGCCAGTGGTCGCCGATGGGCAGGGTGCAGAGGCGCTCCCCCTTGAAAATGAAGAGAACGGGCTCGCCGCTGGCAAGGTGCCCGTCGCCGCAGGCAAGGGCCAGCCCTCGGAGCCGCAGCAGAGCGAGCAGGCCACTGCCGAAAACAGCACGGCGGCGCCCAAGGCCGGTCAGCCGGCAGATGCGGTGGCGACTGAACCCTTGTCCGGCGAGGCGCGGGCGGCCCGGCTGGCCAAGGTGGTGGCCGGTGAGGCCGCCCCTGCGCCGGCGAGCCAGGGGCCTGTGGCGGGCGCGAAGCCGTCCGAGCCAGTTTCCCATGACGAACAGATCAGCGCGGCCTTTGCGACCACAACCAGGGCCTTCGACGCCGGCGTGGTCAGGGTGGAGCCCCAGGGCGGGGCCCAGGCCAAACCAGAACCTGACACTGCCGGTGGCGAGGGCGACAAGGCGAGCCCGGCAGGTGACGCCCGGGAGGCCAAGCCAAGCTCGGCCCCCAGAGCCGAGACGACGGCCAGTGGCACCACTCCCCAGCCCGCCCCATCCAGCCCGGATCCCGTGCTGACGGCGCCCCAGCAGACGCTGGCGCGTCACGAGTCCCAGGGGCCGCAAGCCTCGCTGACGGCGCTCTCGGCCGGCATCCAGCAGATGGAGGCCGAACCCGCGGTGGCCGTCGGAGCCGCCGCGGAACTCAAGCCGGCGGCGCAGAGATCCAGGCTCGATGAGCTGGGCAAGCAGCTCGGGATCGAGGTCAAGGGCAACGAACCTAGCGAGGGAAGCCAGCCGCTGCAGCATGCCCAGAGCAGCGATGGCAAACCGGCCGCCGAGGTGAGTGCGCGGCGGGAGCCCCAGAGCCTGCCGCATCTCAAGCTGGCCACCCCGGAGGCGCCGGCCCAGTTGCACCAGAAGGTGAACCTGATGCTGGCGGACAAGCTGCAGCAGGCGGAGATCCAGCTAGACCCCCTCGGTCTTGGCAAGATGAAGATCCAAATCCAGATGGATGCCTCCAGCCAGGCCAACGTCCACTTCGTGGTGCAGCATGGCCAGACCCGGGAGATGCTGGAGCAGGCCATGCCCAGGCTGCGGGACATGCTGGCGGGGCAGGGGATCCAGCTCGGTCAGACAGTGGTGCAACAACAGGCGCAGCAGCAGGGGCAACAGCAGCAGGGACAGCCGCCATCGCAGGGCCAGTCTGGCTTCGGCGGTCAGGGTCAGCAAGGGGGAGGCTTTGCCGGTGGCGACCAGCCGGAGGGGGAGGGCAGGGCCCGCACCCTGAGTCTGCTGGTGGAATCGACAAACGATGCCGGAATTGATTTCTATGCTTGATGCCTGCCCGAGTAAGTTTATGATACCGAACAAGTTTGAGACTAGGGTGGACAAGGGATGGCAGACGATAACGAACTGACGCTGAAGGACCCGGCGGCGGCCAAGAAAAAGAAGCTGATCATGATAGTCGCCCTGGTCGTCATCCTTCTGGGTGGCGGTGGGGCCGGTGCCTGGTTCATGTTTGCCGGTTCGGACGAACCGGCGGCCGAGACGGCCGAGACCAAGCCCGAAGCCAGTGCGCCCCAGCCCTCCCTCTATGTGGGCATGCCGCGCCCCTTCGTGTTCAATGTGGCGGGCGGGCAGCGGGATCGGCTGGTGCAGATCAAAATCCAGCTGATGGTGCGCGGGGCCGCTGACGAGACCCTGGCCAAACAGAATATTCCCCTGATCGAAGGGACCCTGCTGCGGGTCTTCAGCGCGGCCACCGCCGAGCAGCTGATGACCTTCGAGGGCAAGGAGAAGCTGCGTCAGGATTCATTGGAAGAGTGTCGCCGGGTCCTCAAGGATCTGGTCTCTTCCCCCGTAATAGAACAAGTGCTGTTTACCGGCTTTGTCATGCAATGAAAGGTGAAGCGTGAGCGATCTGTTAAGTCAGGACGAAATTGATGCCCTGCTGCACGGTGTCGATGATGTCGAAGAGGAAGAGCTAGGGGCGGCCGGAGATCCCGGTATCGCCCAGTTTGACTTCTCCTCCCAGGACCGCATCGTCCGTGGCCGCATGCCGACCCTGGAGCTGGTGAACGAGCGGTTCGCCCGTCACATGCGCATCAGCCTGTTCAACATGATGCGGCGCACCGCCGAGGTGTCGATCAACGGCGTGCAGATGCTCAAGTTCGGCGAATACGTGCACACCCTGTTCGTGCCGACCAGCCTGAACATGGTGCGCTTCCGCCCGCTCAAGGGGACGGCACTCATCACCATGGAGGCGCGTCTCGTCTTCATCCTGGTGGAGAACTTCTTCGGCGGCGACGGCCGCTATCACGCCAAGATCGAGGGGCGCGAGTTCACCCCCACCGAGCGGCGCATCATCCAGATGCTGCTCAAGCTGGTGTTCGAGGACTACAAGGATGCCTGGGCGCCCGTGATGGACGTCGGCTTCGAATACCTCGACTCGGAAGTGAACCCGGCCATGGCGAACATCGTCAGCCCCACCGAGGTGATAGTGGTGAGCTCCTTCCACATCGAGCTGGATGGCGGCGGCGGCGACTTCCACGTGGCCATGCCCTACTCCATGCTCGAACCCATCCGCGAGCTGCTGGATGCCGGGGTGCAGAGTGACAAGGGCGACACAGATGTGCGCTGGAGCAAGGCCCTGCGCGACGAGATCATGGACGTCAAGGTGGAGCTCAAGGCCAAGCTGCTGGAGACAGAGCTGACCCTGCGCGAGCTGATGGAGCTGCAACCCGGCGACATCATACCGGTGGAGATGCCGGAGAACCTGCTGGTCTTCGTGGAGGACCTGCCCACCTTCCACGCCAAGATGGGGCGCACCAAGGAGAACGTGGCGCTCAAGATAGTGGACAAAATCAAGCGCCCTGACGGAGTCAAGACAGAGATGCATCTGGTGACCCGGGGGGGCGTGCGCATCGATGGCGAGGCCGAGCTGGAAGAGCTCGAACGCAGCATCGCCGATAAACAGCCCTAATAGACCCGTCGCCTGCGACCTGGGTCACGAAGCAGCATGAGGAATTGAAGATGAGCGGAACCGATGACGAGCAGGATCTGATGGCTGACGCCTGGGCTGCCGCGCTGGAAGAGCAGGTAACGGCCGAGGCCAAGCCCGCCCCCCTGGAGGAGCTGAGAGACGACGCCCCCATCAGTGCCGAGGAGCGGCGCAAGCTGGACACCATTCTGGATATTCCGGTGACCATCGCCATGGAAGTGGGCCGCAGCCAGATCAGCATTCGCAACCTGCTGCAGCTGAATCAGGGCTCTGTCGTGGAGCTGGATCGGGTGGCGGGCGAGCCCCTGGATGTGCTGGTCAACGGCACCCTGATTGCCCACGGCGAGGTGGTGGTGGTGAACGACAAGTTCGGCATCCGTTTGACCGATGTCATCAGCCAGATAGAACGGATCAAGAAGCTCAAATGATCCGTGCCATCGCCCTGTTGTTGTTCGCCGTCCCCGCACTGGCCAACCCGGGGGCTGGCGTTACTCCCCCCAGCATCACCTCCTGGCTGCTCTCCAGCCTGATGGTGATCGGCCTCATCCTGGTGCTGGGCTTCCTGCTCAAGAAGAGCAAGCTCACCCAGGTGATGGGGGGCGGCCAGATGAAGGTCATCGCCACCCTGCCGCTCGGGTACAAGGAGAAGCTGATGGTGGTCAAGGTGGGCGAGCAACAGCTGCTCATCGGGGTGACGCCGCAGCAGGTCAACTTCCTCTATCGCCTGGAAGAGCCCCTGGACGAGCGTCAGCCCCAGGCCTTCTCCCAGCAGCTTGGCAAATTGATGGGCAAGCATGAAAAAAGTTAACTGGATCGGGTTGCTGGGCCTGTTGTCCGTGCTGCTGTCGCCCCTGGTGATGGCCCAGGACGGCATGTCGGCGCTGACCGTCAAGACCATGGCGGATGGCAGTCAGGAGTACAGCCTGACCCTGCAGGTGCTGGCGCTGATGACCGCGCTCTCCTTCCTGCCGGCCATTGTCATCATGATGACCTCCTTCACCCGGATCATAGTGGTGCTCGGGATCCTCAGACAGGCCATAGGCCTGCAGCAGAGCCCGTCCAACCAGGTGCTGATCGGCATCGCCCTCTTCATGTCCTTCTTCATCATGTCCCCGGTGCTGGATCGCATCAACGAGGAGGCGCTGCAGCCCTATCTGGCGGAGACCATAGGGCCCAAGGAGGCGCTGGAGAAGGCCGAGCTGCCCATCCACCAGTTCATGCTGGCCCAGACCCGGATCAAGGATCTCAACACCTTCATGGAGATAGCGAACGTGCAGGTGGCCGAGCCGGCGGATGTGCCGCTGCGGGTGCTGATCCCGGCCTTCGTCACCAGCGAGCTCAAGACCGCCTTCCAGATAGGCTTCATGCTGTTTCTGCCCTTCCTGGTCATAGATCTGGTGGTGGCGAGCATACTGATGGCCATGGGGATGATGATGCTCTCCCCCATGCTGGTCTCCCTGCCGTTCAAGCTGATGCTGTTCGTCATGGTGGATGGCTGGAACCTGATCCTGGGGTCGCTTGCGACCAGCTTCGGGCTGGGGGCGGGGTAAGCAGGTCAATGGAAAGGAGCCGATAAGATGAGTCCGGAAACCTTTGTCGACGTATTCCGTGAGGCGCTCTGGCTGGTGACCATAATGGTGTGCGCCGTGATCCTGCCGAGCCTGATGGTGGGGCTGGTCGTCGCCATCTTCCAGGCCGCCACCTCCATCAACGAACAGACCCTGAGCTTCCTGCCCCGTCTCGTGGTCACCCTGCTGGCCCTGGGGGCCGGCGCCCACTGGGGCTTGCAGAGCCTGATGGACTTCTTCCAGCTGATGGTGAGCCAGATCCCCGAGGTGGTCGGCTGATGCCCGTGTCGGCATTAGCGACCATCAGGCTGCCGATGACCACCAGTTCCACGGCTCCGGGAGCGGCGGCATGAGCTATACCACAGCGGTGATCATGGAGTGGCTGGCGTCCGTGCTCTGGCCCCTTGCCCGGGTGAGCAGCCTGCTGATGGTGATGGCGGTGTTCGGCAGCCGGCTGGCTCCTGCGAACGTTCGCATGGGGCTGGCGCTCGCCATTACCTTCATCATCGCCCCCCTGCTGCCCCCCATGCCCAAGGTGGAACTGTTCTCCGTCGGCAGCTTCCTGGTGCTGGGGCAGCAGCTGCTCATCGGCATAGCGCTCGGCCTCATGACCCAGTTTCTGCTGGAAAGCTTCGTGATGGCGGGCCAGATCATCGCCATGCAAACCAGCCTGGGCTTCGCCACCCTGGTGGATCCCATGAACGGCCAGTCGGCCCCCGTGGTGGGTCAGTTCTACCTGATGCTGGCGACCCTGGTGTTTCTGGCGGTGGACGGCCACCTCCTGATGATCAGGATGGTGGTGCTGAGCTTCGAGACCCTGCCGGTCTCGGACAGCGGGCTCAGCCTGCCCGCCATCCGCAGCCTGGTGAGTTTCCTCGGGGTCATGTACCAGGCCTCCCTGGTGATGGCGCTGTCGGCCATCATTGCCCTGCTGCTCATCAACTTCGCGTTCGGGGTCATGACCCGGGCGGCCCCCCAGCTCAACATCTTCAGCATCGGCTTTGCGGTCAGCATGATGTCGGGCCTGTTCATCCTCTGGCTCACCATAGGCGGCTTCATGGGGCACTTCGACTCCCTCTGGGAGCGGGTGCAGGAGACCAGCTGCGAGCTTATCCAGGTCCAGTGCCTGGGGGGCCAGAATGGTTGATACCGGGCTGAAAAGTACCGATTATCTCCCCGCCTGCTGCGCGTGGGGGTTAGCTCGCCATGGCGACTTGATGTGCCTGAGAGGCCAGCATGGCTGATACCGATCAGGAACGCACAGAACAACCCACGGGCAAACGGCTGCAGCAGGCCCGGGAAAAAGGGCAGATTGCACGTTCCAAGGAGCTGGGTACCGCCAGCGTCCTGCTGGCGACCGTGTTTGGCTTGCTGATGATCAAGGAGAGCCTGGCTGGCGCCATGGTCAAGGTGCTCACCATGGGCTTTACCCTGGACCGGGATCAGGCTTTCGATCCCAACGCCATGGGGGTCATGTTGCCCACCCTGCTGTGGGAGTTGCTGCAACCCCTCGGCCTGCTGTTCCTGCTGGTGACCATAGCCGCCTTCGTCGGCAACACCCTGCTGGGGGGGATGAACTTCTCCTCCGAGGCCATGCTGCCCAAGTGGAGCAAGCTGAGCCCCTTGAGTGGGTTGAAGAGGATGTTCGGGGTGCAGTCCCTGGTGGAGCTCGTCAAGTCCATCGCCAAGGTGGTGTTCATCAGCCTGTTCGCCTGGTGGATGCTGTCGAGCCAGTTCAATCACCTGCTCAATCTCTCCCTCGAGGGCTTCCCCGGCGGCATCATAGATGCCCTGGACCTGCTGCTGTGGATGCTGATCATCCTCTGCTGCGCCCTGATCCCCATAGTCGCCATAGACGTGCCCTTCCAGACCTGGAACCACAATCGCCAGCTCAAGATGACCAAGCAGGAGATCAAGGACGAGTTCAGGGACAGCGAGGGTAAGCCCGAGGTAAAGGGCAAGATCCGCCAGTTGCAGATGCAGATGGCGATGCGCCGCATGATGGGGGATGTGCCCAAGGCGGACGTCATCATCACCAACCCGACCCACTACTCCGTGGCCCTGAAGTACGACGCGGGCAAGCCAGGCGCCGCTCCCAAGGTGCTGGCCAAGGGGGTGGACGAGGTGGCGATGAAGATCAGGGAGATAGCGCGGGAATACGACATCCCGGTGATGTCCTCGCCGCCCCTGACCCGGGCCATCTACCACGCCACCGAGATTGGTCAGGAGATCCCCGAGGGGCTCTTTGCCGCCGTGGCCCAGGTGTTGGCCTATGTCTATCAGCTCAAGAAGTTCCGCCGTGGCCGTGGCCGCCGCCCGACCCCGGTCGCCAGGGATCTGCCCATTCCACCGGAATATCGCAAGTAGCCCGGTGTTTTGGGAGAGGTTGGCCGTCTCCGCCGCCAAGGTCTGTCCACTATGCCGCCGGACTATTGCAAGTAATCTGTGCTCTGAGGCGTTGGCCGTCTCCACCGCCAGAGAGCTGTCCACCATGTTCCGTCGGAATATCCTAAGTACCCCCGCACTCCGCCCTGTTTGCCATCAAGTTACCCGAACGTGTCCTCCGACGGACTTCTGACAGCATCAAAATAAAATCCCAATAGATCAATGTGTTGAGTAATTGGCTTGATATTTGCTTTCATTCGGCATCGGCAGTTGTAAATCGAGAAGAACGATGGGATTCAAGGCTGGAGTGAGCCGTTTCAAAGAGTACAGATGGTTGCTCAGCAAGGGGATTGGGACCCCGCTGCTGGTGCTCGCCTCCCTCGGCATGGTGGTACTCCCCATACCGCCCCTGATGCTGGATATCCTCTTCTCCTTCAACATCGCCCTCTCCATAGTGGTGCTGCTGGTGGCCGTCTATACCCGTCGGCCGCTGGAGTTTGCCGCCTTCCCCACAGTCCTGCTGATAGCGACCCTGCTGCGGCTCGCGCTCAACGTCGCCTCCACCCGGGTGGTGCTGCTGGAAGGCCACAACGGCAGCGCGGCGGCGGGCCATGTGATCGAGGCCTTCGGCAACGTGGTGATCGGCGGCAACTATGCGGTGGGCATCATCGTCTTCATGATCCTGGTGATCATCAACTTCGTGGTGGTCACCAAGGGTGCGGGCCGGATCTCCGAGGTGAGCGCCCGCTTCACCCTGGATGCCATGCCCGGCAAGCAGATGGCCATAGATGCGGACCTGAACGCCGGTCTCATCAACCAGGAAGAGGCCAAGAAGCGCCGTCAGGACGTGACCCAGGAAGCCGACTTCTACGGCTCCATGGACGGTGCCTCCAAATTCGTGAAGGGGGATGCCGTCGCCGGCATCATGATCCTCTTCATCAACATCATCGGTGGCTTCATCATCGGCATGATGCAGCACCAGCTCAGCTTCGGCGAAGCGGCCGAGATCTACACCCTGCTCGCCATAGGTGACGGCCTGGTGGCCCAGATACCCTCACTGCTGCTCTCCATCGCCGCCGCCATCATAGTCACCCGTCAAAATACCGATCAGGACATGGGCACGGCCGTGCTCGGCCAGCTGTTCGAGAACCCCAAGGCGCTGGTGATTTCCGCCGGCATACTGCTGATGATGGGCAGTGTGCCCGGCATGCCGCACCTGGCCTTCCTGAGTCTGGGGGCCGTGGCGGCGGTGGGGGCCTGGTGGCTGCTGCGCCGGGAGAAACTGAACAAGGCCAGGGTGGCGAGCGGTGAACTCTTGCCGGCCCAGGGCGATGCCCCGGTGGAGCAGAAGGACCTGAGCTGGGACGACGTCATGCCGGTGGACATCATCGGTCTGGAGGTGGGCTATCAGCTCATCCCGCTGGTGGACAAGAACCAGGGTGGCGAGCTGCTCAACCGGATCAAGGGGGTGCGCAAGAAGCTCTCTCAGGAGTTCGGCTTCCTGGTGCCCGCCGTGCACATCCGCGACAACCTGGATCTCGCCCCCAATCAGTACCGCATCACCCTGATGGGGGTGAGCACCGGCGAGGCCACCGTCTATCACGACAAGGAGATGGCCATCAATCCGGGTCAGGTGTTCGGCCAGATCCAGGGCATAGCGACCCAGGATCCCGCGTTCGGACTGGAAGCTGTCTGGGTCGCCAAGGAGCAGGTCTCCCAGGCCCAGACCCTCGGCTATACAGTGGTGGACGCGGCCACCGTTGTAGCTACCCACCTGAGCCAGATCCTCTCCAACCATGCCGCCCTGCTGCTGGGTCACGACGAGGTGCAGCAACTGCTGGACATGATAGGGAAGCATCAGAGCAAGCTGGTGGAAGGGTTGGTTCCCGAGGTGATCAGCATGGGCAACCTGGTCAAGGTATTGCAAAATCTCCTCAATGAAGGCGTGCCAATTCGCGATATGCGCACTATCCTGCAGACCCTCGTGGAATATGCGCCACGCAGCCCGGACCCGGAAGTGCTGACCGCCGCCTGCCGTATCGCCCTGCGCAGGCTGATAGTGCAGGAGATTGCCGGCCCCGAGCCCGAGCTGCCGGTGATCACCCTTTCACCAGAACTGGAACGCATATTGCATCAATCCCTGCAAGCAGGTGGGGGAGATGGCGCCGGTATAGAACCGGGACTGGCGGAGCGGATGCAGCGCTCCCTGGTGGAAGCCACTCAACGACAAGAACTGGAAGGCCAGCCGGCCGTGCTTCTGACATCGGGGATATTGCGCAATACCCTGGCGAAATTTGTCAAGAATGCCATTCCTGGATTACGCGTCCTGTCTTATCAGGAAGTGCCTGATGACAAGCAAATCCGCATCGTCAGTGCGGTGGGACAGGGCTAGTTAGCGGAGATGACGGGTGAAGATTAAGCGGTTTTTTGCCAAAGACATGCGAACGGCGCTGGCCGAGGTCAAGGAGACGCTCGGGCCGGATGCCGTCATCATGTCCAACAAAAAGGTCACCGGTGGGGTGGAGATAGTCGCGGCCGTCGATTATCAGTCCCAGGTGCCTGGACCTAAAGATGCGCCGGTTCGCCGTCAGTTGAACGATGAGAGCGTCAATATCTCGTCTGCGGGCAAGCAGATGACGCGCTCGGCTCCCCCCAAGGAGCAGAACGAATACTATGCCGATACCCTGGCGGCCCTGCTGGCGCGCCAGCAGAAGCTCAACCCTGCCAATCCGGCGGGCGGCAACGCCGCTCAGGGTTCATGGCCTGCGAATGGGGCGGGCAACGGTACCCCATCTCCTGCATCATGGTCCGGGAATGGGGCCGCTGGCGGCAATCAGTCCGCGGGACTGGCGTCCGCCAACGGCGCACCCAGAACGCTGGCCGAACAGGGCCAGTGGGGCGCGGCCCCCGAGCCTGCCAAGCCGAAGGCACGTCCTGCTCCCGGCCCCCGTGCAGCGCAACCTGCCCCGCGGGATCAGGAGATGGAGGGGATGCGCAAGGAGATGGCCAGCATCCGCAAGCTGCTGGAGCACCAGATCTCCGGTCTGATGTGGCAGGAGGTGGAGCGCCGCGAGCCGATGCGGGCGCTGCTCATCAAGGAACTCAAGAAGATGGGGTTCGATGATGCCTTCGCCGATCAGCTGGCCGGGCTTATCCCGGAAGACATGCCCATCCATCAGGCCATGGCCCAGTTGGCCGAGGTACTGACGGCCCAGCTCAAGATCAGCGAAGACGACATCTTGCGCCAGGGCGGTGCCGTGGCGCTGCTCGGCCCGACCGGGGTGGGCAAGACCACCACCATCGCCAAGCTGGCGGCCCGTTTTGCCATGAAGTATGGCGCCGAGCAGGTGGCCCTCATCACCACGGACAACTACAGGATCGGGGCCCACGAACAGCTGCAGACCTATGGTCGCATCATGGGTTGCCCGGTGCGTCAGGTACGGGATGCCGAGGAGCTGGCCAACGCGCTCTATCAGTTCCGTCACCGCCGGCTGGTGCTCATCGATACCGCCGGGGTAGGGCAGCGGGATATCCGTCTGACCGAGCAGCTCGACACCCTGGTCAAGAATGCCAAGGTGCGCATTCGCAGCTATCTGGTCATGTCAGCCACCTCCCAGCGCCGGGTGATGCAGGAGGCGGTGGATCACTTCCGGCGCATTCCGCTCTCCGGCTGCATCCTGACCAAGCTCGACGAGAGCCTGAATCTGGGTGAGGTGATTAACGTATGCATTCAGAACGCCCTGCCCATCAGCTACATCACAGATGGACAGCGGGTGCCGGAAGATATTCAAGTTGCCAATGCGGCGCTGCTGGTCGGCGCGGCCATGGGCTCGCTGGAGCGGGAAACAGAAGACCCTTACTTCTGGGGTTCAGGCTTTGGCGAGGCCGAAGATTCGGAGTTTTATGAGTAACATGTATATGGATCAGGCGAGTGGTCTGCGCAAAATGCGTCAAAACAATCGAGTAAAAGTGATCGCCGTGTCCGGAGGCAAGGGGGGCGTTGGCAAGACCAACGTGACCCTGAACGTGGCGGGAGCCATGGCCGCCCAGGGCAAGCGGGTGTTGGTGCTGGATGCCGACCTTGGTCTGGCCAACGTCGACGTCATGCTGGGGCTGCGGGTGCACCGCAACCTCTCCCATGTGCTGGCGGGGGAGTGCACCATAGACGACATCATAGTCGAGGGGCCCTACGGCATGATGATAGTGCCGGCCACCTCGGGCACCCAGTCCATGGTCGAGCTGTCGCCGGTGCAACATGCCGAGCTCATCCGCGCCTTCAGCGAGATGAAGACCCAGGTGGATGTGCTGCTGGTGGACACGGCGGCAGGGATCTCCGACATGGTGCTGAGCTTCACCCGTGCGGCCCAGGACATCATGGTGGTGGTGTGCGATGAGCCCACCTCCATCACCGATGCCTATGCCCTCATCAAGATCCTCTCCAAGGATCACGGGGTGTTCCGCTTCAAGGTGGTGGCCAACATGGTTCGCTCCCTGCGCGAGGGGCAGGAGCTCTTCGCCAAGCTGACCCGGGTCACCGACCGTTTCCTCGACACCTCCCTGGAGCTGGTGGCCTGCGTGCCTTACGACACCAACCTGCGGGCCGCGGTGCGCAAGCAGAAGCTGATCGTCGAGGCGTTTCCCAAGTCACCCGCCTCCCTGGCATTCCGTGCCCTGGCGAACAAGGCGGCGAGCTGGCCCATCCCGAACCAGCCGGGGGGACACCTCGAATTTTTCCTGGAAAATTTATTGCAAAAGCCGGTCATAGCACAGGAAGACTCCCGTGAATAAAGCCCAAGCATACTTGCGTCATCAGGATTCCTACGTGCTGGTCGAGCGTCATGCTCCGCTGGTCAAGCGGATTGCCCAGCATTTATTGGCTCGCCTGCCAAGCAGTGTCTTGCTGGATGACCTGATCCAGGCAGGTATGATTGGGCTGCTCGAAGCCTCCCGCAACTTTGACGGCAGCAAGGGCGCCAGCTTTGAAACCTATGCCGGCATCCGCATCCGCGGCGCCATGCTCGACGAGATCCGCCGCGGGGACTGGGTGCCCCGTTCGGTGCACCGCAACAGCCGTGCCATCGCAGAGGCGATCGAGAACGTGGAGCAGGCCCATGGCCGGGATGCCAGAGACACCGAGGTAGCCGCCAACATGGGGGTCTCCCTTGGCGAATACCATGCCATGCTGCAGGATGTCTCCTGCGGCAAGATCATCGGCATCGAGGATCTCGGGGTCAGCGAGGATGTGATAGGGCATCCCGATGACGCCAGCGGTCACGGCGGCTTTGACGATCTGGCGGCCGAGCGCTTTCAGGGCGCCCTGGCCGAACACATCGCCCGCCTGCCCGAACGGGAAGCCCTGGTGCTGTCGCTGTATTACGACGAAGAGCTGAACTTGCGTGAAATCGGGGAAGTCCTGAGCGTGAGCGAGTCTCGGGTGAGCCAGATCCACAGCCAGGCCATGCACAGGCTGCGGGCCCGTTTGAGAGATTGGAATTTATAAGTGGTTGTACTGGCTACACTGGAACGCAACTCTAAGGCATAATCCGCACCATAAAACCTGCGATCTGCATCATGTAAGTGAGCCGTTTTGGCGGCTATTTAGGAGGGAATTTTGGACAAGAACATGAAAATCCTCATCGTCGACGATTTTTCAACGATGCGCCGGATTATCAAGAACTTGCTGCGTGACCTGGGATATAACAATACCCATGAAGCAGACGATGGCAACACGGCCCTGCCGATGTTGAAAAACGGCGATTATCAGTTCGTGGTCACCGACTGGAACATGCCCGGCATGCAGGGCATAGACCTGCTCAAGGCGATCCGTCTCGATGACAAACTCAAGCACCTGCCGGTACTGATGGTGACTGCGGAAGCCAAGCGCGAGCAGATCATCGAAGCCGCCCAGGCCGGGGTCAATGGCTATATCGTCAAGCCGTTCACTGCCGCCACCCTCAAAGAGAAGCTCGACAAAATCTTTGAACGAATCGGCTAAGGAGCGGCAGGGATGAAGGCCAAAACGAGTGCCATGATCTCGCTTGAACAGGCAAGGATGCTGGTTGCCCACCTGGAGCGAGAAGAGTTTGAACAGGCCGATACCATCCTCGCCGATGTGTGCGCCCCCAATGCGGCGGCCCTGTTTGACAAGGTGGGGCAGTTGACCCGCCAGTTGCACAACTCACTGCAAGATTTTCGCCTGGATCCCAGGATCCCCGACCTGGCCACCCATGAGATCCCGGATGCCCGGGAGCGGCTCAGCTATGTCATCGACATGACTGACAAGGCGGCCAATCGCACCATGGATGCGGTCGAGGCCAGTCTTCCCATCGCCGATCGGCTCAATGACAACATTCAGCTGGTGATGCCCAATTGGAATGCCCTGATGAGCCGGGATCTTGAACTGGGTCAGTTCAAGGCACTCTGCCATCAACTGAATGATTTTATTAAGGCTTCGGAGACGGATGCCGATAAGTTACGACAACTGCTGACTGAAATCCTGATGGCTCAGGATTTCCAGGACTTGACCGGTCAGATGATCCGCAAGGTGATCAAGCTGGTGCAGGAAGTTGAAACAAAGTTGATAGAGATGCTGACCATGTTTGGTGAGGCCGTCATCGAGAATTCGGCGCGCAGCCTGCCGGCGAGCGGCATCGAGGCAGAAGGCCCCATCATGAACCCGCAGACAAGGTCCGATGTGGTCAATGGTCAAGATGATGTGGACGATCTGCTGTCTAGCCTGGGATTCTAATGGAGTGACGCATGGCCTTCGAAGTTGATGAAGACATACTGCAAGACTTTTTGGTCGAAGCATCAGAAATATTGGAACAGTTGTCTGAACAACTGGTCGACTTGGAAAAGCGGCCCGATGACAAGAATCTGTTGAATGCCATCTTTCGCGGCTTCCATACCGTCAAGGGGGGAGCGGGTTTCCTCTCCCTGACCGAGCTGGTGGACGTCTGCCACGGTGCCGAGAACCTGTTCGACATGCTGCGCAACGGCAAGCGAACCCTCAGTGCCGAGCTGATGGATGTCATTTTGCAGGCCCTTGATGCCATCAACGTCATGTTTGCCCAGGTGCAGAATCGGGAGCCGACCAGCCCGGCCTCTGCCGATCTGCTGCACGATCTGCACGAACTGTGCAAACCCGAAGGGCAGGAGCAGTTGCGTACCGCCAGTGTTGCCGCTCCGCAGCAGCCCGAGCCTGAACCCGAACCCGTCATCGTCGCCGAGAGCGCGCCTGTGGCCGTCAACGGTGGCGGCTCCATCGACGAGATCTCTGCCGACGAATTCGAGCGCCTGCTGGATGAACTGCACGGTGCTGGCAAGGCGCCGACAGTGTCTGCCGCCCCGGTATTGAGCGGCTCGGGCGACATCACGGACGACGAGTTCGAGGCCTTGCTCGATCAACTGCACGGCCAGGGCCAGCATGGCGGCGCTCCGGATCTCTCCCCGCTGCAATCGGTACAAAAAGAGGTGGACGAGCTCATCGACGACGACGAGTTCGAACGCCTGCTGGATGAATTGCATGGCCGTGGCCAGGCGCCGCAGCACAGCATGGCGGCGGCTGCTCCGGCTCCCGAGCCCAAGGCTCCCGCCGCGCCTGTGACCCCGCCCAAGGCGCCGGTCGCGGCCAGCGCCGCCCCCGCCAAACCCGCTTCTGCACCGGCCAAGCCGGCCCCGGCTCCCGCTCCTGCCAAGCAGGCGGCCCCCGCCGAAAGCAGTGCGGTGCAAAACGACACTACTGTGCGGGTGGATACCAAGACCCTGGACGTCATCATGAACATGGTGGGGGAACTGGTGCTGGTGCGAAACCGCCTGGTGAGCCTCGGCATCGCCAGCAACGACGAAGAGATGTCAAAGGCGGTGGCCAACCTGGATGTGGTGACCGCCGATCTGCAGGGCGCGGTCATGAAGACCCGCATGCAACCTATCAAGAAAGTCTTCGGCCGCTTCCCGCGCGTTGTGCGCGATCTCGCCCGCACCCTCAAGAAAGATATTGAGCTGGTGATGGTGGGTGAAGAGACGGATCTCGACAAGAACCTGGTGGAGGCCCTGGCCGATCCCCTGGTTCACCTGGTGCGCAACTCCTGCGACCACGGCGTCGAGATGCCGGACGTGCGGGAGAAGGCGGGCAAGCCCCGTCAGGGCACCATCACCCTGAGCGCCTCCCAGCAGGGTGACCATATCCTGCTCTGCATCGAGGATGACGGCGCCGGCATGGATCCGGAGAAGCTCAAAGCCATCGCCATCAGCCGTGGCGTGCTCGATGCAGACAGCGCGGCGCGCATGAGCGACAACGATGCCTACAACCTGATCTTCGCCCCCGGTTTCTCGACCAAGTCCGAGATCTCCGACATCTCGGGCCGTGGCGTCGGCATGGATGTGGTGAAGACCAGCATCGTCAGCCTCAATGGCTCTGTGCACATCGATTCGACCTGGGGCAAGGGCACCCGCCTTGAGATCAAGGTCCCCCTGACCCTGGCCATACTGCCGACCCTGATGGTGGAGGTGGGTGAACAGACCTTCGCCCTGCCGCTTGGCTGTGTGAACGAAATTTTCCACCTGGATCTGAAGAAGGCCAACGTGGTGGATGGCCAGCTCACCATCATAGTCCGTGACAAGGCGATCCCGCTGTTCTACCTGCACAAGTGGCTGGTCCGCGGTGCCGGCAGGACGGCACGCCAGGACACCGGCCACGTGGTCATAGTCCAGATCGGCACCCAGCAGGTGGGCTTCGTCGTGGACAACCTCATCGGTCAGGAAGAGGTGGTGATCAAACCTCTGGACAATCTGCTGCAAGGGACCCCCGGCATGGCCGGCGCCACCATCACCAGCGACGGCGGCATCGCCCTCATCCTGGACGTGCCCAGCCTGCTCAAGGCCTATGCCCGCCGCCACTGAGCGTCTGGCTCAAGGAGTTAAAAGAATAACAATGGCAGTCAAGGTATTAGTGGTCGACGATTCGAGTTTCTTCCGTCGCCGGGTCAGCGAGATCATCAATCAGGACCCCCTGATGACGGTGATCGACACGGCCCAGAACGGTCGGGAGGCGGTAGACAAGGCGCTGCAGTTGCGGCCTGACGTCATCACCATGGACATCGAAATGCCGGTGCTCGATGGCATCAGCGCCGTGCGCGAGATCATGGCCAAGTGTCCGACCCCCATACTGATGTTCTCCTCGCTGACCCACGAGGGGGCCAAGGCGACCCTGGATGCACTGGATGCCGGTGCCCTGGATTTCCTGCCCAAGAAGTTCGAAGACATAGCCCGCGACAAGGATGAGGCCGTCAAGCTGCTGCAACAACGCGTCAGGGAGATCGCCCGCAAGCGCTTCCTGATGGCGGCCGCCAGACCCCGGGCGCCGGAGCCTCTGGTGCGCCCCGCCCTCGGCGCTGCCTTGACGCGTCCTCTTGATCGTCAGCCCGAGCCGGTCCGCGCCGCAGCGCCCGCCAGCTTCAAGCGCAGCGGCAAGAGCTATCAGCTGGTGGCCATCGGCACCTCCACCGGTGGCCCTGTGGCGCTGCAGAACGTGCTGACCAAGCTGCCCGGTGACTTCCCTCACCCCATATTGCTGATCCAGCATATGCCCGCCACCTTCACCGCCGCCTTCGCCGCCCGTCTCAACGGTCTGTGCCAGATCGGGGTCAAGGAGGCGGAGGACGGTGACGTGCTCAAGCCGGGTCACGCCTACCTGGCCCCCGGTGGCAAGCAGATGCTGCTGGAAGGGCGCGGGCCCGGGGCTCGCCTTCGCATCATAGAGGGCAATGACAAGGTCAACTACAAGCCCTGCGTCGATATCACCTTCGCCTCGGCCGCCAAGATCTACGGCGACAAGGTGCTCGCCATAGTGCTGACCGGCATGGGAGCCGATGGCCGGGACGGGGCGCGTCTGCTCAAGGAGCAGGGCGCCACCATCTGGGCGCAGGATGAAGCCTCCTGCGTGGTCTACGGCATGCCCCAGGCGGTTGCCAAGGCGGGCATAGCAAGCGAATCCCTGCCGCTGGACAGGGTTGCCCAGCGCATCCTGGTCGAGTTGGGTCGCTGACCATGGGCATGTTCGGCCTGGTGCTGGCGCTGCTCGCCGTGGCCGTCGCCCAATGGTGGCACGGGGGCAGCCTGCAGACCCTGCTGGATGGCCCGGCCTTCGTCATCGTGGTCGGGGGCACCTGGGGTGCCGTCATCCTGCAGACGCCCCGCAAGTACATGCTGGCCGCGCTCGCCCAGGCCCGCTGGATGCTGTTCCCGCCGCAACTGGATCTGGTGCAGCAGGCCGAACGCCTGCAGGCCTGGGCCCAGTTTGCGCGCCAGCAGGGGTTGCTGGCGCTGGAGAACCAGGCCGAAGGGGAGCCTGATCCCTTCACCCGCCAGGGGCTCACCATGATAGTGGACGGTGTCTCCATCGAGGATATCCGCCGCCTGCTGGAGGCGGACATCGACATCGAGCAGGAGCGCAACGAGCACGCCGCCAGGGTGTTCGAGGCCATGGGGGGCTACAGCCCGACCATAGGCATCATAGGGGCCGTGATAGGCCTCATCCAGGCCATGTTTCACCTGGAGGAGCCGGGCACCCTGGGCGCAGGCATCGCCATCGCCTTTGTCGCGACCATCTACGGGGTGGGCTTTGCCAACCTCCTCTATCTGCCGATAGCGAATCGCCTGCGGGCATTCCACTACCACTACGGTCTCTATCAGGAGATGACGCTGGAAGGGTTGCTGGCCATCGCCCACGGGGAGAATGGCCAGCAGGTTGAACGGCGGCTACGGGCTTATCTGAAAGGGGAATAGCCATGCGCAAGCGCTATCGTTTGCACCTGCAAGGGCGAGAACATCTCGATCGCTGGCTGGTCTCCTATGCCGATTACATGACGCTCATCTTCGCCCTCTTCGTGGTGCTCTACTCCGTGGCCATCGTCAACAAGGAGCAGTACCGCGCCGTCATCGAGGGCATGACCCAGGCCTTCAACCAGGTACCGCGCAGCGATGGCTTGCTGGAAGGGCAGGGCAACTCCCTGCTGAACCACCCGGTGTCGGCCGCGCCTTCCCTGCTGGAGAGCCAGGCCTCCCCGTCGCCTTCGCGCGCCCCCATCACGGGCACCCCGATCCAGCAAGATGGCACGGCCCTTGCGACCATAGACCTGCAGTTGCAGGAGGCCATGGGCGCCCTGGTGGATGCCGGCGTGGTCAAGCTGGCGAAGGATGACAACTGGCTGACGGTGGAGCTGAGTTCCGGCCTGCTGTTTCGCAGCGGGAGCGCCTTTCTGGGGAGCAATGCGGCCCCTGTGCTCGATACGCTTTCAGGTATTCTGAAACCGGTCGATAACTATGTCAGGGTGCGGGGTTACACGGATAACCAGCCGATCAACAACGAAATGTTTCGCTCCAACTGGACCCTGTCTGCCGCCCGCGCCGAAGCTGTGCTCGGTGCCCTGGTGGCCAAGGGGATAGCCCCCGAGCGGCTCGCCTACGAGGCCTATGGGGAGTTCTCCCCCTTCGCCGACAACGGCAGCGAGCAGGGGCGGTTACAGAATCGCAAGGTCGTGGTCGCCATATCCAGATTCGCCTGGGTGCCGCGAACCTCCGTCAACTCCCTGACGGTGACGCCGGCCCCGGCCGCGCCACAGAGCGTCGACAGCGAGGACGTCAGAGTGGTGACGCTGCCCGGTGGTGGCATACGCATAACAACAAGGCAGGATTGATACAGTGATTGTTTGGACGGTTGCCAATCAGAAGGGTGGAGTCGGTAAAACCACCACGGTCGTCTCCCTGGCGGGCATTCTGGCCCAGCGTGGCCAGCGGGTACTGCTGATCGACACCGATCCCCATGCCTCCCTGACCTCTTATTTCGATTTTGACTCGGACCGGCTGGAAGGCACCCTCTACGAGCTGTTCCAGGCGGCCAAGCCGAGCAGCGAGCTGGTCAACCGCATGACCCTGAAGACCAAGTTCGAGAATATCCACCTGCTGCCCGCCTCCATCACGCTGGCGACCCTGGACAGGGTCATGGGCAACCGGGAAGGCATGGGGCTGGTACTCAAGCGTGCCCTGTTGCGGGTGCAGGACCAGTATGACTATGTGCTCATCGACTGCCCGCCCGTGCTGGGGGTGATGATGGTCAATGCGCTGGCGGCCTGCGATCGCATCCTGGTGCCGGTGCAGACCGAATTTTTGGCCTTGAAGGGGCTGGAGCGGATGATGAAGACCTTCGAGATCATGCAGCGATCCAAGCGGGACAAGTTCCGCTATACGGTGATCCCGACCATGTTCGACAAGCGTACCCGGGCCTCCTTGATGACGCTGCAGTCCATCAAGGAGCAGTATGGGGAGGCGGTGTGGAATGCGGTCATTCCCATCGACACCAAATTCCGGGATGCCAGCCTGCTGCACATACCCCCGTCCATCTATGCACCGGGCAGCCGTGGCACCTATGCCTACGAGACACTGCTCAACTTTATTGATGCGCTGGAGCGTCAACGAACCCAGGAGGTGAAGCCATGAGAGAGACCACCCAGGTTCGGGCCATGGATGACTATTTCCACTCCCTGCTGCTCGATGATGTCCTGCTGCGGGACGATCCGGACGACGAGGCACCGGCCTCTGCGCCGCAGTTGCAGCCTCAGCCCGCCCCCTTGCCCGAGGTGGTTGCAGCCCCCTATCTCGAAGCCGACAGCCGACTGGCGCAACTGAGCGAGCTGCTCGCCCAGGTGAGCCAGGTGCAGGATGAGATGGATGTCCTGAGCCATGAAGAGCTGCATGTCGAGCCCTTCCAGCTCGAGGTCGAGGTCGAGCCCGAACCGGTCGAGGTGGCCCTGGCGACGCCCGAGGTGATCCCGGTGATCGCCGAGCCCGTCGCCCTGACACTGGCCGAACCCGCGCTGGCGGCGGAACCTGAGCCGGCCCCTGCTGCCTGGGAAAACCTGGATACCGGCAACGAGTTTCAGGCGCTCTTCTTCGATGTGGCCGGGGTGACCTTCGCTGTGCCCCTGACCGAGCTTGGCGGCATCCACCAGCTGGGGGAGGTGAGCTCCCTCTTCGGCCAGCCGGGCTGGTACAAGGGGATCATGACCTCCCGGGAGCAGAAGATGAACGTGGTCGACACGGCCCAGTGGGTCATGCCGGGCCAGCATCTGGAGATCGACGAGTACAAATATCTGATCATGCTGGGGGAATCACCCTGGGGGCTGGCCTGTCATCAGTTGAAGGGCACCGAACTGCTGCATCGGGATCAGGTGAAGTGGCGCCATCAGGAGGGGAAACGCCCCTGGCTGGCGGGCATGGTCAAGGAGAAGATGTGTGCCCTGCTGCACGTCAGGGAGCTGCTGGTGCTCCTTGGCCGAGGCGTGAACATTGAAGGCCGCTGACAACATCGGCACTGCCATGGTTTTATTGCTAATTTTACCCGTTGACGGGTTCATACAAGGATCAAGAAGATGACAGAGAAGCGCAATATTGCACAAAATCTGGCCGAGGACGAAGTGCTGCAGTGGGTGACCTTCCAGTTGGAAAACGAGACCTATGGCATCAACGTGATGCAGGTCCAGGAGGTGTTGCGCTACACCGAGATAGCCCCGGTACCGGGTGCGCCCGACTATGTACTGGGCATCATCAACCTGCGTGGCAACGTGGTGACCGTCATCGACACCCGCTCCCGTTTCGGCCTGCCGGCCGGTGATGTGAGCGAGAATTCCCGCATCGTCATCATAGAGGCGGAGAAGCAGGTGATCGGCATCATGGTGGACAGCGTGGCCGAGGTGGTCTATCTGCGCTCCTCCGAGATCGACGCTGCCCCGGCGGTGGGCACCGAGGAGAGTGCCAAGTTCATCCAGGGTGTCAGCAACCGCGACGGTCAGTTGCTGATCCTGGTGGATCTCAACAAGCTGCTCTCCGACGAAGAGTGGGACGATATTGGCTCCCTGTAACGGCGGGTCAAAAAGTGATACAACAGCGGTCCCGGATCTGCCCCCGGCACCTTGATGCCGAGCGGGACCCTGTGATGAGGAAGGTGACAGTTTGATGATTGAATTCGCAGCCTTGGGGTTGTCCTTGTTGGCACTGGTGCTGGCCCTCTACGGTCTATTGGGTCACCGCCGCCGTCAGCGAGAGTCCGAGGCCAGGATGGAGACGCTGCAGGGGCAGCTCGAGAGTCTGCGCAAGCAGATGATGGAGCTGCATACCGGTGCCATCGGCATGGGTCAGCGCCTGCAATCCGCCGAAGGAGCCATGCAGAAGATCCAGGATAGCCAGCAGGAGTTGACCCTGCAGGATCCGGAACGCCGCCTCTACAGCCGCGCCGCCAAGATGGTGGAGCTCGGCGCCGATCTCGACGAGGTGATGAGCGAGTGCGAGTTGCCCCAGGCCGAAGCCGAGTTGCTGATCTCCCTGCGCAAGGGTCGCAGCTGACCCCTGCTTCTGACTGAGAGGGGAGGCTCAGGCCGCCCCTCTTTTCCCTGCCACATCTTCCCCTGTCCATGCGCGATCTCCCCACTTTTCCCCTGCCACCCCTTCCTCCGCCAGTGCCCGGTCACTCCAGTTTCCCCTTGCCACATATTCTCCTGTCCGTGCGCGATCTCCCCCACAAATCCTGTTGATTATTGGCATCTTTGAAAAGACGCCTCCGGATCCTGTGTTAAGATGCAGGCCGCCTCATTTTCAACGATTACACCCTCATGCTGCTTCAAGCCAACAATCTGAGCTGCGTGCGTGAAGATCGCACCCTGTTTGAACATCTCTCCTTCGCGGTGCGTTCGGGCGATCTGATGCAGATTGAAGGCCCCAACGGGGTGGGCAAGACCAGCCTGCTCCGGTTGCTGACCGGCCTCTCCCAACCCTTCGCGGGGGAGGTGTGCTGGAACGGGGAGAACATCCGCCACTGCCGGGATGAGTACCATGCCAGCCTGCTCTACCTGGGCCATCAGCCCGGTGTCAAGGCGACCCTGACCCCCCTCGAGAACCTCTCCTTCTACCAGAAGCTGCACGGCACGGCCGAGGCTTCCGTGGATCTCTGGCAGGTGCTGGCCCAGGTCGGACTCGCCGGCTTCGAGGACTATCCCGCGGGCCAGCTCTCGGCAGGGCAGCAGCGGCGGGTGGCGCTGGCCAGGCTCTGGTTGTCGGAGCGCCCGGCGCTCTGGATCCTCGATGAACCCTTTACCGCCATCGACAAGCAGGGGGTCAGGGTGCTGGAGCGGTTGTTCCTGACCCATGCGGATCGGGGGGGCATGGTGGTGCTCACCACCCATCAGGACCTGACCCTGATGCAGGGGCGCCTGAAGACACTGTCGCTGACCTCGTTGTTGCAGGAGTAGCCATGCTGCGCGCCGTCATACACCTTATTCACCGCGAGTTGCTGATGGCCCTGCGCCAGCGCGCCGACATCTTCAACCCGCTCTGGTTCTTCCTCATCGTCATCACCCTCTTTCCCCTCGGCATCGGGCCCGAGCCCCAGCTGCTGGCCCGCATCGCCCCCGGCATCATCTGGGTGGCGGCCCTGCTGGCGGCCATGCTCTCCCTGGAGCGGCTGTTTCGCGATGACTTCAGCGACGGCGCCCTGGAGCAGATGATGCTGATGCCTCATCCACTCGGGCTGCTGGCGCTGGCCAAAGTGATCGCTCACTGGTTGCTGACCGGCCTGCCGCTGCTGCTGGTCTCCCCGCTGCTCGCCATCCTGCTCTCCCTGGACATGAAGAGCTATCTGGCCGTGGTGGCCACCCTGGCGCTCGGCACCCCTGTGCTGAGCCTGCTCGGGGCTGTCGGGGTGGCGCTGACGGCGGGCCTGCGCAAGGGGGGCGTGCTGCTCAGCCTGCTGCTGCTGCCGCTCTATATACCTGTGCTGATCTTCGCCACCTCCGCCATCGATGCGGCCAGCATGGGGTTGCCCTATGGGGGGCAGCTCGCGATCCTGGGGGCCATGCTGGTGGGGGCCCTGACCCTGACGCCCCTGGCCATCTCGGCGGCACTGCGGGTCAGCGTCAACTGATTAATTATCAAAAAAGCCTCTTTTGAGGCTGTTTTATGAAAAATATAATTGAGATAGATCAAGGGGATGGCTGCTTATTGCTTTGGAGGGATATGATGTTTCCCGCCGGTGGGTATGGTAGGCCTCGCCACTTAAAAATTAATAACTGAAAGGTTCTGTGAGCTATGTGGAAATGGTTGCACCCTTATGCCAAACCCGAGCGCGCCTATGGGCTGGCCGGCACCCTGCTGCCCTGGTTTGTCGTGACAAGCCTGCTCGCCTTCATCATAGGCACCGTCTGGGGGCTGGCCTTTGCCCCCGCCGATTATCAGCAGGGAGACTCTTTCAGGATCATCTACATCCATGTGCCTGCCGCCATCCTCTCCATGGGAGCCTACTCCACCATGGCGGTGGCGGCCTTCATCGGCCTGGTGTGGCAACTGCGGATGGCCGACATGACGGTGGCGGCCATAGCCCCGGTGGGCGCCGTCTTCACCTTCATCGCCCTCTTCACCGGTGCCGCCTGGGGCAAGCCCATGTGGGGCACCTGGTGGGTCTGGGATGCGCGCCTCACCTCCGAGCTTATCCTGCTGTTTCTCTATCTTGGGGTCATCGCCCTCTACAACGCCTTCAGTGACAAGGTGGTGGCGGGGCGCGCCGCCGGCATACTGGCGCTGGTGGGGGTGATCAACCTGCCCATCATTCACTACTCGGTGGAGTGGTGGAACACCCTGCACCAGGGCGCCTCCATCACCAAGTTTGACAAACCCTCCATCTCCCCCGAGATGCTGTGGCCGCTGCTCATCATGATACTGGCGTTTGCCACCTTCCTCGGGGCCCTGACCCTGATGCGGTTCCGCAACGAGCTGCTGATGCGGGAGTGGCACCGCCCCTGGGTTGCCGACATCGCCAGAGAGGAGAAGTAAGCATGCACTTTGCCTCATTCAGCGACTTCATGGCCATGGGCGGTTACGCCTTCTACGTCTGGCTCTCCTTCGGTCTGACCGCGCTCTGCCTGGTCGGCATCGTCATTTCCACCCGGTTGAAAACCCGCAGCCTGCTCGGCGAATTGCGCAACAAGCAGGCCCGCGAGGCCCGTCGCAAGGCGGCCCAGCAGATGGAGAACACCCTATGACCCCGAGACGCAAGAAACGCCTCACCATCATTCTGGCCATCAGCCTGGGCCTCGCCAGCGTGACTGGCCTGGTGCTCTATGCCCTCAGCCAGAACATCGATCTCTTCTATACCCCGAGCGAGCTGGTGGAGGGCAAGGGGCCGGAGAAGGTCAAGCCGGAAGAGGGCCAGCGCCTGCGCATCGGCGGCCTGGTGGTGCCGGGCTCGGTGCAGCGGGATCCCCAGAGCCTCAAGGTGGCCTTCAAGCTGGTGGACAACGGCGGCCATCTGGTGACGGTGGAATTTGACGGCATACTGCCGGACCTGTTCCGGGAGGGGCAGGGCATAGTCGCCCAGGGCACCCTCAAGGACGCGACCACTGTGGCCGCCTTCGAGGTGCTGGCCAAGCACGACGAGAACTACATGCCGCCGGAGGTGGCGGACGCCACCAATGGCATGCACTTCAAGCCCGAATATACCGAGGCGCAGTTGAAAGGAGCCAAACAATGAGTCTGGCTACCCGCTCACCGTTTTCATCGTTTCTCACCCGCGCACAGGTGTGTGCTGTAACTCAACCTGAAGGAACTCTGAAATGATCCCGGAATTAGGGCAGTTTTCACTGATCCTGGCCTTTGCCACCGCCCTGCTGCTGGGGAGCTATCCGCTGATCGGCGCCAAATTGGGGCGCCTCGGCATGATGTCGGCGGCCCGTCCGCTCGCCTACAGCCAGTTCCTGCTGCTGCTGCTCTCCTTCCTCTGCCTGACCTGGGCCTTCGTCGACAACGACTTCACCGTGCAGTACGTGGCCACCAACTCCAACAGCCTGCTGCCGCTGCAGTACCGCATCTCGGCGGTGTGGGGGGCCCACGAGGGTTCCCTGCTGCTCTGGGTGCTGACCCTGGGGGGCTGGACCGCGGCCGTGGCCCTGTTCAGCCGTCGCCTGCCGCTGGATGCGGTGGCGCGGGTGCTGGGGGTGCTCGGGCTCATCTCGGTGGGCTTTACCGCCTTCGTGCTGTTCACCTCGGATCCCTTCACCCGCACCCTGCCGTACTTCCCGGTGGATGGGCGCGACCTCAACCCCCTGCTGCAGGATCCTGGTCTCATCTTCCACCCGCCCATGCTCTACATGGGCTACGTGGGCTTCTCGGTGGCCTTCGCTTTTGCCATCGCCTCCCTGATGACAGGCAGGCTCGATGCCACCTGGGCGCGCTGGTCCCGCCCCTGGACCATGGCAGCCTGGGTCTTCCTGACCCTTGGCATAGTGCTCGGCTCCTGGTGGGCCTATTACGAGCTCGGCTGGGGCGGCTGGTGGTTCTGGGATCCGGTGGAAAACGCCTCCTTCATGCCCTGGCTGGCGGGCACGGCCCTGCTGCATTCGCTGGCGGTGAGCGAGAAGCGCGCCACCTTCAAGGCCTGGACAGTGCTGCTGGCGCTCTCGGCCTTCTCCCTGAGCCTGCTGGGGACCTTCCTGGTGCGCTCCGGCGTGCTGGTGTCGGTCCATGCCTTTGCCTCAGACCCGACCCGTGGCCTCTTCATTCTGGGCTTCCTGCTGGCGGTGATAGGCAGCTCCTTGCTGCTGTTCGCCTTCAAGGGCTCCCAGGTCAAGAGCCACGGCAAGCATGAGCTGTGGAGCCGCGAGACCCTGCTGCTTGGCAACAACATACTGCTGGTGGCGGGCCTGCTGACAGTGCTGCTCGGCACCCTCTTGCCCCTGGTGCACAAGGAGCTGGGGCTTGGCAGCATCTCCATCGGCACCCCCTTCTTCAACCACATCTACAGCTGGCTCATCATCCCGTTCGCCTTGCTGCTGGGGGTCGGGCCGCTGTTCCGCTGGCGCCGTCAGGAGCTCGGTGAGCTCAAGGGCAAGGTGGTGCTGGCCCTGGGGCTGAGTCTGGCCGCCGCCCTGCTGCTGCCGCAGCTCTTCGCCGGTGAGTTCAAGCCCTGGGCAGCGCTCGGCATAGGCCTGGGTACCTGGATCATCATCACCAGCATCCAGGAGACCTGGGTGCGCGCCACCCACAAGCACAGCTTTGCCACCGGCGTGCGCCGCCTCGGCAACAGCCACTGGGCCATGATCCTGGGCCACGTGGGGCTGGCGGTCAGCATCATAGGCATCGCCTGCACCCAGAACTACAGCATCGAGAAGGACTTGCGGATGCAGGCCGGTGACAGGGTGCACTTCGCCGACTACGAATTCGTGTTCACCGGTATCAGCGAAAAGAACGGCCCCAACTACGACGGCTTCAAGGGGGTGCTGGAGGTGCACAGGAACGGCAAGCAGGTGGCCCTGCTCAAGCCCGAGAAGCGGATGTACAAGGTCAGTCGCATGCCGATGACCGAAGCCGCCATCGATGCCGGCTTCACCCGGGATCTCTATGCGGCGCTGGGCGAGCAGCTCGACAACGGCGCCTGGGCGGTGCGTATCTACTACAAGCCCTTTGTGCGCTGGATCTGGTTCGGTGGCGTCTTCATGGCCATCGGCGGCGTGCTGGCCATGCTGGACAAGCGCTACAGGTTCGGCCGTCGTGACGAGGAGACCAAGGCATGAGCAAGAAGACCTGGCTGTTTCTGCTGCCCTTCATCATCTTCCTGATGGGGGCCGTGTTCCTGTTCAAGGGGCTCTACTCGGACCCCACCAAGCTGGAATCCGTGATGGTGGACAAGGAGGTGCCCGTGTTCACCCTGCAGGACATCTACGACCTGGGCAAGCAGCATGACAGGAGCATCTTCAAGGGGCGCCCCATGCTGCTCAACGTCTGGGCCACCTGGTGCCCGACCTGCTATGGGGAGCACACCTACCTCAAGCAGCTGGCGGGGCAGGGTATTCCCATCGTCGGCATGAACTACAAGGATGAGCGGGACAAGGCCATCAAGTGGCTGGCTGAGCTCGGCAATCCCTATGAGGTCAACCTCTATGATCCGGATGGCATGCTGGGGCTGGATCTGGGGGTCTACGGCGCCCCCGAGACCTTCTTCATCGACAGCCAGGGCATCATCCGTTATCGCCACGTGGGGGACGTCAATCCCGAAGTCTGGGCCTCGACCCTCAAACCCATCTTCGATGCCATGAAGTGAGGGCCGCTCCGATGAAAACGCTTATTGCATCCCTGTTGCTGCTGGGGGGCCTGCTGGGTGCCAGCCAGGCCAGTGCCGCCATCGACGTCTACACCTTCGACAGCGATGCCCAGGAGCAGACCTTCCGCGAGCTGACCAAGGAGCTGCGCTGCCCCAAGTGTCAGAACCAGGACATCGCCGACTCCAATGCGGGGCTCGCCAAGGATCTGAGGGACAAGACCTACCAGATGGTGCGGGACGGTAAAAACAAGGAGGAGGTAGTGGATTACATGGTGGCCCGTTACGGCAACTTCATCCTCTATGATCCGCCCCTGATGGCCTCCACCCTGATCCTCTGGCTTGGCCCCCTGCTGGTCATCGTCATCGGTGCCGCCACTGTGGTGGTGCGCAGCCGCCGTGCCCCGGCGGCGACAAAACGAATGAATAACGCCCTGAGCGAAGAAGAGCGGCGCCGTCTGGCCGAGCTGCTCAAAGAGGAAGAGAAACAATGACCGCATTTTGGATAGTGATCGCGGCCCTGCTGGTGCTGGCGAGCCTGGCGCTGATCCTGCCGCTGTGGCGCGGCGAGGGTCGCCAGAGCATAAGCCGTTCGGCCCTCAACAAGCAGCTCTATCGCCAGCGTCTGCTGGAGATAGGCGAGGAGCGTGAGCAGGGAATACTGGCCGAGGAGTCCGAGTCCCTGGTGGAGCTGCAACGCAGCCTGCTGGACGACATCCCCGACGTGGAGCAGAGCGCCCGCAGCGGCAAGAGCCTGATCTGGATCCCGGGTGTGCTGGTGCTGGTGGTGGTGAGCCTGGGGCTCTACTACCAGCTGGGGGCCTGGCAGGAGGTGAGCCGCTGGCAGGATGCCAGCAGCCGGCTGGGGGAGCTGAGCAACCGCATCCTGGTGGAGCGGGATAGCGAGGTCACCGAACAGGATCTGCTGGACTTCACCCTGGGGCTGCGCACCCGGCTGAAAGAAGAACCGAACGACTACCGTGGCTGGCTGCTGCTGGGGCGTCTGACCCTGGATGGCAATGACCCCGAGATGGCCCGCGAGGCGCTGGAGCGGGCCTACTCCCTGGCGCCGCAGAAGGCCATGGTGGCGGTACCCTATGCCCAGGCCCTGATGATGACGGGGGAGGAGGCCCGGGCGGATCAGCTGCTGCAGGCGGCCATCGCCCAGGATCCGGCCAACATAGAGGCGCGCTCGGTCCATGCCTTCATGGCGCTGCAGAAAGAGGACTTCCAGACAGCGCTGGTGCGCTGGCGAGCCATGTTGCCGCTGCTGGAGAAGGGATCGACCCGCCACGCCATGGTGGAGCGCTCCATCGAGTATGCCGAGCAGCAACTGCGTCAGCGCGGCATCGCCGTGACAGCCGCACCCGCCGCTCAGGCCGGGCAGGGCAGTGCCCAGATAGTGGCGGTGAAGGAGGGAGAGTATCCCCTGCACATCACCCTGGCACCTGGCATCCAGCTGCCGGAGGATGCCCACCTGTTCGTCTTTGCGGTGATCCCCAATGGTCCGCCCATGCCCATCGCGGTCAAGCGCATCCCGGGTCCGCAGTTGCCCCTCACCCTGTCACTGGGGGATGGGGATGCCATGATGGAGGGGAGCAAGCTGGCGGCCTATCCCGAGCTGCAGTTCAAGGCTCGCCTCTCCCGGGGCGGCAACGTCATGAACAAGGAAGGCGCCTTCGAGGGGGTCTCGGTCACAGTGCCGACCACCAGCATCCCTACAGCGCCGATTGACATCCGCATCGATCACGCACTCTAATACCCTCTTGGCCCGACCCCGGGATGGGGCGGGCCTACCTATAATCCATAAAGATTCCCAAAAAAGCTTAGGACTTTCATATGTATCTGCGTTCAGGAGCATTGGCAGTGGCACTGCTGTTGGGGGGCTGTGCGGGTGGCCCTCCCAAGCCGGGCCCAGAGAGCCTGGATCTCAACGAAACCCCCAGCCGCCCCGGGGCGTCCAGCACGGCCAGCGATCCCCGTGACCCCTTCCAGGGGGCGAACCGGGCCATGTGGGCCATCAACTACGACGTGCTGGAACCCTATGTGGCTCGCCCCGTGGTCCATGGCTATGCCCGCTATGTGCCGCAGGGGATGAAGGACGGCATCGACAACCTGGTGGAGAACTTCGACGAGCCGAGCAGCATGGTCAACCATCTGCTGGTCGGTGATCTGAAGGGGGCGGGGACCAACCTGGGCCGCTTCACCCTCAACACCACCATAGGTCTGCTGGGGATCTTCGACGTGGCCAAGCATGCCGGCCTCGAGCGCAACATGCTGGAGATGGATACTGTGCTAGGCAGGGCGGACATCGGGGATGGCGCCTACATCATGGTGCCCGTCTACGGCCCGACCACCACCCGCGAACTGGTGGGGGATACCATTGATACCATCTACTTCCCCTATGCCCTGCTGACCTTCCCGATGAAGTTCGTGCACTGGGCGCTGGATGGTCTGGGCACGCGCTCCAAGCTGATCGATCAGGAGCGGATCATCGACAATGCGCTCGATCCTTATGCCCTGACCAAGGACTTCTACCTGCAGTACAACGACGGCAAGGTGACGGGTCGCCAGCCTGAGCTCAAGCAACAGGGCCAGCAGGAGGATGACAGCAACCTGGACGAGTATCTGGACGAGATAGACCAGTAACGACCCATGGTTATCGAAAAGGCGCCCATGGCGCCTTTTTCGTTGCTTGTTCTCCATAAAAAAACGCCCCGCAGTGCGGGGCGTTTTGGCAAGAAAGGGGCTATCAGGCAGCCAGGTTCTTGGCCACGAATTCCCAGTTGACCAGGGTCCAGAAGGTTTCCATGTACTTCGGACGCAGGTTGCGGAAATCGATGTAGTAGGCGTGCTCCCACAGGTCGACGGTCAGCAGCGGGGTGGTCCCGGCTTCGGTCAGCGGGCAGCCGGCGTTGGAGGTGTTGACGATGGCCAGGGAGCCGTCGGCTTTCTTCACCAGCCAGGTCCAGCTGGAGCCGAAGTTGCCGATAGCGGACTTGGTGAACGCATCCTTGAACTCGGCGAAGGAGCCGAACGCCTTGTTGATGGCATCGGCCAGGGCGCCGGTGGGCTCGCCACCGCCGTTCGGGGAGAGGCAGTGCCAGTAGAAGGTGTGGTTCCAGATCTGGGCGGCGTTGTTGAAGACACCGCCAGTGGAGGTCTTGATGATCTCTTCCAGAGACTTGCCTTCAAACTCGGTACCCGGCACCAGGTTGTTCAGGTTGACCACGTAGGTGTTGTGGTGCTTGCCGTGGTGATATTCCAGGGTTTCCTGGGAGATGTGCGGTTCCAGAGCATTGATTGCATAGGGCAGAGCGGGAAGTTCGAAAGCCATTTTCTACTCTCCATTGGCTGGGCCGTGCGAAGGCGACGGTTGCAAGACATTGCGTACTCTTTTCTATGTTGAAAAGAATTGTTCTTGAAATGATGGGGCCAGACGGCCCAAAGCCCGTCGATTGTAGCAGCATCAAAGATGGGCGAACAACTCTTGATTCTCGCCATGATCCGGATCAAGCTGCGGCGTATTGATTCATCACTTCTTGCATTCGGGACGGTTTGCCAGTTTGTGGTCTGCCCGGTTTGCAGTAGAATGGCCGCCGAAATCGCTCTAGTGAGGCATTTATGGAAACTATTGAAAAGATCAAACAGCAGCTGGCTGAGAATCCCATCATCCTGTACATGAAGGGATCCCCCAAGCTACCCAGCTGCGGTTTCTCTGCCCAGGCCTCCCAGGCCCTGATGTCCTGTGGCGAGCCCTTTGCTTACGTCGACATCCTGCAAAACCCGGACATCCGTGCCGAGCTGCCGAAATTTGCCAACTGGCCGACCTTCCCGCAACTCTGGGTGGAAGGTGAGCTGGTCGGTGGTTGCGACATCATGATCGAGATGTTCCAGGCTGGCGAGCTGCAGACCCTGATCAAGGAAGCTGCCGCCAAGCACAAGCAGGATGATGCCGCCGCCGAATAAGGTCGCATCCGCATCATGCAAAAAGGGGAGCCATTGGCTCCCCTTTTCTATGCGTGTGCTGACAGCCCAGAACCTGTTCACGATGTGTTACGAGAGGCTGTCAGCAAGGTGAAGAGCCGCGCAGGAACCGGAGTGTGTAAATACACATGAGCCCCTTGGTTTCACATAAGCGAGCAGCACATGAGCCTTGATCACGGCCTCGCAGTCAGATCGTGAGCGGGTTCTCAGCCGATGCGCTCGATCCGCGCCATATAGAAACCGTCGAAGCCGGTCTCGGAGGGGCTGACGGTGTGGTCATCCCGCAGGCGATAGTTCTCGTTGGCCGCGAGGAACTTGTCCACCTGCTGGCGGTTCTCCTGAGGCAGGATGGAGCAGGTTGCATAGACCAGCAGGCCGCCCACCTTCACCATCTGGCTGTAGCGCTGCAGTATCTCTTCTTGCAGGGCGACCAGCACCGGCAGGCGCTCGGCGGTGTCACGCCACTTGGCATCCGGATTGCGCTTGAGCACGCCAAGACCGGAGCAGGGCACGTCCAGCAGCACGCGATCGGCGCTCTCCTTGAGGCGCTTGACAGTCTTGCTGCTGGTGATGACCCGGGTCTCCACGTTGTGGGCACCGGCGCGGCGGGCGCGCTGCTTGAGGTTCTCCAGCTTCCACTCTTCCACGTCCATCGCCAGCAGGCGGCCCTTGCCTTCCATCATGGCGGCGATGTGCAGTGTCTTGCCACCGGCACCGGCGCAGGCGTCGATGACGCGCATGCCCGGGGTCACTTCCAGGGCGGCGGCGACCAGTTGGGAGCCGGCATCCTGCTGCTCGAAGCAGCCATCGGCAAAGGCCTTGGTGCGGAACAGGGCGGCGTCCGAGGTGACCTGCAGGGCAGTCTCAACACCATCAACGGGAATGGTGGTGACATGCTCTTTGGCCAGAATGGCCTGCAGCTCTTCCCGGGTGCACTTGAGGGTGTTGACCCTCAGGTAGCGCTTGGGCATCCAGGCCAGGGCGGCACGCTCGGCAGGCCAGGCCTCACCGAGCTGCTCGTTGCCCAGCTTCTCCAGCCAGGCAGGGCAACCATCCATCAGCACCGGGTTCTTCTTCGCCTCGGTCAGACGGCGACGGAATGCCTCTTCATTGAAGCGATCCAGGGTCGGGTTGTTGGGCTGGGCAATCTTGTGGAAGGCGTGCCAGCTGTGCAGCAGCGGCCAGACATTCTTTTCGGCCTGACGGACCTGGATGCCGGTCAGGAAGCAATAGAGGCTGAGACGACGCAGCAGGTCGCCGGTGACCAGGGCAATCCTTGCCTGTTCTTGCGGTTTGAGTTCGATGCCGGAGAAGTGACGGGCATAAGCGCGGTCCAGGGTGAGGCCCTGACCGAGTACATCGTCAACAATGGCAACGACCAGATCCCCGAAACGGGGCAACAGTGGGGATTTGAGCATGAGATTAACCTTGGCCAAAAAAGGATGAACCGGCCCGTGACACAGGAGGGTTCTGAAACGGACAAATCCGCGCCATGATAGGGGCTAGACTGCATTGGTGCAACCGTCCCCATTCGGGGAATGTACAGAGGATGGGACTGGACTTCTCACCCGGGCAGGAAAATGATGCTGAGGCAGTTCAGGCGAACGCATGGAAAAAGGGATAATAAAGATGCAGTTGATGAAATACTCTCCGCTGGCGTTGCTGGTGGCCGGTCTGATGAACGCCACCGGCCTGGCCGCCAGTGAGTGGAATACGGTGGCGGCGCGGGCCACCGCTGCCGATGGCTATGAGGTGCGGGCCAGCCAATATCGCATTGCCACTGTGCCGGCCGATTACTTCGCCGGTTTGCAGGGAGGGGATCCTCGACTGACCCTGCCGCTGCCGGATGGCAAGGAGGTGACCTTCAACCTGCAGCCCTATGATCTGCTGCCATCGGATCTCGCCGCCAGGTATCCCGGCATTCTGGCATTCAAGGGATATGACGAGTCCAACCCGGTGGAGACGGGGCGCTTCGATCTCGGTCCCCAGGGTTTCCACGCCATGTTCAGCCACCAGGGCCGCATGGTGTTCGTGGATCCGCTCCGAAACGGTGAAGGCTACGCCATCTATTACCAGCAGGATGCCCACAGCCGGCTGGAGGAAGAGGCGGACAAGGTCATCGGTTCCCAGGCCAAGGCACTGGCCCGTCAGGTACTGGTGGATGGCAACGAGCGCAAGCGCTACGTCATCGCCATCTCGGCGGCGGGGGAGTACACCCAGTATCACGGTGGCACCGTCGAGGCGGGTCTCGGCGCCATCGCCACCCTGCTCAACCGGGTCAACGAGGTGTACCAGCGTGACGTCGCCGCCGAGTTCCAGCTCGCCAGCGGCAACGACACCATCATCTTCACCGACACCGCCACCGATCCTTTCAACAACGATGACGGTGACATAGATGCCAACGTCACAGTGCAGCAGAATGCACAGACCCAGGCTGGCACCAAGCTCGGCCCCTTCGACATAGGTCACGTGGTCAACACAGGGGGCGGCGGTCTGGCGGGGCTGGGAGTGCTCTGCACCGCTGAGAAGTCGGCGGGCATGACGGGCTCCCCCAATCCGGTGGGGGATGCCTTCTTCATCGACTACGTGGCCCACGAGATTGGCCACCAGTTCGGCGCCGATCACACCTTCAACGGCACCACCGGCAGCTGTGGCGGTGGCAACCGGGAGGCCAGCCAGGCCTGGGAGCCCGGCAGCGGCAGCTCCATCATGGCCTATGCAGGGATCTGCGGGGAGGAGAACCTGCAGGTCAACAGCCTGCCCTACTTCCACAGCAAGTCCATCGAACAGATGCGGGCCCACATGGCCAGGGTCGCGAGCTGTGGCAGCTCCCAGAGCCTGACCAACAACGCGCCCCAGGTCGCCGCCGGCAACGACTATGTGATCCCGGCCAACACCCCCTTCGTGCTCAAGGGCGCCGGGGCGGATCTGGATCAGGATCCCCTGAGTTACACCTGGGAGCAGATCGATCTCGGCACCGAGTCCTTCAGCGTCGCCAGCATGGTGGACGACGGCAGTCGCCCGCTGTTTCGCTTCGTGGCGCCGACCGGGTTGCCGGAGCGCACCCTGCCAAGCCTGCCCTCCCTGCTCTCCAATACCCTGGCGAAGGGGGAGGCCTGGCCTGCCACCAACCGGGCTCTCAACTTCCGCCTCACGGCGCGGGATGGCAAGGGCGGTGTCGCCAGTGACGACATGAAGATCCAGGTGGTCAACACCGGCAGCGCCTTCCGCCTGACCAGCCCGCTGGTGACCCCGCTGGGAGCCGGCGCCAACCAGACCATAGGCTGGGATGTGGCCGGCACCAACGCGGCCCCCATCAATTGCAGCAAGGTGGATCTCTCCCTGACCCGGGACGAGGGGGTGAGCTGGACCCTGCTCGCCAGCGGCCAGCCCAACTCGGGCTCGGCCAGCGTCACCATACCCGCCGGTAACGACGGCACCGCCAGGCTGAAGGTGGCCTGCAGTGACAACATCTTCTTCGCCATCAGCCCGCTCAAGCTGTCGGTGACCCAGCGTGGGGATGAGGGCGGCGGCGGTGGCGGTGGCGCCCTCGGCTTCTGGACCCTGGCCCTGGCACTGCTGGGCTGGCAACGGAGGCGGGCATGAGGCTGGCCGGCGTGCTGCTGCTCGCCCTGCTCGGCGGCTGTCAGGCCGATGCCGACACCCTGGATCAGGCAGTCAGTGACAGCCTGGCCCAGCAGGATTACCGGCTGATAGTACGGGCCAGCCGTGGCGAGGTGGCGCCCGGCATAGCGGCGGATCAGCAGGCGGCGGCCAAGGCTCGCTGTGGCGTGCGCTATCTGGAGGGGCTCGGCGATGTCATCAAGCCGGATCAGAAGGAGGCCCACGCCAGGCTGAGCGCCTATGCGGCGGAATATAACCAGCGCATGCTGGCCCATTGCCCGCCTATTGACGGCAAACCATAGGCAGGTGGCAAGCTGCCGGCAGAAAAAGGGAGGCACAGGCCTCCCTTTCTGTTTTTGGTGCCAGCATTTGGCCGCCCCCAGGCTTGTACCCATGCCGTGCTCGTCGCACAATGCCCCCATCCACAGCCGCAGGGGCGGCAAAGAAAGAGAGAAGGAAAATCAAGATGATGGATGTGGCTGATCTGCGTCGTGAATACACCAGGGGCGGACTGCACCGGGCCGATCTGCCGGCCGAGCCTCTCGCCCTGTTCGAGAAGTGGCTGGCCCAGGCGTGCGAGGCCAGGCTGACCGACCCCACCGCCATGGTGGTGGGCACAGTGGATGCCGACGGCCAGCCCTGGCAGCGCACAGTGCTGCTCAAGCACTACGATGCCCTGGGCATGGTGTTCTACACCAACATGGGCAGCCGCAAGGCGCACCAGCTGGAGGGCAACCCCCGCATCAGCCTGCTCTTCCCCTGGCACACCCTGGACCGCCAGGTGCACGTGACAGGCCGGGTGGAGAAGATGAGCACCTTCGAGGTGATGAAGTACTTCCACAGCCGCCCCAAGGATAGCCAGATAGCCGCCTGGGTCTCTAAGCAGTCGACCCGCATCTCGGCCCGCGGCGTACTGGAGGCCAAGTTCCTCGAGCTCAAGCAGAAGTTTGCCAATGGCGAGGTGCCGCTGCCGAGCTTCTGGGGCGGTTTCCGGGTGGTCATCGAGACGGTGGAGTTTTGGCAGGGGGGCGAGCATCGCCTGCACGATCGCTTCTACTACAGCCGCGAGGGGGATGGCTGGCACATAGAGCGACTGGCCCCCTGATGAACATCGCCAGGCTCAAGAATTTCACCGAGATAGTGAAGAACAACTTCAACATCTCGGCGACGGCGGAGAAGCTCTACACCTCCCAGCCGACCCTCAGCAAGCAGATGAAGATGCTGGAAGACGAGCTGGGGCTGGCGCTGTTCACCCGCAAGGGCAAGAACCTGGTGGGCCTGACCCCCATGGGGGAGCAGGTGATGGAGCTGGCCAAGGGGGTGGTGGCCCAGGTGGAGCAGATTGGCCAGCTTTCCCTTGGGGATCAGCTGGCCACCAGCGGGGTGCTGCGCATCGCCACCACTCACACCATGGCCCGCTACAGGCTGCCATCGGTGATCACCGCCTTCTCCCGCCGCTACCCCGAGGTCAGCATCCAGCTGCATCAGGGGGCGCCGGCCCAGCTGGCGCAGATGGTGCAAAACGGGGATGTGGAGATGGCCATCGCCACCGAGTCCATGCATCTGTTCGACGAGCTGGCGACCATTCCCTGCTATCGCTGGGGGCGCGGCGTTGTGGTGCCCCACGGCCATCCGCTGCTGGACTGCCAGCCGCTCTCCATGGCGGATCTGGCCCGTTATCCCCTCATCACCTATGTGTTCGGCTTCACCGGTCGCTCCAAGATGGACAAGGCGTTCGGTCGCCATGGCCTCAGCCCCCGCATAGTGCTGACCGCCACCGACAGCGACATCATCAAGCACTATGTGCGCCTCGGCATGGGGGTGGGGGTGATCGCCACCTCGGCGTTCGACGAGGGGGACAGGGAGAGCCTGGTCTGCCTCAACATCGATCACCTGATCACCTGATCGCCTCGAGCGTGGCCCATGTCTGCCTGCGCAGGCACGCTCACCTGCGGGATTACATGTATGACTTCATCCACCTCTACGCCCCCCACGTGAGTCGGGAGACGGTGCAACTGTCGCTGCTCAACCAGTCGACCCCCGCCAGTGCGGCGACCCTGCCCTGGTTGTAGCGCCGGATCTGTGGTGCGGCCCTGAATGGCAGAGGCAAAAAAAGAGAGGCCATTGGCCTCTCTTTTGTTTATCGGTATGCGGGATTAATCGCGTCTGGTTGCCAGATTGACAAAGATCTGGGCACCGATCAGCAGGCAGTCATCGTCCAGATAATAGGGATTGGCGTGCAGGTAGTTGCAGATCCCCTTGGCCTGGCAGCCGCTGCCGAGGAAGAACATGGCCCCCTTGCGACCCGGGGTGGCGTTGATCATATAGCTGAAGTCTTCGCTGCCTGTCATGGGCTGGCCCCGGGGGTTGATGCCCTCGGCCGGCAGCACGTCGGCGGCGGCTTGCAGCAGGCGCTCGCAGGCCTCGCCATGGTTCTCCACCGCCGGGTAGCCAGCATGGACCATGGTGGTCTTGAAGCCGCGCAGCTCGCTCTGGGCGACCATGTCCTTGAAGCTGTTTTTCAGGATCTGGTCGGTCTCGGCGTCCATGGCACGTATGGTGCCACGGGCCTGCACGTGATCGGCCACCGCATTGGGGATGGTGCCGCCGTTGATCATGCCGCAGCCAAACACAGCCGGGCTGAATGGGCTGGTGCGCTTGGCGACTATGTAGTCCATGTCCTCTATGATGCGCACCGCCTCGCGGATGGCGTCCAGCCCCTTGTGGGGGGTCGAGCCGTGGGCGGAGATGCCGTGCACCTCCAGGGTCCAGGCTGAGCCCCAGGAGGACATGACGCCGCGGTTGAACTTGATGGTCCCCGTCTCCATGGCGCCGTCGTTGTGCAGCGCATAGACCTCGTCCACCCCCTCCATGCAGCCGAGCTCCACCAGCTTGCCGGCGCCCGGTACCCGCATGTCCTCTTCCGCCATCTGGAAGATGATGCGCACATTGTATTGCAGCCGTTCCCTGTGCCCTGCCAGGAACCGGGCCGTGGTCAGGGCGATCGCCATATGGGAGTCGTGGCCGCAGTTGTGGGCCATCCCCTCGTGGGTGGACTTGAACGCCACCTCGCTCATGTCGTGCATCTCCAGGCCGTCCATGTCGGCCCGAAATGCGATGGTGGGCAGGCTGGGGTCGACGTTCAGGTCGCCATGAAAACCGGTGAAGCCGGGGTAGTCGGTGATCTTGTAGCCGAACTCTTCCATCAGGGCGCGGCAGTAGGCCGAGGTCTTGAACTCGGCCCCCGAGTATTCCGGGATGCGGTGCAGGTGGTGGCGCACCTCGCGGCTGAAGTCACGCAGGGCGAGCAGATCCGGTTCGATGTGGTAGTGGTGCATCAGATGATCCCTTGAATGGAGAAGCCGAGTTGGGCAACCAGCGAGGCGCCGAAGAAGCAACAGGTGGAGACGATCATGAAGATGAGGATCACCTTCCAGGACATCTTCTTGAGCTCCTCGAGCTGACCGCCGACGGAGAGGCCGGCGAAGGCCAGCAGCGGCACGCAGCAGGAGAGGAAGGAGATCTTCGCCACCGCGTCGATGAAGAGGCCGCGCACCGGGGTCTGTGGCAGGCAGATAAGGATGCCGATGATGGTGGCATAGGCAAAGGCCGGCAGGGAGGAGGGCAGGTAGCGCTTGGCCACCAGGGAGGCGAACACCACCAGCGCCATGGCGACGAAGCTGTCCCCCATCTGCCATAGCGGCAGGCCGGTGGTCAGGGTCTGGGTAAACATGGCCAGCAGGATCGCCAGGAAGACGAACCGCATATCCATCACGATGCTCTTCATGCTTGTTCTCCTTTGGACGACATGGCGAAGATTTTCTCGGCGAGCGGCAGCCCCAGGTAGGTGAGGGAGAGGGCGCCGAGGGCGGAGGAGAGCAGATTCGAGGCGGCGGCGATACTCAGCACCTGCTGGGCCATCGCCTCGTCGAGGCCGTTGATGAGGGCGCCGGAGGCGGCACTCAGCATGGAGCCGGAGCCGACGCCAGAGCCGGCGGCCAGGGCCAGCGGGTGCAGACCGGTGAGCGGGGCTATGCTGCCGAGCACGCTGAACCAGAGGGTACCGATGACGGAGCCGCACAGGTAGATGGCGAGCACGCCTATGTACTCCTGGGAGCCGGTGCCGAATTTGCCCTGGATCACCGCGACCGAGGGTTCACGGCTGATGGAGGAGCAGGCCCCGATGGCGCGGCGACCGAAGCCGAACTTCACCGCCAGCGGGATGGCGATGAGGATGGGCAGCAGGTTGCCGATCTCCTGCAGGAAGAGGGGCACCCCGACGCTCAGGATCAGCTTGAGATTGGGAATGATCATGCCGGCATACTGGGTGCCGAGGATCAGCAGGCTGAAGCCCACCATCTTGCCGCAGAAGCCCTCTTCCTTGTCGCTGAAGAGGCGCTTCCAGCCGGGGATACGATCCTTGACGGGTTTGGCGGAGACGATCATGCCGATGATGACGGCGAACAGCATGGGCAGAATGGGGATGATGGCGATGCCTATCCTGATCTCCTGTTTCCCGATCAGGTATTGGGCCACGAAGATCAGCAGGGCGGTGGCCAGGGTACTGACTAACACCGTTTTGAAGGGGTTGGATTGCTGCATAGTGTGTTCTCTTGTTATGCGTTGTCATTCATGACCGGCGCTGGCCGGTGCACGATGGGGGCATGATAGGAAGGGCGGGACCCCATTAATGTGACGTTCATCAAGCCTGGCATATGGCATTTTTTCATGGGGTATGCCGTTTAACCATGCTAAAGATATGGGTTAACAAACCATTAGCAGCCGGTTATGCTGCGCCGTTCGGCGGTCGCAGGGGGAAGGATGGAACTGTTGATAGAAGAGGCGCTCTGGCGGCCTCGCTGGCAGGGGGCGTTGCAGGTGTGGCAGGGGCAGGGCAACCGCTGGCAGTTGCTGCACGGCAGGCGCTGCGAGCAAGGGGCAGTGACCCCTGCGCCCTGGGCCCGCTGCCCGCCCGACGGCATCCTCTCGGCCAGCGGCTTGCTCGCCGCCTGGTTGGGGGAGGGTGAGTCACCCCTCATGACGGCGGACCCGAGTCGCCAGATCCTGGTTTCTGCCTCCAGCGTCCTCCTGACCCTGGCCAAGGAGAGCGGCCTGCTCACCCTGGGGCCCAATGGGGCGGATATGCTCCTCGGCACCGATGGGGATCTGGCCGCCGCGCTGCAACGCCTGCTGGCCCGGCGCCTGACCACGCCCCTGCTGCGTGAACCCGGGGGCGCTGCCTCTCCGGCCCTGGTGCTGCGGTCGCTGCAAGCCGCCGACGAGCCGGCCGTCCTGCGCTATTGCTCGGATGAGGCGCTCGCCCGCTACACCCTCAACATCCCCCACCCCTATCCGCCAGAGAGTGCCCGCGACTGGCTCGCCATGAGCGGGCGCAAGGCCGCCCTCGGGCTGGGGCGGACCTGGGCCCTGACATTGCCCATGGGTGATGAGCCGGCCTCCCTGCTCGGGGTCATCTCCCTGCACTGGCACGGCGAGCTGGCCTGGTGGGTGGGGGTCCCTTGGCAAAACCGCGGGCTGGCCACCCGGGCGGCGCGGCTGGTCAGGGCCTTTGCCTTCGAGCAGTTGCGCCTGCCCGCCCTGACCGCTCGCCACATGCCGGGCAACCTGGCCTCAGGCCGGGTGATGGCCAAGCTCGGCATGCACCATTGCGGGCGGCGGCCCGGGTCGGCGCGCCAATCCGCTGAACTGGATCATTGGCGGCTGGATCGCCCGCCGTGCCTGCCGGACGACCTCAAGGAGGCGCTGGCCCCCTGGCTCGAGGACAAGCGGGTGGCGGTGGCCATCCTTCATGAGGACGAAGTCGGGGGGCAGGAGGTGGCGCTCTTCATGGAAGGGGCCGGGACGGGCGGTGAGCGGCGCCTCCCCGCAGGGCTGACGGTCAGATGCTATCCACTCGCCTGGCTGGGGCCTGAGGCCCCCGGGGTGCAGGCCCATGGTGGTGGCGTCCTGCTCAAGGACAGGGGCGAGCTTGGCCTCGGGTACCTGCTGCGATTGCTGGAGCCTGGTGCTTGATGCTGGCAACGTCGGCGGGAAGAGGGGGTATTGCGACGCTTGGCGCATGGATTGCCATTCGTTTTCCTGAGTCAGCCCTCCCATTTTCGGATAAAGGCGCTCAAGTCAGGAGCCACTTCTGTGAAATAATGGCCGTCCTGCTGTACGAGGAGTAACGCTGTATGTTGAGAACCGAGCGTCCCGGCGACATGCTGCCAGTCTTTGAGCTGGTGAGCGCCGCCTTTGGTCGTCCCGACGAGGCCGAACTGGTCAATCGCCTGCGCGAGTGTGGGGCCGCCGTGGTCACCATGGTCGATGAGGAAGAGTACGAGTTCATGGGGCACCTGATGCTGAGCCCGATCACCATTGACGGCCAGGAAGGTCCCTGGCTTGGGCTGGCGCCGGTGGCCGTCCATCCGGACTGGCAGGGGCAGGGCATAGGCTCGGATCTGGTGCGGGAAGGGCTGGACACGGCCCTCGAGATGGACTGGAAGGCGGTAGTGGTGCTCGGCGATCCGGCTTACTATGGCCGCTTCGGCTTCAGGCCCGCCAGCGACTTCGGCCTGCACTGCATCTACGAGGTACCCGCCGACTGCTTCATGGCGATGGAGCTGCAGCCCGGGGGGCTGGCCGGCCTGCAGGGCGAGGTGCTCTACCACCCCCTGTTCGATGAAGAGCCGGTGGAATAACCGCCTGAACACCATGAAAGAAGGACCCGTTAAGGGTCCTTCTTTATTTCAATCGCTCCCTCACTGGGCCAGGGATTTCAACTGCTGCCTGCCCGGTGGGTTGTTCCAGTCGATGGGGCCGTGGGTGAAGCGATACTGCAACCTTGGCAGGCAGAGCTCCAGCCACTCCTCCCTGAAGTAGGCATAGCCCTGGTCCCAATCCGGGTCATTGGCCCAGCCGGTTTGCAGGAAATGGAGCCGGGTGCCCTGACCTTCGGGCACGAAGCGCAGGCTGACCTGGGTCTTCTGCTGGCGGATATGGGGAAACTGGGGCGGGAAATTCCAGCTGAAGCTGAGCAAGTCATGGGGCATGACCGCCATCACCCGGCACCCTTCACTGCCGCGCTCCCCCAGCGGGGCTTCTGGCCTGAAATAGATTTCGAAAGGACCGTTGGGTTCCGGCACCATCAGACATTCCGGCGCCAGGAAGCTGCGCAGACCGCTCTCCGTGGTCCAGGCCCGCCAGACATCGTCGATGTGGGCGGGTACCAGAATGCTGCCTTCTATTTGCTTGTTATCCATAAATCAGTGAACCTCAAACCAGTCATGGACGGGACCCAGGCAGTATAGCCCTTAAGGCGATAAAATAGGCAGCCCTGCGTCACAGCATCACGTATTCAAGAGGGTCCAGCTTGCCGATTTGACACGGCGGCGGGATCCATCGAAAGTGGGAGGCAGTGAGCAGGCAAATCAAGGATGTCTTCATGATCAGAATGATGCGAGATGCAGATGAACCCATGCTGGCGCAGCTGTTCCTCAAGGGGAGGCGGCAGGCCTTCCATTGGGTCGAGCCCTCCCTGTTTAGGCTGGAGGATTTTGCCGAGCAGACCCGGGGGGAGCAGATCTGGGTGGCGGAGAAGGGCGGTACCCCCTGCGGATTCGTCTCCATCTGGGGTCAAGACAGTTTCGTGCATCACCTCTATGTGGTGGCCGACTGGCATGGGCAGGGAATGGGGCGGGCCTTGCTGGCCGCCGGGCTTGCCGGACACAAGCCCCCGGCATCCCTCAAGGTGGCCACCCGCAACACCACGGCGCTGGCGTTTTATCACCGCCTGGGCTGGCAAAACACGGACGAAACCGGCCACTGCGAGATAACGGGCCCCTGGCGCCGGCTGGTCCTGACCTCCGGCGACTAGTCTCCCTCTCGAGGCATGCCCTCTGCCCCGGCAGAGGGCGGCAAGGGCCATCTCGCCCGCCACAGCGCCCCAGACAGACCACCAGAGCCGGCTCAGGCATGACACGGCACACAAAAAAAGGCCACTTCCTGCGAAGTGGCCTTTTCCAAACGTTTGGTGGAGCTGGGGGGATTTGAACCCCCGTCCAAAATTACTACATCCTCGGTACTACATGCTTAGTCACTCTTTACATTCGCCAACACGCTGCGGAGAGACACGCCACGCATTGACTAGCTCGATTGGTTTTAATGCTTCCGCCCCGAGCAGGACTTCCACACGATCCTGTGAAGGATGACCTTCCAATTCCCTAGGACACAGGCAAGCTAGGGGAGAAGGGCTCAGCGCAGGTTATTAAGCTGCGAGTGCGTAGTTTTCGTCGTTTGCGACTATTTTTTTGCGGTTTGTTAACGAGGCCTACCGCACCTCGGCATGCACCTTGGGTTTCGTGAATCTTGTCGAATCCAGAATCAGCCCCAAGTTGTCAAAAGCGATTGTACGCAAAAATCCTGCCATGGCAAGGCGTTGATGGCAATCGACCGGCAGGGGCCGGTCGATTGCTGGTTTATTGGTCGCCCCACGGGAGCTGGCGGCGCACAATCAACCGCGGTTCTTGTTCTTCATGATGCGGGCCTTCTCCCGGTCCCATTCCCGGGCCTTGGTGTCTTCCCGTTTGTCGTGTTCTTTCTTGCCCTTCACCAGGCCGATCTCGACCTTGACCCAGCACTCTTTCCAGTAGAGCGCCAGCGGCACTATGGTATAGCCCTGGCGGGCGGTCAGGCTCTCGAGCTTGTCGAGTTCACGGCGGCTCAGCAGCAGTTTGCGGGTGCGGGTCGGGTCACATACCACGTGGCTGGAGGCGGCGTTCAGCGGCAGGAAGCTGGAGCCGAACAGGAAGGCTTCGCCCTGCAAGAAGATGACATAGGCTTCGCTGATGTTGGCCTTGCCCGCCCGCAGGGATTTGACTTCCCACCCTTGCAGGGACAGACCGGCTTCCACGCGCTCTTCGATGAAGTACTCGTGACGGGCGGTTCTGTTGAGTGCAATGGTGCTGGACCCGGCTTTGTTTTTACTGTTCTTTTTGCTCATGACGGGGGCCTTCGGCAATGTTTAGGAAGGCGCATTATACGTGGGTGGCGGCGGCTGTAAAACGCGCAACCACTCGAGTGGCGGCTTTGTGAGCAGTTCGGTGATGTTTTTGGCCGGCAAGGTGATCTCAAGCTGGTCATCAGGGGCTGTAAAGGGGGCAATTGCACGCGTGGCGGCCCGCTGCGCAGTTTCGGCGGTGATTTTGGCTGGCAAGGTGATAAAATCGGCCCGATTGGATGAGGAAAGCCCATGCCCCGTATTACTCGCAGTGCCCTGGTGATGTTCAGCGCGGAACAAATGTTCCGTCTGGTCAATGATGTTCACGCTTATCCCGAGTTTCTGCCCGGTTGTGTCGGCAGCCGCGTTCACGAGACGGGTGAGGACTACATGATGGCCTCGGTGGATGTGGCCAAGGCAGGCATCGCCAAGACCTTTACCACCCGCAACCTGCTCGATGCCAACCGCGCCATCAAGATGGAGCTGGTGGAGGGCCCATTCAGCAAACTGGCGGGCTGGTGGACCTTCACGCCACTGGACGTGGATGCCTGCAAGGTGGAGTTCGATCTCGACTTTGAATTTACCTCCAAGCTGATCGAGCTGGCCTTTGGCCAGATCTTCCGCGACCTGGTGGGCTCCATGGTGCTTGCCTTCTCCAACCGCGCCAAGGTGGTCTACGGTGTCTGATCTGCTCAATGTCGAAGTGGCCTATGCCCTGCCCGAGCGGCAAACCATGTTGTGCATCCGGGTGGCCCCGGGCACCAGCGTGCTGGCTGCCATCGAGCAGTCCGGCATAGTGCAGAAGCACCCGGAGATCGATCTCTCGGTCAACAAGTTCGGCATCTACAGCCGTCCGGTCAAGGGGAGCGAGCCGGTGCAGGATGGGGATCGCATCGAGATCTACCGCCCGCTCATCGCCGATCCCAAGGAGATGCGCAAGAAGCGGGCGGAGAAGGCCAAGGAAGAGGGACGGGCCGACGTGGTCACCGGCGGGCGCCCCGATGTGCACCGCAAGCGGGACGACGGCGAATCGACCTGATGCGGGGATGACCGAGCAATGAAAAGAGGCGCCATGGCGCCTCTTTGCTATTGGATGTTTTACCATAGGGGCTGCACTGGCCCGGGCCTTACAGGGTGAGCAATCGCTCGTTCTGCACTATCTCGACCCCCTGAGCCTGGTCGGCGAGCACCGTCATGGCGTGGGCCACCTGGCTCGCCTCTATGGCCCGCCAGCGCCTGAGGGGCCCCTGCAGCAGGGGTTTTATCCAGGGATAGATGGCCTGAACTATCTGCTCGGATCTGCGCGGGGGTTGGCGATGGCCGAGCAGCATGGCGGGGCGCAGTATGACGAGCCGCTGCCACGCCTGCGCCAGCAGGGCCTGCTCCATCTCGCCCTTGGTGCGGGGATAGAGGGCGGGGGAGGCGGGGTTGGCTCCCAGGCTGGAGACGACCAGCAGGCGCCGGCAGCCGTGGCGGCGGGCGAGGGCGGCAAAGGCCAGCACATAGTCGTGATCGACCCGGCGAAACGCCCCATCGGAGCCGGCGTCCTTGCGGGTGGTGCCGAGGCAGCAGAAGGCCATGTCGACGGCGTTGGGCAGCGCCACCTCGTCGAGGCGTTCGAAGTTCACCGGCAGCCAGTGCCGATTGGGGGCAGCCTCGCCCGGCTGGCGGCAGAGCAGGGTCAGCTGGTGCTCGGGGCCGAGCTGACGGATGAGGGCCTGGCCGACCAGACCGGTTGCCCCGGCGATCAGGATCTGGCTCATGTGATCTCCTTGAGGGGATGACGAGGGGTGTTGACCTCCTTGATCATGGTTCAGGGAGTGCGCTCCTGTGAAACCCGATCGGAGGCCAGACAAGAGAAAACCGGCCTTGGCCGGTTTTGTGATGCTATCAGAGCGGGGTCGTGAAGGCGGCGGGGAGGGGGAAGTCACCCGTGGCGGTGGCGAGTCTGTCTCCCACGAAGTTCAGGGTCAGCTCCTTGCGCTCCTTGTCACCACGACCTGGCTGGAACTCATAGAGATAGTACCAGGTGTTGGGGTCAAAGCCGTCGCGCAGCATGGGAGAACCCAGCACGAACTCGACCTGCTCGCGGGTCATGCCCTGGCGCAGCTTGTCGACCTGCTTTTGTTCCACATAGTTGCCCTGAGGAATATCGATGCGATAGACCAGGCTGCAACCGGACAGGGTGAGGGCGGTCAGGGCCGCGGCAATCAGGTGTTTCATCCGCATATCGGGTTCAGATCATCCATACAGTCTTTTTAGCTCGGCAAATCATACCCACTCCCCGTGCGGAAGTAAAAAGCCATTGATCCTCCTGCCAATAAAAAGGGCCGCGTGGCGGCCCTGACACACAACGGCGCTCTTACATAGCGGCGCGGAAGATGGCGACTATCTCTTCGTGGCTTGCCTGCTTGGGGTTGGTGAAGCCGCAGGCATCTTTCAGGGCGTTGCTGGCCAGCAGGTCGAAATCATCGGCCTTGACGCCGAGCTGCTCCAGCCCGGCCGGGATCTTCACATCCAGCGCCAGCTGCTTGATGGCGGCGATGGCCGCCTCGGCACCTTGCACATCGCTCATGGCGCTCACATCCACCCCCATGTGGCGGGCCACCTCCTTCAGACGGGCGGCGCTCACCTGGGCGTTGTAGGCCTGCACGTGGGGCAGCAGCACGGCGTTGCAGACCCCGTGGGGCAGGTCATAGAAACCGCCGAGCTGATGGGCCATGGCGTGCACATAACCGAGGCTGGCGTTGTTGAAGGCCATGCCGGCCAGGAACTGGGCATAGGCCATCTGCTCGCGGGCGTGCAGGTCGTCCCCCAGGTTGACGGCGGTGCGCAGGTGTTTGGCGATGAGCTGAATTGCCATCACGGCACTGGCATCGGTGACCGGGGTGGCGGCGGTGGAGACATAGGCCTCGATGGCGTGGGTCAGGGCGTCCATGCCGGTGGTGGCGGTGAGACCGGCCGGCTTGGCCAGCATCAGCTCGGGATCGTTGACCGACATCAGCGGGGTGACATGCTTGTCGATGATGGCCATTTTCACCTGGCGCGCCTCGTCGGTGATGATGCAAAAACGGGTCATCTCGGAGGCGGTGCCGGCCGTGGTGTTGATGGCAATGAGCGGCAGCTGCGGCCTGGCGGAGCAGTCCACCCCTTCATAATCCTGGATGCAGCCCCCGTTGGTGGCCACCAGGGCGATGCCCTTGGCGCAATCATGGGGGGAGCCGCCCCCCAGCGAGATGACGCAGTCGCAGCCATGGGCCTTGATCATGGCCAGACCGGATTCGACGTTGGCCATGGTGGGGTTTGGCTTGGTTTCGTCGAAAATCACGCTTTCAATGCCATGTTCTGCCAGCAGGGCGGTGAGCCTGGCGACCACGCCTATCTGGTTGAGGATCTTGTCGGTGACGATCAGCGCCTTGCGAAAGCCATGACCCTGGATGTCGGCCGCCGCCTCTTGCAGGCAGCCCGCCCCCATCAGGTTGACCGCGGGAATGTAGAACTTGAATGTCGCCATGGTGGACTCCGTATGATTAGCCATTAAGTGGTATGCGGGCCTCAACATAACAGCGTCAGAGGGGATGAAAAGGGGTCAATGGTATCTGATTGGCAACTTTATGGACTCGATCACGTACCGAAAAACCGGGGCCAGGCGGGGATTGACAAGGGCCCTTGCCTCTTGTTCGATATAAAAACGTTTTTCAAGAAATTCATCAGGTTAGCAAACGTTTTGCCGGTTTTTTAGCGCCGCGGATGCGCGGAAGTGTGAAGCGCGTCAAGGAATTGGAAAGCGCTTTCGACCATAGTTGGCGCCTTCCCCAATGGAGGGAAACAGGCTCGAAAATACCATAAAGAATCACCTTAACTGCGCTCGGCTGCGAGGCGGCGGGATGCAACCAGGAGTCCACTATGTCTGATGTATTTCACTTGGGTTTGAAGAAAGCGGATCTGCAAGGCGCCACCCTGGCGATCGTTCCCGGTGACCCCGAGCGCGTGAAGCGCATCGCAGAGCTGTTGGACAACCCTGTGCACCTGGCCAGCCATCGTGAGTTCACTACCTGGCGCGGCGAGATGGACGGCAAGGCCGTGATCATCTGCTCCACCGGCATCGGCGGCCCGTCCACCTCCATCGCGGTAGAAGAGCTGGCCCAGCTGGGTATCAATACCTTCCTGCGCATCGGCACCACGGGCGCCATCCAGCCGCACCTGAACGTGGGCGACGTCATCGTCACCACCGGCTCTGTGCGCCTCGACGGTGCCAGCCTGCACTTCGCACCCATGGAGTACCCGGCCGTGGCCGACTTCGACTGCACCACTGCGCTGGTCAACACCGCCAAGGAGATGGGTTCCAAGCTGCACGTAGGTGTGACTGCCTCTTCCGACACCTTCTACCCGGGTCAGGAGCGTTATGACACCGTATCCGGCCGCGTAGTGAGCCGTTTCCAGGGTTCCATGAAAGAGTGGCAAGCCATGGGCGTGCTGAACTACGAGATGGAATCTGCCACCCTGCTGACCATGTGCACCAGCCAGGGCCTGCGCGCCGGCATGGTGGCCGGTGTCATCGTGAACCGTACCCAGCAGGAAATCCCGAACGCCGAAACCATGGCGAGAACCGAATCTGATGCCATCAAGATCGTGCTGGGCGCCGCCCGCAAGCTGATCTGATAGCACCACCACGAGTGGGGGGTGGGGGCCGTTGCGAAAGCGCGGCCCCTATCTTTATCCGCCGTTTGCCGCTGTTCTCACTTTCCCCTTCTCCGCGTTACGCTTTTTGCCCCGTCATTGCCTCAAGCACCTCCTCAAAGGGCGCCTCACATCTGATTTGCATCGGCTCCCCACTCACCGGATGCACGAAATCCAGCGCGCTGGCGTGCAGCATCAGTCGCGGTGTTTGCTCACAGCCCGGCAACAGCAGACCGCCGTAGAGATCGCAGCCGAGTATGGGGTGACCCAGCAGCTGGCTGTGGATGCGCAGCTGATGGGTGCGGCCCGTCTCCGGCACCAGGCTGACCCGGGTCAATGGCAAGGGCTCGCCCCCAGCGCCCTCGCGCACCAGTCGCTCCACCACCCGATAGCGGGAGCGGGCGGGCTTGCCGCTGGCGCAGATCTTCATCAGGGGGAAGATCGCCGGGTCCTTGGCGATGGGGGCGTCGATCACCCCCTCATCGTCCGCCAGATGGCCGCACAGCAGGGCCTCATAGGCCTTGCTCACCGCCCGCTGGCTGAACTGCTGGCACAGCATCCCGTTGATGCCCTTGTCTCTGGCCACCACCATGATCCCCGAGGTGCCAAAGTCGAGGCGGTGCACCAGGGTACAGCCTGGGTAATCCTGCACCAGCCGATGGTGGACAGAGTCGAGGTTCTGCGGGTTCTTGCCCGAGAGGCTCAGCAGGCCGCTCGGCTTGTTGATGAGCAGCAGGTGTTCATCCTCGAACAGGATCTCGATGGTGGCACTGCAAGGGGGGGCGATAAAGGTATCGACGATGGCGGACATGGGCGGCTGCGGGCTGGAAACGGGGGGCGATCATACCCGAACCGGCGGCGCGGGGCGAATCGGGACGAACTGGCCAGTGCCTGCCCGGCGGGTCTGGTGGCAAGTGATTGATAATGCAGGAAGGCCCCGTTTTGTGACCCCTTCCCGAGTTCATTCTGCGCTGGCTTGTTAAGGTATGGCTCCCTGTCATGTCGTAAGGAGCCTCTCCATGGCGTTGCCCGTTATTCTCGATTGCGATCCCGGCCACGATGATGCCATCGCCCTCATACTGGCGCTGGCGAGCCCAGAGCTCAAGGTGCTGGCGGTCACCACCAGCGCGGGCAACCAGACCCCGGACAAGACCCTCAACAACGCCCTGCGCATCCTCACCCTGCTCGGTCGCCACGACATTCCGGTGGCGGCGGGGGCGCCCAAACCCCTGATGCGCGAGCTCATTATCGCCGACAACGTTCACGGCGAATCGGGTCTCGATGGCCCCACATTGCCGGATCCCGCCTTTGCGCCCCAGGCCATGACGGGCCTCGAATTGATGGCCAAGTGCCTATGCGAGAGCCCGGAGCCGGTCACCCTGGTGCCGACCGGCCCCCTAACCAATATCGCCCTGCTGCTGGCGGCCCACCCCGAGCTCAAGCCCAAGATTGCTCGCATCGTCTTGATGGGCGGTGCGGCAGGGGCGGGCAACTGGACCCCGGCGGCGGAATTCAATATTTATGTGGACCCGGAAGCGGCCGATATGGTGTTCAACGCCGGTATTCCCATCACAATGTGCGGGCTGGATCTGACTCACGAGGCCCAGGTGATGGACGAGGATATAGCACGGGTGCGCGCCATCCCCAACCCTGTGGCCCAGTGCGTGGCGGACCTGCTCGATTTCTTCATGATTTACCACAGGGATCCCAAGTGGGGATTTGCTGGCGCGCCGCTCCATGACCCCTGTACCATCGCCTGGTTGCTGGCACCGACGCTGTTCCATGGGGTAGAGTGCCGGGTCGATATCGAAACCGGAGGCACCCATACTACCGGCATGACGGTAGTTGATCGCTACGGGCTCACCGGCAGACCGGCCAATGCGCGGGTGTTGCTGGGGCTGGAGAGGGTCGGCTTCATCGATCTGCTGGTGGGGCGTCTAAGGGCATTTGACTAAGAACTCGGACATCGAATAAGGGGTTGGGCATGTGGAAAGGGACGTTGGCACTGCTGACATGTATGCAATTGACGGCCTGTGCCACCCCCTTCGAGAGGATGTGGCAGGGGCTGGCGACCTGCGATCTGGACGATCTCTACCTGGACAGCGAGAGCGGTGAGCCGTCCCACCCGCTGCTCAAGACCTTCACCCCCGACAAGACGTCAGACGGCTTCGCCTGGTACAAGACCCACCAGGAGCTTCATGGCCTGCCCATCACGGGATTTCTGATCCCGGCCTCGACCTTCGAGGTGCACGCCCTGTTTGTGGATACCCCCATCGCCAATGCGCGCAGGCTGACCCACAACGCCTACGGCAGCGAGTTTGCCGACGAGCAGAAGCACGACAGGGGGGAGGCCCCCCTGTTGCTGCGTGACCCGGGCAACCCCAAGCGCTCCATCATCGACTGCACCAAGGGGGAGTCGGCGGATCCGCTGCCGGAGGAGCCCTTCCCGGAATAGGGGGCGCATCCTGCAGATAAATAGAGAGGGGAGCCTGGGCTCCCCTCTCTATTTATCGATTGCCAGCTCGCCCTCAGGGATAACCCAGGGTCTGCTTGATGACCGGCAGTTGAGCCTTGATCCAGTCAGGATTGATGGGGCCCCAGTCGCTGATGCGATAGTGGCCCTGCAGGTGGCGGGCTCCCTCGGTCTGCTCGAAGGCGCAACTGATATCGAGTTCGGCCAGGGCACTCAGGGTGTCCTGGGCGGTGCGGCGCGGCATGCCGGTGGCGGCCATGATGGCGGGCACAGTGTCCGTGCCCTGGCTTATCAGATGGGCCACGTAGAGCCGCCGGTAGAAGCTGGTGCGGGTCTTGCTCGGTTCCGTCATTGCCCGTCTCCGCCTGATGCCGGTGTGCCCCTCATATCTCGTCCTCGAGACGGTCGAAGTAGCGCCAGGTCGCGATGGCGGCCTTGCCCATTACCAGCGCCCAGACACCGAACCAGAACCAGCGGAAGAAGCTCCAGGTGGAGGCATCGGGCTGGGTGCTCTCTATCTTGGTGACGTTGGGGAAGAGGGAGAACATGTTCACCCGCCAGCCGTAGGAGGTGATGATGGCCAGGCGCTTCTCGAACTCCATGGACTTGGCCTTGGCCTGGACGTCGGCGGCATTGAACTTGAAGTAGAAGGGCCAGCCCCAGCCGGTATCTTCATTGCGGAACACCCGGATCTTCTCGCCGGGACGCTCGGTGTAGATGTAATAGACGTCGGTGATGGGGCCGTCGGCCGGGTTCTTCTGGCTGATGGGACCATCCTTGTCGGTGCGCTTCACCTCGACCCCTGTGATGGTGGCAATGGTGTGTTCCGGCAGATAGAAATCGAGCCAGGTGGCGGACACGAGGGCGATGAGCCCCAAAGCGATAAAGGCGGGTTTCTTGAACTTCAGGCTCATGGTGTTCTCTGGGTGAGGGGGAATGACGTGCCTCTACCATACCCATATTTGTGGATGCAGCCCAGCCCCTAATGGCGCCTTGTGGACAAAAAGCCGTTTTAAACGGGAGGGGACTGACCCCGGTACCGGGCCCGGGGTCTGCCAAAGAGAAGGGGGGGGATTACAGCTGGAACTGGGCAAGCTGCCTGCGCTGCTGCTCGGCGAGCTGTGACAGTTCGTGACTGGCGGCGGCGCTCTGGGTGATGCCGGCCACGTTCTGGTTCACTATCTCGTGGATATTGGTGATGTTGCGGCTGATGTCGGCGGTGACGCAGGACTGCTCCTCGGCGGCGGTGGCCACCTGGGCATTGGCGCCATTGATCTGGTTGACCGCCTCCGTGATGCCCCCCAGCAGGTCTTGCACCTCGGCGGAGAGACGCTGGTTGTGGCCGAGGATCTCCAGGGTCTCCTGTACGCCGCTGTTGGCCGACAGGGACTGGCTCTGCAACTGCTCTATGATGGCCTGGATCTCCTTGGTGGAGTCCTGGGTCCGTGCCGCCAGCAGGCGTACCTCATCGGCCACCACCGCAAAGCCACGGCCGGTTTCGCCGGCGCGGGCGGCCTCGATGGCAGCGTTGAGCGCCAGCAGGTTGGTTTGCTCCGAGATGCTCTGAATCACCTCTATCACCTTGCCGATCTGCTCGGACTGGGACTTGAGCCGCGCCACCACAGTAGCGGCGTTCTCCAGGCTGCCCGCCATGCGGCCGTTGGCCTGGATGCTCTCGGCAAACAGGGCCAGCCCCTGCTCGACCCGGCTGTTGGCCTCTCGCGCCAGCTCATCGGCCAGGGCGGCATTGTGGTTGACGTTGTCGGCTGTGCTGGCCAGCTCGGTGACGGCGGAGGCCACCTGCTCGGTCTCGCTGCGCTGCTGCTGGGCATTGGCCTCGGACTGGGTCATGACGGCGGCCAGTTCGGTGGCGGCGGAGGCCACGTTGCCGCTGATGCCGGTCAGGGCCTGGATAGTGCTGCCAAGCTGGCTCAGGGTCTGGTTGATGTCCTTGGCCAGCTGGCCCAGCTCGTTGTTGCCTTCGGCTTTGGCGCGCACATTGAAGCGACCGAGGGCGACGGCGTGCATCACCTCCTGCAACTGGCCAATGGGCTGGACGATGCGACCGGATAGCCACCAGCCGCCGCAGAGCGCCGCGATCAGGGTGGCGGCCATCAGCAGCAGGGTCTGCAGCAGGGTGGCCTGGTAGTGGGCCTGCTCCAGGGCTATCTCCTGCTGGATCAGCTGATTGATGTGGGCAGAGAGGGTGTCAATCTGCTTGATCAACTGCTCCCCCAGCTCGCGAAAACGCAGCCTGGATTGCTCATAGCCGGCAGGCTTGGTCCCGTCTCTGTACTGCTGGCTCAGCAGTGGCAACATGTTGCTGCGGGTGTGGCCGAGATAGGCCTGCAGGGCCGCCGCCACCTGGCTGTTGTCCTGCTCGGCCCCGGTGATCACCAGCCGGGACAAAAGGCCATTTATCTCCTGCTCGGCGGCATTGAGCGTGCCGGGCAGCTCGGCGAAGCGGGCCTGATCGTAGAGGCCGTAGATGGCATTGGTGCGCAGCCGGTAGGTGGCGTGGATCAGGGCGGCGATGTCATCCTTGTGGCGGGTGACGCTGGTGGTGGTGTCGTTCATGTCCTTGATGGCACCGTCTATCTCCTGCTTGCTGATCACGGCCATGAGCAGCATCAGCAGGCTGGCGAGCAGTAGTGGAATGAGAACTTGCAGACGAATGGACAGATTATTCAAAGACATGAAAGATCCTAACCCAAAAGAGGAGTGAGGCGGCATCTTACACAGGCGCGACAACTATTGTCACAGGGTTTTTAAGGTGAAATCCGTGCCGAATGAAAAGGTTTTTCTTGTGTTAAAAGAGTGTGATAGGCAAGATCGACTGCTTGTTATCTGGAGGTGTAGTGTGTCCGACTGGATTGATCCCGCCATCTTGGCGCTCTTTATTCCCACGTTTTTCTTTGTCTCCGTGACCCCCGGCATGTGCATGACACTGGCGATGACCCTGGGCATGAGCCTTGGGGTGCGCCGCACCCTGCACATGATGTGGGGAGAGCTCATCGGGGTCGGCTTGGTCTCTGTGCTCTCCGTGGTCGGGGTGGCGGCCGTCATGCTCAACTATCCGGCCCTGTTCTCGGCCTTCAAGTACGTGGGCGGAGCCTATCTGGTCTGGCTCGGCATCCAGATGTGGCAAGCCAAGGGCAAGATGGCGATTCCGGCGGATCTCTCGGCCAGCCAGGAGACCAAGCCGCTCGGGCTGGCGCTGCAGGGCTTCGTCACCGCCATCGCCAATCCCAAGGGGTGGGCCTTCATGGTCTCCCTGCTGCCGCCCTTCATCAATGCGGCCAAGCCGATGGCACCCCAGATCAGCGCCCTGGTGGTGCTCATCCTGGTCATAGAATTCTCCTGCCTGCTGCTCTACGCGAGCGGTGGCCGCACCCTGCGCCACTTCCTCGCCAAGAGCGGCAACGTCACCCTGATGAACCGCATCGCCGGCTCGCTCATGCTGTTTGTCGGCGTCTGGCTGGCCTTCGGCTGAGGCGATCGGAATGAAAAATGCCACCTCCCCCGGTGAAGGGGAGGTGGCATTTTTATTGGGCGTCCGGCGAGGTGTCAGTCGGTGAGGCAGTCCGGATCGAACACATATTCCCCCGCCAGCCAGCGCAGGATCTCGTTCACGCAGCTCTGATCCTGGAACGGCAGGTAGCGGTGCTTGAGGTGGGTGAGTTGCTCGGGGGTTAGCTGGGCCAGGCCTATGTCCTGAAACAGCGGCAGATCCGCCTCTATCATGGCGGAGATCTGCGGCCCGCAGGTGGCGTTGAGGGAGGTGTGCAGCGCCTGATCCGGATCGTACTGGTGGCCGAGTCGGTAACTCATGGGCAGGGTGGCGAGCGGCAGCACGGAGAGCGCCGCCTGCTTCATGGGATTGACCGCGTGGCCGGCGGTCAGCTCCGCCAGCTCGGCGGGGCGGTTCTCGAAGGCACGCAGGTGCAGGAAGCTGCTCGCCTTGCTGCCGTCGTTGACCGGGTAGTTGTCCCACAGGAAGGGCTTGCGGTGCAGCCAGTCGGCGGCCTGCTTGAGGTGCGCGGCCGGGTAGTCGGTGGAGCAGACTCTGGGGCCTGTCCAGAAGATGTCAAAACCCTTGTCCAGCCCCTGGCCCAGATCCGTCAGATAGTGGGGGGGCATGGCGCCGAACACCTTCTCCAGCACAGGATCCGTCGAGTAGTAGCTGGGGCAGAAGATGAGACGGCTGGCGCCGGTGTGGGCCGCGATGTCGTGGGCTATGGTGAGCTGCCAGTGGGCGAGATCCGGGGTGTCCCCCTTCATGTCGTCAAACAGCACCGCCAGTATGTCGGGCTTGAGCGCCTCCTCGATGAGGCGAACCTTCTCGAGCAGGGCCGGGCGCTTGTGCGCGTAGTCGTGATGGGCGCCCATGGGGCTCAACCCCACACCGAAGGCGAGGCCGTTGTCCCGGCACTGCTGGGCCAGCTGGCGCAGGTGGTCGAGCTGCTCCCTCGGCCAGGGCTCGGCCCAGTGCTTGCGCAGATAGCCGTCTTCCTTGGGGGCGTAGAGGTAGAAGCCATAGCCATGGCGGGGCAGCCACTGGGCATAGCGGGCACGGGCCTCCCAGCTCCAGCCCTTGCCGAAGAAGCCCTCGATCAGCCCCAGTCGGGGGGAGGGAGGATACAGACCAGACAACAGGGTTTGATAAGGCATGGGTCACTCCCTTCTCGCCGGGCGCCGGTTCACCGTCCTGGCGGGAACGGGCGCCGAGTATGTGTATTGAACAGGGTCCGGCTTGCGCCCTAGACCGGATCTTCTTCCAGGAAGCGTACCCCTATCTTGCGAGGCTCACCCTCTTCCATCTCCGCCACCGTCCAGAGCAGGCCCTGCCAGGCGACGTGGTCACCCACTACCAGATTATCGCCCAACTGATGGGCAATGAAATCGCCCAGGGTCTGATCCGCCACCTCGCTCACATCCAGCCCGTACAGCGGGGCGAGATCCACCAGCCTGGCGGTCGCCTCCAGCAGGAAGTCACCGAAGAAGCGCGGGCCCAGATCTTGCTCCGGCGCCTGGCTGAACAGCTGGCCGAGGGCGGGCAGATCGCGCTCGTGGCCGATGACGCAGAGGATGTCGTCCGACTGCAGGCAGGTACTGCCCGAGGGGTGCAGCAGCTCCTGGCCGCGGAACAGGGCGCAGATGCGGGTACCCTCCGGCATGCGCAACTCCCGCAGGGGCGAGCCTATGCACCACTTCTCGGCGCTCAGGCGATAGACGAAGGTCTCCCACTGGCTGTCGAGATCGATCTCGAGCCCGGAGCGGTTGATGGGGGACGGCGGCGCCGGCACCTCGACCCGCGCCAGCCTGGAGGCCAGCGGCAGCGAGCTGCCCTGCAGGATGAGGGAGACCAGCACCACGAAGAAGGCGACATTGAAGTAGAGCTGGGCATTGGGCAGCCCCGCCATCATGGGGAAGACCGCCAGTATGATGGGCACGGCGCCGCGCAGGCCGACCCAGGATATGAACCAGCGCTCCCGGGGGGCGAAGTTCTTGAACGGCAGCAGGCCTATCCAGACCGACACCGGGCGGGCAAAGAGGATCATCCACATGGCCAGGGCCAGCGCCGGCACTGCGATGGGCAGCAGATTGCTCGGGGTGGCGAGCAGCCCCAGCACCAGGAACATGCCGATCTGGCTGAGCCAGGTCAGGCCGTCCAGCACCGACAAGGTGGTGCTGCGGCTGCGCAGGGAGAGGTTGCCGAGCAACAGGCCGGTGAGGTAGATGGCGAGGATGCCGCTGCCCCCCACCGCCGTGGTGAGGGCGAAGATGAGCAGGCCGCCGCTCACCGTGAGCAGCGGATATAGCCCGGGGGCCAGGCGGGCCGTGTTGATGAGCCGCCACAGCAGCCAGCCCCCCGCGAGGCCTATGCCGGCGCCGAGGCCAAACTGCTTGATGAGTTGCAGCAGCAGGAAGCCGGCGTCCAGCCCCTGCTGGGCGCTGGCCAGCACCTCTATCAGGGTGACGGTGAGAAAGACCGCCATGGGATCGTTGCTGCCGGACTCTATTTCCAGGGTGGCGCTGACCCGTTCGTTGAGGCTGCGTCCGCCGAGCAGGGAGAAGACAGCCGCCGCATCGGTGGAGCCGACGATGGCCCCGATCAGCATCCCCTGCATCAGGTTGAGGTCAAACAGCCAGGCGGCGGCCAGACCGGTCAGGCCTGTGGTGATGGCCACCCCGACGGTGGCCAGCGACAGGGCGGGCCAGAGTGCGACCCGAAAGGAGGAGACCCGGGTGCGCATGCCGCCGTCGAGCAAAATGATGGCCAGTGCTAGGTTGCCCACCAGGTAGGCGACAGAGTAGTCGGCGAAGTGGATGCCGCCGGGGCCATCTTCACCGGCCAGCATGCCGACGGCGAGGAAGATGACCAGGATGGGGATGCCGACCCGGGACGAGAGCGCACTTAACAGGACACTGGCTCCCACCAACAAGGCACCGATAAAAAAGAAACTGTTGATGGTGGTGGCATCCAATGGCGAACTCCTTATGGCGGGCGGCAAAACAGGCACATTATATGCAGATTGCACCCCTTTGTGTGGCTTAATTGTGCATCGATTTGCAGTTTTTTACGGTTGTTGTGCTGTTTTTAAGCAGTAGGCGCGGGGCCTGAGGGGGACGAGAAAGAGGGGGGAGGAGTGGCGATTGGTGCCCATTTTCAGGGGGCGGGTGCAGGGTTGTCAGCAGGCCGGGGTGGGGGCGCAGGAGCGCCATCGGGCTCCTGCGGGGGAGGTCAGTCGTCCTCGTCGTCCTTGACTTCCCGGATCTTGTCCTTGTATTTCGGCAACTGCTTTTCGAGCTGTTTCATGTCCTTGATGGCATTGAGAAACAGGCCGAGCAAAAACAGCAGCGGCAGGCCTATCCATAACCACACGCTCATCGGATTCTCCTTTCGGTGTGACCGGCAGTGACATAACGGGCCAGGATCTCGTCGAGATGGGACAGTATGCACGCCTTGCCTTCAATATCCGCCTGTTGCAGGCAAAGCGCCAGCGCATCCGGATCCAGCCGCTGTTCAGCGGACTCCAGGGCGAAGCTGATGTGCCAGGGCTCGTAGGCGACCCCCTGAGCCGCGTCCAGTGGCTTGGCATAGGGCAGGAAGAAGCCGAAGTCGCTCATGTGATCCCCGAGCCACTCGCCGAGATCGGCAAACCAGCCTCCCGCCTCATACTCCCAGGGCTCCAGCGCCAGCCTGGTACCGGCGGGCAGGCAGTCCGGATCATAGATGTCGAGATCCGTGCCCCAGTGATGGCGACTGGTGCCCGGCAGGGCGCTCCAGCGCAAGATGGCGTGCAGCCGCTCTGTCTCTCCGAGCTGCAGCGCATCCAGTGGCCGGTTGTCGGCGTCCAGCAGGGGCCGCTCCCCGCGCCACTTGCCATTCCAGATGGCGAGCTGGCGCTCGAAGCTGCGCCAGCTGGAGGCGGCCTGCAGGTTGAACCCTTCATAGGCGGCCGCCACCTGCATGTCGTTGAAGGCCGCCGCGGTGGCGGCGGTCAGGCGGTGAGGCCCGCGCCCCACCAGGATGAGGTGGCTCCCGTCGAGCCCAAGCAGTTGATCCTGGGTCATGCCAGCAAGTGCTCCAGCACCCCTTGGTACATGTCCGCCAGCAGATCCAGATCGTCCGCCTTCACGCACTCGTTCACCTTGTGGATGGTGGCGTTGACCGGGCCCAGTTCGATGACCTCAGCCCCGGTGGGGGCGATAAAGCGTCCATCGGACGTTCCGCCCGTGGTGAGCAGGGCAGGTTGCTGACCGTTGACCGCGGCCACGGCGGCGACTGTGGCCTCCAGCAGGGCGCCGGTGTCGGTCAGGAAGGGCTGGCCAGAGAGGGTCCACTTCAGCTCAAAGTCCAGACCGTGACGGGTCAGCAGTGCCTCGACCCGCTCGCGGATATCCATGTCGGTCAGTTGGGTGCTGAAACGGAAGTTGAACTGCACCTGCAATTCGCCGGGAATGACGTTGGAGGCGCCGGTCCCGGCCTGGATGTTGGCTATCTGGAAGCTGGTGGGGGGGAAGTAGGCGTTGCCCTCATCCCAGACGGTGGCGGCGAGCTCCGCCAGGGCAGGCGCCGCCTTGTGGATGGGGTTGTCTGCCAGATGAGGATAAGCCACGTGGCCCTGTACTCCGCGCACCAGCAGATCGCCGGTGATGGAGCCGCGGCGGCCGTTCTTCACCACGTCCCCTACCACTGCGGTGGAGGAGGGCTCGCCGACGATGCACCAGCGGATCTTCTCGTTGCGCGCCTCCAGGGTGTCGATGACGCGCACCGTGCCGTTGATAAAGGGGCCCTCTTCATCGGAGGTGATGAGAAAGGCGATGGAGCCCTGGTGATCCGGGTGGGCCGCGACGAAGCGCTCGGTGGCCACCACCATGGCGGCCAGCGACCCCTTCATGTCGGCGGCGCCCCGGCCATAGAGCATGCCATCCATGATGGTCGGCTCGAATGGCGGCGTATGCCATTTGTCCAGCGGCCCGGCGGGCACCACGTCGGTGTGGCCGGCGAAGCAGAACAGCGGCCCCTCGCTGCCACGGCGGGCCCAGAGATTGGTAGTGTCTTCAAACACCATGGGCTCGATGACGAACCCGAGGCGCTCGAGGCGCTCCGCCATCAGGGTCTGGCACCCTTCATCCAGGGGGGTAACTGAGGGGCGGCGGATAAGATCCTTGGCCAGTGCGATGACATCCGACATCGGCGTTCCTTAACAGAAAAGTTTAACGAGAGAAGAGGGATTGGTAGTGGTCTGCCTTGAACCCCAGGGTGAGCTCGCCATCGCGATCCAGCAGCGGGCGCTTGATCATGGCGGGGTGTTCCAGCAGCAGGGCACGGGCTTTTGCGGTGTCCAGCCCTTGCTTGGCCTCCTCCGGCAGGGCGCGGAAGCTGGTGCCTCGGGTGTTGAGCAGGGCTTCCCAGCCCAGCTGGTTCAGCCAGCCGTCCAGCCGGGCAGGCTCGAGGCCGTCGGCCCTGTGGTCGTGAAAGCGATAGTCGATGCCAGCCTCGTCCAGCCACTTGCGGGCCTTCTTGATGGTGTCGCAGTTCTTGATGCCATAGAGGGTGGTGGCCATGGGAGATCCTATATCTGCGGGCCCGGGGCCCTGAAATCCGAACGTGAAATCATGCAAGGGCCCGATTCTGGCATTGTGGCCCAGCCATGGCAACGCTCATGGCCGGGCTGGCTGGTTTTACCAGCGGGGAGGGGGGAGAAATCGCGAGGGGCCAGATAGCCAAAACGCGCCTGGGGGCGCGTTTTGTGGGAAGGGGGCTATCAGTGCAGGGTGGTCCACTGGTGGTCGAAGACCCGGGCCCGCTCCCAGGGCGCATCCGGCAGGCTGGAGGAGAGGCCTGTGTATTTGCCCACGTCGTCCACCACTATGGCGGAGAGGATCGGCAGGTTGTTTTCGGTGCAGTACATGCGGATGCGTTGCAGCAGGGTGCGCAGCTCATCCTGGCACTGTTCCAGCCCGGCCTGCCTGGCCAGCTTGGAATAACGAATGGTGGTGCGTTCCTTTGCAGACTCGACGAGGATGTCCCACAGCTTGTAGTCGCAGGTCGAAGTCCCTGCGGTGGCTTGGCTTGTCATAACTCTCTCCGGTGCGAAATGGTCGCTCTGTATCGACGGGCATCTTGGCCAGTTCACCTCTGACGGGCGTTGATCCAACGCAAAAAAAGTGGAGGTTGTTGGTCAGGATCTGATGCAGGGCATTCTAGTGCGTCGGCACTGGATTGATGTACCAATTTTATTTGATATATCAAAATTTGATGCTGCTTTTTGTCATTCAAGCCACTTTTATTGATAGGGATCAAGGGGAAAGGAGGGGCTCGCCACTAGATTTCGAACCTCGATAATCTTATCAGGAGCGCACTTTGGAACTCTTATTCGTCTTGCTCGTGCTGATGGCCGTGGTCTACGGCATCGTCAAGGATTACAACCCGCAGGCGGTGCTGGCGCTGGCAGGCATGGCCATCTTCGCGGTGGCCTACTGGCTGGGGTTGCACCCCATACTGCCTGCCGACAAGAGCACGGGGTTCGCCCTGTTCGACCTGTTCGAGGTGTTCAAGGGGATCTTCTCCTACCGGGCGGCGGGGCTTGGCCTCACCATAATGGCGGTGGCGGGCTTTGCCACCTACATGTCCCACATAGGCGCCTCCCAGTCCCTGGTGCGGGTGGCGGTCAAGCCGGTGGCGGGCATCCGGTCCAGCTACCTGATGCTGGCCATCTGCTATCTGGTGGCGGTCTTCGTGTCGCTGTTTGTCACTTCCGCCACCGGCCTCGGCCTCTTGCTGATGGTCACCATGTACCCCGTGATGCGCAACCTCGGTATCAGCCCGGCGTCGGCCTGTGGCGTCATCGCCACCTCCCAGGCGTTCGAGATTGGCCCGACCCAGACCAATGCCATCTTCTCCGCCGGCCAGTCCGGCATGGATCCGACCAGCTACTTCGTCGACTACCAGATTTGGCTGGTGGCCCCCATGCTGCTGGTGACCATGGTGCTGCACTTCTTCTGGCAGCGTCACTGCGATCGCCTGGATGGCTGGGATCCCGCCCAGCATCGCGGCGATCCGGCCGAGCTGGACGAGCAGGGGAAAGAGGAGGTGCCGGCACCGACCTGGTATGCCCTGCTGCCCATCATCCCCTTCGTGCTGATGATGACCTTCTCCAAGCTGCTGGTGACCAGCATCAGCGTCAGCGTGGAGGTGGCCATGCTGCTGTCGGTCTTTATCGGCATGCTGTGCGAGCTGCTGCGCACCCGCTCGGTGCGCACCGCCATGGCCGGGCTCTCCAGCTTCCTCGACGGCATGGGCAAGGTGTTTGGTCCTGTAGTGGCGCTCATCGTCTGTGCCGAGCTGTTTGCCGAATCCCTCAAGGCCATAGGCGCCATCGACACTCTGCTGCACTCCGCCAGCAATGCCGGGATCGGCAGCGGCCTGATGACGCTGGTGATGGTGGGACTCATCATGGTGGCGGCCGTCATCATGGGCTCCGGCAACGCGGCCTTCCTGAGCTTCTCCACCCTGGCACCGGCGGTAGCGGCCAAGTTCGGGGTGCCGGCGGTGACCATGCTGCTGCCGATGCAGCTCGCCTCCAGCATAGGCCGCACCGTCTCCCCAATCGCGGCTGTGCTGATCGCCTGCGCGGGGATCGCCAAGGTCTCCCCCTTCGTGGTGGTCAAGCGCACCTGCGTGCCCATGGCCGGCGCCCTGGTGACGGCGCTGGCGCTCAACTATCTGCTGTTTATGTAATGGCGGGGCGGGTGGCCAGGCTGCCCGCTCCATTCACTCTGCGCAAGGGCGAGGCCCGACCTTTTGCCCTTTGGAGACGATGATGACAGATCCTCGCAACGCTTTTTCCCTGGACGCCTATCTGGCGGATCTGGCCCCGCTCATCAATCTCGATTGCGGCACCCGCACCCCGGCCGGGGTGGCTCGGGTGGCCGACATCCTGACCGAAAAATATGAGGCTATCGGTTGGCAGGTGACCCGCCACCAGTTTGCCCCCGAGTGCGGCCCCTGCCTCGAGGCAACCAATGCCCCGGGGGCGGCTCACTATGATGTCATGCTGGTGGGCCACATGGATACCGTCTTCCCCGAGGGGACGGCGGCCAAACGCCCGCTGAAAGTCGAAGGCAATCAGGCCTTCGGCCCCGGAGTGTCGGATATGAAGAGCGGCCTGCTCTCCACCTGGTATGCCTTGAAGGGGATGGATCCGGCGCTGCTGGCCAAACTCAAGGTGCTGGTCTGCTGCAACTGCGACGAGGAGATTGGCTCCCCCTGGTCCAGGGATTGGCTGGTAGCCAAGGCCAAACAGAGCGGCTGCGTGCTGGTGGCCGAGGCGGCCCGTCCGAGCGGGGATCTCATCAGCGCCCGCAAGGGCAATGCCAAGTACCGCATCCGCTTCCACGGCAAGGCCTCCCACGCGGGATCTGCCCTGGCGGAGGGGGTCTCCGCCATCACAGAGCTCGCCCATTGGGTACTGGCCATCAACGAACAGGTCAACATGGAGACGGGCACCACCATGAACGTGGGTGTGGTACAGGGCGGCACCGGCGTCAACGTGGTGCCGGACTTCGCCGAGGCCATAGTCGACCTGCGCTTCTGGAGCAACGACGAGGCTGCCGCCGTGCACGAGCGGCTCGGCTTTATGGCCAACAACCCCTTCCTGCGCGGTTGCCGGGTCGAGGTGGATCGCCAGAGCTTCAAGCCGGCAATGCGCCCGAGTGGCGACACCGAGGCGTTGATGGCGCTGGTGGAGGCTGCCGCAGCGGATGAGGGGATCTCCTTCAACTGGCTGGAGGCGGGGGGCGGCTCGGACGCCAACTTCACCGCCGCCGCCGGGGTGCCGTCCCTGGATGGCTTGGGCCCCATGGGGGGCGGTTTCCACTCGGAGGCCGAGTTCTTGCTGCTGGAGAGCATAGAGCCGCGCATCCGCCTGTTGCAGCGGGTGCTGGGCAAGCTGGCGAAATAAGCCGGTTTATCCCTTGTTCGGGTCGTTATTGGCCCGCTCAAACTTGGTCCGCTTAAACCCAAGCGGGAGGCTATTGCCTCCCGTTTTTTTATATCGATTTTTCGCGCGTCCTTGAGCGCGCGGGCCAGATGGCTTGAGGCCGTTACCCCTGCGGCTCGGCCAGATAGGCCAGATGATCCTGGCGCGCCAGCTGCCAGCCATCGAGGCGCAGCGGGGCGGCAAAGCCCGGGCCGTCGGTCACCATGCTGTGGTACTCCCCCTGCTCGCCACAGGCATCGAATCCCTCGTGCTCGGCCAGTTGTTGCAGATCGCTGAGGGTGGTGGCATCGAGCGTTCGTCCCACCCATTCGGCGCCCAGTACCCGAGTATCGACGCAGGAGAGGTGGGCGACTATGCCGCGCGCCAGCATATCTGCCAGCAAGGCTTGGCGAGATTGCTGCCAGAGCGGGGTATGGACGATGAGCCCCAGCGGCTGGCAGCGTTCGCGGATCCAGTTTGGTGCGCCCCCCACGCTGTCGATGTCGCCGGTCACCACCCCATCGAGGGCCCACTCCTGCTGCAGGCGGCTCAGCGCCGTCTCATAACTCTGCTCGAAGGGTGCTTCTATGGTGACCAGCAGATGGGGCAGACCCAGGGCCGCCGCCTGACGGCGCACCAGTGGCAAGGGGTGAGCGAGAAAGCGGGGCTCTAGCGGTGCAAAGGTGGCCAGGGCCACCACCTGATGACCCGCATCGCGGGCATGGCAGAGGGCCAGCATGGCATCTTTGCCACCGCTCCAGAGCAGGATGACGCGAGACATGGGGGGAGATTCCGATGGTGAAAGAGGGAGCACATGCTACCCAGTGGCGGGGGCGCAGGTAAAGCCGTCGTGGCTGGAAATAGCAGTGGGAAAATTGTTGGAGAGCAGAGAGGGGGAGAAAAGAGCAGGCCCCCAAAGCGGGGGCCTGTCTGGCAATGGCGTGCTAAACGCGACTGCGATTACAGCAGAATGGTGGTCAGCACATAACCCAGGGCGCAGGAGCTGCTGACCCCGATCAGCCCCGGAATGATGAAGCTGTGGTTGATGATGAACTTGCCGATGCGGGTGGTGCCGGAGCGGTCGAAACCGATACAGGCCAGATCGCTCGGGTAGGTCGGCAGCACGAAGTAGCCGTAGCTGGCCGGCAGGAAGGCGATCAGCAGTTTCGGCTCAACGCCCAGTGCCAGCCCCATGGGGGCGATGGCGGTCAGGGCGGCGGCCTGGCTGTTCACCAGCTTGGAGATGAGGAAGAGCACCAGGGCGTAGGTCCAGGGCTGGGCCTGTACCACGTGGGCCAGGGTCTCTTTGAGCAGCGGCATGTGGGCCTGGAAGAAGGTTTCGCTCATCCAGGCAACCCCGAACACGGAGAAGATGGCGACCATGCCCGCCTTGAAGACGGCGCCGTTGGAGATATCACCCGGCTTGACCTTGCAGCGCATCAAAATGATGGCGCCGGCGATCAGCATCATCATCTGGATCACCAGGTTCATGGAGAGGGGGCCTGTCTTGTCCTTGATGGTAAAGACCGGACGCAAACCTTCGTTGGCACCGAGCAAGACCACGGCGGCGATGGCGGCGAAGAAGATCCAGGTTGACCAGTAGGCCTCTTTCGGGAACTTGGTGTTGAGCAGGGTTTCACCGCCGCCATAGACGAAGGCGCGCTGCTCCGGATCCTGGATCTTGGCCTGGAACTCCTCGTCCTTGTCCAGATCCTTGCCACGGCGCAGGCTCCACAGGGCCGCCATGACCACACCGGTCAGGGAGGAGGGGATGGCGATCATCAGGATGTCGAGCAGGCCGTAAGCCTGCCCTATGCCGTGACCGGCCGCCAGAATGGAGACCATGGAGACCACGGCAACGGAGACCGGGGAGGCGCAGATCGCCATCTGGGACGCAACGGAGGCGACCGCCATAGGGCGCTCGGGACGGATGTTCTTCTGCAGCGCTATGTCGGCGATGATGGGGAACATGGTGTAGACCACGTGGCCGGTACCGCACAGGAAGGTGAGGGTCCAGGTAGTGAGCGGCGCCAGTATGGTGATGTACTGGGGGTGACGGCGCAGCAGGCGCTCGGCCACCTGCATCATCAGGTTGAGGCCACCGGCGGTCTGCAGGGTGGCGGCGCAGCCGATCACCGCCAGTATGGTCAGCATCACCTGCACCGGCGGCTCGCCCGGCACCAGGCCGAACACGAAGGTCAGCAGGAAGAGACCTATGCCACTGATGAGACCCAGTCCCATGCCCCCAAAGCGGGTACCCAGCAGCAAGCAGCCGAGCACCACCAAAAATTCCATCAAGATCATTCCATTACCTCGTGTGATTGAATCCATGTCCGCATCGGCCCTGGGGCCCGGGAGCATCTGTCGTTATTTGCCCCTAAAGGGTTGGTGGGTATTCTGGCACCCCTAAAGGGGTAAAAAATTGAGGTGGTTCAATAACAGACTCTTTTCCGATTTAAGTGCATAAAAACTATGGATATGCCCTTGAACAGGGGCGATCGGGAGGGTGGCAGGCAGGGGAAGAGGGTGGTGGGATTTATTCGAGGATCAGGATGAGAGGCGGGGGGCAACAGCCGGGAGAGCAGGAAAAAAAAGCCGACCCAAGGGTCGGCTTTTGCACGGTGCGAGTCTGGCTCGGCGCGTCTTAGAACTCGGCGGTGCGAGGGGTACGCGGGAAGGGGATGACATCGCGCACGTTGCCCATGCCGGTCACATAGACCACCAGACGCTCGAAGCCCAGGCCGAAACCTGAGTGCGGCACTGTGCCGTAGCGACGCAGGTCGCGATACCACCAGTAATCTTCCTTGTTCAGGCCCATTTCGGCCAGACGGGCATCCAGCACCTCGAGACGCTCCTCACGCTGGGAGCCACCGATGATCTCGCCGATCCCCGGGGCCAGCACGTCCATGGCGGCGACGGTCTTGCCGTCGTCGTTGAGGCGCATGTAGAAGGCCTTGATGTCTTTCGGGTAGTTCTTCACCACCACAGGAGACTTGAAGTGCTCCTCGGCCAGGTAGCGCTCGTGCTCGGAGGAGAGATCGATGCCCCAGGAGACAGGGAACTCGAAGCTCTTGCCGCAGTTCTTCAGCACTTCGATGGCGTCGGTGTAGTCAATCTGGGCGAAGTCGGAGGCGACGAAACGTTCCAGACGGTCGATGGCGTCCTTGTCGATGTGCTGGGTGAAGAACTCCAGATCGTCACGGCGCTCACGCAGCACGGCATTGAAGACGTATTTGAGCATGGCTTCGGCCAGGGCGGCGTTGTCTTCCAGGTCCGCGAAGGCGATTTCCGGCTCCACCATCCAGAACTCGGCCAGATGGCGGCTGGTGTTGGAGTTTTCGGCGCGGAAGGTCGGGCCGAAGGTGTAGACCTTGGACAGGGCGCAGGCATAGGTCTCGACGTTGAGCTGACCGGAGACGGTCAGGAAGGTCTCCTTGCCGAAGAAGTCCTTGTCGTAATCCACCTTGCCTTCAGGGGTGCGCGGCAGGTTTTCCATGTCCAGGGTGGAGACGCGGAACATCTCGCCGGCACCTTCGGTGTCGGAGGCGGTGATGAGGGGGGCGGCGATCCACAGGTAGCCTTCTTCGTGGAAGAAGCGGTGAATGGCCTGGGCCAGGCAGTTGCGCACCCGGGTCACGGCGCCGACCACGTTGGTACGGGCACGCAGGTGACCCTGCTCGCGCAGGTATTCGATGCTGTGGCGCTTGGCAGACATGGGGTAGGTGTCCGGGTCTTCGACCCAGCCTACTACCTTGACGTCGGAGGCTTGCAGCTCGAAGGCCTGGCCGCTGCCCTGGGAAGCCACGACCACACCGGTCACTTCCACTGAGCAGGCGGTGGTCAGACGCAGCACTTCATTCTCGTAATTGGCCAGGGTATTGGGAACGACGGCCTGTACCGGATGGAAACAGGAGCCATCGGATATGGCCAAAAATGAGATCCCCGCCTTGGAATCGCGGCGGGTCCGGATCCACCCTTTCACTGTCTGGGTGGTGCCAACCGCATACTTACCGGTCAGCACATCTACTACGGATGCGTGCGTCATCGAAATATTGTCTCCAGCTTGTTCTTGCAGCGCTATTTGCAACACTAGGGGTCTGGCCCGGGCGTGAGTGGCCCACCATGGCAGACTAAGCCGTTAATCTTACCCGCGCGGGTTTGATAAACAAGCAAAAATGTTGGACCCTTGCGGGGTTTCCCCCATGAATCTTGCATGGATCCGGTCGGTTGGGCAGGGGGTGAGAGTGAAAGAACGCAGGCGGGGGCCGGATGGCTGGATACGGGTACTCCAGGGGCTGGTGATCCTCTGCTGGGGGGGCTTTATCGTCCTGCTCGGCCTCTATCACCATGCCCGCCCCGATATTGCCTACGGCTTTCTGGTCTATGGCGGGGTCAAGGTGCGCCAAGGCTGGGATCCCGCCCTCACCCCCTGGCTGGTGCACGGGCTCTGGGGCTGCTGCCTGCTGACCCTGGGGGTCTTGGCGCTGGAGCGCAGGCGCAGCCGACGGCAAGAGGATGCGCTGCACGTCAACCTCTTCATCCTGCTGTTGATCCTGATCGCCAGCCTGCTGTTTTACTATCTGGCGTGATCCGCCGGCTTGTCGTCCTGTGACGAGGGGTCTTGGCGCTGGAGCGCAGACGCAGTCGACGGCAAGAGGATGCGCTGCACCTCAATTCTGTTCATCCTGCTGCTGATCCTGGTCGCCAGCCTGCTGTTTTACTATCTGGCGTGATCCGCCGGCTTGTCGTCCTGGGACGAGAGGTCTTGGCGCTGGAGCACCGACGGCAAGAGGATGCACTGCACGTCAACCTCTTCATCCTGCTGCTGATCCTGATCGCCAGCCTGCTGTTCTACTATCTGGCGTGATCCGCCGGCTTCTTGTCCTGGGATGAGGGGGCGGGGCGCTTGCCGAGCTGGCGCTCCACGCTGTCAAGCATCTGGTTGTAGGCGAGCGCCACCCGGCCTATCTCGTCCCCTTCATCCCCCTCCAGCCGGTGGCCGAAGTCGTGCAGGTCGGTGGCCTCTTCCATGGAGCGGGTCAGCTGGTTGAGGGGGCGGACTATCCAGGTGCGGATGACCCAGAGGGTCAACAACAGCCCCAGCCCGAAGATACCGGTGAGAATAAGTGCCGAAGTGAGAATGTTCTGCTCGACCCGGGTAAAGAGGGTATCGAGGGAGTAGTCAAAGCGCACAGCCCCCAGCACGGTATTCTCCGGCACCTGGTGACAGCTGGTGCAGTCGGTGCCGCGAAAATCCGTCTTGGCCAGCAGGGGGCGGGTCACCACCAGCTTGCTGTGGGTGCCGTCGTGCACCACCTCCAGGCTCCCCTTGCCCGCCAGGGCCAGGGCATCGAATCTGTCCTTGGGGGCCTCGGTCTCGCGACCCGCCCCGTACTGCTTGTTGATCGCCGCTCCGCGCACTATGCGGGCATCTTCCACGTGGGCGTGATCGAGGAACTTGGCGCGCAGGGTGTCGCGGGCCTCCATCTTGCCGGTCAGCATCAGCATGTTGAGGCCGTCGAAATAGGCCTCGGTCTGCTCGCGGCTCTGCTCCTTGATGAGGGTCAGGATGAGGTCGCGCTCGCGCACCGCCTGATAGGCCGCGGAAAACACCAATACCATGGAGAAGATGAAGAGCAGGAAGAAATTGATCTTGGCAGTGATGGAGAGGCGCATGGGAAAGGTACATCTGTTGGGTAAAACCCGCGCAGTCTACTCCCCTCGCCAGCCGGGTTCTGGTGTCTCGCTCACATTCTGATGAAAAAGAGCCAAAAGGCCCTGCATTCTCATGCAGGGCCTATTCATCCAGACTCAGAATTCGCCGCTGGCGATGGCCTCATGGATGGCGCGGGTCAATACCCGCAGCTCCTCGGGGCTGATGACGAAGGGGGGCATCAGGTAGATGAGCTTGCCGAACGGGCGGATCCAGGCCCCAAGCGACACGAACTTGCGCTGGATACGCGCCACGTCAACCCGCTCCTTCATCTCCACCACGCCGATGGCGCCGAGTACCCGCACGTCGGCCACCGCCGGGTTGAGGGTCAGCTGCACCAGCTCGGTGCGCAGCTGATGCTCGATGGCGGTTACCCTTTCCTGCCACGGGGAGGCTAGCAGCAGATCGATGGAGGCGTTGGCCACCGCGCAGGCGAGTGGATTGCCCATAAAGGTGGGGCCGTGCATAAAGACCCCGGCCTTGCCGTCACAGATGGTGCGGGCGACATGTTCGGTAGTCAGGGTGGCCGACAGCGTCAGGTAGCCGCCGGTGAGCGCCTTGCCCAGACACATGATGTCGGGGCTGATGCCCGCCCAGTCGCAGGCAAACAGCTGGCCGGTACGGCCAAAACCGGTGGCGATTTCGTCGGCAATCAAGAGCAGGCCGAACTCGTCGCACAGGGCGCGCACCCACTGCAGGTAGCGGGGATGATAGAAGCGCATGCCGCCGGCTCCCTGGACTATGGGCTCCAGCACTATGGCGGCTATCTCTTCGTGGCGATCGGCAACCAGCTCCGCCAGCTCCACCACGCAGCTCTCGTCCCACTGGGCATGAAAGCGGCAGCTCGGGGCGGCCACAAAATGGTGCTCCGGCAGGAAGCCCTTGTAGAGCTCGTGCATGCCGCCATCCGGGTCGCAGACGCTCATGGCGCCGAAGGTGTCGCCGTGATAGCCGCCCCGCAGGGAGACAAATTTGGCCCTTGGCGTCCCCTTGGCGTGCCAGTACTGCTGGGCCATCTTGAGTGCCACCTCCACCGCCACCGACCCCGAATCCGCCAGAAACACCCGATCCAGCCCTTTTGGTGTGATCTCCACCAGCTTGCGGCACAGCTCCACCGCAGGGGCATGGGTCAGGCCGCCAAACATCACGTGGGACATCTTGCCGAGCTGGGCAGTGGCGGCGGCGTCCAGTTCCGGTACCTGATAGCCGTGGACGCAGGCCCACCAGGAGCTCATGCCATCCACCAGTTCACGGCCGTCGCTGAGGGTGATTTTTACCCCCTTGGCGCTGGCCACTTCATAGCAGGGCAGGGGATGGGTGAGGGAGGTATAGGGGTGCCAGACGTGGTGCAGGTCGAATTCTTGATTGGTCATTTTGTGTTCTGTTGTCAATTGGTTTGATCTGGTCGGTGTTGACAGTCTACGCGCGCTCTCTACACTAGCCAACAATTTCAGCCACTTGGCGCCAGGCCTCACAACGAGGAGGTCGGCGCTGTGGCGGCTTTTGCGGTCCTTCATCCCAGGATGGCGGCGCAGGATCCCACTTATAACAACTGGAAGCCATGTATGAATGCTCTCACCCTGGGCGGTCACGCCCTTCGTCACGACTGGACCCTCGCCGAGGTTCAGGCCCTGTTTGCCCTGCCATTCAACGATCTGCTGTTCCAGGCCCAGACGGTGCACCGCGCCCATTTCGACCCGAACGAGGTGCAGGTGAGCACCTTGCTCTCCATCAAGACCGGCGCCTGCCCGGAGGATTGCAAATATTGCCCCCAGAGTGCTCGCTACCACACCGGGCTCGAGACCGAGCGGCTGATGGAGGTGGAAAAAGTGCTGGAGCGGGCCCGCGAGGCCAAGGCCAACGGCTCGTCGCGCTTCTGCATGGGGGCCGCCTGGCGCAACCCGAAGGAGAGGGACATGCCCTATATCCTCCGCATGGTCGAGGAGGTGCGCGGGCTGGGGATGGAGACCTGCATGACGCTGGGGATGCTGACCGCGGATCAGGCCGCCCGCCTCGGCGCCGCCGGCCTTGACTACTACAACCACAATCTCGATACCTCGCCGGAGTTCTACGGTGACATCATCACCACCCGCACCTATCAGGACAGGCTGGATACCCTGGAGCACGTGCGCGGCGCCGGCATGAAGGTGTGCTCCGGCGGCATCGTCGGCATGGGGGAGCAGGCCAAAGATAGGGCTGGCCTCTTGATGGCGCTGGCCAATTTGCCGCGCCACCCTGAGAGTGTGCCCATCAACATGCTGGTCAAGGTGAAGGGCACGCCCCTGGAGAACGAGGAGAACCTGGATCCGTTCGAATTTATCCGCACCATAGCGGTGGCGCGCATCATGATGCCCGCCTCCCACGTGCGCCTCTCCGCCGGGCGGGAGAAGATGAACGAGCAGATGCAGGCCATGTGTTTTATGGCGGGCGCCAACTCCATCTTCTATGGCTGCAAGCTGCTGACCACCCCCAACCCCGACGAGAACAGCGACATGCAGCTGTTCAAGCGGCTCGGCATCCGTCCCGCCCAGCGGGCCCAGAAGCCGGATCAGGTTCAGGAAGAGGAGCTGCTGGCCGAGGTGAGCCGCCAGAGCGAGCCGACCGAGATCTTCTACGATGCCACCCGCCCCCGCGCAGGTGCCGTCCGTTCATGACTTCCCCTGTTGTCACAGGCCCCTTTGCGCTGGGGGAGGCCCTGGCCGAACGCGAGCAGGCGGCCCTGCTGCGCCGCCGCATCGCTACCGATGGCCCCACTGGCGCCAGGCTGGTGGTCGATGGGCGCGACTACCTCAACTTCTCTGCCAACGATTACCTGGGGCTCGCCGATCACTCCGCCATCAAGGCCGCCTTCAAGGAGGGGATCGAGCGCCATGGTGCGGGCGCCGGCGCCTCTCCTCTGGTGACAGGCTACAGCCGTGCCCACCAGCAGCTGGAAGAGACGCTTGCCGACTGGATCGGGGTGGAGGCGGTGCTGCTGTTCAACTGCGGTTTTTCCGCCAATCAGGCGGTGCTCAAGGCCCTGCTCGGCAAGGAGCACCTGCTGTGGCAGGACAGGCTCAACCACGCCTCCTTGCAGGAGATGGGCAGCCAGCTCCCCTGCAAGATGAAGCGCTTCGGCCACAACGACATGGCGGCCCTTGAGCGTCAACTCGAACCAAACCGTGGCTTGATCGTCTCGGAAGGGGTCTTCAGCATGGACGGGGATCAGGGCCCCTGGCGCGAGCTCGCAACGCTCGCAGCTCAAAGCGGCAACTGGTTGATGATCGACGATGCCCACGGCCTCGGCGTGCTGGGGCCAGAGGGGTGCGGCACACTGGCGGCGCAAGGGGTTGATCCTGGCAGCGTGCACATCCAGATGGGCACCTTTGGCAAGGCGCTTGGGGTCGCCGGTGCCTTCGTGGGGGGTAGCCGCGAGCTGGTAGAGTACCTGGTCAACTTTGCCCGCCACTATGTCTACAGCACCCATATGCCGGCCGCCCAGGCCTGTGCGGTCAGCAAGAGTATCGGATTGGTACGCGCTGCTGATGATGCCCGCGCTCATCTTGGCCAGTTGATCGCCCGCTTCCGGCAGGGGGCCGAGGCGCTGGGCTGGCAGCTTGGTGCGAGCGAGACCCCGATCCAGCCCCTGCTGGTGGGGGAGAGCGCGGCTGCCCTGCAACTGGCCCAGCGGCTGCGGGATCGCGGCGTCTGGGTCAGCGCCATCCGCCCACCCACTGTGCCAGTCGGCACGGCGCGCCTTCGCATCACCCTGAGTGCCGCGCACCGCGAGCAGGATGTGGACAGCCTGCTCGACGCCTTGGGCCCTTGCCCATCCAGTGATCAGAGAGGAGGCGCCCATGCTACATGAGCGTTTCCAGCAGGTCGACAAGGCCCAGCTCGCCCGCCGCTTCGGGGCGGCCGCCCGTCATTATGACGCTCACGCTCGTTTCCAGCAGGAGGTGGGGCAGGCGCTGCTTGACCTGATGCCGGACGGGCCGGTCGGTTCTGAACTGACGGTTTGCGGGCTGGATCTTGGCTGCGGCACAGGTTTCTTCCTGCCCGCGCTGGCGGGTCGTTGTCAACAGTTGCACGGGCTGGATCTCGCCCCCGGCATGCTGGCCCAGGCCGCCCTGCGTGGCAGCGGCGCCCGGCTGGTGTGCGGTGATGCGGAGGCGCTGCCCTTCGCGGATCAGAGCCTGGACTGGGTCTTCTCCAGCCTGGCCCTGCAGTGGTGCGAGCGCCCGGCCCAGGCCTTTGCCGAGATCCACCGGGTGCTCAAGCCCGGTGGCCAGATCTTCTTCTCGACCCTGCTGGCGGGGTCCCTGTGGCAGTTGCGCGAAGCCTGGAGTGCTGTCGACGGGCACGCCCACGTCAACCGCTTCCTCGCCCTGCCCCAGTTGCAGCAGGCCATTGGAGCCGCGGGTTTTCAGGTGCCTGAGCTGACCTGTCTCACCTGGTCCCTCGCCTATCTGGAGCTCAATGACTTGCTGCGGGATCTCAAGGGCATAGGGGCCAGCCAGGTCAATGACGACAGGGCCGCGGGGCTTGGCAACCGCCAGCGCCTGACGCGTCTCGGGGAAGCCTATGAACGCCACCGCCAGCCCGACGGCCTGCTGGCCGCCAGCTATGAGGTCTGCCTCGGGCGCCTGGTTCGGCGCTGAGACAGAGGGACCCGCCGCGCTTGGGCAGCCATCCATTCAAGGGCTGGGGCAACCCTGCCACTCACCATTGACACCGGGGCGCAACCGGCGCCCCTGCATTGCATCGAGGAATCATCATGGTCAGATCCTATTTCATCACGGGCACCGACACCGACGTGGGCAAGACCCTGGTCGCCCGCACCCTGCTGCAAGCCTTCGCCGCCCAAGGCATAGCCTGTGCCGGCTACAAGCCGATTTCCGCCGGCTGTGCCCGCACCCCCGAGGGGCTTCGCAACCTCGATGCCCAGCAGTTGCAAGCGGCCGCCAGCCTCCCGCTGCCCATCGACTCGGTCAACCCCTATGCCTTCGAGCCCCCCATAGCCCCCCACATAGCCGCCCGGGAGGTGGGGGCGAGCATTCCTCTGGCGGGCCTGTCGGCTGGATTGCGGGAGATTGAGCGGGCTGGGGCCGAACTGGTGATAGTCGAGGGGGCGGGAGGCTGGTTTTTGCCGCTGGATCACCAGCATCTGCTGTCGGACTGGGTCGCCCTGGAGCGCCTGCCGGTGATCCTGGTAGTGGGGGCCAAGCTGGGTTGCCTCAATCATGCCCTGCTCACCTGCGCCGCCATCAGCCATCAGGGGCTGACCCTGGCTGGCTGGGTGGTCAATCGGGTGGATCCGCACATGAGTCGCTACCCGGAGAACCTGGCCACCTTGAAAGCCTTGTTGCCGGCCCCATTTCTGGGTGAGATCCCCTTCGTAGACCAGCCGCTCGAGGCGGATCTGCGCGATTGTCTCGACATCTCGCCCCTGGGCTGACCCCTCGGCAGCTTAGCTGGGCCCGACATTCAGCAAACATTCATCGAGTCTGTCTATGATCGGGAGCAGGTGTGGTATCAGGTCGATTGTGAACTGGCCCGAACCATGCATCTATATCTCACAAGGAGTCAATATGAAGCGAATTATGCTATTCCTGGTGACCAACCTGGCCGTCATGCTGGTGCTGGGGGTGGTACTCAATATCCTGTTCTCGGTTCTGGGGATCAACAAGTCCAGCATTTCCGGTCTGTTGGTGTTCTGTGCCGTGTTCGGTTTTGGGGGTTCCTTTATCTCCTTGCTGATGTCCAAGTGGATGGCCAAGCGCAGCTATGGCGTCCAGGTCATCGAGCAACCCCGCAACGAGACAGAACACTGGCTGGTGAGCACTGTTGCCCGTCAAGCCCGTGAGGCTGGCATCAAGATGCCGGAAGTGGGGATCTACGACTCTCCCGAGATGAACGCCTTTGCCACCGGCGCCCGTCGTGACGACTCCCTCGTCGCCGTCTCCTCCGGCCTGCTCTACAGCATGAGCCGTGACGAGGCGGAAGCCGTGCTGGCCCACGAGGTGAGCCACGTGGCCAACGGCGACATGGTGACCCTGACCCTGATCCAGGGGGTGGTGAACACCTTCGTGATGTTCTTCGCCCGCATAGTGGCCGGGGTCATCAGCAACTTCTTCAGCTCCAACAACAGTGAAGAGAGCAGCAGCTCCGGTGGCTTTGCCTACATGATCACCGTCTTCGTGCTGGAGATGCTGTTTGGCGTGCTGGCCTCCATGATCGTCATGTGGTTCAGCCGTCAGCGTGAGTTCCGCGCCGACGCCGGTGCCGCCAAGCTGGCCGGTCGCGACAAGATGATTGCCGCGCTGCAGCGCCTCTCCCGTGGTGCCGAGCCGCAGATGGAAGGGGCCATGATGGCCTTCGGCATCAACGGCAAGCGCTCCATGAGCGAGCTGTTCATGAGCCACCCGCCCATAGAGCAGCGCATCGCCGCCCTGCGTGGCTGATTGCCAGACGCCATAAGAAAACGGCTGCCTCAGGGCAGCCGTTTTGCTTTGTGGTGATGGCACCGCCCCGTGGCGGCGCCATCCTCTTATTTGATCACCAGATCGGTCAGCGGCACGGCGCAGCAGGTGAGGATCTTGCCAGCGGCCCGCTCGGCGGCTGTGATGGCCGGGGCGTCCGGGTGATCCACCTCCCCTTCGAGCAGGGTCTGCTTGCAACTGCCGCAGATGCCGGCGCGGCAGCTCCAGGGCAGCTCCACCCCCTGCTTGTGGGCCTGATCCAGTATGGTGCCCTGGTTGTTGCCAGCGAAGGTCTGCTCGCCGATGCGCAGCTGCACCGCCTTGTGGGGACGGGCCACCGAGAGGATGGCCCCGCCAAAACTCTCCTGCCGGATGCGCTCGGCAGCGACCCCTTGCTCCTGCAGCAGCTTGACCGCCTCGCTCATAAAGCCGTGGGGGCCGCACAGGAAGATCTCCCGCGCCAGCAGATCCCTGACCTGCGCGAGGTGCCCCTTGCCAAGGCGACCGCTCATGCCCTGCCAGTGCGCATCGGGCTGGCTCAGGATCAGGGTCAGCTGCATGCCAGCCTGACTCATGGCGTGCAGCTCGGCGGCGGCCGGAATGTCGGCCTCGCTGCGGCACAGGTGCATAAAGTGCACGTCGCCGAGTTCGTGTCTGAGATGCAGGGTGCGGGCGATGGAGAGCATGGGGGTGACGCCTGAGCCCGCCGAGAGCAGCAGCAGCTTGCGCTCGGTGCCGAGGTGAAACTCCCCGGCCGGGGGGGCGGCCAGCAGGTGATCGCCCACCCGCAGTTCATGGTGCAGCCAGGGGGAGATACGGCCATCGGCCAGCTTCTTGACGCTGATGCTGTAACGCTCGGGCCTCTCCGGGGTGGAGCTCAGGGTATAGCGGCGCTGTTGCCTTTCCCCCTTGATGTCGAGGCTGATGGGCAGGTGCTGGCCCGGCAGATAGTCGGGCAGGGGCTCGCCGTCGGCCGCCTCGAACCAGAAGGTCTCCAGATCCCGGGCCAGGGGCTCGCGGGCCACGCAGACCAGCTCCCGCTTCTTCGGCGCCGCATTGGGGTAGACATGGGGGCGGGTGCTTTCCAGCACCTCGATCTCGCTGCCCGCCTCAATCCAGCCCTCGTTCAGCGCCACCAGATTCTGGCCGAAATAGACATCCCCATCCTCGCCACGGCGGTAGCGGGTCAGGGTGGCCAGCGGCTCCTTCAGGGCGTTGAAGCGATCCGTGCCTGCCTCCACAGTGGTCATGATGCAGCGGCTGCAGGGCTTGGCCACCAGAAACTCCACCTCGCCGATGCGGATCCGCTTCCAGCCATCCTCCTCGAAGGGGCGGGTGCCGCTCGCCACCAGGTTGGTCCTAAACTGGCTCATCTGGTGCAGGGCATCGGATCTCAGGTTGAGGTCATCCAGCGAACTCTGGCTGATCAGCAGCAGGGGATAGCCGTCGGCAAAGCTGACCCGGGTACCGGTTTTCTCCCGAAAGCGGTCGGAGGTTTCGCCGAGCCAGAGCAGGCGAACCGGCTCACCCGCCACCTGGCTCAGCCACTCATCGGCCTGGGACTGGGTGTGCAGGGCATGGAAGCTGTCGCCCCAGACCCCGGTGGCCTGGGGGGCGCGGCTGAAGTCGGCTTCCTGCAGCCTGAGCTGCGCCATCCCCGGGTAACGCAGTTGCAGGCCGCCTTCCACCGGGGTGGCCGTCACCAGTTGCAACTGGGGATGGGTGCGGGCCGTGATGAAGCTGCCGTCCGGCTTGACCACCATGTAGCGGCGATCCCCCAGCAGCCCCTCCTCGGTCACCAGGGCACGGGTCAGCGGCATGCCCGCCGTCGATTTGATGGGGTAGAGATGTATGCTGGCGAGGCTGGGCATGTCAGGGTCCTTGTGCTGTGGCGATTCCAGTGAAGAGGGCAAGATAACGATTCCTGCCCCGTGCGGCAATCCTCTCTTGCCCCCCATCATGGGGGGCAGGTGAGGCGGCTCCTGGCCGGTGCCAGCCCGCGGCGCCATGTGATCGAGGTCGGATCCCGGGGAAAACTCCTCATAAAGTGCAACATTTATTGATCCTGATCCCCAGGTGCGTACAAAAAACGGCCCATCATCGAGCCAGCTTCCAGTTTCTGACGCTTTCGCTTCTTCCCTCTCCGGCCACCGTCTGCCCAGGCTACACGGTATCAAGTGCATTCGGATGGGGCCTGTTACCCAACAAAGAAGAAAGCAATGTATGAGCAAACAACTGGATATGACCCCACAGCCGGATCTCTCCCAGAAAACGGGAACGGGCCCGGTCCGCACCCAGCTGCCCGTCTGGCAACCGGCCCTGCCACCCTGCAATCACGCCTGTCCGGCCGGTGAGAATATCCAGGCCTGGCTTGCCCTGGCCGAAGCGGGCCGCTTCGAGGCGGCCTGGCAGACGCTTGTCGAAGAGAACCCCTTGCCCGCCGTCCATGGCCGGGTCTGTTATCACCCCTGCGAGAGCGCCTGCAATCGCGCCCAGGTAGACGATGCCGTCTCCATCCACGCCATCGAGCGTTTCCTCGGTGACGAGGCGCTGGCCCGTGGCTGGCTGCCTGCAACCCCCGCTCCTGCCAGCGGCAAGAAGGTGCTGGTGATAGGCGCCGGGCCCTCCGGTCTCTCCTGCGCCTGGCACCTCAACCGGCTCGGCCATCGGGTGGAGATCCGCGAAGCGGGGCCGCAGGCCGGCGGCATGCTGCGCTTTGGTATTCCCGCTTACCGCTTGCCCCGCGATGTGCTGGATCGGGAGGTGGCCCGTATCCTGGCCGCCGGGGTGATCCTCACCCTCAACCACAAGGTGGAGGATGTGCTGCGCGAGCGCGATGAGGGGGGCTTTGACGCCGTCTTTATGGCCATAGGCGCCCATCTGGCCAAGCGGGTCGATATTCCGGCCCGGGAGGCGGGCAAGATCCTCGATGCGGTGAGTTTCCTCGAGCAGGCGAGTCTGGCCGAGGAGCAGGGCTTGCCGCCCCCCAAACTGGGGCGGCGGGTGGCTATCTACGGCGGCGGCAACACCGCCATGGATGCGGCCCGCACCGCCCGTCGCCTCGGGGTAGAGGAGGCGATGATCATCTACCGCCGCGACCGGGACCATATGCCCGCCCACGCCTTCGAGGCCCTTGAGGCCGAGGAGGAGGGGATCAAGATCAACTGGCTGCGCAGCATACGCCAGCTCGACAACACCAGCATCGAGGTGGAGGTGATGGCGCTGGACGGGCAGGGCAAGCCGGTGCCCACAGGCAAGTTTGAAACCCTGGAGGCGGACTCCCTCATTCTGGCCCTCGGTCAGGAGGTGGACTTGAGCGTGCTGGAGAGCATTCCCGGCGTGCGGATCAACAAGGAGGGAGTGGTGCAGGTGGCAGGCAACCTGATGACGGATGTGCCGGGTCTCTTTGCCGGTGGCGACATGGTGCCCTCCGAGCGCACCGTCACCATAGCCACCGGCCACGGCAAGAAGGCGGCGCGCCACATGGATGCCTGGCTGCGCGGCCGTTACTACCACAAACCGCTTTCATTCCCGCTGGTGGGGCCGGAGCAGTTGCAACTCTGGTTCCAGACCCAGGCGCCCGCCAGCAGTCAGCCGGTCAAACCGGCGTGGGCGCGGGACGACTTTGGCGAGATCATAGGTGGGCTGGACGAGACGGCGGCCCGCTACGAGGCGGCGCGCTGCTACTCCTGCGGCAACTGCTTCGAGTGCGACGGCTGCTACGGCAGCTGCCCCGAGCAGGCCATCGCCAAGCTGGGGCCGGGCAAGGGTTATCAGGTGGATGAGGCGCGCTGCACCGGCTGCGGTGCCTGTCACGATCAATGCCCTTGTCACACCATAGCGCTGCGCCAACCACAGGAGTCCCAATGAAACATGAACTGATCATGGTCGATGGCAACGAAGCCGCGGCCCGGGTGGCGTACCAGCTGAGCGAAGTCTGTGCCATCTACCCCATCACCCCGAGCTCGACCATGGCCGAGCTGGCTGACGCCTGGGCGGACGAGGGGCAGACCAACCTCTGGGGCAACATCCCCACAGTCGTGGAGATGCAGAGCGAAGGAGGAGCAGCCGGCACTGTACACGGCGCCCTGCAGGCGGGGGCGCTGGCCACCACCTTCACCGCCAGTCAGGGGCTGATGCTGATGCTGCCCAACATGTACAAGATCGCCGGTGAATTGACCGCTGCCGTGTTCCATGTGGCGGCCCGATCGCTCGCGGCGCAGGGGCTCTCGATTTTTGGCGATCATCAGGATGTGATGGCGGCGCGCAGCACCGGCTTTGCCATGCTCGCCTCCGGCTCGGTGCAGGAGGCGCAGGACTTGGCCTTGGTTGCCCACAGCGTCACCCTGCAGTGCCGGGTGCCCTTCATCCACTTCTTCGACGGCTTTCGCACCTCCCACGAGGTGAACAAGATCACCGCCCTGCATAGGGACGAGATCCGTGCCCTTATCGACAACGACTGGGTGCGGGCCCACCGCGCCCGGGCGCTCAACCCGGATCATCCGGTGATGCGCGGCACGGCCCAGAACCCGGATACCTACTTCCAGTCCCGCGAGAGCGTCAACCCCTTCTACGAGGCGGTGCCGGCGCGGGTGCAGCAGTGCATGGACAAGCTGGGATCCCTCACCGGCCGCCACTACCGGCTGGTGGAGTATCATGGCGCAACCGATGCCACCGACGTCATAGTGCTGATGGGCTCGGGGGCGGCCACCGCCCGCACCACGGTCGACTGGCTCAATCGGCAGGATCGCAAGACCGGGGTGTTGGTCATGCGCCTCTATCGTCCCTTCCCGGTACAGGCGCTGCTCGATGCGCTGCCTGCCAGCGTGCGCCGGCTGGCGGTGCTGGATCGCACCAAGGAGCCGGGGGCTGGTGGCGAGCCGCTGCTGCTGGATGTGCAGAGTGCCCTCATCGACGGTTTGCAGCGCGGCCTTATCAAGCGGCTGCCCTGGCTCAGTGGCGGCCGCTACGGCCTCTCTTCCAAGGAGTTCACCCCCGCCATGTGCGCGGCGGTATTCGAGGAGCTGGCATCCGATGCGCCGCGCCCGCGCTTTACCGTGGGGATCGTCGATGACGTGTCGGGCCTCAGTCTGGCCTGGCACCCCATCGGCGATCTGGAGCCCGCCAGCCGGGTGCGGGCGCTATTCTTTGGTCTCGGTGCCGACGGCACAGTCGGCGCCAACAAGAACAGCATCAAGATCATCGGCGAGCTGGAGGGCTTCCACGCCCAGGGTTATTTCGTCTACGACTCCAAGAAGTCGGGCTCGCGCACCGTCTCCCACCTGCGCTTCGGCCCCGAGCCTATAGACGCGCCCTGGCTTATCGAGCAGGCGGGCTTTATCGGCTGCCACCAGTGGGGCTTTGCCGAGTCGGTGGATCTGCTGGAGCACGCCGCCGAAGGGGCGACCCTGCTGCTCAATGCCCCCTATGAGGCAGACAAGGTGTGGGGCCAGCTGCCCGAGCGGCTGCGCGCCCGCATCCGCGCCCTCAATATCCAGCTCTACTGCATCGACGGCGATCGGGTGGCCGAGCAAAACGGCATGGGCAATCGCATCAACACCATAATGCAGACCTGCTTCTTCGCCCTGGCCGGGGTCTTGCCACGGGACGAGGCCATTGCGCTGATCAAGGAGAGCATAGAGAAGAGCTATGCCCGCAAGGGGCCCGAAGTGGTCGAGCGCAACTTTGCGGCGGTGGACGATACCCTGGCTCACTTAAGCAAGGTGGCGATCCCGGCCGGTGATGAGCAGATCAGCGACTACCCGCTGCCACTGGCGCCCGGTGGCAGCGAGTTCGTCCAGCGGGTCACAGGCGAGATGCTGGCGGGGCGCGGCGATCTCATCCCCGTCTCCATGCTGCCGGTGGACGGCACTTACCCCACCGCCACCAGCCGCTTCGAGAAGCGGGATATCGCCCGCGAGATCCCCATCTGGCACTCCGATATCTGCATCCAGTGCGGCAACTGCGTCTTTGTCTGCCCCCATGGGGCGCTGCGGGCCAAGTTCTACCATCAGGACTGGCTGGCAAATGCCCCCGAGGCGGCCCAGTCGGTGCCCGTCACCGCCAAGGGCTTCCCCGACAGCCGCTACAGCCTGCAGCTCTATCCGGAGGATTGCACCGGCTGCGGCCAGTGCGTGCAGGCCTGTCCGGTGCGGGCCGGGGCTGATGAGGAACACGAGGGCGAACGCGCCATCACCATGCTGGACAAGGCGCCGCACCTCGCTGGCCAGAAACAGGCGCTGCGCTGGTTCGAGGGCCTGCCCTGGCCTGCCCGCGAGCGGGTGGATTTCTCCACGGTGCGCGGTGCCCAGTTCCTCGAACCCCTGTTCGAGTTCTCTGGTGCCTGTGCCGGTTGTGGCGAGACCCCTTACCTCAAGCTGCTGACCCAGCTGTTTGGTGACCGCATGCTGGTGGCCAACGCCACCGGTTGCTCCTCCATCTACGGCGGCAACCTGCCGACCACCCCCTGGGCCAAGAACTCGGAAGGGAAGGGGCCTGCCTGGTCCAACTCATTGTTCGAGGACAACGCCGAGTTCGGCTTTGGTTTTCGTCTCACCGCCGATCAGCATCAGGGTCAGGCGGTGGCGGCCTTGCAGGGGATGAAGGGGGAGCTGGGGGAGGCATTGGTCGAGTCGCTTATCAAGGCACCGCAGCGGCTGGAGTCGGAGATCCGCGCGCAACGCAATCGGGTCGCGCAGGTGCGCGAGCGGCTGGAAGAGGTGAAATCCGGCAAGGCCCGCGAGTTGCTGTCACTCATCGATCAGCTGGTGCGCCGCTCGGTCTGGATAGTCGGTGGCGATGGCTGGGCCTATGACATCGGCTCGGCGGGGCTCGATCATGTGCTCGCCTCCGGGCGCGATGTGAACGTGCTGGTGATGGATACCGAGGTCTACTCCAACACCGGCGGTCAGATGTCGAAATCGACCCCGCTCGGTGCCGTCGCCAAGTTCGCGGCGGGGGGCAAGACGCTCGCCAAGAAGGATGTAGCGCTGCAGGCCATCTCCTACGGCAACGTCTATGTTGCCCGCATCGCCTTTGGTGCCAACCCGCAGCAGACACTGCAAGCGCTGCGCGAAGCAGAGGCCTATCCTGGCCCGTCGCTTATCATCGCCTACAGCCACTGCATCGCCCACGGCATCGATATGGAGCAGGGGTTGGCCCAACAGAAGCGGGCGGTGGATTCGGGCCATTGGCCTCTGATGCGCTACAACCCTGTATTGCGCAGTTTGGGGCAGAACCCCTTCAGCCTCGACAGCCTGCGCCCCTCCATTCCCCTCGCCGAGTACAGGGCGGAGGAGAATCGCTACCGGGTACTGGCCCAGAGCCATCCAGAAGAGGCCGAGCGGCTGATGCAGGTGGCGCAGCAGGTGGTCTGGCAGAGGTGGGCCACCTACGAGGAGATGGCCACCCGCGAGGCCAGTCATTTCCATCCGCCGGTGTGAGGATTGGATGAGTGAAATATAACCAAGCGGGCCATTGGCCCGCTTTTTTGTATCGGGAGACTATTGGATGTCTCTTCTCACTATCTGATAGCAACTACAGGCGTTGTAGTAGTGATACCCTGAAAATCAAAATGATGTGTTGATATGTTAGAGGAAGCTGGGCAGGATATATGCAGGAAAACAGACCATTACATTAATTTCTTAAGTTTATTAAATAATCCGACAAGGATTTCAGGTATGGAACTTCATAATTTAGATGCTTTGTTTTGTCTAGTGTAGGAACAATTGCTTTTTTAACTTAAAATCGGAAAGACTTAACACTATCACGTAAGGTAAAAATGGAGCATCTATTAGAAGATAAGAATATATCATTGGCACATGACGTGATATTACCCAATGGGCAGTTGGCTGAAGGGGGAAGTAAGATTACAATTCTATCTTCTCAAGGTTGCTTTAATGGCTACAATATGCGAGTTCCACCTCCAGAGTTTGAAGCTCTTATGTTTTTCAATTCTCTTGATGCGGCTGTAAAAGCAGAAATATTAAAGAAAAGTATTAAAGTACAAGAATCAATTTTTGACAAAATTCCTGAAGTAGATTCTTCGGGAGAAAATATGAAACTATTTTTCGCAATGTGTCAGCAAGCAATGGCTGCTATCACATTTTCCATCGGCGCTATAGAATCATGGGTTAACAAGTCATTTATTTTATACGGAACAGAAAATGGCAAGGTTTCACAACTGAAACTAGAGCGACCTGGCAAGCCGGATAGAATTATTGCAGCTGACAAAATTGCATCAGATCCTTCAATACCTATTAGGCCAAAGATTTTCCAACTTGCTCCACAAATCTTCAATGTCCAGCCTCTTAAAACTCATAGCACTTTAAGAAATGCTGTTGCCGATATTGTAGATGAGAGAAATATTGTAATGCATATGCAATCTAGCTTGTCCATAAATAATATGGAGTTAGATAGGGTTAGTTATGCCGTAAAATTATACAAGATTAGTGCTTTAAATGGGCCGGAGCAGGTTTTAAAATACTTAAACTATATCTATCAAAATTCAGCCATATCTTCACCATCTTGGTTGGAAATTGCAAACAATGAATTAAAAGTGGTTAGAAAAAAGCTTAAATCATTATGACAAAACATCACAATCGTACTTGGATAACTTAGCAGTTTTTATTGTTAAGTGGTTATGATGGAATGATAGAACTGTAAATATATATTTTGTCAGTTCTACTTAATTTTACGTTATGTGTTTTTACATTGCAGTTTCATTCTCATAGGTGCCACATATTCTGTCAGTATTTCGTACCTATTGTGTTTTTCTTTTTATGTAACGGCAGGTAAGCTGCGGGGCAAATAGCATCAAGCAGGAGAAGGGGACGATGACAGAACAATATATAGCCGGGACGATCGGTATTCTGGGGGCGGGCTGGCTCGGGCTGCCACTGGCGCGGGCCCTGCTGGCGGCAGGCAAGCTGGTAGCGGTCAGCAACGCCGACAAGGCCGCCTGATATGGCCTGCTCAGCGTTGTCGTGAGTGGCCAACAAAAAGCCCGGCTTTAAGCCGGGCTGGGGGATAAGTTGCTTATCCGGGTATTCGTCGAGGCGTCTAGTGTGGATGTTGTTTGAGGATGTCGTATATCTCCTCTTTCAGTTTAAGTTTCTGTTTTTTCAGATCCTTCACCTCGGAGCTGTAATCGCTGGCGTGATGTTTTTCCAGCTTCCTGATCTCCGCATCCAGGTCGTTGTGCAAGTCAAACTTCTTTTGGAAATGGACATCACTGCTCTTCAGTTTCGAGATGAGATCTCTGTACTCAGGGAACATGTAATGAAGCCTCCTTGGTGTCGTTTGATTGTGCCTTGACCTTCAAACTACCCCTTCCCCCGGGAGATAAATGTGATCCCGATCCAATTTGGGGCAACGGATTTGCTGCATCTGGTGGATGATTTTTAACTGATTGAATCACAAGCAGATAAGTGATTTATGAGGAGGGCAGAGAGGAGGGAACTGGGAGCTTGTTCACAGTTGTGACGCTTTGATGACGACAGGCGCGCGCCAGGCGGGCAGCAAGAAGGGGCGCAAGGCCCCTTCTTCAAAAGCAGTGCCGTCTTTACTCTTTTTTCTTTTTCTTCTCGGGCAGCGGCTGACCGCCTCGGGCAATCACCTTGCCCACCTCGAAGCCTATCTGGGCCGCCAGCTCTTCCAGATCCGGGGCCTTGGCCTCGTTGCCGATGGCGTACTGGTAGTTGGCTATGGTGATCTTCTCGGCCACCGGGGTGCCGGGAACTATGGGCTCACGCCAGCCCTGGCCAACATGGGCCACCAGGGTGCCGTTCATGATGAGCTCGCCGACTATCTCCTGGGTGGGGATGCCCTTGCCGTAGGTCAGGCCCTGGGGGTGTTTCTTGCCCACCAGGGGTTCGGTGCTTGCGGGCATCAGCTTGGTGCGGATCAGCCACTTGGGATCCTTGTGCTTGCCCACCGCCTTGCCGGTCTGGTACTCGTTGATCTTGATGGTCTTGATCATCTGGGCCATGAAGTCCTTGGTCAGGGCCTTCTGCGCCTCGCTGGTCTGGTCGATGACGATGGGGGCCACGTACCAGGTCTGGGGGGCTTGCGCCTTGGGGGCCGCCGGGGCGGTTTGTGCCATGGCGAGCGGGCTGAGCAGGATGGCCGCCAACAAGAGTCCGATTTTCTTCATTGTGATTCCGCTTATGTTTCGACAAGAATTTTGTTTTGCCAGCGACGACTGCGCCAGCGCCAGAACATGGCCAGACCGCGAACCCACTCGTCGCAGGCCAGCGCCAACCAGATGCCTACCAGGCCATAGCCCTGCATGATACCAAGGAAATAGGCCAGGGGAACGGCAATGCCCCACATGGAGACGAGCGCCATGTAGAGCGGAAAACGGGCATCCCCGGTGGCACGCAGGGCGTTGATCACCACCAGGTTGAAGGTGCGGCCGGGTTCGAGGATGAGGCTGATGAGGAAGAGCTGCGCCACCTGGGTGATGATGTCGGGGTCGTCGGTGAACAGGCTGATGATGGCGCGTCCGTTCAGGGCCGCGGCTATGGCAATCAGGCTGGTGACGATGAGGCCGAGCTTGAGGCTCTTGATGAGCTGGCGATAGGCCTGCTCGAAGCGACGGGCCCCCGCCAGGTGGCCGATGATGATCTCGTTGCCAAGGCCGATGGAGAGGCCGAACAGCAGGATGAACAGGCAGATCTGGAAGAAGTAGGACTGGGTCGCCAGCGCCTTGTCGCCGAGCAGGCCGACGAAGGCCGTTACCACCATGAACTGCAGCATCCAGGAGAGGTTCTCCCCGGCCGCCGGCAGGCCTATGTGCAGCACCTTGTCCAGCATGACCTTGCTTGGCCGAAGGATCTCCGGCAGCCGCAGCCGTATGCCGGTCTTGCGCGCCACTAGCCACACCAGCAGCACCACGCCGACGATGCGCCCCACTACTGTGCTGATGGCGACCCCGGCGACCCCGAGCTGGGGCAGGCCGAACCAGCCGTAGAGCAGCAGCAGGTTGCCGACGAAGGTGATGAGGTTGACGATCAGGGTCACGTACATGGCCTGACGGGTGTGGCCATGGGCGCGCAGGGTGGCGGCCAGGCAGAGCGCCGCCGCCTCCGGTAGCAGGCAGAGGCCGATGATCTGCAGATAAAGGGTGGCATCCCCCATCAGGTGGGCGGGCAGGTTCATCAGCGCCAGCATGGTGCTGGCACCGGCCATGACCCCGACCGCGGCCACCAGCCCCACCAGCAGGTTGAAGCCGATGGCGGTGTGGATGACCACGCGCGCCTTCTCTCTATCCCCCGCCCCCAGGTACTGGGTGATCACCACGCTGGTGCCTATGCTGACGAAGCTGAACAATGTGATGGCGAGATCGAACACCTGGTTGCCGACTGCCAGTGCCGCCACCCCCTGATAGGAGACGTGGCCCACCATGAAGGTGTTGAGGGCCCCGGTCAGGAAGTGCAGGGCGAGATCGATGAACAGTGGCCAGGTCAGGGCGAAGAGGGTGCCCGGGCCCGCGTGGGATTGAGTCTGCATGGGATGTCCAAATACTGGGGATGGCCCTCGTCAGCGCCATCTGGACGGGCATTTAACACCAAGCGGGTGCGGGGTGCAATCCTGCCCTGAGCAAAGAGGGTGCTGGCCCGGCACCCTCTCGCAGTCTGGTGGCGCGCCGCCGTCAGACCGGGGTGGCGCCCGCTTCCTGCTCGCAGGGCCGGGTGAGGCGTGCCGAGTCCGGTAGCGTCTCATCCTGGGGCCAGCGGGAGAGCAGGGTATCAGTGGTGCTCTCCACTACCTCGTCATCCTTGAACACAGGCTCCCGGTAGCAGCGGGTCAGGCGCAGGGCCTGATACATGTCGGGACTGAGGATGACCCCCTCGTCCCCGATCCGGATCCCCGCCTGCTTGAGCCACTGGGTCATCTGGCCGTGGCGACCGGCCATCACCATGTGGATGCCGCGGCGCCTGAGCTCCTTGTGCAGCTCTCCCACCATGCTCATCACGCTGATGTCCTGATGGGTGAAGCAGGCCACGGCATCCACGATGAGGCACTTGGGATTGTGGGGATCCTGCACCAGTAGCGCCAGCACCCGCCGCTTGAAGTAGGGGGCGTTGAAGTAGGTCAGCGGCGAGTTGAAGCGATAGACCAGGATGCCGGGGATGGCCTTGGCCTGCTCGTTGTCCCCCAGGGTGCGCACCACCCCTTCATCGTCCATGCCCAGCAACTGATCGGTGGGGCGCATCACGTTGCGCAGGAACTGGAACAGCCCCAGCAGCACCGCGAGGGTGATCCCCGGGATCACCCCCATGGTGAGCACGCTGATAAAGGTGATCAGCGCCAGCCAGAAGGCGGCGCGGTCCGAGTCGCGCAGGGCCCAGAGGCCGCGAAAATCGGTGAGCGACAGGGAGGCCATCACCAGCACCACCCCGAGGGCGGCGGTGGGAATGAATTGCAGCGGCGCCGTCAGGTAGAAGGTGATGAGGGCGATCACAGCCGCGGCTATGATGGAGACCAGCTGGCTCTTGCCGCCGTTGGCGTCGTTGACCGCGGTGCGTGAATCGGCGCCGCTGATGGCAAAGCCCTGGGAGACAGCCGAGGCGAGGTTTGCCATGCCAAGGGCCCGAAACTCCTTGTCCGCATCGATTTCGTAACCGTTCTTGGCGGCGAAGCTGCGGGCGGTGAGCATCATGGAGACGAAGCTCACCATGGCGAGGTTGAGCGCCGGCAGCACCAGCTCGCGCATCAGGCCGGGGGGGAACTCCGGCATCTGGAAGGCGGGCAGGCCCGAGCCCACGGCCCCCAGGGTGGCGATCTCGAACTGGCCGAGATTGAGGGCCCACACCAGGGCCGCCGTCACCACCATGGCCACCATGGAGGAGGGCCAGGATGGCCTGTAGCGCTTGGCCAGCAGCAGGGTGAGCAGGGCGGTCAGACTCATGGCCAGGGTCGGCAGATGGGTCTGGGTAAGGTAGTCGGTGCCATTCAAGATCCGCTCGATGAGATAGCGCTCGCTGAAGGTGAAGCCGAAGATCTTGGAGAGCTGGCTCACCATTATGGTGATGGCCACACCATTGAGCAGGCCCATCAGTATGGGGCGGGAGAGAAAGTCCGCCAGCACCCCCAGCTTGAAGCGACTGGCGATCAGGCACCAGAAGCCGGTCATGGCGGTCATGGTCATCACCAGTTGCCACTGGCGGGTGGGATCCCCGGCGGCGAGCGGTGTCACCACGGCGGCAATGACGGCGCAGGTGGCGGCGTCCGGGCCGACGATGAGCTGGCGGGAGGTGCCAAAGAGGGCGTAGACCACCATGGGCAGTATGCAGGAGTAGAGGCCGACGATGGCGCCGACTCCGGCGAGCTCCGCATAGGCGATGGCCACGGGCAAGGCCACGGCCGCCACCGAGAGGCCAGCGCGAAGATCCGGCATCAGCCAGGCCCGCTGATATTGCAGCAGGGCGGCGAGGCCCGGCAGCCAGCGTTCGAGAGAGAAGAAGTCGCGCATTATTTAACCCATTGAGTTATAAACAGCTTTTTCTTAGTGTGCCCAAGGTTGTCGGCCCATTGCAATCCGGTTATGGCCAGTTCACCACCAGATCAGGCCAGATGCGCTGCCACTGTTTGTCCCTGATCCTGTCGATGAAGATCCGGCTCTCCTGCCGGCAGCGCGGATTGGCACTCACCTGCAGGGACCAGTTGTGGCCAAAGCCATGGGGGGCCAGCCACTGGAACTCGTCGTCCGCCCCCAGACGCACCCCTATGCAGGTGGGGACCTCCACCCAGTGACTGAGCGCTTCCAGAGAGCTGGCGAAGGGGGGCACTTGCTGGCGCACATGCATGCGCGCCTGGTTGCGCACCTCCCAGCGTTGATCAGGCAAGCGAATTCTGAGCCAGGCTTCGTACTCCCGTTCGTCCGCACCTTCCGGGTCGCTGGGATCCAGATAGATAAGATCTATGTCGTTGAGGGGAGTGGGCTCGGCTTTTTGGTGCAGGTGATCCCAGATGAGGTTGCGCACAAAGCCCGCCCCCAGCGCCCAGTCCGGCAGGGCCAGCTCCCGCGCCGCCCAGAGGCAGGCCATGCGCAGGGGATCGGCCCGCAGCAGGGCCTCGGTGTGGGCTTGCAGCTGTGCCTCCCGGGCCGCTTGTGCCTCAACCCCCATGACGGCGCAACCAGACGTCTATGTAGCTGCAGCTCGGCACTATGGTGAGCCCCTGTGCCTGGCACCAGTCGTAGAAGCTGCGCGCCAGTTTGTCGGCAATGCCCTGTCCCCTCAGCTCGGATGGCACCTGGGTGCTGCAGGCATCGACAGTGCCCGCATCCAGCCAGCGGTAGCTGAGGCGAGAGGTCTTGCCGTCCACCACGCAGATGAACTGCTGCTGGTCGGCCTGATGAAGAATGTCGCTCATGGAGGCTCCTCAAAGGGTGGGGAAGGGGTATCAGAGCATGCTGGCCGGACTTTGCCAACCGTGCTCTTTGCGGGCCGAGGAGGCTCGCTTACACTGACCGGCCTGCGAGCGGCTCGTCAGGCAAGGTATAGAACAGTTAGCAGAGGATGGATCCCGTTATGGCCTTCGCCACCCTGGAAGATCTGATTGGCAATACCCCGTTGCTGCGCCTGCGCCGCATCAACCCCTATCCCGATGTGACCCTGCTGGTGAAGCTGGAGGGCAACAACCCCGCCGGCTCGGTCAAGGACAGGCCGGCCCTGAACCTCATCCGGGCGGCGGAGGCGAGTGGTCACTTAGGGCCAGGCGCGCGGCTTATCGAGGCCACCTCCGGCAACACCGGCATAGCGCTGGCCATGGTGGCGGCGGCCCGGGGGTACAGGATGCGCCTCATCATGCCGAGCAACATGAGCCAGGAGCGGCGCGATGCCATGCAGGCCTATGGCGCCGAGCTGGTGCTGGTGGAAGAGGGCATGGAAGCCGCGCGTGACCTCGCCCTCGCCATGCAGGCTCGAGGCGAGGGGCTGGTACTCGATCAGTTCAACAACCCGGCCAACCCGGATGCCCACTACCTCTCCACCGGTCCCGAGATCTGGCGCCAGAGCGAGGGGGCAATCACTCACTTCGTCTCGGCCATGGGCACCACGGGCACCATAATGGGGGTCTCCCGCTACCTCAAGGAGCAGAATCCGGCGGTGCAGGTGATAGGCCTGCAACCGGCAGAGGGGAGCCAGATCCCGGGCATTCGCCGCTGGCCCGCCGCCTATATGCCCGCCATCTTCGAGCCACAAAGGGTCGATCGGGTGCTGGATGTGACCCAGGAGGAGGCGCTCGCCACCATGCGCCGGCTGGCGCGGGAGGAGGGGATCTGCTGCGGGGTCAGCTCGGGGGGCGCCGTGGCCGGTGCCCTGCGGGTGGCGGCCGAGCTGAGCCAAGGGGTGGTGGTGGCCATCATCTGCGATCGGGGGGATCGCTATCTCTCCACCGGGGTCTTCACTCCACCCATCTGATCCTGCGCCCCGGGGTCATTCCCATACCTGCTCCAGCAGCGTCAGCAGCTGTTCCCTGTCCGCATCCTTGCGGTTGTAGAGCAGGGCACCGTCGTTGATGGCGAGATCCCGGATATCCTTGAGCACGGCTCTGTCCGTCACCCCGGCTTCCGCCAGGGTACGCGGCAGCCCCACCGCCTGCCAGAGACTGTCCCTCAGGGCGCAGAGTGCATCCAGGGCCGCCTGGGGGCGCAGGGCCTGTGGGGTGGCCGCGAAGCGCTCCGGCCCCGCCAGCGGCAGCAGCAGGCGGGCCAGCTCGGTGTCTATCTGGGGCCTGTTGTAGTCGAGCACCGTGGGCAGGAAGAGGTTCATGCACAGGCCGTGGGGCAGGTGACAGCGGGCCCCCAGGCTGTGGCCGAGGGCGTGCACCAGCCCCACCATGGAGTTGGAAAACGCCATGCCCGCCAGGGTGGATCCCTCCGCCAGTTGCAGCCGCAGGTGCTTGTCTTCGGGGGCCAGCAGCACCCTGGGCAGGGCATCGGCTATCTTCTCCACCGCCATCAGGGCCAGGGCGTCGCTGACCGGGTTCTTGCCGTTGCCGATGAAGGCCTCGATGGCGTGGGTCATGGCGTCCATGGCGGTGGCGGCCGTGATGGGCAGCGGCAAGCCCTGGGTGAGGCGCGGGTCCAGCACCGCCAGCTGGGGCAGCAGGAAGGGGGAGGTGAAGGGTACCTTGCGCCCGCTCCCCTCGTCCCGGATCACCGCCACCAGTGTCACCTCCGATCCGGTGCCCGCCGTGGTGGGCACCACAGCCAGCGGCTTGAGGGGCCGGGTCAGGCAACCTGCCCCCGCGTGATCCAGCAGCCGCTCCCCGCCCAGGGTGACCAGGATGTTGACCGCTTTGGCGGTGTCGATGACGGAGCCGCCCCCCAGGGCCACCAGGCTGTCACAGCCGAGCTCCCGCCAGCGGGTGGCGATGCGCTCCACCACGGCGGTGGAGGAGTCGGCGGGGATCTGGTCCCAGATGGCGGCCACCGGCAGGCCCCCCTCCGCCAGCACATTGGCCAGCAGGTTGGCGAGCCCGCTGCCGCCGACCCCCTTGTCGGTGAGCAGCAGCGGACGGCGCGCCCCCAGTGCCATCAGCTCGTCCGGGAGCTGCTCCAGTGCCTGCTCCCCCGCCATCAATCTGACCGGGCAGAAGAAATCGTAATAACGGCTCATGGTGTTCATCCTTCTCTTCAACCGGTCAGCAGACCCAGGTAGATGTGGCAGGCTCGCGTCAGCTTGTGGCGCGGGCTAGGGTAGTGGCGCAGCAGGGGCCTCGCGATGAAGGCCGGCAGGATCAGGGCTTGCAGCTGCTCCAGCGCCCGCACCAGATGCATGGCCGCACTGAGATCCCCCTCCACCAGCAGCCGGTTCTCGCAGAAGGCCTGATTGATGCCGAGGCGAAAGCTGAGGGCGCGAAAGGCGATGGCGGGGTGCTTGAAGCAGACGCGCAGTAGATGAGGGCTTGTTGCCCCCCGGGGCGCGGGGCCGCAGCGCCAGCGCCCGGCCCTCTTGTGCAGGGTCAGCCCATGAGGCAGCCCGTGAACCTCCAGCCGGATGCAGAGCCCCTCCGGCAGGGGGGCCAGTTCCCGGCGCACCGCCTCGTCGACCCGTGCGGCGCGGCACAGGGTGCGGCCGATGATCCAGAGCAGGCTCCCTATCCAGAGGCGCCTGCCGGTGGCGAGCAAGGGATCAAGCGTCATGAGGGGCTCCTGCGATGGCGGACCAGAAGAGGGCGAAGGCGCTGGCCTGCCAGTGGGGATCCTCCCCGAGCTCGGGTTGGTCCACAAAGAGGGAGGCGCAGGCCAGAAACTGGCTCTGGCACACCTCCAGCATCAGGACGGGGGGGGCCTGCATCAGCTCGCCGCTGGCCTGGCCCTGGCTCAGCAGGCGCGGCAGGAAGCGCAGTGTCTCCCCCAGGATCTGGCTGCGCAGGGATCTGGCCAGCAAGGGGGAGTAGAAGAACCCCAGCACGAACTTGAGTTCGTGGGGATGGGCCTGCATCCAGCTGATCGCCTGATGCCAGTAGTGGCGCGCCTGCTCCCTGAGGGGCAGGGCCGGATCCGCCTCGCTGATGGCGGCGCCAAGGCGCAGCTTGACGTCCTGATAGAGGCATTGGATCAACAACTCCTTGCTGGGAAAGTGGTGAAACAGGGTGCCGTTGGCCACCCCGGCCGCCCGGGCGATGCGGGCGGTGGCGGCCCCCTGCAGGCCATCCTCGGCGCAGAGGGCAAGGGCGGCATCCAGGATCTGGCGGCGTTTGTCTGTCATGGGTTCGCTCATGCAGCCTCCTAGCGCAGGAACAGGGCCATCATCAGCCGCTGGTACCAGCGCCGATAAGGGGGGTGGATCAGGGTTCCGGCGCTGAAACGGCCACGGCGCAGCACGGTTTTCGCCTTGGAGAAGGTGAGAAAGCCCTCGTGGCCGTGGTAGTGACCCATGCCGGAGGGGCCTATGCCGCCGAAGGGGGCGTCGTCCGCCGCCACCTGGAACAGGCACTCGTTGATGGCCATGCCACCGGCGTGGGTCTCCCGGATGAGGCGGCTCTGCAGCGCCGGATCCAGGCTCATCAGGTAGCAGGCGAGGGGGCGCGGGCGCGCCGCTATGTAGGCGAGGGCCTCGTCGATGCTGTCATAGGGCACCAGGGGCAGCAATGGGCCGAAGATCTCCTGCTGCATCAGCTGGCAGTGGCCGGGCACCTCGGTCAGCAGGTGGGGCACCAGGCGGCGGGCGCCGTCATTCCGGGCCGGCGAGGCGCAAGGGTGCACCTGGGCGCCCGCCTGCTTCGCCTCTGCCAGCCAGGCGGTGAGCCGCTCGTACTGGGCCCCGTTGATGATGGAGCCGTAATCCGGGCTATCCAGCCCCTTGGGATAGAGGCGGCGAAAGTGCGCCTGATAGGCCTCGATAAAGGCCTGCTCCTGCCCCCGTGGCAGCAGCACATAGTCCGGGGCCACGCAGATCTGGCCGGCGTTCAGGCTCTTGCCGAAGATCATCCGCTCCACCGCCAGGGCCAGCGGCATGTCGGGGGCGATGAGGCAGGGGCTCTTGCCACCGAGCTCCAGGGTGAGGGGGGTGAGCTGGGGGGCGGCGGCGGCCATCACCAGCCTGCCCACCGCAGTGGAGCCGGTGAACAGCAGATGATCGAAGGGGAGGGTGCTGAAGGCGGCCGCGAGTCCCGCGTCCCCCTCGATGACCACCACCTCGTCATCCCCAAACACCTGGGCCAGCAGGGTGCGCAACAGGGCATTGGTATGGGGGGTGAACTCGGAGAGCTTGATCATGGCTCTGTTGCCGGCGGCGATGGCGCCGATGAGGGGCCCCAGGCTCAGCATCACAGGGAAGTTCCAGGGCACCATGATGCCGATGACGCCCAGCGGCTGATAGTGCACCTCGACCCTGGCGGGGGCCAGCAGCAGGCCGGGGTGGCGCCGCGCTGGTCTCATCCAGCCCTTGAGCCGTTTCAGGCTGTAGTTGATCTGCATGACGCAGGGCAGTATGTCGGCGACCAGACTGTCGTAGTCGCTGCGCTGGCCATAGTCCAGGGCCAGGGCGTCGCACAGGGGTTGCTTGTGGGCGAGCAGGGCGCCCTTGAGTGCGCTCAGCCGGTTGCGGCGTTGCTCCAGGCTCGGCATGGGATGGGCCTGACAGGCCTGCTTGAGGCGGTTCACCTGCTCGGGCAGGGAGAACTTGTCTGGGGACTCTGTTCGTATGGCTTCCATGGCATGCTCCGCACAAAAACTGACCGACTGATTAGTCGGTCTAAGCCTACCGGCTTGTTGCCAGCTTGTAAACAAGGGCGTGCCAGAGCAAGGGCGGATGAGTGGGTTCTCCGATGGAACTGTGCTCGGCCACACAGTTTGGGGGTATCTCGATTGGTGGATTATCCAATAAGAGGTAGTTTTCAATCATCAACTCAAATGGAGAGCAGCACATGACCAGGGAATTGCACAGCCTGCTGGCCCGGCTGGACGATGTGATCGAGCGCATGCCGGACAGTTTCAACACCTATGAATTTGCCCAGAAGCTGGCGCTGCAACATCAGCGCGAGTATTTCGCCGCGGGTCACTCCCTGGCGGAGCAGGACAAAAACCTGCTGCGGCTGCTCCACGAGAAGATTGCCGAGGCGCTGGCAGCAAGCGAGCGGCTGATCGAAGGGGCCCTGCTGCCCTGCGTGACCCCCTGGGGGGAGCGAGCCACCTCGCCCCGCTGGCACCGCAAGCACTGAGCCTCTGCGCGGCACATAAAGAAGAAGGCCCCTCGGGGCCTTTTTGGTGTTCGTTGGTGGCGGCTACTGGGTCAGGCGGCGGGCCTGCCAGTAGCGGCTGTTCCAGTAGACGTTGTCGAGGCGCGAGCGGATCACCCCCTTGCTGGTGGAGGCGTGAATGAACTCCCCGGCACCGGTGTAGACGCCGACGTGGTACTGCTGCCAGCCGGTCTTGAAGAACACCAGATCCCCGTGCTGCAGACGGTATCTGTCCACCGGCCTGCCGAGACTGGCCTGGGATTCAGTGGTTCTGGGCAGGGTGAAACCCAGCACCTGCTGGTAGGCAAGCTGGGTGAAGGCGGAGCAGTCGAGGCCGGCGCGATTGGTGCCGCCCATGCGATAGGGGACGCCGCGCCACTGCTGATAGAAGCCGTCGAAGGCACTGGCCTGGCGGGCAGGAGGGGGCGGCTCCGGGGTACTGGAGCAGGCGACGACAAGCAGGGCCAGCAGGGGCGGAAGCAAGGTGCGAAACATCTCAACTCCTTGATAGGGCACGGGATTCATCATAGACGATGTTCCTGCCTGGAACCTGAACAGCGATAGCATAAAAACTTGCCGAGGGCAGAGAAAGGGCCCCCGGCGAGCCAGGCGTCAGTCCGCCGCCTTGGGACTTATCAGCGGCGTGAGCAGCTCGGCAATCTTGTAGAAGGTCTGCACCCGGGTGGTGCTGGGGCGCCACACCAGACCAATCTCGCGATAGGGCTTCTCCCCGGGCAGGGGGATGGCCACCAGATCCGAGTTGTCGAGGATGCCCGCATCTATGGCCATCTGGGGCAGGAAGGTGGTGCCAAGGCCGGCGCCCACCATCTGCACCAGGGTGTGCAAACTGGTGGCGGCGAAGGGGTTGATCTTGCTCTTGTCCCGCAGCCGGCAGGCACTCACCGCGTGCTCGGTCAGGCAGTGCTCCCGCTCCAGCAGGAAGATGCTCTGATTGGGCAGCTCTTTGTAGTCGAATGGCATGTGCAAAGTGGCAGCCATATCTGACGGCATCACCATATGGAAGGGATCCAGCCCCACCGTCTTGCTGTGAAAACCGCCTATCTCCACCGGCAGCGCCAGGATCAGCAAGTCGAGCTGCCCCTGCTCCAGCTGCTTGAGCAGATTGGTGGTGGTGTCTTCCCGCAGCAGCAGCTCCAGATCCGGATAGGCCTTGCCGCACACCTGCAGCAGCTTGCTGAGCAGGAAGGGGGCTATGGTGGGGATGCAACCCAGGCGGACGGTGCCGTGCATGACGCCCCCCTGCTGCTGGCCGAGCTCCATCAGATCCCGGGCGTCGGAGAGCAGGTTGCGCGCCCGCGCCACTATCTCCATGCCGACCGGCGTCATGATGAAGCTCTTGTGGTCACGCTCCACCAGTTGCAGGTTCATCATGTCCTCCAGGGTCTGGATCCCGGTACTCAGGGTGGACTGGCTGACATGACAGGCCTTGGCGGCGCGATTGAAATTCTTGTGCTCGTCCAGAGCGACCAGATACTGCAGCTGTTTCAGGCTGGGCCAACGTTGCATAGGGGAAACCCGATCGATGCTATCTATTTGATTTGATTAATCTACCATCGAGAGACTGCTTTGTCGCCGAGATTAGGCGCCCTCCTGGCAGGGTCTGTGCATTGCGGGGCAAGCGGATGGGGATAAGCCCGCCATCCACCTGCCCGTCGCGGCAACTGCTGCCATGGGAGCTTATCCCCTTGTGCCAGCCCGTTGAAGGGGGGTTGCCATGGGATGTGACGGGGATCGGCCTTCCCCGGCGTCTTGCGGGGCCGCCCATGGCCGGCCATAAAAAAACGCGCCTGTTGGCGCGTTTTTGCAGGTGTGAGGGCAGGCTATTCGTCGAAGATACCGAAGTGATCCTTGGCGAAGTTGACCCGCTGCTCCACGTTCATCTTGACCTGACCCAGCTTCTCTATGGTCTTGAGATTGGGCACCAGGCCGCGACCGTTGGCGATCTGGATGGCGAGACCGGGACGGGCGTTGAGCTCCAGCAGCATGGGGCCGCGGAACTTGTCGAGCACCATGTCGGTGCCGATGTAGCCCAGACCCGACATCTCGTAGCAGGAGGCGGCCAGGGTCAGCAGGGTATCCCAGTGGGGCACCTTGAGATCGTAGAGATCCAGACCTGTGTCCGGGTGGTGGCGCAGCGGGTTGCCAAACTGCACCGCCCTCAGGGCGCGACCGGTGCGCAGGCACAGACCCACCCCCACGGCGCCCTGGTGCAGGTTCGCCTTGCCGTCGGAGGCGGCGGTGGAGAGGCGCATCATGGCCATCACGGGGAAGCCCTTGAAGATGATCACCCGGGCATCGGGGACCCCTTCGAAGGAGTAGCCGTCGAACACGTCATCGAAGTTGATGAGGCCTTCCACCAGCGCCACGTCGGGCTTGCCCCCCAGGGAATAGAGGCCCGCCAGTATGTTGGAGACATGGCGCTCCAGATCCTGACCGGTGGAGGCGCTGCCGTTGGGCTTGTAGAAGCTGCCCTCTTGCTGGCGCAGGATCACCAGTATCCCCTTGCCCCCCGAGCCGCGGGCCGGCTTGATGCAGAAGCCCGGCCAATCCTTCACCAGCTCGGTGATGCGGGTCACGTCGTGCTGCTCGCGTATGGTGCCGATGAGTTCAGGCACAGTCACCCCCGCATCCAGCGCTATGCGCTTGGTCTTGAGCTTGTCATCCACCAGCGGGTAGAGACGACGCGGGTTGTAGCGGCTGATGTAGGAGTGGTTGCGTTTGTTCATGCCGAGGATGCCTGCCTGGGACAGGCTCCACGGACTGGTGTATTTCTGCCAGAACCACATCTGTTACTTGTCCTTACCCGGGGTGGCACCGGACTTCATCTCGTCCACCAGCGGCTTGAAGCGCTTGAGCTCGCTCAGCTTGTAGCCGGTGTAGTTACCCATCACCAGCACGGTCGCCATCAGCACCAGTTGCAGGCCGAGGAAGTTGAAGGTGAGGTGACGAATGAGCTCGTTGTCCATGGCCAGGTAGGCGATGACCGCCACCAGCAGGGAGCCGCCACCCTGACGGAACACCTCTTTGGGGCCCTCTTCTTCCCACAGGATGGACATCCGCTCTATGGTCCAGGAGAGGATGATCATCGGGAAGAAGGTGATCTTCATGCCGTCGGTCAGTCCCAGCTTGAAGGCAAAGGCCGAGAAGATGCCGATCATCGAGATCACCATGATGATGATCGCCGATATTCGGGCCACCAGCAGCAGGTTGAGCCTTGAGAGGTAGGAGCGGATCACCAGGCCGGTGCCGACGATCAGCAGGAAGCCGATGAGACCGGTGACAAGGGAAGTCTGGATGAAGGCGACCGCGATCAGCACCGGCATGAAGGTGCCCGAGGTCTTGATCCCCACCAGAACCCGCAGGAACACCACCATGAGCACGCCTATGGGGATCAGCAGCAGCCCCTTGAACAGGGCCTGTTCTTCCAGCGGCAGGCTGTGAATGGAGAAGTTCATCATCTCTGATTTTTCGAACTTCTGCGCCAGGGCCACGTTCACCGGTTGCTCCTGCTCGATCATCGAGAAGGTGACGCGGGAGTTGTGTCCGCCGGTGACGTCCAGCAGGGCACCTGAGTTGTATTCCCACAGCAGCAGGTTGCCCGGTTGTCCCTGTTCGCCGGTTTGCGGGTTGAACAGCTTGTAGTCGGTCGGGCTGTTGAACACCTGCAGGTAGTCCACCAGCTCCTGACGACGGCGACCGTCTTCCAGGCTCAGGGCGTGCACCACCCGCGCCGGCACCTCGGCGTTGTTGAGCAGCTCGGCGATCAGGCTGGCGCGGCTCTTGTGAGACTTGAGCAGCTCGGCGTTCTGTTCCTGCTTCTCGATCTCCTTGATGATCTCGCGGGTCAGGGTGTAGCCGTCGGCGGAACGCTCCTGGGCGCGCTCGAGGATCTGCTTCATCGCGGTGGCGTAGGGCTCACTCTCGATCTGCTTCTCGATGGCGGGCGGCAGGGGGTTGGCGGCGGGCTTGGCATGGGCATCCGCCATCATGTCGACCCGGTAGTAGAGCTCCTGGCGGCCGGAGGCGCTGCGGATGGACCACTCGGCGCGGGCATCCCCGTCTTTTTCCACGAACGACAGGCCGTAGCCCGGGCTCGCGGCATTCTCGTTCATCAGGGTGAAGCCGGGCTGGGTGCCCGGAATGGCCAGGGAGGCGATCACCGGCTCGCCGGTCGCCTCGAACTCGAGCTTGGCTTCGATAGACCAGATCTGACGTTTTTCACCGGGCGTGAGGGGCACGTCCAGGGCGACATGGTGATAAAACGTCATTCCCAGGCCGACAATGAACAGCAGGGCGACCAGCAGATAGAACGGCTTACGGGAAACCATGGATTATTTTACATCCTTGAGCTTGGGTTTTGGTTGGATATACTCGCGGGCCACGTCGACCACGGCGATGTCTTTCAAGAATTCACGGCCCAGCAGCACGGGGAAGGTCATGTCGCTGCGATCTTTGAGGGTAAACTCGGCCTTCTCGGTCATGTCGCCGATACGCACAGTGAGGCGCACCACGGGACGGCGGTCGAGGTCGTCGGCAGAAGCCTGACGCACCCGCACGTGACGCACCAGGGGCGCCTCGATCTGGATCTTGTCGTCCATCTCCTGGTGGCTCAGGAAGAAGCGCACCCAGTTCTTGCCGTTGCGCTCGAAGATGGTGATCTCCTGGGCGCTGATGGAGGAGGTGGTGGCGCCGGTATCGACCCGTGCCTGGAAGGCATCGTTGGCGGCATCAACCCAGATCCACTCGGCTTCACCCACCAGCAGCTTGCCGTCGACCGTGTGGCCCTGGCTCGGGGCCGGGCACTTCTCGGTCGGGATGGCCATGGGTTTGGGGGGCTCGGGTGGCAGGGTAGCCAGCTTGCTGTCGACTTTCTTCACGGACTCTTTCATGTTGGTGACATCGGTGTTGAGCTGAACCAGCAGGTGCTGTTGCTGCACATACTGCTTCTGTTGCTGTTCCATGGATGTTTGCAGGCGTTGCTCGCTCAAGCTTATCTCGTTGCGAAGCTCCGCCAGCGTCAGGGTCGGGACAGGGGGCGCTTTTTCCATACTGACACACCCGCCGAGACTGAGCAGGGAGAGCAGGGTCATTCCTTTTAATTTGCTTTTCATGTCATTCATTTAACTGTGCTTCCTGGAATTGGGTCAGTGTAACTTCCACAGCCGCCATCGGCTAGTCTTTGGCCTTTCTGGCGATCAGTACGGCACGCTTGGGTGCCGGGTATCCTTCGACCGTGAGTGCGGGATCATCGGGATCCAGATAGTCACTCAGGGACTCGTTAATCATCCAGTCGGTACGACGCTGTTCGTCGGTGCTGGTCATATTCTCGTCCACTATCCGCACGTCGCTGAAGCCGCAGCGCTCGACCCAGAGTTTGAGGGCCGCGCTGGAGGGGATGAACCAGACGTTGCGCATCTTGCCGTAGCGATCGGTGGGCACCAGCACTTCCCGCTCGTCGCCATCTATCACCAGGGTCTCCAGCACCAGCTCCCCATCGTCTTTCAACTGGTTGCGCAGCTGTTCGATGTGCTCGATGGGGGACTTGCGATGATAGAGCACTCCCATGGAGAAGACGGTGTCAAAGGCACGCAGCTCCGGCAGCTCCTGGATGCCGAGCGGCAACAAGTGCGCCCGTTGATCGTTGCCGGCGAAGTGGCGAATGGCCTCGAACTGGCAGAGGAAGAGCGGGCTTGGGTCTATGCCGACCGCGAGCCTGGCCCCTTCCCCCACCATGCGCCAGAGGTGGTAGCCGCTGCCGCAGCCCACATCCAGCACGTAACGCCCTTCGAGGGGGCTGATGTGGGGCAGCACCCGATCCCACTTCCAGTCGGAGCGCCACTCGGTGTCGATGTGGATGCCGTGTACGGTAAAAGGCCCCTTGCGCCAGGGCATGAAGTGGCGCAGCAGGCTCTCGGTCTTCTTGCGCTCCCCCTCGTTCATGCTCTCAAGGCTGCCGATCTCGACCCGGCTTTTCAGCTCGATCTCGCCGGGGGACACCTGCGGCAGCTTGTTGAGGGCCCGGTTCCAGCGCGGCAGATCCCCGTGCAGGTTGTCGTGCTGCCAGGCGTGCAGCTGGGCGGGCAGGGTGTGCAGCCAGTGGCTCAGCCGGTTCTTGGCGATCAGTTGATAAAAGTTGGCGAAATCGATCATGGCTGGGCGTCGCTTGATTTGATGGCAATCATGGAGCCGAAGTTGAAGCACTGGAACCAGAGATCCTGATGGGTGAAACCGGCGTCCCGCAGGCGGGCACGGTGGGTCTCCAGGCTGTCGGTACGCATCACGTTTTCCAGCGCCGTGCGCTTCTGGCTGATCTCCAGCTCGCTGTAGCCGTTGGCCCGCTTGAAGTCCAGATGCAAGTCGATGAGCAGCTCGTTGACCTGCTCGTCCTCGAAGCGGAACTTCTCGCTCAGGATCAGGATGCCACCTGGGCGCAGACCGTCATGGATGCGCTGGATGAGGGCGGCCCGCTTCTCGGGGGCGACGAACTGCAGGGTGAAGTTGAGCACCACCACTGAGGCGTTCTCGATGGCGATGTCGCAGATGTCCGCCTCCACCAGCGCCACCGGCACCTCGGACTTGAAGCCCGAAAGGTGGGCGCGGGCGCGCTCTATCATGGGGTGGGAGAGATCCACCGCCGTGATCTGGCAGCCGGGCTGGTTGACATGGCGGCGCATCGCCTGGGTCGCGGCGCCAAGGGAGCAGCCGAGATCGTACAGGCGGCTCTGGGGCTGGGCGTAGCGGGCGGCCATCATGCCGATGGCGGAGATGATGTTGCTGTAACCCGGCACAGAGCGCTGGATCATGTCGGGGAAGACATCGACGACCTGTTCGTCAAAGCAAAAATCCCCCAATTGGGCGATGGGGGCGGCAAAAATCTGATCGTGCATGCTGGCGCAACCTGACAGCCGGTGCGCGAACCGACTGTGTGTTCAATGGAGTCGTTGGGTGACGCCCGTCCGGGTCGTCACCGGTTTACGAACGGGGTGGCTGGCCTTGAGATCCTTCGGGCCCGCCCTGCTCGCAATGGACCATCATCCTGGTCCTTTATGGGGATGAGCCGTCTGCGGCAGGTGTTGCCATGGACAGCGGTCAGAGCCCTTTACCGGGAGCCGGACGGTCGCCTGCAACACTATGCAATGGCGGGCGTCCGGGTCCTTACTTGGGGCGGTAGTGTAGAGGAAAGGTGGGCGTTTGTCTTGACGCCGAGCCCCGTGGGGCCACAAAAAAACGGCTTTTTTTAGCGGTGAAACAGGGGCGGGGAAGGGAGCGGCTAAAAGGGCAGCAGGCCCTGGCGCGCGCGATCGTTTTCCCCCGGCCAGGGAGCCATCTCCTGACCGAGCAGCCGACTGACCTGACGGGCCAATTCGGGGGCACGGGCATTGTCGGCGGTATGGATAAAGAGGTAGAGATCCTTCCCCTCTGCCAACCATTGTTTCCAATGGGGCAACCAGGAAGGCAAAAAGGGGTGATTGTCCTCGGGATGAGGAAGGCCGATGAGGCGTACCACAGGGCTGTTGGCCGTGGCGAGCAGGTGCACCGGCAGGCGCGGCTTCTTGCCCTGGGCATCGACGAGGGCCGCATTTTTTGCGGCGAGGCTGGCGGGCACCGAGAAGAGCGGCCGGCTGTCGAGCATGATGCGGTTGATGCCCTTGTCCATCAGCAGACGGTTCAGGGTGCGCTCCGCCTCCCCCTTGGCGAAGAAGTCGGGGTGGCGCACCTCGAGGGCATAGGTGAAATCCGGCGGCAAGCCCTCGAAGAAGGCGGCGAGGCGCGGCAGGCCGGCGGGGCCGAAGCGGGCGGGCAGTTGCAGCTTGAGCAGCCCCAGCTTGTCGTGCAGGGGCGCCAGCAGCTGAATGAAGTCCGTCACCTGTTTGTCGGCGCTCACCAGATCGCTCTGGTGGCTGATGGCCTGCGGGAACTTGAAGCTGAAGCGAAACTGGGGCGGCACCGCATCGGCCCAGCGGCGCACCGTTTCCGGGGTGGGGGAGGCGTAGAAGGTGGTGTTTCCCTCCACCGTATTGAACACCCGGGCATAGTGGGCGAGGTGCTCGGCAGGCTTGGCGCCCACCCCCAGCAGCTGGCCGGGCCAGGCCGGGTGTGACCACTGGGGCAGACCCAAATAGAGGCTCATGTTGGTTCCTGTCTGCGGATTTATGCTGTTTTGCTCCCCTTTTTGCGCCAGGACAACAAAAAACAGGGCAAAGGAGGCTGCGGGCCATTTTACCCAAATGGGGGTTTTCCTCTATAATGCCAGCCCTTTTGTTTGCCAAATCGTTGTGACTCACGGGGTTGTGCGCCTAAGGTGGCGATGACCGGGGTCACAAGGTTGCCAGACAACGACGCTTGCCGATGTTCTCGCCTCGCGCGTCGACCCCTCAAGGGGCCACTCGGCGCGAGCCGGCATTGGCGGCAAGTATCCGGCTCGGGGAGCCGGATGATATGAGACTGATTTCAAACCGGGTAAGAACCAGGATCTGGCCAGCTGTGAGACAGACGGTGCTTGCCAGTCGTGCCCGGCGACCCAAGGTGAACCGTCTCTCTACCATTTCGAAGGAAGAAGTCCATGCGCTCTATCTATTGCGGACAGGTCAATGAGGCCCATGCCGGGCAGACCATTACATTGTGCGGTTGGGTCCACCGTCGTCGCGATCTCGGCGGCCTCATCTTTATCGACATGCGCGACCGGGAAGGGATCGTGCAAGTCTTCTTCGACCCGGACAAGCCGGACGCCTTCGCCCTGGCCTCCGAGCTGCGCGGCGAGTTCTGCATCCAGGTGACCGGCGTGGTGCGTACCCGTCCGGACTCCCAGCGCAACAGCGACATGGCCACAGGTGCCATCGAAGTGTTCGCCCACGAGCTCACCATCATCAACCGTGCCGAGCCGCTGCCGCTGGACTTCAACCAGGTCAACAGCGAAGAGGTCAGCCTCAAGTATCGCTACCTGGACCTGCGTCGCCCCGAGATGGCCAAGTACCTGAAGACCCGTGCCAAGGCCAGCGCCTTCGTGCGTCGCTTCATGGACGAGCAGGGCTTCCTCGACATCGAGACCCCCATGCTGACCAAGGCGACTCCGGAAGGGGCCCGTGACTACCTGGTGCCGAGCCGGGTGCACAAGGGCAAGTTCTACGCCCTGCCGCAGTCCCCGCAGCTGTTCAAGCAGTTGCTGATGATGTCCGGCTTCGATCGCTACTACCAGATCGTCAAGTGCTTCCGCGACGAGGACCTGCGTGCCGACCGCCAGCCGGAATTCACCCAGATTGACGTGGAAACCTCCTTCATGACTGCGCCACAAGTGCGCGAAATCATGGAAGAGATGATCCGCAAGCTGTGGATGCACATCCTGAACGTGGATCTCGGCGACTTCCCCATCATGACCTTCGACGAGGCCATGCGCCGCTTCGGCTCCGACAAGCCGGACCTGCGCCTGCCCATGGAGCTGGTGGATGTGGCAGACCTGCTGACCGCCGTTGAGTTTGCCGTGTTCGCCGGCCCCGCCAACGACCCCAAAGGCCGCGTGGCTGCCTTGAAAGTCCCGGGCGGCGCCGAGCTGTCTCGCAAGCAGATCGACGAATACACCAAGTTCGTCGGCATCTACGGTGCCAAGGGTCTGGCCTGGATGAAGGTCAACGCCGCCGCCAACGGCCTCGAGGGCGTCCAGTCCCCGGTGGCCAAGTTCCTGTCCGACGACATAGTGCGCGAGATCCTGGCCCGTACCGGTGCCGCCGACGGCGACATCCTGTTCTTCGGCGCCGACAGCAAGAAGGTGGTGTGCGACGCCATGGGCGCCCTGCGCCTGAAGGTGGGCCGCGATCTGGGTCTGGTGGAGAACGTCTGGAAGCCGCTCTGGGTCATCGACTTCCCCATGTTCGAGGAAGATGGCGAAGGTGGCCTGGCTGCCATGCACCACCCCTTCACCGCCCCGAGCAACCTGGGCCCGGCCGAGCTGAAAGCCAACCCGGTGAGTGCTTATGCCAACGCCTACGACATGGTGATCAACGGCTACGAAGTGGGCGGCGGTTCTGTGCGTATCCACAACAGCGAGATGCAGTCCACCGTGTTCGACATCCTGGGCATCACCCCGGACGAGCAGCGCCTGAAGTTCGGCTTCCTGCTGGATGCCCTGAAATACGGCACCCCGCCCCACGCCGGTCTGGCCTTCGGTCTGGACCGCCTCAGCATGCTGCTGACCGGTACCGACAACATCCGGGACGTGATCGCCTTCCCGAAAACCACGGCAGCGGCCTGCCTGATGACGGATGCTCCCAGCTTCGCCAACCAGGCCCAGCTGACCGAGCTGGCCATCGCCACCGTTGCCAAGGCCGATGCCAAGGCTGACGCCTGAGAAGATTGAAGAACGGGTCGCCATGCGACCCGTATCCCATTGATTTCAAAATTATAACGGAGAGTTTTTATGGCAGGTCACAGCAAATGGGCCAACATCAAACACCGCAAGGCGGCGCAAGACGCCAAGCGTGGCAAGATCTTCACCAAGCTGATCCGCGAAATCACCACCTCGGCTCGCCTCGGTGATGCTGATCCCGCCAACAACCCGCGCCTGCGCGCGGCGGTAGCGGCTGCCCTGACCGGCAACATGACCCGTGACACCATCAACCGTGCCATCCAGCGCGGCGCCGGTGGTGGCGATGGCGAGCAGCTCGAGACCATCGTTTATGAAGGTTACGGCCCGGCGGGCTCCGCCGTCATGGTGGAGTGCCTGACCGACAACCGTAACCGCACCGTGGCCGAAGTGCGTCACGCCTTCAGCAAGTGCGGCGGCAACCTGGGCACCGACGGCTCGGTGGCCTACCTGTTCAGCAAGAAGGGTCTGCTGACCTTCGTGGGCGTGGACGAAGATGCCCTGATGGACGCGGCCCTGGAAGCGGGCGCCGATGATGTTGTCACCGAAGAGGATGGCTCCATCGAGGTCTACACCACCCCGAACGATTTCGGCACAGTGCTCGATGGCCTGGAAGCCGCCGGCTTCAAGCCCCAGAGCGCCGAAGTGACCATGATCGCCTCCACCGAAGCCGAGCTGGACGCCGACACAGCCCCCAAGCTGATGCGTCTGATCGACATGCTGGAAGACCTGGACGACGTTCAGGAGGTCTACCACAACGGCTCCATCTCTGACGAAGTGGCCGCGCTGCTCTGATCGCACAGCTTCTAGCCCCTGACTGGGGATAAATACCAGACGGCAGCCTCAGGCTGCCGTTTTTTTATCTTACTGACTCTCCTCTGGCCCCATTTCCTTCGCTGTGCCTCCCTTAATGCCCGCTTAAGTTTGCCTTCTTACTCTCTACTTGCATCCGGGCCGCTGTGCCCATCACCGCGTTGTCTGCTCGGGAAGAGAGACGGGTGACAGGGATGCTCACAACGGAGCCCCCATGCAGGGTCTCCAGATCACTGGTTTGTCGGAGTCTTCTTATGCGCCTCACTCTGGGAGTGATGAAGGTCAATCTGTTGCTGGTGCTGCTGTTTGCACTGGTGTTCAACTGGCCCATTTTCCTGCACTTTTACCGTATTCTCAGCGCCCTCGAGCACGTCAAGGCGGGGTTTGCCCTCTCTATTCCCCTGGTGCTGGTCGCCGCCCTCAATGCGGTCTTCCTGCCGTTCACTTTCCGCTATCTGCTCAAGCCCTTCTTCACTTTCCTGATCGTCACCGCCTCCCTGGTCAGCTACGCCATGCTCAAATACGGCATCATCTTCGATGTGGGCATGGTGCAGAACATACTCGAAACCAACAGCGGGGAGGCAAGCTCCTACCTCAATGGTTCAGTGGTGCTCTGGTTCCTGCTGACTGCCGTGCTGCCGGTGCTTGGCCTCTTGTGGCTGAAGATCGAATACCCAACCCCCTGGTACAAGGGGCTGGGCATGCGCCTGGCGGGGATCGCCCTCTCCCTGGTGTTCCTGGTCGGCGTCGCCGCCCTCTATTACCAGGATTACGCCTCGGTCGGGCGCAACAACCATACCATCGTCAAAGAGATAGTCCCCTCCAACTACGTGCGCGGTCTCTATCGCTACGCCAGGGATATTCTCTTCGCCACCCCTGTCCCTTATCAGCCGATAGGCACAGATGCCAGGGTGGTGGACAAGGGCGGCAAGCCGACCCTGATGTTCCTGGTGGTGGGGGAGACGGCCCGCAGCCAGAACTACTCCCTCAACGGCTACCAGAAGCAGACCAACGGCTTCACCATGAAGGAGCCGGATCTCGTCTCCTTCAGGGACGTGCGCTCCTGTGGCACCGCCACCGCGGTCTCGGTGCCCTGCATGTTCTCCAACCTCACGCGCCGTGGTTATGACGAGACCCTGGCCAAGTCCAGGGACGGCCTGCTGGACGTGCTGCAACACGCCGGTGTCTCTGTGCTGTGGAAGGAGAACGACGGCGGCTGCAAGGGGGTGTGCAATAACGTGCCCACCCTGGAGATCGAGCCCAAGGCCTTCCCCCAATACTGTGAAGGGGACTCTTGCTATGACGAGGTCTTGCTGCAGGGGCTGGATCGGCAGATCGCCGGGATGAAGGGCAAGCAGGGCAGCAAGCTGGTGGCCTTCCACCTGATGGGCAGCCATGGCCCGACCTACTATCGCCGCTACCCGGCCGGGGATCGCGTCTTCCTGCCGGACTGCCCGCGCAGCGACATCGAGAACTGCAGCAACGAGGAGCTGGTCAACACCTATGACAACACCATCCGCTACACCGACAAGGTGCTGTCCCAGCTTATTGCCAAGCTCAAGACCCTGGAGAGCCAGTACAACGTGGGGTTGGTCTACCTGTCGGATCACGGGGAATCCCTGGGGGCGCTGGGGCTCTATCTGCACGGCACCCCCTACAAATTCGCCCCGGACGATCAGACCCGGGTGCCCCTGCTGACCTGGCTCTCTCCCCAGTTGCAGCGGGATCGCGGGCTCAATCAGGATTGCCTGCGCCAGGAGGCGGGCAGCAAGCGCTTCTCCCACGACAACTTGTTCCACTCGATGCTCGGCATCATGGACGTGCAGACCCAGGTCTATGACGGCAAGCTTGATCTGTTCAAGCCCTGTAGGGCGGGATGAGTCAGGCTAACCGAACGCGACAACCTGTTGCCCCGCACCATGCTCGGCATCATGGACGTGCAGACCCAGGTCTATGACGGCAAGCTTGACCTGTTCAAGCCCTGTAGGGCGGGGTGAGTCAGGCTAACCGAACGCGACAACCTGTTGCCCCGCACCATGCTCGGCATCATGGACGTGCAGACCCCGGTCTATGACGGTAAGCTTGATCTGTTCAAGCCCTGTAGGGCGGGGTAAACCGGCGAAAACAGACCAATAAAAACGGCAGCCACTGGCTGCCGTTTTTGTTTCTCAAGGCTTGGGCCTTACTTCTGCTCCATGATGATTTGCAGCAGATCCCCCTCCAGCAGGGAGCGCTTCACCAGGGCGAAGCCGCCTATGGTGGGCTGGTTCTGGAAGCGGGCCTTTACGATGGGCAGGCCACGGTGGAAGCTTGGCAGGGACTGGTGCTCGACGCAGCGACGGATGGCCGGGATCAGGATCTCTTCGGCTGCGGTGATTTCGCCGGCGATCAGCACCTTCTGGGGGTTGAACAGGTTGACCGTGATGGCGATGGCCCGGCCCAGGTGTTCTCCCACGTTCTCGATCACGCTGCGGGCCAGTTCATCCCCCGCCACGGCAGCCTTGCACACCTCCTGGATGGTGATGTGCTTCTCCTGCAGCGAGCTCAGGTGGCCACGGCTGATGAGCTCCTTCACCTTGTCGACGATGGCCTCGTTGGAGGCTATGGTCTCGAGGCAGCCGAAGTTGCCGCAGTGGCAGCGCTTGCCGAGGGGTTCGACCTGGATGTGGCCTATCTCGCCGACGTTGCGGTTATGACCGAGGAACACCTGCCCCTTGGTGATGATGCCGGAGCCGGTGCCCTGGTGCACGCTCACCAGGATGGAGTCCATGCAGTCGCGGGACTCGCCGAAGAAGTGCTCAGCGAGCGCCAGGGAACGGGTGTCGTTGCCCACGTAGCAGGGGAGGTTGAAATGGTGCTCCAGCAGCTTGGCGAGCCCCAGGTTGCGGATCTGGTAGGTGGGGGTATAGATGACCATGCCGGATTCCGGGTTGACCAGACCCGGCATGGTGAGCGCTATGCTGATGAGGTTGCGGCTGCGCTCGGTATTGGCGTCGATGAAGGCGCCAATTTCCCGCAGCAGCATGTCGACCACGGGCTGTTGCTCTATCTCTGTCACCTGGGTGATGTGCTGATCGAGCTCCTTGCCGTCGAGATCATACAGGGAGAGCTGCAGATAGCCGCGGCCAAGCTTGGCGGAGACAAACTGAAAGCGATGCTTGATGGTGGTCAGGGAGATGGCGCGTCGTCCGCCGGTTGACGCCTGGGGCGACGTCTCCCTGATCAGCCCATGCTCGATCAGTTGCCGGGTTATCTTGGTCACGCTGGCCGGGGCCAGCTGACTCAACTCGGCAATTTTGACCCGCGAGATGGGCCCCTGCAGGTCAATGAGTCGATAGACGACGGCACTGTTCACCTGCTTGATAAGATCTACGTTTGCTATTTGTCCGCCAGTCATAGTGTCACTGTGTTGTGTAGTGTCCGTTAACCACGGTCCCGCAGACCGTGAAGGCCTGATCAAAGACGGTGAGGTTGGCAATTTTTCCGACCTGGATACTACCGAGACGTGAGTCCCATCCAATGGCGCGAGCGGGGTAAAGGGTGGCCATTCTCAGTGCTTCATCGAGCGGTAATCCGACCTGTTTGACCAGATTCTCCACCCCTTCAATCATGGTGAGGGCGGAGCCGCCGAGTGTACCATTCTCATCGACGCACTGACCATCGCGGAAATAGACGGTTGCGCCACAAAAATCAAACTGCTCAAAGCCTTCCGGTGCACCGGCCGCGGCGGTGGCATCGGTGACCAGCACCAGTTTCTCGCCGAGGATCCTGTGTGCCAGGCGCACGTTGGCCCAGTGCACGTGGTGACCGTCGACGATGACACCGGCATAGACATCCTTGCGATCATAGATGGCGCCCACCACGCCAGGCTCGCGACCGTTCAGGGTCGGGGTCATGGCGTTGTAGAGGTGGGTGGCAAAGCGCATGCCGTTGTCAAACCCGGCCATGGCCTGGTCATAGCTGGCTGCGGTGTGACCGGCGGAGACCAGGATGCCGGCCTCCACCAGGCGACGGATGTGCTCCGGCTTGTTGCGCTCCGGCGCCAGGGTGATCTTGGCGATGGCGTCGCTGTTGGCGCAGAAGAAATCGATCATCTCGTCGACGGGCTGACGGATCTGCTCGGCCGGGTGTATGCCCTTGCGCTTGAGGTTGGTGTAGGGCCCTTCCAGATGGACCCCCAGCACCTCGTTCGGACGGGCGGCCATGTAGTCGCGGGTCACCGCCACCGCCAGCTTCATGTCGGCATCCGGACTGGTGATCAGGGTCGGCAGGAAGCTGGTGGTACCGGACTTGAGATTGGCCGCCTGCATGGTGGCCAGGGTCTGGGTGGTGATGTGACCGTTGAACATGACGCCACCGCAGCCGTTGAGCTGGACATCGATGAAGCCGGCGCTGAGGTTGGCGCCCTTGAGATCAATCTGCTCAATGCCCGCTGGCAGTTCGGCCAGGTGGGAGATGGCGACAATCTTGTCGCCTTCGATCAGTACGCCGTGGCCGGTCAGCACGCAGCTGCCGGTATAGAGGGTGCAATTAGTCAGTGCGTACATGACGGCTCCTTACAGGCGGTCGATGTTGGCGGCTTCCAGCTGCTGGAAGTAACGGACCGTCTTGACTTTCAGCTCCATGGTGGAGGGTTCGTCGCACACCATCATGCCCTTGGGATGCAGTTGCAGGGTGGAGATGGTCCACATGTGGTTGACGCAGCCTTCCACCGCGGCCTGCAGGGCCAGGGCCTTGGCGTGGCCTGTCACCAGGATCATGATCTCCTCGGCATCCATCAGGGTGCCCACGCCCACGGTCAGCGCCAGCTTGGGCACCTGCTCCATGTCGCCACCGAAGAAGCGGGAGTTGGCGATGCGGGTGTCCTCGGTCAGGGTCTTGACCCGGGTACGGGAGGCCAGGGAAGAGGCCGGCTCGTTGAACGCGATGTGGCCGTCGTTGCCGACGCCGCCCATGAAGAGGTTGATCCTGCCGTAGGACTTGATCTTGTCTTCGTAGCGCTTGCACTCGGCCACCAGATCCTCGGCATTGCCGTTGAGGATGTTGATGTTTTCCGGGCGAATGTCGACGTGATTGAAGAAGTTGTTGTACATGAAGCTGTGGTAGCTCTCCGGGTGCTCGGCCGGCAGACCCACGTACTCATCCATGTTGAAGGTCACCACGTGCTGGAAGCTCACCTCGCCGGCCTTGTGCAGCTCGATCAGGCGCTTGTAGGTCGTCAGCGGCGTGCCGCCGGTGGGCAGGCCCAGCACGAAGGGGCGGTCGGCTGTCGGTTTGAACGCATTGATGCGGTCAACGATGTAACGGGCAGACCAGAGACCCACCTGGCTGGCAGACTTCAACGGGATCAGGCGCATTTTATATACCTCAGTACGGTTGCCGCACAGGATTGACGGCAAGGGACCAAACACGGATTCAAGTTGTTTTATAGCGTAAATAAAGATTGCGAACTAAGCCACATCTATCCGCTACCTTTATCTCTGTTGAGTGATAATGATCACGAAAGCTGGTTTATTAATTTGCGCAGCGAAATAAAACACATAGACTGCCAATCAAGCCTTGATGGCTTATGCGTCGAACGTGATAAGCACTTAATTTCTAGAAAAACATCAACTAAGGAGAGGAACCGTGAACATTCTCGGTTATTTGCAAAAGATCGGCCGTGCCCTGATGGTGCCGGTAGCGGTATTGCCTGCCGCAGCGATCCTGATGGGGATTGGCTATTGGATTGACCCGAACGGCTGGGGTGGTGGAAGTCCGGTCGCAGCTTTCCTGATCAAGGCGGGTGCCGCCATCATCGACAGCATGCCCGTGCTGTTTGCCGTGGGTGTTGCTTATGGCATGTCCAAGGATAAAGACGGTTCCGCCGCGCTGGCCGGTCTGGTCGGCTTCCTGGTGGTCACCACTCTGCTGAGCCCGGGCGCCGTTGCCCAGATCAAGGGTATCCCGGCCGACCAGGTGCCGGCAGCCTTTGCCAAGATCAGCAACCAGTTCGTCGGCATCCTCTGTGGTGTCATCGCGGCTGAGCTGTACAACCGCTTCAGCAGCGTCGAGCTGCACAAGGCGCTGGCCTTCTTCTCCGGCCGTCGTCTGGTGCCGATCGTGACCTCCGTTGTCATGATCGTTGTCTCCTTCATCCTGATGGCCGTCTGGCCGGTTATCTATGGTGGCCTGGTGAACTTCGGTGAATCCATCGTCAGCATGGGCTCCACCGGTGCCGGCATCTACGCCTTCTTCAACCGTCTGCTGATCCCGGTCGGTCTGCACCACGCCCTGAACTCGGTGTTCTGGTTCGACGTGGCCGGCATCAACGACATCCCGAACTTCCTGGGTGGTCAATCCTCCATCGACGCCGGCAAGGCTGTCGTGGGCGTGACCGGCATGTACCAGGCTGGCTTCTTCCCCATCATGATGTTCGGTCTGCCGGGTGCAGCACTGGCCATCTACCACAGCGCGAAGAAAGAGCACAAAGAGAAAGTTGCCTCCATCATGATCGCAGCCGCCTTTGCCGCCTTCTTCACCGGGGTGACCGAGCCGCTCGAGTTCTCCTTCATGTTCGTGGCGCCGGTACTGTACGTCATCCACGCCCTGCTGACCGGCCTGTCCGTGTTCATCGCCTCCAGCATGCACTGGATCGCCGGTTTCGGTTTCAGTGCCGGTCTGGTGGATATGGTGCTCTCCAGCCGCAACCCGCTGGCGACCCAGTGGTACATGCTGCTGGTACAAGGCCTGGTGTTCTTCGGTCTCTACTACGCCATCTTCCGTGCCGTTATTGTCAAGTTCAACCTGAAAACCCCGGGTCGTGAAGATGACGAAGCCGTGCCGGTACAGGCCCAGACCACCGACCGCACCGAGCTGGCTCGCCAGTATCTGGAAGTGCTGGGTGGCCAGGACAACCTGGTGACCATAGATGCCTGCATCACCCGTCTGCGTCTGACCCTGAAAGATCGCAGCATCGTCGATGAGCGCAAGCTCAAAGCCCTGGGCGCGGCCGGTGTGGTCAAGCTCGGTGAGCAGAACCTGCAGGTGATTCTGGGCCCCTTGGCCGAAATCATCGCCGGTGAGATGAAAGCCCTGCGTTAATCGAGCGACTCGCTCACCTCAAGTCTAAGTCCATTGTTGACATAACTAAGGGCCCCGTTCCCGGGGCCCCATATAAAAAAAGCCAAGAAAATCCAACCTTTACTTCAAATGAGAGCAGCAGTTATGAACTTGAAACATTCTCTGTTAGCCATTGCCATGTCTACCGTTTTCGTCAGCCAAGTGCAGGCAGCCGATGCCGCCAAGCAAGCCGTGGTCGATTCCCTCGCCAGCAACCTGGTCGTCAAGTACGAAGTCGTCACCAATGACGGTGCCGGCGCCGGCCTCGACTGCCAGGCCCTGGGTTCCGAGTGGGCGAGCTGTGGTGTTGCCAAGCTGCACCTGACCAATACCGGTGCCGACGTCACCTCCAAGGACTGGAGCATCTATGTCTCCTCCATCCGCCGCATCCAGCGGGTGGACAACGACCAGTTCACCATCACCCACCTGACCGGCGACCTCTATCGTTTGACGCCAACCGAGAAGTTCCAGGGCTTTGCCAAGGACGCCACGGTCGAAGTGCCCCTGGTGGTGGAGTACTGGGTATTGTTCGAATCTGACATCATGCCGAACTGGTACGTCGCCAGTGAAGGGGCCGAGCCGAAAGTGCTGGCCAGCATGAGCAACATCGACGATGCCACCACCTATGAGAAGCCGATGCCAGCCGACGGCTGGAAGCGCACCAAGGATGACAACAACATCCTGATGAACAGCGAGACCCGTTTTGCCGCCAACCAGACCAGCACATTGCTGCCTGCCGGCAAGATTGACGACCAGATACTGCCGACCCCGATGAAGCAGGTGGTCAAGGCCGGTCCCCAGGTCGATTTCTCCACCATCAAGCTCAATGCCCTGGACCTGCCAAGCGATCGCGCCGAGGCCATCAAGGCTCAACTGACCAAGCTGGGTGTTACCCTCTCCGACACCGGCTACCCGGTCACCATCAAGCTCGGCAGCAAGCTCAAGCAGGCCGAAGGTTATGACATGACCATAGGTGCCAAAGGCACAGTGGTGCAGGGTCATGACATCGACGGGGCCTTCTGGGGCGCCCAGTCCCTGATCTCCCTCTTGGGGGTTGACGACAAGCTGGTGAGCCAGATGAGCGTCGAGGATGCACCGCGCTTCGAATACCGCGGCATGCAGACCGACGTGGCCCGCCACTTCAGAAGCACTGAGACCATGAAGAAGCTGGTTGACCAGATGTCTGCCATGAAGCTCAACGTGCTGCACCTTGGCCTGACCAACGATGAAGGCTGGCGCATCGAGATCCCGGGCCTGCCGGAGCTGACCGACGTCGGCAGCCAGCGTTGCCACGATCTCTCCGAGACCCAGTGCCTGATGCCGCAGCTCGGCTCAGGCCCCACCAGCGACAACATGGGCTCCGGCTTCTACAGCAAGTCCGACTACATCGACCTGGTGCGTTACGCCAAGGCCCGTGGCGTGACCGTGATCCCCGAGATCAACATGCCGGCTCACGCCCGTGCCGCCGTGGTCTCCATGGAGGCGCGCTACAAGCGTCTGCTGGCGGAAGGCAAGGAAGCGGAAGCGAACCAGTTCCGTCTGACTGACCCGGATGACACCTCCAACGTCACCTCTGTGCAGTTCTACGACAAGATGTCCTTCATCAACCCCTGCCAGCCGGGTGCTGCCACCTTCGTGGCCAAGGTGATGGATGAAGTGGCCCAGATGCACCAGGCCGCCGGTCAGCCCCTGACCGCCTGGCACTACGGTGGTGACGAGGCGAAGAACATCATGCAGGGCGGCGGCTATCAGGATCCGGCCGTCACCCAGAAAGCCGATCTGGTCGCCTGGAAGGGCAACGTCGACTCCAGCAAGCAGGACAAGCCGTTCGGCAAGTCCCCGATGTGCCAGAAGATGATCGACGATGGCAAGATCAAGGACGTGGCCGAGCTGCCTGTTCATTTCGCCAAGGAAGTGAGCGAGATGGTCAAGGGCCACGGCTTCTCCACCCTGCAGGCGTGGGAAGATGGTCTGAAGTACGCCACGGACGCCAGCGTGTTCGCCACCGACAAGACCCGGGTCAACTTCTGGGAAACCCTTTACTGGGGTGGCTTCAACGAGGCGATGAAGTGGGCGCACAAGGGCTATGACGTGGTGCTCTCCAACCCCGACTACCTCTACTTCGACTTCCCGAACGAGGTACACCCGGCCGAGCGTGGCTACTACTGGGCGACCCGCTTCAACGACACCCGCAAGGTGTTCGCCTTCGCCCCGGAAAACCTGCCGCAGAACGCCGAGACCTCGGTTGACCGCGACGGCAACGCCTTCGTGGCCAAGGGTGACCAGGATCCGGTCAAGTTCAAGGGGATCTCCGGTCAGCAGTGGAGCGAAACCGTGCGCACCGACGCCCAGTACGAGTACATGGTCTACCCGCGGATCTTCTCCGTGGCCGAGCGTGCCTGGCACAAGGGCGGCTTCGAGCTGGATTACGTGAAGGGCCGCGAGTTCTCCGGTACCAGCAAGCACGTCAACAAGGCCACCCTGAACAAGGAGTGGAACCAGTTCGCCAACCTGCTGGGTCAGCGCGTGCTGCCGAAGCTGGATCAGGCCGGTGTCGAATACCGCCTCTCCGTGCCGGGCGCCAAGGTGGTGAACGGCAAGCTGGAAGCAAACGTGGATCTGCCGGGTCTGCCCATCCAGTACAGCCTGGACGGCACCACCTGGACCGCCTATGACGCCGCGGCCAAGCCGACCGTCAATGGCAAGGTCTGGCTGCGTACCACCAGCTTCGATGGCAAGCGCGCCAGCCGCGTCACCGAGCTGAACTGATAACGTATCGTCACTGACACAGGGCGGGTCGCAAGACCCGCCTTTCCCAAAGCCGATATGTCATCGGATTTGGGAAAGGTTGACTGTGCGTGTGAACCTTTGTTGTGTGTGTATTGTCTGTTTTTCATCACTTGTGACCCCGCTTCGTGCGGGGCTTTTTTTGTCCGGCGATCAGGCCGGCCGCAGGCGTCATAGGGTGGGGAGGCAGGAGCGGGAAGAGGCAGGTCTGACGGGCTGGCGGCTCAGAGCGGATCCTCTGGCCAGTCGATGTCTTGCACGCAGCCAGGATCGTCCAGTGGCAGGGTGCGCAGGCGCCCCTGATGGCGCAGCAATACGCCTTGCGCTCCCTGTTCCCCCTCCAGGCTCGCCAGCTCGGGGAGCAGATCGGCGGGGAAGCTGACGGGATGGCCCGGCTGCCCCTGATGGAGGGGGCGCACTATCTCCCTGCCAGTCTGGGCGGCTTGCAGCGCCCGCAGGCTGGCGGGGGAGAGGTGGGGCATGTCGGCCAGGGTGATGAGCAGGCTGTGGATGGGGCGGCCGCTCGCCAGCAGAGTGCGCACCCCGTGAGCCAGGCTGTCCCCCAGGCCGCCATCCCGTGGCACCTGGGTCAGCTCGGCCCCGGAGTCCGCCAGCAGGCGGCGCAGTGTCTCGTCGCGCTGCCTGAGCACCACCAGCACGCTGTCATGACAGGGGAGCAGGGTGGCCAGGGTGCGCAGGATCAGGGGCGGGGAGCCCGCGAGGCGCTTGTCGCTGCCGTAGCGACGGGAGAAGCCGGCCGCCAGCAGCAGGGCGACGCGCTCAGGCTGCATCTGTGGCGTCTCGCAATCGGATGCCCTGGCGCACGGCGATCACCTCGGCCAGCACGGCGATGGCGATCTCTATGGGGGTCTTGCTGCCGATGGGCAGCCCTATGGGGGCGTGGATCCGCGCAAGCTGGGTCTGACTCGCCTCGGCAATTCGCTGCAGCCGCTCCAGCCGACGGGCGCTGGTGCGCACCGAGCCCATGGCGCCGAGGTAGAAGGCGTCGGATTCGAGCCCCGCCATCAGCCCGGCATCGTCGATCCTGGGGTCGTGGGCCAGTGCCAGCACGGCGCTCCGGGCCGTGGCATGGCGCTCGACGAAGCGCTCGGGATCGCACCACTCCACCGCTATTCCTCCTTGCTCCGGCCCCCAGTGCCAGTCGCGGCGGTACGGCTCACGGGTATCGCATAGCCGCACCTCGAAACCGGCGGCCTGACCGAGCCGCGCTACCTGCTCGCTCACCTGGCTGATGCCGAGCAGCAGCAGGCGCCAGCGCTGGGCATAGCTCAGGCGTACCCGGCCTGGCGCCTCTTGCTCGCCGGGATCCGTCGTCTCTTCGTCCAGATAGCGGCGTTTCCCCTGCTCGAGCAGCACCTCCCGTACGAAGGGGTGGCCCCCTTGCAGTCTGGTGAGCCACTCATCGAGATCCGCGCTGGCCGCGTCCCCTTCGAGGTGCTCCACCAGCAGCCGGATGCGACCCCCACACGGCAGCTCGAACGCACTGCCATCGGGGGCCAGGTGGGAGCCATAGTCCAGCAGGCTCAGGGGGGCGTCATGCTCCCCCCTGGCCAGCATGTCGACGAAGGCATCCTCGATGCAGCCGCCGGAGATGGAGCCGCTGCGGTGGATGCCATCGGTGGCGAACAGGGCACCCTTGGGGCGGGGGGCCGAGCCGTAGGTCGCGACTATGCTGCACAGCCAGATGCCTTTCCCCTGGGCCAGCCAGACGAGACTCTGACGCAGCACCTCCAGCTGAGCGTCACTCATCGTGCGCCTCGACGATCTCCTTCTTGAGCGTCTTGATGTCGTCGGCACTCAGGGCGGAGGGCTGATGGGCCCAGGTCTGGCGCAGGAAGTTCACCAGATCCGCCAGTTGCTGGTCGTTGAGCTCTTTGGCGTAGCTGGGCATGGGGGCGAAGCGCTCGGTCTGGCTGTAGCTCTGGGCCGGGATCCCGCGCAGCAGCACCGCCAGGGTATTGGTCGCGCTCGCCTGATCCAGGGTGGCGTTGGTATACATGGAGGGCGTCACGTTCGGCTTGCCCTGGCCCTCCTGGCCGTGACAACCGGCGCAGTAGTCCCGGTAGAGCCCGTAACCAGGGTGCGATGCGTCCATAGTGACCGGCTTGGGCGCAGGCTCCGGCAACGGGGTGTCGCTGCCGAGCAGGTAGCTGGTGACGGCATGCATGTCCTCGTCGGTCAGGTAGGCGAAGCTCTTCTCGACCACGGGATACATGCCGGCGAAGACGCCGCCCTTGACCGAGTAGCCCTTGCGCAGTAGCCGGGTCAGGGAGTCATGGGTCCAGCCCTGGCGCCTGAGCTCGGTGGCGGTGATCTCCGGGGCCATCACCCCCTCTATCATGGCCCCTTTCAGGTAGCGGGAGCCGTCCATCGCCATGAAGGTATCCCGCGGCGTGTGGCACTCGCCGCAGTGTCCCAGCCCATCCACCAGGTAGCGGCCACGGTTCCAGTTGTTGCTCTTGGCCGGATCCGGTTGGAAGGGGCTGTCCTCGTGGGCCACCAGGTTCCAGAACACCAGGCCGGTGCGCACGTTGAAGGGGAAGCCGACCTCGTTGTCGCGGTTCGGGGTGGCGGCCGGCTTGGTCTGCATGAAGTAGGCGTAGAGCGCCTTCATGTCCTCATCCGTGACCATGTGATAGGAGGTGTAGGGCATGGCGGGATAGAGGCGTCCCTTGGGGGCGTTGCCGTTGTGCATCACCTCATAGAAATCCTCATAGCTGTAGCTGCCTATCCCCTGGTTTTTGTCGGAGCTGATGTTGGTGGAGTAGATGACGCCAAAAGGTGTCTTGAACGCCAGCCCACCGGCGTATTTCTGGCCCCCCTCGGCGGTGTGGCAGGCGGCGCAGTCACCGACCTTGGAGAGGTATGCCCCCTGTGCCACCAGTGGATCCTGGGTGTCGGCCGCAGAGACGGCGCCAGCGCCCAGCAAGAGCGCGAATGTGAGTCTGGAGAGCATCATGTGCGTACTACCCCCTCCGAGATCAGCATAGCCTTGACCCCCTCGTAGTACTTCTTGTAACCGGTGCAGCGGCAGACGTGATCTTTAAGCGCACCCTCTATGGTGGATTCAAGATCGGCCATGGCCACAGGCTCTTTGCGCAGCCGCTCCAGCAGCACAGTGGTCTCGTTGACAAAACCCGAGGTACACCAGCCGCACTGGAAGGAGAAGTGATCCAGGAAGGTCTTCTGCACCGGGCTCAGGGCGATGATCTTGCCCAGGTTGTTGCGCTTGGCATGGCCTTCCACAGTGCGGATGCGCTGGCCGTTGAAGCGGCCCACCCCGTTGATGCAGGTGCGCACGCTCTCGCTGCTGCCATCCGCCCCGTCGACCACTATGGTGCAGGCATGGCAGACGCCGACGCCGCAGCCGAACTTGGTTCCGGTCAGGTTCACATACTCGTGCAGGAAGTCGATCATCATGGTGTTGTCATCCACTTCGATCGGGCCAATGAGACGGTCGTTGATGGTCATGTTTACGGTGATCATTGGATGGCCTTCTGAATGTCGGTTGCAGTGACGGGAAGATGATAGAAACGGGTGCCGGTCGCCTGATAGATGGCTTCGACCAGGGCGGCGACCACGGGGATCATCACCACTTCGCCTATGCCCTTGGTGGCATCGGTCGGCGAGAGGGGATCGAGCAGGGTGTGGGTCAGATTCCAGACCGGCAGCTGGTGCGCCAGGGGGACCTGATAGCGGTTCAGGTTCCAGGTGCCGTTGCCCGGCCCGTCCTGCCCGGCGGGCAGGTATTCATAGAGGGCGTGACCTACCCCCATGGCCAGGCCGCCCTGGATCTGCCCTTCCACCAGTTCGGGGACTATGACCCGGCCGGCGTCCAGCCAGCTGTGGGCAGACAGTATGTGCACCTTGCCGGAACCCTTCTCCAGCGCTATCTCGACCAGGGTGGCGCAGGGGGCGTAGTAGGTCACCATGGCGTTGTTCAGGCTGGTGCTGGGGTAGTGGGCCTGGGTGCGATCGAGCAGCTGGTAGCCGTTGGCATCCGCCTGTGCACGTTTCTCGCTGCTGGCGCCGTCGCCGTAGCGCAACGCCAGCGCATCTATGGGCAGGCGCTGGCTCTGACCCTCTATGGTGAAGTCGCACTCGGCCCAGGCCCAGCGGTTGAAGCTGTGGACCATGGCGCCGGTAATCAGGCCGTTGGCGTGAGCGTGGGCCGCCAGCAGGGCGAGCGGCAGCGGCGGCATGCCACGGGTCGTCAGCCCCGCCGGGGTCCAGCTCGCCTCGCTGGCGGGGCCCAGATCCAGGCCTGCCTGACCGACGAAGTACTGCTTGCGCCAGATGGCGGTTGCCGCCGGCCAGAGCGTCTGCTCGAACAGAATGCGGGCCGCGGTGACGGTGGCATGGCTCTGGAAGTAGGAGGAGATGGAGGCCGATGAGGCCTGCGGAATGGCCAGGGTCCAGCGCGGGTTCTTCTGCATCTCGTCCTGACGTTCCTGCGAGATGGTGTAGGGGTTGTCGGTCGAGACCAGCTTGAAGCTATCCCAGAGGGCGATTTCGGCGAGCGCTATGGTGTCGGCCGGTTGGCCCAGGTAGCGGCTGACGATCTCGGCCTGGGAGGTCTGGATCCCGGTGCCCATCTCCATGCCGCTGATCTTGAGGAGTATCTCCCCCTTGCTTGTCAGCTCGACGCAGGCGGAGGGGGCCACGGCGCCGGTGCCATAGTCCTTGGTGGTGATGCCAAAGCCAGTGCCGTGCAGGCGATCCGGATGCTGGGCCTCGTAAGCCTGCTTCCTGGCCTGGCGCTGGGCCCAGATCTCGTGCTGCTCGGCCATCGCCAGGATCTCGGGGTAACGGTTGTTGCCCTCGGGAATGGCCCCCTGGGTATTGGGCTGGCCGGGCTTGATCAGGTTGCGGCGCCGCAGCTCCAGCGGATCCATCTTCAGCAGTGCGGCGGCCTCGTTGACCATCATCTCCATGGCCGCCATGGTTTGCAGGGATCCATACCCTCGCATGGAGCCGCAATCCGGGTTCTCGGAGGGCAGGGCGACCGCGGTGATGTCGTTCCTGGGCAGGTAGTAGACCCCCTGGATGGCGCTGGCCCCCACGCTGGCCACCGAGCCGGTGAAGTTCAGGCGGCCGCCGCCGTCCACTGTCATGGCGCTGATCAGGGCGCGGAACTGGCCGCTCTGCTTGTCGATCACCAGCTTGTTGTGCATGTTGAACGGATGACGCTTGAGGCCACCCTGGAACTGTTCGAAGCGATCGTTGGCCAGGCGCACCGGGCCCTCGCCATAAAGGGTCGCGAGCAGGCCATAGAAGGGGAATATGGTGTGATCCTTGGCCCCGAAGCCACCCCCGATGAAGGGGGAGTGCACCACCAGCTTGTCGACCTTGCCGGCCAGCGGCCCCTTGGCCAGCATCTCGGCGGCTTCGTAGTAGAAGTCGTGAGGGGACTGGGTGCTCACCACCAGGTGCATGGTGCGCGCCTTGGCGTCGAACCAGCCGTTGAAGTTTTCCGGCTCCATCATCATGGGCTCGATGAACTGGGTCTGGTAGCTGCGATCCAGCACCAGGGCGTCCTCGGCCTCCAGCTCCTTGTGCACCTGCTCGGCCTGATACATCCCCTGCTCACCGGCGTTGCCATCGGCTCTGGCCGTCGGCCATACCGGCTGGTGGCTGACGATGGCCGGGAAGAAGAGGCCGTTCTTCAAGGTACTGTATTGATCTTCCCTGCCGAGCTTGCCCTCAATCCGGATGATGCGCCAGCAGGCCCAGGGATCCCGGGTGGTGGCGACCAGGGGGGTCACATCACCGTAGCGCACCACCTTGTTGTTGAACTGCAGGATCTGCTTGGCCCGGTTGAAGGTGGCGAAGTCCGCGAAGATAAGCATGGCGGCCGTATGACCCAGATAGTCCGGGGTGGCCCCTTCGCTGACCATCATGTTGATGCCGTAGAAAGAGGGCAGCTCTACACCGTCGCGCACCAGGTCGGTGGCCGTGATCACCCGGCGGGGCTGGGCATTGGCGGGCAGCATGGAGAGATCCAGCCCCAGATAGACGCGATCCGCCTTGTCGAGCCGGATCAGCAGCGCATGTTGCTGCTGGGACGGCCAGCCAGCCAGATCCTGCGCACGATAGTCCCGGCTGTAGATCTTCTGGCCTGTGACCTTGGCCAGGCCATCGCTGCGAAACTTGACCTTGCCGCCCTGCTTCCACTGGCCGAGCAAGGCGGGATCGAAGACCTCGTCTTCCATGCCGGACAGGGAGAGGTTGGCGAGGAGGGGGGCGCTGTAGACGGCGATGCCGGCGATGACGCACTGCTTGATGAAATCACGTCTTGATACGGAGTAGGACATGGCTCAGCTACCTGTGTGAGGATGAGGCGAGTGGCTCGGGGGGAGGGAGGGGACAGGTGTTGTCGACCATCTTCCCTGATGTCGCAGCAAAAATGACAAAGTTGTAAATAGGATACTAGGATGATGCAGTTTGGAAAATGCTTGGTTTCTGTTGGTTCCAATCCTGTTCAGCTTGGCGAGGTGATTCGCCAAATGTTACAAGCTTGTTTCAAAACATTGAAGTGTGATCTCGCCGCAATATCAAGCAGCCATGTGTTTGTACTCACAGGAAGCCCTTTATGCCAGCCTCGTTTAGCCCGCTCTCTATGGGGAAGTGGCTTGCTCGAGAGCCGATGGCGGCGACATAAAGGAAGTCTGTGGCCGGGAAGCGACCCCGCGTCGAGGCAAATGGCGTCTGGCGTGACGTCAGCCAGGGCGCGGCGGCAAATTCCTGTTGAGCCTCATGGATGAATAGTGGATCATTGTCGGTTTCTAAGCGGGGGCGCGCGGTTGCCCCATGAGCTGAGACATTCGAGGTGAATTCATGAGCGAGGCGAGCAGCCCAACCAACTTTATCCGTCAGATCATCGATGAAGATCTGGCCAGCGGTAAGCACAACCACGTGCATACCCGTTTCCCGCCGGAGCCGAACGGTTATCTCCATATCGGCCACGCCAAGTCCATCTGCCTGAACTTCGGCATCGCCCGTGACTATCAGGGCCAGTGCAATCTGCGCTTCGATGACACCAACCCGGCGAAGGAAGACATCGAGTTCGTGGAGTCCATCAAGCAGGACGTACAGTGGCTCGGCTTCCAGTGGAGCGGCGAGATCTGCTACTCCTCCGACTATTTCGACAAGCTGCACGGCTATGCCATCGAGCTCATCGAGAAGGGTCTGGCCTATGTGGACGAGCTCTCCCCCGAGCAGATGCGCGAATACCGCGGCACCCTGACCGCTCCTGGCAAGAACAGCCCGTTCCGCGATCGCAGCGTGGAAGAGAACCTGGCGCTGTTTGCCAAGATGAAGAGCGGCGAGCTGGCCGAGGGCAGCGCCTGCCTGCGCGCCAAGATCGACATGGCATCCCCCTTCATGGTGATGCGCGATCCCGTCATCTATCGCATCAAGTTTGCCCACCACCACCAGACAGGTGACAAGTGGTGCATCTATCCGATGTACGACTTCACCCACTGCATCTCGGACGCCCTGGAGGGGATCACCCACTCCCTGTGCACCCTGGAGTTCCAGGACAACCGCCGCCTGTATGACTGGGTGCTGGACAACATCAGCATCGACTGCCACCCCCGTCAGTACGAGTTCTCCCGTCTGAACCTCGAATACACCGTCATGTCCAAGCGCAAGCTGAACCTGCTGGTGACCGAGGGGCACGTCAGTGGTTGGGACGATCCGCGCATGCTGACCGTCTCCGGGCTGCGTCGCCGTGGTTACACCCCGGCCTCCATCCGCGAGTTCTGCCAGCGCATCGGCGTGACCAAGCAGGACAACATAGTCGAGATGAGCATGCTGGAAGCCTGCATCCGTGACGATCTCAACGAGAACGCCCCCCGTGCCATGGCGGTGCTGCACCCGGTGAAGGTGGTCATCGAGAACCTGGCCGGCGACGAGGTGCTGACCGCACCGGCTCACCCGAACAAGCCGGAGATGGGCAGCCGTACACTGCCCTTCACCCGCGAGATCTTCATCGACGAGGCGGACTTCAAAGAGGAAGCCAACAAGCAGTTCAAGCGTCTGGTGCTGGGCAAGGAAGTGCGCCTGCGCAATGCCTACGTCATCAAGGCCGAGCGGGTCGAGAAGGACGCGGACGGCAAGGTCACCTGCATCTACTGCTCCTACGATCCCGAGACCCTGGGCAAGGATCCGGCCGATGGTCGCAAGGTGAAGGGGGTGATCCACTGGGTCAGCGCCACTCAGTCTCTGCCTGCCGAGATCCGTCTCTACGATCGTCTGTTCAAGATGCCAAACCCCGGTGCCGAGGACGACTTCGAAGGGGCGCTCAACCCGGATTCCCTGGTGATCATCAAGGGTGCCCGGGTCGAGGCTTCCCTCAAGGACGCCAAGCCGGAGTTTGCCTACCAGTTCGAGCGTGAAGGGTATTTTTGCGCCGACAACAAGCTCTCCAGCCCGGAGCAGCTGGTGTTCAACCGCACCGTGGCCCTGCGCGACGTCTGGGGCAAGGCCGAGGCCTGATCGCTACCGTCTGACAAGAAGAGGGCAGGGGAGACCCTGCCACTCTGGTCCGGAATGCGGACACAAAAAAAGCCAGCGTGATGCTGGCTTTTTCATGGCTGCTCGCGGCCGACGGCGTTATTCGTCGTGCTTGCAGTCACCGTTCGCGCAGTGACCATACAGATAGAGGCTGTGGTTGGTCAGGCGGATGTTGTGGTGCTTGGCGATATCGCGCTGACGCTGCTCGATCACCTCGTCGGAGAACTCGATCACCTTGCCACAATCGAGGCAGACCAGGTGGTCGTGATGTTCCTGGGTCGCCAGCTCGAACACCGACTTGCCCCCTTCGAAGTGGTGACGGGTGACGATACCGGCATCATCAAACTGGTTGAGAACGCGATAGACGGTAGCGAGACCAATCTCCTCACCCTGGTCGATCAGCCGTTTGTACAGATCTTCCGCACTGGTGTGCTGGCAGTCCGGCTGTTGCAGGATTTCCAGGATCTTGACGCGGGGCAAGGTGATCTTGAGCCCGGCCTTTTTTAACGCTTGGTTGTTGTCTGCCATATTCTATTTATTCGCATTCTCGAAGGTGTGGTTATTCTGATTGACTGCCGAAGGAATGGCAACCACGAACTCGTATGGCCTGACATTATAGGTCGTAGCCAAGCCAAAAATAAACCCAGTAATTCAAGGGGTTTAGCACATTTCTCCCCTGTGGAAGATTAATCTGGCCGACCCGGACCGGGCTTGCTCCGCGAGGGAATGTTGATACTATGTCACTTCTCTATAGTCTGGTCGGATGAGATCCATGGATTGGCTTTTTGGCAACGCGGCCTGGGTGCGCCACGCCCTCAACGCCTGGCCCCCCTTCTGGGGAGCCGGCATCAAGATAGAAACATTGAGCCCGGATTTTCGCTTCTGTCGGGTCACCCTCAAGTCCCGCTGGTGGAACAAGAATGCCAACCGGACCCAGTTCGGCGGCAGCATGTTTGCCATGACGGATCCCATCTATCCGCTGATGCTGATGGGCCATTTCAAGAACCGCTATTACGTCTGGGACAAGGCGGGCAGCATCAATTTCATCAAGCCTGGCAAGGGGATGCTGGTGGCGGAGTTCAACCTGACCGACGCCAAGCTGGCATCCATAGTGGCGGCGACCGAGGGGGGCAACAAGCATTTCCCCGAGTTCGAGGTGCAGGTGCAGGACAAGCGGGGCGAGCTGGTGGCCCAGGTCAGGCGCATCCTGTATGTGAAACCCAAGCCGGAACACAGAACGCCGGGCCAGGCAGCGCCAGCCAGGAAGGAGTAGAAACAACAAGGGCCCCAGCGGGGCCCTTGTTGTCAGAGGAGGGAGATCACTCCAGCTCGCTCAGACACATCTCTTCGTGCAACTGCTTGCACCAGCCCTTGACGCGCTCGGCGGTCAGCTCCGGCTGGCGATCCTCATCGATCCCCAGACCGACGAAGTGCTTGTCATCCACCAGTGCCTTGGAGGCCTCGAACTCATAGCTCGCGGTTGGCCAGTGGCCGATGATGATGGCACCCTTGGCTTCGACTATGTCACGCAGGGTGCCCATGGCGTCGAGGAAATATTCGGAATAGTCTTCCTGATCGCCGCAGCCGAAGATGGCGACCAGCTTGTTGTTGAAGTCGATCTCTTCGAGCTCTGGGAAGAAGTCATCCCAATCGGCCTGGGCTTCGCCGTAGTACCAAGTCGGGATACCGAACATCAGCAGATCGAAGCTGTCGATGTCGGCCTTGCTGCTCTTGGCAATGTCACGGACTTCAATCAGTTGTTTGCCCAGTTCTTTCTGGATCATCTTGGCGACAGCTTCGGTATTACCGGTATCGCTGCCGAAAAACAGACCTACACTAGCCATAGTGTTTAGTTACCCGTATCTGGTTAATGCTTAACGGTTCAGATTGCGATGCCTGCTGCATGCGCAGACTCAATCTGTTGCTTCAGGATAGATTGGATCAGCTCGGCTCGGCTGACGTTCTGTTGTAGCGCAAGTTGGTTCAGGCGCTCCAGCAATTCGGCCTCCACCTTTAACTCGACCCGCTTCAGGCCGTTCTCCCGATCGCGCTTGAGCTGGTTGCGCTTGTTGATCTTGAGTTGGGTCTCACGGGGGAGTGGATTGGTCTTTGGCCTGCCGGGGCGCTTCTCAGTTGCGAACAGATCCAGTGTTGTTCGATCAGTTTGCTGTTTGGCCATACATCACAGATGAAAAGTAGTTAGCCGATCCCAGAGCCTTCCCAGCCCATTTCGATCAGCCCCTTGGCGACAAAACCCGCGCAACCCAGAAACAGAACCAGCCAGACGATAAAGCGGCCGAAACGGGGCACGTTGCCGCGTTTGAGCACGTCGTGAATGGCCAGACCAATCAGCAGGAAGATGGCCACGAAGAACAGCTTCAGGCCCAGACTCTCGATCAGATCGATATGTTCATACAGCATGGATTGCGCACACTCCTTATGACGGGCGCACTATATCACAAAGGATTTGAAACTGTTAACCGCCTGTCGACAGGAAATCCACAACCAGTTTATTGAACAAAACCGGCTTTTCGGCGTGCAGCCAGTGGCCGGTTCCGGCGATGACACGGGCCTTGGCGGCCGGGAATTGTGCCATCACAGTCTCTGTATATTGAGGCTGCACATAGTCGGAATCGCCCCCCTTGATGAACAGGGTCGGCCCCTCGAAGCGGGTCTGGTCGTCGGGCCAGCCCATGATGTTGGCGTAGTTGCGCTCAAGGGCCGGCACATTGAAGCGCCAGGCCCAGCCCGCCTCGGTTTTGGCGAAGGACTTGAGCAGGAACTGGCGCACCCCGGGGATCTCGACGTACTGGGCCAGCAGGGCCTCGGCCTCGGCACGGCTCTGGGGGGGATTGGCCAGCGTGGCGTTGAGTCCGGCAAACACATTCTGGTGGCGGGCATGGGGGTAGGCCACCGGGGCTATGTCGGCCACCACCAGCCGGTCGACCCGGGCAGGGGCCAGCTTGGCGACCTGCATGGCGACCTTGCCCCCCATGGAGTGACCGACCAGGGATACCTTGTCCAGCGCCAGGTGATCCAGCAGGGCGATCACATCCGCTCCCTGCTGCGGGTAGCTCATCTCATCCGAGTGAAAGGAGGCACCGTGGTTGCGCAGATCGACGCTGATGACCCTGCAGTGTTCGCTCAAGGGGCGGGCCAGCAGGCCGAGGTTGTCCAGGCTGCCGAACAGGCCGTGGATCAGCACAACGACAGGGCCTTGTCCCTGATCCTTGAAATTCAATAATGAGTTTTGTTGCAAAATGACACCTTGTCGGTCGTGGGCTGTTTCGCCTGATTTTTAACACACTGAAAGAAAAGGATTTCATTCCTCGCAGGGCATTTTTTTGTGGTTTTTTTCCAAAAAAATGGCCCGGGATCGGCTATCAGTGCGGGGGATCACACACTTGGCCCGCCATTATGCCGTATTCTCACCGAGATTCATGCACATCTGCCAGCCCCTCCCTTGGGCTGCCGGGTCTGCCTATGTATAATCGCCGCATCCGAATTTCGACGAGTCCAGCGCATCCCTATGAAAACCATCGAGCTTGATGACGATCTCTACTTCTTTATCGCCAGCCAGACCCGGCACATCGGCGAGAGTGCTTCCGATATCCTGCGCCGTCTGCTGGAACAACCCGTCAAGGCGGCGACGACAGTGCCGGCCGCGCCTGTGGCCCAGCCTCAACCCCTGGCCGATGCCATGGGACTGGAAGCCCTGCTCGATTCCGGCGAGCTGCAAAAAGAAGAGAAGTCCATCAACCGCTTCATGCTGGTGCTCAGCACCTTGTACCGGGACAACCCGGAGAGCTTCACTCAGGCGACCGAAATAAAGGGGCGCAAGCGCGTCTATTTCTCCCAGGATCCCGAGGCGCTGCGTGCCAGTGGCAGCACCACCAAGCCCAAGCAGGTGCCGGATACCCCGTTCTGGGTCATCACCAACACCAACACCAGCCGCAAGCAGAACATGGTGGCCCAGCTGATGACCAGCATGGGTTATGACGAGGATTTGACCGCTCGGGTGTGCGGCACCGTTTAACGCATCAACGACTCAAGGCCTTGCCGGGCAAGGCTTCTGCTCAAGGAAAACGCCATGGCACAGCATCCCCACGCCGGTCAGCCGGCCCGTTTAAGCGACTTGACCAACATTCCCCGTCTGGTCAGCGCCTACTACCTCAACAAGCCGGACATGAGCCGCCCCGAGCAGCGGGTCGCCTTCGGCACCTCCGGCCATCGGGGCAGCGCCCTGCACAACGCTTTCACCGAATCTCATATTCTGGCGGTGACCCAGGCGCTGGTGGAGTATCGCCAGCAGGCCGGCATCACGGGCCCGCTGTTTGTGGGCATGGACACTCACGCCCTCTCTGAATCCGCCTTCTCCAGCGCGGTGGAAGTGCTGGCGGCCAACGGCGTCGAGACCCGCATCCAGGCGGGCCTCGGCTTCACGCCGACCCCGGTCATCTCCCACGCCATTTTGCGCCACAACGCCAGCAAACCCGCTGCGCGCGCTGACGGCGTGGTGATCACCCCGTCCCACAACCCGCCGGAAGATGGTGGCTTCAAGTACAACCCCCCCCACGGCGGTCCTGCCGAAGGGGAGATCACCAAGTGGGTGGAAGACAGAGCCAACGCCATTCTGGAAGCCGGTCTGGCCGGCGTGAAGCGGATGCCGTTCGCCGAGGCCCTGGCCAGTGAGTTCGTGGTCGAACACGACTATGTCACCCCCTATGTGGATGATCTCGAGAACGTGCTGGATCTGGCCGCCATCAAGCGGGCCGGCATCAAGATAGGGGTGGACCCCCTAGGCGGCTCCGGCGTGGCCTATTGGGACGTGATCGCCAAGCGCTACGATCTCGACATCGAGGTGGTCAACTATCGCGTCGATCCGACCTTCTCCTTCATGACCCTGGATAAAGACGGCAAGATCCGGATGGACTGCTCCAGCCCCTTCGCCATGGCGGGCCTGATTGCCCTGAAAGACAAGTTCGACATCGCCCTTGGCAACGACCCTGACTACGACCGTCACGGCATAGTCACCAAGGCGGGTCTGATGAACCCGAACCACTACCTGGCGGTGGCCATCCAGTATCTGTTCACCCACAGAACCGGCTGGCCCAAGGCGGCGGCCGTCGGCAAGACGCTGGTCTCCTCTTCCATGATCGACCGGGTTGCCGGCGAGATAGGCCGCACCCTGAAAGAGGTGCCGGTCGGCTTCAAGTGGTTCGTGGATGGTCTCTACAGCGGCGAGTTTGGCTTTGGCGGTGAGGAGAGCGCGGGCGCCTCCTTCCTGCGCAAGGACGGCACCGTCTGGACCACCGACAAGGATGGCTTCATCCTGGCGCTGCTGGCCGCCGAGATCCTGGCCGTGACCGGCAAGGATCCCCAGGCCCACTACGACGCCCTGGAAGCCAAGTTCGGTCGCTCCAGCTACCGCCGCATCGACGCTCCCGCCAACAGCGCCCAGAAGGCGGTGCTCTCCAAGCTGGATCCGGCGCTGGTTGAAGCCTCGACCCTGGCCGGTGAGCCCATCATCGCCAAGTTGACCAAGGCGCCCGGCAACAACGCCGCCATCGGTGGCCTGAAAGTGGTGACCGAGAACGGCTGGTTCGCGGCGCGCCCCTCGGGCACCGAGTCCATCTACAAGATCTACATGGAGAGCTTCAAGGGTGAGGCGCACCTGGATCTCCTTCAGCAGGAGGCCCAGCAGATAGTCTCCGCGGCCCTGGCCAAGGCTGGCGTCTGAGTCTGAGGTAAGTTTTTGAAGCGCATAAAAAGGAGCCTACTTGGCTCCTTTTTGCTGGGTGTCTGGTGAGCTTCTGGTGCCCGATCAGCCATTTCCCGGCTGGTCGGGGCAAGCCTTGGCAGCCTGCCTGCCCTTGAAGAGAGGCCGGGTCGGCAGCTTCATCAGGAACAGAGAGAGCAGGATCACCGCTATGCCGAGCCACTGGCGAGCGTCCAGGGTCTCTCCCACCAGCAGCACGCCGAAGGAGACCGCCACCATGGGATTGGTGAGGGCCAGCATGCCCATCACCTCGGGGCCGTGGCGCTTGAGCCCCCACAGCCAGGCCCAGTAGGCTAGCGCCGTGTTGAGCAGGATCAGCCAGAGCAGGCCGGGGGCACTCGCCGGTTGCGGCAGCGGCATGGGACCCGCCAGCCACCAGGCGAGCGGGATCAGCATCAGGCCCCCGAGCAGCAGTTGCCAAGCGGTCAGAGCCAACAGATCGCTCACCGGCCAGCGCTGCATCCAGCGGCTGGACTGGCCGATGAGCAGGGTGGCCAGCAGGGCGCACGCCACGCCGACGGGATCCAGGTTGGCGGAGGGGTTGAGCAGCAGGAGCACACCCGCGAGCCCCATCAGACCCAGCAGCAGCCACTTCAGGCTGGGTCGCTTGCCATCCTGCCACCAGGCAAGTCCCATCAGGATGAGGGGCAGGGTGGCGCCCAGGGTGCCTGCCACCGCCCCCGGCAGGCGATAAGCCGCCACGAACAGCAGGGCAAAGAAGGCGGTGATATTGCAAAACGCCAGCAGGAACTGCCGGCTCCAGGTGAGCGGTGGTCGACGGGGATGGAGCAGCAACAGCAGTATACCGGCCGGCAGTGCCCGCCACACGGCCACCCAGTAGGGGGAGTAGTCGGTCAGGTAGAGGCTGACGACGGCATAGGTACTGCCCCAGAGCAGGGGGGCGAGCAGGGCAATCAGCAGTGGCATGGTTGTCTCGCAATAAAGTATCTTGAAGTAAAGATAAATTAGCCGCGAGTTAGTTTATTATCAAGTATCTTTTTGAAAAGATAATGGAGCCGGAATGGATAGTGATCATGTAGACCTGTTGCTGGCCCAGTGGGCGCGGCAGCGACCGGATCTCGACTGCTCCCCCATGGGGGTGCTGGGGCGGGTGGCGCGGATGGCGGCCATCGCCGGGCGCGAGGTGAGTGAAGAGCTCAAGGGGTGCGGCCTGCTGGGCTCGGACTTCGACATACTGGCGACCCTGCGCCGGGCCGGTGAGCCGCTGACCCCGACCGCCCTCTACCAGTCCGCCATGCTGAGCTCGGGGGCCATGACGGCCAGGCTCGACAAGCTGGAGCAGCGCGGCCTCATAGTGCGTCAGGCGGCCCCCGATGACAGGCGAAGCCTCTTGGTCTGCCTGACGGAGCCGGGGCGGGAGCTGGTCGACCATGCGGTGGAGCGCCACGTGGCGAACGAGCGGCGTCTGCTGGCCCCGCTGACGGACGAGGAGCAGGGGCAGCTGGCCGCTCTGCTCAAGCGCTGGCTGCTGGAAAACGAATAGCAAAACGGGCCCCTGGGGCCCGTTTTGCATTGGCAAGGCGCGGTTTCAATAACCGCCTCTGGCATCCTTGACCGCCAGACCCAGCTGCCACACCGCCATGGCGTAGTGGGTGCTGTGGTTGTAGCGGGTGATGGCGTAGAAGTTCGGCAGGCCGTACCAGTACTGATAGCCGGTGCCCACATCCAGGCGCAGCAGGCTCGCCTCCTTGTGGTTGCCGAGCGAACCTGTGGGGGCAAGCCCGGCCCCGCGCAGGGTGGCGACCGGGTAGCGGGTCTGGAAGCCGTGCTCATAGCCGGGCAGCTGGCCCTGACCGCGCACCGCCACCGGTTGACCCTTCTCCCAGCCATGGGCCTTGAAGTAGTTAGCCACGCTGCCGATGGCATCCACCGGATCCCACAGGTTGGTGTGGCCATTACCGTTGAAGTCCACCGCATAGCTGCGGAAGCTCGACGGCATGAACTGGCCATAGCCCATGGCGCCCGCGTAGGAGCCCTTGGGTTCGGTGGGATCCATGCCCTCATCCCGGGTCATCACCAGGAAGGCCTCCAGCTCGCCGGTGAAGAAGGTCGCCCGGCGCGGGTAGTCGAACGCCAGGGTCGCCAGGGCATCCAGGATGCGGGTCTTGCCCATCACCCGGCCCCAGCGGGTCTCCACCCCTATGATGCCGACGATGATCTCGGGGGGCACCCCGTAGATCTGCTGCGCCCGATTGAGTTCGCTCTCGTACTCACGCCAGAAGCTGACGCCGTTTTGCACATTGTCCTGGGTGATGAACTTGGCGCGGTAGCGATTCCAGGCGCCGGTCGGCCCTGTGGGCGGCGTGGTGGTGGGCGCCTGGGCGTCCATCAGCCGGATGATCCAGTCGTAGCGCTCCGCCTGGGCCAGCACCCGGTGCAGCTCGGCGCCGTTGAAGCCGTGCTTGTCGACCATGCGCTGCACGAAGTTGTCCACGTTGGTGCGGTTGGCGAAGTCTCCCTTGCTGACTCCCTGGCCGCTCCCCTGCTGGTAGAAGGGTTTGCTCGGCGGCGTCTGATTGATGAAGGCGCTCTGGGGCTGCGGCTTGACCACGGGCTTGGGGGCCGGTGTGCTGCTGCAGCCATACAGCAGGGGGAACAGGGAGAGGGTGAGGAGAAGGCGACGCATACGGTTCTCGTGAGCCTGAAAAAGAGTGTCGTCATGGTAAAACATTGGCGTCCATGCGCAAGTGCTCAGTGCAGGGCCGGGGGCCCATATTCATCAGCCGCTGAATTCGCCGACAGGTCCGCCCCCTCTCAACGCAGGGTGTGGTAGCCGCTCCAGAGCCGGGTCAGGGTGGTGATGGCGCAGAGCAGGGCAAAGCCGTAGGCCAGCGGGGCAAAGGCGGCGGGCCAGAGGCACATCAGCACGAACAGGGCTATGGTCTCGCTCCCCTCGGTCAGGCCGCCCAGATAGTAGAGTGACTTGTGGTGGTAGACGGGATTCTCGATGCCGCGCTTGCCCGCCATGATGGCAAAGGCGAGGAAGCTCGAGCCAGTGCCCATGAAGGCGAACAGCAGGGTGGCGGCGGGCAGGGCGTTGGTGGGGTCGCTCAAGGCAAAGCCCAGCACCACGGCGGCATAGAAGATGAAGTCGAGGCTGATGTCGAGGAAGCCGCCGCAGTCGGTGATCCCCGTCTGGCGCGCCACTGCCCCATCCAGGCCGTCCAGCAGCCGGTTGAACAGGATGGCGAGCAGCGCCCAGCCGTGCCATCCCAGCGCCAGCAGCGGCAAGGCCAGCATGCCGATGGCAAAGCCGGTGAGGCTTATCTGGTTGGCGCTGATCCCGGCCCGGCACAGGGGGGCAGCCAGCAGCTGGAGGGGGCGGCGAATGAGGGGGATCAGATGGCGGTCAAACAAGGTCGGAGTCCTCTTTGGTCAAGCAGGGAGTGGTCAGGGTGAGGATAGCCCCCGGGGCATCCTCCTCGTCGTGGCTGACCAGCAGGGCGGGTATCCCCAGCGCCTTGAGCCGCTCGAACACCAGGGTTCTGAAGGCCGCGCGCAGCGGCTTGTCCAGCCGGGAGAAGGGCTCGTCCAGCAGCAGGGCCTCTGGCTCTGCCAGCAGGGCCCGCAACAGGCTGACGCGCGCCTTCTGACCGCCGGAGAGCTGGCCCGGCAGCTTGTCCGCCTGTCCTTCCAGCCCCACCTCTGCCAGCGCCTCCAGGGCGCAGGCCCGCCTCGCCGCCATCCCCCTGAGATGAGCCGGCATGCCGAACATCAGGTTCTCAGCCACCGTCAGATGGGCAAACAGCAGGTCGTCCTGAAACAGCATGCCGATGCGCCGCGCCTGGGGTGCCAAGGGGGTGAGCAGCCGCTCGCCGAGCCGTATCTCCCCCGCCAGCCGGATAGGCCCCCCCGGGGGCAACACCCCCGCCAGGGCCGCCAGCAGGGAGCTCTTGCCGCAGCCGCTCGGGCCCATCAGGGTCAGTACCTCGCCGGGGGCCACCGTCAGGGGGGGCAGCGTCAGCAGGGGCTGCTCATCCAGATAGAGGGTGAGCGCGGTGGTATGCAGCATGATCAAGGCCTCAGTGCGGGATTGATACGGCGGGGCAGCCAGAGCACCAGGCCGTAGATGAAGAGTGGCAACAGCAGTTGCAGCAGGCCATAGAGGCCAGCAAGTCGCCGGTTGAGGCCGCTGCCTATGGCCACCGCCTCTGTGGTGATGGTGATCACGCGGCCAGCGCCAAACAGCAGGGTGGGCAGGTATTGGGCCAGGCTCACCGCCGCCCCGACCCCGAAGGCGAACAGCAGCGGCCGCGCCAGCAGCGGTCCCTTCACCCGCCACCAGGCGCGCCAGGGACTGGCCCCGAGGGAGAGTGCCGCCCGGGTGAGGCGATCGTCGAACTGGCGATAGGGGCCGTGCAGGCAGAGATAGACATAAGGGAAGACGAACAGCAGCTGGCTCCAGAGCACCCAGCCCGGCCCTATGCCGTCGACGGCGCCGAGCCAGTCGATCTGCAGGCGCAGCCCGAACAGCAGGCTGGCCTGGGGCAACAGCAGCGGCAGGCAGATGAGCCAGAGCGGCCACTGGCGGTCAGGGGGGCGGCGGCCCTGCTGCGCCTCCAGGGCGAGTACCGCCAGCAGCAATGAGAGGGCGGCGCAGAGCAGGGCTAGCCACAGGCTCTGCCACAGCAGGGGGCCCAGGGTGGGCAGCAGCTCCAGCCAGTGACGGCCGCTCCATTCGCTGGGCCAGAGCGCGGGGAAGGACCAGCGCCGGGCCAGGGACCAGAGCAGCAGGGAGGCCAGCACCAGCAGATTGGTGAGGATCAGCCCCCACACGGCGGTGCGGGCGACTAGCGCAGGCCAGGGTGCGGCGGGGGCGCGTCGCCCATCCAGCCAGCGGGCCTTGCCAAGCGCCCCCTGGCCCCACTCCAGCAGCCGCAAGGCGGCGAGCAGCAAGAGGTTGAGCGCCAGCAGCAGCAGGGCACCGCTGGCGCTGGCCCCGCGCCACTGGAGGTCCGGGTCCTGATACCAGAGCCAGAGCCGCACCGCCAGGGGGGCAGGGGCATCGGGCCCCAGCAGCAGGGCGAGATCCACCACCCCCAGGCCATAGGCCGCCACCGCATAGAGGGGCAGGCGCAGGGCGGGCCAGAGGGCGGGCAGCAGCAGGCGCCACCAGATCTGCGGCCCGCTGAAGCCCATGGTTTGCCCCAGCCACTGCTGGCGGCTGACTCTGGCGGGGTCGAGGGCCGAGAGCGCCATCAGCAGCAGAAAGGGGGTCTCTTTCAAGATGAGCGCCAGGATGAGGCCTAGCCCCCAGGGATCTTTCAGGGTCTGCCAGTCGGGCGGCAACTCAAAGCCGGTGAGGGCTGGGGAGATCAGGCGCAGCAGCCAGCCGGAGGGGGCGAGCAGGAAGGCCACGCCGATGGCGAAGGCGACGTGGGGCAGGGCCAGCAGGGGGGAGAGCAGGCGGCGAAGCCAGCGCATCCAGGGCCGCCCCTCCCCCTGGGCGAGCAGCAGGTCGGTGAAGATCAGGGCCCCCAGGGTGGAGGCGCCCGCCACCCAGAGGCTCAGGCCCGCCGAGTGCCAGAGCCCTGGCTGGGCGAGCAGCAGGCTGACATGGCCCCTGGCCAGCCCCTCGAGCAGCAGGAGCAGCAGGCCGCCGGCGATAGGGGCGGCCAGCAACAGGGCACACAGCAGGAGAAAGAGGAGGCGCCAGGGCCGGATGCTCATGGTTTAGTGGCCGTAGCGTTCGGCCCAGGCCGCTTCCAGCCGGGTCTGCCAGCTGGGGTGGGGTTCGGCCACCGCCTTGAAGCGCAGGGCCGGCTGACTGTTCCCGGGCAGGGCATCCTGGCGCAGCACGCTGGGGTCGCCCCAGAAGGCGGGATCCGCCTTGCGGGCCTGGGCGGCGGGGCTCAGCAGGAAGTTGGCCACCACCTTGGCACCGGCCCGGGCGCTGGCGTTGAAGGGGATGGCGAGGAAGTGGCTGTTGGTCAGGGCCCCCTTGCTCATGGCAACGGCCCTCACCGCAGGGGGCAGGGTGCCGTTTTGCACCGAACTTTGGGCCTCGCCCGGGTTGAAGCTGATGGCCATGGCCAGCTCGCCATCATCGAGCAGCTGTTTGGTCTCGGCGGCGCTGGTGGGGAACAGCCTGCCCTTTCGCCAGAGCGCGGGGTGAAGCGCATCGAGCCAGGCCCAGAGCGGGGCAGTGAGGCGGGCAAAGTCGGCGTCGTTCGCCTCCCGATACAGTGGCGCTGGATCATCGGTCAGCTCCAGCAAGATCTGCTTGAGAAAGCTGGAACCATGGAACTGGGGCGGCTTGGGGTAGGTGAAGCGCCCGGGATGGGCCTTTGCCCAGGCCAGCAGTTCGGTCGCCGAGGTGGGGGGGTTGGTGACCTCTTCGGTATCGACCATCAGGTTGAGCTGGCCTATGCCCCAGGGGGCCTCGAGCCCGGCGACCGGCAGGGTGAAGTCCTCGTGCACCGGCAGCTTGGTGTCCACCAGGGCCATGTTCGGCAGCTCGTCGGTGAAGGGGGCCCCCAGCAGCCCCTGCTCCTTGAGCGCCTTGAAGTTCTCCCCGTTGACCCAGAGCAGGTCTATGGGGCCGCCCGACGTCTTGCCCGCCTGCTTGCTGGCCAGCAGCTGGCTGACGCTCTGGGCTATGTCATCCACCTTCACCTGCACCAGGGTGACCCCGTACTGGCGTTCCAGCTCCTGCCCCGCCCATACCAGATAGGCGTTGATCTCCGGGCTGCCGCCCCAGGCATTGAAATAGACGCGCTGGCCCTTCGCCTCGGCGAGGGTCTGCTGCCAGGCCGTCTCGGCAGCGTGGAGCTGGGTCGCCAGCAGCAGGGGGAGGGCTGCGACGAGCAGGGGGTGGAGCAGGGAGCTTAGCCGGGTCTTGAACATGATGAGGGTCTCGTGGGCTCAGGCGCCGCGGCGCCAACTGTGATAACGGGCCAGCAGGGCCAACAGGCGGGTGGGCTGGTGGGCCCGCTTCCACTCGCCGGCCAGGTACTTGTTCCCCTCCATCAGGGTGGGATAGGCGTGTATGGTGCCCAGGATCTTGCCGAGCCCCAGACGGTGGCGCATGGCGAGCACAAACTCGGCGATCCGCTCGCCGGCGTGAGCGCCCACTATGGTGGCGCCGAGGATCCTGTCCTTGCCCGGCACCGTCAGCACCTCGATAAAACCGTGGCGCTCGCCGTCGGCGATGGCGCGATCCAGCTCGGCCAGATTGAAGCGGGTCGCCTCGAAGGGAATGCCTTGCGCCTCGGCCTCCTTGCGATTGAGACCGACCCGGGCAATCTCGGGGCTGGTGTAGGTGGCCGCCGGGATCACGCGATAGTCCGCCTTGAAGCGCCTGAACTGGCCAAAGAGGGCGTTGACGGCGGCATACCAGGCCTGATGGGCGGCGAAGTGGGTGAACTGATAGGGGCCCGCTACGTCCCCCACCGCCAGTATGCTGGGGTAGTTGGTAGCCAGAAAACCGTCGACCTTGACGGTGCCACGGGGGGCCAGTTCCACCCCCAGCTCTTCGAGCCCGAAGCCGCTCACGTTGGCCACCCGGCCAAGGGCCAGCAGCAGCTGATCCCCCTCAACCACTTGCATCTCATCGCCCCGGCGCAGTTGCAGCCGGATAGGCAGAGTGCCCTCGGCCGCGGGCTCATAGTCGGCGCGCTCTGCCTGCCAGCCGGTGAGTAGCCGCACGCCGTCGCGGGCCATTTGATCTGCCAGCGCCTCGGCCACCTCCCGCTCTTCCCGGGGCAGCAGCTGATCGACGAGTTCCACCAGGGTGACGGGAATGCCGAGCAGGGCAAGGCTCTGAGCCAGCTCGCAGCCGATGGGGCCGCCGCCGAGCACCAGCAGATGGCGGGGAGGTTCGCGCAGTTGCCAGAGGCTGTCCGAGGTGAGGTAGGGCACCTGCTCAAGACCCGGCAGCTTGGGCACCAGGGGCCTGGCGCCGGTGGCAAGCACAATATGGCGGCTGCTAAGGCGCCTGCCGTCCACCTCCAGCTCCCAGGGGGAGACGAAGCGGGCCCGGCCCTGAATGCACTCCACCCCCAGCCCCTGATAGCGCTCAACCGAGTCGTGGGGCTCGACCTCCTTGATCACCGTCGCCACCCGCTCCATCACGGCGGCAAAATCGGCCCGGGACTGGCTGGGGCTGAAGCCGAGTTCGCTAGCCTTGCGCTGATCAAAGGCGAAGCGGGCGCTTCGGATCAGCGCCTTGGAGGGGACGCAGCCGGTGTTGAGGCAATCTCCCCCCATCTTGTGCTGCTCGATCAGGGCCACCCTGGCCTTGACCGCGGCGGCTATGTAGCTGGTGACCAGGCCCCCGGCACCGGCGCCTATCACCAGCAGGTTGTAGTCGAAGCGAGCCGGTTTGCGATAGGGGGCGTGCAACCGGCGCAGGGCGAGCCTGCGTTGCAGTCCTCGCATCAGCCAGGGCATCAGGCCGAGCAGGGTCAGGGCCGCCACCAGGCCGGGGGAGAGGATATTGCCCGTGCTGGTGAGGGTGGCGAGCTCGCTGCCCGCCAGCACATAGACGAAGGTGCCCGGCAGCATGCCGAGCTGGCTGACCCAGTAGTAGGTACTGACTCTGATGGGGGTGAGCCCCATCAGCAGGTTGATTAGAAAGAAGGGGAAGAGGGGGATGAGGCGCAGGCTCAGCAGGTAGAAGGCCCCATCCTTCGCCATGCCGGCCTCAAGGGTGGCCAGCTTGTCCCCAAAGCGGCGGCTCACCCAGTCGCGCAGCAGGAAGCGGGCGCTGAGAAAGGCCAGGGTGGCGCCCAGGGTGCTGGCAAAGGAGACCAGCAGTAGCCCCCAACCGACGCCAAACAGGGCGCTGCCCCCCAGGGTCAGCAGGCTGGCGCCGGGCAGGGAGAGGGCAGTGGTGACCACGTAGAGGAGGGTGAACAGCAGGGCCGCCTGGCCGAAGTGGGCCTGCACCCAGGCCGAGGCTTGATCCTGGTGTGCCTGCAACCGGGAGAGGCTGAGGTAAGCATCGAGATCCAGGACGAAGAAGGCGCCGACCAGGCACCCCATCACCAGCAACAGCAGCAGGCGGGCCCGGCTCATTGGTGCTCCCTGTCGGAGGGCGCCGGGCGCTCGGGCTGTACCGGCAGCTGGCAGAAGCCCTGGGGGGCTATGTCGAGGGCGGCATTGAACTTGGCCGACATGTTCTGGAAGGCGATGAGGCCGGTCAGCTCCACCAGGGCATCGTCATCGAACCAGGGCTTGAGGCGCGCGGCCTGCTCGTCGCTCACCCCATCCAGCCCCGTCATGGCCTCGGTGTAGTCGAGCACTGCTTTCTCCCGCTCGTCAAACAAGGGGCTGGTGCGCCACTGGGCCAGCGCCTCCACCTTCTCGCTGGAGCCCGCCCGCTTGATGAGGGTCATGGCGTTGATGTCGACGCAAAAGCGGCACCAGTTGAGCTGGGAGACCCGTACCGTCACCAGGGAGCGCAGCACGGGGTCTATGGGGGAACGCTTGCGGTTGATGACACCGTAGAGGGTGGCGACGGCGGCAAAGAGGCGCGGCGAGCGGCCCCAGCACTTGCCCGGGATCAGCACCTGACCGTAGTTGCGTTGCTGCAGCCAGAAAAAGGGGCGGATAAACCAGGCATATTCCCGATCCGGCTTGACCTCAATGCGCATGTTGTTCCTCGTCGAGTCTCTGCATCTTGGGTTTGTAGGCACCTCCCAGCCGTTCGTTGAGCCGGTTCAGGAAGTTCAGGATCCGCCCCCGGTTGACCCCCAGATCGCTGCGCCCCTGGCGTGAGGCTGAGCGCATGTCGACCCGGGTCTCCTTGGGGCCCGTAAAGACCCGCAGCGCCACGTCATCCTCAAAGCCGAACCAGCCGGTGGTGACCACGGCATCGAGGCCGTCCGGGCCCGGACGTACCCGCCAGCCGAGCTCCGTCATCAGCTCCTCCGCCTCGGCGAGCACCTCGGCCGGGGAGGCGTGGGTATAGAGAGGACCGGGGTTGCCGGGAAAAACTTGCAAGGGGGGGACATTGACGGGGAGATCCTGCGCCGTCCTCAGCTGCTCGGCCCACAGCAGACGGGGCGGATGATGGGGATCCGTGCTGACGTCGTTGGTGAGGGGCGAGCGCAGCGCCTGAATGACAAACAGCAGGGGCAGCAGCAGGGGGGCTATGCCCCAGGCATCGGCCCACAGACAGGGGGAGCTGCGGTAGCGCCAGGGCAGGCGCAGCAGGAGCCAGAGACTTATCAGGGCGCTCGCGAGGCAGAGGGCGAAACCGACCCACCAGGGCCAGAGATGAGCCCGGCTGCCGAGGGCGCCCCCCAGGGGCAGCAACCAGGCCAGCAGGGGCCACCACAAATAGCTGTGCATATGCAGGATCCACTGGTTATGATGGAGCAATGCCCAGAAGGATAAACTTAATTACCTGATAACGTTAGTAAATTATCTTTATCTTGGTACTTTTTGCCGCCCTGCACGCAGGGGCTGCAGGGCGGTGGCCAGGGCCCGGCCGGGCAGGGAGCCGGCGGGCGCCCTTGTCAGGGCAGAGGGGACACGGGTAAGGGCGCCTGCCCTCAGTTGCGGTAGAGCACCTTGATGAGGTGGAAGCCGAACTTGGTGCGCACCGGCCCCAGCACGGTCAGGAGTTCCCCCTTGAAGACGGCATCGTCGAAGGACTTGACCATGTCCCCCTTGGAGAACTCCCCCAGATCGCCGCTGCGCTTGGCGGAGGCGCAGGTGGAGAAGCGCTTGGCCATCTGGCCGAAGTCGGCACCCTTGGCGAGTTTTTCCTTGATCTCGAGACACTCTTTCTCGGTCTTGACCAGGATGTGCTGGGCACAGGCTTTTTTCATCGGAACGCTCCTCGGCGAGGGTAAAGGGGGCGCAAGCGTACTCCAATTCGGCGCGCGCGTCAGCCCCGCCGGCGGCACATCAGCCGCGGGTATGGGTCGCCAGACGCGCCCTGGGGCGAGACTGCCACAGTATCTCCAGTCCCAGCAGGGCGTAGAGGCTCCAGATCGCCAGGGGATTGAGCCAGTCGCCACCGAGCTGCAGGGTGAGCAGGGCGCCGCCGACCAGCAGCAGGGCTATCCCGGGCAGGCGCCAGTGGGCCGGCAGCGGCGCCAGTATGGCCAGCCCCAGCAGCAGGGCGAGACCGAAGGGCAGGTTGAGGGCGGTGAAGGCCAGGGCCTGCTGGCCGTTCATGCCGGTCAACAGGGCCAGCAGGGCACTGCAACAGGCCAGGAAGGTGACGAATTCGAGTCTGTCGGCTATGTAGTCAGCCAGTTGTTCGCTACGTAAGGGCATGGGATCTCTCCTGCGATTGATGACATCAGTGTGGGGCAGGGAAGGAGGCAGTGGCAGCGGGATAAATCGATTGGATTGAACGAAGCTTTAGTGCCACCTATTCAAGTTGTTGATTTAAACTTATTTTCCTGTTCAATAGCAGGATATGGCAATGGGGGCCCCAGACGATGATGTCAAGCCTGCCAGGGCATCCGGGGTCTCAAGGTCCGGGGCCGTCCGACAGGGGCTGTCGCGTCGCGAGCACTGCAGCGCCGCGGGCGGCGACGGGAAGGAGCTGCCGGCATAGGTCCTGAGTGCCGTTTTTTTGTACGCCCCTTGCCGGGAGAGTGCGCACTTTCCCCCGCTGGCGGGCTGTTTTCCCTGTCAGACCCCAGTGAAAGCCGGCCCCGGAAGAGGACGCCAGCCCCGGGGGAGAGGGGGATTTCGCGACTGCGGTTATGCTAGGATGAGCCGCGCTCGCCTGGGGTGAGCCCCATTATCATTCTAAATCGAACAGTTTTTTACTTATGTTATTCGGGGAAATTGACGTTTGACAGGATGCCATCCTATTTTGCCTGCCGGGTTCAGCTCACCCGGGCGAACCGGTCGCCGTGGGCTCGGTACCTTGCTGCTCGCCCTCTGTCTGTGGCTGCTGGTGACCCCCGCCATGGCGGCCAAGCTGACCTATCAGGTCAAGGGCATCAAGGGGGAGCAGAAGGATAACGTCGAGGCCTACCTCAATGCCCTGCCGGTCTACCAGGAGCGCCAGTATCGTCCCGCCCGCGCCAAGATCACCGAGAGCGTGCAAAAAGCCCTGCAGGTCTATGGCTACTACCAGCCGAAGGTAACCCTCAAGCGCGACAAGAAATCCCCCGCCAAGGTGGTGATCGAGATAGCGCGGGGGGAGCCAGTGCTCATCTCGCGCCTCGATATTCTGCTGGAAGGGGAGGCGGGCAGCGACGAGGTCTACAGCGAGCTGCTGGACAAGCTGCCCCTGAAGGAGGGGGATCCCCTCAACCACGGCAAGTACGAGTCCATCAAGGCGGATCTCGGCAGCCTGGGGCTGGCGCGGGGCTACTTTGACGCCAAGATCAGCAAGAGCCAGGTGAAGGTCTTCCCGGATCAGGGCAAGGCCGAGATCTATATCCTGTTCCGCTCCGGTCCCCGCTATCACTTCGGCGAGATCCACTACGATGCGACGCCGGAGGCCCTGCGCCTCATCCGGCCGCTCATCAACATCAAGAGTGGCGACCCCTATCTGGCGATCCGGCTGGCCGAGATGTCCCAGGACGTCTCCTCCACCAAGCTGTTCAAGCAGGTGGACATCAAACCCATGATCAGCCAGGCCGAGGGCAATCGGGTGCCGGTGCAGGTGACCCTCTCGAACCGGGTCGACCACGAGATCGAAACCGGTATCGGCTATGCCACCGACGTGGGGCCGCGCCTGAGTGCCACCTGGGAGAAGCCCTGGGTCAACCGCTATGGCCACAGCCTCTCCAGCACCGCCAAGGTCTCGGCCCCGGAGGCGGAGCTCAGTTTCGATTACCAGATCCCGGTCGGCAACCCGCTGCGGGACTACTACTCCCTGCAGGCCGGCTACCAGTACACAGACAACAACGATACCCGCTCCGATCTGGCCACCTTGGGGGTGCACCGCTGGAAGCGGCGGCCGGAGAGCTGGGACAGGGACGTCTTCATCCGGCTGGAGAACGAGCGCTACGTGCAGGGTAACGACGAGGGGAACAGTCTGCTGCTGATCCCCGGGGTCTCCTGGTCGCGGTTGCGGGTGCGCGGCGGCCTGGTGCCGGACTGGGGGGATCGTCAGCAACTGACGACGGAATTCTCCAGCCCTTACTGGGGCTCGGACATCAACTTCATGCGGGTGTGGGGGCGCAGCAAGTGGCTGCGCACCCTGGGGCAGGATCACCGCTTCCTGATGCGGGTCGAGCAGGGGGCCATCATAGGGGATGACTTCTCGCTGGTGCCCCCCTCCCTGCGTTTCTTCACCGGTGGCGATCAGACCATACGTGGCTACGGCTATGAGACGGTCTCGCCGAAGGACGAGGATGGCAAGCTCACCGGCGGGCGCTACACCAGCGTGGGCAGCCTGGAGTACAACTACCGCTTCAGCGACAAGTGGCTCGGCGCCCTGTTCGTGGATGGCGGCACCGCCACAGTCGACTACAGCGAGGCCTGGAAGATAGGCACCGGGGTCGGGGTGCGCTGGGTGACGCCCATAGGTCAGGTCAGGCTGGATCTGGCGGTGGCCATCTCCGAGGAGGACAAGCCGTTGCGGCTGCATTTCGCGCTGGGGCCTGAATTATGATCCGGTTTGAACCCACTCATCCTCTTTGTTCTCTCTCCTGGCCGCTGCGGCTGCCTCTTTCTCGGGGGTCTGCGCTGTGATCTGGGTAAAGCGTATTTTCTTGTGGCTCATGGGGCTCTTCTTCCTGCTGCTCATCGGTGTCAGCCTGCTGGGCTTTACCCATCAGGGCAACAAGTGGCTGTGGCAGCAGGCCAGGGGGGCGCTGCCTTCCCTCAAGGGGGAACTGGTGGCGGGCCAGCTCGGCTATGGCTGGACCCTGGAAGGGGTCGGCTGGCAGGACGAGCTGGTGGATGTCACCGTCGAGCGGGCCGTGCTGGACTGGGATCTCGGCAAGCTGCTGCAGGGCAAGCTCTGGATCAAATCCCTGACGGTCACCCACCCTGTGGTGAAGGTCGCCGACGCTGAGCCTGTGCCAGAAGAACCCACCGAGCCCTTCGTCTGGCGCCCGTTGCCACTGCGCATCCAGGTGGACAGCCTCAAGGTGACGGATCTGGATCTGGCCGTCCCCGGGGTGGGGGTGACCCTCAAGGATCTGGAGATAGGCGCCACCCTGGATCGCAAGGGGCTCATAGTGCGCGGGCCCGTGCTCGATGGCCTGAACGTGACCCTGGCCGAGGCCCCTCCTGCCGACGAGGCAGCCAAGCCGGCCGCCAGCAAGACGGCAAAGGCGCAGGGCGCAGCCAAGGCCAAAGCCGACCCCAAGGAGAGCGAGACCGCCAAGGCGAAGCCAGAGGCGGCCGCCCCCATAGCGCTGCCCGAGATCCGTCTGCCATTCCCCATCCAGCTGGAAGGCCTGGCGGCGACCCGGGTGCGCTATCAGCAGGGGGAGCTCATCGAGGGGCTCGACAAGTTGCTGCTGTCGGCCCGCGCCCAGGATGCGCGCATCGACGTGCGGGAGCTCTCCTTGCGCCACGCCATGGCGGATCTGGCGCTCAAGGGCCATGTCACTCTGACCTCGGATTATCCCCTCGCCCTGACCCTGGAGGCCAAGGCGCGCAAGGGGTTGCTGGACGGTGAGCTCAAGGGGCAGCAGGCGAATCTGACCCTGGATGGCTCCGTGGGCAAACTGGGGCTGTTGCTCAAGGCCAAGGGGCCGGTGAGCGCCAACCTCAAGGGGACGCTGGCGACGCTGGATCCCGACTTGCCCTTCGATCTGGCACTGGACTGGAAGAGCCTCGGCTGGCCGCTGCACAAACCAGCCAAGGACGAACCCAGCTATCGGCTGGACAAGGGCAGCCTGAGCGCCAAGGGCAAGCTCTCGGGCTATCAGTTTGCACTCAAGACCGCCGGCAAGGGCACGGATCTGCCCCCCTTCAAGCTGGCGCTCTCGGGCAAGGGGGATCTCGGCCAGCTGAGCCGTGTCGAGCTGCTGCTGGGTGCCCTGAAGGGGGAGCTCAAGCTCGATGGCAAGCTGGCTTGGCGCAAGGGCGTCCAGTGGCAGGGGACCACAGAGTTCAAGGAGATCAACCCGGCCGAGCTGGTGCCCGAGATCAAGGGCAAGCTGGCGGGCAAGATAACCAGCCGCTTCGAGCTTGACGAGGCAGGTCATTGGCAGCTGGCGTTGCCGGAGCTCAGGGTGGAGGGCAAGCTCAACCAATATCCCTTGGCGCTCAAAGGCGCCCTCAGCGGCAACGACAAGATGGAGTGGACCATCCCGGCCCTGGCGCTGCAAAGCGGCCCCAACCAGTTGCAGGCCAAGGGGGCGCTCACCGCCCAGGCCTGGAAGCTGGATGCGCAGATAGATGCCCCCAAGCTTGGCGGCATCTACCCCGGCCTTGGCGGCGACCTTAAAGGGCAGGTGCGCCTTAGCGGCAGCCAGCAGGCGCCGAGGGTGAATGCGGATCTGGTCTCGAGCCGCCTCTCCTATGCCGGAACCGTGCTGAAAGAGACTGTCATCAAGGGCAACGCCCTGGTGGGGGACAAGCCGGCCGGCGAGCTGGCCCTGACGGTGGCGAGCCTGGTGCAAGGGACGACGACGCTCTCCCAGATAGCCCTGAACCTGAGCGGCGATCTCGACCGCCACGGGCTCACCTTGACCATGAAGGGGGATCCGGTGGCCGCCGATCTGAGCCTGAATGGCAGCCTGCGCGGGGATCGCTGGCGCGGCGCCCTCTCTGAGCTCAAGGTGAAGACCCCGTTCAAACGCTGGACGCTGGCCGCCCCCTGGTCCCTGGATCTGGACTTGCCCAGACAGCAGCTGACCATGGGGGATCTCTGCCTGGGTTCCCAGGGGGCCAGCCTCTGCGTCAAGGGCAGCCAGGTCTCCGCCGCCCAGGGTAGCCTGGAGTTTGCCCTGAACGAATTCGATCTCAAGCGGCTGCGCCCCTGGCTGCCGGACAACTTCCGCTGGCAGGCGGTGCTGTCGGCCGACGGCCGTGCCAGCTGGCGCGGCAATCAGCCGACCCTGCATGCCAGGGTGAGCACCACGCCGGGTACTTTGGTGGCCGACGAGATCAAGACCGAGTACCAGCGCCTGGAGCTCGGGGTCGATTTCGAACGCCAGCAGGCCGCCATCCGGCTCGATTTCGCCTCCAGGCAGATAGGCAACATAGACACAGATCTGCTGATAAAGGAGCCTGCGGGCCCTGGCCTGCTGTCGGGGCAGCTCAAGTTTGACGACCTCAAGCTGGCGACCTTTGCCCCTCTGATCCCGGAGGTGCGCTCCCTGCAGGGCTTCATCTCGGCGGATGCCCGCTTCGATGGCACCCTGGCCGCGCCCCTGCTGTACGGTGAGCTGAACCTGCTGGAGGGGGAGGTGCAGACCCACTCCGACATGGTGACGCTCTCCAAGCTGGTGACCCGCCTCAAGATAAACGGCAACCGGGCCGAACTCGACGGCTCCATGCTGGTGGGCAAGGGGCCGCTCGCGCTGGGGGGATGGCTGAGCTGGGCCAAGCTGCCGGTGACCGGCAGCCTCACCATCCAGGGCAAGGATCTGGAAGCCCAGTACCCGGGCATGGGTCGGGTCAGGGTGACACCTGACATCGCCATCTCCCTGGGGGAGGAGACCAGGGTGAGCGGTCAGGTGGACATCCCCTGGTCGCGGATCCTGGTCAAGACATTGCCGGAGAGTGCGGTGGCGGTCTCCGATGACGTGACCGTCATTTATGACGATCTGCCGCCCGTGCCCAAGACGGCGCCCCTGCCGATGGAGATCAAGCTCGCCATCCGGCTCGGTGACGATGTCCGGCTGGAGGCCATGGGGCTCAAGACCAAGGTGACGGGGGCGCTCGGCATTCGCCAGGAGCCCTCCAAGCCGCTGTCGGGCAATGGTCAGCTGGAGCTCAAGGATGGGCGCTTCAAGGCCTACGGTCAGAACCTCATCATCAAGGAGGGGCGGATCCTCTTCTCCGGCCCCATCGACCAGCCCTATCTCAACATAGAAACCTACCGGGATCCTGACACCATAGAGGACAACGTCACCGTCGGGGTCCGGGTGACGGGGCCGGCGGCCAAGCCGAAGATCACCGTCTATTCCGAGCCGCAGATGGCGCAGTCCGAGCAGCTCTCTTATCTGCTGCGTGGCAAGGGGTTGCAGACCAGTGGCGAGGATGGCGGCTTCAACGGCCTGCTGGTGGCGGGGGCGGTGAGTCAGGCGAGTGGCGTGGTCTCCAGTATCGGGGAGTCCCTTGGCATGAGCGATGTGGCACTCGACACCGCAGGGAGCGGCGACGACACCCAGGTGACCCTGTCGGCCTATCTGCTGCCCGGCCTGCAGTTCCAGTACGGCGTCGGGGTGTTCAGCCCCATCGCCGAGTTCAAGCTGCGCTACGAGCTGATGCCCAGACTCTATCTGCAGGCCATGAGCGGGGTGGCCCAGGCGGTAGACATCTTCTATCGCTTCACCCTGTGAAGGGGATGAGCACGAAAACGGGAGGTCTTGGCCTCCCGTTTTTCATGGTGCTGTCTGGCGGGTGGAGAGCGAGATGGCCCGGAAAAGCAAAAACCCGGCGCCAGGCCGGGTTTTCTGAATGATGGTGGAGGGAGAAGGATTCGAACCTTCGAAGGCAGAGCCGTCAGATTTACAGTCTGATCCCTTTGGCCGCTCGGGAACCCCTCCACGGGGTATGACCTGATTGTTGCACTTGAATGGTGGAGGGAGAAGGATTCGAACCTTCGAAGGCAGAGCCGTCAGATTTACAGTCTGATCCCTTTGGCCGCTCGGGAACCCCTCCCCAAGTGCGAGCCGCATACTAACAGATCTGTCGCGCTTGTGAACCCCTTGGCAGGGATTTTTAATGCTTAAAGGATTGGGTTGACGGCCGATAAACAATGAAACCCTCATTTCCAAGATTTATCCCATGCTGCCCAGTGCCATTCGTGATCGCCTGCTCGTCGATGAAGCCCAGTTGGGCCAGCGGCTCAACCAGGATCTCCGCCAGGGGGACAGGGCCGACTTCAGGCTGCACCTGGCGCTGCTGACCGACGCGGTCGAGGAACAACCCTGGTTTGGGGCCGCCCCGGCGGCGGCACCGCAAGCGCAGGCATGGCGCACCCGTTTCGGTTTGATGCCCCAAGCCGATTTGCAGGGCGAGCCGGGGGACGCCGACGCCTGGGCACTCAACGAGCGGCTGCAACAGGGGGGCTGCATGGCCGATGTGCGGCTCTGGCTGGCGCTGCGATCTCCTGCGCTGGTCAACCGGACACCGGCGCTGGATCCCGCCGTGTATGACAACCTGTCGGCGCTCGGGCGGGAACGCTGGCAGGGCAAGCTGGCCTCCCAGCCCAGAGGGGAGGATCCCTTGCTCATGCTGCCGTTGCTGGAGGATCTGACGCGGGGGGTGGATGCTCGCTTGCGCTGGCTGGCCTGATGCCAGAGGCGCAGGGAGAAGATGCAAAAAGGCGGGATGACCCGCCTTTTTGAGCAATGGATGGGATAACCGGGATCAGGCGTCGGCTTCGTCCACCTCGGGAACGTCCTTGCCTATGACAGCCGCGCGGCGGGCGAGGGGTTTCTCGATATGGCGATTGAGCTGACGCTCCAGCTTCTGGCCCAGATCCGTGATGGCGGCATACAGATCCTCGTGCTCTGCCTGCGCAAACAACTTGCCGTTGGGAATGCCGGCGGTGGCTTCGACGATATACATCAAACGCTCTTTGGAGATGATCACATGGGGTGTGATAAGAGGCACCTGAAGACGCTCGAGCTTTTCAAAACGGGATTCAATGCGCTCGCGGATGGCTGGGGTAATGTCGATGATTTTACTGGTCATTTCGATTTTCATATTGGCCCCCTTCGGGTCGTCTTGCTTGTGTCTTCACCCTCAGATTACCCATGTGGTTGGATAGAAATGTGACCTGGATCACAAAATGTCCCCTTGGTGATCCGGCAATCCCTAAATTGTGAGCTTTTCCCGTTTCATGCCAAAAACCGCTTGAGCTCAGCGAAACGGGCAGGCAGTATGCGCGAATAGGATCGTTTCTGTCCCCCCTTGGCAGCGCCTTGTGTCGACCCGATGTCTGGTTTTCACCGCTCAGTCTCGCATTTTCTCTACCCATATCGTTTATCGCATCGCAAAAGGATTGCCATGCGCCGGTGGAGATATGCGCACAAACGGATATGCTTTTCTGCATGTGTCGGGGTGGATAACGTGGTTGTAGTGTTGGAGTCGTAAATGAAGCAACAAGCCACCCAGATGATGTGGTTTTATGATCGGCAGCATGAGCAGTGGAGTCTGTCTGATCATCTCTCTTGCCAGCCCTGGCAAGGAGAAGGGGCTCATCCCTGGGCCAGCCAACTGGCGCCAGAAGATGAGTCCGGTTTCGCCGATTTTCTCGCAAGACTCCACCATTCGGGCCAGCCCGGCCAGTTCATCGGTCACCTCTGCGATGAGGCAGGCACAGTGCATCACGTGCTCTGGTACGGCCAATATGTGCCGGCCCAGCAGCTCTGCTGCGGCTGGCTGGCGCCCCTGGAGATGGCTCACAACGCCGCGAGCCGCGTCGAGCCGCCCGCCAGTCTGGCCCCGCCGCTTCCCCTGCTGCAAGCCCCCTTGCTGGCCCAGCTGGCGCAGGCGCTCTCCGCGAGGACGGGTCTCGATTTCTGCCATACCCTGGTCAACGAGCTGGCCCATATCCTCGGGGCCAACGCTGTCTGGCTGACGGAGCGGGTGGGCCTTGACCGGCTCAGGGTGCTGGCGAGCCACGGCATCGACTTCAAGGAGTACGCCCTGGCAGACATGCCTTGCCAGCAGCTCTATCGGGGCGCCGCCAGTGCGACCCCCATCAGCGAACCCCTGACCGGCTGTACCTGCCTGCCCCCGGGCCAGCACTACTACGCCCAGCCCCTGCTGGATCGCAGTGGCCAGATCCTGGGCCATCTCGCCCTGCTGTTCCCGAACCAGACCCAGACTGCCGATCTGGGATCCGTGCTGACCATCTTCTCGGTGCGCATGGTGGCCGAGCTGGAGCGCCTGCAGAGCGACGCTCTGATGCGCCTGTCTGCGGTGGCGTTCGAGACGCACGAAGGCATCATCATCACGGATCCGGACTTCAAGATCCTGAGGGTCAACTACGCCTTCAGCCAGATCACCGGCTTCGACAGCCAGGGGGTGATAGGCCTGCACCTTGGCAACGACCTCTGGTCCGGGCTCGGGGGGCTCGGCTATGAGCTCAACGCCCTGGATCGCTGGCAGGGGGAGACCCTGCGCCTGCACGCCGACGGTCATGTCTATCCCCAGTGGGAAATCGTCACGCCGGTGCAGGATGACAAGGGGGGGATCAGCCACTACGTCATCTTCTTCGAGGATATCTCCGAGCGTAAGGCGGCGGAGCGCCGCATCCAGGATCTCGCCTATTACGACGAGCTGACCGGTTTGCCCAATCGCCGCCAGCTCCACGAGACCCTGGCCCAGGCATTCAGCGAGGCGAGCCGCGAGCACCTGATCGGCGCTTTGCTGTTCATCGACCTCGATCACTTCAAGACCATCAACGACTCCCTCGGCCATGCCACCGGCGACTGGCTGCTCAAGGAGGTAGCGAATCGCCTCAAGCGGCTGGTGCGGCAGGGGGATTGTCTGGCCCGGCTCGGCGGCGACGAGTTCGTGTTGCTGCTGCCCGGCCTCTCCATCAGCCCGCCCCAGGCGGAGATGCAGGCCGATCTCATCGCCGAGCGGCTCATCGGCGAGATTGCCGCCCCTTACAGTCACGGGGGCCAGGTGCTGCACATCGGTGCCAGCGTCGGCATCACGCTCTTCCCCGGAAGGGAGCAGGAGGCCGGGGATCTGCTCAAGCAGGCCGACACCGCCATGTATCAGGCCAAGTCGGCGGGCCGCAAGACCCGGCGTTTCTTCGATGCCTCCATGCAGTTGCAGGCGGACAGGCGTCTGCTCATCCACAACGAGCTGCGCAGCGCCCTCAACAATCAGGAGCTGACCCTCCACTATCAGCCCCAGCACATGGTAGAGGGGGGGGACATCATAGGGGTGGAGGCGCTGATCCGCTGGCAGCCTCCGGGCCGTGCCCTGGTCTCTCCCGCCGAGTTCATCCCCATCGCCGAGGAGACGGATCTCATCGTCGACATCGGCAACTGGGTGTTGCATGAGGCCTGTACCCAATATGTCTCCTGGGAGGAGAACGGGATCCACGTGCCCCAGCTGTCGGTCAACGTCAGTGCCAAGCAGTTCCATGCCCACGATTTCGTCGATCGCATTCACGATGTGCTGGCCGCCACCGGCATGGATCCCTCCTGCCTGAACCTGGAGATCACCGAGTCAGTGGTGCTCGGTCATGCGGAGGACACCATCAGCAAGATGGCCGAGCTCAAGACCCTTGGCATCAGCTTCGCCATCGACGATTTCGGCGCAGGCTACTCCTCCCTGAGCTACCTCAAGCGGCTGCCCGCCGATGAACTCAAGATCGACAGATCCTTCATCCAGGACATCCCCAAGGATGGCGACAACATGGCCATAGTGGAGGCGGTGATCGCCATGGCCCGTCACATGGGATTCAACGTGACGGCCGAGGGGGTGGAGTCCCGCCAGCAGCTGGAATTCCTGCAGGCGCAGGGCTGTCATTTCTTCCAGGGCTATCTCGCCTCCAAGCCGCTGCCCGTGCCCTATCTGGAGCGCTACATCAGCCGCCTGACCCGCCATGATCGCGCCGCCCCTGCCGACAAAAATAGTGTGGCGTAGCGCCCATCTTTAACGGGTAGAATGAAGGTATCTCACCACCGCCAGCGGGCGGTGGTTATGCCTCTTCTTAAGGGAGAATGCCTTTCGTGAAAGCCGTGCAGGGAATCATCTTTTCGGCGTTGTGCGTGCCAGGGCTTGTGGCACCCGTCTTTGCGCAAACCATGGAGCAGTCCCTCTATCGCGAGGGTTATGACGCCGTGCGTGCCAATGATCAGGAGCGTTTCCAGCAGATCCGCGCCCGCCTCAACCATTATCCGCTGCTGCCCTATCTGGATTACTACCAGCTGGCGTTCCGGCCCGGGGCGGCAGATTACAACGACGTGACCCGCTTCATCCGCCAGCACGGGGATACCCCCCAGTCCAACCGTCTGGAGCGCAGCTACCTCACCTACCTGGCCCAGAGCCAGCAGTGGTCCCAGTTCCTGCGCTTCTACCCGGCCAAGCCGAACTCCACCGACCTGCTCTGCATGCACTACCAGGCCCGCTATTACACCGGGCACAAGAGCGAGGCCCTGCAGGAAGCGGGCAAGCTCTGGCTGACTGGCCAGTCCAGGCCAGATGCCTGCGATCCCCTGTTCCAGCTCTGGCAGCAGGCGGGCCTGCGCACCCAGGATAAGATCTGGCAGCGGATGAACCTGGCCTTCGAGGCGCAGAACCCCAATCTCATCCGCCACCTCGGCGCCCAGCTGGGGGGCAGTCTGAAACCCTATGGGGATCAGATGATAGCCCTGTTTGATCAACCGGCCAGGGCGATGAACCCGGCCTCCTTCTCGACGGCGCCGCAGTCAAGGCAACTGCTTTCCCTCGGGCTGGCCCGTTATGCCAACGAGCAACCCGAGCCCGCCCTGCGTCAGCTGGGGGAGATGAAGCGCCGCTTCGGCCTGAACCAGGCCGAGGTCGCTCGGGTGGAGCGTGCCGCCGCCCGCCGCCTGCTGCTTGACAGATCCCTCGCCCAGCGCAACTGGCTGGATGCGACCCTGGTGCGGATGAAGGATGCCGAGCTGGTGGAGCTGCGGGCACGCCTCGCCATCTGGGAGCAGGATTGGCGCGGCCTCGAAGGCTGGGTCAAGCGGATGCCCATGGCACTGCAGAAGGAGGATCGCTGGCGCTACTGGCTGGCGCGTTCCCTGGAGGTGCAGGGCCGGCAAAAACCGGCGCGAGAGCTCTATCTCGAGACCGCCAACCTGCGCGGCTTCTATGGCTTCATGGCGGCGCAGCGCACCGGGGTTCCCTATCGCATCAAAAACCAGAGCGTGGGGCACAAGGTGCCGGACTGGCGCACCGCCAGCAGCCGCTGGCCTTTCCTGGTGCGGGTACGCGAGCTGCTGGCGATGAACGAGATCACGGCGGCGCGCTCTGAGTGGATCCACAACATGGATCGCAATCCTGTGGCCCAGCGCCTGGAATTCGGTCATATCGCCCTCAACCAGGGCTGGCACGAGCTGGCGATCCTCTCCAGCATCCGGGCCGAGGCCTGGGATGCGATCGACTTGCGCTTCCCCTTGCCCCTCAAGCGCACCTTCTCCCAGATGGCGCAGGAGCGCACCATGAACACCAGCCTGCTCTACGCCATCTCCCGTCAGGAGAGCGCCCTCTATCCGCTGGCCCAGTCGCCGGTCGGGGCGCGTGGCCTGATGCAGCTGATGCCGGCGACTGCCAAGGAGACGGCCGCCAAGCTGGGTGTACCCTATCGCAATGAGCAGCAGCTGTTCGATCCCACCATGAACATCCGCCTCGGCAGCGCCTACCTCAAGCGGCTGCTGGACGTCTATGACGGCAACCGGATCCTGGCGGCGGCGGCCTACAATGCGGGCCCTGGCAGGGTCAAGCGCTGGCGGGATCAGAGCACCAACAAGCCGATGGATGTCTGGGTGGAGAGCATCCCCTATAGAGAGACGCGCAACTACGTCCAGAACGTGCTCTCCTTCGATCTCATCTACCAGCACAAGCTGCAGCAGCCTCTGCGTTTCATGTCGGAACGCGAGCTCAATCACGCCTATTGAGGACAGAGGCAGTCGCGTCAGCGACTGCCTCCCATTCTTGCCTCAGAATGGTTATCATCCCTTAAGCTTTGTTACAAAAGGAAACCTGTCAGGTGATCGGGCGCCGCGTCTTGGTCTGACTGGTTCGATATAATGCCCGATCAACACAGACAGGCTTCCCCAACAAAGGAATTGAGAGTGGCAACGATCAAAGACGTATCTCAGCTGGCGAATGTGTCCATTTCGACGGTGTCGCGAGTCATCAATAACACGGCGCAGGTTGCACCCGAGAAGCGCGAGGCCGTGCTCGCGGCCATGAAGGAGCTGAGTTTTCGTCCAAACAGCTTCGCCCAGGCCCTGGTCAGCAAACGTTCCAACTGCATCGGTGTCCTGGTTGGGGATCTCTGTGGTGGCCCCTTCTTCGCCCAGATGATGCGTGGCATCGAGAGCATGGTCGACAAGGCGAACAAGTTCACCATAGTGGTCTCCGGCAACCACGACGCGGCCCGGGAGCGTCACGCCATCCAGGCGCTGCTGCAACGCCAGTGTGACGCCCTGATCCTGCACAGCAAGGCGCTGCCGGACGAGGAGCTGAGCGAGCTGGCGTCGGGGTCCACCCCCATTGTCTTCATCAATCGTCAGGTGCCGGGCTGCGAGGAGCGCTGCGTCTGGCTCGACAACCAGGCGGGCATCACCACGGCCTGTCAGCACCTGCTGGACGCAGGGCACAGCCGGATCGCCTTCATCACCTCGGATGACGAGGAGTTCGTCGATGGCCAGCAGCGGATGGCTGGTTATCGCTTCGCCCTGCAACGGGCCGGCATCGAGCTGGATCCCGCCCTCATCGGTCGCGCCTTTGCCGACGAGAAGGGGGGCTATGTGGCCATGAGCGAGCTGCTGGAGCGCGGCGTTCCCTTCACGGCCGTGCTGGGCTTCAACGATGCCATGGTGGCGGGGGCCATCTCCTGCCTGCTGGAGCGGGGCTACAAGATACCGCAACAGGTTTCGGTGGTCGGTTTCGATGACATACCCTATGCCCGTTACATCTATCCCAAGCTCACCACTGTGCGTTATCCCATCGAGGAGATGGGGGAGCGGGCCGCCGAGCTCGCCTTGCGACTGCTGGATCACAAGCCGGTAGAGGGCCTTGCGCTCAAGTTTGAAGCTGAACTGGTGCGTCGGGAGTCCGTGGCCTGAGCCATGAGGTTGGCCCCAAGCGGGCCAGCTTTTTTGTCAAACATTGAAAGCGCTTTCAGAAATCCTTTTCAACTGTGATCCGCTTCAAAGCTTTTTGACCGCGCTGCCACTAGGATAGGCCCACGAATTAGGAGCGTGCGCTCCCGATTTTCCCGCTGTGGGAGGTAACCGGTTCATCCGGCTATTTCCTTCGTTACTTTCGACGGTCATCATGGATGGCCGTTTTTTTTGTCAGGATTTTGCCAATGACGACCGAAAATGAATATCAGACGGGAATAGTGGGAGCAGGTTGGCTGGGGTTGCCCCTGGCCAGAGCGTTGCAGGCGCAGGGTCAATCCGTCGCCGTGACGGTCAGCTCCCTTGAGAAGGCCACCCGGTTGCGTGACGAGGGTATAGCTGCCTGGCCGCTCCTGCTGGCCCCGGACATGGCGGGCCCGCTGCCCTTTCGCAGCCGCGATCTGGTGATCTGTGTGCCCCCCAGCAAGACCGAGGACTACCCGGCGTCGGTGGCACGGCTGTGCCAGCTGGCCAGGGAGGCAGGGGTTGGCAAGGTGCTATTTATCAGCGCGACCTCGGTGTGGGCGCCAGGGCAGGGGGAGGATGAGATCCCGCGCCCGGCCAGCGCCAGGGGAGAGCGGATGCGAGCAGCCGAGCGGGCTGTCCAGGAGGGCGGCTTCGCCTGCGCCATGGTGCTGCGCCCGGCCGGCCTCTACGGTCCGGACAGGCACCCCGGGCGCTTCCTCGCGGGCAAGATGCTGGCGGGGGGAGGGCAGGCGGTGAACCTGGTGCATCTGGACGACGTGGTGGCAGCTTGCCAGCTGATGCTGGACCTGGGGCAGGAGGGAGACGCCTACAACCTGAGCGCCCCGGTACATCCGTGCCGGGAGCAGCTCTATCCCTTCGCGAGCCGTCTGCTCGGGCTGGCGCCCCCGCAGTTCATCGAGCCCGCCGGCGTCTTTGCGCCCATAGAGGGGCAGCGCATCTGCCAGCGACTGGGTTTCGTCTACCGCTGGCCAGATCCGGCCCACTGGTTTGCCGAGCAGGCCACCTTGCAAGGGTGAGTCCGGATGGGCTTCAACCTGGTCTTTTTTGCATGGGGTTGGGCACGGGAGCCCCGTGCGGCGCGGGTTCGCTCGGCAATTGAGGTTTGCCAAGGGCGGGATCGCCCCCTATCATGCCGCCATCCATATAGAGAGAGCGGTAATGATGGAAGAGACAAAGCGTCATCCCGATGGGGAGCTGTTGCTGAGAACCCTGGCGATGCCAGCCGATACCAACCCCAATGGCGATATCTTCGGGGGGTGGATCATGTCCCAGATGGATATAGGTGGGGGCATCATGGCCAAGGAGCTGGCAAAAGGACGCATCTGCACCGTCTCGGTGGAGGGCATGACCTTCCACAGTCCGGTCAAGGTGGGCGACGTGGTGTGTTGCTATGGTCGCTGCCTGAAGGTCGGGCGCAGCTCCATGCGCCTCAAGCTGGAGGTCTGGGTCAAGCCGGTGCTGCGGGAGAATGAAGCCCAGCGTTACTGCGTGACGGAAGGGGTCTTTACCTACGTGGCCATCGACGATCAGGGCAAATCCCGTCCCGTTCCGGTCTGAATCTGCTTAGATAAGCCGGGCGTTGATGATGGATATTTCCTGCTCAAGCCCGGTTTTTTGCCGTATCATGCGTTCCAGCATCTCTTCCGAACCGACGCACTGATCCGTGTCGAACAGGCAGAGATCGCACTGGGGATCCCGTCTGATCTGATAGACGGTGGAAAGCTCCACTTGATGACAGGTTCCTTGTTGATCATAAAATGTCACGCGGTACTGGTGCTGTCTCGCCATTGCGGGATCCCTCATGGATGAGTCGGGCCGGACACGAATAATGAGACTAGTCGGCGTCCATGACCTCTGTGAGGATCATGGCGCCTTGCAGAGGCAGGTGATTGTTAGCCAATGAAAAATAGTTATCGGATTCTGGGGACTTCCCTGCTGACGCTGGGACTGGTTGGCTGTTTCGAGGTGCCGGATCAGGATCACCTGGTCACGGCGGCGGGTATAGTGCCCGGCGTCGATTGCCAGAAGCCCCCCCTGGTGGCGCTGGCCACCACCGCCTTGCCCCGCGAGTTTGGCATCACCGTCTGGAATCTCTACAAGGGGCAGCGCAAGAACTGGCGCGAAGGGCTGGACGAATATGCCAAGTCCCAGGATCTGGTGCTGCTGCAGGAGTCGGCGACCCGGCCCGAGATGCTGCAATGGCTGCGTGCCGGCGACTTCCAGTGGCAGCAGTTGCAGGCGTTCACCCAGGGCGGTGTCTCCTTCGGTGTCATGACGGTGGCCAAGACGCCGCAGGCCTTCGTCTGTGGCGTGCGCTCCCCCGAGCCGCTGCTGCGCATCCCCAAGTCCGGTCTGGTGAGCCTCTACCCCTTGCAGGGGGATCCTGACGGCGTGCTGGTGGTCAACCTGCATGCGGTCAACTTCGAGCTGGGGATGGCCACCTTCCGCGAGCAGCTCAACGATCTGACCGCGTTGATCCATCGTCATCAGGGCCCTGTCATCCTGGGGGGAGACTTCAACACCTGGAGCGACAAGCGCGAGTTCTGGTTGAACAAGCTGGTCGGCGAGCTTGGCCTGCAGGAGGCCATCCCAGTGCCCGACTTGCGCCGTACCGCCTTCGGCCGTCCGCTGGATCACCTCTACTACCGCAACCTGGACCTGGTGGAGGTGAGCTCACCGGCTACCGATGCCTCGGATCACAATCCCATCATGGCGCGGTTCGCGGCCCAGGCCATCACCCCCTGAGGTTTGATGGATGGCAGGTAAAAAAATACCCCGCATTGGCGGGGTATTTTTTTATGCGGTGATAAGCAATCAGCTGTTGTTCTTCACGAACAGGGTCAGCTCCTGCCCCGGCTTGAGGTAGTCGCTCTTGCCGAGCTGGTTCCAGCGCATCACGTCGTTGACGGCGACCTGGAAGCGGGCGGCGATGGAGGAGAGGGAATCCCCGCGACGCACCTGATAGACCATGGACTTGTTGCTGCCCTTGCCCTGCTTGGGCCAGACCACCAGCTTCATGCCCGGTTTCAGGGCTGACTTGGCGCTCAATCCGTTCCACTTGGCCAGATCGGCGTGGGTCACCCCATGGGCCTGGCTGATGCTCCACAGATTGTCACCGGAGCGCACCTGATACTGGATCTTGCTGCCACTGCGGCTGGCCAGCTGCTGGGGCTTGCTGCGGGTGACCTGGCTCGCGGTGCCGCCGTTGGGGATCACCAGGCTCTGGCCACGGCGCAGATTGTTGCCGCGCAAATTGTTGGCCAGCTTGAGCTGCTGCACGCTCACCCCGTGATTCTGGGCGATGCGGGAGAGGGTATCGCCGCTGGTGACCTGATAGGAGCGCACACCACGGCTACGTTCACGCTGGGGCAGATCGGCCAGGGCCAGCTCCAGGGTGTCGGCGTACTCGATGGGTACCAACAGGTTGTAGGGGCCCCGCGGCGAGGTCATGCCACGCTTGAGTGCCGGATTGAGGGCCTTGAGCTGGGAAGCTGAGACGCCTGCCAGCTGCGCCGCCACGTTCAGATCGATCTGGCCACCTGTGTTGATGGTCCGCAACTGCGGCTTGTTGGCCAGCACCGGCAGGGTGACATTGTATTTGTCCGCATTGCGGATCATGTCGGCCATGGCCAGGATCTTGGGCACATACATCCGGGTTTCACGGGGCAGGTCCAGCGACCAGTAATCGGTCGGCCGACCGGCCTTCTGATTGCGGATGATGGCGTTGCGTACCCGGCCTTCACCGGCATTGTAAGCGGCCAGCGTCTGCAGCCAGTCACCGTCGAAGAAACGGTTCAGGTACTCCAGGTAGTCCAGTGCGGCATTGGTGGACGCCAATACATCGCGGCGGCCGTCATACCAGTTGTCGTGGCGCAGGCCGAAGTTCTTGCCGGTAGCCGGAACGAACTGCCAAAGACCCACCGCATTGCTGCGGGAGCGGGCATTGGGATCGAACATGCTCTCGATCATGGGAATGGTAATAAGCTCCATTGGCAGCTCACGCCGTTCGATTTCCTCTACCATCAGATACAGGTAGGGCTCAGCCCGGCTGGCAATGGTCGCCATATGCTTATCATTACGCAGTAACCAATCACGCTGCTGGCGGACACGGGCATTTTCGTACGAGTCCAGCTGCATATCATCGCTGATACGCACCCACAGGTTATCCGTGTCATCCAGCTCTTCAATCTGTTCATCGCCGAACAGGAAGCGCGCTGAATGTTTTTTGTATGTTTTCTTGCTGACTTGGGGGGATTTGATCGGCTCGATTGCCGTTACCGCCCGGTCATCCTGATGGTTCAGGTTTTGACAGCCGCTGAGAAACAGCGCCGCCAATAAGGCCGTTCGTAGCTTCATCTCGCTCAGGTCATCTCTTGAAAAACAGCTCGCATCATAAGGGGCAATGGCCCCCTGATCAAGGTTTGTTCAAAAAACGTCCTTCCAGCCCCTCAGTACGGTGAAGGTATCCTCTGGATTTTCCAAGCATTTAAGGGCGTATTTCTCAGCAGAAAATTTCACTGAGTCCTCATTGCAGCGCAGAAAAACATTGAAATGCCGCTCATCCCCCAGGCGTGAGGGGAGACTCGGCAAGCCCTGCTGACGCAGCTTGCTGATCACCCCGATCCGCCGCTGGATCGCCAGGTTGTCCGGCTCGACCGCGTGGGCGAAACGCAGGTTGGAGAGGGTGTATTCATGGGCACAATAGAGGAGGGTGTCATCGGGCAGGGCCGCGAGCCGCTGCAGGGATCCGTACATCTGGGCGGGGCTGCCCTCGAACAGGCGACCACAGCCTGCACTGAAGAGGGTATCACCACAGAACAGCATGCCATTGCCGTGATAGGCGATGTGGCCCAGGGTATGACCGGGGATGTGGAGGACATCCAGGCTCAGTCCGTGCCAGTTGATCTGATCGCCGTCATCGAGCCACTGGCCGTGATGATCCGGCATGGGGTCATGTTTGGGGCCATAGAGGCGGGCATGAGGAAAATGATGAAGCAGATCCGTGACGCCACCCACATGGTCGCGATGATGGTGGGTCAGCAGGATGGCGTCGAGCTCAAGCCCGAGCGTCTCGAGCCGCTCCAGCACGGGTGCCGCCTCGCCCGGATCCACGACCAGGCAGTGATTTTCGTGTCGGATCAACCAGATGTAGTTGTCGCTGAAGGCGGGAACTGTGATGACGGTATACATGGGTCGGCTTCTCTTTGTGTTCTCTTTGTGGAAGGGATCTTATATAACAAGATGGCATTCGCACCCCGGATTGGTCCCATTATGCAGCTGGCACGTACCGAACAACAGATCGCGATCCCGACCAACTGGTCGGCACTGCCCATGGGTGACTGGGTGGCGGCCGAGATCCAGGAGCGGCTCGACAACTGGTGCCCCCATCTGTTTGGCTACCATCTGCTGAAAATTGGCGCCCTGAGCGCCGAGCTCTCCTGCGGCAGTTCCACCATTCGCCACCAGTTGGGTGTCGCCCCCGGCGGGCGTCTGCTGGATATCAAGGGCGATCCCCTTGCCTTGCCGATCCGCACCGCCAGCGTGGATGCCTGCCTGCTCGCCCACTGCCTCGACTTTTCACCGGATCCCCACCAGGTGCTGCGTGAAGCCGAGCGGGTGCTGACCGATGACGGCTGGCTCATCGTCAGTGGCTACAACCCCACCAGCCTGGTCGGTTTGGGTCATTACCTGCCTTTCATGCGACAACACCTGCCCTGGTCGGCGCGCATGTTCACCCCGGCCCGGGTGACCGACTGGTTGCAACTGCTGGGGTGCGAGGTGATGTTTGACGATCGCTTCGGCTTCTCCTTCATGGGGAAGCAGAGCCGGATCGGCTGGTGGCGGGAGAGCCTGGGGCGGGATTACTGCAGAGCCTTTGCCTCTGTCTATGTGATAGCCGCCCGCAAGCGGCGTTTCCCCGTCACTCCGGTGCGCCGCCGCTGGCGCCTGCCGGAGTCGATGGCGGCGCCTGGCATGGCGCGTCAGGGCTGGTGACTGTCCCGGCAGACCGCTTGCCGTTCCCTTCATTAATAGAGAAGCATCGGCCTGCATGGCATATCAGGGTTGGTAACCCGTGTCTTCGGCGAGCTGCTTGCCGCTGGCGGCATCCCGGGCCAGCACGTCGCAGCGTTCGTTTTCCGGGTGACCTGAGTGACCCTTGACCCAGAGCCATTCGATCTGGTGGCGTGCCACTTCCGCGTCCAGCGCCTGCCAGAGATCGACGTTCTTGACCGGTTGGCGACTGGCGGTCATCCAGCCTTTCTTCTTCCAGCCGATGATCCACTGGGTGATCCCCTGGCGCACATACTGGCTGTCGGTGGTCAGGCGAACCTGGCAGGGTTCGTTCAGGGTGCGCAGCCCCATGATGGCGGCCATCAGCTCCATCCGGTTGTTGGTGGTCAGCCGATAGCCCCCTGCCAACTCCTTGCGGTGCTTGCCATAGACCATGACGGCGCCATAGCCGCCGGGGCCCGGATTGCCGAGGCAGGAACCATCCGTATACAAATCAATCTTTTTTAGCATGTGTCTTGGGGTAAACTAGCGAATAAAACCGAAGTTTGACATGGATTCGATCATGAGCACACCCCAACTGAATCGCCAGATCATTCTGGATACTGAAACCACAGGTATGAACACGGCAGGCGGCCCCATCTATCAGGGTCACCGCATCATCGAGATCGGCTGTGTGGAGGTGATCAACCGCAAGCTGACGGGCAATCATTTCCATGTCTACATCAAGCCGGATCGGTTGGTGGACCCCGAGGCCATCGCCGTGCACGGCATCACCGACGCCTTCCTGGCGGACAAGCCTTCCTTTAGCCAGATAGCCGACGACTTCATCGCCTTCATCCGCGGCGCCGAGCTCATCGCCCACAACGCCCCCTTCGACGTGAGCTTCATGGACTATGAGTTCAGCAAGCTCGGCCTCGGTTTCAAGACGGCGGACATCTGCGGCATCACGGATACCCTGGCGATGGCGCGGGATCTTTTCCCCGGCAAGCGCAACAACCTGGATGTGCTGTGCGATCGCTACGGCATCGACAACTCCCACCGTACCCTGCACGGAGCCTTGCTCGATGCGGAGATCCTGGCGGACGTCTACCTGCTGATGACGGGTGGCCAGACCAAGCTCAATCTGGCCAGCGAGAGCAACGAGAATGACAGCAACCAGGACACCGGGATCCGCCGGCTGGAGAGCAACCGCGCCCCCCTCAGGGTAGTGCGCGCCAGCGACGAGGTGGTCGCCGTCCATGAGGCCAGGCTGGATCTGGTGCAGAAGAAAGGGGGAGCCTGCCTGTGGCGGCAATGAGTTCGCTCTGGGGGGGCCTGCTGCTGCTGACCTCCCTCTCCGGCATGGCCAACGAGGTGTTTGCCCCCTCCGACATTCCGCTGCTCGACAACCGCTTTCGCATCGATTATGGGGTCAAGGAGATCACCTTCATCATCAAGCGCAAGCCGGGCACGCCGTCGGTGATCCTGGTGCGGCCGGATGGCAGCAAGCTCTATGTGGGCAAGGTCACGCCGCCGGATGTGGGCTGGCTGACGCAGCAGGATCAGGATCTCATCACTGTGCGCAACCCCATGCCGGGCCCCTGGCAGGCCATCGGCGAGGTGGACCCCGACAACAGGGTGCGCCTGCTCACCGACATCCGGCTCGAGAGCGAGCCGCTGCTGGCCCGCCTCTATCAGGGAGAGCGGGTCAAGCTGCAGTCCAGGTTGCTGATCGATGGAGCGGCGCCGGGGGCGGGCTACTACCTCTCTGATCTCGGCATGACGGTGAAGCTGCAACAGTTCAACGACGCCGCCCAGAGCGGGGAGCCCATCGTCGAGGAGACCCTCGGACACTACCTGGATGATGGCAAGGGGCTCGACGAGGTGCCCGGGGATGGCATCCTGACCGCCGAGGCGGTGCTGGACGTACCGGCAGGCAAGTATCGCGCCCTCTACAGCAGCGGCAATCAGGTGTTCTCCCGTGCCCAGTCCCAGCAGGTGCTGCTCTTCCCCTGGCCACTGAGCTACACCCTGGATGCCCCTTCCGGCGACACCGGGGCCAGGCTCTCCTTGCTCATCGATGCCGACGAGCTGGATCCGGCCTCCGTAGTGATCCAGGGCAAGGCCATCGACAGCGCAGGGGTCAGCATGGCCTTCAATGCAGTGGCAACCGAGCCCCGCCTTGGGGTCGATCTCTCCGCCCTCAAGGCGGCGGGGCAGTACAGGGTGGAGGCGACCCTGTTTGGCACCACCCGGCTCGGCCGCGAGGTGCAACTGCAACTGCCGGTCAAGTCGTTCACCATAATGCCGCCACCGGCGCCCACCCCGTCAGCGGCATCTCCCACTTCGGCGGCGGTACCGACCAAGGCCAAGTTTGAGGAGCGGGAGAGCCCGGTCTGGTTGCCCTGGGCCCTGGGAGGCGGCGGCCTGCTGCTGCTCCTGCTGGGGGCGGGTGGCTTCATCCTGCTGCAAAAACGCCGCACCCTGCACAAGGCGATGGCGGCCCAGAAGGCGCAAAGCGAGGCTGCGGCCCCGGCGGCGCCCAAGCTGGATCTCAATCTGCCGGAGCAGTAGCCCGCGCTCAATGCTAAGAAGCCGCCCGATGGGCGGCTTCTTCGTGATGGCGAGTCGGCGGCTCGCTGGGCACTCTTATCTCAGTGGGCGCCGATATAGATGTCCTTGTACTGCTCGCGGATCTCGAGGAACTTCTCCAGGTTGGCCAGCATCAGATCCACCAGCAGGGGATCGAAGTGCTCTCCCTTCTCTGCTCTTATCAGCGCCAGCACCTGCTCCAGTGGCCAGGCCTGCTTGTAGCAGCGATCCGACCCCAGGGCATCGAACACATCCGCCAGCGCGACTATGCGCCCCTCCAATGGGATGGCATCCCCTTTAAGTCCGCGGGGGTAGCCGGTGCCGTTCCACTTCTCGTGATGGTTGCCAGCTATGGTGGCCCCTATCTGGAACAGCGCGAGATCGCTGCCGGAGAGCATGTCTTGCCCCAGCTGGGCGTGGGTCTTCATGATCTCCCACTCATCCGGGGTGAGCTTGCCCGGCTTGTGCAGTATGGCGTCCGGGATCCCCACCTTGCCGATGTCGTGCAGAGGAGAGGCGCGCTTGATGAGCTCGCACCTGTCTTCGTTCATGTCGAGCAACTGGCAGAACAGCTCGGTGTAGAGCGCCACCCGCTTGACGTGCAGGCCGGACTCCTTGGAGCGACTCTCCACCAGTTCGCCGATGCGGTAGATGATCTCGCGCTGGTTGTCGCCGATGACCTCGTTGAGCCGGATGTTCTCCAGCGCCACTATGATGTTCTCGGTGAACAGGCTCAGCAGGCCGGTATCCATCTGGCTGAGGGGGCGAGTGGTCTCGATGTGGAACAGCAGGTGGTGACGGGGGTTCTGGCAATAGAGCACCATCTGGTTGCCATCGTAGACGTTGGCGCCCTTGTCCATGGCGCAGCGCAGTATGGCTGGCGCTTCACTGAGGCGCAGGGCCGGGCCCTCGCTGAGCAGGGGTTCCAGCACCTGGTCCCGCACCTCGTAGGCCAGATGCTTCACATCATAGATCTGGGACTCTTCGAGGTTGAGCAGGGCGCTGAGCTGGGTCTGGGCCCCTTCGACGAACTGGCGCAGGGCCCGTTGCTCGAAGATCCCCTTGGAGGCCTCGATGACCTTTTCCAGCCCCTGGCGATTGCTCTCCAGGGTGCGAATGTCCCGGTAGGAGCGCAGGCTGGCGCGCAGCAGGGTGCGCAGCTTCTGGGAGGTGAGCTCCGTCTTGTCCTTGTAGTCGTTGATGTCGTAGTTGGTGACGACGTCATCTTCCGGGGCCTGACCGGGTTGGCCGGTCCGCAGCACTATGCGCACCATCTTGTTTTGCAGCTCGTCGCGCACGAACTTGACCACCTCCAGACCGGCGTGATCGGCTTCCATGACCACATCGAGCAGCAGCAGGGCGACATCCGGGGTGACGGCGAGCAGGGCCTTGGCTTCGGCGGCGGAATAGGCGTGCAGAAAATCGATGGGCTTGCCGTCGAATTCAAACTTGCTCAGGGTAATCTTGGTGATGCGATGCACCTCGGGTTCATCGTCCACTATCATCACCTTCCAGCCGGCGGGTCGCGGTGCTGTTTGGGGCAGGTCTTCATCGTCAATTATCAGGATTTGATCATCCATTACGCAATCCTGTGTGTGATCCTGTGCTTACCTTAACCGCTTCATTCAAGTTAGGAAACGGATTGATATCCAAAATATGATCCAGCTGGTTGCTCTTTCTCCATCCGGGGTTGCCGGGCAGATGCCAGCATGAAAAACGCCTCCACGAGGGAGGCGTTTTGGCATTCATGGCATCAGGCTGCCCTGTGATAGGCGGACGCTTCAAACAGCGCCTTGTTGGCCACCAGATCGATGGGGTCGAAGTCATCGACGTTGATGGTGCGCAGGCGGCTCTCTTCGGCACGGCGCAGCAAGTCGGCCTCGGTCTGGTTGATGACGCCAAGGGCCAGGCCGGCGTCTGCCACCTTGTCCAGCTGGGTGAAGGGACGCTTGCGGCCCTCTGCCTTGCACACCTTGTCAAACAGCGGCTCGGCGGTCAGCACATCATCGAGGGCCTGCTCCAGCAGCCCGAAGGGGTTGCCCTCTTCGCGGGTCAGGTACTGTCCTTCGGCCAGACGGTCGCGGGTGGCACTCGGGGTCTGCAGCAGACGGGCAACCTGGCTGTCCAGCTTGTCGGAGGGACGCTTCATGTCGCGACCCAGCGGCAACACTATGACGCGCAGGGCCAGGCCAATCCAGCGATTCGGGAAGTTGCGCAGCAACTCGTCGATGGCTTCTTGTGCCTTGAACATGGCGTCTTGCAGCGCCCAGTGCAGCAGCGGCAGGTCGGCTTGCTGGCGTCCCTCATCCTGATAGCGCTTGAGGGCGCTGGAGGCAAGATAGAGCTGGCTCAGCACGTCGCCTAGGCGGGCGGAGACCCGCTCCTTGCGCTTGAGCTCGCCACCCAGGGTGCCCATGGCCATGTCGGACAGGAAGGCCAGGTTGGCACTGAGGCGCGAGAGCTGCTGGTAGTAGCCCTTGGTCTGATCCTTGTAGGGGGCGGACGCGAAGCGGGCACCGGTCAGGCCCAACCAGAAGCTGCGCACCAGGTTGCTGATGGCGAAGCCGACGTGGCTGAACACCGCCTTGTCGAACTGCTTGAGGGCCACTTCCTGATCCGGATGGCTGGCGGCCAGCATCTCCGGCAGCACGTAGGGATGGCAGCGGATGGCACCCTGACCGTAGATGATCATGCTGCGGGTCAGTATATTGGCACCCTCAACGGTGACCGCGATGGGGGCACCCTGATAGCCACGGGCCAGGTAGTTGTTCGGCCCCATGCAGATGGCCTTGCCGCCGTGGATGTCCATGGCATCTATGATGCACTTCTGGGCACGGTCGGTGAGGTGGTACTTGACGATGGCGGAGATGACGGACGGCTTCTCCCCCAGATCGATGCCGGTCACCGTCAGCTTGGCGGCGGCACCCATGATGTAGGCGTTGCCGCCGAGGCGCGCCAGCGGCTCTTCGATGCCTTCCATCTTGCCGATAGGCAACTTGAACTGGCGACGGATGCGGCTGTAGGCGCCGGTGGCCAGGGCCAGCATCTTGACGCCGCCCGTGCTGTTGGAGGGCAGGGTGATGCCGCGACCGACCGACAGGCACTCCACCAGCATGCGCCAGCCCTGACCGGCCATGGCCGGGCCGCCGATGATGAAGTCCAGCGGCACGAACACATCGTTACCCTTGGTCGGCCCGTTCTGGAACGGCACGTTGAGGGGGAAGTGACGGCGGCCTATCTCGACGTCCTGGATGTCGGTGGGGATCAGGGCACAGGTGATGCCAAGCTCCTCTTCCTCACCCAGCAGGTGATCCGGGTCGCGCAGCTTGAAGGCCAGCCCCAGCACAGTCGCGATAGGGGCCAAGGTGATGTAGCGCTTGTTCCAGGTCAGGCGCATGCCGAGCACCTCTTCCCCTTCCCATTCACCTTTGCAGACAATGCCGAAGTCGGGGATGGAGCCGGCATCCGAGCCCGCTTCCGGGCTGGTCAGGGCGAAGCAGGGGATCTCCTTGCCGACGGCCAGGCGCGGCAGGTAGTGGTCTTTCTGCTCTTCGGTGCCGTAGTGTTGCAGCAGCTCACCCGGGCCCAAGGAGTTGGGCACGCCGACGGTGGAGGCGAGCACGGCGCTGGCGCCGCACAGTTTTTGCAGCACGCAGGACTGGGCGTAGGCGGAGAACTCCAGGCCACCGTACTTCTTCTTGATGATCATGGCGAAGAACTTGTGGTCTTTCAGGTACTGCCACACCTCGGGGGAGAGGTCGGCCCGCTCATGGGTCACTTCCCAGTCGTTGACCATGCGGCACACGTCTTCAACCGGGCCGTCCATGAAGGCCTGCTCTTCGGCTGACAGAACGCTGACCGGAATGGTGTGCAGTTTCTTCCAGTTCGGGTTGCCGGCAAAGAGATCCGCTTCCCACCAGGTGGTACCCGCCTCTATGGCTTCCTTCTCGGTGCGGGACATCTCCGGCATGATGGACTTGTAGATCTTGAACAGGGGTTTGGTCAGCTGGTTGCGACGAAACTCCACCAGGTTGAGCGGGATGGCGATCACCGCGAACAGCACCCACACCAGCAGGGGCACATGGCCATAGAGGGCGCCGGCGACCAGGGCGGCGGCCGTGGCAAGCGTGGAGGTGAACAGTGACGCCCGGCGGTAAGCCATGGCGCCGATCACCAGGATCACCCCGAACAGAGTGAGGGTCGTCGTCATTTTTCGCTCCTTGCATGAGTTGCCGAAGTTGGGGAAACGTGGGTTAACTGATCCAGAGGTCTGACCTGTTGGATGTGGCCCCTGTTGTAATTCATACGCACAAAATTATCAAGATGTTTACAAGCTTGTTACCTTGACACCGTGATCGGCCTAACGTACCGGGGCCGCATCTTGGCGGGCGGGGGGGCGACGATTGGATTGGCTTGTGCGACAATGCAAAACCCTATGTTGGACGATACAAAGAGACATCAGACGCCATGTACCAAGAACTTATCCGCAATGAATTGACCGAAGCTGCCGGCGTGCTCCAGGCCTTTCTGGCCGATGAGCAAAATCTGAAGAACATAGAGGCGGCCGCCAAACTGCTGGCTGACTCTTTCAAGGAAGAGGGCAAGGTGCTCTCCTGCGGCAACGGCGGCTCCCACTGCGACGCCATGCACTTTGCCGAAGAGCTGACCGGCCGCTATCGCGAGAACCGCCCTGGCTATGCCGGCATCGCCATCTCCGATCCCAGCCACCTCTCCTGCGTCTCCAACGACTTTGGCTATGACTATGTCTTCTCCCGCTACGTGGAAGCGGTGGGTCGTCGTGGTGACGTGCTGCTCGGTATCTCCACCAGCGGCAATTCCGGCAACATCCTCAAAGCCATCGAGGCTGCCCGCGCCAAGGGCATGAAGGTCATCGCCCTGACCGGCAAGGACGGTGGCAAGATGGCGGGTCTGGCCGATGTCGAGATCCGGGTGCCGCACTTCGGCTATGCCGACCGCATCCAGGAAGTGCACATCAAGATCATTCACATCCTGATCCAGCTGGTCGAAAAAGAGATGGCCAAGTAATCAGAGAAAGAGGGCAGGTGGGGCTGCCGGGGGCTCTAATGACCGCTCCTGGCGCCTCGCATCCAGCTTAAGTTCGCTGATTGACGCAGAGATGATCAATTAATTCAGGGAGTGGACTGGACATGTGCGAACTGCTCGGCATGAGCGCCAATGTGCCGACCGACATCTGCTTCAGCTTTACCGGGCTGATGCTGCGGGGCGGCAAGACAGGCCCCCATAAGGATGGCTGGGGGATCACCTTCTACGAGGGGCGAGGTTTTCGCACCTTCAAGGATCCCGAACCCAGTGCCCAGTCACCCATCGCCAAGCTGGTGCAGGCGCTGCCCATCAAGAGCCGCGCCGTGGTCAGCCATATCCGGCAGGCCAACCGGGGATGCGTGTCGCTGGAGAACACCCACCCCTTTACCCGCGAGCTGTGGGGACGCTACTGGACCTTTGCCCACAACGGCCAGCTGACCGGCTACAAGGGGTTGCGGACCGGGCGCCACCGTCCTGTGGGGGACACCGACAGCGAGCACGCCTTCTGCTGGCTGCTCGACAGGCTGGAGCAGAAATACCCCAAGCGTCCGGCCAATTTCCCCGCCATGTTCCGCTACCTTGCGACCCTGTGCGACGAGCTGCGCGGACTCGGGGTATTCAACATGTTGCTGTCGGATGGGGAGTTCGTGATGACCTATTGCAGCAACAACCTCTACTGGTTGACCCGCAGGGCCCCCTTTGGCGAGGCCCGTCTGCTGGATGAAGATGTGGCCATCGACTTCCAGAGCGAGACCACCCCGAATGACGTGGTGACCCTGATAGCCACCCGCCCGCTCACCGGCAATGAGAGCTGGGTGAAGATGGCGCCCGGGGAGTTCTGCCTGTTCAGGCTGGGTGAGCTGGAATACGGCAATGCAGCCAGGCTGCTGACCCGCCAATAAAAAAATACCAGGGTAGAATCCTACCCTGGTTCTTCGCAGCAGCCATACAGGCAAAAAGGGATGAGAGAGGTGTTGCTGAGCCGCATCATTCTCATGGTCTGCATTGTTATGTCATTGTTAATTTTGTGACAACATTTATCTCTTTCCTGCTTGGAACTGCGTGTTGATAACTTGAACTGGCTCACATTCTGATGGCGGCACGCCGCTTCAACCGACTCTCGCCGCAGAGCGGGTGACAGCCGGTGTGCGGGTCGGCTATATTGTGGTCTGTTTGAATACCATCATAGGGAAGAGAAGATGGAGTGGCTGGATCAGAAAGTGCTGAGACAACTGGCAGATGACATAGGTCACGACATGATGCCGGTCGTCATCTCGGTGTTTGTCGAGGAGGTGGGCGGGCAACTTGCCCAGCTCAGGCCGCTCTTTGATCAGCGGGACTGGACTGCCCTGGCCCGCCTCGCCCACAGCATGAAGTCCTCTTGTGGCAGTTACGGTGCCGAGCCCAGCTATCGGCAGGTGATGGCGCTGGAGCTCGCCTGTCGCCGGGAGGATGCGGAGGAGGCCGGTCGCCTGCTCGAGCAGCTCGAGCACTCCCTGCCTCAGGTGTTCTCCCATCTGGCCAAGTATCACTAGATCGCACTGGCGGATTAGCCCGCCTTGTCACGCTCTGCGTACCAGCTCAGTATCACCGCATCCAGCGCCTGTCGAAGTTTGAGGCGATCGTGGCGATGGGGCAGGGCTGCCTCACCCAGACTGGCCTGAATCAGGCAATGCTGCAGCTCCGGGGCCCCATGGCCTTCGGGGGCCAGGATGGCATCGATCCGCCCTTGGCCGATCCGCTCTTCCAGCCAGCGATGCTGGTGGGACAGGGTCAGCTTGCCAGCCGGCCCGTTTTCGGCCACCAGATTGCTGATGAAGACGACGATGGCGCCGCTGCTGCGGATCGCTTCTGCGATCTCGCTCAGCAACAGGGGCGGCATGATGGAGGTGAGGAAGCTGCCGGGCCCCAGAATGATCATGTCGGCCTGGCTCAGGGCGTCGATTGCCTCGTGGGTGGCGGGCACGATCGGGTTCAGGCTCAGGGCCCGTGGCGGCGTGGTGAGCTGATCGATGGAGACTTCCCCCAGGATCTGATCGCCACAGACGGTGTGGGCACACAGATCCGTGGGGTGCTCGGACATGGGCAGCAGGCTGGGCGCTATGTGCAACATGTCGCTGATGAGCCGGATGGCATCCAGGGGACGGACACAGAGGTTGTCAAGGGCCAGCAGCATCAGGTTGCCGAGGTTGTGACCCGCCAGCTCGCCGCGACCCGTGAAGCGGTATTCGAACAGCTGGCTGCCGATGCTGGGCTCGGTCACCAGCTGATTGAGGCAGTTGCGCAGATCGCCCCAGGCGATGCACTCCTGGCTCTTGCGCAGGCGTCCGGTGGAGCCGCCATCATCCGTGGTGGTGACTATGCCCGTCAGCCGAGTGCCTAAAAAAGAGAGGGAAGAGAGCACCCGACCCATGCCGTGACCACCGCCGATGGCGACGACCCGGTCGAAGTCATTGATATTTTTCTGCCACATGCAGTCATCCTGTGGGAGGCCAGTGCGCATCAGTTTAGCCCGCCTGGCCAGGTAATTGTTTGATAAAGGTATGATTTTTGCTTGATGCCCCGGCATCACATACCACTAGGAGATGGTGTTGAACTTCCTGACGGCTCACTCTCTTGCCGAGACGACCCCGCTGGCCGCCCAACAGATAGCTGAACGGTTGCTCGCTCAATCACCTCATTCCCCGTCGTTGTTGCTGGTCTATTTTACCCAAGCACACGATGCCGCGGTACTGCGCCGTGCGCTCAAGGCCCGTTTCCCCCATACCCGGCTCATCGGCTGCAGCTCTTGTGGCGGTATCCTGACCCAGGCTGGCCATCATGGCCGGCTGGGCTGGAGTCTGGCAGTGGCGGCCCTCTATGACGACAAGGGGGCCTACGGCGTGGCCGGTCAGGCAGGGGACGAGCTGGATGTGCGCCAGTTGCTGCGCCGTGCCATCGCCGATGGCGGGCGTCCCGGCGAGTTGCCGCAACTCATACTGCTGCACACCAGCCCTGGGCAGGAGGAGGCGGTGCTGGCGGGCATAGATGCCGAGTTCGGGGCGACGGTTCCCGTCGTCGGCGGGTCGGCGGCGGACGACAGTGTCAGCGGCGAGTGGCAGCTGTGCTGGGATGAGGGGGAGGGTCGCCAGGGCTGCGTGGTGGCTGTGCTCTATCCCGATTGCCAGCTGGCCTTCCAGTTCCACTCCGGCTATGTGCCCACCGAGCGTCATGGCACCATTACCGCGCTGGATGGCCGCGAGGTGCTGACCATAGACAATGAACCTGCGGCCCGGGTCTATGCCCGCTGGACAGAGCGCCAGCTCCCCTGGCCTGTGGGCCCCATTTTGCGGGAGACGACCCTCTCCCCGCTGGCCCGCCAGGTCGGTACCCTGGATGAGATGCCCTACTACAAGCTCTCTCACCCCGAAGCGGTGACGGAGCGGGAAGGGTTGCGCCTCTTTACCGAAACCCGGCTGGGGGAGCGGCTGCAACTCATGTACAGCAGTCAGGAGGGCCTGCTTCAGCGCAGCCTGAATGCGGTGCGCATCGAACCCGAATATGGGATGGCGGGGAACCTGCAGCCCATAGGCGCTCTGGTGGTGTTCTGCGCAGGCTGCCGTCTGGCGCTGGGAGATTCGCTCAGCGATGTCGTCGGCCATTTCAGCCAACGGCTGGGGGAGATCCCCTTTATCACGCCATTCACCTTCGGCGAGCAGGGGCGATTGCCCCACGGTGAGCTGGCGCATGGCAACCTCATGGTATCGAGCGTAATCTTCCTCGAGAGCTGACAAGGTGCTGGACACAAGATGATAGGCAATAGCGAACTCGAAACCCTGGGCGACAAGCTGCAAACCACGCTGGTGGAGCTGATGCGTTGCCGGGAGCGGGAGGCCAGATACCGCCAGGAGTCACAGGCCCTGCTGTGCGGGGTGGCGACGTTGGCACAGGCCAAGAGCCTGGAGCAGGTGCTGGACAGCCTCATTCTGGCGCTCAAGCCCTTCATCGGCTTCGAACAGGCTGATGTGGTCGCCTGGGAGAGCACGCGCGGCACCACCCATCTGAGCACCCAACCCGGGGAGGTCGGCCGCACCTGGCCGCTGACGCCGCTCTTCTCCCGCGCCATCGCAGGTGAAACCCTGGTCATCTATGATCCGGCCCAGTTGCCCGAGCTGGCCTCCCTAGCGGGGGCGGCGGGCTGGGCCAGCGTCATGATGACGGGCTTGCAGGCGCCGGGCTTCTCCGGGGTGCTCATCTGCCGGCACAGTGCCGCGGGCACCTTCGATCTCCAGAGCAAGGCGGCGATGCAGCGGTGCCGCCCGCTCATCTCCCAGGCGCTGGTCAACATTGCCTATAGAGCCCGCCTGCAGGAGCAGGTCGACCTCAAGACCCTCGCCTTGCAGGCTAGCGAGCAACGCTTTCGCAGCTTTGCCGCCATGGCGTCCGACTGGTTCTGGGAGACGGATCCCGAGCACAGGCTGAGCTATGTCTCTGCCCCTGGCTATCAGGGGGAGGCGCTTGTCCGCCAGGCGGGGCGCAGCCTCTATGACTTTGCCCACGACAAGGAGGATCCCGCCTGGTGCAGGTATCAGCACCAGATAGCGCGCCATCTGCCGGTGCGGGCGATGCGCGCCCAGGTGACGCTGGCGAGCGGCCCCTGCTGGATGGAGATCAATGCCGAGCCCTGCCATGACGGCAGTGGCGCCTTCATCGGTTATCGGGGCACGGCGCGGGAGATCGGCAGTCAGATCCGCCGCGAGCAGGAGCTGGCGCGGGCGCGGGATGAGGCCGAGAGTGCCAACCGCGCCAAGTCCCAGTTCCTGGCCATGATGACCCACGAGATCCGCTCCCCCATGAATGCGGTGCTGGGGATGCTGGATCTGCTGCAACATGGCCGGCTCGAGACCCCGCAGCAGACCCTGCTCGGCCACGCCACCCACTCTGCCCATCTGCTGCAGACCATCATCGACGATGTGCTCGACTTCTCGAAGATTGAATCCCATACCCTGGCCCTGCACTGCGAGCCCTTTCAACCCGCCGAGCTGTGCCGGGCCCTGGTGGAGCCGCTGCAGGCGCAGGCCAGCGCCAAGGGCATAGCGCTGCACTGGCAGCTGGATGAGGAGGTGCCGTCCCAGCTGCAGGGGGACGCCGTCCGCCTGTCCCAGGTGATCGGCAACCTGCTCGGCAACGCGGTGAAATTTACCGCCGCCGGTAGCGTGCGGCTCGCGCTGGCGTGGCAGGATGAACGGCTGAGGGTGTCGGTCAGCGACACCGGGATTGGCATCTCTCCCGAGGATCAGGCGCTGCTGTTCGAGCCGTTCTATCAGGTCGACAGCTCGGCCACCCGTCGCTTCTCCGGCTCCGGGCTTGGGCTGGCCATCTGCCGGCGGCTGGTGCAACTCATGGGCGGCGACATCCGCCTGCAGAGCGCCCCTGGGCAGGGCAGCTGTTTCTGGTTCGAGCTGCCCGGGATGGCCTCACCTTGCGTCGCGTCGACCAACCCCGCCATCGAGGGGGTCTCCATGCTGGATCTGGATGTGCTGGTGGTGGAGGACAGCCCGGTCAATCAGCTGGTGGTGTCGCTCATGCTGCAAAAGCTGGTGTGCCGGGTGAGGCTGGCAAGCAATGGCCTGGAGGCGCTGGCACAGGTCGGCGAGCGGCGACCGGATCTCATCCTGATGGATATGCGGATGCCGCAGATGGATGGGCTGGAGGCCACCCGTCGTCTGCGAGCCATGGGATGCGAGGTTCCCATAGTGGCGCTGACGGCCAATGCCATGACGGAGGATAGGGCCCGTTGTCTGGCCCAGGGGATGAACGATTTTCTGGCCAAGCCCATCAGCCTGGCCCGGCTGCGCAGCTGTTTGCTGCGCCATTGCCGGCTCCCCTAGCCCGATTTTGGGTAAAAAAAATGGTCAACCTGGTGGTTGACCAATTCTTCAGCAAATACTGAAGAGAGCACGGGATAAATCGGGTTGTACGGTCTTATATGAAAAAGTCGTGCCAACTTTTCATGACCTGTTATTGCGGCTTGCAGCCGTGTTATCTGTTTTATATGGTGGCTGCTGGTTGCAAAATGCAAATGTCTTGTTTCATTGTAAGAATTGTCAGTCGTTATTTTCGCATTTTGCAAACCACTTCTTGACTCACTGTGCGATCAGTCGGCGCAGGAACTGACGCGCCGCTTCACTGTTTTGTTTGGCAATCAACATCTGTTTTTCATAGATCGGCATGGGCAGGATCTCGAGCCAGCGCTGGCAGAGCCAGGCCGCGTCGTCGAACTGCTTGTCCGGGTAGAGCTCATCCAGTTCCGGATATTGTTCAAAGACCTCCTGCAATCTGCTGACCAGCTGCTTGTCGCTGAAGTCCGAGTGCGCGCTCGGCCAGTTGGGCAGGGTTTCCACCTGAGCGTGACGCAATCCGGAGCCATCCGTTTCCATTTCATGGATGCAGAAACGTTCCAGACCGAGCACTGTGACCCCGAGCAGGCCATCGTTGAGCGTATAGAAATCAGTCACTTTGACACGAGTGCCGACCGGCAGTATGCGTCCGCAGGTGCCCGTGCTGGTGGTCTCTTCCATCACGATGCCAAAGCCCCGATCATCGATGAAGGACTCCTTGAGCATCTGCAGGTGGCGAGGCTCGAACAGGCGCAAGGGGAGTTTCCCGCCCGGCAATATGTGTGAGGGCAAGGGGAACAGTGCCAGGTGTTGAAGTTTCATGTTCCATCCTCCGATAAGTTGCATCTGGATATGACAATGCAGTGACTGTGCCAGAGCTCGGGGAAAATGGAGAAACGGCAGGAAAATGAGGCCGATAATTTAAATATTCATTAGTAATCAAGCAATTATAATTTTACTCAATGGCAGGGACGGGACAGCTCAGGAAGGGATTCAGGTGGCCTTGTAGGGGCTCGTACATGCCCCACCTGCAGAATGGGGCAGAGTTCGCATATTGCAAATGATTCCCCTGCAAAATGCGTATCTGCCGTCCATCTTAAGCGGCAGGATCTCGCGGGCGTGATGGCAGAGGCGGCTAGGCGACGGATTCGGTGGGCTGACTGAGCCCTTCCAGCATCAGGGCGGCTATCTCGTCGTACATCTGTGACCAGGCATCAGAGAGCGCTGGTGTGAAATGCTCCCCCAACCGACGTGCCAGCACCAGGGTCAATGCCTGTTCCAACAGGGCGAACTGGTGTGACTGCACCTTGAACTTTTGATGCCGCCTGCCGAGATCCCGGATGATGAAGCTCAAGGCATCCAGTTGCTCCAGGCTGGTGATCACCGTATTCAGGGTATCCTACACCTTGGCGACCGGCATTCCCGCAGGATCGGGAAAGAGGTTGATCAATTCCGGCGAGAGTCGGAACAGCTCCGCATATACCTCCTGGACATAGGTGTTGTTCAGTGCGGTGACCTTGCCCCAGGCCCTTTGTACCAGCTCGATCTGTTCGGATGTCATGTCGTGCGCCCTCCATGTGCTGTCTCCTGAACATAATAATTCATTTGCTCAATAAGATGCGGGGGACGGTGACGTTTTGTGAGGCGGGGGAGGGAGGCAGCCAGCAAAAGACCCCGGGATGGCGGGGCCTTGACTGGCATGAGATGGGGCGCGTAACGGGAGCTTAGTTGCGCTGCTCCAGGTACATGACGGCGGCTTCCACCCGGCTCTGGGCCTCGAGCTTTTTCAGCAGGCTCTTGACGTGTACCTTGACGGTACCTTCCGAGATGTGGAGCACGGAGGCGACCTGCTTGTTGGAGAGACCCTTGGCAATCTCGCGCATGATCTGCATCTCGCGGCGGGTCAGGCTTTCCAGCTTCTGCTGCAGGTGATCCAGCTCGTAGATGTTCTCGAGGTAGGGGCGCAGCGGCTCGCTCAGGATCTGCTTGCCGGTCATGACATCGGCCAGCTGGCCCAACAGCATGTCGGGCTCGGTGTCCTTGAGCAGGTAGCCATCGGCACCGGCCTTGAGCAGGGCAACCACGTCCTGGCGGGCGTCGGAGACGGTCAGGATCACGACCCGGGAGGTGACCTCTTCGGCGCGCAGGGCCTTGAGGGTATCGAGGCCGGACAAACCCTTCATGTTGAGATCGAGCAGGATGAGGTCCGGCTCCGACTCCTTGGCCATGGCCACGGCGTCAGTGCCGTTAGAAGCCTCACCTATCACTTCGATGTTATCTTCCAGCTCCAGCAGTTGCACAATGCCTTTGCGCATCAGGGGATGGTCATCTACGACCAGAACACTATATTTCATCTCGTCCATCAGGCGTCTCTTGTTAGGCTGGTGGGAAAGGTCAGGTGTACACGGGTGCCCCCGGAGGGCGGTTCACTGATGGTCAACTGACCGTGCAACTTGCTGGCACGCTCGTTCATGATGCTGAGACCGTAGTGATTCACCGCCGAGCTTGCGCCCCCTATTCCGACACCATCATCTGCAATCTGAACCTGGATGTTACCATCAGCCAGGGTCTCACAGCTAACGTCAATGCGCTGGGCGCAGGCATGTTTGATGGCATTGAGCACTGCCTCACGGATCAACTGCAGGATGTGAATGTGTTGCCCTGCCTCGAGATCCGTATCGGTCAGCCCGTATTGGAGCCTGATCTCGGCCCGGGTCTGGGGCTTGAGCTGCTCCAGCATGACGCCTATGGCTTCGCCGAGGTTGGCATCGCCGATGCTGAGGCGGAAGGTGCCGAGCAACTCGCGCAACTGGGTATAGGCATTGCTGAGCCCTTCGTCGATCTGCTGCATGGCGGCCTCGGCCTTGCCATTATCCCCCTTGGCGACGGAGCGCTTGAGCAGGGTGGACTGGATCTTGAGGTAGGAGAGCGCCTGCGCCAGCGAGTCGTGCAGCTCGCGGGCGATGACGGCCCGCTCCTCCATCAAGAGCAGGCGCTGGTGTTGCAGCAGGGTCTGATCCTTGTGCAGCACCTGGGCCAGCAACATGGAGAAGTTCTTCATCAGCCGCTCGTCTATGGGGTGTTCGCTTATCATGTCGAGCCGGCCGTACTCCTCATCATCCATCTGCAGATAGAAGCTCACCACGGCCTCCAGATCGCCGGGCCAGCCCTTGCGCCCCGTGATGTAGACCGGCATGGCATTGTGCTCGAAGCGGGTCAGCCGGATATGGTCGATGTGCTGGTGGGCGGCGGCCCGCTCCAGCAATTTCTGCAGGGTACGCCGGCTCAGCGGCGCCGCGTGCAGCTTCTGGGCGGTGGAATAGAGGAAGGAGAGGGTGTCGTTGGCCTGCTGCAGCTTGGCGGTTTTCTCTTCCACCTTGCTCTCCAGCTCCCGATAGAGCTTGCCGAGCTCGTCCGCCATGGTGGCGAAGGCGCCGGACAGTTCCCCCAACTCGTTTTCGCAGTGGGGGGGCAGGGTCAGGTCGAACTCCTGGCGCTGGATCTGGCGGGCGCAATGGACCAGCTGATTGAGGGGGGCCACCACCTGCTGGCGGGTGAAACGCACCGTGAACCAGGCGATGGTGATGATGGAGAGCAAGCCCAGTCCCTCCGCCAGGGCCAGCATGCGCACCTTGAACTCCACGTGATACTGCATCTGGTTGACGAAGTCATCGATGGCGGCGACGAACTGCTCGGTGTTGTCGGTGTAGCGGCTGGGGGTGGCGTTCTCGATGTGCTCGCGCATCATCTGCCATTGCAGCAGCACCTCGCCATAGGTGCGGCGCAGGGAGGCAGGGGTGATCCAGCGCTGGGTCTCCTGCAACTCGGAGGCGTGCAGTGTCTGCTCGAACTGGTCGAGTCGGCCGAGGACGGCCTGATCCTTTTCGATTTCGTAGGCCATGCGATAGGCCTGCATCCGCAATGATCCCGACAGGTTGATCGCCTTGGCATCGGGTACCGAGTAGAAGAGGGTGACCATGGCCACCACGGCGATCAGGCTGGCCATGAACAGGATCAGCACCATGGAGCGGCCGATGGCGCTGCTGACCGAGTGTACTTTGAACCACTTTCCCATGCCGATTGGCTTCCTTCAGATCAGACAAAGACCCCACAAAGTAGCATGGGAGTGTACTCCAACTTGTGCTAGCATCGAAAAACTAGATGAACTCCGAGCGTTTTTGCCTAAGTCATTGAGATAGGGGGAAAACGCCGTCAGCCGTCGTTCGAGCTGAAAGGGTCAGGAAAGAAATGCCCTGGCCTCCCGTATTTGGAAAGGTGTTTATGTTGCCACTTGAAGATGGTTTTTCCCGTCGCTTTTACTATTTGCGCCTGTCGATTACCGACGTGTGCAATTTTCGTTGTACCTACTGTTTGCCGGACGGTTATCGCCCCCCGGATGGGAACAAGGAGGGGCGCAAGTCGTTTCTCTCCCTGGAGGAGATACGCCGCATCGTCTCGGGCTTCGCCGCCATGGGCACCCGCAAGGTGCGCCTGACCGGGGGGGAACCCTCCCTGCGCCGTGACTTCACCGCCATCATAGAGACGGTGGCCAATACCCCCGGCATCGAGAAGGTGGCCATGACCACCAATGGCTATCGCTTGAAGGAGCGGGCCCAGGAGTGGTTCGATGCAGGACTCAATGCCCTCAATGTCAGTGTCGACAGCCTGGATCCGCGCCAGTTTCACCAGATCACCGGCGAGAACAAGCTGGCGGAGGTGATGGAGGGGATAGAGGCGGCACTGGCCGCCGGCTTCAAGTCGGTGAAGATCAATGCGGTGTTGCTCAAGGGGCTCAACGACCAGCAACTGGATCAGTTTCTGGCCTGGATCAGGCACAAGCCCATAGAGCTGCGCTTCATCGAGCTGATGCAGACTGGGGAGATGGACAGCCTGTTTCGCGATCACCACACCAGCGGCGAGCTCATCAAGGAGCAACTGCTTGGCAATGGCTGGATCCAGCAATTGCGTGCCGTGGACGACGGCCCGGCCCAGGTGTTCATGCATCCTGAGTCAATGGGGGGAGTGGGGCTCATCATGCCCTACAGCAAGGACTTCTGCGCCGGTTGCAATCGGCTGCGGGTCTCCTCCGTGGGCAAGTTGCACCTCTGTCTGTTCGGTGACAACGGGGTGGAGTTGCGGGATCTGCTCGGTGACGACAGCCAGCAGGAGGCCCTGCAACAGCGGATCCGCCAGGCGCTCACCGGCAAGGCCGCCACCCATCGTCTGCACGAGGGCAATGCCGGCATGACCCCTCATCTCGCCTCCATCGGCGGCTGATAACTGGCCGTCAGAGCAAAATAGCCATCGATTAATAAGCAATCCTCACATAGGGGTAATTTACCTTGCCCCTCTGCTGCCTTATTGCGCCAAGGGTTTGATCCAGCGCAATAATCCCCCCTGTTTATCTCCCTGGTGGTATATCCCTGACCTTGTCAGGGCCGCAATATACACCCACGCTTATAATTGGTATTGAAAATGCCAGTCACTGGCTCCGCACTCGAATTCTGTCCTGTGAAGAGGAATTGATATGCCTGATGGGGTCAATCTGTCACGCCGCAGCCTGTTTCGAGGACGACTGAGTGCGCCCAGACCCGAGGAACAGCTGCCCTGGTCTGTCTCCTGGACCGACTTCGTGGCCGATTGCACCCGGTGTGGCGACTGCCTGACGGCTTGCCCGGAACAGATCCTGGTCAAGGGGGACGGTGGCTTCCCGACGGTGGATTTCCAGCGTGGCGAGTGCACCTTCTGCGGCGAGTGCGTCAGCGCCTGCCAGGCGCCGGTGTTCAGGCCGACGACGCAGACGCCCTGGGACTATGTGGCCCACATCGAAGCGGGATGCCTGGCCAGTGCCCAGGTCTTCTGCCAGCGCTGTCAGGACAGTTGCGAGCAGCAGGCCATCCGTTTTTCTCCTCAGCTGGGGCGAGTCCCCACCCCCAGCATCCATACCGAGTCGTGCAATGGCTGTGGTGCCTGCGTGGCGGATTGTCCGGTCGGCAGTATCAGGGTGGGAGCCCCCCATCAGGGGGCGTCCACATGAAGCAAGGGATGAGCAAGTTGGAAAACAACCATATGACCCGAGAAGAGTTCCATGTATCCAGCCTGGTGGTACTGACCCAGCCCCCCTTGCGTCACCGGCTCGCAGAGCAGATTGCGGCTCTGGACGGGGCCGAGATCCATGCCGTCAGCGACGAAGGCAAGCTGGTGGTGACCCTGGAAGGGCCCAGCCAGCGCCCCATCATGGCGGCCATCGATGCGATCAATGCCATGCCGGGCGTGCTCTCTGCCGCCCTGATCTACCACCAGTTTGATGAAGTCGAAGCCGAGGGCAGGGAATAGCGCCATGAGGCTGGGCCGCGAGGTTCGCGATGCCCGAAGAAAGCAATAAAGCGCCATGACGCTGAGCCAGCGCGGCTCGTGACAATGGCTGTCATTGATGTGATTAAGCAATGCGAGGATATGTCATGAAGCTGAGTCGACGCGACTTTATGAAGGCCAATGCGGTGGCGGCAGCCGCTGCCGTGGCCGGAGTCAGTGCCCCCACCCTGGCGGCGAACCTTATTACCAGCACCGACAAGACGGCCATCACCTGGGACAAGGCGCCCTGCCGCTTCTGCGGCACCGGCTGTTCCGTGCTGGTGGGCTCCCAGGCCGGCCGTGTCGTGGCGACCCAGGGTGATCCCGATGCGCCGGTCAACCGTGGCCTCAACTGCATCAAGGGCTACTTCCTCTCCAAGATCATGTACGGCGAGGATCGCCTGACCCAGCCCATGCTGCGCATGACCAATGGCAAGTTCGACAAGAATGGCGACTTCGCCCCCATCAGCTGGGATCAGGCGTTCGACATCATGGCCGAAAAGTTCAAGGCCACCCTCAAGGAGAAGGGCCCGACCGCGGTCGGCATGTTCGGCTCCGGCCAGTGGACGGTGTGGGAAGGCTACGCCGCCGCCAAGCTGATGAAGGCGGGCCTGCGTACCAACAACCTGGATCCCAACGCCCGTCACTGCATGGCCTCCGCCGTGGTCGGTTTCATGCGCACTTTCGGCATGGATGAGCCCATGGGCTGCTACGACGACATCGAGCAGGCCGACGCCTTCGTGCTCTGGGGCTCCAACATGGCCGAGATGCACCCCATCCTCTGGTCGCGGATGTCCGATCGCCGCCTCTCCAACCCGGATGTGCAGGTGCACGTGCTCTCCACCTTCGAGCACCGCAGCTTCGAGCTGGCGGACAACGGCATGGTGTTCACGCCCCAGACCGACTTGGCGATCCTCAACTACGTCGCCAACTACATCATCCAGAACGACAAGGTGAACTGGGACTTCGTCAACAAGCACACCCAGTTCCGCAAGGGGGTCACCGACATCGGCTACGGCCTGCGTCCGACCAATCCGCTGCAGCAGAAGGCCAAGAACCCGGACAGCGGTGACTCCACCCCCATGAGCTTCGAGGACTTCGCGAAATTCGTGGCGGATTACGACGTCGACTCTGTGTCCAAGCTCTCCGGTGTCTCCAAGGAGAAGCTGGAAAAACTGGCCCAGCTTTACGCCGATCCGGACAAGAAGGTGGTCTCCTACTGGACCATGGGCTTCAACCAGCACACCCGTGGCGTCTGGGCCAACAACCTCTGCTACAACATCCACCTGCTGACCGGCAAGATCTCCACCCCGGGCAGCGGTCCCTTCTCCCTGACCGGCCAGCCCTCTGCCTGCGGCACGGCGCGGGAAGTGGGCACCTTCGCCCACCGTTTGCCCGCCGACATGGTGGTCACCGATCCCAAGCACCGCGCCATCGCCGAGAAGATCTGGAAGCTGCCGGAAGGCACCATTCCCGAGCAGGTGGGTTATCACGCCGTGCTGCAAAACCGCATGCTCAAAGACGGCAAGCTCAACGCCTACTGGGTGATGTGCAACAACAACATGCAGGCCGGCCCCAACATGAACGAGGAGGGGCTGCCCGGTTATCGCAACCCGGCCAACTTCATCGTGGTCTCCGACCCTTACCCGACCGTCACGGCGCAAGCGGCTGACCTCATCCTGCCCACCGCCATGTGGGTGGAAAAAGAGGGGGCCTATGGCAACGCCGAGCGCCGCACCCAGTTCTGGCACCAGCAAGTCAAGGCGCCGGAAGGGGCCAAGTCCGACTTGTGGCAGCTGATGGAGTTCGCCAAGCGCTTCACCGTGGAAGAGGTGTGGCCGGCGGAGCTTATTGCCAAGATGCCGGAAGTGAAGGGCAAGACCCTGTTCGAGGTGCTCTATGCCAACGGTCAGGTCAACCAGTTCCCGAAAGAGCAGAGCAAGGGGGCGCTGAACGACGAGACCGAACACTTCGGCTTCTACGTGCAGAAGGGGCTGTTCGAGGAGTACGCCTCCTTCGGTCGCGGTCACGGTCACGATCTGGCTCCCTTCGATCAGTACCATGAGGCCCGCGGCCTGCGCTGGCCCGTGGTGGACGGCAAGGAGACCCTGTGGCGCTATCGCGAAGGGTTTGACCCTTATGTGAAGGCGGGGGAGGGGGTGCGTTTCTACGGCAAGCCCGATGGCAAGGCGGTCATCTTCGCGCTGCCTTACGAGCCGGCCGCCGAGGCACCGGATCAGGAGTACGACATGTGGCTCTCCACCGGCCGCGTGCTGGAGCACTGGCACACCGGCACCATGACCCGCCGGGTGCCCGAGCTCTATCGCGCCTTCCCGGATGCGGTGCTCTTCATGCACCCGGAAGATGCCAAGGCCCGTGGCGTGCGCCGTGGCGAAGAGGTGATAGTCGCCTCCCGCCGTGGCGAGGTGAAGACCCGGGTCGAGACCCGTGGTCGCAACCGTCCGCCCAAAGGCCTGGTGTTCATGCCCTTCTTCGATGCCAGCCAGCTGGTCAACAAGCTGACCCTGGACGCCACGGATCCGCTCTCGAAAGAGACGGATTACAAGAAGTGCGCCGTCAAGGTCATGAAGGCGTAAGGCGGGGCCGGGGGGATGAGTCGCAGCCGTCGCCAGTTCCTGGCAGACCTCGCCAAGGGGGCCTGCTCCGTGGGCCTGCTTGGGGCAGGGCTCGGTACTGTGGCCCGCCAGCAGGCGCAGGCGGTGCCCGCCCAGGCTCTGCGGCCGCCTGCGGCACTGGGGGAGGCTGACTTCCTCGGTGCCTGCGTGCGCTGCGGGCTCTGCGTCGAAGCCTGTCCCTACGACACCCTCAAGCTCGCCCGGCTGCTGGATCCCGTGACCACGGGCACCCCCTATTTCGAGGCGCGCGCCGTCCCCTGCGAGATGTGTGACGACATCCCTTGCGTGGTGGCCTGCCCGAGCGGTGCCCTGGATCAGGGGATGACCGACATCGATCAGGCGCGCATGGGGGTGGCGGTGCTCATCGATCACGAGACCTGCCTCAACTATCTGGGCCTGCGCTGCGATGTCTGTTATCGGGTCTGCCCCTTGATAGACAAGGCGATCACCCTAGAGCTGCAACGCAATCCGCGCACCGGCAAGCACGCCATGTTTCTGCCCACGGTGCACAGCGACATCTGTACTGGCTGCGGCAAGTGCGAGCACGCCTGCGTGCTGGAGACGGCGGCCATCAAGGTGGTGCCCCATGGGCTCGCCAAGGGTGAGCTCGGTCATCACTACCGGCTCGGCTGGGAAGAGAAGGCCAAGGCGGGCAAGTCCCTCATCGGTGAGCGACTCACCCTGCCGACCCGCAAACCGGAGGGGCTATGAGTCGTTATCCGGGGGCCGAGGCCAGCGCCAGGCTGGGCTGGTGGCGCGCCCACCGCTTCCTGCTGCTGCGCCGCCTCAGCCAGTTTGGCGTGCTGGGGCTCTTCCTGCTGGGGCCGCTGGCGGGGGTCTGGATCCTCAAGGGCAACCTCTCCAGCTCGCAGTTGCTGGAGACGGTGCCGCTGAGCGATCCCCTGACCCTGCTACAGTCGGTCGCGGCGGGCCATTGGCCCATCACCACCCTCTGGCTCGGGGCGGCAATAGTGCTCTTGGGGTACTGGCTGGTCGGGGGGCGGGTGTTCTGCTCCTGGGTCTGCCCGGTCAACCTCATTACGGACGCCGCCGCCTGGGTCAGGGCCCGGCTTGGGCTCAAGGGCAACGGCCAGTTCAACCGCAACACCCGCTACTGGCTGCTGGCCATGGTGCTGGTGGCGCCCGCCATCACGGGCGTGCTGGTGTGGGAGCTGGTCAATCCGGTCTCTTTGGCCATGCGCGGCCTGCTGTTTGGCATGGGGGCGGGCTGGGGTCTGCTGGTGGCCCTATTCCTGTTCGACCTCTTGGTGGTGGAGCGGGGCTGGTGTGGTCATCTCTGTCCGGTGGGGGCCTTCTATGCCCTGGTCAACCGGGTCGGGTTTATCAAGATTTCTGCCAGGGGGCGTGAGCGGTGCAGCAACTGCATGGATTGTTATGCGGTCTGCCCGGAGCGTCCCATCCTGCGCGGCCCGGTTCACGGGGCCAGGCGCGGTCACGGGCCCTTGATTGTGGCTCAGGAGTGTACCAACTGCGGCCGTTGCATCGATGTCTGCGCGGAGCAAGTTTTCGAAATCACTACAGGTTTTGCCGTCAAGGCAGAGAAAACGTCGGAGAACAAATAATGAAAAAGCTGATTGGAGCAATGCTGGCCTGCCTGATGGCGGGCTCCTTGATGGCAGCCACCCCCGAGATCACCAACAGCACGGGGGGGATCAAGTCGGAGCGGGGGAGTACGGATCTGGTCACGGAGGCAGATGCGGCCCCCATGAAGAACTATCGCAAGGATGGGGATCTCTACGATCGTCAGTACATGCATCAACCGCCGCTGATCCCCCACGATACTCGCAACTACGAGGTGGACAACAAGGTCAACAAGTGCCTGGCCTGCCACAGCTTCAAGAACGCCAGCAAGATGAAGGCCCCCAAGATCAGCCCGACGCACTTCGAGACCCGCGACGGCATGACCCTTGGCGAAGTGTCACCCCGCCGCTACTTCTGCCTGCAGTGCCACGTGCCGCAAGCGGATGCCAAGCCGCTGGTGGAAAATACGTTTAAACCAGTTGAAGCGCTGAACTGAGGAGCCAACTAGATGAAATTACCCGGCTTTATCCAGCGTCTGTGGACCACCTTCAAGTCCCCGTCGAAGGCGGCCCTCTGGGTGCTGCTGCTGATGGGCTTCTTCGGCGGCGTCATCTTCTGGGGCGGTTTCAACACCGCCATGGAAGCTTCCAACACCGAGAAGTTCTGTACCGGCTGCCACGAGATGAAGGACAACGTCTTCGTGGAGTACCGCGACACCATCCACTATGCGAACCGCTCAGGGGTGCGCGCCAGCTGCCCGGACTGCCACGTGCCCCACGAATGGACCTACAAGATCATTCGCAAGGTGCAGGCCTCCAAGGAGCTGTGGGGCATGCTGACCGGCAAGGTGGATACCCGCGAGAAGTTTGAATCGCATCGGCGCGAGATGGCCGAGCGGGAGTGGCAACGGATGAAGGACACGGATTCGCGCGAGTGCCGCAACTGCCACAACTTCGAGTACATGGACTTCTCCCTGCAAGGGCGGCGGGCGGCCCAGATGCACTCCACCAACCTGGCAAGCGGTCAGAATACCTGCATCGATTGTCACAAGGGGATAGCGCATCAGCTGCCTGACATGAAGGGCGTGGAAGGGTTCTAAGGTGCCGGGCCATCGAAGCGCATAGCGCCGCTTCGATGGCCTTTGATTTTTATGGGCCTTTTAACCCCCTCAGCCAGACATCTTTTGATAGAATCCCTCCCCGGCAACGCGGCGCCCCTGTCGGCGCGCATTCACCGACCGGCATGGCCGGGTGACGCGTCCCCCTCTTCTCCTCTCGTGGTCAATGAATGATTGACAGGATTTGTCCTATGGCATCCAGAAACATGGCACCCAAAAACAGCGAATTCATCCCTCTCAAGATCGCCGTGCTGACGGTCTCCGACAGCCGCACCGCCGCCGACGACAGCTCGGGGGATTATCTGGTATCGGCTTTGACCCAGGCGGGTCATCAGCTCGCGGATCGGGCCCTGTGCGCCGACAACCTGTTCAGGATCCGGGCCCAGGTGAGCCAGTGGATCGTCGACGAGGCGGTGCAGGTGGTGCTGATCAACGGCGGCACCGGCTTCAATGAACAGAACCGGGTGCCGGAGGCTGTGGGGGTGCTGTTCGAGCGCACCGTACAGGGCTTTGGCGAGATGTTCCGCCAGCTCTCCTTCGCCGAGATAAAAGGCTCGGCCATGCAGAGCCGCGCCCTGGCGGGGCTCGCCAATCGCACCCTGATCTGCTGCCTGCCGGGCTCCACCGGCGCCTGCCAGCTCGGCTGGGAGCAGCTCATTCGGGATCAGCTGGACGCCCGCACCAGGCCGTGCAACTTCGTGTCCCATCTGTGATCTCGGGAGTTTTCCCGGATCATCCATCTTATTTTTCGATAGGGGAATAGATGAACCTGACCCATCTCAACCAGAGCGGCGAAGCCCACATGGTAGATGTGACCGACAAGCAGGTCACAGAACGTGAAGCCCGCGCAGAGGCCTTCGTGACCATGGCCCCCGCGACCCTGGCCCTGATCCTCGGCGGTCAGCACCACAAGGGGGACGTGTTCGCCACCGCCCGCATCGCTGGCATCATGGCGGCCAAGAAGACCGCCGATCTCATCCCCCTCTGCCATCCCCTGGCACTGACCCGGGTGGAGGTAGAGATCGAGGCCCAGCCCGAGCACAATAGGGTCCATATCCGTACCCTCTGCAAGCTTTCGGGCAAGACAGGGGTGGAGATGGAGGCGCTCACCGCTGCGTCCGTGGCGGCCCTGACCATCTACGACATGTGCAAGGCGGTGCAGAAGGACATGGTGATCGAACAGCTGCGGTTGGTGGAGAAGAAGGGCGGCAAGTCCGGCCACTTCCAGCTGGGCCCCCAGGCAGGAGAGAAGGCATGATCAAGGTACTGTTTTTTGCGCAAGTGCGTGAGCTGGTGGGCTGCGACGAGCTCAGCTTGCCTTGCGACCATGGCACGGCCGAAGCGCTGCGCGCGGCCTTGTGCGAGCGCGGCGACAAGTGGGCCCTGGCGCTGGAATCCGGCAAGCTGCTGGTGGCGGTCAACCAGACCCTGGTGCCGCTCGAGACGCCGCTCAATGATGGCGATGAAGTCGCCTTCTTCCCCCCCGTGACCGGAGGCTGAGGATGAGCGAGATAACGACAGTGGATCGCACCACTGAGCTGTGCGGTGGCGATGAAGTGGCCTTCTTCCCTCTCCTTCCAGTAACGACTGGAGGCTGAGGATGAGCGAGATAACGACCGTGGATCGCACCACTGAGCTGTGCGGTGGCGATGAAGTCGCCTTCTTCCCTCTCCTTCCAGTAACGACTGGAGGCTGAGGATGAGCGAGATAACGACCGTGGATCGCACCACTGAGCTGTGGGACGGGGATGAAGCCGCCTTCTTCCCTCTCCTTCCAGTAACGACCGGAGGCTGAGGATGAGCGAGATAACGACAGTGGATCGCATCCTGGTGCAGCGGGCCGACTTCTCCCTGGGAGAGGAGTATGAGCGCCTCGCTGCCCGCCATGACAGCGGCGCCATCGTCACCTTCGTCGGCAAGGTGCGTGACTTCAATCAGGGGGAGCAGGTCTTGGGACTCTCCCTCGAGCACTACCCCGGCATGACCGAAAAGGCGCTGGCGGACATAGTCACAGAGGCCCGTGGCCGCTGGCCGCTGCAGGAGTGCACCCTCATTCACCGCATCGGCGATCTGCTGCTCGGGGATCAAATAGTGCTGGTGGCGGTGAGCAGCGCCCACAGGGACGCCGCGTTCGAGGCCTGCCACTTCATCATGGATTTTTTGAAGACCCGGGCGCCCTTCTGGAAAAAAGAGCTGACCGCCGAGGGCGTTCAACGCTGGGTCGAGGCGAAGCAGAGCGATGACGCCGCCGCCGCCCGCTGGCGGCAAGAGTCCTAGCCGATCCGCTCGATGACAGGCGAGTGCCCGCGGGCGCTTGCCACCACTAGCTTCGGGTATGCCGGAGCCTCAAGGAGACAGGGAATGAAGAAACAGTTGTCCGTGGTGTTGCTCGGTCTCGTCGCAGGCGCCTTGCACAGCTGGGCCGCTCGGGCCGATGACGTCAGGGTGGCCGTGGCCGCCAACTTCAAGGGCACCATAGAGCGCATCGGCAAGGAGTTCACCGCCAAGACCGGCCACAGCGTCGTCATCAGCTCGGCGGCCACTGGTGTGCTCTACACCCAGATCACCCACGGCGCCCCCTTCGATCTCTTCCTCTCCGCCGACGTGGCCACCCCTCAAAAACTGGAGGCGGAGGGCAAGGGGAGCGGTCGCTTCACCTACGCCATCGGCCAGCTCGGCCTGTGGAAGAAGGGGGGACCTGCCCCCAATGAGGCAAGCCTGCGCAGCTGGAAGGGCAACCTCGCCATCGCCAACCCCAAGACCGCGCCCTATGGCACCGCCGCCATGGCAACCCTGACCCACCTCAAGATAGATCCCAAGCAGTATCGCCTGCTGACCGGCACCAATATCAGTCAGACCTGGCAGTTCGTGGACACGGGCAACGCGAAGCTCGGCTTCGTCGCCTGGGCCAACCTGGTGGAGGCGGGCAAGACAGGCGAAGCCTGGGCCGTGCCGGCCAGCTTCTACCCCCCCATAGAGCAGCAGGGGCTGGTGCTGAAGAAAGGGGAGGCGGTGGATGCGCTGGTGGCCTGGCTCAAGGGCCCGGGCCAGGAGCAGATAAAGGCTGCGGGCTATGCCTTGCCGCAATGATGGCATGAATGCCAATCTCCCATGACCACTGGCCGGCCTCAGCGCCGGCCACGCTTTGCAATGAGGATGTATAACATGTTGCTGCTCGAACCAGGGAGGGATATGCCCCATGAGTGAAGGGGATCTGCTGGCGGCGTTTAGCTCGACCCTGAAGCCACGTCCTCGCCCCCATGGCTTCGCATTTCTCATTCAAACCCGAGAGGTGCCGCTATGAGTGAAGGGGATCTGCTGGCCGTCTGGCTCACCCTGAAGCTGGCGGCCAGCACCACCGTCATACTGCTGCTGCTGTCGCCGCCGCTTGCCTGGTGGCTCTCCCGCAGCCAGCACCGGCTGCGGCCGCTGGTGGAGGCCCTGGTGGCGCTGCCCCTGGTGTTGCCGCCGACAGTGCTCGGCTTCTATCTGCTGCTCGCCTTCTCGCCGGAGTACGGCCTCGGCGCCTGGTGGCGGGAGACCTTCGGGACAACCCTGGCCTTCAGCTTCCTCGGCCTGCTGTTTGCCTCCATCCTCTATTCGCTCCCCTTCGTGGTGCAGCCTCTCACCTCCGCCTTCGTCAACATGGGTAACAAGGAGCTCGAGGCCGCCGCCACCCTGGGGCTGGGGCCCCTCGAGCGCTTCTTTCAGATCATCTTGCCGATGACGCTGCCGAGCTTCGTGATGGCGGCGGCGCTGGGCTTTGCCCATACCCTGGGGGAGTTTGGCGTGGTGCTGATGATAGGGGGCAATATCCCGGGGGAGACCCAGGTGCTCTCCATCGCCCTCTTTGATCACGTGGAAGCCATGGATTATCAACATGCCCACACTCTGGCAGGGGGCCTGATGGGCTTCTCCCTGGTGATGCTGGTGCTGGTCTATGGGGTCTTGCAGCGCCGGCAGCGGAGGTTGTTCGGATGAGCCTGCACCTCAAGACCAGCCGTGCGTTTGGCTCCTTCACCCTGGCATGCGATCTGGCGCTGCCCCTCGGCGGCATTCTCGGCCTCTTTGGCCCCTCAGGCTGTGGCAAGAGCACCTTGCTGCGCATCATCGCCGGGCTGGACCGCGCGCCCTCGGACGTCTTGCACTGGCAGGGGCGGGATCTGGCGGCCCTGATGCCGGAGGCGCGCCGCATCGGGCTGGTGTTCCAGGACTCCCGCCTCTTCCCCCATCTGAGCGTGCTCGGCAACCTGCAGCTGGCGGCGGGCAAGGGGCGAGGGCGCTGGCAGCCCGAGGCGCTGGCGCTGCGGCTCGGCTTTGCCGATCTGCTGGAACAGCCGGCTCACGGGCTTTCCGGCGGCCAGCGCCAGCGGGTGGCCCTGGGGCGGGCCCTGCTGGCGGAGCCCGATCTGCTGCTGCTCGATGAGCCCTTCTCGGCGCTGGACAGCCGCAGCCGCATCCATCAGGCCCATGTGCTCAAGGGATTGCAGCGTGAAAGCGGCATCCCCATGATCTTCGTGAGCCACGCCATGGAGGAGGTGAGCCTGCTGTGCGATCAGCTGGTGCTGCTGGCTGACGGCAGGCTGGAGGCGCAGGGCAGGCCGAGCGAGATCTTCGCCCGCACCGACCTCTCCTTGGCCAGTCGCGACGACGTCGGCGTCATGCTGACGGCGACCCTGGCCCACTACGACGACGATGAACAGATGGCGACCCTGCAACTCGGGGATCAGAGCCTGATGGTCACCATGGAGCATGCCCCCGACGAGACAGGGGAGTTGCAGATCAAGGTGGCGGGGCGGGATCTGGTGATCGCCACCGCCCCCATAGCGCACTCCAGCCTCTCCAACTGCCTCGCGACCCGACTGCTCGAGGTGAGGGAGGTGAGGCCGGGGCAAACCCTGTTGCAGTTGGCGCTGGGGCAGCAGATACTGCTGGCCCGGATCACCAGCCGCTCCGCGAAACGGCTGGCGCTGGTGCCCGGGCAGCGCCTCTACGCCTACATCAAGGCGGTGAGCCTGGTGGGAGAGGGCTGAGGGGCGTGTCGCCACAGCATGGGCAGCAAGGCCGTCGGTGGCCGCTATCGAGTCGAGAGGGAGAGCGCGGGTGCGTCGCAACCAGGTAATGAAATCCCATGGATTGGCCTTGCGCAGCGCAGGGGAGGGCCCCTTGCTGCTGTTGCTGCACGGCCTTGGCTCCTCCAGCCTCGACTGGCAGGCCCAGATCGAGCACTTCTCCCAGCACTACCGGGTGGTGGCGCTGGATCTGCGCGGCCACGGCCAGAGCATGCAGGAGGGCCCCTTCGATGTGCCCACCCTGGCGGCGGACGTGGCCCGCTGGCTCGAGGAGCAGCCGGAACCCGCCTGGGTGGTGGGGCTCTCCTTGGGCGCCATGGTGGCGCTGGAGCTGGCGCTGCGACTGCCCCACAAGGTGCGGGGGCTGGTGCTGGTCAACGGCTTCAGCGAGTTTCTGCTGGAGACGCCGAAAGAGCAGGAGCGCCATGCCATGCGCCTCAAGTGGCTGCGCTGGTTTGGCATGCGGCCGCTGGCCTGGTGGCTGGGGCGCGAGCTCTTCCCCGGCCCCGAGCTCGCTCCGGTGCGCCACACCTTCCGGCTGCGCTTCGTGCGCAGCAACAAAAAAAAGACTTATCGTGCGCTGCTGGAGGCGCTGCCCGGCTGGTCGGTGCGTGCCCGACTCGGCAGCCTTTGGCAGCCGGTGGCTATCATCTCCACCAGTCACGACTACCTGCCGCTCGCCAAACGGGTGGAGCAGTTCGCCTCCCTGCCCAACGCCAGCATCCATACCCCGGAGGGCCATCACGCCTGGCCCGCGGAAGATCCCGCCGGGTTCAATCATCTGTTGCAACGGATCCTGGCGACTCACTGAGCCTGCATGGGCACAACAAAGCCGAACCCCTGGGTTCGGCTTTGTTGTGGGTGCGTTTTACCACTCAGGGCTGGGAGCAGACCGGGCAGTCCGGGCGCTTGGGCAGCTTCATCTCGCGAAAGCTGCCACCCAGGCCGTCGATCATCAGCAGGCGGCCGCTGTGGTTTTTGCCCATGCCCGCCAGCAGCTTGATGGCTTCCAGCGCCTGCAGGCTACCCACCAGTCCGACCACGGGGGCGAGTACGCCCGCCTCGACACAGGTCAGGGACTGCTCGCCAAAGAGGGCGCTGAGGCAGGCGTAGCAGGGCTCGTCCGCCTGCCAGGTGAAGCTGCACAACTGCCCCTCCAGCCGGATGGCGGCGCCGGATACCAGGGGCACCCGATGCTGGCGGGCGCGCTGGTTGAGCAGGTTGCGGATGGCGACGTTGTCGGTGCAGTCGAGCACCAGCTGGTGGTTGGGCAGCAGGGCATCGAGCAGCACCTCGTCTGCGAGGAGGGCGTGAGTCTCGACCTCGAGCCAGGGATTGAGGGCCCGCAGCGCCAGGGCGGCGGAGTCCACCTTGTACATGCCGATGCGCTCGTCGCTGTGCAGCACCTGGCGCTGCAAATTGGAGAGCTCCACCCGATCGAAATCCACCAGGGTGAGGTGGCCGACCCCGGCCACCGCCAGGTACTGGCTGGCGGCGCAGCCCAGGCCCCCGGCGCCTATCACCAGCACCCGCGCCTGCTTGAGCGCCTCCTGCCCCTCGAAATCGAAAGATTTGAGCACTATCTGACGGTTGTAGCGAAGGAGCTCGGCATCGCTCAGGATCTCGCTCACAGCAGCAGCCCCGAGAAGGGCTCGACGGTCACCGTCTCACCGGCGGCCACCTTGCCCCGCGCCTGCTCGAGGACTATGTAGCAGTTGGCCCGGGACAGGGAGCTGAAGACGCCGGAGTCCTGGGAGCCGGTGCTGCGCACCTCGAGGCCGTTCGGGCCAAGGCTCAGGATGCCGCGCTGGAAGTCCAGACGCCCCGGCGCCTTCTTGAGGGGCTCGGCAGCCATGGCCTGCAACGGCAGGGGGCGCGCGAAGTGGTGGCCGGCCAGCTTGGCCAGCGCCGGTTGCACCAGCTGATCGAAGGTGACCATGGCGGAGACGGGGTTGCCCGGCAGGCCGAAGAACCAGGCGTTTGGCAGGCGGCCGAAGGCAAAGGGCTTGCCCGGCTTGATGGCGAGCTTCCAGAAGCCGATTTCGCCAAGCTCCTCCAGCAACTGCTTGGTGAAGTCCGCCTCGCCGACCGAGACGCCCCCCGTGGTGATCAGGGCATCGGCCTCGCGGTCGGCCTGGATGAAGGCGGCGCGAAGCTGAGCAGGGTCGTCGGGGATGATGCCAAGATCCAGGCACTCTATGCCCATGCGGGTCAGCATGGCATTGACTGCGTAACGGTTGGAGTCATAGATGTCGCCGTGGGCGAGGGGGGTTCCTAGGGGTTTGAGCTCGTCCCCCGTGCTGAAGATGGCGACCTTGAGGGGGCGGCGCACCGTCACCGTGGCGATGCCCAAGGAGGCCAGCAGCGGCAGCTCCCGGGGGCTGAGGCGCAGGCCGCTGGCCAGCACCCGGGACCCTTCGGCAAGGTCCTCGCCACGGCGGCGGATGTTCTGGCCAAGGAAGGGGGTCGTCAGAAAAGTGATCCCGTTGGCGCCTTCCTGCGTTTCTTCCTGCATCACCACCGCCTCCGTGCCCGCGGGCACAGGGGCACCTGTCATGATGCGGATGCAGTGACCGGACGGCCATTCGCCCTCATAGGGCTGACCGGCGAAGGCCTTGCCCGCCACGGGGAGCGGAGTGCCGGCGGCGAGATCGGCCAGGCGCAGGGCATAGCCGTCCATGGCGGCGTTGTCGAAGGGGGGCACCGACAGGGGGGAGCTTATCTCCTCGGCCAGTATCCGATCCAGCGCCTGGGGCAGCGGCAACTGCTCCGTCTCGCAGCGGCAGCTGAGTTGTTCCAGCATCCCTTGCAGGGCCTTGTCCAAGGGGAGGAGTGCACCGGTATCGAATCCCATCATCATGACCTCTCTGGTGTATAGGGGGCGGATTATCCCAAAAATCTGCCCCCATGGGCAGGCGGATCGCGCAGGAAGGGGGAGAAAGCCGCTTTTGCCGCGATGAGAGGGGCTGTCATTCCCTTGAGTTACCTCCTTGTGGGTGGCATGGCAGGGGGGCATGGGGAGTTGCCGGACCATTGACCCTATGCCCCCCCGAACGGGGAGGGGGGGAGAGGGTAAAACGGGGCGGTTTGGCATAAAGTCGGGTAGCGGGCTTGAGTTAGTTTGAATTATGACAATAATCGCCCTGTAACATTGCGCCACGGCACCACGTCGATGGCCAGCACAGTCCCTGAGCGTGGGAGAGAAACAAGATGACGAGCTTTAGCCAGGAAGCCCTGTTGGTCAGGGCAGCGCTCGAGGCCGAGGGCCTGGAGACACCACTGGTGGCCAATGGGTTGAACGGCCAGCAGAAGAAGGAAAACATCGAAGGCCATATGCGCGCCATCATGGAGACGCTTGGGCTGGATCTGGCCGATGACAGTCTGGCCGAGACGCCGCACCGCATCGCCAAGATGTACGTGAACGAGATCTTTTCCGGCCTCGACTACGCCACCTTCCCCAAGGTGACGGTGATCGAGAACAAGATGAAGGTGGACGAGATGATCATGGTGCGAGACATCAGTCTCACCAGCACCTGTGAGCACCACTTCGTCACCATAGACGGGCTGGCCCACGTGGCCTACATCCCCCGTGGCAAGGTGATCGGGCTGTCGAAGATCAACCGCATAGTGCAGTTCTTCGCCCGCCGTCCCCAGGTGCAGGAGCGGCTCACCCAGCAGATACTGCTGGCGCTGCAGACCCTGCTCGGCACTAGGGACGTGGCCATCAGCATCAAGGCGACCCACTTCTGCGTGAAGGCCCGTGGGGTGATGGATTCGACCTCCTATACCACCACCACCTCCCTCGGCGGCGTCTTCAAGACCCAGCCAGACACCCGTGCCGAGTTTCTCGGTGGCCTGAAAGGCTAGTCACCCAGGGGCATGTCCCACCGACATGCCCCGACTTCTTCTGTCCTCCCGTCTGCCCACCCCGGTTTATTTTCTGAAAAAATCCTAAAGGGATGCCCGCGTGCGCCGATACAGCTCACCGTGCCGCGAGATGGTCTGTTTGACACCCGTTTGGCCCCCTCGTCCGTGCCGATACGGATGAGATTTGAATGACTGCTATGGATGGCAGCTAGCGTGCTCGCGCCTCAAAGGGCCAGCGCCGACGAATGCCACTTGATGACCCATATGCAGGACATGCCATGAACACCATGACGATAGGCAAGAAACTCACCGCCGGCTTTGCCGTACTCGGCCTGATGATGGCCTTTATCGGCGGTTTTTCACTGTTTGAATTCAGCACCATGAACCGGGCCGCCACCGGGTTCACCGACAGCATACTGCCCGCCGTGGTGCGCACCAGCACCCTGGGGGAGACCATCAATGCGGTGCGCCGCTATGAGCTGGATGTCTTTCTGGTGGCGGACGATCCCCAGCAGCATGCCCATTACCGCAATGAGAGCGAGAAGAGCCTGAGGGAGGCCGGGCAGCAGATAGCAGCCCACGATGCCACCATCTGGGCGGAGGATGTGGAGGAGCGCCGCACCTTCGACATCGTCAAGGCGGACTGGGAGAAATACCTCGGCCTGCACCAGCGCATCAGGCAGATGCAGGACTCAGGGCAGATGATCGAGGCCCAGCACCTCTTCATGGGGGAGGGGATCACCCTCTACACCAACCTGGCCAAGTCGGTTGGTGATCTGGTACGCATCAACCATGGCTATGCCGACGCCTCCCGCAAGGTGGTGGTGGGGGCGTATGACTCCGCCAAGCTGAGCGTCACCCTGGCCCTGCTGGTCGGTCTGGCGCTGGTGATCGCGCTCTCTGTGGTGCTGACCCGCCAGATCCGCGACCCGCTCATCATGCTGGCCCGTCAGGCCCAGCGCATCGCGGGCGGCGATCTCGGCAAGGGGGAGCTGCAGGAGTGGATCCGTGGCAGTCGCTTCAACCGCGACGAGCTGGGTCAGCTCGGCTCGGCCATCGACCGCATGCAGGGGGCGCTGGCGGACCTGGTGAGCGAGATAGCCGGCTCGGTGAGCCAGCTCAGCAGCGCTGTGGAGGAGGTGAGCGCCATCTCCGAGCAGTCCGCCAAGGGCATGGCCAGCCAGCAGAGCGAGGTGTCCCAGGTGGCCACCGCCATGAACGAGATGCAGTCCACCGTCAATGAGGTGGCCCGCAACACCACGGATGCCATGAGCGCGGCCAAGGATGCCTCCCGCACCTCGACCCAGGGCAACCAGGTGGTGCGCAGCGCCATCGGCAGCATAGAGCAGGTGTCCCAGCAGATAGAGCAGGCGGGCACAGTGGTGTCGCAACTGGAAGCGGACAGCGCCAGCATCAGCATGGTGCTGGATGTCATTCGCGGCATCGCCGAGCAGACCAACCTGCTGGCACTCAACGCGGCCATAGAGGCGGCCCGGGCCGGCGAGCAGGGGCGTGGTTTTGCGGTCGTCGCGGACGAAGTGCGCTCCCTGGCCCAGCGTACCCAGGCCTCCACCGCCGAGATTAGCAAGATGATAGCGCTGCTGCAGGAGCGCACCGCCGAAGCGGGCAACGCCATGCAGCTGAGCCGTCAGCAGATGCAGGAGAGTGTCGGACTGGCACGGGAAGCGGGGGGCAGCATCGACAGCATCAACGGCGCCGTCACCCAGATCAGCGACATGAACACCCTGATCGCCACCGCTACCGAAGAGCAGAACGCGGTGACCGAGGAGCTCAACCGCAGCATAGTGAACATCCACAATGCCGCCGACGAGAACGCCCAGGGGGCGCAGCAGACCGCCCAGGCCTGTGTCGAGCTGAGCAAGCTGGCCAACAACCTGCACCATATGACCCAGCGCTTCACCCTCTAAGCCCATGGTCCAGAAACAACAAGGCCCCGCCAATTGGTGGGGCCTTGTTGTTTCTGGCGTATTGCTTGGGGCTGACTATGTCGCCGTCAGCTCAGGCCCACTATCTCGCCGTCGTCGTCGATATGACGCTTAGGGAAGGCAGGCTGCCAACAGGGTTCTTAGCTCAGTCCCACTATCTCGCCGTCGTCATCGATGTCGATATGGCGATAAGCCGGCAGACTGCCAACAGGGTTCTTAGCTCAGTCCAATAATCTCGCCGTCGTCGTCGATATCGATATGGCGATAGGCCGGCAGGCTGCCAAGGCCAGGCATTGTCATGATGGGGCCCGCCAGGGCATAGACGAAACCGGCACCGGCGCAGAGCCTCACCTCCTCGATGGGCACCTCGAAGTCCGTCGGTACTCCCTTGATGGCAGGATCATGGCTGATGGAGAGCGGCGTCTTGGCCACGCAGATGGGCAGGTGATCCCAGCCCTCGGCCGATAGCCGCGCCAACTGCTGGCGCGCCTTGTCCGAGAGCCGCACCCCGCGCCCGCCGTAGCCGCACTCCACCAGGGTGGCGAGCTTGGCGCCGAGGCTCATCTCGTTTGGGTAGAGCAGCTTGACGTCCCTTGGCAGCGCACAGGCGGCGACCACGGCCCGGGCCAGCTCGCTGGCGCCCGCGCCCCCCTCGGTGAAGGCGTGGGAGATGGCGGCGTCACAGGCGCCGGCGGCCAGCGCCTCGCGGGCCAGCAGATCCAGCTCGGCCTGGCTGTCGCTCGGGAAGCGGTTGATGGCGACCACCACGGGCACCCCATAACGGCGGGCGTTGCGGATATGCCAGGCGAGGTTGGCGCAGCCCTGCTTGAGGGTCGGCAAATCTTCCCCCTGGAGGCTGGCCGGCAGCGGCTGGCCCGGGCGGATGTCGAGCAGGCCGCTGTTGGCCTTGAGACCGCGCACCGTGGCCACCAGCACCACGCAGGCGGGGGTGATGCCGGACTGGCGGCTCTTGATGTTGAAGAACTTCTCCAGCCCCATATCGGAGCCAAAGCCCGCCTCGGTCACCACGTAATCGGTGAGCCCGAGCGCCATGCGGTCGGCGATGACCGAGGAGTTGCCGTGGGCTATGTTGGCGAAGGGGCCGGCGTGCACCAGCACCGGGGTCTGCTCCGTGGTCTGCATCAGGGTCGGTTGCAGGGCGTCTTTGAGCAGCACCGTCATGGCGCCCGCCACCTCCAACTGCTCGGCGGTGATGGGGTTGCCGCGGCTGTCCAGCGCCAGCTGGATGCAGCCGATGCGCGCGCGCAAGTCTTTCAGATCGCTGGCCAGCGCCAGAATGGCCATCAGCTCGGAGGCGGCCGTGATGACGAAGCGATCGGAGCGCTCCACCCCGTCGGCGGGGCCGCCCTGGCCTAGGGTGAGGTGGCGCAGGGCGCGGTCATTCATGTCCAGGGTGCGCGGCCAGAGGATGTTGGCCGGGTCTATCTCGAGGCGCGAGAGGCCTGTCCTGGCGCTGAACTGCTCGCCCAGTTTCTGCTCGTGGAACAGACGGGCATCCAGGGCCGCCGCCGCCAGATTGTGGGCGGCGCTCAGGGCATGAAAGTCCCCGGTCAGGTGCAGGTTCATCTCCTCCATGGGCACCACCTGGGCCAGGCCGCCCCCGGCGGCGCCCCCCTTGACCCCGAACACCGGGCCCAGGCTCGGCTGGCGGATGGTGGCGATGCTGGCCTTGCCTATGTGGTTGAGCCCCATGGAGAGGCCGAGGGTGGTGACCGTCTTGCCCTCACCGAGCGGGGTGGGGGTGATGGCGCTCACCAGCACCAGCTTGCCCGGCCGTTTGGCCGGCGCGGCGGGCTGCTTGAGCAACGCGAGACTCAGCTTGCCCTTGTGGTGGCCATAGGGGTAGAGCAGATGGGGTGGGATGGCGAGGCGCTTGGCCAGCTCTTGGATCGAAAGACGGGGGGACTGGCGGGAGATCTCGATATCGCTTAGCATCAGCACCTCGTTGGCATGTCAGGTCAAATATGCGGCGCAGTCTAGTGGAATCAACAGGGTTATCCAATGAGTAATAACATTTTGTCCGGCAGTCGTGAGCTGCATCTAACTCCTATCCTGCTGGATCTCAATGCGCTCTACCATCCGCCCAAGCGGCCATTCACCGCGCTCGGCATCGTCAGTTCCTTCATCCCGCTGTTTGGCTACGGCTGGCAGGCGATGACCCAGGATCCCGAGACCCACTTTCGCCACGAGATCGGCAAGCGCATCAACAAGCACAAGACCGACGAGGCCAACCTCACCCTGATCCTGCAACTGGCGGCCATGCTCGACTGTCATTGCCTGCATATCACCCTGCCCTATGAGCCGAGCGAGGAGCAGCTTGCCACCCTGCACCGACGCCTGCCGCGCTGGCAGCTGACGCTGAGCGGGCCACTGCTGGTGGCCGAGCTGCCACTGTCGACCGGCCCAGCGCGCTAGTTCACACCTCCCTGTCCCAGTAGTGGGGGGCCAGGTAGCGCTCCTGCACGAACTCGATGAAGCAGCGCACCTTGGCCGAGACGAAACGGCGGTGCGGATAGAGGGCATAGAGCCCCACCTGTCCCTTCTCCCATTCCGGCAACAGGGGCACCAAGGCGCCTGAGCGCAGCGCATCCCCGACGATGAAGGTGGGCTGCAATATGATGCCCTGGTGGTCGCAGGCGGCCCGGGTCAGCGCCACCCCGTTGTTGGCGCGAAGGGGCCCTTGCGGGCGCACGCTTAGCTGCTCCCCATCCCGTTTGAAGACCCAGTCCGGCTGGGTCAGGGTATAGATGAGGCAGTCGTGCTGCTTGAGATCCTCCGGGGTCTTTGGGGTGCCCCTGCGGGCCAGGTAGTCGGGGCTGGCGCACACCACCAGCTTCATGGTGGCCAGCGGCTTGGCCACCAGGGAGGAGTCCGGCAGGTTGCCGATGCGCAGCGCCAGATCGAATCCCTCCTCCACCAGGGCCACCCGCCGGTCGCTGTACTCTATCTCCAGTTTGAGCTCGGGAAACCGCGTCCGAAACAGTGGCAGGGCGGGGGAGAGGTGCAGGTAGCCAAAGTCCATGGGCACCGAGAGCTTGAGGGTACCCTGGGGCTGCTGGTTGTTGTGGGTGAGCTGGCTGTGGGTCTCTTCCAGCTCCGCCAGCAGGGCCAGGGAGCGTTGGTAGTAGAACTGGCCCGCCTCTGTGGGGTTGACCTGGCGGGTGGTGCGTGACAGCAGCCGGGTCGACAATGACTCCTCGAGCTGCTGCATCAGCTTGGAGGTCATGGCGACCGAGATGCCGAGCTGATGGGCGGCCTTGGTAAAGCTCTGGCACTCCACCACCTTGATGAAGGTGCGCATGGCGGCTATCTGATCCATATTCCACTCTCGGTTGATAATTATTTTAATAAATCGATGATTATCCATTCCTGCTCGGAGGTTAGCATGTCGGGTATCGATGTGAACCCCCCAATGAAGGAACGATCGGAATGAAAATGACCAAGGCCCTGCTGGCTTCCTGCCTGTTTATGGCGGCTCCCCTGATGGCGGCCGACTACGATGTCGATGCGGCTCACACCACAGTCCAGTTCAAGGTAGGCCACCTCGGCTTCTCCGAGCTGGTCGGCCGGTTCAACACCTTCAGCGGCACCTTCAGCATGGATGATGCCAATCCGACCGCCGCCAAGGCGAGCTTCGAAATCGACGCCGCCAGCGTGGACTCCAACCACGAGGCCCGCGACAAGCACCTGCGCAGCCCCGACTTCCTGGACGTCAAGCAGTACCCCAAGATGACCTTCGTCAGCTCCGGCTATGAAGGCACCAAGGACAAGGGCGTGCTCAAGGGCACCCTGACCCTGCACGGCGTCTCCAAGGACGTGGCCTTCGACATGGTCCACATCGGCGAAGGCAAGGATCCCTGGGGCGGCTACCGCAGCGGCTTCAACGCCACCACCACCATCAAGCGCAGCGACTTTGGCGTGAACTACATGCTGCCGGGCATTCCGGATGAGATGAGCATCAACCTGTTCGTCGAAGGTGTGCGCAAGTAATGGGCGCAGCACTCTTGCTACAAACCCTGGCGGCTCCTTTAGGGGCCGCTTTGCTGTCATGGCGCTGGCCGCGACTGGGGTATCTGTGGGGGGCGCTCGCGCTCTGGCTGGTGGGCTGCCTGCTGGGCGGCGCCTATGGCCTGCCGGTCAAGGCGTGGCAGTGGCTGCCGCTGTGCCTGCTGGTGCCCGCCGTGGCGCTGCAACTGGCAGACAAGGGCATAGCCCTGGCACTGTTCGCCGTGGTCGGTGCCCTGGTGTGGTGGCAGGGGCTGGCCTCGGTGCTCGACATCGAGCCGCGCATCTGGCTGGCACTCTTGCCCGCCATCGCCTGGTTCGGCTGGACGGGCTGGCGCGGTGACAGCGAGGAGGGGCTGGGCTTTGCCCTGGGCTTCATCTGGTTGGCGCTGGTCATCGGCATCGATGGCAGCCTGCTGATCGCCCAGCTGGCGGGCGCCCTGGCCGCCTTCGCCGGTTTCCGTGCCTTGCTCGGTGCCTTTGCGGGCATCAAGGTGACTCCGGCCGCCCTGGCGCTGGCGCTGGCCTTCGTGCAGATGCTGGCCTGGCAATATGTGGAAGTGCCGCTGCTGGTGCTGCTGCCGGTCTGGTTGCTGCCGCTCTTGGAGTGGGCCCTGCGCAAGCGCCCGGGGTTGTCTCGTTGGGGTCTGCTGATCCTGGTAGGGGCAATTGGTGCTGGTTTGAGTCTGTGGTGGGTCTGGCCAGAGGCATCACTTTATTAATTTCTGCATGAAAAACAGACTATTACCTTATAAATTGATGGGTTAGTCAAAGTCTGCACAGATAAAGATTGAGCCCCATGGTGCTTTCAGATAAAAAGGATTTTCAATTATCTGGACACACACAGAACCCGGCTATGCCGGGTTCTGTTTGCCTGCTTTCTCGCGGCACGCTAAGGAGGCCACAGTTGCGCAGTCAGGGATCTGAGCATCTGTTTTTTCGCCATTTCACCGAGCAGGGACGCCTCGGGGATCTCTGCATTCTGCTGGTGACCCACCTGCTCCCCGACCGACCCCATTTCATCCAGGTGCTCGACCGGGTGGGGCGGGTCGGCGCCATACTGCCCAAACCCAAGTCCGTGCACGGACCTACCCTGGCCTGGGCTCAGCAGCACTACCCAGTGCTGCCCCTCAATCGTCACTGGACCTCGGATCCCGAGGGCGTCATTGCCCAGATTGCCCCCCTGGTGCGGGAGCATGAGCGGCTCATCATCCTGGACATAGGCGGCTACTTCGCCAAGACCCAGGCGGTACTCTCTGAACACTTCGGCGAGCGCTTTCTCGGGGTGGTGGAGATGACAGAGAACGGCCATCAGCGCTACGAACAGGAGCTGCTGGCCGCCCCCGTCATCTCGGTGGCGCGCAGCCCCCTCAAGCAGGCGGAAGACATCCAGATCGGCCTGAGCGTGGTCTACTCCGCCGAGTCCCTGGCGCGCACCCTGAGGCGTACCTTCAACGTCTGCCAGGCAGCCTTGTTTGGCTATGGCAAGGTGGGGCGCAGCATCGCCCGCGAGCTGCGCTGCCGCAACCTGCACCTGGAGCTGGTGGAGACGGATGCCCTGCGCCAGGTGGAGGCGCTCTCCCACGGCTTCAAGCTGGTGAACAAGGCCGAAGCCCTCGGCCGCGCCGAGCTGGTGATCTGCTGCACCGGCAACGGGGCCCTGGACATCGCCGACTTGCAGGCGCTGCGCCCCGGCGCCATGGTGGCCTCTGTCACCTCGGCGGACGACGAGTTCGCCTTCTGCCTCTCCCAACTGCCCTGGCCGAGCGAGGAGGTGTGCCCCCATGTGCTGGCGCTCACGCGCCCGGATGGCAGCACCATCTTCCTGCTCAATCGCGGCGAGGCGGTGAACTTCGTCCACGGCGCCGTCATCGGCGAGTACGTCTATCTGGTGCTGGCGGAGATCATCGAAGGGGTGCACCAGCTGGCCGGGCAGCGGCCGGCACCCGGCCTGCTCGAGCTGCCCCAGGCCACCATGCAGACCATAGCCCGCCACTGGTTAACCGATTTTCATGGAGTCATCGCATGACAGAACGACAGACCCCGGTCAGCAAGCCGCGCATCGAGATCCGCTACTGCACCCTCTGCCGCTGGATGCTGCGCGCCGCCTGGCTGGCCCAGGAGCTGCTCTCCACCTTCGACAGCGATCTCGGCGAGGTGGCGCTGGTGCCCGCCAGCAAGGGGGAGTTCCGCATCCTGGTCAACGGGATACAGGTGTGGGACAGGGTGGCCGACGAGGGCTTCCCCGAGGCCAAAGAGATCAAGCAGCGGGTGCGCGACATCATAGCCCCGGAGCGCGATCTCGGCCACGCCGATCGCAAGCCTGCCAGCGAGTAGGTCAGGGACAAGGGGTTGAATGAGAGGGGGAGGCGCAGGCCTCCCTCTCTTTTTTGCCCGGGGTCAGGCGGCGGCAGGCGACGGGGCGTCGGTCCCGCTCGCGGGAGAACCTATGTAGCGGGCCCGCTTGTGGGGCTTGATGCGGCTCACGTCCACCCACACCAGGCCGTCGATGCAGTGGTTGAAGTCAGGGTCTATGCCAAAGTCCATGAACTGCACGCCCCCCGGCTCGCACAGCTCGGAATACTGCTTGTAGAGGGTGGGGATGGCGCAGCCCAGGTGGTCGAGGCGGGCCTTGAGCGCCTTGAGATCGGCGCCGTAATCGGCCCCCTCGAACAGGGGCGCCGTCTCGGGATAGGGGCGGCGCGAGGGGGCAAGGGCAAGCTCGGGGGCGAAGTGCTGGCGGTAGAAGCCCACCAGCAGATCCTTGGCCGCGGGCGGCAGGCTACCGGAGAGGGTTACGGGCCCGAACAGATACCGATACTGGGGGTAGCGGGCCAGGTAGGCCCCGATGCCGAACCAGAGATAGTCGAGCCCCCGCTTGCCCCAGTAGGCGGGCTGGATGAAGCTGCGGCCAAGCTCGATGGCCTGCTCCAGCCGGGGCAGCAGCCTCTCTTCAAACCCGAACAGGGTGTGGCTGTAGAGGCCGCTCAGGCCTTTGCGCGCCAGCAGCTCGGCCACGGGGGCGAAGCGGTAGGCTCCTATGATGTCGAGGCGGGCCGGATCCCAGAGGATGAGGTGGTGGTAGTCATCGTCGAAGGCGTCGAGATCCCGCCGCCTGCCCGAGCCTTCCCCCACGGCGCGAAAGGCGATCTCCCGCAGCCGCCCCAGCTCGCGCAGTATCACAGAGTGGCCCTGCTCGTGGCGACGATAGAGCAGGATGCGCTGGCCGTCCGGGGTCTGTCCGAGCAGCTCGCAGCCGTCTATGGCCTGCTTGAGCTGACGGCGCTCCTCCGGCAGGGCTATGGGGGCCTCGGTCGCCAGGGGGCCCTTCTTCCCCTTGCCGAGGCGATAGAGGTGGCGGCGCACCAGGGCGGCCGCTGTCTTGGGGGCTAGCTCCCCGAGGCTTTGGGGCGGGATGCGCTCCCCCAGGGTGAGGGAGATGCGCCGCCCCTGCTGGCGAAACAGCTGGCGCACCAGCAGCAGGGCGGAGGCGGGCTTGTGGAGCCAGGAGGCGAGATAGAAGGGGAGGCCGTTGCGCCCGTCCAGATGGATGGGCACCAGCGGGGTGCGGGTGCGTCTGGCGAGCTTGATGAAGCCCCCCTGCCAGGGGCCGTCTTTCACCCCCTTGGGGCCGAGGCGCGACACTTCGCCGGCGGGAAAGATGATGAGGGCGCCTTCTTGTGCCAGGTGTTCCCCCATGGCCAGGATGGCGCGCCTGTCTGTCTTGCCCCCCAGGTTGTCCACCGGCAGCAGCAGGGGGCGCAGGGGACGGATCTCCGCCAGCAACTGGTTGGCCACTATCTTGACGTCGGGGCGGATGCGGCCGAGCAGGCGCAGCAGGGCCAGCCCGTCCAGGGATCCTATGGGGTGGTTCGCGACTATCATGACCCGGCCGCTGGCGGGGATGTTCTCGAGTTCGGCCTCGCTCACCCAGTAGTCAAAATCGAGGGCGCCTAGGGCCTGCTCGACGAAGTCGAGGCCGCGCAGGTGAGGATGGCGCTCGGCAAACTCGGTGAAGGCCTCCTCGTGCAGCAGCCAGCGCAGCCCCTGCCGGAGCAGGGGACGGATCAGGGGTTGGGTGGCGAGGCGGGGCAGATGCTGCCCCAGCAGGGTATCGACGTTGAACATGGGCAAGGCTCCGCTGGAGGTTGCCCCAGCCTGCCGCCCCCCGGTTTCCCCTTTGTGGCAGCGCCGTGACGGTTTGATGACCGGGGCGCAGGGCCCCGCTCAGACCGCCGTTATTGCTCCCACCCGGCCCCGCTCATAACACCGTTATTGCTCCCACCAGGCCCCGCTCAGGACTGCGTCACTGCTCCCGCCAGGCCGAGGTGAGCCGCACCAGGGCCACCAGGGTGGCGACCGCCTTCTCCATGGATTGCAGCGGGATGAACTCGTGCTTGCCGTGGAAGTTGTGACCGCCGGTGAAGAGGTTGGGGCAGGGCAGCCCCATAAAGGAGAGGCGGGCGCCGTCGGTGCCACCGCGGATGGGCTTGATCTTGGGGACCAAGTCGGCGGCCTCCATGGCGGCCCTGGCAAGCGTGATGATGTGCATGTGCGGCGCTATCTGGCTGCGCATGTTGCGGTAGTTGTCCTCTATCGTCAGCTCGATGCGCGCCTTGGGGCAGTCGAGCTGCAAGGAGGCGACCCGCTCCTTGAGCTGGGCCTTGCGGGCGGCGAAGTGGTCGTCGTCGAAGTCGCGAATGAGGTAGTGCAGTGTGCTCTGCTCCACAGTGCCCTCCATCCGGGCCAGGTGGAAGAAGCCTTCATACCCTGCCGTGCACTCCGGGGTCTGCTCGGGGGGCATCTCGGCGTGGAAGCGGGCGGCCAGGGTCTGGCTGTTGATCATGCTGCCCTTGGCGGTGCCGGGGTGCACGTTGTTGCCTGTGATGCGCACAGTGGCGCTGGCGGCGTTGAAGTTTTCATACTCCAGCTCGCCCAGTTCACCGCCATCGACGGTATAGGCCCATTTGGCCGGGAATCTGTCCAAGGGGAACAGATCGGCGCCGCGGCCTATCTCCTCGTCCGGAGTGAAGCCTATCCAGAGATCCCCGCGGGGGATGTCGGGGTTGGCCCGCAGATACTGGGCGGCGGTGAGGATCTCGGCGATGCCCGCCTTGTCGTCGGCCCCAAGCAGGGTGGTGCCGTCCGTGGTGATGAGATCCTGCCCCAGGTAGTTTTTCAGGCAGCGGTACTGGCGAATGGCCAGCACCTCGTCCCCCTTGCCCAGACAAATGTCGCCCCCCTGATAATTCTCGACTATCTGGGGCACCACCTGCGCGGCCTCGTAATCGGCGGTGTCCATGTGGGCGATGAGCCCGATGGCCGGTGCCTGTGGCTGATTGCCCGGCAGGCAGGCGGTGAGATAGCCGTGCTCGTCCAGGGTGACCTGGGTCAGCCCCAGCTGGATCATCTCCTCGAAGAGGGCGCGGGCGAAGACGAGCTGGCCCTCGCTGCTGGGGCAGGCAGGATTGGTCGCATCGGAGCGGGTATGAAAAGTCAGGTAACGCAGAAAACGCTCAAGCAGGGTATCCATTGGCAGGCCTCAAACCACAAAAGAGGGACCATTGTGGACAAGACGGCCAGCCTGATTATTGCGTCAGCGCATTTTTTGATGAATTTCTTGGGCAGGGATCCCGTGGGGGGCGCTGGGGGCGGTGGCTCAGTCCGAAGGTGCTTTGAATAAAAATTCCGAATTTAAAGTTGGTCATGCATATGCGAAAGGACTGAATTTCCCCTCGGCCCAGCACTGGCAAGGGGTGGGGGAAAATGGCCGGTTCCCCTGTTATTTTCAGGGCCAATCCCGAACGGGCTCATCCCTCGCCATCCCAGAGCCAGCCTTGCTGGCAGCAAGATTTGACCCTTCGATCAAAACCCGTTTTTTAACACGATTTTTTATTGTCAGTGGCGCCGGTAAGTGTGTACACTCCGCGCCGATCCGAGGGTAACCCTGAGCAGGCAGAGGCCGCCAGACACCGACAGGATCAGACGCCTATAGGGCGAGGCACGCAGAAACGACAGACACTGCTGGGGAATGGTTTCTTTAATACCGGTTAGGCTCCGGTATCAGGGAGAACAACAGACTCTCATCACCTACTGACCGAGTGGGCCAACGGCTCATCATCTTCCCTTGTCATGGGCGGTCACTGGCGTTGAGCTGGCTGTGGTGGTTGTCGTTTATCAACACGCGTGCGTGCTGACGTCTACCCTTCTCTTCCTTGAACCTCTCTCCTTCTGTCGGGATGGCTGCCGAATGATGAACGAACGGCGTGGCTGATGCCGGTTGTCATCAAAGTACCGCGGCGCCCCATTAGAGTGGCACCGCATACCGTTGAGCTTGATGTAAAGCCACCAGCCCCACATCAAGACTCGTTACTTCCCAAGATCCACCAGGCAGCCTTGGCTTGCCGCGATGTGCAATAGAGGATCTGGCTGTGACAAGGCCCAGGGTCAGGCGACAACGCCTCCCCCGCTGGCAGTGACGCACCGGGTGCCCGCAGGCAGCCTTTGCTCGCCGCATGTTGCAATCGATGGTCTGGATGTGATTGAGGGTAACGAAGGCGGCCTTCTGGCCGCTCATTTGCGAGGCATAGCCCATGACTAACTGGTCCAGCAAGGACTCCTTGAAGGTCTACAACGTTCCCTACTGGGGTGCGGGTTTTTTCAATATCAATGACGCCGGTCATGTGACCGTCTCCCCCGACAAGTCTCGTCCCGGGGCGCATATAGTGCTGTCCGAGGCCATCGAACAGCTGCGCCAGTCCGGACTGACTACCCCGGTATTGCTGCGTTTCCCCGACATCCTCAAGAGCCGGGTCGATGCGTTGTTCAACGCCTTCGGTCAGGCCATCGAGAAGTCAGGCTATGAAGGGGACTACCTGTGCGTTTACCCGATCAAGGTAAACCAGCAGCGTCGCGTCATCGAGACCATCAGTCAGTCCTACAGCGACAAGCCGCGGCTTGGGCTGGAGGCCGGCTCCAAACCGGAGCTGCTGGCCGTGCTGTCCCATCATCATGAGCAAGGCTCCGTGATCGTCTGCAACGGTTACAAGGACCGCGAATACATCCGCCACGCCCTCTTGGGCAACCTGATGGGCCACAAGGTCTACATAGTGGTGGAGAAACCCTCCGAGCTGGAAATGGTGCTGGACGAGTCAGTTCGCCTCAACATCAAGCCCAATATCGGGGTGCGTGCCAAGCTTGCCTCCACCGGCTCCGGCATGTGGGAATCGAGCGGTGGCTCCATGTCCAAGTTCGGCCTCTCCGCCTCCCAGATCCTGGCGCTGGTGGAGCGTCTGCGCAGCCTCGGTAAGCTCGATTGCCTGCAACTGCTGCACTTCCACCTGGGCTCCCAGATCGCCAACATCCGCGACATCCAGGGCGGCATCCGTGAGTGCGGCCGCTTCTATGCCGAACTGCGTCGCTTAGGGGTGCCCATCGACGTGGTCGATGTGGGCGGAGGCCTGGGTGTGGACTATGAGGGCACTCGCTCCCAGAGCCACTGCTCCGCCAACTACAGCCTGTCCGAATACGCCAACAACGTGGTGTGGGGCATAGGCGATGTGTGCCGCGAGTTCGACCTGCCGCACCCGACCATCATCAGCGAGTCCGGCCGTGCCCTGACCGCCCACCACGCCGTGCTGGTCACCAATCTGATTGGTGCCGAAGGGGTGGAAGTGAACGACATCCACGCGCCGGATGAAGACGCCCCGACCATCTTGCAGAACATGTGGAAAGGCTGGCTGGACCTGCGCAGTGAAGATCCCTCCCTGCTGGAGATCTTCCACGACTCCGTGGCCGACCTTGGGGATGTGAACGCCCAGTTCACCATGGGTCTCTTGAACCTCGAGCAGCGCGCCTGGGCCGAGATGCTGCACCAGAACACCTGCCTGGCGCTCAAGGAGCTGCTCAACCCGGTCAACCGCAACCACCGCGCCCTGGCCGACGAGCTCTCCGAGAAGCTGGCAGACAAGTGCTTCGCGAATTTCTCCCTGTTCCAGTCCCTGCCGGATGCCTGGGGCATAGGTCAGGTGTTCCCGGTGATGCCGCTCACCGGCCTCGAGCGTCCGCTCACCCGCCGCGGCATCCTGATGGACATCACCTGTGACTCCGACGGTCAGGTAGAGCACTACGTCGACGGTCTGGGCGTCGAGAGCACACTGCCGATGCCGGAGTACGGCGAGAACGAAGAGTGCCACGTCGGCTTCTTCCTGGTGGGTGCCTACCAGGAGATCCTGGGGGATCTGCACAACCTGTTCGGTGACACCCACTGCGCGGAAGTGTGGCTGGACGAGGAAGGCAAGATGGACATCCGCAACGTGGTGCGCGGCGACACCGTCGACCAGCTGCTGCGTTACGTCAACATCGACCCGTCAGTTATCCGCGAGAACTACCAGCGGATCGTCTCCCACCCGGCGCTGGACGACGCGACCCGCAAGGCCCTGCTCGACGAGCTGGAGCTGGGTCTGCAAGGCTACGCCTACCTGGAAGACGAATAAGCCACAGGCTGGTTCGCCCCGTCGCTGCAAAGACGGGAATGAAAAACGGCGCCTTCGGGCGCCGTTTTTGTTGCCAGGATCCGCCCATCCGGTGATGTAGCGAGGCGAATCCCCCTCTTCATTTGGAGAGCAGGAGCAGGCCACAGATCCGGCAGATATCTGCGCCTGCCTGCCGCTTCCCTTGATCCACATCAAATGGGACTCGGACCGGTTATTTTACGGTCAGGAGTGATGTTGATGGGATGTAACAAAAGGATGCGCATATGGAACTGAAAAGGGACCCGAGATGCTATACCGACCTCTGTATCGACGGTAAGTGGTATCACTACGATCATTGCAGCACCCAGGTCTACATGCTGATGGGGGGCGCGGCGCCCAGCCTGAAACTGGCCTATGAGCCCGGCAGCGAAGAGGAGCTGATCGCCATGCTCCAGCAACTGGCCCGCTGCTGAGCAGGACTGTCTCATGGCCATCGGGCAATGTGCCGCGATGGCCACCTTCTGTTTTTCCTGTCAGCCGTTTGTCTTGCGGCCAAACAGTCTCTTGTCCATCTCCATCAGGGCGCTCGCTGCGGCATAGCTGCTGTCTGACTTGCCCACCTCGTCTGCCACATAGAGAAAGTCGGACTTGTGCTTCTCCACCGCCTCCTGCGGGCTGGCGGCATAGATAAAACCCTCCTGCACCGCGAACCCCTGCACCAGCGGCGCCGCCTTCTCCGTCAGACAGCTAAGAGGCCATGTCGATAAAGGTGTACTGCTGCCGGTTGGATGCTGGAATGGAGAAAAACGGGTATCTGGCCATCTGTGCTCCTCGCCTGCACGGCGTTGCCTTGATGTGATTGCCACTCGTCGAACGGCCTCCCTGTTTGCCGCCTGTGCAGGGGACGGAAAGCAATATTCGACTCTTTGTTGGGGCGGCTTATCCCGACTCAGCGAGAGGCGCAATGGGAAGGCGTACGAGGCAGGGGAGCAGGCCGAGCGCGGCAAGGCGTTGCCCTGTGCCCGGGCGGTTCTGCCTCTGCGAGGCAGGATCAGGCTGGCTCGGCGAGCACGCCGTCCGGGTGCCGTTCGCCGCAGTGGGCCAGCAGCTGCTCCCCCGGCATGGGGCGCCCCAGCAGATAGCCCTGCAGGGTGTCGCAGCCGAGCTGAGTCAGCAGGGTGCGCTGCTCCGGGGTCTCCACCCCTTCGGCCACTATGCGCATCCCCAGGGCCTGGCCCAGGGCTATGATGGCGCCGATGATGGTTGCATCGTCCCCCTCGTGCGCCAGGGTGGCGACGAAGCCCCTGTCTATCTTGAGCTCGTTGGCGGGGAAGCGCTTGAGGTAGAGCAGGCTGGAGTAGCCGGTGCCGAAGTCATCGATGGAGATGCCAAGCCCGAGCTCTGCCAGGCGATTGAGGATGGCCAGGCTCTCCTCGGCGTTCTCCATGGCGGTGGATTCGGTGATCTCCAGGGTGAGGTGACGGGCCTCGAGCCGGTGGCGGGCGAGGGCGGCCTCCACCACCTCCAGCAAGCCGGGGCTGGCCAGCTGTATGGTGGAGAGGTTCACCGCCACGCTCCAGTCGTAATGACCCGCCTCCCGCCAGCGGCTCATCTGACGGCAGGCCTCATCCAGTACCCAGTTGCCGATGGGGATGATGAGCCGGGTCTTCTCCGCCAGGGGCAGGAAGCTCGCCGGGGAGATGGCGCCATGGTGCGGATGCTGCCAACGCAACAGCGCCTCGGCACCGACCACCTCGCCGCTGCGGGCGCCGTATTTGGGCTGATAGTGCAGGGCCAGCTCCCCCCGCTCCAGGGCATGGCGCAGCTCCTTTTGCAGCAAGAACTGCTGGTGGGCGTTGGCGTTCATGGCGCTGTCGAAGTAGTAGTAGTCGTTGCGCCCCCGCTGCTTGGCGTAGTACATGGCGGCATCGGCGTTGAGGGTCAGCTCGTGCAGGCTGGTGCCATCCTGGGGATAGACGGCGATGCCGATGCTGGCGGTGATGTGCAGGCTGTGATGCTCCCAGGGATAGGGCTGGGCCAGAGTCGCCAGCAGCCGCTCGGCGAAGGCCGTGGTCTGGGTGATATCCCCCGGCGCCAGGGCTAGCACGAATTCGTCGCCGCCAAAGCGCGAGGCGGTGTCGCTGGCGCCGAGCAGCCCGGTGATCCTGGTCGCCACCTCGGCCAGCAGCAGATCCCCGGTGTGGTGACCGTGGGCATCGTTGATGATCTTGAAGCCGTCGAGATCGAGAAACAGCAAGGAGAAGCTGCGCTGATTGTGCTGGCACTCCTGGATGCGCTGCTCCAGCCGGTCGGCAAACAGCAGCCGGTTCGGCAGCCGGGTCAGGCTGTCATGGAGCGCCAGCTTGAGCAGCTCGTCGTGGGCCAGGTGCAAGGAGGTCGAGAGGCGAGCGGCGTGGGCATCCAGCAGGGAGAGGACCAGGGCGATGGCGAACACCGCCAGGGTCACTATGATGATGACGGTCGCGAGCCACTGGGTATTGAGGCCGGTGTAGAGGGCGCCGCACAGGCTCCCTTCCGGGAACTGGGCCGCCGCCATGCCGGTGTAGTGCATGCCGATGATGGCGGCCCCCATGACCAGGGAGGCGAGGGCCTTGCGAAAGAAGGCGCGCGGTGTGCTGTTTCGCAGGCGAAACGCAATCCAGAGCGCGGCGCCGGAGGCGAGCACGGCGATGAGGATGGAGAGGACGAAGAGCCCGCGGTCGTAATGAATGCCGGGATTTATCTTCATGGCCGCCATGCCGATGTAGTGCATGGCGGCGATGCCGGCCCCCATCAGCAGGGCGCCCCCCGCGATCTGGCGCCAGGGTAGCTCGGGGCGGCTCACCAGCCAGAGCGCAAAGGTCGAGGAGCCGATGGCCGCCACCAGGGAGAGGCCGGTGAGGGTCAGATCGTAGCCCAGCGCTATGGGCAGGTTGAAGGCGAGCATGCCGATGAAGTGCATGGACCAGATGCCAAGCCCCATGGCGAAGGCGCCCCCCGCGAGCCAGAGGGCGGCGGCCCGTCCCCGGCTCTGGCTTACCCGGCTCGTCATATTCAGCGCCGTGTAAGAGGCGAGCACCGCCACCAGGATGGAGAAAAACACCAGATCCTGGCTGTAATAACTGTCGAGCATGGGGTGGGTCGCGGTCACTTGATTCACTCTGGGATGGATAACGGCCTGAGCCATGGCCGGGCTGGGAAATCGGGTGGCAGATTGTACACCAGAGGTGCCCCATACCGGCCAGCTATACGCACCAAAATGGGCCCAGGATCAGAGTAAAAACACTGAATTTACCCCTTGATGGCAATGCCCTCCCGCCCCTTGTCCCAGGGTGGGTTCCAAATTTTCCCGCTTGAAAATGAGGGGTATAGACAGGAGGGGATCACTGCCACAGCCCCGTATACCTTGGGGAGTAAGCTGTCAGGTACCTTTACTCTCTGATGAGTCTTGGGAGCTTTTGGTAAAGTGCGTCTCGGTGCGCCTCTTTGTTGGCACCATAGTGCAGCTCGCGGTGGCAGTTGGGACAGAGGGCGACAGTGTTGCCGACGGTATCCGAGCCACCTTCTGCCAAGGTGCGCAGGTGATGAACCTCGAGAAAGGGTTCCCCGGTCGCCGTGATAAAGGGAGCTTGCTCATCACAACACTCACATTTAGCGGCTGCGGTCACGAGTACCCAGGCTTTGACCTGCGGATCCCTCACATAACTCATAGTGCTGGCATAGCGCTGGGCTGGCTCCTGCGTCCCAAGAGGAAGAGGGAGCACGGGCTTTGTCTTATATTGGATGACCTGATGCTCGAACTCGGCCTGCCCGGTATAAGGTTGGCCATCAAGCTCGCAGATCAGGCGCTCTATGATAGGCGCATGCTGTGGGCCAACATGTTTGGCGGGTTTTAATCCAGAGACCCAAGCCCTGCCCATCAAGACGCAGACGTAAGAGATATTTTGCATCCGATATTCAAATGATTTCTCGGACCGTGCGAAGCGTGTCGCCAGCTCAGCGTAATAGTGCTTTTTGACAAAGGGGATGCCATCCAACGCCTTGCTGTGCATATCCAGATAGGCGGCCACCGTTGCCCTTAACTCTTCTTCCGTCCATGTCTTGCGCAAAGCCGACTCCTAGCGTCCGATACCCCCCTATGCCGCTTCAGGCATAAGGATGGTTTCATCCGAGTTGCATTTGATGGTGCGCATCTTAATCCAATCGGCACCATCCTTCAGCCGAAAAGTCGAAAAACGAGTTTCTTATCAATGGATTTATGTAGATAAATCAGTAGGCTGGTTTTTACACCGCCTGATGGGGGTCATTGGGGCCCAATAATGAGGTGTGGGTGTTGATTGAGTTCCACCAAAGCCAACCACAGGGAGGTGGTGATGGATCCGGTTTCTTACCTTTTTTCGGCTTATCTCAACTTGGTGCAGCAGCAGGTGACGGACATCTATGGCACCGAGGTCAAGGCACTGGTGGTGCAGTATGAGGGGGAGCAAGTCCCCTTCTCTTATCAGCTCTGGCAGATCAAACAGAACAGCGTCTGCCGTCCCTATGAGCAGGATGTGCGGCGCTTTAGTCAGTGTACGGTCAAGGCAAGGGCACTGTTTGGCAAGCTGTGCGATGAGTTATCGCGCCAGGATGACAGTAGCTGGCAGCTCCCTAAGTACCGCACCATGTACTGCTCGGCCGCCATCGGCTATCGCCCCATGATTGCGGAGATCGCCGATGCCAAGCAGAGCCCGGCGAAGCTCGCGGAGCGGGCCTGCAATCAGGCCATTCTGGCGGCCATGGAGAGCGAGGACGAAGCCCTGCTTGCCCAGCGCGACAAGGCCTGTGCCGCCGTGCGATAAGGCGTATTCCCCTGATAAAAGAAATGGTTAGGGATAATGGGTGTGCGCCAAGGCACAGTCTTTGCCAAGGGGACTGGCTATGATGGGGCGCTAATCACCACCACAGGGAGCAAGCATGATTAGCCATATCGACCATCTGGTATTGACGGTGAGCGACATAGAGCGGGCGGTGGGATTCTACAGCCGCGCCTTCAAGATGGAGCCCATCACCTTCGGGGCCGGGCGCCGGGCCCTGCGCTTTGGCAACCAGAAGATCAATCTGCAACTGCTGGGGGAGGAGCCGCGCAACCGGGCGCAGGTAGGTTCGGGGGATCTCTGCCTCATCACCCGCTGGCCCCTGGATCAGGTGATGGCCCAGCTCGAGAGCCAGGGGGTCGAGATAGTGGAGGGGCCCGTGATGAAGAGCGGCGCCTGCGGCCCCATCGAATCTGTCTATTGCCTGGATCCGGATCAGAACCTCGTCGAGATAAGCCGCTATCGCTGAGTCCCCCGACGCATCATGGCCGGTTTTTTTCCCCTTTGGCGAGGGCCCTGCGCAGTAGCGGGAGCAAGCTGAGCACCATGCCGGTGAAGAGCAGCAGATAGCCCAGGGGCAGCAGGGCAAAGGGCTCGTGCAAGAATCCCTGGGCATCCACTGTGGTGCCAAGCAGGTTGAAGGCCACATAGCAGCCGAGCCCGGCCAGGATCAGCAGGGCGCCTATGGTCGTTATCATCTCGTTCTCCTCGTTCGCGTATGGAAGAGGGGTGAGGGTGTCATGGCTGGGTGAAGCGAGCGTGAAGTGGCGCCGGGCACACTACCTGCGATCGCCCAGATTAAAGCAACCGCTATGCAGATAACACAACAGGGCAGCCATGGGCTGCCCTGTTGCTTTGGGGGATGTCACGGGGAGCTGCGTGACTAGCAGACCCCTTGCGCCAGCATGGCGTCGGCCACCTTGACGAAGCCGGCGATGTTGGCGCCGCTTTCGTAGTTCACATGGTCGTCATCCTGGCCCTGATCCACCTGGCCGTAGCGTACACAGGTGGCGTGGATGCTGGTCATGATCCCCTTGAGGCGGGCATCCACCTCTTCCCGGGTCCAGGAGAGGCGTTGGGCATTCTGGCTCATCTCCAGGCCCGAGGTGGCGACCCCACCGGCGTTGGCGGCCTTGCCCGGGGCAAACAGCACCCGCGCCTCGTGGAATACCTTGATGGCGGCGGCGCTGGAGGGCATGTTGGCCCCCTCGGCCACCAGTTGCACCCCATTGGCAACCAAGGCTGCGGCATCCTCTGCATCCAGCTCGTTTTGGGTGGCGCAGGGCAGGGCGACGTCGGCTTGCAGGTGCCAGGGAGTGCGACCGGTGAAGAACTCCAGCCCCAGCTCATGGGCGTAATCCGCCACCCGCTTGCGCTGCTCGTTTTTAAGTTCCATCAAGCGGGCCAGCTTCTCTGGAGTGAACCCGTCCGGATCGTAGACGGTGCCGCCGGAGTCGGAGGCGCTGATGACACAGGCGCCCAGCGTCATCGCCTTCTCGATGGCGTATTGGGCGACGTTGCCCGAGCCCGACACCGAGACCCGCATGCCGGCCAGGGACTGGCCACGGTGGGCCAGCATGGCCTCGACAAAATAGAGCAGGCCGTAACCTGTGGCTTCCGGGCGGATCAGGCTGCCGCCAAAGGAGAGGCCCTTGCCGGTGAAGACGCACTCGGCGCTGTTGGTGAGCTTCTTCATCATGCCCGCCATGTAGCTCACCTCGCGCCCGCCCACCCCGATGTCACCGGCCGGCACGTCGGTATTGGCACCCAGGTGGCGATAGAGCTCCAGCATCAGCGCCTGGCAGAAGCGCATCACTTCCCCCTCGCTCTTGCCCTTGGGATCAAAATCGCTGCCCCCCTTGCCGCCCCCCATGGGCAGGGTGGTGAGGGCGTTCTTGAAGGTCTGCTCGAAGGCGAGGAACTTGAGCACCGAGAGATCCACCGAGGGGTGGAAGCGCATGCCCCCCTTGAAGGGGCCTATGGCGCTGTTGTGCTGGATGCGGTAGCCGCGGTTGACCCGCACCTGACCCTGGTCATCCACCCAGCTCACCCGAAACTGGATGAGGCGCTCGGGCTCCACCAGCCGCTCCAGCAGGCCGTGTTGCAGGTAGCGGGGGTGACGTTCCACATAGGGCCAGATGGAGGCGACCACCTCGCTCACGGCCTGGATGAACTCGGGTTGGTGGGGGTTGCGGCTGGCCACCTGGGCCAGGAATGCCTCCTGAGAGAGGGAATGACTCATCTGTAACTCCTGTAATAAAGGGAAATTGGCCTCTTGCCAGAGAAGGGTCGGCGCCGCCCCCCGCTTTATATTCGACGTTGAAAGTGAATACGGATAAAAATTTGTTTCGTGGCGGAAATTGCCGACAATGATGGCGGTTACGCCGCTACATAGCCGACACCAGGGTGATAATTCGCGCTGACGAAAATCTTTTTATGCATTTTTAGTCAATAAATAGCAAGTTTTAGTTCATCCCTCTCTATGGGTATCCTTCGGCGCTCTCTGCGGCCCTTGGCCTGTCGCCTCAGGCGAGGCGAGGCTGAGCGGGGCAGGGGAGAGGAGGGCGGGAGCATGGGCAAGATGAAGGGGCGAATGGGCAAGGGGAAGCTGGCCTGCGAGGCGGCATCCGCCGGGCGGCGGTTCTCTTCGGGGCGGATTGCAGGATCCGGTGCACGGGGCGGGGCAAGGGATGGCGCAATATGCTACTGTAGCGGCGTTTTTTGATGGGTTTATTGATGAAAGGGCAGTCTTGCCCTTTTGAAGAGACTTTTTGCAGGTGCTTTTTGTAGATTCTTTTTGTAGATGGAACCGTATGCAGACTAACCCGACCATGACCTGGCTGACTCAGCCGACACTTCTTCTGAACTCCACGATCTGGCAGGTGACCCATGCTGGCCGATGAATCCATGCGCCTGAACAAATACATCAGCGAGAGCGGCATCTGCTCCCGTCGCGAGGCCGACCGCTTCATCGAGCAGGGCCATGTCTACATCAACGGCAAGCGGGCCGGGATCGGCGATCAGGTGTTTGCCGGGGATCTGGTCAAGGTCAACGGTCAGGTGATAGAGGCGCGCGAAGCGGACAGCCTGGTCTTCATCGTGCTGAACAAGCCGGTGGGCATAGTCTCCACCACAGAGGCGGGGGAAAAGGACAACATAGTCGACTTCGTCAACCACAGCACCCGCATCTTCCCCATAGGGCGCCTCGACAAGGACTCCCAGGGGCTCATCTTCCTCACCAACCACGGGGATCTGGTGAACAAGATACTGCGGGCGGGCAACGATCACGAGAAAGAGTATCTGGTGACCGTTGACAAGCCGGTGACCGATGAGTTTATCCGGGGCATGGGGGCCGGGGTGCCCATCCTCGGCGCCGTCACCAAGAAGTGCAAGGTGAAGCGAGAGGCTCCCTTCGTGTTCCGCATCACGCTAGTGCAGGGGCTGAACCGCCAGATCCGCCGCATGTGCGAGCACTTCGGCTTCGAGGTGACCAAGCTCGAGCGTATCCGCATCATGAACGTCAGCCTCAAGGGGCTGCCGGTGGGGGAGTGGCGCGATCTCACCGACGACGAGCTGATCGAGCTGTTCAAGCTCATTGAAGACTCCTCCTCCGAGGTGAAACCGGCCAAGGGGGAGAAACCCAAGACCCCGGCGGCGCAAAGCGCCAAACCGGCCCAGGGCAAGAAGCCGCGCCGGGACGACGATCACGAGATTGGCGGCCGCCCCAATGTGCCGGGCCCGGAAGCCTTCGAGAAGAAGAGCCCTGCCGGCAAGGGGACTGTTGGCAAAGGTGGCGCAGGCAAAGCCGCCGCAGCTAAAGGTGCCCCCAGCAAGGGCGGCAAAGCCACCCCGGGCAAGCCGCGATCCAGCCAGGCCGGGCGGCAGAAGAAGGGGCGCTAGTGCGCCCCTCATCGTCCTCTGATGTGCTCCCGATACACCGGCCCTAGGCCGGTGTATCGCTTTGTGCCGTCTGGCCCCTTTGGGTGAGGGGGGCGGGCTGCCCCATCACCCTGGCCCCCATCACGCGAGCGTAGTGGCGCGGGTTCAGGCGCAGCACCAGCAGGCTCATCAGCACCAAACCGCCGAGCTGCCACTGCCAGGCGCTGGCGAAGTCACCGCTCAGGTGGTGGAGGCGCGCTGCCACCCAGGGGCCGGTTGCCGCCAGGATGAAGCCAAATCCCTGCATCAGGGCGCTCAGGCTACCGGCGCGTCTGGGGTCTGGCAGGTGATCCAGCGCCATCACCATGATGAGGGAGAAGCTGCCGCCAAGGCCTGCGCCGCACAGCAGGCACCAGAGGATGGGGGCTACTTCCGGGGCGAGCCAGAGGCCGCCAAAGCCCGCCACCTGCATCACTATGGCCAGCCCCATCCAGGGGCGCCTGTCCTCCTTGCGCGCCGCCAGCAGCGGCAGACCCAGGCCGCTGGCGGTCTGGGCCAGGGCCAGCCAGGCCACCAGCTCGCCCCCCTGCTGGGGGCTCCATCCCAGCGCCAGGTAGGCGGGGGCCAGCCAGGCCACGACTATGCCGTAGCCGCTGTTGATGATGCCGAAGCAGGCGATCAGCAGCCAGGCGCGGGGCAGCGCGATCAGCCGCGGCTCCCCTGATGGGGCGGAGTGCAGCGCGGCGGCGGGCAGGCGCACCCGCCAGCCGAGCCAGAGCAGGGCCAGCAGCACCGGCAGGCTCCAGAGGGCCAGCGCCCGGGACCAGTCGAGGTGCAGGGCGACCCTGGGGGTGAGCACGGCGCCGAGCGCCCCGCCCCCCATCATGCAGGCCGAGAAGATCCCCATCACCAGGGGCACCTTGCCCGCAAAAGTCCCCTTGATGAGGCCGGGCAGTGTCCCCTGCACCAGGGCCGACCCCAGCCCGCACAGGGCGGCGCTGGCGATGAGCAGGGTGCCGCTGGACAGGTCGAGGCGCAGGGCGCTGCCCAGCGTCAGCAGCAACAGGGCCGCCCCGAGCAAGGGGCGCGGCCCGGCCTTGTCGAGCAGGGCCGGGGTGAGCAGGACACCGACTCCGATCAGCAGCAGCGGCAGCAGGGTGACCCAGGCCAACCTGTCCATGCCGAGGCCCAACTGGGCGTCTATCTGCCCCGCCAGGGGGCCTATGGCGGTGAGGAAGGGGCGCAGGTTGATGCCAATCAGCACCACCAGCACCAGCAGGGCGCCGCTGCCGGAGGGGAGATGGCGCTTAACCATGGGACTGGGGGCCGTAGAGGGCGGCGGCCGGTATGGAGCTTGGCAACTTGATGAGGGGCAGGGGCGGCGGGTTGAGGGGCAGTCGCAGCCTGTCGTAACTGGCGCTGCTGTCAAAGCCGAAGGGGGCCGCGTCTTCGTTGTCGAAGGCGTAGTAGACGGCGCTGATGCCGTTCATCACCAGGGCGCAGAGGCACATGGGGCAGGGGTGGCCGCTGGCATAGACGATGGCACCCGCAAGCGGGCCCTTGCGGCTCCCCTCCCGCAGCGCCTCCAGCTCGGCGTGACGGCTGGGATCCCCCGCCTCCAGCATGCGGTTGACGGCGCTCGCCACCAGCTGGTTGTCTCGCACCAAGAGGGCTGCGAAGGGGCGGCCCCCTTGCTGGCGGTGGGTCAGGGCCAGCTGCAGGGTCTGCTCCAGCCATGCCTGATGGCTGGGGGCCGAGACGGCACTGAGGGAGTTCACTGGGCGGGCACCGGACTGGGGAGGCTGTGACATGGGATCATCCTGGCAAAAGAGGGGGTGACGGCAGCCTAACGGGCCCGCAAGTCATTTGGAAATTAAATGATAAAATGACTTTCAGTGATTTTATAAATGGAGAATCCCCCCATGGAGCGACCCTTGCTGGATCCCCACCTGCTGCAGAGCTTTGTTGCCATCGTCGAGACCGGCAGTTTCACCCGTGCCGGCGAGCGGATGCACCTGACCCAGTCCACCATCAGCCAGCAGATGCGCCGCCTCGAGCAGCAGCTCGGTTGTCCGCTGCTCGACAGGTCCGGCCGCCAGGTGGTGACCACGGCCCAGGGGGAAACACTGCTGGGGCTGGCGCGCCGCATCCTGGGGCTGCTGGCCCGGGCGGGGGAGCGGGTGAGCGAGGCCAGTCACCCCCTGCGTCTCGGGGTGCCCGAGGATTTCGCCGCCGGCGCCATGACGGCGGTGCTGGCGGCTTTCGCCCGGCAATACCCCGAGGTGAGGCTGGAGGTGCAAAGCGGTCTTAGCCACGTGCTGTGGCAGGCCTTCGAGGGGGGGGAGCTGGATCTGGCGCTGATCAAGCAGGGGCGGGGGCAGGGGGAGCCCATCGCCCGCTGGCGCGAGCCGCTGGCCTGGGTCGACAGCCGCGACTGGCCTGCCTGCGAGCGGGAGCCTGTTCCCCTGGTGGTGTTTCCGAGTGAAGGCCTCTATCGGCGCCAGATCACCGAGGCCCTGGATGCCAGGGGGATCCCCTGGCGCATCGCCTACGTGAGTGCCAGCCTCGCCAGCCTGCAGGGGGCGGTGAGCGCGGGCATAGGGGTGAGCCTGCTGCCCGCCCGGCTGCTGCAGCCCGATCAGGTGGCGCTGGTGGACTGGCCGGCGGTGCGCTCGGTGGAGCTGGCCCTGCACCTGGGAGCCGGAGACAGTGAGCCCCTCAGCCGGCTCTGCGAGGCGCTGATCGCGCTCTGTGACGAGGTGATGGGGCCCAGGTAGGAACAAGCCAGGCCCAGGGCCTCAGGCCAGGGATTGTCTGGGCACCACGGCGAGCCAGACTTCCACCTCGCCGCTGCCGCTATCCGGGTCAAAGGCGTCGCCGTAGCGCTCAAAATCCGGCTTGTGGGCGGATTCCCAGCTGGACCGAGCCAGCCAGTCGAGGGCGGCCTGCCAGGTTTGGGGCAGGGCATCGACATGACCCCGGTGCAGGAAGACCGCATAGGTCTGGGGGGCGATGCGCATCCGGCCTATCCCGGGGGGCAGCACCTCCAGGGCGGCTACTTCCACCGCGCACATATATTCGCACTCGGTGGCGGTGGCGGCGCAGATGACGCCGTAGGCGTGCTCCCCCAGCTGACCCGGCAGGGGGCCAAGGGCGCTGAAGTCGCGCCACTGGCCACCGAAGTCGCCGTGCTGGAAACTGTGATGGCGGCGCAGACCGCCAAGCAGCATGGCCTTGCCGGTTTCGAAGCGAACGGGGTCTGACATGGGGCCTCCTGGGTTGGAAGGGTGAAGGGACAGCGTCTAGGTGAACGCGTCAGTGCGCCCGGCCTTCCTCAAGTTTGCGCTCATAGTCCCGGCGGACGATGGCGAGCGCCGCCAGGACAAGATCCGGGGCAATCTGGTTGGTTTCCAGCAGTTCTATCAGATCCACCGCGAGTTTGACCTCGGGCGGTGCATTTTCCAGTGACATCTTGGTTTCTCATGGGGCAGAGTGGGCGCCATTATAGCGCCGCGGGCCGTGAAGACACGCCCCGGTTGCCCGGGGCTTGAAGGGCTTCACATGTGCTGGCGCATCTCCTTGTCGAGCTCCTCGCGCAGGGCCATCAGTTTCCTGGCGTACTGCTGCAAGCTCAGATCCTGCTCGCTCACCGGCTGCCATTGGGGCACAGGGCTCGGCTTGCCGTGCTCGTCCATGGCCACGAAGATGATGATGCAGTGGGTGGTCTTGTGGCGCGCAGGGTCAGTGGGGTGGCGGCTGTAGACATCCACCGCCAGGTGCATGCTGGTGGTGCCCGTGTGGATCACCTTGGCGTGCACCTCCACCAGCTGGCCTATCTGGATGGGGCGCAAAAAGCGGATGCCCCCCACATAGACGGTGACGGCATAGCCGCCACACCAGCCGGCGGCGCAGGCGTAGCCGGCCTGATCGATCCACTTCATCACCATGCCGCCATGGACCTTGCCACCGAAGTTGACGTCGGCGGGTTCGGCGAGAAATTGCAGGGTCAGCTCGTGGGGTGGGGTCATATCGTCTCCTCGGTTCATTGCCGGTCACTCTTGCGGTAGGCCTCTGCCTGCTGGCAGGGAGGCAGGGATGACACATAGGGGCGTTCATTGCCGGTGCGCTGGCCGAGGCTGGCGTACTCCTGCTGGCAGCGGGTCGTCTTGCCCCCGGCCCTGACGCAGGCATCTATGCGCTGCTGCCTCTCTTGTATCGTCTGTTGTTGCCGGGCGTTGTCACAGGCTCTGTCCAGCCCGGCCTGATGGGTTCCCCGATCCTGTTCTATGGCGAGCAGGCCGCCCGAGAGGGTGCCACCGAGCAGCAGTATGACCAGCTTCATCATGGGTTGTCTCCTTGCGAAGGGCGCCTCGCCATGCCCAGGGCTATGCCCCCGAAATGGCCAGTGATGACAATAACAACCGCAGCGACCAGGACTCATCCAACCAGATGATCCCGGCCACAAACAGGGTCAGCTGCGACAGACGGGGCAGGGACATCCATTCACCTTGAGTTCAGCGGCGGCGGCCCAGCATGGCAGCTCATGCAAATGAGGAGGCCCCATGAAACAGATGCTGGAGCAATTGATGGGAGCTGGCAAGGGCTGGCTCAACGATGGCGGTGACACGCGCAAGGCCCAGATGAAGGGTATGGCCCAGGGGGGGCTGGCCGCCGGGGCCATGGCGCTGCTGCTTGGCAACAAGAATATGCGCAAGTACGGCACCAAGGTGGCGGCGGTGGGCGGGGCGGCCGCCCTCGGCGGGCTGGCCTACAAGCTCTATCAGGACTGGCAGCAGAACCAGAGTGCGCCAGCGGCCGGCACGCCCCATCCCCTCAACGAGCTGGCGGGCGCCGAACTGGATGCCCGCGCCAGCTTGCTGGTGCGCGCCATGGTGGCGGCGGCCCGGGCCGACGGCCACATCGACGGCAACGAGCGTCAGAAGATCCAGCAGTACCTGACCGAGCAGGGCCAACCCGATGCCGCCCGCTGGATTGATGCCGAGCTGGCCCGCCCGCTGGACCCGCAAGCCCTGGCCCGGGAAGTGACCGACATGGAGCAGGCCACCGAGGTCTATCTCGCCTCCCTGCTCGCCGTCGAGGTGGATCACTTCATGGAGCGCGGCTATCTCGACGAGCTGGCCCGCGCTCTCAAGCTCGATGACAACCTGAAAGCCAGCATAGAGCGCCAGGTGGCCCAGCTGGGCGCGCCGGGTTGAGCCCAGGCAGCCATAAGATTGTCCACAAGGCCCCGTCATGGGGCCTTGTCGTTGGTGGTCTATTGATGGGGCGCGAGCTGCTGGTGGACCAGGGCCGCCAGCCGGGTGAGGGCGGCCTCCAGTGCCGGGCTCCAGGGATGGGCGCTGTTGAGGCGCAGGCAATGGTTGTGCTGGCCCTGGCTCGAGAACAGGGCCCCGGGGGCCAGTGAGAAACCGCTGGCCAGCGCCTGGGCATAGAGTGCCCGGCTGTCGAGGCGCTCGTCGAATGTCAGCCAGAGGAAGTAGCCGCCATTCGGGGTCGAGATGCGCACCTCGTCCTGGAAGAGGCGCAGCAGGGCCGCCCGCATCTGCTGCTGGCGCTGGGCCAGGGTGTGGCGCAGGCGGCGAAAGTGGGCATCCACCCCGCCCTGGCGCAGCATGTCGGCGAGTGCCAGCTGGCTCGGCACATTGGTGGAGAGGGTGGACATCAGTTGCAGCCGCTGGATGCGCTCGGCATGGGGTCCCGCCACCACCCAGCCGACCCGAAAGCCCGGCGCCAGGCACTTGGTCCAGGAGCCGCACAACAGGCTGTCGCCCCGGGCGTCCCAGCGTTTGATGGGGCTGGGGCGCTCGCGGCCAAAGTAGAGCTCGGCGTAGACGTCGTCCTCCACCAGGGGCACCTCATGGGCGTTGAGCAGCGCCATCAGCCCCTGCTTGTGGCCATCCGGCATGGTGTGGCCCAGGGGATGCTGGACGTTGCCCATCAGCCAGCACGCCTTGATGGGGCGCTGTGCCAGGGCCTCGGTGAGCAGGGCGAGATCTATGCCCACCCCGGGGATCACAGGAATTTCCACCACCTTGAGCTGCAAGCGCTCTATGGCCTGCAGGGCGCCGTAGAAGGTGGGGGACTCCACCACCACCCAGTCCCCGGGCTCGGTCAACACCTGCAGGCTGAGGGAGAGGGCCTCCATGGCCCCTGTGGTGATGATGATCTCCTGGGGATCCACCGCCAGGCCGTCGCTGGCGTAACGCTGGGCGATGGCGCGGCGCAGCGCCTCGTTGCCGGGGGGCAGATCTGCCACAGTGCTGAAGGGATCGAGGCGGCGCATGCAGCTCGCCAGTGCCCGGCCGAGCTGGGGATGGGGGAAGAGGGCGGGATCGGCCACCGCGAGCCCCAGCGGCACCAGCTCCCGGGACTTGCTCGCCTGCAACACCTCGAACACCAGATCGTTGATGTCCACCGAGCCGCTGTAGTGGGCCTGCTGGGCGGCGCTCGCCTGCAGCGGGGAGGTGGCAGCCTTGACGTAGTAGCCGGACTGGGGCCTGGCCAGGATAAGGCCGCGGCTCTCGAGCAACTGGTAGGCCTGCAGCACCGTCATGGGGCTGAGACCGTGGGTCTTGCAGCTCTGGCGGATGGAGGGGATGCGCTCCCCCGGCTGCCAGAGGCCGCTCTCTATCTGCTGTTGCAACAAGGCAGCCAGCTGACCGTAACGGGACATGGTGTGTCCTAACTGTTATAGGTGGATTTCACTATAACTGCATCTGTTATAGGTGTCATGGCGCGTGTTGTACTTAACGGGCGAAAACCTGTCTGTTAAATGCAACATAGAGAGTCATGCATGATAAGCCTGGATGATGTGGTCAGCCTCTCCCGAATACAGTTCGGCGCGACGGCGATGTTCCACTTTCTGTTTGTGCCCCTCACCCTGGGGCTGTCCTGGATCCTGGTGATCGCCGAGTCCGCCTACGTGATGACCGGCAAGGTGATCTACAAGGACATCACCCGCTTCTGGGGCAAGCTGTTTGGCATCAACTTCGTCATGGGGGTCACTACGGGGATCACCCTGGAGTTCCAGTTCGGTACCAACTGGGCCTACTACTCCCACTACGTCGGCGACATCTTCGGCACCCCGCTGGCGGTGGAGGGGCTGATGGCCTTCTTCCTGGAATCCACCCTGGTGGGCCTCTTCTTCTTCGGCTGGGACAAGCTCTCCCGGGGCCAGCATCTGCTGGTGACGGCGCTGGTGGCGCTCGGCTCCAACCTCTCCGCCCTCTGGATCCTCATCGCCAACGGCTGGATGCAGAACCCGGTCGGCGCCGAGTTCAACCCCATGACAATGCGCATGGAGCTGGTGGACGTGGCGGCGGTGATCTTCAACCCCGTGGCCCAGGTCAAGTTCGTCCACACTGTGGCGGCGGGTTATGTGGCGGCCTCCCTGTTCGTGATGGGGGTGAGCAGCTGGTATCTGCTGCGCCGCATGGAGGTGCGCTTCGCCCTGCGATCCTTCGCCATCGCCTCGGGCTTTGGCCTCGCCGCCATCCTCTCGGTCATCGTCCTCGGGGACGAGTCGGGCTATCGCTCCGGGGAGGTGCAGAAGGTCAAACTCGCCGCCATAGAGGCGGAGTGGGAGACCGAACCCGCCCCTGCCTCCTTCACCCTGTTCGGCCTGCCGGATCAGAGTGCCGAGACCACTCACGCGGCCATCAAGATCCCCTATCTGATGGGCATCATAGCCACCCGCTCCCTGGATGAGCAGGTGACAGGCCTTAAAGATCTGAAGGCGCAGCACGAGGTGCGCATCCGCAGCGGCATGCTGGCCCACGAGGCCCTGGAAGCCCTGCGAGCGGATGGTAGCAATGCCGAGGCCAGGGCCACCTTCGAGCGCCACCGCACCGATCTCGGTTACGGCCTGCTGCTGACCCCCTACGCCAAGGAGATTGGCAAGGCGGACGAAGGGGCCATTGCCAAGGCCGTCTCCGACTCCATCCCTCAGGTGGCGCCGCTTTTCTGGAGTTTTCGGCTGATGGTGGGCATAGGGGTGGTGTTGCTGCTGCTCTTTGGCGCCGCCTTCCTGCAACTGTGCCGGGGCAAGCTGGTGCAATCGCCCCGCCTGCTCAGGGCGCTGCTTTGGAGCATACCCCTGCCCTGGGTCGCCATAGAGGCGGGCTGGTTCGTGGCCGAGTTCGGCCGCCAGCCCTGGACCATCAGCGACGTGCTGCCGGTGTCGGCGTCGGTCTCCTTGCTGCAACCGGGTCAACTCTGGTTCAGCCTCATCGCCATCTTCCTCATTTACAGCACGTTGCTGGTGGTGGAGCTGTTCTTGTTGCGTCATGTGATCCGCAAAGGGCCCGCCAGCCTGCAGACGGGTCGTTATCAAGGTGAAGTGTTGAAAAACGGGAGTCCTGTCTGATGGATTACGAAACCCTGAAACTCATCTGGTGGGGGCTGGTGCTCTTCCTGCTCATCGGCTTCGTGGTGATGGACGGCTTCGATCTCGGGGTCGGCATGCTGTTGCCCGTGGTGGGCAAGAGCGATGAGGAGCGGCGGGTGCTGCTCAACAGCGTGGGGCCCGTGTGGGAGGGTAACCAGGTGTGGCTCATCGCCGGTGCCGGCACCCTGTTCGCCGCCTGGCCCCTGGTCTATGCCGCCTCCTTCTCGGCCCTCTATGTGCCCTTCATGTTCCTGCTGTTCGGCCTCTTCCTGCGCCCGGTCGGCTTTGACTATCGCAGCAAGCTGCCGGATCCGCTCTGGCGCCGCTGGTGGGACAGGGCCCTGGTGATGGGGGCCCTGCTGCCGACCCTGGTGTTTGGCGCGACCATCGGCTTTCTGTTGCAAGGTTTGCCGTTTCGCTTCGACTCGGCCCTTCGCATCCACTACGGCGCCTTCGATTTCAACTGGCCGCTGCTGTTGACCTGCATGGGGACGGCGCTGGCCCTGCTGATGCTGCATGGCGCCAGCTTCCTGCAGTGCAAGACCCAAGGGGTGATAGCCGAGCGCTGCGCCCGCCAGAGCCGCTGGCTCGGGCCCCTGGCGAGCGCCCTGTTTGCCCTCGGCGGCCTCTGGCTCAGCCAGATGCGGGGATACCAGATTGCGGAAATAGGGGATCTCAACAGCGCTCTGACGCCGCTGATGAAAGAGGTGACGACGGCGCCGGATGGCTGGTTTGGCAACTTCATGACGCACCCGGTGCTCTGGGCTGTGTCGGCCCTCGGCCTCTTGCTGCCGCTCTTGAGCACGCTGGCAAGCCACCTTGGCCGGGCGCGGCTGGCGATCCTTGCCAGCGGTGGTGCCTGCGCCGCCATGATGCTGACCGTGGCCATAGCGCTCTTCCCCTTCGTGCTGCCCTCGTCCCTGGATCCGTCGAGCAGCCTGACCCTGTGGGACGGCACCTCCAGCGAGGGCACCCTCTTCATCATGCTGGGCATAGTCGCCGTGCTGATGCCCATCAACCTGGGCTACACCCTCTGGGTCTACTGGGTGGCGCGGGGCAAGATGAGTACCGAGCAGGTGCGCCAGCAGGGCCACAGCCTCTACTAACACCGGAATTGAGGAGTCTTCGATATGTGGTATTTCACCTGGATTCTGGGGTTGGGGTTTGCCCTGTTGTGCGGCCTGGTCAATCTGCTCTGGCTGGAGGCGCGCTGGGCCGCGGACGAGGATCTCAAGGAGCCTTGATCCCCCCTGAAAACGAGAAAGGCCGACACTGGGTGTCGGCCTTTTTGTTTTTTTGCGCGGCGGATTAGATTGCCAGCGCCAGTTTGGCTTCGCGCTTCTCGCTTGCATGGGTGAGGCCATAGGCCAGCAGCACTATGAGGGCCCCGATCCAGGGTGTGTGCATCAACCCCAGGTGCTCCACCACGAAACCGCCAACGACAGAGCCCAGGGCGATGCCGACGTTAAAGGCGGCGATGTTGAGGCCGGAGGCCACGTCCACGGCGTTCGGGGTATGGCGCTCGGCCTGTTTCACCACCAGCACCTGCAGGCCCGGCACGTTGCCAAAGGCAAAGGCGCCCCACACCAGCACTGTCAGCACCGCCAGCACAGGGTGCGGCGCCGTGAAGGTGAGCATCAGCAGGATGAGTGCCAGACCGCCAAACATCAGCTTCAGCGCGGGCAGCGGGCCCAGCTTGTCCGCCAGCTTGCCACCCCAGATATTGCCGACGGCAACCGAGACCCCGTACACCAGCAGGATCAGGCTCACCGCATTGGCACCGAAACCGCTCACCTGCTGCAAGATGGGGGCGAGGAAGGTGAAGGCGGTGAAGGCGCCGCCATAGCCCAGGGCCGTCTTGGCGTAGACCATCAGCAGGGGCTTGTGGGTCAGCACGGCGAGCTGCTCGCGGATAGTGGAGGCTGTCCCCTTGGGCAGGTTGCTCGGGATCAGCAGCAGGCTACCGACCATGGCGATGACCCCGAGTGCGCTCACCACCAGGAAGGTCTCGCGCCAGCCGAACTGCTGACCAATCCAGGTGCCGAGCGGCACGCCTGTCACCAGGGCGACGGTCAGGCCGCTGAACATGATGGCGATGGCGCTCGCCGCCTTCTCTTTGGCCACCAGACCCGTGGCTATGGTGGAACCCACCGAGAAGAAGACCCCGTGGGCCAGGCCGGTGAGGATGCGGGCGACGATCAGGCTCTCGTAGCCGGGGGCCTGCCAGGCCAGCAGGTTGCCGGCGGTGAAGAGCGCCATCAGGCCCACCAGCAGCCACTTGCGCGGCAGCTTGCCGGTGAGCGCCGTCAGCACAGGCGCGCCTATGGCGACGCCCAGGGCGTAGAGGCTGACCAGCAGGCCCGCCGAGGGGAGCGAGACATTGAGCTGCTCGGCTATGGTGGGAATGAGCCCCACAATTACAAATTCGGTGGTGCCGATCGCGAAGGCACTCAGGGTGAGGGCAAATAACGCCAGTGGCATACAAACTCCTTGGATAGTGGCTCCCGACGGGAGAATGGCGCCAGTATGCCGATGAGCTTTGTTGGCAAAAATGACGGTAACGTCAAATTACTTTTGCCAAATAAGCAGCAATGGAGCCGTGGAATGGGGTAGTGGGAGTGCCCGAGGCTGCGGAGGCAAAGCGCGTAGAAGCAAAGCGTACAGACCGCGCTGGGAACAAAGAGAGAAGGGGCAAGGGAAGGGGGCTGCTGCGCGGGCTGCGGTGGCGCGCGGTATTGGAGACAAAAAAAAAGCGGGAGACATGATGCCTCCCGCTTGGGTTTTCGTCGACGGTGTTGGGTTTTCTTTGCTCCCTTCTCCCCTGGCGGGAGAAGGGTTGGGGATGAGGGGGGGTAGCTTGCCCCTCACCCTAACCCTCTCCCGCAGGGAGAGGGGATAGCTCGTGGTTGCAATTGGCTAGTGAGGGTTGCCGGTATCCGCCGCCGAAGCGATAGATACAATGCGTCCTCTCCCGTTTAATCCCAATTCGGGGCAAAGTCCGGGTTGGCGCAGCGCTCCCCTCGCTCCAGGGTGGCAATCTGTGCCATCTCCTCGGGGCTGAGTTGCACCTTGAGGGCGGCCAGGTTGGCGGCGAGATTCTCCCGCTTGGTGGAGCTTGGGATCACCGTCATGCCCTGGGCCAGCAGCCAGGCCAGTGACACCTGGGTCGCCGAGACGCCGTGGCGCTTGCCTATCTCCATCAGCAGCGGCTCGCTCAGCACCTTGCCATAGGCCAGCGGCATATAGGCGGTGATGGCAATGCCCTGATCCTGGCAGAACTCCACCACCTTGCGGTTTTGCAGCAGGGGATGGATCTCCACCTGCTGGTGGGCGATGGCGCCCGGCCCCAGGATAGCGATGGCTTCTTTAAGCTGGGCGACCGTGAAGTTGGAGACCCCGATCTCCCGGGTCAGGCCCCGGGCCTTGGCCTCGGCCAGCTGCTCCAGATAGACCGCCATCGGCACCTCATCCTTGGGGGAGGGCCAGTGAATAAGCGCCAGATCCAGATAGTCGGTGCGCAGTTTTTCCAGGCTCAGCTCCAGGCTCGGGATCACCTTGCCCGGGCCGAACTCGCTGATCCACACCTTGGTGGTCAGGTAGATATCCTGGCGGGGAACGCCACTTTCGCTCATCAGCTGGCCCACTTCGGCCTCGTTGTCATAGATCTGGGCGGTATCTATGTGGCGATAGCCGAGATCCAGACCCTGCAGCAGGGAGTCGCGCAGGGGCTGATCTTTCAGGCGAAAGGTACCAAGACCCAGGTTGGGCATCTTCATCATCATATTCCTCAAGTTATTGTTTCTACGCTCAATATTGTGTCGGCCCATCCTCGTATCCTGGGCGGGCAGGGGACAGGCCGCAGCTGGATTCAGGCTAGCTGATAGCGGCGAACACTGGTGCTGGCAAACCAGCCCCGGGTGTTGGCCACAAAGGCGAGAAAATGGGGTTCTTGTTGGTGGGCACTGAGCGCCGCATCGCTCTCCCACTCCTCGTGGATCATCCAGCCGTGGGGGCTCTCCAGGCTCTGATGCAGCCGGTAGCCAAGGCACCCGGGCTCTTGCCGGCTGGCGTTGACGAGCGGCGTCAGGGCGGCTCGGCACTCGGCGGCGAATTCAGGCTTGGCCTCAAGCTCGGCAATCACAATCAGGGGGGATGGCATCTGAACCTCCTTGCTAAAACGACGGTCAGTATGCCCCCGGCAGACTGGGGGAAACAGGGCAGCAGTCGCAAAACACTATTGAGGAAAGAACAGCAATAGGGAGGGGGAACCCACACATTAGTATTTCGTTAGATCTATGGGCATTGCGAATTCTTCGCCAGCGACTTCTTTAGTTAAGGCTTGTCCTGCGATGCAAGTATTTCCATTGAAGGTCAGTGTCGGGCCATGGTGAAGCTCCCAGCCCTTGTTCATCAATTCAGAGATCCGCATGCAAAAATCTTTATCATCAGGGCCAGTAATAAATCGATAGAGCTTCATGGGTAATGCCTTGATTTAAAATTAAAAGTCAAAATATTTCTCTGAAATAACATGTCTGCTGCGCTGAGGGTTATCCCTCTGACCAGACCGCAAACTCGTTGCCGCTGGGTTCGACAAAGTGGAAGCGGCGGCCGCCGGGGAAGTCAAACAGCGGGCGGTTGATGATGCCGCCATGGTGCTGCACCTTGGCCTGGGTCTCCTCGATATCGGCGCTGTAGAACACCAGGAGAGCGCCGCCCTGGGCGCTCTGGCCGCACAGATCCGCACGATAGAAGCCGCCGTCCAGCCCTTCCCCTTCGAAGGCGCAGTAGTCGGGGCCGTAGTCGGCGAACTGCCAGCCAAAGGCGGCAGTGAAGAAGGCCTTGGTGGCGGCGAGATCCCTGGCCGCAAATTCCACATAGTTCAGTTTTTCATGGATTTTCATAAGGTGCAGCTCCCTGCTGATGAATGAGGCCGAGTGTAATCTATCTGGGTTGCCAGCGTTTTAGCGTGCGGCTCGTGGCTTGCGGCAAGGCGTCCCAGGGCGTCAGTTTGAGCTGCTTGCGCCTAAACCAGAACCAGGTCGCCATCAGCAGGCCAACGCCAATGCCAAACAGCAGTCCCTGGTGCAGGGCAAACCCCAGGTTCACCTCATCCTGCCAGCCGAGGCACCACATCAACACCCCCCAGATAGCGCCGATGGGGAGTCCCAGGGCCAGGACGTTGACCAGAAAGCGTTCGTAGTGGGGCGGCCTGATGGTGAACCCCGCCTTTCGCAGCAGCCAGATAATCGGCGGGTTGTAGTTGAGCGCCTGCACGCCCTTCTCGGCCAGCTCCCGATGGGCTGCATCCAGCCTGTGTGCGAATACTAGGGGGTCGTCTCTGTGCATGTTTGGCTTCATACGGTGCTATTTGGCGGCATTGTACTGGCAAGGGCGGAGATAAAACAGGCGGTGCGTCACGATACGGCGAAGGGAGAGCGCCGACGGCGCGACGCAGGTCTTGCCAACTCCAGGCCACTGCGCCTATAAAGCCCCATGACTCTTGCCAGGATGACAACAATGAAGACCCATTCCGATGAACTGACCCTGTTTGTGGCCGTGGTGGAGGCGGGCAGTTTTCGCCAGGCGGCGGAGAACCTCGGCATGGACAACTCCGTGGTGAGCCGCGGCATCAAGCGCCTCGAGGAGAAGCTCGCCACAGTGCTGCTCAACCGCACCACCCGGCGGGTCAGCCTGACCGAGGAGGGGCGCTGGTTCTATCAGCGAGCGGTGAAGGTGCTGACCGAGATGAGCGAGGCGGAGAGCCATCTGCTGATGCGCCGGGAACAACCCGAAGGGATTCTGAGAGTCGACGCCGCCACCCCCTTCATCCTGCACCGGCTGGTGCCCATCATTGGCGAGTTCCGCCGCCGCTACCCCGGCATAGAGCTGCAACTGCACAGCTCCGAGGGCTTCATCAACCTGATGGAGCGGCGGGTGGACATGGCCATTCGCATCGGCGAGCTGACGGACTCCTCCCTGCGCGCCCTGCCGCTCGGGCGATCCAAGCTGCGGCTGCTCGCGTCCCCCGACTATCTGAAGGCACGCGGCACCCCGCGCCAGCCAGCTGACTTGCTGGCGGGCCACGAGCTGCTCGGCTTTTTGCACCCCGATCACCTCAACCACTGGCCCCTGCTCAGCACTGAGCAGGGGGACAGGTTCGCCATCACCCCGACCCTGAGGGCCAGCAGCGGCGAGACCCTGCGCCAGCTGGCGCTGGGAGGGCAGGGGATCGTCTGCCTGTCGGACTTCATGACGGGAGAGGACAGGGCGAGCGGGGCCCTGGTGGAGGTGCTGGCCCGCAGCAACAGCGGCGCCTCGCGCCCCATTCATGCGGTCTTCTACTCCGATGCCCAGCGGGATATCCGGCTGCGGGTATGGCTCGACTTCCTGAAAGAGCAGCTCGGCGCCGAGGCGTTGTAGAGGGCATGCCGACAGTGCCAACCCCCTCCCGGTCTCCCCCTCCACTAGGGGGAGGGGGAGGGGTCATTTTCTCCCACCCCTTGGCAAGGGGAGGGCTGGGGTCAGGTGCGGTCAGAACACCCGCGCTCGCCAATAAAAAGAGGCCGACATCGCTGTCGGCCTCGTTCGTTTTCATCTCAAGGATGCATGGGTTGCCCGATTAATCCTCTTCCGCCCAGCGGCGTGAGCGTTCGACCGCCTTCTGCCAGCCGCTGTAACGCTTGGCGCGATCGGCTTTGTCCATCTGGGGAATGAACTCCCTGTCCACGCTGAACTTGTCTTCCAGCTCGTCGGAGCTCTTCCAGAAGCCGACGGCGAGGCCTGCCAGGAAGGCGGCGCCCATGGCGGTGGTCTCGATGCGGGTCGGACGTACCACAGGGGTGTGCATCATGTCAGCCTGGAACTGCATCAGGAAGTCGTTGGCGACGGCGCCACCGTCAACCTTGAGTGCTGCCAGCTTGATGCCGGAGTCCTGCTGCATGGCATCCAGCACGTCGCGGCTCTGGTAGGCGATGGATTCCAGCGCGGCGCGGATGATGTGGTTGCGGTTGGCGCCACGGGTCAGGCCGACCATGGTGCCGCGAGCATAGGGATCCCAGTAGGGTGCGCCCAGGCCCACGAAGGCCGGTACCAGGTAGACGCCGTTGGTGTCCCCCACCTTGCTCGCGAAGTAGTCGGTGTCGCGGGCATCGTGGATGATCTTCAGTTCATCGCGCAGCCACTGGATGGTGGCGCCGCCCATAAACACGGCCCCTTCCAGCGCGTAGTTCACTTCCCCTTTCGGGCCGATGGCGACCGTGGTCAGCAGGCCGTTGTTGGAGCGAACCGGCTCTGTGCCCGTGTTCATCAGCAGGAAGCAGCCGGTGCCATAGGTGTTCTTGGCCATCCCCTTCTCGAAGCAGAGCTGGCCGAACAGGGCAGACTGCTGGTCACCGGCGATGCCGGCGATGGGGATGCGGGAGCCGCCGCCACGGGTGGTATAGCCATACACCTCGGAGGAGGGTTTGACCTCCGGCAGCATGGAGGCGGGGATGCCCAGCTCGTCCAGCATCCGCTCGTCCCACTTCAGATCGCGGATGTTGTAGAGCATGGTGCGGGAGGCGTTGGTCGGGTCGGTGACGTGCACTTCGCCGTTGGTCATCTTCCACACCAGCCAGGTGTCTATGGTGCCGAACAGCAGCTCGCCGTTCATCGCCTTCTCGCGGGCCCCTTCCACGTTGTCCAGGATCCACTTCACCTTGGTGCCGGAGAAGTAGGCGTCCAGCACCAGGCCGGTATTCTCGCGTACGTACTCTTCCAGGCCGCGGGCTTTCAGCTCTTCACAGATGGCCGCGGTGCGGCGGCACTGCCAGACGATGGCGTTGTAGACGGGCTTGCCGGTGGCTTTCTCCCAGACAACGGTGGTTTCACGCTGGTTGGTGATGCCGATGGCGGCGATCTGCTCGCTGTGCAGGCCGCTCTTGGCCAGCACCTCGGTGAAGACGGAGGACTGGGTCGCCCAGATCTCCATGGGGTCGTGCTCGACCCAGCCCGCCTTGGGGTAGTGCTGGGTGAATTCGCGCTGTGAGGTCGCGACTATGTTGGCGTCCTGATCGAACACTATGGCACGGGAGGAGGTGGTACCTTGATCCAGCGCGACGACAAATTTCTTTTCAGCAGACATGATGTTCTCCACGTTTGGGGGGACCGCTCTTAGGCGGCGGCCTCTTCTTTATTGGACAGCTTGGCGGCTTCTTCGGTCACGACACGGTTGCCCGGGACGCAGGGAGCCAGCACTTTCACATACAGAGCGGTACCCAGCTGGGCGCCGACTATGGGGCCGAGGATGGGAACCCAGAAGTAGGGGTTGTCGCGACCGCCGGTCAGGGCCACATCGCCCCAGCCTGCAAAGAAGGCGAACAGTTTGGGACCAAAGTCACGGGCCGGGTTCATGGCAAAACCGGTCAAGGGGCCGAGGGAGGCGCCGATCACCGCGATCAGTATGCCGATCAGCAGGGCGGCGGCGAAGCCTTTGGGGGCACCGTTGTTGTTGTCACCCAGCGCCATGATGCCCAGCATCAGGACGGCGGTGATCACCAGCTCGACCGCGAATGCCTGCATGTTGGAGAGCAGGGCATTGGGGTAGGTGGAGAAGATGCCGGCGGTGCCGAGGCTCTCTACGCTGCCGCGCACCACGTTGTGGGTCAGTTCCCACTGGGTGAAGAGGTTGCCATAGAGGAAGTAGACCAGGGCGGCGGAGGCGAAGGCACCCGCTATCTGGGCGATGATGAAGGGCACCACCTTGCGCTTGTCGAAGCCGCAGAAGGTCATCAGTGCCAGGGTCACCGCCGGGTTCAGGTGGGCGCCAGAGATGCCGCCGGTCACGTAGATGGCGATGGCGACCCCCAGGCCCCAGGTAATGGAGATTTCCCATTGCCCGAAGTTGGCGCCAGCCAGCACCAGGGCGGCCACGCAACCGACGCCGAAGAAGATCAGCAGGCCGGTGCCGATAAACTCGGCGAGGCACTCGCCGAGCAGGGTATTGGGTCTTTGTATGCTCATAGTTGTTATTCCTTATATCCACCCAGAGTAGGTTTGATGTTCCGTTTCGTTATCTTGCATTCCCATTTTTTGCGTCCGAAAACGTTTCTTCTTGTTATTTGAGCTGACGCAAACGTTATGCTCGTTTGCGCTCGTTCTTGGACGAGAGAGAAAATAAACCTTCTGTGCCAATTCACCAGACCCCCGCCACCGGAAATGTGGACAAGATCCCATTCATTGCTAAGAAAATGTGACGAAAAGCAACTGTTAGCGGTGTTAATACTCCTTAGTGGGTACCTGAATTCCTTGCCCTGCAAGGGCTGGCGGCCGATGAGCGATCACTCACCAGGTGACATTTTTTGTAATAAAACTGCAATAATTTAGCCTTCATCACAGATTGAATGTTCACAAATGAGCACAATAGGCTCGCTTGCGAATAAGGACTCATCTGGTCGCAGGCATGATCGGGGCACCCTCAACCGCCCATAACAACAATAAGGAAGCAGAACATGCTTAGTCTCTTCAGGCCTGCACCCCACATAGAGCGGCTACCGGCCGACAAGGTGGATCCCTTCTACAAACGCATGCGCTGGCAGGTGTTTTTCGGGATCTTCTTCGGTTATGCCGGCTACTATCTGGTGCGCAAGAACTTCAGTCTGGCGATGCCCTACCTCATCGAGCAGGGCTTCTCCCGCGGTGATCTGGGCCTGGCCCTGTCTGGCGTCTCCATTGCCTACGGTCTCTCCAAATTCCTGATGGGGAACGTGTCGGATCGCTCCAATGCGCGCTACTTCCTCTCCGCCGGTCTGCTGCTCTCGGCCGGCATCATGTTCATGATGGGGACAGTGCACTGGGCCACCTCCAGCATCGCCATCATGTTCGTGCTGCTGTTCCTCAACGGCTGGGTTCAGGGCATGGGCTGGCCGCCCTGTGGTCGCACCATGGTGCACTGGTGGTCACAGAAGGAGCGGGGCGAAGTGGTCGCGGTCTGGAACGTGGCCCACAACGTGGGCGGCGGCATGATAGGTCCGCTGTTCATCCTGGGGATGGGCTGGTTCAATGACTGGCGCAGTGCCTTCTATGTACCGGCTGCTGCTGCCGCCGCCATTGCGGTGATCGCCTTCTTCGTGATGCGTGATACCCCGCAATCCGTGGGGCTGCCCCCCATCGAGGAGTACAAGGACGACTACCCGAAGGATTACAACGAGAGTCACGAGCAGGAGTTTTCCGCCAAGGAGATCTTCGTCAAGTACGTGCTGCACAACAAGCTCTTGTGGTACATCGCCATTGCCAACGCCTTCGTCTACCTCATTCGTTACGGTGTGCTGGACTGGGCGCCGACCTACCTGAAAGAAGCCAAAGACTTCAGCGTGGATCACTCCTCTTGGGCCTATTTCCTGTACGAGTGGGCCGGTATTCCGGGCACCCTGCTGTGCGGCTGGATCTCTGACAAGATGTTCCAGGGCCGCCGCGCCCCGGCCGGCATCCTCTTCATGGTGCTGGTGACCCTGGCTGTGCTGGTCTACTGGCTCAACCCGGCGGGCAACCCCACCGTCGACATGCTGGCACTGGTCGCCATCGGCTTCCTGATCTATGGCCCCGTCATGCTGATCGGTCTCTATGCGCTGGAGCTGGCGCCGAAGAAGGCGGCCGGTACAGCGGCGGGCTTCACCGGTCTGTTCGGTTATCTGGGTGGCGCCGTGGCGGCCAACGCCATGCTGGGCTACACAGTCGACCACTTCGGCTGGGACGGTGGTTTCATGGTGCTGACCGCATCTTGCGTGCTCTCCATAGTGCTGCTGGCAATGACCCTCAAGCATGAGAACATCGCCGTGGCGGCCCGCAAGGCCGCTGCCGACAAGGCATAAAACGTGATCCTGCCCTTATCGATTCGAAAAGGGATAGGGTACACTGCCAAAGGCCCCGCAATGCCGGGGCCTTTTTTCGTCTTTCAAGCGGAGTGCAAGCGTGAAGCAAACCCAACGACATCTGGAGATCCTGGACGTCCTGACAAGGCAGGGCTTTGTCTCGACCGACGATCTGGTGACCCATTTTGACGTCAGCCCCCAGACCATTCGCCGGGATCTGAACGATCTCGCCGAGCAGAACAAGATAAGGCGCCATCACGGCGGGGCCTCCCTGCATTCGAGTACCGTCAATACCGCCTACAGCGCCCGCAAGGTGATGCAGCTCAAGGAGAAGGAGCGTATCGCTCGCGAGGTGGCCGCCAACATTCCGGACGGCTCGTCGCTCTTCATCGACATCGGCACCACCACGGAAGCCATAGCCCGCGCCCTGCTGGATCACCGGGAGCTGCGTGTGGTCACCAACAACCTCAACGTCGCCAGCATTCTCACCGCCAAGGATGACTTCACCGTCATCATCGCCGGTGGCGAGATCCGCAACCGGGATGGCGGCATAGTGGGGGAGGCGACCCGTGACTTCATCGGCCAGTTCCGCATGGACTATGGCGTCATCGGCATCTCCGGCATCGACAACGACGGCTCATTGCTCGATTTCGACTACCACGAAGTGAAGATAGCCCAGGCCATCATAGCCCACTCCCGCCAGGTGTTTCTGGCCGCCGACCACACCAAGTTCGGCCGCAATGCCATGGTCAATCTCGGCAACCTCAACCAGATCCACGCACTGTTCACGGATCAGGAGCCGCCGGAGAAGTTGATGCGACTGATGTCCCAGCATCAGATAGCCTGCCACATCTGCTGAGTCTCCCCACGCCGTATTAGCATCAGGCCGCCACCGGGCGGCCGCTTTCTTGTCGCCGTCTGTTCGGGCCTCTCCCCATGGCGGCCGCCTTGCTCCTGCTACCTTTCCCCTTTGTCCCTGTGGCGCCGCACTCTGCTGGTCGCTGCACGACTTGAGCTAAAAACTACGGCTCTCTCCTCGTCCTGCGTGGTGTGTCTCTGTGCTGGTGGCCCTCTCAGAGTCGGGCCCTGTCGGCCTCGGGCTGCCGCGCCCGCATCCGCTGCGGCAGATTCGCCCTGGCAGTAGGGCCATGGCAAGGCTCGGGGTGGCATCTTGTCACCGACCGGCAGCATTCTTAGCATTGTCAGAACAATCGCGATCACATTTCCCTCATAAAATGTTCGTTTATCATTTTTTCATGTTCTAATATGAGCGAAATCAAACATTGCCGGCATGGCGAACACAAAATAAGAAAGTAGGTGAACATGAGCGAACATTATGATCTGGTCGTCGTCGGCGGCGGCATCAACGGGGTCGGCATTGCGGCGGATGCGGCGGGGCGGGGGCTGAAGGTGGCGCTGTTCGAGGCGCAGGATCTCGCCTCGGCCACCTCGTCCAACTCCAGCAAGCTGATCCACGGTGGCTTGCGCTATCTCGAACATTACGAATTCAGGTTGGTGAAAGAGGCGTTGGCGGAGCGGGAGGTGCTGCTCGGCATGGCGCCGCACATCGCCCGTCCCATGCGTTTTCGCCTGCCGCACCGCCCGCACCTGCGCCCGGCCTGGATGATCCGCGCCGGCCTCTTCCTCTATGACAACCTGGCCAAGCGCGACAAGCTCAAGGGCAGCTGCGGTCTGCGCTTCTTGCCGCAAGATGGCCTCAAGAGCGGCATCAACAAGGGCTTCGAATACTCGGATGCCTGGGTCGACGACGCCCGCCTGGTAGTGCTCAACGCCATGATGGCCCGGGACAAGGGCGCCGAGGTGCAGACCCGTACCCGCTGCGTCAAGGCAGTGCGCGGATCCAAACACTGGACCCTGACCCTGGAGCGGGAAGGGGGCGAGCAGTTCAATGTCACCTGCCGTGGCCTGGTCAATGCGGCCGGTCCCTGGGTCAAGACCTTCTATGACGAGAGCCTGCACGAGAAATCCCCCCGCGGCATCCGCCTCATCAAGGGCAGCCACATCATAGTGCCGCGCATCCATGAGCGCGAAGAGGCCTATATCCTGCAAAACGAGGACAACCGCATCGTCTTCGTCATCCCCTATCAGCAGGACTACTCCCTCATCGGCACCACTGACGTGGAGCACCATGGCAGCCCGCGGGAGGCGAAGATCAGCGAGGCCGAGATCAGCTACCTGTGCAAGGTGGTCAACGCCCACTTCACCCGCCAGATTGCGCCCTCCGAGGTCATCTGGACCTATGCCGGGGTGCGGCCGCTCTGCGATGACGAGTCTGACTCTCCCCAGGCGGTGACCCGCGACTACACCCTGGAGCTCTCAGGTGAATCCGACGGGGCGCCGCTCCTGTCGGTGTTTGGCGGCAAGCTCACCACCTATCGCAAGCTGGCCCAGGCCGCCTGCAACAAGCTCAAGCCCTGGTTCAGCCAGATGGGGGATGACTGGACGGCCTGCAGCCGTCTGCCCGGCGGCGAGTTCGACTGCTCCACCGCCGAGCTGGCTCGTGCCTATATGCTCGAATTCGATTGGCTGGATGAGCGCAGCGCCCGCCGCATCGCCGAGGCCTATGGCAGTCATGCCCGTCTCTGGCTGCACGAGGAGCGGGATCAGCACTTTGGTGCCGGGCTGTACGAGTCGGAAGTGCGCTATCTGATCAGCCGCGAGTGGGCCCATTCGATGGAAGACATACTGTGGCGCCGCAGCAAGCTGGGGCTGCGCCTGTCCCAGCCTGAGCAGCAGCAACTGCACGCCTGGCTGGAGCAACACCATCACGCTCTGCCCAAGGCAAGCTGATGACAAGGCGGGCGGCCTTTGCCGCCCGCCGATAAACTGCAATAAACCTCTGCTATAACAACTACCTACATCCAATAAACAATAACAAAGAGCCGTTTTTATGAAACAACCTCACCTCTCCCTTGTGGCCCTTGGCCTCGGGGTTGCCCTCGCATTGCCCGCCCTGGCCGCCGATGACGGCAAGATAGTGATAGCCCACCGTGGCGCCTCCGGCTATCTGCCGGAACACACCCTGGAGTCCAAGGCGCTGGCCTATGGCATGGGTGCCGACTACCTGGAGCAGGATCTGGTGATGACCAGGGATGACCAGCTGGTGGTGATGCACGATCACTTCCTCGACGGCATCACGGACGTGGCGACGCGCTTCCCCGGCCGCGCCCGTGCGGACGGTCGTTACTATGTGGTGGACTTCACCCTGGCCGAGGTGCGCTCCCTGCGCATGACGGAGCCGTTCCAGCTGGTGGAGGGCAAGCAGGTGCCCGTCTATCCGGCCCGGTTCCCGCTGTGGAAGTCCGATTTCAAGATCCACACCTTCCAGGAAGAGATAGAGATGATCCAGGGGCTCAACAAGAGCACCGGCAACAACATCGGTATCTACCCGGAGATCAAGGCCCCCTGGCTGTTCCGCCACGAGGGCAAGGACATTTCGAAAGCCGTGCTTACCGTGCTCAAGGAGTACGGCTACACCGACAAGGGCGACAAAGTCTATCTGCAGAGCTTTGATGTGGATGAGCTCAAGCGCATCAACGGCGAGCTGATGCCGGCGCTGGGCATGGACCTGAAGCTGGTGCAGCTGATGGCCGAGACCGACTGGAACGAGACCATGGTCTACGACACCAAGGGCCAGGCGACCCCCTACGACTATGACTGGATGTTCAAGCCGGGGGCCATGAAGACCATAGCCGGCTACGCCGACGGCATAGGCCCCTGGAAGCCGATGATAGTCCCCGAGCCGGGCACGCTCGGCAAGCCGGTGTTCACCACCATGGTCAAGGAGGCCCACGCCGCCGGTCTCAAGGTGCACCCTTATACCTTCCGCCAGGATCAGGGGCAGATCCCGGCCTATGCGAAAGACTTCACCGACTTGCTCAACATCTTCCTCTATCAGGCGGATGTGGATGGGGTGTTCAGCGACTTCCCGGACAAGGCGGTGGCGGTCATCAAGGCCCACGGCAAATAATAAAAGAAGAGCAACACGGGAACGCAAGCGGGGCCAGGTGCCCCGCTTTTTTATGGCGGCAGGCCAGCCCCGGGAGTGATGAGGTGTAGGGTGGAATTATTTGTTTACGATTTCCGTGGTGCAGGGGAGCTTTTACACGCTACTTTCTGGCTGTTTTGGTCACGGGAGTGGTCATTAATCCATCTGTTGATGCAGAAAACCGCTAGTTTCACTTGATTGTTTGTTTTTCCTTGGTAAGGTGAGGGCGGTTGCGTAACAAAGCGCTGACTCGTGTAAATAAATAAATACACCTTGGCGCAATTGGCTTAAATACAGTAGAGAGAATGAGAAAATGCAAAGAGACCCCCTGAACAACATCCATATCCAGTCCGAACAAGTGATGATCACGCCTGCCCAGCTCAAGGAGAAGTTACCCATCTCCGACAAGGCGCTGGCATTCGTGCAAGGGGCCCGCACTACCATAGCCGACATCATCCACCGTCGGGATCACCGCCTGCTGGTGATCTGTGGACCCTGCTCCATCCACGACATGGACGCCGCCAAAGAGTACGCAACCAGACTCAAAGCGCTGCATGATGCCTACCAGGACTCTCTCTACATTGTCATGCGGGTCTACTTTGAGAAGCCACGCACCACTGTCGGCTGGAAGGGCTTTATCAACGACCCGAATCTCGACGGCACCTTCGACGTTGAGCTGGGGCTGCACCGCGCCCGCGAGCTGCTCTGCTGGCTGGCGGAGCTGGAATTGCCGCTCGCGACCGAGGCGCTCGATCCCATCAGCCCGCAATACCTGGCGGAACTCTTCTCCTGGTCGGCCATAGGCGCCCGTACCACAGAATCCCAGACCCACAGGGAGATGGCCTCCGGCCTCTCCATGCCGGTCGGCTTCAAGAACGGTACCGACGGCAACCTGGGGACCGCCATCAACGCGCTGCAGGCGGCCTCCAGCCCCCACGCCTTCATGGGGATCAACCAGCAGGGTCAGGTCGCGCTGCTGCAGACCCAGGGCAACCCGGATGGCCACGTGATACTGCGCGGCGGCAAGCACCCGAACTACGATTCGGTCAATGTGTCGCTGGCGGAAGAGGCGCTGGAAAAGGCGGGTCTGCTGCCCGGTCTGGTGGTGGATTGCAGCCACGGCAACTCCAGCAAGGATCACCGTTTGCAGCCCAAGGTGGCGGACAACGTCATCCACCAGATCCAGGAGGGCAACCGCTCCGTCATAGGGGTGATGCTCGAATCCAACCTGTTCGAGGGCAACCAGTCCAGCGAGCAGCCCAAGGAGCAGATGCGCTACGGCGTCTCCATCACCGATGCCTGCATCGACTGGGAGACCACGGCAACCCTGCTGGCCCGCTGCCACAGCCAGCTGGCGGCGCCGCTCAAGAGCAGAACCGCGCTGTAAGTCGTGGTATCTTGTCGTAACTGATTGAACCATAGAGGTATCACTGCCCACGCGGTGATACCTTGTTGCCTCTTGAATCACAGGGCGCCGCCGCCAGCGGCGCCGGCAGGGACTGGATATGGCTGAAGAGTTGAATGCCCTCAGGGACAAGATAGATGTGGTGGACAGGCAGCTTATTGATCTGCTGGCCGCCCGTCTGGCCCTGGTGGGGGAAGTGGGTGAAGTGAAGAGCCGCCACGGCCTGCCCATCTATGCGCCGGACAGGGAGGCGAGCATGCTGGCACGCCGCCGCGCCGAGGCCGAACTGCTGGGGGTGCCCGGCGATCTCATCGAAGACGTGTTGCGCCGGGTGATGCGCGAGTCCTACATCCTCGAGTCGGCCAGCGAAAAAGAGAACCACTTCAAGTGCATGAAGCCGGATCTTGGCAAGGTGGTCATCATCGGCGGCCAAGGTCAGCTTGGCCGCTTGTTCGGCCAGATGTTCGGCCTCTCCGGCTACAGGGTCGAGAGCCTGGAGCAGGGCGACTGGCCGCGCTCTGACGAGATCCTCGCCGATGCGGGTCTGGTGATGGTGGCGGTGCCCATCGACATCACCTGCCAGATCATCGACCGACTCGGCAAGCTGCCAGCAGATTGCCTGCTGGTGGACGTCACCAGTGTGAAGGCGGCGCCGCTCGAGCATATGCTGGCGGTGCACCAGGGGCCTGTCTTGGGGCTGCACCCCATGTTCGGGCCGGATGTGGCGAGCCTTGCCAAGCAGGTGATCGTCTGCTGTCAGGGCCGTGACCCTGCCGCCAGCCAGTGGCTGCTGGATCAGATGACCATCTGGGGCGCGCGGCTGCAGCAGGTGGAGGCCAAGGCCCACGACGAGGCCATGACCCTCATCCAGGCGCTGCGCCACTTCGCCACCTTCGCCTACGGCTGGCACCTCTCCCGGGAGCAGGCCAACATCGACCGTCTGCTGGCGTTGAGTTCCCCCATCTACCGGCTGGAGCTCGCCATGGTAGGGCGGCTGTTTGCCCAGGATCCCCACCTCTATGCCGACATCATATTGTCGTCACCGCAGAACCTGGCGATGATCCGCCGTTACTACCAGAACTTCGGCGAGGCGCTGGGGTTGCTGGAACGGGGGGACAGAGCTGGATTTATCGAGGCCTTCTCGCAAGTGTCCGGCTTCTTCGGCGAACATGCCGACGAGTTCCTGCGCGAGAGCCGCACCCTGCTGGCCCAGGCCAACGACCGCCGTCACCACGACTGATGGCACGCATCCATAACAAAGGGGCCGCTTGGCCCCTTTTTTCATGCTGATCAGGCTGAAGCCCGGCTACTCGGCGGATGGTAGCCGCAGATCTGCGCCATCCCAACCCAGCGGCAGGGTGAGCAGCTGATCGATCAGCTCCCGGCGATCGGATTTCTCCAGATAGGCGAGGTAGAGCGGACGGCTCAGCGCCTGCCCCCCTTCCACCAGGTGAAGTTGTCCCTGCTCCAGGAAGGGGCTCACCATACGCCGCGGCAGATAGGCGGCGCCCCCATTGGCCAGCACGAACTGCAGCGCCATGCTGGCTGAGCTCGAATGCAGCACCGGGGTCTTCTGCAGGCTCTGCAACCGGCTCGAGGGCGGCTCGAAACTGGTGCCCCAGTCGAGGTGAATATGGGGCATCTGCATCAGGCTGTCCGCATTGGCGGCAGGCTCCCGGCTCACCAGCTCGAACACCAGCTCGCCTATGGGGTGCAGGGCTATCTCGTCTATCTTGGTCGGCTCCGAGAGCAGGGCCAAGTCGAGAGATCGCTCCAGCAACTGGCGGCACAGGTGCTCGCGGGAGGCTGTCTCGAGCCGCACCGCGAGACCGGGGGCCAGCGCATAGACGTGGTTGAGCCAGTCGTTGAAGTCGAGCTCCCAGAACACCGCGGGCGCGCCTATGGCGAGCTGCTGGCTGAAACCGGGGGAGAGGGCCACGTCCTGCTTGGCGCGGCCTAGCGTGTGCAAGATGGCGTCTGCATAGGGCAGCAGACGCTCACCGGAGGCGGTCAGACGGATGTTGTTGCGATGGCGGGCAAACAGGCTGACCCCGAGTTGTTGCTCGAGCTGGCGGATCCGAAAGCTCACCGCCGACTGGGTCAGGTAGAGATTCTCGGCGGCCCGGCCAAAGTGCCGGGTCTTGCTGACCTCGATGAAGGTCCGAAGCAGCTCGGTATCCATTAATCGAGGGACTCGTCGCTGCCACCACCGCCGCCACCTTCAAAGCTGCCGCCCGTGTCCTCATTGGCGCCACCCGCGACTGTGCACAGACGGTGCACCCGCTTGGGACCAATCACCTTCAGGTACTTGAACCATACCTTGGCGTGGGGGTTGCTGCCGGCTGCGCCAGACTTGACCTGCTCGATGAAGGCACTTTCTACGTCATCACGTGGGGCCAGGTTGCCCTGATAGAGCGCCAGCATCACAGTGCCATATTTTTCCAGACTGTCCGCTTCGGCCACGGTGAATTCGCCACTGCGACGCAGGCCACGGGGAAAATGTTTGAAGTCGTTGAAACGCTTGTCTGATTCGAAGCTCATAGTGCTCTTGTTCTGGTTAGTTTGACCTTTGCGGGCAAGTATCATCAGGCCGTCGCAGAGTGCAAAATCAATTTTCTCACTATGTTAATAAATATCTTTTATCGAACAGCCTTTGTCTCATCCCGAGGGTGAATTTTGCGGTCAGCTGCACAAAAAGCCTGAAAAATAGTGGAGTTATGTCAGGTTTTGTACAGCTGCACCCGCTCTCTGCGGGGTGAAAACAATAAAATAAAGGCGCCATTCGGCGCCTTTTTTGTGTTCATGAATTGGCTGAACCTGAGCGTTGGACACTCATTCAATCATGGCTGGCTGGGCCAGGTTGTCGGCACGCCACAGACGGTAGCGCACTTCATACTCCTGCGGCACATAGATGACGAACGGCAGCTTGGAGTTGTAGTTCACGAAGAAGCCCTGACCATAGATCTGGACGAAGCTCTCTTTCTTCTGGCCATCCGGACAGGCCATCAGGGTGCTGACGGGACCCGAGACCTGGCCCAGAGTCAGGTAGTTGTATCCCCAGCCCTTGACGCTGTGCTGTTCCAGGTTGCCGGCGAAGCGGGGCAGGTTGCAGTCCACCAGCATCTTCTTGCCCACTTGCAGCTCGACCATCATGTCGGCTTCGTTTTCGACTTCCGGCAGGCGGATCACGACACGTTCCTGGTTCACTTCGGCGGCAGGGAACATGCTGATATCAAATTTTTTCGGTTCGGCGGCGAAGGCATGGCCGCCCAGTAACAAGGCGCCCAGCAGGCTAAAACGCAATACGGTTTTCATCTGTACCTCATGGGATTGGTTCAACGCCGCTAGACTAACCGCTCTGCCCGTTTCACGCCAGCGCTCCGGCGCGCAAAACCAGCCTGAACCGGCACAGGGTGACGTAATTTGATGCTTTTTTGACGCCTTCCACCACAAAAAGGCCATTCGGGAGTAAACCGGGCAGGGGAGTCCCCGCCCGGACGGCTCACCTTACCAGCAGCACCTGCTTTGCCCAGGAACCTGGGGCCCGCATGCCGACGGCGCCACTGGTGATGTCCAGATAGGCGATGCCCTTGCTGGCGGGTACCGGGGTCGAGGACCAGAGGTAGACATAGCCGTCGTTCACCTCCTTGCCGTCACCGGCCATGGCGCGGGGGAAGAGGGTTTCGTTGAGGGCGGGTTTGTAGCAGGCGGACTCCAGTATGCTGGTGAGCTCCTTGATGGTGGGCAGGCGCCAATCGGTGTGACCACCGAAACCGTGGAGGGCATGGCTCGGCTCGGTGCGGATCCGCTCTGCGGTCAGCAGGGCCTGCTGCCAGTAGAGCCGGGTCGGCTCGCCGCTGCAGCTCCCATTCTGCCAGCGTTGACCGAGCTGGCAGCGCATCCAGGTGAGGCCTGAGGCTCTGTCGGTGACTGTGCCGTTGCCGCGATCCAGGAAGCGGGAGCTTGGGCTGGTGCGCGGCAGGCTGTCGTCGCAGATGGCGATGGCCAGTGCCAGGGGGCTGCACAGGGTGAGCAGCAGGGTCAGAAGATACTTGTTCATCGGGTTACCTCGGCTACTAGGCGCAGTTGTATGGCATTGATTTCATTTTCGTTCTGGACGCCATAGGGGTAATCGGTGCCCGCATCCTCCCCCAGAAACTGGGGGCTGATGACGGCGATGGGGACGCTCTCGAGGCGCCGGGATGGGGTCAGGGTCTGGGTCCAGTAGCTGCCATCGAAGTCGCCGCTGGAGGGACCGACGTCGGGGAAGTAGCGCACATCCAGGCTGACCAGCTGGCCATCCTGGCGGGCGAGGGAGCCGTAGTGCTGCAGGCTGCCGAGCTCCTGGGCCGTGGGCAGACGCCAGTGCCCTATGCCGCACAGCTGCTGCGCATTGAGCCATTGGCGATACTGCTCGGTGGAGCAGATGGCCTCCCCCTGGGGGCAGGCATAATCCAGCTCCGCCTGACTGGGGTGATAGTTGCCAAACTCCCAGGCGAAGACCTTGTGCAGATCCCGCGGACTGTCGGCATCATCGAGCTTCTTCTCCCAGATGAGGCCGGTATTGAGATCCTCCACGCACTCCCAGTCGGGGGCATTGTCCGCCAGGGGCTGCCCCTTGCCGTCCAGCTTGCGATAGCGCAGTGGCGCCTGGCCCAGGCTCGCCTCCTGGCCCGGGTGATCGGCAGGCTCCTGGGTCAGCAGGTAATCCACCCCGTCCGTGTAGGTGGTGACGCCGCTGGCGGTCACCAACGCCCGGGGTCGTTGTTGCTGCAGCACGGCGGCGAGCCTTGTCTGCTGGCTCAGCAGCTCGGGGCTGGCGGCAAAGTGCTGGGCGAGCTCGGGCAGCAGGGTGACCAGCCCCTGCCAGATCTGGCGCTGGCGATCGCTGGCGGCGAGAGCGGGCAAGCTGGCGGCGTCATCCCGCGTCGCCAGGGCGAGCGCTTCCAGTGCCCTGTTGAACTCCTCCAGTTGCGCCAGGGCCGCGAGTCCCTGACCCGGTTGCAGGGGCGCCAGGGCGAGCAGCAGCTCGGCCAGGGCCTGGGCTGGCGGGATCCCGTCCGCGACCCGGGTCTGCAACAGGGTGCTCAAGGGGGTGGGGGTGAGGTGCTGATCATCCAGGCGCGCCGCCGGGTGGGTCAGGGTCAGGGCGCCCGGATCCCGGGGGATGAACAGCAAGGGGCTGGTGAGCAGGCTGGGGGCGCTGGCGCTCAACTGACGGGCGCCGGCCTCGCCACTGACCACGGGCTCGCCGGGCTCGCAACTGTCGTTCTGGTTCAGGTTGACGCACAGGGTGCCCGCCGCAGGCAGCTGGACCGTGAGGCGATAGTCGGGGGGCGTCAGGGGCGCCTCATCGGACTCGCCACCACCACAGGCGCTGAGCAGGGGAGCCAGCAGACAGGCCAGCGGGGTCATTCTCATCTTCATTTCTTGTCCTTGGAGGGGCCTTGGCCCCTCTTTTTTGCTTTTATAGGGATGGATCAGGTGCGACGGCAGAGGCGGCGCCAGAGGGCCAGCGGCAGCAGCCAGAGCAGGTTGAGGGCTCCGCCCCCGCTGCTGTCCGCGGTGTTGAAGTGGATGATGCCGTCATCCGGCGGGGCGACGGGCTCACCACACTGGGCGCCGATGCGCTGGCTGATGCTCCAGCCGTTGATGCGCCCCTGATTGCCCGGCTTGCTGTCCACCACTTCCAGGGTCCAGCGACCGGCCAGCGGCTCTCCCTCCAGGGGAGTGAAGGGTTGCAGGGGCAGCAGCTCGGTGGGGAAGACCCCTTTGAGCCGTGGCAACGGGCTGTACCCCTTGTCCCAGATCTGGATGCGGGTGCCTGAGGGGGAGTTGAGCCAGATCTCCAGCTCATCGAGGGCCTGGTGCTGCAAGTCCAGGTTCAGTTGCAGGCGATCGCTCACCCGGGCGTCGCTCTTCTCCAGTACCAGGCTGGTTTCGCTGATGCCGCGCACCTCCTCGCTCTGGGCATCCTTGAGGGCCAGCGGCTGGCCGTTGGCCCGGCTGATGACGGGGGTGCCTATGGGCAGGGTCAGCGACTGCTGCCACTGACGCTCGGTCGGGCTGGTGCCGCTCATGGCGAGGCTTATCGGCAGGCTCACCTCGTCGCCACAGGCCAGCGGGCTGGTGGCCAGCAGCCGCAGGGTGGCGATGGTGCTGGTGCCAGCCGCCAGTGTGGTCGCTGACCAGGCCAGGGGATCGGCCTGCAAGCCGGCGGGCAGGGACAGGGTCAGGGCGTTGAGGGTCACCGGGGCGCTGCCGGGGTTGCTCAGGTTCAGCTGTACCGACTGGCGCTGATCCAGCACCAGGGCGCTGCCCTCGGCCAGGGCTATGTTGACGGGCGCCTGCAACAGGCCGTGCTGGCGGAAGGCCTGCTCCAGATGGCGGGCATAGGCGCGCGCCGGGTAGAGCCGGGCCGCCGTGTCCACTGTGATGCGGGCCAGCTGCGGCATGCGGATGGCGGGGCCCAGCCCGAAGTGGGATTCGATGATGACGCGATCGAACTCGTCCCTCACCCCTTCCCCGTGCTCGGCCACCGACGCCAGCAGGGCCTGGAACAGCGGGGTGCCCCACAGCTGATCCCCATTGCTACCGTTGATGGTGCGGTGGGCCGGGTAGTTGTAGTCCGGGTGGTAGCGGGCCCGAGCATCGTCCAGCTGGCGCGGGGTGCGGTCGGTGAAGCGGGCATCCCAGTTGAACACCATAGCGGGCTCGAACTGGCGGCCTGCCTCGCTGCGCTGGCGATGGCTGGCGGCCAGATAGTCGCCGAAGCCCTCGCCGATGGCGCCCCAGTCACCCTCTTCCCCGAGATCCGGCACTATGTGGTGCTGCACGCCGTGGCCGAACTCGTGCCAGATGACCATGGGATCCTCGGCATCGGGGACGCCACTGCGGCCCAGCTCCAGCCTGCGCTCGAACGGATCGTAGAGAGAGTTGTCCTGATAGCCTGCGTCCGTGTCGACGTCGAGGGCGCCGGGGATGAGGTCGGTGAAGCCGAGCGCCTTGAGGTGGCGCTGGGCGAGATCCAGGTGGTAGTAGGCGTTGATGTCGGCAAAGCCCGGGTCGTCCCGGGTCAGGCGAAAGGCCTGCTGGCTGTCTGCCCCGTAGGGGGTAGTAGTGGGCTCGATGGCATCCACCACTCGAGCGTGGGGGCCGCTCAGCACATAGTCATTGCCCAGCAGGGTGACCGGCAGTGCCACCTTGTCCTGATAGGCGGCATCTGCCAGCACCAGGGCCTGGTGCCAGACCAGGCTGGCGTCTTGCAACTGGGTGCGGGGATCGGGATCGAACACCCGCGCCAGGACCCGCAGATCCCCCGCATCCGGGGTACGCAGCGCCTGGGTGCTCGCCTGATCCCCCCAGCGGCCGAGCTCGCGATCGCCGTCGCAACTGGCAAACAGCTGGACTCGGCTGGCCTTGGCATTGCCCGCCTTGTGCTCGCTCACCCGTTGGCGCAGGGCCGGCACCAGGGTGTCGCCGTCGCGCCAGTACCAGGCTTCGACCTGTCCCAGCGGCACTATCTGGCTGCCATCGGCGCGCAGCAAGTCCAGCAGGGGATCCAGGCTGGTGCTGGCATCGCAGCCGGGCGCTGCGCTCTGCAGGGGGCGCAGATTGTGATAGAGGCGCCAGGGTCTGCCGGCGCTGTCTATGCTGACGGCGGCCTGGGTGGTGGCCACCGGCAGGCCGTTGACCAGCATGCGGAAGCTATGGTGGTGGCCGAGCAGGCTGGCCCTGTCGTAGTCGGGGGCGAGGGTCACGCCGAGGCGCTGCTCCAGCCAGGCCTGGGGCCTGGTGGTCAGGGGTTGTTCATCGACAAACTGCAGCTCGGCCGCCAGCAGGGGCTGGGAGAGCAGGGTTGCCGCCAGCCAGAGGGCCAGGGAGGAGGGTTTCATGGGTGACTCCAAAACAGAAAAGGTGAATGCGGGCATCAGTGACGGACCCCCGCCAGGGAGAGCAGGAAGGCATACTCCCGGGCTGCGCGCAGCTCGGCCGTGCGGGGATTGGCCAGGTGGCCCCCCTCGAGTTCGGTGTGCAGCAGATAGGGGCCGGCCCCTGTGCTGTGGGCTCGCAGGCGGGCCAGCCACTTGAGGGGCTCCCAGTAGGGCACCTGGCTGTCGTGCAGCCCGGCCGTCACATAGAGGGGCGCGTAGGGGGCCGCGTGCAGGTTGTCGTAGGGGCTCAGGCGGCGCATGGCCGCATAGTCGGCCGGGATGGCCGGATTGCCCCACTCCCCGTACTCCTGGCGGGTGAGGGGCAGCTCGGGATCCTGCATGGTGCCGAGCAGATCGACGAAGGGCACCTGCAGCACGGCCCCGGCGAAGCGGGTCGGCGCCTGATTGAGGGCAGCCGCTACCAAGAGACCGCCGGCGCTGCCGCCCATGGCGAACAGCCGGGCGGGATCGATGGCGGGATCCCGGGCCAGGCTCTCTGCCACCACCAGGAAATCGTCCACGCTGTGTTGCTTCTGCTGGCCGCGACCCTCCTTGTACCACGACTCTCCCAGCAGGCCGCCGCCGCGCACATGGGCAATGGCGTAGACGAAGCCGCGATCCAGCAGGCTCAGCACCTGGGGCTGGTAGTAGGGGCGCATGGGGGTGCCGTAGGCGCCATAGCCGTAGAGCAGCAGTGCCTTGGGGGCCTGAATGTCCTTGCGCCACACCAGGGAGACAGGCACCCGGACGCCGTCCCGGCCCACCACCCAGCGCCGCTCGCTTTGGTAGGGAGAGGAGGAGGCCGGCTGCTCCTGGCGCCAGGTGCCGGAGGCCAGATCCAGCCAGCGCTGGTGCGGCGGCTCGGCCATGCCCTGGCGGCGGATCAGGATCTGCTGGCTGGCGGGGTCGTGGGCACCCTGGATCCAGGCCGTGCCGGCCCCTTCGGTGAGCGCCAGGCTGTGGGTCAGCTTGCCGCCTGCATCCAGCACATCGAGCCAGTCGTCCCCGGCCTTGCGGTATTGCAGCACAGTGTGGTGGGCAAACAGGCGCCACTTCTCGAGTTCCCGGCCCTCGCCTGACCAGAGGGGTTGCCAGGGCCCGCTCGCTACCTGAGCCAGGCTGGGCGCCTGATAGAGACCCATAGCCCCGTCCCGGTTGCTCTTGACATGCACCCTGTCCCCTTGGGTATCCAGGTAGTACTCGAGCCCGCTCTCACGGGGCTTGAGCAGGGTAGGACCGCCCTCATCCAGCAGGTATTGCTCCGAGCTGTCGTGGTTGTTGCTCTGCAAGATGAGGTGACGCTTGTCCGTGGTGCGATAGAGGCTGAGCAGCCAGGCGGGATCGGCCTCCTGGTGCACCAGCGCCTCCTTGCCTGCCTGCCAGGCCCACAGTTGCCAGGGGCGCAGGGTGTGGCGCTCGTTGGCGACCGTATAGAGGGTCTTGCCATCCAGGCTCCAGAGCAGATCGCTGGCGCGGTGTGGCAAAGAGGCGAGCGTCTCGCCGCTCGCCAGATCCAGCACGGTGATGCGGTAGTCCCTATCCCCTCTGCTGTCTTCGGCCAGGGCCAGCAGGCGGCCATCCGGGTGCAGGGCCCAGGCGGCAATCTCGTAATAACCCTGGTCGGGTTGACGGGGGGCCAGCCGCTGGCGGGGGGCGGAGCGCGTGTCGCTGCGTTGCCACAGGCTGCCGTCCGCCGCCATGCGCCACTGGCTGCCGGCCTCGGTCAGCCACTCCTCTGGCAGGGGGTCGCCCCGCTCCCGGGCCTGCCACTCGGCTTGCAGCGTCTTCGCAAGCGGCTGCTGGCCGGCGAGCTGCTGTTCGGTCCAGCGGTTCTGCTCGCGCAGCAGCGTTAGCAGCTCGGGGGCGCGGCGACTGTCGTCACGCCAGCCGCCATAGGGATCGAGGCGGGCTATCTCCCCCTTCATTAGTTGTGGACGTTCGGGGATAAGGGGCGCGGCCTCCTGGGTTGCCTCAGGAAGCGGGGCGACAGGGGCCGGGGTGGCCAGCAGGCTGGCCAGTACAAGCAGGCTGTGCATCAGATCCCCACGAAGGTGTAGCGCAGGCTGGCACTGAAGGTGCGGCCGCTCTGGGTGAAGAGTCCGGCGTCGGTACCGGCTTCCAGCCCGGCCACGTCCTGATAGCGGGTGTAGCGGGTGTCGAACAGGTTATCGAGCTTGAGGTTGACCTTGAGGGCATCGGTGATCAGCCAGTCCGCCGTCATGGCGAGGCTGAACCAGCCCGCGCTGGTGAGGCAGGCATCCTGGCGCTTGGTCAGGCTGTTGCCGCAGCTGGGCACCCTGTCCATGGCGGCGGCGTAGTCCGCCTGCATCCCCAGGCTCCAGTCATGGGTCTGGTAGCTCAGGCGGGTGTTGCCCTCCAGCGGCGTCAGGGTGCGCAGCGCCTCGCCCTGGCTGTCTTCCCCGTCGACCCAGCCGAGCTTGGTGGCCAGCTCCCACTCCTGGGTCAGCCAGTAGCTGGCGGCGATTTCCGCCCCCCAGGTCTCGGCCTTGGCCACGTTGCGGTACTGGCGAAGTATGACGCCGTCACTCAGGCGCAGCCCCACCTCGCGCCAGTCGATGAAGTTGTAGTAACGGTTGTAGAAGAGGGCCGGCTTGATGCTCCAGCTCTCCCCCTCGCCACTCAAACCCCACTCGAAGCTGTGGCTGGTCTCCTCCTTCAGATCCGTGTTGGCGATGATCTGGAACGGCGGCAGGGCGAAGTAGTGGGGAATGTTGCCGTACACCTTGTCGTAGGAGGGAGCCCGAAAGCCGTTGGCATAGCTGAGCCAGCTGCGCCACTGCTCGTTGACGCGGTAGCTGGTGGCCAGGCTCGGGGAGAGATGCCAGCTGTGGTTCTCGCCCTGATTGCCATCTTGCGGGCGCAGCCACTGGTGATCCATGCGCAAGGTGGGGGTGAATTGCCACCGGCCCAGGGTCGCCACGTCGCCGAGCCAGACCCCGGCCCGGTCGGTGCGGGCACTGCTGAAGGGCTCGGACTGGCTGGGCTGGGGTACGCCCGCCTCCAGGCTCAGCTTCTCCACCGGCCGCTCGTGGCGGGTACGCTCCAGCTCGACGCCGTAGCTCAGCTTGTGGACAAGGTCGCCGGTGACGAGATCCCGGCGCACGTCCAGCTCGCTGCCGACGCGGTCTTCGGTGAAGGTCGAGAGCTCCCGCTCGCTGCGGTAGCGGGGATAGCCGCTCAGCAGGTCGTTTTGCAGCAGGCTGCGTTTGTTGGCGCTGTTCTTGGAGTGGTTGCCATAGAGGCTCCAGGTGAACTGATCCGCCAGCAGGCTGCCGAGATCGCTCGCCTCCCAGCCAAGCTTGCCCCCCTGGGTGCGCTGGCTGCCCTGCTCGTGGTATTGGCGCACCTGCCACTTGCCATCGGGTTGGGGCACTTCGCGTGGTCCCTGATCCCGCTGCGCATTGTCCTCGAAGTAGTCGAGCTCGAGGCGCAGCAGGTGGTGATCGCTTAACGGGAAGCGGGAGCTGGTGGAGGCGCTGAGGCCGTCCAGATCCGCCGGGATGCGGCTCTCGTCATAGTTGGCGGTCTCGTGCCCCTGCCAGCCGGAGAGGCGCAGCAGGTGCTCGCTATCCAGCACCCGGGCGGCGCCGGTGGCGCTCAGCTTCTGCTTGTCGCTGCTGCCGTCCTGCAACACCTTGCCGCCGAGATAGGCATCCTGCCCCTGCAGGTAGTCCTCCGGCTGCTTGGTGGAGATGACTATGGTACCGCCGATGGCGTCGGAGCCATGGAGGGAGGAGCCGGCACCCTTGGCGACCTCGATCTGCTTGACGTCATCGAGATCGAAGCTGAAACGGCCCACCTTGTCGTTGAGGTCATCGGCGCCGAAGCCGTCGCTGACCCGCACCCCATCCTTGATGATGAGCACCCGGTTACCGCCCATGCCACGGATGATGATGTTTTGCGGCCGACCGGCGGAGCCGGTCACCGAGACCCCGGGTTCGTTCTTGAACACATCGGTGAGCTCGGTGGCGACCTGGCGATCCAGCTCTTCTTCCGTGATGACTGTGATGGAGCCAGAGATATCGGACAGCTTCTGCTCGATGCGCTGCCCCTTGACCACTATGGTCTCGTGGGCCCTGGGTTCGGGATCTGTCCCGGCGGGATCGCTGGCGGCCAGGGCTGTACCGGACAGCAGCATGGGCCAGTAGTGAAGCAGTGTTTTCATTGTTGATAATGATTTTTATTTAAGCCTGAAGGGCGCGGATTATTGCAGATGAATCCCTCTGTATCAACGATTGATAATCATTATCATCTTTGTTTTATGATCTTGATCGGACTGAGGTTTTTTGAGAGAAGAGTCAGTAGTTGCAGGGCATACGTTTGCGAATGGCACTGGCCGGTGGAGGGGAAGAGGGCGTCCCGACTGGATCTCGAGACAATAAAAAGCCCGCCGAGAAGGCGGGCTGATTGGATCCATCAGAGCACCTAGGGGGTGCGATAGAAGCGGTTGAGTTCGTTCATCACCTGGATCATGGCGCCCATGTCCGGGGTGCCGTGCTTGATGGGGCGATAGGTATTGCGATCCAGCAGCTCGAAGTCACCCTGCTTGTTGAACTGGGTGATGGTGTTGTCCTGATAGATGGCAAAGTCATTCTGATCGCCGGCCAGCAGCCAGTTGCGCGGGCTGGTGTCAAACAGGCTGCGCCCCGTGCTGTAGTCGCGAGGGGGGTTGCGTACCCCCAGCATGCCCTTCATCAGGGTCGGCACCAGATCCAGGTGGCTGCTTGCCTGCTCCTGTGGCTGGCTCTCGACACCGGGCCAGGCGAGCACCAAAGGAACCTGCACCTGATAGGGAGAGTAGTTGCTGCCATAGCCCCAGCTGTTGCTCTGGGTTTCGTTGAACTCCTGGCCGTGATTGGAGGTGATGACGACTATGGTCTGCTCGCTCAGTCCCTGCTGCTGCAGCCGGGAGAGCATCTGCTCCAGCAATTGATCGGTGTAGAACACCGAGTTCTTGTAGCGATTCTCCAGCTTTTGCAGGTTCTCGGGTCTATAGGCGGTGGCCGGGTTGAACCGGGTCAGCTCGGGCTGGAAGGGGCCCTTGAGGCTGGCGGGCACCTGATAATCGCCCGGGCTCGAGAGATAGACCAGAGAGAACCAAGGTCTGTCCGCGGTGCGGGTGCCAAGCCACTGCTGCCAGTCGCCGATGAGGCGAGTGTCATCACTCTGGCGGGAGACAAACACCTGCTTGCGCAGGCCGGCGAGCAGGCTCTGCTGATATTGCTTGGCGTCTTCCAGCGCACCGAACAGGCCGAACTGGTAGTCCTGGCGCAGCATCTCGTCGAACAGCACCGGCGGGCGCTTGTCGGCACGGATGTCGCCATAGTAGTGGCCGGGCAGCCCGTAGAAGAGGCCGAACATCCCCATGGCGTCATCGTTGCCGCCACTCATGTGGCGTCTGTAGTTGAGGTGCTGATCCGCATAGCGCTGCAGATTGGGCATGTTGATGTTGTTGAGCATGTCGGCCCGCAGGGAGTCGACCACCACCACCAGCAGGTTCTTGTGCTCGCTCGGCGCGCTCACGCTGAGGGGGCGCAGGGGATAGAGCAGGCGATGCTCGGCGCTGCCCTGGTTCTCGGCCTTCTTCTCATACTGCTCGAGATCGAGCCAGCCATGCTTGGCCAGGAAGCTTCGGGCTGTCATGGGATAGGAGAGCGGGAAGTTGGCGCGCTGCATGGTGATGGGCTGATACAGGGTCGCATCGGCCCAGCTGTTGACCAGGTGAGTCAGCATGAAGCAGACCAGCAGGGCCAGCCCCACCTGATTGCCGTACTGGCGACGCTTGCGCTTGTTGATCTTGCGCCACACATAGGCCGACAGCAGCAATTGCAGCAGGAAGATGGTGGGCACGGCGACGAAGATGATGCTCCAGATAGAGCCCTCTTCGGTCTGGGCCTGATCCAGCAGCAGTTGCCACACCTGACCATTCAAGTGGAACTTGAACAGCTGGAAGACCTGGGTATCGATGAGCAGCAGCACCTGCGCCAGGGTGGCGATGATGGCCGAAATGAAGCGCAGGGGCTTCTCCCTGGGCAGCACGAAGCTCAAGGGGAAGACGGTCAGCAGATAGGTGACGAAGCTCAGGAACGAGAAATGACCTATCCAGCTGATGATGAGATAGGTGACCCCGAGCGTGGTCGATGGCCAGCTGATGGAACCCAGATAGCGGGTCGCGATCAGCATGGCCAGTATGATGTTGAAGAAGGAGAACCAATGCCCCCAGGTGATCAGGCGAGAGACGTTATCACGATAGGGGTTGCCGGTTTCGACCATAATGATCCATCTGCTTGAAAAACATCAAAGAATGCGAAGAAACTCAGTGAGCATCGTGGCGATGATCCACCGAGGCGGTGAGCGCCTGGATGTACTTCTCGGTGATCGCCTGACGCTGGGCCGGGGCCATACCGTTGATGATGTTGGTGGTCAGGTTGCCAAGCACCATGAGACTGAGATCCACCGGCGCCTTGTGTTTCTCCAGGGCGGTGATCAGGTCGTTCATCAGGGCGTCAAACTGCTCGTTATTGTACTTTGATACGATGGGCATAATCTTGGGTTCATCTCGGTTCAAAGCGCCTTATAATACTTCACCCTTTCGGCTAACACTATGGCTTTGTGACATGAGTCTCGATATCGACAAGATCATTCTTCACTCCCTGCGCGCCGGCAATGACGGTCAGCCGCACGCCGATACCCGCAGTCAGACTCTGCCTGCCGACGAGGCGGTGCAAGGGCTGATGGCAGAACTGCATCGCATCTACAACGGCAAGGGTGGTAAAGGCTTCGGTTTCTTTGCCGACCCCGTAGCCGCCGTCGCCGAGCTGGCAGAAGGTGAAGAGGCTCCCAAGCAGCCGTCTCCGGCCTTTCGCATCGCCCTCGAACAACTGCTTGGCGAGCAGACCGAATTCGTCCCCTTCTCTATCACCCTGACCCAGATGCTGGTCAAGCAGCTGGTGGAGCACGCCCTGGACGAGCAGGGCGTGCTGCTGATTGCCAAATACAACTATGTCGGGGTCGATTATCTGATGATTGCCCTGCTGGAGGGCAAGGAGAGCGTCACCGTCAGCGAGGCGCTGGACCTGCGTCACATTCATTACCTGGATATCGGCAAACTCAACCTGGTGGCCCGCATCGATCTGACCGAGTGGAAAACCCAGCCTGATTCTCGCCGTTATATCACCTTCAGCAAGGGGCGGGTTGGCCGCAAGCTGGGGGACTTTTTCATGGATTTGCTGGGTGCCCGCGAGGGCATGGATGCCAAGGTACAAAATAAAGGCTTGCTGCAGGCGGTGGACGATTACTGCGACAGCCGCCAGCTCGAACCCGCCGAGCGCAATGATTACAAGAAGCAGGTCTTCAAATATTGCACCGAGCAGGCGAGCGCCGGTGAAGAGATCGAAATCAAGGAGCTGTCGGCGGAATTGCCTGGCGATGGCGATCTCGATTTTTACAGCTTCATCGGCCAGGAATATGAGCTGGAAGATCGCTTCCCGGCCGATCGCTCCACCCTGCGCGGCCTGACCAAGTTTGTCGGCTCGGGTGGCGGCCTGACCTTGAGCTTCGAGCAGAAATTGCTGAACAGCCGGGTCTTCTACGATCCCCAGACCGACACCCTGACCATACGTGGCGTGCCGCCCAACCTCAAAGATCAGCTGTTGCGTCAGTCATAATGTGATCCAGTCACCATTTCTGGCAAAAAGGCACCGGAGTTCGCTCCGGTGCCTTTTTATTTAAGGGGGAGATGAACCTGGAATCCGGCTTGGTACTTTTGTTAACACATTAAACAAAATAATGGAGTTGAAAGGGTTTTCAATGGGGTGAAACCCCTTTCAATGGTGTAAATTTATTTCTTTTTGGTAATTAATTTTCCATGCAAGGCCAAAAATATGGCGATAAATCCCGATAAGTCGCTGAAATAAGAAAATGTTTTCATAACTTTCTGGAAGAAAATACGTAATTGCATTTCAAAAATGCGAGGCGTGTCATGTGAGGCGTTGCAGGCTTGGGATAATATTCATCTCGCACACAATGCTCTTACAGCGCGGAACTAATACAAGGAAAGGCTCATGAAAAAGAAATTGCTGTCATCCCTGATCGGTCTGGCTACCCTGGGTGTGGCTTGCTCAGCCACTGCTGCGATTGACGAAGGTCAGCTGACCATCTGGATCAACGGTGACAAGGGCTACAACGGCCTGGCCGAAGTAGGCAAGAAGTTTGAAGCCGAGACCGGCATCAAGGTGACCGTTGCGCACCCGGACCAGGTAGAAGTGAAGTTCCAGCAAGCCGCCGCCACCGGCAACGGCCCGGACATCTTCTTCTGGGCTCACGACCGCTATGGTGAGTGGGTCAAGGCCGGTCTGCTGGTGCCAGTGACGCCGAACGCCGCCACCAAGGCCAAGTTCGAGCAGTTCGCCTGGGACGCCATGGCAGTCGATGGCAAGACCTATGGCTACCCGGTCGCGGTCGAAGCCGTCAGCCTGATTTACAACAAGGATCTGTTGCCCAACCCGCCCAAGACCTTCGAAGAGATCGCCAAGATCGACGAAGAGCTGAAGAAGAGTGGCAAGCGCGCCATCATGTGGGCCTATGACACCCCCTACTTCAGCTACCCCCTGGTGGCTGCCAACGGTGGTTATGCCTTCAAGAAGACCGCTACCGGTTATGACGTGAAAGACACCGGCGTGAACAACGCAGGCGCCAAGGCCGGTGTGGGCTACATCTCCGAGATGATCAAGTCCGGTCACCTGGAGAAGGGCATCGACTACGGTGTCATGGATGCCAAGTTCAACAAGGGCGAAGTGGCCATGATGATCAACGGTCCCTGGGCCTGGAGCAACCTGGACAAGAGCGGCATCAAGTACGGCGTAGCGCCGCTGCCGACCCTGAACGGCAAGCCGGCCAAAGCCTTCGTTGGCGTATTGGGTGCCACCATCAACGCCGCCAGCCCGAACAAGGATCTGGCCATCGAGTTCCTGGAAAACTACCTGCTGACCGACGCCGGTCTGGCACCGGTGAACGCCGACAAGCCGCTGGGCGCCGTGGCACTGAAGTCCTTCCAGAAGACGCTGGAATCCGATGCCAACATCAAGGCGACTATGCAGAACGCCCAGAATGGCGAGCCGATGCCGTCCGTGCCTGAGATGAGCCGTTTCTGGTCTTCCTTCGAAACAGCCCTCAAGAACGTCACCTCTGGCCGTCAGAGCGTTGACGAAGCCCTGGATACCGCTGCCAAGCGCATCGTCCAGTAAGCTAGCACCAGGGAGGCCTTCGGGCCTCCCACTCTCTCTAATCTCTCTTGGCGCAATAAAGGTTAATTGGCATGGAAGTTGTACCTTCTATCGAATCCTATGCCGGTCCGAAGAAAGACAAGTACGTCTGGCTGAAGTGGACCATGGCGGCACTGATTGCAGTGCTTAATGGTTATGCGGCCGTGATGATGTATGCCAGCGGCGAGTGGGTGTTTGCCCTGCTCGATCTGGTGGTCGTTTCTGTCGGTCTCTATGTCTTCATGAACAAGAAGACCTATGCCCACCGCTATATCTTCCCCGGTGTGGCAGGCATGGTTGTTTTTATCATCTTCCCTCTTGCCTACACGATCGGCATCGCCTTCACCAACTACTCGGGTGCCAACCTGCTCTCTCTCGAGCAGGCACGGGATTTCCATCTGAAAAAAATCTATAAGGTGACTGGCGGTGAATTCGATTTCACCCTCCTGGGTGGTGAGAACAATCAGTTTCAGCTGCTGCTGCAACAGGACGACCAATCCTTTATCAGTCAACCCCTTACCCTGCTGAACAACAAGGCGCGTACCCTGGCCGTCCGTGAAGGACGGGTCCGTGACGAGCCACAGGTTGTTCAGCTGCAACCCCTGAACGGGGAAGCGCTCGACCAGGCGGCACCCATACGTGCCATCGTCGATCACCGCACTCACCTGAGCGCCCTGGATCTGGTGCTGCCGGATGGCAACATCCACCTGACCCTGAGCAGCCTGCGCAAGTTTGCGGCGCAAAAGCCGCTGTATACCCAGCTGGTTGACGGGGCCGTGCTCAAGTCCGGTGTCGTTATCAAGGACGGCAACCTGCTGCGGGACAACCAGAACGGCGAGCTGATGCTGCCCAACGGTGATACCGGCTTCTATCAGTACATAGATGCTGACGGTCACTTCGTCGGCAAGGGCATGGCCCCTGGCTTCGTGGTGAGCGTGGGCTGGAAGAACTTCGTCCGCATCATGACAGACCCGGGTATCCAGGGTCCCTTCATGCAGATCTTCGTCTGGACCGTGATCTTCTCCGCCTGTTCCGTGGCCTTCACCCTGGCCATCGGCATGGTGATGGCCTGTCTGGTGCAGTGGGAGCAGCTCAGGGGGCGCGGTTTCTACCGGGTCATGCTGATCCTGCCCTATGCGATACCGGCGTTCATCTCCATCCTGGTGTTCAAGGGCTTGTTCAACCAGAACTTCGGCGAGATCAACCTGTTCCTGGAAGCGGCGTTCGGCATCAAGCCGGACTGGTACACCACCCCCTTCCTGGCCAAGGTGATGATCCTCATCGTCAACACCTGGCTCGGCTACCCCTACATGATGATCCTCTGCATGGGCCTGCTCAAGGCCATCCCGGAAGATCTCTATGAGGCGTCTGCCATGGACGGTGCGGGTCCGGTACAGAACTTCTTCAAGATCACAGTGCCGCTCCTGATGAAGCCGCTGACCCCCCTGTTGATTGCATCCTTTGCTTTCAACTTCAACAACTTCGTGCTTATCCAGTTGTTGACCAACGGGGCGCCGGACATCATAGGGGCCAGTACCCCGGCCGGGACCACGGATCTGCTGGTGAACTACACCTACCGGATCGCGTTCCAGGGCTCGGGTGGTCAGGACTACGGTCTGGCCAGTGCCATCGCCACCGCCATCTTCCTGATCGTCGGCGCGCTTGCACTGCTCAACCTGAAATTGTCCAAAGCGGACAAGCTGTAAGGAGGCTTCTCAATGGCTATCGTACAACCCAAATCAGTGAAATACCGGGTGTGGGCAACCCACCTGGTCATGTGGGGCTTCCTGGCGCTGATCATCTTCCCGGTGATCATGGTCATCGCCATCTCGTTCCGTAACGGCAACTTCTCGGTGGGGGAGATAATCCCCTCCAACCCGACCCTGGATCACTGGAAGCTGGCGCTTGGCATGTCCATCACCAACGCCGATGGCAGCATAACGCCACCGCCGTTCCCTGTGCTGACCTGGCTGTGGAACTCCATCAAGATCGCGGGCATCACGGCCCTGATGATAGTGGTGCTCTCCACCACCTGTGCCTATGCGTTTGCCCGTCTGCGGTTCCGTGGCAAGCAGACCATCTTGCAGGGGATGCTGATCTTCCAGATGTTCCCGGCGGTGCTGGCGCTGGTGGCCATCTATGCGCTGTTCAACAAGATTGGCGACTACATCCCCTGGCTGGGTCTCAACACCCACGGCGGCCTGATCCTGGCCTACATGGGCGGCATAGCGCTGCACGTCTGGACCATCAAGGGCTACTTCGAGACCATAGACTCTTCCCTGGAGGAGGCGGCGGCCATCGATGGGGCGACCCCCTGGCAGGCATTCAGGTTGATCCTGCTGCCCCTGTCGGTGCCCATTCTGGCGGTGGTCTTCATTCTGGCCTTCATCGGCTCCATCACCGAGGTGCCCGTGGCCTCCATCCTGCTGCAGGATGTGAACAACCTGACCCTGGCGGTCGGTGCCCAGCAATACCTCTATCCGCAGAACTATCTGTGGGGTGACTTCGCCGCCGCCGCCGTGCTGTCCGGCCTGCCCATCACAGTGGTGTTCCTCATGGCGCAGCGCTGGTTGGTCGGTGGCCTCACCGCGGGCGGTGTGAAAGGTTAAGTGGCGCCACGCAGCCAGCACCAAAGTGTTCCTGATGGTCAATCACAGGGCTGGTTAGTTGGTGGTCTCACCGCAGGCGGTGTGAAAGGTTAAGGTTTTAATGGCCGGGGGAGTGCTCCCCCGACTATCACGATTTGCACAGATTTCAGAGCGGAGCTCGTCATGGCTGAAGTAGTACTCAACAACGTTCGCAAAAACTACGATCCGGCTGTCCACAAGGACACGCTGCGCAACATCAACCTGGCCATCAAGGAAGGGGAGTTCATCGTCTTCGTCGGTCCGTCCGGTTGTGGCAAGTCCACCCTGCTGCGGATGATCGCAGGTCTGGAGGACATCACCAGCGGTGAGCTGACCATAGGCGGTCGTTACATGAACGACGTGCCGCCGGTGGAGCGCAACGTGGGCATGGTGTTCCAGTCCTACGCCCTCTACCCGCACATGAACATCTACGAGAACATGGCCTTCGGCCTCAAGCTCAAGAAGATGGACAAGGAGAACATCCACAAGCGGGTGATGCGTGCCGCCGAGATCCTGGGTCTCGAACCCCTGCTGGACAGAAAGCCCAAGGCGCTCTCCGGCGGTCAGCGCCAGCGGGTGGCCATAGGTCGCTCCATAGTGCAGCAACCCCAGGTGTTCCTGTTTGACGAACCCTTGTCCAACCTGGATGCCGCCCTGCGGGTCAAGATGCGCATCGAGATCGCCAAGCTGCACAAGGAGCTCAACTCCACCATCATCTACGTGACCCACGATCAGGTGGAGGCCATGACCCTGGCCAACCGCATCGTGGTGCTGAGCCCGCTCAAGGGCGAGGCGACCACCAACCTGGAGCAGTTCGGCACGCCGCTCGAGCTCTACCACAACCCGGACAACAAGTTCGTGGCGGGCTTCATCGGCTCACCCAAGATGAACTTCCTGGCGGGGGAGCTGCTGGAGATAGGCGAGCAGGAGTGCGTGGTCAAGCTGACTTCCGGCGACACAGTGCGTGCCCGGGTCGATGCCCGCAGCGGCGCTGTCGGTGACAAGGTGGAGCTGGGCATTCGTCCCGAGCACCTGGTGCCGCTGGATCACGCCCACGCCGACAGCAAGGTGAGCGGCATAGTCCAGGTGGCAGAGCACCTGGGGGCCGAGTCCTTCGTCTACATGGACGTGGATGGCCACGACTTCACCGTCAAGGCCAGCTCAGACGTGGACGTGGCCACGGGTCAGGAGTACAGCGTCGGCATTCCGGCCGAGGCCTGCTACCTGTTCGATGACAAGGAGCAGGCGTTCCCCCGTACCGCCAGATATATCCGCACCTGATGGTGTTGTTGTGCAGGTTTCCATAGTATTCAATGCCTTTTTGCCGGTCGAATGACCGGCTTTTTATTGCCTGCCGTGTGGGAAACCGGGCAGGCGGGGTGCCGGGGTGAAGGCTTAGAGCTCGGCGGTGATGTCGGGCACGAAGTTCTGGCTGGCCAGGGGCGGGCGCTCATAGCCCTCGGTCTTGATGGGGGGCAGCTTGATGGGCTCGTAGTGGATAGCCTCGTAGGGCACCTTGCCGAGCAGGTGGGCGATGCAGTTGAGGCGGGCGCGGCGCTTGTCGTCGGCATCGACCACGAACCAGGGGCTGTCCTCGGTATCCGTGTAGGTGAACATGTCATCCTTGGCGCGGGAGTACTCCACCCAGCGGGAGCGGGACTGCAAGTCCATGGGGCTGAATTTCCAGCGCTTGATGGGGGTGTTGATGCGCTCCTTGAAGCGCTTCTCCTGCTCTTCGTCACTGACCGAGAACCAGTACTTGATGAGGGTGATGCCTGAGCGAGTCAGCATCCGCTCGAACTCGGGGCAGGCACGGAGAAACTCGCGGTATTCGGCGTCGGTGCAAAAGCCCATCACCCGCTCCACCCCGGCCCTGTTGTACCAGGAGCGATCGAACAGCACCATCTCGCCTGCCGACGGGAGGTGGGCGGCATAGCGCTGGAAGTACCATTGGGTGCGCTCCCGGTCCGAGGGGGCTGGCAGGGCGGTGACCCGGCAGACCCGGGGGTTGAGGGGCTCGGTGATCGCCTTGATGACGCCCCCCTTGCCGGCGGCGTCGCGTCCCTCGAACAGCACCACCACCTTGAGCCCCTCCTGCTTGACCCACTCCTGCAGCTTGACCAGCTCCTCCTGCAGCTGGGTGAGGTGGTGCTCATAGGTTTTCTTGTCCAGGCGCGGGCGTTTCTTGCTCTTTTCCTTCGGCATGATCTTCTCCTGTTTGAGTCCTTTCTGTGCGTCATCCCAGCTTGCACCAGGGAGGCGCCACTGCCAAGGCCGGCGTGTTACACTGCCGCCCCATCGCTGCCAGCAAAACAGAAGAAAACATGAGGCAATTTATGGCGATTGATACTGCCGTCTCATCATCAGCAGCTGGCAACAGAAAAAACATCAAGCCATGTATGGCGATTTGCACTGCCGTCTCATCATCGGCAGCCGGCAACAGGAGATAACATGAAGCATTTTATGGAGATAGCGGGCCGCCGCATGGCCTATCTGGACGAGGGGCAGGGCCCTGTGCTGCTCTTTGGCCACAGCTACCTGTGGGACAGTGCCATGTGGGCACCGCAAGTAGAGGCGCTCAAGGGTAGCTATCGCTGCATAGTGCCCGAGCTCTGGGGCCACGGGGATTCAGACTCTTTGCCGGAGGGCCCTTGCTCCCTTGAGACCCTGGCCCGGGATCACCTGGCCCTGCTCGATGCCCTCGACATAGAGGAGTGTGTGCTGGTGGGGCTGTCGATTGGCGGCATGTGGGGCGTGGAGCTGGTCAGGATGGCCCCGGCGCGGCTCAAGGGTGTGGTGCTGATGGACACCTTCGTTGGCTGGGAGCCCCAGATCCCCTGTGAGCGCTACCTCGGCATGCTGGCCATGATAGAGCAGCTTGGCAGTCTGCCGGCCCCCGTCATCGATCAGGTGGCGCCGCTGTTCTTTGCCCATGAGCCGGATCCCGCCCTGATGAGCGGCTTCAAGGCACGCCTCGCCAGCTGGCCAGCGGATCAGGTGGCTAGCCTGGTGGCGGTGGGGCGCAGCTTCGTGACCCGGGAGGATCGCATCGAGTGGCTCGAAGAGATGGACGTGCCGAGCCTGGTGATGACAGGCTGCGAGGACAAGGCGCGCCCTGTGCTGGAGGGCTATCTGATGGCCGAGGCACTGGCCTGCCCCTTCAAGGAGATCCCGGCCGCGGGCCACATCTCGACCCTGGAGAACCCCGAGTTCGTCAACCGGACCCTGGCCGAGTTTCTGGCCACCCTGTGATGGCCCCTTGCCGTGCTAACCACATCAAACAAGAAGGGAGCCATGGGCTCCCTTCTTGTTGGTTGGCAGCGGGGCTACCAGATGTAACCCACGGCGAAGCCGGCGTAGAGCTCCCCCTTGTGCTGGACTATGGGGCTGTCCGCGATGTCGTCGTCGTAGAGCTCGTAGTTGGCGGCAAACATGCCGATCCAGTGGGGGCTGAAACGGTAGCTGGTGATGATGGCCGCCATGGGTGAGAGGGTGGTGCCCGTGTCCCACTCTGGGCGCAGCCCCGTGGCCTCGCCCCCCGAGACGCCGCCAAAGTAGTAGTTCGCCATCTTGTCGCTGCGGATCATCATCCCCATGCCAGGCATGATGAGCAGTCTGTCCCGCAATATGGGGAAGTCGGCCCACAGCAGCAGCTCCTGGCCGTTGCTGCGCCCGGTCACGTCAGTGCTGAGGCGGGTGCTGAGCAGGGCATAGGGGGTGATGAGGCTGGCGCCTATGCCCCCTTCCAGCTCCCACTTGCGCGGTTCCATGCCGGCCAGCTCGGGGGCATCGTCGGGATCCAGGTTGCCAAAGCGCATCCTGCCGTACCCGTAGGCGGCGAAACTGTCATCCTTGTGAAAGTAGTAGCGGGCCCTGTCCCCGAGGAACATGAACTGCTCGCCGAAGTAGATGAAACCCGGTATTGCGAGGGCTGTGTCATCCTGGCCCTGATAGCGGGCATCGCCACCGATGACGGCGCCACCCAGCACCAGTCCCTTGGGCACCGGGCTGGTGGGGCTGTCCTGCACGAAGATATCGAGGGAGCCGAGATCGACCTCGGCCTGAGCCGGGGTCGCGAACAGCAGGGTCAGGAGCGCGCCAAGCGCGGCGCTGTGCAGGGGGCGAACAGGGGACATGGACTGATCCTTCAGAGTCGGGGCTGGCAGAGCATACTGCCGATGGCCTTGTCAGTGAAGCCTGTTTTTATTTGAAATTCAAGTCGATAGCGTCGTTGTGCTGCAGCTGGATTCAGGCGGGAACTGAGTCCGTGGTCGATGAGTTCGCGGTAATAAAAAAGAGAGGCGAAAGCCTCTCTTCTCATCAGGGGGTAGGGCGGGGCGTCTCGTCCCGCTTGGGCCAGGCGTTGAGCACAGCTTTCACCAGGGTCGCCAGGGGAATGGCGAAGAAGACTCCCCAGAATCCCCAGAGCCCGCCAAACACCAGCACGGCGATGATGATGGCCACAGGGTGCAGGTTGACCGCCTCGGAGAAGAGCAGGGGCACCAGCAGGTTGCCGTCCAGCGCCTGAATGACCAGATAGGCCACCATCAGCCAGGCGAAGTCCGGGGTCAGCCCCCACTGGAACAGGGCCACCATGGCGACGGGCACAGTCACCGCCACCGCCCCTATGTAGGGGATGAGCACGGAGAAGCCGACCGCCACCGCCAGCAGCACCGAGTAGCGCAGCCCCATCAGGGCGAAGGGGATGTAGGTCGCCACCCCGACGATGAGGATCTCGATCACCTTGCCGCGGATGTAGTTGATGATCTGGTCGTTCATCTCCACCCAGACCCGGTTGACCAGGGTGCGATTGCGGGGCAGGAAGCGGCGCAGGCCGCCCATCAGCACCTGCTTGTCCTTGAGCATGAAGAACACCATCAGAGGCACCAGGATGGCGTAGATGAGGATGGCCACCACGTTGATGAGGGAGCTGAGGGAAGCGCTCACCAGCTGCTCCCCCCCGGCCAGAATGCGCTGGCGAATGTTGTCTATGATGGTTTCGACCAGGCTGACGTCGACTATCTCGGGGTATTTTTCCGGCAGGGTGCGCACCGCGTCCTGGGCATGGGCCAGCATGGAGGGCGCCTCCTTGGCGAGGTTGACCCCCTGGCTCACCAGTGTGGGGATGAGCCCCAGCAGCATCATGGTGGTCACAGAGAGAAACAGCAGCAGCACCAGGCTGGTGGCCAGGGGGCGGGAGAGTCCGGTGCGTTGCAGGCGGCTGACCGGCCACTCCAGCAGATAGGCCATCACCACGGCCACCAGCAGGGGGGCCAGCAGATCGCCGAACAGCCAGAGCACGGCGAAGCAGAACACCAGCAGCAGGAACAGGGCAACGGCATCGGGGTCGGAAAAACGGGTCTGATACCAGCGCTTCAATACATCTAACATCGAGGCTTCCTTGGTTTTTTACCGTGTCATCAGGATGGAAAGGGGCAGCCCGGGGCCTGGCGACATCATGATGGCCGGCTCCCGACCACGAGCAGCAGGGAGAGGCGGGCGGCGGACTCCTCCAGGGGACGGACGCTGTGGCCCAGGCGTTGCAGGTAGGCCGGAATGTCCTGCCGGGAGCCGGCATCCCCCAGTATGAGGTGCAGGGATTGGCCGGGTCTTGCCTGGCGCAACCAGAGCTTGAGCCGGATCAGCGGCTCGGGACAACGCCAGGGGGTCAGGTCGAGCTGTTCCATGAGGATTCCATCGCGTGCGTGGTGGTCATTATGGCCGTGATACCAGTATGAAACAACGCTTGTGGGCCTTGATGGGCAAGGGTATTCTGCCCGAGCCCCTTCTGATGGAGATAGAAACACTGTGGCCCGTTTTTCCCCCTTGATGGCATCGCTTCCCCTGCTGATATCCCTGATGAGCGCGACCTTTCAGGCTCAGGCGAACAACCAGCTGCCCGACATCGGCACCGCCGGGGTTGCCGCCCTGCCCATCGAGCAGGAAGTGCGCTATGGCAATGCCTTCATGCGGTTTGCCCGGGCGGGTTTGCCCATCATCGATGACCCCGTGCTGAGCGAATACATCGACGATCTGGGTCAGCGCCTGCTCACCAATGCCGACGGGGTGCGTTTCCCCTTTACCTTCTTCCTCATCAATGATCCCAGCATCAACGCGGCCGCCTTCCTCGGCGGGCGGGTCAAGGTGCACACCGGCCTCTTCCTCTACGCCGACAACGAGAGCGAGCTGGCCTCGGTGCTGGCTCACGAAATCACCCACGTGACCCAGCGCCACATAGCCCGTTACATGGAGGCACAGGCGAGCAGCTCGGCCATGACTCTGGCCGGTCTGGTGGGCTCCATTGCGCTGGCGGTGATCAACCCCACCGCAGGTATAGCCGCGCTGCAGACCACCCTCGGGCTCTCCATGCAGTCGGCCATCAACTATACCCGTGACAACGAGTACGAAGCTGACCGCATCGGCATGAAGACGCTCTATGACGCAGGTTTCGATCCCATGGGCATGGCCAGCTTCTTCCAGAAACTGGCGGCGGAGTACCGCTACGCCAGCAAGCCGCCCGAGATGCTGCTCACTCACCCCCTGCCGGAGACCCGGATCAGCGAAGCCCGCGCCCGTGCCAACAGCTATGGTCGCCGCGCCTTGCCCCCCAGCCTCGACTTCTGGCTGGCCAAGGTGCGCATCCAGGTGCGCTATGGCACAGAGAGCCCCCAGGCGCTGCTCACCTACTTCGACAGCCGCCTGCAGAAGGGGGACTACCCGCTCAAAGACGCCGCCACCTATGGCAAGGCGCTGGCCCTGCTGCAGCTCAAGCGCACCGACGAGGCCGATACCCTGATGCAGAGTCTGGCCGCCCGCCATCCGGAAGATCTCTTCGTGGTGGATGCCCTGACCGACATCGATCTCGCCAAGGGGCGCAGCGCCCAGGCCATCGCCCGGCTGGAGCGCTTCCGCACCCGGATGCCGGACAACGAGGTGGTGGTGGTCAACCTCGGCAACGCCTATCTGGAGGCGGGCAACTACAAGAAGTCCATCGCCATCCTGGATCCTTACGCCCGGGAGCACGACGAGAACAGCCTGGCCTGGAGCCTACTGTCGGATGCCTATCGCAAGGCGGGAAGGATGACGGACTTGCACATGGCGCGGGCGGAGACCCTCTCCCTGCGCGGTGACTACCAGGCGGCCATCGACGAGCTGATCGTGGCCCGTGGCACCACCAGCGACAAGCTGACCCTGGCCCGCATAGAGGCGCGCATCACCCAGCTGGAGCGGGCGAAGAAGGATCTGGACAGCCTGAAGGGCTAGTCCGGCTGACCACGCCTGCATGCAACGGGGTGCACCAGAGATGGTGCACCCCGTGTCGTCATGGGGCCATCAGGGCCGTGCCGAGGAAGCTTGTGTGGCGGCCCAGGCCCGGAGGGCGGCGAGCTTGTGCTCATCGAGCTCCCCCACCAGGGTCTTTTGCAACTGCCCCTTGTCATCGAGCAGGTAGCTGGTGGGCAGTGCGCCAGGCCTTGGGAAGGGGAGGCCGGCCTCATCGAGGGGGACCATCAGGGGCACGGCTATCTGATGGCGGCGGGCCAGCTCGGCCAGCTCGCCGGGGGAGGCGGGATCATAGTTGATGGCGATCACCCCTATCTGCCCCTCCCGGTGCAGCGTTGCGAGCAGGGGCATCTCCCGCAGGCAGGGGGCGCACCAGGGGGCGAAGTAGTTGACCAGCAGCGGCTTGCCCGTCAGGGCGCTCAGGCTGAGTTTTTTGCCCGCCCCGTCGATGAACTGGGGGGCCGGCGTGCAGGCCCCCAGCAGGGCGGCCACAATAAGCCAACATATTCGTTTCATTTCCACAGCCCTCCCGCTTACCCTGCCCATCCGTTTCCCCTACAATAGCGCCATTTGTTGTCCCATCTTGCAATATCAGGGAGTTACCATGAGCGAGACCCAAATCTATCACAACCCGCGCTGCTCCAAGAGCCGTGAAACCCTGGCCTTGCTGGAACAGCACGGGGTAGCCCCCGAGGTGGTGCTCTATCTGGAACAGGCGCCGAGCGAGGATGATATCCGCACCCTGCTGGGCCAGCTGGGCTTTGCCGATCCGCGCCAGCTGATGCGCACCAAGGAAGATCTCTACAAGGAGCTGGGGCTGGCTGATGTGAACGGCGATGCCCTCATTCGCGCCATGCACCAGCATCCCAAGCTCATCGAGCGCCCCATCGTCATCAAGAATGGTCAGGCCCGCATCGGCCGCCCGCCCGAGCTGGTGCTGGAGATCCTCAAGTGAGCACCCGCTTCGCGCGCCTGCTGACCCTGGTCGGCTTCTTTGGCCTGCTGGCCTGGGTCCTGCTCTGGCATCTGTGGCTCTCGCCCCACCCGGATCTCAACCCCTGGTTGCTGCCGGTGATCTGGACTGTGCCGTTGCTGTTCCCCCTGAAGGGCATAGTGCAGGGCAACCCCTACACCCATGCCTGGGGCAACTTCGTGCTGATGCCCTACTTCCTCCACGCCCTGACGCTCATCACCACGGATGAAGGGGAGCGGTGGCTGGCGGTGGTGGAGCTGGTGTTCACCACCCTGGCCTTCATCGGCACCATCTATTACGCCCGCCAACGCGGCCGTGAGCTGGGTCTCAGCATCCGCAAGAAAAAGGATGAAGTGCAGTAATATCGCCCTCTCAACGCCCCGCTCGGGGCGTTTTTCATTGTCCTGAGCCTGCTTCGTCCTGGCCCGCGCGGTAGTGGGTGAGTTGTCCCTCACTAAAGCGCATCACCTCGGGATAGAAACGCAGAAACCCCAGTTCACAGTCGCGCCAGCGGCCCTCATCCAGGGTATGGAGCGCCTCCCCCAGCAGCAGGGGACGACGCAGGCGCCGGCCTATGCCGTTGAGGGCCTGACCCAGTCCCTCCCGGCGTCCGTAGGAGGCGATCCAGTCCTGCTCGGCCATCCGTTTGAGGGCCATGGGCAGCCCATCCGGCAGGCGGGCGTGATCCGCCAGCAGCTGGCCATAGCTCTGCTGCAGGAAGCGGGGCAGGGGATCCTGACTGAATTGCTGCCAGTGGTGGCTCAGCCAGTGGTCGTAGAGCATGTCCACCACAATGCCGCCAAAGCGGCGCCAGGGTGCCTCGAAGCAGGCGACCGCCGCCCTGTGCTCGGGGTGGGCATCGGTGAAGGCATCTATCTTGCGGTGCAGCCAGATCCCCTCATCGAAGGGGGCCGCGAGGCCAGTGGGCAGTGGCCCCTTGACGAAGTCCCCCAGCAGGTTGCCGGTGAGGGAGCTTCGGGTGTGGGCCGCCAGATGGAGGTGCGCCAGGTAGTTCATGGGATCAGGGTCGTTTGCAGGTCGATGACAAGGTGCTCAGAGCCTAGAGGATCCTGGTTCTGTTGGCCATGGTCAGGATTTTGCGATGGCCCTGCAAGCCCCTCTTGCAGGGCAAATTTGGGGCGTGCTAAGGTGGCTTTCATCTTTGTCACAGGACGCGACAAACCATCATGATGCGCAAAGCCAGAGGCTTTTTTCTGGCCTTCTACTTCAAGCCTTTCTACCTCTCCGAGTGGTTCGACGAATAGATCGAGGCCCCGGAGCAGCTCATTGACGCCCGTCGATCATTGATACCTGTCGATCATTGATACCCATGGGGGCGTGATCTCGCTCATCCGCGTTTTGCCGTTTGTTGGCTATCGCCTGCCCACGCTTGCGATGCCTTGACCGCGCCTGTGCGCTTTCTATGTAATGGAGTACTCATGATGAATACCAAACTGACCCTGTCAGCCCTCTTTGCTGCCTGCCTGCTCACCACCCCCGTCATGGCCAAGGAGTGGAAAACCGTGCGCTTCGGTGTGGAGGGCGCCTATCCTCCCTTCTCCTGGACCGATGCGTCGGGGGAGATCAAGGGCTTTGACATCGATCTCGCCAATGCCCTGTGCCAGCAGATGGCCGTCAAGTGCGAGCTGGTGGCGCAGGACTGGGACGGCATGATCCCGGCCCTGCTGTCGCGCAAATACGACGGGATCATCGCCGCCATGTCGATCACCGACGAGCGGCGCAAGAAGGTGGATTTCACCGCCAAATATGCCCATATCCCCAACCGCTTCGTGGCGGCCAAGGGCACAACGCTGGAGCTGACCCCGGCGGGGATGGCAGGCAAGCGCATAGGTGTGCAGCGCGCCACCACCCACGACAAGTACCTGACGGATAACTTTGGCTCCGACGTCACCATAGTGCGTTACGGCAATGCCGATGAGGCCTATCTCGATCTGAAGGCGGGCCGTGTGCTGGCCTTGCTGGCCGACGCCTCGGCCATCGATCAGGGGCTGCTCAGCAAGGCGGGCGGGGACAAGTTCGAGTATGTGGGGCCGGCCCTGACCGATCGCCAGTGGTTTGGTGACGGCATGGGAATTGCGGTACGCAAGGGCGATCAGGATCTCAAGGCCAAGCTGGACGAGGCGATCAAGGCCCTGCGGGCCAATGGCAAGTATCAGGAGATCAACCAGAAGTACTTCAAGTACGATATTTATGGTGGTTGATGGGGGGGAGGGAGCTTGCTCCCTCTCTTTTTTCGCAGCAAGCGGTGATGAAACAAGGAGATGCCCATGTTGACCCTGATCGAGGGTGCGGAAATTCATAGCCCGGCCCCGCTCGGCCAGCAGGATCTGCTGGTGGCCGACGGCCGCATCGCCTGGCTGGGCAAGGGGCTGACTGTCCCCCCTGACTGGCCGCTGGTGCGCGTCGACGGCCGTGGCCGCTACCTGGTGCCCGGGCTGGTGGATCCCCTGGCCCATATCACGGGGGGCGGTGGGGAGGGCGGCTTTGCCTTTCGCACCCCTGAACTCGCGGCGGGGGAGGCCCTGGCGGCGGGTGTCACCACCCTGGTGGCGGCGCTCGGCACCGACAGCCTGACCCGCACCCCGGCCCAGGTGCTCGGCAAGGTGCGCGAGTTTCGCGCCGCCGGGGTGAGTGCTTACATGTATACCGGCTCCTATCACCTGCCGGTCAAGACCCTCACCGGCAGGGTGGAGTCGGACATCATGCTGATCCCCGAGGTGCTGGGGGTGGGGGAGCTGGCCATCAGCGATCACAGATCCAGTGCGCCGACTCATGACGAGCTGGCACGGCTGGTGAGCGAGGCGCGGGTGGCCGGGCTGCTTGCGTGCAAGAGCGGGGTCAGCTTCTTCCACGTCGGGGACGGCCGCGGGGCCCTGGCGCCGCTGCGGGCCCTGCGCGATGGCACCGACATCCCCCTGCGCCAACTCTATCCCACCCACTGCAACCGCAACCCCTGGCTCTTTGCCGAGGCCATCGACTGGGGCAGGGTGGGGGGCTGGATAGATCTCACCACCTCGAGCTTCCCTGAGCTGCTGGACGATGGCGAGCAACTGGCGGCAGAGGCGCTGGTGGCGCTGCTAGCGGCCGGGGTGCCTGCCGATCGCATCAGCTTCAGCTCGGATGCCAACGCCAGCCTGCCGCGATTTGACGGCGAGGGGCGCCTTGTGGAGATGCGCTGCGGCCAGATTGCCAGCCTGTGGCAGGAGTGCGTCCGCGCCTGCGCCCTCGGGGTGTCGCTCGAGGTCGCCCTGGGGGTGGTCACGGCCAATCCGGCGCGGGCCCTGGGGCTGGCGGGCAAGGGGGTGATAGGGGTGGGGCAGGATGCGGATCTGCTGCTGATAGCGCCGGGGAGCCTCGCCATCGAGAGGGTGATGAGCGGCGGTCAATGGCGAACCTGAGCCAGTGTGCGCCCGTCAGTAAACGAAAAGCCCGGCACTGCTGCCGGGCTTTTTTCCACCTGAGTGGTCGCGCCAGGCTCAGATAGCGAGGAAGCCCAGGATCAGGATGGGGCCGAGCAGGCTCAGGATAAAGCCCGAGACGATGGCCACCGGCACCACCTGGATGCCGCCGGATTTCTGGATGACCGGCAGGGTGAAGTCGAGCGCGGTGGCGCCGCCATAGCCGATGGCGGCGGAGGGGTGGCGACGCATCAGCACCGGAATGATGAGGATGGCGATGAGCTCGCGCCCCAGATCGTTGATGAAGGCGGCGGAGCCGAGCACGGGCCCCAGCTTGTCGGCCACCAGTATGCCCGACAGCGAATACCAGCCGAAGCTGGAGGCGAGCGCCAGGGCGTGGCTAGAGGGCATCCCCAGCAACTGGGCCGCCAGCAGGCTGCCGAGCCAGCTGCTGAGGATGACGGTGGCGGCTATCTTCATGCCCCAGGGGTTGAGCAGGATCTGGCGCAGCCGCATGCCGGAGTTGCGCATCTGGATGCCGATGAGCAGTAGCAACAGCATCAGGGCCCACTCGCTCCATTTGTCGATGGGCAGGGCGCGCAAGTCCACCAGCAGCCCCAGCAACACGCCGCCGAGCACCACGAAGCAGAGCTGGAGGGACTCCCACAACAGATGCAGCTTGCTCGGCATCTTGGCGTCGCTCGCCTCATGGGTGGGGGGGCTGCGTCTGTCCAGCCACCAGAGTGCCAGCAGGTTGCAGGCGGTGATGGCGGCCAGCATCACCCCGGCCACCTTGAAGATCACCGCCAGGTTGCTGCCGAGGTTCTCCACATAGGCCAGCCCCAGCCCCATCAGGAACAGGATGAGATAGACCATCTTGCCCAGCGACTGATTGATCAGCTTGATGAGCCGGGTGGAGGAGAGGGGGACAAGATAGCCAATCACCAGCGGCAGCAGGATCAGCAACACATTCAGCAACATTGGGGCCTCGGTCACAAAACTGGGAAAACGACACATTACCACTACTTTTTGGCCAAGAGTCATAAATCCATGATTTTGTATGCTTCATTCGACCCTTTTTTTATCGGTTTGTTACTTTTGCATGGCGAGGCCGCCTTCCCTGAGCCCTCTGTCCTCGGGTCGTCATCGCCAATAAAATCAATTCCATTTCGAAAAAAGTGCGTTTTGTTCGGCCGAGGCGGGGTGAATAAAGTGACTCTGAATGGCTTCTGACTGAAATGGCTGAATCTTCTTGCTACTGGTGCGTTCCGGGTATAAAAAGGCGGTATCCCAGAGATGGCGCAAAGCGGATTTTATGCAGACAAAGTGCTGAAAAATACCGCCAAGGCCAATAAAAATACAGATAAACCACTAAATACCTCGGTTCTGTATTGTTTTTTAACTACCTGAATGATATTTTCGCTGAAGGTTGCCATCGGTTAACTTTTTGTTAAATCTGCGATGGTGGAGTCACGCCGTAGCGGCGTCTAGGGACAGACAAGGTTGTAATGGATGAGCGACGTTGCCGCACTGGAAGTTCGTGAACTGCACAAGTATTTTGGCACCCACGAAGTGCTCAAGGGCATCGATATGACGGCCCGCAAGGGGGATGTTATCTCCCTGATCGGCTCCTCGGGTTCGGGGAAGTCGACCTTTCTACGCTGTATCAATCTGCTGGAAACCCCCTCTTCCGGCACGGTCTCACTCCATGGCGAGCTGATCCGCATGAAGAGCAATCGGGCCGGTGAACGCCTGCCCGAGGACATGCGTCAGGTGGAGCGCATTCGCAGCCGTCTGGCCATGGTGTTTCAAAGCTTCAACCTCTGGTCGCACATGACCATAATGCAGAACATCATCGAAGTCCCCATCCAGGTGCTCAAGGTGCCCCGTGCCGAGGCCATCGCCAAGGCGGAGCAACTGCTCAACCGGGTGGGCCTGTGGGAGCGGCGCGACTACTACCCCGGTCACCTCTCCGGCGGCCAGCAGCAGCGGGCCGCCATCGCCCGTGCCCTGGCGGTCGAGCCCGAGGTGATGCTGTTCGACGAGCCCACCTCGGCGCTCGATCCCGAGCTGGTGGGCGAGGTACTCGGCCTGATGCGCGAGCTGGCCGAAGAGGGGCGCACCATGCTGGTGGTCACCCACGAGATGTCGTTCGCCCGTGACGTCTCCAACAAGGTGATGTTCCTGCACCAGGGGCGGGTGGAGGAGGAGGGTAATCCCAAGGAGATCTTCGCTCATCCCAAGTCGGAGCGATTCAAACAATTCATCTCTTCCATCTATTGATGGGGGAGCGGTATGTTCAATATTCTGCGTTTTCAACGATCGACGTGTTTATCAAGGAGAGATACATGAACAAGCTGATGCTGGCGACTGCCGTGATGACGGCCCTGTGTTCCGGTAGCCTGATGGCCAAGGAGTGGAAAGAGGTTCGGATCGGGGTTGAGGGTGCCTATCCTCCCTTCTCCTGGACCGAGCCGAGCGGCGAGGTGAAAGGCTTTGACATCGACATCGCCAACGCCCTGTGTGAAGAGATGAAGGTGAAGTGCACCCTGGTCAAGCAGGACTGGGATGGCATCATTCCGGCGCTGCTGTCACGCAAGTATGACGCCATCATCGCCACCATGGACATCACCGAAGAGCGCAAGAAGAAGGTGGACTTCACCCAGAAGTACCAGCACATTCCGGCCCGCTTCGCCGCCAAGAAAGGCACCGAGGTGCAGCTCGACAAGGCCTTCATGGATGGCAAGACCATAGCCGTGCAGCGCGCCACCTCCATGGACACCTACATTACCGACAACTTCCCCAACGCCACCATCAAGCGCTACGGCACCGCAGACGAAGCCTATCTCGATCTGAAATCCGGCCGGGTTGACTATGTGATGGCCGACTCCGCCGCCATCAGCGACGGTCTGCTGAAGAAAGAGGGTGGTGATGCCTTCGAATTCGTCGGCCCGAAACTGACCGATCCCAAGTGGTTTGGCGAGGGCGCCGGCATAGCGGTACGCAAGGCTGACAAGGATCTGAAAGAGAAATTCAATGCCGCCATCCTGGCCCTGCGCGCCAACGGCAAGTACAAGGAAATCAACGACAAGTACTTCGACTTCGACGTTTACGGCGAGTAACCCCCAGGCGCGCTACCCCGGGTAGCCGCCGAAGGGATTGCGGCGAATCATCACGACAGGTTGACCCTAGTCAGTAGTCACCGGGCCCGTTGTCTCTCGCAAGGGAGCGATGGGCCCGCTTAGTTGCAATGGAGCTGCATGTGTTTGGTTTGAAAGGATATTGGGACGGGCAAGCCCGCTCAATGCGTTGCAATGGAGCCGCATATGTTTGATTTGAAAGGATACGAAGCCTCCCTGCTGGAGGGGGCCTGGGTCACCCTGGAGGTGGCGCTGGCTTCCCTGCTGCTGGCGCTGGTGCTCGGCATGCTGGGTGCACTGGCCAAGCTCTCCCCCTACAAGTGGGCGCGCGGCATCGCGATCGCCTACACCACCGTCATTCGCGGCATCCCTGATCTGGTGCTGATGATGCTACTGTTCTTCGGCGGCCAGGTGCTGATCAACGGGATCTGTACCTGGGTCAACGAGGCCTACAACAACTACCTGCTGGAGAGCAATCCGAACCAGGAGTGGGTTTCCCTGCTGCCGGATTACATCGACATCAGTCCCTTTGCGGCCGGGGTCGCCACCATAGGCTTCATCTTCGGCGCCTACATGACCGAGACCTTCCGCGGCGCCATCCTGGCGGTGGACAAGGGAGAGCTGGAAGCCGCTCGCGCCTTTGGCATGCGGGCGACCCAGGTGTTTGTGCGGATCCTCTTCCCCCAGATGATGCGCCACGCCCTGCCGGGCTTTGGCAACAACTGGCTGGTACTGCTGAAAACCACGGCCCTGGTCTCCATCATCGGGCTCGATGACATGGTGCGAAAGGCGTCCCTGGCGGCGGGCTCGACCCAGCAACCCTTTACCTTCTACATGGCGGTGGCGTTGATCTTCCTGATCTTCACCGCGGTCTCGACCTCGGCGCTCAAGTGGGCCGAACGTCACTACGCCATCAAGACGAGGTAAGCCATGCCGTATTCGATGCAGTCATTCGTTTACTGTGATAGTCGCGGTGTCAGTGCCGAGCGTATCTACATCACGATCAAGACGAGGTAAGCCATGGATTTCTCCATCATTCTCAAGGAGTGGCCCACCTACTGGGAGGGCTTCTACACCACCATCTGGCTGGTGGCGGCCTCCCTCATGCTCGGCCTCATGCTGGCGGTGCCCATGGGCATTTTGCGCAACAGCCGCAACTGGCTGATCAAGGGGCCGATCTGGGCATATATCTACTTCTTCCGCGGCACCCCGCTGCTGGTGCAGCTGTTCATCATCTACTACGGCGCCGCCCAGTGGGAGTGGCTCAAGAACGGCCCCGCCTGGGTGCTCTTCTCCGAGGCCTGGTTCTGCGCCCTGCTGGCGTTCACCCTCAACACAGGTGCCTACACCGCCGAAATAGTGCGCGGCGCCGTGCTGAACATGCCAAAGGGGCAGATTGAGGCGGCCAATGCCTTTGGCATGAGCCGCTGGCAGACCCTCACCCGCATCATACTGCCCAACTCGTTTCGCCGTGCGCTGCCCGCCTATAGCAACGAGGTGATCTTCATGCTGCAGGGCTCGGCGGTGGCGGGCATCATCACCATAGTCGACCTGACAGGTGCGGCGCGGATCATCAACTCCCGCTACTACAGCCCGTTCGAGGCCTTCCTGACCGCAGGCCTGCTCTACATGCTGCTCACCTTCGCCATCGTCTGGCTGTTCAAGAAGTGGGAGGCCCGCTGGCACGCCCACCTGCGCCCCCGCAGCGTATGACAAAAATGAAAAAGCCAGAGACAAAAAAGCCCGCAGTCGCGGGCTTTCTTATGCTCGGTATGGCTTAGAGCATGGTCACGGGTGTGACTATCTCTTCGGTCAGGAGGCAAAATGCGCTCAGGATGGCCAAGGCTCCGACAACGCCGGAAGGTGTTGCCGCGCGTTGACTCTTCTGGGCAGAGAGGGCCTGCACATTGTGTTGCTGTATCTTCTCCACCACGGCCATGGCACCCATGTCCAGATGACGGTAGAAGCTGGCATTGAGCTGGGTCAGATGCAGCAATGACTGGCGCATCCGCTCGAAGGTCTCGCTGCAAACCGGGCTCTGCTTGTGCCAGAACTTCGCCAGCGTACCCCGGGTGGTGAGCCCAGGCAGGTCGTAGAGGGCCCGCCCCATGCAGAAGGTCGGCACCTGGTGCAGCAGGGCGGAGAGGCCCACCGTGCTGTTGATGGTGATGACCCCCTTGAGTAGCGGATAGAGGGTGGGCAGTGGCAATTCATAGCCATAGAACACCCGCCCTTCCAGCCCGAGCAGCGTCACCAATCGGTTGATCTGGGATTGATAACTGACATAGCCCCGATCCATGGGGTGGTGCTTGAACAGCAAGACATCCTCGCGGCGGGCGTGCTTGGCGAAGGAGTTCATCACCTGGGCGACCATCTCTTCCACCCCGCTCAAATCCGAATGTTCCCGGATCTGAAAGTCTTCGGTGACCTGCAGCGGTACGAAGAAGATATGTCCCTTGTGCCGGGGCAGGGACTTGAGCAGGGAGTGGTCGCTCCATCTGTGCTGCCACTTCACCAGGCCCCCAGCCACCCAGCCCCTGGCCTCCTGATAGAGGCTCCAGGGCCTGTGATTGACGAAATGGGGGTAGCGCCAGCGCAACAGGTTCTTGTTGATGTGGTAGCGGCTGGCATACCAGGCCCGGCAGGCGAAGGTCTTGCCCACCTTCAGCGGCGCCTCATAAGGCGCTGGCCACGTCATCTCGGTCAGCGAGTCACGCTTGGCATAGAGGGGGCTGAAGGCATTGACGCCCCCTTGCTCCAGGGTCACGAAGTCGGGGCGCAGGTAACCCTCCTCCATGGCCCAGACGCTGATTTTTTTCAGCTTGCAGATACGGATGGCCTGCTGATGGTAGTAACGGCAATCACCGTAACAGATGAGGCTGTCGATGCCATGGCGCTTGATGAAGCGGCGAAAGAAGGTGTTCCAGGTATCCGGCTTGCCGGTGAAGCGTTCGCTATGGCCCACGCAGCGCCAGCACTCATCCCCCCCGTTGAAATGGATCTTGTAGACCTCGTGGCCGGCGTCGGAAAGCGCCTGGCTGAGGGCCTGAAAGAAGGGGCCCAGCGGTCCTTGCAGCAGCAAAATCTTCATGTACGACTTATCTCATCAACTGGGGAAGGGAGGGGCGTTGCAGCAGGGTCTGCGCCAGATAACTCAGCTTGACTTGCCAGCGCTGCCAGTGGCTTGACTTGCGGCCGGATGATTGGCCTTGCGCGGCCAGTTGGCGGATCAACTGCTCCGGACTTATCCAGAGTCCGCTCTGCCAATCGATATAGAGCGGATAGGCCACCAGGGTCAGATAGACAAGTGCCGCCAGGGGGAGCGAGCGCTGGCGCCGGGCCGGGGGATGGGCATCCGTGGTCAGTCCCCAGCCGCTGTAGAAGGGCTGGCCCCAGGTCGTCACCTTGACCCCTTGCACCAGCGCCTCGAAGCCGCTCAGGGAAGTCATGGTGTGCAGCTCGTCCACGTGGGGATAGAGGCTGGTCAGGCCGATATCCAGCACCTGGCTGTCCACACACTCCGCCAGGCAGGCCGCAGAAATGGCCCCGGCTCGATTGCCCGCCACCACATCCGGGTGGGGTTTGTAGAGGATGTGGGCCTCTGGCTTGGCGGCGCGCACCGCCCACAGCAACTGCTCGTTGCTGCGAATGGTCGGGCTGCCGGTCAGGATGGAGGCATCCCCATCCACCTGGCCCACCACCAGCACCAGAGGGCGGCCATCGGCGGGAGGCGTGAAGTGCGCCGGGGCGCCGACATTGTATTTGCTCACCTTGTTTTCGCGCAGCAGGGTGAGCAGTTGCTCGCCACGGTCGAGCTGTGACTGGGTCAGCTCCTGATAATTGAGCAGTTGCTCGAGCCCGCTGGGGCTGCGGCTGTCGAAATAGATCCCGACCGGATCCAGCGACAGGGAAGAGGGACGACACAGGTTGGAGCCAAGCCCCCTGGAGCGGATAAAGCCATCTTCTACTCGAATGGCCGAGGTGAGCTCGGGGTAACGACTGCCCCATACCAACACCTGTTCATCCCCGGTCAGCCGTTTTGGCGGCCTGCGCACAAAACAGAGTTCCTCGGCCAGGGGCTGGCAGAAGGCCTGCATAAAGGCACGTTTCCACAAGGAGAACCCCACCAGATAGAGCCTGCGCCAGCGGGGAGCTGGTTTGAGTTGTGTTGCCACCAAGCGAATCACATCTTCAACCTCACATAGCTCTCCGAGCACTGGGTCGTAATAACGTGGGTAGGTGATGAGAGCTGCATGAACCAGTTGTTCCAGGCTGACCGAGTGACGCCGTTCACATGAGAGCACATCGTGGGTCAATCCCCACCCAGCATAAAAGGGTATGCCAAAGCAGTAGACCGGTTTACCCAATAACAGCGCTTCAAACCCCATTTGGGATGACACTGTGTAGATCGCATCAACCTTGCGCAACAGCGCGTGAGGATGGCATTGCTCGCTCACTACCTCCAGATCAGGTAGGTTAAGACTTGCCAGCGCACCGCGCTTTTTACCGAATCGGGTATCGGGGTGAGTTCGTAGCAGCAGGCGGGCGCCTGGATGCTGTATTCTGGCGGCCTCCACCATATCTAAAAAACTCTGCTCGTTAGCCATAGCCCCGACAATCGAGAGATCCCCTGCTACTTGATCGATCAGCAGAATTCGAGGACGGAGATCCATATCAAAACGGCGCTTCAGTGAAGCCGGGAGTTGCGTTGAATCGTCTAGGCTTGGGTAGAGGTTATATTTGGTTATTCCGTGTTTGACGACACTTGCTATCACCCGTTTTGCACGTGCCATTTGTGCTATGTCGAGTGGGAGGGGGATGAGTCGTTCGAGACGGCTTGGACTCCGGGCATCATAATAAATCCCATCATCATCAAACACTATTCCAAGGGGGATCCCCTTACGGCTTGGATGACCTATGTAGCCTAGAAAACTATCTTCTAGAGTAATAAATTTATTTTTGTTTTCAAAAGCTTTTTGCTTGAGTTTAATTGACGTCGGTTTATTCCCCCAACCGACATATACATCACTGTGAGAGATATTTTCTTGCCCATGCAACATGGCTTCTATCATTATTTTTTTAAGTTTTAAACCTTGGCTTGAAAATACTATATTCATTGAGCTTGCACTCTTCTGGAAAATATTTCACTGGCTGAGTACAAATAAAGTAATTTATTATAATGATAGGGGTGCGCACCCCAGAGATGACTTTTGTCACCATATATCATCCAGGACGGTGGTGAAATGATATTTATTCCAGTGATAGTTTTTTTTATTAAAGAAATAATTTCTTTAAGGAAGATGTTAAATCTTTCCAATTGATATTTATCATTATCAAAAGAAACGAGAACACCATTCTCTATATAATGATTGGCCATGGGTAGGTCAAGTATAAATATGTTATTTATGGGTATTTTTTTAGCGCATTCTTCAATTAGTTTATTGAGGCCTTCCACAAGTTGTATCTTTTTATCATGAGAATCGAATGGTATTATTTTTCCACTCTTATTGCTTTGGTAGTGCTGTGTTTTTCGATAGTCCCAAGATAGTGTTGCTAGTGAGCCATTAACTTCCATTAAGTCGAAACGCTCATCCATAAAGTCGAGCAGAAGAATATAGTTGCTCGACTTAAGGGACGCTATAGTTTCCTTAATAGCTGTCTTACTTAGCTCTAATGATACACATTTTTTTATAAATGGACTGTCAATGTTTAAACTATCTTTGCTGTGAGCAATGCTAGGGCTTATTGCTGCGGCAATACTGTTTCTTGCGATATATGATGAGATGTAAACATCATCATTGGCGGTGTTAATTTCATCATAGATACGCACAGTATCTCTTGAATCACAGCTTCCAAGAATGGAAAGGGATATCTTTCTAGAATCATTATTATCCATCCCCAATATCTTCAAAGACTTAGGAATATCCTCATAAAAGACATGTATTTTCCTTTGAACTAGACTTTTTAATTTCAGTTCTTGTTCATTTAAACAATCGGACTGAACTTGAAAATATATGTTTTTTGTTTCTGGAATTGTGTTTAATATTTTAATGCATTCTTCAATGAAGTTAACATTAGACCAACGCATTTTATTGAAAATAATGTTATCTATCTCTGACAACCTATTGAAGATACTATCTATGGCAATCTTTGCTTTCGTGGCCTCATTATCTTCGGGAGATAAAAAGAGTCTCTCAAGAGATAGTGTAGATATTTCTATGAGAACATTCATCTTCCTTGCTTGGATTAAATCCAAGACGCGTGGCGTGACATCGCCTAATACTACGGTGTTATTCATAATGATATACCATAAATATGAATGAATTTGACCTTGATTGGGTGCAGTATCGTAAATACGAACTAAATTGTTTTCTAGGGATTAGTGTTACCTTAAATTCATGATGAGATATAAGATAACATGATAAGTAAGGCTACATGCCTAGTTTTGGCCCTCATAATTCAATCAATTCAATTATTCTTTTGGTATTATTATTATCCCTGTAATCAAAAAATTTATTGGCTATTTTGGCGTACTCTTTACCTATATTAAATTTGTTTGATGCCAAGTGCTTTATCGCTTTTAACAGATCATCTTCAGTAGTAACCACTGGACCTGGAATGCCTGTATGGGGGCATACAAGAGGGCCGCCGCGAGTAGAGAAGAACTTTTGAGAATCAAACCAATAATATATGACAGGTTTTCTTTGATAAAGCATGTCAAAGGATGCAGACGAATAATCGGTAATCATAATGTCAGCAGACACTATTAATGACTGAACATCTATGTCATTCATGCTATGTAGAGATATAAAGTTTGATTGAGGTAAGGTTTTCAAGTGTGCATGCATTTTATGGTGTAAACAGATATCAGCAGATAGATTATTTTCTTTTAAGAAACCATTTAATTCATTAGATTGTAATAATGCATGTATTTTTTTGTAGTATTGAGATTTTTTGAACTGTTGCTCGTTTACATTTGACAGCCAGTCTCTCCAAGTTGGTAGGATTAATATCCTTCTGGTCATTTTTGGCCGTTGCTTAGGAAGTTTATCAAAACGTGAAAGACCTGTGACAGCAACCTCCTCTTTATCAAAGCCAAATTGTCTACATACTAAACTTCTTTCAAATTCAGAACTAACAATAAACTTATTTGGTAATTCGGAACGCTTCTCCATTGAGTTTTTATCGTAGTATCCAGTCGCTCTATTTAAAGCGAAAATACCATGTTGTAAGAAAATCTTACTCTTATGGCCGTGCTCATGCGCAACACGCTTCCATTGATGGAACACATCCCTCATACTATCACTAAAAACATACGTTGATGCGAGATTGAATATAATGAAATGCTTTAGACTGCCATAAAAAATAACGTTGTCAAATTCTTTTATATTGACTATTGTTTTGGCTTTTCTGTCAATCACATAGTAATATTTTTTATCGCCTTTGTATTTTTTTGCGTCGTTAACATAACTAAAAACATGATAGCTTGAATCATTGGCAGTCTTTCCTAGTCGTTCACCGACCAAAACAATGTTTCCGTCATTTTTATATAGTCTTGTTATCAGCTGTGCTGACTTATATTTAACATGCCATTTGGTATTTATGTATGAAGATTTTAGTTTGTTTTTAATCTTGTTGAATCTGTTTTTTATCCTTTTCAACATTAAGTGTCTGTAATCTTTAGTTATGTCATCATCGCCAATTATTTTTCCTTTTTTAAGACAGGAGAGTTGAAGATTACCATTCATAACCCTGTGAGCTTCGGAATAAAAGCCATGATATATGAGTAACAACGGTAAGCGTCTTGGTGGCGTAAATGCACGTAAAGGTTTATCACCAATTTTAAATTTTAAGAAATTATGAATGTGTTTATATATTGGTTTTGCTTCATCAATGGATGAATCTGAAGCATACTTTGTTAATCTATAGAGAATGCCACGGAGAATAAAAAGTTTTGCTAAATAAGTTTGTCTTTCTGGCAAACTAAATTGTAAACTTAGGTCATATACTTTTGTCAAATCATAGAATACTTTTTCATTTACTATCTGAGTGCAGGATGGATTATCTTCATCATCTCTTCCCCTATACAAGTAACTAATATGTGGAGTGGTAGATATATGATTGGATTTATACATAGCCTTCATTACAAAAATCCAGTCCTCGGCTAACTTGATACCAATAGGGAACTCGATATTGTTTCTTAATAAAAGATTTCTTTTATATAACTTTGCCCAAGGTGCTGGGGTTTTAACTAACATTGAGTGATGAAAGAATTTCACTTTTCGTAGCGCAGCGCTCGCAACTTCGGCATGTTCTTCTATAAACCAACTTCTTCTGGAGTTGAACGCCTTACTATGAGAAACAATGACTTCTGAACCAGTCTCTTTTGCCAACTTATATAATGGTGATAATGCATCTGCAGGTAGTAAATCATCTGAGTCCAAGAAAAATATATACTCACCAGATGCTATCTTCACTGCATTATTTCTAGCTACAGATTGACCGGCATTTTCCTGCTGTATAAGATATATATTACTATAGGTGCTCTGATACTCTTTTATTATCTCAACTGAATTATCAGGAGTTCCATCATCAATTAAAATAACTTCAATGGATTGTTCAAAGCTTAAGCCATCAACAGTCTGTATTATTAATGAATCTATACAGTCTCGAATATATTTCTCAACATTGTATACAGGAATGATGATTGAAATTAGTTTGTTCACTTATTTATCCCAATGTCTTATTAAAATAATTAGAAAGTAGTAATTTAACATTGCTGTTTTGTTTTATATTTTTTACATTAAAATCGTTTGCGCAAAAAGAGTGGGGTAGCGTCCCTTTCTGTTTTGCTATTTCAAGAGCTTTAAAGTATGCCGCAGCAGCCGGAGATCTCACATTAAAATAATAGCAAATGTCTCTGGAGGGTACAGCAACCCCCCTTATATAGGAGAGCCAAGGTACGAAAAAAGTTGCTAAATTAATATCATGATTCGTTCTAAATCTATTTGGGAGAAATTTCTTTAAATCAGAACGGTATAATCTCCAACTTTCTTCATACATACTTTTTCTAAGTGGTACATAAGTGTGTACTAAAGGATGGTCGACTAGAAAACTGTAGTCATGGTTTAATATGGAGGCTGATTTTAATGACGCAGATAATGTTGGTGTATTAGTTCCTTTTTCTTGCATGATCGACAAACTTTTTTTTGACATAAAAAGTGAGGCGATGCCATTGCTTCTGAAAAAGTGGCCTGCAGGAAGCGGTCTGGCAACAAAAACATCATCATTAAAATAGATAAAGTGCTCTGCCAAATCTGGGATCCGGTGCAGGTGGGCTTCTATGACATGTGAGTTGAATGTGGGTAGATACTGTGCTTCGATAATATCAGTATGATCAACGATACGAACTCTATCACTTGGCGTCAACCATTTAGGGCACTGGTTATCTGTGACAATATATATTCGCCGGACCCAAGGGAGAAACTTCAAAACACTACCTAAGGAATATTTCAGTTCATCATGATTACTAAATCTAGCTGGATCGACAGCATATTTTCCTACATAGCTTTCATCTATCAGCAGTTTTTGTTCTTGATAGCGTGATTGCCATTCAGGGTCTGCATCATCAACCCATGTAAAAACAACATCAATTGGAAAGTCAATGTCTATCTGACTCTCCAATGCAAGATCGTGTCGCATTAGAATATGCTCTTCATTCTCTGAACAAGCGATCTCATTACGAATTACAGGGTACTTGTTATTCAAGTGATCCCTAATGAAAATACCTGGATTTTTGAAGAACTTTTTAAGTTTACGCATATTTTTGCATCATAAAGAGCGGGATACCCGCTCTTTTATTTAAATCAAATTAAGGATGTTATAAAATCTCTAAAACCATCTTTATAGTCTTTATGGCGGAGACCATATTCAACAAATGCCTTCATATAACCCAATTTGTCACCACAGTCATGAGATTTTCCCTGCATACAGAAGGCGTCGACCTGTCCACCTTTGAGTAACTCGGATATGGCATCAGTGAGCTGAATTTCATCTCCTGCTCCTGGTTGTGTCATACGCAAATGCGACCATATATCCGGGGTCAATACGTAACGTCCCACGATGGCAAGGTTGGATGGTGCTTCATCTTGTGCTGGCTTCTCGACCACATTAAATATGGTGGCAGACTCACCTGAGGTTATATCAATGGAATGGCAATCCACAATACCGTATTTTGAAACATCTTGAACCGCCACCGGTTCAACCATGATCTGGGAACGACCTGACTCTTTATAATTACGGACCATTCTAGCCAAGTTGTCTTTTTTAAGATCGCTGGCGGCATCATCGATGATGACGTCGGGCAGTACCACGACGAAAGGGTTGTGACCAACAAGGGGATAAGCTGAAAGCACTGCATGGCCCAACCCTTTTGCTTCCCCCTGGCGGACATGCATAATGGTTACGTCTTTGGGGCATATGGATTGAATCTCTTCCAGTAACTGCCGTTTGACGCGACTTTCCAATGTTGCTTCCAGCTCAAACGACTTGTCGAAGTGGTTTTCGATGGCATTTTTCGACGAGTGTGTGACCAGAATTATTTCCTTGATACCGGCAGCGATACATTCATTGACCACATACTGAATCAAGGGTTTATCTACAATAGGCAGCATTTCCTTTGGAATGGCTTTTGTAGCAGGTAGCATGCGGGTACCCAACCCCGCGACTGGAATTACAGCTTTCATTTTATCCCTTAGCATTGTTTATATTGATTATTATATGGCATAGAGCAGGTGGGACTATAAATATGAAATAGTTCCTCTGTCTTACCTTGTGGAAATTGAAATTATGATTTTTGATGTCCTCTCAAAAATCAGTTTCACTTCGTTTTAAAATAACCCTGGACAATTAAAGAAGTTGGATGCCGAGATTGAATTAATAGTGAGCTACTCGACTCGAAGGTGATCTCTTTATTTTTATGGTTGTACCTCTCGAACTAGCTAAAGGTGGTTATATCAAGAAGAGTGCCGGATACAAGTGTGACTGGCTTCTGGCTAAACCGTCGGCAGATTGGCAGAGCCTTGGCCCATCAAGTGAGATAGGGCACATGAGATCCTCATGTGTCTGAGCCAGATAATTCAACGTCATATATCGGTCAGTCTTGGTGCTCGCGGAGGGTTGCGAGACCCATCACTATCAAGCCATAGAAGAGGAACAACAATACACCGACGGTAGCCAAGTTGTAGAGACGGCGAGGGTATTCCGCATCCTGTGCCAGGCTCGGTTGACTGATAACCAGCAGGTGTTTGAGCTTGCGGTATGCCTCGACCCTGGTCTGCTCCAGGCTGATGAGGCCCGTCTTATAGAGATCCGCTGCCAGAGTGGCCTGGGTCTGTACATCCAGATAACCGGCGTTGATCTCGTTCATGGCATCTTTATCGAGACCGGTGAGCTTGGCACGCTCCTGCTCCAGTTGCCGGGTCAGGGCATCGACGCGGCTCTGCACCGAGATGACGGCGGGGGCGTTCTCTCTCATATAGCTGCGCAGTTGTTTGAGCTGCGCCTGCTGGTTTACCAGCTCGGCCTCGATCTGGCTGACTACCCCGAGACGGGCGCTACTGGTGGATTCCGGGCTGATAAGTTGATGGCTGTTTTGAAACGCCAGCACCTTGGCCTTCTCATCCTGCAACCGTCGATAGGCGCGATCGACCTCTTTCTCGACAAAGGCCAGTTGATCCAGCGCCACTTGATGCCCCAGCTTGTTGATAAAGCGCTCGGACTCCTTGAGCATCAGGCCCACTACCCGCTGGCCATATTCGGGATCAAATGCCTGCAACTCGATGGTGAGCACGCCCGACAGTTCATCAAAACGTAACATCAGGTGGTTACGATAATATTCGATAAAATCTTCCCGGCTGACATCCTGTGGCAGGCGGGAGAAATAGTCTGCCTGATCGTTCTGGTAATGGGACTTGAGGTCAAGCTCCTTGTCGAGTTTTGCCAGCAGGTCCCAGGAGTTCAGATAATCCTGGATCAATAGGGCATCCTGATGATTGCTGCCGCCAATACCCAGCATCGAGAGGGCATCGGGCAGCATCTTGATCTGGTCAGCCTGCTTGATGATGATCTCCGCCCGGCTCACGTAACGGTCAGAGGCGATGACCCCCAGATAGAGAGCCGCAATGGTAAAACAGGCGACGACCCAGAGAAAACTGCCGAGCTTGAGGCTCTGCTGCCAGGAGCGGTGGGCAATCTGAAAGCCGCTGGAGTCGATAAAGAAACGCTTGGGCTCATTGCCGAGCTTGCGCAGTTTGCGTGCGAAGCGGGATGGTCTTTCGGAACGGATAGGTTGGGTCATGGTGAATGCAGCTTGTTAGAGATTCTGATAAATGCGGATGGCGTCATCGATATTGTCGAAGATTTCCAGTGTACTGTTGCGCAGCAATATCCCCATGTCGCACTGCTGGCGCAGGTTTTTCATGTCGTGGGACACCATGATAAGGCTCGCGGTCTCGCGCTTTTGATTGAAGGTATCAATGCATTTTTGTTTGAAACGAGCATCCCCCACCGAAGTGATCTCATCGGTCAGATAGATATCAAAGTCAAAAGCCATACTGACGGCAAAGGAGAACTTGGATTTCATGCCGCTGGAGTAGGTTTTTATTGGCAGCTCGAAGTGCTTTCCTATTTCGGAAAACTCCTTGACCCACTCCTCCACCTCTTGGGTATCGCGTACACCGTGGATACGACAGACGAAGCGGGTGTTCTCCCGCCCTGTCATGCTCCCTTGAAATCCGCCACTGAGGGCCAGCGGCCAGGAGACGCGACAATGGCGCGTTACCTTGCCCTGATTGGGTGTATCCATACCGCCCAGCAGGCGAAGCAGGGTGGATTTGCCCGCACCGTTGACCCCCAGAATACCGATGTTGCGATCCTGCGGCAGTGTGATGCTCACATCGCGCAGCACATAGTTGCGGCCGAACTTGGTGGGGTAGTACTTGGATACATTGTCGAGAATGATCATGTTATTCCGCACTCATTGGCGATCAACTGGCGATCAGCCGGCGATGGCTCAGACGATAGCAGCTCATGGCAAAAGTCAGCAGCAGCAGGGTCACGCCTGACAGATAGGCCGCGCTGACATTGGGACTGCTGTAACCGGCGATCCAGCCACTTCGGATCAGCTCGAGGGCATGCACCAGCGGGTTCCATAAAAACCAGTGTTGATACTGGACTGGGATGCTGATCAGGGGATACATCACACAAGAGATAAACATCAGCGGCATCATCAGCAGACCGAGGAACTTGTCTGCCTCCTGAAATAGCGTGCAGATAACGCAGAAGACGATACCGAGGGAAAAGGAGAACACCATCAACAGCAAATAGATGAGGATCACCTGCAAGGGATCCGCCGGAATGGCATCGAACCCGAACCAGAGCAGCCCCAGTACCAGGATGATACCAACCATCATGCCAATCATGGTCTCGAGCATGAAGCGGGCAACAAAGGTAGAGAACGGAGTCACCTGCCGGTAGCAGAACAGCCCCATATTGGCGCTGACTGCGGATTGCAGCTTGCTCACGACATTCTTGAAAAAGAGAAAGGGCAAATAGCCGGCAGTTATAAAGAGTGGTGCCGGCGCCCCCCCGAACCCACTGTGGCCGCGCAGCCCGAAAATCAGGCTGAAGGCGCTGATCATCAGTAAGGGATCGATCAAGGCCCAGGCATAGCCAAGCCGGTAACTGCCAAAACGGGTCTTCAGTTCTCGGATAAGCAAACCGAACGTCACATCGCGCAGCACCTGCAAGGGCGTTCGAGGTGTTTGATTGAGAATGGGTTTATGCATTGAGTCGTTTACCGTATGGCAGACTCGCCGATTGGCGAGCCTGCATTGTTCGGTTGGCGGTTTAGTTGATGGCTACGTTCGCCGCCACGGCGATCTGATAGATGATTTGGGTAATGTCTTTGACCGACTGCATGGTTTTGCTGTCAACCTTGGGCAATACCATGATCTGATCCCCAGGTTGAACGTTCCCCTGACCCTTGAACTCCACCAGCCCGTTGGCATGGACCACGGCGATGCGCTGATCATTGGCTCGTTCGGTAAACCCACCGGCCCAGGCCACATAATCATCGAGGTCGGCATTGGCGTTGTAGACCACGGCTTGTGGCATCAACACTTCACCACCCACCTGGATAAGGTCAGTCTTGTTCGGGATCACTATCTGGTCGCCTTGCTCCAGCTGAATGTTGGCGATGATGCCCTTGTCGGCGACCACGACCTTGCCCAGGGGTTGAATCTTGCGAGCCTTGTCCACAAACTGCATGACCAGCTCGGCCTCTTTGGCACGGATGGTCGCCTCACCATCCGAACTGGCCGGCGCGGTGAATACGCTGCGCTCCAGCCGGTTGAGCGACTCATCCAGCATATCTTTTTGCCTGATGGCCACGCTCTTTCGCATCAGATAGATGGATTGGTAATCGGCCAGATCCGGATTGATCGGAATGTGGTTGAGCAGATCGTGCAGTTTGGTCTCTTTGCGGACGGTGAAGTAAGAGGGGCCCATATAACTGCCGGTGACCTGCACATCGTAAACTTGTGCATGCATGTCATCGTTAAACAGCACCTTGTCGCCGTCCTTGAGTTGGACCTGAGCAAAATCTTTGTAAGGCAGATAAATAGAGAAGGGACCGTTTGCACGATCGCCAATTACCCCGACATGACTCACCTTGGCGAGGGGCAGGGCATAATTGACCAGTTCCGAACCCAGGGTATTGCGCTGCTTTAATTCGAAGCGGAATGGGTTGCGAACCTTGCCAGCCACATTGATCATCGGCCCCTGGGGTTCCACCAGGATCACATCCTGATCTTTCAGGGAAAGCTTGGGCATTTTGCCTTTCTGCATGAATTCATACAGGTCGATCTGCTGGAGGACCTGGTTTTGGCGCAAGACCTTGATTTGACGGTAGCTGCCACGCTCTGAATCGATGCCACCCGCCCGCTTGAGGAAATAGAGCACGCTGTCAGACGATTGTCCGGCATATTGGCCTGGGCGGATCACCGGCCCTGTCACGAATACACTCACTGGGGTTGTCGTCAGCAAATTGACGTAAATGTTGACGTTGTTGGTGAATACATCACCAATCTTGCTGGTTACCAGATTATTGATTTGGCTGGCAGGAACATTCTTGACATTGATGGGGCCAACATCAGGGATGAAAATATTGCCCTGATTGTCGACCGTTACCACATTGGAGAAATTGACTGCGCCCCAGATCCAGATATTCAGCTTGTCACCTGGTGCTATCAGGTAATTGTCATTCAAGCCATCACTGCGTTCAGTTTCATATCCACCTGCAAACAGGTTGGCGCCGTAGGGGGGAGGGAGTCCGGCTTCGGCCTGTGGCAGTAATTTCCGCACATCTGCCTCACCTGGCAGCAACATGCCTTGCCGATTTTGTTGCGCAAAACTGCCGGTTGTTGAACTTGTGCTGGCTTGACCACTCAGCGATGACTGGCCGCCAAGTTGGGGCCGATTGTTATCCCCTGAATTACCCGACAGGTTATAGCCAAATGATGCCCCATTTGCCAGGGCCTGGTCCGGTGCACTAGCCGCCATGGTGGTGCAGGAGGCACTGATGAGAAACAGGAGGGTACTCAGATGACGAACGTTCATTTTCAAAACAGATACCTTCGAGTTTTATTGTTCAGCAAGAAGGCTGCTGACAGAAGCTTGATCCAATTGAGGTATCAGGTACCACATTTCTTCACTCTTGCATGCGACACTTCTTTGTGAGTGGCCTTGCATGTTGTTGAACAGCAGGTCAACGCACTCACGTCCCATGGCCGACACATAGCGTTGACCCAGGGTGAAGGTAACGCCGTTCGTGCTAAGTGCTGCCCCTTGAGGTTGGGTATTGAGCGCCTGTTGCAGATTTGCTGGCATGGCTTGTTGTGCTGTGGTCGATGATGGATTGACGAGGGGACGGGAGGCTTCGACCTGCTTTGGCTCATATGCGCAGCCAGCGATAGACATGGCTAGCGATATCGCCAGAAACCGGGTTGCGTAGTTCATGTGTCAATATTATCCATGGAGTCAAAACTTGAAATGTAAATAATGCGTTAATTTTGTGTTATCGGTGGTGTTCGTCTTGCGATAATACTTGCCTCATGTCCTACCTTGGTCGTGCTGTACCGAAACTGTACATGGAAGTACATTATCTCAAAAGTAAAAAAAGAGAAAAGCTACCGCACGGAAGTGACATTGCTCCGGCCTAGGGGGGTCAAATTGAGGCTTGAAATAAAATTAAAAACATAAGGCGGACTGTCATCAACAGCCCTGTTTGAATAGCTTTCCAGTCGTGCTGGAGCCGAGCTCACATATATTGCGTTATTTCGAAACGCTCGTCATGTTTAATTTTATTCCGGGCGCATATTACCTGTGGGTTGCGAATGAGTCAACACATATTAGTCGTGTAACTGGTAGCGCCAGAGTGATTTAATCTATTGTTATGTAACTATATTTTCATGTTTTCAGTAATGATTGAAACAGGTCTGATGAGTATTTTTAGCGCAGAAGTTGTCAATTTAGAAAGCTCTTAAATAAGGAATGTTTGAGATATCCATTTGATGATGGATATTTTTGTTGCATCAGAAGTAATGATGTGGTTGGTGTGGCAGGGAACGTTATTAAGGCTTACATAGTGTAGGTCATTAGTGTTATCCCCTTGAACATAACGCTCAACTGCTAATTTTGTAGACTATTTCTTCGAAAACATATGCATTTTTAGTTTTTGGTGTTGAGTTGACAGCTCTTTCCCTCACTGACTATGCCTGATGTGTACCTGTTTGACGCTTGACAAAGCGGGGACATCAGGATGCAGGAGGGGGCATGGACGCCAATCTTCACTCGATAGCCAGATTATTGCTCTTGCTGAGCATGAGCACGACAGCCATTGCCAATGACGAAGTCGTGGCTGTGCAGCTAGGAACACCTGCCGAAAACGAGAAGCTCGATATTTATACTGCTGACATCAAGTTCCACCATATGTTCTGGCAATGGGGTGAATCGGGTTGTCAGTTTGGTCTGGGAGTGCGTGGTGGCGTGCTGGATGTTGGCCATGAATCCGGGGCCCGGTTGGGTGCTGGAGGGCGTGCTGAATGCCTGTGGGGCCAATGGGTGGTATGGATGCCGGTTGAGGTACTGTGGCTGAGCAAACATGAGTTCGGGCACAAGGGGAATGGTTTCAAGGACTATGGTGGCCCTGTCCAGCTATCAACAGGATTGGGGTTGGGGTATGCCTTCAATCGGAACTGGCTGTTGGGGTACCAGTATGAACATATGTCCAATGGACACATGTATGAGCACAACCCGTCACTGGACAGCCATACACTCCACATCGATTACAGATTCTAGATTTTCATCAGGTCTTCTTAGCGGTGTTCGACGTTCAGGGTACCCGTGGCATGGGCCGGTACGACCATCATACCTGGTTCAGCGCCCCAGATACTCCCTGTCGAAGAAGGTGTTGACCCAGTGGGGTCGGTAGACGGCGAGCAGTGTCATGGCCATGCCGTTGAGCAGGGCCTCGGGGAAGAGTAGCAGCGGCCAGATCGAGAGGTAGTCGGCACTGATGGTGTGCCAGGGGTAGGCGCCGCTCATCCCCATCAGCAGGGCGCTGGCGAGGATCTTGACCGAGATGCTGAGGGCCCCCCCAAGAAAGGCGGCCACGAACAGGTAGACGAAGAGGTGGCGGGGCAACCAGGCCCAGCTTGCCAGAAACAGCAGCCAGCTGGTGGCCACCGGCAGCGCGACACCGATGAGCGCCTGCCAGCCGAACTCCGCCAGGTTGGTGACACCAAAGGCCCCGAGGATCAGCAGGGTGAGGCAGGGGGCCAGCAGGGCGAGGCGCCAGCCCAGCAGCAGGGTCAGGCTGGTGAGGCCGAGAAAGTGGATCTCCAGCCCCTCGTGGAGGCCTGCCCGCAAGGTCCAGAGCGGCACCAGGACGATGGCGCTCCCCAGGCAGAGGTGCTGATAGAGGGGGTTGGCGTGGAGGGTGCGCAGCAGGGAGGCGTTCAGGCTGAAGGCGAGCAGCACCAGCCAGAGCAGGAGGGCGGCGACTTGTCCTTCACTCATGACCTCTCCTCTTGTGCCGGCGCTGCAAGGCCAGGGGCGCAATAAAAAGAGGCCGCCCTGTGCCGGGCGGCCTCCTGTCTCAATACTTCACGTTGGGGTGGTACTTGCCGAGGATGGCCTGGACCCTGTCCATGGTCTCCTTGCTGGGGGGCTTGATCCCGGTCAGATCGTAAGTGTCTCCCAGCACGTCCCACTTGTGCTTGCCGAGTTCGTGGTAGGGCAGCAGCTCCACCTTCTCGACGCACTTCCCCAGCTCTGCGATGAACTGGCCGAGGCCTTCGGCGCTCTCGTCATCGTCGGACCAGGTGGGCACCACCACGTAGCGGATCCACATGGTCTGGCCGCGGGACGCCAGGTAGCGGGCAAACTCCAGGGTGTACTTGTTGCTGACATGGGTGAGGGGGATGTGCTTCTCGTCGTTGATCTGCTTGATGTCGAGCAGCACCAGATCGGTGTTGTCTAGCACCCGATCGAGCAGCTCGTCGTAGTGACGCACGAAGCCGTTGGTATCTAGGCAGGTGTGGATCCCTTGCGCCTGGCAGGCGGCAAACAGCTCGGCGATGAACTCTTGCTGCAGCATGGCTTCCCCACCGGAGGCGGTGACGCCGCCGCCGGAGGCATTCATGAAGTGGCGGTAGCTGGTGAGATCCTGCATCAACTCGGGCACAGTGACCTCGCGGCCGCCCTGGGTGTCCCAGGTGTCCCGGTTGTGGCAATACTTGCAGCGCATCAGGCAGCCCTGCATGAACACGATGAAGCGGATGCCGGGGCCGTCGACTGTGCCGCAGGTCTCGACGGAATGGATCCGGCCAATGATGTCGGGATTGCTGGTGTCGCTAACGGTGGCGGCAGGGATCCGCTGAGTGCCCTGATCGGCAGGGCCGCTGGTTTCAACGGCAGGGATCCGGTTAATGACTGACATAGACGACTCCAATTGTTCGGACAGGGTTCGAGCGGTCGTTATTTTATGACATAAAGCCCTATAAATCCTACCAGTTTAGCCTGCCGGGGTGGCACCCAGCAGACTCTCCAGTGCCTTGACGGGGAGCGGGCGGCTGGTCAGGAAGCCTTGGTAGTGCTGGCATCCCAGGGCCTTGAGCACGGCCAGCTGCTCCTCGTCCTCCACCCCTTCGGCGGTCACCGTGAAGCGAAACACCTTGGCGAGATCCAGGATGGCCTTGACGATGGCCTTGTCCTGCTCGCTGTGCACCAGCGTCTGGATGAAGCTCCTATCCAGTTTGACCTCATCGGCGGGCAGATCGCGCAAATAGGCGAGAGAAGAGTAACCAGTACCGAAGTCATCGATGGAGATGAGGATGCCCAGCCCCTTGAGCTGGCGGATCTTGGCGATGCTGTCCAGCCGGTTTTCCAGCACCACGGACTCGGTGACCTCCAGCAGCAGGCGCGACGGCGGAACCCCGGTATCGCGCAGCACGTACTCCACCTGCTGCACGAAGCCGGCGGTGTGGAACTGGCGGGCGCTGACGTTGACCGACAGATGGGGGATGGCGAGGCCGTTGTTGAGCCAGAAGCTGTACTGGGCGCAGGCGGTCTTCATCACCCAGTAGCCTATCTCCTGGATCAGGGTGGTCTCTTCGGCGATGGGAATGAAATCCCCGGGGGGGATCATGGTGCCGTCCATCTTCTGCCAGCGCAGCAGGGCCTCCACGCCGGAGAGGCTGCCGTTGTCGACCCTGTACTGGGGTTGATAGTGCAGCACCAGCTCGTTGTTGCGCAGGGCATCGCGCAGCTGGTTGTTGAGGGAGAGCTTGCTCTTCTCCTTCTCCGCCATGGCCTCGCTGAAGAATATGTGGTTGCCCTGGCCGGCCCGTTTGGCCATGTGGACGGCGGTATCGGCCTGCTGCATCAGGATAAGGTGATCCTTGTCATCGTCGCTGAACAGGCTGATCCCCACGGAGGCGCTGCAGTGCAGCTTGTGATCGCCGATGTCGAAGGGGAGCCGGAAAATGCTCATCAGCTCGCGGGCGAAGTGCTCCGCCAGTATCTTGGCGGTGACATAGCCCTGGCCCAGCGCGGTGAACAGCAGGGCGAACTCGTCCCCCGAGGTGCGGGCCAGCACCAGGTTCTCCTGGGGCAGGGACTTGAGCCGCACCACCACGGCCTGGAGCAGCAGATCGCCGCAGGCGTGGCCGAGGGAGTCGTTGATCGACTTGAAGTTGTCGAGATCCAGCAGCAGCAATGCCCCCCACTGCCCGCTCGGGATCGCAAGGGTGCGCTGCATGATGTCGTTCAGGCTGCGCCTGTTGTAGAGGTCGCACAGATCGTCGTAATAGGCGAGCCGCTCTATGTGGCGGGCCGCCTCCCTCTCCTGGGTGATGTCGTGGAAGCTGCAGACGAAGTGGCTGATCTCGTCCTCCTCATCCTTGACGCCGCTCACCATCAGCCGCACCGGGAAGAGATGGCCCTCCTTGTGCAGACACTGCTCCTCGCCGAGCCAGTATCCCTGCTTATCGACGGCGGCAATGACCTCCTGCTTGAGGCTGTCGCCATAGTAGGTGGGCCTCAGGGCCTCGATATGCTGACCGAGCATCTCGTCATCCCCGAACCCTGTGATGCGGCTGAAGGAGTTGTTGACCTTGAGGATGATGCCGCCGTGATCCATCACCAGCAGACCGTCGTGGGTGTTGAAGGCCACTTCGGCCAGGCGCAGGGCATCGTCGTTGGCGAGGCGCTGCAGTTCGATGGCGGCACGCTCACGCTGCTCGTAGAGGGCATCGAGCAGGGGAATGGGGTCGGCCAGCGGCCCGTCGAGCAGCAGGGTGATCTGACCCAGGGGGACGCCGCCCTGGCCCTGGAGGGGAATGCCAATGTAGGCCTTGGCGTTGAGGGCCAGCAGCTGGGTGGCCTGGGGATAGCGCAGGGGCAGGTCTTCCACATAGAGGCTCTGGCCGTGCTGGAAGATCTCCCGGCCCGGGCCTATCTCCATCCGCATGGGCTTGACCGCGGAGAAGGTCTCTCCTTCCAGTACGCAGCGGGGAATGAGCCAGAGATCCTGGCCACGCAGCTGAAACTCTCCGAGCCAGCCGATGCGGGCGCCGCTCGCCGTCATGGCCCAGCGCACCAGGGCGCGGCAATACTCATTGCCGGTGTTGCAACTGAGCCCGCTTGGCAGGGTGAAGGGGGAGGCCTCGGCCACCTCGAGTTCGGGCTGCCAGTGGCCCAGCAACTGGGCGCAGTGGCGCACCAGCTGCAGCGTCTCTTCGCCTATCAGGGTCGTCTCGGCGTATTCGAGGCTGAGCACGCCGATGAGCTTCTCCTGCTCCAGCAGGGCGCCGTCCAGGCGGGAGCTGACATTGGCATTGGCCAGATAATAGTGCTGGCTCAGCATGGGTTGGTGGGCGGCCTCCGAGAAGCTCAGGGCACCCCGGGTACGCAAGGCCCGGATGTAGCGACTGTCACCGCGAATGGCACCGACAGAATCCGCATTCAGGGTGAAGACAGGGGTCAGCTGCTCGCTGCCGAGGGGGCCATTGGCCTGGTAGTGCCAGAGGATCAGGCGATCGGCCCCCAGGCACTCCCTGAGGCTCTCCAGCATGGGGGCATACTGCTGCTGACTGGCCATCTGGCTCAGGCGCGGCAGTTGCAGCGACAAGCTGGCCGCACTCTCCTGGGGTTGGGTCTGCAGGCAGATGAGCCAGAAGGCATCCTGTTCATGGGAGAGGGAGATATGCCACTGCTGGGCGGCAAAGCGCAGCAGCAGCTTGCCCCCCTTGCCGCTGGTGAGCCGCTGCTCTATGGGCTGGCGCAGGGCATCCGGCAACTGGGCCGGCCAGGCGCTGCGGGGCTCATCAAGCCAGTGGAGCGGGGTCTGCATCACATCGGTCAGGGCGACCAGCCGTTGACTACGGGTATCCAGGCGAAAGAACAGGGGGGCCTGGCTGGCTGTCGGGAGATGACTGAGCGCGGTAGACGACATGAACTGACACTATCCTGTTGAGCAATTGTCGGAGGGCAAGAATACTGCAAATCCGCGGCAAACAAAATTTCATTGAAACCTAAATTAGATTGCTCTAATTTAATGTCAATTTCTCGTTGAGTGGAGTCTTGCAGATGAAACGGATCCTGATTGTGGGTGGTGTCGCCGGGGGCGCATCGGCGGCGGCCCGCGCCCGTCGTTTGAGCGAAGAGGCAGAGATAGTGATGTTCGAGCGGGGCGAGTTTGTCAGCTTCGCCAACTGCGGTCTGCCCTATCACATCGGAGGGGATATCCCCAATCGGGATGCCTTGTTGCTGCAGACGCCCCAGAGCTTCAAGCGCCGTTTCAACGTCGATGTGCGGGTCTTCCACGAGGTGATCGAGATAGACAAGGCGAGCAAGAGTCTGCTGGTGCGCAACCTGCAAACCGGCGAGGAGCGGCGCGAGCCCTACGATGTGCTGCTGCTGAGCCCGGGGGCGGTGCCCATTCGTCCTCCTTTCCCCGGCATCGACAGCCCGGGCGTGCACACCCTGCGCAACATTCCGGACATGGATCGCATCCTGGCGGCTTTGCACCATGACAAGCCGCGCCATGTCACCGTGGTCGGCGGCGGCTTTATCGGGCTGGAGATGATGGAAGCGCTGCATCAGCGCAAGCTGGAGGTCACCCTGCTGGAGCTCTCCGATCAGGTGATGGCGCCGGTGGATAAAGAGATGGCCAACATGCTCCATGCCCGCATCCGGGAAGAGGGGATAGATCTGCGTCTGCGCACCGGTCTCTCTGCCATCGAGCGTCTGGATGTGCCGGCAGAGAAGACCTCGGCCGTATCTGTCGCCAGCTGTGCCGGCCTGCGCCTGACCCTCAATGACGGCTCTCATCTCGACACCGGCCTGTTGATCCTCGCCATCGGCGTCAAGCCCGAGACCCTGCTCGCCGCCAAGGCGGGGCTGGAATTGGGACCCCGCGGCGGCATCAAGGTGGATGCCGGCATGCGCACCTCGGATCCCTTCATCTACGCGGTGGGGGATGCGGTGGAGGAGACCGACTTCGTCACCGGCGAGTCCGTGCTGATCCCGCTGGCGGGCCCGGCCAACCGTCAGGGGCGCATCGCCGCCGACAACATGCTGGGCCGAAGCGAGACCTACAAGAAGACGCAAGGCACCGCCATCTGCAAGCTGTTCGACCTGGCGGTGGCCAGCACAGGCCTCAACGAGAAGCGGCTGGTGCAGCTGGGTCTGCCGTTCGAGAAGGTCTATGTTCACCCGGGCAGCCACGCCGGCTATTACCCGGGCGCCCATCCGATCAGTCTCAAGCTGCTGTTTGCCCCGGATGGCAGGATTTACGGCGCCCAGGCCATCGGCAAGGATGGCATCGACAAGCGCATCGACGTGCTGGCGGTGGCCCAACGTGCCGGGCTCACCGTGTTTGACTTGCAGGATCTGGAGCTCACCTATGCGCCGCCGTTCGGCTCGGCCAAGGATGCGATCAACATGGCGGGTTTCGTGGCGAGCAACCACTTGAAGGGGGACAGCATCCTTTGCCACGCGGCCGAGGTGCAGGCCCGCAACCCGCACCAGCTAGTGGTGGATGTGCGTAACGCCCCCGAGCTCGACAAGCTGGGGCGCATACCGGGTGCCCTGCATATCCCCCTCGACGAGCTGCGTGGCCGCCTCGATGAGCTGCCCAAGGATAAAGAGCTGCTCATCAGCTGTCAGGTGGGCTTGCGCGGCCATGTGGCCTGTCGCCTGCTGAGCCAGCACGGCTTCAAGGTGAAGAACCTCTCCGGTGGCTTCAAGACCTGGCAACTGGCCATTGCCGAATAGTCCTGCCCGGCCGAAATGGCCCAATCGACTGCTTTGCATGAAAATGGGCCACTCCATGGAGTGGCCCATTTTTACACCATGAACACAGCCCGATCAGGGGGCGCCGTCATTGAGCTGCTTGCGAATGTGGTGCTGCAAGACCGCCAGCATGGAGGCGCCGGAGAGGCCTATCATCAGGGCGCCGTTGACCGCCTCGAGGGGGCCGAGCAGCTTCCACTGCGGACTCATGACGATGTCGCCATAGCCCAGGGTGGCGAAGTTGACCCCGGAGTGGTAGACGGCCTCCTGCAGGGTGTCGAACTCCCCGAGCCACAGGAAGAGCCCGCCCCAGACGCCGATCTGTGCCAGGTTGCCCAGCATCACCAGGGTGATGATGCCAAACAGCGCCAGCATGCCTGCCAGCACCCCCTCACGCTTGCCGAACCGTTTGATGTAGAAGCGGATGCACCAGACGGATACCAGGGATTGCAACAGCATGTTGATCAGGATCACCGGGATGCCGACCATAAATATGAGAAACATGTCAGTCTCCTAACTTGGCTTCTGCCAGTGGGCGGCCGACCGGCCACCACTGCTCGAGCAGCAAGATACACAGCCAGCCATAGCCGGCCACCACCAGATAGAGGCCACAACGCATGGCCGCCGCCAACCACACATCCTTGCCGGTGGCGCTGTCCTCGATGGCCGGGCCAAACAGGATGAGCGCCGTGATCCAGGCGTTGCTCCAGAACGACGGCGAGCAGCGGCTCGCCACCAGCCGGATCAGACGCCGCGCCAGCCAGAGGGTCATCAGGGCCAGCATCAGCACCAGCATCAAGAGCGAGGGCCAGAGGCTGAGCCCCAGCCAGAGTGCGCAGGCCAGCAGGGCGCCCATCAGGGTCGAGAGCACCAGCTCCTGGCCCGCCTGTCTGGCGTTGAGGGAGGTGCTCTGCTGGGCCAGCGCCACCGTCTTCATCACCGCCGGAATGTAGAATGCCGGGTTGCCGAGGGCCAGCAGCCACACCGGCAGCACTATGGCGACGGCGCGCAGCGCCAGCCGTTTGGGATGTTCGGGGGGCAATGGCACCGGCCTTGCCGCCGCTCCCGCCACCGGCAGGGGAGGGAAGAGCGCGTGAGCCATGCGGTTGACCAGGGTGCCTATCAGGATCCCCAACCCCATCATCTGGGCGATGGCGATGGCAAGGGACTGCTCGATGAGCCCGGCCACCGGGATCACCGTAATGGCCATGATGAGCAGCATGGCGGCGGCCCCCTTGCCGGCCATCGACTGCTGCATCAGCAGGTAGAGCAGCAGGCCGATGAGCAGCACGGCCGCCAGGGCATAGTGGGTCAGCAGGGGGACCAGCAGCACCCCGGCGGCCATGATCCCCAGCAGCAGGAGTCCCCCTGCCAGCCCCTTCTTCAGGCCGAGGGCCTCCCCGGGTCGGCACAGCACCACCCAGGCCATGATGACGCCGAGGTGGGGCATGGGCAGGGCCAATCCGTAACAGATCCCCGCCGCGAGCCCGATGCCAGTGCCAATGCGCAGTACAGCCCTGTCGGCGTTATGCATATGGCGCCTCAATAGAGGAAGGAGAAGAGGCTCATCAGCCGGATATAGAGCGCCCCCAGGAAGTGCATCACCCCGCTCTCACCGGTGTAGACCAGCACATCGGCCTGGCCGCCGACCCGCAGCGCCTCGACCGGTGGAAAGTCATCACTCTGGAAGGCGATTTTGACCGGGAAACGCTGCGCCTGACGCAGCCAGTCACGGTTGTTGTCCACAGTGGGCAGGGCACCGGCGGGCTGGCTCTTGCCATCGCCTACCCCGTAGCCGACGCTGCGGATCTCCCCCTTGAACAGCTGTCCGGGCAAGCTGTCGAGCAATATGGTGACCTTATCCCCTGGCCGGACGTTGCCCAGGTTGTTCTCCGTCAGATCCGCCGATACCCAGACGTCATGGATGGCGATCAGTGTCATGGCCGGTGCGCCGGCCCCGATGAACTGGCCGGCATCCGTGCTGAGATCCGTGATGAGGCCGCGACCCGGCGCCACCACTCGGGTGTTCTGGCGATCCAGCTGCGCCTTGTGGACAGCCGAGCGGGCGCTGAGCAGCTGGGAGTTGTCATCGCCGCTCGCCCCGGCGGCCTCGATGGCGCGGCGGACGTCGGCTTCCGCTGCCGCCACCTGGCTCCTGGCCGTCTCGCGGGTGGCCTGGGCCACCTCGAGGCGACGCACCGAGATGGCGCCCGGATCCTCGCGATAGAGCCGCTCCTGGCGCTCCGCATCCTTGGCCGCGTTGTCATAGGCGGCGCGCATGGCCATCAGGGAGGCCTCGGCCGCCTTGACCCCTTCGGTGTTCGCCTTGACGCCACTCAAGACCGTCTGGTAGTCGGAGTTGGCCTTGGCCAGGGCAATGTCATAGGGCTCGGGGTCTATCTCGAACAGGGGGGAGCCTGCGTCCACGTCCTGATTGTCGTGAACATAGACCCGCTTGATCTGGCCGGACACCTCGGCGGCGACGGGGACCACGAAGGCCTGCACCCGGGCCTGGGAGCTGTATGGGGTCAGCCTGTCCGCCAGCAGATACCAGATGAGCAGGAGGAGGATTGCAGCCAGCAGCCCTAGGGTGGCGCGGCGGCTGGCCTGGCCGGGAGATGCAGTGCTGTCAGTCATGGGAGCTTGCCTTCTGTGTCATGGGGGAGTGGGTTGCGTCGAGCAGGGGAGCCCAGTCGGCGCGCGTGCGCAGCTGGGCCTCCACCTCCGGGGTCACCAGGGGGCGTTCACGCCCCTGTTCCCAACCGCCACCCAGTGCCTTGTAGAGCGTGATGAGATCGCGCATCCGGGCGCCACGGCTGTTGACCAGGCGCTCCTGCTGGTTGAACAGGGCGCGCTGGGAGTCGAGCACCCGCTGGAAGTCCGCCATCCCCTCGCGATACTGGGTGTTGGCTATCTCGAGGGAGCGACGAGCTGCCTCGCCGGTCTGGGTCAGCAGGGCGATCTCGTCCTGGCCGTTGGCGTAGGCCACGGCCGCGTCATCCACCTCGCGGGCCGCCTTGAACACGCTGTCACGATAGCGCTCGTGCAGTTGCTGGAAGCGGGCGTCCTGCACCAAGATCTGGTTGCCGAGCCGTCCCTGATCGAGCAGGTTCCAGCTGAGCGAAGGGCCGACGGCCCAGGAGAAGGTGCCGCTCTCCCCATTGGTGGCGTTGACGCCCAGGGTGCCGAGCAGGGTGATGGAGGGGTAGAGCTCGCTCTCGGCCACCCCTATCAGGGCCGACTGGGCGGCCAGTTGCCGCTCCGCGACCCGCACATCGGGGCGTCGGCGCAGCAGATCGGCCGGCATCTCGGTGACCAGAGCCAGCTCGCCCTGAGGGATCTTGCCGGTGTTGGTGCCCATCTCGGGCAGGGGGCCAGGGGGTCTGGCAATCAGGGTCGAGAGGGCATTCTGGCTCTGGCGCAGGCTGGTCTCGAGCTGCGGAATGCCGGACAGGGTGCCGAGGTACTGGGTCTTGGCCTGCTGCACGTCCAGCTCGGCGCTGTTGCCGCTCTTGAACAGCCGTTCGGTGATCTCCAGGCTGCGCTGCTGGAGGCGGGCATTCTCCCGGGCTATGTAGAGGCGAGCCTCCACGGTGCGGATGCTCACATAGAGCTGGGCCACCTGGGCGGCCATCAGCACCTGGATGTCATCATACTGGGCCAGGGTGGCGAAGTAGTTGGCATCCGCCGCTTCGATGCCGCGTTCGAACTTGCCCCAGAAGTCGAGCTCCCAGCCGAGGTTGAACCCGGCGCCGTAGCTGCTGCCGGTGCTGCTGTGGCCGTTGCGGGTCTGTCCGGCTTGCAGGAACTCGCCCGTGCCCACAGTGGCCTGGGGGCCGAGCAGGCTCTCGGCGATGCCGAGCTGGGCCTGGGCCTCGAGGATCCGCAAACCAGCGATCCGCACGTCCGGATTCTTTCGCAGCGCTTCCTCGACCAGGGCACTCAGCACGGGATCGTTGAGCCGGTTCCACCATTGGCGATAGTCGGCGGTTGCGCTCGCCTGCTGACCCTCGCTGGCGCTGTGCCAGCTGGCCATCTCTTCGACTCTGGGAGCCTGATAGTCGGGGCCTAGCACTGTGCAGGCACTCAATAACAGGCACGCGCCCCCCGTGAACAGGGGGCGCATGGTGTGACGTTGGACGGCCATGGGGTTATTTATCCGCAGAAGCCAGACCTTCGTTGACCCAGGCCATGAAGATGCGATAGCCGATGGAGAGCAGGGTGGCACCGATAAACATGCCGAGGATGCCACTGGCCGCCATGCCGCCAAGGGCGCCCAGCAGTACCACCGGCATGGGGGCATCGACACCGCGACCCAGCAGCAGCGGTTTGAGGACGTTGTCGGCCATGCCTGCGACGATCAGCAGGACGCTGTAGATGATGTTCACCGCAGTGCCGTGATCACCCGTGCTCCACATGTAGGCGATGGCGGGAGCCGTCACCAGGATCACGGGCACCTGGGCGATGCCGAGGATCAGCGCCAGGACGAAGAAGATGCCGACGGCCGGGATCCCTGCCAGCATCATGACGATGCCCGCCAGCAGCGCCTGGATGAAGGCGACCCCGATGACCCCTTGAGCGACGGCACGTATGGTGCTGGTGCACAGCTTGGTCAGCGCCAGCCCCTTGCGTTCATCCGTGATGCGCATGGCGATGCGATCGGCGCTCGCAGCACCCGGTGCGCCCCAGGCCATCATGATGCCGGCCACGATGAAGGAGAAGACGAAGCCGAGCAAGCCCCCCCCCATGCTGGCCAGGATGCCGACGACCTTCTTGGCCAGATCCCCGAGCTGCGGTTTGTAGCTGACGATGAGGCTGGGCAGATCCACCGAGGCCTTCAGCCAGACGGCATGGAGCTTGGCGCCCACCAGGGGAATGTCGGCGATGTCGGCGGAGGGCGCCGGGATCACCAGGGTGTTGTTGTTCACCTTGTCGACCAGGGAGCTGACGCTGTCACCCAGGGAGCTGACCATGACGACGGTAGGGGCCACGATGAGCAGCACCCCCAGCAAGACCAGCAGGGTAGAGGCCTTGCCCTGTTTCCCGCCCAGGCGCGCGGCAAAGCGCTGGTGGAGGGGATAGAGGGTGACGGCCAGGATCAGGGCCCACAACATCATGTTCATGAAGGGGGAGAACACGGTGAAGCAGAAAGAGCCCAGTGCCAGGATAAGGCCAAACTTGATGAACATATCCAGGAATCTGGCAACCAACCTTTTTTCGACTATGGACAGATCATTATTTTCCATTCTGGTATGACTCCGACGGGGGATGAGCACACAACCATGCTGGCCCAACACAGGTGTCGGGCCAGCAGGCATAGGGTGTGTAGTGATAAAGAACACTGAGTTCAGCGTGTGGGGGGCACTCTGACCTTGCCTGCATTTAATTTATGGCACAGGAACTCAATGTTTAAAAAATATTTAACTGCTTGATATTAGGCTGATTGCTTCTACAACTTCAGCGGTGCCAGAGAATAAAGAGTATTCCTATACCACACAAGGGAACTGTTGCCCCCAGTCTAGCTTGGGTTCAGAAAACGGGGAGGAGTTTACCTGTATAAAATAACTGCCTAAAAAAGAGTTTCGAATGGGAAATATTATTTACTGGCTCATTAATAGCTATTTCTGCTGCCAGTCACGGAATGCCGTGGATGATGTGTCCGCCGCACTGAGCTTTGTGTTAATGGGGGCGACGTTTTATCCTATTGGCTCCTGCGCTGCGCTGGCAGCGACTCAACCCGGGATCAAACCTATGCGTCTCCTCAAGCCCTCTCCTGTGTCTCGCGTCCCTCGCTTACTGGCCTCGTTATTGGCGGGGGTGGGGGCTCTGCTGCTGGCAGGCTGCGGCCCGGACACCCCGGCGCCCGCATCCCCCCCAACCGAGGTGCAGCAGGAGGCCGGGGCACCGACCTCAGTGGTGCAGGCCAATGCCCGCCAGTACAGGGACGCCCCGGCGCTGGCACTGGTCTTCTCCGGCCCCCTGACGCCCAAGGCGAACTGGCAGAGTTGGCTCATTGTCAATGAAGGTGGCAAGCAGGTGCAGGGGGAGTGGATCCTGGCCGAAGATGGCCGCACCCTCTATTTCCCGAACGTCCAGCCCGACAAGAGCTATGAGGTGAGTCTCAAGGCGGGGCTGGGCCCATCTCCCCAGCGCTGGACCCTCAAGACCCGGCCGCTGGAGGCGGGGGCCTCCTTTACCGCCAGTGGCATGGTATTGCCCCTGCGCGAGGAGCTGCGCCTGCCCATCAGCGCGGTCAACGTGGACGAGGTCAACATCGACTTCTTCCGGATCGATGCCGAGTATCTGCCGCGCTTCCTGGCCGAGTATCGCCCCGGCGCCGGCATGGGCAACTGGGAGCTGGAGCAGGTCACCCAGCGTGCCAAGCGGGTGTTCAGCGGCCGCTATGCCCTGGCGCTCGATGCCAACCGGCGCGAGACCCGCCTTATCAATGTGAAGGAGCCGCAACTGGCCGAGGCCGGGGTCTATTTTGCGGTGATGTCTCCCCTTGGCAACTACGACTGGCGCAAGGAGACCACCTATTTCGCGGTGAGCGACATGGGGCTCAGTGCCCGCCGCTACCGGGATCGACTGGAGGTGTTCGTCAGCTCCCTGGCAACCGCCGACCCCCTCAAGGAGGTGCAACTCTCCCTGCTCGACGAGAAGGGTAACCGGCTGCAGGTGCAAACCACGGATCCCCAGGGCCATCGTCGCTTCGATCAGGTGCAGGGGGCTCGCCTGCTGCTGGCCGAGCAGGGCAAGCATCTGGCGGTGCTGCGCCTCGATGACGCGGCCCTCGATCTCTCTACCTTCGATCTGGGCACCCAGCCCTGGCAGGCCCAGCAGCTCTATCTGTTCAGTGGACGGGATCTCTACCGCCCCGGCGAGCGGCTCGACAGCGAGATCCTGCTCAAGGGGCAGGATGGCCAGCTGTTGCCCGGCATGGCGGTGGAGCTGGAGGTGAAACAGCCGGACGGTCAGCTGCTGGAGCAGAAACGGCTGCTGCCTGACCCCTTGGGCGCCGCCCACTACGGCCTGCGCCTGCCGCAGGATGCGCCCCTGGGGCGCTGGACCATCACCCTCAAGACATCGGCAGGCAGCCGCTTCGAGTGGCCCTTCCTGGTGGAGGAGTTCCTGCCCGAACGGCTGAAACTGCAGCTCGGCAAGGGGCCGGATGGGGAATTGCAGAGCCCGGAAGCGGCCCTCACCTTGCCGCTGCAGGGGGACTACCTCTACGGTGCCCCGGCGAGCGGCACCAAGGCGAAGGCGGAGGTGAAGATAAGCCGCGCCACCATGCCCTTCACTCAGTGGCAGGAGTTTACCTTAGGGGACGTGCTGCTCGCCGAGCAGGCCAAGGTACTCGAACCCGTCAACCTCACCCTCAATGCTCAGGGGCAGGGAGCCTTCTTGCTGCAAGATGAGCTCGATGGCGTGCGTGCCCTCGGGCCGCTGGAGGTGGCCTACCGGGTGTCGCTCTCCGAGCCCGGTGGCCGCGCCGTCAATCGCAGCCGCACCCAGTACGGCTGGCCCGCCGGCAGCCAGTGGCCGGCGCTCAGGGCCGATTTCGTGGCGGAGCGGGTAGAGGGGGGCAAACCGCTGCCCTTCCAGATCCTCAACCTCGACGACCAGGGCCAGCCGGTGGCGGGGGAGGTGAAGGTGCGCCTGGTCAACGAGTACCGCGACTACTACTGGCACTACGCCGACGGCGAGGGGTGGAAGTACGAGTTCAACAGCCAGCCCTATCTGGAGCAGGAGCAGACCCTGCAGCTGGACGGCAAGGGGCCGACCCCCCTCAGCCTGCCCCTTGCGGCCGGTTGGTATCGCCTCGAGGTGGAGAACAGCCAGGGCCATCAATCCAGCCTGCGGCTGGAGATCGGCAGCTACGCCTGGGGCGGCGGTGGCGAGCAGGCGCGGCCCGACAAGATTGCCATCACCCTCGACAAACGAGCCTATCAGGCGGGTGACAAGGCCAAGGTGACCCTGGTGGCACCGCGTCCGGGCAAGGGGTTGCTGCTGGTGGAAGATGGCGACGGCCTGCGCTGGTGGCAGCGCATCGAGCTGAACGCCGAAGGCGCCGGGCAGGGGGAAGGGCGTGGCGAGTTCGAGATCCCCATCAGCCCCGAGTGGCAACGTCATGATCTCCATATCTCGGCCCAGATCGCCGTCCCTGACAGCGAGTCGAGGCCAGCGAGCAGCAAGGGCATTCAAAGCCTGCGTTCGGTCGGCCTGGTGCCGCTGACGCTCGACCGGGAAGCGCGCCGCTTGCCGTTCACCCTGAGCGCGCCGGATAAAGCCGTGCCGCTCACCCGGCTCGAAGTGACCGCTACCTCCACCCCCAACAGTCAGGGGCGGGTGGTGCTGGCGGCGGTGGACAGGGGCGTGCTCAACATCAGCGACTACAAGCCACTCGACCCGTTCGAGATCTTCTTCGGTCGCAAGCGCTTCGCACAAGACTTGTTCGACAACTACGGTCAGGTGATCCCGCCCCAGGACGGCAAGCTGGCTCGCCTCAACTACGGCGGTGATGCCCCGGCCCTGAAGAAGGGGGGAGCACTGGAGAGCCGGGTCGAGGTCGCTGCGCTCTGGAGTGGCGAGGTGAGTTTTGATGAGCAGGGCAAGGCGGTGATACCGCTGGATCTGCCCAACTTCAACGGCGAGCTGGCGCTGATGGCGTTGGCCTGGAACGAGCAGCAGGTGGGTCAGGCCGAGCGTGCCGTCAAGGTAGTGGCGCCCCTGGTGGCGGAAATTGGCTGGCCGCGCTTTGGCGCTCGCGGGGATCAGACCCGGGCCCTGGTGCAGCTGCGCAACATGAGCGGCGAGGATCAGACCCTCTCCCTTGCCTGGACCCTCAACGGCGGGCTCAAGGCAAACGGCGAGCTGCCCAGCACCCTTTCCCTTAAAAACGGTGAGGAGCAGTGGCTGACCCTGCCACTCACAGTGACAGGCGCCAGCGGCGTAGCAAGCCTGCAGCTGGCGGCCAGCGGCAAGGGCTTTGCGATAAGCCGCGACTGGTCGCTGCCGCTGCGCTCCCCCTGGCCGGCACAGACGCGCCAGCGCTACCAGATGCTGGCCCCGGGTCAGCAGATGAGCTTTGCCCAGAGCGAGCTGGCCGGGCTGGATAGCACCAACCTGCAGGGGCTGCTCAGCCTCTCAGGCACGCCCCCCTGGGATCCGGCCGCCCAGTGGCGGGCGCTGGCCGATTACCCTTATGCCTGTCTGGAGCAGACCCTGTCGCGCGCCTGGCCTTACTTGCTGACCACGGCGGATGAGCGTGTCGCCTGGTCACAACCCACAGAGGGCCGCAAGCCGGTGAGCGAGGCGGATCTGCAGCGCGCCCTGCTGCAACGCTTGCAGCGGCTGCAACTGCCGAGCGGCGGTTTCGGTTTGTGGGATGGACGCTCCGACGAGGAGCAGTGGCTCACCGCCTATGCCGCCGACTATCTGCTGGCCCGCAAGGAGGCGGGGGATGCCGTGCCGGAGGCCATGCTGAGTCAGGCTCTGAACCGGTTGCAGAGTTATCTGACCGACAGCCAGTACGGGGAGCGCTGGAGCAGTGCCCCCGAGCATAGCCGGCTGGCCTATCAGGCCTACAGCGCCTATGTGCTGGCACGGGTGGGTAAGGCGCCGCTCGCCACCCTGCGCCTCATCTGGGAGCAACAGGCCGATCACGCCCGCTCCGGTTTGCCGCTGCTCCACCTCTCGCTGGCGCTCTCGGCCATGGGGGATGAGCAGAACGCCGCCAAGGCCCTTGCCCGGGCGCAGGCGACCGAGCGCGGTGACGACTATCTCGGGGATTACGGGTCCCCCCTGCGTGACCAGGCCCTCGAGCTATCTCTGCTCCGTCAACACAAGCTGGCCGAGGAGCGCTGGCCAGCGCTGAGCGCCAAGGTGGCCGATACCCTGGCTCACCGTCAGTGGCTCAGCACCCAGGAGCGCCTCGCCCTGCTGCGGCTGGCGCAAGTTGATCCCGCCGCCGACTGGCAGGCCAGGTTGGTATCTACCGATGGCGAGCGCCCCTTTGCCGGCGAGGCCAGTGTGCAGCTCGGCGCCCCGGAGGCGCTGACAGCCAGCGCCGTTACCAACGAGGGCAAGGGCTCGCTTTATGTGCAACGCACTCTGATCGGCTACCCCGAACAAGCTCCTACTCGGTTGAGTCAGGGCATGAGCGTCACCCGCAGCTGGTTCAACGGCGACGGCAAGCAGCTTGATCCTGCCAAGGTTCGGGTCGGCGATCTGGTGGTGGTGCGGCTCAATGTGAGTAGCGAATCGGCGGTGCCCGATGCCCTGCTGGTGGAGATGCTGCCGGCCGGTTTCGAGCTGGAGAATCCGGCCCTTGGCAACAGCATCAAGCTGGAAGAGCTTTCGATTGAGGGGAAACCGGCGTGGCAGAGCGAGTGGAACGACTACCTCAAGCATCAGGAGTTTCGTGACGATCGCTACACGGCGGCGCTGGATCTCAGTGCGGGGGGCAACCAGCAGCTGGTCTACCTGATGCGGGCGGTGACGCCGGGTCGTTATCCGGTACCGCCGACCCAGGTGGAGGACATGTACCGACCTGAACTGCGGGCCCTGGGGGAGGATATTCACGAGGTGAGCATCTCTGAGTAATCTTTCCTCCCTCGAGCGGGTTCGCCCGCTCACCCTCTGGCGGCGCAGTTTGCTGAGGCTTAGTCGCAGTGGCCGTGTTTGCCGTGCCTGGCTTGGCCGTTTGCCACCCTGGCTGCGCTGCTCGGGCATGGGGGCAATCGCCCTTATCCTGTTGCTGCTGGCGCTGGATCGCCTCTTCCCGCCGCCACCGCTGGATCCCGCCTACGCGCGGGTGGTGCTCGATATGAAGGGTCGGCCGCTGCGCGCCTTCGCCGACACCAGCGGCGTGTGGCGCTACCCCGTGACCCTGGAGCAGGTCTCCCCCCGCTATATAGAGGCGCTGCTGGGTTACGAGGATCGTTATTTCTGGCGCCATCCCGGGGTCAACCCGGTGGCCATGGTACGCGGGGTTTGGCAGTGGCTGCGCTACGGGCGGGCCGTCTCTGGGGGCTCGACCCTCACCATGCAGGTGGCCCGCCTCATCGAGCCCTACCACAGGAGCGTGCCCGGCAAGCTGCGCCAGATGGCGCGGGCGCTGCAACTGGAGTGGCATTACGACAAGCGCACCCTGCTCACCGTTTACCTCAACCGGGCCCCCTTTGGCGGCAACCTGGAGGGGGTGCAGGCGGCGAGTTTCGCCTATCTTGGCAAGAGCGCGGCCAAGCTGACCCACGCCGAGGCGGCGCTGCTGGCTGTGCTGCCCCAGGCCCCCAGCCGTTACCGGCCGGACAGGCACCCCGAGCGTGCCCGCGCCGCTCGCGACAAGGTGATGCAGCGGTTGGTGACGCAGGGCGCCTGGCCCGAGGCGGTGTGGCAGGAGGGGCGTATAGAGCCTGTGCTGGCCCGTGGTCACTTCACGCCTATGGAGGCGCCGCTGTTTGCCCGGCTGGCGGCTGGCAGCCAGCCGGGGGCCCTGGTGCACACTACGATTGATGGCGATCTGCAGCGCTGGCTGGAAGCCCGGGTGGCGAGCTATATCCGCCGCTTCCCCGAGCAGACCTCAGCCGCCTTGCTCCTGGTGGACAACAGCACAATGGCGGTGCGCGCCTATGTGGGCAGCGCCGAGTATGGCAACTTGCGCCGCCACGGCTACCTCGACATGGTGCAGGCGATCCGCTCCCCCGGCTCCACCCTCAAGCCTTTCATTTACGGTCTGGCCCTGGACGAGGGGCTGGTGCACTCGGCCTCCCTGCTCTCCGATGCCCCGAGGCTGGGCTCGGACTATAGACCCGCCAATTTTACCGGTGCCTTTCAGGGGCCTGTGACCCTCACCCAGGCGCTGCAGCAATCCCTCAACGTGCCGGCGGTGCAGGTGCTGGAGGCGCTTGGGGCCGACAAGCTGGTCAGCCGCCTCGACAACGCCGGGGTGCGGCTGGCGCTCTCGGACAAGCCCAACCCGGCCATTGCGCTGGGGGCGGCGGGCATTCGGCTCGAGCAGCTGGTGGCGCTCTACAGCGCCCTCACCCGGCAGGGGCAGGTGGCGATGCCGGTCTGGCTGGCGGGGCAGCAGGCGGTGCCCCGCCCCTTGCTGAGCCCGGGGGCGGCCTGGATCATCTGGCAGGTATTGAGTGCCCAGGGGCGGGCGGATCAACCCTTCGCCAGCGAGGCTACCGGCCGGGTCAACCGGCTGGCCTGGAAGACGGGCACCAGCTACGGCTATCGGGACAGCTGGGCCATGGGGGTCTCCGGCCGTTGGACCATAGGGGTCTGGCTGGGGCGCCCCGACGGTACCCCCTTGCCGGGCTTTTATGGCCAGAGCGCGGCTGTGCCGCTGCTGCTCTCGGTCTACTCGCGGCTCTCGGACAACAGCCCTTTGCCGGCGCAACCCAACACGGTGAGCGAGGCCGAGATCTGCTGGCCGCTGGGGCGCAAGGCAAGTGCGACCCTGCCTGAGGCCTGCCTGCAACGCCAGAGCGCCTGGCTGCTGGAAGCGCGGGATCCGCCCACCCTGCCGGATCCCATGGATTGGCCCTCGCCGCTGCGCCAGGTTGCGCTCACTGCCGAAGGCAAGCCGACCCTGGCCCGCTGCCAGGATGCGGCTCAGTCAGGCGTTCGGGCGCTCTGGCCGCTCTCGCTGGAACCCTGGCGCACACCCGGCGAGCGCCGCCAGGCGCTGCTGGCAAGTGGTTGTGCGGGGGAGGAGCAGAGCGCCGACTTGCAGGCTCCCATTCGCATCCTGGCGCTGGGGGAGGGGAATCTTATCCGCAGTCAGCGCTACCGCCTGCAACCCAGGGTGCTGGGGGGCGTGGGCAAGCCGCACTGGTTTCTCAACGGCCAGCGGCTGCGCTGGGACGGGGATCAGGTACTGAGCGAGGCGGGGCGCTACCAGCTGGTGGTGGTGGACGAGGCGGGCAACAGCGATCGCATCGAGTTTCGGCTGGAGAACCCCTCCTGAGGCAGGCGGGTCAGGGGGGCCTCGTTCAGGGCGACAATATCTTGACGGCAGCCCCTGTGCTGGCGCTGGGTCAGGGTTTGACCTGACCCAGCCGGGTGAAGAAGTGCTGACTCTTGCGCTGGTGAAAGTGGCTCTTCTTGATGGGATGGAAGACAAGGTGGCTGTCGGGGTGACTCTCCTTGAGCCTGTGGATCATCGCCATGGCGGGCAATGAGCAGCTGACAAGGGTGGTGAGTGGCAGGCTGCGGGTCTCTGGGCCCAGCAGCTGGTTGAGCCCCTGCTGCGCCTGCTCGAAGCGGGCCAGTACGGCAGGGTCGGCGTAGCCGCTGCCCAGCATGGCGAGCAGGGCATCGAGGGCCTGATGAAACTCGGCCAGCTGCTGGCGAAAACCGCTGCGCCCGCGCAGGGCAACCAGCTCATCGAAGGAGATCTCGGCGAGGTGAGTGGGCACTTGCAGCGGGATTTCGAGGTGGAAGCAATCCTGGCCACCCCGGTTGTGGTAGCGGGATTCGAGCAGGTGCAGCAGCCTGTCCAGGTAGTCGTGATCCGTGATGAGGGCCCCCTCATTGGCGAGCGCCCACTCACGGGCGAGGCGCATGGAGAGCAGGTTGGCGAAGCGTCGCGCCATTCTGATCCCCCCCTCATCCTGGGTCGCAAAGCCGTGGCTCAGGCAAAAACCGTGCAGCCGCTCCAGACCTGGCTGGGCGGGGCAGAAGCAGTCGTGGTTGGCACGCTGGCGCCAGCGAGCGATCAACTCCTTGTTGCCAAACACCTTGTGGCGGACGAAATCGGGGGCGATAAGGCCGGTAATCTGATTTTCGATTTGGGGGGTGATGGCGGCAAAGAAGGTTGGTGCCGGCCGCTCGGCCAGCAGATCGCTCTGCTGGCGCAGGGTATCGAGCAGGGCGGTGAGGCCGCTCTTCTCGCTGACGGTGAAGACGAAGGCGAGCCGCTCCAGATAAACAAGAGCAAACTTGAGCCAGAGTTCATCCCGTACTTCCATGCCGGGGTAGTAGATATAGGTCTTCATCGGATCGTCAGTGTTCAAGCCGGTGGCCAAGGCGCAGGCTCGGGAATATACGCAAGATTGCCGCCTTGCGGCAAACATTGTGTGGGAAAATCTGCCGTCACCTGGCCAGTAGGCGCTGGCGCCAAACTTCTGATATAATTCGCGCCCTTAAATCAAGGCCACCCGAGTCAACACCATGAAGTTCATTATCAAGCTGTTCCCCGAAATCACCATCAAGAGCAAGTCAGTGCGTCAGCGTTTCACCAAGATGCTGCAGGGCAACATCCGTAACGTGTTGCGCCGCTTTGACGAAGACGCCCGCGTGCGGATGGACTGGGACAAGCTGGTAGTGAGCTCCCGCAACGATCAGTTCCACGCCCAGTATCTCGAGACGCTGGCCTGCATCCCTGGCATCCAGTATTTCCTCGAAGTGAAACTGAGCAACTTCACCGATCTGCACGACATCTTCGAGCAGACCCGCGCCGTCTGGGGCGATCGCCTGAAAGGCAAGACCTTCTGCGTGCGTGCCCGTCGCGTCGGCAAGCACGACTTCAGCTCCCTGGAGCTGGAGCGCTATGTGGGCGGTGGCCTCAACCAGCACTGTGAAACCGCCGGTGTGCGCCTCAAGAAGCCGGATATCCAGGTCAACCTGGAAGTGGAAAACGACGAGCTCTACATCATCAGTGCCGTCCACCACGGCATGGGCGGCTTCCCCATGGCGACCCAGGAGGACGTGTTGAGCCTGCTCTCCGGCGGCTTCGACTCCGGCGTGGCCTCCTACCAGTTCATCAAGCGCGGCTGCCGCGTGCACTACTGCTTCTTCAACCTCGGCGGCGCTGCCCACGAGATCGGGGTCAAGCAGGTCGCCTATTACCTGTGGAGCAAGTTCGGCGCCTCCCACAAGGTGCGTTTCACCGCCATCGATTTTGAGCCCGTGGTGGCCGAGATCCTCGAGAAGATCGACAACGGCCAGATGGGGGTGGTGCTCAAGCGGATGATGATGCGCGCCGCCGGCCAAGTGGCGGAAACCTTCCAGATCCAGGCCCTGGTGACCGGCGAGTGTGTGGGCCAGGTCTCCAGCCAGACTCTCACCAACTTGAACGTGATCGACCGGGTGACCGACAAGGTGATCCTGCGCCCCCTCATCACCTGGGACAAGCCGGACATCATCAGCGAGGCGCGTCGCATCGGCACCCTGGAGTTTGCAGAGACCATGCCGGAGTATTGCGGCGTCATCTCCAAGAAGCCCACCATCAAGGCAGTGCTGTCCAACATCGAGGCGGAAGAGGCCAACTTCGACTTCGCCATCCTGGACAAGGTGGTGAGCGAGGCCCGCTATCTCGACATTCGCCGCATCGGCGAAGAGACTGCCGCCCAGGTGCAGGAGGTGGAGACCACCCAGGTGCTGGCCGCCAACGAAGTCATCCTGGACATCCGCTCCAGTGATGAGCGCGACGAGAAGCCGCTGGTGGTGGAAGGGCGCGACGTTCTGCACATCCCCTTCTTCAAGCTGGCGACTGCCTTTGGCGATCTGCCCAAGGAGCAGACCTACCTGCTCTATTGCGATCGCGGCGTGATGAGCAAGTTGCAGGCGCTCTATCTGAAAGAGCAGGGCTTTGACAACGTCAAGGTGTACCGCCCCTGATAGCGTGTGCATGCGCCCATAAAAAAATCCGGCCAAGGTGCCGGATTTTTTTATTTCACATCTTCGGTGATGATCAGGGGCAGGGGACTGGGGTAAAGGTCTCCTGGCCCTGGCAGCGCCAGCCCATCTCGGCCTGACGCATCTGCCACAGGTTGTTGCTGCGAAACAGGGTCAGGATGTAGAGCATGTCGCTCTTCTGGCCATCGAGGGCCACCGAGAGCACCAGATCGTTGTCCAGCTGCTGGGCATGGATGCGGGTGGGCACGTCTTCATGACCCACGAAGCGGCGAGCCACTTCGCGATAGTCGTTGACCCAGCCCTGCTGACTGCTGCTCGCCTGACGGATCTGCTGGTTGAACTGCTGCACCGGGGTGGATGCCAGGCGCCCGAACAGGGCCTGTGCCCCCGCATGAGCCGCTGCCACCATCATCAGAATCAGCGTGGTAATGAGCCCAAGTTTTTGCATGAGGTAATCCGGCTTGAAACGACCACTCTATGACAACAGAAAAGCGGGCTTGGTTCAATCTTGCCCCTGCAAGGGTGGGATCTCGCCCACCCAGACCCGGCTCAGTTGCGCTGCAACGAAAAGGTCGGCAGGGAGAGGTGCCAGTAGATGGCGGCAACGCGCAGGCCAAAAACGGCCGTCATGCAGATGAGCATGGCGGTGACCCTGTCCATGTTGACCTCCAGCGCCAGGGTATAGAGGATGCCCCCCAGGATGCAGGCGGTGGCATAGATCTCCTTTTGCAGCACCATGGGCACTTCCCGGGCCAGCACGTCCCGGATCATGCCACCAGCCACCCCCGTCATGGTGCCCATGAGCACAGCAATCAGCCCAGAGGTGCCGAAGTTGAGCGCCTTCTGGGCGCCAATCACGGTAAAGAGCGCCAACCCGAAGGCGTCCGCCACCGGCAGCACATACCAGGGCATGCGGCGGGGCAACTTGACCATCCACATGCCGATGAGGGCCGTGGCGATGACGACCCAGATGTAGAGTGGGTCGCGTACCCAGAATACCGGGGTGGCGCCCAGGATCATGTCACGTATGGTGCCACCGCCGATGGCGGTCACCGCTGCCAGCACCATGACGCCGAAGCCGTCCATTCTGAGGCGCCCTGCCACCAATACCCCCGAAAACGCGAATACCGCAGTACCAAACATGTCGCTGATGTAAACAATCTGCTCAACCAGTGTCTGCATGGAGAACAACTCACGTCCAATAAATGATGGGGCGGCGATTTTAGGGGCAAGGGGCGCGTGTGAGCAATGCCGGTATGCAAAAGTGGGAGCCAGGGCGGGTTTCTGGGGGCAGGGGAGGGCGGGTGGCTGGCAGCACAGACCCGGCTGGCATGGGCGCTGGCCACCAATCTTTGTGTCGGTTGGGGCGCAGTGGCAAAAATTCTGATTTTTTTCTCAAGGCTGGGAAATAGAGGCCGATATATAGGTTAGGCGGCGATTACTGCCAAGAAGGCAGAAAAAAGAAATTAAAGTCTTACCAAACAGCGCCGTTAACTAAACATATCAGGCACAAAACAAAATAAAGCCTGAGTGAATTAAAGATAAAATTTAATAGCTTAGGAGAAAAATTATGAGTCTGTATATCAATACCAACGTTTCATCGCTCAACGCTCAGCGTAACATGATGAACAGCACCAAATCTCTGGATACCTCCTACACTCGTCTGGCCTCCGGCCTGCGCATCAACAGCGCCAAGGACGATGCGGCGGGTCTGCAGATCTCCAACCGTCTGACCTCCCAGGTCAACGGCCTGGATCAAGGCAACCGCAACGCCAACGACGGCATCTCCCTGGCGCAGACAGCTGAAGGCGCCATGGACGAAGTGACCGGCATGCTGCAGCGTATGCGTACCCTGGCCCAACAATCTGCCAACGGCTCCAACTCCGCCAAGGATCGTGAAGCCCTGCAAAAAGAGGTGGATCAACTGGGGGCCGAGGTCAACCGTATCTCCAGCGCGACCACTTTCGCGGGCACCAAGCTGTTGGATGGCTCCTTTAGCGGCACCTTCCAGGTCGGTGCGGATGCCAACCAGACCATCAGCTTCAGCCTGACTCAGGGTGGGGGGTTCAGTATTTCTGGTATTGCGACAGCAGCATCTGTAACCACGGTTTTTGTCAGTGGCTCAACAGCCGGAGGTATTAGTATCAGCAGTCAGAGCAATGCTCAGAGCGTGCTGGGAGCTGTGGATGCTATGCTGGAAATCGTGGATGGAAAGCGTGCCGAGCTGGGTGCGGTGCAGAACCGGTTAGATTCGACCATTCGCAACCAGTCCAATATCTCGGAAAACGTCTCGGCCGCTCGTTCCCGCATCCGTGATGCAGACTTCGCCACCGAAACAGCCAACATGACCAAGCAGAATATCTTGCAACAGGCTGCCTCCAGCATTCTGGCCCAGGCTAACCAGCGTCCGCAGTCTGCGCTCTCCCTGCTGCAAGGCTAAGCTGACTGATTGCAAGAAAAAGAAAAGGGCGGTTGTTCAGGCCGCCCTGGTAAGCAAGATGGAACAATGGGGTGTTCGGATTTACGCCTTGTCCTATCGAAAGAGAGTTTCTCTTATTGGTATTACCCCTCGAGTGTTGCGCAGATCGTTCACTCTGTCACCCTCGAGGTTGTTCTCCTGAGCGTAAGCTCTTCTTTGGCCGACATTGTCGGCCTTTTTTATGGGCGCCGATAAACTGGCGACACATAAACTTCAGCATAAAACATGCCAATTTTTATTGTGCAGACATCCATGAGTCGCGTCGGAGTATCTCGTGACGACAGGGCTTTGCGGCCACGTCGCCTGGAACAGGGCTGTTGCCCGTTTTTTGCGTGGGGAGGTTGAATAAATTGCTTAAAGCTTCTGATGGGACTGCCGTTACAGAGAGTGAAGCAAATCGAGGGGGTGTTCGGAAAACCAACATTTGCGCAACTGCGGGTCCTGTGTCTGTTCAAACAGGGGACCCGCCAGATGGCACAGACCGTTCAATCTGTCCATCTGAACGGTGGGACCCTGGCTGCACTGACGCAAGCAGAGCCCGCAGTTTCTTGTTCATCAGGAGAAATCTTTTATGGCCATGTTTATCAATACCAACACTTCATCATTGAACGCTCAGCGTAACTTGATGAACACCACCAAGTCGTTGGATACCTCATACACGCGCCTGGCCTCCGGCCTGCGCATCAACAGCGCCAAGGACGATGCGGCCGGTCTGCAGATCTCCAACCGTCTGACCTCTCAGGTCAACGGCCTGGATCAGGGCAACCGCAACGCCAACGACGGCATCTCCCTGGCGCAGACCGCAGAAGGGGCCATGGATGAAGTGACCGGTATGCTGCAGCGTATGCGTACCCTGGCCCAGCAATCTGCTAACGGTTCCAACTCCGCCAAGGATCGCGAAGCCCTGCAGAAGGAAGTGGATCAGCTGGGGTCTGAAATCAACCGTATCTCTACCGATACCACCTTCGCGGGTACCAAGCTGCTGGATGGCAATTATGGCGGAACCTTCCAGGTGGGGGCCGATGCCAACCAGACCATAGGTTTTAGTTTGAGTCAGGCTGGCGGCTTCAGCATTTCAGGAATTGCGACGGCTGCATCCAATTTTACCAGTGGTCCTGCTGGCTCTATCGTCGCCGCGGTTTCAACCATCTTTACCAGTGGCTCAACCCCAGGTGGTATCAGCATCAGCAGTCAGAGCAACGCCCAAAACGTGCTGGCAGCCGTTGACTCCATGCTGGGTGTGGTGGATGGCAAACGTGCCGAGCTGGGTGCGGTACAAAACCGGTTGGATTCGACCATCCGCAACCAGGCCAATATCTCGGAAAACGTCAGTGCCGCCCGCTCCCGTATCCGTGATGCAGATTTTGCGACTGAGACCGCCAACATGACCAAGCAGAACATCCTGCAACAGGCGGCTTCCAGCATCCTGGCCCAGGCCAACCAGCGTCCGCAGTCTGCCCTGTCACTGCTGGGCTAATCAGCAAAAAGAACAGGGCGGTTGTTCAGGCCGCCCTGGTAAGAAAAGATGGAACAATGGGGTGTTCGGATTTACGCCTTGTCCTATCGAAAGAGAGATTATCTTGTTGGTGTATCTCCTCGAGTGTTGTGCAGTCGTTCACTCTGCCACTCTCGAGGAGGTTCTCCTGAGCATAAACTCTTCAATGGCCGACTATCTGTCGGCCTTTTTATTGGCGCCAGAAAAGTGGCGGCGAGAAGTATCCAGCATAAACTATGCCAGTTGAACTTTCTGGCCTGAGTCCAATATGAACAGAAGCCGCCTGCTCTGGACGAGAGCGACCAATAGCCTGATTAACAGCCATCAGCCTCTGAGCGGAAGGCATTTGCCTCTTTGTTGATGAGAGCGGCAATAAATGTCCTAAAGCTTCTGATGGGACTGCCGCTACAAAGGGTGAAGCAAATTGTGGGGTGTTCGGAAAACCAGCATTTGCGCAACTGCGGGTCCAATGTCCGTTCAAACAAGGGACCCGCCAGATGGAACAGACCGTTCAATCTGTCCATCTGAACGGTGGGATCCTGGCTGCATAGATGCAAACAGAGCCCGCAGTTTCTTGTTCATCAGGAGAAATCTTTTATGGCCATGTTTATCAATACCAACACTTCATCATTGAACGCCCAGCGTAACTTGATGAACACCACCAAGTCGTTGGATACCTCATACACGCGCCTGGCATCCGGTCTGCGTATCAACAGCGCCAAGGACGACGCGGCCGGTCTGCAGATCTCCAACCGTCTGACCTCTCAGATCAATGGCCTGGATCAGGGCAACCGCAACGCCAACGACGGCATCTCCCTGGCGCAGACCGCAGAAGGGGCCATGGACGAAGTGACCGGCATGCTGCAGCGCATGCGTACCCTGGCTCAGCAGTCTGCCAACGGCTCCAACTCCGCCAAGGATCGGGAGGCCTTGCAGAAGGAAGTGGATCAGCTGGGCTCCGAGATTAACCGTATTTCCCAAGACACTACTTTTGCCGGCACCAAGCTGCTGGATGGCAACTACAGCGGTAGTTTCCAGGTGGGTGCGGATGCCAACCAGACCATTGGTTTTAGTTTGAATCAGTCCGCAGGTTTCAGCATTTCTGGAATTGCGGCAGCAGCAAATACCACTATTATGGGGGCGAGTGGAGGGGCTCTAGCAGTAACACTGATTTTTACAAACGGGGCTGCAGCCGGTGGCATCAGTATCAGCACTCAGACCAATGCTCAGAATGTTCTTGCTGCGGTTGACTCCATGCTGACCGTAGTTGATGGCAAGCGTGCCGAACTGGGTGCGGTACAAAACCGGCTGGATTCGACCATTCGCAACCAGACCAATATCTCGGAAAACGTCAGCGCAGCGCGCTCTCGTATCCGTGATGCGGACTTTGCGACCGAAACTGCCAACATGACCAAGCAGAACATTCTGCAACAGGCCGCGTCCAGCATACTGGCCCAGGCCAACCAGCGTCCGCAGTCGGCGCTGTCGCTGCTGGGCTAAGTCGGTTCAACCGTCAATTGATATGAGGAGCAGCAGATGGCCAATGAATCGATAGCCATGCCTTCTGTTACTTCGACGCTGACTCAACATGGCGGCCCCCAGGCCGCCATGGCTGTTTCTCCACCCACATCCAGCGGAGAGGAACTGGCCGAACAGACAAGTGTCGAGCCGACAGCCAAGACATCACAGGCACAGGCCAAGGTGTCAGAGCCGCGTATGGACAAGGCCTATATGGAAAAACAGGCCCAGGAATTGCAAGAAAGATTGGACGATTTGAGCAAGTTGAAGGGATGGACCATCAATTTCAGTCTGGTCCCCGAATTTGACCAGCCGGTGATCAAGGTAATAGATGCGGAGACCAAGCAGGTTATCCGTCAGATCCCGAGCGAGGAAATGCTCTTGATAAGCAAGAGGTTGCAATCCATGGATCAGGCGAATGGCAATGGCTCCGGTCTCTCCGGGCTGCTGTTCGATGGTCAGGTGTGACCCAATTTTAAGTCGATAGACAGGAGGATGTATGGCAATTACCTCTGCGGGGGCGGGATCCGGGCTCGATCTTGAAAGTGTGATATCGGCGAGTGTGGCAGCGAAAAAAGCCCAGTTGCAACAACCGATCGTCACCAAACAAAACAGTACCCAGATCACCTTGTCTGGCATAGGTCAGCTGAAATCCTCCATCTCTGCCTTCACCGACATCCTCGACAAGCTGAGTGCCTCCGGTGCTTTCAACAAACGCGCCATCAACATTACCCAGAGCAAAGACGACCCCATACTGAAGGTGGAGAGCAAGTCTGGCGCCTCAAATGGGCAATACAACATCATCGTCAATAAGTTGGCGGAAACGAGTCGTCAGGAAGGCATTTTCGATAGTTCCACCACCTCCCTGGTCACCCAGGATGGGCAACTGACCTTCAAGGCCGGCGACAAGACGTTCAAGGTGGATGTGAAAGCGGGCGATACCCTGCAAGACATTCGCAAGAGCATCAACAGCAATGGCGACAACTTCGGCCTCAGCGCCAACATAGTCAACACGGCGGATGGCAAGGCCAAGCTGGTGATCGATTCCGGCATCTCGGGCGATGGCAAGGACCTGACCATCACCGGGGATACAGCGGAGCTCGCCATCTTCGAGTCGGGGGGCGGTGTCATGAACCAGACCCGGGCTGCCAGCAGTGCTGAGATTTCCGTGGATGGCAACGTCCTCAAGAGCGACACCAATACCTTTGATGACTCTATCCAGGACCTCAAGGTGACTGTGCTGCGCGTGTCGGATAAAGACAGTGCGGGGGATCTCAAGGCAAACAAGGTCGATATCACGACCGACAAGACCTCTATCCAGGAGCTTGTCCAGCAGTTCGTGGATGGTTACAACACCCTGCAAGACAAGATGAATACCCTGGGCAAACGCAACACCTTCGTGGGTGGTGTGAAGCAGGACGATGGCGGCGCCCTGGCCGGTGACTCAACCACAAGAGCCATCGAATCATTCATGAGCAATCTGCTGGTCAGCCCTTCCCAGAACAGCGGTACCTACTCCACCATCTTCGAGGTCGGTATCAAGATGGACAACAAGGGCAAGCTGTCCCTTGACAAGACGAAGTTTGGCGAAGCCGTCGACAAGAACTTCGATCAGGTTGTGGCGCTGTTTGGTGGAGAGAAGGGCCTGGCGGGCACCTTGAATACCGGCTTGAAAGAATATACCAAGAGCGGTGGCATGCTGGCACAACGAGAAGATGTCTTGAACTCGGACTTACGTGCGCTTACCCAGAAAACCGCAACGGCCAGTGCACAATTGGCAAAATATGAAGCCTCACTGCGTGCCCAATATGGCAGCTTGGATGCCTTGCTGGTCAAGATGAACAACTCGGCCTCTGCATTGTCCAGCCTGCAGACGAATTATCAGAAATCTTGATAGATCGAGAGTATTGAAATATGTACAAGCGCAATATCAAAGCCTATACCGCGGGCAACCTCGCAGCCGATCTGGCCACGGCGGATCCTCACCGTGTCATTCAATTGATGATGCAGGGTTGCCTGGAACGCCTGGCACAAGCCAAGGGCGCCATCGAACGCCAGGACATGGAAGCCAAATCGGTTGCCATCTCCAAGGCACAGGGATTACTGCATGGTTTGCAGGATGCGCTGGATATGAGTCAGGGCGCCATGGCAGAAGACCTGTATGGGCTTTACGCCTATATGGACGAACGTATCTGGGATGCCAGTCTGGCACGGGACATTGCCCCCCTCGACGAGGTCATGGGACTGATGCTGACCATCAAATCCGGTTGGGATCAATTGCCTGAAGCTGAAAAACAGCAAGGTTTTCAGATGAGACAGCAGCTGGGTGAGCTGTGAGAGCCACTCTCACCGAGCTCGATGACGCACTGCGGGAAAATACCCGCTTGATGGACGCACTATTGCAGCAGCAGCAATATGATGAGGCCCTGCTCTGCATGGATGAGCGGCTGGCGTTGATAGGTCGTCTGGTGCAGTTTGCTCAAGATGACCCTGAACAACAACAGGCTGTTGCGGCACTGGTTGGCGAACTGTCCATTCAAGAAGAGAGCACGAAAGCCTTGGCAGCCAGCCATCATCACGCCATTTTCGAACAGCTGACCCACGTTGGGAAAGCCAGCAGGGCCGGGCAAGCGTATCGTGCAAACAGCAAGGAGTTCTGATGCCAGTCAATATTGATGCAGCCCTGATAAAAGCGGAACAGGATGCACTGCGACTTCAGCAGCAAGCGGAGCAGGAAGCTGCCATGAAGGTGGCGTTGCCCCTTCGCTTTGCACAAAATATGGCCGCGTTTCGCCAATATATTCCCCATATCGCCGACATGTATGAGGGCTATCAGCCTGCCCGTCCGTTCAAGTTCTTCTGCAATGAAAACGGTCAACCCAATCTGGCCTGGCTCGACGATGATGTCGCAGTGTACGGCGCCGAACCTTATCTCATCTGTGAGACGCTGGTGAAGGAGTTCATGGAGAAGGGGGGCTTGTCCAGGTTCTCCTTCAGCCAGGAGGCTAATGCGATAGGTTTCGTGCATGTTGATTATCTCAACAGGCTCAATGCCTATCTTGACGACATTTCTACGCGGGAAAAAATGCTCGGCCAGGTGCCCCATGAGGTACCGAGTGCCCTTATCTTCGGGGTGGGTCTGGGGTATCACCTCGGTTATCTCTATGAAAGATGCAAGATCGGTACTCTTTTCCTGTTTGAGCCGGACCTGGATCTCTTCTACGCCTCCTTGTTCTGCTTCGACTGGGCGCCATTGCTGACTTATCTGCATCAGGAGAATCTGGGGCTGCATATTTTGCTGGGGCAGGATGAAGAAACCATTGTCAAGGATTTTGCTTCGGCCATTCACAGCCGCGGCTCTTTCCTGATCGCCAACGCTTTCATCATGTGGGGTTATCAGAACGAGAGGATAAGAAAGCTGATAGAGAAGGTGCAGCAGGAATATTATCTGCTGGTCATGGGGTGGGGCTTCTTCGATGACAATCTGATCGCCCTGTCTCACACCATCAATAATATCGAGCGTGCTGTGCCCTTTTTGAAAAAGGGAGGAAAGGTCCCCGCTGGTTATTCTCGGACACCTGTCTTTATTATTGCCAATGGCCCCTCGCTGGATGATGCCATTGCTGTCATCGAGAAAAACAAAGACAAGGCCCTAATTATCTCCTGTGGCAGCGCCATTTCAGCCTTGCACAAGGTCGGCATCAAGCCGGACATTCACGTTGAAACGGAGCGGACCAAGATAGTCTATGACTTCCTGGTCAACTTGAATGATCCTGATTACCTGCGCGATGTCCTGTTCTTGAGTACGGATGTCATTCACCCCGATTGTGCTTCGCTATTCAATCAATCAGTGCTTGCATTCAAACTCAGCGAGCCCGGGGCGGCGATCTACCATAATTACTTTCCCCATTTGAACGCCTGCGCCGCCCTCGGTGGGGTGAACCCCCTGGTGGGCAATATAGGTGTCAGTGCCCCCATCCACCTTGGCTTTAAAAACCTGTATCTGTTCGGTCTGGATAACGGCTACAAGCACAAGGGGCACCATCATTCCAAACTCAGCTCGTACTATAACAACGAGGAGAGTGCGGGGGCGCTGGGCGAGATGATGTATGGCGATAGTTTGTGGCAACGGGAAGGGAATTTTGGCGGCATGGTGATCAGCAATGCCATGTTTGATACCTCGCGGCGGGTGATGGAGCAAGTACTGGCCACCAACGAAGATGTACGCTGTTTCAATTGCAGCGATGGCGCCAAGATAGAGAAGGCGAGGGCCCTGCCCAGTGCCGAGATAAACCTCTCTATCCCGGTTGAAAAATCCGCTCTGCTCGGGGAAATAGTTGCCTTGTGTGCACCAATTTCCTTGTCAAAGCAGGATGTCGAGTCGTTGCTGGATATCGAGTTCTTTAATATCTTCATCGACAAGATGGTGGCCGAATGGCAACAAGACTTCACATCTCGCAATGAGATAAATCAGCTGATGCTGCGCAACTTTGGCTATCTTGCCCAGATTTCTGCTACACGACAGCAGCATATTGCACAAGTCATGATAGGTTCGATGAACTATGTATTTACCCTGCTGAGCTCCATTCTCTACTCCTTCGAGGGGGAGGAAGAGACGCTGGTGCTGATGAAGCCGGCCATCGAACTCTGGCTGGAGTTCTTGGCGAAAGTCAGAGACATGTATCCCAAGGCGCTCGACAGTGTAGATATGAATGACAATGAACTGATGGCTCTGTTTAGAAAGAAAAGTTAGATACTCTGTCTATAACCTTTTTTAGACAAAAAGCACAGTTCCAAGGGGATAATAGCGAACAGTCAAACACCTTTTTGACTGAATGTTCGTTAATTTGAATATTCAGAGTTGTTCCAAGGTTAGAGGGTCAATATGACTGAAACCCTTCCCCTGACTGGCATTCAATAGTAAGAGGGAGGCATCATGCCTCCCTCGCTTTTTAGCTCTTATACCACGCGGGTTGGGACTCAAATTCGCTTAACTGACTTGCATTAGGCCCTTGGGCCGGTGTTTTTTTATCCCTTGGGATAAGGATTCTGTGCCGCGAGCAGGCGTACATCTTTTCGCAGGATCTGCACCGAGATCAGCGCATCCGGCTCAAGTTCAGTGCCACCGTCGTGATGCTGCACGTGTTCAAACAGGCGATGGTAGCCCGGGTGCCAGCCAAACAACTCTCCGTAATTCATCTTGTAGCTGAAGAGATTGGCGTGATGCTGATAGTCGTTGCGATAGTGGCCGGCCGGGGGGTTGAAATCCAGTATGGTCATGAGGCCCCGATCCGTCAGCAGGGCATCACTGCCGGCGGCAATCCTGAACAGATCCTGGGGATCGCACAGATAGAGGCAGAAGCCGAAGATGATGAGATCGACCGGTTCTATTTCGGGCAGGCTGTCGGCTGTTCCCACAGTGAGCTGCAACCCTGGATAGCGGGAGAGCCCATCTTGGATGGCGCTGGCGGACGGATCCACCCCATAGCAACGGGCGTCGTAGTGCTCGGCCAGCTGCGCCAGCCGCCAGCCGTTGGCACAGCCTATCTCCAGGATCCTGGCAGGTTTGCTGCCCAGGTATTCCAGCGCCTTGAAGATGGGGTCACTCGCCAGAGATTTCTCGAGGATGGCGGCCTTGTTGCGCTCGTACCACTCGTTCCCTTCCCGGGCCATGAAGACGTTTTTCTGTTGCATCTACTGCTCCTCGGCAACTTGGGCAATCAATGGCCATGCCAGCGGTGTGCCAGCCTGAATATCCTGGCTTGCACGGCGACCCAGCAGGGAGGGGAGGTGAACCGGGGGTAATCCATCCGCAGGTCGGACGGAGCGGACATTGCGGGAGGTAAAGACCTCTCCGGCTTTCATCGGCTCACAGACGAAGAGTGAGCGGGAGAAGTGCCGGTTTGCCATCGCCTTGTCATTGAGGCTGTAGCAGACCTCCCCCAGGGCTGCTTCAACCTGCCTGATCCCGTCGACCATATGGCAGAACTCGTTCGGTGTCATGGAGAAGGAGGCGTCCGGCCCACCCAGGGCGCGATCCAGAATAAAGTGTTTTTCAATCACGCGAGCCCCCAGCGCCGTGGCGGCCATGGCCACGGCCTCTCCCAGGGTATGGTCGGACAATCCTACCTTCACCCCGAATGTCTGTCGCATATTGGGAATGGTGAGCAGGTTGGCCTCCTCCACCGGGGCGGGGTAGGAGGAGGTGCACTTGAGCAGGGTAATATCCTGATTGCCCATGCGGCGGCAGGCCTGCACGGCGGCATCGATATCGGCCAGGGTCGCGATGCCGGTCGAGATGATCATCGGCTTGCCCTTGCTGGCCGCGTATTCGATCAGGGGAATGTCGGTGATTTCAAACGAGGCGATCTTGTAGAGGGGGACATCGAGGTCTTCCAGAAAATCGACCGCGGTCACATCAAAGGGGGTGGAGAAGAAGAGCAGCCCCTCTTTCTGCGCCTCGGCCTGGATGGCGGCATGCCACTCCCAGGGGGTATAGGCCTCCTGATAGAGCTTGTAGAGCGTGGTGCCATCCCAGATGGTGCCCTGATTGATCTGGAAATACTCATTGTCGCAATCCAGGGTGATGGTGTCGGCCGTGTAGGTCTGGATCTTGATGGCATCGGCACCACATGCCTTGGCCGCGCGTACCGTCGCCAGCGCCGTCTCCAGGGAGTGGCCATGGTTGGCAGACAGTTCGGCGATGATGAAGCAGCGATCCGGATTGATGGCGCTCGCCTTGGCTTGGGTCATGAATGTGTCCACTCCTGTTCGGTGATCCCCATCAGCACGAGATCGACATGGTTTGTTGTTTGGGGGCGATAGACCGCCTCCCGCCAGGCGCCTTCATGGCGAAAGCCTGCTCTCAGATAGGCTTGAATGGCTCTTTCATTGTCCGCCGCGACCTCCAGCTTGAGGGTGTGCAGATGGGCGACGTCGAAGGCGAGCCGGTTGACGGCGGTCAGCAGGCGCGCGCCAAGCCGTTTCTCGCTGCGCCAGGGATTGCGATAGATCCCGAGCCAGGCCAGGCGATTGTGCCAGTCCAGCCGGTGCAGGGAGAGTACCCCCAGGATCCCTTGAGGGTCCTGGCAGAGATAGTTCAGGTTGCGGGTTTCCTGGTGTTGACGTGCCATGAAGGCGCGATGCGCCTCCAGGCTGATGTCACCCCCAGTGTTCATCCAGCCTGCAATCTCCGGATGGTTGCGCATCTGCCAGACCGCCACTAACTGCTGCTCGTCCAGCATGGAAAAAGGGATGAGGGTGACATCGGCCAGCTCGAAGCGGCGCTGCAGATCTATCTCTGGCTGAGCCATGAGAGGGCCTCCAGGGTGCCGTTTCCTGCCATCAGCGCTTGCAGCCTGTGTGCTCGTCTGGAGCGTTCGTCCGGTGCTGCCAGTCTTGCCAGCCCTTGTTCCAGCCGCGAGAGCAAGCCGGCATCATGCCACCAGCCGCCCGGGAGGAAGGCGTCCGGCCCGCACCAGCCAGCCAGCTGGCTGGCCTGGTTGTCGACAACGCCGATGAGCAGGCCCGGCAGACCGCAGCGCGCCAGCTCATAGGTCACCTGTCCGGCACTGCTGATGGCCAGATCGCAGCGACACATGAGAGCGGCCATCTGGCTGGCATCGAGGCGGTAATGTTGCCTGCATCCCGACAGTCGCGGATCGTGTTCCCGGATGACGACGTCCAGCTCCACCTCGGGACAGTGCTGGCGTAGCCAGGTGACCAACCCGGGAGTCAGGTCGCGCACGTCGGTTCCCCCCATGATGATCAGGATGCGCTCGATGCGCTCGGGAATCCGGGTTCGGGCGGGAACGGACCAGAACGGAGGGCGCAGGGGTTGCCAGCCCGGTCCCCACTGCCATATGGCGGCACCGCACTTGTTGCCTGGGATTCCGGGGCTGGCATGGATCACCATCCCCTCTGGATAGTCCAGGCGCTCGGTGTCATCGAGGTAAATCACCCGCACAAACCCCGCCGCTATGCTCTGCAGTGTCGTCAGGCTAGCCGAATAAGAGTCGACAATGGCGACCGCCTGCTGCGGGGAGATGGGCTCTTGCTGCCAGTTGCCCCAGCGAACGGACTCCTCCTTGAGCATGGCGCCGGCCAGCTCATCGCCCTCGACCACCCAGTGGACAGTGCCGCCCTGTTGCCGCCAGGCGGCGGCATAGGCGCTGCAGCGACTGAGGTGACCCAGACCCCGCCCCTTGTCCCCTTCGCTGAAAATCCACAGGGGCAGCACTCAGCGCACCTTGAACACCGGCTGGATCGGCTCGCCATCCAGAGATTGGTGAATGGCCTTGTCGGCATCCAGACGGATAAGCGCTGGCAGCACCTCGGCATAGACGCTCAACAGGGTGTGAACGTCCTGCTCGCTGTGGGCGAGGTTGAGGTTGTGGCTGCCGAGGCTGAGAATGCCCCGCTTGCACAGCTCCTGGATGAAGTAGCTTTTCAGCAGCCAGCTGGAGTGGTTGGCCGAATCGCCGATCAGCAGGAAGCTCCAGCTCGGGTGACCGGCGCTTTGCAGCCAGCTCGGGGCGTTTATTTGTTGCAGCAGTGCGTTGAGCCCATCGAGCAGTTGCTGGCCCCGCTCGGCCAGTCGTGCTGGCACGTCGAGCCGGCGCATCTTCTTGATGACGGCGTTGGCTGCCGCCAGGGCGATGGCATCGCCGCCAAAGGTGCCGGAGAAGAAGATATCCTCCATGCGGCCCATGTACTGGCGGCGGCCTACCACGGCTGAGATGGGGAAACCGTTGGCCATGCCCTTGCCAAAGGCGGCCAGATCCGGCGTGACGCCGAACAGGGTCTGGGCACCGCCGAGGTGGAAGCGAAAGCCGGTGATGGTCTCATCGAAGATGAGCAGGGCGCCGTGCTGGTCACACAGCTGGCGCAGGCCGGGCAGGAACTCAGGGGTGGGCCAGGCGACGTTCATGGGTTCCAGGATCACGGCGGCAAATTCGCCGGGATGGGCCTCCAGCTGGGCCTTGAGGGAGCCCAGATCGTTGTAGTCGAAGCGATGGGTCAGTTCGCGTACGCATTCGGGCACCCCCAGGTGGCGAGTGGTGGAGCCGATGTACCAGTCCTGCCAGCCGTGGTAGCCGCAGACGGCGACCCGCTCCCGACCGGTAACGGCGCGGGAGAGGCGGATGCAGGCGGAGGTGGCATCGGTGCCGTTCTTGCCAAAGCGCACCATCTCGGCACAGGGAATCAGCTCGATCAGCTGTTCGGCAACCTCGGTTTCCAGCCGATGGGGAAGGGAGAAGATGGAGCCCAGATTGAGTTGCTCCAGCACGGCCTGGTTCACATCCGGGTCACAGTAACCCAGGCTGATGGCCAGCAGACCGCTGGCAAAGTCCAGATAGTCGTTGCCATCCACGTCCCACACCCTGGCGCCCTGGCCGCGCTCGATAAAGAGCGGGGCGGCGCCATGGGGGAAGCAGAGGCGGCTCTTGGAGAAGGTCTGGGAGCCCAGAGGAATACTCTGCTCGGCACGGGCAGAGAGCGCCAGTGAATGCTGATAACGTGAGGTCATGAATGCTTCTCCTTGGCCAGTGAGGTTGCCAGCCCTTCATTGCGCTGGTGTTGGGTGTTCAGGGTCGCCAGTTGCGGCTCCCGCGCCAGCAGGGCGAGGATGTCTTCTGTGGTGAAGGCGGGCTTGACCGGATAGAGCCGGCGGTAGATTTGCTCGACCAGCTCGAAGTCGGCGGGCTCGTCCACTGTCCAGCGCAGGTGGGCCAGGCTGGGGGTGCGGCTCAGTGTCCCTATCTTGAACCGATCCGCATGCTGGCGGATGTAGTAGGTCACATGCTCGCGCTCGGCCGGGGTGTGCGCGCGTTCGGCCAGCAGGTCGAGGGTGGCGGCGCTCAGGATCTCCGCATCCAGTCCGTCCGGGTAGCTGGGGTCCCAGCAGTTGCTGCTGTAGTCGTAGCCGCCGGTCAGATGAAGCTCGATGAGTGCGTCGATGAGGACGGGATCCGCGAGGGGGCAGTCGCCGGTGAGCCTGACAATCTGGCTGGGGCCAAAGGGTTGCGCCGCAAGATGAAAGCGTTGCAGCACGTCGTCCAGGGGGCCGCGAAAACAGGGAACATCCAGCTCTGCGCAGAGCGCCGCTATGGCGAGATCGTCGGCCTGGTCACTGGTGGCGACCACCAGCTGATCCAGTCTGGCCGAGCGCTTGAGCCGTTCAATCTGGCGGGCGAGCATGGGGGCGCCTAGCAGGGGCTTGAGCACCTTGCCCGGCAGCCGGCTGGAGCCGGCTCTGGCCTGCAGGATACCGAGGATCATGATGTTCTCCACAAGGCTGGATTGATGAGGGCCGGCTCGTCACAGGCGAGGGCAGCCAGCTCGTTGTCATGGCACGGATGCAGATGGGCATAGGCCGACGCGATCGCCGCCAGCTCATGGGCATGACAGACCCCCACCACGAAGCGGCTCACTTGGGGCAGGGCCGGGATCAGGGAGAGCGCCTTGTGGAGGGGGGAGCTGTGGGGCTGCCACCCATCCAGCCGCGCCAACTGTTCGCTGAAGGGGTGAAAATGGTCGGGACGCAGGTCCGGCTGCATCAACAAGAGGCCTTGCAGGAAGAGGGAGCGAACATGGATTTCACACCCCAAGTCCTGCAATCGGTCGAGCCAGCCCGAGCGTAAAAAACGCTGATCGAGCAGGTTGGCAGGCAATTGCACCAGCTCCAGGGGGTAACCCTGCTCCAGCCACAGTGCCAGCTCCTCGGGGGCGTAGACGGAGACCCCTGTCTTGCCCACCTTGCCCTCTTGCTGCAGAGTCGCCAACGCCTCGAACAGGGCAGGGCTGGCATCCTGGCTGCGATGCAGCAGCAAGCCATCCAGCCTGGGGCGTCCCAATCGTTGCAGGCTGGACTCCACATAGGAGTCTACGTCTTTGGCGTCGATGCCCGGTGCCAGCTTGGTGATGAGCTGAAAGTCGTTGGTGCTGTGCATCCCGAGCCTCGCCTCTGCCTTGCCATAGGCCTGAGCCGTGTCCAGGGTATCCACGCCCAGCTGGCGCGCCAGGGCCAGTATGGTGTCGAGTTCGTCATCCGCTACCTCGCCCGCGCTATTGCTGATGCCATAGGCGAGCCCGAACTGCACAGTCCCCAAGGCTAGGCGCATAGTACCCGCTCCAGGGCCTCGACGACCTTGTCCTGCTCGGCTGATGAGAGGGCCGGGAACAGGGGAAGGCTGATGGCTTGTCGGTAGTAGGCCTGGGCGCCGGGATAATCGGCGGGATCATGGCCCAGACCACGGTAATAGGGCTGGGCTGGAATGGGCATGTAGTGGACGTTGACACCGATGCCAGCCTCCCTCAGCTGTGCAAACACCCGATCCCGGTCGGCGACCCGGATCACATAGAGGTGGTAGCCGTTGCTGCGGTCATCCATTTGACGCAGGGGCTGCACCGGCAATCTGGCCAGCAGGGCGTCGTAACGGGCGGCCAGTTGCTGGCGAAGGTCGATAAACAGGGGCAGGCGGCGGAGCTGGCTTGAGCCCAGCGCCGCCTGGATGTCGGTCAGGCGGTAGTTGAAGCCGAGCACTTGCTGCTCGTAGTACCAGCCACCCGGAGTGGGAGCGCTCAGTTGCTCGGGGTCCCGGGTGATGCCATGGCTGCGATAGAGGCGGAGCTTGGCCGCCAGTTCGGCACTGCGGGTGGTCACTGCGCCACCTTCCCCCGTGGTGATGGGTTTCACGGGATGGAAGCTGAAGACGGTCATGTCGCTGTGGGCACAGCTGCCGATGGGGTCCCCCTGATAGCTGGCTCCCAGGGCATGGCAGGCATCCTCGATGAGGTGAACGCCATATTGCCGGCACAGGGCGCCAATCTCGGCGAGATCGCAGGGCTGGCCCGCCAGATGCACGGCGACAAGGGCCCTGGGCTGGCGAGGGCTGCCCTGGACGCCTTGTAGCTTTTCGCGCAGCGCCGCCACGCAGAGGTTGCCGGTCTCGGGCTCCACGTCGACGAAATCCACCTGGGCGCCGCAGTAGCGGGCACAGTTGGCGGAGGCGACGAAGCTGACGGCCGAGACCCAGACCCAGTCGTCCGCGCCCAGTTCCAGCGTGGCGCAGGCGAGATGCAGGGCAGTGGTGCCGTTGCTGCAGGCGATCACATGGGGGGCTTGGCAATAGTCGGCCAGTCCCTGTTCAAAGGCGGGGACCATCTGACCTTGTGTTAGATAGTCCGACTTCAGAACGGCAACGACGGCATCGATATCTTCATCTGTGATGGATTGGCGTCCATAGGGGATCATTCGGCTAGCACCTGCTGGTTCATCGTTTTCAATTCCTCTATCGACAGGAAATGGCGATTATTGAGGGAATTGTATTCGAAGCCGGGCTCGACCAGGGTCGCCTGCTCCCCCAGGGCATTGATCGCGAAGTCATTGTTGCGACTCGTGAAGGTGATGCTGGGGGCGATGACGTAATAGTCATTGAACTCATAGGTATGGTAGGAGTCATCGGCCGGGCACATCACCTCGTGCAGCTTCTCGCCCGGGCGTATGCCGATGATCTCCTGGGGCAGCTCGGGGGCCATGGCGCTGGCCAGATCCGTGATGCGCACGGACGGGATCTTGGGAACGAACACTTCCCCCCCCTTCATGCGGGCGAAGTTGGTCAGCACGAACTCCACCCCCTGTTGCAGGGTGAGCCAGAAGCGAGTCATCTCCCCATGGGTGATGGGCAGGCGGCTGGCCCCCTCCTTGATCAGGCGGTCGAAGAAAGGCACCACAGAGCCGCGGGATCCCACCACGTTGCCGTAACGCACCACTGAGAAGATGGTCGGATGCTTGCCCGCCATATTATTGGCGGCCACGAACAGCTTGTCTGAGCAGAGCTTGGTGGCGCCATAGAGGTTGACCGGGTTGGCGGCCTTGTCGGTGGAGAGGGCTATCACCTTCTCGACCCCGTTGTTGAGCGCCGCCTTGATGACGTTTTCGGCGCCCCCGACGTTGGTCTTGATGCACTCCATGGGGTTGTACTCGGCGGCCGGCACCTGCTTGAGGGCGGCGGCATGGACCACGAAGTCCACGCCGTGCATGGCCATGTTGAGCCGCTCGGCATCGCGTACATCGCCGATGAAGTAGCGCATGCAGGGATGGTTGAAGCGCTGCTGCATCTCGAATTGCTTGAGTTCATCACGGGAATAGACGATCAAACGGCTCGGCGTGTACAGGGAGAGGACAGCCTCGATGAACTCCTTGCCAAAGGAGCCGGTACCCCCGGTGATCAGGATCGTTTTTCCGTTGAACATGTCATAGTCCCGTTATGGAGTGAGTATCTGTCAGGATAGAAAGCATATTTTATGCCATATCTTGTGGCGAGCCATCGGAGGGCTCGCCCGATGTGAAGCCCGGGTCTCAGTCCGATGGCGGCTTGCTGCGGGCGATGGCCTCACACAGCTGCTCCACCGCATTGAGGGCTCGCGGGGTGAAGCGGTGCAGCTCATCGGGATTGATGAGGAGGAGCCGCTGCTGCTTGACGGCATCCAGCATGGACCACTGGCGCCAGTGGGCCAGCACGGCAGGATCCCGGCTGCCAGCCAGGATGAGCCTGGGGTTGGCCTTGATCACCTGCTCCAGCCCGACCTGGGGGTAGGGGGAGCTGGCATCCGCCATGATATTGCGGCCGCCACAGAGCCTGATGGCGTGGCCCGGCCAGGTCGAGTCATTGACGCTGGTCAGCGGCGGATACCAGAGCTGATAGAAGACCGAGACCGGCTTGGGCTTGCCGTAGCGCTGTTTCAGCGCATAGAGCCTGGCCAGATAGGCGTCGGCCTGCTGGTCGGCCTTCTGTTGGGTGCCGAGCAGGCGCCCCAGGCTGCGCATCTCTGTGGCCAGGGAGGCAAAGTCGGTGGGCTCCGAGTAGAAGACGGGGATGCCGAGCTTCTCGACGGGGGCCAGCATGCGGGACTGGGCCGAGCGCCAGGCCACCACCAGATCCGGCTTCTGGGCCAGCAGGGCCTCCAGGTTGATGCTGCGGTAGTTGGCGACCCGGGGCAGGGGCGCCACCTCGGGGGGGAAATCGGAGGCATCGTCGGTCGCGACTATGCGATCCCCGGCCCCTATGTCGTACAGCAGCTCGGTCAGGTGGGGGGTGAGGCTGATGATGCGCTGCGGGGTGGCCGCCGCACCGGACAGGGGCCAGCCGAGCAGGCACAGCAACAGGCACAGGGTGCGATGGGGGATAAGGTTAACCATGGCGAAGCGTCATCAGAGTCAGGAGCAGCGAGAGCACCAGCCAACCCCAGCCGATCAGCAGCAGGCGATGGAGCAGGCGCCGGGGAAGGGTGGCATCGGGCTCGACGCCTTCGTCAAACACCGGGAGGCGCACCAGCTGGCCCTGATAGTAGCGGGGGCCCCCGAGGCGGCAACCCGTGCTCTGTGCCAGCAGGCTGAGCAGGCCGCCCATGGCCGGATAGGGCCAGCGCAGGGCAAGGCGCAGCTTGCCCCCAAGCTGGCGCAACCGGGTCAGTGCGAGGGGGAGCGCCAGCAGCAGTATGGCGGGGGCGCAGAGCCCCTGATAGAGCGCACTGGCGGCGCGGCCGAAGTGGACGAACTCCGCCTGTTTCGGGCTCCAGGCCTGATTCATCAGCTGGGCGAGACGCCAGAGCAGGGCCCCTTGCACCCCGGCGAGGGCAAAGCCCAGCAGGGGGCCGGCCCACTGGCCCACGAGGCGCAGCACGCAGGTCTCGCTCACCGCCTTGTTCAATCCCATCACCGACAGGGCGCCCGTCTCTCGCCTGAGCCAGCTCGCTGCCTGCAACCTCGCCACCACCAGCGTCTCCTGGGTTGCCAGGGCGCGGCTCGTCTGGGCGAGTTCCCGCAGGGGGCGTGATTCCAGCATCAGCAGCAGGAACAGCAGGTCGAACAAGGGCTCGGAGAGGGAGAGATTGCGCACCGCCCAGAGGCCGGCGGCGCAGGGCACCCAGACCACCAGCAGGGCCAGCAGCCCCGCCTGGCGTTGCTGACTGGGGGAACCGTCCGGGCGATACACCTTGTGACCGAGGCGGGTCAGCAGCGGCACTGTGGCGCCGGGCCTGAAACGCGCGGGCCAGGGCAGCAGGGCCTCCAGCAGGGCGGCACCCACCATGATGGCCGCCGTCGTCGAGGTGAGGGCGGTCATCAGGGCGTCCCAGGGGATGGTGTCGATCACAGCTTGCCGAGCAGCGCCATGATCACCTCGGCGGAGTGTTGACCCGCCACCTCGATGAAGGCATCGAAGGATTCCACCTGCTCCTTGCCGGCTATGTCGGACATGGCGCGCACCACCAGATAGGGCACCTTGAACATGTGGCATACCTGGCCGATGGCGGCCCCTTCCATCTCGACTGCCAGCATCTGCGGGAAGTCAGCCCGGGCTTTGGTGATGGCGTCCGGCTTGCACATAAACTGATCACCGGTGCAGATGAGGCCGACTTTGGTCTGGTGCTTGCCTTGCTCGGCGATGCAGGACTGGGCCAGGGCGATGAGCTTGTCATCGCAGGGGAAGGCGGCGGGCTGCTGGGCCATCTGGCCCATCTCGTAACCGAAGGCGGTCACGTCCACGTCGTGGAAACGCATCTCGCTGGCGATGACCACGTCTCCGATGTGCAGATCCTGGGCGAAGCCGCCGGCGGAGCCGGTGTTGATGACGCAGTCGGGGGCAAATTTCTCCAGCAGCAGGCTGGTGGCGACGCTGGCGGCAACCTTGCCGATGCCGGAGCGGGTCAGGATCACCTCTTTACCGGCCAGACGGCCCTGATAGAACTCGCAGCCGCCCAGTTGCAGGGTGGTGGGTTCACTCAGCTGGCTGCGCAGCAGGGCAACTTCCTGCTCCATGGCGCCGATAATACCTACTTTCATCATCTACCTCGTCTCTGTGGCCGCTGGGCCGGAAAAGTTGGCGGGGATGATAACAAAACTTGGCGGTGGCGCCGAGCATTCCTGTGGGGCTGCCGGGGCATCTCCTGCGTCAGTGGTAGTGATCGACCAGGGCGGCAAGCTCGCCGCTCGAGGCCAGCTGCTGCAAGGTGTTGGCAAAGAGCGCCAGCCGCTCTGGGGTAGTGCGGCGGTGGAACAATATGTAGAAGGGGGTCTCTTCCATCACAGTGGGGAGAATGCGGATCCGCTCCCCCAGCCCGTGCTCGCGCAGATCGGATTCAAACCCCGGGGAGCGGTAGTAGACGAAGCGCCCCCGCTTCATCAGCAGCTTGTCGTAGTTGGCCTTGCTGCCGATCCCGCCGCTGTCGATGATGAGGCCGCCGATGGCCTGGAGCCGTGCGATGGCGCCGCTGCCGTGATTGATGAGGATGATCCCCTGCTGACCGAGTGCCCTGACGTCCTCCCAGCGGTGGATCTCGACAGGATCGTCGCTGCGTACCGCCAGGTGGTAGCGCACCGTGAAGATGGCGGGTTGCAGGTAGATGAACTGGCTGCGCCGCTCCGGGCTGTCCCCCACGCCGCAGATGAAATCCAGCTGGCCGTGCCGCACCTTCTTCTCCAGGCGCTTGAGGGGCAGGGTGCTCTGATCTCCCGCGATGCGCAGGGCCGGCTCCCGCGCCTCCATCCGCCGGAACAGATCGACGCAGATCCCCCCTGTCTTCCCTCCCGCCAGGGTCAGGTACTTGGGGGCCGAATCGGCTTGCGCCGCCGTGTGGTAAACCTCGGTGGCAGCGACGGCCCCACTGGCTGGGGCAAGCAGGCAAAGCAGCAGAGCCATCCGGACGATCATCTCATGCAGGGTCTCGATAGAGGCGACGCGCACCCATCATCAGCCGGATCAGGAACGCAAGGAACTAGACATTAGGCTATTTATCAGCGTGTTATCAACCCAGGGCCGTATCTTGCGTCATCATCAGGGCGAACCGGCCATCGGCCCCGGGAGGAGATGGGTCTGATGGCCGTAGCGATTGGCCCGGGGATCACTGAGTGGGAAAAGACGGCTGCATCCAGCCCGGGCTTCTCAAGCCCATATCAACCCAAGGCCGTATCTTGCGTCATCATCAAGGCAAATCTCGCCATCAGGTCCGGGGATCACTGAGTGGGAAAAGACGGCTTGCATCCAGCCCCGGCCTCTCAAGCCCATATCAACCCAAGGCCGTATCCAGCGTCATCATCAAGGCAAAGCCGGCCATCAGGCCCAGGGTGGCATGGGTCTGGTGACCGTTGCGGTGGGTCTCGGGGATCACCTCGTGGGAGACCACGAACAACATGGCACCGGCCGCGAGCCCCAGACCTATGGGGTAGGCGATGGCCATGCCGCTGGCGAGCCCGACCCCGAGCAGGGCGCCGAGCGGTTCCAGCAGGCCGCTGCCGATGGCCACCAGCACGGCGACCGAGGGACGAAAGCCGGCGGCGGACATGGCGAGCGCCACCGCCAGTCCCTCGGGGATGTCCTGCAGGGCGATGGCGGTGGTGAGCGGCAGCCCCACTGCCATGTCCCCCTGGGAGAAACTGACCCCGATGGCCATGCCTTCCGGCAGGTTGTGCAGGGCGATGGCAAACACGAACAGCCAGACCCGGGAGCAGCTCTCGTGGCCGGGGCCGCAGGGGCCCGTCTTGTCGTGCTCGTGGGGGGTGAACTGATCCAGCCCCAGCATCAGCAAGACCCCCAGGGTCATGCCGGCCACCACCACGGCGGCGGCGAGGAAGCCGTCCCCGGTGATCCCCTCGGCCGCCTCCAGCCCCGGCAGCAGCAGGGAGAAGGCGCTGGCCGCCAGCATCATGCCGGCGGCAAAGCCCAGCATGGCGTCTTCCACCCGCTGGGGGACAGATCGCAGGAACAGGGCGGGCAGGGCGCCGAGCGCCGTGGCGGCAAACCCCGCGACGCCGCCGATGAGGCCATAACGCACCCCGGGGCTGATGTCACCGGCCGCCAGCATGATGAGGCTCTGCAACAGGAGCAGCAGGACGGCGGCCAGGGCGAGCAGCAGTCCCAGGGCGATGAGGGGGCGTTCCTGTATCTGCTCGCGCAGTTGGACTGACCAAGGGGGGCTGAGGGTCGATGCGTTATCCATGGGGCCTCGGGGGACTGTGGTTGGGAGAGACGAGAGGGCCATTACATAACCTGGCCTCCCGTTTGTCCATGATGGCGGGGCGATTGGGGCAATCGGCTCAAGTTTGTGGTCATCCGGTCGCTCTTGTATCCCGGGCCCATGCCAAACGACATGGCCCTGTGCAACACGAGAGGGATGAGCGAGGGCGGCAGCTGTGATAGGGTGCGCGCCTGCGAACGCGCTTCCCCGCTCGTTCGCGTTGTTTCATTTTCCCGTCAGGAGTCTCGGGTCACCGCTTACACGGATGTGATCGCCACTGTGCACCTGCTTATCAGCAGTCGAGGATCACCAGCCAACATGTCTTACAAGAACCTCTCCATCGGCAAGAAGATTGCCGTGGTCTTTGCGGTAATCGCCGCCATCAACGTGATATTCGGTCTTTTTCTCGCCAGCGAGCTGCGCGGAGTTCGGGATCGGGTGCTGAATTTCACCGACTCCACCCTGCCGAGCGTGATCTCGGTGGAGAACCTGCTCTACGACGTCTCCTATGTGCGCCGCGCCCAGTTTGCCCTGCTGATGATCGAGGACACCGCCGATCAGCAGGCCCGTCGCGGCCGCATCCAGGAGAGCGTGGCCAAGGTGGAGCGCGCCCTGAGTGCCTATGAGGCCACCGTCGGGGCCGAGCATGAGCGCCAGGTGTTCAACCGGGCCAAGCAGCAGTGGCTGCACTACCTGAGCGCGGTCAACCGGGTCGACAGCCTGCTGGTGCAGGGGCTCAAGGAGCAGGCCAGGGACGCGCTGTTCCAATCAAACGGTAGCTACACCGAGCTGGAGCAGGGGGTCAACGCCCTGGTGGAGGTGAACCTCGGCTTCGTCAAGGAGAACCGTGGCAGCCTGCTTGGCAGCGTCAACATGGTGACGACCTTCGCCACTCTGAGCATCGGCGCCCTGCTGCTGTTCATGGGGGTGATGACCTGGTTCCTCACGCGCCAGATCTGCCTGCCGCTGCAGGCCGTGGTCGCCCAGGCCAACGCCATAGCGCAGGGGAACTTGACCCACAGGCTGGATCGCCAGCACATAGGGCAGGATGAGCTGGGCATGCTGGCCAGTGCCTCTCTCAAGATGCAGGACAACCTGCGCGGTCTCATCGAGGAGGTGGTCGCCGCCGTGACCCAGCTGGGGGCCGCCATCGAGGAGGTGAGCGCCGTCTCCGAGCAGTCGGCCCAGGGGATCCAGAGCCAGCAGCAGGAGATCTCCCTGGTGGCAACCGCCATGGCCCAGATGAAGGCGACGGTGGCCGATGTGGCGGGCAACACCGAGGTCGCCTCGGAATCCGCCAGCTCGGCCAATGCCCTGGCCCGTCGCGGCAATCAGGATGTGCAGGGCGCCCTGGTGGCCATCACCCGGGTCGCCGAGGAGATGGAGCAGGCGGGCACCCTGGTGGCGGAGCTGGAGCGGGAATCGGCCCAGATCAACCTGGTGGTGGACGTCATTCGCGGCATCGCCGATCAGACCAACCTGCTGGCGCTCAATGCCGCCATAGAGGCGGCCCGCGCCGGCGAGCAGGGCCGCGGCTTTGCGGTGGTGGCCGATGAGGTGCGCACCCTGGCGGGCCGCACCCAGGCCTCGACCGGCGAGATAGTCGCCATCATCGAAACCCTGCAGGCCCGCGCCAACCAGGCGAAGGCGGTGACCAGCCAGAGCTGCGAGATGATCCGCCAGTGCGTGAGCCAGAGCGAGCAGACCAGCTCGGGGATCCAGCAGATCGAGGAGGCGGTCGGCCAGATTGCCGACATGGCGATCCAGATCGCCAGCGCCTGCGGTGAGCAGGATGCGGTCTCCGACGAGCTCGGCCGCAACGTGGAGCGGATCAACGAGTCCTCCAACGAGGTGGCGACCGGCGCCGATCACACCGCCCGTGCCTGTCTGGAGCTGAGCCAGCTGGCGGCGAGCCTGCGCCAGACCATAGGCCGTTTCCGCCTCGCCTGATGCAGGACGGCTGGCAGAGTACCAACAAAAACGGGGCCCCAGGGCCCCGTTTGCTATGTCACCACCAGGGTGTCGGTCTGGCTCAGACGCCGAGGCCGGTTCCTGTGTCTTTCTTGGCGATCAGCTCAATCTTGTAACCGTCCGGATCTTCCACGAAGGCGATGACGGTGGTGCCCCCCTTGACCGGGCCCGGCTCGCGGGTGATCTTGGCGCCGGCGGCGCGCAGGGCGTCGCAGGTGCCATAGATGTCGTCCGCTTCCAGGGCGATGTGACCGTAGGCAGAGCCCAACTCGTACTCGCTCACACCCCAGTTGTAGGTGAGCTCGATGACGGCCTCGTCCTTCTCGTCACCGTAGCCGACGAAGGCCAGGGTGTACTTGTATTCGCTGTTCTCGCTCTTGCGCAGCAGTGTCATGCCCAGCACGCGGGTGTAGAAGTCGATGGAGCGTTGCAGGTCGCCGACGCGCAGCATGGTATGCAGAATTCTCATTGCTCAATTCTCCGGGTTGGTGATTGGTACTGCTTTCAATCTAGGTCGTGAGGCCAACGGCTGGATATCAGGGGCCGCCGTCAGCTCTCCGGGTAGACCTTTTCTTTGTACTCGCACAGGTCTTCGATGATACAGGAGCCACAGCGTGGTTTGCGCGCCAGGCAGGTGTAGCGCCCGTGCAGGATGAGCCAGTGGTGCACATCCAGCTTGAACTCGGCGGGCACCACTTTCAGCAGTTTCTCCTCCACCTGATCCACGTTCTTGCCCACCGCGAAACCGGTGCGATTCGACACCCGGAAGATATGGGTATCGACCGCTATGGTGGGCCAGCCAAACGCCGTGTTGAGCACCACGTTGGCGGTCTTGCGACCGACCCCGGGCAGGGCTTCCAGTGCCTCGCGGTCCTCCGGCACCTCGCCGCCGTGGCGCTCCAGCAGGATGGCGCAGGTCTTGATGACGTTCTCGGCCTTGGTGTTGAACAGGCCTATGGTCTTGATGTACTCCTTCACGCCGTCCACCCCGAGAGCCAGCATGGCGGCTGGGGTATTGGCCACCGGATAGAGCTTGTCGGTGGCCTTGTTGACGCTGACATCGGTCGCCTGGGCCGACAGCAGCACGGCGATCAGCAGCTCGAACGGCGTGGTGAAGTTGAGCTCAGTGGTGGGGTGCGGGTTGTTCTCCCGCAACCGCTCCAGTATCTCTCTGCGTTTTTGGTTATTCATCGAGTCTCATGTCTGTCTTGGTGCCAGCCCTCAGAGCTGGGTGGCGCGGGCACCGGCTGCGGGCAGGCTGCAGTGCGCCTTGTCGGCACGCTGTTTGCGGCCCATCCAGTCGTTGATGGCATTCTTGCCGGCGATGAGCAGGCCCAGGCCGATGAAGCCCCCCGGCGGCAAAATGGCCAGCAGCAGGCTGGCATCGGCATGGAACAGCTCGATGCGCAGGGACTTGGCCCAGTCCCCCAGCAGCAGATCGGCGCCGTCGAACAGGGTGCCCATGCCGATGATCTCCCTAAGCCCCCCCAGCACCAGCAGCACCAGGGTGAAGCCCAGCCCCATCATGAAGCCGTCGATGGCCGCCAGCAGGGGCGGGTTCTTGGAGGCATAGGCCTCGGCCCGGCCTATGATGACGCAGTTGGTGACGATGAGGGCGATGAAGATGCCGAGCGCCTGATAGAGGCCATAGGTGTAGGCGTTCATCAACAGCTGCACGCTGGTCACCAGGGCCGCGATGATCATCACGTAGACCGGGATGCGAATGTCCTTGGGCACCCAGTTGCGCACCAGGGAGATGGCCAGATTGGAGCTTATCAGCACCACCATGGTCGCAAGACCCAGCCCCAGGGCATTGGTGAAGGTGGAGGAGACCGCCAGGGTCGGGCAGAGCCCCAGCACCTGCACCAGGGAGGGGTTGTTCTTCCACAGCCCCTGGAGCATCAGCTCCTTGAGCTCTTCGCGGCGGCTGTTGCCTTCCTCGGCCGGGCTCTGGCCGTCAATCACATCAACTTGTTCCATTGCGTGTTCCGTTGTATGTGCCATAGGGGGCTCCGGTGTTAGGGGGTGGCGTCACAGGAGGGGGCCTCTTGCAGCAGCTCGGGGTGCTCCTGTTGCAGCAGCAGCAGGTTCTTCACCGCCTTGACCACGGCGCGGGGGGTGATGGTGGCGCCGGTGAAGGCGTCGAATTCGCCGCCATCCTTCTTCACCGCCCAGCTGGCCGCGTTCTCCCTGGTGAGGAACTTGCCGACGAAACTCTCTATCCAGCTCGATTTCTTCAGCTCTATCTTGTCCCCAAGACCCGGGGTTTCCTTGTGGGCCAGCACCCGCACCGCGCTGATGGCCCCCTTGGCATCTGTGCCGACCACCATGCGAATGGCACCACTGTAGCCGTCGGGGGCCACGGTTTCCAGCGCATAGCCGGTGTGCACCCCCTTGAGGGTCGCGGTATAGAGCGGCATGGGCTGATCGCTGCCCAGGTACTCGCGGCTGGTGACAAGCCGGCAGCTGGCCACCAGATCGTTGTCATAGCTCCCCGCCGGCAGCAAGGCTTCCAGGGTGCGCAGCTTCTCCAGCTGTTGCTGGTGGGCGATGCGATCCCGGGTCAGTTCGTTGGTCAGCACCACCATGGCGGTGCAGGCCAGGGCGAACAGGGCCAGGGTGACGCCGTTTTTGCGCATGCTCTTTAACATGTAGTGGCTCCGGTTCCGCGGGTATGAGAAGTCAAAGATGAAGTCATTTGCGGCGATCCCCATAGACCTTGGGGCGAGTCAGACTGTCTATCAGCGGCACGCAGAGGTTGGCCAGCAACACGGCAAAGGCGAAGGCGTCCGGGTAGCCGCCGAAGCGGCGGATGAGGTAGACCAGCACGCCGATCAGCACGCCGTAGATGAGGCGACCCCTGGCCGTGGTGCTCGCGCTCACCGGGTCGGTGGCGATGAAGAAGGCCCCCAGCATGGTGGCGCCGCTGAACAGGTGCAGCATGGGGGTGGCGGTGGCGTCCGGCGTGGCCAGATAGCCCAGGGTGGCCGAGAGCAGCAGGGCCCCCAGCACGGCGGTGGGAATGCGCCAGTTGATCACTTTTTGCTGCAACAGGAAGAGGCCACCCAGCAGGTAGCACAGGTTGACCCAGCTCCAGCCAATCCCGCCCCAGCCCTCGAACACCGCATGAGTCATCACCTCGCTGGCGGTGAGCCCCTGGGTCAGGCCCGTCTTCAGGGTGTCGAGGGGGGTGGCCATGGTCAGGCCATCCACCCCCTGCTTGAGCTGCGCCAGGCTGTAGCCGTCCAGGCTGAAGCCGGTGAAGATCACCGAGACGGCGTCCCCAAAGTCGACCCCGTAGGCGGCGATGCTGGAGGGGGGCAGCCAGCTGGTCATCTGGACCGGGAAGGAGACCAGCAGCAGCACATAGGCCACCATGGCCGGGTTGAACAGGTTCTGACCGAGCCCGCCATAGAGGTGCTTGGCGATGATGATGGCAAAGGCGGTGCCGAGTACCAGCATCCACCAGGGCAGCAAGGGGGGCAGGGAGAGGCCGATCAGCACGGCGGTGAGAGCCGCGCTGCCGTCCAGCAGGGCCGGTTTGACGGGGCGGCCACGCAGGCGCAGGACCAGGGCCTCGCAGCCCAGCGCCGTCACCAGGGCCAGCAGGGTCTGGATCAGGGTTCCCCAGCCGAAGAACCAGGTCTGGGCCAGGAAGCCGGGCAGACAGGCCAGGATCACCAGCAGCATCAGGGTCTGGGTCTGTTTGCGGTTATGGGCGAAGGGCGCACTCGCGAGATTGAACATGGATCAGTGGCTCTTGTCGGTCGAAGGGGAAGAGGTGTTCGCCGCGGCGTCGGCCGCCAGCTTCTTGGCCTTGGCGCGTGCTATGGCGGCGGCGATGGCTGCCTTCTTGGGATCGATCTCGGCAGCGGGCTCAGCCACCGGCTCGCTCGGGGCGTCACTTGAGGAGACTGAGGCGTCGGATACGACCTCGTCACCGGCGGCCTGGGCCGCTTTCTTGGCCTTGGCGCGGGCTATGGCGGCGGCGATGGCCGCCTTCTTGGGGTCGACCTCGGCAGCGGGCTCAGCCACCGGCTCGCCCGGAGCGTCACTTGAGGAGACTGAGGCGTCGGATACGACCTCGTCACCGGCAGTCTGGGCAGCCTTCTTGGCCTTGGCGCGTGCTATGGCGGCGGCGATGGCTGCCTTCTTGGGATCGATCTCGGGGGCGGGCTCAGCCACCGGCTCGCTCGCGGCGGTAGGCGAGTCGCTTGTGACCTCGTCACCGGCGGCCTGGGCGGCTTTCTTGGCCTTGGCGCGGGCTATGGCGGCGGCGATGGCTGCCTTTTTGGGGTCGACCTCGGCAGCGGGCTCAGCCACCGGCTCGCTCGGAGCGGCTGCTGTGTTGCTGGCCCCGTCATCGGCAGCCTGGGCCGCTTTCTTGGCCTTGGCGCGAGCCAGGGCGGCGGCGATGGCTGCCTTCTTGGGGTCGATCTCGGCAGCGGGCTCTGTCACCGGCTCGCCCGGAGCGGCAGCCGTGTTGCTGGCCTCGTCACCGGCAGCCTGGGCGGCTTTCTTGGCCTTGGCGTGAGCCAGGGCGGCGGTAATGGCCGCCTTCTTGGGATCGGTCTCGGCAACGACAGCAGTGCCGGCATCATCAGACTCAACGGTCTCGGCCGCCTTGGCGGCGCGGCGCGCCAGCGCCTCCTGCTTGCGCGCCTCGCGGGCGGCCATCATGGCGGCGTTGTCCGGCTGGGTTTCTGCGTTGGCGGCATCTTGCTTGGCCTTGAGGCGGGCCAGGGCGGCGGCGACGGGATCATCCCCCCCTGCCGCGGCCATGGCTTGGCGACGCTGGGCTGCGGCCTCGGCGTGGCGAGCCTCCCGCGCGGCCTTGTCCCGCTCGAAGCGGGCCTGCTTGGCCTCGAAGCGCTGCTTGGCGCGCTCCGCCTTCTCGGCCTCGGCACGGACCTCGCGGATGTCATCCTTGGCAATCTTGTAGTACTGCACCAGGGGGATCTCGCTCGGGCAGACCCAGGCGCAGGCCCCGCACTCTATGCAGTCAAACAGGTTGAGCTTCTCGGCCTTGTCATACTCCTTGACCCGGCTGTACCAGTAGAGCTCCTGGGGCAGCAGGTTGGCGGGGCAGGCATCGGCACAGGCGCTGCAACGGATGCAGGCCTGTTCGGGGCCGGGGGGCGGCAGCTCGGCCCGGGTGGGGGAGAGCAGGCAGTTGGTGGCCTTGACCACGGGCACCATGGCATGGGGCAGGGTGAAGCCCATCATGGGGCCCCCCATGATGACCCGCTGATCCGCCTCCGGTTGCAGCTCGAAGCGTTGCAGCAGCCAGCGCACCGGCGTGCCGAGGCGCACCCAGGCATTGCCCGGCTGCTTGAAGGCATCCCCGGTGAGGGTGACGATGCGCGAGATGAGCGGCTCGCCGTCTATGATGGCGCGTTTGATGGCAAAGACGGTGGCGACGTTGAGCACCATGATGCCCATGTCGACCGCCCGGCCCCCCTTGGGTACCTGGCGTCCGGTGAGCAGCTCTATGGTCTGCTTGGCGCCGCCGGAGGGGTACTTGGTCGGCACCGACTTGACCAGCACATCCGGGTCTGTGGCATGGCGGGTCAGGGCGTCGATGGCCGCCGGCTTGTTATCTTCCACTCCGATCAGGGTCAGCTTGGGCTTGAGCAGGTGCTTGAGCACCCGTATGCCGTCCATGATCTCGTCGGCATACTCCTGCATCAGGCGATCATCTGTGGTGATGTAGGGTTCGCACTCCAGGCCGTTGACGATCAGGATCTCGGTGAGCTGGCCGCGGCCATCGAGCTTGCTGTGAGTCGGGAAGACGGCGCCGCCGAGCCCCGCGACCCCCGCCTGCTGGATGCGCTCGAGCAGTTCGCCTCGCTCCAGATTCCAGTAGTCGGGTTGGGGGTTGCGCTCGCACCAGGCATCTTCCCCATCCGGGGTCAGGATGATGCAGAGATCGTCAAGGCCGGAGGGGTGCGCCACCGTATGTTGTTCGATGGCGGTGATGGTGCCCGAGGTGGAGGCGTGCACCGGCACTATGCGCCCCTTGTCGTGACGGGTCAGGGGTTGACCCTTCTTGACCCTGTCGCCCACCCGCACCAGCAGTTCGCCGGCCGGGCCCGCGTGCTGGCGCACCGGTATGATGAGCTGGGGGGGCAGACCCGCGTCCACGACGGGGGTCAGGCTGGACTGGTGCTTGTTCTCGGGAGGATGAATGCCACCGTGAAAATCCCAGAGGGTGCCGGCTTTGATGCGTTCTAGCAGATGCTGCATGGTTACTCCGCTGTTTATTCCACTATCTTGACCGGAATGGCGACCTTGGCCAGATCCCATTTCCAGTTGTCGACCGTGGTCGGCACCGGGATCATCTCGATACAGTCGGTCGGGCAGGGGTCGACGCAGAGATCGCACCCCGTGCACTCGGCCGCGATGACGGTGTGCATCGCCTTGGTGGCGCCCAGGATGGCATCGACCGGGCAGGCCTGGATGCACTTGGTGCAACCTATGCACATGTCCTCGTGAATGAAGGCGACCTTCTTGACGGGGGCGGCGGCTTCGTCGCCACCGTCCAGCGGCTGGGGCTCGACCCCCATCAGATCCGCTATCTTGCGCATGGTGGCGTCGCCACCGGGCACGCACTTGTTGATCTGATCACCGTTGGCAAGCGCCTCGGCGTAGGGCTTGCAGCCCGGGTAGCCGCACTGGCCGCACTGGGTCTGGGGCAGCAGGGCATCGAGCTGGTCGACTATGGGGTCGGCCTGCACATGAAACTTGACGGCGGCATAGCCCAGAATGATGCCGAAGGAGAGGGCCAGCAGGGCCAGCACCAGAATGGCAAAGAGTATGTGAGTCATAGCGCTATATCTTGATGAGGCCGGTAAAGCCCATGAAGGCCAGCGACATCAGGCCGGCGGTGACCATGGCGATGGAGACGCCGCGAAAGGGGGTGGGCACGTCGGCGGCCACCAGACGCTCACGCATGGCGGCAAACAGGATCAGCACCAGCGAGAAACCGCAGGCAGCCCCGAAGCCGTAGATGATGCTCTGGATGAAGTTGTGGCGCTCGTTGATGCTCAGCAGCGCGACGCCCAGCACGGCACAGTTGGTGGTGATGAGGGGCAGGAAGATGCCGAGCAGGCGATAGAGGGTCGGGCTGCTCTTGCGGATCACCATCTCGGTGAACTGCACCACCACGGCGATCACCAGGATGAAGCCCAGGGTGCGCAGGTAGGCGATGTCCAGCGGGATCAGGATATAGTGCTCCATCAGATAGGAGCAGGCGCTGGCGAGCGTCATCACGAAGGTGGTGGCCAGTCCCATGCCGATGGCGGTTTCCAGCTTGCCAGAGACGCCCATGAAGGGGCAGAGGCCGAGAAACTTCACCAGCACGAAGTTGTTGATCAGCACGGTGCTGACCAGTAAAAGCAGGTACTCAGTCATTGACGATGGGTTTTCCGGTGTGAAGGCGGCGGTATTATCTGATGTTAGGTGCCTTTAGACAACCGCAAGGCCGTATGGTTATTATTCGGGGGCCCAATTCATGGAGGCATTGTGCGCCCGCTACCCATACTGACCCTCACCCTGGCCATGCTGCTCTGGTCCAGCTCCTTCATCGCCCTCAAACATGTGCTGGAGGTCTGGTCCTTCGGCCAGGTGCTCTTCATGCGGATGTTGGTGGCCTCCTGCTGCTGGCTGCTCTGCTACCGCCAGCTTGGCCGGTTCAGCTACCAGAAGGGGGATTGGCGCTGGCTGGCCCTGATGGGCGCCCTGGAGCCCTGCCTCTATTTCCTGCTGGAGGTCAACGCCCTGCGCTACACCAGTGCCGGACAGGCGGGCATGGTCTGTGCGCTGCTGCCCCTGATGGTGGCCCTGGTGGCTTTCGTGTTGCTGAGGGAGCGGGTGAGCCGCCGCCAGCTGCTGGGTTTTGCCATCGCCATCTGCGGCATCGCCCTGCTGGGGCTGGCCGAGGGGGCGGATGAGTTCGCCTCCAACGCCCTGCTCGGCAACAGCCTGGAGATGGGGGCCATGCTCTGCGCCGCCACCTATTCGGTGGTGTTCAAGAAGCTCTCCAGCCGCTACGGCGTCATGACCCTGACCGCCCTGCAGGCCTTCGTCGGCACTCTGTTCTTCGCCCCCTTCGCCTTCAGTGCCCCCTGGCCTGCGGACTGGGACTGGCAGGACATGGGGGTCATCCTCTTCCTCGGTGCCTTCGTGACGCTCGGCGCTTACCTGCTCTACAACTGGTCGGTGACTCAGGTGAAGGTGACCCTGGCGGCCGCCTACGTGAACCTCATCCCTGTCTTTACCCTGCTGCTCGCCTATCTGCTGCTGGGGGAGACGCTGGGTGCCTTGCAATGGGTTGCCTGCGCCGCCGTGCTGGCCGGCATCGGGGTCGGTCAGTTGCCCGTGGGCAAACACCGGGTGCGCAGCGCCGCCGCCCAGAGTTGACTTCCCCCCGATCGGCTACAGTCTGGACAGGGACCTATGCTGGCCATGAAGGAGCCACACCATGAGCGACATGAACTTGCTGGCCGAGGCCAAGACCTTGCTGAGCCACCACCCTTTTACCCTGGCGGATGCCAGGGCCCTGGAGGCCCTGGAGGAAGCGGCGGTGGGGGAGGAGGGGCTGTGCATCGCCGAGTTGTGGGAGCTGGCCCTGGGTCAGGCCGACGAGGAGGCGAGGCACTATCTGCAGGGGGAGGATTGACGCCTCTTCAAGCCTCCTGGATGACAAAAAACAACGCGGGGCCTGGCCCCGCGTTGTTATTGGATGGCGCACCCCGGCCTCAGATGGAGAGACTCTTGACGGTGTCCGAGACGGAGTTGGCGTCTTCGATGATCTCCTTGATAACGTCGGCGATGATGTTGGCCTGATCCTGCCCCGCCACCGCCTTGCCTGAGACGACGGAGACGGTCTGGGTGATCTTGGAGGTGATGTCAGAGTTGTGCTTGATGACGGAGACGATCTCGTTGGTGGAGGTCGAGGTTCTGGCGGCAAGCTGCCTCACCTCGTCGGCGACCACCGCAAACCCCCGGCCCTGCTCGCCGGCCCTGGCCGCCTCTATGGCGGCATTGAGTGCCAGCAGGTTGGTCTGATCCGCGATGCCGCTGATGGTGGAGATGATGGACTCTATGCTCTTGGATTGCTGATTGAGCAGGTCTATCTGCTTGCTCACCTCGTTGACCGAGGTGTTGATGTGGGAGGAGGTCTCCAGCACCTTGTCGATCACCTCGCGCCCCTTGGCGGCACTGGCGACGGTTTCGCTGGCGATGGCGCAGGCCTTCTGGGCCGCCTCCCGGGTGGAGATGGATTTTTCCACCCGCTCAGTGATGTCGCTCGCCAGCTTGATGATTTTGACCACCTTGCCCTCGTGGTTGAAGATGGGGTTGTAGGTCGCCTCCAGCCAGATCTTCTCCCCGCGGTTGCCAAGGCGCATGAAGAGCCCGGACTTGATGTCCCCCGAGCCGAGATCGCGCCAGAAGTTGGGGTTTTTCTGGTAGAACTCCGGATCGCAGAACTGGCGGTGGTGTTTGCCGACCACCTCCTCCAGCCGGTAGCCGAAGCAGTGGAGGAAGTTCTGGTTGGCGGTGATGACGGTGCCGTCCGGCTGGAAATCGATCACCGCCAGCGACTTGTCGAGCGCCGCCAGCAGGGCCTGGGTGCGCTCCAGGGAGGACTGCTGCTGGGTCACGTCCGAGGCAACCTTGGCGACGCGCGCCACCTTGCCATCGATCATGATGGGGAAATAGGTAGCCTCCAGCCAGATAGCCTTGCCCGACTTTGACTGGCGGATGAAGCGGCCGTTGCGGGAGATACCGCCGCGCAGATCCTGCCACAGGCTCTCGTAATCACGGGTCTTGACGTCCTCGGGGAAGCAGAGCGCACTGTGGTGCTTGCCAATCACCTCCTCACGTTGAAAGCCCACGATCTTCAGGAAGAGGTCGTTGACGAAGGTGACCATGCCCGCCGGGGTAAACAGGATGAAAGGCACCTGGGACTGGATGGCCTGCTCGAAAGCACCCAGCTCCGCCATCTTCGCCACCTGTTCACTCGCTTCCTTGCTTGCTTTGTGATTCCAGAACATACGGAGCTCCTCCATGAGACCCTTGAATGACAGACCGACAGTAATCTGAGTGAATTAACAATAGCATTGCTGCCTGATGAAGCTTCATCGACTCCGAATCAACTTTTTGAATATTTAATTTCAATCCTGATGAATTTTTCTCCCTCAATCAGGTTTCTAACGAAGATTGCTCCTGGCCGGATACTGGCGAACAGCCAGACCTGATAGTGGCATGGGGGTGACCCTGTTGGCACTGACGATTGTGTTACTTTTTGGTGTCACAGTGCGGGCAGTGAGCCCATCCGGTGAAAAACGGGCCTGTGCACAGGGCAGGGGGAGGGGATTATTTTGACTGCTGGAGGGTGTTTATCTTCTTGTTCAGCGCCTCCATCTCGTTCTGGTATTGGCGCGCCACGGCCTGCCTCCTGGGAGAGCGTACGCTGCCCTCGAGATCGCTCGTCTCTGTCGTCGTCGCCCTCTGTTCGTTGTTGTCACCGGCTATTTCACGGCTCATCTGCTGTTTCTTTGTCTCCATCTCGGCGCGAAGCGCGTCTATCTGGCGCTGCTTCTGGCCGCTGGCCAGGTTCTCTTCGATCTCCCGGGTCTGTCTGGTGGCCCTCTCGACCTCCTCGGGGGAGGGGGTGTAGATATTGAGTGGCAGCGGCTTGGCGTCACTGCTGCAGGGAATGTCGCTGAAGGTGACCTGGCCGTTGCGGGTACATTGATAGACATCGGCACGGACGACCGGGGCTGTGACGGCAACCAGACAGCCAAGCGAGATTATCAGCACGGGTGACATAGACTCCTCCTTGAATCCTCTCTTTGCACAGTAGTACAGAGGCCCTGACCAGACAATCAGCCACTATCGACGCCGCCAGTATGGATCCGGCCCTTTCCCCTGTCGTGTCGCCACTCGTCCGGGCTCCCTCGTGCCCCCGCCGGGATCGGGCGATCGGCATATGGGGTGTGGATGGTGGCGACAAACGGCGGGATCTTGGCCGGTTTTCCCCGCAGTTCAACACATCAGAGCACCATAACGGGCCACAATGAGGTATCTTATGCCCCGATTTCATTCATTTAACGGTGTCGAGACCCAACATGATTATAAAACCCAAGGTTCGCGGCTTTATTTGCACCACCACCCACCCGGTCGGTTGTGAAGCCAATGTTCGTCGCCAGATTGCTTACACCCAGGCCAAGGGCACCATCGAGAATGGTCCCAAGAAGGTACTGGTGATCGGCGCCTCCACCGGTTATGGTCTGGCCTCCCGGATTGCCACTGCCTTCGGTAGCGGCGCCGCCACCATTGGCGTCTTCTTCGAAAAGCCGAGCTCCGAGACCAAGACGGGCTCCGCCGGCTGGTACAACTCCGCCGCCTTCGACAAGGCCGCCAAAGAGGCTGGTCTCTACGCCAAGAGCGTCAACGGCGATGCCTTCTCCCACGAGTGCCGCGCCAAGGTGATCGAGCTCATCAAGCAGGATCTGGGTCAAATCGATCTGGTGGTCTACTCCCTGGCCTCTCCGGTGCGCAAGATGCCGGACACCGGCGAAGTGGTGCGCTCAGCCCTCAAACCCATCGGCGAGGTCTACACCTCCACCGCCATCGACACCAACAAGGATCAGATCATCACCGCCACCGTCGAGCCGGCGAACGAGGAAGAGATCCAGAGCACCATCACCGTGATGGGCGGTCAGGACTGGGAGCTGTGGATGGGAGCCCTGCGTGATGCGGGCGTGCTGGCCGACGGCGCCAAGTCCGTGGCTTACTCCTACATAGGCACCGATCTGACCTGGCCCATCTACTGGCATGGCACCCTGGGCCGCGCCAAGGAAGATCTGGACCGCGCCGCCACCGCCATCCGTGGCGATCTGGCTGCCAAGGGCGGCACCGCCCACGTGGCCGTGCTGAAATCCGTGGTGACCCAGGCTTCCTCTGCCATTCCGGTGATGCCGCTCTATATCTCCATGGCCTTCAAGATCATGAAGGAGAAGGGCATCCACGAAGGCTGCATGGAGCAGGTGGATCGCATGCTGCGCACCCGTCTCTACGCTTCCGACATGGCGCTGGACGAGCAGGCCCGCATCCGCATGGATGACTGGGAGCTGCGTGAAGACGTGCAGCAGACCTGCCGCGATCTCTGGCCCTCCATCACCACCGAGAACCTCTCTGAGCTCACCGACTACGCCGGCTACAAGCAGGAGTTCCTGCGCCTGTTCGGTTTCGGTCTGGACGAGGTGGATTACGATGCGGATGTGAATCCGGATGTGACCTTCGACGTGGTCGAGCTCTGAGCCTGACGCGTGACTACAGGGCCCTGCGGGGCCCTGTTTTTTTGCCGCTCATTCAAGCTGTTGCCGCAGGTTTATTATCCGCGATCACCTTTTTTCACTAACAAACCCGCTAGGCTTGCGCTGATCGGAACATTGACGGCATTGCCGAGGAAGGGAAGCCATGACCACTCCAAACGAGGCGCCCAAGAAGCGCCAACTCCCCACTGTCTATACCCTGCTTTTCATCATCATCGCCCTGATGGCGGCCCTCACCTGGGTGCTGCCTGCGGGCAAGTACAACTATGTCACCGCCAAGACCCAGCAGCCGGTTGCGGCCGCCACAGTGGCCGATTACAGCGGCGATGAGCGCTTGCTGCCTGTGCCCGGCAGCTACACCGAGCTGCCCGCCCAGCCGCAAGGGGTGTTCGAGGTGCTCAAGGCCCCCATTCAGGGCTTCCACAAGGCGGCCGATGTGGCACTCTTCGTGCTCATCATCGGCGGCTTTCTGGCGGTGACCATGCAGAGCGGGGCGCTCGATGCCGGGGTGGGAGCCATAGTGCGCGCCTTTGCCGGGCGCGAGCGACTGCTGATCCCGGTGCTGATCGCGCTCTTTGCCCTCGGTGGATCCACCTTCGGCATGGCGGAGGAGACGGTGGCCTTCTGGGCGCTTATAGTGCCGGTCATGATGGCGGCGGGCTTCGATCGCATGGTGGCAGCGGGGATCATCCTGCTCGGCTCCGGGGTCGGGGTGCTCGCCTCCACCGTCAACCCCTTTGCCACCGGCATCGCCTCCGGTTTTGCCGGCATTCCCATCGGCGAGGGAATTGGGCTGAGGGTCATCCAGTGGCTGCTGCTGGTGATCTTCGCCTCCTGGTTCGTGATGCGCTATGCCAAGCAGGTGCAGCAGGACAAATCCCGCTCCGTGCTGGCCGACATCGTCTATGACGACGAATTCTCCCAGATGAAGAGCAGCAATCTTGCCTTCAGCGGCAAGCAGAAGCTCACCATGCTGGTCTTCTTCGGCACCTTCCTGCTGATGATCTATGCGGTGGTGCCCTGGGTGGATCTGGGCATAGATCTGCTGCCCACCTTTGGCTGGTGGTTCGACGAGCTCTCCACCCTGTTCTTCAGCGCCTCCATCCTGATTGCGATCATCAACCGGATGCCCGAATCCAACTATGTGGCGACCTTCCTGAACGGGGCTCGGGATCTCATCGGGGTGGCCCTGGTAGTGGCGGTGGCGCGCGGCATCTATGTGGTGATGGAGCAGGGCGTCATCATAGACACCATATTGCACTGGGCCGAGGGGCTGGTGACCGGACTCTCCTCGTCAGTCTTCATCCTGATGGCCTATCTGGTGCACATCATTCTTAGCTTTTTTATTCCCTCCACCTCGGGGCTGGCGACCGTCTCCATGCCGCTGATGGGGCCGCTGGCGGATTTCTCCGGCATCTCCCGGGATCTGGTGATCACCGCCTATCAGTCAGCCTCCGGCTGGATCAACCTGTTCGCTCCCACCGCCGCTCATCTGGTGGCCGGTCTGGCGCTCGCCAGGATCCCCTACGATCGCTTCGTGCGCTGGGTGCTGCCCTTCATCATCGGCGTGGCCCTCATCACCATGGGGGTGCTGGTGGCCGGTACCCTGCTCCACGGCTGATGGCACGGATGAGAAAACGACAGACAGCAAAAAGGCTCCCGAGGGAGCCTTTTTCATGAGCCTTGCTTACTGCTTGTAGCCCTTGAGGAAGCGGGCGAGACGGCCTATGGCCTCTTCCAGCTCCTCTTCCCGGGGCAGGAACACCAGCCGGAAGTGATCCGGTGCCGGCCAGTTGAAGCCGGTGCCCTGCACCAGCAAGAGCTTCTCTTGCTGCAGCAGGTCGAACACCATCTTCTGGTCGTCGCGAATGTCGTACACCTTGGGGTCGAGGCGCGGGAACATGTAAAGCGCCCCCTTTGGTTTGACGCAGGAGACGCCGGGGATCTCGTTCAATAGCTCCCACGCCTTGTCCCGCTGGCGGCGCAGGCGGCCGCCCGGCAGGATCAGCTCGTTGATGCTCTGGTAGCCACCCAGCGCAGTCTGGATGGCGTGCTGCATGGGCACGTTGGCACAGAGCCGCATGGAGGCCAGCATCTCCAGCCCTTCGATGTAGCCCCTGGCACGGCCCTTGGGCCCGGTGATGACCATCCAGCCCTGGCGGAATCCGCAGGCGCGGTAGGCCTTGGAGAGGCCGTTGAAGGTCACCACCATCACATCGTCACACTGGGTGCAGACGCTGGTGTGGGAGATGTCGTCGTAGAGGATCTTGTCGTAGATCTCGTCGGCGAAGATGATGAGGTTGTGCTGGCGGGCGATCTCGATCAGCTCCAGCTGGAATTCGCTGCCGTAGACGGCGCCGGTCGGGTTGTTCGGGTTGATCAGCACCAGGCCGCGGGTGCGCGGGGTGATGCGGGCGCGGATGTCGTCCAGATCCGGATGCCAGTCGGCCCCTTCATCGCAGCGGTAGTGCACCGCATGGCCACCGGAGAGGGTGACGGCGGCGGTCCAGAGCGGGTAGTCGGGGGAGGGCACCAGCATCTCGTCGCCGTTGTTGAGCAGCGCCTGCATGGCCATCACGATGAGCTCGCTGGCGCCATTGCCGATGTAGATGTCGTCGATGTCGACCTTGCGCATCCCCTTTTGCTGGTAGTACTGCATCACCGCCTTGCGGGCCGAGAAGAGCCCCTTGGAGTCGCAGTAGCCCTGGCTCTGGGGCATGTTGAGGATCACATCCTTGATGATCTCCTCAGGCGCATCGAAACCGAACGGGGCCGGGTTGCCGATGTTGAGCTTGATGATGCGGTGGCCTTCGTCCTCGAGACGGCGGGCCTCTTTATGCACCGGGCCGCGAATGTCATAGCAGACATCGTCGAGCTTGTGCGACTTGTCGATAGTGAACATGGTGAGCGTGATTCCTTCCCCTGGGGGCGCGTTGGCAGAAAAGCTTTTTTTAGTATCAAATTTCTCTACCCCTATTCTTCACAGAATTGAATGCTAGAACAATCTAATTTATGGAATAAATACCTGATATTTATCCCTGAAACAGGGCTGCCAAAATGTTAAATTCAGCAGGATCGTTTGCCTGTCTCACGAGAGACTAGTGAAAGATGAGGGGGAGGTTCATAAAGCAGCAAGAGTGTATTGAATTATCCACCCCATCTGGCACGATTGGCTGGGGTAAAAATCTGCTCCAACCCCTGCTGCCGGCCTAGGGCGCGCGCAGCTCAGGGCGTCCTTTCATCCTGTCATCGAGGATCTTCATGCACGCACCCGCCACCGGTCGCTACCGCCACTTCAAGGGGGGTTACTATCAAGTGCTCGCCCTGGCCCTGCACACCGAAACCCAGGAACAGCTGGTTGTCTACCAATCCGAGCAGGATGCACAGGTCTATGCCCGCCCGGTCGCCATGTTCATGGAGTGGATTGAGCATCAGGGGCAGGTGGTGAGCCGCTTCACGCCTGTGACATGCGGGGGTGATCAAGGTCCATAAGAAAAGGCGCACCAGGCGCCTTTTTCATGTGGGTATCGGGCTTACAGGCCCAGATTGGCTCTGGCATAGGCCTCGAAATCGGTGCAGCCACCGATGTGCTGCTCGTCCAGGAAGATCTGCGGCACTGTGGTGACCGGCTTGCCCGCCTTGGCGGCCAGATCGTCCTTGGTGAGCCCGGCGACGTTGATATCCACATAGCGGAACTCGAAGTCATCGCGCTCCTCGGTCAGCTGCTCGGCAATCTGCTTGGCACGAACGCAATAGGGGCAACCCGGGCGACCAAAAATTTCTACAAACATCTTTTCTCTCCGTTAAACAAGCCGTTGAAGAAGGCCATTGAGACGAGGCTGGCGACAGCATAGCCTCGGCTCCTGGCCAGTCAAAGCTGAAAATACCGATACGCGCATTCGCCGTGCTCGATTGCACCCCGGATAGGTGCCGACACAGAGGTCGGCATGCTGGATTGGCGGCGGCGAACTATTCCAGCCCTATAACTCGGCAATCTGGATTCGTGGCTGCTGAGCGATGCGCTCCGCTCCACTCAAGCCTGCCTTACTGCTCGGCAATCTGGAGGGGTTGCTGCTGATAGATGCTCTCCAGCACCCCCTTCTCGAACACTGTCCAGGGCCAGGCGGCCTTGCTGGCGCGGTAGCGCTCGTGGGTCGCCGGATCCTGGGACAGACCGCGCTGGAACATCACGAAGGCCTTGCGCTGGCCACCCGCGGTGTCGATAAAGCCGGCCAGGTTGGAGGTGCCGGTGATGGTGCCCGTCTTGGCGTGCACCTTGTTCTTCATCATGGGGGCGGTGACGCTGCGTCGCCAGGCCAGGGTGCCGTCCACCTGGGAACTCGGCAGCAGCTTGATGAAGTCGAGCTCGGCGTCGTTCTTCTGGATGAAGTTCAGCACCGACAGCATCTGGCGTGCGCTGATGAGGTTGTGGGCGGAGAGGCCGGAGCCGTCGGCCAGGGTAGCGTTGCCCAGATCTATGCCGTGCTTGGTCAGGATGGCGCGCACCGCCATGGTGCCGCTGCGATAGCTGCCCGGCTTGTTGTAGTAGTGACGGCCCACGGTTTTGAGGAAGGTGTCGGCGTAGAGATTGTCGGATTTCTTCAGCATCTTGGAGAGCATCACCGGCAGGGAGACCGAGTAGTGGGTGGCCAGGGTATCGGCGCTCACCGGGGCCTGATGGGTGACCCGCAGCAGGCCGTCGTGGCTGATCCCGGCGCGGTTCATGGCCCAGCGGATGTTGTCCCAGCCCCAGGCTTCCACGTCGTGGATGGCAAAGCGCAGGCCTTGCGGCTCTTTGTTCGGGGTGATGCAGCCCTTGAGCTCGTAGAAGTTGCCCTTGGCCATGTCCACTTCCAGGGCGCAGAACTGACGCGCCATGTCGCCATAGCTCATCACCTCCACGTTGTCGGCACCTATGCCGATGGGGACGCCGGTGGCGACGTTGCCCACCGCAGGCCTGCCAATCTGGGTGGCTGTGATGGTGCCGTAGGCGCAGTTCTTGTCGATGATGACGGCGGAGACGGGGGCTGCGAAGCAGAGGGTCTGATCCCCCCAGGACCAGCCGTTGCCGCGCTCATAGCCGTTGTAGGCGCCGGTGTTGACGTAGACATTGCCCTGAATGCGGGTGACCCCGAGCTGCTTGAACAGGGCCACCAGATCCATCCGCGACAGTGTGGGGTCACCGACGAAGTTGATCCAGATGTCGCCATTGATGGTGTTGCCCTGTTTGGCGCCAGCCTGGGCCTGAATGTCGGTGGCGAAACGGAAGTCGGCGCCGAGCTCGAGGCGGGCGGCCAGGGCGGTCAGCACCTTCATGGTGGAGGCGGGGGCTATCATGTCGTCGGCGTGACGGGCAAACTCCACCCCGCTGTTGCCCTGGACTATGACGGCGTACTGGCCCCCCTTGGGCGGGGTCAGCGGGGTGGCCTGGGCCACCAGGGAAAAGAGAGCACAAAAACCAATCAACAACCGCTGCATAAGATCCTCTAACTGAACGAAGGGCGCCGGCAGTGCGGTGCGCCCCTGATAATCAAACCTGGTGACTGTCATTTGCCCGCCAGACGGCGTGGCTAGGCAAAGGCGTTGGCAGTGCGGTACCGCCCTTCATAATCAAAAATTTTCTCCTTCACCTGCCAGAAACGCCCCGACTTGCGTGCGATGACGAAATCCGGGTGACGGAACTGGCTTTGCACAGCCAGCACGCTCGCCAGAGTGGTGAATTCGGGCTCCAGGCCCGGGGCGGGCCAATGATGACGCACAAAGCGTTGTTGAAACAAGCGCCGCGCACCGCTGGTGTGAAAGGCGAAGTACTCCGTCAGGGTAAGACCGTCCTCATCGTGGTAGGTCACCTCCAGCCGCTCCCCCTGTTTGCCGCGCCCTGCGGTGAGGGTGAGACCGGCGCAGCGAATGACCATGCAGTCCTTGAGATTGAGGGCTTCCTTGAGCTTGTCGTCGGGATCCACCAGCAACTGGTCGCAGCTCTGGCAGCGGCGGGCTGCGATGTCGTTTTCGGCGCCGCAGGCGGGACAGATCTTGGCGCGAAAGCGATAGTCGCACTCCTCGCGGTGGCCCTCGTCATCTTCAAACAGCCCCTGGCAGCGGCGGCCGTAGTGCTCGACCACCTTGCCCTCCTCGTCTGTCTTGCCCCAGAAGGTGTTGGCAAAGCCGCAGGCGGGGCAGGGGACCTGTACCGGCTCTGTGCCGGCGTGGGGTCTGGGCTCTCCCACTTCGGGGGCAAACAGGTTGAAGTTGTTGCCCGCGTAGTCGAGCACCAGACAATCTGTCTTGCCCGGCGACAGGCGCAGGCCGCGCCCGACGATCTGCTGATAGAGCGACACCGACTCGGTGGGGCGCAGCATCACGATGAGATCCACGTGGGGGGCATCGAAGCCGGTGGTGAGCACCGCCACGTTGACCAGAAACTTGATCTCCCGCTCCTTGAAGGCATGGATCAGGGCATCGCGCTCCGGCCCCGGGGTTTCGCCGGTAACGAGGGCCGCCGTCTGGGATTTGGCGAGCAGCAGCCCCTGAATTTCCCGGGCGTGCTCGACGGTGGCGGCGAAGATCATCACCCCTTGCCGCTCGGCGGCATACTCCAACACCTGACTCAGGATATGGGGGGTGACCCGCTGCTGGCGCTTGAGCTCGCCGTTGAGATCCGCCTCGCTGAAGAGGCCGTTCTCCCTCGGTACCAGCTTGCTGAAGTCGTAGTGGACTATGGGGGCATCTATCATGCGCGGTGGCGTCAGGTAGCCATTCTTCACCATGAAGCGCAGGGGCAGCTCGAACACGCAGTCGCCAAAGAGCCGCTCGCCGTGACTCTTCACCATGCCGTGGTAGTGGCGCCGGTAGATCCAGCCCAGCCCCATCCGGTACGGGGTGGCGGTGAGCCCCAGGATCTTGAGGGCCGGATTGGCCCCCTTGAGATGCTCGAGCACCTGATGGTACTGGCTGTCGTCATCGAGCGAGACCCGATGGCACTCATCGATGATGAGCAGGGAAAACGCCCCATCAAACGCGGTCAGGTTGCGGGCCACCGACTGCACCGAGCCGAACACCACCTGGGCGCTCGCCTCCTTGCGGGCCAATCCGGCGGCGAAGATGTCGGCCTTGAGCCCCCAGGCCTCGTACTTGGCGTGGTTCTGCTCCACCAGCTCCTTGACGTGGGCCAGCACCAGCACCCGGCCACGGGCCTTGCGGGCCAGCTCGGCGATCACCAGACTCTTGCCTGCCCCCGTGGGCAGCACCACCACGGCGGGATCCGGGTGTTTGCGAAAGTGGCTGATCACGGCGTTGACGGCGTCGGTTTGATAGGGTCTGAGAACGAACATGGGGGCGTGGCGTGTGAGCATGGTGGGGCGCAGGATGGCGCCATTATAGGGATCTTGGGGCCACAAAAACAGCGGGCCGGCATGATGCCGGCCCGCAGGTACCACCAAGGTGCTTAGTGGAAGGGGAACAGGTAGTTGAGCCAGCTGCCCATGCGCAGCAGGATCTTGCGCATGATGGCCACATGGTGCATGTGATCGGTGTAGATGGCGGCCTGACCGCTGGAGCCGGCGATCACCTGATATTGGGCCCAGTCTGGATCCGTGATGCGGATGAGCACCGGCAGGCGACCCGGTTGCTGCGCCGAGCTCTGATCCACCAAGGGGGCGTTGGCTTGCACGTTGCCGGACGCTATGGCCGGGATGATGGCCTCGACCTTGCCCTTGAAGATGCGGCCTGGGGCGCCATCGATGACCACTTCCGCTTCGTCACCCGCCTTGAGGCGTTGCATGCTGTTCTGCCAGAACCAGCCCACATAGAAGTTCTCGTCCTTGTGAACGAAGGTCATCACGGGGCGATACAGGTAGGGAGTGGCCACCATGCCGGGGCGCAGGGCCATTTGCAGCACATAGCCATCCGAGGGGGCATAGACCACTGTCTGATCCAGGTTGTACTGTGCTTCGCTCAGTTGGGCCTGCAGATCTTCGATGGTCGCTTTCTGCTGATCTATCTGCGCCGTGATGTCATCGACGTTGGCCTGCGTCACATCCAGATCGCGCTGTTTGCCGATACCACGGCGCATCAGTTCTTTCGCCCGATCCCGGTCAAGCACCGCAGAGCGGAGTCTGGCGCTGATGGATTTGAGGCTCTCCTTGCTGGCGGTGAGACGGGCGGCCACGCTGTTGACTTTCTGCTCGAAGCGCACCGGATCTATCTTGAACAGCACGTCGCCTTGCTTCACTTCCTGGTTGGGCTTGACGGGGACCTCGGTCACTCGTCCTTTCACCAGGGGAACGACGGGGGTGGAGACGTAGTAATCCCGAGCCGTCTGGGCATAGGGGTGGTTGTAGTTCATCAGGGTGATGAGGGCCCCTATGATGAAGACGCCACCAAGCACGGCGGTCGGTACAGTCCACTTGTTGAGCGGGATCTTGAAGATCTTGAAAATCCCTACACAGATGGCCGTATAGGTGAGAATAAGTAGCAAATCCATGGAGGGTTACCTATTTTTCAGTCTGTTCGAGCGTGGTCATACGGGCCTGCAGGGCGGCAAGCTCTTGCTTGAGTGCGGTGATTTCGCCTTCGTCTTTTTCAAGACGCTGACTGAACCCCCAGCCGCGATCAGGGCGATAGAGCGTGGCCCAGATCCAGAGGAAAGGCCAGAGCACGTGCAGGGTGAACAGGCTGACCCAGCCGGCCACATGAATGGCATCCTGGTGCGGGTGATTGCGATGCTTGGCTATTTCATACGGAATGTCGTGGATGACGATGACTCCATAGAACATGATCAAGACAACGAACACCAATATTCCCAGGGCAATGTAGTCAAGTACCATCGGTTTCTCCCATCAAAGTCGCGAGGCCATACCCGGAGCCTGGCATTCACAATAATCGGCTCATGATGACAGCATATTAGCAGAGCGCAAGGGGGCGAGCAGGGAGTTGGGTCATCAGTACAGGCTCGGTTAACCGGTTGGCTATTTATCAGGCATCATTGATTTCCTTCTATAAAATCAAGCATGAAAGAGATTCGTATGTCTCGTAACAAAAAAAGGTGCGCGATGGAAAGGCGATACACAATGAACCTCTGGTTGGGGCTGCTGCTCATGCTAGCCCAGGTCACGGCAGCATGGGCCGCCGAACCCAGGCTGGAGCCGACCGTGCAGGAGAAGGCACAGACCCTGGTGCTGCTCCATGAACCCATCGTCATGCTCCAGGCCAAGTTTGGCAGTCTGGATGGGGCGGGCAGGGTCCGGCTGGTGCAGGAGCGGCTCAAGCAGATGCAGGCCTCCGATCTTGAACAGCCGGTGGCCGTGGTGAGCGCCAGGCGCTTCGGTCAGGACAGCCGGGAGTTCCTGGTCAACGGCAAGCGGATCCTGGTGCTGGTGGAGGGGGATCTGGAAGCCCTCGACGAGCTGAGCCTGGATCAGGCGAGCGAGCGTGTCCGGCAGCGGCTCGACAAGGTACGGCTCAAATACCTCGAGTTGCACTCCACCCCCTATCTGGTCAAGGCTGGCGGCTTGGCGCTCTTGTCCAGCCTGTTCTTCTTTGGTCTTATCTGGTCTCTGCAATGGGGTCATAGACGAGTCAGGAAGTGGCTCGCCAATCGCCTCCTGCTGCAGAAGGGATTGATCCCCCATCAGTGGCGCCAGGTAGCGGGCAACGTGGAGGTCCGCCTGCTCGGCCTGCTGACCCTGTTGCTGATCTTCATGCTCACCTATGGCTGGCTCACCTATGTGCTTGGTCTCTTCCCCCAGACCCGGGCCTGGAGCGAGCGGCTGGGAGACTCCCTGTTTGCCCTGTGTGGCGACATGCTGGAGGGCATGATTGCGGCCATGCCGGGCCTGGTGACAGTGATGCTGATCGTCATCATCACCCGCTTCTTCATCCGTATGCTGGCCATTCTCTTCGATCGCATCGAGCGGGGGCAGTTTCGCGTGCAGGGGCTGCATGCCGAGACCATAGGAGCGACCCGGCGGCTGCTCTCTGTGGTGATCTGGCTGTTTGCCCTGACCGTGGCCTACCCCTATCTGCCCGGTGCCGACTCCGACGCCTTCAAGGGGATCAGCGTCTTCTTCGGCCTCATGGTGACCCTGGGGTCGGCGGGCATCATGAACCATGCCATGAGCGGCCTGGTGCTCATCTACTCCCGCGCCCTGCGGCCCGGCGATCTGGTGCAGATTGGCGAGGTGGAGGGGATGGTGAGCGAGCTCAATGCCCTCTCCACCAAGCTGGTGACACGCCAGGATCACGAGGTGACCCTGCCCAATGCCGTGGTGGTGGGGGGCAAGGTGGTGAACCTGACGCGGCTGGCGGGGGAGAAGGGGGTCGCACTGCTGACCAAGGTGACGATCGGCTACGATGCGCCCTGGCGTCAGGTGCATGCCATGCTGGAGCTGGCGGCCCGGCGCTGCACCATGCTCAATCAGTCCGAGTCGCCCCTGGTGCGTCAGCTCAATCTGCAGGACTGGTATGTGGAATACGAGTTGCAGGTACGGATGAAGGCGGACTTGCTCCCCGCCGTGGTCAAGACCGAGCTTCATGGCCACATCCAGGATGTGTTCAACGAGTTCGGGGTGCAGATCATGTCCCCCAACTTCATCGCCCAGCCGGAGCAGGCGGTGCTGGTGGCCAGGGAGCACTGGTACCAGGCACCCGCCGAGGCGCCCGGGGCGCCCAGCAAAGGGTAAGCCATTGGGAAATGAAGAGGCCCGGCAGCAATGCCGGGCCTCTTGTCTTGGGGAAAACGCAGTCTCTGGACTCAGCTCTCCTTGGCTTCTCTCAGCTGCGAGGGTCTGAACTTCACCAGGAAGGCCAGGGTGATGAGGGCGGTACTCACCAGACCTATGATGGTGGAGACGTTCATCGCCAGCCCGAAGCCGATGGGGGCGTTGGCCAGGTAGGTGATGACCACGGCTGTCATGAAGATGGCGGGTATGGTGCAGATCCAGTGCAGCTTGCCCTCCTTGATGAGGTAGGCGGCGGCGGCCCACAGCATGATGACGGCTGTGGTCTGGTTGGCCCAGCCGAAGTAGCGCCAGATCACCCCGAACTCGGCCTTGGAGATGATGAAACCGAGGATGAACATGGGGATGGCGATGAGCAGGCGCTTGACCAGCGGCTTCTGGGTCATCTTCAGGAAGTCCGCCACTATGAGGCGGGCGCTGCGAAACGCGGTGTCACCCGAGGTAATGGGCAGGATCACCACGCCCAGGATGGCCAGAATGCCGCCCACTGTGCCGAGCAGGCTGGTGGAGACTTCGTGTACCACGGCCGCCGGGCCGCCGTTGGCCATGGTGGCGTTGAGCGCTTCGGTGCTGTCGTAGAAGGAGAGACCCAGGGTGCACCAGATGAGGGCGATGATCCCTTCCCCTATCATGGCGCCGTAGAAGATGAAACGGCCGGACTTCTCGTTCTGCATGCAGCGCGCCATCAGCGGTGACTGGGTGGCGTGGAAGCCCGATACCGCGCCACAGGCGATGGTGATGAACAAGAGCGGCCAGAGCGGCAGCTCGGTCGGGTGCAGGTTGGAGAAATCCATCCCTGTGTTGTAGAAGCCTTTGCCGGAAACGATGAGGCCTATGATGAGGCCGACCGACATGAACACCAGCAGGGCGCCGAAGATGGGATAGAAGCGGCCGATGATCTTGTCGATGGGGACTATGGTGGCGAGTATGTAGTAGGCAAAGATCGCCACTATCCAGTAGACCAGATCGGTGGAGGTGAGGTTGGCGAGCAGGCCCGCCGGGCTCAGCACGAAGACCACGCCCACCAGCATCAAGAGCACCACGGCGAACAGGTTCATGAAGTGCTTGGCGGCGGTGCCGAGGTGCTCACCGACCACGGTCGGTACAGAGGCCCCCTTGGCGCGCACCGACAGCATGCCGGAGAAGTAGTCGTGAACCGCGCCGGCGAAGATGCAGCCGAACACTATCCAGAGCATGGCGACCGGGCCGTAGAGGGCACCGAGTATGGGGCCGAAGATGGGGCCGACGCCGGCGATGTTGAGCAGTTGTACCAGGTAGACCTTCTTGTCCGACATGGGGACATAGTCCACGCCGTCGGCCATGGTGAGGGCGGGGGTGGCCAGCTCGGGTTTGGGGCCGAATATGCGTTCGACGAATTTGCCGTAGATGAAGTAGCCCGCGACCAGCAGGCCGACACAGAGGAAGAACCAGATCATTGTTACGCTCCAGCATTGTTATTTTATGGTGTGCGCGGTCAGTCTAGGTGGGGCCTTCTGTTAACGGCAGGTAAATGATGGTGAGCGGCGACATGGCGACCCGAGCGGTCGCCCACTGTGATCCGGCGCACAGCGGGCGCCCTCATTCCAGCCCCAGCTCGTCTTTGAGCTCCTTGAGATAGCGTCGGCTGACCGGCACCCGGGCGCCGCTTGGGGTGACTATCTGGGCCAGCTGGTTTTCCAGCAACTGGATCTCGAAGATCGCGCCCGGGGCCACCAGGTACTGGCGGTGGCAGCGCAGCAGCGGTGTCTTCTCCTCCAGGGATTTCAGGGTGAGCTGGGTGTGAAACAGCTCACCCTGGCAGGCGACATGCACCCCGCCGAGATCCGAGAAGGCATACTCCACCTGCTCGACGGGTAGCAGACGCACCCGGTTGTGCAGATAGCCGGGGATGTGGCGAATGGCCGGTGAAAGCGCCGCCACCGGCTGGGGGCTGAGATCCTGCTTGAGGCGCGCCAGCGTCTTGGCCAGCCGGGCGGGCTCCACCGGTTTGAGCAGGTAGTCGAAGGCATTCTCCTCGAAGGCCTGGATGGCGTAGTCATCAAACGCCGTGACAAAGACGATGCGGGGCAGGGGATCCAGCATGGCCACCAGCTCCATGCCGCTGAGCTTGGGCATCTGGATGTCGAGAAACACCACCTCCGGCTTGAGCCGCGCAATGAGTGAGAGCGCCTCTATGGCATTGGCGGCCGAGCCGATGATCTCGATGTCGGGGTCGCTGCCGAGCAACTCAGCCAGCTCCTCGCGGGCATAGGGTTCGTCGTCGACTATCAGGGTGCGGATCATGTTATCTCCTTGGAAGGGGAATCCGGCTGTCTGGGCAGGGTGAAAGAGACCCGGGTCCACTGCTCCGGCTCACACTGCACCTGGATGCCAAAGCGCTCGCCGAAGGCACTCTTGAGCCGCCTGTCCACAATACTCATGCCAAGGCCGTCCCCCTGGGGACCCGGCTGCCAGGCTCCGGCATTGTCCTCCACGCAGAGGGTGACACCCTCTGGCCCCTCCTCGGCGAAGAGCCGGATCCGCCCCTGCTCCAGCAGAGAGCAGATCCCGTGCTTGATGGCATTCTCGATGAGGGGCTGCAGGGTGAAGCTCGGCAGTTGCATGTCGGCCAGGTGCGGCGGTATCTCGTTGATGACGGTCAGACGCTCGCCAAAGCGGGCCTGCTCTATCTCCAGATAGGACTGACAGTGCTCCTGCTCCTCCCGCAGCGTGGTCAAGCCACTCTGGCGCTTGAGGTTCTTGCGAAAGAACAGGGAGAGGTGCAGCAGCAGCTGGCGTGCCCGCTCGGGGTCGCGCCGGGTAATGGCACTGATGGTATTGAGGGTGTTGAACAGAAAATGGGGATTGATCTGCGCCTGCACCAGCTTGAGCTCGGACTGCACCAGCAATCGCTGCTGCTGCTCCAGCCGCCCGCTCAGCAGCTGCTGTGACAGCAGGTTGGCTATCCCTTCCCCCAGGGTGTGGTTGATCTTGAGGAAGAGCCGCTTCTTGGGTTCATAGAGCTTGATGGTGCCTATCACCCCCTGATCCCCTTGCAGCGGGATCACCAGCACTGAGCCAAGTTGGCAATGGGGGGAGATGCTGCAACGATAGGGACGGCGGTTGCCATCGGCAAACAGCACCTTGTTCTGGGCTATGGCCTGCAGGGTGATGGCGGAGGTGATGGGGGTGCCCGGTTTGTGGTGATCCTCCCCGGTGCCGATGAAGGCGAGGATCTTGTCGGTGTCAGTAATGGCGACGGCGCCGACCCCGGTCTCCTCCTGCACTATATGGGCTATCTTGCGGCTCGCCTCCGGGGTGAAGCCCTGGGTCATGATCCCCAGGGTGCGGTTGGCTATGGTGAGCGCCTTGGCGGAGAAGACCCGGGAGAACTTCTCGTACATACGTTGCTGGTCGCGGATCATGCTGATGAAGAGCGCCGCCCCGCAGGAGTTGGCGAGGATCATGGGGGTGGCTATGGTGCGCACCAGCTGCAGGGCCTGCTCGGACGGCGTGGCGACCAGCAGTATGATGACCATCTGCAGGATCTCGGCGTAGAGGGTGGTGAAGAAGGCAATCCGGGGATTGAACAGGGCATCCACCCGGTTCGTTCGCATCAGCCGCCAGTGCACCAGGCCTCCCAGCAGCCCCTCGCAGGTGGTAGAGATGGCGCAGGCGAGATCGGTAAAGCCGCCCAGGGTATAGCGGTGCAGTCCCCCGGTCAGTCCCACCAGAAAGCCCACCAGGGGACCTCCCAGCAGCCCCCCCAGCACGGCGCCGACGGCGCGGGTGTTGGCGATGGCGTCGTCGATGTCCAGCCCCACATAGGTGCCCAGTATGCAGAAGCAGGAGAAGATGACGTATATCAGTATCTTGTGCGGCAGTCTGACCGAGTAGTTGGCCAGGGGGCGCAGCAGGGGGCTCTTGGAGAAGAGGTAGGCAATGACAAGGCTGACACTCATCTGCTGGAGCAGGGAGAGGACTAATTGCATAAAAAACCTTCCTCAAGATGTATCCCGGGCCCGAACACCACCAGGGCGAACTGTGAGCAAGATCTCGTCTTGATGCAGGACGCGGCCCCATGGCGGGGGCAGTTTGCCAGAATGAAAAAATAAAACCATATAAAATCAGCACGTTAAATTGATATTTGTGTAACCGGGCGGCGCTTGATATTGCTGGATGGAGCATGAATGTGCCCACTGGGTGCGCCACACGGAGGTGGCATGCTCCGCCCGGCCTTCGGCTGGGCGTTTTTTATCCAGCTCCAATGGCGGACTATTTTGAGGGGGCTCGAGCAATTATTCAGGTTTGTCCAATGAGTTATCCCCAGCTTCTGGGGATAACTCAGAAGGCGAAATAGTAGCAGACGCGTCGGCCCAGGTTGAAAAATGGCCGTTGTCCTTCATCCAGCTCCTCCTGCCTGAGGGTGGCTATGATGCTTCTCCCATCTTCCCGCAGATCCATCATGGCCACGGCTTCCGGGCGCTGCCCCTTGATATAGGGTTGCACCTTGGGTTTGAGGGGCATGCTGGGCTCGCTCGAGAGCACCAGCGCCACCGAGTCATCGTCGAGGCGCACCAGGGATCCGGGCGGATAGACCCCCAGCACCTTTATCAACAATCTGACCAGATCTTGATCGAATTTCTTCTGGGACAACTTGTAGAGCTGGCCGATGGCCTGGCTCGGCCCCGCCGGGTGGAGTCCGCTGCGCGGGTGCAGCAGCTCGTCGTAATAGTCCACCAGGCCGATGAGGCGGGCGAGGGGAGGTATCCTGTCCCCCTGGATGCCAAGGGGAAAACCGCTGCCGTCCAGCCGCTCGTGATGGAGGTGGGCAACCTCGCGGATCCTGGGCTCGAAGGCCTGCAGCTGGTTGAGCATCTCCAGTCCGTACTGGGGATGCATGTTGAGAAAGTTGATCTCCGCCTTGTTGAGCTCTCCCCGCTTCTGGGTGATCTGGCTCGGGATCCTGAGCTCGCCGATATCGTGCAGCAGGCCAGCCAGCCCCGCCTCCTCGATCTCGATGGGGCTCATGCCCAGCTCCCTTGCCATCAGCATGGCGATGAAGGCCACGCTCAGGCTGTGTTGCAGCAGGATGTCAGTGTGCTGGCTGCGGATGAGGTGCAGGCCCAGGGGCCCCTGGTGGTCGGCGAGGCGGGTGGCGACGGTACGCACCATCTGGGCGGTGTTGGCCAGTCCCTCGTCGGGCTTGAGATTGAGGGCGCCGAGGGCGTCGCGAAGATCAGACAGAGATTGGCCGAATGCCTTGTCGGCGGCGCGCAGGGAGCGGCGAAAGGCCTTTTCGTCGAACGCGGGTTCAGTCGGGAGAGCGGAGGCATCTTGCGTCGCCCCAAGATCGGGTGAAGGTGCAGGCTCGGCCCGCAGCAGGGGCTCGACGGGCAGATCGCTCTTGTCGGGATCCACCATCAGCAGGGTGAGTTCGAGGTGACGGATGATCTCGAGTTGCTGCTGGTCGCGGATCTTGAAGGCATTGAACATGAAAGGGTGGCTGGTCCATCCCGTGGGGAGATGGATGTAGTGGCCGACTCTCAATTGCTCGATGGAGGCCTGGATCAGCGCCATAGACTCACTCTTCTGTCGAATTTGCCTATCAACAAGCTAGCAAAATTAAACAGATAGACAAACAAAAAAGCCCGCGCATGTGCGCGGGCTCTTGTCATCCTGGCCGGTTATCAGGCTTTGGATTTTTTCTTGCTGTCTACCTTGGCGTCGACTTTGGCCTCAACCTTGGTCGCTACCTGAGCTTCCTCGGTGAAGGGACGGCCGTAGTAGGTGTCCATCAGTATGGCTTTGAGCTCGGTGATCAGCGGGTAGCGCGGGTTGGCGCCGGTGCACTGGTCATCAAAGGCTTCCAGGGCCAGCTGGTCAACCTTGGCCAGGAAGTCGGTCTCGTTCACGCCGGCTTCACGGATGGAGGCCGGGATGCCCAGAGTCGCTTTCAGCTCGTCCAGCCAGGTCAGCAGCTTCTCGATCTTGGCCGCGGTGCGGTCACCGGCGGCAGTCAGACCCAGGTGGTCGGCCACTTCGGCGTAGCGACGACGAGCCTGCGGACGGTCGTACTGGGAGAACGCGGTCTGCTTGGTCGGGTTGTCGTTCGCGTTGTAGCGGATGACGTTGCTGATCAGCAGGGCGTTGGCCAGGCCGTGCGGGATGTGGAACTCGGCACCCAGCTTGTGGGCCATGGAGTGGCACACACCCAGGAAGGCGTTGGCGAACGCGATACCGGCGATGGTGGCGGCGTTGTGCACCTTCTCACGGGCAACCGGGTCGTTGGCACCGTTCTGGTAGCTGGACGGCAGATACTCTTTGAGCAGTTTCAGGGCTTGCAGCGCCTGACCGTCGGAGTATTCGTTGGCCAGCACGGAGACATAGGCTTCCATGGCGTGGGTTACGGCATCGATACCACCGAAGGCACACAGGGACTTGGGCATACCCATGACCAGGTTGGCATCGACGATGGCCATGTTCGGGGTCAGCTCGTAGTCGGCCAGCGGGTACTTCATGCCGGTGGCGTCGTCGGTCACGACCGCAAACGGAGTCACTTCAGAACCGGTACCGGAAGTGGTGGTGATGCAGACCAGTTCTGCCTTCACACCCATTTTCGGGAACTTGTAGATACGCTTGCGGATGTCCATGAAGCGCATGGCCAGATCTTCGAACGCAGTGTCAGGGTGCTCGTACATGACCCACATGATCTTGGCGGCATCCATGGGTGAACCACCGCCCAGGGCGACGATCACGTCCGGCTTGAAGGAGTTGGCCATCTCGGCGCCCTTGCGTACCACGGACAGAGTGGGGTCGGCTTCCACTTCGTAGAAGATTTCCACTTCCATGTTCAGCTTCTTGAGCAGACGAACCACTTCATCGGCATAGCCGTTGTTGAACAGGAAACGGTCGGTGACCACCATGGCGCGCTTCTTGCCTTCCAGGTCGCCCAGGGCGATCGGCAGGGAACCACGACGGAAGTAGATGGATTTCGGAAGTTTGTGCCACAGCATATTTTCTGCCCGTTTTGCGACTGTCTTCTTGTTGATCAGGTGCTTGGGACCGACGTTCTCGGAGATGGAGTTACCACTCCAGGAGCCGCAACCCAGGGTCAGGGACGGGGCGAGAGCGAAGTTGTACAGGTCACCGATACCGCCCTGGGTGGAGGGGGTGTTGATCAGGATACGAGCAGTCTTCATCTTGTCGCCGAAGTACTTGATGCGGTCGGCGTTGCGATCCTGGTCGGTGTAGAGGCCGGAGGTGTGGCCGATACCACCGATGTTGACCATGTCGCAGGCCATTTCGACGGCTTCTTCGAAGTTCTTGGCGCGGAACATACCCAGGGTCGGGGAGAGCTTCTCGTGAGCGAACTCGTCCTCTGCACAGAGCTCCAGACCTTCACCGATCAGGATCTTGGTGGTGGCAGGCACTGTCACACCGGCCATGGCGGCGATCTTGGTGGCGGGCTGGCCCACGATGTCGGCGTTCAGGGCGCCGTTGATCAGCAGCACTTTACGCACCTTGTCGGCTTCGTCCTTGGAGAGGATGTAGCCGGCGTGAGTAGCGAAACGCTCCTTGACCTGGTTGTAGATGGAGTCAACCACGATGACGGCTTGCTCGGACGCACAGACCACGCCGTTGTCGAAGGTCTTGGACATCAGGATGGAGGCGACGGCGCGCTTCACATCGGCAGTCTCGTCGATGACGATGGGCACGTTGCCGGCACCCACGCCGATGGCGGGCTTGCCTGAGGAGTAGGCGGCTTTCACCATGCCCGGGCCACCGGTGGCCAGGATCAGGTTGATGTCATCGTGCTTCATCAGCGCGTTGGAGAGTTCGACTGACGGTTGGTCAATCCAGCCGATGATGTTCTTCGGGGCACCGGCGGCGATGGCTGCATCCAGTACCAGCTTGGCAGCGGTATTGGTGGAGTTCTTGGCGCGGGGGTGCGGGGAGAAGATGATGGCGTTGCGGGTCTTCAGGGAGATGAGGGCCTTGAAGATAGCAGTGGAAGTCGGGTTGGTGGTCGGCACTATACCACAGATGATGCCTACCGGCTCGGCGATGGTGATGGTGCCCATCTCGTCGTCCTGGCTCAGGATGCCGCAGGTCTTCTCGTCTTTGTAAGCGTTATAGATGTATTCGGAGGCGAAGTGGTTTTTGATGACCTTGTCTTCGATGATGCCCATGCCGGACTCAGCCACTGCCATCTGGGCCAGGGGGATACGGGCGTTGCTGGCGGCCAGTGCGGCGGCGCGGAAGATCTTGTCTACCTGCTCTTGCGAGAAGCTGGCGAATTCACGCTGGGCTTCTTTGACGCGGGCAACCAGTGCATCCAGTTCAGCCAAATTGGTTACTGCCATGTTTATCTCCTGATGATTTGAAAACTGTTTAGTAAGACCTTGGCAATGCCCGGCAATTATAGCCGCCCTGTCAAGGAGAGAATCACCATAACGGGGTATTTACATGCCTTACTAAATTGTTTTCTGGCTCGATTATAGAGCCGGGATGTGTCAGAAAAGATTGATCTGGATCATATGTAACAAAAGAACAAAAGAAATTTTGTTTCACCATCCCGACCGGCCAGATGTTACGCATTTGTAGAGTAGAGCGCCGGGGGGATGAACACGAGGTGAACAGCCATTTTTGCGCCTGGTGTCAAACCCTTGCCTCATATCCTCCCGCAGTTTCGCGGCTGGCAATGAGGGCGCTGAGGTCCTGCCTGGCGGCGGCCCTTGACAGCCTCTCGCCCCAAAGAGAGGCAGGCGTTTCATTTCTGTTGGAAAAAATGGTGGTTGTTTTCATCCAGCGTCGGGCCTTTTCGTCGGACTTTGGATGGCTGTTCGGCAAATCTCATAACGACGCCTTTGTGGGCGGACTGCTTGCGCCATGGTTGTCCCGGGCACATCAGGATGAAGATAGGGTGCCAGCCTGGGGCGAGCCGTGGGGGTGAATAGGGGTTATCCCCTTGGGGCCTCCAGATCAATCCATGAAAATGGCGCTTTATTGAAGGGAAATAGGGTGATGGCTGGGCGTTTCGACATAAAACACCACCATACTTTGCTGGCGTGTTAAATGGCCTCCATAACGGTTAACAACTCGATATGTTGATTTTTGTCGATTCATTAGAGGAACTAACTGAAAAGCCCCGGAAAGGGTGAGATTATTTGATTGGAGAAGGGAAATATCATGGTGTAAATTTACGCGCAGTTTGACGGGGATGGCCCTCGGTGGCCCGAATTGGTTCTGGATGGCGCTTATGGCAGCAATTGACTTCTCTTTATACCTGAAATTTTTCGTCGGCCTGTTTGCGATCATCAACCCGCTGGGTCTGTTGCCGGTCTTTGTGAGCCTGACGGGCCACATGCAACCGGATGAGCGCAGGAAGACCAACACCACGGCCCACATTGCCGTGATGATCATCCTCATGGTCTCCATGACCATGGGGCAGCTGATCCTCGACGGTTTCGGCATCTCGCTGGCGTCGTTCCGCATTGCCGGCGGCTCGCTCATCACCCTGATCGCCTGGTCCATGTTGCAGGGCAAGCTGGGGGAGGTGAAGCACAACAAGCAGGAGAAGGGTGAACTGGCCGCGCGCGAATCCATCGCCGTGGTGCCGCTGGCGCTGCCCCTGATGGCAGGCCCCGGGGCCATCTCATCCTCCATCGTCTATGCCAGCCAGAAGACCCTGACCGAGCTGATGGGCATGTTCGTGGTGGTGATGGCCTTTGCCTACTGCTCCTGGCTCATCTTCCGTGCCGCTCCCCTGCTGTTCAAGCTGATGGGCAATACCGGCATCAACGTGGTCACCCGTATCATGGGTCTCATCATGATGTCTCTTGGTATCGAGATCATGGTGGCAGGGATCAAGGGAGTCTTTCCCGGATTGATGTGATTCAGGTCTGTTTTGTCGGAGCCGGTCCTCGTGACCGGCTTTTTATTGTTTCTTTTTTGTTAGTCATTTCCTAGAATCGAGCGGCTTTGTATGAAAAACACCCATTACGCGATATTTAAATGCTGAATAAATGGTTTAAAGCTGTTTTTTTGACCGCCAAAGCCGTCCCTACCTGATGATATCTATTGCATTATCAGAATTGTCAGGGAATTATGCGGGCAGCGGGATTTTTATCTCGTGAATGGACAAATGCATGGAACGTTCTTGTTGGAGTATGGAAATGACTCATAGAAAAACAATTATTAATACCCTTTTATTGACCGCACTCTTTGGTGGCGCCACCCTGGCCCACGCCGCCGACGTCCCCGCCGGCACCAAGCTCGCCCCCGAGCAGACCCTGGTGAAAGGCAATGGCTCCGAACCCGCCACCCTGGATCCCCAGAAAGTGGAAGGTACCCCCGAATCCAATGTATTGCGTGACCTGTTCGAGGGTCTCGTCAGCTCCGGCCCCAAGGGTGAGACCCTGCCCGGCGTCGCCGAGTCCTGGGAAACCAAGGACAACAAACACTATGTGTTCCACCTGCGCAAGGATGCCAAGTGGTCCAACGGGGATCCGGTGACCGCCCATGACTTCGTCTTCGCCTTCCAGCGCGCGGTGGATCCCAAGACGGCTTCTCCCTACTCCTGGTACATGGAGATCCCGACCATCATCAATGCCTCCGATATCATCGCGGGCAAGAAGCCGGCCGATACCCTGGGTGTGAAGGCGGTTGACGATCACACCTTTGAAGTCCAGCTGGAGAAGGCGGTGCCTTACTTCGTCAGCATGCTCTCCCACACCACCACCTATCCGGTCCCCAAGGCGGTGATCGAGAAGTTCGGTGACAAGTGGACCCAGCCCGGCAACATGGTTTCCAACGGCGCTTATGTGCTGAAGGATTGGGTGGTCAACGAGCGCGTCGACGTCGAGCGCAACCCCAGCTACTGGAACAACGCCAAGACAGTGATCGAGAAGGTCACCTACCTGCCCATCCAGTCCACCAACGCCGAGCTGAACCGCTACCTGGCCGGTGAAGTCGATCTCACCTACAACATGCCCATCGAGCGCTTCAAGCAGATGAAGAAGGAGCACCCGAACGAGGTGCAGGTGAGCGGCTATGTGGGCACCTACTACTACCAGTACAACTTCAAGCACAAGCCGTTTGACGACGTGCGGGTGCGTACCGCGCTCTCCTACGCCATCGATCGCAACGTGATCGCTGACAAGGTGATGGGCAAGGGCGAGACCCCGGGTTACACCCTGGTTCCTGACTTCGTGGACGGTTTCAAGCCGGTGGCCCCTGCCTGGTCCAAGCTGACCCAGGCCGAGCGTGATGCCAAGGCGAAAGAGCTGCTGACCGAAGCCGGTTACGGCCCGGGCAAGCCGCTCAAGTTCGAGCTGCTCTACAACACAGACGACAACCACAAGAAGGTGGCCGTGGCCGTTGCCTCCATGTGGAAGAAGCTGGGGGTGCAGGTGAGCCTGGTTAACCAGGAGTGGAAGACCTACCTGGAAACCAAGAAGCAGGGTAACTTCGACGTGGGTCGCGCCGGCTGGATTGCGGACTACAACGAAGCCTCCTCCATGCTGGATCTGATGCAGACCACCCACGGCAACAACGACGGCAAGTACTCCAATACCGCCTTTGACAAGCTGATGAGCGAGTCGCGCAACCAGGTGGATGCGGATGCGCGCAACAAGCTCTATGTCCAGGCCGAAGATATCCTGGCCAAGGACATGCCGATCGCCCCCATCTATCAGTACGTGACCTCGCGCATGGTCAAGCCCTATGTGGGCGGCTACCCGGCCAACCCGCTGGACAACCTCTACAGCAAAGACATGTACATCATTGCTCACTGAGTAAAGAAACAAGTCGCATAACAAGCAGGCCCGCCAGACGGCGGGCCTTAGTATTAAAACCGCGACCCTTTGGAAGCAGTACAGGACAGGAAATGTCTATGTTGAAATTCATCCTTAAACGTCTACTGGAAGCGATCCCGACTCTACTGGTCTTGATCACAGTCTCCTTCTTCATGATGCGTTTCGCACCGGGTAACCCCTTTACCAGCGAACGCGCCCTGCCGCCGGAAGTGCTTGCCAACATCGAGGCCAAGTACGGCCTGGACAAGCCCATAGGTGTGCAATACCTCACCTATCTGGGCAACCTGGTCCAGGGAGATCTGGGGCCCTCTTTCAAGTACAAGGACTTCACCGTCAATGATCTGGTGAGCCAGGCGCTGCCTGTTTCCGCCAAGATAGGGAGCGCGGCTTTCGTCCTTGCCGTCTTGCTGGGAGTCACCTTCGGCACCATTGCGGCCTTGAAACAGAACACCTTCATCGACTATCTGCTGATGTCGTCGGCCATGGCCGGGGTGGTGATACCCGGCTTCGTGCTGGCGCCCTTGCTGGTGCTCTTCTTCAGTATCTACCTGGGCTGGTTCCCGGCGGGAGGCTGGCAGGGGGGCGGGGTGCAGTTCATGGTGTTGCCGGTGTTCGGCATGATGATGTACTACATCTCCGCCATCTCCCGCATCATGCGTGGCAGCATGATTGAGACCATGAACTCCAACTTCATCCGTACCGCCCGTGCCAAGGGGCTGCCGCTGCGCCATATCATCCTGAGGCACGCGCTGCGTCCGGCCATGCTGCCTGTGGTCTCCTACCTGGGCCCGGCCTTTGTCGGCATCATCACGGGCTCAGTGGTGATCGAGACCATCTTCGGTCTGCCGGGGATTGGCCAGCTGTTCGTCAACGGTGCCCTCAACCGTGATTACTCCATGGTGCTCGGTCTGACCATTTTGGTCGGCGCCCTGACCATCACCTTTAACGCCGTGGTCGATATTCTCTATGCCGTCATCGATCCCAAGATCCGTTACTAAGCCGGGAGTACATCATGGTAGTCACAACTGAAAAGCGCGAAGCCGTCGAGGCGTTCGCCCAGCAAGTGGAAGTGGTGGAAGGACGCTCCCTGTGGAAGGATGCCCGTCGCCGTTTCCTGCGCAACAAGGCGGCCCTGACCAGCCTCATCATCCTGACCATCATCGGTCTGGCGGTGATCGTCGGGCCGCACCTGTCCCAATACACCTTCGACGATCCTGACTGGGGCGCCATGCAGGCCGCCCCTGACATGGAGACGGGTCACTGGTTCGGTACCGACAGCCTGGGGCGCGATCTCTTCGTGCGCACCCTGCTCGGCGGCCGCATCTCGCTCATGGTCGGCATCATGGGGGCCGTGGTGGCCGTCATCATAGGCACCCTGTATGGCGCCGCCTCCGGCTTCATCGGCGGTCGCGTCGACAGCCTGATGATGCGGGTACTGGAGATCCTCAACGCCTTCCCCTTCATGTTCTTCGTCATCATGCTGGTGACCTTCTTCGGTCGCAACCTGGCCCTCATCTTCCTCGCCATAGGCGCGGTGAGCTGGCTCGACATGGCGCGGATAGTGCGAGGCCAGACCCTGAGCCTCAAGAGCAAGGAGTTCATCGAGGCGGCCCACGTCTGTGGCGTCTCCAAGTGGAAGATCATCACCCGTCACATAGTCCCCAACGTGCTCGGCATAGTGGCGGTCTACGCCACCCTGCTGGTGCCGGGCATGATCATGTTCGAATCCTTCCTGAGCTTCCTGGGGCTGGGTGTGCAAGAGCCCATGACCAGCTGGGGTGCCCTGCTGGATGAAGGCTCCAAGTCGATGGAAGTGGCCATCTGGCAACTCCTGTTCCCCGCCGGTTTCATGGTGGTGACCCTGTTCTGCTTCAACTTCCTCGGGGATGGTCTGCGTGATGCCCTCGATCCAAAGGATCGGTAAGACGCCAACGGATCGATAAGACGCCAACGGCGCCATAAGACCCATCCGCTGAACGCGCGGCGTCATCCGGATGGGCAGGAAAGCATCACGAGAGATCGATAAGGAGTTTTGATATGAAGTTACTGGATGTGAAAGATCTGCGGGTCGAGTTCAAGACCCCGGATGGCAATGTGGTGGCGGTCAACGACCTCAACTTCTCCCTCTCTGCCGGCGAGACCCTGGGAATCGTCGGTGAGTCAGGCTCAGGCAAGTCTCAGACTGCCTTTGCCATCATGGGGCTGCTCGCCAAGAACGGCATCATTACCGGCTCGGCCAAGTTTCAGGGGGACGAGATCCTGAATCTGCCGGAGCACAAGCTCAACAAGATCCGCTCCGAGAAGATCGCCATGATCTTCCAGGACCCCATGACCTCCCTGAACCCTTATATGAAGGTGAAGGATCAGCTGATGGAAGTGCTGATGCTGCACAAGGGAGTGAGCAAGGCGGCGGCGTTCGAGGAGTCGGTGCGCATGCTGGACGCGGTGAAGATCCCCGAGTCGCGCAAGCGGATGAACATGTACCCCCACGAGTTCTCCGGTGGCATGCGCCAGCGGGTGATGATCGCCATGGCGCTCCTGTGCCGGCCGCAACTGCTCATCGCCGACGAGCCGACCACGGCGCTGGACGTGACGGTGCAGGCCCAGATCATGACCCTGATGAACGAGCTCAAGCGGGAGTTCAACACCGCCATCGTCATGATCACCCACGATCTTGGCGTGGTGGCGGGCATCTGTGACAAGGTGCTGGTGATGTATGCCGGTCGCACCATGGAGTACGGCCGGGTCAACGACATCTTCTATCGCCCGAGCCACCCCTATACCGAAGGCTTGCTGCGCGCCATTCCCCGTCTCGATACCGAAGGGGAAGTGCTGCCCACCATACCGGGCAATCCGCCCAACCTGCTGCGTCTGCCCACTGGCTGCCCCTTCCAGGAGCGTTGCCACCGGGCGCACGAGATTTGCGGCCAGCAATCTCCAGTCCTGACCCCCTTCGGCGACGGACGGACACGGGCCTGCCATTGGGTATCGGATGCCATGATCAAGGGGGCAAACTAAATGGGTACTGACAAGAAACTGCTGCTGGAAGTATCTGACCTCAAGGTTCACTTCAGCATCAAGAGTGACAAGGCCTGGCCCTGGGCCAAGCCCTCCGCCCTGAAGGCGGTGGATGGCGTCACCCTGCGCCTCTACGAGGGGGAGACCCTGGGCGTAGTGGGGGAGTCCGGCTGTGGCAAGTCCACCTTCGCCCGGGCTCTGATAGGCCTGGTGCCGGCCACCGACGGCAAGGTGGTGTGGCTGGGCCAGGATCTGACCAAGCTCGAGCAGGGGGCGCTGCGGGAGAAGCGCAAGGAGATCCAGATGATCTTCCAGGACCCGCTGGCCTCCTTGAACCCGCGCATGACCATAGGCGACATCATCGCCGAGCCCCTGGTCACCTTCTATCCCAATCTCTCAAGGGATCAGGTGAAGGAGAAGGTGCGGGCCATGATGACCAAGGTGGGGCTTTTGCCCAACCTGGTAAACCGCTACCCCCACGAGTTCTCCGGCGGCCAGTGCCAGCGCATCGGCATCGCCCGGGCGCTGATCCTGGAGCCCAAGATGATCATCTGTGACGAGCCTGTCTCGGCGCTGGATGTCTCCATCCAGGCCCAGGTGGTCAACCTGCTCAAGTCCCTGCAAAAGGAGATGGGGCTCTCCCTCATCTTCATCGCCCACGACTTGTCCGTGGTCAAACACATCTCGGATCGGGTGCTGGTGATGTATCTGGGCAACGCGGTTGAGCTCGGGACCCGTCAGGAGATCTTCGCCAATCCCCTGCATCCCTACACCAAGGCGCTGATGTCGGCGGTGCCCATTCCGGATCCGGATCTGGAGCGCAGCAAGGTGATCCAGATCCTGGAGGGGGACCTGCCGTCGCCGATGAATCCGCCGTCCGGCTGCGTGTTCCGTACCCGCTGCCCGGTGGCGGGGCCTGAGTGCGCCAAGACCCGCCCCATGCTGGAGGGGAACTTCGATCACGCGGTCTCCTGTCTCAAGGTGGATCCGCTCTGAGGGCGAGGGCGTGAACGAGCATGCGGGGCACCCAGGTGGTGCCCCGTTTTATTTCCATCCGCGGTGAAGATGCCCCTTGGCGCCACCTTTGGAGGCTGTTACTATCCGCCGCACAAGGGGAGTAACTTCTCGCCGGTTTGTCGTCATTACGGTGCACCCATATCCTGCAGTGCACCCGGCAGCCGGGCAGTCGATGAAAATTGGCTGTAAGTGAGACCTTGCCGAGAGGCAAGGTGTATCTGCTCCAAACGCAAACCCACGCCTCTCGGTCGTGGGTTTTGTCGTTTTGGGAGAAGTGAAAAATGGGTGAATGGTGGATGTGGACCGGTTTCTTCAGCATAGTGCTGGTCCTGTTGTGGATTGACATCCGCTTTGTCGGCGGCGGCAAGGCGCACAAGGTGTCCCTCAAAGAGGCGGGGATCTGGTCCCTGGTCTGGGTCAGCGTGGCCCTGCTGTTCAACCTGGCCATCTGGCTCTGGCTGGATCACAGTGCCGGGCGTGAGATCGCCAACGAGAAGGGGCTGGAGTTCCTCACTGGCTACCTCATCGAGAAGGCGCTGGCGGTGGACAACGTCTTCGTCTGGCTGATGCTGTTTGGCTACTTCGCCATTCCGGCCGAGCTGCAGCGCCGGGTGCTGCTCTACGGGGTACTGGGTGCCATCGTCATGCGCGCCGGCATGGTGTTCGCGGGCAGCTGGCTCATCGAGCAGTTCCACTGGATCCTCTATCTGTTTGGCGCCTTCCTGCTGCTGACCGGGGTCAAGATGCTGTGGGCCGCCGACAAGGAGCCGGACTTGGCCAACAACCCGTTGCTGGGCTGGATGCGTCGCCGCTTCAAGGTGACCGAGACCCTGGAGGGGGAGAACTTCTTCGTCTGGCGTGACGGTGTGCGTTATGCCACCCCGCTGCTGCTCATTCTGGTGCTGGTGGAGGTGAGCGATCTCATCTTCGCGGTGGACAGCATCCCGGCCATCTTCGCGGTGACCACGGATCCCTTCATAGTGCTGACCTCCAACATCTTCGCCATCATGGGCCTGCGCGCCATGTACTTCCTGCTGGCCGGCGTCGCCGAACGCTTCGCCCTGCTCAAATACGGTCTGGCGCTGATCCTGATGTTCATCGGGGTCAAGATGCTGCTGCTCGACATCTTCAAGATACCGACTGGCATCGCATTGGGCGTGGTCGCGCTGATCCTGCTGGCCTCCATGGGGCTCAGCCTCTGGGTGACCCGCAAGAAGGTGGCCGACCAGAAGACGGTGTAAGCACCCGCAAAAAAGGGCTCCCTAAGGAGCCCTTTTTCATATCAGATATGTGCTTAGCGCTTGATCTTCTTGGGGTTGGTGTAACCCCAGATGGTGTACATGTCCGCCAGCAGGGCGCCGTTGTACTCCTCCAGATCCGCCTGCTTCACCTCGGCCTCACCCTGACGGCCGAACAGCACCACTTCATCACCGGGTTTCACCCCTTTGAGGTCGGTCACGTCCACCATGATGGTGTTCATGGAGGTCTTGCCCACCACGGGCACCTTCTGGCCCTGGATCAGCACATAGGCCTTGTTGCTGAGCGCACGGCGGTATCCGTCGGAGTAACCGAGCGGCAGGTTGGCGAGCAGGGAGTCACGCTTGAGGGTGAAGGTGCGGTCATAGCCGACGGTGTTGCCCGCCGGGTAGTGATTCACCGAGGCGACCTGGGTCTTGAACGCCATCACCTTCTTGTATTCGGTGTAGGAGGGGATGGTGTCACCGTAGATGATGCCGCCCGGGCGTACCATGTCAAAGTAGGCTTCCGGCACTTCCAGGGTGGCGAAGGAGTTGGCGGCGTGTATGGTGAGCTTGCTGCGATCCAGTTTGCCCGCGTCGATCAGCCACTGGTAGTCCAGCTTGAACTGGGCCAGCCCCAGCTTGACGTCCTCTTTCTCCTCCACCGGGAAGTGGGTCATGATGCCGACCGGGGTGATCCCCTTGAGCTTGACCATGGCCAGGGCATCTTCCTTGGCGTCCGCCTGGCGCAGGTCGATGCCGTTGCGGCTCATGCCGGCGGAGTTCAGACCTATGTGCACCGGAATGGTGGTATGGTGGCGCTGGGCGATGTCGGCGATCCCCTTGGCGCTCTCCAGGCTGCCCACCAGCTCTTCCAGCTTGTAGGGCAGGGCCTGCTCCACTTCGGCCGGGGTGGCGGCACGGACCCGCATCAGGCGGCCCTCGAAGCCCTTCTCGCGGGCCACCCGGGCCTCTTCATTGCTGGCGATGCCGATGCAGGGAATGCCCGCCTTGACCACGGAGGGGACCAGCAGATCGATGCCGTGACCGTAGGCGTCGGCCTTCATGATGGCGCAGATCTGCGGGCCCTTGTCGCCGAGACGATCCTTGAGGGTCTGGATGTTGTGCTCGAAGGCGGTCAAGTCCACCTCCAGCCAGGCGTTGGCGGCGGTCTGCTCCTGACCGTTGCGGGTGTCGCTGGCGAGCGGCAGGTAGGGGGCGGCGACGGCCTGGCCGGCGAGCAACCCGAAGACCAGGGTCGCGAGCAGGGTTTTCTTGTGCATGGGATGGTTCCTTTTTTATTGTTTCGTTGAGGATGGGCCCCTGTCAGATGCGGGCCGCGGCATGGCTGGGTCAGCATGTTGCTATGCTAATGATATGTTTCACTTTTTACCCAGATGCCGACGCTGCGAGTGTATCGCAATGGCGTCATTTGTGGCACTTGTTGCAGGAAGAAAATATGCGTTTCGAGCTGCGTATTCCGCCCTTGTTGCTCTTTGTCCTGCTCGCCCTTGCCATGTGGTTGGGACGGGGGGAGGAGAGGGGGAGCGGGGTTTTGCTGGTGCTGGCCACGGCGTTGCTGCTGGTAGGGGCCGTGCTGGGGGGCGGGGCGCTGCTGCACTTTCGCCGGGAGCGTACCAGCGTCCATCCAGTCCGCTTGCAGCAGAGCCGGGTGCTGGTGACCCGGGGGGTCTATCGCATCAGCCGCAACCCCATGTACCTGGGGCTGCTCTGCTGGTTGCTGGCGCTGGCCTGCTATCTCGGGGGCCCCTGGGTCTGGCTCGGGCCGCTGTTGTTGCTGGGCTGGCTCACCCGCTTTCAGATCTTGCCGGAAGAGCGTGCCCTGCGCGCCCGCTTCGGCATCAGCTATGTGCAGTACTGCCGGCGGGTGAGGCGCTGGTGCTGACCGCCAAACGAAAAAAGGCCCGCAGTTGCGGGCCTTTTGCTGGGTGTCCTTGACTCAAGCCTTGGCGAGTTCGCCCTCGGGCTGGGTCTCTCCCAGACTGTCTTCCGTCTTGGCCACCACGCTGGCGGCGATGGCGTTGCCCAGCACGTTGGTGGCGGAGCGACCCATGTCGAGGAAGTGGTCTATGCCGAGCAGCAGCAGTATGCCGGCCTCCGGGATCTGGAACTGGTTCAGGGTGGCGGCGATCACCACCAGGGAGGCGCGCGGTACCCCGGCCATCCCCTTGGAGGTGACCATCAGCAGCAGCAGCATGGTGATCTGCTGGGCCATGCTGAGCTCTATGCCATAGGCCTGGGCGATGAACATCACCGCGAAGGTGCAGTACATCATGGAGCCGTCCAGGTTGAAGGAGTAGCCCATGGGCAGCACGAAGCTGGCGATGCGCTTGTCACAGCCGAACTTCTCCAGCCTGTCCAGGGTCTTGGGATAGGCGGCCTCGGAGCTGGCGGTGGAGAAGGCGAGCAGTATGGGCTCGCGGATCATGGCCAGCAGGGTCAGGATGCGGCGGCGGATGAAGAGGCTGCCCATGGCGATGAGCAGCAGCCAGAGGCAGGCCAGGGCCAGGTAGAACTGGGCCATGAAGGTGCCATAGGTGGCGAGGATGCCGAGCCCTTCCTTGGCGACCATGGCGGCGATGGCGCCGAACACCGCGAAGGGGGCGAAGTTCATCACGTAGCCGGTCACCTTCAGCATGATCTCGGCGCTGCTTGCCATCAGCTTGACCACGGGTTTGGCGGCATCCCCCAGGGCGGCGGCGGCCAGCCCGAAGAAGAGGGAGAACACCACTATCTGCAGGATCTCGTTGGTGGCCATGGCCTCGATCACGCTTTTCGGAATGGCGTGGGTCACGAAGTCCTTGAGGGAGATGGCGGTGGCGGCCACCCCTGAGCTGGCGCCGTCATCGGGCAGGGAGAGGGAGAGGCCGACCCCGGGCTGCATCAGGTGCACCATCACCAGCCCCAGGGTCAATGACATCAGGGAGGCCAGCATGAACCAGCCCAGGGTCTTGGCGCCGATGCGCCCCACGGTGCGGGTGTCGCCCATCTTGGCGATGCCGACCACCAGGGTAGTGAACACCAGGGGGGCGATGATCATCTTGATGAGGCGCAGGAAGATGTCGGTCAGTATGGTGATGTCACTGGCAAAGGTGGCGGCCTGGGCCGGGGCAAACAGGCGATAGCCTTGCCCGGTAAAAATGCCAAGCAACATCGCAATGAGGATGGCAACGGTCAATTTGTTCATTTTCATGGGGGGACAGTCTCGATATGTGCAGTGCCTGTGCAGGTGGATTTGGTGCCACCTAAGTCCGTTTTTGTGATCCGGGCCATGGAATCCTGACAGCCGGTATGCTGGCAGCATGCCTAATCATGGAGGGGAAATCCAGCGACTTATATCAGAACTTTATGTTGCAATTAGTTGTATGTGATGTAGATCTTGTAAATTAATTATATTAATCACTGTTTGTTTTCATCTTTGCCAGATAAATGGCTTCCAGGCTCTGGTCGTCCAATGGGGCTCTCCCGAGGGAGAAGATCAGCAGTGCCGAGGTGCGGTGCTCTACCTGCATCTCGTCCATGAAGGTGTCGGGTTCGTACTCATCGAAGCCGAACTGGGGGCGGGTCGGGGTGACCCTGACCGCATCCCGCGACAGGGTCAGCGACTGCACCTGCACCCAGGCATACCCCTGCGCCAGCGCCATCTCTCCCGCTCGCTTGAGCACGTACTTGCGGGCCGTCTCCCTGTCCACCAGATCGTTGCCCACAAACTCCAGCTGCCAGCGGGTCGCCCCGAGCTGGGTCTGGGAGAAGCCTGTCTGGCCGTTCCAGAAGGACTTTTCGCTGTCATAGGCGGTGGCGCAGCCGCCGAGCAGCAGCGAGCCGCACAGGGCGAGGACGAACAAGAGGGGGGAGCTTGGTGACATGGAACTGGCCCTTGGCTGAGAGGACCTCACTACAGCACAACGGCGCTCATGAGACAATCGCCTGCCAGGGCGTTGCCTTGGAGAGACAAAAAGAAAAGGCCTTGTCGTTTGACAAGGCCTTTCTCGGGGAATTTGGTCGGTGTGAGAGGATTCGAACCTCCGACCCTCTACACCCCATGCAGATGCGCTACCTGGCTGCGCTACACACCGACGGAGTCAGCTCGGCTGACGGGGAGGGAGTTTATGGAGATGCCCCGACCCTGTCAACAGGGGAAATCCCGCGCCGAGATCGTTTGCCTGCTTTGCGAGCAACTTCGGATCAAAGTGCGACCAGTCGCGCATTTTGTCAGCACCCCGCCGCCGTCTTGCATGAAAAACGGCCGCCCTGGTGGGCGGCCGTTTGGTATCAGCGATGACTGGCTTAGCGGTTGAAGGTGAGCCGCTTGCCCAATACCTGATCGGTGACCTGGCCGTTCTGCCAGGCGATCTGGCCGTTGACCAGGGTCATCTCTATGGTGCTCTGGAAGCGGTAGCCATTGAAGGGCGACCAGCCGCACAGATAGAGCAGGTTGCTGTCGTTGACCACATAGGGCTTGCCGAGATCCAGCAGCACCAGGTCTGCGAAGTAGCCCTCGCGGATGTAGCCGCGATCCTGCACCTGGAAGCGCTCGGCCACCGCGTGGGAGGTCTTCTTGACGATAGTCTCCAGCGAGAAGACACCGTTGTGGTAGAGCTCCAGCAGCGCCTGCAGGGAGTGCTGCACCAGGGGCACGCCGGACGGCGCCTTGAAGTAGCTGTTCTGCTTCTCTTCCCAGGTGTGGGGGGCGTGGTCGGTGGCGATGATGTCGAGCACGTCGTTGCGCACCGCATCCAACAGGGCGTGCTGGTCGGCGGCGCTCTTCACCGCCGGGTTGCACTTGATCTGGCTGCCCAGGGTGTCGTAGTCCGCCTCGTTGAAGAACAGATGATGGACGCACACCTCGGCGGTGATGTTCTTGTCCTTGAGATCCTTCAGATCCGGGGTGGCGGTGAAGAGCGACAGCTCCTTGGCGGTGGTCAGGTGCAGCACGTGCAGCTTGGCACCGTACTGCTTCGCCAGCCCCACCGCCATGCTGGAGGATTTGTAGCAGGCGTCGGCGCTGCGGATGCGGCCGTGCTCGCGCATGGGCACATCCTCGCCCCACTTGGCGCGGGCCTCGTCTTCCAGCACCTTGATGGAGGGGGTGTCCTCGCAGTGGGTGACTATCATCACCGGGCTCTCGCGGAAGATGGCCGCCAGTGTCTCCTGGTTGTCCACCAGCATGTTGCCGGTGGAGGCTCCCATGAAGATCTTGATGCCGCAGGACTGCTTGGGATCCAGCTTCTTGATCTCTTCCAGGTTGTCGTTGGTGGCACCCAGGTAGAAGCTGTAGTTGGCGGCGGCGGAGTTGGCGGCTATCTGGTATTTGGCTTCGAGGGCGTCGATGGTGGTGGTCTGGGGATTGACGTTGGGCATTTCCATGAAACTGGTGGTGCCACCGGCGACGGCGGCCCGGGATTCACTGGCGATGGTCCCCTTGTGGGTCAGGCCAGGTTCCCGGAAATGGACCTGATCATCGATCATCCCGGGGATGAGGTGACGGCCTGCGGCATCGATCACCACGGCATCGGGGGCGCTGATGTCCGGGGCGATGCGGGCGATCCGCTCACCCTCGATCAAGACGTCGGAAGCATAGATGCGGCCTTCGTTGACCAGGGTGGCATTCTTGATAAGCAATTTGTTCATGGGGGGTTCCAGTTCCTTTGCCGATAATCCGGGGTCATAATATCGCAAACTGCACTTTCTCTGTAGCAAGGCCTGAGTGATGAAGTTATTTGTTAGAGATTTGACTGTGATCGATTCCAGCTATCTGTGCGAGCGTCGCGGCATGGTGGGGGAGAGCTGGCTGGTGGACATCGAGATGAGCGGCGAGCTCAACGAGATGAGCATGTTGCTGGACTTTGGTCGGGTGAAGAAGCTTATCAAGTCGATCATCGATGAAGAGGTGGATCACAAGCTGCTGGTGCCGACCGAGAGCGCTCTGGTGCACATCCACCCCCTGGATAACGACGAGTGCACCGTAGATCTGCTGCGCCCGGGTCGCTCCATCCACCTGCGCTGCCCGTCCCAGGCGTTCGCCTTCATCCCCGCCCCCCAGGTGGACAAGGAGTCGGTGACCCGCTATCTGCTGGCGGTGCTGGCCAAGCGCCTGCCTGGCAACATCAAGGATCTCTCACTGACCCTGCGCCAGGAGAAGATCGAGGGCGCCTTCTACCACTACAGCCATGGTCTGAAGAAGCACGACGGCAACTGCCAGCGCATCGCCCACGGCCACCGCTCTCCGGTCGAGATAGAGGTGGACGGGGCGCGCAACGAGGAGCTGGAGCTGAACTGGGCCGAGCGCTGGGCCGACATCTACCTCGGCACCCTGGAGGACAAGGTGGCCCTCTCCGAGCTGGAATTGAGCGAGCTGGCCAAGGCCCAGCTGGGGGAACATCACTTCGGCTTCAAGTACCTGGCGCCCCAGGGGCTGTTCCAGCTCGCCATGCCGGCCGCCGAGGTGGAGATGATAGACACGGACACCACCATAGAACTGCTGGCCCACTACATTGCCCGCGAAGTGAAGAAGCAGGTGGGGGACAAGTTCGTCAAGATTGTCGCCTATGAAGGGGTCGGCAAAGGCGCCATCGCCTACGCCTGATCTCACTGCAAGCCGCAATTAAAACAAGGCCCCGCATCTGCGGGGCCTCGTCGTTTCAGGGCAATGGAAGAACAGACGGCCTCATCAGGCGCTAAGCCGGAAGCGCTGCACCAGCCCCTCCTGCTGCTCGGCCAGGCTGTCGAGCTGCTGGCTGGTCTCGGCGACCCGCTCTATGCCCTGATAGTTGAGATCCGAGATGTCGGAGATGCGGTTGAGGTTGGTGGCGATGTCGGCGCTGGTGGCCTGCTGCTGCTCGGCGGCGGAGGCTATCTGGCTCGACATGTCGCTGATGAGCACCACTATGCCCTGCACCTCCTCCATGGCGTTGTTGGCCTGGGAGCTCTGATCCACGCAGCTGTCCATCTCGCGGGAGCACTCCTGCATCACGTTGACTGCCCGGGCGACCCCCTGCTGCAGGTTCTCTATCATGGTCTGGATCTCGCTGGTGGACTGGGCGGTGCGACCGGCCAGGTTGCGCACCTCGTCCGCCACCACCGCAAAGCCGCGGCCCTGCTCGCCGGCCCGGGCCGCCTCGATGGCGGCGTTGAGGGCCAGCAGGTTGGTCTGCTCGGCGATGCCGCGGATGACGTCGAGGATATTGCCAATCTGGCCGCTCATGGCGCTCACATCGGCGATGACCGCACCGGTCTGCTGCAGCTTGCCCGCCAGCTGATGGGTGGTGGTGATGTTGCCTGCCATCACCTTGCGGCCCATCTCGGAGGCCTTCTCCACGTCCTGCACCCGCTCCAGGGTCTGGTTGGCGGCCTGGGCCACCTCCCGCACCGAGGCCTCCATCTGGGTCATGGCGGCGGCGACCGAGGCGGTCTCCTGACGCTGCTTCTCCAGATCCGCCCGCACCGATTCGGTGGTGTGGCGGTTGTCGTGGGCGGCGCTGTTGAGCTGGGTCGAGGCCTGGGAGAGCTGCCTGAGCACGTCTCCCATCTGCTGGATCAGCAGGTTGATCTGGCTGCCGAGCTGGCCGAACTCGTTCTGGCTCTTGAAGCCGACCCGCTGGGTCATGTCACCCTGGGTCACCTCGGTCAGTACCCGCAGCAGCTCTTTCAGGGGGCGGCGTATGGCCTTGCCGAGGGTGAAGGCCACCAGTATGGCGACGAAGATGGCGATGACTATGCTGATCCCCTGGGTCAGGGTGCTCTGGGTCTGCACCCGATCGGAGGCCTTGATGCTGGCGTTCATCAGCTGCTGGCTCTGGGCGGTGATCCCCTCCAGCTTGTTCTGGATGCTGACGATGAGCTGGCTCGCCTGCTTGCTCTGCTCGCGCATGGTCTGCTGCTGCTTCATCAGCGCCAGGTACTGGGCGAGCACCCCTTCAGTGGCGGTGGTGTCGCGCACGAAGCCATGGACGTAGTGGCCCATGTTGTTGTCGAACTCCTTGAGCTCCCCTTGCAGATCCTTGATGGTGCTGTTGAAGCCCTCGATCTGCATCTTGTTGCGCTTGAGCGCCGCTTCTATGGGGGCGGGGATGCTCTGGTTGAGGGCATCCATGGTGGAGAGCTCGATTGCGGAGAGCTTGGTGGTCAGGGTCTCGGAGAGCATCTTGATGAAGCTGTCGTCGACGGTGACCATCATGTCGCCGAGGTTCTTCTTGAACTGGGGCAGGCTGACCTGGAACTGGCCCTTGGCCTGGTTGACCTTGTGCAGCCGTGTGAGCAGGGCTTCGTGCTCGGTGGGCAGGGTCTGGGTCAGCTGCAGGTAGTCAGCCACCAGCTTGCCGAGGGCCGTCATCTCCCCCTGCAATTCGGGGTGCGTCGCCACCTGCTGCCTGAGGGTCGTCAGCATCTTGTCGACCTGACCCTTGGCCTGCTGCAGCTCGGCCACTTCCGCCGGCAGTTGCTTGGGATCCTGCTCGGTCAGCACGTCGGTGAGCCACTTGTTGGCGCTGAGCAGGCTTATCTGGGTCTGGCTGCTGGCGATCACCAGCGGCATGGACTCTTGTGTTACCTGGTCCAGGGCATCGTTGAGTTCGCTCTGGCCGCGAAAGGTCAGTACCGCGCTGGCGACCATGACGGCGACCAGGATGGCAAAGCCCAGATAGACTCTCTGTAAGATCGAGAGGTCTGACATTGTTTGTTTCATTATTGTCCCGCTGTCTATGCAAAAGTCCCTTGCCTGAGTACCCCGTCCCTTTGGTACCCTGCATGCCCCCACGGGGAATGCCGCTGGGGTACTCGGGACGTCATCCTCACTATCGGTATTCTTCACAATAACTGAAGTGATTGGGACAACGGCTGTGTCAAATGTCGGCTTGTGTCACACTTGGCGGGCTGTGGCGACATTTTTGGGAGTCGCTTGAGTTTTGCATTGAATTTTCTTTTTCATATAAAGGAGTTACCCATGGCGCAAGAAACCATTTTCAGCAAAATCATCCGCAAGGAGATCCCCGCCGACATCCTTTATCAAGACGATCTGGTGACCGCCTTCCGCGACATCCAGCCCAAGGCCAAGACCCACATACTGATAGTGCCGAACGTGCTCATTCCCACGGTCAACGACGTGGAAGCGGATCACGAGCTGGCGCTCGGCCGCATGTTCACCGTGGCCCGCAAGCTGGCGGCGGATGCCGGGATCGCCGAGGACGGCTACCGCCTCATCATGAACTGCAACCGCCACGGCGGGCAGGAGGTCTACCACATCCACCTGCACCTGGTGGGTGGTCAGCCGCTGGGACCTCTGCTCAGCCTGTGATGCGTCCCGCCTCATTGACCGGCCTGCTGTTGGCCGGTCTGCTGCTGGGAGGCTGCGCCTCCCGCTGGCAAGATCTCTTCGTCTCCTATTCCGATCAGATGGTACCCCTGCGCAACCAGCTGCTGCTGGGTCATGCCGCCGAGGCCCTGCCGAAGGTGCGGGAATCGACCCCGGGAGACGACACCTATGTGCTGGATCAGCTTGAGAAAGGGCGCATCGCCTGGCTGGCGGGTCAGGATGGCGTCAGCAAGCAGGGCTTTGCCGCCGCCGACAGCCGGCTCGCCTGGGAAGAGAGCCAGGCCAAGTACCGCCTGAGCCAGGGGCTGGCCCAGGCGGGCAGCCTGCTCACCAACGATCAGACCATGGCCTACCGGACGCCTGACTACGAGCGCACCATGCTGCACCACTATCTGGCGCTGAACTACCTGCAACGGGGGGATGCCGAAGGGGCCCTGGTGGAGGTGCGCCGCGCCAATCAGGTGCAGGAGCGGGCGCTCAAGGCGCGGGCCGACGAGGTGCGCAAGGCGAAGGAAAAGAGCGAAGAATCAGAAGCAGATGGGGAGATGCGCCAGCTGATGTCGCGCGGGGCACCCGAGCTCGATCGCCTGATAGGCCAGGTGAAAAACGGTTTCCAGAACGCCTACACCTTCTATTTCTCCGGCGTGCTCTATGAGGCGGCCGGGGATCTCAACGACGCCTGGGTGGACTATCAGCGGGGCTACCAGATAGCGCCGGACAACCAGAGCCTGCAGGATGCCCTGCTGCGCCTGGCCCGGCTTCGCGGCTCCGCGGACGAGCTCAAGGAGACCGAGAAGAAGGTGGGTCGCAAGGCGCCGCCACCGGCCAAGGATCAGGGCCAGCTGGTGGTGCTGTTTGAAGATGGCCTGATCCCGGCGCGGCGGGAGATCTTCCTGCCGCTGCCCATCTCCACCTCCAGTGGCGATTTTCGTACCTTTACCGTGGCGGTACCCTATTACGACAACAGGGCCAGCGACACAGGCCCGCTGACGGTGTCGGTGGGCAAGCAGGCCGGGCGGACCAGCTCGCTGGTGCGACTCGAATCGCTGGCGGCCAAGGATCTGCAGGAGCGGCTGCCGGGCATGCTGACCCGTCAGGCCCTGCGGCTGGTGGCCAAGGAGCAGTTGCGCCGCAGCGCCGCCAAGGAGGGGGGCGATGTGGGCAATATCCTGGTGGGCATCTTCAACACCCTCTCTGAGCGGGCCGATACCCGCAGCTGGCTGACCCTGCCCGCCGAGGCATCGAGCTGGCAGGGAATGGTCCCGGCCGGGGAGGTGCAACTCCAGCTGGGGGCGGGCAGCGCCATGCGCACACTCCCCCTCACAGTGCACGCCGGGCGCACCACGCTAGTCTGGGTGCAGCGCCTCGGCGCGGGCCTGAGCACCCGGGTGATGCCCCTATGAATGCCCCTTTGGGCAAGGATCACAGACTGACCGGTTCGGCCCCTCGGCCACCGGCAAGGAGAACAAGATGAAAGCACATGGCTTGGCCCTCGGGCTGGTACTGCTGCTGGCGGGGTGCGCCACCAATACCTCCGGCGTGGCGCTCTATGGCGCGGCCGGGGCGGCGGCGGTGGCGGAGCAGCACCAGAACGTCAACGTCACCCTGACCGAACTCAGCCGCCGTCAGCAAAACGGCCTGCTGCAGGTCAACGTGGCCGCCGCCAGCACCCAGCGCGGCGACAACAAGTTGCAATACCTGTTCTATTGGTATGATGAGGCCGGGCAGGAGGTGGCCAGCGATGGCCGCGGCTGGACCCCCATCAAGCTGCACGGCTACCAGACCCGCACCCTGTCCGCCCTGGCGCCGAGTCCGGCCGCCCGGGGCTACCGGATTTACGTACGCGAAGTGATTGAGGAATCGAACTGATGAGAATGAACCATGCCCTGCTGATATTGACCGGCGCCCTGCTGCTCGGCGGCTGCTCCAGCACCACAGTCAGCTATGGCGATCCCACCGAGACAGAGACGGTGACGGTGGATTACGGCTCCTCCGACTTGCAGGCCATCGCCGACAAGATGGCGGACTCCATGCTGGCCTCACCGGTCACAGGCGAGATCACCGCAGGGGGCCGTCCCGTGATGTTCATGGACTCCATCCGCAACAAGACCTCGGAGCACATCGACACCGAGGCCATCACGGACACCATCCGCACCAAGCTGCTGCGATCCGGCAAGTTCCGCTTCGTCGACATGAGCAAGGTGAGCGCGGTCAAGCAGCAGCTCGAGTACCAGCAGAGCAGCGGCATGGTGGATCCCGCCTCCATGGTGCGCCTTGGCAAGCAGACCGGCGCCCGCTACATGGTCTATGGCAACCTGGCCAGCATCGTCAAGGACAATGGCAAGGTGAAGGACGTCTACTACCAGATGACCATGAACCTGATGGATCTGGAGAACGGCGAGCTGCTGTGGGCCGATCAGAAAGAGATCCGCAAGCAGGCGAAGACCTCCACCTTTGGCTGGTGAGGCGACCCGGCAGCAGGGGGATCTGGCGGAGCTGAGCCTGCTGGCCAGCCTGCCGGCCCCCTGGCACCAGGGGCGCCTTGAGCCACTGGCGAGCGGCCTGACCAACGGCAACTACCGGCTGCGTCTGCCCTCGGGGCAGAGCGGCTTCCTGCGCCGCGGCCACCCGGATCCGGTCCGGCTCGGCATAGACCGCGCCACCGAGTGGCAGCTCTATCAGGGGGCCGTGGGGCAGGGGCTGGCCTTGCCCTGTCATCACGGCGATCCCGCCAGCGGCCTGATGCTGCTGGCGTGGTGCGACGAGCCGAACTGGGCCGTCTCCCCGCCGCCCCTGGCGACCCAACCCCCCTTGCTGGCCGAGGTGCTGAGACGACTGCACCGACTGGCGCTGCCCGCCGTGGTGATGGCGGTGCGGGCTCATGCCGCCGGTTATCGCGGCCGCCTGGCCCGGATCCCTGACTGGTTGCCGGCGCTGGAGCGGGCCCTGCTCGCGAGCCACGAGCCGGACGACTGCTGGCTCCCTTGCCATCATGATCTCAATCCGGCTAACTTGTTGGGCCACAGGCCCTGGGTCATCGACTGGGAGTATGGCGCCGCCGGTCATCCTGGCTTCGAGCTGGCCAGCATACAGCGCACCCATGGCTGGAGCGAAGAGCTGCGGTGCCAGTTGGAGAGCTGCTATCTTGAAGGCAGGGGAGGCGCTCATAAGCTGCTCAATGGCAAGGGATTCCAGGCCGATGCCTTCCTGCCCTGGGTCGATTACATCGGCCTGCTGTGGGCGCTGCTGATGGCGGAGCAGCAACCCGGGCCCGACTATCAGGCCCTCATCGACATGAACCGCCAGCGCCTGGAATGAGATAGGCCAGAGGCCAGCGCGACGCTTATTTTCTACGACTTGGAGGCATGCATGGTGACCAGATTCTCATGGCGTCAACCCCGCAGCTGGAGCCTGCTGCTGCTCTGCCTGCTGCTGACCGGCTGCGCGACCCGGGTGATCTACTACTGGCTCGACTCGGCCATCGTCTGGCAACTGGACGACTACTTCTCCCTGGACCGCAGCCAGAAGACCCTGCTGGACAAGGAGGTGAAGGGGCTGATGGCCTGGCATCGCCAACACGAGCTGCCCATCTATGCCCGGGATCTCGATGCCCTGGCGAGGGCAGTGGCCAGCCCCATGACCCCGGCCCAGGTCACCCTGCACCTGGACCGCACCCAGGCCAGCCTGACCCGCACCCTGGAGAACGCCATTCCCCGCACCGTGCGTCTCGCCAGTACCCTGACCGATGCCCAGGTGGCGCGCTTCATGACCGATAGAGTGAAACGCCAGCAGGAGCGCAAGCATGATTTCGCCACCGAGCCCAAGGCGCAGATGCTCAAGGAATTCAGGGAGAAGATGAGCGAGCGGCTGGTGTTCTGGATTGGCAAGGTGAAGCCGGCCCAAGAGCCGCTGATTGCCCAGTGGGCCGAGTGGCAATACGAGATGATGCCCCCCTGGCTCGAGTTTCAGGAGGCCTGGACCAAGGAGCTGGAGCGGCTGATGAAGCAGCGCCAGGACCCGGACTTTGGCAAGGAGCTGACCCGGCTGCTGCAACAGGGGGACGGCCTGATGGATGGCCGCTTCACCGGTTACACCGACCAGTCACGCCAGCGCACCATACAGTGGCTCAGCGCCCTCAGCCAGTCGATGGATCTCTCCCAGCGCGCCCACCTCTACACCCTGCTCAAGGACTATGCCGAGGACTTCGAAGCCATGACCCGCAGCCGCTGACGACCGCGATCCGCACCGCAAGGGCGGCAGGCGTCATGGCCTGCCGCCCTTGTCCTTGTGGGGGGGCTATGGTAGTTTGCCCTTTCTATTATTTGGGAATTAACTTTTTGAGCCTGCTGGACAAAGTGAAACTGGCGGCGATGACCCTGCTCATCGCGCTCACTCTGCTGCTCTCTACCGTTTCGGTGGAGGGGCTCAAGGTACCCGCTTCCCAGCACGCCGCCCAGCTGATGGGGGAGGCCGCGGATCCCGCCGACGGCGCCCGGATGAAGCACGGCGCCAGCGACAGCGACGACGGTGTCGTCAAGTTTGTCGGCTCCCACCAGAGCCACCTGCTGCGCCTCGAGCACTCCCTGAGCCGGGATCATCAACCCGGCAGCGTGGTCTACGAGCTGGTCATGAGCTGGGCCCAGCAGGCCATACTGCTGCTGTTGTGCGGTCTGCTGCTCTACGCCGCCCTCTTCTACCCGAGGACGAGCTTTCGCGATCACTTCGCCAGCATCCACCTGCGCCGCCTGCAGCGCCGGCACCTGCAATACCGCTTCTCCCAGAGCTTCCTCGCCTGACCCCGATGGGGTCAGTCTGCCTGCTGTTGCCTCATCTTCTCTCTGTTGCTGTTCACTTTTAGTGAACGGCTAGGCTGTCTTGTTTCATTTTTTTGCACGGTGCGACCCGGCGTCGCCCTTGCCATCGCCTGACAGAGGCCGATTTCATGAGAAAAAAGAGTCATACCATACTGAACCGCATGAGCCCGTGGCAGTACGCCCTGCTGCTGCTGATGCTGGTCACCTTCACCTTCTATTCCCTGCCCACCTTCTTCGGTGAGCAGCCCTCCCTGGGCCTCCATGGCCAGACCCGCTTGAGCGGGGCGCAGCAGCGCCTGCTGCAGGAGCATCAGATAGCGCCCCAGAAGCAGATCGAGCAGAAGGAGCGGATCGAGCTGGTGTTCGCCACCCAGGCCGAGCAGCAGCGGGCCAAGCAGTTGCTGGAGCAGCAGGGGGTGGACAGTGCGGCCCTCACCCTGGAGTTTCACTCCAATGCCCCGACCTGGATAAGCCAGCTCGGCGCCGATCCCATCAAGCTCGGGCTGGACTTGCGCGGCGGCTCCCAGCTGCTGATCGGGGTCGATGTGGACTTTGTCATCGACAACCAGACCAAGAACCTGGTGGATACCCTGCGCACCCGCTTCCGTGAGGCCAACCTGCGCGGCGCCAGCGTGATGCGCACCGCCCAGGGGGCCCTGGCCGTCACCCTGCCGGACGTCGACGGTCAGGAGGGCTGGCTCACTATCATCAAGGAGAGCGCCGGCACCCGTCAGGATCAGTGGAAGCTCTCCCGCTCCGGCAATGAGCTCAAGCTGGTGCTGAGTGAATCGGAGCGCACCCTGCTGGTGAACAACGCCGTGACCCAGAACCTGTCGATCCTCAAGAAACGGATCAACGAGCTCGGCATCGTCGAGGCCTCGGTCCAGCGTCAGGGTCAGGACGGCATCCGCATCGAGCTGCCCGGGGTGCACAACCCCAAGCAGGCGAAAGAGGTGATAGGCGCCACCGCATCCCTGGCCTTCTACGAGGCCAAGGCCGACAGCCGCTTCTTCATGGCGGATCGCAACGGCCAGGCGGTCGGTCTGGCCCGCAAGCCGGTGCTGAGCGGCGAGCACATCGTCGATGCCCGCGCCAACATGGGGGAGATGGGTCAGCCCCAGGTCAACATAGTGCTCGACACCCTGGGTGGCAGCAAGATGAACCAGTTCAGCCGCCAGCACGTGGGCAAACCCATGGCCACCGTCTTCACCGAGTACAAGACCAACGCCGAAGGCAAGCTGCGGGCCAGAAGCGAGGTGATCAACGTCGCCACCATACAGACCGCCCTTGGCAACCAGTTCCGCATCACAGGGATTGGCAGCCTGCCGGAGGCCCAGGAGCTCGCCATGCTGCTGCGGGCCGGCGCCCTCACCGCGCCGCTCAAGATCCTGGAGGAGCGCTCAATCGGCCCGACCCTGGGGCTGCAGAACATAGAGGCGGGCTTCACCGCCCTGGCGTTCGGCATGGCGGGCATGATGCTGTTCATGATGGCCTGGTATCGCAAGTTCGGCTGGGTCGCCATCACGGCGCTCATCGGCAACCTGCTGATGCAGGTGGGGATGCTGGCGGTGCTGCCCGGCGCCGTGTTGACCCTGCCCGGGATCGCCGGTCTGGTGCTGACGGTGGGCATGGCGGTGGATACCCATGTGCTCATCTTCGAGCGGATCAAGGACAGGCTGCGGGAGGGGGGCTCGTTGGCCAACGCCATCGACTTTGGCTATCGCTCGGCGTTTCGCACCATCTTCGATGCCAACATCACGACGCTCATCTGCGCCGTGGTGCTCTATGCCATCGGCTCAGGGCCGCTGCAGGGCTTCTCCATCACCCTGATCCTGGGGCTCATCTCCAGCATGGTGACTGGCATCTGGGGCACCCGTGCCATCATCAACCCCCTGTGGGGCAACAGCCGCGCCAAGCTGCTGAGGGTATGACCATGACTGACACCCATTGCCTGCGTCATAGCACCGCGCGTCCGAGCGAGCTTCGCGCCACTTGCTTCCGGTTGGGAAGCCCAAGCCATCTGCTGTCGAGGGAAGAAGAATGCTGAGAATGATCATTGCCATGGGCCTGACCCGCTGGCGTTACATCGGGATGTGGGCCTCGGTGCTGCTGACGGTGGCGAGCATAGCCGTGCTCGCCATCAACGGGCTCTCCCTTGGGCTCGACTTCACCGGCGGCATACTGCTGGAGTTTCGCATCCAGACCCTGAAGGAGGCCCACGAACTCAACGCCCTGCTGAGCGCCCCCCTGGCCGGGGCTGTGGAGCTGCACGGCGCCGGCGTGCCCGGCGAGTGGCTCATCAAGCTGCCTCCTCACGAGCTGCCCTGGGCGGCGGAAGATCTGGCGATCATGCTGGGGCAGCAACTCGCCCTGCCGGTGGAGCTGCTGCGCACCACCATAGTGGGCCCCCAGGTGGGCGCCGAGCTGTTCCAGCAGGGGATGCTGGCGGTGCTGGTGGCGTCGCTGGCCATCTCTGCCTATCTCGCGGTGCGCTTCGAGTGGCGCCAGGCCATCGGCATCCTGGTCTCTGTGCTGCACGACGGTCTGGTGGCCCTGGGGCTGCTGGCGCTGTTCAATATCGAGTTCGACCTCAACGTCATCGCCGGCCTGATGGCGGTGATCGGCTACTCGCTCAACGACAGCATCGTCATCTCGGACCGGCTGCGGGACCTGCTGGGCTCGCGCACCCAGATGGGGATACACCAGTGTTCCGATGTGGCCATCAAGGCCACCTTCAGCCGCACCATGATCACCTCGGGCACCACATTGTTCACCGTGGGGGCCCTGCTGCTGTTTGGCGGCGACGCCCTGTTCGGCTTCTCCTTCACCCTGTTCGCCGGCATCCTGGTGGGCACCATCTCCTCCATCACTGTGGCTTCCACTGTGCAGGAGCTGCTGGGGCTCTCCCCCCAGGCTTACCAGAAGAAAGAGGATGATCTGGCCGAGGCGGCCTGATGCCCCTTGTCCACTCCCTGCATGCAAAACGGGCCCATCGGGCCCGTTTTTTTGTCTCTTTGGCTGGCCTAGAAGCCGGAGCCCGGTTGCTGCAAAAACTCGGCCTCCTCCGGGGTGCTGGTGCGCCCCAGGATGGCGTTGCGGTGGGGGAAGCGGCCAAAGCGCTGGATGATCACCTGATGGCGGCGGGCGAAGTCGGCGAATCCCTCGAAGGTCTCCCGGGCAGGGCCGTCCGCCTGCTCGGCCGCCAGTGCCTCGAACAGGGCCACGCTTCTGGCCTGCTGCTCTCGGGACTCCGCATGTTCCAGCGGCAGGTAGAAGAAGATCCGCGCCAGCGGGGAGAGGGCCTTGTCCGCGCCAAGGGACAGGCCCCTGAGGCAGAGATCCCGGGCCTTGGCATCCTGGGCAAAGGCCGCGGGTGAGGCGCGATGTATGTTGCGTGGCAATTGGTCCAGCAGCAGGATCAGCGCCAGCCTGCCCACCGGCACCTCGGCCCAGTGGGCGAGATCGCCTTCTGCGGCGGCCTGTGCCAGCTCGCCAAAGCGGTGCGCCAGCAGCGCGTCCGTCTCGCGGTTCTTGCCCCACCAGAGGGGGGCTTGCCGGGCGGCGCGGGGGGCGTCGCCTGAGTCGTCGCCAAACCAGAAATCGAGCAGCGGTTGCCAGGGTTGCATGGGAACTCCTTGGGCCTGGGGCCTTCAGGTGAAACAAGGCCGATTGACCCTGTCATGGGGGGCTGCCGAAAGGGCTGCTTCTCGTTACACTGTGCCATCTTTTGCCTGAAACAAGGAACCCCCTCCGATGGCCGGAACCAGTTTGTTGGCCCTGCCGGGCGATATCGCCAGCGTGCCGGGTGACCTGGCCCTGATGACCAAGGCTGTGACCAGGAAGAGCGCCGTGCTGCCTGGGGAGATGTTTCCCACTGATATAAGGAATGTTTGATATGGCCGGAACCAGTTTGTTGGCCCTGCTCGACGATATTGCCAGCGTGCTCGATGACGTGGCCCTGATGACCAAGATGGCGGCCAAGAAGACCGCCGGTGTGCTGGGGGACGATCTCGCCCTCAATGCGGAGCAGGTCTCCGGGGTGCGGGCCGAGCGGGAGCTGCCTGTGGTGTGGAAGGTGGCCAAGGGCTCGTTTCGCAACAAGCTGATCCTGGTGCCCGCCGCCATCGCCATCAGCGCCCTGATCCCCTGGCTCATCACCCCCTTGCTGATGCTGGGGGGCGCCTACCTCTGCTTCGAGGGGGCCGAGAAGCTGGCCCACAAGTTCCTGCCCCACGACAGCGGCGAGACGGCCTCGTCAGCGCAGGCGATCCCGGACGATCTGGAAGCCTTCGAGCAGCAGAAGATAAAGGGGGCCATTCGCACCGACTTCATCCTCTCCGCCGAAATCATCGTCATCGCCCTCGGCACAGTGCAGGGCTCGAGCCTGGGCCTGCAGATCGCCGTGGTGGCGGGCATAGCCCTGCTGATGACGGTGGGGGTCTACGGCCTGGTGGGGCTGATCGTCAAGCTCGACGACATAGGCCTGCACCTGCTGCAAAAACCCGATGCCAGCGTCCTGCGCCGGGCAGTGGGGCGGGGGCTGCTGGTAACGGCGCCCCGGCTGATGCACCTGCTGGCCCTGGTCGGCACCATCGCCATGTTCATGGTGGGGGGCGGCATTTTGGTCCACGGCTGGCCCTTTGCCCATCACCTCATTGAGGGGGTGGCCGCCAGTCTGGCGCCCCTGGCCGGGGGGGCCGTGCTGGCCGCGGTGACGCCGACCCTGCTGAGCGCCCTGGTGGGGGTGGTGGCCGGCCTGGTGCTGGTGCTGGCCATGACCCTGGTGGGCAAGTTGACCCCCGCGAAATAATAGCGGCCGCTCAGGAATCGTCCCCTGCCGACAGGGGGCGTCGCAGGCCGGATCTGCTGTTTGTTGACCAGAATGGGGGCTAGGCAAGGGCTGGCCCCCTTCGTACTATTTGGCGGCCACTGCCCACAGAGGCGGGGCGCCCACATGGACGCAAACAGACAAGGACAGTTATGACCAACACCCTTTGGCAGGATGATCACATCTATGCCGCCCCCGATTGCCCAGCCATCGACGCCGACTTCCAGCGCGCCGCAGAGGCCCTGACCGAGATCGCCAACCTGCTGGCAAGCCTGCCAGAGACCCGGGACATCAATGCCTTGCGCCACCTGCTTAGGGCCATTCGCCGCCAGGCCAATGCCGTGAAAGCCCAAGCTTGGAACAGCCAGACCTTCGCCTACAACAGGCTTAGCCGCAACGGCCGCGACGAGGCCGCCCGGGTGCTGCTATCCCGTGGCCAGCAGTTGCAGGCGAGGCTGGCCCAGCTCGTCAAGCCGGTGGCCCTGTTCTGGCTGAATGCCCCCGAGGATCAGGTGCGGGCCCTGCTGCAGGATCCCGAGCTGTTCGAGCTGGCCTACCTCATTCGCCACGATCGCCGGTTGCAGGATCAGGCCCTCTCCCTCGAGAGCGAGCAGTTGATCGAGGGATTGGCGGTGGACGGCCTGCAAGCCTGGGGGGATCTCTACGACAGCCTGGTGGCCAGGCTCAGGCCAGTGGTTGCGGGGGAGCCCATGGGGCTGGCCCAGGCGGACAACTTGCTCGCCCACCCGGACAGGGCGCGGCGCGCCAGCGCCTGGCACGGCATTCAGGCCGCCTGGGCCGGGGAGCAGGAGACGGTGGCCGCCATCCTCAACGCCATCAACGGCTGGCGCAACGAGCTGGCGGCCCAGCGCGGCAAGGGGCGGCGGCTCGATGCTCTGGATCTCTCCTGTCATCAGGGGCACCTGGAGCGCGCCACCCTGGAGACCCTGATGACGCAGGCCGAGGCCCACAAGGCGCTGGGCAGGCGGGCCCTGCGAGCCATGGCCTGTGCCCAGGGGATAACGGATTTCGCCCCCTGGGATCTCTATGCCCCGGCGCCTTATGGGGCGCAGGCCAGCGTTGGTTTCGGACAGGCGCTGACGCTGGTGGCCGATGCCTTCGCCGCCTTCGATCCCGAGATGGGGGACTTCGCCCGCATGATGGCGGATCGGGGCTGGATAGATGCCGCGCCGAGCGACAACAGGCGCAGCGGCGCCTATTGCACCGAGTATGCCGACCCCGCCGAGCCCCGGGTCTTCCTCACCTTCGAGGGCACCATGGACAACGTCATCACCCTGGCCCACGAGCTCGGCCACGCCTGGCACAGCTGGCTGTTGCGGGACGCGCCACTGGCGCAGCGCGACTACCCCAAGACGCTGGCCGAGACCGCCTCGCTGTTTGCCGAGACCCTGGTGCGGGAGGCCCTGCTCGCCCGTGCGCAGACCCGCGAACAGCGCCTGGCCATCGCCTGGATGGACGGGGAGCGGGTCGCGAGCCTGCTGCTCGACGTTCCCTCCCGCTTCCACTTCGAGCGGGCGCTGGTGGCAGGCCGGGCCGAAGGGTATCTGGGGGCGGGCCAGCTGAGGGCCATGATGAAATCCGCGAAGCAGCAGTGGTATGGTGACAGCCTCAGCGAATATGACGAGCTGTTCTGGGCCAGCAAGGGCCACTTCTCCATCGCCGATCTCGGGTTCTATAACTACCCCTATCTGTTTGGCTACCTGTTCAGCCTGGGACTCTATGCCCAGAAGGAGCGGGTCGGTGCCGACTTCGTGCCGGCCTATCGGGCGCTGCTCGCCGACACCGGCCGCATGAGCGCCGAGAGCCTGGTGGAGAAGCACCTGGGGGTCGACATTCGCGAGCCCGCCTTCTGGCAAGAGAGCCTGCACTATGTCGAGGACGCTGTGGTGCGCCTCGAGCGGCTGGTGTAGTCGCCCGTGTTTGATCCGGCTGGTGTCGCCGCCAGCCTTGGTATTCCTGTTCGTGGCCCTGGGGCCACCCCTGTTTCACGACGGGCCGGACCCGTCTCTGACAATGAGCGTTCGATGCAACAACGAGTCTACCCACAGCAGTGGCAAAATCAGCACATCTACCCCTCCCTCGACAGCAGCGTACTGGAAGCGGACATGAGCCTGGCTCGCGCCAGCCTAGCCGAGCTGGCGGTCTTTATCGACGGCCTGGGCCCGCTGCGTGATCAGGGCGCCGCCCTGCAGGATGGCTTGCGGGAGGTGCGGCTGCGGGCCCGGCGTATCCGCGAGATCGGTTGGAACATCGCCGTGCTGGCGGCCTGCACGGGGAGCCAGGATGCCCGGGATCCCCTGGCCAAGCAGCTGGCCTCCCGGGCCCGGGCCCTCAATGCGGACCTGTTCAAGACGCTGGCGCCCATCGAAGATCTGATGCTGGGGCTGCCCGAGGCCGAGTTCCGGCAACTGATGCAGGATCCCCTGCTCGGGGAGGAGGAGTACCGGCTGCGCCACGAGCGCCGCTTGCAGGATCAACGGCTGCCGGTGGAGGCGGAGCAGCTGGTCATCGGCCTTGGCACCGACGGCCTGCACGCCTGGGGCAACCTCTACAACGATCTGGTGGGCAAGATCCGGGTGCAGGTAGCCGGCCAGGAGCGGGGGCTGGCAGAGGCGAGCAACCTGCTCTCCAGCCCGGATCGGGCGCAGCGCAAAGAGGCCTTCGATGCCATCAGCGCCGGTTGGGAGGGGGAGCAGGAGACGGTGGCCGCCATCCTCAACGCCCTCAACGGCTGGCGCCTGGAGCTCTCGCGCCAGCGCGGCAGGGTGCGGACCCTGGATGCCCTGGATCTCTCCTGCCACCAGAGCCACATCGAGCGGGCGACCCTGGATACCCTGATGCGGGAGACCTGGCAGGCGCGCGGGCTGGGCCAGCGGGCCCTGGGGCTGATGGCCCGGCGGCTTGGCATAGAGGAGCTGGGGCCTGAGGATCTGTTCGCGCCGCCCCCGGCGAGCAGCCACCGCAGCATACCGTTCGAGGAGGCGATCGAGATCATCGCCCTGGCCTTTGCCGGTTTCGATCCCGAGATGGGGGCGTTCGCCCGCATGATGGCCGAACGCGGCTGGATTGATGCCGCCCCCACCCCGAACCGGCGCACCGGGGCCTACTGCACCAAGTTTGCGGATCCGGTGGAGCCGCGGGTCTTCATCACCTATGCCGGCACCATGGACAACGTCATCACCCTCGCTCACGAGCTGGGGCACGCCTGGCACAACTGGCTGATCCGGGACTTGCCCATGAGCCAGCGTAGCTACCCCATGACGCTGGCCGAGACCGCCTCCATCTTCGCCGAGACGCTGGTGCGCAGCGCCCTGTTCGAGCAGGCCCGAAACGCCGAGGAGCGCCAGGCCATCGCCTGGGCGGAAGCCGACGGCGCCGCCACCTTCCTGGTCAATATCCCGGCCCGCTTTGACTTCGAGCAGGCCCTGGTGGCCGAGCGCGAGCAGGGCTATGTGTCATCGGCCCGGCTCAAGGCGCTCACCGACGAGGCCTGGGGGCGCTGGTATGAAAAGAGCCTTGGCCGCTATCACCCCATGTTCTGGGCTGCCAAGGCGCACTTCTCCATCGCGGGCTTCGGTTTCTACAACTACCCCTACCTCTTTGGCTACCTGTTCAGCCTCGGGGTCTATCAGCAGCTGATGAGCCGCAAGGGGGCAGGGGAGGCGAACGTGGCCGAGGCCTATCGCGCCCTGCTGCGAGACACTGGCCGCATGAGCGCCGAGGATCTGGTCGCAAAACACCTGGGGCAGGACATCCGCGAGGCGGCCTTCTGGCAGGGGAGCCTGGCCCTGGTGGCGGCGGCGGTGGATCGTTTCGAGCAGACCCAGAGCTGAGACCGGGCGTGGGCAGGGGCGCCGTGGATGCCTCGTCAGGGGCCTGGCGCCCCTTTTCCCCTGCCGAATGCGCCCAAAGGGGGTGGAAAAAGGATTTTCCGGCGGCGGGGGGCGTGATCCAAAGCAAGAAAGTGCGATGTTTTGGTGGCGCCTCGGCCGTTCGCTGGGGTAGTTTCGATAGAACCGACACAGTTCTTGAGGTCTTATCCATGATCATCTATCTGCATGGCTTTGATGCCACCAGCCCCGGCAATCATGAGAAAGTGCTGCAGTTGCAGTTTATCGATGATGATGTGCGCTTCGTGCACTACAGCACGGTTCACCCCCGCCACGACATGAGCCACCTGCTCAAGGAGGTGAAGAAGCAGCTCGACATGAGCACAGACCCCAAGCCCCTCATCTGCGGAGTCGGGCTCGGCGGCTACTGGAGCGAGCGGATCGGTTTTCTGTGCGGCATCAAACAGGTGGTCTTCAACCCCAACCTGCACCCGGAAGAGAACATGCAGGGCAAGATCGACAGGCCGGAAGAGTACGATGACATAGGCACCAAGTGTGTAACCGAATTTCGTAATAAAAATTCAGGAAACTGCCTGTGCATCCTTTCCGTTCAGGATGAAATCCGCGATAATCGGGACACTGAACGTGAATTGAAGAACTATTACGACATCGTATGGGATGAGCGCGAGACCCATAAGTTCAAGAACATCTCGCACCATCTGCAACGGATGAAGGCCTTCAAAGAAGCCTGAGCCATCACGTCAACCGATTTCGTTTTAGGGAGCCAATGGCTCCCTTTCGTTTTGAGGAACCAAGGAAAATCATCATGATGAATATTGTCGTTGTAGGCGGTGGCGCCGGCGGTCTCGAGCTCGCGACCAGCCTGGGCCGCAAGCTGGGCAAGAAGAACAAGGCCAGGATCACCCTGGTGGATCGCAACCGCACCCACCTGTGGAAGCCCCTGCTGCACGAAGTGGCCACCGGCTCCATGGATGCGGGCATCGACGCCCTGAGCTACCAGTCCCACGCCAAGAACCACGGCTTCGAATTCCAGCTCGGCAGCCTGACCGACATCAAACGCGACGAGAAACGTATAGTGCTGGCGCCTATCCACGACGAGAGCGGCGCCCTGGTGGTCAACGAGCGGGAACTGCCTTACGACGTGCTGGTGATGGCCATAGGTTCTGTGTCCAACGACTTCAACACCAAGGGCATCAAGGATCACTGCATCTTCCTGGACAGCCCCTCCCAGGCGCATCGCTTCTACAACAGCATGATGAACCGCTTCCTGCAGTTCGCCACCGAATACAAGCCCGGTGACAAGGTGAAGATCGCCATCGTGGGTGGCGGCGCCACCGGCGTCGAGCTCTCCGCCGAGCTCTACAATGCTGTGGAGCAGCTCTATGCCTACGGCTTCAAGAACCTCACCACCGACAGCCTCAAGGTGACGCTGGTGGAGGCGGGCCCCCGCATACTGCCGGCGCTGCCTGAGCGCATCAGCGGCTCCGCCCACCAGGAGCTGGTCAAACTCGGCGTGGACGTGCGCACCGCCACCATGATCACCGAAGCCACTAGCGATGGGCTACACACCAAGGATGGGGAGCTGATTGAAGCAGACCTCATGGTGTGGGCTGCCGGCATCAAGGCACCAGACTTCATGAAGGAGATCGCCGGCCTCGAGACCAACCGCATCAACCAGCTGGTGGTCAAAGAGACGCTGCAGACCACCCGTGACGAGAACATCTTCGTCATCGGCGACTGCGCCGCCTGCCCGCAGCCGGACGGCAAGTTCGTGCCGCCCCGCGCCCAGTCCGCCCACCAGATGGCGACCCAGGCGTTCAAGAACATCCTGGCCAAGATGAACGGCGGCGAGATGAAGCCCTACCTCTACCACGACCACGGCTCCCTGGTCTCTTTGAGCCGCTTCTCCACCGTGGGCAGCCTGATGGGCAACCTGATGCGCGGCTCCATGATGGTGGAAGGTTACATCGCCCGCATCGTCTACATCTCCCTGTACCGGATGCACCAGGTCGCCCTGCACGGCTACATCAAGACCGGCCTCATCATGCTGGTGGGCCGCATCAACCGGGTGCTGCGCCCGAGCATGAAGCTGCACTAAGCCTGTGCCTTGAGTGGCAAGCACAAGACAAACGACAAGGAGAGGCCAGGCCTCTCCTTTTTTATGGCCGTTTTTGACGACCGCGACCCGGCAAGTGCCGCTGGAAGCGGGGCGGGGAGACCGGCCCTGCCTGCCCGTCCCCCCTGACCGGTTATTTGCGGTGGAGGATGTTGTCCTGCCCCGCTTTGGGGTAGTCTGGAGCCCATTTTCACCCCAAGGAGCGCAAGATGATCCTCTCAACCACCCCCACCCTGGAAGGCAAGGCCATTCGTGAATACCGCGGCATAGTCGTGGGTGAAGCCATCCTGGGTGCCAACATCTTCAAGGACCTGTTCGCCGGCATCCGCGACATCATAGGTGGCCGCTCCGGCGCCTACGAAAAGGAGCTGGCCCGGGCCCGGGAGATCGCCTTCGAGGAGCTCAAGGAGCGCGCCCAGGCGCTGGGCGCCAACGCCGTGGTCGGCATCGACATCGACTACGAGGTGGTGGGCCAGAACGGCAGCATGCTGATGGTCAGCATCAGCGGCACCGCCGTGGTGATCTAGCTCGCCTTTGCCCCCTGGACGCCTGCAGCAAGCCGACCCCGAGGTCGGCTTCTTTATTGGGCGCGGCACCCCTATGGTATGGGAGGCGATTCCCCCTTCTCCCCTTGCGGGAGAAGGGTTGGGGATGAGGGGGAGGCTCCGGGCCGGGAATATTGTTTATTTTTTCTATCCGACTTGGTTATGTTGTTCGATTTATCTAAACAAAAAGCGGCCTGCCCGGTGCCTTTTAGCCCTTGTTGGGAAGAAATCACCTGGATTAGGATGGAGCCTGATGCCGGATCATGGGGATCCCGGCCCCCAGACTCTCAGGAGCGAGCGTCATCCATGGCACTGCGCAAGCCCGCCGGGCTCAAACCCGGCGATACCATAGGTTTCTTCTCCCCCTCCAGCGCGGCCACCGCCTGGGCTCCCCGGCGATTCGAACGTGCCAGGGCGTTTTTGGAAGGGCAAGGTTTCAGGCTCAAGGCGGGCAGCCTGACCGGGGAGCGGGATCACTGGCGCTCCGGCTCCATAGCGGGGCGGGCCGCCGAGCTCAATGCCCTCATCCGGGATCCAGAGGTGCGCGCTATCATGTCGGTGATTGGCGGCAGCAACTCAAACTCCCTGTTGCCCTATGTGGACTACGAGGCGCTGAGAGAGGATCCCAAGATCATCGTCGGCTATTCGGATGTGACGGCCCTGCTGCTCGGCATCCACGCCCAGACCGGCCTGATTACCTTCTATGGCCCGGCACTGGTGGCCTCCTTTGGCGAGCTCCCGCCGCTGGTGAACGAGACCCTGGCGGGCTTTCGCCAGATCTGTCTGGCCGGTGGCGCCGCCGCGCCCCATACCCTGCCGACCCCAACCCACTGGACCGACGAGCGGCTGGATTGGGAAAACCAGAGCCGGGCCAAGTTGTGCCAGCCTAACCGGCTTGTCTCGGTGGGCAGCGGCCGGGTGCGGGGACGGCTGATGGGCGGCAACCTCAACACCCTGGCGGGGATCTGGGGCTCTCCTTATATGCCGACCATCCTGCAAGGGGATATTCTGCTGCTGGAAGACAGCCTCCATTTGGCAGAGACGGTGGAGCGTTCGTTTGCCCACCTCAAGTTGTGCGGGGTGTTCGACCGCATAGGCGCGCTCATCCTCGGCAAACACGAGCTGTTCGACAGCCAGGGCAGCGGCCGGCGGCCCCTCGATATCCTGCTGGAGGTGGTGGGGGAGCCCGGCTTCCCCATACTGGCGGAGTTCGACTGCGCCCACACTCACCCCATGCTGACGGTGCCGCTCGGCATAGAGGCCGAACTGGATCTCGACAGGCAGACCCTTACCCTGTGCGAGTCCTGGCTCCGTTAGTCGCCAGAGAAATGCAAAGAGGCCGCAGTTGCGGCCTCTTTGTTGTTGCTATCAGGCAGGATCAGGGCAGGGCATCGGCCCGGAAGCTGGCGCGGATCTGCGGCACCAGGGGGGAGGGGTCGAAGCCCTTCTCCTCCCCCAGCACCGGATGGAGCACGGGCTTGTCCTCTATGGGGGTGAGATCCCCTGCCAGCAGCGCTCGGGTGGCCTGTCCCATCTGGTAGAGCTGGCGTACCGGGGCGAACTGGCGCTCGAGCGTGATGGCGCCATCGTTGCGGGTGAAGGCCATCATGGGGATCTGGTAGGGGGCATCCCGGGGCGGCTTGGCGCCATGGATGTTCTTGCCCGCCGACATCAGGAAGGGCTGGTGATCCCCGAAGGCCACTACCAGGTAGCGCTTGCCGGAGCGATCGAGCGTCTTGAGCAACCGCTCCAGGGAGGCCATGGCGTCCACCACCCCTGTGTAGTAGGTGTTGAGCAACTGCCTGTCCGCCGGGCTCTGATCCGGGCAGGCCCTGTCGATCTGCTGGGCCCGGTAGCGATCCCCGTCGAAGGGGCCGTGCCCCTGCATGGTGACCGCGTAGGCGAACAGCGGCTTGTCATCCTGCTCGCTGCGTCTGATCAGGTGATCGATGAGGGCATCGTCCGAGATGTAGAGCCCTTTATGTTCAAGCGTGGTGAAGCGGGTGTCGAACCAGCGCTCCTCGTAGCCGAGGGCCGGGATCGCCTTGGCGCGGCCCCAGAACTTCTCCACATAGGGGTGGGCGAACAGGGTCTGGTAGCCGTTCTGCCTGGCGCTCCTGGCAAGGCCGGGCACCTTGTCCGAGAGGTAGTAGTAGGGCACCACCCCCTGCTTGAGCAGGCCCACCGGCAGGCCGGTGTTCATCTCGAACTCCGCCAGCACCGTCATACCCCCTGTGGTGGGGGAGTGGATGGTCTTGTGCCACTGGGCCACGTCGGCAGGCAGGGAGAGGGTGGGAGCGGGGGCGCAGATCTTGCCCTGCCAGTCGAGCCAGAGCGACTCATATTGCAGCACTATCACCAGATCGAAGCGGGGCGGCTGGCCCGGGGCTGGCTGGCTGAGCTCGGGGGTACGCTCGTTGATCTGCAAGGGGTAGCGGAAGATGTTGCCGCTTTGCAGCATCTCGTCCACCAGGTTGAACAGGTAGAGGCCGGGGCCGGCGCGGATGATGTCCCTGTGATAGTTGACCGCCCTGTCCACGTAGCGGATGTTGGCCCCGAGCAGCTTGTTGCCGGTCTGGGTGGCGAACACGCAGAGCGCGAAGAAGGCGGCGGTAGCTGCCATGGTGCGCAGGATCCAGCGCGACAGGGCGAAGCGCCAGCACAGGAACAGGAGCCCCAGCACGGCCAGCACCGGCAGCACGGGGTGCTGATCGAGCAGTATGTGCAGCAGGGCCATCAGGTTGCCGAGATCGTCCCCCCCAAGGGGCACCCCGTAGATGGCTATCTTCATGAAGTTTGCCAGCAGGCCTATGCCCGAAAGCGCCGTAAAGACCAGCCCCATATAGAGGTTGAAGCCCGCCAGGGCGCAGAGGCTCCAGCCCAGCACCATGCTGCCCCAGGCGAGGTAGTAGTGCTCGGGCCTAAAGCCCGACCAGAGCAGAAACTCCCCCAGCTTGAACACCACGAAGCCGTGCAGCAGCACGAAGGTGAGGTTGCCGAGCAGCAGGCTGCCCAGCACCCGGGAGCGGTAGCTGCGGCGCAGCCGCGGCAGCAGGGCCCTGAGCACGGCGGCGCTCACCAGCAGCACCAGCAGCAGGCTGGTCATCAGATAGGTCAGATTGAAGCCGCGCTCCGGCAGGGTCTGCAGGATCTGGCTGTATTCGGCGCTCTCGGGTCTGTCCGCCAGCAGCAGGCCGATCCGCAGCTGATAGCGGCTGTCCAGGGCGTCGTCGGGCGCGCGCAGGGCGCTGTTGAGATCCAGGGTGCAGCGATTCTGGCGACACTTCTGGCGCTTCTCCACCGCCTGACTCAGCTGATCGATGCGAATGCCCTTGTCGTTGAGCAGCTCCACCCGCACCTTGTCCCCCGCCTGCAGCGGCTTGAGCAGCTGCCACTGGCTGCGCACCACCAGATAGAGGCCGCGACTGTCGCTCTTGTAGAGCAGGCTGTGGCGGCTGAGGGTGGCGATGGGCTGATCGGCGGGCCCCAGGATCAGCGGCTGTGCCTTCCCGAGCCAGCCGACGGGATTGAGCAGCGGCAGGGCGAGAGTCAACAACAGCAGGGCGATCAGCAGACCGAACAACCACCCGGTCAGAGACTGGGAGGAAGAGGGGGGGCGATCACAGACGGGGGCATTCATAGGGGCTCATCCTTGGAGCGGGCAGGGCAGCAACGCTGCATCTATTTTGACCCGATGGTGAGGGGCTTGTTCCTTGATGTCAATTTAATGACGACGGGATGAATATTGGGTGACGGCCTGTGCGTGCAAATTGTGATCCCGATCCGGCAGGGGCACTCATTCTGTGATGAAAGCGTCATCATGGGCCTTTGCCGCTGGTCTGGGAGGGGGGCGCTGTTTAGTCTCTCAGTAACGGTTGGAGGTACATGTATGAATCCCAAGGTTGCGGCACGTCAGGCAAGATTGCTCCAGATGCTGGAGAACGGGGACGAGATCCGGATCGGGCGTGAGCGAGACTGTCCCTTGCCCCTGGCCCAGCTGACAAAGCTGACCGAGGATCACCCGGACGTCGTCAAGGTCTATGGTCAGGGGCTCACCGCCGAGGTGTTCCACCTCAAGGTGGAGGGGCACCACTGGTGCCTGAAGCGGTGCCGGCCAGACTCCCTGGTGGCCAACGTCGACGGCAAGACCGCCTTTCTCACCGAGCTGGAGCGGCGCCGGGAGATAGAGAGCCTGCGGGAATTGCACCCCACCATACTCTCCAACGTGGTCTGCACCAGCTTCGGCTCCGCCCGCGCCGGGGTGCTGGTCTCCCCCTGGTTGAGGGGAGATCCGGTGCGCAGGCTCAATGAGCGCAACCTGACGCAGATGCTGGCGGTGGAGGCCGAGCTGGCCCGCTGGGGCTGGTTTGACTGGGATCCGAGCCCGGGCAACCTGCTCGACGACGGCCAGCAGATCTCGGTGTTCGACTTTGGCTACATGTGGCCCTTCGATCCCCTGCACGAGTTCAACTCCAACGGCCTCAGCGATCCGGCATTTCATGTGGCTGAGCGGCTGGAGACCCGCACCCTGTCCGGGCTCTGGCTGGAGGAGGCCGACCCCCTGCCGCTGTTTCGCCACTGGCGCGAGCTCTGCCTCGCCTGGGCGAAGGGGGAGCTGCAATATCTGTCACGGGAGGGGGCCAGCGCCCCCGTGCTGGCCCGGATGCAGGGGCTGGTGGGGGAGTGGAGTGCGGCGCTGGCAAGCGAGCAGGCGCTCGCCGCCAACTGGTGGCGCGACATGTATCGCAGCCACCGGCTCGACATTCTGGACGATCTCAGCGGCAAGAGCTGCGGCCCTATGACCCTGCGCCGCCTCGACTGGCTGGAGCAGGCGGTGCGGGAGCACTTCCCGGCGCTGGCCGATAACCTGGGGTTTGATGAGGCCGGGCTCGGTCAGGCGGCACTGTTGCAACGGCTGGGGGGGCTGCGCGAGCAGATCCGGGCCAACCTGTTGCCGACCCGGACCAGCCAGCCTGCGCGCTGACATGGGGATGACAGAGTGACAAGAGGGGCGCATGGGAGCCCCTCTTCGTTGGTATAGCTTCTGGCGCCATGGCCTTCCCCCGATAACAGACACTTCTCCCCACGGGGAGAAGGGTCTGCCCAGGTTTCGTCAGGCTCAGTCGAGCAGCTCCTGATGGAGGCGGTTGACTATGTTGCCCGCCTCGCTCTCTTTCACCAGGAAGCAGAGGTTGTGGGCGCTGGCGCCGTAGCAGATCATCCGGATGTTGTGCTCGCGAATGGCGTCGAACACCCGGCTGCCCACCCCGGCGGCCTCGCTCATGCGGTTGCCGATGAGGGCCACCAGCGCGAAGTCGGTCTCCACCTCCACCTTGCACAGCTGGCCGAGCTCCGCCAGCACCTTGTCGCCCAGGATGGGCTCGCCGTTGCTCTGGCTGCCGGTGTGATCCAGGGTCAGGGAGACGCTCACCTCCGAGGTGGTGATGAGATCCACCGAGATGCGGTGACGGGCCAGGATGCCGAACACCTCTGCCAAAAAGCCATAGGCGTGGAACATGTTGAGGCTGTGCAGGGTGACCAGCACCTGCTGGCGGCGCAGGGCCACGGCGCGAAACAGCGGGCTGGTCTCGGTGCTGGCGCGGATCCAGGTGCCACCGGCGGCGGGATCCCTGGCGGAGCCGACGAACACCGGAATGTCCTGGCGCAGGGCGGGTTGCAGGGTGGCCGGGTGCAGCACCTTGGCGCCGAAGGTGGCCATCTCGGCCGCCTCCACGAAGCTGATCTCGGGGATGGGACGGGCCCGGGTGACCAGGCGCGGATCCGTGGTGTAGATGCCGGGCACGTCGGTCCAGATCTCTATGCTGCCTGCGTCCAGCGCCTCGGCGAGCAGGGCCGCGCTGTAGTCGGAGCCGCCCCGGCCCAGGGTAGTGGTGCGGCCATCGGCGTCGGCGCCGATGAAGCCCTGGGTGATGACGAGGCTGTCACCCAGCAGGGGGCCCAGCGTGGCTTGGCAGAGGGTGCGGGTGGCCGCGAGATCCACGGTGGCCTTGCCAAAGCGGCTGTCGGTGCGCAGCAGCTGGCGAGCGTCCTGCCACTGGGCCTTGATGCCCCGCTGGTGCAGCAGCTCGGTGAAGAGGCGGGTGGACATCAGCTCGCCGCAGGCGATGAGGCGATCGGCCAGCTCGGCGTCCGTGTGCTGGCAGGCCTGGCGGGCCATGGTGCGAATGTCGCCGAGCTGGGCGTGAATGAGAGCGCTCACTTCGCCCGGGTTGCCGAGCGCCGTCAGTATGGCCTGCTGGATCCCGGTCAGCTTGTCGAGCTGGGCATCCTGCCCGGCTTCATCCAGTTCACCCTGGGCCAGGCTCACCAGCAGGTTGGTGACACCGGCGCTGGCGCTCAGAACCACCACCCGGGTCGCCGGATTGGCCAGCACCACGTCGGCGCAATGGTTCATGGCCGCGGCATCGGCGACACTGGTTCCGCCAAACTTGGCGACGTTGATCGGGTTCATTGCATACTCCTGTCTCAAGGTGAAAATCCGGTTTCATCGGGCAAAAGAGAGGAGGAGGCAGAAAATGGCAGGAAAACGTAAGGATCCCGGCCAGAAGCACTCCATCCGCGGTGCCCATCCCACAAGGATCCTGCTGGATGCCTGTGGGATGCACACGACCGATGACAACCCGGGGGATTCAGCCCCCGCAGCCGACGTTGAGGTATCCAGTTGCCTCACTCGTCTCGGCGCTGCTCCCCCTGACCCAAGTTCACCGGACTCTGGCGTCCTCCCTTGGGCTGCCTGGGCAGCGCTCCTCTTCTGGTGCCACCTCGGAAGGTGGCGTGCATGTAGAAATACCCTGCACTGGATTGCACTGTCAATCGAGTTTGTAAAAAAGTACACAATTGGCAACAACCAGGCACAAGATCAATCAGTTACGAAATCGTCTTGGACAAAACCTTGGAGCGACGCTGCCAGTTGTAGAGGCGCTGGCGCGCCACCGGCAGATCTTCCACTTCCAGGGGATCGAAGCCCCGTTCCCGGAACCAGTGGATGGAGCGGGTAGTGAGCACGAACAAGCGGCGGATGCCGAGCCGCTTGGCCCGCTCGGCCACCTTGGCCACCAGCTGATCTCCCCGGTTGGAGTTGCGGTACTCGGGGTGGATGGCGACGCAGGCCATCTCGGCCATGGCTTCTTCCATGAAGCAGTAGAGCGCCGCGCAGCCGATGATGAGGCCGTCGCGCTCTATGATGGTGAACTTGTCTATCTCCATCTCCAGCTGCTCGCGGGAGCGGCGTACCAGTATGCCTTCCTCCTCCAGCGGCCGGATGAGGTCCAGGATGCCGCCGATGTCTTCGATGGTGGCGGCCCGCGCCCGCTCGGCGCTCTCGCGCACTATCTGGGTGCCGAGCCCCTCGCGGCTGAACAGCTCCTGCAGCATGGCGCCGTCATCCTGATAGCTCACCAGGTGGGAGCGCGGCACGCCGCCGCGGCAGGAGGCGATGGCCGCACGCAGGTAGCGGGCGGTGCCGGACATCTCCTCACCCGCCTGCTCCAGCTCCACCAGCAGCTCTTCGGCCTGCTCGGGGAAGAGCTCCGAGATGGCCACGCCCTGCCTGTTCATCACCCCCTGGGTGCTGCTGAAGCAGATGAGCTTGTCGGCTTTCAGATCCACCGCCACCCGGCGCGCCACCTCTTCCGAGCTCAGGTTGAAGCTCTCGCCGGTGACCGAGCAGCCGATGGGGGAGATGAGCACCAGGCCATGCTGATCCAGCTGGCGGGTGATCCCCTCCACATCGATGCGCCGCACCCGGCCGCTGTGGCAGTAATCGATGCCATCTTCCACCCCGAGCGGCTGGGCGGTGACGAAGTTGCCGCTCACCACGCTGATGCGCGCCCCCTGCATGGGGGTGTTGGCCAGTCCCATGGAGAGCTGGGCCGTGATATCGTATTGCAGGCCGCCGCACACCTGCTTGATGATGGCGAAGCTCTGATCGTCGGTGACCCGGATCCGTCTGTGGTACTGGGCCTCGATGCCGGCACGGGCCAGCGCCTCGTCGTTTTGCGGACGCGAGCCGAACACCAGCACCAGGCGAATGCCGAGCGTCTGCAGCAGGGCGATGTCGCTCACTATGTTGGCAAAGTTGGGGTGGCAGATGGCTTCCCCGCCCATCATCAGCACGAAGGTGGCACCCCGGTGCACGTTGACATAGGGGGTGGATTGCCGAAAGGCATGGACCAGGCTGGGTTCGCGTTCACGCACGTGTTTCGTTCCATAAAAAAGCAGCAATTTGCTCAATATATGAAAATAAATTCACAAATCAAGACTAAATATTGGTTTTGCTGTTTTGTGCCGCCATTTTGACCAGCCGCAGACGCCCTGCGCCTGGGTGAACCGGGCGGCGGTCAGCCTGCTGAAGGGGCCGCCTTGGTTGATCCGGGCTCATAACCTGTTATCTTCGGGGTTCCTTTTCGTCAGCCGCCTCGCGCGGGATTTTATTCAAGGACAGGGCATATGGAGCAGATTATTTCACCGGCAGAGGCCCTGCCGGGACGACGGGAAGCGCTGGCGATCGGCCAGCAGCATGCCGTCAACAGCCACCCGACCCAGGGCCCCTGGCCCGAGGGGATGGAGCTGGCCTGGTTTGGCATGGGCTGTTTCTGGGGCGTGGAGCGCCTGTTCTGGCAGCAGCCCGGCGTCTATTCTACCGCCGCCGGTTATCAGGGGGGCCTGACGCCGAACCCCACCTACAAGGAGGTGTGCAGCGGCCTGACCGGTCATGCGGAGACGGTGCAGGTGGTGTTTGACCCCAAGGTCATCAGCTACGGCGATCTGCTCAAGTTGTTCTGGGAGCAGCACGATCCGGCCCAGGGCATGCGCCAGGGCGGCGACATCGGCACCCAGTACCGCTCGGTGATCTTCTATGGGGATGAAACCCAGGAGGCCATCGCCCAGCAGAGCCTGGCGGCCTACCAGCAGGCCATGATGGCGAGTGGCGATGCCCGTGCCATCACCACCCGGATCCTGCCGCTGGCACCCTTCTACTACGCCGAGGATTACCATCAGCAATATCTGGAGAAGAACCCGGAAGGCTATTGCGGCCTGGGGGGCATTGGCGTCTGCCTGCCGCCTAGCTTGAACCGCTGAGGCGCAGCCTGGATAAAACAGGGGCCATTAGGCCCCTGTTTCGTTTTTTTGAAAGAAATATTAAAAAAAGCGTCATGGCCGGGAACTTAACCCAACCTCGGCAGACTAATCAGGGTAGCTACCATGGACGGCAGCCAAGACCAGACACATTTCTTGCCTCGATATTCATTCAACTGACAAGCGCGATGAATCGGAAGTGATAGCAAGCAGGGCTGCCCTTTGAGGCGGCCCTTTTCATTTTGCGGATCTTTGCGGGCCGTGTGGCCGCGGGGGAGGGGACTAGCCGATGGTGCTGTCGAACAGGTTCTTGATGAGATCGATGAACTCATCGAGGAAGGCGTGCTGGGCCGGGGTGGGCGCCCGCAGCCAGACGGCGGAGAGCACCTCCTCCAGATCGGCCACCACGGCGTCGGCCTCCTGCATGATCATGAAACGCACCTTGGGGTCGAGCTGGGGGTTCTGCTCGCAGATGGCCATGAGGTTGTCTGCCACCCGGTTGCTCACCAGATCCTCTATGGTCTGGGAGCCCGTGCCCTGCTGCTGGCTCTCGAACAGGCCCAGACTCTCTACCAGATACTCGATAAGCGCAATATAACCGTCGCTCTCTACCACCATGATGGCTGCCTTCATTCATTGCTTTGGGGAAATGGTGGGTATTTTAGTGGCTGGCCCTGGCTTGGCAAGCGGCAGTAGAGGCGATGGCGGACAAAACTGACCCCGCCGCGCTCCACGGTTTCCAATCCGGCCTGCTCGAAGCCGTGACGCAGAAAGAGCGCGAGGCTGAAGGCGCTGGCCTCTGTGGTCAGGCTGTGCAGGCCCAGCTGGCTGGCCGCCTGCAAGGCCCGCTCCAGCAGCAGGCCGCCGAGCCCCTGGCGCGGATGATCCGCGCTCACATAGAGCAGGCTGAGGTGGCCGTCATCGCTTAAGGTGACAAAGCCAAGGGGCATGCCCTCCTGCTCCATGACCCAGCCGTGGTGCTCGCGCAGCTGGCTGGCGAGACCCGGATGACGGGCGCCCTGGGCCCATTGCTCCACCTGCTCCGGGCTGTAGTGCTCCGGGCCCAGGCGGCGCACCGACTGCTCGAACAGGGCGAGCAGGGCGGGAATGTGCTGCTCCCTCAGGGGGATGATCCGGGCGGGCGAGGATTTTTGTGTCTGCGGCATGGCTGTTATCCTGCCTTTGCTGATAAGGTCGGCGCCTGTGGCCGCTTGGCTTTGGGCAAGCCCGCCACCACGCGCTGGTAGGAGTGTTCAATCCAGCCCTGCCAGAGCTCGGCGTCGAGGCTCTCGGCCAGGGTCACCGTGTTCCAGTGCTGCTTGTTCATGTGCCAGCCGGGTTTGACTTCGGGGTGTATCTCTCGCAGCAGCAGGGCGAGCTCGGGCTCGCATTTGAGGTTGATGGTCAGCGGCTCTGCCTGCCAGTCCACCAGGGCGAACATCTTGCCGGCGATGCGATAGACCAGGATCTCGGGGCCAAAGGGAGTATCCTCGGTGGCGCCGGGCTGGCTTAGCAGAAATTCACGTAACGATGCAAGGCTCATACAGGACTCCATGCTGGTCCGATGATGGGTGGCAGCATATTCAGCGGGGCGCCCCTTCTGTTAATATGCCCGCCGAGTATATCCCCCAACCCCCCCGGGAGCCCATAAGATGTTGTACCACAAGACCTTTGAGCTTGGCCCTGAGCGGGATTGGGTGGTGTTCGTGCACGGCGCCGGCGGCAGCTCCTCCATCTGGTTCAAGCAACTGCGCGCCTACCGGGAGCACTTCAACGTGCTGCTGCTGGATCTTCGCGGCCACGGCCAATCCAACCAGTTGCAACAGGTGGTCAAGGGCCACTACAGCTTTCGGGCCGTGACCGAGGACATCTTGCGCCTGCTCGATCACCTGCGCATTCCCCGCGCCCATTTTGTCGGCATCTCCCTTGGCACCATCCTCATTCGCCACCTGGCCGAGCTTTGCCCGGAGCGGGTCAAGAGCATGGTGCTCGGCGGCGCCATACTGCGCCTCGACATCCGCTCCCGGGTGCTGGTACAGCTTGGCCGGGTCGGCCAGCACATACTGCCCTACATGTGGCTCTACCGCTTGTTCGCCTTCATCATCATGCCGCGCCAGCACCATCAGGAGTCCCGCAACCTCTTCGTGCGCGAGGCCCGGAAATTGTGCCAGAAGGAGTTCAAACGCTGGTTCCGCCTCGCCACCGAGGTGAACCCCTTGATGCGCTACTTCAAGGAGCGCGCCCTGCCGATCCCGACCCTCTACCTGATGGGGGAGGAGGATCATATGTTTATCGCCCCGGTACGCGAGCAGGTCGCCCGCGACCCCTACAGCCAGCTCGCCATCATCGAAAACTGCGGCCATGTCTGCAATGTGGAGCAGCCGGAGCACTTTAATCGACAGTCGTTGGCGTTTATATCCAACCAGACGGCTGCGATATAAGCCATTTAATCGATAAGGTTTGGCGTAGGTTGGGTTGAGCGGAGCGAAACCCAACACGGAAATATTATTTTCATCCCAATGAACGTCGGTTTGGAGCATTTCGAGTAGGTTTGATTAGCGGAGCGTAATCGAATCTATGAACCAACTGCAAGCCCAGTTGCAATTGCAGCCTCCTTGAAAGCATTTTTAGATTCCTTAGCTACTGCATTGAAGGTTTCATCGTGGAGTGATGCTAAAAGGTTAAACAATGTGTCTATGCTAGCACCCGCCATTAAGTACAAGGTTGAGAGCGTTTGGTGAAAATAGCAGTCTAAACTCACTTGGTCGTGGGGTGGCTTGATCTCATAGGTACTTAAGTGAAAAATTGCGCCATAAATGGTCCCGTGCAATGCTTCTGATGCATTAGCATAAATTGCCAGCAGGCTCATAAATAATCCGGTATTACCTAACGTTGCTTCGATTACAGCAGCTCTTTCCGGGAGGGAAACATTTGTCCAACGTGTCTTTTCTCTTCCTCGTTCACTTGTGAATTTTGCGATTGCAGCGCGGATTTTTGGTGGGAGTTCAAAATCTCCACCGTTGAGCGTAAGTCGTGCTTTAACCTGTCCATTGGCTTCAATAGATTGATCTAGACTTCGACCTGCTTTGTTCAGGGAGTAATCAAGATAATCTGAAAATGTAGTGTCCGTGCAGAGTTGAAGAAAACAGAAATTTGTGACCCGTTCTATTAGAGCTCTCGAGATAATATAGGCCTGGTTAGTTCGGGAGTTATCACACAACAACCGTATTGAAATTGCGTCTTCGATAATTGCAGAATAGATCGCATAGAGGTGTGAGATACGTGGCTGGTTACACTGATTTATAGTGCTTACGTTATCTACGAGTAGCTTTATTTGGCTATCTAAAAATAGGGCCAAAATTTTTGAGCCAGCATGGGTGCTTATGGTCGTCATTCTTATTTCACAGATCTAATGTTTGGTCAAGGAGTGGACGTTTGTGGAAATTTTCTTGGTCTAACAAGCCGATGATAGAAATCATATGTGCAAAGGCAACAAAGGGTCCATCTAGATATGGTATCAAGCAACCACCTAAATGCTGAGTGAAAACTCACTCAACGAATGGAATTTGAATGATCTTTTGAAGCCGATCTGATTTCAAGGTCTCAATACCCCGTCATCTCCAGATAGCCCAGCCCTTGGGAATCTCCTTCCACAGTCACAGCGCCTTCCCAGTAATCGAAGCTGCCGGTCATGGCCTGATTGGGCTGGCGGGCACGGATGGTTAGCTGCATATCGGCGGCTTCCAGCTGCCACTCGACGGGATAGTCTTGCCCGGGGTGAGGCGGATTTGATCAGGGCTTAGCACCCGGCTGCTGCCGTCCCGCTCAATCAGGATGCCGTAGCGGTTCTCCGGTTCGGGACGACCTTCCTTGGTGCGCAGGCGAAACAGCATCAGCTCGCGGCCATCGGCAAGTTGCAGGGAGAACCAGTCCCAGCCCGATTGCCACTGGGCCAATACCGAGCTGATCCACTCGTGATCGAACCAGCCCTGGCCCGTGACAGTGCGGGTCTCCCCCTCCAGGGTCAAGGTGCCACTTAGCGTCAGGCGCGGGTAGGAGTAGTAGAAGGAGGAGTTGCCTGGACTCTTCTCGCTGTAACCATTTTTACCCAGCAGCACCACAGGCTTGGCGGTGTTAACCCTGAGATTGTGTTCAGAACGATGGTAGTCCTAGGTTTTCAACGAACTTTTATTTGTGGGGTTGCATAGCTGACACACACCAAGTTTTTGTTAATTGATGATTAACTAAGCCAATTTGCAATAGATAATAGACCCACAGGAATGGCTATCAATATTGCTAGAGTGCCAAGGCAACCACTGCCTCTGCTTGATGATGAGTAGGGGTTATGATTTGTGGTTTCTCGATTACGCAACCATTCAGCATGGCAATTTGAACAGTAGAGTTTTAGTGTGCCCATGTTCCATGCGCGTATAGTTCTATTATCAAATGGAACATTACAACGGCAACGAGAACAGGTAAACAACTTACTTGAAGGTGTTTTGGAACGATTAAAAAGAGCAAGAAAAAAGGCTGTAGGCAATGCAATTAGTACCGATATTGTTACATCGTTCGTTTTAAAGTAATTGAAACCGGCTAGAGCTAAAGAAACGATAGCAATGATCAGCAATAAATAATCCAGAAGCGTTTTTCTGACTGGTTCAAGGATGATTTTCTTATCACTTGATTGGCTCTTAATGTGAGAGTTTTGTTTGGCGCGCGATTTGATAGGGAGAAGCGTCAATCCTTCATAGTAAACCACAGTGGCTCTCATGCGTTGCTGACTATCTACTGTAGCTTCAAACCATACATCATCATTAATTTGTGGTCGTCTGCTTCTTGGATTTACAGTGGAGATATGAAAGAAGATCTTTTCTGATCTATCGTCAGGTATAATAAAGCCAAAACCTTTGTCGTCATTCCATTGAGTAATTTTACCTTTCATTGAACCCCCATAAGTATTAAGTGATTGTTTAATAATTTATTATGTGGAAGTTTCCATATAGTAAGGTATTTCTATTCCAAGTATATTCATAAATATTACTGAGGAATAGAACATACGACTGATATTTAAATGCCCAAGCGATCCCACGGATCCACGCCATGAATACATGGAACCTTTCCTCATTATCCATCAATAGGGTTCACAGATATCCATTCCTGATTCCTTTTCTCAGCAAACTACATAGCTACCGCACGGATCACAGAGTCCGTTGTGCTGCAGTTGACCAAATTGAGGAGAGATACACCATAGTCGCTCCCTGATTGCCTTTGGGGCTGTGAGGGCCGGATGAGTAGGGTACCAAGTGCGTATCCAGTTGTTGAGCGAAACGTTTTCTAGGGCGGGGAATTTAAGCGCATTTTTGATGGGGATCAGAAATCGGGGAGAGCAGACAGCTTAAACAAGGCATTATGCAGAGAAATAGAGCAGGCCCTAGGCTTAATACCCCGTCATCTCCAGATAGCCCAGCCCTTGTGCATCTCCTTCCACAGTCACAGCCCCCTCCCAGTAGTCAAAACGGCCCGTCATGGCCTGATTGGGCTGGCGCGCCTTGATAACGAGATTCAAATCGGCGGCCTTAAGTTGCCACTCGACGGGGTAGTCTTGCCCCTTAGGGCCGCGCCAGGTTTTGCCGGGGGTGAGGACGATGGATTCCGGGGGCAGCACCCGGCTGCTGCCATCCCGCTCAATCAGAATGCCGTAGCGGTTCTCGGGCTCGGCGCGGCCCGCCTTGGTGCGCAGGCGAAACAGCATCAGCTCGCGGCCATCGGCAAGTTGCAGGGAGAACCAGTCCCAGCCCGACTGCCACTGGGCCAATACCGAGCTGCTCCACTCGTGATCGAACCAGCCCTGGCCGCTGACCTTGCGAGTCTCTCCCTCCAGAGTAAGGGTGCCGCTCAAATTCAGGCGCGGGTAGGAGTAGTAGAAGGAGGCGTTGCCCGGGCTCTTCTCGCTGTAACCCGCTTTGCCTTGCAGCACCACAGGCTTGGCGGCGCTCACCTTGAGGTTCAGCTCACCCATCTTGCTCTGCACCTTCAAGGTGGCGGGAAAGAGCGCATCGCCTTGAGAGGCCAGCCGCCACTCTCTTAGCCAATATTCGCCGCCGCTGGCGCCGGCGAGCCCAGGCCCCTGGCGGCTGGTGCGCTCATCCTGGCTATGAGTGCCACGGTCCAGATCCGTGATGGCGAACTGGGCCAGCCAGAGCTGGGGGCTGAGCCAGGGGTTGTCAGATGTGATCTGCTGCTCGATACCTTGCCGAAACAGGGTCCACTGGATGCCGTAGTCGCGCCCCTGCTCGTCTTTCAGGTTGCCGGTGAGATACCACCACTCGGATCTGTAGTCCGGGTGGGCGCCGTGATCGGCGGGCAGTCGGATGGGCTGGCCCGGCTCGGCCTTCCTGAACTGATCGCTGCCGCCCCCGAGCAGGGTGCCCAGGTCGCTGGCACCGACCGTAGCGCCATGGAGGATGCAGGCAATCATCAGCGGCCACTTCCAACTCAATTTCATACCACTCTCCTTGCGGCATACCAGGAGGCGAGTGCCCCGCACAGGGGGGCCAGCAAGAGCGCCGTGACGGCGTGCAAGGGGGCGGCCTCGAAGGCGAGGCGCCAGCCAAAGGCGCGGGGGTTGACCACCTCAATCAGCACCCAGGCGAGGCCATAGCCCACCGGCAGGGCCAGCAGCGCCGTGAGCAGCCCCAGTCCTGCTCCCTGCCACACCAGCAGGCGGCGGCAGTGGCGGGGGCCTATCCCTAGGCTCTGCAGGGTCTGCAACTCGCCACGGCGGGCCAGCCCTAGCACCATAAAGGCGGAGCCTATGCCGACGAAGGCGATGCCGAGGATCAGCAATTTCAGCAGCTCGGTCACCACAAAGGTCTGATCGAACACCTTAAGCGCCGCGGTGTGGATGGCGGGGGCGGGCAGCAGGTTCACCCGCTCGCCAAAACGGGCACGCAGCCGATCGCTTAGGCCCTCGGGATCCGTGCTGAAGAGGGCGAGGGATTGCACCGCGCCCCCTTCGAAGGCGTGCAGTATCTGCCCCTTGTCGCTGCCGTAATCCTGATAGACGCCGGTGACGGTGAGGGCCCTTGGCCCCCCTTCGCTCGTCACATCGAGGGTCTGCCCCACTCTGACCCCGAGGCGCACAGTGAGGGGCTCGCTCGCCAGCACCTCGTCGGGCGTTGCGGGCCAGCGCCCGGCCAGCAAGGGGTAGGCGGCCTTGAGCTCGGGGATAAAGTCCATCTGCGCCCACTCTATGGGCTGCCCCTGCCAGCGGGCGGGATGCACGGCGCGGCGGGAGGCGGCACGCACGTCCGGCTCGGCCAGGATAGCGGTCAGGCTCTGCTCGCTCAGCTGGCCTCTGCTGCCTGCCACCCCCTTGGGGGCGCTGACATAGAGGTCGGCGGCGAGCCGCTGGCCGAGCCAGATCTCCACGCTCGAGCGAAAGCTCGACACCATGACCCCGATGCCGATGGCCGCGGCTATGGCAAGTTGCAGCGCCATCACGGCGATGGCGGTGCGATCCAGATGGTATTGGGTCTCGGCCACCCCGAGCCGGACGCTGAGGGGGCCGTGCCCGCGCAGCCGCCCCAGCAGGGCGCGCAGGGCATCGGGCAGGGCGAGGGCCATGGCGAGCAGCCAGCCCCCGGCCACGAAGAGGGCGCCCCCCAGGCCGGTCTGCGGTAACAAGAGACAGAGGGCGCAGAGCAGCAGTATGGCGATGGCGAGCAGGCGCCTGCGCCAGGGATGAACCGGCGGGCGGCTGCTCCCCTCCCGCAGTTCAAGAGGAGATTGGCGCAGCAACTGCCACCAGCCGGGGAGGTTGGCGGCAAGGGTGCCAGCCAGGCCTATCAGCAGCGCCTTGATGAGACTTGCGGGGGAGAGGCGCAGCAGATCGATGGGGTTGGGGCCATAAAGGTCTGCCAGCGCCTGGGTGAGCTGCCCCATGAGGGCCAGCGCCAGGAGGCTGCCGAGCAGCAGCCCGAGCAGGGTGCCTATGGTGGCGAGGATGAGCAGCTCCAGGGCCAGATAGCGGAGTACCCGGCTTGGCGGCATCCCCAGGATGATGAGCTGGGCGAGCTGGGGGCGGCGCACGCTCTGCACGAAGCGCTGGGCGTTGAACACCAGAAACAATCCCACCGCCATGGCGAGCAGGGAGAGGGCGCTGAGGTTGAGGGCCAGGGCATCCCCGAGCTGGCTGGCATCGAGGGCCGGGCTGATGGGCTCGAGCCAGAGCGGCTGATGGGGGTAATAGGTTTGCAGCGCCCTTTGCAAGGTATTGGCCTCTTCGTCGCTTAACTTGAAGACGATGCGATCCAGCCTTCCTGCCTTGCCAAGCAGGGGCTGGGCCAGGCCTATGTCGGTGACCAGCAGCCGCTCCATGGGGACGGCGCCCGGCTCGAAGGTACCCGCGAGAGTGAGGGTGAGTGTGCGGGCACTTTCCCCGTCACCGCCCAGCATAAAGGAGCGAGACTGCCCCGGGGACCAGTCGAGGCGTTTGGCCTCGGGGGCCGAGAGCCAGACGCTGTCGGCGCGGCTCAGGGTGAAGTCGGGTTCGCGCCCCGGCTGCTCGCCAAAGAGTCGGCGCAGGGGGCCCGGGTTGAAGAGATCCATCCCCAGCAGCTGGAAGCTGCGCCCCTGCTCATCCTTGAGCCAGGCGTGCAGCTGGGGCATGGCGTCAAGAGCGGGCTGGCTTCGCACCAGCCGAACGTAGAGCCCCTCATCCAGGCCGCCGCTCGGGGCCAGGCGGTAGTTCGCTTCCCCCGCGAGCTGGCTGCGGGCGGCGACGAAATTGGTGCGGGCGCTGTGGTTCAAAAGCTCGATGGCCACCACCAGGGTGACCCCTAGCATGAGCCCGGCCAGGCTCATCAGGAGCAGCCAGGGGTGGGCGCGATAGAGGCGCAGCAGCGCCTTCAGCGGCAGCATGATTTGGCGTCACTCATGGGGTCTGGCCTCGAGCAACTGCCCCCCTTCCAGGCGCAGCACCCTGTCTGCCAGGGCGCCATAGCCGGGGTTGTGGCTCACCAGCAAGAGCCCTGCGCCCGTGTCCCGCACCGCCGCCATCATCAGCCCCATCACCTGCTCGGCGTTGTGCTCATCGAGGCTGCCGGTGGGCTCGTCAGCGAGCAGCCACTTCGGCTGGTGAACCAGGGCCCGGGCCAGGGCCACCCGCTGGCGCTGGCCGCCGGAGAGCTGCTCCGGCCAGGCGTGGCGTTTGTGGCTCATTCCCAGACGTTCGAGCAGGGCATCGAGGCGCGCCATGTCGCGGGGCAGGTGGTTTATCTCCAGGGGCAGGCAGAGATTCTCCAGCACTGTGAGGGTCGGCAGCAGGTTGAAGTCCTGATAGACGATGCCAAAATGCCGGCCGCGCAGGCGGGCCCGCTCGTCCGGAGACTGGGTGTCGAGCCGGGTCTCTCCCAGCCAGATCTCCCCCTCATCCGGGGGGATGAGACCGGCGATGAGGTTGAGCAGGGTGGACTTGCCACAGCCGCTCTGCCCCAGCAGCAGACAGGTTTCGCCGGGGTTGAGCTTGAGATCCAGCCCGGCAAACAGGGGGAGCGTCTCACCGCCGTTGGCGAAGTGTTTACCGAGGTTGCGCAGATTCAGCATGGGATAACCGGTTGATGGTCAATGGCTTTCACAATGTCAGTCACTATGCCAGTTAGTGATCGCGCCTGCAAAAGGGATGAGGATCCTTGCTGGATCCCGCTCACCAGAGGTGGTTAGAATAGGGGCTTCCATGGGTCACAGGATGAGCAAGGATGTTACACAAGCAAGTCAGTTTTATCGTCGACAGCAAGGGGGCCAAGCAGGCTGCCGTGGTCCCCATCGATATCTACAACGAGCTGATGACCCTGCAAAAGGCGCTCTCCGACAACAAGCCTGGCGAGCGCGAGCTCTACCACTTCAATGGCAAGGGGGCCGAGGCCCATGGCTATCCGGTGGGCAAGCGGCAGAACCCCGGCTTCATGGTGCAGGCGGGTTCCACCGCCAACGGCGAGGATGCCGCCTCCTTGCGCGAGGCGGTGATCGAGCTGCGCCAGGAGCTGCTGGCCAAGGGGGTGCTTGTGCCCCGAGCCGAGGGGGGCTTCGTGTTTAGCGCCGATCAGCTGTTCAACAGCCCGAGCCTGGCCGCTAGTCTGGTAGCGGGTAACAACAGAAGCGGGCTGGATGCCTGGCAAAACAGTGCAGGCTACACCCTCAAGCAATCCGGTTTCGGCAAAAAATCCCCCTGATGCCCCCTGAGCCACGCCGCCCGGCCGAGGCGGGTGGCTCGATCATCAGGATAGGGATGAGGGTGACTTCCCTGTCCGCTGCTAGCCTCAATGCCAGACAGTTCTCAAGAGACGCGCACTCATGTCTGGATCCTCACGCCTTGCCCCCTTGTCCGGGCTCTGCCTGTTCTGTGGCCCCGCCCTGGCCGAGGGCGGCCCCCTAGCCCTGACCCACAGCGGCGTCGGCCTCTTTGCCCTCGTCATCTTCGTGCTCGCCTACCTCCTGGTGATGGCCGAAGAGTACCTGAAGCTGCGAAAATCCAAGCCGGTGCTGATCGCCGCCGGCATCATCTGGATAGCCATTGGCGTCGTCTATGCGGACGCGGGGCTGAGCCCGCTGGCCCACGAGGGGTTTAGGCAAAACCTGCTGGAATACGGGGAGTTGATGCTGTTCCTGCTGGTGGCCATGACCTACATCAACGCCATGGAGGACAGGCTGCTGTTTGCCGCCCTGCGCGCCCGCCTGGTGCGGGCCGGGCTCAGCCTGCGCACCCTGTTCTGGCTCACCGGGTTCCTGGCTTTCTTCATCTCCCCCGTGGTGGACAACCTCACCACTGCGCTCCTGATGTGCACAGTGGTGCTCAATGTGGCCAACGAGGATCGCCGCTTCATCAACCTGGCCTGCATCAACATCGTAGTGGCGGCCAATGCCGGCGGCGCCTTCAGCCCCTTTGGCGACATCACCACCCTGATGGTATGGCAGGCGGGCAAGGTGCCCTTCGGCCAGTTCTTTGCGCTCTTCATCCCCGCCCTGCTCAACTTCCTGATCCCGGCCCTTTTGATGAGCCTGATGGTGCCGCGCCATGCCCCCAGGGTGCTGGACGAGGAGGTGACGCTCAGGCGCGGGGCAGCCACCATAGTGCTGCTCTTCCTCCTCACCATAGGGACGGCCGTCGCCTGCCATCACTTCCTGCAACTGCCCCCTGTTCTCGGCATGATGACGGGGCTGGGCTATCTGCAATTTTTCGGCTTCTACCTGCGCAAGACCCAGCCTGGTGTCCTGGCGCGAGAGCGCGCCCTCTATGAGCGCACCGGTGACGAGGCGCGGCTGCTGCGCCTCGGCTCCATAGTGCCGTTCGACGTGTTCAACAAGATTGCCAAGGCGGAGTGGGACACCCTGCTCTTCTTCTACGGGGTGGTGATGTGCGTCGGCGGGCTCAGCTTCATGGGGTATCTGGCGCTGGCGTCCCAGCTCCTCTATCAGGGGGATCCGACCCAGGCCAATGTGGTCATAGGCCTGCTCTCCTCCGTCATCGACAACATTCCGGTGATGTTCGCCGTGTTGTCGATGGAGCCGCAGATGTCGACCGGGCAGTGGCTGCTGGTGACCCTGACCACGGGGGTGGGGGGCAGCCTGCTCTCCATCGGCTCCGCCGCCGGTGTGGCCCTGATGGGGCAGGCCAGGGGCATGTATACCTTCGTTGGCCATCTCAAGTGGTTGCCTGCCATTTTGCTTGGCTATATGGTCAGCATAGGGGCGCATCTGTGGCTCAACAGCGCCCTGTTCTGAGCACCATGAAGATTGCAAGGGAAGGGACTATGGGACAACTGTTCGAGGCGCTCTCGCCGCGCCATCTGGCCTTTATCGCGGCGCAGAAGATCTATTTTGTCGGCACGGCGGCGGAGGGCACGGTCAACCTCTCCCCCAAGGGCGGGGATTCGTTGCGCATTCTCGATGCCCATACCCTGGCCTGGCTCAACCTGACCGGCAGCGGTAACGAGTCGGCGGCCCATGTGTTGCAGAACCCGCGCATGACGGTGATGTTCTGCGCCTTCGAGGGGGCGCCCATGATACTGCGGGCCTATGGTCAGGCGCGGGTGCTGCACCGGGGCGATCCGGGCTGGGAGACGGCCCTGGCGCGCTTCCCGGCCAGCGTGGCGGCCCGCCAGATCTTCCTGCTCGACATTGAACGGGTCCAGACCTCCTGCGGCATGTCGGTGCCCCTGTTTGACTACCAGGGGGACAGGGAGGATCTCGCCAACTGGTCGGCCCGCCAGGGCAAGGAGGGTATCGAAGCCTACTGGCGCAAGAAGAATCAGCTGAGCCTGGATGGCGTGGAGAGCGAGATCCTGGCCCGCAGCGGCTTGCCGGCAGACGCCTGAGGAGCCGCGTCCCTGATGCAAAAAGCCCTGTCCGGTGGACAGGGCTTTTTCGTGTCGGCATAGCGGTGAGCCGAAGGGATCGTCAGACCGCCCTGGCACGCTTGCCGGTGAGCAGCCAGTAGCTGAGCGCCGAGCCCAGGCCACAGGCGGCGATGGCGATGGCCATGGGCAGCGGCGACTCGGGGGGATTGAGGTTGACCAAAATGCCCACCACGGCGCCTATGCCAAAGCGCAGTGTGCCCGCGAGCGCCGAGGCGGTGCCCGCCGACTGGGGGAAGTGGCCCATCAGGCCCGTCATGGCGTTGGCCCCCACCAGGCTGATGTGCCCGACGAAGAGCACCACGGGGATGACGATGCCCCAGAGGCCCCCGGTCTGGCTACAGGCGTTATAGATGAGCAGGGCCCCGGCCAGCGGCAGCACAGTCAGGCCGTATTGCAGCATGCGCTCGGCGCCCACCCCCTTCACCAGACGGCTGTTGACGAAGGTGACCACCATCATCAGCAGGATGTTGAGGCCAAAGAGCCAGCCGTAGTGCTCGGTCGGTACCTTGAAATACTCGATATAGACATAAGGGGAGGCGCTCAGGAAGGCGAACATGCCGGAGCTCGACAGGGCGCCGCACAGCACATAGCCCATGGCGCCGCGGTGGGAGAGCACGCCCCAGTAGTTGCGCAGCACCTGGCCAAGCTTGAGGGGCTGCCTGTGTTCGGGTTTGAGGGTCTCCTGGATCTTCCACTGCATCACCACGCAGATGAGCAGGCTCACCCCCACCAGCAGCCAGAAGATCACCCGCCAATCGCTGTGGGCGCTGATGTAGCCGCCCACCACCGGGGCCACCAGGGGGGCCAGCGTCATCACCAGGATGACGAAAGACATGGCCCGCGAAAACGCATCCTTCTCGAACAGATCTCGCAGCAGGGCATTGACCACCACGGATCCCGCCGCGCCCCCTGCGGCCTGCAGCATACGCCAGGCCAGCAGTTCCGGCAGGGAGTCGGCCATGGCGCAGCCCACCGAGGCCACGGCGAACATGGTCAGTCCCGCCAGGATCACCGGCTTGCGGCCGAAGCTGTCGGCGAGCGGCCCGTAGAACAGCTGACCGATGGCGAAGCCGCCGAGGAAGGCGCTGATGGTGAGCTGGGCCCCGTCTATGCTGGTGGCCAGATCCCGGGCTATGGCCGGAATGGCGGGCAGGTACATGTCCACCGCGAGCGGGGTCAGGCCCGCCAGGGCGCCGAGCAGGATGAACAGGAAGCGGGGAGAGAGGGGCGTGGCTTGAGGCATAGGGTATCCGAGTCGTGGCAGGGCCGGGAAAAGGGGCGAGTGTTGAGTCTATCAGCTTTGGCAGGCTTGAGCAGGTCTATCCTGCCCCGGCCCTTGAGGTCAGATCTGCGGCGGGATCAGCGCCCCGGACGCCTCGCCCTGTGGTGGCACAGAAGCAGCAGCCAGCCCAGCCACCCGAGCAAGGAGAGGGCATTGCCTGCCCGCTCGGGCCAGCGCGCCGTCAGCCTGAGGGTGAGGCTGTGGCTGCCCGCCGGCACCCAGAGCTGCATCAGGCCCTGGGGATTGGCGCCCACCGTCAGCATCAGGCGCTCGTCGAGCCAGGCCTGCCAGCCGGGGTAATCATACTGGTGCAGGACCAGCCGGGTCGGCACGGCCGCCGTCACCGCCAGGGTCAGGGCCCTGGGCTGCCAGCGGTGCACTGTCCAGCTGGCGCCCGGGGGCTCGGCGCTCACCGGGGGCTGGAACTCATCCTTCCAGGCGAGCAGGGTCGGGGCGAACATGCCCCCCGGCACCATTCTTGGCCTGTACTCCCGGGCGCTGCGCTTGCTGTCGAACTCCAGGGCCATGGCCTCCCGGGTGGGGGCCTGGGTGAGGGGGGCGTGACGGACGTAGGCGAGGGTGGTGATCAGGGTCAGCAGGAGTGTTCCCCACCAGAGCCACTGCCAGGGGCGGTGAGTGGGGGTGCCGAGCGCCACCACGGCAACCGTGGCCAGGGTGAGGATGAGATTGAGCCGCCAGGGAAACTGCACCCGTTGCAGGGGGGGCAGCAGGCTCCAGAGGGGCTGGCTCAGGGGCAGCATCATCAGGAAGGCCCCCACCCCGAGCGCCCCCCAGCACAGGAGCTCGGGGTGGCGCGGCTCGCGGGCGGCGGCCCAGGCGATGAGCAGCAAGGCCAGGGTCAGCAGGCTCTGCCACGCCAGGTGGCCGCGAAAGCGCCAGTCTCCCCAGCCCGAGGGCAGGCGGTCGAGGAAGTTGCGCCTAAAGTCGAACATGCCGCCGCGCATCAGCTCCATGGAGATGGCCCCCTGATCCGCCAGGGCGGGCAGCAGCAGGGCCGCCGCCATGCAAAGTCCCAGCCCCTGGGCCCCCAGGGCTATCCAGCAGGGCGCCAGGGTGCGGGATCGCCAGGCGAACCAGAGGGCGCGCACGCTGACCAGACCCATCATCAGCAACAGGCTGGGCAGGTGGGAGAAGGCCAGCAGCGCCAGGCCCAGGATCAGCAGGGGCAGGCCCTGGCGCAGGCCGCGATGGGCGAGATCCTGGCCAAGCAGGATGAGCGGCGCCCAGGCGAAGGCCCAGAACTCCGCCAGGGCGAAGCGGGCATAGAGATCCATGGCCAGGTGATAGGGCAGGATCAGGTAGAGCAGGCTGACCGCCAGGGCCCGGCCAGGGGGCGTGGTGGCGCGCAGCCACAGATAGGCGAACGCGCCCGAGAGCAGCAGCGCCAGGGTGGCGCTGCCGAGCAGGGGATAGATGGCCTGCTGGGCGGGGGCAGCCGGGCCGGCAAAGAGGGCGCTGACATAGTAGGGGAGCGGGGGATAGAAGAAGAAGGTGGGGCTGCCAAAGCCGCCATTCATGGCCATCAGCCAGCGGGGATAGAGCTCCCCTTGCCACAGCTGGCGGGCAAAATAGTGGCCTGAGAGCAGGTGGTGGAACAGATCGTGCCCCTGAGTGCCCCCCTGCAGCCAGATTGGCAACACCAGGAGCGCGCTGGCCAGCGCCAGAACCAGGGGCACCAGTGCCCACTCCTTGCCTCCCTTCATGCATCCTCTCCCTGCCACGCCCATGCGCAGTGAGTGTAGACGAGTCAGCTGGCGCAGCGACGCGTTTGGGCCAGAGCCCCGCACCTGTCAGCGCGGTATGGCGAGCCAGAGGCCGGGTTCGGCGCCAAAGCGGGGGGCAAACCAGTGCGCCTGGTGGGGGAGCGGCATCTCGCTCTGCGCTATGGGGCGGCGGCTGAGGCGGCAGGCCCCCTGGGTGAGCGCAAGGGCCGCATCCCCCTGGTACCAGCCATCGGTGACGGGCAGGGTTGTGGTTTCCCTAAGCAGCCGTACCCCCCACTGGGTCACCAGGGCCGGGCAGGTCCGTTCGGCCAGTCGGGCGGCCTGCACCATGGCGGGCGGCGCGGCAGGCGGGGTGAGAGTGCTCATCAGCAGCAACAGGGCCCCCAGCATGGCTGGTCGCTCGCCCCATAGGGGCAGCCTGCCCGCTAGCAGCACTATGCCGAGCAGGGTGACGGGGGCCAGATGGCGGGGATTGTCCGGGTTCTGGCCAAACAGGGTCCAGAGCAGCAGGGCGAGCCAGTAGAGGGTCCAGAGCGGGGAGAGGGCCTGAGATTGGCGCTGCACTCCTTGCCAAATCGGCAGCACCAACAGGGCTCCCATCGGCAGGGGCCAGAGTGGGGTGAGCTGAGCGTTGAAGGTGCGGGCCCAGCTCAGCAGCCGGTCGCCGTGGGCCGCCGCCGTGTTGCCCCAGAGGGTGAAGTGGCCGTCGGTAAAGCGCCGCCCCTCGCCAAAATAGGCCCAGCCATCGGCCTGCCAGACAAAGATCAGACTTATCAGCCCTACCAAAGCGATGGGCAGCAGAAATTTGCGCCGCTCACCCTTGTGCTCTATCCCGAGCCAGAGCGGCAGCAGGGCCAGCACAAAATAGGAGGGGCGCAGGGCCAGCAGCAATCCAACCATGAGGCCTGTCAGCGCTATCCTGCGATGCTGCAAGGCCAGCAGCGCCCCGAGCCAGGCGGAGAGCGCCGGCCCGTCCGAGAGGCCGGAGAGTGCCAGCGTCGGGGTGAGCGGCAGGGCCAACACCAGCAGCCAGACGGGGGCGAGCAGGCTTGGTCGTTGCCACAATCTCACCGCCAGCAAGGCGGCGAGCGGCGCTATCAGCGCTGTGCCCAGGAGGCTCGCCCACTGCACCGCAGCGGCGGGATCGTCCACTACCAGATTGATCAGCCGCGCCAGCCAAATAAAGGCGGGGTAGCCCGGAAAGTGGGGGGAGAACTCCAGCACGCTGAAGCGCACCACCCCGTGGGAGAAGTTCAGGGCGTCGTCGGAATCGAGGGCCACCGGGAAGGTAAATAACCAGCCCGTCCAGACCAGTTGCAGAAGGATCAGCAAGTAGGGTCGATTAGCGAAGCGTAATCGGCCGTGGTGACGCCCCCCTTCTCCCCTTGCGGGAGAAGGGCCGGGGATTAGGGGGGCCGTCATCATCGATGAAATGTCATCAAAGCGGCGCCAGCACGGCCATCAGCGCTTTTTCGGCGTCTGCGAAGGCGGCAGCATCGGCAGGCTTGGCCCCCACCCCGAATACCCCAGGGTTGCCGATGGCGTCCAGCACCTTTGCCAGCGCCTGTTCGGCGGCCTTGCGATCCCCTTCACCGAGGGAGGGGAGGATCAGATCGAGGAAGCGCTTGCTCTTGACCACCAGCACCTTGGCGGTCTGGTAGTCGCCGAGGTTCTGGCTGGCCCCCTCGAGGCGGCGCTCTATCTCCGCCTTGTAGGCGCGGTTGAGCAGGGCGGCTGTGGCAGCGGCATCTTTCCCCTTGATGGCGGCGGCCAGGGGCGCTTGCAGTGTCACCTTGTGGTGCTCTTCCAGATAGGTCAGCTCGTCCGCAATCTCGCTCAAGGTGGCGCTGGCATCCTTGCCGTCACTGGCGGCGCCAAGCAGCGCCTCGCGGGCGTCGATCAGCGGCTCCTTGCCGGCGGCGGCGTAGGAGTAAGCCTGCACCTGGCCGCTCAGGGTCAGCAGCGGGCCCGTCAGTAGGGCAAGGGCGATCAAGCCGTGGCGTATGGTCATCCTGTTCTCCTTGTTGATTTGTCCTGACGGCATGGCGCCAGTCCTGATTCGTTGGACCCCACCCCGACCCTCACCTTGTCAGGGGAGGGAGCAAATCGCGTTGCTGACAACGTCGGTAAAGCACCTCCCCCTTTCGAAGAGGGAGGCCGGGAGGGGGTTGTTCCTGTTGCTACGCCACGCTCTGGGTCTCGATCACGGTATTTTCGTTGCGATGATTGAAGATGGCATGTCGTCTGTCTACCCCGTCGATCACCATGTCCGCAGCCATCATCCCCATCTCCATGGCGGTGTCGGTGAAGATGTAGCGAAACGTCCCCTGACGACCTGTCATGATGAGGTTGGCTATAGGCATCAGCGCCTGAATGGCCGCGTTGCGGCGGGCCTGATAGCCAAGATCCATCAGCGGATAGGCGTACTCGCTTCGCGCCTCGAAGGTCTCGTCGCCAAGTTTGGCGGTATCAACGCCTAGGCTCGCGAGATCGGCGGTGACCCGGCCCCGCAGCTCGGCCAGCGGTGCCTGCCAGGTGGCATCCCCCGGGTTGCAGGGGATCTCCAGCATCACAGATGTCTGGCCCTGTGGCGCCATAAAGGGGCTGCGGCGGCGCGGCTCCTGCAGGCGGGTCGCCAGAATATGGGGGTCGGAGAGGTACTGCCAGGTGTTGTCCGACAGGTTCTCCTGTTTAAGCGGCATGTTGACGAAGCGCAAGGACCGGTAGTGCAGATCGCACGGCAAGCCCAGATGCTGGCAGGTGAGCGGCAGCGGCAGGGTGGAGATCACCTGATCAAAGTGCTCGCTCTGCTCAATACCCTCTTGTTGCCAATAGACCCGCTCAATGCGGCCATCGACCTGCTCGAGGCGGCTGATGGTGGCGCCTGTCTTGACCGTCACGCCTTCTGCTACCAGCCGCTCCCCCAGGGTGGTGAAGATCTGGCCGAAACCATACTTTGGATAACGGTATTTGCGGGCATAGGTGCGTACCGAGAGGTTGCCCTTGCGTCTTGGTAGCAGGCGGCGCGCCACGTCTTTCAAATCGATGAGACTGATGCGCTGACCGGCCCAGTCGGCGGAGAGTTTGTCCGGGTTGATGCCCCACAGCTTGCCGGTGTAACCCTCGAAGAACTGGCGGTAGAGGGTGCGGCCGAAGTGGCTCTGGATCCACTCGGCAAAGCTCGCCTTGGCGAAATCGTCCGGCTTCTTGGCAAAGGGCAACAGCAGCAGATCCTTCACCGCGCCCGCCATCAGGGTTAGGGGGGCAGTCCTCAGCAGGTTGGTGAGGTTCAAGGGGTAGTCATAGGTGCGCCCGCCGAAGCGGATGACGCTCTTGCGCTCGGCGTGGAGCAGGTCGTCCCCCATCAGTTCGTCGATAAAGGCGAGCAGCTCGGGGTTCTTGGTGATAAAGCGGTGGCCGCCGTAGTCGAAGCGATACTCCCCATCGCGTCCCTTGAAGGTCTGGGTGGCGCACATGCCGCCGACCACCGGCTCCTGCTCGAACAGGGTGACTGCAAAACCGGCGCGGCGCAGGCGCCAGGCAGCCATCAAACCGGCGGGGCCGGCACCCAGCACCGCAATGTTCTTCTTGTTGTTATCGCTCATGACGTTTTCCGAAACTGCTTGATAGATAAGGGAACCGCGTCAAGGCGCGGCTCCCGAATGGGGTTGCAACTGGGGCTGGTTTATCCCTGCACCCGAGGGCGATAGCTGCGATGCCAGAGGGTGACGAAGATGGCCAGATAGGTGGCCCAGGTCAGCAACTGCAAGCCGGCCGGTGAGGCATTGTAGCCAAAGAGGGCGCGCAGGAAGGTGCCGAAGACCCCTTGATCGTCGAGGATGTGGCTGATGTTGAACACGGGCGTGGTCCAGAAGGTGATGACGTCCGCCGCCTGCAACATGTTGACGGCGGACGACAGCAGCCCCGCGGCTATGATGATGATCAGCAGGCCGGTCCAGCGGAAGAAGGGGGCCAGCGCCACCTTGCGGGTGGAGCGCAGCAGCCCCCACACCAGCACCACAGAGACCAGCAGCCCCGCCAGCGCCCCCATCAGTCCCTCGTGCAGATCCACCCCTTGCCCGGAATAGACCAGGGCCGAGAAGAAGAGCACGGTTTCAAAACCTTCCCGCATCACGGCGAGGAAGGCGAGCAGCACCAGACCAAAGAGGTTGCCGCCGTCGATGGCGGCATCGATGCGCGCCGTCATGGCCCCCACCTGGGACTTGGCCTGCTTTTGCATCCAGATTGCCATATAGGTGAGCACCAGGGTGGCGAAGATCAGTATCCCCGCCATCAGCAAATGGTTGTAGCGCTCGCTCTCGAACTGGCTCACCACCACCTGGAACAGGAAGGCGACCACGAGGGAGGCGACAAGGCCCAGCCCCACCCCCAGATAGATGAACTTGTTGTAGCGGCTCGCCCCCAGCTTGGCGAGGTAGGAGAGGCAGATGCCCACCAGCAGGAAGGCTTCCAGCCCCTCGCGCAGGGTAATGAGAAAACTTGCAAACATCAGGATTGAGGCTCCGTATCGGGCGTGATGGGGAGGGGCTGCAGGGTCAGTTGCAGCCGATTAAGTTGTAGCCGAGCGAGTAGCACTATGGGTGGCGCCGGCAGGTTCGGCTCGGCGGCGCGCACCGCATCACTGACCCACTTGGGGTAGGTGCGGAAATTGAGTCTGATATCGGCCTGGAAGGGCCCTTGGGCATCTGCGGGTAGCGGCCAGGCTTCATCGCGCCAGCCATCGGCCGGGATGCGGGTGTCTTCCAGCAGTTTGGCGTAGCGCCAGAACTTGAGCCCCACCGGCTTGCCGTCGGCATCGCCAAATATTTTGCGGAACAAGCGCGCATCCTCAGGCACGGCGCCCTCCACCGGCTGGCCGCTGGTGAGCACTATGTTGCCGCTGGCGTCTGTGAGGGTCAGCTCCAGCCAGAGTTCGCGGAAATCGGCCACTCCGGTGGGCAGGGCGTGGCCCGCGCCTGTGTTGGCGACCCGCACCACCAGTTGCTGCCCATCGGCAGCCTGTTCGATGCGGGCCGAAAGGGTAGCGCTGGATCGCAAGAGCGCCAGGCTCTCCTGCTCAAGGTCTGGATTTCGTAACCCCACCAGCTGGTGCTGGGCGCCGGTAAAGTTGTGGCGATAGAGGCGCGCCTTCATTGTGCCGTTTTCGGTGGACTGGCCCGCCACAGGGGCGCCGCCGTTGCCCGGCTCGGGGTTCATATGGCAGTCGATGCAGCTGCGCCGCTTGGCGGGATCCTCCGCCTTGGCGAAGCTGGAGTTCTCCCACTCGTCCCAGGTGTTGACGATATTGGCGCCGCTGCCCGGGGCAAACTCGTTGTGGCATGACTTGCACAGGGCCGCATCCTGGTAGAAATCCTTCTGATAGGAGGCTTTGTGGGCCGCTGGACGGGCATTGATCTGCCGCTCTGCCAGCCAGTGGCGGGCGCTGCCCCCCGGGGCATCCTCGAACACATAGCTCTCGCGGTCTTTGAGGTTCACCGTGAAGGCGCTGTTGCCGCCGGCATCTTCGAGCCTTGTGATGCGATGGCAGAGCACGCAGCCTGTCCCTTCCTCCACCACGGGCTCGCCTGCCTTGTGGGCGGCAATGAGCGAGGCGCCCCCCTGCTCGAACATGTGGGAGCCCTTGGGCAGCTCCGTCTGGCCGTTCAGCACCTGCTGGGGCATGTGGCAGCCCTGGCACCACTGACCGAAGGCTTCCCCCTCGGTTTCGCGGGCCAGGGCCTGCACCACCTTGTAGTAGGGGTGGGAGTTGCCCATCAGCCTGTGGTTGCTCTCGCTCCAGTCCTTGAACGCCGCCTGGTGGCAGTTCTGGCAGGAGGCGGAGTTGAGCCACTCCTTGGGGTGGGTGGTCGGCGCCTTGGCGGGCTGATTGTCAAGGTCAGGGCGCGGGGCATCGAGCCGCAGCCAGTTGGCGAGATAGGGGAGGTTGCCATCGGCGGTGACGAAGGCGTGCAGATCCTCCATCATGGCCTTCACCTCGGGCTGGGGCTTGGCGGGATCGACCGGCTCGGCCCCATCGCGACCGTCGTGGCCCATGCCGCCCTGGGTCTGCTGGGTCATGCGCAGGTATTCGCCGACGAAGTCCCCCGCCACCATGTTGGCGAGGTTGGCGTGGCCGTTGATGGCGTTGTCGCCGCTCTTCTGGCGATGGGCCGCCATCAGATGGCGGTTGGTGAAGTTGAATCCGTCCAGATGGCAGGAGTTGCAGCTCATCCAGTTGTCCCCGGCCATGGGGAAGCGGACATTGGCGGCGGTGTTGCCCAGGTGGAACAGCCGCTCGCCGCGCTTGAGGGGGTCGGGGCGGGGATCCGTCTCCACCAGCTTGGCGAAGTGGGGCACATCGACAGTGACCCGGGCGAAGGGGCCGCTGCCGCCGGTGTTGAGGCGGGTAAGATCCTGCCCCATGACGTTGTGCACCAGAATGTGGTCGCCGTCGATCAGCAAGTCCCGCGGATTCTGGCCCGGCAGGTGACGCAGCAGCTGGGTCGCCTTGGCGCCCCCCTGGAACTTCTTGCGTCTGTGCCGGTTGTTGTTGGATTTGCCGCTGCGAGAGAGGTCAAACACCAGCAGATCTTCCGAGCCCGCCAGGGTCAGGTAGACCCGCTTGCCATCGGCGGCGAAGCGCGCGGCGAAGGGGTTGGAGACGATCTGGCTGCGGTTGCCGACGCTTGGCAGATTGATCTGCAAGAAGAGCTGCTTTCTTTCATCCACCCGTTCTTGCTCCTCATCGAGATCTATGATGGAGACGGCCGGGAAGACGGTGCTCTGAAACTGGAAGGGGTGGTCGAAACTCCACAGCACATGAGGCAGCCAGGCTTCGCTGCCATCGGGGGAGAGGGCGATGCCGTCCAGCAGACGCGGCAGCCCCTGGGAGTCGCTCGCTTTTCCAGTAGGGGGCGCGCTGTGGGTCTCGGCCAGGGTGATCAGGCGTGGCTTGGGCAAGGTGGCGCCCGTGAGCCCGCTGCCCAGTTTGGCGAGATCATAGATGGCAAGCTGGCCCGTCATGGCGTGGGTGAGCAGCAGGCGATCGTCGTCGGTCAATGCCAGTCCGCGGGGTGTCTCGGCAACGGTCACATCCAGCAGGAGCTTGCCCGAGCTGTCGTAGGCCTGCAGGCGAGCCGATTCGAACAGCGTGACCCAGAACCACTGCCGCTTGGGATCGAAGATGACCCCATAGGGTCTATGGCCGGTGGGGATAGCCCTCTCCAGGTCGAGATCTTCGTCCAGCAGCAGCAGGCGATCGCCGCTGTAGTCGGTGACCAGCAGGGTGCCGTCATCGGCGCGGGCCAGCTGGCGCAGATCCCCCCCCAGTTGCACCTCTTTTATTCCCTTGCCGCTGCCCCGTTCGAGCAGGGTGACGGAGCCCGCGCCCTGGTTGGCTACCAGCAGGCGCGGGGCGTCGCCCTCGTCATAGGCTACCATGGCCGTGCCCATCTCCTGGGCGCTGGCAAGGGGGCTGCCCAGCAGCAGGGCGGCAAACATCAGGGATAACAACAACTTCAACATAAGATCATGTGCGCCATTTCAAGATGGTCCAGCGCCAGGCGTGGCGCAGCACCAGGGGCGTCAACGCTAGCGCGCTCAGCCAGTGGGCCCAGCTGGCGAGGTTGCCCAGGCCGTCCCCCGGGGTGCCGTGCAGCACCAGCAACAGGCCGCTCGCCAGACAGACCAGCAGCAGGCCTTCGATGATGCGGCCAGTGGTGCGCAGAAAGGGTTTGCGGCTCTTGTTCAGCAGGCTGCGATGGGAGAGCCAGAAGGCGCCAAACAACAGGGGAAACAGGGAGAGGGAGAGCATCACATGGAGAAACAGGTTCCAGCGTGCCAGGGACCAGACCGGGGTCAGGGGTTCCCACAGCAGCAGGCCGGAGAAGAACATCAGGTAGAGGGAGCCCTCGGCGGCCTGATGGTGATAGGCCAGCCATTGCCAGAGGTGTCGCGGTGAGAGGGAAAGGCTTGTCATAGGTGCTCCAGCACCCGGGCGGTTCGGCCCGGGGCGAGCAAGTTTACAATGGGGTAAGGGTAATGAAAAGAGTTATCAATTCGGCCACTGATGAATAGATCCTGAATGAAATCAGGGCCGGGTCACTTGTGATCAGCCAGCCGCTCCGTGATGGCGTAGATGAGGGCGGCGGTGGAGAAGGCGAGGAAGACGATGACAGACCACTTCATCTCTATCTCGTTGCCGGTGCCATCTTCCAGGAAGGCCTTGAGCACTTCGATCCCGGCTATGGTCACCAGGGAGTTGATGACGATAAGCTTGAGGGAGGCGAAGTTGATCTTGCTGAGCCAGTTATCCCCTAGGGCCGCCCGCTGCTCCGGGGTCTTGATGAACTGCACATAACCGCAGATGGCCACCAGGATCAGCATCTGGGCCACCAGCACGAAGTCCACCAGGGTGAGCACCCCTGTGATGAGATCCAGATAGTCGATCTCGATGATGTCGCGGCACAGCACATAGAGCTGCATGGCGAACTTCACCATCAAGAGGGCGACGCACACCAGGATGCAAACATAGAAGGGGAACATCATCAGCCGGCTGCCGTTGAGCATGAAGTTGAAGCGGCGCATGGGGACTCCATCGAGAGGGAAGCGAATGGCAGCCAGAATATCTGGAAAGAGGGGGGCGGGAAAGCGCCATGGCGCTCCCTCGCCCGTTCAGAGGGGGAAGGGGGGCAGATCTCGAAACAGCCGTTGCAACCCCTCGCCCCAGGCCTTGCGTAGGGCCTGGAAGTGGGGGTTCTGCTCTGTGATGCGGTGCAGCTGTGCCGCCGAGAAGCTCCCTTCGGAATAGACGAGCGCATCCAGGGGCAGGCCCACCGAGAGGTTGCTGCGCAGGGTCGAGTCGATGGAGATGAGGGCGCACTGCAGGGCGGTCTGGAGCGGCGTCTCATGGTGGATGATGCGATCTATGATGGGCTTGCCGTACTTGCTCTCACCAATCTGGAAGTAGGGGGTATCCGGGCCCGCCTCGATGAAGTTGCCCTCCGGATAGATGTGGAACAGGCGGTGGCGCTCCCCCCGGATCTGGCCCCCCAGCAGTATGTTGCAGCCGAAGTTGACATGCCCCTGCTGCTGGCCCCCATCCCGGCTGATGACGGTGCGTATGGTCTGGCCTATGAGGGCCGCGACCTCGTACAGGCTGGGAAGGGCAAGAAGCTCCTGCCCCTCCGCCAGCAGGCTGATGACACTCTGGGTGGTGGCCAGGTTGCCGGCGCTTTGCAGCACTATCACCCTGTCCTCCTGGGTGAAGAGGTGCAGCTTGCGGAAGGTGGCGATATGGTCCACCCCCGCATTGGTGCGCGAGTCTGAGGCGAAGACGATGCCATCTTGCAGGCACATGGCGACGCAATAGGTCATGGCCGCGCTCCCGCCAGCACTCCCGCCAGCACTCCCTGGGCCCTCATTGCTGCTGCCCATCCAGGCGGGTGACCCGTGCCTGGCTCTGCAACTGCTCGCAGCCGCCGCCGTAGCGCACCCCGCGCACCGGGCAGGCATCCAGGTAATCCATGCCGACCGCGAGCTTGAGGTGCTCGTTGGCGGAGCAGGTGAGGTTGGTCACATCGAAGGTGTGCCAGCGCGCCTCAATCCACACCTCGGCCCAGGCGTGCATCGCCACGTGGCTGCTGTCCTGGCTGTAGAGGTAACCGCTCACGTACCTGGCCGGCAGACCGGCGTGGCGGCAGCAGGCCAGGAAGACATGGGTGTGGTCCTGACAGACGCCGCTGCCCGAGGCGAGGGCTTCGTCGGCGCTGAAGGTGGCGTCCGTGCTGCCCGGCTGATAGGGCATGAGCGCCAGGATGCGCGACATCAGGCCCTGCAGGTCGGCCTGGGTCGGCTCGGAGGGCAGGCACTCCTGCGCCAGGGCGCGCAGGGCCTCGCTTGGGCAGGTGAGGGTGGTGGGCCTCAGGTAGCTCAGGGGAGAGATGAGGGAGTGCTCTTCGTCCTCCTGGGCATCGTCGCGGATCTCCACCTCGCCACGGGCGCGGATCAATATCCCTTCGTGGGGGGGCTCCAGGCTCAGCACGTGCAGTATGTTGCCGTAACCGTCCGTGGTGCAGGTGGCCTCCCCCGGCAGCTCCAGCTGCCAGGAGAGGATCTGCTGGCGGGCCGTGCTGTGGGGGGTCAGGCGCAGGTACTGGGTGCTGCGGCGTACCACGTCGGCATAGTGGTAGCGGGTCTGGTGATCGATGATGAGTCTCATAATACCTCCAGGTAGGCGGCGTGGATGCTCTGGCCGATGGCGCCGATGTCGCTGAGAAAGTCCCTCAGGTACGCCTGCATGCCGAGGGCGAACACATCCTCGATGGCGCCATAGGTCAGATGGGCGTTGAGTATGGTGGTGAGGCGGCGCGGCGCTTGGCCGGCGTTGCCTTCGATCTGGGCCAGGATGTGCTCCATCTCGTCGAGGCAGGCGCGCAGGGAGCGCGGCACCTCGTTGCGCAGGATCAGCAGCTCGGCGATGGAGGCGTGGGAGAGGGTCTTGTAGAGGGTCTGGTGCGCCTCGTAGGCCCCCACCGAACGCAGCAGGGCGTTCCAGCGGTAGAATTCGCGCACGCTGTCCTCGTCCTCCCGGATCACCTGATACTTGACGGTGAGGATGCGCGCCGTGTTGTCGGCCCGCTCGATGAAGGTGCCAAGGCGCAGGAACCAGAGCACGTCCCCCCGCATCATGGTGCCGTAGGTGGCGCCACGGAACTGGTGGGATCGCTCCTTGATCCAGTCGAAGAACTCCTGTGCCTGGCCGCTGGATAGCCCCCCCTTGCGGCGCCTGCGGATCTCTATCCAGGCGGCGTTGATGCTCTCCCACACCTCTCCCGGGATCTTGCCGCGCACCCCGTGGGCATTGTCCCTGGCCATGCGCAGGCAACTGAAGATGCTGCTCGGGTTCTCCTCGTCGAAGCAGAAAAATTGCAGCAGGTTCTCCATGTTCACCTGGCCGTAGCGCGCCAGGAAAGGTTCGTGGGTGCCGCTGATGGTGAGGGGGGCCAGCAGCTCGCTGTGATCGGCGTCGATGGAGGGCATCAGCGACATGGTCTGGGTCACGTCCAGCATGCGCGCCGTGTTCTCCGCCCGCTCCAGGTGGCGGGACATCCAGTAGAGTTCGCTTGCGGTGCGGCTCAGCATGGGTTGCTCTCCATGACCCAGGTGTCCTTGGTGCCGCCGCCCTGGGAGGAGTTCACCACCAGGGAGCCTTCGGTCAGGGCGACCCGGGTCAGGCCGCCCGGCACCAGGCGCAGCTCCTGACCGGTGAGCACGAAGGGACGCAGGTCGATGTGGCGGGGGGCTATGCCCGCCTCGACGAAGGTGGGGCAAGTAGACAGGGAGAGGGTGGGCTGGGCTATGTAGTTGTCGGGCCTAGCCTTGAGCAGCTCGCGAAAACGGGCCAGATCCTCGCGGCTGGCGCAGGGGCCGATCAGCATGCCGTAGCCGCCGGCGCCATGGACCTCCTTGACCACCAGCTCCTCCAGGTGCGCCAGCACATAGGCCAGGGCATCGGGTTCCCGGCACTGCCAGGTGGGGACGTTGTTGAGGATGGGCTCCTCCCCCAGGTAGAAGCGGATCATCTCCGGCACATAGGGGTAGATGGACTTGTCATCGGCCACCCCGGTGCCGATGGCATTGGCCAGCACCACGCCGCCGGCGCGGTAGACAGAGAGCAGGCCCGGCACGCCTATGAGGGAGTCCGGGTTGAAGGCGAGGGGATCCAGGTAGTCGTCGTCGATGCGGCGATAGATGACATCCACCCGTTTCAGCCCTGTGGTGGTGCGCATCAGCACCTGACCATCCTTGACCACCAGATCCGCGCTCTCCACCAGCTCCACCCCCATCTGCTGGGCGAGGAAGCTGTGCTCGAAGTAGGCGCTGTTGAAACGGCCCGGGGTCATCACCACCACGCAGGGGTTGTCCACCGGGCTGCTCTCGCGCAGGGTCTGCAGCAACAGGGCCGGGTAGCGCTCCACCGGCGCTATAGGTTGGTTGTGAAACAGCTCCGGGAAGAGGCGCATCATCATCTTGCGGTTCTCCAGCATGTAGGAGACCCCGGAGGGGGTGCGCAGATTGTCCTCCAGCACGTAGTAGTCACCGTCGCTGTTGCGGATGATGTCCACCCCTGTGATGTGGACATAGGTGTTACGGTGCAGGTTGACCCCCTGCATACAGGGCTGGTACTGGGCATTGGTGAGGATCTGGGCGGCCGGGATCACCCCCGCCTTCAGGATGCGCTGATCGTGATAGATGTCGTGCAGGAAGGCGTTGAGGGCGGTGACGCGCTGGCGGATCCCCTTGTCCAGATGCTGCCACTCCTGGGCGGGGATGATGCGGGGAATGCTGTCGAACGGGATGAGACGCTCGGCGCCGTCCCCGTCCCCATAGACGTTGAAGGTGATGCCGACCCGGTGAAACAGCAGATCGGCCTCCTCACGCTTGCGTTCTATGCTCTTCTCGTCGGTCTGGTGCAGCCACGCCAGATAGGCGTGGTAGTGATCGCGAAACTGGTTGTTGGCGAGCAACATCTCGTCGTAGCAACCGGGTCCGGGCGGCTTAATGGGTAGCATAGGCAACTCCTTGTGACGTCCCTGAGGTCAGGAATTGCAAGGGCTGTGCCAGTCAATCGAGTCGCTATGAAGGCCGATATCAGTAATTTTATACTGATAAATCAGAGAGATGAGTGCGTTGTCATCAAGGGGGAAAGGACGCTGCACCAGACTGGCACCCCAGAGAGGGTAGTCCTGCGTCATCTTGTGGCAGCGCCCCAGGCGCGATGAGCAGAGGCGGACAGGGAGGGAAGGCCGCGCTGCTTCGCCTTGCCCCGTGCTGGGGCAGTAGAAACGAAAAAACCCAGCCAAAAGGCTGGGCTTTAGAAGATGGCTCCCTCGACAGGACTTGAACCTGTGACATACGGATTAACAGTCCGCCGTTCTACCGACTGAACTACGAGGGAATTGGCTCCTCCTACTGGACTTGAACCAGTGACATACGGATTAACAGTCCGCCGTTCTACCGACTGAACTAAGGAGGAATTGCCTGTCTCGTCGAGACGGAGCGGATATTAATGATCCCCCGGACGGGTGTCAACCCGCCATTCCACGGAAAAATGGCTTTTCGGCCCGTTTGCCCAAAACTTGGGCGCTGTGGACTATTTTCAGCACAATCAGCAGCTTGAGATGCCCTGCCTGCGGCCAAGGTTGAGCTGGCCGTGAAGGCGCGCCCCGGCCTGGAGGGGGCGAGGCAATGGATAAGCCGATCATGGAGGGGGAGGTGATGCATGTGCCTCTCGATGGGCTCGCCTCTGAGGTGATGGGCGGGTAATGAGGGGAAGATGCAAGTTCGCGATGACCAGGTAGATGAAGGGATGGCTGGGAAAATCGGCGATATGCGAGCTATCGATGACAATAATGCGGGGTAATGGCCATTTCTTGATCCTGCCCATCGAATTATCGGGCCGGCTCGGGTATGGTTGCTCTGGATACCATCGCCGCGTCGACAGCTCTGCCGGCCCTTGATGATGATCGGGTGCCGGTTCACTCCGGCCTTTGTCTCCCTCTTCTGGTATTACCCTAGACATGCACAATCAAGCTTCCTTACAAGGCGTGAAGCTGGCTATCGCATTGCGCCAATCCTGCATCGATGAACCCTATAGCGTGGCGCGCTTCGGCCGCGACCTCATCGCCGGCATCACGGTCGGTATCATCGCCATTCCGCTCGCCATGGCGCTGGCCATCGCCAGCGGGGTGCCGCCCCAGCACGGCCTCTACACCGCCATCATCGCCGGCATCGTGATTGCCGTGACGGGGGGCTCGCGCTTCTCCATCTCGGGGCCGACCGCCGCCTTTGTGGTGATCCTCTATCCGGTGGCCCAGCAATTCGGGGTGGGGGGCCTGCTGATGGCAACCCTCATCTCCGGCTTCTTCCTGGTGGCCATGGGGATGGCGCGCCTCGGTCGCCTCATCGAATACATTCCGCCCTCGGTGACCCTGGGCTTCACCGGCGGCATCGCCATCGTGATCGCCACCTTGCAGATCAAGGACTTCTTCGGCCTGCACGTTCCCGAGATGCCGGAAACCTATGTCGGCAAGGTGCAGGCGCTGGCCCATGCCCTGCCCAGCTGGCAGTGGGGTGATACCCTGGTGGGGGTGGCCACCCTGGCGGTGCTGCTGCTCTGGCCCAGATTGCGGCTGCCGGTGCCGGGTCACCTGCCGGCCGTGCTGGTGGGGGTGGGCCTGGGTGTCGGCCTGCACGCCCTGGGAGTGGACGTGGCCACCATAGGCAGCAAGTTCAGCTATACCCTGGCCGATGGCACCCAGGGCATGGGGATACCCCCCATAGCGCCGACCCTGGTGATGCCCTGGGCCCTGCCCGGGCCGGACGGCGCCCCCGTGGTCTGGGATCTGGCGGCCATAGAGCGACTGCTGCCCGCCGCCTTCTCCATGGCCATGCTGGGAGCCATCGAATCCCTGCTCTGCGCCGTGGTGCTGGACGGCATGACGGGGCGCAAGCACAGCTCCAACGGCGAGCTGGTGGGGCAGGGGCTTGGCAACATACTCGCCCCCTTCTTCGGCGGCATTACGGCGACGGCCGCCATCGCCCGCTCCGCCGCCAACGTGCGGGCCGGTGCCACCTCGCCCATCTCAGGCATAGTCCATGCGCTGGTGGTGCTGGCCGCCATACTGGTGCTGGCCCCCTGGCTCTCCTGGCTGCCGCTCTCCGCCATGGCCGCCCTGCTGCTGCTGGTGGCCTGGAACATGAGCGAGGCCCACAAGGTGGTAGATCTGGTGCGCAGGGCGCCCCGCTCGGATGTGCTGGTGCTGCTGGTCTGCCTGTCTCTCACCGTCATCTTCGACATGGTCATCGCCATCACCTTCGGGGTGATCCTGGCATCCCTGCTGTTCATGCGTGAAATCGCCAAGATGACCCGACTGCACAACCTGGCCGAGCACGGCCGTTATGCCAGCGAAGTGTCGGCACAGACCCTGCTCTACAAGATCAACGGTCCCCTGTTCTTTGCCGCCGCAGAGCGGGTCTTCGAGGAGCTGCTGGCCCAGGTGGGGGAGCACAAGGCGCTGATCCTGCAGATGGAGGCCGTCTCCATCCTGGACGCCGGCGGGCTCTCTGCCTTCCAGCAATTTGCCAGGCGCATGGCCAAGTCGGGCGTCCAGCTGAAGGTGGCCGAGTTGCAGTTCCAGCCCCTCAAGACACTGGCGCGGGCCAAGGTGCGTCCTGTCCCGGGTGAGCTGGAGTTCTACGGCTCGCTGGAGGAGGCTATCAGAGGGGAACATTTGCACGAAGCGGTTGAAAATTGACGTAAAGGGATAGGAAACGGCATCTTTTTGGTCAGTTGGTTCGCAAATTGAGCAAACGATAGCAAAAGATGAAAAATGAGATTGACCGGCTTGCTCCTATCCCTTACATTACGCCCCGTTCCAGCGCAGCAGCGCAACGAACCATGTGGCGATTGAACACGTTAAACAGCAGTCAAAAATTTGGTGAGGTGTCCGAGTGGCTGAAGGAGCACGCCTGGAAAGTGTGTATACGGCAACGTATCGAGGGTTCGAATCCCTCCCTCACCGCCAAATAAAGTAAAAGGGCCTGTCGCAAGACAGGCCCTTTTACTTTATCCGGTGATGGGCGGCTTGGTTCGGACCCTGGTTCGACAAAAGGGCAGGATAGCCCGCTTGGACAGCCGAAGGCCGCCCGCAGGGCGAGCGCCAGGGATGGTGCGAGTCAATCCCGACCCACCGCCAAATTGAAAAACCGACCTCAGGGTCGGTTTTTTGCATCTTGGGGCACCGCAAACCTGATGCCCAGCGAGGGGCGGTTCGGTTCGGGCCCTGGTTCGACAAGGGGGCAGGATAGCACGCTTGGACAGCCGAAGGCTGCCCGCAGGGCGAGCGCCAGGGATGGTGCGAGTCAATCCCTACCCACCGCCAAATTGAAAAACCGACCTCAGGGTCGGTTTTTTTGCATCTGGGGTTATCATATTCCCTGATGCCCAGCGAGGGGAGGCTTGGTTCGGGCCCTGGCTCGACAAGAGGGCAGGATAGCCAGCTTGGAAAGTCGCAGGCTGCCCGCAGGGCGAGCGCCAGGGATGGCGCGAGTCAATCCCGACCCACCGCCATATTCAAAGCCCGACCTGATGGTCGGGCTTTTTTGTTATTGGGGCCGTCATCTCCTCGGCTTCAGCGCAGGGTGGCTGTGTCTCCTTGCCGGAGACGGCAATACGTCCGTCTCAGGCCGACTTTTCCATTCCCTATCTGCATCAGAAGATCACCCCCACCAGCCTGTCGAGCAGTGTCTCGAAGGAGAAGAGGGTGAGGAGCAGGGGCAGGAAGGGCACCACAGTCGCGAGCACCAGTTGCAGGAACATGTCCCGACTGAATGGCATGGGCCTGACCTCCTTGATGACGGCATAGGCAGTACCCAGATCGGCGAGGGACTGGATATCCGAGGCGCCGAGCAGGGATTCCCCGTCTCTGTCCGCCGTGCGCAGCCAGCGGTGCTCGAAGCTGCGGCTGTACTCGGCGGCGAGGGCGCCGTATTCCCGCAGTCCCAGACGCTTGGCCGCCAGAATATGGGGAGCAAAGACCGTCAGAGGCGCCAGCACCAGCAGCAAGCCGAAGCCGGCGAGCAGAATGATCTCCGGTTTGTAGGCGGTGAGCACGGCGGCGTCATGGAAGATCCGGTTGGCGATAAAGCCGGCCAGCTGGGCCCCCAGAGCTGTCAGCAGCGGCGAGTAGGCGTAGGCCGAGCCACCGAGAAAGCCGAGGCCGCAGTTGCGATCGGGATGGGTCGGCATGAGGGAGAGGGGGATCCGGGAGACCTGCCAGAGGAAGCGGGTCCAGATCAGGAGCCGGTAGAGCCAGCGCAGGAGCAGAAACTGGATGATGGGGTTGCTCACCCAGAAAAACCAGAAACCGGGCAGGGTCAGGGTCGGGCTACCCCCTTCCATGGTGGCGTACCAGGTCGAGGACTCCAGGACGAAGGTGTGGGTCCGGATGAAGTACCCCATAGAGAGGACCAGCAGGATGAGGCCGACCTCCGCGGGGATCGAATTTCGCCAGATCATGGCGCTGCGAATGGCGTCATGAAAGCGTGGCAAGGAGAGCTGCGAGATCAACCCCCGTTCGATGAACTGGCTGACGATCCCCCGGATGCGCTGGTGGACGACGAGTTCGGCGAACACCAGCAAGGAGACGCAGATGAGAAAGCGGACATGGGTCTCTACGTCCAGCAGAAAGGGCACCGCCACCCCTTGCAGCAGGCTGCCGTCCCACCCGCACAGCAACAACAGGGGCAGCCAGCAGATCCCGCTCAGGACGAGGATCCGTCGCCTGATGTGCGCCTCTATGTCACCAAGATGCGCCCGGCTCCAGAGCTGATAGAGGGGGCCCCCCAGGATCAGGGAGAAGTTGCTGGGATCGGACAGGGGAGGGCTGAGTGGATCGGGCGGGGTGACAGGCCTGTGATGCGACATGATGGGACCACCTTGCTGTGCGACAAATGTGCCATCCGGCCGCCACCGGCTCCCCTTGCCACCAGGGGGGAAGGGGAGGCTGCTGCGTACCGGGATTCGGGCTTGGTGTCATGAGGGCACCATGACGGATCCTCTGAATTCAGCCTCTTTGCTGGCTGAAAACCCCATATGAAAACAGGATTGGCAGAGGAAAATGACTGCCGTGACGGCGGGTTCCACCGCAATGCCCCTGAGCCAAGCCCCATGGCTATAGGTATAGCGTTTGCCCATGCTCATGGTGTGATAACCAGCCTATTTTGACATCCTTGTTTACTGCGTTTTGCACAGGCATTGCAGATGGAGTGCACCATAGCGTCTGATGCACACAACGGGTGGTTGAATGTCCCGGAAAGGGTTATGTCTGAGTGCGAAATGCAGGAAAACCTCCCTGTCGATCAGCATCGATAATTTCTGTCATTCAACCGGCGTCTTGACTCTGCCAATCGCGATCTGTTGATTGATTCTCCTGCAGTCTGGTGGTCTGGAACAAGGGAGTGTTATTTATCCCAAGGTGAGATCATGGGGTTAAATGGTCGATTAACAGCATCAAATAGAAAATACTGTGACAACGCTTTCATTTTTCATAACGCATGTTCTGAATAGGGCGTAATTTATATTTATTTAAATCACGATGCGCCAATAAATACTACTTTATGGGTATGGCGGGTTGCGTATTGAGCTTAATAAGTGCATGTTATATATAGCTTTTTATTTCGCGATGTCGATATCATGGGCAAGTAATGTGTTTCTGTTTGATAAAGATCAACATGGGGGGTAAGGGGTAGGAATAGCATTCCCGCCATTAAGCATTTGTCAAACAATGCTCACTGACGGGAATAAAAAGAATGGTCGAGGATACATTTTTATCGGCTCATGGAATTAATCGCCGTGACTTTATGAAATTGTGCGCCGGGATGGCCGCAACCCTGGGATTAAGCCAGAATGCCGTGGCCAAGATGGCCACGGCGCTCACCAGCCCCGAGCGGCCGCCGGTGATCTGGATTGGGGCGCAGGAGTGCACCGGCTGTACCGAGTCACTGCTGCGCGCCACTCACCCCACCATCGAAAACCTGATCCTCAACACCATCTCGCTGGAGTACCACGAGGTGCTCTCGGCGGCCTTTGGTCATCAGGCGGAAGAGAACAAGCACAACGCCATCAAGCGTTATAAAGGCAAGTATGTGCTGGTGGTGGATGGCTCCATTCCCCTCAAGGATGGTGGCGTCTACTGCATGGTGGCCGGTGAGCCCATCGTCGACCATATTCGCCGTGCCGCCGCCGATGCGGCTGCCGTCATCGCCATCGGATCCTGCTCCGCCTGGGGCGGCGTGCCCGCCAGCGGGGGCAACCCGACCGGCGCCGTCAGTCTGGAAGAGGCCCTCGGCAATATCGGCACCCCCATCATCAATATCCCGGGATGTCCGCCCAATCCCCACAACTTCCTCACCACTGTCGCCTACTACATCACCTACGGCAAGCTGCCAGCGTTGGATAGCAAGAAGCGTCCGCTGTTTGCCTATGAGCGCCTGATCCATGAGAACTGCGAGCGTCGTCCGCACTTCGACGCAGGCCGCTTTGCCAAGGAGTTCGGTGACGAAGGCCACCGTCAGGGCTGGTGTCTCTACCATCTGGGCTGCAAGGGGCCGGAGACCTACGGCAACTGTTCGACCCTGGAGTTCTGCGACGTGGGCGGCGGCATCTGGCCGGTGGGCATAGGTCACCCCTGCTACGGCTGCAACGAGCAGGGGGTGGGGTTCAGCAAGGGGATCTTCCAGCTCGCCAAGGTGGAGAACCCGACTCCGCGGGTGGATAAACCCGATGTGAAGATCCAGGAGGGGGGCTACACCTCGCCCACCGCGACCGGCCTTATCGGCGGTGCCCTCGGGGTGCTGGTGGGGGTGAGTCTGATGACGGTGCGTGAACTCGGTCGCCAGCAGAAGCGCCACGAAGCCGGGCAGCACCCATCACGGGAGGAGTAACCGTGAACAGACGCAACTTCCTCAAATTCGCCTCCGTCGGTGCACTGGCGGCGGGCACAGCAGTGCCCGGCACCGCACTGGCGGCGGCCAAGAACAAGCCGCCCATTCCCGGGTCGCTCGGCATGCTCTACGACTCCACCCTCTGCGTAGGCTGTCAGGCCTGTGTGGCGGAGTGTCAGCGCCTCAACGGCAACCCATCCAATCCGGAGGGGGCGCAGACCTGGTCCACCAACGACAAGCTGACCCCCTACACCAACAACATCATTCAGGTGTGGAAGAGCGGCAGCGGCGAGCACAAGGATCAACTGGTGGATGGCTATGCCTACATCAAGAAGCAGTGCATGCACTGCGTCGATCCCAACTGCGTTTCCGTCTGTCCGGTGCAGGCCCTTACCAAAGATCCCAAGACCGGCATAGTTCACTACGATCCGGACGTCTGCACAGGCTGCCGCTACTGCATGGTGGGCTGCCCCTTCGACGTGCCCAAATATGACTACGACAATCCGCTGGGGGCCATCCACAAGTGCGAGCTCTGCAACCAGAAGGGGCTTGAGCGGATCAGCCAGGGCAAGCTACCCGGCTGTGTCGAGGTGTGCCCGACTGGCGCCGTGATCTTCGGTACCCGCGAGGATCTGATGGCCGAGGCCAAACGCCGCCTGCTGGCGACCCCAGGCAGTGAATATGCCTATCCCCGCCAGACCTTCAGCGCCAACGACCCCTACCTGCATCAGGTGCCGAGTTACCAGCCTTACGTCTATGGCGAGAAGGAGGGGGGTGGTACCCAGGTGCTGGTGCTGGCCGGGGTGCCCTACACCAGGCTCGACATGCCCGATCTGCCGGAGCTCTCCTCCGGTGCCCGCTCCGAGCATATCCAGCACACCCTCTACAAGGGGATGGTGCTGCCCATGGTGGTGTTGACCGGTCTTTCGGTGCTTATTCGCCGCAACAGCAAGAAGAATGGCCACGACCACCATGATGACGAGGGCCATGGGCCTGACAGTCACCAGGATCAGGGCTCGGCAAAGGGAGGCAAGGATCATGAGTAATCACAAGGCGCATCCGCTCGGCGGCAAGCTGGTCAGCTGGCCGGTGCTGGTGCTGGCCCCCTTCGCCGTGCTGTGCGGCATGCTTATTCTCAAGCGCCTCTTCTTCGGGCTGGGCTCGGTCACCGATCTCAACGGGGGCTATCCCTGGGGGCTGTGGATCTCGTTCGATCTGCTGATCGGCACAGGTTTCGCCTGTGGCGGCTGGGCGCTGGCCTGGGCGGTCTATGTGTTCAACCGGGGCGAGTATCACCCGCTGGTGCGACCAGCCCTGCTGGCGAGCCTGTTCGGCTACTCGCTAGGTGGCCTCTCCATCACCATAGATGTGGGGCGTTACTGGAATTTGCCGTACTTCTATCTGCCCGGCCACTTCAACACCTCCTCGGTACTGTTCGAGACGGCGGTCTGCATGACCATCTATATCGGGGTGATGGCGCTGGAGTTCGCCCCTGTGCTGTTGGAGAAGTTCGGCTGGAAGGCGTCACTCATTCGCCTCAACAAGATCATGTTCTTCGTGCTGGCGTTGGGGGCGCTGCTGCCCACCATGCACCAGTCCTCCATGGGTTCCCTGATGATAGTGGCGGGGGAGAAGATACATCCGCTCTGGCAAAGCTACGAGTTGCTGCCGGTCTTCTCCTTGCTCACCGCCTTCATCATGGGCTTCTCCATAGTGGTGTTCGAGGGCTCTTTGGTGCAGGCAGGGCTGGCGGGGCGTGGGCCCAACGAGAAGTCGCTGTTCTACAAGCTGACCCAGGTGATCGACATCTTCCTGATCCTGTTTGTGGCGCTGCGCTTTGCCGAGATCGTCATCAACGACAAGTCGGAGTACCTCTCCGAGTGGAATCGTTACGCCTTGATGTTCTGGAGCGAGATCGCCCTGATGATATTCCCGCTGCTGGTGTTCCACTGGGACAAGAGCCGCCGGGATTCGCGCATGTTGTTCCTGGGGGCCCTCAGCATGCTGTTGGGCGCCGCCCTCTGGCGACTGGATTACTCCCTGCTCGCCTTCAACCCCGGCAATGGCTACCACTACTTCCCCTCCGCGGAGGAGGTGCTGATCTCCCTGGGCTTCGTCGCCATCGAGGTCTGTGCCTATTTGCTGCTGATCCGGCTGCTGCCGGTACTGCCATCACTTGAACGTGTTCACCAAGATTATCAGGCCCGAGGGAAAGCCAACGTATGAGCCAACGTATCACCATAGACCCCATCACCCGTATCGAGGGGCACCTGCGTATCGACTGCGAAATCGAAGGCGGCAAAGTGACCAAAGCCTGGTCGTCCGGCACCATGTGGCGCGGGATGGAGGAGATCGTCAAGGGCAACGACCCGCGCGATGCCTGGATGATAGTGCAGCGCATCTGCGGGGTCTGCACCTCCATTCACGCCATCGCCTCGGTGCGGGCTGTGGAGAACGCCATCGGCGCCAAGGTGCCGGTCAACGCCCAGTTCATCCGTAACCTCATCATCGCGGCCCACAACATCCACGATCACATAGTCCACTTCTATCAGCTCTCTGCGCTGGACTGGGTGGACATCACGGCGGCGCTGCAGGCCAATCCGCAGAAGGCGGCGGATATCCTCAAGGGGGTCTCTACCTGGTCCCTCAACAGCGCCGAGGAGCTCGCCAAGGTGCAGGAGAAGATCCGCGCTCTGGTGGCCAGTGGCCAGCTAGGCATCTTTGCCAATGGCTACTGGGGTCACAAGGAGATGAAGCTGAGCCCTGAGGTGAACCTCATCGCCGTGGCCCACTACCTGCAGGCACTGGAGTGCCAGCGCGATGCCAACCGCATCGTTGCCATTTTGGGGGGCAAGAGCCCGCACATCCAGAACCTGGCGGTGGGCGGCGTGGCCAACCCCATCAACCTGGATGCGCCGAGCGTGCTCAACCTCGAGCGCCTCATGTATGTGAAGAGCTTTATCGACCGGCTCGGCGAGTTTATCGAGCAGGTCTACAAGGTGGATGCCGCCATCATAGCCGCTCACTATCCCGAGTGGCTGGCACTGGGGCAGGGGGCCAAGCACTACCTGAGCGTGCCCGAGCTCCCCACCGACGCCGACGGCGGCAGCTTCCTGATGCCGGGCGGCTATATCGAGAACGGTGATCTGGCGAATTACCGCCCCATAGAGAGCCATCAGGATGCCTGGCTGATGGACGGCATCGCCGAGAGCAACAAGCACGCCTGGTACAAGGATGACGCCCCCCTCAAGCCCTGGGAGGGCAAGACAGAGCCGAACTACACCGGCTGGCAGGATGACGGCAAATACTCCTGGGTCAAATCCCCCACCTTCTACGGCCAGGTGGTGGAGGTAGGGCCGCTCGCAGATTTGCTGGTGAAACTGGCGGCCAAGCACCCTGGCACTGTGACCCATTTCGATCAGTTGAACGGCATCTACAAGGCGCTCACCGGCTCTGCCATCAAGACCGAACAGCTGCACTCCACCATGGGCCGCATCATTGGCCGCGCGGTGCGCTGCTGCGTGCTGAAAGACACCCTGGCACACCAGTGGAAGGCGCTCATCGACAACATCGGCAAGGGGGACTTCACCGCCTACATCAAGGCCGAGATCCCGGCGGACAAGGAGTTTCGCGGGGTGGGCTTTGAAGAGGCGCCGCGGGGCATGCTCTCCCACTGGGTAGTCATCAAGGAGGGCAAGATCGCCAACTATCAGGCGGTGGTGCCATCGACCTGGAACTCGGGCCCGCGCAACTTCAATGACGAGCCCGGCCCCTACGAGCAGGCGCTGGTGGGCACGCCGGTGGCCGATCCCGCCAAACCGCTGGAAGTGGTGCGCACCATCCACTCGTTCGACCCCTGCATGTCCTGCGCGGTCCACGTGGTGGATACCCAAAATGGCGAAACGACTCAGGTGAAGGTGTTGTGATGAACACCCTGATCCTGGGCGTCGGCAACCTCTTGCTGAGCGATGAGGCGGTGGGCGTGCGCCTCGTTGAGGCGCTGGGGCGCGAATACCGTTTCGCCCCCGGCATAGAGCTGCTCGACGGCGGCACGGCCGGCATGGAGCTGCTCGAAGCCATGGCCAGTCGTGACCACATCATACTGGCGGACGCAGTGCGAAGCGGTAACCCGCCGGGCACTGTGGTGACCCTGCAGGGCGAGGAGATCCCGACCCTGTTTGGCCGCAAGATCTCCCCGCACCAGCTGGGATTGGCGGACGTGCTCTCGGCGCTGCACATGACGGGGGAATCCCCCAAGCGGCTCACCCTGATCGGCATAGAGCCTGAATCCCTCGAACCCCGTATCGGCCTCACCCCAGTGGTGGCCGCCGCCATGGGGGAGGCGAAGGATCGGATTTTGACCCTGCTGGCCAGTGTTGGCGCTCCCGCCATCCCGCTTTCCGAACAGGAACGAGCAGAACAAGAACGGGAGGGCTTATGGCGCAGTCCCATTTAAGCGAGCTTGATGCTGAGCTGGAATGTGTGCAGGAGATTTCGGGTTTTGCCAGCAATCCCGCGCCTTTACTGGTAGCCCAGTATGAGCGGATCGCCCGAGAGGAGATGCAAGGGCTGCCCTTCTATCACGCCACCATGCCCATAGTTGCGGAGTGCGTGCTGTTTGAAGAGCAGTGGCTCGGCTGCGTGCTCACCCCCTGGATGCTGAGCCTGGTGGTGCTGCCGGGACCGGATCAGCTTTGGCCCGTGCGCAGCAGCAGTGATCGGCTCGCCCTGCAGCTCCCCTGCGGCAACATGACCTTTATGGTGGGTGAACTGCCCGAGACGGGGCAGTTGCTGGCCTGCTCCCTGATGTCGCCGCTCGATCCCCATCTCGGGGCCGAGCAGGGGCGCTCACTGGTGAGCAGCACCCTCAAGATGCTGCACTCCTTGCCGGTGCAGCAAGGCGGTGGCGTGGATCTGGGTCGCAGACGGCTGTTCGGTGCCCGCCGCAGCCAGGGGCTAGAGGCCACCGAGTCCTAGTTTCAGGGATCATCCGCCATTTATCGGGGGCCCCTGTCGGCCCCCTCGTTCGATGTGTCGCCCGGCGCCCTGCGTCGGCTGGCTCAGATGGATAAGGAGTCTTATGACCATCCCCCGTCATGCCCGCAGCCAGGTTCGCCCTTATGGCGCCCCTGTGGTTGCCACCCTGCTGCTGGCTCTGCTCTCGGGCATGTCTCATTCGGTGCAGGCCGCCCAACCTGTGCCTGCCGAACTCAAGCTTGCCATCGGCAGTGAGCCCACCGAAGGGTTCGACCCCCTGCTTGGCTGGAGTCACGGCAGCCATCTGCTGCTGCACAGCCCGCTGCTCAAGCAGATTGCTGGCGATAGTGCGGATCTCGGCTGGCAGGATCTGCTCACCCAAGCGGTGACCCCGAACAAGGATGGCAAGGGGTGGCTTATTACCCTCAAGCCCGACCTGAAATTCTCCAACGGCGCGCCGCTCACCGCCGAGGATGTGGCCTTTACCTACAACAGCGCGGCCGAGGGCGGCGGCAAGATCGATATGGGCAATTTCGTGAAAGCTGAAGTGGTGTCGCCCACCGAAGTTGCCATCGTCTTGAGCGCCCCCCAGAGCACCTTCGTCAATGTGCTGGGCTCCTTGGGGATAGTGTCAAAGCGGGATTATGACGCCAAGGCGTATGCCCGCGAGCCTGTCGGCGCCGGCCCCTACCGGCTGGTGAGCTTCCTGCCTGGTCAGCAACTGGTGGTGGAGGCGAACCCCTATTACGCCGGCGGCAACAATGACTTCAAACGGCTGGTGTTTGTCTTTATCGATGAAGAGAGCGCCTATGCCGCCGCCCAGAGCAGCCAGCTCGATCTGGTGCGCATACCCCCGTCGCTGGCGCCCACAGTGCCCGACACCCTCAAGCTGTGGGTGCGCCCTAGCGTGGAGAACCGCGGCATCGTCTTCCCGATCCCGCCAGCGGGCGGCAAGGATGCCAAGGGTTATCCCATCGGCAACGACGTGACCTCGGATGTGGCGGTGCGCCGCGCCATCAACTACGCCATCGACCGCAAGCTGCTGGCCGATCAGCTGCTGGAAGGGCACGCCATCCCCGCCTATAGCGCGGTGCAGGGGCTGCCCTGGTACAACCCGGCCAGCGCCTTTAAGGATGGGGATGTCGCCCATGCCAACGCCCTGCTCGACGAGGCAGGCTGGAAGATGGGGAGCGACGGCATTCGCCACAAGGGCTCTCTGCGCGCCGGCGTTACCCTCTGGTACACCAGCGGTGACAGCACCCGCCGGGATCTGGCGGAAGCGGTGCGCGCCATGCTCAAACCCATCGGGCTCGAAGTGAGCCTCAAATCAGGCAGCTGGGAGCAGGTGGAGCGCGAGATGCACGCCAATCCGGTGCTGATGGGGTGGGGGAGTCTGGACCCCATTGAGCTCTATCACCACTACCAGAGCGGCTCCGGCGGCGTTGAGTTCTACAACCCGGGCTATTACAGCAACCCTGTGGTGGATGGCCACCTCAAGCAGGCGCTGGATGCGCCGAACTGGCAGGCGGCCGTGCCGTTCTGGCAGCAGGTGGAGTGGGATGGCAAGAGCGGCGCCGGGGTGCAGGGGGATGCCGCCTGGGCCTGGCTGCTCAATGTGCAGCACACCTATCTGGCCAACCGCTGTATCGACCTTGGCAAGGGGGCGCCGGAAATTCACGGTAGCTGGTCCCTGCTCAACAACCTCTCTGACTGGCGGTGGACGTGCCGTTAAGTTCGTCCACGATGATGAGCGTCACTGTGAAAGCCCTGCTGCGTCTGGCAGGGCTGCTATGTCTGGTCTCTGTTGCCACCTTTGTGCTGCTGAGTTACTCCCCCATCGATCCCATCAAGGCCTATATCGGCAACGATCTGCTCCATGTGCCCCCCGAGCAGTACGCCCGCATCGCAGCCCGCTGGGGGCTGGATCAGCCGCTGTGGCTGCGCTACTGGCACTGGTTCGGCCAGGTGCTCAAGGGGGATCTCGGCTACTCCATGCTCTACAACGCGCCTGTGGCTCAGGTGATAGGCAGCCGTTTTGCCGCCTCCTTCCTGCTGCTGGCGGGTGCCTGGCTGCTCTCCGGCTTTTTCGGCATTCTGCTTGGGCTCTGCGCCGGTCGCTATCTCAACCGCTGGCCCGATCGCCTTATTTGTCGCTTCGCCTACCTGCTTGCCTCCCTGCCCACCTTCTGGGTTGGCCTCTTGCTGCTCGCCCTGTTTGCGGTGCACTGGCCGCTGCTGCCGGTCTGCTGCGCCTGGACGCCGGGCCTATCAGCCGATGAGGCGGACTGGCTGATGCGATTGCGCCATCTGCTGCTGCCGGTGACCACACTGGCGCTGCTCGGGGTGGGCAACATTGCTCTGCATACCCGGGGGCGGGTGGCCGAGGTGCTGGAGAGCGACTTTATCCGCTACGCCCGCGCCCAGGGGGATGGCGGCTGGCCCATGCTGCGCTTCCATGTGTTGCGCCACGCCCTGACCCCGGCGCTCTGCCTGCAGTTTGCCTCCCTCGGTGAGCTGATCGGTGGATCCCTGTTGGCGGAGAAGGTCTTCTCCTATCCGGGGCTTGGGCAGGCGACTGTGGATGCGGGGCTTAGGGGGGATATACCCCTGCTGATGGGCATAGTGCTCTTCTGCACCCTGCTGGTCTTTATTGGCAACACAGTGGCCAGTTTGCTGCTGGCCCGCATCAACCGGGGTTGGGAGGGTGAGCATGCTGTTTAATCCGCTTCCCTCCATACTGCGGCTGGGTTTTGCCCTGCTCGGATTGGCGCTGCTGGCCGCTTACGGCTGGAGCCTCTCTCATCAGGATGTGCCCATGGATCTGCTGGCCCGCCAGCAGCCACCCTCGCTGGCCCACTGGTTCGGGACCGATCAGATGGGGCGGGATCTCTGGTTGCGGGCCTTTCAGGGCACCCTCACCAGTCTGGAGTTAGGGCTAGGCACGGCGCTGTGCAGCGGCCTGCTGGCCATGGTGGCGGCAAGCCTCTCGCTAGTTCATCCCAGGTGTGATGCGGCAGTGCGCCTCGTGATCGACGCCATGCTGGCGCTGCCCCATATGCTGCTCTTGATCCTTATCTGCTTTACCCTGGGGGGCGGCATGCGCGGGGTGATCCTGGCGGTGGCGCTCACCCACTGGCCCAAGCTGGCGCTCATTCTCTGCGCGGAGGCGCGGCGGATCGCCTGCAGCGACTATGTGGTGCTGGCCCGCAGTCAGGGGATGGGGGCGCTGCGTCGCTGGCGCACCCACCTGCTGCCGGGGCTCTTGCCCCAGTGGTTTATCGGCACCTTGCTGATGTTTCCCCATGCGGTGCTGCACAGCGCGGCTTTGAGCTTTCTCGGCTTTGGTCTGGCGGCCCATGAGGCCTCCCTTGGCCTGCTGCTGGCCGATGCATTGCGTTATCTGGCCGGTGGCGGCTGGTGGCTGGCGCTCTTCCCGGGGCTGATGTTGCTGCTGCTGGTACTGCTGTTTGATCAGGCTACCCGCGCCTTGCAACAGCTGCTGTGGCACAGGAGTGAACCATGCTGAGTTTTGATCAGGTGACCATAGAGGCGGCCCACTACTCCTGGCTGGGGCGGCGCAGCTGGCAGCCTTTGCTGACCGATATCAGCCTGCAACTGGCACCGGGGGAGATAGTGGCGCTGGTGGGGGGGAGCGGCGAGGGCAAGAGCCTGCTGCTGCAAAGCGCCCTGACCCTGCTGCCGGACAACCTGCGGATGGGCGGCACCATTTCCCTCGATGGCGTGCCCCTGTGCGATGCAAGCCGTGCCAGCCTGCGCGGCCACACCCTCTGCTATGTGCCGCAGGGGGTGAGCGCCCTCAATCCGCTGCTGACGGTGGAGCGCCAGCTGGGCCGCGCGGCGCGTCTCTGCGGTCAGAACGGGTCTCGCGAGCGGCTTGGCGAACAACTGCTGCGCTACCAGTTGCCCGCTGCCACCCTGGACAGCTATCCGCGCCAGCTCTCCGGCGGCATGGCCAAGCGCATTCTGGCCTGCACCGCGGCGCTTGGCGGCGCCCGCTATATTCTGGCGGACGAGATCACCGCCTGGCTCGATGAAGAGCTGGCCTGTCTGCTGCTCGGCCAATTGCGTGAATTGGCCAATCGGGGCAGCGGCATCCTCTGGGTGACCCACGATCTGGCGCTGGCGGCCCGCTTTGCCGATCGCATAGTCGCGCTCCATCAGGGCCAGGTGAGCGATACCCTGAGTAGCCACCATCTGCGGCAAGGGCAGGGGAGCGAGATGCTCCGCGCCCACTGGCAGGCGCTGCCGGAGTTCAATGCACTCTTCTCTGTGTCGGAGGCTTCCTGATGTTGGTGTCTCTGAGACAGGCCGTGTGCGGCGCGGCAGATATTCAGTGGCAGGCGCTGCCGGAGTTCAACGCACTCTTCTCTGTGCCGGAGGTTTCCTGATGTTTGAAGTACGAGATCTTACCCTTGCCCAGAGGGAACGCCCCCTCTGGCAGGGGTTATCGCTAACGGTGAAAGCGGGCGAGCGGCTCGGCATCTCCGCTCCGAGCGGTTATGGCAAAACCACGCTGGGGCGGGTATTGGCGGGCTGGCAACCGGTTCGGGGAAGCGGGCAGATCCTGCTGGATGGGCAGCCGGTGCCTGAACAGGTAAAAGGTTATAACCCCATCCAGCTGGTGCCACAGCATCCGGAACTCACCTTCAATCCCTATCGCACCACAGGGCAGGCGCTCTGTGATGTATGGCGCCCGGACGAGGCCATGCTGGCCCGTTTTATGGTCAAGCCTGCGTGGCTTGGTCGTAAACCCGGCCAGCTCTCCGGTGGCGAGCTGGCCCGCATAGCGCTATTGCGCGCCCTCGATCCCCGCACCCGTCTGCTGATTGCCGATGAGGTGACTGCCCAGCTGGATCCGCTAATTCAGCGTCATATCTGGCGGGAGTTGATGCGCGAGTGTGAGCAGCGCGGTCTTGGCATGCTTGTCTTCAGTCACCAGCAGGCGCTGCTGCGCCAGGCCTGCCATCGGATGCTGCGCTTTGGTGAGGTGACTGCTGAGCAGGAGGCGATGGCTCGTAGCGTGGCCTGAGGATTGGCTTCCCCCTCATCCCCAGCCCTTCTCCCGCAAGGGGAGAAGGGAGCGGAAGGTGCCATCTCACCACGCTCAGGGTTTAGGGTTTGGAAAATCTCGGGGTTTGAAAATATGGCTGGTTGTTATGCTCGAAGCCCCCCTGAGGAGTTTGAGGGCGTCGTATAGTTGCAGCATGCTGTCGGCATCCACAAACAGGTTCCCTCTCCCTGGGGAGAGGGCCAGGGTGAGGGGATGTGCTTGTGAGACGCTTGCCATTCGGGACAGATAGTACGGCTGGCAAGGTTCGCAGATAAAAGAGAGGGAGGCATCAGCCTCCCTCTTTTGCTATCCGCCGTTGGCAACGGCGTTTAACCTATTCGCACTCAGGCGCTGGCCAGCCAGTTAAGCCAGGCATCCATTCCTTCGCCTGTGGTGGCGCTGACCTGGATCACCTGAATATAGGGGTTGACCCGTTTGGCGTTCTCGATGCAGCGGGCCACGTCAAAGCTGACATAGGGCAGCAGATCGATCTTGTTGATCACCATCAGCTGAGCGGCGGCGAACATGTCCGGGTACTTGAGGGGTTTCTCTTCCCCCTCGGTGACGGAGAGGATCGCCACCTTGTACTTCTCGCCGAGATCGAAGCTGGCGGGGCAGACCAGATTGCCCACGTTCTCGATAAAGAGGATGCCCCCTTCATTGGCGGGCAGCTGGTGGCAGGCGTCGTGGACCATTTTGGCATCCAGATGGCAGCCCTTGCCGGTGTTGATCTGCACGGCAGGGACGCCGGTGGCACGGATGCGATCCGCATCGGCACTGGTCTGCTGATCCCCTTCGATCACCGCGCAAGGCCGCTTGTCGGCCAGCTGGCGCAGGGTTTCGCAAAGCAGGGTGGTCTTGCCTGAACCCGGGCTCGACACCAGGTTAAGCACCAGCTGGGCCGCCTCCTCGAAGTGCTCGCGGTTGTGGGCGGCCAGCTTGTTGTTCTTGGCCAGCACATCCATCTCGATGGCGATCAGCTGGCGCTGTCCCATGCCCGGGACCGACAATCCCGCTTCCCCTTCGCCATAGTGCAGCTCACCCTGCTGATGGTCGTGGTCGTGGTCGTGGTCGTGGTCATGGGGATGCTCGTGGTCATGAGCATGACTATGGTGATGCGGGTGGGCGTGATCATGATGATGGTCGTGGGGGTGATTGTGATGGTGCTCATGACCCTCTGCTCCCACTGGCGCCCGCACCCCGTGGTAGTGGTGATGGACATCCCCCTGATGGTGATAGTGGTGGTGAATGATCAGGGTGCGCGGCGCGCTCTGCTCATGGGCATGATGATGATCGTGCTCATGGCCATGTTCATGGTGGTGCTCATGAGCGTGTTCATGGTCGTGATCGTGGTGGTGGGCATGGTCGTTACCATCTTTATGGCCGGCGATCCGCGCCTGGCCGCATCCGCATACGCTACACATATCAACTTACCTCGATGTCGGTGATGCGCAGGCTATCACCTTGCGCGACTCGTAATTTGTATCCGCCACACTCGGGACAGGCTTGCCCGCGCTCGGTGAGGGTGACCGTCTTGTTGCAGTCGTAACACCAGGCCTCTGCCGCCTGGTGCTGAAAGTGAAGTTGGGCCCCCTCGACGACTGTGCCCTTGGCGGCGGCTTCGAAACAAAACGCGATGGTGTCCGGGTCAACGCAGGAGAAGCTGCCGACCTCGAGCCAGAGGGCGGTCACCTTGTTAAAGCCCCGCTGGGTGGCCTGCTCGGCAGCCAGATCGATGGCGGCCATGGCCAGAGACATTTCGTGCATGGTGGCTCCTTAACCGATATGGGGAGGAGTGACTCCTCCCTGTGATTGGGTAGACGGCATGGCCGATCAACAGATCCGCGGGAGCAGTTCCCCCTGCGGCAGCTCCAGATAGCGGCGGCTGCCCCAGGGGTTGTTGAGGATCACCTTGTGGCGATCACTCGCCTGCACCACGCCGATCTGGCTGGCGGCGGGGTTGAATTGCCGCAAGATGCCCAGCGCGTCCTGCGCCTGTTCGGCAGGCAGGGCCAGCACCATGGTTCCCTCGTTGGCGAGATCATGGGGCTCGAAGCCGTAGAGCTCGCACAGGCCACGCACCGGATCGCAGACCGGAATGGCGGACTCCTCCAGCTCGATGGCCACCTGGGAGGCCGTGCTCCATTCATTCAGCACGGCGGCGAGGCCACCGCGGGTGGCATCGCGCAGGGCGTGGGGTGTGATCCCCGCTTGCAGCAGCGCTTCTACCTGCGGCCAGAGGGTGGTGCAGTCGCTCTTGAGATCAGATCCCAGTTGCAGGGCGTCACGGGCCATCAGGATGCAGGCGCCGTGGCTGCCGATATCCCGCGACACCAGAATGGCGTCACCGGCCTTGAGGTTGCGTACCGAGATACCCCGGCTCTGCTCAGGCAGCGGGAAGGTGCCGACCCCGCTGGTGTTGATGAAGATCTTGTCGGCTGCCCCCTTGGGCACCACCTTGGTGTCGCCGCAGACGATGCGAGCGCCGCTCTTGGCAAGTTCAGCCGCCATCGACTCGACGATGCGGGCCAGATCGGCGTAGGGGAAGCCCTCCTCGATGATAAAGCTGGCGCTCAGGTATTCCGGTTTGGCTCCCATCATGGCGAGATCGTTGACCGTGCCGGCGATGGCCAGCTTGCCGATATCGCCCCCCTCGAAGAAGAGCGGCGAGACGGTAAAGCTGTCGGTGGTGAAGGCGACGGGGCCGCTGACCGGCAGCAGGGCGGCGTCTTCACCGCGCAGCAGGATCTCGTTGCCAAAGTGGCGAAAGAAGAGCTGGTTGATCAGCTGATTCATCTCGACACCGCCACCACCGTGGCTTAACTGGATTTCTCTCATCTGGATTGGGACTCCGACATGTGACAGAAGCAGACAGGTTTATCTCCACGCACCATCCAGGCACCGTGGCTTAACTGAATTTCTCTCATTGCTGCTGGATCCCCATATAGCGGTAGTAGGCGTTGCAGGCCCCCTCGGAGCTGACCATGCAGCTGCCCATGGGCTGGGTCGGGGTGCAGCCCTGGCCAAAGACCTTGCACTGGTTCGGTTTGGCCAAGCCGCGCAGGATATCGGCGCATTGGCACGCCTTGTGGTCATCGATGGGAGTCTGATTGAGTGCAAAGTGACGCTCCGCATCGCGCTTGGCAAAGGCATCGCGCAGGCGCAGGGCGGAGGCGTTGATATCCCCCAGACCTCGCCAGCGAAAGTGCTCGCGGGTCTCAAAATATTGGTCGACCAGCCGCTGGGCGGCTTTATTGCCGCTGGCGGTGACGGCGCGGCTGTACTGCACCTCCAGCGCGTAGCGGCCCTCCACCTTCTGGCGCACCATCATCAGCAGCGCCTCCATCACATCCACCGGCTCGAAGCCGCTCACCACCACAGGCACCTGATAGCACTGGACTATGGGCAGGTAGATATCGGCACCTGTGATGACGCTGACGTGGGAGGGGCCGATAAAAGCGTTCACCTTGGCCACCCCGTCGGCCATCACCGCATGAATGGCGGGCGGCACCAGCACATGGTTGATATGAAACAAGAGGTTCTCAATCCCCTCAGCTTCAGCGGCAGCCAGCAAGGCGGCGGTCATCGGGGTGGAGGTCTCGAAACCGATGGCGAAGAAGACCACGGTCTTTTCCGGGTTCTCTTTGGCGATACGCAGGGCATCGAGGGGGTCATAGACGGGGCGGATATCGCCCCCCTTGGCGCGCTGCTGGGCCAGCGTACCTTTGGAGCCCGGCACCCGGATCATGTCCCCCAGGGTGACCAGAATGACGTTGGGCTCTCTAGCCAGCTCGATGGCCTGATCGATGCGCTCCTTGGGCATGATGCAGACCGGGCAGCCGGGGCCGTGGACAAACTCTATGCTGTCCGGCAGCAACTGGGGCAGGCCGTATTTCATGATGGTGTGGGTATGGCCGCCGCACACCTCCATCACCCGCAGCGGTTCGGGGAGTAATTTGGCAAGCTCGGTAATTTGCGCGGCAAGGGCACGGATCACCTCGGGCTGACGAAAGCCCTGAAACAGGTCATTCAAGGTCAGCATGGCAAGATGTCCTGCTTGGGCATCAGGGCCACCATCTGGCGGAAGCTATCGAGGCTGGCCTGCGCCTCCTCTTCGTCAATCTTGCTCATCACAAAGCCGATATGGAGCAGCACATAGTCGCCAAGGTTGAGGGGCTCTTCGAGCAGCATGCAGCTGACGCGCCGCTGCACCCCCAGGGTATCGACGGTGACGCAGTTATCTTCTGGGTGCAGCTGCACCACCTGAGAAGGTATGGATAGACACATGGATTTCAGGACTCCGACAAGGTGGCGCCACTTTTTATGGCAGCAAGAGAGGAGATGGAGGGCTGGTGCGTGGCAACATGGTGGATGGCAAACCAGAGCTGACCGGCGGCTATGCCACCGTCATTGAGCGGCAGGGCTTCGCTGGTCAATACCTGCCGGCCGGCGGCTTCGAGGCCGGGCACCAGCTGGTCCATCAGCCCCCGGTTTTGAAATACGCCGCCCCCGAGCGCCACCGGATAGCCGGGGAAACGCCCGGCCAGGGCAACCACCAGATTGCTGATGGCGCGGATAAAACCGGCGGCCAGGCAGGTGGTTGAGGTGCCTTGGCGACGCTCGCCGACAAGGGTATTGAGCAGTTCGGCCCACTCGATTTTAAGCGGCCCCTCCGCGCTCTGGTTCAGGCCAAAGGCGAGGGGGAACGGCTGTTCATCGGGGGCCAACTGCAAGGCGGCCGCCTCCAGCAAGAGTCCCGCTTCGCCCTCGTAATCCGGGGTATCGATCACCCCCAGCAGCGCCGCGACGGCATCAAACAGTCGGCCGATGGAGCTGGTATGGGGGGCATTGCGACCGAGGCGCCAGAGCTGGTGCAGGTTGCTGATCCGCTCGATAGGTAGCTTGCTTACCAACGGAATATCGAGGGCGCTGATCTCCTCAGGACTGTGCGATTCAAACAGCAGCCCCAGCAGCTGGCGCACCGGCTCGCGGATAGCCGCCTCGCCGCCGATCAGTTTGAAGGGTTTTAGGTGGGCAACCCGTGAAAAGCCCTTAACGTCTGCGATCAGCAGCTCGCCACCCCAGAGGGTGCCGTCATCCCCAAGGCCGGTGCCATCGAAGGCGACCCCCAGCACCGGGCCCGTGATGTCATGCTCGGCCATCACTGCCAGCAGGTGGGCGTGATGGTGCTGCACCTCGATATGGGTGGCGCTGTGCTCGCGGCAATAGCCCTTGGCCCACTGATGGCTCAGATAACCCGGGTGGCGATCCGAGACCAGAACTTCGGGCTTGAGATCGTAGAGACCGCGAAAGGTGGCCAGGGTCTGCTCGAAGTGGCCCTGCATTGGCAGGCTGTGCAGATCGCCGATATAGGGGCTGTAGATGCGCTGGCGGCCGAAGGCCAGTGCCAGCTGGTTCTTCTGCTGCGCCCCGACCGCCAAAAGCGGCACCTTGACCGCCTCTTTCAGGCTGGGAGTGCAGGGGGCATAACCCCGGGCGAGGCGCAACGTCTGGCGCCGTCCGCCCGCCCACTGCACCAGACTGTCGTCGCAGGGGTGAAGGATGGGGCGGTTGTGATCCAGGATGCCGTCAATCTCGCTGCCGAGCACCCTGACCACCGCCTCGCACTCGATAAGGATAGGGCTGCCGCGACCATTGGCGCTGGTGGCCACCAGCGGCATGGCGCAGGCATCCAGCAGCAGCTGGTGCAGCGGGGTGTAGGGGAGCATGACGCCAAGGTAGGGGATGCCGGGAGCGATCCCTTCGGCCAGCGGCGCCGCTGGTTGCCGGTTTTCTGAGAACCGATCATCCTTGGTGCGCTTGCGCAGCAGGGTGATGGGTCTGGCCTGAGAGCCGAGCAGCTTCCACTCCGCCTCGCAGCCGGTGACATGGAGCCTGGCCTCGGCAAGGGAGCCCATCATCACCGCCAGCGGCTTGCGCGCGCGCCGCTTGAGCTCGCGAAGCCGTGCCACGGCGGACTCGCTTCGCGCATCGCATATCAGGTGATAACCCCCCATCCCCTTGACCGCGATAAGCTTGCCCGTTTGCAGGGCACGGGCGGCGGCCTGCAAGGCATCCTCCCGCTCGGCCAAGGCATTGCCATTGCGCCAGCTGAGATGGGGCCCGCACTCGGGGCAGCTCACCGGCTGGGCGTGGTAGCGTCTGTCCAGCGGGTTTTCATAGGCCGCCGCACAGCGCGGGCACATGGCAAAGTCGGCCATGGCGGTGTGTGGCCTGTCGTAGGGGAGGCGGCGGATGATGGTGTAGCGCGGGCCGCAGTGGGTGCAGTTGGTAAAGGGGTAGTGATGGTGGCGATCTGCGGGGTTGGCCACGTCCGTGGCGCACGCCTCGCACATCCCCTGATCCGGCGAGATGGCGACCGTGGCCGCGCTCTGCTGCTGGCTCGCTTTAATTCGAAACTGGCTATGAAATTGGCCATCGAAGTCGGGATCATGAGCGAGGGGCAGCTCCCGCTCGCTGAAGTGATCGATACGGCTAAGTGGCGGAGCCAATTCCCGCAGTTCGCGGGCAAAGCTGGTCAGCTGCTCGGCGGAGCCTTCGGCGCCGATGGTGACGCCGTTGGCATCGTTCAGCACATAGCCGGCAATGCCGTGGCGTAGCGCCAGTCCATAGACGAAGGGGCGAAAGCCGACCCCCTGCACTATGCCGTCCATATGAAATTCGCGGCGCAGCCTGGAAGGCGTCTGGGTCCGGGCCGTCATGACGCCATCCAAAGAGGGGCAGGCGCCCCTCCCTGATAACAAGGGGGCTGCGGGCCTTCCCTGATGACAAGAGGGCAAGGGAGGGCCGGCAGGGGCGGCCATCCGGCGATCATCCTGGGGAATGTCATGCGATATCGAACTCCCGTCTGCTGGCCTGCCGCCACGGCGTCGGCCTCAGGGTGCAACGAACAGGGTTGCAATGGGCGGCGCCGGGAGGGGAAGGGGCCTTGGCTTGGCAGGGAAAAGAGGAAGGTCGGCCCTGCCGCGGGGGCCAAGTTTATCGGGTCAGTGGCCCTCATTACCTTGATCTCGCACCGGTTTGAGTGCCAGACGCGGCGCTTCTTTGCGATCCTGCGAGGCGGGCCCCGTTCGGTATGGATAATGGGCATAGGGTGGGGGAATCGGCGGGGCAGTGACGGCGCCGCTCTGCGAGGCGGGCCCCGTTCGGTATGGATAAGGGGCATCAGGTGAGAGAATCGGCGGGGCAGTGACGGCGCCGCTCTGCGAGGCGGGCCCGTTCTCTATTGAGGAGGGGCATAGGGTGGGGGAATCGACGGGACAGTGACGGCGCAGCTTATTAGGCGCCCCGATAGCGCCCTTGCAGGGGGCCGCGTTCAGGGGCGCTGGCATCGGGAAGGATTTTTTGTTTGGTTTTACTTAATGATCTTCATAAATCGAATAGAAAAACTAAACGACCTGGGCGCTTTTTTATCGCCTTATGAGCCCTGGATGGCCATGCGGGGTCTGCATGGGCCTGGAAAGCGGGGCGCCGCCCGGTTCGCCGGGGAGCTGTGTGGCAAGGGGGAGGGGCCATTTGGCGGGATCTGCCATTGGCGGCTGGGGGCGGCTCGGGTATAGTCCTGCGCCAACAAGATAGGTTCGGATGGAGGCGTCGGCGCCGCGTCAGGCACGCGGGCCTACTCCTCCCTTCGGCGCGGCTTTAAAGGATATCCCCATGAAATTCAGTCCCCTGCTCGATGAGATGATGAAGGCGCTGCAGGTCTTGCCGGGCGTGGGCCCCAAGTCGGCCCAGCGCATGGCGTTCACCCTGCTGGAGCGCGAGCGCAGCGGCGGCCTGCGTCTGGCCTCCCTGCTCAATCGGGCGCTGACCGAAATCGGTCATTGCAGCCACTGCCGCACCTTCACCGAGAACGATCGCTGCGAGATCTGCGCCAATCCCAAGCGCGAGGAGAACGGTCTGCTCTGCGTGGTGGAGAGCCCGGCAGACGTGGCGGCCATCGAGCAGACCGGCCAGTTCTCCGGCCGCTACTTCGTGCTGATGGGCCACCTGTCGCCCCTGGACGGCATAGGGCCCGAGGAGCTGGGGTTGGAGATCCTGGAGCGGCGCTTGAAGGATGAGCACATCAAGGAGCTGATCCTCGCCACCAACCCCACCATAGAGGGGGATGCCACCGCCTGGTATATCGCCGACATGGCCCGCGCCGCCGGGGTGGAGGTGAGCCGCATCGCCCACGGGGTGCCTGTGGGCGGCGAGCTGGAGCTGGTGGATGGGACCACGCTGTCTCACTCCCTGATGGGGCGCCAGCGCATCTAAACATGCTTATGGGCCTGCTGCGAAACCGTGATCAAGGCTCATGTGCTGCTCGCTTATGTGAAACCAGGGGCTCACGTATACCTATACGTTCCGGTTCCTGCGCGGATCGATACCTTGCTGACGGCTTCTCGCGACGGCTCATCAACAGGTTTGGCTGGATGGTACAAAAAATGGGCAACCAAGCCCGCGACGAGGGGCCAGTGTGCAAGTTTGCTCTCAAGTTTGCACGCAAGCCCCTTGATATTTGAAAGGCCAACCCCATCTAGGTTGGGAATCTGTTCAACCCGACGTTTTGAGGACTGGTCGATGACCCAAAGTGTTCACGCCGAAACCCACGGCTTTCAGACTGAAGTCAAACAACTGCTGAGCCTGATGGCTCACAGCCTCTACTCCAACAAAGAAGTATTCCTGCGCGAGCTTATCTCCAACGCATCCGATGCGGCGGACAAGCTGCGCTTCAAGGCGCTTTCCGATGCCTCTTTGTTCGAAAACGACGGCCAGCTGCGCGTGCGCCTGGTGGTGGACAAAGAGAACAAGACCCTGACCATCTCGGACAACGGCATCGGCATGACCCGGGATCAGGTGATCGAGCACCTTGGCACCATCGCCAAGTCCGGTACCGCCGAGTTCTTCAAGCACCTCTCCGGTGATCAAGGCAAGGACTCCCAGCTGATCGGTCAGTTCGGGGTGGGCTTCTACTCCGCCTTCATCGTCGCCGACAAGGTGACCGTCATCTCCCGCGCCGCCGGCACAGAGCCGGGTCAGGGCGTGCAGTGGGAATCCGAAGGGGAAGGCTCCTTCACGGTGGCTGACGTGACCAAAGAGGGTCGCGGCACCGACGTCATCCTGCACCTGCGCGCCGAGGAAGAGGAGTTCCTGGACGACTGGCGCCTGCGCGCCGTGGTCGCCAAGTATTCCGACCACATCAGCGTGCCGGTGGAGATGTACAAGGAGGGCACCCCGGATCGCGAAGAAGATGGCGAGACCATAGTCGGGACCCCCGGCGAGTGGGAGCAGGTCAACCGTGCCACCGCGCTCTGGACCCGCAACCCCAAAGACATCAAGGACGAGGAGTATCAGGAGTTCTACAAGCACGTCGCCCATGACTTCGAAGATCCGCTCTTGTGGGGTCACAACCGGGTGGAAGGGGCCCAGGAGTACACCAGCCTGCTCTACATCCCGGCCCGCGCACCCTTCGATCTCTACAACCGCGAGCAGAAGCACGGCCTCAAGCTCTACGTGCAGCGCGTCTTCATCATGGACGACGCCGAGCAGTTTATGCCGACCTACCTGCGCTTCGTGAAAGGGGTGCTGGACTCAGGCGATCTGCCGCTGAACGTCAGCCGCGAGATCCTGCAAGACAACAAGGTGACCGCCTCCCTGCGCAAGGCCTGCTCCAAGCGCGTCCTGACCATGCTGAACAAGCTGGCCAAGGACGATAGCGAGAAGTACGCCAAGTTCTGGAGCGAGTTCGGCAACGTGCTCAAAGAGGGCCCGGCCGAGGATTACGCCAACCGCGAAGAGATCGCCAAGCTGCTGCGCTTTGCCAGCACCGCCGGCGAGGGCGAAGCCCAGACCGTCTCGCTTGAGGATTACGTTGGCCGCATGAAGGAAGGCCAGCAGAAGATTTACTACATCACCGCCGACTCCTATGCCGCGGCCAAGAACAGCCCGCATCTGGAAATCTTCCGCAAGAAGGGCGTCGAAGTGCTGCTGATGTGGGAGCGGGTGGACGAGTGGCTGATGAGCCACCTCACCGAGTTCGACGGCAAGCAGCTGGTCTCCGTCACCCGTGGCGAGCTGGACTTGGGCGAGCTGGAGGACGAAGCGTCCAAGCAGGCCCAGGAGGAGGCTGAAAAGGCCAACGCCGGTCTGGTGGCGCGGGTCAAGCAGAGCCTGGCCGATGCGGTGAAAGAGGTGCGTGTCACCCACCGCCTGACCGACTCGCCGTCTTGCATCGTCACCGACGACCACGGCATGAGCACCCAGATGATCAAGCTGATGCGCGCCGCCGGCCAGCCGGTACCGGAGCAGAAGTACATCCTGGAGCTCAACCCTGACCACGCCCTGGTGAAGAAACTCGACACCATCGAAGACGAGGCGCTGTTCGGTGAGTGGGTCAGCCTCTTGCACGAGCAGGCCCAGCTGGCGGAGCAGGGCGGCCTCAATGATCCGGCGAGCTTCGTCTCCCGTATCAACCGTCTGCTACTCCAGGCGTGATGTGATTGGCCCACTGTAAAGCAGTGGGCTTTTTTTGGCCGACGCCGCCCCCGGGGCGGCGTTGTCCGCCTTGGCGGTTGCTGCATTTTCAATCATTTTTCGTGGCTGGGGCCTGCGTCTTTGGTCGCAGAGACGGCGCGAACGGGTGGTGATAATCTGGCCACTCACACGGGGCGAGCTTGTTAATATGGGCGAAAACGTGTAGTTTTTTGCCTTCTCAAGAATTGAATAACCAATCAATTAGGAGCGTGTATGCGCATTGTTCTGTTGGGAGCACCGGGTGCCGGCAAAGGTACCCAGGCTCAGTTCATCATGGAAAAACACGGTATTCCGCAGATCTCCACCGGCGACATGCTGCGTGCGGCGATCAAGGCGGGCACCGAGCTGGGCCTCAAGGCCAAGGCCGTGATGGACGCAGGTCAGCTCGTCTCCGACGACATCATCATCGGCCTGGTCAAAGAACGTATCGCGCAACCGGATTGCGCCAACGGCTTCCTGCTGGACGGCTTCCCCCGCACCATCCCCCAGGCGCAAGCCATGAAGGATGCCGGTGTGGTGGTGGACTTCGTGCTGGAATTCGCGGTGCCGGACGAAGAGATCGTCAAGCGCATGAGCGGCCGCCGCGTGCACTCCGGCTCCGGCCGTACCTACCACGTGGTGTTCAACCCGCCGAAAGTGGAAGGCAAGGATGACGTGACCGGCGAGGATCTGGTGATCCGTGCCGACGACGAAGAGACCACGGTTCGCAAGCGTCTGGATGTCTACCATCAGCAGACCGCACCGCTCATCGGCTTCTACGGCAAGGAAGCGGAAGCGGGCAACACCCGTTACGTCAAGATCGACGGCACCCAGCCGGTGGATCAGGTCAGCCAGCAGCTGGCGGCTATCCTCGGCTAAAGCTGGTCTTGCCACCGACATTGCCCGGCGTGCTGGCAATCCTCTTGCCACGCCAAGGGCGATCGCCTGGCAACGACATTGAGACAAGGGTCCACACAGGGCCCTTTCTTGCATTATCACAAGCACCACAAATACCCCACGACAGGACGCTAACGTGACCACGAAAACCGGGATCTTGCTCGTCAATCTTGGGACCCCAGCGGCGCCAACCTCGGCGGCCGTCAAGGCCTTTCTCAGTCAGTTCCTGCAGGACCCGCGCGTGGTCGAGATACCTCGCCTGCTGTGGGCCCCGCTGCTGACCTTCGCCATATTGCCGTTTCGGGCCCCCCGGGTCGCCAAGCTCTATCAGCAGGTCTGGACCGAGCAGGGCTCACCCCTGATGGCCATCAGCCAGCGGCAGCGGGCGGCGCTGGAGCAGGAGCTCAAGCGGGAGGGGGTCGATGTGCCCGTGGTGCTGGCCATGACCTATGGCTCGCCCTCCCTCGACGAGGGCTGGCAGGCGCTCAAGGCCCAGGGGGTCAACCGGGTGATACTGCTGCCGCTCTACCCGCAGTATGCCGCCAGCACCACGGCAGCCGTGTTCGACGGCTGGGCCCGGGTGATGAAGAAGGAGCGCCACCTGCCGGTGATGCGCCTCATCCGCGACTATCACAACCACCCGGAATACATCCAGGCGCTGGCCATGAGCGTGCGCCGCCAGTGGGAGCAGCAGGGCCAGGGTGAGCACCTGCTGATGTCCTTCCACGGCATTCCCCAGCGCAGCGAGGACGAGGGGGACCCTTACGGTCACCAGTGTCGCCGCACCGCCGCCTTGCTGGCGGAGGCGCTGGGTCTGTCCCCCGAGCAGTGGAGTGCCAGCTTCCAGTCCCGCTTTGGCAAGCAGGAGTGGCTCAAGCCCTATACCGATGTCACCATAGCCCAGCTGGGGGCGCAGGGTGTCAAGCGGCTCGATGTGATCTGTCCGGCCTTCTCGGCGGATTGCCTCGAGACCCTGGAGGAGATCCAGGTCGAGAACCGCGCCGTCTTTATGGACGCGGGGGGAGAGCAGTTCCACTACATACCGGCCCTCAACAGCGATCAGGCCCACATCCGCATGATGGTGTCGCTGATCTGCCGCGAGCTGGCGTGAGGGGTCTTCACGGCCGCGATTGCGCGCCGGGTGTTCGGGTTCAACGATAAAGGAGTGTCTTGATGATGCATATCACGCTGATCTACGGCGGCCTGCTGGGGCTCTTGTTCCTGCTGCTCTCGTTCTGGGTGGTCAAGCGCCGGGCCCAGTTCAAGGTGATGATAGGGGAAGGGGAGGCGCCCGAGATGCTCTCCGCCATCCGTGCCCACGGCAACTTCGCCGAGTACGTGCCGCTCACCCTCTTGCTGATGGCCCTGTGCGAACTGGCCGGGGTGGGAGCGCTCTGGCTGCACCTGGGTGGGGCGCTGCTGCTGCTGGGGCGCATACTGCACGCCATCGGCATCCAGATCCCCAAGGCGCCGAACAAGCCACGGCTGTTTGGCACCCTCTTCTTCTGGCTGTCCCTGGGACTCTTCTCGGTGCTGGCGCTGGTGCAGGGGCTGTCATTCGGCTGAGGCCAGAGGCCACTTGAGTGCGAAAAACCACCTCACCGCGAGGTGGTTTTTTGAGGGGGGAAGATCAAACGTTTTCCTCGCAAACCCTTGCCTATACTGACCCCATATTTTAATCGGGCGACTTTTCGGCGGGGTGGATTGTGTTAAAATCCCGCCCCTCTTCCCCCCAGAGCACAGAAGATTGCCATGAAATTTCCCGGTCAGCGCAAGTCCAAACACTACTTCCCGGTCGACAGGCGTGATCCCCTGATCCCGCAAAATCCCCAGCTCACCGAACTGGGCAAGGCCTATGTGGTGGGTATAGATCAGACTCTGGTGGATATCGAAGCCCATGTGGACGAGGACTTTCTGAACCGGTACGGCCTGAGCAAGGGTCACTCCATGCTCATCTCCGACGACGTGGCCGAGCGGGTCTATGAAGAGCTCAAGGCCAACAACATGGTGGTGAGCGAGTTTGCCGGCGGCACTATCGGCAACACCATGCACAACTACTCTGTGCTGGCCGATTCCCACTCCATCCTGCTCGGGGTGATGAGCCAGGACATCCGCATCGGCAGCTACGCCTACCGCTATCTGTGCAACACCTCGTCCCGGGTCAACCTCGACTACCTGCAGCCGGTGGACGGCCCTGTCGGCCGCTGCTTCACCTTCATCACCGAAGGGGGCGAGCGCAGCTTTGGCATCAACGCCGGCAAGATGGACCACCTGGACGTGGCGCACATCCCTGAGGCCATCATCAAGGACTCCTCCGCCCTGGTGATCACCGCCTACCTGGTGCGCGGCGCCGACGGTACCCCCATGAAGGAGGCGGCCATGGCTGCCGTCCGTTATGCCCGCGAGGCCGGTGTGCCCGTGGTGCTGACCCTGGGCACCCGTTTCGTCATCGACGAGAACCCCCAGTGGTGGCGTGACTTCATCAGCGAGAACGTGACAGTGCTCGCCATGAACGAAGACGAGGCCGAGGCCCTGACCGGGATCAAAGATCCGCTCGGCGCCGCCGACAAGGCGCTGGACTGGGCCGACATGGTGCTCTGCACCGCCGGTCCCATCGGCCTCTACATGGCGAGCTACACCGAGGAAGACTACAAGCGCGAGACCACCCATACCCTGCTGCCCGGGGTGATCCCCGAGTTCAACATGTATGAGTTCAGCCGCCCCATGGCCCGCGAGAAGTGCCGCAATCCGGCGCGGATCTACTCCCATATCTCCCCCTACATGGGCGGTCCGGAGAAGATCAAGAACACCAATGGCGCCGGGGATGGCGCCCTGTCTGCGGTGCTGCACGACATGGTGGCCAACGCCTATCACCGCATGAATGTGCCGAACTCCGCCAAGCACCTCTCCGAGTTCCTCACCTACTCCTCCCTGGCCCAGGTGTGCAAGTATGCCAACCGGGTGAGCTACGAGGTGCTGGCCCAGAGCAGCCCGCGTCTCTCCCGCGGCCTGCCGGAGAAGGAAGACAGCCTGGAAGAGGTGTACTGGGAGCGCTGATAGCGTCATCTGGTCGACAACAAGAAAGGGTGCCACTGGGCACCCTTTCTTGTTTTTGGGGCTGGATCATGTTTTTGGCACTGCTTTTGCTGTCATCGTGGACAGGCCGCGCCGTGGCGACATACCTTGTTAACAACATGTAGCTGGTTCGGGATGAGGGTATGTTGAGACAATGGAGTATCGGCCGGCGCCTGTCGCTGGTGACCCTGATGGTGCTGGCGCTGCTGGGACTGCTGCTGTTCTTCTGCCTGCAGATCTATCAGCAGGGGCTGATGGGGGAGAAGAGTCGCCAGACTCGTGCCCAGGTCGAGACCGCCTACAGCCTGGTGGCCGGGTTCGAGGCCAGGGTACGCAAGGGGGAGCTCGACGAGGGGCGCGCCAAGGCCGAGGCCCTCGCGGCGATCAAGGGGCTGCGCTATGGCGAGGAGGATTACTTCTGGATCAATGACAGCCACCCCACCATGGTGATGCACCCCATGAAACCCGAGCTGGACGGCAAGGATCTCTCCGGGGTGGAGGACAAGCAGGGGCTCAGGCTGTTTGTGGCCTTCGCCGATCTGGCGAAGGCGCAGGGCGCGGGAGAGGTGGCCTACTACTGGCCCAAGCCCGGGGTGGAGGAGCCGGTGCGCAAGATCTCCTACATCAAGCGCTTCGCCCCCTGGGACTGGATCATCGGCACCGGCGTCTATGTGGACGACGTCGAGGCTCAGTATCAGGAGGTGCTGCGCACCCTGCTCGGGATAGGCCTGGTGCTGGCCATACTGCTGTTTGCCGTGGTCGGGCTCATAGTGCGCAGCATAGTGGTGCCGCTCTCCCAGTCGGTATCGGCCCTCGGCAACATCGCCAGGGGGGAGGGGGATCTGCGTTTTCGGCTGCCGGAGTCGGGCCGGGACGAGCTGAGCCAGCTCTCGGTCAACTTCAACCTCTTCGCCGGCCAGATGGCGCAGCTGGTGGGGCGCAGCCAGCAGATCACGGCCCAGAACCGGGAGCAGGCGCACCAGCTGGCCCAGATCGTCGACCGGACCGGCGCCATCGTCACCGGCCAGGAGCAGGACACCCTGCGGGTGGCCAGCGCCATGGAGCAGATGACGGTGAGCAGCCGGGAGGTGGGCCAGCACGCGGCCCAGGCCGCCGAGGCGGCGGACTCCGCGCTCAATCTCGCCCAGCACGGGCGTCAGGTGGTGGCCCAGACCAGGGAGACCATCAGCCAGCTGGCGGACGAGATGGTGGAGACGGTGCAGGCGGTGAGCCAGCTCGAGCAGGAGACCCAGCAGATTGGCTCAGTGCTCGACGTGATCCGGGGGGTGGCGGAGCAGACCAACCTGCTGGCCCTCAATGCCGCCATCGAGGCGGCCCGGGCCGGCGAGCAGGGGCGTGGCTTCGCTGTGGTGGCCGACGAGGTGCGCACCCTGGCGACCCGCACCCACAGCTCCACCGACGAGATCCGGCAGATGATCCAGCGGCTGCAGGAGGGGGCGGGCCGGGTGGTCAGCGGCATCACCCAGTTGCAGCAACTCTCCCGCTCCACCGCCGACAGGGCCGGTGATGCCGACGGCGCCATTCATGCCATCGATGGCTCTGTGCACACCATCAATGCGATGAATAGCCAGATCGCCACGGCCGCCGCCGAGCAGAGCCGGGCGGCCGAGGAGATCAACCAGCGGCTGGTGGCCATCACCGAGCTGGCGGCGGATGCCCTGGCCCAGAACCGGTTGACCGAGCAGGCGGCAAGCCAGCTGGCGCTCTCTTGCGACGAGTTGGGGGCCCTGGTCGCCCAATATCGAACCTGATGGCGCTTATCCCCGCCTTTTTGGGGATAAGGCTTGAGTCTGGGGGGCTTTTGGGACACCATCAGCCCCAATATTGGCCAGCGTTGGCCGACCGCCTGCAAGAGAGAGACCCCCATGAGCAAACTAACTGACAATCTTGACGCCAATTTCCAGCTGTTCATCGAAGAAGTCCGCGAGTCGGGTCAGGTGTGGGGTCTGCGTTACGGTGAAGACTGGGTGGTGTGCCGCTCCGCCGAGTTCGAAGATGCCGACGTCATGCCGCTCTGGTCTGCCGAGGGCGATGCCCGTCTGCACTGCGTGGACGAGTGGGCGGATTACGAGCCGGAAGTGATCGAGCTCGAAGAGTTTCTCGACATCTGGATCAACGATCTGGACGAAGACGATGTGCTGGTCGGCCCGAACTGGAACGCCGATCTGGAAGGCCAGGAGCTCGAGCCCATCGAGCTGGCCAAGGCGCTGGTTGAGCTGGACGCCTGAACTGTGCTGCACTGATGGCCCCGACGCGGGTCATCGCCGAGACCAGAACCGACGGCTGCGAGGCCGTCGGTTTTTTTATGCCCGGCAAGGGCGCCAAGATGAGCGGGCGATTTGGCTTTGCACCCGTCACCGAGATGGGTCATCATCAACCCTTTGCCGATCGGGAGGTGCCATGTTTGTCTTTGACGTGACTACAGCGGCGGGCGCGCGGGCCCGGATCCGGGTGCAGGCGCTGGATTGGGGTCAGAGCGGTCCCGTGACCTTCCAATGCGACAGCGATGCCCTGGCCCTGGTGCTGCTGACCGGCTGCCGTTGCGATGCGGTGGGCTATTTCGATCTGCTGGCCGGTTGCAAGCCGCTCTATGTGGAGCAGTGGCTCGCCTATCTGCAGGAGAGCGGCCACCTCGACAAGCAGAGCTGCCAGCTGGAGAGCCCGTCCCAGGAGGACTATCTGGCCCGGGCGGGGTTGGCGGACGAGGAGCTCAATGCCTTGCTCGGTCAGGTCTACAAGGTGGCCGGTTTCAATCGTCTGCAGATCAACCGTTACCTCAAGAACCGCCATAACCCGACCATGCTGGCGACCCGTTACGATCAGAAGGAGCTGGAGCGCTATCGCCAGCTCAATGACATCATTCTGACCCTGCTGAAGTTGAAACGTCCCCAGTGAAGACTCCCGGATGGGGAATGTCAGGCCTCAGCTCCTGGGGCCGTGCGATCAGATACCCCTGCAATCCGTCCACATACATGCCTTGCAACAACTGCTTCTGACCGAGCTCCTCCACCCCTTCCGCTATCACCAGACAGCCCATGCGATGGGAGACGTCGACTATCATCCGCACGAACTGCTGGTTGGCGATGTCCCGTTCCAGGGTGCCAAGCAGCAGCGGATCCAGCTTCACATAATCCGGCCTCAGCTCATGAAGCAGGGTGAAGGAGTCCATCCCCTTGCCAAAGTTGCGAATGGTGGAGCGACTGCCATGGCGCCTGAGCAGTTCAAACAGCCGCTTTCCACCGATCATGTTGTGTTTCAGGTGCTCCTCATCCAGAGCGAAGACCAGATTGGCGCTGATGTTCGCATCCTTTTGCAGCTGGTGATCAAACCAGATCAAAAAGGCGCTGTTCTGCAGCAGGCAGCTGGATAGGTTGATCCCCCAGCGGTGGGTCTGCTGGTCGAAGGCGCGATACTGGCGCATGACATGGGTGATCAGCATCTGCTCCAGCCGCATCAGCATTTCCAGTCGCTGTGCCATGGCAAAGAGCGTGTCTGTGGGGAGCTGTATGCCTTCTCGATTGCTGAAGCGGGCAGAGATGTCCTGGTAGGGCACCATGTCCCGATTGAACGCCTGCACCGGCTGGCTGAAGAGCGTGATGCAATCCGGCTGCGACAATAGATCCTCCAGCACTCTCTTCCAGTGCTGCTGGCCATGGAGGTTGCTGGAGTGATCATGTTGCTGGATGGCCCAGCCGTTGATGGTTTCAGTCTGGGCCCGTGCCAGGGCGAGATCTGCGCGAGCCAGGATAGCCTCGATATTCTGCGCGCGGGAGAGCTGGGTCAGCCCTGTGTAGGCCACATTTTCCAATTCCCGTTCCCGATGATAATGATCGAAGGCCCGCTTGAACTCCTGCCCCAGCAAATGGGGCGGAATGTTGATGTCAGAGGGGAGCAGCACCGCAAAATCAGACCCCGAGATGCGATAGACCTGATGCCCGGGAAAGCGGTTGACCACCAGATTGATGAGGTTGGAAATATCCCTGATGTAGGCATCCCCGGACTGGAAGCCGCGCTGGGCATTGAGGCGGGCCAGCTCGGTGGCGCGGATCAGCACCAGGATGGCGGTCTGGGTCGTCTCCTGCAGCAGCAGCTCGGTGAGATCGCGCCTGAATGCATGGCGGTTGCGCAGGCCCGTCATCTCGTCCTGGGTCGCCTGCTGTTGCAGTTCGCTTATCTGGCGATGTGCATCGAGTTCGGCTTCACTGAAGGAGGCAAGCAACTGGCGTAGCGCCGTTTGTGCCTGCGGGCTCTCCAGCATGGCGGGATCCCGTTGTTGCAGCGCCAGCAGCCAGCGCTGCTCCTGCCTCTCCCGCTCCCCCTTGCGCACGCTGTGGGTGAGAAAGAGCAGCAGGGCGAAGCCGATGAGGGTGGTCATCAGGACCAGCAGCAGGGTGAGGGGGGAGGCCGGAGGCGCAAGCCAGAGTCCCTGCAGCAACAGCATGGGAATGCAGACCAGGGCGCTGACCAGCAGCAGATTTCCCTCGTGTTTATTCAACATCGTTTCATCCTTGATGATGCTCGTGATGTAGAAATTCTAATCAAGCCGCCGGCACAAAGCTTGAGTACTCACGCAACTCCATGAAAAGGGCCGTCGGAAAGCCACTAAATGTGAGTGAAAACACTTTCACAGTTCGCAAAAAAAGCGAAGATGGGTTGAAAACAGCCCCAACAGAGCAGAGGTAGATATGTTGCTAGAACCCGTAGACACAGCCAAAGCACGGCAACTATTGAATCAGAGTATGGCCTTGGTGCTCGCAGGGGGACGCGGTAGTCGCCTGAAGCAGTTGACCGACAATCGCGCCAAGCCCGCCGTCCATTTCGGCGGCAAGTTCCGCATCATCGATTTCGTGCTTTCCAACTGCATCAACTCCGGCATTCGCCGGGTGGGTGTGGTCACCCAGTACAAGTCCCACAGCCTGCTGCGCCACCTGCAATCTGGCTGGTCCTTCCTGCGCTATCAGATGAACGAGTTCATCGATCTGCTGCCCGCCCAGCAGCGGGTGGACGAGGTGCACTGGTACCGTGGTACCGCCGATGCTATCTACCAGAACGTCGACATCATTCGTGACTACGGCCCCAAATACATAGTGGTGCTGGCGGGGGATCACATCTACAAGATGGACTACGCCGCCATGCTGCTCGATCACGTGCGCCTCGGCGCCAAGGTGACGGTGGCCTGCATCGAGGTGCCGCGCGCGGAGGCGTCCGCCTTCGGGGTCATGGACATCGACGAGCAGCGCAAGATCCGCGCCTTCGTGGAGAAACCGGCCAACCCGCCCGCCATGCCGGGCAATGACCAGGTCTCCCTGGCCTCCATGGGGATCTACATCTTTGATGCGGAATACCTCTATCAGCTGCTGGAGGAGGACATCCACAATCTGGAGTCCAAGCACGACTTCGGCATGGACGTGATCCCGCGCATAGTGGGAGAGGGCAAGGCCTTTGCGCACCCCTTCACCATCTCCTGCGTCGGGGCCAAGGAGGGGCAAAAGCCCTACTGGCGCGACGTGGGGACTCTGGACTCCTTCTGGGAGGCGAACATGGATCTCGCCTCCGTGGTGCCCGAGCTCGACATCTATGACGAGAACTGGCCCATCTGGACCAGCCAGAACATGTCGCCCCCCGCCAAGTTCGTGCAGGACAGAAACGGCCAGCACGGCATGACCATCAACTCCATGTTCGCGGGCGGCTCCATCGTCAGCGGCTCCTTCGTGCTGAACTCTGTGCTCTTCACCAATGTGCGGGTGCACTCCTTCTGCACCCTGGATCAGGCGGTGATCTTCCCCGGGGTCGAAGTGGGGGCGGGCTGCCGCCTGCGCCGGGTGGTGGTGGACAAGGGCTGCAAGCTGCCCGATGGCCTGGTGGTGGGGGAGAACGCGGACGAGGATGCCCGTCGCTTCTACCGCTCCGAGCAGGGAATAGTGCTGGTGACCAAGGAGATGGTGGCCAAGCTCGGCTGATGAGACTGAGACCAATAAAAAGGGAGCCTTGAAGGCTCCCTTTTTCATGCGGTCATCGCTGACTTATTCGCTGACGATGGCCTTGCCGGCCATCACCATGGCGGTGCCGTGCTTGCCGCCCGCGGCAGTCACCTGGGGCACGCCGTCTTCGTCGGTGTCACCACCGGCGCTGTCGATGACGTTCTCGCCGGAGTCGCCGACCCACTCGGCCATCTGCATGCCGCCGTTGACTGTGCCACGGAACCAGCTAACGTACTGGCCGGTCAGCTTGGCCAGCTCCAGCTCGGGTGCCTTCTCGGCCCCTTCGTTGCGCAGGTTCAGCATGGCAGAGCGCAGGGCGCCGGAGATGGCAGCCTGGGTCCATGGGGTGTATTCGCCCTGCTTGCCCGCCAGCCAGGTGCCCGCCTTGGCATTGAAGTAGGCCTTGTCGGTGGCGATGAAGAGATCCCGTGCGGCAGTGCGGTACTTGGCATCCGAGGTGGCCAGGAAGGCGGCGGTCAGGCCACGGATGGCGGCAAATTGCGCCTCTATGGATTGACCGGCATCCAGCGACCCGCCCAGGGTCAGGCCGTCGTGGACCAGGCCGTTCTTGCCCACCAGCTTGCCGAGGATGAAGTCAGCCTGCTTGCGTACCAGCTCGAGGGCCTGTTGACCCTGCTGGGTCTTGAGGTTCAGCTCGCCGTTGTCACCTGCGGCGTAACCGACCGGCAAGGCATCCTGGGCGCGCTGGAAGATCTGCAGGGCGACCAGGGCGTAGGCGGCGTCGAAGGTGGTGACGTGAGCGCTCTGCTTGCCCTCTTGCCAGCTGTCCACCAGGGTACCGGCCTTGGGCTCGAAGTGCAGGGCGGCCAGGTTCTTGAAGGTCAGGTTGGAGAGGTTCAGCGCCAGGGAGAAGGCATCGCTGCCCGCCACTGCCTTAGCCAGATCATTGGCCTTGTTGGCGGCCGGGGCGGCGGCGAAGGGGGCGCCGTCAAACACGGCGTGGAAGGCCGGGTTCTGGTTGGTGTTGGCGCTGCGCTGATCGCTGAAGGCGTAGAACTCGGAGAGCGGCCACAGCAGCATCCAGGCATCGCGCAGCTGGGCGGAGCCGTCCACCACCTCCAGCTTGCCGATGGCACCGACGTCGTTCTTGCTGGTTTCGGTCACTTTCACCTGATGGGGGAAGTAGACGACACCCTTGGCCGGATCGTACTGGGGGCTGATCTTGGCGCCGAGCTGCTTGCCATCGAAGCCGAGCTGGCCCTGCAGTATGGCCAGCTTGTCGATGGACTGCTCGGTCAGCATCATGCCGTTGAAGCCGTCGGCGGCGGAGACGCCGAGCTTGTGCTTGCCATCCTGATCCATGGTGGCGGACGCGGCTTCCACCTCTTCATCGCTCTCGGCCACGTGCATGCCGCCCAGGAAGTCCTGGGACCACATCACTTCCTTGAGCAGTATGCCGCCCACGGCCGCCGGGACCAGCAGGTTGTCACTGCCGCTCCAGCGCAGGGTGGCGTAGTCGCGGAAGTAGGCCGGGACCTGGGTCTTGACCGATTTCTCGGTGCCCTTGGCGGTCTTGATGGTGAGCTGATCGCCGTTGACCGGGGCGGCGTTCACCGCTTGGGCGAACTCCGGATTGGCGGAGGCATAGGGCAGGGAGAGGGGATACATGCCTTGGGGCACCTCATCGGCCGGGAAGCCGACGGCATCGGCCATGGCCAGCACCCGCTTGCCAAGGTCGGCCAGGGTGCCACCACGAGCCAGGTTCTGCGGCCCGTTCACCAGGTGCGGGCCCATGCCGGACTGGTAGTTGAGGGCGTACATCGCCTCTTCGGAGTACTCATAGGATTCGATGCCAGCGGCGAAGTCGAACGGGGTCGGTTCATCGGCGCGGTTGGCGTCCAGCACGTCCAGATCCAGCCCCAGGGCTTCGGCCAGCGGCTCGCCGGAGAGTTCGAATTCGGTATAGGCCAGCATGCTGGCGGCGGTGTTGAAGGTCTTGTCTTCCACCTTGACGGCAGCGTGCGCGGCGCTGCTGAGCAGTGCACAGGCGATCGCCTGCACCAGTACGGTTTTTCTCATGTCCTTTTCACCCATATGTTTGATTTTATTATGACGCTTCTCATGAATCTAAATGAGAATGGTGTGCATTATGAGGCAAGGGAGGAAACTTTAGAAGCGAAAAACCGCGCCCCTGGGGTCTGGGGAGAGGGGGGCGCGGCGACAGGGGTTACATCAGCTTGAAGGGGATCACCAGACGACCGGGCTCCACCTTGAGGGCCTCGACCTTCTCCTTGATACGCGCCTCGTTCTTGCGACTGCCATCCAGCCGATAGACAGGGGTCTGGGAGAGGAAGAGGGAGAGGGACTGGTTGAAGGTGGGCAGCAGCGGCGTGAGGGCGGCCCCCACGTTGGCCGGCTCTGTCTTGACCGAGATGAGTTCGAGGTCACGCAGGTAGATGGCGCCCTGCTCGGCCACATAGTCCGGGCGGGCACTGAGGGAGAGGCGGATCTTCATCTGCTGGCTGCCAAGGGGGCTCGCCACCTCCAGATCACCGGCGGCATCCAGCTCTACCCGATCGGCGCGGGTGCGACCGATGCGACTCTCCATGTCGTCCAGGCGGATCTTGCTCGACATGATGCCGGGGATCCCCAGCTGTTTCTCGAAGGCGACTCGCTCCTTGAGGTACTGGTTGATCTCGCCCTCGCTGACGCTGTACTGGGTGAGGGAGCAGGCCGCCAGCAGCAGGGCGAAGGGGAGCAGAAGCAGGTGCTTTAACATGGGCAGGTTCCATCAAATGGGTGGCAACAACAGATGGCGCCATCTTAGGGGCAAAGCTGGTCGGCCGCCAGTGGGGGAAGACTGACCCCGTTTCTGTCGCATCCCCCATATGGGGATGGCAATTCGTGTTCATTCGAGTAGCGTTGCCACCCCTTGCGCCAGCAGGCCCGCCGCGGCGCCATGGCGCCAATACCCACAGACAAGCTCCTGTTTTATCGACTCAAAATCCCATTGACCCCGTTATTTCAAAGCGAGTATTTTACCGCCGCACAAAATCAAACTGATAATCATTATCATTTTGAATCTTTTTGAGGGTGTAACGTGAATACTCGTGTAATGGAAAATGGCGCACCTGCCGAGGCGGACACACCGCCAGACTTCTTGTTTACCTCGGGTCAGGGGAGCCTTGGTGCCTATGACCTGGGTCAACCCATAGTGACCCCCGCCGGTGACTGGCCTCTGCTGGCGCAGCAGATAACCCGGGCCCTCGATGCCGCCAGGGCCGCTGGCCAGGCCAACCCCTTGCTCATCGGTGCCTTCGCCTTCGATCCGGCGGAAGCCTCCTGCCTCTATGTGCCCGGCCGCTATGAGCGGGGGGATCGTGCCGCGCCAGAAGAGCAGACCGCCGAGACCAACAGCGTCATCTCGGTGCAGAGCACCCCGGCGTCGGGTGAATTCAAGGCCTCGGTGAGTGCGGCGCTGGATGCGTTCGCCCAAGGCAAGCTCGCCAAGGTGGTGCTGTCGCGCAAGCTGATCCTCACCCTGCACAAGCCCGCCGATCCCGAGCGGGTGCTGGCCCGTCTGATGGCTCAGAACCCCCACGCCTTCCACTTCTCCCTGCCGCTCGGTCAGGGCCGCCGACTGCTTGGGGCCAGCCCCGAGCTGCTGCTACGGGTCAGCGGGGGAGAGGTTTTCACCCACCCGCTGGCGGGTTCAGCCAGACGGGCGAGCGAGCCTGTGCAGGACGAGGCGGTGGCCCGGGATCTGCTGGCCTCTCGCAAGGATCAGCATGAACACAAGTTGGTGATCGACGAGATCCGCCGGGTGCTGACCCCTCATTGCCGCGAGCTGGCGATCCCCCAAAAACCCACCCTGATGAGCACGGACACCCTCTGGCATCTGGGCACCCCCATAGCGGGCCAGCTGCATGGCAGCGACGCTTCCGTGCTCTCCCTTGCCTGCCAGCTCCATCCCACCCCGGCCCTGTGCGGCTATCCTACCGATCTTGCGCGCCAGTTCATCCGCGAGCAGGAGCCCTTCAGGCGCGCCCTGTTCAGCGGCATCGTCGGCTGGTGTGACAGCCAGGGCAACGGCGAGTGGGCCGTGGTGATCCGCTGCGGCGTGCTTGATGGCCATCAGGTGGAGCTGTTTGCCGGCGCCGGTATAGTCGCGGGTTCGGATCCCGCCATGGAGTGGGCCGAGACCGGCACCAAGCTGGGGACCATGCTAAAAGCCCTGGGCCTGAGTCTGGAGGTGGCGCAATGACGCAGCCCAACCGTTTCCTGCCCTATACCCGCTGGCCCGAGGAGCTGGCCCAGCAGTACCGCGCCAAGGGCTATTGGCGCGGAGAGCCCCTGACCGCCATGCTGGCGCGCCAGTGCGAGCTGGCCCCCGATGCCGAGGCTATCCTATGCGGCGAGCGCCGCTTCAGCTATCGCGAGCTGGACGCCGCCTCGAGCCGATTGGCCGGGCGATTGGCCCACTGCGGCCTGGGGGTGGGGGATACAGCCCTGGTGCAGCTCCCCAACGTGGCCGAGTTCTATCTGGTGTTCTTCGCCCTGCTCAAGGCTGGCATTGCTCCGGTCAACGCCCTCTTTAGCCACAACCGGCTGGAGCTGGCCTCTTACGCCGAACAGATCCGGCCCAGGCTTTTTATCGGCTCGCTCGCCCATCCGCTGTTTGCAAGCGGGGATCGCCACAGTGACCTGCTGCGAGGCATAGGTGCCGAGCTGGTGTTGCTCGATGGCGAGAGCGGGGAGCTGGGGCTGACCCGCTGGCTGGCGCAGTTGGATGAGAGTGAGCCGGTGAAATGTGGCCCGACTCCGGCGGACGAGGTGGCCTTCTTCCAGCTCTCCGGTGGCAGCACCGGCACCCCCAAGCTCATTCCGCGCACCCACGACGACTATTTCTACAGCGTGCGCCGCAGCAACGAGATCTGTGAGCTGGGGCCCCATACCCGTTATCTGTGCGCCCTGCCGGCCCCCCACAACTTCCCCCTGAGCTCCCCTGGCGCTCTGGGGGTGTTCGAGGCAGGCGGCGCCGTGGTGCTGGCGCAAGACCCCAGTCCAATGAGCTGCTTCCCGCTGATCGCCCGCCACCAGGTCAACCTCTGCTCCCTGGTGCCGCCGGCGGTCTCCCTCTGGTTGCAGGCGGCCGAATCTGATCCGTCCGTCCGCAGTCAGATCGAGAGCCTCGACCTGCTGCAGGTGGGCGGTGCCAAGCTGGCCGAAGCGGTGGCCAGCAAGATAGGGCCGCTGCTCGGCTGCCGGCTGCAGCAGGTGTTCGGCATGGCGGAGGGGTTGGTCAACTACACCCGCCTCTCTGACCCCGACGACAAGATCATCCACACCCAGGGCCGTCCCATGAGCCCGGACGACGAGGTGCGCATTCTGGATGAGGCGGGCAATCCGGTCTCCCCGGGCCAGCCCGGCGCCCTGCATACCCGCGGCCCCTACACCTTCCGCGGCTACTACCAGAGCCCGGCCCACAACGCCCGGGTGTTCGATGCGGAGGGCTTCTACTGCTCCGGCGATCTGGTGGTGCAAGACCAGGATGGCTACCTGACGGTGGTGGGGCGGCAGAAGGATCAGATCAACCGGGGCGGCGAGAAGATAGCGGCGGAAGAGGTGGAAAACCAGCTGCTGCACCACCCGGCCATCACCCATGCGGCCCTGGTCTCCATGCCAGACAGCGCCATGGGGGAGAAGAGCTGCGCCTTTATCGTCAGCACGGATCCCGCCCTGAAGCCGCTGGCCTTGCGCAAGTTTCTGCGCGAGCGCGGGGTGGCGGACTTCAAGCTGCCCGACCGTTTCGAAACCCTGGATGCCCTGCCCATGACGGCGGTGGGCAAGATTGACAAGCAGGGGCTGCGGGCGCGTATCGCCGAGATCATCGCCGCCAGCCAACCCCTGACCACAGCTTAAAACTAAAAAGGAATCATGACGTTATGGCTATCCCAACCCTGAACAACTACGCCATGCCCAGCCAGTGGAAGGCCAACAAGGTCAACTGGACCCTGGAACCCAAACGCGCCGCCCTGCTGATCCACGACATGCAGGAGTACTTCACCGCCTTCTATGGCGAAAACAGCCCGCTGATCGCGGCCCTGACCGAGCGCCTGGTCGCCGTGCGCAAGCAGTGCAAGGCCCTCGGCATTCCGGTTTTCTACACCGCCCAGCCCAAGGATCAATCCCCCGAGGACAGGGCCCTGCTCAACGACATGTGGGGGCCTGGCCTGAACAAGAGCCCCGAGCTGCAGCAGGTGGTGGCAGCACTGCGCCCGGAGCCTGACGATACCGTGCTGGTCAAGTGGCGCTACAGCGCCTTCCAGCGCTCCGAACTCGAACAGATGCTCAAAGACCTGGGTCGGGATCAGCTGATCATAGGCGGCATCTACGGCCATATCGGCTGCATGATGACCGCCTGCGACGCCTTCATGCGCGACATCCAGCCCTTCTTCCTGGCGGACGGGGTGGCGGACTTCTCCCTGGCCGATCACCAGATGGCGCTTGACTATGTGGCGACCCGCTGCGGCAAGGTGATCCCCTGCGAGGAGGTGCTGGCGCTTGCCCCGGCTTCCGCTTTCGCCGTCCAGACCAATCCGTTGCTGACGTATGAGGGGCTCAAGGCGCGGCTGCTGAGCCACATCGACGAGGATGAAGAAGAGTTCGATGCGGACGAGAACCTTATCGACTACGGCCTGGATTCGGTGCGCATCATGTCCCTGCTCACCGAATGGCGCGCCGCCGGGGTGGAGCTGGGCTTCGTGGATCTCGCCAAGCTGCCGACCCTCAACGGCTGGTGGCGCCTCATCGAGGTCAAGCTGGCAGCCCAGGCGCTGGAGGTGACCCCATGAACCGCTTCCCCTTGACCATCCCCCAGCAGGGGATCTGGTCCGGACATCTGCTCAATGACGACAAGGCGATGTTCAACACCGCCGAGTGCATCGCCTTCGACGGCAAGGTCGAGGCTGCTGTGCTGGCCGCGGCCCTTGCCAAGGCGGTGGGGGAGTGCGAGGCGCTCAAGGGCCATTTCGAGCAGGATGGGGAGGCGGTCTGCTTCGTCTCGCACGAGCTGCCCCTGGCCTATGAAGAGGTCTCCCTCGAGCGCGACGACGAGACGCTGGCCCGCGCCTGGGCTTGGGGCGATCTGCGCCGCCCGTTTGAGCTGACCCAAGAGGCGCCCTGCCGCTTCGCCCTGCTGCGCGGCCCCGGCCGGGATTACCTCTACAGCTGCGTGCACCACATAGCCCTCGACGGCTTTGGCACCACCTTGCTGTTCCAGCGCATCGCCGAGCTGTATGCCGAGGGGCTGGCCGGTGAGATGGACTCTCCATCCCCCTTCGGCTCGTTGGCTGAGGTGCTGGCCGAAGAGGCGAGCCGCGAGCTAAGCGGCAAGAACGCCGCCGCTCGCGCCTTCTGGCAGGAGCAGCTGCAAGGCTGGCCCGAGGTGCGCTCCTTCAGCGAGTCCCGCGCCCCCATCGCCGCCGAGTTTATCCGCGAGAGCCGCCCCCTGCCGGCGGCGCTGTGGCAATCCCTGACCGGCTTTGCCGACGAGCACAAGCTGGGCTGGCCGGATCTGCTGCTGGCCGGTCTCTCGGCCCAGCTCTCCCTTGCCAGTGGCCAGCAACAAACGTTGCTTGGCCTGATGATGATGAACCGCATCGGGTCTGCCTCCCTGACAGTGCCCTGCATGCAGATGAACATCACCCCGTTGGCGCTGGCGCTCGGTGAAGAACTGGATCTGGCGGGGGCGGCCGGCGCCGTGGCCAAGGCCAAGCGCGGCGTGCGCAAGCACCAGCACTATCGCTACGAGCTGCTGCGCCGAGACCTTGGCCTGGTGGGGGGCGACAAGCGATTGTTCGGCCCCTTGGTCAATATCATGCCGTTCGACCATGCCCGCCGCTTCGGGCCGCTCAGTGCCCATATCCTCAACATCAGCGCCGGGCCGGTGGAGGATCTCACCATAGAGGTGCTGGTGGGGGCCGATGGCCAGCCCAGACTGGATCTGGATGCCAACCCCGGCTGCTACCAGCAGGCCGATCTGGCGACCATTGCCGATACCCTGTTCGCCCTGCTGGGCCGCTGGCTCGCCGAGCCCGCCCAGACCCTGGGCAGCCTCAAGGCCGACTGGCTGGCGGAGCAGCGAGCCAGAGCCCTGATAGCCGGTCCCGCGCATGAAGCTCTCCAGGTGCGGCCGGTGCTGGAGGCGCTCTGCCACTTCGCCGCCCAGACCCCGGACAAGATTGCCTTGATTCAGAGCACGGCGCAGGGAGAGGTGAGCGTCAGCTACGAGGCGCTGCTGACCCGTGCCGAGCAGATGGCTGCCGCCCTGCAGGCGTCCGGCGTGCAGCCGGGGGACCGGGTCGGTGTCATGCTGGCCCGCAGCCCCCAGGCCATCTTCGCACAGCTGGCGGTGCTGCTGGCTGGCGCCGTCTATGTGCCCCTCGACCCCGAGCAGCCGCTGGAGCGTCAGGGCCATATCCTGCGTCTGGGGGAGGTGAAGACCCTGATCACCCAGGCCGAGTACCGTCACATGCTGGCCAGCCTGTTCGAGGGGCGCGCTCTCCTGGCGGGGGATCTGGTGAGCGACGATCGGCTCAACCAGCCGGCCGCCGGCCGCGCCGTCGCCTACCTGATGTTCACCTCGGGCTCGACCGGTCTGCCCAAGGGGGTGGCGGTAAGCCACGGGGCGCTGGATCACTTCGCCGCCGCGGCCCGCTGCCGCTATCACCTGGACGAGGGGGCGCGGATGCTGCAATTCGCCCCCTTCAACTTCGACGCCAGCATCGAGGAGGTGTTTGCCACCCTGAGCGCCGGCGCCACCCTGGTGCTGCGCACCGACGCCCTGCTCGAATCCATGCCCGCCTTCGCGGCAGGGGTGGAGCAGATGGGGATCACCCACCTCGACCTGCCTACCGCGTTCTGGAACGAGTGGGTAGTGGCGCTGACGGCGGGTCAGGCCCAGATACCTGCCAATCTGGCCACCGTCATCATAGGCGGCGAGGCTGTCTACCCCGAGCAGCTGGCCCAGTGGCAGCGCCAGGGCCGCTCCGATGTGCGCCTCTTCAACACCTACGGCCCCACCGAAACCACAGTGGTGGTGACCACCCAGGAGCTGCAGCAGGAAGACCCGAGCCTGGCCCAGTTGCCCATAGGCCTGCCGCTGCCCGGCATGCAGGCGCTCATTCTGGGGGCGGGGGAGCAACCCGCCAGTGAGGGTGAGCTGGTGCTGCTCGGCCCGCAGCTGGCCAACGGCTACGTGGGGGGCGTACAAGGCAGCTTTGGCACCCTGCGGATCGGTGAGGAGGATGTGCCCGTTTATCGCACCGGCGATCGGGTGCGCTTGGTGGCCAGCCGTCTGGTCTATCTGGGCCGGCGCGACAACGAGTTCAAGATAAGCGGCTATCGCATCCAGCCCGGCGAGGTGGAGGCCCAGTTGCTGGCCCTGCCCGGGGTGGACGAGGCCTGTGTGCAGGGAGTGAGCATCGGCAGCGTACGCCGGCTGGTGGCCTTCGTGGCCGGCCCTGAGCGCGACAGCCGGGCCATCAAGGCTCAGCTCGCCAGGGTGCTGCCCACCGCCATGATCCCCACCGACTATCGCCACTACGATCAGCTGCCCCGCACCGGCTCCAACAAGTTGGATCGCAAGGCGCTGCTGGCCCAGTACCAGGCCACCGACGAGGCGCTGGTGCTTGGCAGCGAGACCGAGAACAGGGTCGGCGCCATCTGGCAGCAGATCCTGGGGCTGGCCACCATGGCGCCTTCGGACAACTTCTTCGAACTGGGGGGCCAGTCCCTGCAGACCATACAGATAGTCAACCGGCTCGGCGTCGAGTTCGGGGTGCAGGTCAAGGTCTCCGATGTGTTCGATCACCCCCGTCTGGACGACTTCTGCCGTTTCCTCGATGGCAAGCTGACCGAGGATGAAGAGAGCGTGGAGATGGTGTGGTGATGAGCAAGGATCAACAAGCAATGGCCTTTGATTTCAGTGGCAAGCGGGTCTGGGTGACCGGGGCTGGCCGTGGCATAGGGCGCGAGGTGGCAGAGCAGTTCGTGGCCGCTGGCGCGTCCGTGGTGGGGCTGGATCTGGCGTTTCCCGAGGACGGCTATCCCTATGCCACCCGGCTGCTCGACATCGGCGATGCCGCAGCGGTGAACGCCTGCTGCGCAGCGCTGCTGGCGGACGGCGGGCTGGATGTGCTGGTGAACGGGGCCGGGGTGCTGCGCCTCGGCCCCACCGAAAACTTGAGCGACCAGGATTGGCACGACTGCATGACGGTCAACGCCAGCGGCGTCTTCTATCTGCTGCGGGCCCTGGTGCCCCACTTCAAGGGGCAACGGCGCGGCGCCATCGTCACAATCGGTTCCAACGCCGCCCATGTGCCACGCATGCAGATGGCGGCCTATTGTGCCTCCAAGGCGGCGGTCACCAGCTTGACCCAGACGGTAGGGCTGGAGCTGGCCCCCTTCGGCGTGCGCGCCAACCTGGTGTCGCCGGGCTCGACGGACACCCCCATGCTGCGGGGCATGCTGCCGAACGAGGAGGCCATGGCCCGCACCATTGCCGGGCTGCCGGAGCAGTTCAAGCTCGGCATTCCCCTGCGCAAAATCGCCACCCCGGCGGAGATCGCCCATACCGTCCTCTTCCTGGCCTCGGATCTGGCCAGCCATATCACGCTGCAGGATCTGGTCGTCGACGGCGGCGCCACCCTGAGTGCCTGAGGCTTGAGAAACAGATGAACAATATGATTTTGCTGTTGAAACAGCTGGACGGTCAGAGCGTCAATCTCGCCCTGAATGAGAAGGGGCAGGACGGTTTTTCTTCCTATCGCGCCACGCCGGCTGTCTGAGGTACAGATGAACAATATGATAACGCTGTTGAAACAGCTGGAGCGGCAGGGGGTCAAGCTGGCCCTGAACGACAAGGGCCAGCTTATCTCCCAGTCGAGCAAGGAGGCGGTGACGCCGGCCATCGGCGCCACCATCAAGACCCACAAGGATGAGCTGGTGCGCTGCCTGGCGGCCCGCGTCGCCTTCGAGGCACCTATCGAGGTGCAAGGGGCATTGAGCGGCCCGCTCTCCTCCTCCCAGAGCGGACTCTGGTTTATCGAGCAGTACGAGGAGGCCTCCCACCTCTACAATATGCCGGTCTATTTTCGCGTTAAGGGAGAGTTGGACACGGCGGCGCTGGAGTTTGCCTTCGACCATCTGTTTGCCCGCCACCCCAGCATGCGTACCCGCTTTATCAAGGACGAGGCGGGCAGGGGGGCCCAGGAGATCTTGCCCCACCAGCTGTTCAAACTGCAGATAGAGGATGTGAGTGCAGAGCCTGATGTCGAGCGCGAGGCCTATGTGGCCAGGCGGGTGCGCGAGGAGATCGGGCGCCCCTTCTCCCTGACCCAAGGGGACTTGAGCCGGGTGCACCTCATTCGCCTCGGCAGCCGCGAGCACGTGCTGCTGATCACCCAGCACCACATCATCTCCGACGGCTGGTCGGTCAAGAACATGTTCGCGGATCTCAAACGCGCCTTTCTGGCCCATCAGAACCGCGAACCCCTCAAGGTGAGCGAGCTGCCGCTCACCTACATCGACTATGCCCGCTGGTTCAACTCGGACCGTTTTCTCGATTATCACGCCGAGTTCAAGCCGTTCTGGGTGGATCGCTTGGGCGGCAGTCCCGAAGTGCACGGTCTGCCGCTGGACAAACCGCGCCCGGCCCATCAGGCCAGCGGCGGCGAGCTGGTCTTCTCCACCATAGACAACGCGCTGTGGGAGAGCTTCAAGCGCCTCTGTCAGCGCCACAGCACCTCCAATTTCATCGGCCTGCACGCCCTCTTTGCCCTGCTGATGGTGCGCCAGAGCGGCGAGAAGGAGGTGGTGATCGGCACCCCGCTCGCCTATCGCGAACGCCACGAGATCGAGCCGTTGGTGGGCTTCTTCGTCAATACCCTGGTGCTGCGCACTCAACTTAGCGGCAAGCCCAGCTTTGTCGACTATCTGCAGCAGTGCCGGGAGGAGGATCTGGCGGCATTCGATCACCAGCTCTACCGTTTCGAGGCGCTGGCCGAGGCCATAGGTGCCGATCGCACTACCGCCATCAACCCCATCTTCCAGATCATGCTGGTCTATCAGGCCAAGGTAGACTTCAACGATCTCATCCCCGGCTGCCAGCTGGTGGAGGAGACCTCGCCAGTGCTGCCGGCCAAGACCGACATCTCGGTCAAGGTGACCGAGCTGATGGACTCCGTCAGGGTAGACTGGCTGTTTGCCACCGCCCTGTTCGAGCGTGAGACAATCCAGGCTTATGCCGATCGCCTGCTGCACCTGATGCGCGCCGTGGTGGCGGCCCCGGAGACCGATATCTGGCAACTGCCGCTGGAGGCGGGCACAGACAGGGCAGCGCTGGCCGCCGAGCTGGCTGACCTGCCGCGGGACTACCACAACCGCGACACCCTGCTCTGCCATATCGAACGCCGCGCGGCGGAGCGTCCCGACGCCCTGGCGGTCAGCGACGGCGCGGATGCGTTGACCTATGGCGAGCTGGAGGTGCGAGCAAACCGGCTGGCCCACTGGCTGCAATCCTGCGGCGTCACCCCGGGCGCCGCCATCGGCATCCAGGCCAGGCGCGATGTGGCCTTCGTGGTTGCCCTGCTCGCCTGCTGGAAGGCGGGGGCGGCCTATGTGCCCCTCGACCCTGCCTATCCCGCCGAGCGGCTGGCCCATATCCTGAGCGACGCCAGTATTGCGCTGGTGCTCGGGGGAGAGCCGGATGCCCGGCTTGCCGAGGCCATCAAGGGCACAGATGCCGGTTACCACGGCCTGCATCGGCTGGCGCTGGATGGGCTGCCAACCAGCACGCCCGCCATCCCCCGGGACGCCGCCATGCTGGCCCAGATCATCTACACCTCCGGCAGCACCGGCCTGCCCAAGGGGGTCATGGTGGAGCAGGGCAGCCTGGTTAACCTGATGGCGGATCACGGCGATCGCATCGCTCTTGATCAGGACGGGGCCATGTTCAACTGCATGTCCCTCTCGTTCGATGCGGGCAACATGACCAGCTTGCTGCCGCTCTACTGCGGCGCGGCCCTGCACTTCGGCGAGCCGGGCGAGGGGGTGATCGGCGCCGCGATCGCGCGGGGTGCCAGCCATATGATTTTGCCGACCGCCCTGCTCGCGAACCTGTTGCCGCCGACGGATCTCGGCTCCCTCAAGGCCATAGGGTTTGGTGGCGAAGCCTGCCCGAGCAGCCTGGTGGAGCGCTGGGGAGAGCGGGTGGCGCTGTTCAACATGTACGGCCCGACCGAGTGCACAGTCACGGCGCTCTGCGCGCGGCTCGTGCCGGGTCAGCCCATAACCATCGGCCAGCCCATCAGCAATTTAAAAGCGCTGATCCTGGACGAAGGGGGCAACCTCTGCCCCGTCGGTGTGCCCGGTGAGCTCTGCCTGAGTGGTCTGGGTCTTGCTCGTGGCTACCTCAATCTGCCTGAGCGAACCCAAGAGACTTTTATCGAGCTGGCTCTCGACGGTCGTACCCATCGCCTCTACCGCACCGGCGATCGGGCGCTCAAGCGCCGCGACGGCAAGGTCCAATATCTGGGCCGGATTGATGAGCAGATCAAGCTGCGCGGCTATCGCATCGAGCCCGGCGAGATAGAGACGCAAGTCGCCGCGCTGTGTCCGGCCATCCGCCAGATCAAGGTAGTGGTGCAAGAGGGACGCCTGCTGGCGTACGCCTGCCTGCATGCGGAGGCGAGCGAGCCGGACGGCGAGGCCCTGTTGCAATGGGCCGGCGAATGCCTGCCCGAATACATGGTGCCGGTGCGGCTCTGCTGGCTGCCCGAGATGCCGCTCACCCCCAACGGCAAGCTGGACCTGCGCCGCCTGCCTGCCATTGACTGGCAGGAGAGCAAGAGCGAGCCACAAAGCGAGCTGGAGCAGACTGTGCTCGCCATTTGGCAAGGGGTGCTCAAGCAACCGCTCGGGGTGGAGGATGACTTCTTCCGCTTGGGGGGCGATTCTATCCTCAGCATCCAGCTCACCACCCGGTTGCGGGATGCGGGGCTGCACTGCAGCGTCAAGGACGTGTTCGAGGCCAAGACGGTGCGCCGCCTCTGCCGCCAGCTCGGCCAGCAGCAGGCGGTCAGCCACCAGACCGAACAGGGCAACCTGGTCGGCGAGTTCCCGCTCCATCCCATACAGCACTGGTTCTTCGAGCAGGGCTTCGCCAAGCCCGGCCACTGGAATCAGGGGGTGATATTGCGCCTGCCCGCCGGGATCGATGATGACACCCTGGCCGGCTGGCTGACCACCTTGCGCCAGCATCACGACGCCCTGCGTCTGGCGGTGACCCCGACCGGCCAGCGCTATCTGGCCGAGCTGGCGCTGCCGCCCTTGCCGACCCTGGATGCAGGAACACTCGGCGGGGCTGAACTGCAGGCCCGCCTGACCGAGCTGCAGGGGGATCTCGATCCCGCCAGCGGCCACACCCTGGCCTGGGCCCGCCTGCGCAACCTGGCCATAGAGGGTGAGGCCGATCCTGTGGAGGGGCTTTTCCTCGCCTTCCATCACCTGGTCATAGATGCGGTCTCCTGGCGCATCCTGGCCGAGGATCTGGCCCGGGTTAGCAGGGGCGAGCCCCTGCCCGCCAAAGGCAGCAGCTATCGCCAGTGGGGCGAAGGGCTGGCCGCCTACGCCCTGCGCGAAGAGGATCAGCTGGCGTTCTGGCTGGCCCAGGGGGAGGGCAGCCAGCAAGGCCTGCTGGAGGCCGAACGCGCCGAAGATGGCCGCGCCGCCGCCAGCCTGCTGCAACTGGACAAAGAGACCACGGCCCGCTTGATAGACCCGGCCAACCAGGCCTACTTCACCCGGGTGCCCGACCTGCTGCTGGCGGCACTGACCCGTACCCTGAGCGAGCTCGGTTACGGCAACCGTCACTGTGTGATGCTGGAAGGGCACGGCCGTGAGGCCATCGATGCTGAACTCGATGTGAGCCGCACCCTGGGTTGGTTCACCAGCACCTACCCGCTGGCGCTGGCCGATGAGCCAGAGTGGGATGCCCTGGTCTGCGCCACCAAGGAGCGGCTGCGGGCCGTGCCGGACAAGGGGGTGGGCTTCAACGCCCTGCGGCTGCACCATCCCCGCGGGCAGGAGTTACCGCAAGCCCTCATCGTCTTCAACTACCTGGGGGTCAGCCATCAGGGCGCTGCGGGTCAGCCCTGGCAGCCCCTGCCCATGGCGCCGGGGGCGCCCTCCTCACCGGACAACCTGCCGCGGGAGCTCATCAGCCTGCACGGGGGCGTCTATGACGGCTGTCTCACCCTGCGCCAGGTCGGCGCCCTCAACCAGCAAGGGAGCGACGCCCTGATGGTGAGATTGGCGGCCAACCTGCGTGCCCTGGTGGATCACTGCTGTAGGGTGAGCGCCCCGCGCCACACCCCGAGCGACTTCCCGGGGCTTGGCCTCTCGCAAGCGGCGCTCGACCAGGTGCTGAGCGGGCGCGAGGTGGAGACACTGCTGCCCATGACCTCGCTGCAGCAGAGCATGCTCTATCACAGGGCGCTGGCGCCTCGTGACACGGCTTACCACCTGCAGACCGAGATGGAGTACCGCCAGCCACTGGACCTTGCCGTCTATCGCCAGGCCTGGCAGGCGCAGATCGCCCGCTGGCCGGCCTTGCGCAGCGAGCTGGTGCTGGCGGATGGGGTGGCGCTGCAGCGCATACTGCGCCATGCCGAGCTGCCGTTCCACCATCAGGATCTGGTGGGGGATGAGCAGGCCGAGGCGCGCATCTCGGCCTATCGCCAGCAGGATCTGGGCCGCCCGATCCCGCTGAGCGAGGCTCCCTTGTTGCGGGTCGCCTGCTTCAAACTGGCCCCCGATCACCACAAGGTTGTCTTCAGCGCCCATCACGGCGTGCTGGATGGCTGGAGCGGCCCAGTACTGCTGGGTTCCCTGCATAGACACTACCAATCGCTGATGCAGGGTCGGGTACCAGAAGTGACGCCAGATACCGCCTGGCTGGAATTTGGCCGCCATATCGCGAGCCAGGCCCGCACCGCTGAGGCCTACTGGCAGGGACGTGCCGTGCTGCTGGCCAAGCCCAACGATCTCTCGTGCCTGTTCGGGGTGGCGCTGGAGCCACAGCTGACCCAGCGCTATACGCAACATAAGCCTGCGGTGTGCGGCCAGCCCCTGGCACCGCACATGTCGGCTCGACTGGAAGCCCGCGCCCGCGAGTTGGGGGTGACCCCGGGGCTGCTGGCCCAATACGCCTGGCATCGGCTGCTCGCTCGCCAGTGCGGCGACGAGGTCACCCTGGTGGGCAACGTGACCCCGGGCCGGGACTATCCCATCGATGGGATCACCGCGAGCGTCGGCCTCTACATCAACAGCCTGCCGCTCAGCCTGGATTGGCGCACCGAGTTGAGCCTGGCCGAGCATATAGCCAGGCTGCAGTCGGATTTGATGGCGCTCAATGAGCACGGCACCCAGTCGCTCTCGGCGCTGACGAAAGGCCGGGCGCGTCTGTTCCTGAGTCTGTTTGTATTCGAGAACTACCCCATGCCGGCGGCCCCTGCCGCCCCCGAACCCCACCAGCTGGTGCCCCGCTTCGGCGCCGTGGTGGAGAAGGTGGAGCTGCCGCTCTCCCTGGTGGTCAATGCCCGGGGCGGTCAGCTCAACCTGCGCTTCGAGTTCGACGGGGATCTGATCCCCATGGCGCGGGCCGAGGCCGTGCTGGCCGCCTGGATAAGTGAGCTGGAATGGCTGGCGCAGGCGGACCTGAGCCAGCCGGCCAAACCGGCGGCGGCCGTGCTATCCCCAGCGCAAGGGGCAGCCACACCATCGGCAGTCACACAGGTGGCCGCTTCCAGGGCTGAGTCCGGGCAGGTTCAGCCACCGGCCGAGGCCCGCGTTCTGGTGGCTCTGTGGCAGCGCCATTGCGGCGTGCCCGGTGTCTGGCAGCAGAGCCTGCAGGATCTTGGGGTGGACTCGGTGCAGCAGCTTGCCCTGCTGGCGGCCCTCAATGAAGCCTTTGCCGATGGGCGGGCCCCCCTCAGCCTGGGGGATCTCAAGACATACGGCTCCCCCTGCCGGCTGTTCAACCATTGGCTGGTGCGCCAGCCCGAGGAGGTGCTATGACGATGGCGATAGGCTCAGGCAAGGGGGTCGGGGCAAGGGAGCACTCCCTCGGTTCTCGGCTGGCGGCTTGCCTCGCCGCCACCCCGCTGGCCCCCGCCATCCGCCTGGGCGGGGTCGGTATGACTGAGCAAGGCATAAGTGAGCACGGCACGGGCGAGGCCGGCCCCGGCGCCTGGCTCAACTATGGCGAGCTCAGCCTGCGGGTCGGTCAGATCGCCGCCCGCCTGCAAGGGCTGGCGGTGGGGGAGCGGGTCGGCCTCTATCTGGCGCGCAGCCCGGATCTGGTGGCCAGCCTGCTCGCCTGCCTGCGCCTCGGCCTCACCTTTGTGCCGCTGGAGCCGGATTTCCCGGTGGAGCGGCTGCAGGGGATCGCCCGTCAGGCGCGCCTGTCGGCGGTGATCTGCGATGACGAGGTGGGGGCCCCGGATTTCGGTTGTCCCCTGCGCTCCCTCAAGGGGCCCGCCCCTGGCGGGACCCTCTCCTGGCCCAGGGTGGACGACGCCCTGGCGGCCTATATGATGTTCACCTCGGGCTCCACCGGCGAGCCCAAGGGGGTGGTCATCAGTCGGCGGGCTTTGCTCTGCTTCCTCGACGGGATCCGCGAGCGGCTCGGGTTATCACCTAACTGCCACTGGCTCTTTATCACCACACCGGCCTTCGACATCTCATTGCTGGAGATGCTGGGGCCGCTCTGGGGCGGAGGCCGGCTGACGGTGGCGGGTGGCGAGCACAACAAGGATCCCCTGGGGATGCTGGCCCTGCTGGCGGCAGACCCCAGTATTAACTTCCTGCAAGCCACCCCGGCCTGCTGGCGCATGTTGCTCAAAGCCGGATGGCAGGGACGCGATATCCTCACCGCCCTGTGTGGTGGCGAGGCGCTGGATATGGGGCTGGCCGAGCAGCTCTGCGCTCGCACCCAGCGGCTGTGGAACTGCTACGGGCCCACCGAGGCCACCGTCTGGTCCCTGGTGAGCGAGGTGCGCTGGCCACCGTTTGATGGGCAGATCACCATCAGCCACAGCCTGCCCGGCTACCGCCACTGGGTGCTGGACGAGACGGGGCTGCCGGTGGCAGAGGGGGAGGTCGGTGAGCTCTGCATCGAGAGCCCGGCACTGTGCGAAGGTTACTGGCGCAAGCCCGCCCTGACGGCGGCCGCCTTCCTGCGCCTGGAGAGCCACCGCCTCTACCGCACCGGGGATAGGGTGCGACTGCTTGGGGCGGACCGCTTTCTCTATCTCGGGCGGCGGGACGATCAGGTCAAGCTGCGGGGCTTTCGCATCGAGCTGGGGGAGGTGGAGGCGGGCCTTCGCCATCAACCCGGGGTGCAGGAGGCGGCGGTGCGCCTGATGGGCGAGGGGGACGAGGCCATGCTGGTGGGCTACGTGGAGGCCAGGGCCGGTGTGACCCTCAATCGACTCGCCCTGCGCAAGGGGCTGCAGGCCAGCCTGCCCCATTACATGGTGCCGGCGCGGCTTATCCTGCTTGATGCCCTGCCCAAGACCGGCAGCGGAAAATTGGACAGAAAAGCGCTGCCCTTGCCGGAGTAGGCCCCGCGCAGCAGATAAAAGGAAGCCCGCAAATGCGGGCTTCTTGTTGGCAGTCAACCGAGGGCGGGCTTAGTGAGTGATGGGGGTCGCGTCCGGCTTGGTGAGCAGCTGCTCGACGTCGTCGATCACCTTGAGCGCCGCCTGGGGGCCGCCGGTGGAGGTCCAGAGCGACCCGTCCACGGCGCCGAAGCGCTTGCCCTTGATGGCGCCGAGCTGCTGGAAGGCCGGGGTCTGCTCGGCCTGCTTCATGGCATCCACCGCATCGCCGCTGGCGCTCAGGGTGCCGACCACCAGCCAGTCACCGTCCAGCAGGTTGAGGGACTCGAGGCTGAGGGCCGGGGAGTGGGGGCTCTTGTCGCCTATCTGGTGGGCAGGGCGAGCCAGCCCCATCTCGGTGACCACGCTGCTGGCGAAAGTGCCGCCGTGCATGTAGCTAGGCCCCTTGGGGTTCCAGCGCACTATGCTCACCTGCTCACCCTGGTACTTGGCAAGCTTGCTGCGGGCCTGTGCCAGGCGGGCGTCATACCGGGCGAGGAAGGCCTTGGCCTCGGCTTCCTTGTTCATCACATTGGCGCTGCGGTTGAACACAGTTTTCCAGGGCTCGCCCCAGTTGCCGGTGACGACTGTGGGGGCTATCTCCTGCAGCAGGGCCAGCAGTTCGGGCTTGGTCTGGCCGGTGAGGATGAGGTCGGGCTCCAGATCGATGAGTTTCTCCAGATTGGGGTTGTCGAGATCCCCGACCACCTGGATCGCCTTGCCCGCCTTGTCCAGCAGATAGCGGGGCAGGGTGCCCTGGCCACGGCCGTTGACGGTGCCGACTGGTTGCACCCCCAGGGTCAGGGCGCTGTCGAGATCGAGCTCGCTCAGCACCACGACGCGCCGGGGATCATCGGGGACTGTCTGGGACTGGCCGTTGGCATCGAGCACCTGGCGGGTGCCGGCCTGGGCCTGAAAGCCGACCAGACTGGCCAGCATGAGCGCGGCGGCCAGGGGGGAGGAGATCTTCATGGTTACATCCTTAATGGGTGAAATCGGCGGCACTCTTGCCCCATGCCGGGTGGCCCCTGTTGGTCGTGCCTGCCAGTCAGCCTAAAACCGGGGTCCAAATGGGCGGGGACATGCTACCACAGAAGCGCAAGTGAGAAACATTGTCATTTGTGTTTGTGGTGCTGGCCCTGGCGGTTTTGTTACCATAAGGCTCCATTGCGAGGAGCCCAGATGCCCCCTTTACCCCCTATCACCCCCTTCCTTTTGCAACGGGATCACCTGCCGCTGCCAGGCTCCCCTGATCTCCTGTTGCACCGGATCTGCTTCGATGCCGCCGCCTTTACCCCCGCCTGCTTTGCGGCCCAGGGCATGGCGCTGCCTGCCAGCCTACAAGGGGCAGCCCCCAAGCGGCTGGGGGAGTTTCTGGCGGGACGCCTCGCGGCCCGCGAGGCCCTGCGCCCCTTCGGCCTGGCGGGGAGTACAGTGGCCATAGGGAGCGCCCGCGAGCCGCTCTGGCCTGAGGGGATGGAGGGGAGCATCAGCCACAGCCAGCTGGCGGGGCAGGGGGTGGCGCTCTGCGGGGTGCGTCCCGCCCAGGGGGGCATGGGGCTGGATCTGGAGGCCTGGCTCGAGGCCGACCAAGCGGCGCAGCTCTGGCCCGGCATAGTCGATGAGGATGAGTGGGGACGGCTGGAGGCCGGGGGCGGCGCGGTAGGGCTCGACAGATCCCGGGGACTGACCCTGGTGTTCTCCGCCAAGGAGAGCCTGTTCAAGGCGCTCTATCCCAGGGTGGGGCGCTACTTCGACTTTCTCGATGCCCGCTGGCTGGGGATGACGGATCAGACCCTCACCCTGGAGCTTAAGGCCCCCCTGACGCCGACCCTGCCCGCCGGCTGGCACTGCACCCTGCACTGGCAGCCGCTGCCGGGGGGCGTGCTCACCACCTTGCTGCTGTGAACGGCGCCCGTGCTCTCCTGCCCCGCCGCTGCCCAAACAAAGAAACCGCCATCAGGCGGTTTCTTGCTATCTCTTTCAGGCCGACTGCTTGCTCGGGGCCGTATCATGGCGCCGATGGTGCACCTCTTCACCGCGCCGACGCGGCACTATGACGGGGGCGCCATCGCCGGGTGCGTGCAGTATGTCCACATCGGTCTGGTAGAGACGATCGATCAGGGACTTGGTCACCACCTCACGGGCCGGGCCCATGGCCTGGATACCGCCGTCCCCCAGGGCAATCAGCTCGTCGCAGTAGCGGGCGGCGGTGGCGAGATCATGGATCACGATGAGCACCGTCTTGCCCTCGGCGGCGACCCTGTGGATGGCTTCCATCACCTCGGTCTGGTGGCCTATGTCCAGGGCGCTGGTGGGCTCGTCCAGCAAGATGAGATCCGCATCCTGGGCCAGCACCATGGCGAGCCAGACCCGCTGGGCCTGGCCGCCGGACAGCGAATTGGCGCTCTGCTGCCAGATGGCATCGAGCTGCATCCGCTCCCGGGCCCAGTCCACCATGCGGGCGTCCTCCTCGCTCCACTGGGTGAACCAGCCCTGATGGGGATGGCGGCCATACTGCACCAGCTGTTCGACCCGGATGCCAGGCGGCACCAGCGGCCGCTGGGGCAGGTAGGCCAGCTCCCGGGCCAGGGCCTTCATGCCATAGCTACCGAGGGGCCTGCCCTTGAGCAGTATCTCCCCGGACTGAGGCTGCTCCTGGCCTGCCAGCAGTTTGAGCAGGGTGGACTTGCCGCCCCCGTTGGGGCCGACTATGCCCACCAGCTTGCCCTGGGGGATGGAGAGGGAGATCTCCTCGAAGATGGCCTTGTGCTGGTAGCCGAAATGGAGTCGATTCACGGTGAGCGTCATCAGGCGGCCCTCGGTCTGTCTTGAAAATGGATGAATGGCATGGTCAGTCCGCCCGTTGTCTGTCTTTGATCAGGATGAAGAGCAGCAGCAGGCCGCCGAGAATGCGGGTCATGATGCCGGTGGCGACCTCGTGGGGGCTGGCCAGCACCCGCACCAGGGTGTCGCTGGCGAGCAGCATCAGGGCGCCGCACAGGGCCGCTATCCAGAGTGGCACTATGCGATCCCGGGAGAGCCAGGAGGCGAGTATGGGGGCGGCCATGGCGATGAAGACCACGGGGCCGCCGATGGCGGTGCCAAGGGCCGCGACTATGATGGCCTGGGCCAGCACCCCGAGCTGCACCCGGTTGACGTTCACCCCCAGGGTTCTGGCGGTGACGGATCCTAGGCGCAGCACGCCGAGGGCGCGGGAGAGATAGACGACCCAGGGGCAGATGAGCAGGATCAGTATCCCTACAGGCACAACTGTGCCGTAGCCCTGGCCGACGAAGTTGCCCATGTTCCAGAGATAGAGGCTGGTGAGGTGCACCAGGGACTGGGTGGACATGGCGAACTGGCCGATGGCGTTCATCAGCTTGGAGACGCCTATGCCGATCACCACGAACAGGTAACCCTGCTCCCCCGGCTTGTTGCACAGGGCATAGAGCACGGCGGCGGCAAACAGGGCACCGAAGGGCGCGGCCCACCAGGGCCAGCTGCCGAGCGTCAGGTAGAGGGAGAAGATGATGATGGCCAGGGAGGCCCCCTCGTTGACCCCTATCATGTCCGGGGTGGCGAGGCGGTTGCGGACCAGGGTCTGCACCAGGCAGCCGGAGAGGCCCATGGCGGCGCCAGCCACCAGCACGGCGACGATGCGCGGCAGCCGGATCTTGAACACAGTCACCTCATCGAGCCGGCTCCCCTCCCCAAGCAGTGTCTGGATGACCCCCATCATGGTGATCTTGCCGGAGCCCAGGGTCAGGGCCAGCAGGGAGAGCAGCACCAGTGCGACGATCAGCGCGAGGGTGATTAGCCAGGCGCGGCGCTCCAGCAGCAGGGTGCGGCGGCCGAGGCGCAGGCAGAGGGTGCCGGTGGGGAGTCGGGTCTCGGGCAGGGTGCCCGTCAGGGTGTCATTCATGGCATTGTTCATGGGAGGGCACCTTATTTGACGGCCAGCAGGGAGCGGAAACCGCCGCTACGCACCACCAGGATGAGCACGGGGGCGCCGATCAGCGCCAGAATGACGCCGTTGGGCAGCTCGAACGGCTGCAGCAGCCAGCGCGCCAGTATGTCGGCACCGAGCAGGAACAGCACCCCGAACAGGGCGGAGAAGCGCACCTGGATGGCCAGGCGCACCGGCTCCACCAGACGGGCGCAGTAGGCGGCCAGGAAGCCGACAAAGCCGATGGGACCGGCAATGGCGATGGCGCAGGCGGTGAACAGGGTGGCGGCCAGCAGCACGCCGATGCGCACCCGGGTCGGCCGTATGCCGAGCGCCTGGGCCTGGTTGTCCCCCATCTGCATCAGGGTGAGCTGGCGGCAGAGCGCCAGGGTCAGCAGCAGGGCGGCCAGCGCGAAGGGGATCACCGTCAGCACGGACTCCAGGCTGGAGGCGGCGAGCGACCCTAAGTTCCAGAAGCGGAACTGCTCCAGCACCACCTTGTTGGAGAGCAGCAGGAAGTTGGAGAGGCCGCCGAAGGTGGCGGAGAGGGCGACCCCCACCAGGATGAGTTTGAGGGGGTTGGAGCGCCCCACCATGAGGCCGAGACCCAGCACTATGAGGTTGCCGAGCAGGGCCCCCATGCCGGACCAGAGCAGATAACCGTAGGCGGATTCGACGCCAAACCAGGTGAGGCCGACCACCAGGGCGAAGACGGCACCGGCGTTGACCCCGAGCAGGCCGGGTTCGGCCAGGGGGTTGCGGGTGGCGCTTTGCAGCATGGAGGCGGCGAGTGCGAGACAGACCCCCACCACCAGGGCCGCCAGGGTGCGGGGCAATCGCAATGTATTGACTATCATGGCGAGTTTTTCATCGGCCACCAGGGCGGGATCGCCCAGCAGGAAACCGGCGACCTCGCGGCCACCATAGACACCGGCGCCTGTGGCCAGTGACAGAGAAATCAGCAGTATGAGGAGCAGCACTCCGAGCCAGAACAGCTGAGCTTGGTATCTGAGCACGCAACAACTCCTTTGATACGGGGCAGTAGAAACGCAAAAAGGGAGCCCCGATCTCGGGGCTCCCGCAGGGAGAGCTTACAGCTTGTAATCTACGCCAGCGTAGACGGTGCGACCTTCCAGGATGAAGTCGGCGTCGGTGGCCACCTCATCACGCTTGGTGTTGGTGAGGTTGGTGATGCCGAGCTTGAAGTCCAGCGCCGGGGTGACAGTCCAGTTGGTGTTGACGTCCAGGGTCTGGTAGTGCTTGGAGGTGAACGCCTGGGAGTTGCGGGCCGGGACCTTGATCACCTGGCTGCCGACATATTGCCAGGCCAGGTTGGCGCTGACGAGCTCGCTCGCCTGCCAGTCCAGACCGAGGTTGCCGGTGTGATCCGGGGTCTTGGCCAGATCATCCCCAGTGCTCCTGTCCACTGAGTCCAGCAGGGTGAAGTTGCCGGTCAGCTTCACGTTGTCCAGCACGTCGACCCAGCCGGTCAGCTCCAGACCCTTGATGCGGGCCTCCTTGACGTTGAGGTAGGTCATCACGGTCGGACGGTAGCCCGGGCCCCACTGATCGCTCTGGATCAGATCCTCGATCTCGTTGTGGAAGCCGGTCACCCCGGCGCCGAAGCGCGCGGCCTCGTAGGCGGTGCCCAGCTCATAGCTGACGGCGGTTTCCGGCTTCAGATCCGGGTTGCCGATGACCTGGCAGGCGCCGCGGCAGGCGGTGGTGGAGAAGCCTTCGCTGGACTGGGCCAGGGTCGGGGCCTTGAACGCCTTGCCGGCGCCACCCTTGATCACCCACTCGTCGGTCAGGGTGTAGAGGGCGTAGGCGCGCGGGCTGAACTCGGTGCCATAGGTCTCGTGGTGATCCAGACGACCGGAGAGGGTCAGGGCCAGATCGCCGAAGCCGAACTCATCCTGCAGGTAGACGGCGCTCTGGGTCGCATCCACGCTGCCATTGGCGATGTTGCGGCTGTGCTCCAGCTCTGTCTTGCGCAGCTCGGCGCCTGAGGTGAGCAGGTGATCACCCAGGTAACCGCTGACCTGACCGTCCACCGTGTTGTTGGTCTGGGTGACATCGGCGGCGCCGCCATTGAGCTGGGAGTCATCCATCAGATCGATTTGTTCGAAGTAGTAACGAGCGCGGCTGTCGAAGTGCTCCCAACGGCCGTTGTGGGTCAGCCCCAGGCTCAGGCGATCCAGGTTCTGCACGTTGTGGGGGGTGGCCGGTGCGGTCGGGGCGCGGGGCACGTTGTTGAAGTAGCTGTCCATGTCGTTCTGGTTGTAACCCAGATCGAAGTCGATGTCCTGGTTGTCTGCCACCAGCCACTTCAGGCTGGTCAGCACGTTGACCACTTCCCGTTTTTCCAGCGCATCGGCGTCCGGGTTGTTGGACTGATCGCTCTTCCAGTTGTCGCGCTGATAGCCTTCCACCACCACGCTGCCCAGCAGCTTGTTGTCGATCAGGGCGCCGGAAACATAGGCGCTGGCCTGGTTGGCATCACCGCCATCACCCTCGGTGGGCATGCTGTGGGTGTAACCCACGGCGGCCTCGGTTTTCTCCTTGGCCTGGCGCAGGATCACGTTGACTACGCCGCCCAGGGCATCTGCCCCGTACAGGGAGGAGACGGGGCCACGGATCACCTCGATGCGCTCGATGGCGGCCATGGGGATGGAGCTCAAGTCGAAGTCGTTGCCGTAGGCGCTGCCCAGGGTCTCGCGGGCGTTGACCCGTTTGCCGTTGATCAGCAGCAGGGTGTAGTCACCCCCCATGCCGCGGATCTTGATCTCGTTGCGGCCGGTGGGGTTGGTGGAGACTATGTTGACCCCCGGCACGTGCTTGAGGGCATCGCCGATGTTGTTGACGTTCATCTTGTCCAGATCGGCACGGGTCACCACCGAGACGCTGGCCGGGGCGGACAGCTCGGTGTGCTTGGTCTGGGTGGCGGTGACCACCATGGTCTCGTTGGCCTTGACCGACTCTGCCAGGGCCAGGCCCGGTACGGCCAGCAGGCCGAGGGAGAGCAAAATCGGGTTCAAACGAAATACGCCATGCTGCAACTGCATTGTCAAAACTCCATGAATAAACAGAGGTTATGGGGTAGGGCGCTGTGGGCCCAAATGCTCACTGACTTCCTTGTCTGGCAGTACCAGAGGCAGGATTATTGTTATCTCTTGTTCGCTCCAGCCCCTGGATGAGGAACCAGACGCCGGCGCAGGCCAGCAGGCCGCAGCCGATGTTGATCCAGGCCAGGGTGGAGAAACCGTGCAAGGCGCCCCCCGCATCGGAGACCAGGTATCTGGCCGAAAGCAGGCTGCCGACCCCGGCCGCCACATTGGTGACAGTGCCCTGGAAGGACATGAAGGCGGCGCGCTGATGGGGGGCCGGAATGGCGGCGGTGACAGCGAGGGTGGTGCTGGCGCGGGCCGAGCTCAGGGCCATGAAGAGGGTAAACAACAGGTAGACGGGCAGGCCGAGCGGCATGGCGAAGCCGAGCAGGGTGACCAGGGCCAGCAACAGGCTGGTGAGCAGTATGGCGCCCTGGGCACGGCCCTGGTCTATCCAGACGCCGCACAGGCGCATGGTGGCCATGCTCGCGAGGCCGCCGCACAGATAGAGGGCGGCGATCTGCTCCCGCGGGAAGCCGAGGTTGAACTGGAAGTAGTTGGCAAAGTGCGGGATCAGCAGGAAGTGGCCGAACATCTGCAGGCAGAGGATGCACAGGGCCCCCTGACAGAGCGGCGAGCCCAGCAACTGGCGCAGCCCCTGGCCTTGCGGGGCTCGAGTCACCGGCAGTGAGGGCAGCAGCCGGGCGCAGAGCAGGGCCAGCAGCAGGCCGTTCGCACCAAACAGCAGGAAGGGGCTCTGCCAGCCGAGCCACTGGGCCAGCACCAGGGCGACGGGCACGATCAGGATGGCGGCAAGTGAAAACGCCATCCCCACGTAGGCGAGGCGGCGCCCGCGATCGCTTGGAGGCACCAGATCCAGCACGGCGGCCATCAGGATGGCGGCAAGGGGCCCGGCCACGCAGCCGGACAGGATGAAGAGCAGCAGCAGTTGCTGGCTGTCTTGCACCAGGGCGCAGGCCATCAGCAGCAGAAAACGCAAGGTGAGCAGCACCAGCAGGGCGGGTTTGCGATCGAAGCGGTCGAGCCAGGGAGCGGCGATAATACCCATGAGGGCGGCTCCCAGGGTGGCGCCGCCGCTGAAGTAACCGGTCTGCTCCGGGGCCATGCCGAGGCTTGTCACCAGGTCCGGCCCGAGGGGCATCACCATCATCATGCTACCCATGGAGAGCATGTTGATCAGCAGGGCCAGATGGATGGCTGCAGGGGAGGAGACGACAGGTTCTGGCTTCATCAGAGGCTGACTCGAAAAAATGAGTCCGAATTGTATCCGAGGGATATTGTTGTGACAACAAATGATAACCATTTTTATTTGTATTGAGTGGTCTCTCAATGAGTCTTTTATTTGGGCTCGAAAACGAGCCGGATAAGGACCTCCATGACACCGTCATGGGCCAGGCAGTTTGCTCTTTGCCGTTGCAATCGGGGCGCCATGGCCCATGATGGCAAGGAGTGATGAGAGAGACGCCATGAGAGACGGCAAAAGGGACGGCAAGAGGGACGGCAAGAGGGAGACGAGGATGAGAGCTTGGTGTTGGGTGCTCGGGTGCTGCGTGCTCTGGGCCTTGCCCCTGCGGGCCGAGGTGAAGGTCATACCGGTGTTTGAGGCAGAGGGGATGGTGCAGACCCTCAAGGAGCTATACCCCGAGCTTGGGGTCAGTGCCATGGGCAACCAGCTGGTACTGAGCGGGACGCCCGCCCAGTTGCAGGAGGCCGAGAGGGTGCTGGATAAGCTCAACCAGCCGCCCCAGAGCCTGCTTATCGAGTGGCGGGTGGCGGGGGCGTCCAGCAGCCGGCAGGCGGGGATAGGCATCGGCAATGACAACGCCAAACGGCAGTGGCTGCTGGAGGGGGGGGCCGAGGATTACCAGCGCACCCAGCAGGACAACTGGCAGGTGCGCGGCCTCTCGGGGCGGCCCGTGCTGCTGCAGATGGGCTCCTATCAGCCGGTCACCTTCTATCGCTGGCAGGGAGGTCGGGTGGTGGGCATGATGCCGCTGATAAGCGGCCTCTACGCCACCGCCACCCTGATAGGGGACAGGGTACAGATAGCGCTCAGCAGTGAGCAGGCCAGGCTTGAGCGCGGCGACATCAAGACCGGGCAGAGTGCCACCGAGGTGAGCGGCGCCCCGGGGCAGTGGCTGACGGTGGGGGAGCTCTCCACCAGCCAGGAGGGTCAGGGGGCTGCGCTCTCCAATCCGTCACGGGTCGGGGTGGCGAGCGGCAGCGAACGCCAGACCCTGCAGATCCGGGTCACTCGTCAATGAGGCGGACGACGGCGGCCATTAATGGGGTTGATCCCGGGTGTAATCCCGCAACTGGCGGCTCTTGAGCAGATACCAGAGCGCCCAGAGGCTGGCGACCAGCACCAGGGCGGTGGGCCAGCTAAATGACCACTTTTGCAGATTGAGGCTGTGCAGCTGCATCAGCAGACCGCTCGCGGTGGAGCAGAGCAACAGGCCCCGGCTGTGGCGTCTGAGCCAGGCGCGCAGGCTGTTAGTCTGCTGATAGGTGCCGCCAAAGGCGAGCAGTGCCAGCATGGCGGGCACGTCCGTCAGCAGGCTGATGTAGAGGCTCATCTTGTCCGGGTAGAAGAGGGTCAGGATGGCGCTGCCGCTCTCTCGGGTGACGCCGGCCATCAGAAACAGCCAGACCGAGCGGGTCAGCAAGAGGGCGATGGGCCAGAACCAGAGCGGCGGGCGCAGCTGGCCATGATCGTCATAGCGATGTTCGGGGTAGAGGGTCATAAGGCCCGTTCCGGGGTTGAACTATTGATGCAGGGGATATGGGGCGGGGGGCGGCCCTTTGCAAGGCGGGGGAATTAATCGGGGGGCCAGTGCCCCCCAATCTCTGCTCAGCTTGTCTGATGCCGGATGGCGTTACAGCCAGCCCTTGCGCTTGAAGAAGAGGCCGGTGCCGAGCGACGACATCACCATCAGCACCAGGGACATCTGATAGCCGTATTCCCAGGCGAGCTCCGGCATGCGGCCGAAGTTCATGCCGTAGATGCTGGCGATCAGGGTGGGGGGCAGGAAGATCACCGCGGCCACCGAGAAGATCTTGATCACCTTGTTCTGCTCCAGATTGGTCACCCCCATGGAGGCCTCCAGCTGGAAGTTGATCTTGTCGAACAGGAACTGGGTGTGGGGCAAGAGGGACTCCACGTCGTGCAGCATCTCGTCGATCCACTTGTTCTGCTCCCCTGTCATCCGCTGGCGCAGGCTGCGTTTCAGAAAGCGCAGGGCTCGGCGGGTATCGTGCAGGGAGAGACGGATCTGGCCGTTGGCCTCTTCCTGGGCCATCAGCTCCTTGAGCATGGAGTTGATCTGATCCGGCTCGAAGATCTGATCGGCGGTGTTCTCCAGGGTCTTGTAGCCATCTTCGATGAGGTCCGAGAGGTACTCCACCTTGAGGTTCTGCACCTCCAGCAGGATGTCGAGGGCGTTCTCCACCTCCAGCCTGTCCTGACGCATGTAGTGGCGCAGCAGGCGCACCAGGCCGATGTCATCCTCGCGAATGCTGATCAGCAGGTTGTTGCGCAGGGTAAAGGAGACGTGGACACCCTTGGTGTCGCGGCCGATCCGCTGGGGGAACAGGGAGTGGATGTGCAGACCATCTGTGTCCCAGTAGAAACGGGCGGAGGCCTCGATGTCGTCCAGCTCTTCCTTGTCGGGCACCTCTTCCAGGAAGAGGCCCGTCAACCATTCTCGCTCCGCCGTGTCCGGCTTGTAGGCATCCAGCCAGACGGTGTTGTCGGGGACTATGTCGTCCGGCCCGAGCGTGACTATGTCCAGCACCTTGTTATTGAGAATGTAGGCGGTGATCATCTGTCCCCCCTTAAGAAGTCGTGGGTAATCAGGGATGGTTGCACAGGTTCATGCGGCCCTAGATCGCACAGAAAGCGATCCCATGAAATAGCATAACGAGGCCGATGGACAACCTGAATGCGGCGAACTATACAGGGGCGAGCCCCGCTTGTCAGGGGCTATTCATCGGGGGTTCAGCCTGTTTGCTCAAAAAAACGGCGAGGTCGGAGCAGCTGTCCGGGCCGGCATAACCCGGCCCGGACGGGGGATTGCCGGGGGATAAATCGACCAGGATCCCTGGGATCACATATTGGGGTAGTTCGGCCCGGATCCTCCTTGAGGCGGGGTCCAGGCGATGTTCTGGGGCTGAGCATCCTTGATGTCAGGCCCCAGCCCGAACCGCGCCGGTCACATATTGGGATAGTTGGGGCCGGAGCCTCCCTGGGGCGGGGTCCAGACGATATTTTGGCTGGGATCCTTGATGTCACAGGTCTTGCAGTGAATACAGTTGGCCGCGTTGATCTGCAAGCGAGGCTGGCCCTCCGCCTCCGGGATCTCGGTCTCAATGATCTCAAAGACGCCGGCCGGGCAGTAGCGCTGGGCGGGCTCCGCCCAGGTGGGCAGGTTGACAGTCACCGGAATGCGCTCGTCCTGGAGCCTCAGGTGGCATGGCTGATCCTCGTCGTGGCTGGTGTTGGCCAGGTACACCGAAGAGAGCTTGTCAAAGCTGAGTCGCCCGTCCGGCTTGGGGTAGTCGATGGGCTGGCAGCGGCTGGCCAGGCGCAGTTGGCGGTAGTCCGGCTCCTTGTCCATCAGGGTAAAAGGAGAGGCGCGGGCAAACAGCCGTTGCTCCAGCCAGTTGAAGGCGCCGCCGAGCCAGGGGCCGAAGCGGTGCAGGGCGGCGCCGAAGTTGCGGGCAGCGATCAACTCCCGGGCCAGCCAGCTCTGTTGCAGCGCATCGCCATACTCGGCGAGATCCCGCCCGCCTTCATCGCCGCCGCGCAGGCTCATGGCGACAGTGCCGGCCGCCAGCATGCCGGACTTCATGGCGGTGTGAATGCCCTTGATGCGGGAGAAATCCAGGGTGCCCGCATCGCAGCCGATGAGCAGGCCGCCGGGGAAATGCATGCGGGGCAGGGAGTGCCAGCCCCCCTTGGTGATGGCCCGGGCGCCGTAGCTGATGCGCTCCCCCCCCTGCAAGGTCTGTGCGATGAGAGGGTGGTGCTTGAGGCGCTGGAACTCGTCGAACGGACTGAGCCAGGGATTCTGGTAGTTGAGATCGACGATGAGGCCGACCGCCACCTGGTTGTCCGCCAGGTGATAGAGATAAAAGCCCCCCTGACTCTTGCTGCCTCTCTGCTCCCCGAGCGGCCAGCCGCTGCCGTGCAGCACGCGGCCGGGATGAGACTGGCTGGCGGGCACCTGCCACAGCTCCTTGAAGCCGATGGCATAGTGCTGGGGTTGGTGCTGGGCGGTGTTTTCCAGACGGAATTGGGCGATCAGCTGCTTGCCGAGGTGGCCGCGGGCCCCCTCGGCGAACAGGGTGTAGCGGCCATAGAGCGCCATGCCGGGCACGTGATCCGCCTTGGGGTTGCCCTCTTTGTCGAGACCCAGATCCCCTGTCAGCACCCCTCTTATCCTGCTCTCTTCCACTATGAGTTCGCTCGCCGCGAAGCCGGGGTAGATCTCGACCCCGAGCGCCTCGGCCTCCCGGGCGAGCCAGCGGCAGAGGTTGCCGAGGCTGATGATGTGGCAGCCGTCGTTGTGCATCCGCGGAGGCACAGCCCAGTTGGGCAGTTGCAGGGCGCGTGACGCGCTTTGCAGCAGATGGACCTGATCATCTGTTACCGGTACGCCGAGGGGCGCCTCTTGCCAGCGCGCCGGCAGCAGCTCCTTGAGGGCGACGGGATCGAGCAGGGCGCCGGAGAGCAGATGGGCGCCCACTTCCGCCCCCTTCTCCAGCAGACAGACCGAGAGAGCCGGGGCCTGCTGCTTCAATGCGATTGCGGCACTGAGGCCAGCCGGGCCGCCACCGACGATGACGACATCAAATTCCATTGCTTCGCGTTCCATCTTGCCTCTGCGCTCGACTTGGCCTAGGGTAGTGCTGGTAGTTTACGTAAACGTAAACCATTTTGTCAGCATAAAAGTGTGAGAGTGCAAAATGGATTCACTCAACCGATACGAGGGATGACCGCCATGAAGCTGCTGGTCGCTGTCAAACGGGTCGTTGATTTCAACGTCAAGATCCGGGTCAAGAGCGATGGCTCCGATGTGGAGCTCGCCAATGTGAAGATGGGCATCAACCCGTTTTGTGAGATCGCGGTGGAGGAGGGAGTGAGGCTGCGCGAAACCGGGGTGGCCACCGAGCTGGTGGTGGTGACCCTGGGCCCCGAGGTGGCGGCCGAACAGCTGCGCCATGCCCTGGCGCTGGGGGCGGATCGGGCCCTGCACTATGTCACCGACGAGACCCTGACCCCGCTCACCGTGGCTCGCGCCTTGCAAAAGGTGTGCGAGCGGGAGCAGCCCAGCCTGGTGCTGCTCGGCAAGCAGTCCATCGACTCTGACAACAACCAGGTCGGCCAGATGCTCTCGGCCCTCTGCGACTGGCCGCTCGCCACCTTCGCCTCTGCCATCAAGCTGGTGGAGGGGGAGCTGCAGGTGACCCGCGAGATAGACGGCGGTCTCGAGACCCTCGGTATGGGGCTGCCCGCCGTGGTGACGGTGGACCTGCGCCTGAACGAACCTCGCTTTGCCTCGCTCCCCAACATCATGAAGGCCAAGCGCAAACCGATTGAGAGCGCCCCCTTTGCGGCCCTTGGGGTCGAGCCCGCCGGTCAGACCCGGCTGCTCAGGGTGATGGCGCCTGCCCCCCGGCGCGCCGGCATCAGGGTGGGCTCGGTGGACGAGTTGCTGGACAGGCTCAAGAACGAAGCCAAGGTGATCCCATGAACGCATGTCGGGTCACGGCCTATCTCGCGGGCCAGTTGGCTGCCGCCAGCGGGCGCGTTGGCGAACAGGCAGGAACAACAACGGACGACATCAAGGTGCTGCCATGAGCGTACTCATTATTGCCGAACATCATCAGGGCCAGCTGGCGGACAGCGCCGCCCGTCTGGTCACGGCGGCGACCCGGCTCGACGCCGAGGTCCACCTGCTGCTGCTGGGCCAGGGGCTGGCGGAGGCGGGGGAGCAGGCGGCCTCCTTGCAGGGGGTCACCCGGGTGCTGCTGGCCGAACATCCCATGCTGGCGGAAGGGCTCAATGACGGGATCGATCGGCTGCTGGCCCCCGTGGTGCGGGATTATCAGCACTGCCTGATGGCGGCGAGCAGCCACGGCAAGGATCTGCTGCCACGGGTGGCGGCCAGGCTGGGGGTGGAGATGATCTCCGAGGTGACGGATATAGAGGGGCCGGATACCTTCCTGCGCCCCCTCTATGCGGGCAACGCCATTGCCCGGGTGGCGAGCACGGCGCCCGTCAAGGTGCTCAGCATACGGGCATCGGCCTTCCCTTGCGCCGAGAGCGGGGGGGCTGAGGCCAGGGTCGAGCACCTTCCCGTCCCCGAGCTGGCCTGCCGCACCCGCCTCATCGAGCGGCGCGCTGTGCGATCCGCACGGCCTGAGCTTGGCGCGGCGCGGGTGGTGGTCTCAGGCGGGCGGGCGCTCGGCTCCAAGGCGCAGTTTGCCCTGATTGACGCCCTGGCCGACAAGCTGGGGGCCGCGGTCGGGGCCTCTCGGGCCGCGGTGGACGCGGGTTTTGTCGCCAACGATCTGCAGGTGGGCCAGACCGGCAAGATAGTGGCCCCCGAGCTTTACATCGCCATCGGCATCTCGGGGGCCATCCAGCACCTGGCGGGGATGAAGGAGTCCAAGGTGATAGTCGCCATCAACAAGGACCCGGAAGCCCCCATCTTCCAGGTGGCGGACTATGGCCTGGTGGGGGATCTCTTCACCCTGCTGCCGGAGCTCACCGCCAAGCTGTAAATTTGCCAAAAAGGGGCACAGGAAGCCATCTGTGCTGTCTCGCCCCCGTTTCCATGCATGTTCTCTGCAAGCCCTGGCCCGTTCAGGGCTTTTTCCATGGTGTCGGTGTCGGCCATGGGGGCAAAAGGTTGCGCCAGATCCCAAAAAGCCTTTGCCCCCACGGGGGCCTGTCGTGTAAAAACATTCAAGTCATCGATCACTCTCATCCATTCACGGAAAGCGTCATGAGCAAACAGATTTACAACTTCTGCGCCGGCCCCGCCATGTTGCCGGTTGAAGTCATGGAGCGCGCCCAGCGCGAATTTTGTAATTTCCAGGGGCTGGGAGCCTCGGTCATGGAGCTCTCCCATCGCGGCAAGCCCTATATGGCGGTCGCCGAGAAGGCCGAAGCCGATCTGCGTGACTTGCTGGCGGTGCCGGACAACTACAAGGTGTTGTTCATGCACGGCGGCGGTCGCGGCCAGTTCTCTGCCGTGCCCATGAACCTGCTCGGCGGCGCCAACAAGAAGGCGGATTATCTGCTGACCGGCGTCTGGGCCCAGAGCGCCGTGGATGAGGCCCAGAAATACGGGGACATCCAGACCTTCCAGGGGGTGGCGAAGAACGAGCAGGGGATAAGCCACCTGCTGCCGACCCCGGCGTTTCGCGCCGATGCGGCCTATGTGCACTACTGCCCGAACGAAACCATAGATGGCATAGAGATGTTCGACATCCCGGCCACCGGTGAGGTGCCCCTGGTGGCGGATCTCTCCTCCACCATCCTCTCCCGTCCCATCGACGTGAGCCGCTTCGGCATCCTCTACGCCGGTGCCCAGAAGAACATAGGCCCGTCGGGTCTGGCCATCGCCATAGTGCGGGACGACCTGCTGAACCAGGCGAGAGCCGACGTGCCCTCGATCTTTGACTACCAGCTCACCGCCAAGAACGACTCCATGTTCAACACCCCGCCCACCTACGCCTGGTATCTGGCCGGCCTGGTGTTCGAGTGGCTCAAAGAACAGGGCGGGCTGGAGGCGATGGAGGCGCGCAACAAGGCGAAGGCCGATTTCCTCTACGGCTACCTCGACGACTCCAGCTTCTACGGCAACAAGGTGGACCTGGCCTGCCGCTCCCGCATGAACGTGCCCTTCCAGCTCAAGAACGAGGCCCTGGACAAGCAGTTCCTGGCGGAGTCGGAAGCGGCCGGTCTGCTGGCGCTCAAGGGGCACCGCATCGTCGGCGGCATGCGTGCCAGCCTCTACAACGCCATGCCGCTGGAAGGGGTCAAGGCCCTGGTGAGCTTTATGGATGGCTTTGCCAAGCGCCACGGCTGAGCCGCCGCTCACGCGCTGGCTGCGACGCCGTGATCAAGGCTCATGTGCTGCGCGGAACCTCATTGATGGGTATCAACTCCGGTTCCTGTGCTGCGCTTCACCTTGCTGACGACCTCTCGCGACAGAGCGTGAACAGCCAGGGTATTGCCGTTGATGCAAGGCGCCGGGGACTCCCCGGCGTCTGTTTTTCCAGAAGATCCTGACCGCCAGCCCGGCTGCCCCGGTTTTGTGCCACAGACGGTCTTGCCGCGCGGGGCGCGGGCTGTTAACGTCCGGTCAGGTGATTTACTTGAGATTGCACAGGAAGTCTATGAATTCGTTGCGTTTGGAACCCATTTCTAGCGTGGCCGGGGTGGTCAATCTGCCTGGCTCCAAAAGTGTCTCTAACCGAGCCCTGCTGCTGGCAGCCCTGGCACGGGGCACTACCCGGCTGACCAACCTGCTCGACAGCGATGACATCCGCCACATGCTGGCGGCGCTGACCCAGCTCGGGGTCAAGTACAAGCTCTCCGCCGACAAGACAGAGTGCACAGTGCATGGCCTGGGTCGCAGCTTTGCGGTATCGGCACCGGTCAACCTCTTCCTCGGCAACGCCGGCACCGCCATGCGCCCGCTCTGTGCGGCGCTCTGTCTGGGCTCCGGTGAGTACATGCTGGGTGGCGAGCCGCGCATGGAAGAGCGTCCCATCGGTCATCTGGTGGATGCCCTGCGCGAAGCGGGTGCCCATATCCAGTACCTGAAAAAAGATGGCTATCCGCCCCTGGTGGTGGATGCCAAGGGTCTGTGGGGCGGCGACGTGCACGTCGACGGCTCCGTCTCCAGCCAGTTCCTGACGGCGTTTTTGATGGCGGCCCCCATGGCGGCTGGCGACACCCGCATCCACATCAAGGGGGAGCTGGTCTCCAAGCCCTACATCGACATCACACTGCACATCATGAAGCAGTTCGGTGTGGTCATCGAGCACGACGACTACAAGGTGTTCTACATCAAGGGCAACCAGACCTATGTCAGCCCCGGTGATTTCCTGGTGGAAGGGGACGCCTCCAGCGCCTCCTACTTCCTCGCGGCGGGGGCCATCAAGGGCAAGGTGCGGGTCACCGGCATCGGCAAGCACAGCATCCAGGGGGACATCCACTTCGCCGACGTGCTTGAGAAGATGGGCGCCCGCATCACCTGGGGTGACGACTTCATCGAGGCCGAGCAGGCACCGCTGCACGGCGTCGACATGGACATGAACCACATCCCGGATGCGGCCATGACCATAGCCGTCGCGGCGCTGTTTGCGAAGGGGCCCACCGCCATTCGCAACATCTACAACTGGCGGGTGAAGGAGACGGATCGCCTGCACGCCATGGCGACCGAGCTGCGCAAGCTGGGCGTGGAAGTGGAGGAGGGGCACGACTTCATCGTCGTCACTCCGCCGGAGCAGCTCAAGCACGCCGAGATCGATACCTACAACGATCACCGCATCGCCATGTGCTTCTCCCTGGTGGCGCTGTCCGATACTGCGGTCACCATCAATGATCCGGGCTGTACCTCCAAGACCTTCCCGGACTACTTCACCAAGCTGGCCAGCATCAGCCAGGCTTAAGTCCATCGGGCCCGCCTTGTGCGGGCCCGTTCGTTTCTGCCTCCCGCCTTCTTCCCCGGTTTGCCAACACCCTTAGCAGCATTATCCAAACTTGCAAGGTGTGCCGATAAAATTCCTTGTAGAAGAATGTAATTTTCTATTTACACCGTCCCGGTCGCGGGCTAGATTGAAGTTTCTTCATCGCAGTCATTTAGCAGGAAACTTGGTCATGCAGCATCAAACCGACGACGTTCGTATCAGTGAAATCAAAGAGTTATTGCCCCCGGTTGCGGTGCTTGAGAAGTTTCCGGCGACCGAGACCGCATCAAATACAGTGTTTGAATCCCGTCAGGCCATCCATCAGATCCTGGCCGGTGAAGATCAGCGCCTGCTGGTGGTGATAGGTCCCTGCTCCATCCACGATCCGGTTGCCGCGCTGGAATACGGCAAGCGCCTCAAGACCTTGCGCGACGAGCTCAAGGGCCAGCTGGAAATCGTGATGCGGGTCTACTTCGAGAAGCCGCGCACCACAGTGGGCTGGAAGGGGCTGATCAACGACCCCTACCTCGACAACAGTTGCCAGATCAACGACGGCCTGCGCCTGGGTCGCAAGCTGCTGCTGGATCTCAACGACATGGGGCTGCCGACCGCCTCCGAGTTCCTCGACATGATCACTCCGCAATACGTGGCGGATCTGATGAGCTGGGGTGCCATCGGGGCCCGCACCACCGAATCCCAGGTGCACCGCGAGCTGGCCTCAGGTCTCTCCTGCCCGGTGGGCTTCAAGAACGGCACCGACGGCACCATCAAGGTGGCCATCGATGCCATCGGCGCCGCCAGCGCCCCGCACCACTTCCTGTCGGTGACCAAGTACGGTCACTCCGCCATCGTCTCGACCGCCGGCAACCCGGATTGTCACATCATACTGCGCGGTGGCCGCGAGCCGAACTACAGCGCCGCCCACGTGGATGATGTGGTGAAGGGGCTGGACAAGGCCGGTCTGCCCCAGAAGGTGATGATCGACTTCAGCCACGCCAACAGCAGCAAGCAGTTCAAGAACCAGATGCTGGTGGCCGAGGATGTGGCCGGTCAGCTGCGCGCCGGCAGCAAGGCGGTGTTTGGCGTCATGGTGGAGAGCCACCTGGTGGAGGGTCGCCAGGATCTGGTGGAAGGGTGCGAACTCACCTTCGGTCAGAGCATCACCGACGCCTGCATCGGCTGGGCCGATACCGAGGTGCTGCTGCGCAATCTGGCCGATGCCGTCGCCACCCGCAACGCACTCTGAGGCCGGGGCGGGGATGCCCCGCTCACGGCAATAAAAAAGCGCGACCCCAGGGTCGCGCTTTTTGTTGGCTCAGGAAGAGGGGCTTACTTGGCCCGCTCCTGATGACCACGGAGGCGGATGTTGATCATCTCCACCACCAGCGAGAAGGCCATGGCGAAGTAGATGTAGCCCTTCGGAATGTGCATGTCCAGCCCCTCGCCGACCAGGGCGACCCCGACCAGGATCAGGAAGGCGAGCGCCAGCATCTTGATGGTGGGGTGCTCGTCGACGAAGTCACCTATGGCCTTGGCGGCAAACATCATGACGCCGACGGCGATCATGATGGCCAGCACCATGACGGGCACGTGATCCGCCATGCCGACCGCAGTGATGACGGAGTCCAGGCTGAAGATGATGTCGAGGATGGCGATCTGCACCAGTGTCGACATGAAGCCGGCGGTCTTGCTCACCATGCCGGGCTCCTCGGCGGCGCCCTCCAGGCTCTGGTGGATCTCGTGGGTACTCTTGGCGATGAGGAACAGGCCTCCCACCAGCAGGATGAGATCCCGGCCCGAGATGGCTTCATCCAGCATGCTGAACAGCGGCTCGGTGAGGCGCATCACCCAGGCCAGGGAGAGCAGCAGCAGGATGCGGGTGCCCATGGCAAGCCCCAGCCCCAGGATCCTCGCCTTCTGGCGCTGAGCCTCCGGCAGTCGCCCCACCAGGATGGAGATAAAGATGATGTTGTCGATGCCCAGCACGATCTCGAGCAGGGTCAGGGTGGCGAGCGCCACCCAGGCTGAGGGGTCAGCAATCCATTCCAGCATGATTGAACCTTGGTTGAATAATTTGAAGCAGCGCATTCTAGCAGGGGGTTATGGCTTGTCCCAGTAGCGCGAAAAGATAAAAATGGCAGCCATCCAACGGGAGGAAAACATGTTTCGATTAGGGCTCATCATCAACCCCATCGCCGGCATTGGCGGTGCGGTCGGTCTCAAGGGCAGCGACGGCATGGTGGCCGAGGCGCTGGCGCGGGGCGCCATGCCCAAGGCCCGGGAGCGGGCCCGTCAGGCCCTTCTGCCCCTGTGCTCGCTCACAGACCAGTTCGAGCTGCTGACGGTGGCGGGAGAGATGGGGGAGACGCTCGCCGCCGAGCTGCATTTGCCTCACCGCATCCTCTACCAGCCCGCCGGGGCCCAGACGTGCGCCGAGGATACCCGGGCCGCCGCCCTGGCCCTGCGCGAAGCCGGGGTGGATCTGCTGCTCTTTGCCGGTGGGGATGGCACCGCCCGGGACATCTGCGCGGCTGTGGGGGAGTCCTGCCATGTGCTCGGCATCCCGGCGGGGTGCAAGATCCACTCCGGTGTCTACGGTGTGACCCCGACGGCGAGCGGCCGGGTGGCGGCGCGGATGATCGCAGGGGAGCTGCTGAGCCTGGTGGATGCCGAGGTGATGGACATCGACGAAGAGGCGTTTCGGGCGGGCAAGGTGCGCGCCCGCCACTACGGCCAGCTGCTGGTGCCCGGGGATCTGCGTTACGTCCAGGCGGTCAAGCAGGGCGGGCGGGAGTCCGAGGAGCTGGTGCTCGCCGATCTCGCCGCCGGCGTGGTGGAGCAGATGGAGCCTGACACCCTCTATCTGATGGGGTCGGGGAGCACAGTGGCCGCCTGCATGGCGGAGCTGGGTCTGGAAAATACCTTGCTCGGTGTGGATCTGGTGGAAAATGGCCAACTTATCGGGCAGGATCTCAGCGCCGCCGAGATCCTGACCCGGATCCGCGGTCGTCGCTGCCGCCTGATCATTACCCTGATCGGTGGTCAGGGACATCTGTTCGGGCGCGGAAATCAGCAACTGAGTCCAGAGGTGATCCGGGCCGTCGGGCGAGACCATATTCAGGTGCTCGCCACCAAGTCCAAGCTGGCGGCCCTCGAGGGTCGTCCGCTGCTGGTGGATACCGATGACCCGGCACTGAACCGGTCGTTACGTGGTTATCTGCGCATAACCACGGGATACAAGGATCAGGTCATCTACCCGGTGGCCAACCCGGAATAGGACATCAAGGATGCGGCTGGCCTGGCGCCAGAGAGCCGCGATCAACCGGATCGCGGTTCCACTCCCCGAATTTTTTGCCGGCAATCCCGGAAATGAGGCTGCGTTAAATGACGATTCACGATTTTGAACACAAGTTGTTGGGACTGATCGACGCCATGGTCGCCACGGCCAGCGAGGACGAGCTGTTTGCGGGCGGCTACCTGCGGGGTCATATCTCGCTCGCGGTGGCGCGCGCCGAGCTGGAGGGCAAGACGCTGGTGCGGGACGTAAAGAGCTATGTGCTGCGCAGCCTGAACGAGGCCATCTTGCAGGGGGAGCTCTCCGAGCAGGATGAGGTGCTGGTACAAGCCATGTGGAAGCGGCTGCAGCAGCAGGCGGAAGCTTGATCCCATTCGCAATTCAAACAGAAGTTTAAGTAATCTGCTTCCCTGAGTGTTATCAAAAGGTTAATAATGAGGCTCGCCTTTTGTTTCAGGGATTAAACTATGGCCTCCACCTCACGCATTGCCACCAAACTGCCGCTCGAGATGCTCTATCACTGGGAGCGGCAGTGTCCCGACCGGATCTATCTTCGCCAGACCATCAACCGCGAATACGTCGACTTCACCTGGGGTGAGGTCGCCGACGAGGCGCGCCGCATGGTGACGGCACTGCGTGCCTTGGGGCTGGTCCCGGGGGACAAGGTGGCCCTGCTCTCCAAGAATTGCGCAGAGTGGTTCATCGCCGATCTCGCCATGCAGATGGGGCAGTACGTGAGCGTGCCCATCTACCCGACCGCCAACGTCGACACCATCGAATACGTGCTGCGCCACAGCGAGGCCAAGGCCATCTTCGTCGGCAAGCTGGACGACTGGAAGAGCCAGGAGGCGGGGGTGCCCGCGGATCTGCTGCGCATAGCGCTGCCCTATGACACCATGCCGGCCGCCCACCAGTGGGACGCGCTGCTCGATGCCCACGAGCCCATCCCGGACAGCCCGGTGCAGGCACCGGATGCCCTGCTGAGCCTGGTCTACACCTCGGGCAGCACCGGCAAGCCCAAGGGCGCCATGCTGAGCGTGGAGCGCTACGCCTGGTCCTGCGAGAAGCTGGTGGAGGCAGTCTCCCTGACGGCCGCGGATCGCGGCTTCTCCTACCTGCCGCTCGCCCACATCACCGAGCGGGTCTACATCTACGGCGGCAGCCTGTTCAGCGGTGCCACCATCGCCTTCCCCGAGTCCCTCGATACCTTCATCGAGGACGTCAAGCGCTGCCGACCCACCGTCTTCATCTCGGTGCCGCGGCTGTGGGCCATGTTCCGCATCAAGATCCACGAGAAGTTGCCCCAGAAGAAGCTGGCGCTGCTGCTCAAGATCCCGCTCATCTCGGGTCTCATCAAGAGCAAGCTGCAAAAGGGGCTGGGGCTGGATCAGGCGCGGGTGCTGGGCTGCGGCTCGGCCCCGGTGGCCCCGGCGCTGCTCGAGTGGTATCACAGCATAGGCATCGAGATCACCGAGGCCTGGGGCATGACCGAGAACCACGCCTACTCCACCCTCAACTACCCCTTCCGGGCGGACAAGATAGGCACTGTGGGCAAGGCGGGCCCCGGGGTGACCCTCAAGATCTCAGACGAGGGGGAGATCCTCTGCCGCTGCGACGGCATGATGCTGGGCTACTACAAGGATCCCGAGCACAGCGCCGAGGCCATCGACGCCGAGGGCTGGCTCCACACCGGTGACATGGGCAAGCTGGACAGGGAGGGCTACCTCACCATCACTGGCCGCATGAAGGACGTGTTCAAGACCGCCAAGGGCAAGTACGTGGCGCCCGTGCCCATCGAGGGGATGCTGGGGCAGGAGCCCATCATAGAGCAGCTGTGCGTCATCGGTTACGGCATGCCGCAACCGGTCGCCCTGGTGCAACTGGCCGAGAGCGCCATGAAGGGGGACAGGGGGGCGGTCGATGCCCAGCTGGAGGCCGCCCTGACCCGGGTCAACGGCCAGCTCGAATCCCATGCCCGCCTGCGCGGCATCCTGGTGGTCAAGAGCCCCTGGAATATCGAGAACGGGGTGCTGACCCCCACCATGAAGATCCGCCGCCACCTGCTGGAGCAAAAGTACGCGGACATAGGCGAGCGCTGGTCCGGTGCCAGGACCATCATCTGGGAGTCCTGACAGGGGCGTGCACTAGTTGGAATATCAATGAGATCAGGGGAGCTAGCGGCTCCCCTGATACATACTGGGCGCAAATCAGCGCGTCGAGGCCAGTGCAGACCCATGATCCGGGGTGCCTGGCAGGGGGCAAAAGTATTTGGAAAATTAATGCAAAAAGGGGAGCCAGTGGCTCCCCTAATACATTCCGGCGCCGGATCAGACCGCCAGATACTCCAGCTGGACGGATCCCAGGGCCTTGAGGGTCGACTGGGCCGAATCCCGCTGGCTGATCTGGCCATCCTTGCTCTCCAAGAGCACGGCGCGGCGCACCGAGGCGAGCTCCTCGCCATTGAGCACCGCATGGGCGCAGGCCATCTGCATGGGGGGCAGGCTTGGGTTGAAGGCGGCGTTCTCGGCGTAGCGACCGCAGAAGATGTGGCCATCCTCGAACTGCAGCGCCACAGCGGCATAGCCCTGGCTGTAGGGGGCATAGCTCTGGCGGGCGGCGGCCAGCGCGGCCTGCCACAGGGGGTCGTCGCTCTCGAGCACCAGCTCGTCGTGGGCCTGGGGGCTCATCAGGGCATCGGTGATTTCCAGATCGGCGGGGCCGAAGGAGTGGGGCAGGAAGGACTGCAGCTCGCTCAAGTCGTCCGGCAGGGAGACTTTCAGGGTCTTGGCGGTGCTCAGCTCGTTCATGAACTGGCGGCAGTGACCGCAAGGGGTGTAGTTGACGGTGATTTCACTGATCCCGGTCTCGCCGCCGAGCCAGGCGTTGGAGATGGCGGACTGCTCGGCGTGCACCGAGTGGAACAGCCCCTGACCGGCAAACTCCATGTTGGCGCCAAAATACCAGCTGCCGCTCAGGCCGCAGGCGATGGCGCCGACGAAGAACTTGGAGATGGGAGCGACCGAGCAGGCGGCCGCCAGCGGCAGCAGGGCCAGGCGCAGGGCCCGATCGTCGAGCCCGGTGGCGGCTTTCAGCGTCGCCACCTGCTCAGGGGTAAAACGGGCCTGGAAATCGTCCCCCAGCATGGGCAGCAGGGCGGCCTGGAGCGGGGCGGAAAGGGTCTCGAACGGCTTGGCAAAGCGGGGATGCATACTGTGTCCTCAAAGGCCAATTGGGGGGCCATTGTAGGGAGCAAGCGCGGCTAAATGTGTGAGCGCGCTCACGCCTTGATGGGCAAAGGGCCGGGGATGGTAAAGGAAACGTTTGTCTTTCGCAATCTGTGCGCTTGCTCGCAGCATCAGGGGCATGGCGGTGTCATATGGACTTCTTGAAGGGGCAAAGAGGCCATGGCCGCAGGGGGCGGCCATGGCAGAGGGCGTGGCGCCGGGCTCAGGTCAGCCAGTGATAGAGGGCAAACAGCAGGGGGGCGACGGCGGCGGTCAGCACGCCGCACACCACCATGGCGAGCGACGAGAAGGCCCCCTGGGTGACCCCCTGCTCGGCGGAGGCGGCGGTGCCGATGGCGTGGGCGCAGGCCCCCATGGCGAGCCCCTGGGCCTCGGGGTCGGTCACCCGCATCAGCCTGAGCAGGGGATAGCCTATCAGGGCCCCCAATATCCCCACCACCACCACCACGGCGGCGGCGATGGCGGGAATGCCGCCGAGGGACTGGCTGACGCTCATGGCGAGCGGCGTGGTGATGGACTTGGTGGCGATGGAGGCGAGCAGGGTCGGATCCGCCCCCATCAGGTGGCCAATGCCCAAGGTGGTGCAGACCGAGATGAGCACAGAGGTGAGGGTGCAGAGGACGATGGGCTTGAGCTTGTCCCGGATCTGGCGGGCCTGCTGATAGAGGGGCAGCGCCAGCGCCACCACGGCGGGCTCCAGCAGGGCAGTGATGGGGGCGGTACCCTGCTGGTACTGATCCAGCGGCAGATCCAGCCAGAGCAGCAGGCCTATGATGACGGCGGTGGGGATCAGCACCGGATTGATGACGGGCCAGGGCAGGCGGCGGTAGAGGGCCCGGGTCATAAAATAGAGCGCCAGGGTCAGGGGAATGGCCAACCAGAACATCATTGTCTGTTCATCCTCTGGTAGAGATGGCCGACGGCGCCCAGGATCAGCACTATGCCGAGCACGACGCAGAGCATGATGAGGCCGAAGGATTGACGCAGGGGCTCGAGCCAGGCCACCAGACCGACGGCGACCGGCACGAACAGGACCCCCATGTGACGCAGCAGCAGGCCGCCCCCCTGCTCGACCCAGGAGAAGCGGATCAGCTGCAAAGAGAGCAGCACGAACAGCAGCAGCATGCCGATGATGCTGCCGGGGAAGGCGAAGGGCAGCAAGGCGGCCAGGACCTTGCCCGCCAGCAGGCAGGCGATGATGACTAGAAAATCACGAAGGTAGCGCAAGGCGCGTTGCAACAACACGGGGGCCTCATCTTGGCAACTGTGAGCGAGGTCGCAGTTTAACAGGCACGGGGGGCATGGAACAGGGTCAACTGACCCACAGGGGATACAATGGCCCCGGCATCATCCCCATTCACAAGAAGGAGCTCCCATGTCGTACCCCTCTTTCCTGGCCAGATTGCGCCAGTTGCCCGCCGATCCCGCCCTGCCTCCCCAACTGCTGCAAACCCGTCAGTGGGACGGCCCCCTGTGTCGGGTGAGGCTGGACAATACCGGGTCCAGTCCCGAGGCTGTTCGCCACTGGCGGTTGTTTGAGGGGGTGCTTGGCCTCTCTCCCGATGCGGCCATCTACGGAGAGGGGTTCCAGATGCTGGCCCAGACCATGGGCAGCTGGCAGGCCCCCGAGCCGGTGGGCCGCTGCCCCGACGCCAGCGTCTATCGTATCACCGAGGACGACGGCTATCACACCGTCCACAACCTGCTGCTGGTGGCCTGCGAGGGGGGCTGGCTGCTGCTGGCGTTCGCGAGCTGCCACCGCTTCGGCGGCGAGTTCCGCCTCTATCCGGACGGCCGCCTGGAGATAGTGATGAACGCCGAAGGGCGCACCCTCGCACCCGGCCAGCACTGGCAGAGCGAGGCGCTGATCTGCCTGGAGGGGCCGGACAGGGAGGCCCTGCTGGGGTCGCTGGCGGACTATATCGAGGCCGAACACCCTTCGCTGGTGGCGGACCTGGCCGCGCGCCCGAGTGGCTGGTGCTCCTGGTATCACTACTATGCGGACGTGAGCGCCGCCGATATTCGCGAGAACCTGGCGGTGCGGGCGATGCGCTTCCCGGCCCTGCGTTACGTGCAGATAGATGACGGCTATCAGGCCAGGATGGGGGACTGGCTCACCCCTTCATCCAAGTTCGAGCAGGGGGTGGCAACCCTGGCCGGGGAGATCCGCGTCGCTGGCTGCGAGCCCGCGCTCTGGGTCGCCCCCTTCATCGCCGAGCCCGGCTCCGACGTGTTCCAGCAGCACCCTGACTGGTTCGTGAAGGGGGAGGATGGCCTGCCGCTGCCTTCTGAGCGGGTCACCTACGGCGGTTGGCGCTGCACCCCCTGGTATGTGCTGGACGGCACCCATCCCGAGGTACAGGCCCACCTCGAGCAGGTGTTTCGCACCCTGCGCGAGCAGTGGGGCATCCACTACTTCAAGCTGGATGCCAACTTCTGGGGCGCCATCCACGGGGGCAGCTTCCATGACCCCGCCGCCACCCGGGTCGAGGCCTATAGACGTGGCATGGCCGCCGTGCTGCGCGGGGCCGGGGAGGGGGCCTTCCTGCTCGGCTGCAACGCCCCGATCTGGCCTAGCCTTGGCCTGGTACACGGCATGCGGGTGAGCGATGACGTGGAGCGCCAGGGCCCCCGTTTTCGCCAGATAGCGCGGGAAGCCTTCTGCCGCGCCTGGCAGAACGACCGGCTCTGGGCGCTGGATCCCGACTGTGTCTGCCTGCGGGATATCCCTGGCCAGCACGCCAGCGAGTCCGAGTATCAGTTCCACCTGGCCGCCCTGGTGGCGAGCGGCGGCATGGTGCTGGCCGGCGACCGGCTGCAGGATCTGGACGAGGTGCAGGGGATGCACCTTGGCAAGCTGCTGGCCCTGTGCGCGGCGCGCACCCCGGCTGCCCGTTTCGATGACATGGGGTTTGGCCGCGGCCGGGTGGCCCTGCCCGGGGGCGGCGAGCTGCTCTGCCTGTTCAACTGGGGCGAGCATGCTGCACAGTTTGAGCTGCCAGCAGGGGGCACGGATTTCTGGGACGACACTGCCCTGGGAGAGACGCAGGAACTGGCGGGGGGCCAGGGGCGGGTGATCCGCTACTCCTGAATGCCGCACTCAGCAAAAAGGCTCCCTCGGGAGCCTTTTTATCGGGTGGGGTTGACCCCTAGAAGTGCCACTCCATCCCTATGGCGTAATTGGCGGAGCCATAACCCGGGATCTCGTTGCTGGAGGCGAGTGCCTTGAGGGTCAGACGGGCGCCCAAGGGAATGCCGAGCCCCATGCCGATGGCGACCTCGTCGCTCTGATCCCCCATCATGTCGACCCGCAGGGTGCGATAGAGGGAGAGATCCTGGCTCATCTGGGCATAGATCTGGGACGACTTGTTGTAGAGCTGACCGAAGATCTCCATCTGGAAGCCGTTCTGGGGCGTGATGGCCAGGGGAATGCCGGCGAAGCGATAGAGATCCGAGTGGTTGAAATAGCTGTTGGTGATCTGGGGGGTGAAGTCGGTCTGCTGATAGAGGGTGCTAAAGTTGCGCTCGATCAGCTGATAGGTCTGCTCCGGCAGACGCAGCAGGTAGTCCGGCACCTCGAAACGTACCCCGGCCAGGGTGGCCTGGGGCAGCAAGGCACAGACGACAAGGGTGAGAGCAGGCAGTGCTGAACGCATATAACGAAAGATCCCCAACAGTCGAGGCGCGGCATCCATGCCGGCAGCGCATGTAATCATCAAACTATCAGGAGCTTGGCTCCCCTGCTCATTATGTCGCGGGCGCGGGGAGCCGACAGGGTTTTAAGTGTGAAACGCCTCACATCTCATAGATCTTCCAGATAGTGATAGAGACTCTTTAGGATCGCAAAGTTCCGTTCGTTACTCTGATTCTGCTCCGCCAGCGCCTCGAGACGGGGCACATAGTCCGGCAGACGGCGGCTGAAGTAGTCGCTGCAGTGCAGGCGCCAGCGCTTCTGCTCCGCTTCGCTCAAGGTGTGGGGCCAGTTGCGGGCGCGGTAGCGGAACAACATCTCCGGCAGCCGCGAGTCGCTGAAGGCAAACTCCCGCTCCCCCAGCAGATCCGCCGGGGTGGCGCGCACCAGATCCATGGTGGACTTGTCGCCGTGACCGAAGAAACCGGCGTAGAGCTGGGTATCGGGATCGCTGTCATTGCTGCCGGCAAACTCCTGATTGAACACCTCCACCAGTTTTTCCCGCACCTCGGGATGGGCCCGCAGCAGATCCAGGCTCTTGCGGCACTGCTCCCGGTCGATGCCAAGCTGATCGGCCCGCTCCGGGGTCAGGGTGGCGGCCGGCGCCAGCACGGGGCACTTGTTGATGTGCACCAGCTTGACCGGAATGGCCGCCAGATCCCCGAGATCATCCTTCCTGGTGTAGAGGCGCTCGCGGATCTCCTCGCTGGTGAGCTCGACAAGGGGGGTCGGGTCACGGGTCAGATCCACCATGATCACCGCATTCTGGTTGGTCGGATGCCAGGCCAGCGGCGATACCCAGCTTGCGCACCCCTGCCAGGGGGAGAACATGCCGGAGACGTGGACCAGGGGCTTCATGGTCACCACATCGATGAGCGCCTTCACCTTGTTCTTGTTGCGCAGGGCAAACAGGTAGTCAAACAGCTTGGGCTGGGCTTTTTTCACCAGCTTGGCCATCTCTATGGTGGCCAGCACGTCGGAGAGCGCATCGTGGGCGTTGGCGTGGGTCACCCCGTTGGCCACCGTCAGCCTCTCCAGCTTGAAGCTCGGCTTGCCCTCGTCGTCGAGTGCCCACTCTATCCCCTCCGGGCGTAGGGCATAGCAGGCCCGCAGCATGTCGAGGATATCCCAGCGGGAGTTGCCGTTCTGCCAGGCGTAGGCATAAGGGTCATAGAAGTTGCGATAGAGGGTGTAGCGGGTCACTTCATCATCGAAGCGGATGCTGTTGTAGCCCAGCACGCAGGTATTGGGGGTCGCAAACTGTTCGTGGATCTGACGGATGAAGTCCGCCTCGCACAGTCCGTCCTTCATCGCCTTCTGCGGCGTGATGCCGGTGATGAGGCAGGCCTCGGGCTCGGGCAGGTAGTCCGCCGGCGGCTTGCAATAGATCACCAGCGGCTCGCCGATGATGTTGAAGTCGGCGTCGGTGCGAATGCCCGCAAACTGCGACGGCCTGTCCCTGGCGGGGCTGATGCCGAAGGTCTCGTAGTCATGGAAGTAGAAGGTGGGCTCGCTGCCGGGCTGTGCTGTTTTGCTCATGTTGCTCGAGGTGAGGTGTCCGATGGCGGCGCCATGGCGCCTGGGTGGGCGGTGCCATGCACCGCAGTTGCCAGCATGGTAAACCATAGCGCAGGCAGAGCGAAGCCCGGGCGCCCTGGCTGCCGGTTTATTGGGCGGAAAGTGATATGTGGTGGGTTCAGGTCTGGTATGCATGGTTCATGCTGACATGTGCTTGAAAATGTGACATGTGAGTCTGTACAGTACTTAAAATCCAGATTACCAATCTATATCATCAGACCATCACAGATTTGGCATGTTCGTTCGTCCAAGAGCGAATGCGTAAGAAAATGTTATCAGAGTGTGTTTTTGCATTAAAAATGAGCAAAATAAGGAAGAATAATGCACGAGAATAATATCGAGTTGTTGTGTCATGAAGCCGAAAGATTGTTAGAACTTAACATTGACTTGCTGCAAAAAATGCTCACAGAACCGAAAGTTCTGGGCGATAGCAATGCTCAATTGTTTGATCGCAGTAAAGCTGAAAAGAGAATTGAAGAGTTGCAGGGGGAGCAAAAAAAAATTCTCGGGAAAGAAATGGTCCTTGCAGTTGTGGGTACTATGAAAGCGGGTAAATCCACGACCATTAACGCGATTGTCGGCAAAGAGATCCTACCCAACCGCAATCGCCCGATGACATCGATTCCAACCTTGATTCGTCATGTGCCGCGTAAAATAATACCAGAGTTGCGACTCGATAATATTGAGCCTATCCAGAAACTGTTCGTGACGTTGCAGAAGAAAATCGATACTGAAGATGGTAAAAAACTACTCACTGAGCTGAAAAAAGATCAGGCACTATGGAAGTTGCTAGATATTATTGCTGATAATACATGGATTAAAGGCAATTACTATGGTGAAGAGGATATATTTTCTTGTCTCGCTTCGCTTAACGACTTGGTTCGTTTGGCTACAGCGTTACGTGTGGATTTCCCTTTTTCTGCCTACGAAGAAGTCCATAAACTCCCAGTAATTGAGGTAGAGTTTAGCCACCTTGTCGGAATGGATGATAGCCAAGGTACGCTGACACTCTTAGATACACCTGGCCCTAATGAGGCAGGTCAACCTCAGCTACAAGCAATGATGCGCGATCAGCTACAAAAAGCCTCCGCTGTTCTTGCGGTGCTAGATTACACCCAGCTGAAATCAGAGGCGGATCAGCAAGTACGTAAAGAATTAAACGCTATTGCAGAGGTTGCTGCTGGTCGCCTATTTGTACTGGTCAATAAATTCGATCAAAAAAACGCTAATAGCGACAACGCTGAGACCGTTAAACAGGCAATTCCCGCCATGCTAGATAGCGGCGCACTAAACAGTGATCGTGTTTACCCTGGTTCATCTCTTCGAGCTTATTTGGCAAACCGAGCGCGCAGTGTAGTAGATCAAGCAGGTAAACTCTCTGTCAGCGAAGAATGGGTTGATGATTTTGCCAAAATGGCATTTGGTCTCGACTGGAGAGAAGAGGAAGATGATGTTCTTGCTGATGTGGGCGTTGTGCTCAAAAAGGCAAACACAATCTGGCGTACATCACTATTTGAGAAACTGATTACTGAAGTGATCCAAGCTGCTCATGCGAAAGCCGCAGCGCTAGCAGTTGACTCTGCTGCAGCTAAGCTGGTACAGAATGCTGAAAATATCGACGAATATCTGTCGTTACGTCATCAGGGGTTGCAAGCTAGTATCCATACCTTACAGACACAAATTAAAGGCCTTATCAACGACATTGAGGAGGTTGCGGCTTGTCAGCAAGAAGTTGATAAGGAGGTGAAGTGTGTCATGGGGGAAATCACCCATGAAACTAAAAACTTGTTAAATAACGCTGAAAGCAAGTTGGAAAAAGAACTGGATAAGTACTTCCAAGAAGGGAAGCGCCAAGAAGAAGCGCTGAACAAGGAATTTGAACGTCATTCAAAACATGGCAAAAATAACAGTGGAGAAAGTGATAAACGAGGGGTTTTCGGCACTTTATTTGGGGCCTTGGCTGGAAGTGTTGGGCAGCAAACTCGTGATTTTGATCCAGAAAATCCAGAAGTTAAATTTTCTGAACATACTGAAGCAATGCAGTTTATTAAAAAGATTGAAGAGTCAGTTATTAGTATTTTAGCTGAAAAAGAAAAAGAAATTAAACCAATGTTGACCAAAATTGTGGGGGGCATTGAAGGCAGCTTTCATTCTAAAACAATGTTAGCAGTTGATAAGATTGCAAGCCAAATTAACTCACGTCTGGAGGAAGATGGCTTTACTGTGAAAATATCTTTCCCGAAAGTCAGTGAGTTGAAGACTCATCTTGCCACCGACACTCGTATAGCTAATCTGCTAGAGCAGAAAACATTTAGCGAAACACGGCATCGTCGATCCAGTGGCGTGTGGGGAACGTTATGCGGTTGGTTTAACACAGATGATTGGGGCTGGGAAACTTATAAAGAAGATGTCACCCGTAGTGTGGTGAATATTAATACAATTAAGAATGCTGTCAGAAATCAGACCAAAGAGCATTTTGAAAAACTGAATAACGCTATTGATCAGCAAGTCAACGCCCCAATTCTCAAAGAGATTGAAAGCTTCTTCATTACATTCAAAGGCAAGGTGGAGCAGCTTCGACATACTCTGATCCAGAGCACAGAAGATCATAAAAGTAGCCAGCAAGAACAAGAACAATTGACTGAGCGCCTTAGTGTTCTGAGAAAGCTAACACCGGAGATGATCAGTGACAGTAAGATACTCAAGAAAGAGTTGGAGCCGATGCTGTGATATCATCATTTACTGCAACATTTCCTAATAGCGAGGCATGCCAAATTCTGGCATGCCTGCCAGAGAAATTTATTGTTGACTTCGCCAATGGGATAGACGTGGTTCACGACCATGTGCGTCAACAAACGGATCAATCCTTTTTTCGGCGCATTAAAGAGGGATTCAGTGGACGATCATCCCAACGTCAACAAGCCATCAATGCATCGTTGCTAGATGGGGTGGAGGCCTCTCTCAATTGGCTTACCGAGTTAACGTCATCACTTGCTACCACCAACTATGCGCTTGCACAGGTGAACGATAGGGTCAGTTCGTTGATGCAGGATACCGCTACCATTGCGCACTATTCTGCAGACACTCGCGAACAGTTGAACATGTTGGCGACACAAGTTAATAAACAGTTACATCATCTGGAACAACAACTTCGTAGTGTCGATCGGTTGCAACGCGGCCAGCTGCATTTGGAACAAATATTTTCCATTTGGAAAGCAGGTCGATATTCACTCCTACCTCTGGCTGGACGTTGCTATGTTGCACTGGAAGAGCTGCGTTGGGGGGCATTTGGTGAAGTGATCCGCCATGGTGAACCGCAACAGGCAAAACAGTTACTGGATATTCTAAGAAATCGAGCAGTGGTTCAGCTTGCAGAAGACCATAACAGTCCAACATCGATGTGCCACGACACGCGTAGTTGGTTAACCTGGCAGGGTGAGCATGAGCAACACAGTGACTGGTCCGCAGCCGTTAACTGGTTGGCGGACTGGTGTAATGAAGATACTCATCCCATCATCTGGTCTACTACACAGTCATACAGTGCTCTGCCTATACGTATGCCACGGTTGTGTTCTGCAGAACGCATTGCTGGTGCGATGGTCGATGAAATCTTCAGCAAGGAGTTAGTATGGATCAGCCGATGAAAGTAGGGCTGGCGCTTTCCGGTGGAGGGGCCATAGGTGCTTATGAGGTTGGTGTGGTCAGAGCCTTGGCTGAATCAGGTACAGATCTTCATGTTGTTGCTGGTGCTAGTATCGGTGCACTAAATGGGGCTATTTTGGCCTCTTCAGATACTTTGGCTCAGGCTGCAGAAAGGATGACGGAAATTTGGTCGCATCTGGGCAATAGCAAGGTGCTAGAGCTAAACAAATCTATCTATTTCTCACTACTGACACAGTTTGGCTTAGGGTTCGGCACACCAGTACTAAGCAAAGCAGGAGGCATTATATTCGAGGCTCTCAGTCGTGCTGCATTGGTTACGGGGGGGGTAGGGCAGCAAAGTGACTCGTTGTTATCTGATCAGCCACTTATCGATTTGATGAACCGCTATCTGGATATCGATGCCTTATCTTCCGGATTGCCATTGTACGTTTCCTTATATCCTACAGAAGGTGGCATGAAAGATATTTTTAATTGCATAGCCGCCGAGTTTGGGGTCGGTACGACTCGTATTTCGGAGTTCCATCACGTACAAAGTTTACCTGTCAATCAACAGAAAGAGGCGTTGCTAGCCTCTGCCGCGTTACCCTTATTGTTTAAATCACGCGAGATTAATGGTGTGCTTTACAGTGATGGTGGAATGGGAGGCTGGCATACAATGCAGGGCAACACACCAGTAAAACCTTTGGTTGACGCTGGTTGCAATATGGTGATTGTCACTCACTTAAGCGATGGCTCGCCGTGGGACCGCCACAATTTCCCAGACACTACTGTGTTGGAGATTCGCCCGCAAAGTTCCTTAAAACGTCATGATGGTTTATTTGGAGGTGGAAAGGATCTGCTTGGCTTTACTGCCCAGCATATCCGTTCATGGATTGAGCAGGGTCACCATGACACAATGAGTGTAATAGGGCGAATCCAGAAACCTCTTCAAGCTCGACAGGCACTTCGTGCTTCGGAAGTGATCGTTTCAGACAGCCAAGACAGGAATATTCAAACTGGTATAGCGCTAAAAAGCGCTATGGATAGGTTGAGATAATCGCAAAAAGTTAATGTCGTTGAACTCAGATAAATTGGGTCATAGGCCTGCGACATTAAGACTAAAAATGTGAGAGGCGTCATGCCTCTCTTTTTTTGTCGTGGTTAATAATCTACATTTTTGAGCTTGAAGGTACAGCCTTGCTGAATTAGCACCTCCCGATTTTCCAACACTAGCGGGTAGAGCAGTGGATGCTGTTGGTGTTCGCCGTTATAGCTCACTTGCATCCGCTCCAGCGCGTAATGCATCAGGGGGATCCGCTGTGTGATCTGGAGGCTGCCATCCGTCATGGCGTAGTCGCTGGCGATGATGGCTTGCTGCCCTTCGCTGAGGCTAGGATTGGGGGTGACTACGGCGGTGACTAGGGTGTTCCACTCCAGATCCTGATCCCGGCCGTGAGGGGAGGCATCCAACAGTTCCGGCTCTCCGCGAAAACGGCTCATCACAAAATCCAGATATTCTCCCTTTTTTTCGCAATAGGCGCGTACATGCCAGCGGATCCCGTCATAGACCAGGGTGTGGGGCACGATATTGCGGCCGCTCTGCTCCTCTGAGCTCAGCGATACATAGTCCACATCCACCCGTAATTGGCCCCGAGCCGCTTGCACCAAACCACGTACGATCTTTGGATCGATATGGCGGTTTGGCACATCCAGGATCTCTATGTGGCCGTAGCGCAGATCCATCAAGGGTAGGGTTAGAACCCCTGATTCGTGCTGGCGTTGATATTGCTTCTCCCGGTGCAGCAGCATCAGGTACTCGTCCACCTTGCCTTCACTAAAGCGGGGCACAAATTGCTCGGTGGGTTTGTATCCCTTCAGACTTTTGTCATAGACCAGTCCCTCTGGCGAGTAGCAGGTCAGGTAGTGGTTGATATCCCGCGAGGCCTGTTGGCGGCCGATATTGAAGGCTTTCATCAGGTGATTGGTAGTCAGCCTCCCCTCCCACTGCAGCACGATCTCCAGCAGGCGAAAACGCAGGGTTTGATCCCAGGTGAGTTCTTTGGGTGTCATATGTGCTCCAAAATGCGACATGTGTATGTAACCAGTATCGTCATGAGTATACAGGCTACATATAATGAGTCCATCTAAAGCGGCGTCAAGAGAGTATGTCATGAACTACAAGCTGGTTCTCACCTACCACTGTCAAGCCTTGTGCCATATGCCATTGAGGGGGATTGTCGCTACAGCCATAGGCTCTCTGTTCATGTTTGGCAGGGGCAAGTATTACAGGGAGCAAAAAGTGTTTTACCTCAAGCATTTCGCGCTCAGGAAACCGCAAGCAGGAGGTGATCTGATACTCCAAAGTGCTAACACCCGCATCGCCACTACCTGATTTGGCCAGGTAGCGACATCGTTACCATCAGCAACCGCATCACTTATTTCAAACACCATCGTCACTGAGGTTCTATGAATTCAAATCTGATATTGGATCAGGCGGCAATGCCTCTGATCATGGGTATCTGTTGCCTGCTGCCAGCCGAGCAGGTCGGCGAACTTGTGACTGTGATTGCAGAAGAAGAGGGTCGATTGGGCGTTATGTCATTGACGGAGGCCGAGGGAACGCCTCACTGTATTGAGCTGCGCAGATTGACGCGTTTGGCTTTGCATATTGATCGGCATCGGTTGGATCGTACTGTTCTGCCCATCTATCAAGGGCGGGATCAACTGATGGCAGGGGCTGCTGCATTGTTGGATGGCGATGTGACTCTTGCATGTGGTGATGCCATGCGGTTATTGGCATTGCAGCTCGACAAGCTGTTGAGGGGAGGCCGTGGCAGTACACAGGCCAAACTGGACGGGCTAACCCTCAGTGTGATGGAGCAAAGAGCGCTGGCCGCCCAGTCCCCCAACACCGGTGCTGTGGTGCGGGGGAGCTGGCGCCGAAAATCACGTAATCAGCTTGGCCGAGGCAATTGGCTCGATGTGGTCGAAGCGGCGCTCTGGTGTTTTTGGCATAGCGACACCCTGCAAGATGGCGAAGCCCTGCTTGGTGCACTGCTGGGCGCAGATATCCGAGTGCGTGTTGTCTATGGCATGTTTGCGGGGGCCTTTTACCTGGCGGATTAGGCCAAGCTACGTAACCCCTCAGTGACGGACTAACTCGTCATTTCCACCACTGGATAGCAGGCGTCTCCCCACAGGGTTTGTGGATGGGCCATCATCAGCGCGATGATCACCGGTATAAGCTTGCCTAACAGGTTTGCACAATCTTTAAGTTGCTTGCGATTGACCGAACTATTCCAGGTGGCGCCGCCATGCATTAGTTGATTTCGCAGAGTATAGAGACGGTTAAATACGACACCCAGCAACTGCGGTGTATTGCTGCTTGCCAGTGCTTGGGATGCCATTTTCTTGCCCTGTGCCAGTCGTTCCTTCCATAGTGTTTCGCTTATCTTGCCACTGTGAAAATCCCAGAAGCCTTGGAGTACAAAAGGGGTATCCAGCAAAATACGGATACTCCCAGAAAATTCCTGCCACACGAGCTGCTCGATCTGCCTGTGCTCATCCAGCTCGCACAGTTTTTCAAGAAAGCCTTTGAAGGTTTCCTGCTCTGACAAGCGGCGATTGTCATCGATTTCGGTGGCATAGGCAGCGTTGAAGGCAATCCAGAGAAAAATGAAGCGGCCATCTTCATCTTCTGCCATCTCTGCCCGTTGCAGCCAGCTCAATGCGCGATGCACACGCAACTTTAGGTTGGCAGGTGAGTGTTCACGTATTTCACGGTGACGATTTTTCAGTTGTTCGAAATTCAACAATGATCTCCTTCTCCATCGGATGAATAGTCAGAATTCGAGGCCCTAAATTTGCTAACGGTATTGCGGGTGGGCCGTCTGACATGGGGCGAATCGGTTGGAATGGCAAACTTGAAATCAGGCTTACTTTCGGGCTGCATCCCGTATCTTGGCCATCGCCAGCTCCATCATGTTGGCAGGTGCTCTTTCAAGTGGTGAGTGACTGCATTTGGGGCATACCTCGAACCAGGAGAGGCCACACACAAGCGCGTCACTCTTAGGGACAACCGTCTTTTGCCAGCCGCATTGGGGGCAATGAAAAGTAAATGGAGGTGGAGGCACAGGCATGACATTCCCCAAAGAGGTTCCTTTGGGCCTAGCCTACCACGGTTCGATATTGATGGTCGCAGCCTTGGTCACAGACTTTCAGCGATATCTGCATCTTGAAGTGTGCTCATCATCCCGGACTGAATCGCCGCGGCTCCAATCAGTAAAAAGATCAACCCCTGATACAAAATATCTCCTCAGGGGTTACCACTGGGTGGGAGCGCCGGCATCAGGGTGTGCAGGTCGATCAGGGTGAAGTAGCCGCCTTCGTCGGGATACCAGCCGCCGGTGTCTATGTAGTAGACATTGCCAAGGCGGGCCGGGCGGCCTACCGGGGTGTGGCCCACCACCAGGGCGACGAGATCCTCGACGCCGCTCTCGTCCAGCCCCTCGATGCGGCGCCTTGACCAGAGGCAGACGTTCTTGATGGCCCGAAGTTTCCCGCCGCTCACCCCCGCATCCAGTTGGTCCAGCAGCCCCTGCCAGGAGGAGAAGGGGCAATCGGCGTGGAGCAGCCCGACCGGGCCGGCCGGGGTGGCCACTTCGATGGCGATGGGCAGGGTGCGGTAGTGGGCGGCTAGCGCCCCCTGCTCGCCCGGGGTCAGTTGCTGAAACCAGCCGCCGCCATTCTGGATCCAGTTCTCCCGATCGCAGCTCTCGTAACGGCAGACGTAGTCGTCGTGATTGCCGCAGACAGGGTGAAACCAGGGCTTGGCCAGCCAGTCGAGCACCGCTGTGCAGTCGGGGCCGCGATCCGTCAGATCGCCGACGGAGAAGAGGCGATCCCGAGCGGGATCGAATCCCGCCTGGTTCAGGGTCTGTTCCAGCCGAGAAAAGTAGCCGTGGATATCTCCGACGGCGAGATCCCGCCCCAGAGGATTGCGGGAGAAGCGTCTGATCAGCGGGGACGGGTTCATGGCTTGCCTCCTTGTCTGGTGTGACCGGCTCGCGGCGCCGCCGGATGACCTATGGGGGAGCCGGGGCTCGTGGACAAGTGCAGCATGGCATGCTCTGCCTCGCCATAGTAGAGGCAGATGGGGGGGCTTTCGCGTCGAGGTGACAGGCGCCTGCATAAAGGAGGGCCGTTTGCCGCGTTGCCGGCAGATCCCGGATAAAAAAATGCCAGTCGGTGTCGACTGGCATGCAAGGTATGGCCTGACGGATGCCCGTCGTCGGGATCAGAGCAGGTCTTCGAGCTGGTACTTCTTGAGCAAGGTGTCGAAGGTGCCATCGGCCTTGACGCTCTCGATGGCGGCATCGAACTGGCTCTTGAGCTTGTCATCGTTTTTGCGCAGGGCCACCGCTACCCCTTCTCCCAGGATCTTGTCCTGAGTGCCGTTGTACTGGGGACCGACGAAGGCGAACTGCTTGCCCATCTCCTTGTCGAGGAAGCCGACCTTCAATTGCACCATGTTGCCGAAGGTGTAGTCGGCGCGGCTGGACTGCAGATCCAGCATGGGGGACTGGGCGTTGACGTAGCGCTTGATCTTGGCCACGTAACCGTAGCGGGCGGTGATGAAGTTGTCCTGGGGCGTGCCTTCCTGCACCGCTATCACCTTGTCCTTGAAGTGCTCAGGGGTGTCGGCAAAGTCGGCCGCCTTGTCGCTGCGCCCCACGAAGCGGTTCTGCATCATGTAGTAGACCTGGCTGAAGGCGACCTTCTGGCGCCGCTCGTCCGTGATGTTCATGGAGGACATGATGGCGTCATACTTGCGCACCTGCAGGCCGGGGAGCAGGGCATCCCAGGGCTGGTTGATCACCTCGCACTCTGTCTTCATGGCCGCGCACAGGGCATAGGCCAGATCCACTTCGAAGCCGCCGAGCTTGCCGCTGCTGTCGACCATTTCGAAGGGGGGATAGGTGGCGTCGGTGGCGATCACCAGGGGTTTGGCGGCCGCCTGGCCGGCGGTGGCCAGGGCCAGCATCATCATCAGTGTGTTGAGTTTCATGGTCAGTCCCTTGAAGTGTGGTGTCATTCCTATGGTTCTAAATGGTGCCGGCCTCAAGGGCCGACGGCTATCTTGCGATGAGTGAGGGCCGGCAGCTGGCTGCGCACCTTGCGCTGGGCCGCCAGATCCAGGGTGGCGATGGCCAGTCCCTGACCCTCCTCTACCTGGGCTAGCACCCGGCCCCAGGGATCGATGATCATGCTGTGGCCGAAGGTGCGGCGCCCGCCGGGGTGCTCTCCCCCCTGGGCCGAGGCCAGCACGAAGGCGAGGTTTTCCACCGCTCTGGCCCGCAGCAGCAGCTCCCAGTGCGCCAGCCCAGTGGTGTGGGTGAAGGCCGCTGGCAGGGCGATGAAATCGGGGGTGGGCCCCAGGCGAAACAGCTCGGGGAAGCGCAGGTCGTAGCAGATCCCGAAGCGCAGCACGCCCCAGGGCAGGGGATGGCTCACCACCTCCCGGCCCGGGCTCATGGTCACGGCCTCGTCATACTGCTCCTGCCCGGTGCAAAAGCCAAACAGGTGCAGCTTGTCGTAGCGGCTTGCGAGCTGCCCTTGCGGGTCAATGAGCAGGCTGCTGTTGTGCATCTTGCCGGGCTCGTCGCTTTCAAGGGGCAGGGTGCCAGCCAGTAGCCAGATCCCGAGCTCCCGGGCCAGCCCCTGGGCCCAGGCCAGCAGAGGGTGATCGCTCACGGGGGCGGCCAGGGCCACCCGCGCCCGCTCGTCGGCAGGCATCAGGTAGAAATATTCCGGCAGCAGGGCCAGCTCGGCCCCCTCGGCCGCGGCCCGGCGCAGCAGCGCCTCGGCCTGGGCCAGGTTGTGGTCAAGCTGGTCCCCTGAAACCATCTGCAGGACGGCAACGCGCACAGAATCCATGGTGCCTCCTAGACGCCGCACAGGCGCTCGGCGCCCGCCAGCAGGGTGTCGTCATCCTTGGAGAAGGAGAGGCGGATGACCCGCTGATCCGTGCCGTCGTGATAGAAGGCTGAGACGGGTATGGTGGCGACCCCGTGGTCGCGGATGAGGCGCTGCACGAAGAGGCTGTCCGGCTCGTCGCTGATCCGTTCATAGCTCGCCAGCATAAAGAAGCTGCCGGCGGAGGGGAGCAGGGTAAAGCGCGAATCCCCCAGGGCCGAGACCAGCAGGTCCCGCTTGCGCTGGTAGAAGTCCGCCAGCCCCTGGTAGTGGGCCGGTTGCTGCAACAGGTGGGCGAAGCCGTACTGCATGGGGGTGTCGGCGGCGAACATGGCGAACTGGTGCACCTTGCGGATCTCCTCCATCAGGGGGCGGGGCGCCACGCAGTAACCCACCCGCCAGCCGGTGACGTGGAAGGTCTTGCCGAAGGAGAAGACGGCGACGGAGCGCTCCACCAGCTCGGGGTAACGGATCACGCTCTGGTGCAGGGCGCCGTCGAACACCACGTGCTCATACACCTCGTCCGAGAGGATCAGTATGTCGGTGCCGCGCACCAGGCGGGAGAGGTGCTCCTGATCCCCCGCCTGCCAGACGGTGCCGGTGGGGTTGTGGGGGGTGTTGAGCACTATCATGCGGGTGCGCGGGGTGATGCGGGCCGCCACCTCATCCCAGGGGATGGCAAAGTCCGGCGCCTTGAGGGCGATCACCACAGGGGTGGCCCCCTGCAGCTGGATCATGGGGCGGTAGCTGTCGAACGCCGGCTCGAACATGATCACCTCGTCCCCCGGGTGCACCAGGGCGGTGATGGCGCAGAACAGGGCCTCGCTGGCGCTGGCGGTGATGGTGATCTCCTCGCCCGCGTCATAGTGGTGGCCATAGCTGGTCCCTATCTTGGCCGCCAGTTGCTCGCGCAGGGCGGGCAGCCCCGTCATGGGGGCATACTGGTTCTCCCCGGCCAGCATGGCCTCGTGGGTCACCCGGATGAGCTCGGGATCGCAGGGGAAACTCGGGGCCCCCTGGGAGAGGTTGATGCTGGGATGGCGGGCAGCCAGATCCCCGATCACGCTGAAGATGGTGGTGCCCACCTGGGGCAGTTTGCTGACAATGCGGGGGGAAGACATGGCGCCGTCACCGATGTGTGTGAAAGATGTCCCTTTTTAGCCCTCGCTTCCTTGCCGGACAACGGATTATTCGGCATGTTATGCATGAGTTTTTCTCAAGCATGGAGGCTTGTATGTTGTCCAGCCAACCCCGCAGCCAGTTGCCCCTGTATGGCTTGCAGGTTTTCGAGTGTTCTGCCCGCCATCTGAGTTTCACCCTGGCCGCCGATGAGCTGTGCGTGAGCCAGGGGGCGGTGAGCAAGCAGATCGCCCAGCTGGAGGCGCGCCTCGGCCACCTGCTGTTCGTGCGCGGCACCCGCTGCCTCACCCTGACCCCGGCCGCCGAGCGCCTGCTGCCCTTCGTTCGCGAAGGGCTGGCCCGCATGGGGGAGGGGCTCAGCGCTTTGCAAACCCTGCCCCACGAGCAGGCCATCAGCATCAAGGTGCCCTCCTGCGCCAGCCGCTGGCTGTTGCGACGCTTGCAGGCGTTCGAGGGGGAGGCAGTCGAAGTGCGTGGCAGCCACAGCCACGGCATCGACTTCTCCCGGGAGTCCTTCGATCTCGCCATCGTCTATCAATCCTGTCAGGCCAGGTACCCCCATAGCCAGCCGCTGTTTCGGGAGCGGCTGACCCCGGTCTGTGCCCCCGCCTTTGCCGCCAAGCACCGCCTGTTCGAGCGCACCATAGAAGAGCTGCCCCGGCTGCCCCTGCTCCATGCCAGCGCGGATCGGCGGGACTGGCGCAACTGGTTTGCCACCTTCCTAGCCACCCCCTGGCAGCCCCAGGGTGGCCAGCTGTTCGATACCCTGGACCTGGCGATGAATGCCGCGCTGCAGGGATTCGGCCTCTCCCTCGGGGATCCCACAATCGTGGCCGAGGAGCTGGAGAGCGGCGCCCTGGTCGCCCCCTTTGCCCCCGTGCTCAGCACGGACCACGAGTACGCCCTGCTAGCCCGACCCGACAGCCAACGCCAGGGGGTGGCCCGCACCTGTCACTGGTTGCTGGAGAGCCGCGACCAGCCCTGATCGCCGTCAGTGCCTCCCCTGACAGAGTGATATCTTTTTGCCCCATCAAAAAAGAAACAGCCCCGCTGGCGGGGCTGTTGTCATTGTGGTGGCCGCTGGCCGAGTAAGGGGTCAGTGGCAGATCTTGTAGTAGACCTCGTTCCAGCGCAGGGTCTCCTTGAGCGCGGGGATCCGGGTGTGCTCGTCGATCACCACGAACTCTATGCCCATGATGTCGGCGAAGGTGCGCAGCTGCTCTATGTCCACCGATTGGGTGAACACCGAGTGGTGGGCGGCCCCCGCCAGGATCCAGGCCTCGGCACTGGTTTGAAGGTCCGGCATGGGTTTCCACAGTGCGCTCGCCACCGGGAGTTTGGGCATGGCCTCTGGCAGGTCCACCACTTCGAGCTGATTGACCACCAGGCGGAAGCGATTGCCCAAGTCGATGAGGCTGGCGTTGACCGCCTTGCCGGCCGGGGCCGCAAACAGCAGGCGGGCCGGTTCGGCCTTCTTGCCTATCCCCAGGTGCTGGGCGTCCAGCACGGGTTTGCCTGAGGCAATGGAGGGGCAGACCTCCAGCATGTGGGCCCCCAGCACCAGGTTGTTGCCCGCCTCCAGGTGGTAGGTGTAATCCTCCATGAAGGAGGCGCCGCCCGCGAGGCCGGCTCCCATCACTTTCAGGGTGCGCAGCAGGGCCGCTGTCTTCCAGTCCCCTTCGGCCCCAAAGCCGAAGCCTTGCTGCATCAGGCGCTGGCAGGCGAGCCCCGGCAACTGGTGCAGGCCGTGGAGATCCTCGAATGTGGTGGTAAAGGCGCCAAAGCCGCCGTCGGTGAGGAACTTCTTCATCCCCAGCTCCTGGCGCGCCGCCTCATACAGAGATGAGCGCAGCACCCCGCCCGCCTGCACCGCCTCGGTCAGGGTGTAGGTCTGCTCGTATTCGGCCAGCAGCGCCTCTATGTCGCTGTCGGACACGGCGTCTATGACCTTCACCAGATCGCCGACCGGGTGGTAGTTCACCTGATAGCCGAACTGGATCTGGGCCTCGATCTTGTCGCCCTCGGTGACCGCCACGTTGCGCATGTTGTCGCCAAAGCGGGCGATCTTGAGGTGGCGGCTGTCGTGGATGGCGGCGGCAACTCGCATCCAGTTGCCAATCTTCTGCCTGGCCTCTTCATCCTGCCAGTGGCCCACCACCACTGTGCGGGGCAGCCGCAGCCGGGCCCCCATGAAACCGAACTCGCGCCCGCCGTGGGCGGTCTGGTTCAGGTTCATGAAGTCCATGTCGATCTCGCTCCAGGGCAGATCCCGGTTGAACTGGGTGTGGAACTGCAGCAGGGGTTTTTGCAGCTGACTCAGGGCCGGGATCCACATCTTGGCGGGGGAGAAGGTGTGCATCCACACCATGAGCCCCACGCACTGCTCGCTGTGGTTGGCATCGCGAGCGACGCTGCTTATCTCGTCGAGTGTGGTGCCTGTGGGCTTGAGCACTATCTTGAGGGGCAAATTCGCCCCCTCGTTGAGCTGGCTGGTGATGGTGTGGGCGTGATCGGCCACCTGCTTCAATGTGGTGGCGCCATACAGGTGCTGGCTGCCGACCAGGAACCACACTTCCAGCTGTTTCATCAATTCCATCTTGGTGTCCTCTTTTTACGCTTTTGTCTGGCCGTAATAGGCGTGTTTGCCATGTTTGCGCTGGTAGTGCTTCTCCAGCAGGTAATGGGGCAGGGGGCGGGCTGCGGGGTTGATCTGGCCGGTGAGCCAGGCCATGCGGGCCACTTCTTCCAGCACCACGGCGTTGTGCACAGCATCATCGGGGCTCTTGCCCCAGCTGAAGGGACCGTGGTTGGCCACCAGCACCCCCGGCATGGTGAGGATGGGGGTCTGTTTGAGGGTCTCGACGATGAGATGACCGGTCAGCCCCTCGTAGTCCTCCTCCACTTCCCCCGGGGTGAGCAGGCGGGAGCAGGGGATCTCGCCGTTGAAGTAGTCGGCCTGGGTGGTGCCGAAAATGGGAATGGGGCGTCCGGCCTGGGCCCAGGCGGTGGCGTGGGTGGAGTGGGTGTGCACCACGCCGCCCAGTTCGGGATAGGTGCGATAGAGCACCAGATGGGTGGCGGTGTCGGAGGAGGGACGCAAGGATCCTTCCAGCTGCTTGCCCGCGAGATCCAGCACCACCATGTCCTCGGCCCGCATCCGCTCGTAGCTGACGCCGCTCGGCTTGATCACCACCAGACCCTGTTCCCGGTCTATGCCGCTCACGTTGCCCCAGGTGAAGGTCACCAGACCGTGGCGCGGCAGATCCAGGTTGGCGGCGAGCACCTGCTCCTTGAGGATGTTGAGGCTCATGCCAGTGCCCCCCGGTTGTAGAGGGGTTCGGCGGCGGCGCTCCAGGCGAGGTAGCGCTGGTAGAGCCGCTCATACTCGGCGACCCGCACCGGATCCGGCTGGTGGGTGCGCTCCACGGCGCTCGCCATATGGCGCTGGGCATCCGCCACATCGGCGTAGAGACCGGCCGCCACGGCGGCAAAGATGGCCGCCCCCAGGGCGCAGCACTGATCCGAGGCCACCACCTGGATGGGGCGATTCATCACGTCGGCGCAGGTCTGCATCACAGTCGTTGATTTGCGGGCAATGCCGCCCAGCGCAATGACCTGCTCCACCGGCACCTGCTGGCTTGTCATGCACTCCATGATGCTGCGGGCCCCGAAGGCGGTGGAGGCCACCAGGGCGCCGAACAAGTCGGGCGCATCGGTGCCGAGGTTGATGCCGGTGAGGGTGCCCTGCAGGCGCTGGTTGGCATAGGGGGTGCGGCGGCCGTTGAACCAGTCGAGCACCACAGGCAGGTGGGCGAGATCGCGCTGCTGCTCCCAGGCGGCGGCGAGGCTCGGCAACAGCTCCCGCTTGTGGGCCTCGATGGCGGTACGAAGCTCGGGGTATTGGGCGGCGAGGCTGTCCAGCGGCCAGCCGAGCTGGCGCTGATACCAGGCATAGATGTCGCCGAACGCCGATTGTCCCGCCTCCAGCCCCACCATGCCCGGCACCACGCTGCCGTCCACCTGACCGCAGATCCCGGCAATGGCGCGCTCGCCTATGGTGGCCTCATCCGCGATCAGGATGTCGCAGGTGGAGGTGCCTATCACCTTGACCAGCGCATTGTTGCCGGCCCCGGCCCCCACAGCCCCCATGTGGCAGTCAAAGGCGCCGCCCGCTATCACCACCTCGCAGGAGAGGTGCAGCCGCTCGGCCCACTCCGGGGTCAGGGTGCCGACCGGCAGATCGGCGGTCCAGCTGTCGGTAAAGAGGGGGAAGTCGAGATCCTGGGTCAGCAGCGGATCCAGGGCGTTGAGAAAGTCGGCGGCAGGCAGACCGCCCCAACTCGGGTGCCAGAGGGACTTGTGACCGGCGGCGCAGCGCCCGCGCTTGAGGGTCGCCGGGGCCTGGGTGCCGCTCAGTATGGCGGGCACCCAGTCGCACAGTTCGACCCAGTTGCAGGCGGCGGCGCGCACCGCCGGATCGGCACGGGAGACGTGCAGTATCTTGGCCCAGAACCACTCGGAGGAGTAGATGCCGCCTATGTAGCGGCTGTAGTCGGGGAACTGGCCGCCGTGGCACAGGGCCGTGATGGCCTCGGCCTCCTCGATGGCGGTGTGATCCTTCCACAGCACGAACATGGCGTTGGGGTTGTCGGCAAATTCCGGGCGCAGGGCCAGCACCCGGCCTTCCTCATCGATGGGGGCCGGGGTGGAGCCTGTGCTGTCCACCCCTATGCCGCGCACGGCGGTTCGCTGGGCGGGGGGGAGCTGGCTCACCACAGCCACCACCGCCTGCTCCATGGATTCGATGTAGTCGAGGGGGTGGTGGCGGAACTGGTTATGGACCGGCTGGCAGTAGTGGCCGGCCTGCCAGCGTGGGTAATAGACGACATGGGTCGCCAGCTCGGCGCCGTCCTGGCAGCGCACGGCGAGTGCCCTGACCGAGTCGCTGCCGAAATCGAGTCCGATGACGATGTGCTCAGACATATGTGCTCCTGACCATCAATGAGGGGTGACTGGGGAGGAACCATAGGAGATGCACCGGACGGACGGTTAGCCATTGGCTGCTGGAAATATGGATTTAAACGCTACAAGCGCAAGAGGGTGACCCTGGTCGAGGATTCTGTATGTAACGATTTTGCTAAATATATAGACAAAATGGCTGCAATCTCATGGCGTGATCCTGCTCTCCATTTTTCCATGTGAAAACGATTACAACTTGGTTCGCTCATCTAGCAACAACAATAACGTCATGTTTGGACATGTTTTTATGTGGCGGTCAGAGGAATGGACCCAATGGCTGCGTTTCATGGATACATGGATTGATGGAACATCTGGAGACACTCGCATGAACAAAATCGTTAAAGGCATGATCGCGATGGGGTTTGCCCTTGGTATGGCAAATTCTGCTTTCTCGGCCGAGGCGCTGAAGCTGGGCTACCTGGTCAAGCAGCCGGAGGAGCCCTGGTTCCAGACCGAATGGAACTTCGCCGACAAGGCGGGCAAGGATCTCGGTTTCGAGGTGATCAAGATAGCCGTGCCCGATGGGGAGAAGACCCTCAATGCCATCGACAGCCTGGCGGCCAATGGCGCCAAGGGTTTCGTCATCTGCACCCCGGACCCCAAGCTCGGGGCCGCCATCATGGCCAAGGCCAACAGCATGGATCTGAAAGTCATCACTGTGGATGACCAGTTCGTCAACGCCAAGGGGCTGCCCATGGAACAGGTGCCCCTGGTGATGATGGCCGCCACCAAGATTGGCGAGCGCCAGGGCCAGGAGCTCTACAAGGAGATGCAAAAACGCCAGTGGGACCTGAAGGCAACGGGGGTGCTGGCCATCACCGCCGATGAGCTGGATACCGCCCGTCGCCGGGTCGACGGCTCCTTGAGCGCGCTCAAGGCCGCCGGTTTCCCTGAAGGCCAGATCTACCGCTCCCCCACCAAGGCCAACGACATTCCGGGGGCCCTGGATGCCGCCAACTCCATGCTGGTGCAGCACCCCGAGGTCAAAAGCTGGCTCATTGTCGGCATGAATGACAACACAGTGCTCGGCGGCGTGCGTGCCACCGAAGGGCAGGGCTTCAAGGCCGAGAACGTCATCGGCATCGGCATCAACGGGGTGGATGCGGTGAACGAGCTCTCCAAGTCCAGTGCCACCGGCTTCCTCGGCTCTCTGCTGCCAAGCCCGGACGTGCACGGCTACAAGAGCATCCAGATGCTCCATGACTGGGTGGTCAACGGCGCCGAACCGGCCAAGTTCACCGAAGTGACCGATGTGGTGCTCATCACCCGCGACAACTTCAAGGTCGAGCTGCAGAAGAAAGGTCTGTGATCGCCAACCCCTGATACCCATGCCGGCATGGTGCCCTGCGCCGTGCCGGCTGGCTGGAGTCATGTCATGAATCAAGTTCCATATCTGGAGTTTTGCGGCATCAGCAAGGAGTTCCCCGGCGTCAAGGCGCTGCAGAACGTCTCCTTCTCCTGCCAGCAGGGCTCGGTGCATGCGCTGATGGGGGAGAACGGCGCAGGCAAATCCACCCTGCTCAAGATCCTGAGCGGCTTTCAGGCTCCCACCACAGGGGTGGTGAAGCTGGCCGGCCAGGAGAAGGTATTTCAAGACACGGTCGATGCGCTGGAGAGCGGGATCGCCATCATCTATCAGGAGCTGCATCTGGTCCCCGAGATGACCATCGCCGAGAACATCTACCTCGGCCAGCTGCCCACCCGGCGCGGGGTCATCGACAGGGAGAAGCTCTATCAGGATGCGGCGAAACAGCTGGCGCGCCTCGGCATGGATGTGTCGCCGGAGACGCCGCTCAAATACCTGTCGCTGGGTCAATGGCAGATGGTGGAGATCGCCAAGGCCCTGACCCGGGATGCCAGCGTCATCGCCTTCGACGAGCCGACCAGCAGCCTGTCGTCCCGCGAGATAGATCAGCTGTTTCGTGTCATTCGCCAGTTGCGGGACGAGGGCAAGGTCATTCTCTACGTCTCCCACCGCATGGACGAGATCTTCGCCCTGTGCGATGCCATCACCGTCTTCAAGGATGGCCAGTTCGTGCGCACCTTCGCCTCCATGGCCGAGGTGGACCGGGATCTGCTGGTCAAGACCATGGTGGGGCGGGATCTGACCGACATCTATGGCTACAGCCCGAGGGCACTCGGCGAGGTGGGCCTCAAGGTAGAGAACCTGATGGGGCCGGGACTCAAGGCGCCGGTGTCGTTTGAAGTGAAACGCGGCGAGATCCTCGGCATCTTCGGGCTGGTGGGAGCCGGTCGCAGCGAGCTGATGAAGCTTGTCTTCGGCGCCGAGAAGGCGCGTGGGGGCGAGATAGCCGTGTTTGGCAAGCCGGTGCCCATCCGCAACCCCATCGACGCCATTCACAGCGGCATCATGCTCTGCACCGAAGACAGAAAGGCGCTCGGCATCATCCCCATCCACTCGGTGCAGGAGAACATCAACATCAGTGCCCGCCGCCACAAGGCGTGGGGGGGCTTCTGGATCAACCAGAAGTGGGAGGACGAGAACGCCAGGCTGCGGATCCGCGACATGCGGGTCAAGACCCCGTCACCCCATCAGGCCATCATGAACCTCTCCGGCGGCAACCAGCAGAAGGCCATTCTGGGGCGCTGGCTCTCCGAAGACATGAAGGTGATTTTGCTCGACGAGCCGACCCGCGGCATAGACGTCGGGGCCAAAAACGAGATTTACAACGTGATTTACGATCTGGCCAAGGTGGGCATCGCCGTGGTGGTGGTCTCAAGCGAGCTGCCTGAGGTGCTGGGCATCGCGGATCGGATCATGGTCATGCGGGAGGGGGTGATAGCAGGGGAGCTCTCCCACGACGAGGCCGACGAGGTCAAGGCGCTCAATCTGGCCATGCCGGCCCGTTAATCCCCCGTGACTGCAACGGGATAGCACCCAGAATTTTTAGGAGAAATACAATGACAACAACTACCTCTGCCGGTCAGGCCACGACCGTCTCGGCGGCCACCGGCTCAAGAGTACAACTGGCCCGCGTCTGGGATCAGTACGGCATGCTGGTGATCTTCGCCATCCTGTTCCTGCTGGCCTGCGCGCTGGTGCCCAACTTTGCCAGCCTGATCAACATGCGCGGGCTCGGGCTGGCCGTCTCCATGTCGGGCATGGTGGCCTGTGGCATGCTGTTCTGCCTCGCCTCCGGCGAATTCGACATGTCGGTCGGATCCGTGGTGGCCTGCTCCGGCGTCGCCTGCGCCGTGGGCATCAACGCCACCGAGAGCATCACGGTCGGCATCCTGGCCGGCATGTCGGTGGGGGTGCTGTTTGGCCTCATCAACGGCATCGTAGTGGCCAAATTCAAGATCAACGCCCTCATCACCACCCTCGCCACCATGCAGATGGCGCGCGGGGTGGGCTACATCATCTCGGACGGCAAGGCGGTCGGCATAGTGGAAGAGGGCTTCTTCGAGCTCGGCAACTCAGCCCTGCTCGGGATCCCGACCCCGGTCTGGCTGACGGCACTCTGCTTCGTGCTCTTTGGCCTGCTGCTCAACAAGACCACCTTCGGCCGCAACACCCTGGCCATGGGGGGCAACGAGGAGGCCGCGCGCCTCGCCGGGGTCAACGTGGTGCGCACCAAGATCATCATCTTCACCATGACCGGGCTGATCGCCTCCATCGCCGGCATCATACTGGCGTCCCGCATGACCTCGGGCCAGCCCATGACCTCCATCGGCTTCGAGCTGGTGGTCATCTCCGCCTGCGTGCTGGGTGGGGTCTCCATGAAGGGGGGCATCGGCAAGATCTCCTACATCATCGCCGGTGTACTGATTTTGGGGCTGATGGAGAACGCCATGAACCTGCTCAACATATCCCCGTTTGCCCAGTACGTGGTGCGCGGCCTCATCCTGCTCGCCGCCGTGCTGTTCGACCGCTACAAGCAGGTGCGCAAGGCGCGCGTCTGAGCGGTTGCGCCCTCAGGCACCAGGTCGGCCCACGCTGGCCTGGTGCCTCCTTCGAGCAAGCTGTGAGCCAGTTCAATAAATTCACATCAGGCCGCTTGCGAAAATAGGTTGTTCCAACGCCGGATCTCTACAATGGCCCAAGCCGATTTTTTTACCCAAGCGCTGTTTTCCGCCATGTCTTCGATGCAAAAAGAGAAGCCGAAACAACTCAATCCCCTGTTGCCGGGTTACGCCTTCGACGTCTTCCTGGTCTCGGGCATGACCCCCATAGAGCAGGGGAGCGCCCTCGACTTCATCATCGACCGGCCTCAGGGCATGAAGGGTTTCATCGTCAACCTGACCATCAGGGGCAAGGGGCAGATCTTTCAGGGGGATCAGGCCTTCACCGTGGAGCCCGGCGACCTGCTGCTGTTCCCGCCGGCGGCCGTGCACTATTACGGCCGGGCGCCGGATGCCCGGGAGTGGTATCACCGCTGGGTCTATTTCCGGCCACGGGCCTATTGGGCCGACTGGCTCAAGTGGCCCCAGGTGACGGAGCGGGTGGGGCGATTGCAACTGGCTGACAGCCAGCTGCTCGCCGAGTTTGACGATCTCTTCCTCGACATCGAAGAGACCCACCAGCAGCTGCGACCCATGTCGGAGCAGCTCGCCATGAATCTGCTGGAGCGGCTGCTCATTCGCTGCTACGAGGCCTCCTCCCTCAGTGCCTACCCCACCATAGATCACAGAGTTCACCAGGCGTGCCAGATCCTGAGCGAGTCCCTCTGTGCCGAGATCTCGGTGGAGGCGCTGGCCGAGCAGGTCTTCTTGTCCCCCTCGCGCCTCGCCCACTTGTTCCGCGAGCAGGTGGGGGTGAGCATAGTGCGCTGGCGTGAGGATCAGCGGATCATGCGGGCCAAGCTGCTGCTGCAGACCACCCCCATGTCGGTGGCCACCATAGGCCAGCAGGTGGGTTATGACGATCAGCTCTACTTCTCCCGGGTGTTCAGGAAACGGGTCGGGGTCAGCCCCACCGAATACCGCAAGTGTGCCACCCCCCTGTGATGCCGGGCACGGCAAGCTCCCAGAGATGACAAAGCCCTCACAATGAGGGCTTTGTCATTCAGGTGCGGGCCTGGGTTCAGAGCGCCGCGATGGCCTCACGGACCAGGGCGCCTATCTTGTCCCACTCCTGTTTCTCGATGAGATCCGCCGGGACCATCCAGGTACCTCCGCAGGCAAACACCGAGTTCAGGGCCAGGTAATCCTTCACATTGGCGGGGCTGACGCCCCCGGTGGGCATGAAGCGAACCGGGTAGACGGCGCTCATGGCCTTGAGCATGGGCAGGCCACCGGAGGGCTCCGCCGGGAAGAACTTGAGGGTTCGCAAGCCCAGCTCCATCGCCTGCTCGACCAGGCTGGGGTTGTTGACCCCGGGGATCATCAGCACGCCGTGAGCCTGGCAATACTGGACGATGCGCGGGTTGAGGCCGGGGCTGACGATGAAGTCCACCCCGGCGTCTATGGCCTGATCCACCTGGTCCGTGGTGAGGACTGTGCCGGCCCCGATGATCATGGCGGGGAAGGCGGCCCGCAGCTGACGGATAGCCTCGGGCGCCGCCGGGGTGCGGAAGGTGATCTCGGCGCTCGGCATGCCGTTGTCCATCAGGGCTTGGCCCAGGGCCACGGCGTCGTCGGCGTTCTGGATGGCGATGACGGGGATGATCTTCAGGGTCGAGAGTGTTTCAAGCAAGGTTGACATGGGTTGCCTCAGCAGTGGGAAGGGGGGTTGTTGGCATCGCCGAGCCGGGAATGATGGCCCCGCGATGCTGGATGACGGTGCCGGCCAGCAGATGGGCATAGCGGGCCGCTTCGCTTGCCGCCTGCCCGGCGAGCCGCGTGGCGAGGTAGCCAGCGCTGAAGGAGTCGCCCGCCGCCGTGGTGTCGATCACCCGCTCCCTGGCCAGTGACATGGCAGGCACCTGGTCGTGCCGCTCGCCTTGTACTATGAGGCAGGGCGCGGCCCCGCGTTTGATGACGATCTCGCCGACCCCGAGTGCCTGAGTGCGCGCCACAACCTCAGCCTCCTGGCTGTCGCCCCACAGGGAGAATTCGTCGTCCAGGGTCAGGAAGGCGATGTCGGTGAGGGCCAGCATGGCACGGTAGGCCTGTTGCGCCGCCTCCTTGCTTTCCCACAGCCGTGGCCGGAAGTTGTTGTCAAAGGCGATCTTCACCCCCTTGGCCCGACACAAGGCCAGTTGCTGCAGCAGGCTGGCACGATCGGCGAGGGGGAGGATGGCGAGGCTGATACCGCTCAAATAGAGCCAGTCAACGTGCTGCAACTGTTGGCAGATTGACCCGGCGTTTTCGCCCTGCAACCAGTAGCGGGCGGCGGCATCATTGCGCCAGTAATGGAAGGTGCGCTCGCCCCGGGCATCGGTTTCGATGAGATAGAGACCGGGCAGTTTGTGCTCCAGCCTCTGTACCAGCTCTGTGTGCACCCCTTCTTGTTGCCACTGGGTCAGCATGGCGTCGCTCATGGTGTCGGTGCCAAGGGCAGTGACATAGGAGACGGCCAGCTCGGGGTTGGTACGTGTCAGGTAGACGGCGGTGTTGAGGGTGTCCCCTCCAAAATGACGGACTATGCCCGCCTTGCTCTCGGATAGTTCGATCATGCACTCGCCAATGACGGCAATCTTGGTCGGCATATGCCCTCCCGTGTTGATGACGCCGTTATTATATTTAATGTGTAACCTGCATCAAATAAAATAAAACATCATTTCATAAAAATGCGATGTGGCCCCGCTATGGGACTAATGGTGCGATCTTGATGTCGAGGGAGGGGGCTGCATGGCCGCCGTGCCGCCCGGTTGCAAGGGCGGCGGCGTCGGTCAACCGGGTCTGTGACCTCATCGGCAATGGCGCAGAGCCTGGGCGTTGCCGCCTGTGAAACACACCCATGGCTATGATTGGGCTTGCGTTTCAAATACACTGAAACGATGGAGCTTATAAGGAGAACCCTATGTCAGTGGTAGATACCTCGCCAGATTCCGTTTCATCCGTCCTGAAGGTCTTTGGCATCCTGCAGGCGCTGGGGGAGCAGAAAGAGATTGGCGTCACCGAGTTGTCCCAGCGGATCATGATGTCGAAGAGTACCGTCTATCGCTTCTTGCAGACGATGAAGACCCTGGGTTATGTCAATCAGGAGGGGGAGTCCGACAAGTACACCCTGAGCCTGAAGCTGTTCGAACTCGGTGGCAAGGCGCTGGAGCATCAGGAGCTGATCCCGATCGCGGATATCCAGATGCATCGCCTGGGCAAGCTGACCAAGGAGACCCTGCACCTGGGGGCCCTCGATGAGGACAGCATCGTCTATCTGCACAAGGTAGACTCCGAGTACAACCTGCGGATGTACTCCCGCATCGGTCGCCGCCGCCCGCTCTACAGCACTGCCCTGGGCAAGGTGATGATGGCCTGGCTGCCCGAGGAAGAAGTGCGCGGCATGTTGGCCAATGTGAGCTTTGAGCGCTTTACCGAACACACCCTGACCGACATCGACGCCTTGCTGGCCCAATTGGTCCTGGTGCGCGAGCAGGGTTACGCGGAAGACAACGAAGAGATGGAGCCTGGCCTGCGCTGCTTCGCCGTGCCCATCTACAGCCGCATGGGGCGCATCATCGCCGGGCTCTCACTGTCACTGCCCCTGGTGCGTTTCAGTGAAGAGAACAAGGAGGAGCTGGTGGGCTTGCTGCATGAGGCGGCGGCCCGTATCTCGGCCGAACTCGGTTTTCACGATTATCCATGCCTGGCCAGGTAACAGGGGATGAGTCGCGGCAGCCTGCCGCGCTCTTTCTCGAACCAAGCCGGTAGCGGGACTGTCTGACAGCAGTTCCGCCACCGGCTTTTTTGTCGCTTTCCGTGCTCGCCCGGGCACCAGGGACTTATAACTGTGGCGTGCTCGTGCATCTTCCCCGTCGCCGCGCCCTGTAGAGGCCGAGGATGATGTGGCCGTTGACGATGAAAAAGCTGCCTTCCAGCAAGATGCCTCCCCATGACCCCGCCCAGATGTTGTGGACAAGCCAGCAGACTGTGCTGCTCAACATGCACAACCGCAGCGCCATGCCCTCGAGCCGAAACAGGGCGTAGGTGCTCAAGGTGGTGCCGAGCAGCGTCAGCAACTGGATGGGGTGTATGACCTTGGGCATCACCAATAGCCAGGTCAGTCCCAGAAAAAACAGCATCACACCCAGGCCGCGATAATAGCCGGAGACCCAGGTCCGTACCGCACAGAGCAGGCAGTTGATGGCGGCGGCCGTGGCGCCGAGCAGCATGAAATGCGCTGTGAGGAGTGCACCGTTGAGGGTCAGGTGCAGCCGCAGTTTGCTGTCCTGAGATTGCAGGAAGGCGGTGATACCTATGGCACAGGCCAGCAGGCCAAGCAGTTGGGCCAGGGAGTCGAGCGGCATTGGATAGATCCCGAGACGAGATGAACGAAAAAAGGCGCCTGATGGCGCCTTTTGTATGGGTTAAGGGTTAGCGAGCCAGCCAGCCACCATCGACGGCAATGGTGTAGCCGTTGATGTAGTCGGAGGCGGGGGAGGCCAGGAAGACCACGGGGCCCATCATGTCATCCGGCACGCCCCAGCGTCCGGCCGGGATCCGCTCCAGAATGGCGGCGTTGCGATCCTCATCGGCGCGCAGGGCAGTGGTGTTATTGGTGGCCATGTAGCCGGGGGCGATGGCGTTGACGTTGATGCCTTTGTTGGCCCACTCGTTGGCCAGCAGGCGGGTGATCCCCATGACGCCGCTCTTGGATGCCGTGTAGGAGGGGACGCGGATCCCGCCCTGGTAGGAGAGCATGGAGGCGATGTTGACTATCTTGCCGCCCTGGCCTTGGGCGATGAACTGTCTGGCGACCGCCTGGGACATGAAGAAGACGCTCTTGATGTTGATATTCATCACGTCGTCCCAGTCCTTCTCGCTGAAGTTGATGGCGTCGTCGCGGCGGATGATGCCGGCGTTGTTGACCAGGATATCGACGCGGCCGAAGCGGGAGACAGCCTGATCCACCAGGGCGGGCAGGGTATCCACCTTGCTGACGTCGGCCTTGAGGCTCAGGAACTGGCGCCCGAGCGCCTCCACCTTGGCGATGGTATCCGTGGGCTCGACTATGTTGATGCCGACGATGTCACAGCCGGCTTCGGCCAGACCGAGCGCCATGCCCTGACCCAGACCAGTGTCACAACCGGTCACTATGGCAACCTTACCCTTCAAATCGAATGCATTGAGAATCATCTTGTTTCCTCTGCTGCCACCCGAAGTGGCAGGCATGATGGGGGAAAACGGGCAGTGCACACTGCCCGGCAAAGAGGGGATCAGCGCAGATCCCTGACAGCCACATGATCCATGTCGCCGAATACCTGGTTCTCGCCAACCATGCCCCAGATAAAGGTGTAGGCCTGGGTGCCGACGCCGGAGTGGATGGACCAGCTCGGGGAGATCACCGCCTGCTCGTTGTGAACCAGCAGGTGACGGGTCTCGTCTGGCTTGCCCATCATGTGGAACACGGCGGCGTCGTCCTTCATGTTGAAGTAGAAATAGACCTCCATGCGGCGCTCGTGGGTGTGGCAGGGCATGGTGTTCCACAGGCTGCCCTCTTCCAGCTGGGTCATGCCCATCACCAGCTGGCAGGTCGGCAGCACATCCGGCACCAGGTACTTGTAGATGGTGCGACGGTTGCTGGTGGCCGCATCTCCCAGGGTGGCCGGTGAGGCTTCTGCCCGGGTGACCTTGCGGGTCGGGAAGCTCACATGGGCCGGGGCGCTGTTGTAGTAAAACTTGGCCGGCTGCGCGGCGTCGACGCTGACAAAGCTCAGCTCGCGGGCACCCTGACCCACATAGAGCGCCTCGGCGTTGCCGATCTCGAAGGGGGTACCATCGACCACCACCACTCCGGGGCCGCCGATGTTGATGAGCCCCAGCTCGCGGCGCTCGAGGAAATAGTTGACGCCGAAGGTCTTGCCCAGCGAATCCGAGAAGGCGAGGGGGCTCTGAATTGGCATGATGCCGCCGAACACGATGCGGTCGATGTGGCTGTAGGTCATGGTCAGCCGATCGGCGCTGAAGATCTCTTCCACCAGAAACTCACGGCGCAGGCCCTGAGTGTCCAGCTGCCTGGCATGATCGCTGTGAATGCTTTGACGAATTTGCATGGTTAACCTCGATGAGCGCCGCAGGTTGGCAGTCGCGTTGTCTGTAGTGTCAATAATGATAACAAGTGAAAAATAAAAATCAAAACACTGTTTTGTATTTTTATTTGTTGAGATTAAACTTCGTGCCCGGTGTGGCTCATGGCCGTGCCGGGCCCGTGAAACCGGGCCACAAATCCTTTTGCCGCACCAGGAGACGCGCGCGGCCAAGAGTGGCTGCCTCCCTGCCGGGTGGTGGCGACAGGACATTCGTTGCCAATCTCATTCAATTACAGGTCTATCAATGAACAAGTGTGTTTCATCCAATCGAATCATCATGCTGGCCGGGGTGGCTGCCCTGAGCACAGTTCTGTTTGCCTTCGATACCGCTTCCCTCGGGCTCTGTGCGGCCTTCCTGACCACGGGATCCTTCTCCCTGCAGGTGTTCGACATCCTCAAGACGCGAGAAACCAAGGCGATCTCCACCAAGATGTACCTGGTCTTCATCAGCGGCCTGCTGCTCTGGCTGACCTATGGCCTGAAATCGGGCGACACGCCGCTGATCATGGCCAATGGCATCACACTGCTGCTGGCCAGCGCCGTCATGGTGCTGAAGTGGAGCAATGAGCGGGCCTGACCTAATAGCCGCGAAGATGACCATCCTCCACCGGGGATGGCCATCGGACGCGCCATCCATATCGGGGCTCAGCTCCCTCCCTCTGGTGGATGAACCAAGCGGCGCCCCGGGCGCCGTTTGTCGTAGGGGGCTCATCCTCTCCCGCATCCCGTGTTATCGACTCAAGTGGCGTAGATAGGCCACGCTCTCCCGCAAGGCGTCCCCCGTCAGCTCCTCAACGATGATGGGAATATGGGTCAGCTGACACTGCGCCAGCATGACCAGCACCTCGGCATAATCGATCAGCCCCTGCGCCAACCCCACCGACACCTTGTCACGTCCCGCCAGGATGAAGTTCTTGAAATGAAACAGCCGGATGTGCTCGCCATGCTGGTCGAGAAAATCCGCCAGGATCTCGCGCCAGTCCGCGGCGTTGTCGGCATCCAGCAGATTGGCCAGATCCAGGGTCACCAGGAAGTGCTCCCCCAGGCGCGCATTCAGCCGCGTCAGGCTCCGGGCGTCGTGAATGATGTGATCGCACACCGCCTCGACCAGAAAGTCGCAACCGGATTGCGCCAGATCGGGTTTTAACTGGGCCAGGGTCTGCTCCACCTTGTGAAAGGCGGCGGCGCCGTGGTTGTCCGGGTGCCGGGTCCAGTCATCGTCGTTCAGGGAGCCGGTTTCGCTGCCCACGGTGCCGATGTGGCAGCGCTGGGCGAGCTCGATGTTGAGGCGCACCCGCGCCAGCTCGCGCCCCAGGACGTCGGCGTCGGAGTGGGCGGGGTTGAAGTAGCTGGCCAGCAGGAAGAGGGGGAGCCCGGCCTCTTGCAACTGCTGGATGTGGGTAGTCAGGGCGTGGATATCACGGGCCTGATAGGCCTCGGGCCAGCTCTTGTGCACGGCCAGCTGCAGCCCGTCGAGGCCGAGCTCATGTGCCTGGGCGATCAGCGCCTGGGGCGTCTGATCCGCGAGATCATGGGCACGGGCCCCAATCTTCAATCTGTTCATGACATGCTCCTGTGGGTCATGGCTGTCTCTGACAGCGGTTTGGCACCTGGCGAGGGCCGGCATCAGAAACGGCTTGCGAGCCCACGGGGGCTCGCAAGTTCAAGAGGCAAGTAGCGTCGCGAATGGGCCCCTGCGGGGGGCGATGCGGGCGCTTGCCATCGGCACAATCAGTGCTTTATCAGGCGGCAGGGGCCGGGACGACGGCATCGGGTGCTGGCTGCGGGCCCTTGTTGTACTCCTGCTCGAAGTACTCACGCACCATGGGGGCCGACAGACCGACCACCACCTGCAGGTTCTTGCCCGAACGCATGACCCCCAGGGCACCGGCCTGTTTGAGGGCCTTGTCATCCTGCACCAGGGTCTGATCCTTCACCACCAGGCGCAGACGGGTCTGGCAGTTGCCTATGGTCTCGACGTTGTCACATCCCCCGACACAACGCAGGATGGCGGCGGCTCTGAGGCGATCCGGCTCCTGACCGGCCACGGCCTTGCCAGACTGCTTGTCGCGGTAGTCCTGCTTGGAGTAGAGACGCACGTCGTCTTCTTCCTCTTCATCGCCACGACCCGGGGTCAGGAAGTTGAACTTCAGGATCATGTAGCGGAACACGAAGAAGTTGATGGCGGCGAAGCCGAGGCCCAAGGCCAGGTGGATCCAGATGAGGTGAGCATGGTTCTTGGCGTAGAAGACCCAGTTGAACAGGATGATGTCGTTCAGACCGCCGCCCATGAAACCGACCACGCCGGACAGATAGAGCGCCACGCACAGGGTCGCGCCTATGACGGCATTGATGAGATAGAGCACAGGGGCCACGAACAGGTAGGTAAATTCGATGGGTTCGGTGATGCCGACCGCCATGGCGGTGATGATGGCTGGGATCACCAGGGCGGCTATCTTGCGCTTCATCTTCTGTTTGGCGGTGGCATAGATGGCAAGGCCGGCCCCCAGGGAGCAGAACACGCTGATGTTGCCGTACAGGGAGTAGCCGGCGGCCGGGAACTGCTCAACCAAAGGCACGGTGGAAGCCGCGTAGGTGGAGACGTTCTCGATCCAGTGGGTATAGAGGCCGCCGTCGACCACGGCCGGGCCGAAGAAGAAGGGGAAGTAGACGAAGCGGTGCAGACCGGTCGGCACCAGGATCCGCTCCACGAAGGCGAGCAGCCACATGCCGAAGGCATCGGCTTCCACATAGAAGCCCTGCATGGCGTTGATCCCCACCTGGACCTTGGGCCAGAACTCGCAGGTCAACCAGGCCATCGGCAACATGACGAAGAAGGAGATGATGAAGACCAGGCTCATGCCCTGGAAGATGGTGAGGTAATCCGGCAACTTCTTCTCGAAGAAACGGTTGTGGATCCAGGTCACCACGCCGCCGATGATGAGGGAGAAGACGATGCTGGTATCCAGCGTCTTGATGCCCCCCACCAGCGCCAGGCCACTGGAGCCGCCCACTTCCTGATTGAAGTTGACCCCAAACTCAGGCCCCCAGAAGGTGAGCATGCTGTTGGTGAAGTAGTTGTAGGCCATGTAGGCAAAGAAGGCGACCAGCGCAGCCCGGGCCTGACCCGTCTTGGCAAGACCCACAGGGAGCGCCATGCAGAACAGCAGGGGGAAATTGCGGAAGATGGTCCAGCCCCCCGACTTGATAATGGTCATCACCTTGAAGAAGTTGGAGTCTGGGTGCGCCAGATCCCCCATGATATCGGGCATGGTGAGCAGCCCGGTGATGGCGAGCAGCAGACCGGTAAAGGGTAGAAAGGCAATGGGGACAGCCATGGCACCGCCAAAGGTCTGGAAGGCCCCCATAAAGTTCCGTTTGGACATTAAGTTTTCTCCGAATGGTTACAGCAATAAAGTGTTCAGGCCAGCCACTGGCCCTGCTCCAGCTCGAGCAGCAGCAACATCGTCAGCGCCTGGGCATAGGGCACGGGCGCCATGGCAATGTCGCAGTAGTACTGATGGTCATGACCCACCATGGTGCCTTTGGAGGCCTCGAGGACGATGCCGTCCCCATCGATGCGCTGCCACACGGCACGGGCCGCCAGCAGCGCAGGTTCCACCGTGCTCTCATCCAGCAGGCCCAGACGGACACAGCGCAACATGCCATAGGCGATCCCCGCCGTGGCCGAGGACTCCTGGGGAGATAAGGGGTCATCCAGCACCGTGTGCCACATGCCGTTGTCGGCCTGCAGCTCGCACAGGGAGCGCACCTGGCGCGCCACCACCTGGGTGAAGTAGCGCCGCACGCCGGCATCCAGGTGCTCCCCCATCAGATCGATGAACTCGGGAATGGCCACGGTGATCCAGGCGTTGCCCCTGGCCCAGAAGGCCTCGGCATAATGGTGCCGGTCGAGGAAGGTCCAGCCGTGGTACCAGAGGCCGCTCTTGGGCTCGCTCAGGTAGCGGGTGTGCAACAGGAACTGGTAGACGGCCTCGTCGATCAGATCCTGCCGTGCAAGCACCCTTCCGGCGGTGCCGAGGAACAGGCAGGTCATGAAGAGGGTGTCATCCCAGAGCTGGCCGGTGTTGGGTTGCTCCTTCACCACGTGCTGGAAGCCGCCCTCTTCGGTTCTGGGCAGGTTGGCCAGCAGATCGTCGGCCCAGGCGTTGACCACCTCGCGCAGATCGGCTCGGCCGCTGTGGCCCGCCAGCAGCGCCAGGGTGATCATGGGGGCAGTGGTGTTGATCTGCATGGCGGGCAGCCCTTTGGCTATCTGCCCCTCATACCAGGCCAGCAACGAGGCTTGCAGTTCGGCGTCGTCCTTGTGCCTGGCATAGCGCCAGAAGCCGTAGAGCCCGACCCCGACTTCCCACTCCCACTGCTCGAACTGGATGGCCAGGCCCTGGCTGGCGGTCAGTTCGCCCATGCCTTTGAGCTGGCAGAAGCCGCGAACCACCCGCTCCAGGGTAGGGATGAGTGCTTGCTGTTTCATTGTGCCTCTCCACGATAGGTGACGATGGGATCGCATCCCGCCTCGGCGGGGAAGGAGTAGGAAACCCCCTCGATCAGGCAGTTGCCCTGCCAGTCCAGGCGCATAAGTTCGCCCTCTGCGGTACAGGCGATGGCCGTCTCGCCCTCGAGGCGGACCTCGAGCGCCGCCATGCGTTGGCAGAAGGCCGCGAAGGCCATGTCGTCGCCATGGCCGACCTCGATATACCAGGCCACCCGGTGCGCCTTGGCGCGATACTCGTTGCCGGCGGTCATCCCCGCCGTCACCGCGCACAGGAGGGTCGAGCAGCCGATGGCGGCGAAGGCATTCCCGGCCCGGATCAGGCAGCAGTGAGTCGTCACGATCACCTGATCGAAGGCCTCTGCCGGCAGATAAAGGTGGGTCCAGGGGAAGGGGTCATCCTCGGCCAGCTGATAGAGCTGCAGGGTGCGGTTTTCCACCTGCATCACCCGCGGCAGCACGCCGTTGCCGGACCAGTAGGAGGGGCGCTGCTCGCCGCCGGGCTCGGCTTCGCCCGGGTGGTTGACCCAGAACTTGGCGTCGTGACCGGAGGCGAACTGCACATCCACCAGATGCTGCTGATGGCCGCGCTGACCGGTGTTGTGGTCGACGCAGCTGGAGAGGCTGACGCCCGGCTCCTTCCAGACGACTATCTTGCCGCCTCCCGCCTGATAGCTGGCCGCCAGCGTGCCCTGTTGCAGGGTCGCGTAGCGGTCAGCCTCGAGGGGGGGCTGATAGTCGCTGGCGCAGAACAGCGGCAGTGAGGCGCACTTGCGGTTATACCAGCCGCCGCCCCAGGCGACGTTGCCGTAGGCCGACAGCTCGGTGAGCACGCCAGCCAGCAGCTCCTTCTCGTAGACCCGCCCCATGGTGCCGGCGGCGATCCCTGCCTGATAATGCAGGGAGCTGAGCAGCATCAGCCGATCGATGAGCGCCTTGGCGCGCTCGCGCACCCAGGCATCTCCCGCCAGCTGATAGAGCGCGAACAGGCCGATGTAGTCGACCGGGTAGTAGGGCGCCGAGTTCCACTCGACGAAGCCGTGGCGATCGATGGCATCGAACCACAGCGCCAGACGCTCTGCCGCGATGGCGCGTTGCTGCTCGCCGCTGCGTCCCGACGCCAGGAAGCGCTCATGGGGGAACAGCTGGCCGGCCAGGTATTGGGCGGTGTGGAAGCAGAGGGTATGGTTCTCGCTCCAGAACCACATCACGTCGTTACCCGGCTCATCCAGCCAGTAGCGATAACCGAGGATGGAGCTGCGCACCCGGCGCCACATGGCGGGCTGGAAGTGCTCGCCCTGATGGCGTTGCCAGATCCAGAGCAGCGGAACCAGGGAAAAATCGGAGCAATCCTCGCGGGCGCTGATCCGTGCCAGGGTATCGAGCAGCAGCTGATCGGCCTCGGCCGTTAACTCGCCGCAGTGCAGCATGGCCAGCAGGCGAGCGGTGCGATCCATGCCATGACGGGCGGTGTGGCGCAGCGCCTGCTGCTTGCGATCGCTCAGGCTGGCTGATTGCTCGGCTTGACCGAGGGGTTGCATGACGTTGACACCGACGCTGCGGCTGATGCTGACGCCGGCACAGTGCATGTTCAGCACGATCTGGTAGTGCGCCGGGCCTATGTCGGCGGGGAGCGCCAGGGTCAGCAGCTGGCTACCCGGCGAGAGGGTGCCGAAATCCACCTGACGCACCTTGAAATTGTCATTGCCCATGCCGTGGATCTCGCCTTGCAGGCGAACGGGATGAGCCGGTGCGGCCACGCCGAGCCGGATTCGGGCCTGGTTGTGCCAGGCGCTGAGTTCGGGGCGCATGGCGCCGGCAAACTGGCACAGCTCATCGAGCACGTTGGCATCGATATGGGGCAGCGAGACCCCAAGAGGCGCGTGACCACGGTAGATGAGTCGCAGCGCAAACACCGTATCCCGTTCGAACAGCTCTTCCAGATGGACAAGCAGGGTGTTCTTGCCCGCCTGCAAGGGCAGCATCAGCTCGCAGCTCTGCAGCTTGTTGCGGGTGAAGGGGGTGAACCGGGTGATGGCCACCCCGTCGCACCACAGGCGGGCCCCCCCACAAGTCGACAGCTGGAAGGGATAGTTGCCCGCCTCGTCGGCATGCAACTCCACCTCCAGCCAGCGCTGCACATGGAATGGCACACGCTGGAAGGAGGAAAAAGAGACGGTATCGCTCTCGCCGGTGAAACTCACCTGAGTGCGAGGCAGGGCTTCATCCGGTTCGACGGTGCGCTCGGCCATCTGCTGGCGGAAAATACGCCGGCAAAAGGCATCGTCTTGCGGCCCGGCACCATTCTGGAAGCGGTAATCCATGGCCATGTCCATGGCTTCACCGGCAAAAAACTCGGCGAATCGCTCCTCGCGTGGCTCAGATACGCAAAAACGGGTGAGTGCCGCATTTGGCTCAAGCACCCAATTTCCAAGCTTCATACAACTCTCCTTGAAGCTATTGACACCCATAGGGCTTTATTTATATTGAGTAACCAGACGAACCCCTTTTATGTAATTAAAGGGGTTCGTCACCTTAATGAATATAAAAGCGAATAGCAGTCTTCTTTAACGGCAGTCGATGAAAGTCATTGGGCCGTTTGACATCTGATTTCATCCCTCATTCAACGCAATGATGCAAACTGTGACCTGGGCGACAATATGTCACCAGCCAACCGGTTAATACTTCCTGAACTGGAGCATAACCATAATGCTTGTTCATTCAGTGACAGCAAAATGTCAATTTAAGATAAGTCAGTATTGCGTGACACAAGGCCCATATTCAGTGATGAATTGTCATTCGTAATGAATGTAAGGGGTCATTGGATTCCCTTTTTACTTCATCTCTCACGACCTTTTATTTGCCGTGTCATCGGACCAAATTGGCATCGACTTTCAAGGGTGCTGTCGTTATTCACTGACCCCAATGGCTCTTGATACCGCAGAGATGAACCTGGGGGCTCTGCCATGAGGGGGCAGGCTCAGGCTTAGAAGATGTACTCAATCCCGACGCGCCAGCGCCACTGCCAGTCATTGGGGTAGGGGTTGTCATCGGCCGGATCGTTGTATGATACGTAGCCGATTTCGGTGAAGGGGCGCCAGTTCTTGTTGATGGGCACGCGGATGGTGACGTTATTCAGATATGAATACTCTTCGCCATTAAAGTCAGGATAATCGAGCTTCTTATATTCGAAATCATAGGCAACAGACCAATTCTCTGCGTTATAACCAAGGTAATAATTCAACTGGAAATAATGACCGTTCTCCTTGTTGAGCGAATCGTCGTAGTTACGCTGACCCACCCGGAAACGTGCGGCAGTATAAAAGTTGGGATTGAACCAGTAAGTTGGTTTGAAATGAATACGCAGATCTTGCACATCATTGGTGATCTCGGTATTGAATCCGGCTTCCCACCACCATTTGTCATTGGGCTTGGCAAGATAGCTCAAGTCATATTCAGTGCCCGTGGTATGAAGTTCATCGAAAGCACCTTCGCCCTCACCTCCGTTGGTAAATTTGGATTCGACGCCAAATCCCCAACCATTATCGAAGCGGTGGGAAACCACCAGACGATCGCTTTGTTGATCCTGTTTTTCCAGGAACTCGTGTCGATAATTGAGGCTCCATGCATTTGCATTCATGCTGGTGAGCGCCGAGCAGACGGCGATGGCTGCACATGTGAATTTCAACGTCATAACGTTCGATCAATCCTATGAAAAAAAGCTACTGACAGTGGTCCCATTGCCAGATAGCGCATGTGGCTTTCAATCTGGGTTGGACTCGTTGGGGTCGAGTTTGGTGGCAAGGCACGGCCGTGGGTTGTGAAGGTCAGCACGCGCATCTGCGAGGACATGCCGACCAGGTTTCATCTCACCAGGCATTTTGCAATTTCAAAACGACGGTTCAAATATAGTTCATTTGGCGTTTCATTTACAATGGTGGCGACATGATCACATCCAAAAATGGGATCTGCATCTATATAAAATGAAACGATGTTTCTTTTATGGTGGTGGAGGGGGTTGACTGGAACTTGGAGGGGAACATTCATGGCTAGAAGACGAGCAGGCGGTGTTTGCGATGAGCCAGAAATGATCTGGCCCTCGGAAAGAGGGCCAGGGAGGATGGATAGTGTGTCTGCGTGTTTAGCCCTGGCGAGCCTTGAATCTGGGATTGATCTTGCAGATCACGAACAGCTTGCCGCGTCGATGAACGATCTGGCAATCCGGGTGGCGTGACTTGGCTGATTTCAGGGAGGCGAGCACTTTCATGATGTCTCTTTTCCTTTGTTGAAGAATTGGCCGAATCGCTGACCGAAGCGGGCGATTTGTCCTTCCTTGCCGACCTGCTTCTGCTTGCCGGTATAGAAGGGGTGGGAGGCACTGGAGACATCCAGCGTCACATAGGGATAGGTGTTGCCATCTTCCCATTGCCTGGTGCGATCGGTCTGCAAGGTAGATCCGATCAGGAAGCAGGTGTTGCTGGCCAGATCGTGAAACAGGACCTTGCGGTATTCAGGGTGAATATTGGGGCGCATGATTGTCTCTTTTTGTTATGTTATAACACAAGCTGATGATGCGATGAATGAGAACCAATATCAACCATTTTTTCTCCCGAGGTGGCTAGGCAGGATGCAACGCGCTCAACGAAGGGGAGCGGCAGGGAATGCGGATGTGGTCATGACAGGGAGAACGATGGATTGTTGAGCGATGGAGGTGGAACGAGAAGCTGAGCCTTTACTTTTGGTTTTTACTGTATAAAAATACAGTTAACCATCATGGAGACCTATCCTATGCGCCTGGAAATCATCATCGACAGAAAACATCAGATCCCCACTGCGACCATGGAGGCGCTGCGCCAGGAGTTGCTCAAGCAACTGGGCGAGCGATTCCCTGATCTGCATGTGCGGGTCGCCCCGGGCAGTGCCATGGCTCTGACGGTCAGCCGTGCCAGCAAGGAGGACAGGGAACTGGCCGAGACCATGGTGCAGGAAGTATGGGAGAACGCCGAGAGCTGGATGCCGGAGGCAGAAGGCGCCGAGGCCTGATCAGGGGCAGGTTGTCAATTTGCCTGTCCTGGTGAGGCTCTCACCCCGATTTGAACGAAACGCAGCTCAAGGCTGCGTTTCGTGTTTGTGGGCAGGGGGTCGGGAACTGAGCCAGGCCAGAAAAATCAGAGCCCGGCCCAGCGTTTGAGGCTGCCGCTCTGTACCCGCTGGTTGGCCCCTGCGATGTCGCCATTGGCGCGAAGCGCCTTGAGGGCAATGGGCAGGGCAGTGCGCACCTCGTCGGCCGTCATCCCTGCCTGGAGGGAGGGATGATAGGCGAGCTTGAGCAGCACATAGTCGAGGCCGGTGGGGAAGCTGTCGATGCTGTTGTCATTGAAGATGGAGGGAAACACCTTGTTCGAGTCGTTGGGCAGCCCCATCACCTGGGTGAGCTCTTCCACCACGCAATCCAGGAAGCGGCCCTTGGCCCGGCTGTAGTCCACCGGGATGATGATGGTGGCACGGGTGATCTCGTAGCGGGCATTGGTGGCGAAATTGGCCAGGCAGATCCCCTCCTTGAGGGCAATGCTGACGGAGTCATCCTGGCGCATGGTGCGGCCGGCCCAGCTGGCCATCTGCTGGTGCCTTGTCATGATGAGGGTGAGATTGGGGTTGTCGTTGACAAGCTGTATGGGGTGGCCGGTGATCCTGGCCAGATGCTGGCTCTGCACCTTGACCACCTCGGCCTGCAGCGCTTTGTCGCCAAATTCGTTGATGAGCTTGAGGCGGATGGGGCCTTGCCAGCGGGAGAAGCGTACCTGGGCCTCATGCCCATATTCCCGCTTCATGGCGACTTCCATGAAGCTCTGGACCAGATAGTCGTTGCTCTGCCAGCGTTCGGCGGCCTGCAGGGAGCAGGGCAGCAGCGTGGCGAGCCACAGGGCCAGCATCCGGCCTGGCGTGATATGACGACGGCTGTGCCCTGAACGAGTGTGCCCTGGGATCATCTTGCCTCCTTGCAATCGATAGGGTCAGCCCGAGGAGCGTTCGATGTCACGCCAGGTGAGCCAGAGCCTGAGATCGAACTCCAGTTGATGATAGTCCGGTTCCATGTGCTGACAGAGCTGGTAGAAGGCCTTGTTGTGATCCTTCTCCCGCAAGTGGGCCAGCTCGTGCACCACTATCATCTTCAGGAAGGCGGGATGCGCCTCCTTGAACAGGGCGGCGATGCGGATCTCGTTCTTGGCCTTGAGCTTGTTGCCCTGTACCCGGCTGACATAGGTGTGCAGGCCGAGGGCATCCTTGATCACATTGATCTTGCCGTCGAAGATCACCTTGGAGAGCGGCGCCGAGCTTTTCAGGTAGCGGTTTTTCAGCTCCATGGTATAGGCCAGCAGCGCCTTGTCACTCTGGACGAGGTGGGTCTCGGGGTAGCGTTTGGCCAGCATCTCGCCGAGTTTTCCCGCCGCGATCAACTGCTGTACCTGGCTCTTGAGCGGGTCAGGATAGCCCCCCAGATAGGTCAGTTCGGCCATGATGTCTCCCCCTTCACGCTAAAAAAGAGCGCCATTGTAATCATGATTGGCCCCCTTGAACACACGTCTGCACACCAATGAAAGGGGCCGTCGCTGTTGCCAGCGACGGCCCCGACTTTTGTCAACCGGTCTCAACGACGGCGATAAAGACCCGGATCCACCTCTTCGTAGCGGTCCGTCAGATATTGATAGAAGGCGAGGCTGGAGGGGGAACTCGGCGTTTTCAACTGCTCTGCCACCCGCTCCGGCTTGGCGATGATGAACTTGGGGTCCTGCCGCCTGATGTCGGCCAGCACCCGCTCGCGCACGTCATAGGGCGGGTTGACGTTGGCGAAGAACAGATAGGCGGAGGCGGGCTGGCGATCTGTCCACAGATAGTATTGCGGCTGTATGCCATCGACCCAGATCTTGTCGGCAGGCCCGGTCTCGGCCTTGATCCTGTCGACCCTTACCTGGGCCGGCGGATTGAACGGCTTGCCCTTGAGGTTGCCCTCCCAGGCGTTGTTGACCAGGAGTGCCAGCATGGCGAGCGACGCCAGCCAGGGGGTGGCGCTGCGTACATCCCAGGCGCGCCAGAGCGGTACCAGGATGAGCACCGGCAGGGCCCACAAGAGACTGTTGCCGAGCACTTCGCGCACTCGCGGCAGCGACCACTCCTTGGTGCTCCAGCCGTAACCGAGCTGCTGGGCCAGCAGCCAGCTCGCGGTCAGCACCACCAGGGAGATGCAGAGCAGACCCAGGGCATCGGACTGCTGCTCGCTGCGATCCAGCAGGCAGGCGAGTGGCAGCAGGCCAAGCTGCAGGTAGAGCACGTCGTAGTGATCGAACACGTGGCCGGAGACGGAGTTGGCGATCAGGGTGAAGAGCACGCCGAACAGGGTGGCGCACAAGGCGGGCAGATACCACTCCTGGCGGCGTCCCAGCATCAGCACAATGAAGGCCGGCAGCAGCATGACGAGGCCGGTACGCAGCAAGCCGACGGCCCCCACTTCCGGGGAGAAGCCGTTGCCGTAGCTCCCCTCGAAGAAGATGCCGAAGGCGTAGTATTTGAATTCGGCCAGCAACCCGTGGTGCTGGAAGTAGGCAAACAGCGGGCCGCCGATCAGGGCCAGCCCCAGCAGGCTGGAGCAGAGCAGACCGAAGGCGCAGCGCCACTGCTCACGCAGACACCAGTGGCAGAACAGCACCAGATACCAGGCCCCCCAGAAGGCGCCGTTGTTGGTACGCATCCAGGCCACTATGGCGAAAGTGAGGGCCGCCACCAGGGCCGGGCCCCAGCGAAACTGCTTGTCCAGCAGCAGGGTGATGAAGGCCCACTGGGCGATGAGGGCCAGGTGGAAGGTCCAGTCCTCGGTCATGTTGCCGTAGTAGTAGCGGGTGCTGTAGAGCGCGAGGAGCGCCAGCATGCTGCCGAGGCGGGCCCGCAGGGAGAGACCCAGCTGGGAGAACGCCTGCCAGCTGGCGAGCAGGCCGAGCCAGCAGAGGACCCACTCCAGCAGCCAGATCCCGAAGAAGCCCCCCAGATGGTAACCGAGGGCGTCGAGGGCGAAGATCATGGGGCCCTTGATGTCGATCATGTCGCGGTAGAGCACGCCCCCTTCGCTCCACATCTTGCCCATCACAGCGAACAGGGAGGCATCAAAGCCGGGCGCCATGCCGTGGAACAGCGGGTTACGCAAGCAAAACAGCAGCGCCATCAGGGCGGTGAGCAGGACAACCAGCGGCTTGAGCCCGGGGTTGTAGCGCTGAGGGGTAAAACGGATGGCGTGATTCATGGATGACCTGTTCCTGCGGGAAAGACGTAAAAGCGGGCCTATCTTGCCGAGGCCGGCAGTCCGATGCAATGGGCTGGGGTGATGTGTTTGAAATAATGTATAAAAGTAACGTTTTCAGTGCCTGCATTGCACAAGACGAACGGCGGTGCCTGGTGTTGCCGAGGCCGGCAGTCCGATGCAATGGGCTGGGGTGATGTGTTTGAAATAATGTATAAAAGTAACGTTTTCAGCGCCTGCATTGCACAAGACGAACGGTCAAACCAGGTATTGCCGAGGGTGACAGTCCGCTGCAATGGGGCTGGGGACTGTGCTCGAAAAATGTAATAAGCGCCGCTCTCACGAAGTAAAGCGGCGCCTTGACAGGGGATGGCCCGATGAGGGGCCTCAGGCCATGGGACTGGCGCCCTGGTATTCCACCAGCGGCGGCAGGGGGGCCAGCTCGGGCAGATGGCGGGCCCAGCGGATAAAGGCATCGGCCAGGGTGATGCCGAGCTCCTGATTGTGCTGGGTCAGGGTGCGGGCCAGGGCCGTGTAGCCCTCCTTGCCGGAGGCGGTGTAGGCGCTGGAGACCCCCCGATAGATGGCATCCATCTCGACGCTCTGCCACTGACCCGGGCTCGCCTCCCATTCGAGGCGGGTGATCCGGCTCCCCTTGGGCCTGTCTGCCTGATAACTGAAGCGCATCCCGGCGGTATAGGGGAAGCTGCCGCTGCCATTGCCGACCACGCCGTTGTTGGTGGCGTTGTCGATGGCCCCCTCCAGCGCCTCCGCCAGTTCATGGCCGTGCACCCGGTAGAGGGTGAGCGGGATGGCAAAGGGCAGCAGGCGCCCGGCGATGTCCGCCTCGCTTAAGGGCCCGGGCTCGAGAGAGCAGCGCACCCCCCCTGCGTTGTGCAGGGCAAAATCCACCTGACCCACCTGTTCGCGGGCACCGGCCAGCATGGCTTGGGCCACCAGGGGGGCGACCTGACTGCCGGCGGGCAGGGCGGCATCGGGCAGGCGCTGATGGTGCAGTGGCCCGGCGAGGCGGGTGACGATGCGCCGGGTCATGGTCTCGAGCTCGGGCCGGTAGCGCCTGGCCAGGTGCTGCTCGAGCTCGGGGGCCGGCTCGCAGAAATGGAGGCCTGCGGGCGGGGGCGAGGCAAAGGGCCAGGGCTGCCAGGGCAGCCACTCCAGCTGGCCGCGGCTTTGGCAAACTCGCCCGCGCTCATCAAATTCCAGCTCGCACACCCCGAGGCAGAGGGCGCTGTGGGCCGCATGCAGTATGGCGACCCCCTCGATCATCAAGGGGTAGCTCCCCTCGCTTATCAGCCCGAGCGGGGCCAGATCCCCCAGCTGGCTGTGGGTGTGGCCGCCGACAATCAGGCTGAGTTCGGGGAAGTGGGCCGCCAGCCGCTTGTCCTGCTCCAGCCCCAGGTGACTGAGCAATATGATGTGCGCTATTCCTTCGGCCTTGATCTCGCCGAGGGCGGCGCTGAGGGTCTCCTCTATGCCGTGGAAGCGGGTGTGGGGATCCGGGCTCGCGATGGCGGCCATCTGCGGCAAGGTGATGCCGAGCAGGGCGAAGGGGACGCCGTCGATGACGCGCCTGTGCCAGGGGCGGCTGGCATCGAACAGCTGTGGCAGGCCGTGCAGTCGCAGCGGGGCATCGGCCGGCTCCTGGCTGCTGTCGAGGTTGGCGGCCAGCACCGGATAGTCGAGCTGGCGCAGAAACTCCACCAGCGGGCCGTTGCCGAGATCGAACTCATGGTTGCCGATCACCATGGCATCCGGTCGCAGCAGGCCGAGCAAGTCGGCGTTGGCCCGCCCCTTGAAGCGGTTGAAATAGAGCGACCCCTGGAAGGTGTCACCCCCGTGCAGCAGCAGGCAGGTCTGGCCCGCGGCGGCGGCCTGCTGGCGCAGGGCGGTCAGCCGGGTCAGGATGCGGCCGTAGCCGCCACATTGGGTGCGCCACTCGGACTCACCCTCAGGGGAGAAGCGCATGGGCGCGCCATCGAAATGGGAGTGGCAGTCACTGAAGTGGGCAAGTTGAACCGTAATACTCAAGGCTCGGTCCTCCTTAGGGAAAAGAGCACCGAGTCTACTGCAAGGGGTGGGGGGGATGCCAGCCCGGCAGACGCCGGGCTGGAAAAGAGTCAGACGGTACTCAGGCAGGCACCAGGATCTGGGTGGCGAGGATCACCACCAGCAGGCCGACGGCGACCGGCATAGAGGTGCGTTTGACCACCTCGAACGGGGAGAGGTTGCCCATGCCCGCGCAGGCGACCACCACCCCGGAGACCGGCGAGATGGTGCGACCCAGATTGGAAGCCTGCAGCATGGGAATGACCAGGTAGGCGGGATTGACGCCCAGACTGGTGGCCAGGTGCGGGATCAGCTCCACGAAGGCGTAGAAGGGGGCGTTGCCCGAGCCGGTGGTGAAGGCGGCCAATGTGGTGATGACCACCAGCACCAGCATGATGATGACGCCGCCTGTGCCAAAGCTCTGGGCCAGATCCAGCAGGTTGGCGATGAAGCCGAGCCCCATCAGCCCCTGGGCGAAGACCCCGGCCCCCACCAGCAGCATGACCACGCCGGCGAAGGCGTCGGCCATGCTGCGCCAGCACACCTGCAGGCCGTCCAGCAATTCCTTGCCGTTGCGTTTGCGCACCAGCTCCAGCAAGGCGGCCAGCACCAGGCAGATGACGATGATGGTGACAATGTCGAGTTTGGGGCCAAGCTTGCCGTCAAACAGCAGCACGCCGATGATGGGGGTGAACGGCAGTATGGCGTAGAAGCCGGGGGCATCTGTGATGAGATCGCTCGGGGCGACCGCCTCGTTGTGCTCGCCGGACTTTCTGTCCAGATAGCGCTGCCAGAAGAAGTGGGTCACCGCCATGGCGGCTATGGCCGTCAGGGAGATGGGCAGGGTCAGCTTGAAGGCAAACTCGATGAGCTCCATGTTGGCGGCCTGGGCGGCCATCACCACGTCCCCCGAGGTGGGAGCCAGTATGATGGCGGCCGGGGAGGCGCACACCGCAGCCGCGGCGCCACGGGAGATCCCCATGTTGACCATCAGCGGGAACAGGGTCGCCATCAGCAGCACGCCGAGGCCGGTCGCCGAGCTCACCGCCAGCGACATGGCGCAGGCCACCAGGTAGGCGGCCACCAGCAGTATGTAGGGGGACTTGATGATGCCAAGGGGCTTGCTGGCCAGCTTCACCAAGATGGTGTTGGCGCCGATATGGCTCATGTAGCCGGCAAAGCCGCACAGCACCATGATCAGCATGCCGAGGCCGCCGCCCCTGTCCACCAGCAGGAAGCGCACGTACTCGAACACGTCGGTAGCCACGTGGCCGGTGGAAGCGACGCTGGCAGGCAGCACCGCCTTGCCCATCAGGGCGGTGATCGCCAGCAGCAGGAGGCCGCCGCTGAGCAGCACCCCGGTCGCCGAATAGCCCTTGAAGATGTAGCGACCCACGGCCAGGGTGACCAGGGTGCCAATAAGGAGTTCCATCATAAATAGGTTCCTGAGTATGGAGTGACGTCGGGCATCTAGCGGGCTGAGCAGAGGGTTGGACTGGCTAGCTCGACATGTGCCAACAAAAACGCCGGGATTATTACCTCATAAGGAGTAATTCACCATGGGGATGGTGGCTGGCTGTGATCTCCCTTGCAAATCCCCATCCGGAACAGGGTCGGATCCCGCCCCTTTGCCGCCCCCGGCACCGAGAGCAGGTGACAGCGCCCTTGATCGCGGTTAATCTCCCACACTGACTATTAATTCATTGATTATTAATTGAAATTACGCCGGACTCACAAGGAGCAAGGCAGCACAACGATGGGATTCTTCAGCAAGACAGGGGCGGTGGCGGCCCTCATATATGCCGCCTCAATCGGAGCGGCACCCTCCCATTATGCAGGTATTCGGGTGGCGCCCGATATCAAGGTCGATTTCCAGTTCTATCGGGTATCAGGGGCCGATGTGGCCGCCGTGATGCGCCAGATAGCCAGACAGGCACCGGCCCAGGCCGATGGCCATATCGGCAGGGCCAGCTATCAGCTCTCCTGGCAGTTGCAGACCAGGGCGACCCCGGCGCGCTGCGAGCTGGATCAGGCCAGCGTGACGGCCCGTATCCAGGTCAGGGTGCCGAACTGGATGGACAAGGGCAGGGCGTCCGCGGTGGAGCGGCAGAAGTGGGACAAGCTGGTGGCGGCCATGTTCGACTACGAGAGCCGTCACAAGGACATATTGCTGGAGAGCGTCAGCCAGCTTGGCATTCGGCTCGCCCAGCTGCCCGTCGCCCAGGATTGCGCCGCCTTGCAGTACCAGGGCTGGCAACAGGGGCAGGCAGTGCTGGAGGCAACCCGCGATCGATTCGCCACCCTGGCGCAGCAGACCGATAGGGGGCGCAAGCTCGGGGTCATCTGGCCAGAGGGCAGTTGAGCGTCATCGCCAATAAAAAAACGGGCTTCCCTGGGGAAGCCCGTTTTTTGTTGGCGCGCAATGGTGCGGCGGTCGGCAGCGGCCGCCGCGCCTCCTTGCCTAGTCCCGTAGCGGCTTGCCCTTGCGCAGCCTGCGCACCCAGTAGCGGGCCGGATGCAGCGCCTCCAGCAGATCGGCGGCCAGCGGCAGCGGATCACCGCAGATTTCGCTCGCGACCAGCTCACCGCAGAGCGGCGCCGAGCACAAACCCCGGGAGCCGAGGGCGCCCAGCACATAGAGACCGGCGTGCAGGGGCAGCGCGCTCTGCTGATCCGCGGGCGCTTTAGGGTCGTGATCCGCCAGGCTTGCCAATCTGGCGATTGACCCCACCACCGGCAGGTGATCCCGGCTGGCGCAGCGCACTCCCACTCGCGCCTCCTTGCCGCTCACATCCACCTCGGCAGGCCAGCTTTGAGCCGGCAGGCAGGCTTGCAGCCGCGCCTGGTTCTGGGCCTGCTCCTCGGCACTATACGCGAGGGTGCTCTGATTGCGGCCATAGCTGGCCCCGATGCAGTGCGCTCCGTCGTGGGCCGGGGTGAGGTAGCCGTCGTAACAGAGTACAGTCCTGAGCTGGCTTAACCGCGCCGTGGTCGGCACATGGCTGACTTGACCGCGCACCGGGTAGAGCGGCAACTCCGCAAAGGGGATCAGGGCGGGCAGCTGGTGACCGGCAGCCACCACCAGGTTGGGAGCCAGCCACTGGCGGCCATCCTGGCTCTCCACCTGCCAGCCGTCCGTGAGCTCGGTAATGGTGCTCACTGGTGTGTGGTACTCAAGGCGCAGCAAGCCGCTGGCTTGCGCTTCTTTCAGGGCGGCGCGGGTGAGATCCGCCGGGCAGAGCCAGCCCCCCAGGGGGTAGCTGACGCCACCATGGCCACAGGGCAGGCCGACCACCTGCTCAACTTCCGAGGCAGAGAGTGGGTGCATCAGCTCGGGGGGGAAGGGGCCCTGACCCATCTTGGCGAGCTTGGCGGCGGATTTCTCGTCATAGCCAAGCTGGGTGACGCCGCACAGGGAGAAGGCGACGGGATGGTGCGCGGCCAGGGCCAGCAGCCGCTGGCGAGCATAGCCGAAGGCCAGGGAATAGAAGCGCGACAGCGCATCGTGCTCCCCATTGAGCAGGGGATAGAGGGCCCCCTGGCGGTTGCCGGAGGCGCCGGTGGCGGGCTCGCCCTCTGCACACAGCAGGGTCACCTTGCGGCCCCGCTCCACCAGCGACAATGCCGTCATGGCGGAGGCGATGCCGCCGCCGATGATGAGCACCTCGCCGTCCCGGCCGACGGAACGGGCATACCAGGGGGAGATGCTCTGCTCGGGCGATTTGCCCTCCCGCATCCCTGCCAGCATCTCCCGCTTGCTGCCGTGCCCCTTCACCTTCTTCATGGCAAAGCCCGCGTCAATCAGGCCGCGGCGCACGAAACCGGCGCAGGTAAAGGTGGAGAGGGTCGCGGCGGGGCGGGCGAGGCGAGCGAGGCCATCGAACAGCGCTTGCGTCCACATTTCGGGGTTCTTGGCCGGCGAGAAGCCATCCAGATACCAGGCATCCACCAGACCCTGTGGCCCGTGAGGCACCTGGGGCAGCATCTCCTTGATGTCGCCAAGCCAGAGATCGAGGCGGATACGGCCGCCGGCAAACAGCAGACGGTGGCAGCCGGATACCGGCAGCGGCCACTGGTCGATGAGAGGCTGGCTTAAGGACGCTAGCTCGGGCCAGGCCGCCAGGGCCTTGCGCAGATCGGCCTGGGCCAGGGGGTATTTCTCGAAGCTGATGAAGTGCAGGCGCGAGCCGTTGCCGGATTGGGGCGCCTGTTCCAGGAAGGCGGCCATTGTCGCCAGAAAGTTAAGACCTGTGCCGAAACCTGTTTCGCCAATCACGAAACTGTCACTATCGTGGTGCGAAAATCGTGCCGGCAGGTGATTTTGCAATAAAAAGACGTAGCGGGTTTCACTTAGACCGTTATCATTGGAAAAGTACACATCCCCGAACTCACTGGAGACTGGAGTTCCCGCTTCATTCCAGTCCAATCGGGCATGATGTAAGGATGTTTGACTCACGTTTTCCTCTGCTCGCGTCATAAATTCGCGGGCATTCTACGTGAAAGCAGACCAGTTTGGCAGCCGAAAGCGGGTAGACTCGGTGCCAGTTTTTCCAGACGAGATGAATTAATGAGAAGAGCAGTGATCACCGGTATCGGCGTCATCTCCAGTATCGGCAACAACAAGGAAGAGGTGCTGGCCTCCCTGAAAGCAGGCAAATCCGGCATCACCTATTCCGAGCAGTTTGAACAGTACAACCTGCGCAGCCGTGTCTGGGGTAACATCAAACTCGATCCGTCTGAACTGATCGACCGTAAAGTCATGCGTTTCATGGGTGACGCCGCGGCCTATGCCTATCTGTCCATGGAGCAGGCCATCGCTGATGCGGGTCTGCCAGAGGATCAGGTCTCCAACGAGCGTACCGGCATAGTGGTCGGCTCCGGCGGCGCCTCCGGCAAGAACACCTCGGAGTCTGCGGACATTGCCCGTGAGAAAGGGGTCAAGCGCGTGGGTCCCTACATGGTGCCGCGTACCATGTCCTCCACCACCTCTGCCTGCCTGGCCACCCCGTTCAAGATCAAGGGTGTCAACTACACCATCAGCTCCGCCTGTGCCACCTCTGCCCACTGCATAGGTCACGCACTGGAGCTGATCCAGCTTGGCAAGCAGGACATCGTCTTCGCCGGCGGCGGCGAGGAGCTGGACTGGTCTTCCACCATACAGTTCGATGCCATGGGCGCCCTCTCCACCAAGTACAATGACACCCCGGAAAAGGCGTCCCGTACCTATGATGCGGACCGCGACGGTTTCGTCATCTCCGGTGGCGGCGGCATCCTGGTGGTCGAGGAGCTGGAACATGCCCTGGCCCGCGGTGCCCATATCTACGCCGAGATCACCGGTTACGGTGCCACCTCCGACGGCTACGATATGGTCGCCCCGAGCGGTGAAGGCGCTGTGCGTTGCATGAAGATGGCGATGAAGGACGTCGGCTCCGTGGACTACATCAACACCCACGGTACCTCCACCCCGGTCGGTGATACCAAGGAGCTGGAAGCCATCCAGACCCTGTTTGGCAGCAATGCGCCCAAGCTCTCCGCCACCAAGGCGATGACGGGTCATGCCCTGGGCGCCGCCGGTGTGCACGAGGCCGTCTACTCCCTGCTGATGATGGAACACGGCTTCATCGCCCCCAGCATCAACATCGAGAACCTGGACGAGAAGGCTGTGGGTCTGCCCATAGTGCGCGCCTACGAAGCCGCCGATCTCAATACCGTCATGTCCAACAGCTTCGGCTTTGGCGGTACCAACGCTTCCCTGGTCTTCAGCAAGTTCAAGGCTTGATGAACCGATGAAGTGAAAAAAGGCGCCGAAAGGCGCCTTTTTTATTGGGCTTGAACTGGGCCTCAGGCCGGTTCGGCCAGGGGTAGCCGCATATAAACGGCGCCCTCGCCGTACTCCTCCAGCGACTTGGGGGTCCTGGCTGGCACGAAGCCCTGCTTGCGCCAGAAGGCCGGGGCATCCTGCACCGCCACCAGCCCGGCATGCTGGTAACCCTCATCGCTGGCAAAGGCGAGAGCGGTAGCGAGCAGCCGCTGGCCCACCCCCAGGCCTCGCGCCTCGCCACTGACAGCGAGATCGTGCAGGTAGAACTCCTCGTGGTCGGTGAGGGGCTGCAAGGGTTGCGAGAGCGGAGGAGGGCAGTGGGCGCGCCAGGGATGGCAGAGCAGGTAACCGAGTACCCGGCCCTGACGCTCGGCGACCCAGCAGCAGGCGGGGGCGAGCTCTGCCTTGTTGCTCATCACCTCGAGGGGCTCGGGCTCCAGCTGGTGGTAGCACTCGCTCTGAATGGCCATGATGGCGGGCCAGTCTGGGGGCCGTATGGTTCTTATCTTGATCATCGTACTGGAGGGCGTGCGCCCCTGGTCAACCCATGAAAGAAGGGGGTCAGCATAACCCAAGGGGCGCGCAAACGGAACCGGGGTCCCTCAAGGCTCAGCGAACGGCCTGCTTGCTCACCACCTTGATCAGCTGATAGCGCACCGAGGAGGCGTCCGCCGGCACGTCGGTGAGCTGCTCGGTGCGCACTTCCAGCTGATAACGGAAACCGGGCTCGAAGGTGAAGCCTTCGATCTGCTGGTAGAAGAGGGTCCAGCTTTCACCAGGTTGGCTGCGCACCTGCATGCACTTCATGGGGGCGACACCGACGCAGTCGGCCAGCTTGTCCTGGATATAGAGGGTCTCTGTGGTCGGGGTGCTCTGGCAGGCGCTGAGCAACAGGGCGGAGCAGAGGAGCAGGGGAGCTTTCATGACGGGTGTCCTTGGCGTAAAAGGGCGCGATTAAACCCTCAAATGAAAAGGCGGTCAATGACCGCCTTTGTAACAAACCATGACAACTTGCCGGATCAGCGTTGATCGAGCGGAGTGAAATCCCGTTGGGCCAGGCCGGTATAGAGCTGACGCGGGCGACCGATCTTCTGATCCGGGTCCGAGTGCATCTCGTTCCAGTGGGCGATCCAGCCGATGGTGCGGGAGATGGCGAAGATCACGGTGAACATGGACATGGGGATGCCGATGGCCTTCATGATGATGCCGGAGTAGAAGTCCACGTTCGGGTAGAGCTTCTTCTCGATGAAGTAGGGGTCGGAGAGCGCGATGCGCTCCAGCTCCATGGCCACATCCAGCAGCGGATCCTTGATCTGCAGCTCGGTCAGTACCTCGTGGCAGGTTTCGCGCATCACTGTGGCACGGGGATCGTGGTTCTTGTAGACCCGGTGACCGAAGCCCATCAGACGGAAGGGGTCGTTCTTGTCCTTGGCCTTGGCAATGTACTCGGGGATGCGATCCACGGAGCCAATCTCTTCGAGCATCTTGAGGCAGGCTTCGTTGGCACCACCGTGGGCCGGTCCCCACAGGGAGGCGATCCCCGCGGCGATACAGGCAAACGGGTTGGCACCGGAGGAGCCGGCCAGACGCACCGTGGAGGTGGAGGCGTTCTGCTCGTGATCCGCATGCAGGGTGAAGATGCGATCCATGGCTCGTTCGACGATGGGGTTGACCTTGTACTCTTCGGTCGGCACGCCAAACATCATGTGCAGGAAGTTGCCGGCATAGGAGAGGGCGTTGCGCGGCTGCATAAAGGGCTGGCCGATGGAGTACTTGTAACACATGGCGGCCAGGGTCGGCATCTTGGAGAGCAGACGGAAGGCGCAGATCTCGCGATGCTCTTCGTTGTTGATGTCGAGGGCATCGTGATAGAAGGCGGACAGTGCGCTGACCACACCGCACATGATCGCCATGGGGTGGGAGTCACGGCGGAAGCCGCGGAAGAAGAAGGCGATCTGCTCATGCACCATGGTGTGGCGGGTGACCAGGCGTTCAAATTCCGCGTATTGCGTCTTGGTGGGCGCCTCGCCGTACAGCAGTATGTAGCAGACTTCCAGGTAACTGGCCTGTGTGGCCAACTGGGCGATGGGATAACCACGGTGCAGCAAGACACCCTGATCTCCGTCGATATAGGTAATGGATGATTTGCAAGCACCGGTGGCCATAAAGCCAGGGTCGAAGGTGAAATACCCTTGCGCGCCCAGTTTTCTGACATCGATTACATCGGGTCCAACAGTACCGGACAGGATCGGTAGTTCTACCGGCTCTTTTCCGGGCAGATGTAGGGTGGCTATCTTATCAGCCATAGCACGTCTCCTTTGCTCTTTTATAATTTGGTTCCAGTCCTACTTTATTACGACTTTCATGACGCTGGCAAAGGTTCTTACCCGTACCACGGCGGCTGGAGCGCCTTATTTGAACCAGAGAACCACCTTCTTGTCAATTTTCTTGAATGATCATTAATGACTTGTTAAAGCGGTTGTGAGATCTGGTTTACGGTTTTGGGTTTTCTATGTAGCTAATTGATTGTCATTGGTTAAGGCCGCCGATATACTGCGCCTCGTGGGTGATGGCCGTCGGTGTTTGAAACGCTTTCGCAAAGCCAGATGTGATATCTAAAATGTTGTTTTTGGCTTTTCCGAGTTGTTTTGGTAACAAAAACCTAACAAATGCCACTCCTAGCCCTCAAAGCGTGTGAAAACAATAACTAACGTGCTCAATGGAGCTGAGTGGGCAAAGCCGTGAAAAATAAACAGAGACCTGTAAACCTCGACCTGCAAACGATCAGCTTTCCTGTCACCGCCATCGCTTCCATCTTGCACCGTGTCTCAGGGGTCATCACCTTTGTGGCGCTGGCCATCTTGCTGTGGATGCTTGGTACTTCACTCTCCTCTCCCGAAGGATTTGAAACCGTCGTTGCCATCATGGACAACTTCCTGGTCAAGTTCGTGTTGTGGGGGATCCTGACTGCGCTGGCATACCACATAGTGGGCGGCCTGCGTCACCTGGTCATGGACATGGGGCATTGGGAAGAGCTGGATTCCGCGAATCAGAGTGCCCGGGTGGGCTTCGTGATTACCGGGATTCTGGCGGTATTGGCGGGGGTACTGGTATGGTAACCAATTCTGCAACTTTCGGGCGCAGCGGTGTTCATGATTACATCCTGATCCGCGCCACCGCCCTCATCATGACGGCTTACGTCCTCTACCTGGTCGGCTTTGTCGCCTTCAACGACATTACCTACGAGGTGTGGACCGGCTTCTTCGCCACAACCTTCACCAAGGTCTTCACCCTGCTGACGCTCTTGTGCGTCCTGATCCACGCCTGGATCGGTCTGTGGCAGGTGCTGACCGACTATATCAAGCCGGTCGGGCTGCGCGGTGCGCTGCAGTTTGCGCTGGTGGTGGTGCTGTTCGTCTATCTGATGACGGGTTTCGTCGTGCTGTGGGGTGTGTAAGGTGACTATTCCAACTCGTGAATTTGATGCGGTCGTGATCGGTGCCGGTGGTGCCGGCATGCGCGCCGCGCTGCAGATTGCCCAGTCCGGCAAGAGCTGTGCACTGCTTTCCAAGGTTTTCCCGACTCGTTCCCACACGGTTTCCGCCCAGGGCGGGATCACGGTCGCCCTGGGCAATGCCCATGACGACAACTGGCAGTGGCACATGTATGACACCGTCAAGGGCTCCGATTACATCGGTGACCAGGAAGCGATTGAATACATGTGCAAGACCGGCCCCGAGGCCATCTACGAGCTGGAGAACATGGGCTTGCCCTTCTCCCGCTTCGACAACGGCTCTGTCTATCAGCGCCCCTTCGGCGGTCAGTCCAAGAATTTTGGCGGCGAGCAGGCGGCCCGTACCGCGGCGGCTGCCGACCGGACAGGTCACGCCCTGCTGCATACCCTGTATCAGCAGAACGTCAAGAACAAGACCACCGTCTTCTCCGAGTGGTATGCCCTGGATCTGGTGAAGAACCAGGACGGCCACATCGTCGGCTGTACCGCCATCGACATGGAGAGCGGCGAAGTCGTCTACTTCAAGGCCAAGGCCACGGTGCTCGCCACCGGCGGCGCCGGTCGCATCTACCAGTCCACCACCAACGCCCACATCAACACGGGTGACGGCGTCGGCATGGCACTGCGTGCCGGGGTCGGCGTGCAGGACATGGAGTTCTGGCAGTTCCACCCCACCGGCATCGCCGGGGCAGGGGTACTGGTGACCGAGGGTTGCCGTGGTGAAGGCGGCTATCTGCTCAATAAAGATGGCGAGCGCTTCATGGAGCGTTATGCGCCCAACGCCAAGGACCTGGCCGGTCGCGATGTGGTGGCTCGCTCCATCATGATCGAGATCCGCGAAGGTCGTGGTTGTGACGGTCCCTGGGGCCCGCACATCAAGCTCAAGCTGGATCACCTCGGCAAAGAGGTACTGGAATCCCGTCTGCCGGGCATCTGCGAGCTCTCTCGCACCTTCGCCCACGTGGATCCGGTCAAGGAACCCATTCCCATCATCCCGACCTGCCACTACATGATGGGCGGCGTGCCGACCAGCGTGAACGGCCAGTGCCTGACCCAGGATAAAGACGGCAACGACGTCCCCGTGGTCGGCCTGTTCGCAGTGGGGGAGATAGCTTGCGTCTCAGTGCACGGTGCCAACCGTCTGGGGGGCAACTCCCTGCTGGATCTGGTGGTGTTCGGTCGTGCCGCCGGCATGCACCTGGTGGAGACCCTGGGCGAGATGGATCATGGCCGCGATGCGTCCGAATCCGATATCGCCGCGGCGCTGGCCCGCTTCAATCGCTGGGAGAACAACCGCGATGGCGAGGATCCCGCCGAGATCCGCCGTGACCTGCAACGCTGCATGCAGAACAACTTCTCCGTGTTCCGTGAAGGGGACGCCATGGCAGAAGGGCTGGCCGAGCTGAAACTCATCCGCGAGCGCCTCAAGAATGCCCGTCTGGACGACACCTCCAAGGAGTTCAACACCCAGCGCATCGAGTGCCTGGAGCTGGACAACCTGATGGAGACGGCGTTTGCCACCGCAGTTGCCGCCAACTTCCGTACCGAGAGCCGGGGTGCCCATAGCCGCTTCGACTTCCCGGAGCGTGACGACGAGAGCTGGCTGTGCCACAGCCTCTATCATCCGGACACCGAGTCCATGACCCGTCGCGCGGTCAACATGTCACCCAAGACCCGTGAGGCGTTCCCGCCCAAGGTCCGGACTTACTGATTGCGGAGCCAAGCACAATGAACGTCACATTCTCGGTATATCGCTATAACCCGGACGTTGATAACGTCCCGCATATGAAGGAATATCGTCTTGATATTCCTGAAGGTTCCGACATGATGGTGCTCGACGCACTGATCCAGTTGAAAGAGCTGGATCCCACCCTCTCCTTCCGCCGCTCGTGCCGCGAAGGGGTCTGTGGATCAGACGGTCTCAACATGAATGGCAAGAACGGTCTTGCCTGCATCACCCCGCTCTCCGATCTGCTGAAGAAGGGCAACAAGGTCGTCATCCGGCCCCTGCCTGGTCTGCCGGTGATCCGCGATCTGGTGATCGACATGACCCAGTTCTACACCCAGTGGGAGAAGGTCAAGCCCTTCCTCATCAACGATGAAAAACTGCCGCCCGTGCGTGAGCACCTGCAATCCCCCGAAGAGCGCGCCAAGCTGGATGGCCTGTACGAGTGTATTCTCTGTGCCTGCTGCTCCACCTCTTGCCCCTCCTTCTGGTGGAACCCGGACAAGTTCATAGGCCCGGCCGGGCTGCTCGCCGCCTACCGCTGGCTGGCGGACAGCCGCGACACCGCCGCCACTGAACGACTGGGCAACCTGGATGACGCCTTTAGCGTGTTCCGCTGCCACGGCATCATGAACTGCGTGAACGTCTGTCCCAAGGGCTTGAACCCGACCAAGGCCATCGGTCAGATCAAGTCGATGTTGCTCAACCGGGCTGTTTGATACCAGGGCCAGGGCGCCTTGCGCCGGGCCCGACCTCTGGATAGCCATCCCGCCCCGGGATGGCTATGACCCTACAAGCTGCGCTGCAGTGAACAAGATGTACAAGGGATAGAAATGCATAACGGCGTGATGAAGGCCTGGTTGGAGTCATCTCACCTGGCTGGTGCGAATGCAAGCTACATTGAGGATTTGTACGAATCCTTCCTGGAAAACCCCGACTCCGTGGCCGATGAGTGGCGCAGCCTGTTTAGCGAGCTGCCCCAGGTCAATGGCCATGCAGTTGAACAACCCCACTCCCAGGTTCGCGACTATTTCCGCCGCCTGGCCAAGGATCCCTCCCGTTACAGCGCCCCTGTCTCCGATCCCCAGGTGGATGCCAAGCAGGTGCGCGTACTGCAGCTGATCAACGCCTTCCGCTTCCGCGGTCACCAGAATGCCAATCTGGATCCCCTCGGCCTCTGGACCCGTGAAACCGTTGCCGAGCTCGACCCGGCATTTCACAACCTGCAGGGCGCAGACATGGAGGCCACCTTCAATGTGGGCTCCTACGCCATAGGTCGCGAGACCATGGTGCTCTCCGATCTCTACGCCTCGCTGAAGAAAACCTACTGCGGCAGCATAGGTGCAGACTACATGCACATCACCTCCACCGAGGAGAAGCGCTGGCTGCAAGACCGTCTTGAATCCATCGAAGGGAAGGGGACCTATACCCTCGAAGAGAAGACCCGCTTCCTCGAGAGCCTGACCGCCGCCGAAGGGCTGGAAAAATACCTGGGTGCCAAGTTCCCCGGGGCCAAGCGTTTCTCCCTGGAAGGGGGCGATGCCATGGTGCCCATGCTCAAGGAGCTGATCCGCCGCGCCGGTGAGCAGGGCTGCAAAGAGGCCGTCATCGGCATGGCCCACCGGGGTCGCCTGAACGTGCTGATCAACGTGCTGGGCAAGCGCGCCCAGGAGCTGTTCGACGAGTTCGCCGGCAAGCACGGCGAATCCTGGGGCACAGGGGATGTGAAGTACCACATGGGCTTCTCCTCCGACTTCGCCACCCCGGGCGGCAACGTCCACCTGGCGCTGGCCTTCAACCCGTCCCACCTCGAGATCGTCAACCCCGTGGTCATCGGCTCGGTCCGTGCCCGTATGGACAGACGCGGTGACAAGGACGGCTCCAGCGTCTTACCCATCACCATCCACGGTGACTCCGCCATCGCGGGGCAGGGTGTGGTGGCCGAGACCTTCAACATGTCCCTGACCCGTGCCTACGGCGTCGGCGGCACTGTGCGCATCGTCATCAACAACCAGGTCGGTTTCACCACCTCCTATCAACGTGACCTGCGCTCCACCGAATACTGTACCGACATCGCCAAGGCGGTGCAGGCACCTGTACTGCACGTCAACGGGGATGACCCGGAAGCCGTGGTGCTGGTGACCCAGATTGCGCTGGATTACCGCAACACCTTCAAGCGCGACGTGGTGATCGAGCTGGTCTGCTACCGTCGTCACGGTCACAACGAGGCCGACGAGCCGAGCGCGACCCAGCCCCTGATGTACCAGAAGATCAAGCAGCACCCGACGCCGCGCAAGATCTACGCCGATCAGCTGATTGGCGAAGGCACCATCACCCCTGAGCTGGCCACCACGCTAGTCAACGACTATCGCGATACCCTGGATCGGGGCGAGCGGGTGAGCAAGGAGTGGCGTCCCATGGAGCTGCACTCCGTGGACTGGACCCCGTACCTCGGTCACGACTGGGCCATGAGCTACGACAGCACTGTGCCCATGGATCACCTCAAGTCCCTCGGCGAGCGCATCAGCCAGTACCCGGCGACCCATGTGCTGCAACGCCAGGTCGAGAAGATCTACGAAGACCGCCGCCTGATGGCCGCTGGCGAGAAGCTGGTGGACTGGGGCTTTGCCGAGACCCTGGCCTACGCCACCCTGGTGGACAAGGGCGCGCGCATCCGCTTCACCGGGGAAGACTCCGGCCGTGGCACCTTCTTCCATCGCCACGCCGTGCTGCACAACCAGATCGATGCGAGCACCTACACCCCGCTGTGCAACCTGCACGACGAGCAAGGTCCGTTCGAGATCTACGACTCCGTGCTGACCGAGAATGCGGTACTGGCGTTCGAATATGGCTATGCCAGCGCCGAGCCGGCCGGTCTGACCATCTGGGAAGCCCAGTTCGGCGACTTCGCCAACTGTGCCCAGGTGGTGGTGGATCAGTTCCTCTCCTCCGGCGAGCAGAAGTGGGGCCGGATGTGCGGTCTGACCATGCTGCTGCCCCACGGTTACGAGGGCCAGGGCCCTGAGCACTCCTCCGCCCGTCTGGAGCGCTATCTGCAGATGTGTGCCCAGCACAACATGCAGGTGTGCGTGCCCTCCACCCCGGCCCAGGTGTTCCACATGCTGCGCCGCCAGGTGGTGCGCCCGATGCGCCGTCCGCTCATCGTGATGACGCCCAAGTCCTTGCTGCGCCACCCGCTGGCGGTGAGCAAGCTCGACGAGCTGGCGACCGGCACCTTCCAGAACGCCATTGGCGAGATCGATGCCCTGGATCCCAAAGCCGTCAAACGGGTGGTCTTCTGCTCCGGCAAGGTCTACTACGACCTGCTCGATGCCCGTCGCAAGGCGGAGCAGCAGGATGTGGCGCTGGTACGGATCGAGCAGCTCTACCCCTTCCCGGAAGAGGAAGTGCGCGCCATCCTGGCCGATTATGCCCACGTCACCGATTTCGTCTGGTGTCAGGAAGAGCCGCAGAACCAGGGCGCCTGGTACAGCACTCGTCATCACTATGACAGCGTGCTGCCAAGCAATGCCCGTCTGCGTTACGCCGGTCGCCCGGCCTCGGCCTCACCGGCCGTCGGTTACATGTCTGTCCACGCCAAGCAGCAGAAAGCCCTGGTGGAAGACGCGCTGACCCTGGAATAAACGAGTTGTGAAGGGGAGGGGGCACTGTGAAGCCGACCCTCTCCGTCTCTGGAACAAGCCTGCTGGCCAAGAAGTAACAAGGAACTGATTACATGACTATCGAGATCAAGGTACCGGACCTGCCGGAATCAGTGGCGGACGCCACCATCGCCACCTGGCACAAGAAACCGGGTGATCTGGTTGCCCGTGACGAAGTACTGGTTGACATCGAAACCGATAAAGTCGTGCTGGAAGTCCCCGCGCCGGAAGCCGGCGTACTGGGCGACATCCTGCAACTGGAAGGCGCGACCGTGCTCTCCCGCCAGCTGATCGCCATCCTCAAGGCGGCCCCTGTGGCCGGTGAAGAGACCAAGGAGAAGCCGGTGGAAGTGGCAGCCGATGACGCTGCCGACGGTTTGAGCCCCTCAGTGCGCCGCCTGGTAGCCGAGCACGACATCGACGTGGCCAAGCTGACCGGCACCGGCAAGGGCGGTCGCGTCACCAAGGAAGACGTGGATGTCTTCATCAAGAACCTGGGCAAGCCGGCAGCCCCCGTCGCCGCCGTGGCAGCCGCACCTGTTGCGCCCATAGCCCCGCTGGCCGGTCGCACCGAGAAGCGCGTGCCCATGACCCGTCTGCGCAAGCGCATCGCCGAGCGTCTGCTGGAGGCCAAGAACACCACCGCCATGCTGACCACCTTCAACGAGATCAACATGGCGCCCATCATGAAGCTGCGCAAGCAGTACGGCGAGATCTTCGAGAAAAAGCACGGCATCAAGCTCGGCTTCATGTCCTTCTACGTCAAGGCCGTGGTCGAATCCCTCAAGCGCTACCCGGAAGTGAACGCGGCGCTGGATGGTGATGATGTGGTGTACCACAACTACTTCGACGTCAGCATCGCCGTCTCCACCCCCCGTGGTCTGGTGACCCCTGTGCTGCGTGACTGCGACAACATGAGCCTCGCCGACATCGAGAAGGCCATCAAGGATCTGGCGGGCAAGGGTCGTGACGGCAAGCTGACCGTGGACGAACTGACCGGCGGCAACTTCACCATCACCAACGGCGGCGTGTTCGGCTCCCTGATGTCCACCCCCATCATCAACCCGCCCCAGAGCGCCATTCTGGGGATGCACAAGATCCAGGACAGACCCATGGCCGTCGACGGCAAGGTCGAGATCCTGCCGATGATGTACCTGGCGCTCTCCTACGATCACCGCATCATCGACGGCCGCGAGTCCGTGGGCTTCCTGGTCTCCATCAAGGAGCTGCTGGAAGACCCGACCCGTCTGCTGTTGGATGTCTGAGCAAGAGTGACTGAAAGATAACGAGGGGCCGCCCAGGCCCCCATTCACAGGGGATTGAGAAACACGAGCCCCGGACGGAAATACCTACAACACGGATAGAGCATCTATGAATCTGCATGAATATCAGGCAAAACAGCTGTTTGCCGAGTATGGCCTGCCGGTCTCCGAAGGTTATGCCTGCGCTACCCCGCAGGAAGCGGCCGAAGCGGCCGACAAGATTGGCGGCAACACCTGGGTCGTCAAGTGCCAGGTCCACGCCGGTGGGCGTGGCAAGGCGGGCGGCGTCAAGCTGGCCAAGAGCAAGGACGAGATCCGCGCCTTCGCCCAGAACTGGCTCGGCAAGAACCTAGTGACCTATCAGACTGACGCCAATGGTCAGCCGGTCACCAAGATCCTGGTAGAGTCCTGCACCGACATCGCCAAGGAGCTCTACCTCGGCGCCGTGGTTGACCGTGGCAGCCGCCGCGTTGTCTTCATGGCCTCCACCGAGGGTGGCGTGGACATCGAGAAGATCGCCCACGAAACCCCGGAACTCATTCACAAGGCTGCCATCGATCCCCTGGTGGGCCCGCAGGCTTATCAGGCCCGCGAGCTGGCCTTCAAGCTGGGTCTGGTCGGCGATCAGATCAAGCAGTTCACCAAGATCTTCATGGGTCTGGGCCAGATGTTCCTGGACTGCGACTTCGCCCTGCTGGAGATCAACCCCCTGGTCATCACCGACAAGGGCAACCTGCACTGCCTGGACGGCAAGATCAACATCGATGCCAACGCCCTGTACCGTCAGCCCAAGCTGCGCCAGATGCACGATCCCTCCCAGGATGACCCCCGCGAAGCGCACGCCGCCCAGTGGGAGCTGAACTATGTGGCGCTGGATGGCAACATCGGCTGCATGGTCAACGGCGCCGGTCTGGCCATGGGCACCATGGACATCGTCAACCTGCACGGCGGTTCCCCGGCCAACTTCCTGGACGTCGGCGGCGGCGCCACCAAGGAGCGCGTGACCGAGGCCTTCAAGATCATTCTGTCTGACAGCAAGGTACAAGCCGTGCTGGTCAACATCTTCGGCGGCATAGTGCGCTGCGACATGATCGCGGAAGGCATTATCGGCGCGGTCAAGGAAGTGGGGGTCAAGGTGCCCGTAGTTGTGCGTCTGGAAGGCAACAATGCCGAACTGGGTGCCCGTAAACTGGCCGACAGCGGCCTCAATATCATCGCCGCAACGAGTCTGACTGACGCAGCTCAGCAAGTGGTTAAAGCAGCGGAGGCCAAATAATGAGCGTTCTGATCAACAAAGACACCAAGGTGATCTGCCAGGGCTTCACCGGCGGTCAGGGTACCTTCCACTCCGAACAGGCCATTGCCTACGGTACCCAGATGGTCGGCGGCGTGTCACCGGGCAAGGGTGGCACCACCCACCTGGGCCTGCCGGTGTTCAACACAGTCCGTGACGCCGTGGAAGCCACAGGCGCCACCGCCTCCGTCATCTATGTTCCGGCCCCGTTCTGCAAGGACGCCATCCTGGAAGCCATCGATGCGGGCATCAAGCTCATCGTCACCATCACCGAAGGCATCCCGACCCTGGACATGCTGCAGGTCAAGGTGAAGCTGCAGGAAACCGGTGTGCGGATGATCGGGCCCAACTGCCCGGGCGTGATCACCCCGGGTGAGTGCAAGATCGGCATCATGCCGGGTCACATCCACAAGCCGGGCAAGGTGGGCATCGTCTCCCGCTCCGGCACCCTGACCTACGAAGCGGTCAAGCAGACCACGGACGAGGGCTTCGGCCAGTCCACCTGCGTCGGCATAGGTGGTGACCCCATCCCGGGCTCCAACTTCATCGACATCCTGGAGATGTTCCAGAACGATCCAAAGACCGAAGCCATCGTCATGATCGGCGAGATAGGCGGCAGCGCCGAAGAAGAGGCGGCGGCCTATATCAAGGCCCACGTCACCAAGCCGGTGGTCTCCTATATCGCGGGCGTCACCGCTCCGGCTGGCAAGCGCATGGGTCATGCGGGCGCCATCATCGCCGGTGGTAAAGGCACGGCAGCAGAGAAATTTGCCGCCCTGGAAGATGCCGGCGTGAAAACCGTGCGTTCCCTCGCCGATATCGGCAAGGCCCTGCGCGAAGTAACCGGCTGGTAAGTTAGTTAGCCTGTTATCTCAGATAGCAAAATGCCGCCCGATGGGCGGCATTTTTATGTTTTTCTCACATATATTCAGCACTGTTCTACCATTCCAATCACTTTATAGATCGGTGATGAGATTGCAAAATGATGCAGCTATAAAGCCTTTCATTCAAGAATGGAATCTATATCCCAAATTTTTCTTATTATATTAATATAAAGCACTTCTCTACTATTTAATGCCGCTTTGTTAAATTTTTCATACGATTGAAAACCTAATCTCGAATCACTTACAAAACGTTCTACCTGCGGGTTGTTTTCATAAAAGTCTTTGCCAAGTGATTGGGCTAACACATTTTCACTCATATACTTAGAAAGTTTATTCAAGTAAGGCTTGTCTTTTAAACTTCTATTCCTAGATCTAGGAAGTAGAATCAAACCGCCTAATTTATTTCGCTCTCTCCTATATTCTAAAGGAGATGAAAAATCATTTTCAGAGGAGGTCGATGATTGTTCAAAAACATTGTAATCGTCACACAGAATGTGTTCAATATCGTATGTACGACTACTTCTTTTTCTATCTACGTAGGAAGGAAATCCTACAGAATTTGTTTGTTCTATTCCATCTTCGATGTAATATGCAATTCTTGCTAGAATATGGAGAATATTTTTTGTTTGTGCTTTTTCATATGTGAAATTCTCGATGGTAGTAACACCGAATTCTAGTTCATCAGCATGTGCACGTAGTGTTTGTCTTAGGGTTAATATATCTTTATCTCTAACTTTTACCGTCAGACTAAAGAATAAGTCCCTCAAATTATCATAAGTGTTTTTCTTATTGTTTATTAATCTTGCCGTTGTATAGAAATCTATATATTTTGAAACAATATCAATTTTCTTGTCAATTACTGCATCAGGATCATCTAGACGTATACTAGATAGAATGACCATATTCTGAAGAGAAATTTCCTTGCTTGCGTTGTAATATACGGCTTCATATCCTTTTGTGAATTCACATGCGTATTTTTGTAATCTTAAGTATATCTTTGAATATCTATCATAGTTGTCTAGAACAAAGCTTTGATAATTGTCACCTGTGTTTAACCCTATTGATTCACGGTTTTCATGAAGCCACCTGTGATAAGAATCACCAATGTTTTCAAAGTCTCCTTTTTCTTCTCCAACAGACTTACCTCTAATTGAACTTGCATATTTTGCTCGAAGCCAGTTTCTGATGAAGTTTGAGTCTTCTTCATGATCAATTTTTTTGAGCTCTCTAGTCCTATCTTGCCAGAGTTGGTGTGCTTCTTGATGCTTTATTTGATTTGATATTTTAGATAAAAGAAAACCTTTAAGCATTTCTGCTGGCGTTAAATTAAGACCTCGATCGTTCATGGTTACAAATACTTTATGGGCGTCATGCTCCGTTGGGACAACAATCTCAAAAAGAATTACTTTTTCAGCTACCCAATCAGCAAAGTATGAAAAATATTTATTTTTTATATCATCATCTAAAACATCTTCAATTTCATTATATCTTTCAAAGATATTTTTTGTTCCAGAGTCAGCATTATCAACAAAGTCAAAAGCCGAGTTTTCTTCTGAACCGTCATTTTCAACCAATAGATTTATTAATTTTGAACGGTCATGATCAGACTCGAAATTTAACACAGGGGTTCCGAAGGATTCAGTTTTTATCAAGCTTGTGAAATCTGTAACTTTTAACGCCGCAGATAGGTTTCTTTGCTTAAGTGCGTATATAAAAAACAAAGTTAAAGATGTCAGTCTTTGTTGACCATCAACGATTATTTTTCTTGATGTTTGCTGATCTGTTGTAGTCAAAATTGCGCCAAGAAAATAGCTTTTATATTGGGCGACTTGATCTCTTCCATGTGTTTCATCAAAATGCTGTAAAAACTCATCTTGCAAATCTGTAAATAGCTCTTCAAATTGCTTTCTTTTCCAGCGGTATTCTCTTTGATAAAATGGAACTTTATATGTCTTCGATAAAACCTCTTTTATCGTTCTCAAGTGGTGATTGATTTCTGTCATCTTGAACCATCCAAAGTTTGAGAGGTGGTGCTTTTTTATAAAAGCATGTGCATATATTACATCTTACATAAAGTAAGATCTTTCATCGTTTATATCATATTGACTGACTTGCGCAAGGTAATAAACTGGTTGTTAGAATAATATTATAGAGTCAGTGCGTTTGACACAGAAAATCTGTGAAATCCACTTTTTGGTATCTCTCGGGACATCCACCTCCTGGGTAGAGAAAACTAGGATATTGAATTAGGGGGCTCGATCTCAACGAACCCGTCATACTCGGTTATGCTCCGACGTCTAGTACATTCCTGTATCCACTGTTGACAGCATCCACTGTTGACAGCATCCACTGTTGACAGCATCCACTGTTGACAGCATCCGCTGTACTGTGCGCCGTAGTCTTGAAAAATCGGGCCATAGGGCGTATAACCACGCGCTTGTCAGTGTATTGAGTGAGCCAATTTTTATGCAGCAGAGTGAACCCGTGCAGAACGCCCCCTTTTGGCAGGTGAAGAGCCTGCAACAGATGACCATGTCCGAGTGGGAGTCCCTGTGCGATGGCTGCGGTAAATGCTGCCTGAACAAGCTGATCGACGAGGACACCGACGAGCTGGTGTTCACCAACGTGGCCTGCAACCTGCTCAATACCAAGACCTGCCAGTGCTCCGATTACGGCAACCGCTTTAAAAAAGAGCCGGATTGCCTGCAGATCACCTTCGACAAGATTGCCGAGTTCGACTGGCTGCCGTCGAGCTGCGCCTACCGCCTGCTGGCAGAGGGGCAGAGCCTGCCTGAGTGGCATCCGCTCATCACCGGCAGCCGCAGCGCCATGCATCAGGCCGGCCAGTCGGTGCGCGGCAAGGTGGTGCACGAGGCCCATGCCGGCGACTGGATAGATCACATCATCACCTGGGCCAGCTAACGCCAGAGCCTTTTTCGGGCCAGTTGCCGAACCGTAGCAACAACGAAGGGGCAGGGGAGTCATACTCTCCTGCCCCTGCTGCATTCTGGCGTGCCAGGCGGCCCCTATTTGTCCGCCTTGCCCGCCGCATCCGCCAACCGGGCCAGCTGTTTGTCATACCAGGCCACAGGGCGGTTTTCATCTTCCGCTCGCTCCTTGCGCCGGATGGCGTTGCGTACCACCATGGCCCCCAGCCAGCGCAAGGGCTCCGGCGGGAAATAGCCGCGCGGGCCGCTCACCAGGGCGCATTCGCGCCATGGTTTATCCGCTTCCCGCACATCATCTCTCACCAGGGCCGCCAGTATTTGACCGCCCATCCAGCTCTGGGCCACTCCGTTGCCCGAATAGCCGAGGCCATAGACGACGTTGGGCTGCGCGCGCCAGTGGCCGAAGAAGGGAAGGCCATCCACCGAGCGATCGGAGGCGCCGCACCAGCTGGCGGCGACGGGCACCTCTGCAAGGGCCGGAAAGAAGCGGCGCAGGGTGCGGGTGAGGGGGGCAAGATAGCGGCTGGGGGAATCGAACTCGGCCAGATGGCGGTTGGCAAAGGCGAAGGTGTTGCCCCCCTTGCCCAGCATCAACCGCCCTTGCGGGGTGGATCTGTAGTAGTGCACGAAGGTGCGGCCATCCACCACGGAGCGACCGTGCGCGAGTTGCTGGGCGGCCAGTGCCTGTGGCGCCGGGTCGGTTATCACCATATCCGAGGAGACCAGCACTATGCTGCGGCGAAACTCGCGAAAGTGCGCCGTCATGGCGCTGTTGAGGGCCAGCACCACCTTGCGGGCACGCACCTCACCCTGCGGCGTTTGCACCCGCACAGGCTGGCCTGCGTCGAGGCGCTGCATGGGGGAGCCTTCATACACCTCGACCCCGAGTTCCCGTGCCACCCGCAGCAGGCCGCGCACCAAGAGTGCCGGTTGCACCGAGCCCGCGTGGGGGCTGTAGAGCCCCTCCAGATGAACGTGGGAGCCGCTCTGGCTCGCCAGTTTATCCTCTTCAATCGCCTGCCACTGGTTAAGGTCCGCTCGCTTTAGTTCCCGCAATACCGGCTCCATCAGACCCCGCTGGGCCTCGCTGGTGGCTGTGTAGCAGGTGCCCTCGACCCTCAGTTCCGCCTCTATCTGATGCGACGCGCAGAAGCGGGCGATCTCGTATACCGCCTGCTCGGAGCTTCGCACCAGCCAGGCGGCCTGCTGCTCCCCAAACAGGCGCTTCAGGGTCAGGTATTTGGCCGACCAGGTGAGCAGGCAGCCGCCGTTGCGCCCGGAGGCCCCGCTGCCGCACAGATCTTTTTCCAGCACCAGGATGCGCAAGTGAGGCTCGGCCTGTTTAAGGGCGATGGCGCTCCAGAGTCCGGTAAAACCGCCGCCGATGATGCAGACATCCACCTCGTGGTTGCCGACAAGGGGCGTGGAGGGGGCGGGTTGTTCGGTGGCCAGGGCCTCAGCCAGCCAAAAGGGGCGAGTGGACATAATGACTCCTCGATAAGGTTATTGGTGGCGCCAGCGCTGGGTGCGATCCAGCAGGGCGCGGCTCAAAAAGAGCTGGAGCAGCTTGACGGTGGCGGCGGCCAGCAGGATCAGGGTTGCCATGGCGGCGGCTGCGGCGGTATCGCCGGAATCCTCCATGTTCAGCACGGCGATGGAGGCGAGCACGCTGTCACTCGAATAGAGGAAGATCACCGCCGAGGTGGTGGTCATGGCGTTGACGAACAGATAGATGAAGATCTCCAAGAGCGCCGGCAGGGAGGCGGGTAGGGTGACGCGCCAGAACGCCTTCCAGAGCGGAATACGCAGGGAGATGGCCACCAGCTCCAGCTCTCTGGGCAGTTGTTTGAGGCTGGTCAGTGCCGTCATATGGCCCACCGTGTAGTAGTGGATGACGCAGGAGAGCACCATGAGCGGCAGGGTGCCATGGAGGCTGCCAAACAGCGGATTGCCGTTGAAAAAGAAGATGTAACCGAGCCCCAGCACCATGCCGGGTACCGCCAGCGACAGCATGGCGAGTAGATGCAGCAGCTGGCGCAGCGGCGCGAAGTGGCGCCCCTTCTCCTGTGCCCAGGCCAGCACCATCACCAGCACTGTGCCCACCAAGGCGGTATAGAGGCCAAGTTGCAAGGTGTTGGTAAAGGGCTGCCAGCCATAGACGCTGTTGCTGTCAAAGGCGTAGTGATCCAGCGTCAGTCCAAGGTTGTAGGGCCAGAACTGCACCAGGGAGCCGTAGACCGCCATGCCCACCAGCGCCAGAAACAGCAGGGCCCAGAGAGTGCACCAGCCGAGCGCAAGCAGATCCCGCAGCCGATGGGGCTTGGGGCTATAGGGCACCGCCTTGGTGCTGCTCTGCTCCTGCATCTTGCTGCGCGCCCTGTGCTCCAGCGCAAAGCTCAGCAGCGCCGGCAGCAGCAGGGTGACGCTGGCAACGGCGCCGAGGGAGAAGTTCTGCATCCCAATCACCTGGCGGTAGATATCGGTGGCCAGCACGCTGTACTGGCCGCCAATCACCTTGGCCACCCCGAAGTCGCAGATGGTGAGGGTGAAGACGGCGATGGCGGCGCTGAGCAGGCCATAGCGGGCGGTGGGCAGGGTGACGGTGACAAAGGTGCGCCAGCCGCTGCTGCCCAGCACCCGGGCCGCTTCATAGAGGCGGGCATCGCTCTGACCTAGCGCCGTGATGAGGATCATCAGGGCGTGGGGGAAGCACCAGAAGCCCAGACCAATGACGATGCCGATGGGGCCGTAGATGCTCTCGCCGCCGAGCAGCCCCTTGGCGATCCCCTGATTGCCAAACCAGTAGACCAGACTGATGGCGGGCAGCAGGGAGGGCATCAAGAGCGGAATAAGGCCGATGAGGCGAAACAGGCTCTTGCCCGGCATGCAGGTGCGGGTGAGGGCATAGGCGTAACCGAAGGCGATGGTCACCACCAGGGCTGTGATCAGCACCCCGAGCCAGAGGGTGTTGCCGAGGGTTTGACCCAGATGAGGGGAGTCGATGTAGGCTTTGACGTTGGCAAGCCCCACCCAGAGGCCATTTTCGTCTTGCAGGCTTTTTTGCAGCATGGTGAGCAGCGGCAGCAGCAGGCCGCCGGTGAGCAGGGCAATACCTAGCAGAAGCAGCAGGAGTTGCAGCAGCTGATCCCGGCTCCAGCCGGAGCAGAGCCGCTGCCACAAGGGGTAGCGAGGCTGGGGCTCTTGGGTTGCCTGTTCTGATGTTGCCTGTGCTGGGGTTGCCAGTGCCGGAGTGGAGAGATGAGGGCTCATGGGCGTTCCCCTTCAAACAGCTGCATGGCCCCGGCGGGCCAGTGCAGGGAGCAGCGCATGCTGCTTCGCCAGCCACCCTGTTCGTGGTGGGGCAGCTCCTGGGTCGGGCGCTCCACCAGAATTTGCTGCGGGCCCAGATAGGTGTCGGCGGTGCAGATAAGGCGCTGGGCGGCGCCGAGAAACTCTACCTGATCGATCTGCGCTTCTACGCCATGTTGACCTGGATAAGGCTCATGGGGGGCGCCCAGGGTGATCGCCTCGGGGCGTATGGCCACCTGCAATTTGCTGCCGGCAGCGGCCCGGTTGGCGAGCGTCAAGGGCTGTTCGTTGAGGCGCACCTGAGTGGGGCCGAGCACCAGGGTGTCGAGGAAGTTCATGGTGCCGACGAAGCTTGCCACGAAGCGGCTCGCAGGCTGGTGGTAGATCTCTTGCGGTGTGCCCACCTGCACTATGCGGCCGCCTTCCATCACTACTATGCGGTCCGCCATGGTCAGCGCCTCTTCCTGATCGTGGGTCACCATGATGGTGGTGATGCCAAGGCGCTGCTGCAGGGCGCGGATCTCGCTGCGAAGGTGGGTGCGCACCAGGGCATCCAGGGCGCTGAGCGGTTCGTCCAGCAGCAGCAGGCCGGGGGAGAGGGCGAGCGCCCGGGCCAGCGCCACCCGTTGCTGCTGGCCGCCGGAGATCTGGCTCGGGTACTTGTGGGACTGGGCACCGAGATCCACCAGACCCAGCCAGTGATCGACCCGCTCCTTGATGGCATCGCGCGCCAATCCCTGATTCTCAAGGCCGAAGGCGATGTTCTGGGCCACCGTCAGGTTGGGGAAGAGGGCATAGGACTGAAACACTATGCCAAAGTCGCGCTCTTGAGGCGGCAGGCGGGAGATATTGCGCCCCCCTTGCCAGATCTCGCCGCTGTCCGGCAGATCCAGCCCGGCGATGGCTCTGAGCAAGGTGGTCTTGCCGCAGCCGGAGGGGCCGAGAAAGCAGATAAACTCCCCCGGCTCAATGGTCAGAGAGATCCCCTTGAGGGCCTGGAAGGCACCGAACTGCTTGTTGAGATGTTGAATGTCCAGATAGGGCTGGGTCATGATTCGACTCGCTACTGATTTGGTATATACCAGTTTGCGGGTGAAGTGTGACGGTCAGGTGATCGCGGGATGACAGCTCGATGACAGTCAGATGACGGCGGGCATTCGGCAGGTGGCTTGGCCGCGTGCAGACGGGCGGGGAGCTGCCCATTGAGGACGACACAAACATGGATACGAGGCAAAAAAAGAAGGCCAACACCTGTTGGCCTTCGGCAAGGGGTTGATTGGCAGCGGTTTGTCTGGGGTGCACAAACCGCTCCTGTCACTGTTACTGTTTGGCTTCCGACTTGCCGTCGAAGCTGGCGCTCCACTGGGTCAGGATGGCGTTGCGCTCGCGGGCAGCCCAGGCAAAATCGTTGTCGATCATCTGCCCCTTGATATCTGCCGGATAGCCCGCTCTCGGTTGGGCGACCCCAGGGATGGCGACCACGGCGAACGACTTGTTGTAGAGGGCGTTGGCCTGCTCGGTGGCGGCAAAGTCGAGCAGCTGCTTGGCCGCATCCAGCTTGGGGGTGCCCTTGATGATGGCGGCGGCTTCCATGTCCCAGCCCGAGCCTTCGCTCGGGAACACCACCTCTATGGGGGCCCCCTTGGCCTTGAGGCTGGTGGCCGGGAAGTCAAAGGAGATGCCGATCACCGTCTCGCCGCTGGCGGCCAGCTTGCAGGGGGCCGAGCCCGAGTGGGTGTAGCGGTCTATGTTTTGGTGCAGGCCGTTCATGAACTGCCAGCCCTGCTGCTCGCCCATGGTCTGCAGCCAGCCCGCGACGCTCAGGTAGCCGGTGCCGGAGGAGCTGGGGTTGGGCATGATCACCTTGCCCTTGTAGATGGGCTTGGTGAGATCGGCCCAGCTGGTCGGCGCCGGTATTCCTTGCTTCTCTGCCTCTACCTTGTTGAAGCAGATGGCGCTGAAGAAGGCGTCCAGACCAATCCAGTGGGGCTCGGCCTTGCCGTCACGAAAACGGCTGTCGAGCTTCTCCAGCCCCTTGGGGGCGTAACCGGTCAGCATCTGCTGCTGATCGAGCTGCATCAGGCTGGTGGCCGCCAGTCCCCACACCACGTCGGCCTTGGGCTGGGCTTTTTCAGCCAGCAGCCTGGCGGTGACCACCCCGGTGGAGTCACGCACCCACTTGATGTTGATATCCGGGTGCTGGCGCTCAAACGCCGTCTTCAGCTCGCCGAGCTGCTCCGGCTCGAAGGCGGTGTAGACGGTGAGATCGGTCGCGGCCAGTGCCGGGGCTGTCATGGCGGCCAGCACGGCGGCGGCCAGCAAATGGGTTCCCTGTTTCATCCTCTTCTCCATTTTGGTTGGCTTGGTATAAACCAGATTGGTCGAAGCAGAGGCTAGGGGAACTTTATGACGGTACGGTGACGGCCCCGTGACGTTTTGCCGTACTTAACTTGTCTGTTCCTAATCCTGGGTATCCACCTCTATCTCCAGGCTGTCGTGGCGCCAGTACTCCAGATCGAAGTCGAGCACCCGGCCGTGCTGATCGAAGTTGAGTCGCTCCAGGCGCAGGGCGGGTAGCCCGGCGGTGGCCCCCAGCGCCTTTGCCACCTCGTCCGGCAGGGCGGTGGGGAAGAAGCGCACCTGCATGCGGGCGTAGTGAAGATCGTAATGGGCCTGGTAGATCTCGGTCAGGCTGCCGGCAAGATCCAGCTCCAGCAGACCGGGAACCCGCTCTGGCAGGCAGTGGTTTTCGCAATAGCAGATGGCGCGCCCGTTGGCATAGCGCAGCCGCTTGAGCAGAAACAGGCTGTCGAACGGCTTGAGCTGCAACTGCGCCATCAGTGCCGGGGGCACCGCCTGGCGGCTTTTTTCCAGCAGCTCGGTGCGCGGCTCGCCCCCTTGTTCGCGCACTATCTGGTGAAAGTTGGAGGTGCGCCTGGGGTTGAGGCGAAAGCGCGGCGGGGTGACGAACCAGCCCCGGCGATCCTCCCGATAGATGAGGCCATTGGCCTCCAGCTGCACCAACGCCTCGCGGATGGTGACCCGGGTGGTGCCGTAGAGTTCCCCCAGCAGCCGCTCGGAGGGGAGTTTGTCGTTGGGGGCCAAGCCCCCCGCCAGGATCTGGTTGGCGAGGGCATCCTTGATCTGCAGGTATTGGGGTTTGCTCATGAAAATCCTTGGCTGGGCAGTGGTTGGGGTGCAGGTCCGGTCGCTAAATGGAGACGGTATAATGCATTGGTAGATACCAGTGTTGCCCCTGTTGTTCAGGCTTCCTAGATTATCGCGATCCCGGCGCCGAAAATGAATTTTTTGTTGCACGTGGCCCCACCCCTTTGACCTTGGCGGGGTAGTTACCCACAATGCGCTCATTCTGGTATATACCAAAAGGAGCGAAGTCATGACCCATATTCCTGCGGCCCCCGCCGCCGTCGATTACCTGCTGCTGACCCCGGGCCCCCTCTCGACCACCGCCACTGTGCGCGCCGCCATGCTGCAAGACAGCTGCACCTGGGATGCGGACTACAACCTCGGTGTGGTGGAGCCCATCCGCCGCGAGCTGGTGCGGCTGGCCACTGGCCCGGAATATGAAAGCGACTACAGCGCCGTGTTGCTGCAGGGAAGCGGCAGCTATGTGGTGGAGAGCGTGCTGGGCTCGGCGATCGGCGCCGACGAGTGTCTGCTCATCATCAACAACGGCGCCTACGGTGCCCGCATGGGTGAGATGGCCCGCTGTCTTGGCCTGCGCCATCATGAGCTCGACTGCGGCGAGACGACCCGCCCCGAGCCTGCCGCCATCGACGCCATGCTGGTGCGCCACCCCGAAATAACCCATCTGGCCATAGTGCACTGCGAGACCACCACCGGCATGCTCAACCCCCTTGAAGAGGTGGCTGAACTTTGCCAGCGCCGCGGCATTCGCCTCATCGTCGATGCCATGAGCAGCTTTGGCGGCATCCCCATCGACATGGGGCGCCTTGGCATCGAGTTTCTCATCAGCTCCGCCAACAAGTGCATTCAGGGGGTGCCGGGCTTTGGCTTCGTCATCGCCCGCCGCGCCGCGCTGACGGCCTGCGCCGGTCGTGCCCGCTCTGTCTCCCTCGACCTGCACGCCCAGTGGCAGACCATGGAGCAGCAGGGGGGCAAGTGGCGTTTCACCTCACCCACCCATACGGTGCTCGCCTTTGCCCAGGCCCTGCGCGAGCTGGATGAAGAGGGGGGCATTGCCGCCCGCCATCAGCGCTACAGCGAGAACCAGCGCACGCTAGTGGCGGGGATGGCTGAGCTCGGCTTTGCGCCGCTGCTGCCAGAGGAGTGGCAATCCCCCATCATCACCGCCTTCTACTCCCCGGCTCACCCTGACTACCGCTTCGCCGACTTCTACCAGCGGCTCAAGGGGCAGGGCTTTGTCATCTACCCGGGCAAGGTCTCCCAGGCCGATTGCTTCCGTATCGGCAATATCGGCGACGTGACCCCAGAGCGGGTACGAGCCCTGCTCGCGGCCATGACCAGCGCCTGCTACTGGCAAGGGGAAGCGTGATGATGATGCGCGATGCTCTTCACGGCAGCGGCCGGGCCGACAGCGAAGGGGACATCAATCTGGGGGAGGGGCGCGTGCGCTGGTGGGCAGACCAGAGCGAAGCGGTGCAGGCGGGATTGGCGGAAGATAGCCGCTACTTCCTCCATCAGGCCCTCTCCAGCCCCTGTCTGGATCTGCTTGAGGGGGCGCAGGGGAGCTGGCTGACCAGCGTATCGGGCGCGCGTTACCTCGATTTTCACGGCAACAGCGTCCATCAACTGGGCCACGGCCACCCCAAGGTGGTGGCCGCGGTGCAGCAGCAGCTTGCCGATCTGCCGTTCGCGCCTCGTCGTTACACCCATCAGGTCGCCATCGACTGCGCCCGCACCCTGGCCGAGCTGGCCCCCGGCGATCTCAACCGGGTGCTGTTCGCCCCTGGTGGCAGCGAGGTGGTGGGTATTGCGCTCAAGCTCGCCCGCTTTATCACAGGCAACAGCAAGGTGGTGTCCCTGTGGGATGCCTTTCACGGCGCCTCCCTCGATGCCATCTCGGTCGGCGGCGAGGCCTGCTTTCGCGCCGGTATGGGCCCCTTGATGGCCGGGGTGGAGCGCATCCCGCCCCCCACCCGCTATCGCGGCGTCTGGTATCGCGGGGAAGGGGACGACCTGCACTACGCCGATTATCTGGAGTACGTCATCGAGAAGGAGGGGGGCATTGGTGCCTTTATCGCCGAGCCCATCCGCAACACCGATGTGCAGGTGCCCTCGAAGGCCTACTGGCGGCGGGTGCGGGAGATCTGCGATCGCCACAAGGTGCTGCTGATCGTCGACGAGATCCCCAATGCTCTGGGTCGCACCGGCCACTGGTTCAGCTTCGAGGAGTTTGGCATAGAGCCCGACATCATCTGCCTGGGCAAGGGGCTGGGGGGCGGGGTGGTGCCCTTTGCCGCGCTTATCACCCGGGATCGCTTCAATCAGTCTGCGGCTATTTCGCTCGGTCACTACACCCACGAGAAGAGCCCCATCGGCTGCGCGGCGGCCCTCGCCACCATAGCCACCATCCGTGAAGAGGGGCTGCTGGCCAAGGTGCAGGAGGATGGCCGCTTTATGGCGGCAGAGCTCGCGGCGCTTGCCGAGCGCCACCCGTTGATCGGCCAGGTGCGCGGCATAGGTCTCTTGTGGGCGCTGGATCTGGTGGTCGATCACCAGAGTCGAACGCGCAATAACCAGGCCGCCGAGCGGCTGCTCTACCGCTGTCTGGAGCTCGGGCTCAGCTTCAAGGTCTCCCAGGGCAATGTCATCCAGCTCTCGCCACCGCTCAACATCGCCCGCGCCGATCTGGTGCGCGCCATCACCATTCTCGATCGCGCCCTCGGCGAGATCGCCCTTTCACCGGAACAGGAACATCACCATGACTGATTTGCAGATTGCCGCAGCCCCGAGCACCGACGTGGAGGCACTGATCCTCGACTGGGCCGGCACCGTCGTCGATTTTGGCTCCTTCGCCCCCACCTCCATCTTCGTCGAGGCCTTCGCCCGCGCCTATGACTTCCCCGTGAGCCTAGACGAAGCACGCCAGCCCATGGGCCTTGGCAAGTGGGATCACATCGCCGCCCTGGGCCGTCTGCCCTCGGTGGATGCGCGCTGGCAGGCCCGCTTCGGCCACCCCATGAGCCACGCCGAGGTGGACCACATTTATCACACCTTTATGCCGCTGCAGATTGCCGCCGTGACCCGCTTCGCCGCCCCCATACCAGGTGTGCTGCCGGTGCTGGAGGCGCTGCGAGCACAAGGGATGAGGGTCGGTTCCTGCTCCGGCTATCCCCGCCCGGTGATGGAGGCGTTGGTGCCGGCGGCAGCCGAGTACGGCTATAGCCCCGATCACTGGGTTGCCACCGACGATCTCAAGGCCGGCGGGCGCCCCGGCCCCTGGATGGCGCTGGCCAACCTGATTGAGCTGGGAGTGAGTGCAGTGCATCGTTGCATCAAGGTCGATGACGCCGTGCCGGGCATCAGCGAGGGGCTGAACGCTGGCATGTGGACTGTGGGGTTGTCGGTTTCCGGCAACGAGTTTGGTGCCACCTGGGAAGAATTTGATGCCATGAGCGAGGTGGAGATCGCCGCCAAGCGCGCGCCGGCAGAGGCCAAGCTGCGGGGGGCGGGGGCCCACTATGTCATCGATACCCTGGCCGACATAGCCCCCGTCATCGCCGACATCAACCGCCGTCTGGCGGCAGGGGAGCGGCCCTGAACAAGATGGTATGAGGGAAGGGGAGGCTTGGGTTGTCATCGGCCTTGCAAGCCGCTGGGCCCTGAAGAGCAGACATAAAAAAACCGGCGCCTTGGGCGCCGGTTTTTGTTCACCGAGATTCTATTACAGAGAGGCGGTGAAGGTACGGGTGATGACGTCTTGCTGTTGCTCTTTGGTCAAAGAGTTGAAGCGAACGGCATAACCGGATACGCGGATGGTCAACTGCGGATATTTCTCCGGGTTTTCCATGGCGTCCAGCAGCATTTCACGGTTCATCACGTTGACGTTCAGGTGCTGACCACCTTCCAGGTTGGCTTCATGGTGGAAGTAACCATCCATCAGGCCGGCCAGGTTGGCTTTCTGGGCTTCCATGTCTTTACCCAGGGCGTTCGGCACGATGGAGAAGGTATAGGAGATACCATCTTTGGCGTAAGCGAACGGCAGCTTGGCGACGGAAGTCAGGGACGCAACGGCACCCTTCTGATCACGACCGTGCATCGGGTTGGCACCCGGGCCAAACGGCGCACCGGAGCGACGGCCATCCGGGGTGTTACCTGTCTTCTTGCCGTACACCACGTTGGAGGTGATGGTCAGCACGGACTGGGTCGCCACGGCGCCACGGTAGGTGTTGAGCTTCTGAATCTTCTTCATGAAGCGCTCGACCAGGTCACAGGCGATGTCATCGACGCGAGCGTCGTTGTTACCGAACTGCGGGTACTCGCCGTCGATTTCGAAGTCGATGGCAACGCCATCTTCGTCACGAACCGGCTTGACCTTGGCGTACTTGATGGCAGACAGGGAGTCAGCCGCCACGGACAGACCGGCGATGCCGCAAGCCATGGTGCGATAGACGTCACGGTCGTGCAGCGCCATCAGGGAGGCTTCGTAGCTGTACTTGTCGTGCATGTAGTGGATGATGTTCAGGGCGGCGACGTACTGCTTGGCCAGCCAGTCCATGAAGTGATCCAGCCTGTCCATCACGTCGTTGTAGTCGAGGTACTCGGACTTGACCATTTCGGTTTTCGGGCCGACCTGGATCTTGAGCTTCTCGTCCATGCCGCCGTTGATTGCATACAGCATGGTCTTGGCCAGGTTGGCACGGGCACCGAAGAACTGCATCTGTTTGCCGACGATCATCGGGGACACGCAGCAAGCGATGGCGTAGTCATCGTTGTTGAAGTCCGGACGCATCAGATCGTCGTTCTCGTATTGAACGGAAGAGGTCTCGATGGATACCTTGGCGCAGTACTTCTTGAAACCGACCGGCAGCTTCTCGGACCACAGTATGGTCAGGTTCGGCTCAGGGGACGGGCCCATGGTGTACAGGGTGTTCAGCATACGGAAGCTGTTCTTGGTGACCAGGGTACGGCCATCAACGCCCATACCGGCCAGGGTCTCGGTTGCCCACATGGGGTCGCCGGAGAACAGTGAATCGTATTCAGGAGTACGCAGGAAGCGAACCATACGCAGCTTCATGACCATGTGGTCCATCAGCTCCTGGGCTTCTTGCTCGGTCAGCAGGCCTTTCTTCAGGTCACGTTCGATGTAGACGTCCAGGAAGCTGGAGGTACGACCGAAGGACATGGCGGCACCGTTCTGGGACTTGACTGCCGCCAGGTAGGCGAAGTAGGTCCACTGCACGGCTTCTTTGGCGGTCTTGGCCGGCACTGAGATGTCGCAGCCATATTTGGCGGCCATCACCTTCATCTGGGCCAGGGCACGGTGCTGCTCGGAGATCTCTTCGCGCAGACGGATGGTGGCTTCCAGGTTGACACCGTTTTCCAGATCAGCCTGCAGGGACTTGAACTGGGCCAGTTTGTCGGCCATCAGGAAGTCGATACCGTACAGGGCAACACGGCGGTAGTCACCGATGATGCGGCCACGGCCGTAGGCATCCGGCAGACCGGTGATGACGCCGGATTTACGGCAGTTCAGGATGTCCTTGGTGTAAACGTCGAACACGCCCTGGTTGTGAGTCTTGCGGTACTCGGTGAAGATCTTCTCGACCATGGGGTCAAGTTGACGACCGTAGACTTCGCAAGAGGTCTTGACCATCTTGATACCGCCGTTGGCGATGATGGCGCGCTTGAGCGGCTTGTCAGTCTGCAGACCGACGATTTGCTCCAGGCTCTGATCGATATAGCCGGCATCGTGAGCGGTAATGGTGGAGGGCAGGTCGGTATCAAAATCGACCGGCGCGTGAGTGCGGTTCTCGATCTTGATCCCTTCCATGACCTTGTCCCACAGCTTGGTGGTAGCTTCGGTCGCGCCAGCCAGGAAGGACTCGTCACCTTCATACGGGGTGTAGTTCTTCTGGATGAAGTCACGGGTGTTGACAGAGGTCTGCCATTCACCGGCCGCGAAGCCTTCCCATGCTTTTTGGAACTGTTCGTTAAGTTCTGCCATTTTCATTACCTCTCAAGGTATTTATGTGTCTGCCGCCATCCTTAATGATGGCGACGGAAGATAAACCAGTAAGTCAGACCAACCATGACGCCGCCACCAATGATATTACCAAGGGTGACCGGAATGAGGTTGTTTAGGACGAAGTTGGATACGGTCAAGTCGGCGAACGATGCCGGGTCCTGGCCGATGGCCTGCCAGAATTCCGGGCCTGCTACCGCATGGATGGCGATACCGACCGGGATCATAAACATGTTTGCGATGCTGTGCTCAAAGCCGGAGGCCACGAACATGGCGACGGGGAGCAGCATCACCATCACCTTGTCGGTGGCAGTGCGGGCCCCGAAGGCCATCCACACGGCGAGACACACCATGAGGTTGCAGAGGATGCCAAGGGCCAGGGCCTCGAAGAAGGTGTGATGGATCTTGTGCTGGGCCACTTTCATGGCATTCAGCCCCCACTGACCATCCGCCGCCGTGTATTCGGCCGACATGATGATGAGCGCGACTATGATGAGCCCGCCGATGAGGTTGCCAAAGTAGACCAGACCCCAGTTCTTGAACAGCTGAGCCCAGCTGATGCGGTTGGCGGCCTTGGCCACCAGGGTCAGGGTGGTGGAGGTGAACAACTCGGCACCGAGCAGTACGCACAGGATGAGACCGAGGGAGAAACAGAGACCGCCGACCAGCTTGGACATACCCCAGGCCATGCCGCTCGATCCCGTGGTGACGGTGATATAGAAGACGAATGCGATGGCGATGAAAGCACCTGCCGTGATGGCCAGAGGAATGACCTTGTGGGCGGGCTTGGTTGCCTTGGCATAGGTAATGTCTTCAGCCAGCGCGGCTATGGCTTCGGGCTTCAGACAATCAAAGGGAGATTCTGCTTTCAATTCTCAGTACCTGCATATTTTGCCTGTGGAAATCATAACAAAGGGGCTGATCCCCAAAATTGACTCCGATCAAGAATTACAGATTGTGAATGTAATTTTACTACAGGTTTTTTCTTCATCCGGAAGCTTGACTTTACACCAGGTTTCAGGTGAAACAGAAATGGGGCTGTTTTTAATTTCATGATTTTTAAGAATTTATATCTTCCTCATCAAAAAAAGCACCGGCAATGCACCTTTACGCCTCCCGAGCATGATGAATCTCGAATTGACAACCCCCTAAGAGGTATTTTTTGTTATTTATTTCATCTTTGAGTAAGGGCCCGCCAAAGCGTAGACCATAAAACAGAAGGGGCCATCAGGCCCCTTCGTCACACTAGCATATCAGTTCCACGTATGGATTCGTTTGGCTTTTTGCAGTTTCTCGTAGGCCGCGAGCAATTTCTGATGCAGCGGGAACTGGGAGAGGGACAGATCGGCCGCCTCCAGCCCGTGGAAACGCGCCTCGCCGCGGGCATGGGCCCAGGCCTTGGCCAGGGTCTCTTCCCCGAACATGCGGGCGAACACCGGGCGGTACTGCTCGGGGTCACGCTCTTCATCCAGGAACAACTCGACGCAGGCGCGCAGGGCGCGGTAGTAGTTCGCGCGATCCGCCGGGAACACCGACTGGTTGAACTCCATGGTCCAGTCGATGAGATCCAGCGCGCTTTCCAGCTCACCAGCGGCCAGCGCCAGCATGGCTTTGAGCTCACCAACCCGCAGGGTGTGCAGGGCTGTGCCCTTGGCGGCGGCGATGCCGAGCAGCTCGCGCACCCGGGTGCGCTCGTCGTGACCCTCTTCATCCAGCTGATCAAAGAGTGCCATGTACTGCTCCGCGTCCCACTCCAGGGACGGCAGGGCGAGGATGATTTCCCGCAGGTGGGCGCCCATGGTGTTGTTGGCCAGCAGCAGATCCTCGACCGGATAGATGTCGGACATGCCCGGCACCAGGATGCGGCAGGCGTAGACGCCCAGGTGCTCGTAGTCGGCGATGTAGACCGGCTGCTCCAGCTCGTGGAAGATGCCGATCAGGTGATCGAACTCCTCCTGGGAGGTACCGCGGAAATCCCAGTCGGCAAATTCGAAGTCGGACTCCTGCTTGAACAGATCCCAGCTGATGAGGCCGGAGGAGTCGATGAAGTGGGTCTCCAGATTGTGGTGATCCGCCACCTGCTCGTTATCGAATGACGGCGGCACGAAGACGTCCAGATCCTTGAGGCCACGGCCCTGCAGCAGTTCGGTGACGGTCCGCTCGAAGGCGACCTCGAAGCGCGGGTGGGCGCCGAAGGAGGCAAAGCAGGTGCCGTTGCTCGGGTTGAGCAGCACCACGCAGATGACCGGATAGCGGCCACCCAGCGAGGCATCGAAGCTGTAGATGGGGAAGCCTTCGGCCTCCAGCGCATCGATGGAGGCCTTGATGCCGGGGTAGCGGGCGATCACCTCGCTCGGGATCTCGGGCAGGCTGATGGCCTCGGCGATGATCTTGTTCTTCACGTGGCGTTCGAACACCTCGGACAAGCCCTGGGTGCGGGCCTCGGTCCTGGTGTTGCCGGCGCTCATGCCGTTGGAGACATAGAGGTTGCCGATGATGTTCATCGGGATATAGACGGTCTGATGATCGGACTGACGCTCGAACGGCAGCGCGACTATGCCGCGCTCTTCGTTGCCGGATTGCAGATCCACCAGCATGTCGGCAGTCACTTCGCCATCCGGGTTGTAGAACTTGCGGGTGAAGCTGTCGAGCAGACCGGCAGGCAGTTGGTCACCCTGGATGGGGAACCACTTCTCGTTCGGGTAGTGGACGAAGTCACCGTTCGCCACCTGCTCCCCCAGATAGAAGTCGGCGAAGAAGTAGTTGGTGGAGAGACGCTCGAAATACTCCCCCAGGGCTGACGCCAGGGCCGCCTTCTTGCTGGCTCCCTTGCCGTTGGTGAAGCAGAGGGCGCACTCTTTGTCCCGGATGTGCACGGACCAGACGTTGGGCACGGGGTTGAGCCAGGAGGCCTCTTCGATATCAAACCCCAGGGCCTGCAACTTGGTCTGGAACCGCTCGATGGAGTCTTCCAGCGCCGCGTCCTTGCCGGGAATAAAAGTGTGGTCGGTCATCACAATATCCTGATTTTTAATGGCTCATGTTCGGTCGCAGATAATAGCATGAGTGGCGGGAAAAGCGGCCAGGACAATCCCCTGCCAGGTGCGGGTCAGGTTGCCGTCGGTGGCCGGCATAGTCTGGGTTATTAGCTCTCCTGAACAATATTAAGAAAAAGTAGTTTTTTTTATGTCATGCCGCCGTCCATTATGAGGCCGACTTGTTTCTTCGTGGTGACAAGCATCACGCGCTAGCCCTCTGGGCATGGGTCACCTGGCCTCGTCTGCCGTTATCGCCTTCGCCACGATTCACCCATTGGGAGTTGCTATGCCATTCATGACACCACAGATTGATGCCAGGGTGACCAGCCTGGCCCCGGGATTCCGGGCCCTGAGCATCCAGGTCGACGGGGCCACCATGGTCGATCGCGAGGTCGGCGCACAAGCGCTGGCGCGGGCCTGCCAATCCGTTGCGGCGGGCGGTGCACCCTGGGCACAGGCTCATCTGTCCGCCTGGGGTGAGGTGTTCAAACGCTTCGGCGCCAAGCCCCAGCGGACCCCCTGCTCGGCCCAGGCGCTGCTCAAGCGGGTGCAACGGGAGGGCAGCCTGCCCTGCATCGATCCTGTCGTCGATCTCTACAACGCCATCAGCATCGAATACGCCATCCCCGTCGGTGGGGAGGATCTCACCGCTTATGAGGGGTCGCCCCGGCTGATCATTGCCGATGGCACCGAGTTGTTTGACACCATGAAGGAGGGGGCCCCTGCCCACGAGACCCCCGAACCTGGCGAGGTGGTCTGGTGTGATGACAGAGGCGTGACCTGTCGCCGCTGGAATTGGCGTCAGGGGACCAGAACCCGGCTCAGCGCCGAGTCCGGGCAGATGTGGTTCATCCTGGAAAGCTTGCCTGAAATGCCGCTGGCGGCGCTGCAGGAGGCCGGTGATCGGCTGATCGAGGGGTTAAGGCAGATGATGCCGGGCGCCCGGATTGAGAGTGTGCTGATAGGAAGCCCAGACGGGGCATGAGGAAAACATAATGGCCACCCTGGGTGGCCATTTTTAATACGCGCTGCTGGGGCGCCGCTGGGCTGCGCTTCCATCTCGTTATCAGCCGATAAACTTGAGTCCCAGAATACCGCCGATGATCAGCAGCAGGCAGAGCACCCGGGCCAGGGTGGCTGGCTCGTTAAACAGCCAGATCCCCATCAACACAGTGCCGACCGCGCCTATGCCGGTCCAGACCGCGTAGGCTGTGCCAAGCGGCAGTTGTTTGACCGCCATGGCGAGCAACAGCACGCTCACCCCCATGGCAGCTAGGGTAAGCAGGGTGGGGAGGGGACGGCTGAAACCGTCGGTGTACTTGAGGCCGATGGCCCAGGCGACCTCGAACAGGCCGGCCAGTAGCAGGAGTAACCAGGGCATATGAGTATTCCACGCGGGGCAGGGTCGTCCCTGCGAGTCAAGGAGGCCTTGGGGTCGTCCCCAGGGGGCAGTGGTTGCCAGTCGGACATCATGATGCCTGACCGATGGGGAGTCCGCCAAGCGTGGTAGCCCGGAACCCATGGTTATTGCGGCAAATGACACAGATTATTGCGCAATTCGACTTGCGCCTGTCGCCACAATCCGTAATGTGGACAGACGCATTATTTACACATCATGCTTGTGGCCAATTTGTGAACGGACCCGCGTCCGGCAAGGGATCACGGCGTATGAGACTTCATTTTTACAGCAGCTATCCAGGGTAGGACATTATGAAAAAAGTTGGTTTGGTCGGTTGGCGTGGCATGGTGGGTTCGGTACTGATGAGCCGGATGCAGGAAGAGAAGGATTTTGCCCGCATTCAACCCACCTTCTTCACCACCTCCCAGGCCGGTGAGGCCGCCCCCAATTTCGGCGTCGATGCCGGCACCTTGCAGGACGCCTTCGACATCGAGGCGCTGGCCGCACAGGAGATCATCATCACGGCTCAGGGTGGCGACTACACCAAGGATGTCTATCCCCGTCTGCTGGCCTCCGGCTGGCAGGGTTACTGGATTGATGCCGCCTCCTCCCTGCGCATGGAGAAGGACGCCGTCATCATCCTGGATCCGGTCAACGGCGACGTGATCGACGAGGCGCTGGACAAGGGGATCAAGACCTTCGTCGGCGGCAACTGCACCGTCAGCCTGATGCTGCTGGCCCTGGGTGGCCTGTTCAAGGCCGATCTGGTGGAGTGGGTGAGTGTGGCCACCTATCAGGCCGCATCGGGCGGTGGCGCGCGCCACATGCGCGAGCTGGTCACCCAGATGGGGCTGCTGCGTGACGAAGTGGCGGTGGAGCTGGCGGATCCCGCCTCCGCCATCCTGGACATTGAGCGCAAGATCACCGAGAAGACCCGCTCCGGCACCCTGCCGGTGGACAACTTCGGCGTGCCGCTTGCCGGTGGCCTCATCCCCTGGATCGACACCAAGCTCGACAACGGTCAGAGCCGCGAAGAGTGGAAGGGCCAGGCCGAGACCAACAAGATCCTCGGCATCGAAGATGCCGCCATTCCGGTGGATGGCCTCTGCGTGCGCATCGGTGCCCTGCGCTGCCACAGTCAGGCCTTCACCATCAAGCTGAAGAAAGACGTGCCGCTCCCCGAGATCGAGGCCCTGCTGGCCGCTCACAACGACTGGGTCAAGGTGATCCCGAACGATCGCGACATCACGGCCCGCGAGCTGACCCCGGCCGCCGTCACCGGTACCCTCAGCATCCCGGTAGGCCGTCTGCGCAAGCTCAACATGGGCCCGGAATACCTGGCGGCCTTCACCGTGGGTGACCAACTGCTGTGGGGCGCCGCCGAGCCGCTGCGCCGCATGCTCAACATCCTGCTGGCTCGCTGACAGGGGATAGCTCGCAAGGGCACACAATAAGGAAGGCCCGGCCTTTCTTATTGTGTCGGCACAACGAGTGACATAAAAAAACGGCATCCTTGCGGGATGCCGTTTTTTAATTGATCCAGTTTGACTCTTACATGTTTTGTGCTTCGTTTGGCACGATGACAGAGGCGTGATTTCCTTTCGGCCCCTGCTGCAGTTCAAAGTTGACTGCCTGACCCGCTTTCAAGGTCTTGTAACCTTCCATTTGAATCGTGGAGTAGTGAGCGAAGATGTCTTCACCACCGCCTTCCGGACAGATAAACCCAAATCCTTTTGCGTTGTTGAACCACTTGACTGTTCCGGTTGCCATACATCTACATCCTTTTATTGATTACCCTGAAGTCGTTGAGTAACCTGCGCCAGCCTTATATAACTAGAGCATCACCCCGTAGCAGACGGGCGCCGATTAGCAAGTAACCAATCTAGTCCAACTTTTAAGCGAGTCAAGAAGTTGTTAACAACCGATGTGATCTGGTTAACAAGTCTATTGACAATCTTGAGCGAGACGGTAGTAATCTAGAGGTACCAAAGCGCAACTATGAGCAAGCAGAAAGAACTCTTTGCTAATGAAGAGATTGCAGAAGCAGAGAAAACGAAGCTGCAACCGCCACCCATGTACAAGGTCGTCTTGAACAACGATGACTACACACCGATGGAATTCGTGGTGGAGGTGCTGCAAAGGTTCTTTGGTATGGATCTGGAGAAGGCCACTCAGGTCATGCTGAGCGTGCATTATAGTGGTAAGGGAGTCTGCGGCACATTTACCGCCGAGATTGCCGAGACCAAAGTGGTCCAGGTCAACACCTATTCACGTAACAACGAACATCCACTGCTATGTACCATGGAAAAGGCTTGAATCTGATGACTTGATGGCGATAACGACACCGCATTGTTGCTGTACTGAGGGGAGGTGCCTATGTTGAACAAAGATCTAGAAAAGACGCTGAACGAGGCTTTCAAACTGGCCCGTGACGAGCGCCACGAATTCATGACCGTCGAGCACCTGTTGTTAGCCCTGCTGGATAACAGCTCAGCCCATGAGGCGCTGAGTTCGTGTGGTGCGGATGTGGAGCAGATGCGCAAGGAAATTCGCGCATTCATCAATCAAACGACCCCGCTCATCCCCCGCGATGACGAAGACAGAGAAACCCAACCGACCCTTGGTTTTCAGCGCGTGTTGCAACGTGCCGTGTTCCATGTCCAGTCGTCGGGCAATACCGAGGTAAGCGGCGCCAATGTGCTGGTCGCCATCTTCAGCGAGCAAGAGTCCCAGGCCGCCTACTTCCTGAAAAAAGCCGAAATAAGCCGCCTGGATGTGGTGAACTTTCTCTCCCACGGGGTGCGCAAAGACAGCAAGCCCGAGAGTGGCGGCAACAATGCCGAGTCCGATGATGAGGTCTCGTCCGCCCAGATCGAGAGCTTCGCCACCAACCTCAACCAGCTGGTGCTGGAGGGGCGCATCGACCCGCTGATCGGTCGCGATCAGGAGCTGAGTCGCACCATCCAGGTGCTCTGCCGTCGGCGCAAGAACAATCCCTTGCTGGTGGGGGAGGCTGGCGTGGGCAAGACCGCCATCGCCGAGGGGCTCGCCTATCGTATCGTCAAGGGTGACGTGCCCGAGGTGATAGCTAACAGCACTATATATTCCCTGGACATGGGCTCCCTGCTGGCAGGCACCAAGTACCGCGGTGACTTCGAGAAGCGTCTCAAGGTGCTGCTCAAGCAGATCGAACGCCAGGAAGGGGCCATCCTCTTCATCGACGAGATCCACACCATCATTGGGGCGGGTGCAGCCTCCGGCGGTCAGCTGGATGCGGCCAACCTCATCAAGCCACTGCTCTCCAATGGCTTGCTGCGCTGTGTGGGATCCACCACTTATCAGGAATATTCCCAGATCTTCGAAAAAGATCGGGCTCTGGCGCGCCGTTTCCAGAAGATCGACATCGTCGAGCCGAGCATAGACGACACCACCCGTATCCTGATGGGGCTCAAGAGCCGCTATGAGGCGCACCATGGCGTGCGTTATACCGTCAAGGCCATCCGTGCCGCGGTCGAGCTCTCCGCCAAGTACATCAACGACCGCCACCTGCCGGACAAGGCCATCGACGTGATCGACGAGGCGGGGGCGGGGCAACGTTTGTTGCCGGTCAGCAAGCGTAAAAAAGTGATCAATGTGCCGGAGATCGAGGCCATAGTCGCGAAGATTGCCCGCATCCCGGAGAAATCAGTCTCCTCTTCCGACAAGGAGGTGCTGAAGAACCTGGAGCGCAACCTCAAGATGGTGGTGTTCGGCCAGGACAAGGCCATCACCGTATTGACCGATGCCATCCGGCTGTCACGCTCCGGCCTTGGCAACGAGCGTCGCCCTGTGGGCTGCTTCCTGTTTGCCGGCCCGACCGGGGTGGGCAAGACCGAAGTCACCCAGCAGCTCGGCAAGGCACTTGGGGTTGAGGTGCTGCGCTTTGATATGTCCGAATACATGGAGCGCCATACCGTCTCCCGGTTGATTGGGGCACCTCCCGGCTATGTGGGCTTTGAGCAGGGTGGCTTGTTGACCGATTCTGTGCTCAAGCATCCCCATTCGGTGGTGCTGCTGGACGAGATCGAGAAGGCGCACCCGGATGTCTTCAACTTGCTGCTGCAAGTGATGGACAACGGCACCCTGACGGACAACAACGGGCGTAAGGCAGATTTTCGCAACGTGATCCTGGTGATGACCACCAACGCGGGGGTGCAGGAGACCCAGCGCAAGTCCATTGGCTTCCAGCAGCAGGACATGAGTCACGATGCCATGGCGGTGATCAACAAGACGTTCAGTCCGGAGTTCCGCAACCGGCTCGATCACACCATCTGGTTCAACCATCTGGACATGACGGTGATCCATCAGGTCGTCGACAAGTTCATCGTCGAACTGCAGGTACAGCTGGATGCCAAAGGGGTGTCACTGGAGGTATCTGAAGAGGCGCGCCACTGGTTGGCCGAGAAGGGTTATGATCGGGCAATGGGTGCAAGACCCATGGGACGGGTCATTCAGGAGCACCTCAAGAAGCCGTTGGCCAATGAGATCCTGTTCGGCTCACTGGTCGATGGCGGAGTGGTGAGAGTGGAGCTGGTGAATAACAGCCTCAGCTTTGACTTCCAGGTCAATGTTGAAGCTGTCTCTCACTAAATGTGATTGAGGCCAGAAACGACAAAAAACCCCAGCCGAGAGGCTGGGGTTTTTTGCTGAATTCCTGGCTTAGCGAGAGCGGAAAACAATACGTCCCTTGGAGAGATCGTACGGAGTCAGAGCCACCGTTACTTTGTCCCCAGTCAGGATACGGATGTAGTTTTTGCGCATCTTGCCGGAAATATGAGCGATAACCACGTGACCATTTTCCAGTTCCACACGGAACATGGTATTGGGCAAGGTTTCGAGAATGGTACCCTGCATCTCAATACTGTCTTCTTTAGCCATTGAATCCTCTTGATAAGCCACAACAAAAAACCGCTGGATCATGCCGGATTTAAGGCTATGTGTAAAGTTTACTCGGGCTTGGTGTCGATATTTTTCCATTCTCCCTGCACCAGCAGCTCGTGGGGCAGGTATTGGCGTTTGTAATTCATCTTGCGACAGGCCTCCACCAGATAGCCCAAATACAGCCAGCTGCGACCCGTGCGCCTGGCCAGTTCCAACTGGCTCAGAATGGCAAAGGTGCCCAGAGAGCGGTCGGCATAGTCAGGATCGAAGAAGGTATACATGGCGCTCATGGAGTGGGGGAGCAGGTCCGTGGTGGCCACCCCGATGAGCCGTCCCTCCTTGCGTATCTCCATGTAGAGCGGTGGCATCCAGTCGCAGTGCAGGAATCCCTTGTACTGGGTCCGACTCGGCGGGTACATGCTGCCATCGTGGTGGCGCTCGCGGATGTAGCGCTCATAGAGCTGGTAATACTCGGGTTTGTCGTCGTAACTCAGCACCAGCTCGAGATCCCGGTTCAGCTGACGCACGCGTTTCTGACTGCGGTTCGGCACGAAACGCTCGCTGTGGATGCGCAGGGACTGGCAGGCACTGCAGGCCGGGCAATGGGGGCGATAGATGTCGTTGCCACTGCGCCTGAATCCTGCCGTCAGCAGTCGCTCATAACCGGCCGCATTGAGCAGCTCATGATCCATCAGTACCAGCAACTGCTCCTGCTCATGGCCGAGGTAGCTGCACGGGTGTCTGGGGGTCAGGCCTACCTTGAGGATCACTTCTTCTGTCATAGGCTGATTCTCCTCTGCTGCCAGCAACCGTCCTGCAGTGGTTGCCTGGTCAGGCGCGCCAATGTGGTCAGAAACCGGCTTCTTGGCCACTCCTGGACCCCCAGGGTGGCCAGGAAGTCGTTCTGCATCTGGCAATCGATGAGGGCACCCCCATGGCGTGAAAAGTGACGACAGAGCGCCACCATGGCCAGTTTGGCGCCGTTATCGATGCGGCTGAACATGGATTCGCCGCAGAAGAGGCGGCCAAGGGAGAGGCCGTAGAGCCCCGCCTGCAACTCCCCGTCCTGCCAGATCTCGACGGAGTGGGCATGGCCCAGGCGGTGCAACTGCCGATAGGCGTCGATCATGGGGGCGCTTATCCAGGTGCCGCTGGCGCTGCGACGGGGGGCGGCGCAGGCCGCTATCACCTCATCGAAGGCACTATCGACGGTAATGTCGAAGGGGGTGCGGCGCAGATACTTCTGCAGGCTGCGCCCTATGTGCAGCTCATCGGGCACTATCACCCCCCTGGGATCCGGCGACCACCACAGCAGTGGCTGGTGTGGCTCATTCCACGGAAAGATCCCGCTGTGATAAGCTGCCAGCAATCGAGCAGGAGAGAGATCTCCCCCAATCGCCAGCAGGCCGTTGGGCTCTTCCAGCGCATGGCTGGGGGAGGGAAACCAGCACAGCTCATCATCCAGTTCGGTGAGATAGCGAGACATAAGACAGAGGTTCACAGATGAAGGCCATTATCCTGATAGTATCCAGCTTGCTGGGCTTTGTCACGGCGCCCGCCTGGGCTGCACCCTATGAGCGCAATACGGCGCGCCCCGTCGATCAGGTGGTGTTTGGCCAGGTGGATACGGTGCGCAACATCACCCAGCGTCAGGTGCTGGAATCCGAGCATACCGGCTGGAAAACCCTGGGGGGCGCCGTGTTGGGGGGGCTGCTCGGCAACCAGTTCGGCGGCGGTCATGGGCGGGAGATTGCCACCGCCGTGGGGGCATTGGCGGGGGCGGCCGCGGTGCAGCACTACCAGTCAGGGGGCAGCGTGGTGGAGAACAAGCTGGTGGAGCTGCTAATCCGCAACGAGCAAGACGGGCTTATCAACGTGATCCAGGATTACGATCCGGCCATGGTGTTTGCGAGGGGGGACAAGGTGCGCATCCTCTATTTCAGCGATGGGGTGCGGGTCGACAAGACCTATTGAGGAAACCCGTGAACGGGCAGGGAGCCATGAGGAGGGGGAATAACCCGGCGGCCGCAAGGGGCGCCGGGCGGTACTACACGAAGCGTCTCACTCGAGACGTGCTCAGGCGTCCTGGGAGACTATCTTGTCACGACCCGTGTTCTTTGCCTGATACAGCTGGCGATCTGCCTCGCAGAGCGCCTCGTCCATGGAGAGCCGCCCGACGTTGATGACGCCAAAACTGGCGCGCACGAACAGCGGCACTTCCCGTGACAGCGGCTGCTGACGCAGCTGTTGGCGCAGCCCTTCCAGCCGCTTGAGCAGCACGGGAACCGGGCAATGGGGCACCATCAGGGCAAACTCCTCTCCGCCGAAGCGGGCTATCATGGCATCCGGGAAGAACTGGGAGAGCAACCGGGTCAGGTGGCAGAGCAGCTCATCGCCGATGGCATGGCCCCAGTGATCGTTGACCTGCTTGAAATGATCCACATCGAGCACGCACAGGGCGAGCTGCGCCTGCTGACGCTGATGCTCCTCGAACCACTTCTGCCCCTCGTTGAACCAGTAACGCCGGTTGTAGAGCCCGGTCAGGTAGTCGCGATTGGCGGATTCCTGGATGCTGTTGAACTGCTCAAGGGCCTCCAGATTGTGGCTGACCCGGCACTGCAGCTCCTCGGGCTCGAACGGCTGGTTGAGAAAATCGTTCGCCCCTTGCTTGAGGTAGCGGGCAGAGAGGCCGTGCTTGTCCGACACCGAGATGCCGATGATGGCGAGCTGCTGCTTGCTGTAGCGCTCCCGCAGCATCCGCACCAGGCTGATGCCGTCGATTTCCGGCATGTAGTAATCCACCAGCATCAGGCGAATGGCCGGGTGCTGCTCGAGCAGGGCCAGGGCATCCCGGGCGCAGGTTGCCTCGTGCACCAGCAGCAGCTGCTTGCGCAATTGGGCGGCGGTGCGATGACGGGAAGTGAGCGAATCATCGACCACCAGCACTTCTATGGCCTGGTTGAGGTAGAGGCGGTGCACCAGGCTGACGGCGTATTGCAGGGAGTGCCGTGAATCCTTCATCACGTAATCCAGCACCCCGGCCTCCAGCCAGGCTTCCCGTTTCTCCTCGCTGATGTCGGCGGTGAGGATCACCACGGGCAACCCTCGCGCCAGCAACACGTTGACGGCTTCTCCGCTCGGGGCATCCGGCAGGGTGAGATCCACCAGGGCGACCACGTACTCTTCTCCCTGGCAGTCACGGGCGCCCTCCAGGGTATCGAACGCATCTATCTCCAGCCCGGTTTGCTGCGCAATGGCCTGGGTCAACATGCGGCGCACCGTCAGGCTGTCTTCCACAATCAATATTTTCCGTTTCATCCGGCTCCTTAAAAGAAAAGGGCATGCCACTTGGCATGCCCTTTATATCCTTGTGCTTATTGTGCGTCCAGATATCGCTCGGCATCCAGGGCCGCCATGCAGCCGGTACCGGCTGAGGTGATCGCCTGACGGTAAACGTGGTCGGCCACGTCGCCGGCGGCAAACACGCCCGGGATGCTGGTCTGGGTCGCGAAGCCTTCCAGGCCGCCCCGCACCTTGAGGTAGCCGTTTTCCATTGCCAGCTGGCCTTCGAAGATCTGGGTGTTGGGCTGGTGACCTATGGCGATGAAGACCCCCATCAGCGGCAGCTCGGAGGTGGCGTCGTCCCGGGTGCTGCGCAGGCGCACGCCGGTCACGCCCATGTTGTCACCCAGCACCTCGTCCAGGGTCTGGTGAGTGTGCAGCACTATGTTGCCGCTCTCGACCTTGTCATTGAGGCGCTTGATCAGGATCTTCTCGGCGCGGAACTCGTCGCGGCGGTGGATCAGGTGCACCTTCTTGGCGATGTTGGCCAGATAGAGCGCCTCTTCCACGGCTGTGTTGCCGCCGCCGACCACGGCCACTTCCTGATTGCGATAGAAGAAGCCGTCACAGGTGGCACAGGCGGAGACGCCACGGCCCTTGAAGGCCTCCTCGGAAGGCAGCCCCAGGTACTTGGCGGAGGCGCCGGTGGCGATGATGAGCGCGTCGCAAGTGTATTCACCGTTGTCACCCTTGAGACGGAAGGGGCGCTGGGTCAGCTCCACTTCATTGATGTGATCAAAGAGGATGCGGGTATCGAATTTTTCCGCATGCTCTTTCATGCGCTCCATCAGGGCCGGGCCGGTCAGCCCTTCCGCATCACCTGGCCAGTTTTCCACCTCAGTGGTGGTGGTCAGCTGACCACCTTGCTGCATGCCGGTGATGAGCAGGGGATTGAGGTTGGCGCGGGCGGCGTAGACGGCGGCGGTGTAACCCGCCGGGCCTGACCCCAGGATCAGCAGTTTGCTATGAATGACTTGGCTCATGATGTGATTTCCGAGACGTGATGAGTTTGCGCGATTGTAGGTAATTCGTGATCCGGGGTCAAAGGCCAGGGCATCGATTGTGGCAATCGCCAAAGAGGGGGAGGGGGCCGGATTGCGCCATAAAAAAACCGCCCATCGCGGGCGGATTTTCACTCATCGACGCACCCTTGCGGGGGCGGGATCAGTTCAGCAGGGTCAGGGGATCCGTGTAGGCCAGGTTGTGCGCCACGGCGACCTCCTTGCAGGTGATCTTGCCCGCCATCACGTTCAGGCCGTGCAACAGGTGGGGATCGCTGAGCAGTGCACCGCGATAGCCCTGTTCCGCCAGCTTGATGATGAAGGGCAGGGTGGCGTTGTTGAGGGCCACTGTGGAGGTGCGGGCCACGGCGCCTGGCATGTTGGCCACGCAGTAGTGCACCACCTCGTCGACGATGAAGGTGGGATCCTCATGGGTGGTGGCGTGCGAGGTCTCGACGCAGCCGCCCTGATCGATGGCCACGTCCACGATGGCGGAGCCCGGCTTCATGCGTGCAATGTGGTCACGGCTGACAAGTTTTGGCGCAGTGGCGCCCGGCACCAGCACGCCGCCGATGACCAGATCCGCCGCCAGCAGGTGGCGCTCCAGGGTCTCGCGATTGGAGTAAACCACCTTGGCTGCCCCCTGGAACTCGCTGTCGAGACGGCGCAGGGTGTCGATGTTGTTGTCGAGTATGGTGACGTCGGCACGCAGGCCGATGGCCATGCGGGCTGCGTTGGAACCCACCACGCCACCGCCGATGATCACCACCTTGGCCGGTTCGACCCCGGGCACGCCGCCGAGCAGCACGCCGCTACCCCCGCGGGACTTCTCCAGCGCCTGGGCACCGGCCTGAATAGACATGCGTCCGGCCACTTCCGACATGGGTGCCAGCAGGGGCAGACCGCCACGGCCGTCGGTGACTGTCTCGTAGGCGATGCAGACGGCGCCGCTGTCGACCAGTTCCCGGGTCTGGGCCAGGTCTGGCGCCAGGTGCAGGTAGGTAAAGAGGGTCTGGCCCGGACGCAGCATGGCGCGCTCGACCGCCTGGGGTTCCTTGACCTTGACGATCATCTCCGCCTTGGCGAAAACGTCTGCTGCGGAGGCCAGGATCTCGGCTCCGGCAGCCAGATAATCTGCGTCACTGAAGCCAATGCCATTTCCTGCGCCGCTTTGGACGAAAACGGTATGGTTTCGTGCTGTCAGTTCACGTACACTGGCCGGAACCATGCCTACGCGATATTCATGGTTTTTTATTTCCTTAGGTACACCGATAATCATGCTATCCCTCGTCTATCGATTGGTGGTTTATGTTGCCCAGATGTTAAGCAACATTTGCGCCTAGTATATTCAGGTATTGACAGGATTTGTGACCATTATTATAAAATGACTGGTGATTCTTACCAAAAAATAGCCAAAGGATGGAATTAAATGATGGAAGCTAAGAGTCGGCTAAAGGATTTGGACAGGATTGACCGCAACATTCTGAATGAACTGCAAAAGGATGGCAGGATTTCGAACGTTGAGTTGTCCAAACGAGTTGGCCTGAGTCCCACACCGTGTCTGGAACGGGTTCGTCGCCTCGAGCGTCAAGGCTATATCGAAGGATATGCCGCTATTCTGAACCCTCATTATCTGGATGCGTCTCTGCTGGTGTTCGTGGAAATTACCCTCAATCGTGGCGCCCCCGACGTGTTCGAACAGTTCAACAAGGCTGTTCAGGTGCTCGAAGAGATCCAGGAGTGCCATCTGGTGTCCGGTGATTTCGACTATCTGCTCAAGACCCGCGTCAGCGACATGTCGGCCTATCGCCGCCTGCTGGGGGAAACCCTGCTGCGTCTGCCCGGCGTCAATGACACCCGTACCTATGTGGTGATGGAAGAGGTCAAGCAGAGCAGCCGTCTGGTGATCAGCACCCGATAAGCGGGATTGTGCTGTGACTTGCAAGCACCACGACGAGTCACGATAGTCAGAAACGAGCGGCCGGTCCGCTCGTTTCTTCTTATTACTGTATTCATGGCCCCGCCCTCAGGCACTGGCTGACAATCGGTGGGCTTTTCAGGGATACTAGGCCCCCTATCCCCGCATTACATGTTTTCAGAAAGGAGCCGGAGTTTGGCCGATAAAAAGCTGTTTACTCCTTTGTCAGGTACGCAACGGATCTTCGAGGCCGTCTTGATCGCCATCACGCTGATGGCTGCCTATCTCTTGCTTGCCCTGTTGACCTACCATCCCGCCGATCCAGGTTGGTCCCAGACCTCCTGGCAGGGAGAGGTGAAGAACCTGGCGGGCAGCGCCGGGGCCTGGCTCGCCGACATCACCATGTTCACCTTCGGGGCCTTCTCCTATCTGGTGCCTCCTCTGGTGGTGCTGCTCGGCTGGAGCCTGTTCTGGCGCCCGAGCCGGCTGCTGGAGGTGGACTATCTCACCCTGTCGGTGCGTATCATCGGCTTCGTGCTGACGGTGCTCGGCATGTCGGCCATTGCCAGCATGAACTTCAATGACTTGCAGAATTTCTCAGCAGGCGGCCTGGTGGGAGACGTGATCGCGTCCGCCGTGGTGCCCCTGTTTGGCGGGGTCGGGGCCAACCTGATGTTGCTCTGCTTCGTGGCCACCGGCATCACCCTGTTCACCGGCTGGTCCTGGCTCACCATAGTCGAGCGGATCGGTGCCACCTGCACCGGCAGCGTCAGCGCCATCTACCATTTCCCGACGACCCTGGGTCGCTGGCTGACCGGCGGCTGGCGCCAGCCCCGTTTTGAGGGGCCGGATCCCCTGCTGGAAGGGGGCGTGGGAGCCCTGGATCTCGACGAGGAAGAGGACGAGCCCCATAGCAGCTGGACGCGCAACCCCAAGGCCAAGGGGAGCCAGAAGTCAAAATCTGACGAATGGCTGCCGGAGCTCGATGACGATACCTTCCAGTTCGATCCGCAATTCGATGATGAAGAGGACGAGCCGGCGCCCGTGGCCAGACCCAAGCGCGCCGCCGTTGCCCATGCCCGCCGTCAGCCGGCCCTGGCCGATGACGGGGATGACGAGCTCGATCTGCCCTGGGCGGAAGGGGAGGAGGCTGCCGCCGCCCCTGCGGTCGCCGCACCGGTCAAGCCCAAGCGTCGCCCCCAGCCCGCCATGGCGCCGCTGCCGAGCATAGATCTGCTGGACAGACCGCCCGCCAAGACCCAGATGATGAGCAAGGACGAGCTGGACCGCATGGGCCGGCTGGTGGAGGCGAAACTCGCCGACTACAACGTGCAGGCCAAGGTGGTCGGTGTCTATCCGGGCCCTGTGATCACCCGCTTCGAGCTGGATCTGGCACCGGGCATGAAGGCGAGCAAGATAACCAACCTGTCGCGGGACTTGGCCCGCTCCCTCTCCGCCAGCAGCGTGCGGGTGGTAGAAGTGATCCCGGGCAAGACCTTCGTCGGCATCGAGCTGCCCAACCGGGTGCGCCAGACCGTCTACCTGCGGGAGACCCTGGACTGCGAGGCCTTCTCGGGCAGCCACAATCCGTTGACCATGGGGCTGGGGCAGGACATCGCGGGGGAACCCGTGGTGGTCAACCTCGCCAAGATGCCCCACCTGCTGGTGGCCGGTACCACCGGCTCGGGCAAGTCGGTGGGGGTCAACACCATGATCATCTCCATGCTCTACAAGTCATCCCCCGATGATCTGCGCTTCATCATGATCGACCCCAAAATGCTGGAGCTCTCGGTCTACGAAGGTATCCCCCATCTGCTGACCGAGGTGGTCACCGACATGAAGGACGCCGCCAACGCCCTGCGCTGGTGCGTAGGAGAGATGGAGCGTCGCTACAAGCTGATGTCCGCGGTCGGGGTGCGCAACCTCAAGGGTTACAACGACAAGGTGCTGGCCGCGGCCGCCGAGGGCAAGCCTTTGCGGGATCCCCTGTGGCGTCCGGGTGACTCCATGGATCAGATGCCGCCTGAGTTGGAAAAACTGCCCCACATAGTGGTGGTGGTGGACGAGTTCGCCGACATGATGATGATCGTCGGCAAGAAGGTCGAAGAGCTGATTGCCCGTATCGCCCAGAAGGCGCGGGCGGCCGGTATTCACCTGATCCTCGCGACCCAGCGCCCCTCTGTGGATGTCATTACCGGCCTCATCAAGGCCAACATTCCGACCCGGATCTCCTTCCAGGTGTCGAGCAAGATCGACTCCCGTACCATCCTGGATCAGGGCGGTGCCGAATCCCTGCTCGGCATGGGGGACATGCTCTACATGCCGGCCGGTACCTCCAACCCGACCCGGGTCCACGGCGCCTTCGTCGATGACCACGAGGTGCACAAGGTGGTGGCGGACTGGAAGTTGCGCGGCGAACCGAACTACATCGAGGAGATCCTCTCCGGTGAGTCGGACGGCGAGGGCGGTGGCGGCGAGTACGGCGGCGGTGGTGACGAGGAGCTGGATCCCCTGTTCGACGAGGCGGTCGCCTTCGTGGTGGAATCCCGCCGTGGCTCGACCTCCAGCGTGCAGCGCAAGTTCAAGATTGGTTACAACCGGGCGGCCCGTCTCATCGAACAGATGGAAAACCAGGGCATCGTCAGCTCTCCGGGGGGCAACGGCCAGCGCGACGTGCTGGCACCGCCCCCGGTGCGTGATTAAGCCTTCATATCATCCTGGCCATGTCTGCGGACATGGCCTTTTATCTGACCCTCTTCAACGGGAATCGCGATGAAAAAAGCATTATTGATGGGTTCTGTACTGCTGCTCGCCAGCAGCCAGGTGTGGGCCGATGCGGCCAGCGATCTCAAGCAGAAGCTGACGGGCGTCAGCCTGTTCTCGGCCAAGTTTGCCCAGACCGTCTATGACAGCAAGGGCAAGGAGCTGCAGAAGGCGAGCGGCTCCCTGCTGGTGCAGCGCCCGAACCGCTTCAACTGGCACACCACTGCCCCGGACGAGAGCCTGATAGTGGCGGACGGCAAGGATGTGTGGGTCTATGACCCCTTCGTCGAGCAGGTCACCGCCCTCAAGATGAAGGATGCGGTGCTCAACACCCCCTTCGTGCTGATCGCCGGCAACGATGTCGGGCTCTGGAAGAATTACGACGTGACCCAGCAGGGTGACGTCTACACAGTCACCAGCCGCAACAAGGATGAGCTTATTGCCTCCTTTCGCATCACCTTCGACCGTCAGAACAACATCAGCCGGTTCGACGTGAAAGAGGCCCAGGGGCAGTGGAGCGAATTCACCTTGAGCAGCTTCAACCGCAAGCCGGTGCTCAAGGGCAACGAGTTCGTGTTCAAGATACCCAAGGGGGTCGTACTGGACGATCAGCGCTGATGAGCAAGCGGTCGTTGGATTTCTCGTCAGCCCGTCTGTCAACGGCGACGGGCGTGACGCCGGGGGTCAATACAGATGAGTAACTTGTCGCTTGATTTCTCGTCGGACTTTCGTCCGCTGGCGGCCAGGATGCGGCCGCAGAACCTGGATCAATACATTGGCCAGCAGCACATCCTGGGGGCCGACAAGCCCCTGCGCAAGGCGATCCTGGCGGGGCACTGCCACTCCATGATCCTGTGGGGGCCGCCCGGTACCGGCAAGACCACCCTCGCCGAGCTGATGGCCCACTACTGCCAGGCCGAGGTGGAGCGGCTCTCCGCGGTCACCTCCGGCATCAAGGAGATCCGCGCCGCCATCGACAAGGCGAAGGAGAACAGCTGGCGCGGGGTGCGCACCATCCTCTTCGTGGACGAGGTGCACCGCTTCAACAAGAGCCAGCAGGATGTGTTCCTGCCCCACATCGAAGACGGCACCATCACCTTCATCGGCGCCACCACCGAAAACCCCTCGTTCGAACTCAACAACGCACTGCTCTCCCGGGCCCGGGTCTACCTGCTGAAAAGGCTTGAGGAAGACGACATCCTCGCCATGCTCGATCAGGCGATGCAGGATCCGCGCGGTCTCAATGACCCTAACCTCACCTTTGCCCCCGGAGTGAAGGCGGCGCTGGCCAAAGCCGTGGATGGAGACGGGCGCAAGTCCCTCAACTACCTGGAGCTGTTGGCCGACATGGCCGAGGCCAATGGGACAGGGGAGAGGGTGATCGACAGCGCCCTGCTCGCCGCCGTGGTGGGGGAGCACGTGGCACGTTTTGACAAGGGCGGGGATCACTTCTACGACCTCATCTCGGCGGTGCACAAGTCCATTCGCGGCTCGGCGCCGGATGCGGCCCTCTACTGGTATGCCCGCATGGTGAGTGCCGGTTGCGATCCCCTCTATATTGCCCGCCGCTTGCTGGCGATTGCCTCGGAAGATGTGGGCAACGCCGATCCCCGCGCCATGCAGGTGGCGCTGTCAGCCTGGGACTGCTTCCACCGCATAGGCCCGGCGGAAGGGGAGCGGGCCATCGCCCAGGCCATCGTCTACCTCGCCTGCGCCCCCAAGAGCAATGCGGTCTACACCGCCTGGAAGGCGGCGCTCAATGACGCCAAAAACCTGCCGGACTTCGAGGTGCCGCCGCACCTGCGCAACGCGCCGACCAAGTTGATGAGCGAGCTCGGCTATGGTGCCGAGTACCGCTATGCCCACGATGAACCCGGCGCCTATGCCGCCGGCGAGGAGTACTTCCCGCCTGAATTGGCTGGCAAGCACTACTACCAGCCCACCGAACGGGGTCTCGAGAAGCAGATCGCCCAGAAGCTCGACTATCTGCGCGAGCTGGACCGCCAAAGCCCGCGCCAAAGAGAGAAGTAAGGGCGCCTTGCCCGGGCAGCATGGCGATAGCTCGGATCGGCGAAGATAAGCCTGCCGATGCCGTCAAACTTGGCAAAAACGACAGCAATACGCCCTGTTCGGGCGGGGGGGCGGTCTGCTACACTGCCCCTCTGACCCCGCTTGTCTTGGCCTTGCACCATCTTCTTGATTTAGAAGGCCCGATTCCGAAGACATAGGGGTGCGCCAACCGATGTTAACTTCCGGATCTGTTTTCTCGCCAGGGCGGATGACCCAGGCCCAGATCCCATTAAAAAAGTAGGTAAACCATGCTGGATCCCAAATATCTGCGCAGCGATATCGAAGAGGCCGCCGCTCGTCTGGCTGCACGTGGCTACACGCTGGACGTAGCGGCTGTCAACGCTCTGGAAGAGAAACGCAAGGATCTGCAGTCCCGTACCCAGGAGCTGCAGGCCGAGCGCAACGCCCGCTCCAAGTCCATCGGTGAGGCTGCCCGTCGCGGCGAAGATGTGGCTCCCCTCAAGGCCGAGGTGACCAAGATCAACGACGAGCTGGAGACCAGCAAGGTCGCGCTCGAGGCACTGCTGGCCGACATCAAGGCCATCTCCGACGCCATCCCCAACCTGCCGAGTGACAGCACCCCGGTGGGCCGCGACGAGAACGACAACGTGATCGTTCGCCACTGGGGTACCCCGCGCGAATTCAGCTTCCCGGTGCGCGATCACATCGATCTCGGTGAAGCGGCCAAGGGCGTGGACTTCAAGAACGGCGTCAAGCTCTCCGGTGCCCGCTTCGTGGTGATGAAGGGTCAGATTGCCCGCCTGCACCGCGCCCTGGCGCAGTTCATGCTGGACCTGCACACCCTGCAGCACGGCTACACCGAATGCTACGTGCCCTACCTGGTGAACCCGGACAGCCTGTACGGCACCGGCCAGCTGCCCAAGTTCTCCCAGGACCTGTTCAACACAGGTATCGAGGGCGAAGGGGAAGACGAGGGCAAGGTGCGCAAGTTCTCACTGATCCCGACCTCCGAAGTGCCGCTCACCAACATGGCCCGCGACGAGATCTTCGACGAGCAGGAACTGCCCATCAAGATGACGGCCCACAGCCCCTGCTTCCGCTCCGAAGCCGGCTCTTATGGCCGTGACACCCGGGGTCTCATCCGAATGCACCAGTTCGACAAAGTCGAGATGGTCCAGCTGGTGCACCCGGAAAAGTCCTGGGATGCGCTGGAAGAGATGGTGGGTCACGCCGAGAAGGTGCTGCAACTGCTGGAGCTGCCGTATCGCGTGATGGCGCTCTGTACCGGTGACATGGGCTTCTGCGCCGCCAAGACCTACGATCTGGAAGTCTGGCTGCCGGCCCAGAACACCTACCGCGAGATCTCCTCCGTCTCCAACTGCACCGACTTCCAGGCGCGCCGCATGCAGGCCCGCGTGCGTGTCGATGGCAAGCCGCAGCTGCTGCACACCCTGAACGGCTCCGGCCTGGCGGTGGGCCGCACCCTGGTGGCGGTGATCGAAAACTACCAGCAGGAAGACGGCCGCATCGCCATCCCGGCGGCGCTGCAGTCCTACATGGGCGGCCTGACCCACATAGGGTAAGCGCCTCTTGCTGAACACAACGCCATGGCCATGCCATGGCGTTGTGCATTTGGGCGCCAGTCGCCCCCCGGCAGGGGAGAGGAGCGTCTCCTTCGGCGCTCCATTGAACCTTTAACACATTTTTATCAAGCATTGCGCAATCGTTTTTGTTAGACTGCGCCGCAATTTCGCAGGACATCTTTTTCTATGGTCTGGATTGATTACGCCATCATCGGCATCGTCGGTTTCTCTGCCCTCATCAGCCTGGTGCGCGGCTTCCTGAAGGAAGCCATGTCCCTCGTCACCTGGTTCGTCGCCTTTTTCATTGCCAGCCATTTCTATCCCGATCTCGCCATCTACTTCACCTCCTTCTCCGACGCCATGGTGCGCAACGGCCTGGCCATCGCCGCCCTCTTCGTGGCGACCCTGATCCTGGGGAGCGTGGTCAACTACGTGGTGGGCCTGCTGGTGGAAAAGACGGGACTCTCCGGCACGGATCGGGTGCTGGGGGTCTGTTTTGGCGCCATTCGCGGGGTACTGATCGTCAGTGCCCTGCTGTTTTTTATGGATACCTTCACCAGCCTCTCCCAGAGCGACTGGTGGGTGGCGTCCAGACTGGTTCCCGAGTTCAAGCCGGTGATCCAGTGGTTTTTCGGGTTCATGCTGAACTCGTCCAGTTTTCTTCAACAGGTACAGTGACTTCGAGGTAGCAAAGACATGTGCGGTATTGTCGGTATAGTTGGCACCACCCCCGTCAATCAGGCCCTCTACGACGCCTTGACGGTGTTGCAGCACAGGGGACAGGATGCCGCCGGGATCGTGACCATTGACAGTGGAAACTTCCGGCAACGCAAGGCCAACGGCCTGGTGAAGGATGTGTTTGAAGTGCGCCACATGCAGCGACTGAAGGGGCATATCGGCATAGGACATGTCAGATATCCCACCGCAGGCAGCTCCAGTGCCGCTGAAGCCCAACCTTTTTACGTGAACTCTCCCTACGGCATGGTGCTGGCCCATAACGGCAACCTCACCAACGCCAAGGATCTCAAGGAGCAGCAGTTCAAGGTGGCCCGCCGCCACATCAACACCACCTCGGATTCCGAAGTGCTGCTGAACGTGCTGGCCCACGAGCTGGATCTGTGCGACAAGATGGCGCTGCGGCCGGAGGATATCTTCTCTGCGGTGCGCAAGGTGCACCAGCAGATCCGCGGCGCCTATGCCGTGGTCTCCCTGGTGATCGGCCACGGCCTCATCGGTTTCCGCGATCCCAACGGCATTCGCCCGCTGATCCTGGGTCGTCGCGTCGACGATCAGGGCCAGGTGGAGTACATGCTCGCCTCCGAGAGCGTGGCGCTGGACGCCATCGGTTTCGAGACGGTGCGTGACGTCGCCCCGGGCGAGGCCATCTACATCACAGAGCAGGGCCAGCTGTTCTCCGAGCAGTGTGCGGAGAACCCCCAGATGAGCTCCTGCATCTTCGAGTACGTCTACTTCGCCCGTCCCGATTCGTGCATCGACAAGGTCTCCGTCTACGCCGCCCGCCTCAACATGGGTCGCAAGCTGGGCAAGAAGATTGCACGGGAGTGGGAAGATCTCGACGTGGACGTGGTCATCCCCATCCCCGAGACCTCCTGCGACGTGGCGCTGGAAATCGCCCATACCCTGGGCCTGCCTTACCGTCAGGGCTTCGTGAAGAACCGCTACATAGGCCGTACCTTCATCATGCCGGGCCAGACCCAGCGCAAGAAGTCGGTGCGTCGCAAGCTCAACGCCATCAGCTCCGAATTCAAGGGCAAGAAGGTGTTGCTGGTGGATGACTCCATCGTCCGTGGCACCACCTCGGAGCAGATCATCCAGATGGCCCGTGAAGCGGGGGCGGCCAAGGTCTATTTCGCCTCGGCTGCACCAGAAATTCGCTTCCCCAACGTCTACGGCATCGACATGCCCACCGCCAACGAGCTGATCGCCCATGGCCGTGAAGTGGAAGAGGTGTGCAAGCTGATCGGCGCCGATGGCCTGATCTTCCAGGATCTGGAAGATCTGGAAGAGGCGGTGCGGGAGATCAACCCCGAGCTGCGCCACTTCGAGACCTCGGTGTTCAATGGCCACTACGTGACCTCGGACGTGGATCAGGGGTATCTGGACCACCTGAACGCCCTGCGCAGCGACGACAACAAGGCGGTGCGCGAGTGGCAGGAAGGGACCAGCAACCTGGAGATCTTCAACGAAGGCAGTTAAACGTTTTCCGATTGCCGTCGACATGAAACAGAGATGGGGGCCCAGGCCCCCATCTCTGTTTTCGTCTCTGTCTCAGGCCGCCGCCCTCATCGGGGGGCGGCCCTCGTCACGCCAGATCTTCCCCGTTGCTGGCGATCACCTTTTGGTACCACCAGAACGACTTCTTGCGCCTGCGCGCCAGGGTGCCCCGGCCGGCATCGTCCCTGTCCACGTGGACGAAGCCGTAGCGCTTGCTCATCTCGCCGGTGGAGGCGGAGACCAGATCGATGCAGCCCCAGCTGGTGTAGCCCAAGAGCGGCACCCCGTCGGCGATGGCATCCCCCATGGCGCTGATGTGCGCGCGCAGGTAGTCGATGCGATAGTCGTCCTCTATTTCGCCAGCGGCATTGATCTCGTCCATGGCCCCCAGGCCGTTCTCCACCAGGAACAGCGGCTTCTGGTAGCGGTCGTACAGGCTGTTCATGGTGATGCGAAGGCCGAGCGGGTCTATGCCCCAACCCCATTGGCTCACTTCAATGTGGGGGTTGCGCAGGGACTTGACCACGTTGGCGGCGCTGGTGTTGCCCGCGTTCATGTCGGCCGAGGCGCAGCGGGAGGCGTAGTAGCTGAAGGAGACGAAGTCGACGCTGTGTTTGAGGATCTCATCATCCTCCGGCGCCTTGACGAGCTGGATCCCCTTCTCGCGAAACAGGCTGGCGGCATAGGCCGGGTAGGCCCCCCGGGCCTGCACATCGATAAACAGCAGGTTCTCCCGCTCCTTTTGGAGCGCAGCCCAGACATCTTCCGGCTTGCAGGAGTAGGGGTAGAAGCTGCCCCCCGCCAGCATGCAGCCCACCTGGTTGTGCGGGTTGACCTCGTGGGCTATTTGGGTCGCCAGAGCGCTCGCCACCAGCTCGTGGTGGGCGGCCTGGTATTTGACCTGCTCCCTCTCTTCCCCTTCCTCGAACACCAGCCCGGCGCCGGAGAAGGGGCTGTGCAGCAGGATATTGATCTCGTTGAAGGTGAGCCAGTACTTCACCAGACCGTCAAATTGCTCGAAACAGGTGCGCGCATAGCGGGTGAAGAAGGTCACCATCTGGCGATTGCGCCAGGAGCCGTACTCCACCACCAGGTGCATGGGCACGTCGAAGTGGCACAGGGTCACCAGGGGCTCGATGCCGTACTTGCGGCACTCCTCGAACAGCGCCCGGTAGAAGGCGATGCCCTCGGGATTGGGTTCGGCCTCGTCGCCCTTGGGATAGAGCCGGCTCCAGGCGATGGAGGTGCGAAACACGGTGAAGCCCATCTCGGCCATCAGGGCGATGTCTTCCTTGTAGCGGTGATAGAAATCTATGGCCTCGTGGCTTGGGTAGAACTCGTCATCCCGCAGGGTGAAGCGCTTCTCCTGGCCGAGTTTGACCGCCATGCGGTTGGCGCCATGGGGGATCATGTCGACCGTGGTCAGCCCCTTGCCCCCCTCGAGATGGGCCCCTTCCGCCTGGTTGGCGGCCAGGGCGCCGCCCCAGAGGAAGCCTTGGGGAAATCTTGCTAACGACATTGGTTACCTCTTGTCATGTCTGATGGGGGAGTCACGCGCCGGCGGTGGCCTGCGTCTGGCTGGCCGCGACGGGCTGGGGTGCGGCGCTCTCGCCGGGTACCTCCACAGGTATGTCTTCAAAGCCCATCAGCAGGGTCAGCACGAAGGAGAGCACCACCGAGAGTGCCATCACGGCGAACACCCAGGCGATACTCATGGGGTTGGCCGGATCGAAGAACTGCACGCTGGTGAAGAGACCCGGTGCCGCCATGGAGTGGCTGGCGAGCCCGGCCATGCCCGCCACGGCGCCGCAGATGAAACCGCTGATGAGGCTGGCGATGAGGGGCCGCTTCAGTCGCAGGGCCACCCCGTAGAGGGCGGGCTCGGAGATCCCCGCCATGATGGCGGAGGCGGCGGCCGCCAACGCGGTCTGGCGCAGCTCGGGGTTCTTGGTACGCCAGGCCACCGCCAGGGAGGAGCCCCCCAGGGAGAGGTTGGCGCCTATCTCGGAGGGCATCACCATGCCTTCCTTGCCGGTCTCGGCGATGGTCTGGATGATGGTCGGGGTGAAGACGCGGTGCATGCCGGTCATCACCAGCAGGGGCCAGAGCGCGCCCATGATGGCCACCGACAGCCAGCCCAGGTAGTCGTGAACCGTGTAGACCAGGCCCGAGATGGCGGTGCCAATCCAGATGCCGATGGGACCGATGAGCAGGATGGCGAGCGGCGCCGCGATCAGCACTATCAGCATGGGCTTCAAGAAGTTCTTGGTCACCGCCGGGGTGACGCGATCGACCCAGCGCTCTATGTAGGAGAGGCACCAGGTCATGACCAGGGCCGGGATCACTGTGTAGGTGTATTTCACCGCGGTGACCGGGATCAGGGCGAAGGTCACCTGCTCCCCCTCGGCGGCCCTGGCCATCAGCTCGATGAAGCTGGGGTGCACCAGCACCCCGGCGATGGCGATGGCGAGCGACATATTGGTCTTGAACTTGACGGCGGCGGAGGCGGCCACCATCAGGGGCAGGAAGAAGAAGGCGCCGTCACCGGCCACAGTGAGTATGGTGAGGGTCGAGGATCCTTTCTCCAGCACCCCTGTCATCTCCAGCACCATGGCCAGCAGCTTGAGCATGGAGCCGCCGATGATGGCCGGAATGAGGGGCGACATGGTGCCGATCAGGGCGTCCAGAATGGCGGCGCCCAGGCGGCGCAGGCTGAAACCTGGCTTGGCCGCCGGCACGTCTCCCTGTGCACCTTCCGGCAACTGGGCAAGCACCTCGCGATAGGCGTGGGAGACCATGTTGCCGATGATCACCTGGCACTGGTTATCACTGCTGACCACCCCAAGTACCCCGGCAGTGGCCTTGAGCGTTGGACTGTCCACCAGGGTGGGGTCTTGCAGCACGAAACGCAGGCGCGTCATGCAGTGGGTCACGGCGACTATGTTGCCGGTTCCGCCGAGGGCCGTGATGACCTTGCCGGCCAGGGCCGCGTAGTTCTTTGACATCTAGTCGTATCCTTTTTACCAAATGAGGCCTGTCGAACCCCGTCATTGACGACGGGAAGAACGGGAATGAAACTGCATTGTGGAACCGGTTCCACATAGCATGCTCAGTTTCATGCTCACAGACAAGACGGTCGCACCGCCATTGTGCAGAAGCGTGAATGGGATCACTGAAAGAGGGGGCCTGCGCCCATTCTCGTTAGCACAAGCGGGTCCCGTGCAGTACACTGCGGCCCGTCGAGAAGAGGGGAAGACGATGACGACTATGCTGGAGGTGGCGAAGCGGGCAGGGGTGTCGAAGGCGACTGTCTCCCGGGTGCTGTCGGGCAATGGCTATACCAGTCAGGAGACCCGGGATCGGGTGTTCCAGGCCATAGAGGAGAGCGGCTATCGCCCCAACCTGCTGGCGAGGCAGCTGGCCACCAAAAACACCCAGACTCTGGGCCTGGTGGTGACCAATACCCTCTATCACGGCGTCTATTTCAGCGAGCTGCTCTCCCACGCGGCGCGGTTGACCGAAGATCGGGGCCGGCAGCTGATCCTGGCCGACGGCAAGCACAGCGCCGAGGAGGAGCGACAGGCCATCCAGTACCTGCTCGACTCCCGCTGTGACGGCGTCATCATCTACCCGCGTTTTCTCAGCGTCGAGGAGATGGACGAGATCATCGAGCAGCACTCCCAGCCCATCATGGTGCTCAACCGGCGGCTGCGCCGACACCCGGCGCACTGCGTCTACTCCGATCAGCAGGCGGCCGCCGCGGCCGTGGTGGACAGGCTGATCGGGATGGGGCACAGGGACATCGCCTTCATCACAGGCTCGGCGGATTCCCCCACCGGTATGGAGCGCCTCGCCGGCTACCGCGAGGCCCTTGCCCGGCACGGCATTCCCGTGCGAGAGGCACTGATCGCCCCCGGCAAGTGGACCCCCGCCTGCGGCGCGGCCGGGGTCTCGACCCTGCTGGCGCGCGGGGTGAGCTTCAGTGCCCTGATCGCCAGCAACGATGACATGGCGATCGGTGCCATCAAGCAGTTGCACGAGTGCGGCCTGTCGGTGCCGGAGCAGGTCTCTGTGGTGGGGTTCGACGACATCGCCCTGGCTCCCTATGTCATTCCTTCGCTGGCCAGCGTCAAGATGCCGGTGACCGAGATGATCCAGGAGACCATCAGCCGGCTGATCACCATGGTGGAGGAGGGGGAAGCCGGTGAGCTGCCCTCTTTCAGCGGCAAGCTGGTCCGGCGCGATTCCCTCAAGCGCCTGCTGGAGTGAGGCCGCCTCTGCGCTGGGCAGGCGGGTCGGGATCCGTTAGCATGGGCCCCCTTCGCGGGCTTCGCCCGCCGTATCAAGCCGCATCAATATATGCCAATCAAGACTAACCAGAGAGTACAAGAGTTCAGATGGATGACCTGCTAGCCCCCGTTCGCCAATTCCTGCATTGTGAGACCCCGGATGAGTGGGTGGAGATGGCGCGGGATCCCGCCCAGTTGCCGACCCTGCTCATCGATCACGCCAACTGCGAGAACAAGGCCGCCCTGACGGCCCACAGCCTGGTGCGCCGCTACTGCCTGCCCAAGGAGAAGCGCCACCTGCTGCCCAAGCTTGAATTTTACCGTGAGCTGGATGCCATCCCCGAGAAGGCCGAGATCCTCGGCAAACGCACCATGGGGGAGTCCGACAGAAGCGTGTTCGCCGAGCTCGAGCGCAATCCCCTGCTGTTTCCCATGGTGCGGCTCATCCAGGAGGAGCTGCACCACTTCGAGCAGGTGCTGGAGATAATGCAGGCCCGCGGCATCCCCTACGGGCCCGTCACCGCCTCCCGCTATGCCCGCAGCCTGCTGGCCCACGTGCGTACCTACGAGCCGGCGGCCGTGGTGGACAAGATGATCATCGGCGCCTACATAGAGGCGCGCTCCTGCGAGCGCTTTGCGAAGATTGCCCCCCACCTGGACGAGGAGCTGGGTCGCTTCTATGTCTCCCTGCTGCGATCGGAGGCACGCCACTACCAGGACTACCTGGCACTGGCGGAGCAATATGCGGGGGAGGATATCGGCGAGCGGGTCGCCTATTTTGGCCGGATTGAAGCCGAGCTTATCTGCTCGCCGGATCCGCAGTTCAGGTTCCATAGCGGCCTGCCTGTCAGATCTGACAGTTGTTGACCCCAGAGGGGCTGCCTACTATCTCGGTGTTCCTACTACGAGCGACGCAATCACTTTTTTGAGCGCAATCCCCCGGCGACTGATGCGACATCAGGCCGGGTTTTTTTATGCCCGGCCCATGGGCCGGAGGGGGAACGGCTGGGGATCAGCGGCGATATTCGTTGTTGTAGTTCTGGATGAGGCGGCGGGTCACGTCGTGCTGGGGATCGGCAAACACCTTGAGGGTCTTGCCGCGCTCCACCACCCGGCCCTCGTGCATCACCAGCACCTCGTCGCTGATGTGGCTGACGATGCCCAGATCGTTGGCCACCAGCACATAGCTCAGCCCCGTGGTCTCCTGCATCTCCAGCAGCAGGTTGATGATCTGGGAGCGCACCGAGATGTCCAGGGTCGAGAGCGCCTCGTCGGCCACCACTATCTTGGGATTGAGGATGAGCGCCCGCGCCAGCCCCACCCGCTGCTGCTGACCGGCGGAGAGCATCTGGGGGTAGAAGAGTGCGTGATCCGCCAGCATGCCCACCATGCGCAGGGTCTGGACCACCTTCTCCCGGCGCTCCTCCTCGCTCAGGGCCGTGTTGAGGCGCAGCGGCGTCTCCAGGATCTGGCCGACCCGGATCTTGCGGTTGAGCGAGGTATTGGGGTCCTGGAAGATCATCCGCAGCAGCTTGCAGCGGGTCTGATAGTCACCGTGAACCAGGGGCTGCCCCTCGATGGCGATCTCGCCGCCGCTCGGCTCTATCATGCCAGCCAGGATCCGCGCCAGGGTGCTCTTGCCAGAGCCCGCCTCCCCGACGATGGCCAGGGTCTGGCCCACACCGAGATCAAACGACAGGGGCTTGATGGCCTCCACCGCCTGGCGCCGGAACAGGCCGGTGCGGTTCTGATAGGTCTTGCACAGGCCCCTGACCTGCAACAGGGCGGGTTCGATCACAGGCTGGGCTCCTTTATGGCGGTATTCAGGGTCAGGCTCATTTCTTCGATTTTTCCATGTTCAGCGGGAAGTGGCAGCTGGGAAATGGATGTCCCTTGGCCTTGCTGATGGGACATGGAGTGGTGATGACTCGGGTTCATTTCTTCGGCTCTTCCATGTTCAAGGGGAAGTGGCAGCTAAATTGGTGTCCCTTGACCTTGCTCATCAGCGGGGTCTGCACGCACTGCTTCTGGGCGTAGGGGCAGCGGGGGCCGAGGCGGCAGCCGATGGGCAGGTGCTGCAGAGGGGGGATCACCCCGGGCAGGGTCTCGAGCCGGGACTTGTGGCGCACCAGCTTGTCAAAGTCGGGAATGGACTTGAGCAGGGCGTCCGTATAGGGGTGGCGGGGGGATTCGAGGATCTGATCCCGGGTGCCCACTTCCACCATCTGGCCGCAGTACATGATGTTGATGGTGTCGGTCAGGTTGGCGATGGCGGCGATGTCGTTGCTGATGATGAGGATGGTGGTGTTGCCCAGCTTGTTCATCTTGTCCAGCAGCCGCAGGATCTGGGAGTGGGTGGTGGACTCCATGGCGCTGGTGGGCTCGTCCGCCACCAGCAGCCGCGGCTGGTTGGCGATGGCCATGGCGATCATCACCTTCTGGCACATGCCATCCGACAGCTCGTGGGGATAGGCCCGCATCACCTTGCGGTGATCCTTGACGCCGACTCTGTGCAGCAGGGCGATGGCCCGCTTCTTGCGCCACTGGAAGCGCTGCCAGAACTTGCCGGCGAAGGCGCTGGTGGGGATGGCCTCCTCGAGCTGGGTGCCTATCTCCTCGGAGGGGTCGAGGCAGCTGATGGGATCCTGGAAGATCATGGCGATCTCCCGGCCCATGATGCGGCGTCGCTCCTTGGGGGCCATGGTCAGCAAGTCCATGTCGTTGAAGCGCATCCGGTCGGCGCGCACCGTCCAGTTGTCCTTCTGGATGCCGACGATCACCTTGGCCACCAGGCTCTTGCCCGAGCCCGATTCTCCTACCAGGCCGCGGATCTCCCCCTCGTTCAGGGTCAGGCTGACCCTGTCCACCGCCTTGACCTTGCCCTGGGGGGTGTCGATCTCTATGGTCAGGTTGCGTATGTCGAGCAAGGGCATCAGTGGCGCTCCTCATGAGGGTGTGGCAGGGCGTGCTGCATCTGGGCCATGCCGTCCTTGATGGTATAGAGCCGCAGTATCATCAATCGTTCCCCTCTTTGAGCGCTTCGCGAATGCCTTCACCCACCAGCGATGGGTTAACCAGCACGCCGTACAGGAATGGGCGGAGAACAAGGGTGAGCATGCCTATCTTCGGCACAGAACATTGCATCAATCGTTCCCCTCTTTGAGCGCTTCGCGGATCCCTTCACCCACCAGGTTAGTCACCAGCACGCTGAACAAAATGGCCATGCCCGGCAGGGTCACTGTCCAGGGGGCCAGATAGATGAGATCGCTCGAATCGGCCAGCATGGCGCCCCACTCCGGCTGGGGTGACTGGGCCCCGAGGCCGAGAAAGCCCACCGCCGAGATATCCAGGATGGCGGCAGAGAGGGTCCGGGTGGTCTGAGTCACTAGGGTTTCCACTATGTTCGGCAGTATGGCGAGGCGCATGATCCGCAAGGGGGGTGAACCGTCGAGGCGGCTCGCGATGATGTACTCCTTCTGCATCTCGGCGTGGACGGCGTTGTAGGTCGCCCGGATGAAGGGGGGGATCAGCGCCAGCGTGATAGCGATCAGGGTGTTGAACAGCCCTGGCCCCAGGATGGCGACCACTATGATGGCCAGCAGCAGGGAGGGGATGGAGAGCAGGGTATCGAGCAGGTGATGGAGCACGCTCGACTTCACCCCCTTGCTCATGCCGCCGAGGATGCCGATGGCGGAGCCGACGAGGAGCGCTATCACCACCACCAGCAAGGCGTTGCCGAAGGTGAGGCGGGCCCCCACCACGAGGCGGGAGAGGATGTCGCGGCCCAGATCGTCGGTGCCGAGGAAGTAGTCTATGTTCCCCGTGCTGGCCCAGGAGGGGGCTAGCAGCAGGCGGCCGCTGTGCTGATCATCGATGCCGTAGGGCACCACCAAGGGGCCCACCAGGGTGATGAGCAGCAGCAGGCCGAAGCACCAGAGGCCGCCCATGGCCAGCGGATTGCGGCGGTAGGAGGCCCAGGTCTGCTCCAGGGGGGAGAGGATCTTGAGCTCCGGATAGATGTTCGATTTATCGTGCATGATGCAGGCTCCAGCCCTGGCCATGAGCGGGGTCAGTCTTGTTTTGCATGGTGTTCTTTACGCCGTGGCGGACAAGGGGGGCGCACATGCGGCCGCAAGCCCAATCAGTCCTGTTTTGCATAGCGTTCATTGCATCGTGCCGGATACAGCATGAAGGCGGTGAGCAGCGCGAGGCCGACATGCAGGCGTGTGTGCCGCTGTGGGCGTACTCAGTCTTGTTTTGCATAGAGTTCTTTGCGCCGTGCCGGATACAGCATGAAGGCGGTGAGCAGCGCGAGGCCGACATGCTGGCGTGCGTGCCGCTGTGGGCATACTCAGTCTTGTTTTGCATAGAGTTCTTTGCGCCGTGCCGGATACATTATGGTGGTCAGCAACTCGGTGCTGACGCTGATGAAGATGACGAAGCTGGCCACCACCAGGAAGGCGCCGCGGATGGCGGCATAGTCCTGAAGCGCTATGCTGCTCACCAGCCAGCGACCGATCCCGGGCCAGTCGAACACCACCTCGGTGATCATGGCGGAGGTGAGCACGCTGCCGAGTTGCAGGCCGAGCAGGGGCAGCACGGGGGGCAGGGCATTCTTGAGGCCGTGGCGCCAGACGATCTGGCGGCGGGAGAGACCGCGGCTGGCGGCGGCCTTGATGTAGTTCTGCTTCATCACGTCGATGAGGGAGCTGCGCACGTGGCGGATCACCTCGGTGGTGGGCACCACGGCCAGCACCAGGGACGGCAGCACCAGGTGGCGCAGGGCGTCATGGAGTGCCGCCTCGCGCCAGGGCTCCTGGCTCATCAGCACGTCGACGATGGCGATCCCCGTGATGGAGGGAACGTCGTAGAGCAGGCTGATCTGGCCCGAAGAGGGCAGCCAGCCGAGATCCAGGGAGAAGAACATCACCATCAGCAGCGCCAGCCAGAAGACGGGCACGGCGTAGCCGATGAGGCCGGCGGCCATGATGGAGAGATCCAGGCCACGCCCCTGATAGAGGGCCGCCAGGGTCCCGAGCGGGATCCCCACCAGCAGCGAGATGGCAAAGGCCGCGAGACAGAGGGTCAGGGTCGCCGGGAAGTAGTGACGGATCTCGTCCAGCACCGGCAGGCCGGAGACGCTGGAGAAGCCGAAATCTCCGGCGGCGATGCGCTGCAGGAAGTCCGGGTAGCCGTGCCAGAAGTCCAGCACCTGGCCGATGAGGCGAAACTCCAGCAGGTAGGCCCCCATGGTCAGCACCAGCAGGGTGATCACCAGCAATGTGATGCGACGCAGAATATAAAAAAACATGCTTATGCCTCCGCGCAGGGGTGCGTCGATGGGAAGGGAGGCCAGATGCCACCGATGGGATGGATGCCCGCCATGTTCACTCCCGATAGGCCTGGTTGAAGGTGGTGCCGCCAAAGGGCATCAGGGTCAGTCCCTGAATGTCACTGCGGCTCACCTGGGTGCGCAGGGCATGGGCCAGCGGGATGAGCGGCAGCTGTTCGTTGAGCAGCGACTGGGCATAGTAATAGTTGCGCAGGCGGAAGGCGAGTTGCGGTGTGGTCACAGCGTCGTCCAGCAGCTGATCGAAGGCGGGGCTGCACCAGCGGCTGTAGTTGTTGCCCCGCTCGACGGCGGCGCAGCTCAGCAGCTGGCGGAAGAAGTTGTCCGGATCCGCGTTATCGGCGATCCAGCCGGAGAGCAGGCTGTCATATTGCCCGTGGGCGAGCCGGGTCTCGATGACCGGCCAGGCCTGCTGCACTATCTTGAGCTTCACCCCTATCTTGGCGAGATCGCTGCGCATCAGCTGGGCCGTCTTGAGACCATCCGGGTTGTAGGGGCGGGCGCCGGGCTGCACCAGCACCTGCATCTCGAACCCTTGCGGGTAGCCGGCATCCCTGAGCAACTGACGGGCGAGCTTCAGATCGGGCTTGCGCTGGGTCAGGGAGGGGTTGTAGCCCCAGGAGAGCGGCGGCAGCAGGCTGGCGGCAGGCTGACCCGTCTCGAAATAGACCGCCTGCAGCAGGTTTTGCACGTTGATGGCACTGGCCAGCGCCTGGCGCACCTGCACCTTGTTGAAGGGGGCCTTGCGGGTATTGAGGGCGAGGAAGGCGACGTTCATGCCCGACTGCACCGACAGATTGAGGTGGGAGTCCTTGTCTATCACCGACAGCTGGCTGGCGGAGGGGGTGCTCATCACATCGCACTCGCCGGTCAGCAGCTTGGCGAGCCGCTTGGACGACTTGGGGGTGATGTCGTAGATGAGCTGCTCAATCTTCGCTTCGCCGCCCCAGTAGCCGGGGTGGCGCAGGTAGCGCACGAACTCGTTGTGACGGTACTCCTTGAAACTGAAGGGCCCTGTGCCTATGGGGCGGCTGTCCAGCAGCTCGGGGGTGCCAGCCTTGTCCATCTGCTCGCCATATTCAGCCGAGAGCACTATGGCGTAGTCACTGGCCAGGGTCGCGAGGAAGGAGGCATCCGGCCGGTTCAGCTCGAACACCACCTCATTGGGGCCCTTCTTGTAGACCCGCTTGATGAGGCTGCTTAGCCCCAGGCTGTGAAAATAGGGGTACTCGCCACCCGAGATGCTGTGGAAGGGGTGGTGCTCGTCCAGCAGGCGATGATAGGTGAAGAGCACGTCGTCGGCGTTGAAGTGGCGCGTCGGATTGAACCAGGGGGTGCGATGGAAGGTCACGCCCTTGCGCAGGGTCAGGGTATAGGAGAGGCCGTCCTCGCTGCTGCGCCAGTGGGTGGCCAGGCCCCCCTCGATGCTGAGGGTATTGGCATTGACCTCGAGCAGGCGATCGTAGAGCGGGCGGGCGCTGGCATCCAGGGTCGCCTCGGAATTGGCAAGCTGCGGGTTGAAGGATCTGGGCGCCCCGTCGGCACAATAGATGAGCCCGGTCCTGGAGGCATCGTCTTGTTTCTGACAGCCGGTGACCAGTACCAGGAGGCCGAGCAGCAGTGGTGTGAGCATTCTCATGTTGGAACCATGTTTTCAGACAGAGTTGCCCGCCAGAGGGCGGGCGCGTTGCGGGATCCTGCCGGGCAGGGCGTCCCATCGGGGTGTGCGAACATTCCCCTCGTCAATTCCCTCGAGCAGCGGGTATTTACCAGGCATGTCTCGACGGGGGTGGTGGCAGAGGGTCAGTCGTTGTCCGCATTGCCATTGTTGTCATCCCCCTCGAGCAGCTGGTATTTGCACAGCATGCTTCGGAACGGGTGGTGGCAGAGGGTCAGTCGTTGTCCATGTTGCCATTGTTGTCATCCCCTTCGAGCAGCTGGTATTTGCGCAGCATGCCCCTGAACTGGTGGTAGCTCAGGGTCAGCAATTGGGCGGCTTTGCGCTGATTATACTGGGATTGCTGCATCGCTTGCTTGAGTAAATTAATCTCGTATTCCGCGACCGCCCCCTTGAGATCCAGTGGCAGGCTCATGGCCTGGGTGCCGCTTGCCGAGGTCGCCTCGGTGGTGACCGGGGACGGGCTGCCGGTACGGGGGCGCCAGGGGGAGTCGAAGGGGTTGATCACCAGCTCCGAGAGCGGCAACTGCGGATTGCCCTGACGGTAGAGGCTGCGCTCCACCACGTTCTTGAGCTCCCGCACGTTGCCGGGCCAGGGGTAATCTTGCAGCAACTGGGTCGCCTTGCGAGAGAAGCCGGCAAACAGCGGATACCCCAGCTCCCGGGTCATGCCGTGGGCGAAGTGCTCCGCCAGCATCAGGATATCTTCTCGCCGCTCCCGCAGCGGGGGCAGGGTGATGACGTCGAAGGCCAGCCGGTCCAGCAGATCGTGACGAAACTGCCCCCGGGCCGCCAGCTGCGGCAGATCCTCGTTGGTGGCGCACACCAGGCGCACATCCACCTTGAGTGCCTTGGCGCCGCCCACCCGCTCGAATTCACCGTACTCTATGACCCGCAGCAGCTTCTCCTGCACCCGGGCGCTGGTGGTGGCCAGCTCGTCGAGGAACAGGGTGCCGCCATCGGCCCGCTCGAAGCGACCCTGATGACGCTTGGCGGCGCCGGTGAAGGATCCCGCCTCGTGGCCGAACAGCTCGGTTTCCAGCAGGCTCTCGCTCAAGGTGGCGCAGTTGATGGTGACAAAGCTTTGATCCCAGCGATCCGAGAGATAATGTAGGCGGTGGGCGATGAGCTCCTTGCCGGTCCCCCGCTCGCCGATGATCAGCACGGGTTTGCGCAGGGGGGCGAGTCGCGAGGCCTGCTCGATGATCTCTAGAAACGCGTTGGACTCACCCAACAGACTTTCCGTGGCCGTGGTCATCCTGATCCCTGTTCGTTGAAAAATCTGGTTAATCTTACCAAAAGTTGGTTATTTTAATCATCTCTTGTTCCGGGCGTCTTGAAACTCATGGAGAGTGCCCATATAAATCAACAAGTTAATTATTGTTCCAGATTGGCACACAAGTTGCCATTGTCAATGGAGAAACAACCCAATGCCCATCACAGGAGTACAACCATGAGTATTTTTTCCCGCCTGGCCGACATCATCAATTCCAATCTGACGTCCCTGCTCGACAAGGCCGAGGATCCCCAGAAGATGGTGCGCCTGATCATCCAGGAGATGGAAGATGAACTGGTGAAGGAGCGCTCCAACCTGGCCCGCTTCCTCGCTAACCAGAAAGAGATCGGCCGTCAGGTCAGCCGCCATCAGGAGCGGGTGAACGAATGGCAGGCCAAGGCCGAGCTGGCCCTGACCAAGGGGCGCGAGGATCTGGCCCGTGCCGCCCTCATCGAGAAGAACAAGCAGAGCGAGCTTGCCGAGGCGCTCTATCGCGAGCAGCAGGCGGTGGACTGCGGCATCGACAAGCTGGGCGACGAGATCCGCCAGCTGGAAGCCAAGCTCGAAGACGCCCGTGCCCGCCAGAAGGCGATGGCCATTCGCAGCGAGGCCGCCAGCAGCCGTTTGAACGTGCAAAGCCAGGTGGCCCGTGGCGACAGCCAGGCCGTGGTCAGCAAGTTCGAGCGGATGGAGCGCCGCATCGACGAGATGGAAGCCCGCGCCGATCTCGGCCAGTCCGACAAGGCGCTGGCCCAGCAGTTTGCCGAGCTGGAAGCGGACGATCAGATCAGCCGCGAGCTCGAGGCCATGCGCCAGAAGCTCGGCCAGAGCGACACCGCCTCGAAAGGAGAGTGATGAATGGAAGACATTCTTGGGATATTGGCGACGCCACTCATCGTCTTCATGGTCATAGTGGCCCCCATCTGGCTGGTGCTGCACTATCGCGCCAAGGGCCGGATCGGTGCGGGTCTCGCCGACAATGAGCGGGAGCAGTTGCAGGGCCTGCTGGTCCGTGCCGAGAAGATGCAGGAGAGAGTCGGGGCACTGGAATCCATTCTGGATGCCGAGGTCCCCGGTTGGAGGAACAAGGTATGAATGCCATCTATGGCTGCCATGGCGTGAGGTCTGCGTCGGTCGGTACACAGGGTTTCATTGCGGATGCTGAAGTCTCTGGCTGGAGGAACAAGGTATGAGCGCCTCGAACAACTCTCGCAATCTCTACCGGGATCCCCAGAAGGGCAAGATAGCCGGCGTCTGCGCCGGCCTTGCCGACTACTTCGGGGTGGAGACCTGGATAGTGCGGCTGCTGGCCATCACAGGCCTCATCTTCGCCGGTTTCATCACCTTCACCGCCTACATTGCCGCCTGGTTCCTGCTCGACAAGAAGCCGGTCACCCTCTACGGGGAGCAGGAGGCGGATTTTGCCGAGGTGCGCATGAAGGCGCGCAGCTGGCAGGCGGGGGTCACCCCCCATCAGGCGCTCGGCCGCATCGCCCAGGAGCTCGACACGCTCGAGCCCAGACTGCAACGCATCGAGAAGCTGGTGACCTCCAAGGAGTTCACCCTGCAGCGCGAGTTCAGCAAGCTCTGAGTACCGTACGGGCGCGGGGCCCTGGCCCCGGCCCTTATCCCCATGGTTCGGCTGTGACAGGAGAAAAAGACCCGCCTTGATACGCAACAAACTCGAACAGTCATGGTCTGTGCTGCAGCACAAGGCCTTTGAGGTGGTGAACCGGGCTCGGGATCGCCACATCCGGCTGGCGGTCACCGGCCTGTCCCGCAGCGGCAAGACCGCCTTCATCACGGCGTTGGTCAATCAGCTGGAGCACGCCGCCATCGACGGTCGTCTGCCCCTGTGGGATGCCCAGCGCCAGGGGCGGATCCTCGGCGCCCGCCGGGTTCCCCAGCAAAATGCCCACATTCCCACCTTCCCCTACGAGCGGGGCCTAGACGCCCTGTTCGGCGAGCCCCCTGCCTGGCCCGAGCCGACACGTGGGGTGGCCGAGGTGCGCCTGGAAATCCGCTACCGCACCCGCCACCCCTTGCGCCGGCACTTGGGGGAGATCTCCACCCTCTATGTGGATCTGGTGGACTACCCCGGCGAGTGGCTGCTGGACTTGCCGCTGCTGGATCTCGACTACGAGCAGTGGAGCGAGCAGGTGGCAAACCAGTTGCGTCGCCCCGAGCTGCAGGCCCTGGCCGCCGACTGGCTGACCCCCGGCTGGCAGGCCGAGCAAGCCTTCGAGGAGCGGCCGGCGAGCCAGCTGGCGGAGCGTTACACCGACTATCTGCACGCCTGCAAGCGCGAGCTGGGGCTGCACCTTATCCAGCCGGGCCGTTTCGTGTTGCCGGGGGAGTATGCCGGGGCGCCGCTGCTGCAATTCGTGCCCTGGGTCTGGGACAAACCCGCCCAGGAGCCCGCCGATGGCAGCCTCTACGCCACCTTCAAACAGCGCTTCGAGCAGTACAAGCAGCACCTGGTGCAGGGCTTCTACGAGCAGCACTTCGCAGGCTTCGATCGCCAGATAGTGCTGGTGGACTGCCTGGCGCCCCTCAACGCCGGGGCCGCCAGCTTTGGCGACATGCAGCAGGCCATAGCCCGCATCATGGAGAGCTTCGCCTATGGCAAGAGCAACTGGTGGCGCCGCCTGTTCTCCCCGCGCATCGACAAGCTGCTGTTCGTGGCGAGCAAGGCCGATCACGTCACCCCGGAGCAGCATGGGCCCCTGGTCTCCCTGCTCCAGCATCTGGTGAGCAGCGGCCGGGGCCAGGCCCGCTTCGAGGGGATAGAGACCGAATGCCTGGCGCTGGCCGCCATCAAGGCCACAGAGGTGGGCAAGGGGCAGGCCAATGGCCGCGAGTTCCCGGCCATCCGTGGCACCAGCCTGGCAGGGGAGCCGCTCTTGCTCTTCCCGGGGGAGGTACCGCCCCAGATACCGCCTGCCCTGTGGTGGCAAAGCCAAGGTTTTGATTTTCAGGCATTTCGCCCCATGCCCATGAGCGCCCATCAGGCGCTGCCCCATATCCGGCTGGACGCGGCACTGGAGTTCTTGCTCGGGGATCACCTCGAATAACCGGCGCCGCACCAAGGAGCAGAGAACAAGATGAACGATCAGACAACACAGAAGGTGCCGCTGCAAGGCAAGGTGATCCTGGAGCCGACCCTGTCGGTGGCGAGCGAAGCGCCGCCCCCGGCCCCGGCCCAGCGGCTGGAAGAAGAGAGCTTCGAGCGACTCGAGGAGCTCGATGAGTTCACCGAGGTAGCCCCGGCCCTGACGGTGCGGCCCCGTCGCCGCCATCGCCTCTTGGGCTGGGGACTGGGGGCGGTCGGCCTGCTCTCTCTGGGCCAGTTTGGCGCCTTCCTCTACGACCAGTTTCTCACCACCCCGCTATGGGGCGGCGCCTGGCTGCTGGCTTCTGGCCTGGTGGCGGTCGGCACGGCCGGGGTGGTCGGGCGCGAGTGGCTGCGGCTGCGCACCCTCAAGCGGCGCCAGGATGTGCGCTCCCGGGCCGAAGATCTGCTGGCCCATCAGGGGGTAGGGCAGGGGCAGGCATTCTGCGAGGCCCTGGCCGAGAAGAGTGGCGACAAGGGGCGGGAGGGGTATCGCAACTGGCTCAGCCAGCTCGATAAGAGCCACAGCGATCGGGAGGTGCTGACCCTCTACAGCCAGCTGGTGCTCGGCGAGCGGGACAAGCTCGCCCAGGCCAGGGTCGCCAAATGGTCGGGGGAGGCCGCCGTGCTGGTGGCCCTGAGCCCGCTCGCCACCGTCGACATGATGCTGATGCTGTGGCGCAATCTGCGGATGATAGAGGACATCGCCGATGTCTACGCCATCGAGCTTGGCTACTGGAGCCGCATTCGCCTCATCCGCCAGGTGTTTCGCAACATGCTCTATGCCGGCGCCACCGAGCTGGTGACAGAGGTGGGCATGGATCTGCTGGGGGCCGAGCTCACCGCCAAGCTCTCCGCCCGCGCCGCGCAAGGGGTGGGGGCCGGCCTGCTCACCGCCCGCCTGGGGCTGCGCACCATAGAGGCGTGCCGCCCGCTGCCCTGGTGTGCGGACGAGAAACCCAGGCTAGGTGAGCTGCGCAAACGGCTTATCGGCCAGCTGGCGGGCTATCTTCGCAAGTCATAGGGGCCATTCAAGGGCTGTGATCTCCCTGCCTGAGCCATCCCCGGGCGGCTTGCCTCATCCACGGCAGCGCCCCAGGAAAGCACATCGAGATGTCACAAATTATTTACATCTGTGGCAGTCAGCCGACCTCGGGGTCGGCTGCTTTTTTGATGGGCAAGCCGTTACAGTGATCCTGAAGAGCAACGACAAGGGGCCTTTAGGGGCCGAAGATGGCAGGGATCATGGCAAGTAGCTACACAGCACACCAACCGGACGATCAGGGCTGCATCCACTACTCGGAGGAAGAGCAGGGGACCTGGCAGATCCTGATCGCGCGCCAGCTCGCGGCGCTCGAGGGCAAGGCCTGCGACGCATACCTGGCGGGGCTGGATAGGCTGGCACTGCCCCGGGATCGTATCCCGCAACTGGGGGAGATCAACGCCGCCCTGAGCCCCACCACCGGCTGGTCGGTGGCCGCCGTGCCCGCGCTCATCTCCTTCGATCGCTTCTTTGCCCTGCTGGCGGATCGCCAGTTCCCGGTGGCCACCTTCATCCGCCGCCGGGACGAGCTCGACTACCTGCAAGAGCCCGACATCTTCCACGAGATCTTCGGCCACTGCGCCATGCTGACCAATCCCGCCTTCGCCCACTTCACCCACCTCTATGGCCAGCTCGGGCTGAACGCCAGCAAGGAGGAGCGGGTCTATCTGGCGCGGCTCTACTGGTTCACCGTGGAGTTTGGTCTCCTGCAGGAGGGGGAGGGGCTGCGCATCTACGGGGGCGGCATCCTCTCCTCCATCGGCGAGACTGCCTATGCCCTTTCCGGCAAGCCGGTGCTGCAACCCTTCGATCTGCTGGAGGTGCTGCGCACCCCTTATCGCATCGACATCATGCAGCCCGTCTATTTCGTGCTGCCAAGCCTGGATTGCCTCTACCGCCTGGGGCCGCAGCAGATCATGGCGGCGGTGGCCGAGGCCCGTCGCCTTGGCCTGCGTCCGCCCCGCTTTGCCCCGGCCTCTGGCCGGCAGGCGAGCTGACCCCGTTTCCAACCCATTCCATTGATGAAAGGAGTCCCGAATGTCTGAACTGGCAAATCAGCGGTGCGAAGCGTGCCGCGCCGATGCCCCCAGGGTGACCGAGCAGGAGCTGAGCGAGCTGATGCACGCCATCCCCGACTGGCAGCCCCTGGTGGTGAACGGCGAGCTGCAACTGAGGCGAGAATTTGCCTTTCGCAACTTCAAGGAGGCGCTGGCCTTCACCAACCGGTTGGGCGAGCTGGCGGAGGTCGAGTTCCACCATCCGGCGATCTTGCTCGAGTGGGGCAGGGTGACAGTGAGCTGGTGGACCCACAAGATAGGAGGATTACATCGCAACGACTTCATCATGGCGGCACGCACGGACGAGCTGCTGAGCTGAGATCCTGCGCCTCTGCATCTCCATTGAGAGGGCCTGCCCGGTGAAAACGGGGCGGGCCCGCATTTTTATGGGGGAGCGCTCGCACTGGCGGGATCGAGTCTGTATCATCCGGCTATTCAGAATGTTAGCTAGGAAGTGTGTGCCGAATGCGTCTTGAAGTCAGCTGTGAAGACCGTCTGGGCCTGACCCGGGAACTGCTCGACCGACTGGTGGAGCACAACATCGATCTGCGCGGCATCGAAATCGATACCTCAGGCATCATCTATCTCAATTTCCCCGAGCTGGAGTTTCGCGATTTCCAGCATCTGATGCCGGAGATCCGCCGCATTCCCGGCGTCTATGACGTCAAGACCATCCCCTATATGCCCTCCGAGCGGGAGCATCACGAGATAGAGGCCCTGCTCAAGGCGCTGCCGGATCTGGTCTTCTCCCTCGACAGCAAGGGGCGGGTGACCCAGGCCAACCAGGCCGCCCTCACCACGCTGGCGCTGCCGCCGGAAGAGGTGCGCGGGGTGGCGCTCGGCTCCCTGGTCAAGGGCTTCTCCTTCGCCCGCTGGCTGGAGGCGAGCGAGATCAAGCCCCAGACCTGCAAACTCAGCCTCGGCGGCGAGGAGTACCTCGGCGATCTGATGCCGCTGTTCGTGGCCGAGGAGAAGGGCAAACAGGCCCTGGCCGGCGCCGTTGTGGTGCTCAAATCCGCCCGCCGGGTCGGCATGCACTTCAGCGCGCTGCACGCGGTGGAAGTCGGGGGCTTCGAGCACCTGCAGGCCGAGAGCCAGAAGATGAAGGAGGTGCTGGCCCAGGCCGCCAAGCTCGCGATGCAGGATGCCCCCTTGCTCATCGTGGGCGAGACCGGCACCGGCAAGGAGTTGCTGGCCCGCGCCTGCCACGGCGCCAGCCTGAGATCCAGCCATCCCTTCATGGCGCTCAACTGCGCCGCCATGCCGGACAACGTGGCCGAGAGCGAGCTGTTTGGCTACGCCCCCGGCGCCTTTGGCAACAACACCGAGGGCAAGCGCGGTGTGCTGGAGCTGGCGAGCGGCGGCACCCTGATGCTGGACGAGATAGGCGACATGTCCCCCCATCTGCAGACCAAGTTCCTGCGGGTGTTGCAAGACGGCGTCTTCCGTCGGGTCGGGGACGAGCAGGAGGTGAGGGTCAACGTGCGCTTCATCTGCACCACCCAGAAGCAGTTGCTGGATCTGGTGCACGAAGGCAAGTTCCGGGAAGATCTCTACTACCGCCTCAACGTGCTGAGTCTGGCGCTGCCCCCCCTGCGCGAGCGCAAGGCGGACATCATGGCCCTGGCACAGCAGTTCGTCTCCCGCTTCGCGAGCGAGTTGCAGCGCCCACGCCCGCGCTTTACCCGCAACATGGCCGAGTACCTGACCGCCTACCGCTGGCCCGGCAACGTGCGCCAGCTGCGCAACTGCCTCTACCGGGCCATGACGTTGCTGGAAGGGGACGAAATAGGCCCCGAGCACGTGGACCTGCCGGTGGCGGCCGACGCCATGCCCCTTATCGACGAGTGGTTCGAGGGGGGGCTCGACGAGGCGGTGAAGCGCTTCGAGAGCCGGCTGCTGGAGCGGCTCTACCCGGCCTTCCCCTCTACCCGCCAGTTGGCCAAGCGGCTCGGGGTCTCCCACACCGCCATCGCCAACAAGCTGCGTGAATATGGGATTGGCAAAAAGTAACCCTGAAGGCGTGCCCCCGGGGCGCCCGTCCTGGTCTGTGGCGTTGTGCTCGCTGCGTCGGCCGCTGACGCAGCCGATGCCAGTACGGATAGGCAGCCGCTGGGCGGCTGATAAGCTCGGTGCGACTCCTCTCTGGCACTCCCTCCATGGGCGTCGGACCACCCAGGTACCGATGTGGGCATAAGCGCGGGCATCATGCAGTTTTTCTCCTCCTTTCGGATCCTGGCGTGGCTGACGCCCCTGTGCTGCCTCTGGGTGCTGACCTGCGAGGCGGCCCCGGCGACCTCGGCGGAAGTGCGCAGCGAGCTGGTGCGGCAAACCGTGCTCGATATCCTGAGCTACACCCGCTGGCCCAGCGAGCCTGCCAGGTTGCGGCTCTGCGTCGCCGCGCCCACGGAATATGCGGCGTCGCTGCTCACCATCCGCCAGCAGGCCAATGGCCGCCCGGTCGATGTGCATCGCTACGAGGTCGACGACGAGGCGCTGATCCAGCGCTGCGATGTGATCTATCTGGGGGTGCTGGTCCCCGAGCAGCGGCTCTCCCTGTTCGAACGTCTGCGGGGGTACGCCATCCTCAGCATCAGCGAGCAGAGCCGCGAGTGCATCGCCGATGCGGTGTTCTGCCTGCAGGCCGGCAAAGAGAGGGTCCGTTTTCGGGTCAACCTGGATGCACTGGCCCGCAGCGGCGTGCGGGTGCACCCGGCCGTGCTCAAGCTCGCCAGAGCGGATGAGGAGGCGCGATGACCATCAATCACGCCAGCCCCCGGCTCACCCTGCGCCAGAGCCTGGGGCGCACCCACATGGTGATCTCCCTGACCGCCGTCTGTATGGCGGGCCTCTTCCTGACCATCACGGCGCTGCTGGCGCTGCGCCTCTATGCGGATCACAACCTCAAGCTGGTGGCACGAGCCATCAGTTACACCGCGGAAGCGGCCGTGGTGTTCGATGACAAGGATGCGGCCAAGGATGCCCTGGAGGCCATTACCTCCCGGGAGGACGTGGCCAGCGCCCGCATTCTGCTGCCCGGTGGTCAGGTGCTGGCGAGCTGGCGCCGGGACATTACGACCCCCTGGAGCAGTCTGGAGCAACATCTGGCCCATCTTATTCTGCCGGGACCTGTGGAGCAGCCCATAGTGCGGGAGAACAAGGAGATAGCCCAGGTTCACCTGGTCGGTCACGGCCAGCACCTGCTGCGCTTCCTGTTGCAGACCCTGATGGCGACCCTGCTGTGCCTGCTGCTCAGTATCCTGGGGGCGCTCTATGTGGCGCGCCGGATGCAGCGTTCCATCACGGCGCCCCTCAAGGCCCTGACCGAGGTCGCCTACAACGTCAGCCGCCAGCGCGCCCTCAAGCAGCGGGTGCCGGAGGCCAACATCGCCGAGCTGCACGAGCTCGGGGAGGACTTCAATTCACTGCTCGACGAGCTGGAAGCCTGGCAGGCCCACCAGAAGCGGGAGAACGCCACCCTGCTGCACCAGGCGACCCATGATCCCCTCACCGGTCTGCCCAACCGGGCGCTGTTCGAGGCGCGGCTGGAGCAAGCCATCCAGGCCGGGCGCACCCGACAGGAGCGCTTCGCCCTGCTCTATCTGGACTGTGATCGCTTCAAGCAGATCAATGACAACCTGGGCCATGCAATCGGTGACGAGGTGCTCATCACGCTGGCGCGGCGGGTGCAGCATCAGCTCAGGCCCATGGACCTGGTGTGTCGGCTGGGCGGGGATGAATTTGTGGTCCTGCTCTTTCCGGTGCATCAGGGGAGTGAGGTGCAGGAGGTGATGATGCGGATCCAGCAGGCGATGAGCACCCCTGTGGTCTTGAGCGATGGCCGTCATCTGGGGGTCGGCATCAGCGTCGGCGCGGCCCTCTACCCCGAGCAGGGGGAGACGGCGGATGCCTTGTTGCAGGCCGCCGACGGTGCCATGTATGAATCCAAACGACAACGCAGGGAGGGACACAGAGACGACCAGACAACCACGTGAAATTGATATGAAAAATAATGAAAGGACAAGAATGATGACGTTTTTCAACCTGATGAGAGCAGGTCTGTTCGCACTCTTGCTCGGTGGGCTGGCGGCTTGCCAGAGCGCTCCCCAGGGCCTCACGCAGGCGCAGATCGCCGCACTCAAGGAGCAGGGGTTTCACCTGACCGACGAGGGCTGGACCCTGGATATCTCCAACAAGGTGCTCTTTGCCAACAACGTGGGGGCCCTCAATCCCGGCACCCGCCAGGTGGTGGAAGCCTTGGGCAGGGCCCTGATTGAGGTGGGGCTGAACCGGGCCCGGGTGGACGGTCACACCGACTCCAACGGCGAGGCGGCCTACAACGAGCAGCTCTCGTTGAAACGGGCCCAGTCCGTGGCCGAGGTGCTGGCGTCTGTGGGCATGCCCGCGGCCAACCTGGACATCCGTGGACGCGGTGAAGAGGCGCCGATCGCCGATAACGGCACCGCCGCCGGACGGGCGGAGAATCGCCGGGTCGCCATCATCATAGACAACGGCTGATCTGCCCAGCCCGGCGTCAGCGCCCTGATCCCGCCGCCGGGATCCTTCTTCTGGCCTGATCGCGTGTGTGCCACCACTCTCCCGCCGGAGAGTGGCTCTCTTCCTGCCATTCCTCCTGCATGATCTCGCTTTACATCTGCTCTCGCGCCCAGTCAGAGGGGGAGATGACGCCCTCTCAATGTCCCTGACTTGATCCAGCACAACACAGGGCTTAACTGATATTCGTTATCATTTGCATTATTTCCAGACGGTAACCTGCCAGTGATGACGCCACAGTTCACCCCGACCATGACGGGGCTCGCCACCCCGGATCCCCTGAAGTTCGCCTTTGGCGCCAAGACCTCGGCCCATGCCAGCCGGGGCGGCGCAGGCCCCCTGACGCTGGACGACGCCGGCTGGCAAGCCTGGTGGCAACGGCCGAGCGAGGCCCGGGAGCGGGCGCTCTATATCCATGTTCCCTTCTGCCGCAAGCGCTGCAGCTTCTGCAACTTCTTCGAAAATGGCGCCAACCCGGCGCGCATGAGCCGCTATATGGCGGCCCTGTGTGACCAGCTAAGTCGGGCGGCGAAGACGCCGCTCGTGCAGAGCAAGCCCTTCTCGGCTGTCTATGTGGGAGGCGGCACCCCCACCGACATGGCGGCGGACGATCTGGCGTGCCTCGCCGAGGCCATCCGCCGTTTTCCGCTGACGGCCGATGCGGAAGTGACCCTGGAGGGGCGCCTCAACGGCTTTGATGATGAGAAGTGGCAGACGGCCCTGGCGGGGGGCTTCAACCGCTTCTCGTTCGGGGTGCAGAGCTTCAACACAGAGGTGCGCCAGCAGGCGGCCCGTTTCGACGACAGGGAGACACTGCTCGCCCGGCTGGGGGAGCTGACCCGGGATGACGCCGCCGTCATAGTGGCGGATCTCATCTTCGGCCTGCCGGGGCAGGATGAGGCCCTGTGGCGCGAGGACATCGCGGATGTGATGGCCAGCGGCGTGCACGGGGTGGATCTCTATCAGCTCATCGCCATGCAGGGCACCAATCTGGATCGGGCGCAGGAGAAGGGCCGACTCGGCTGGTCCGCCGATGGTCAGCAGCGGGCGACCATGTATGCCTATGGCGCCCGCACCCTGGAGCAGGGGGGCTGGCAGCGGCTCTCCTGCAGCCACTGGCGGCGAAGCGAGGCCGAGCAGAGCCGCTACAACCAGATGGCCAAGCGCGGCGCCGAGATCCTCCCCTTCGGTGCGGGGGCGGGGGGCAGCATTCATGGCCACGGCCTCATGTATGGCCGGGATCTAGGGGCCTGGCACCAGGCGCTGGCGGCCGGTCAGCGTGCCCCCGGCATGGTGATGAGGCCCAATCCCAACGGGCCCATGGACGGCCTGCTGCGCGGTGGCCTCGATACCGGCTGGCTTGCCCTCGGGCGCTTGCCATCCCCCGTGCGGGCGCATCTGTTGCCTCTTTTTGAGCGCTGGCAGCAGCATGGCCTTGCCGAGCTGACCGGGGAGATACTGGCGCTGACCCTGGCGGGGCGCTTCTGGAACGTCAATCTGCAGGCAGGTTTGTTCGAATATCTGCAGTCAAATCCCTTGGGAGGGGAGGCGGCAACCCCCGCCGCTCATCCGGGCGGGGCCCGGCATCATTCGCGGGTGTAGCGGGCAGGGGCAAGACTAAGGAGGGAACGAAAGGGGGCCGCTTGACGGCCCCCTTTCGTTATTGGTTGTGCACTTCCTCCACCCGCACCCGCAGCTCCCCCTCTGCGAGCATGGTGACCAGTTGTTGGCCCGGGCTCACCTGGGCGGCGCGGCTTATCACCTCGCCACTGGGCGTGCGGGTGATGGAGTAACCCCGCCCCAGAGTGGCCAGCGGGCTCACCCCGTCGAGCCGCGCACTCAGCATGGCGAGGCGGTGGGCGGCCAGATCCTGGCGCTTGCTCATCAGGGTATGGAGCCGCTCTTCGGCCAGCTGGTGACGGCGCTTGCCGGCGGCCAGCAGCGTTGAAGGGCTCCTGGCCTGCAGCCGCAGTTCGAGGTTCGCGAGGCGCCGCTCCCCCTGATGCAGGCGCAGATTGAGCAGTTGCTGCAGGCGGCCGGACAGCTCGTCCAGGCGCTGGGACTGTTGCTCCAGCCGGCGCTTGGGATCCTGATGGTCGAGCCGCTTTTGCAGCAGCGCGAAGCCATGGCTGGCGGCGGTCTGGCGCCGGGAGATGGCCTGCAGCAGACGCTGCTTGAGGTGAAGCAGGCGCTGGGCCCGGGCGCTTCTGTCCGGTGCCACCAGCTCGGCGGCGGCGGAAGGAGTGGGAGCGCGCAAGTCGGCGGCGAAGTCGCTGATGGTGACGTCCACCTCGTGGCCCACAGCGCTCACCACTGGAATGGCGGAGCCTGCGATGGCGCGGGCCACCACCTCCTCGTTGAAGCACCAGAGATCCTCAAGGGAGCCGCCGCCGCGACCGACGATGAGCACATCCACCTCGGCGCGGCGGTTGGCAAGAGTGATGGCCGCGACTATCTGGGAGATGGCGGCGCTACCCTGCACCTGGGTCGGGTAGATGAAGACCGGCAGATCCGGGGCGCGGCGCTCAAGCACCGTCAGCATGTCGTGCAGGGCGGCGCCGGTGGCCGAGGTGACCAGCCCCACGGCGCGGGGCTCACGAGGCAACGGGCGCTTGCGGCCCTCGTCGAACAGCCCTTCGGCGCCGAGGCGGCGCTTGAGCTCCTCGAAGCGCAGGGCCAGCATGCCGTCCCCGGCGGGCTGCATGGATTCGATGATGAGCTGGTAGTCGCCGCGGGGCTCATAGAGGGAGACCCGCGCCTGCACCAGTACCTGCATGCCATCTTGCGGCCGGAACGGCACCCGGCGGTTGTTGCCCTTGAACATGGCGCAGCGCACCTGGGCCGAGATGTCTTTCAAGGAGAAGTACCAGTGACCCGAGCTTGGCATCGCCAGGTTGGAGAGCTCCCCCGTCAGCCACACCAGCCCCAGATCCTGCTCCAGTATCATGCGCACGGCGCTGTTGAGGCGGGTGACGGTGAAGATCTGCTGTTGCCTGCTCTGGCTGGATTCGTCGAGGTGGTTCAAGGCTGGCCCTGCTGCTGTGTCCGCCGGAGCGGGGAGAAAACGATGGGGCACATCTTACCCCAGTTCAGCCCATCCGCCGAGTCCGTGTCTGCGGCAGCAGCGGCGTCTGGCTTCAGTCTGCCTGTGCCAACATCCGAGCCACGGGGCCCGGCAGATGGCATTCAGCCCTGTGGCTGCGCTTTGGCCGGTTTGGCGGCCCTGCTCGGGCTCACCACCAGCCAGACCGCGAGACAGACGATGGCGCCGCCCGCCACGAAACCGCCGGTGAGGGTCTCGCCCAGCACCAGATAGCCCCACAGGATGCCAAAGGGCGGGATCAGGAAGGTGACCGTCAGGGAGCGCAGGGGCCCGATATCGGCGATCAGCCTGAAGTAGATAAGATAGGCGAGGGCGGTGCAGATGAAGCCGACCGCCAGCACGCTGGCCCACACCTCGGGGAGGGCCCAGTTGACGGCGGGGCCTGTCACCAGGGTGTAACCGAAGAAGGGGAGCAGGAAGAGGCAGGCGCCGAGCTGGCTGCCAAAGGCCACCAGCTTGGCATCGAGGCCGCCCCGCTCGCTGATCCAGCGCCGGGTCAGGAAACCGGCGCAGCCATAGCAGGCGGTGGCGATGAGGCAGGCCAGCACGCCGGTGACGAGATTGCTGGTCAGGTTCACCTCTCCCGTGGTGGTGATGAGGGCTATGCCCATCAGCCCCAGCATGACGCCGCTCCACTTGCGCAAGGTCAGCGTCTCGTTGAAGAAGGAGAAGCCGATGAGGGCCCCCATCAGCGGCGTGGTGGCGTTCAGGATGGCCGAGTAGCCGGCGGGCAGCCAGAGAGCAGCGATGGCGTACATCAGGAAGGGCACGCCCGAGTTGATGATGCCGAGCACCATGATGGATTTGAGCTTGCCCTGGAACTGCATGGGGGTGCGCAGCAGCAACAGCATGGCGGCGAGCCCGACCAGGGCGAAGAAGACCCGCAGGAAGGTGGTGTTGACCGAGCCAAAGGCGGGCGCCGCTATGCGCATGAACAGGAAGCTGGCGCCCCAGATGGCCGCCAGCACCAGCAGCCGCACGTAATCCGATGTTCTCATCTCCACTCCCTTGGATGCTCGTCCTGCCCGACATGAGAAGGAGAGGCTCTGCATCATGGCGGCAAGCTCCCCGAATGGCAACGGCGAAGGGGGCATGTCGCGATCCGCTCTCGTCGGGGATGGCTTGTTCACCGGCCGAGTACCGGATTCTGTGCCCAGTGAAGAGGGGGTCACCCTCTGTCGCCATCGAGAGAAATGAAAGCGCTATCAATCACATATGCATTATTTGCGGGGCGATTCAGGTCACAATTCATACGTATCGGCCATGAGTCGGCTTGTGCACGCCCTAGACTGGCGTGACTCATTCGAAGGCGGGAATGTAGCGGATGGGGAATGCCGGGACACACCGGCGTCACACACAAAACAATGAAAATAAAGGACTATCAATGGCTAGATGGATACTCGCGGCCGGATTGTTGGGAACCCTGATCACGGCGCCGGCGTCGGCGGCGGAGTGGTTCTTCCGGGGCACCGCGAATGGATGGGCGGCGACCGCCATGGTGTCGACCGATGGGCTCAACTTTGACACCTGTCAGTTCTTCCAGAGCGGGGACGCCAGCGGCGGCCCGCGCTTCAAGATCGACCGATACGGCAACTGGCAGCAGAGCTACCCGACCGCCGACTACACGGTCACTGCCAACACCCACTATCAGATCCGCATTCATGCCGGCACCCAGGCCATCACCACCACGGCGGTGACGAGTTGCGAGGCCTCGGGGTTTGCCAGGACGCTGCCGCAGCTTCAGGTGCGCGGCACCTTCAATGGCTGGGCCAGCCTGCCCATGACGCTGGTGGCCGACCACCTGTGGCAGGCCGAAGCCTACATGGATGGCAAGACCAACCAGCGGCTCAAGTTCGATCAGGCGGGGGACTGGGCCATCAACTTCGGCGACAGCAACGCCGATGGTGTGCTGGAGCGCAGCGGTGGCGACATCCTCTGGAGCGGCACGGGAATGGTGCGCTTCCGGGTCAATGACGAGACCCAGGCCTACAGCATCACGCCGCTAGGGGACGACAATCAGCCCCCCATCGCTGTCATCACCCCGGGCGGCGTCCTCTATGTCGCTGTGGGGGATGCGCTCACCTTGAGCGGCAGCGACTCCACGGATCCCGATGGCCAGATTGCCAGCTATCTCTGGAGCAGCGGCGAGACCACGGAGAGCATCAGCGTCAATACTGCTCAGGCGGGTACCTTCACCTATGGCCTGACGGTCACCGACGATCAGGGTGCCAAGAGCAGCAGCAGCGTGAGCCTGGTGGTGTCCGCCCCCCAGACCGGCGGCAGTTGGTATTTCCGCGGTACCCCCAACAACTGGGGCCTGACCGCCATGACCAGCGAGGACGGAGTGACCTTCTGTACCGAGCAGGCCTTTGGCAGCAGCAATCCCCGCTTCAAGGTGGATCGCAAGGGGGACTGGACCGAAGCCTACCCGGCCCAGGACTACAAGGTGAGCGCCGACACCAGTTACCGCATCTGCTTCGATAGCCGGGACAAGACGCTGGAGGTAGCCCCCCTGGCCGGCGCCGACAATCAGGCGCCCACTGTGACCGCCACCCCGGCCCCGGGCAGTTATGCAGAGGCGCAGTCCATCACCCTGGGGGTGAGCGACGATAACGACAGCGCCCCCAGGGTCCATTTCACCACGGACGGCAGCACGCCCACCACGGCGTCCCCCCGCTACGCCGGCCAGGCCATTCTCGCCAGCGACAAGGGCAGCGGCACCGATCTGGTGATCAAGACATTGAGTGTCGATGGGACCGGCAATCAAGTGGAGCAGAGCTTCAGCTATCAGATTGGCGAGACCCCGGTGGCGGGGGGCGATTTTCGTGGCGAGAGCATCTATTTCCTGCTGACCGCCCGCTTCTACGATGGGGACGGGAGCAACAACTACCATAACCGCGACCGCTACAAGGCGGGGGATCCCCACTGGCGTGGCGACTTCAAGGGGCTCATCGAGAAGCTCGACTACATCAAGGATCTCGGTTTCACCGCCATCTGGGTGACGCCGCCGGTGGAGAACCGCTCCGGCCTCGACTATCACGGCTATCACGCCTACGACTTCTATCGGGTCGATCCCCGGCTGGAGTCGCCGGGAGCGGGCTACCGGGAGTTCATCCAGGCCGCCCACGCCAAGGGGATCAAGGTGATACAGGATGTGGTGATCAACCACTCCAGCCAGTACGGCCTGCGTGGCAAGACCTGGATCGATCGCCTGCCGGTCAAATATTACGTGCCGGCAGGATCCAGCCAGGGGCTCATCAACAACGGGCCCTATCAGGGCAACCTCGGGGACTACGCCAGCGCCAACCGTTGTGACGATGACAACCCCGTCGCCCCCGACTGGTACAAGGCCCGCTGCCAGTCCGATCCGGCCGGCACCCAGCCCCTGATCGATCCCAAGACAGGGGCCAGCGTGCCGAGCGCAGGCTACAACCCCAACCGCTTCTTCGGCATCGATGCCCAGACCCTGGATCCCAGCTGGTATCACCTGGACGGTTTCATGTCCGGCGGCGACTGGGAAAACCCGCTCGCCCTGCAGCGCAAGCACATGGCGGGGGACTGCATCGATCTCGCCACCGGCAACCAGAACGTCAAGGATTACCTCAACGGCGCCATTCGTCAGTACCTCGACATGGGGGTGGATGCCATCCGCATCGATACCCTCAAGCACATAGAGCGGGACGAACTGCTGACCTATGTGCACGACTGGCAGGCCCACAAGCCTGGGCTGTTCGTGTTCGGCGAGAACCTGGTGAAAGGCACCGGCTGGGGATCCGAGCTGGCCAACGACAACGCCTCCGCGGTGATCCGCCCCTGGTGGTACACCCGCACCACGGCGAACCCGGCCAATCCTCGTGCTGGCGGAGATTCGGGTCTCTCGGTGCTGGACTTCTCCCTCTTCTCCACCTTCCGTGACAACGTCACCAAGGGGAGCTTTGGCGGAGTGGGGGGGATCTTCGCCATGGACTGGGTCTATGGGGATGCCACCAAGCTCATCACCTTCTTCCAGAACCACGACGTGGGGCCGGACAATGACTTCAAGTACCGCTATGGCGGGGAAGAGGGCAATGCGGCCATGACCTACAACCTGCTCTGGACCGCCCGTGGCATCCCGACCCTCTACTACGGGGAGGAGGTGATGTTCCAGGCCGGCAAGCCGCAAGACATCGACGGGGCCACCATGACGGTGGATCAGACAGGCCGTGCCTACTTTGGGGACGTGCTGGACAACCCGGCCACCCCGAGCCACCCGCTTTATCAGCACATCAAGCGCCTGAACCAGATCCGCAAGGCGGTGCCCGCCCTGCAGAAGGCGCCCATGAGCCAGGTGAACGAGTGGGGGAGCGGCATCAGCTTCGTGCGTGACCTGAGCGCGCAAGGCAGCTACGCCGCCGTGGGCCTTGCGGCCAACTCGGCCCAGCAGATAAGCCTGAGCGGCCTGAAAAACGGCACTTACACAGAGGCAGTGACAGGCGCGAGCCAGAGCGTCAGCAACGGCAGCCTGAGCTTCGCGGTGCCGGCCTACTCGGCCCGGGTCTGGGTGCTGAACGGCCCCGGCAAGGTGGGAGCCGACGGCAAATACCTCAAATAAGGGGCGCCTGTGATGGTGTGCAGCGAGTCGGCCTTGGGGCCGACTTTTTTATGGCGCCGAGGCATGAAGCGGGGGAGGCGCATCCCACCCAGGTCGCGCCGGGCGAGGCAAGCGCAGGGCCCTAAATTGCACGTATTTGGTGCGCTTGCCCTGATATGGTGCATTTCCTTGTTGTTTGCCCTTGGGCCCAATCCCGCAGAAACATGCCAGACAGCCCCATGGCGCCCTCCTAATGGACATCTTCCATGCTGTAAAGTGACATTTTATCGGCATGATCAACCGAATAAATGGGTTTATTAGGAAGGACCACGACACGTTTTGTGGTTAATTGGGTAAACATGCTGATCCGGCATGGGGGCTGATCCTTGGATTGGTATGATCCATCTGTTTTTTGATGTCTATGCGGAATTTAAATTCGATTTTTGATGGTATATCGGACTCTTGTTTTGATTGGCGCTCTTTTTGCTGTGACTTGTCATGCCCATGATGGTGATGTCAGGGGCAGGGGGCCGCAAGGTCGGGGGCGGGTGCCAGCAGGCTGAATGCACCGCCGCCATCCGTGCCGGAACGGCCTGGTTTTCGGGCAAGGGACGCCACAATCAATTCGTGTCAAGGAGTCATATGGAAGGTGAAATGACCATGCAGCCGGCGGCTGTGGGCAGAGGGTTGGCCCACACCCTCAAGGACGACGTCTACGGCATGATCCTCGGGGTCATGTTCATCGCGGTCGGCCTCAACCTGCTCAAGTGCTCCGGCATGATCACCGGCGGCATAGCGGGCATAGCCCTGCTGCTCGCCCACGTCAGCAGCCTGCCCATAGGGGTGCTCTTCTTCCTGGCCAACCTGCCTTTTCTGGTGTTCAGCTACTTCACCATGGGGCGGGGCTTCATGCTCAAGACGCTGGTGGTCAATGTGGCGCTCTCGGCCGCGACCCAGGGGGTGCCGCTGCTCTTGACGGTGAGCTACATCCACCCGCTGTTTGCCGCCCTGGTGGGGGGCACCTTCCTCGGCATGGGGGTGCTCTCCCTCGCCCGCCACAACGCCTCCGTGGGGGGCATAGGCGTGGTGACGCTCTGGCTGCAAAGGCGCACCGGCATCAACGCAGGCAAGAGCCAGATGCTGCTCGATGTGCTGGTGTTTGCGCTCTCGCTGCTCACCCTGCCGCTCTCCCTGCTGCTCTGGTCCACCTTGAGCGCGCTCGCCATGAACGCCATGCTGATGAACTGGCACAAACCCGGTCGTTATCAGGGGGGCTGAGTGGCGGCCCCGAGAGGGGGAGGGGAATTGTTAAAAAGTGACCCGAGGGGCGCCTGGCGGGTATTTGGCTGCCAACGGCAAAAAAGATCATCTTGTCGCGAAAAAAGGCATGGTTACGCCTGAATTTATTGGTTTTTTGCCCCGTTGGCGGCGTTAAACCGGGCTACACCATAAAAAATTCAAAAAACTTCTTTACCAGTGACCAATGCATGAGTAAAATTTGTCGGCAATATTTTACACCCCCACTCCTCAACGGTGAGATATTGCCATGCTCAGGATTGCCAAAGAAGCGCTGACCTTCGACGATGTACTGTTGGTTCCAGCACACTCCACTGTTCTTCCGAATACCGCCGACCTGCGTACCAAGCTCACGTCTGCTATCTCCCTGAATATCCCGATGATTTCCGCTGCCATGGACACAGTGACCGAAGCCCGTCTGGCTATCGCACTGGCCCAGGAAGGCGGTATCGGCTTCATTCACAAGAACATGTCCATCGAGCAGCAGGCTGCCGAAGTGCGCAAGGTCAAGAAGTACGAGAGCGGCGTGGTCTCCGACCCCGTCACCGTACGCCCTGACATGACCATTGCCCAGGTCAAGGAGCTGAGCCACAAGAACGGTTTCGCCGGTTACCCTGTGGTCACTGACGGCAACCAGCTTGTCGGCATCATCACCGGCCGTGATGTGCGCTTCGTGATCGATCTCTCCCAGACCGTTGAACAGATCATGACCCAGAAGGATCGTCTGGTCACCGTGCGTGAAGGGGCCCCTCGCGAAGAGGTGGTTGCCCTGATGCAGAAGCACCGTATCGAGAAGGTGCTGGTGGTGAACGCCGACTTCAAATTGAAGGGCATGATCACCGTCAAAGACTTCCAGAAAGCCGAACGCAAGCCGAACGCCTGTAAAGACGAACGCGGCCGTCTGCGGGTCGGTGCCGCCGTCGGTGCCGGTGCAGGCAACGAAGAGCGCGTCGCCGCCCTGGTGGAAGCCGGTGTGGACGTGCTGCTGATTGACTCCTCCCATGGCCACTCCCAGGGCGTGCTGGATCGCATCAAGGCGACCCGCGACGCCTATCCTGAGCTGCAAATCATCGGTGGCAACGTGGCCACCGCCGCCGGCGCCCTGGCGCTGGTCGCCGCCGGCGTCAATGCCGTCAAGGTCGGCATAGGCCCTGGCTCCATCTGCACTACCCGCATCGTGACCGGTGTCGGCGTGCCCCAGATCACCGCCATCTCCGACGCCGTTGACGCCCTGGAAGGTACCGGCGTGCCTGTGATTGCCGATGGCGGCATCCGCTTCTCCGGCGACGTGGCCAAGGCCATAGCCGCGGGCGCCAGCTGCGTCATGGTGGGCTCCATGTTTGCCGGTACCGAAGAGGCACCGGGCGAAATCGAGCTCTATCAGGGTCGCTCCTTCAAGTCCTACCGCGGCATGGGGTCCCTCGGCGCCATGTCCAAGGGCTCCAGCGATCGCTACTTCCAGACCGACAACGCCGCCGACAAGCTGGTGCCGGAAGGGATCGAAGGGCGCGTGCCGTACAAGGGCCGCCTCAAGGAGATCATTCACCAGCAGATGGGCGGCCTGCGCTCCTCCATGGGCTTGACCGGCTGCGCCACCATAGACGACATGCGCACCAAGGCCGAGTTCGTGCGCATCTCGGGCGCCGGGATGAAAGAGTCCCACGTCCATGACGTGACCATCACCAAAGAAGCCCCCAACTACCGGATGGGCTGATGAAACGGGGCTCTGGCCCCGTTTCTTTAACACGTTTTTATCCCCACGCTTTTTGTGATAAATCAGCCTGATGCAGGAATAAAATGACTAAAGACATTCACCAGCACCGCATCCTCATCCTGGATTTCGGTTCCCAGTACACCCAGCTTATCGCCCGTCGTGTCCGTGAAATCGGCGTCTACTGCGAGTTGTGGGCCTGGGACGTAACCGAAGAGCAGATCCGCGAATTCAATCCGAGCGGCATCATCCTCTCCGGCGGCCCGGAATCCGTGACCGAGGCGGGCAGCCCCCGTGCCCCCGAGTACGTCTTCAACGCCGGCGTGCCGGTGTTTGGCATCTGCTACGGCATGCAGACCATGGCCGAGCAGCTTGGCGGCAAGGTGCAATCCTCCACCCTGCGTGAATTCGGTTATGCCCAGGTCGAAGTGCTGGGCCACTCCGGCAAGACCAGTGCGCTGCTGCGCAACATCGAAGACGCCATCGCCGAGAACGGCCACGCCCTGCTGGACGTCTGGATGAGCCACGGCGACAAGGTCACCGAGATCCCCGCCGGCTTCACCACCATAGCCCAGACCGCGACCTGCCCCCATGCGGCCATGGCCGATGAGGCCCGTCGCTTCTACGGCGTGCAGTTCCACCCGGAAGTGACCCACACCCGTCAGGGTGCCCGCATGCTGGAGCACTTCGTCAAGGAGATCTGCGGCTGCGAATGCCTCTGGACCCCGGCCACCATCATCGACGACGCCGTCGCCCGTATCCGCGAGCAGGTGGGTGACGATGAAGTGATCCTGGGCCTCTCCGGCGGCGTGGACTCCTCCGTGGTCGCCATGCTGGTGCACCGCGCCATCGGCGATCGCCTGACTTGCGTCTTCGTCGACAACGGCCTGCTGCGCCTGAACGAAGGCACCCAGGTCATGGAGATGTTTGGCGATCACTTCGGCCTCAAGATCGTCAAGGTCGATGCCGAAGAGCGCTTCCTCTCTGCCCTGGCAGGTGAAGACGAGCCGGAAGCCAAGCGCAAGATCATTGGCCGCGTCTTCGTAGAAGTGTTCGACGATGAAGCGAAAAAGCTGAAAAACGCCAAGTGGCTGGCGCAAGGCACCATCTACCCTGACGTCATCGAATCCGCCGCCAGCAAGACCGGCAAGGCCCACGTCATCAAGTCTCACCACAACGTCGGCGGCCTGCCGGAAGAGATGAAGATGGGTCTGGTGGAGCCGCTGCGCGAGCTGTTCAAGGACGAAGTGCGCCGCGTCGGTCTCGAACTCGGCCTGCCCTACGACATGCTCTACCGTCACCCCTTCCCGGGTCCGGGTCTGGGTGTGCGGGTGCTTGGCGAGGTGAAGAAAGAGTACTGCGACCTGCTGCGCAAGGCCGATGCGGTCTTTATCGAAGAGCTGCGCAAGGCCGACCTCTACAACCAGGTCAGCCAGGCGTTCGCCGTCTTCCTGCCGGTGCGCTCCGTCGGCGTCATGGGCGATGGCCGCAAATATGACTGGGTCATTGCCCTGCGCGCCGTCGAGACCATCGACTTCATGACCGCCCACTGGGCCCATCTGCCCTATGACTTCCTGGGTCATGTGTCGAACCGCATCATCAACGAGATCAACGGCATCTCCCGCGTGGTGTACGACGTCTCCGGCAAACCGCCCGCCACTATCGAATGGGAATGATCACCCGTTAGGTATTAGCTGGTACTAACTGGCACAAAAGACACTTAAGCCCATGTTTACATGGGCTTTTTTGTTTTTGTATTTGGCATGGTCTGGCAACGGATGGCAGCAGGAAGCACCACTTGAGTATGGTATTCAAGGTGGTATTATCGAGGCATGATGCCATGAGTGATAGCCGATACCATGCTGCTTGATCCTGTATGTTCATGGTATTGATTTTATTTAACTAACTGTTTTTATTGGTCTTATTGTCTAATTTTGGGGTGATCTTTCAGCATGGTATCGGATACGAGGAAGGATAAGACTTTTGCTGACTGATACCAAGCTACGCAACCTCAAGCCGAGGGACAAACTTTACAAGGTGAATGACCGGGATGGCCTTTATGTAGCTGTTACCCCCGCCGGTTCGGTCTCGTTCCGTTACAACTACTCGATCAATGGCAGGCAAGAGACGATCACCTTTGGCCGCTACGGTGTCGGTGGTATCAGTTTGGCTGAAGCCCGCGAGCGACTGAATGAAGCCAAGCGGATGGTGGCCGACGGTAAGTCTCCAGCTAAGGAGAAGGCCCGTAAAAAGGCTCGGGTAAAAGATGCTGAAACATTTGGTGCTTGGGCGGAAAAGTGGCTGCGAGGTTACCAGATGGCGGACTCCACCCGTGATATGCGTCGCTCTGTCTATGCTCGGGAACTGGAAACGAAATTTGGCAACCAGAAGCTGACCGAGATCACCCATGAAGATTTGCGCATGCTGACGGATGCCATCGTGGAGCGAGGTGCTCCAGCAACGGCTGTTCATACCCGTGACATAGTGCTGCAGATTTATCGTTGGGCCATCGAGCGAGGGCAGAAGGTTGAAAACCCAGCTGACCTTGTGAGGCCAACGAGCATCGCCAGATTTGAGCCGCGAGATCGAACTTTGTCGCCTGCAGAAATCCGGCTTATGTATGTATATATGGGGAGAATTGGTACATCGCCCTCTATCCGTGCGGCGGTAAAGTTGCTGCTTTTGACTATGGTGCGCAAAAGTGAGCTGACTAATGCGACCTGGAACGAGATCAATTTCAGCGAGGCTCTTTGGGCCATCCCAAAAGAACGGATGAAGCGGCGGACACCCCACTTGGTGTTTCTATCCAGACAAGCCCTAGACATCCTGATCGCATTGAAGACCTTCTCTGGTGGCTCTGACTATATACTGCCATCCCGTTACGACTCAGATTTGCCCATGAGCAGTGCCACCCTGAATCGGGTGATGACCATGACCTACACACTGGCACAGAAAGAAGGCAAGCCGCTCGCCAAGTTTGGGCCCCACGACCTGAGGCGTACCGCCAGCACCCTACTACATGAAGCTGGCTATAACACTGACTGGATCGAGAAATGCCTTGCTCATGAGCAAAAGGGCGTGAGAGCTGTATATAACAAGGCTGAATATCGCGAGCAGCGTACAGCCATGTTGCAGGATTGGGCGGATATGATTGATGAATGGACTCGGTCAATGTAGAGCAGGCCGATTGTTCTTACCGCTCAGTTTGAATTTTTAAAATAGAGCAGCCACATTTTCGTGAAATGTGGCTGCTGACTAGGTGTGTATTATTCTTCAAGAATAAAAATGAGCGCTATATACCAATATATATCAATTGATTTCCGTTGTCATAATTTTTCAGGAAGAGGTGGTCTATCTTTTCCAATTTTATCCATGAAGTTTTTTGAATCATTTTCTAACGCTTGATCGGAAATGATATTGGCAAAATTAATTATGGCTTTGGTAAAGTTTTCGAGCTTGACGTGGTTGGTTATACGTTCATGTTTTAGAATAAATCCAAATAGAAGGTCATTGTCTATTGGTAAGTAGATTTCCGCTGTGTGATCATGATAGCTTATATATCTGGCGTTGATTCTTTGTCGATGAGCGAATTGAATTCTACAGTAATCTCTCAAGATTAACCCAGCACTTGCTATGAGTTGTTCTCTGTCACCATTAGTATATTTTGCTGCAGAGTTTAATATATCCCCTATAAACTCCGATAGAGATATGAAATCTTTTGGTGTTGAGTGAGATAGATAATCATCAATCAATACATTGAAATTTTCTGACTGATTATTGAGGGTTTCTTCTAATAAGGAATTTAATTTCTCCTCATTAAAGTTTAATGTATAGGTTTCGCCAATTATCTCTTTTAAAATTTCAATAAAGTCCTGACGTTCTATGCTAATATCCAAGCTGGGATTTACTATCATAACTAGTTCGTCAGGAAAGTGATCTAATGGAGTTTTTTCAGTTAATTTCTTTTTGGATAATGAATCCAAATTGTATTCTAGGTATGCTTCTCGCCTAATTGGTGATTTTGCTAGGGCTAGGACGAATTTATAAGAAAGTTCAGGGATGTTTGCGGATGAAACAATGTTGATCATTGCCGATATTATTCTTTTTTTAGATAAAATATCTAGTAGAGTATGCGAGACCATGTTGTTTAACATGAAAACAATAGTTTCAATTAGCCTTTGCTCTTGATTTGTAAGGTACAAATAATATAATCCATCGACAAAATTTTGGATAATTTGGAATGTATTAAAGAAAGAAAGACTCTCCGAAATTTCGTATCTGGCACTTGCGTAAATACCTGAAACTAGCTCAGGGTTATATTTGATTAAGGCGAAGTCATTTAGATATTTATAGATTAAATTATTATCTTCATAAGTTACAATAAACTCTTTCAACTCCTTTAATCGATTAGCAGCTCTGAGAGTAGGTGATTCATTTTTTATAGGTTTTTTCCTAGTAGTGAAGATGCTAGGGGTATGAAGGTGAAGCTCTTCTGCCATAATAGGAAAACCAGGAAAAAGAAAATTTTTAATGGTTGATATTTTATGTTCATCATCGAAATACTCTGTTGATTGTGCTATTACAAACCCTATGTTATCGTAGTGACTATATGGCTTACCATTGTTTCCTGAATTTGGTTGTGTCCAAGCAGGAAAAGCAGATTTTATTTCTTTCCCATGATGTTGTATGGTCACTTTCATTTTTAGTAGTGGGTTGTTTTTATTTATGTAACCAATTATTTGCCCTGCTTTCCTCTGATGGATATCCTCATTATCTAAAGCCTCCTCTATAACTTTTATAATTTTATCTCTGTCATAACCTTTAGGAAATAATGTCTTCCAGAGAAAACCTGATTTATAGTATTCATCAGGGTACATTGTTATTTTTGCCGCATTTCCAGTAAATAGTTCTCTGGGAATTCTTAGTGTAATAACTCCGTTTCCAAGCTCTCTTGCATAATACCAATATTTATGTTGTAAACTATGAAAAAAATGCAGGTGCTCTAATTCGTTGATATAGTTTTTTTTGAATTTAACCCATGCATCATAAGTATGTAATCCTCCTCGCAATACAGTCATGTTATCATGCCCTTGAATTGGCCTTATGGTAAAATCCCCCTCTATAATGTGCTTGATTGCAGATTCTGATAGTGTTAGTTTTTTACCATCTTTTTGCGTAAACTCTTTAATCACAACCTTCCCCTTTTAATTTATCGGTTTATTCATGATTTATTTATTGTGACAATAGAAACTCTCTTCGAATAGATGGCAATGATTTGGAAATAGCTTGCCGCGTCATTGGTTTTTGTTTAACGGTTAGTATTCGTCTCCCAATATCAGTCTGATTCAATCCTAACTGTTTGAGGACAAGTATTATTTTTTTTGTGTCAGAAAATTTTGAGTCCACCATTCTACGAGCCAAGTTACGTAATTCGGCTTCATCTGCGGACTGCAAGGTTAATTTCAGCATCAATTGGAAAAAGTATTTATCTATCAGTTCATTGCCTGATAGTGCGTTAGGTCTGGATCGGTTGGTGCACTGATGAGTCAGTCTGGCAAGTTCGATATTAAACTTCGCTAGAGAGCGTTTTGCCTGTCTGTATAAAGGATTCCACTCACCAGTTACCAGCTTGGGTCGATGCTCACTGCAATACTGGTGACTGAGTTCTAATTTCTTGTGATCTTCGAGTTCGGAATTATTGATCCGGTTCTCCTCCACCGTTGCCATAAAGGTGGCAAACTCAGTCATATTCCCGCAGAATTCGCAAAATCCATGTTTTCGTTGCTTATTCAGGTTGACACCTTTTTGGGAGGTAGACCTTTTGGGAGATTTGCATGCACAGCACCAGACTAATCCAATCAAAGATTCAAGCGTAGCGACAAAGCACATGTCTCTCGTCGTTTGCTGGTCTTCAGTTTTGATGAACTGTCGCAATAACTGACGTTGCATACGGACCATGGCCTCTAGCCCCACCAGTCTGACAATTTCACTGAAAGGTACACCGACCGCCGCACCAGGAAGATACCCTGTGTAGTTTGCTGGAAGAGTCTTTATGTAGCTATTTACAGCGTGGTCGAGGACTTCCTTGATCAAGCGAAGGATGGGGTAGCGGCGTGATGATAGCGAGTATGGCAGCCAGAGTTCTTCAAACTGCTGGATGGCAGCCGAAATGTGATGATCGCAGTTTTCCCAGATGACTATCTTTGGTGCTTTTTTCATGTCAACCATTTTAGCCAATTAATACGCTTACTCAAGTTGTATTGCTTGGCACTATCAAGCCTTCACTAGTTGCTGGAGGCAAACACATGCAAACAATGGCATTCAAGACCCTGATTAATAGAAAAGCACTTTTGGACATGATCCCACTTTCTGCGCGAACAATTTACAACATGGAGCTGCGGGGAGAATTCCCGCGCCGTATTGCGCTGACAAGCAGAAATGTTGCTTGGGATCTATCGGAAGTCGAAAAATGGATTGAAGAGCGTAAGTCTTCAGGATTCCATGCTTCACGCCCCGGCCAGACTATTGGAGGTTAATAGCATGGCCCTCGATCTCATGGTCGCTTTTACTGAGCTGCCGCCGCCTATTGATTACGTCCTACCGAATATGGTTGCGGGAACTGTAGGCGCAATTGTTTCACCTGGTGGGGCGGGTAAGTCCATGTTGGCCTTACAGCTTGCGACACAGATTGCTGGAGGCCCAGATCTACTGAAGATCGGTGAATTCCTGACAGGGGCTGTGGCTTATCTGCCAGCTGAAGATCCGACCGCCACGATTCATCATCGGTTACATGTATTGGGTGCACATCTCACGCTTACAGAGCAGCAGGCGGTAGCTGATGGATTACTGATTGAGCCGCTGATTGGTCGGTGTCCTGACATTATGTCTTCGGCGTGGTTCGACGGACTTATACAGGTTGCTGATGGCCGACGTCTGCTGATTCTGGATACTCTGCGGCGCTTCCATATCGAGGAGGAGAACGCCAGTGGGCCAATGTCGCAGGTGATTGGCAGGATGGAGGCCATCGCTGTCGAAACGGGCTGCGCTATCGTATTTCTCCATCATTCCAGCAAGGGGGCGACCATGATGGGGGTTGGTGATCAACAGCAGGCCAGCCGTGGTTCATCTGTATTGGTCGATAACATCCGTTGGCAATCCTACCTTTCGGGGATGACGCCAAAGGAAGCCGAAGAGTTGGGGGTCAACGACGGCCAACGAGGTTACTTCGTCCGCTTTGGCGTCAGCAAAGCCAACTATGGAGCACCTTTTCCCGAACGTTGGCTGCGCCGACATGAGGGGGGCGTACTCAAGCCGGCTGTGTTGGAGAGACGGCGTAAAACTAAAGAAGTATTGCCGTTCAAGAAATCGGAAATTGCTCTGGAGGGCGCTGATGACAATTGGTAACAAGGTCGTTCCAACCAGTACCAGCGCGCAGGCACGAGTGATGATCTACCAGGCGACTCAACGCCCGAGTATGAGGGAGGCAAATTGGATGAAGACATCCTTTGGCCGTTGTTCTATTCAGGGGAGGCTAGGCCAGCGGCACGCAGATGTTGTTGAGGCAATCTTGTATTGTGCCGAACGTCGCCGCGATGTGTCCGATGGTGGTGTCGAACTTCTGGTAGACCCTGCCAAAGTGCGGAAAACGCTGTCAGACAGCCGGTATAGCCTCTTCCAGCTTGAGAAATTACTGACTGAGCTGCGAGCAGCAACCGTAACTATTGAAACGTCACAGTTCGATTTTCCAATAATCGGTGGTTTGATAGATCATGTTATCCCTTCACCGATGACACGCCTTGATCCTCTGACGGGAGGGGAGCGGAACTTATGGAGAGTTCGGCTTGGTATTGCACTGGTCATGCTATTGGAGCACGACCTAAGCCTGTACTACGATCCGGCCCCCATTGCCCGTTTGCGGCACGGTATTAGCCAAGCTATTGCTCGCCATATATTGACCCACAAGCATGATCCCACCGGAGGATGGCATGTTGACACCCTGATTCGCGCAGTGTGCGGTGAAAATCTCAATAGCAAAAAGATACGAAATGAGCGTTACAGGCTCAGGGAAGATGCGGAAAAATTGCATGAGGTTGGGATAGCAATAGATGCTGAAAATAGGATAAAGCGTCTCACACCCGCCCGATAGCGTCTCACACCCGCCCGATGGCGTCTCGCACCCGCCCGATGGCGCCTCACACCCGCCCGATTTTTTACTCTTTTGGCAGGATATTCAGGATATCTCAGGATCCCCAGGCGGTGTAACCGTCCGCTTTATGCGGACGGTTACACCTTGTCGGACTGCGTAATCGGCCAGAGGCCGATAATTGAACGCCAGGAAAGGATCTAGCCCTATAAGTTGACTGAGGGGAGATCGTAGGAAAGTGCATGGAAACTATGTGTAAAGTTATTGGGTTTAGCTAAGTAAAGTATGTGACTTTGATTCGTATTTTACTGTTTTATATGGATTTTTATCTGTTTTTATATCTTTTCCTGGCGTAAGTACATTACTTAATCCTATGTATTGCGATAACAGCCCTTTCCTATTGAGTATCCCCGAGAGAAACAAGGCTGATCTGAGGGCAGGATGTGTGAAGTTAGCTAACCGGCAAGCCGGTTAACTCTCTTCACTGTCCCTTATTCGCACCTGCGGCGCTCAACGTACTTCCTGCCCTGCGTGGCTTGTCAGCTCTAAGCTGGTGATCACAAACCTTGTTGAGTCGGGCAATCGTTCCGTCTACGGGCCAATTCTGTCCGCATCTTGGCTGATGACTCGGCCATGTCTCGACGAAGCTCTGCGAGCTCCTTGGTTGTAAGTCTTCTGGCTCTTTGGGGTATGCTGTTGCTTAGCAAGGCTTGGTTCATACTCTTGGCCTTAGTAGATTCTGTGTAGATTTTCCTGCCAGTTTGATTGGAAGCATTGCTCTTGGCTCGAATCAGATGGCTGACATAATCGAAGCGGCATCCTTGTTCTTCAAGTCATGCTTGATAGCGCACAATTTGTTCACGACTACTACATTTGCAGTTTTGTCTTAAAACATTTATAGGAGATGTGATGAGAAACCAAGAATACTACGTGTCAGTTGATGTTGAAACTTCTGGACCGATACCCGGTGAGTTTAGTCTGCTGTCTATTGGTGCGTGCCTTGTCACCGAACCAGAGACATCGATTTATCTTGAGCTTCAGCCCGATAGCGTGAAACATGATCCTGAAGCCGTTGCAGTATCAGGTCTGGATCTCGGCGTATTAAAGCGTGAAGGGCTCCCCCCACAAGAGGCCATGCGTGCCTTTGCTCAATGGATTAGTGCTGTTGCAGAAGCAGGTCAGCCTGTAGTTTTCGTGGGACTTAATGCTCCTTTCGACTGGTCATTTGTGAATTACTATTTCCATAAATATTTGGGATACAACCCCTTTGGATTTACAGCAATTGATATGAAGGCCTACTTTATGGGAGCGACCGGCTGCATCTGGAAAGAGACAAAGTCTTCTTATATGACTGCTTGCTTAACACCCTTGCGGAGACCTAATCACAACGCTCTAGATGATGCCCTTTTCCAAGCTGAGCTATTCGCACTCATGTTAGCAAACAGGTGTAGGCAATGATTGCATGTCTGTGCAGATCTAGTTATCACCTAGCCCTAGTCGCTTCAATATACATACCATTTCTAAAAGACCATGCCTTAATCCCTTCAGGGTGGGGGGATTGACCGACGATAACAGCCATTGGATTGGGTAGATCCTGCCGGTAACGCGCAGCAAATGCGGAGAAACTACGTATATCGGTGAGGGAGATTTCCGGGACAGTTTGGGGATGTGTATGCCAGTAACCAACCAAACGCAGGCCTTGTGCATTAGCCTGCTTTGTCTCGAGCTGACAGCGGTGCACATCCAGCTCTAGCCAAGTTAGGCCTGCGCGGTCCGAAGGGTGCGGTGGGGTCGCGAATGCAAGCAGTAAGCCGTCAGGCGTGGCGGGATTAACGAATAGCTGTCCTCCACACTCCACCCCTGATGGTTGCTGCCTATGGCTATCAAGGACGTTGGCAACGTCTTGGGAGACTAAGAGCTCTGCATTGACCCCGGACCATCTCCAGCGCCACGCGACAGACGTCATGATAGGGTTTCCATCTCAGGCCACTCTCGTTCTAGTTGCACTTGTTGCATATCCGCTGGCAGTGCGGGGCCAAGATAAGCACCACCCAACGCCATGATATCTTGTGGCCGGTCTATGCTGCTGACCCACGTGGTGCGTTCAAGTGCCCCGCGCAATACACGTAGCGCAGTCTGTGACACCATTAAGGCAATATTCATCATCCCGATGGCGCCACCAGGAATAAAGCTTTCACCACATCCTGGTAGAGCAACGATACCGCCATCCGGCCAGTCGGTGAACTTATGCTTGAAATCGCCGTTTTCCCGGAATAAATATTGAGCATCAAATGCACCAGTGGGAGCGAAGAGCGCGTGACCAACCTGTGTGTGAGGCTCACTCCATGCTTGGAGCAATCCCCAAGATGTTCCCTCAGATTTTTCACGCCAAAACGTGGCTTCTGAAAGCCAATCTGCGGTCGTGATGATCACCAGATCTGCCCTCGTGAAAACGTCTGGACATCTAAACATGACCCATTCAGCGAAGGTTGAATGAGAGGTCACATCGATAGTAGGGAGGTCTTGGCGAATTTTATCCCTCAGCGCTTCCGCTTTCATCCGACCGAGATCATCAGCCCCCAGAACATGTCTGCCCAGATTGGCGGCTTCCAGTTTGTCGTAGTCGATGATCGTGAGATGGCCGACACCGGCTCGTGCTAACTGCAACGCAACGCTGCTACCGAGAGAGCCTGCACCAATACACACAACCCGCGCGTGCTCAAGGGCATGGGTAGCACCACTCTGGTCGCGGGAGAGAATCGCCGTCCGATCAAGCACATCCAGTGTGGTCGCGCGGATTTGTTTCGGGGCATCGCTCACCGCGGTGGCAGGTTGGCGTCGCAAGGTCCGCAGGTTAAATCTGGCCCCTCGCTCTGGTTGGGCACTGTAAGAGCGAACATTGAGACAATAGATCGACGCGTCGTTTTCCCCTGGTAATGCCAACGCAATCCATCGATTGGTGAGTGAGCCACGTTCATGGAACCAAGATAACAACATCTCTGCATCTGCGGGTGCTAAGTGGGGGACTAGCCATGGTAACAAGTGAGCCGGTGCAGGCATGCGTAGAGCGGGATGACTTTGAAGCTTTACGTAGAATCCTGGGCTTTGCGCTGCACGGACTTTTGCACTACGCCCCACTATGCGCCTGTAATGTCGCTCAAGCACAGATAGTTGTGCCGCTAACCATACTGTTTCCCGTCCAGACGGCACGACGTTGCGTGGATCACTTAGCGCAAAAAGCGCGGATGCGACTTGGGGTCTGTCCAATAAAATGATGTTCTGCGCAGCGCGCTCAAGCTGCATCGACCAATATGAGGTGACTTCTTTTTGGAACTCGGCATCACGCAGTGCTTTATTGGCGTCTATGCAAGAGAGAGACACAATACTTGCCACACGTGCAAGGCTATCTTGCACTACAAATTCTGGAGAGCCAGTAATAGGCCGTTGCTGAAAACCATGCAGGCACAATCCAGACTTCATCGCGTGCGGCCACACTAGCCAAGGCGAGGGCTCAACCTCTAATTGCAGTAGCCCACGAGGGAAGTTGGTGGGAAAACCAATGCGTAGGCGTCGTTCTTGACCGGTGTAGTCGATTGGAAGAGGAAAGTAAAAGCTAGCGGCTTCACCTCTTCGCTTTGGGGCTGGCTGCAGAAGAGACGCGGCAGCCTCACTGCCTAAAGCACGCTGCAGTGCCGCTATGCCGCGCTCCAGCGCATTCTCATCATGATTAGCCAAGGCGTTCAACCGGTTTGACACTCGCCTGTGAGTGGCCAGAGGCGGTGTTTGTGCCAAACATAGATCCCATCAACACGGTGTTACGAGTGGTACCATTAGGCCTCCCTGGCATCGTCCAGTTAGCCGGAAGTTCGTTATTTACCACGCTGATGAAGGTCGATTCCATGCCAAAGCTCTTCTTAAATGCATCCGCAAAAGCCTCGGTAGAGTCGAAATTCCCCAGTCCTAAGAGCACGGATTGACGCGCCTCATAATGCCATTTATAGAACGCTTGGCGGTAACATTGCCCTTCCTGAGGTCTGTTCCACTTTTCTGCAAAGTTTTCGCCATGATCTGCAGGGTTGCACACAAAATACTCATCGCCCTTTTGCACGATGAACGCCGTCATTCTGTCCACGATTTGCACGATCGCATCCAGTGGTTTTATTGGCTGTGACTGTGACGTTTTCACCACATCTAGATAAGCATGCGTCGCCAATGTGGTGATCACCGCCGAAATGGGTCGGACAGCCTCATTCTCGGTCCGTATAGCCCACTCGTCACGGTGTCGCTTCAACAGCTTGATGGTGGCTCGGAGTGGATCTTGGTCTATATAATCTTCGTAAGTGGGCATGGGATCTTGTGTTGCCGCATCAAATACCAGCTCTCGCTTGTTCAATCCGACGCTTTCCAAGGCAACAATTTGATGGGTCGAGGCCTCTTCCAACCATTGGGAATAGGGAATGGGGCTACTCGCTTTCCAGCCCGTTTGCCGGTCAGGTACCTCCAACTTACCTTCGCCCTTTTCTTGGGGGTTGCCATATGTTGCACGTGCGGGCGTGACATCAATGTGGAAACCTGGTGCATCGTCAGCGTAAACGATACGGATACCACGCCGTAGCTGCTGAATGTCCTCCTTGACGCGGCTCCCTTCTTTGAATCGTTTCTCAATCGCCTCTAACACCACATCGGCACTCGCACCTTGAGCATGTGGTAGCCAGACTACCGCATCGGCATCAATGGTGTTCATCTCTCCAGGAGCGTCGGGCACAGGCTTGATCGTTGTTTGTAATTTGATAGATCCTTGCACAAAAATATGTGCGCCCGCCAAGAGGGGGTCACTAGAGGCAGAGAGGATTTTCTCTAGCTGGGAGTAGCGTTCATCGATCTTGCTGTACTGTGCTGCCGACAGCGAAATGTCGTGTGCAGCACGAAGCAAAAGGTGTTGCCAGCTGTCGCGTTTAGTCTGTTCATCGATCATCAGCATGATTGGGCCTCCTGGGCCGTGAGACCCAACTGTAGTGCTGGTTTAAACTGGTTATCGCTATTTTTATCTCGATCAAAGATGTCGTATCGACGTTGGTGTTGTGTCGTCAAGAGTGCTCCAAACTCGATAGCGCAAGCTGCAGGAATCGCTGAAAAGACGCAGATGGGAGCGGTGGTCATTGCCTCAAGTTGGCTCAATCGGATTTGCAGTGCATCGCGAAATGCGTGAATCACACGCCGGTTTTGGACCATCATGTAACTGGGTTCTGGAATGGTCAGTTCCGCAATGCGAGCATTCTGTAATGTCGCGGTCACATCACGATGAGGGATTTGCGCAGAAATCGACAAGACCAGTGCTACTGGGCCGTCCCCCTGGGGGGGGGGAGTGAATAGAAATTGAGGCGGCGTTGCAGATTGATCAGCCCAACGCAATTGATGCTCACGATGGTACGAGAAAAGTAGTCGCTTTGATCGATCCCCTATAGCCTGTCCTAATAGAATGAGCGCGGGAATATCAGCAAGTCCTACAACAGCAAGCGTTGGCGTGTCACTGTGGAGTCCTCCACGTCGGTTTAGCTGCCTTTCCAATTCATAAAGGATTTTGTCTTTTATTTGCGCCCAGTAAATATAATCTCTGCCACGTGGCCCAGGTGCTGGAAAAACAATCCGGATTGGATCATCAATTGCCGTTAATCCTTCTGCTGACATAGTAACTAAGAGGTCGCGAGATTGTATGTCATTGGTTGTTGCAAAATGTTGGCTGAGCACGATCACCGGGATCGCTCGACCACCATCCGGCGTTGTTGCGGCAAGCCGGATACGAGTCAGATATGCGTCATGCAGGCCGCTCAAATCTGCCTGAGGATAGCCATCAGCATCACGATCAATCTTGTCATGGCAGTTAGGACAGAGCAGCATCAGGTTAGCAGGGTCGTTGGTCCGTTCCTGTGCGGTGGTGTTGTCATGCCCTTCAGTACCACGTGGCCCTTTGGGGCTGGCGGGCAGAATATGAGCCACCTCCCCCCACTTCATTCGCGTACCGGCACGATAATCCTTTGTGAGATTGCTTCCACATAGCTCACAGTGTCCAGCCGACTGTACCCAGACAATCATTTTTGTTTCTAGATTGGTATTGTACCGTCCCTGAGTGGGTTTACTGTTGTCTGTCTTGCTCAAGTCACCGTCCTCCAAAACGTCCATGTTTTTTGATGGCATCATCATGTTCATGGTGAAGTTGCTGTATGCAACTAACCACAACATATAGGCTTGATGCCATTTCTTAATCATACATGTAGTGCTTTTGAGAGTCATTAGGCACAAGGGTAGAAACGTGTTTTTTTGATCCAGAGTATGATTTGAGTGTTCTTGGAAGCCGGTTGTTATGAGTCTGCAGGTGGGCGATATTAGAGATAGCCATGAATCGCCAATGCATAGTGAGTTGCCTGAATAATTATAAAAATTATGGTTTTTATCATGGTATTTAGTGTCTGGTAACATGTAATGCATTGATTTTTTTGGTGTTTTTATTTTTGTTTACAATTGAATGGGAATAAGCGCTCACCGCTTTCCTTGCCGATAATGCAAAACTGTCAAAAAGACGCCCTTGAGGCGTCTTTTCTTTTTCCAATCGTTTGCGCCACACATCTTCTTTTTCCGAGCAGCTTTTTCGCCGCTTTGCCCCTGTCATATGTGACAGGGGCATTTTCGCGATCCCGCACTAGGCTCTCTCTTGCCAATTGAGCCCGTTATCATCAATCGCTCGTGGCAAGGGGGAGGGTTTACGTTCACGTGCAGACAGCCGCGAACACTGGCCCATCGTCATCACGCCAAGCGGCACTGATGGCACCCCGGTGGAGTCCGGACACCACTTGAATCAACGGGGCGGAACCCGAACAGCCAAACGAGTAGGGACAAGAGATCACGGAGGGTTTGTTATGTCAGAACAAGCAGTGCTGTTGGGCGGATGGACTGCCTACCACAAGCTGAGCGCCAAGGATCAGGCCGTATTCAACCAGGCGCTGGAAGGATTTGTCGGGGTGCAGTACCAACCCTTTGAAGTCTCCACCCAGGTCGTCGCCGGTACCAACTACCGCTTCAAATGCAAAACCACGGTGCCGCTGCCCAACCCGATCCACGGGGAAGCCGTGGTGCAGATCTTCCAGTCTCTGGATGGGTCGGCCCATATCACCTCCATCACCCCGATCTGATTGGGTTGCGGGGCAAGACGGAGAGGGGAAAAGCTCTCAAACGGTTGGCTCCAACGTCCAGCAATAAGAAAAGACGCCTTAGGGCGTCTTTTCTTTATCTACGAGCTGGCACCGCTGATATGCGGCCAGCATTGGTATTTATTTGTTGATCTTGCTCAGGAAACTGTCATCTCACACTTTTGATTATCTGCCTTGCTCGTTATGATTATCATTTGGAAACTGTTTGTGTCACCAATACGCACTACAGGTAAAAAGTAGAAGTCTTGGTCTGTCATAAAAGGCGGTAGTTTTGCCAAAGTTATCCATGGTCGACTTTTTGAGTATTTTTACACAGCTAGTGGTATAGCTAAAGGCGGAGGGTAATTGAATATGCCAAGATGCCAGAGGCTGGTTGGAAATATTATTATTTATAATGAATTTTTTGGTGGTCATAAAAACATAACGGTCTTTTGTTAAAAACACTGTTATATGATTAATACACTCCGCTATTTAATTACCCTTGAACTATCTAAGGATGGCATATCGTGATGAGCGAGAAAAAACAAATGACGAGTAAGGAACTAGTAAATTTTGCATTAGAAGAGGCCTTTCCCGATGCTGAGGGTATATTTACAACAACTTTCAAGAAGTTGAATGATAGCTACGAGAATGCACTGATTGTTTTTGATACGAATGTTCTACTATTGCCCTATTCAATGGGAAGTGAAGGCCTAGAGCAGTTAAAAGGATTATACAATCAGCTTATATGCAATGACAGATTGTTTATTCCGAAGCGTGTAGCTAGAGAGTTTGCAAGGAATAGAAATAAAAAATTGGCTGAAATATATAACTCTGTTCTCCAGAGAAAATCCGGGAAATCGAGAAGCAACTTAAATTATCCAATTCTTGAAAGTTTAGAAGAAAAGAAAGCGCTGGATGCAGCTTTTTCTGAGTTAGAAAAAATAGAAGGTATTTATTATAAGGCGATTGATAAGCTGGCTAGCACAATGCGCTCATGGGAGTGGAATGACCCGGTTAGTTCAATGTATTCAGAGCTTTTCAAGCCTAATGTTTTAATTGAACACTCAAAATCAAAAGAGGACTTAGTTAAAGAGCTTGAAAGGAGGTTTGCACTACAGATCCCTCCCGGTTATAAAGATGCGAGCAAGGATGATGGCGGAATCGGAGATTTAGCAATCTGGTTAAGCTTACTCGAAATAGGGGCTAGCAAGAAGAGAGATATTATTTTTGTAACCGAAGATATCAAGCCAGATTGGTGGAATCAATCAAATGGGTCTGAGTTTCTTCCTCGATATGAGCTAATCGATGAGTTTAGAAGATGTACTGAAGGGAATACACTTCATATAATACGCTTATCTAAGCTTCTAGAAATATTCAAGATGAAGCAAGACCTCATCGAACAGGCCTTGATTGCAGAAAACAAACGAAAAGAAGCGTATAAAAAATTTGTGCAGGCGATGCAAGATAAGAGAAGAAGTGAAGCGCAAAGATTTAGCGCTCTAAGCAATGATGAAAAAATTGAAGAAATGAAGTCTTGGTTCTTTTCTAATTTTGAAGATCCAGCTCACAATTGCCCATATGAATCAAGAGAGGGTGGTTACCAGTATATATGGGGTGGTCCATATTATGCGAGAGATGAAATAGTAAATGAATTTGAAGGAATTGCTTCTGATGCAATTATTAACGAAGTTGTTGATGACTTGGATTCAATATGTTGGGAGTGGTCTGGTGTAGCTTCTGACCACCAAGAGGAGGAGTTTTAAGTGTTGGGGATTCTATGGTGGATATCAAAAAATGATCCAATCGAATAGGTAATGGAATTAGCCGTAGTCGCCGTAGGGTGCAATGAAATTGCACCTCTACTTTTTTTCCTTATAGCTTGCCAAAATGCCGCTCTGAAAACGGTGCAATGCGCTGCGCTTATTGCACCCTACGTATCTTCGTCACTCCGCTGGGGTGTCGCTGAGCACCATGCCTCGCCAAAGCAAAAAAAGGGGTGATCTGCGCCCCGATTCTTTTGATCTCCCCGCTTTATATCGCCTCACGCTTGTCTGGCGCTGCCTGATTGTCTGCTGACTCACCACCAACACTCCTGTTTTCCTCATCAGACCGAGCAGAAAAGGCCACGTTCACTCATACCTCGCTGCTTCCCAGGCGTGTATCGCCTGTTTGCGGGTTTCGCCCCAGTGATAGCCGCCAAGCTTGCCGTTTTGCTGGATGACTCTGTGGCAGGGGATCATCAAGGCGACGGGGTTGGCACCCACCACGAGGCCGATGGCTCTAGCGGCCATCTGTAACAAAACAGGCGATCTCGATCCCAATTCTCTATAATGCCCCCCTTTAAAACCGCCGGGCCCATGTCCGGCGGTGCCATATGGTCTGCTTTAGCGCCGCTAGGCAGGGCCACGACAAGATTGAGAAACGGTTATGCATACTCTGGAACAGCTGCGCACTGGTGAACTGTGCGGTGCCCGCCACCTCAAACTCGCCGAAAACCTGACGGTTTTTCCCCCCGAGATCCTGAGCCTCAAAGAGACCCTAGAGGTGCTGGATCTTACCGGCAACCAGTTGAGTCGGCTTCCTGACGAGTTGGCCGAATTCAAGAAGCTTCGCATCATATTCTGCTCCGAGAACCGCTTTACCGAACTGCCAGAGGTGCTGGGGCGCTGCCCGGCACTCACCATGGTGGGCTTCAAGGCCAACCGGATTGCCACTGTCTCGGCCGCATCCCTGCCTGCTGGCTTGCGCTGGTTGATCCTGACCGACAACGTCATCGAACGACTGCCGGACGAGCTGGGCCAGTGCGCCGGATTGCAGAAGCTGATGCTGGCGGGCAACCGCTTGACCGCCTTGCCAGAGACTCTGGCCAATTGCCATCGGCTCGAGCTGCTGCGCATCGCCGCCAACCGGCTGGAGGCGCTTCCCGAGTGGCTGCTCGGTTTGCCACGCCTCGCCTGGCTGGCCTATGCAGGCAATCCCTTTAGCGACAAGCAGGAGCGCCAACTGGGCGAGACGGCAGCCGCGGCCGAGATCCCCTGGCAGGCGCTGACGCTGGGGGAGCTACTGGGGCAGGGGGCGTCCGGGGTTATCCACAGCGCAGCACTGCTCTCCGATGAGGGGACGCAGGGGGTGGCGGTCAAGCTCTTCAAGGGGGCCGTGACCAGCGATGGCCTCCCTCGCTGCGAGATGGCGGTGTCGCTCGCCGCAGGCAGGCACCCCAACCTCATCGGGGTGGTGGGCCGAGTCAGCGATCACCCCTCCGGCATGCCGACCCTGGTGATGACGCTGATAGACCCCCGGTTTGTCAATCTGGCGGGGCCGCCGAGCCTGGACTCCTGCACCCGGGATGTCTATCCGGCGGATCTGACCTTCACCCCGAACGCCCTGATTACCATGGTGCAGGGGGTGGCCGCCGCCGCCCGGCATCTGCATGAGAGGGGGATACTGCACGGGGATCTCTACGCCCACAACCTGCTGCACTCTCTGCTGCACTCTGTTCAGGAACAGGGCCGGGTGCTGCTCGGGGATTTCGGCGCCGCCTCCTGTTATGACTGCGCCGACCGTGAGCGGGCTGCCCGGCTCGAGCGTCTGGAGGTCAGGGCCTTTGGCTGCCTGCTGGAGGAGCTGCTGGCGCGCTGCCACCCCAATGACAAGGCGCTTGGGGCGCTTCACTCACTGGCCGAAGAGTGTTTCCTGGAGGCTGTGTTGCAGCGCCCCTCGTTTGCAGAGATTGTTGCCCGGATAGACGCCGTGGCGACCACCATGACGGCGGAGCCTGCCTGTGCCTGAATGAGGCCGCTTAGGTGTCATCGAGCTGTTGCTCCCGGAGCAGGGCCTTAGTCCCTGGCCAGGAGATGAGCATCTTGGAAATGACTCCTCGCGCGGCCCCCGCTGAAGTTGCAACCCTCTGTTTTGCAAAAAGGCGGGGCAGGGGGCAACAAGGGTTGCGCCGCCCCGATGAAGTTGTGATATTGATGCATCATTTCAGATGACGAGAGGATGATGATGGAAGCGGCGTTTTGGCATCAGAAGTGGAAAGAGAACCGGATTGGCTTTCATCAGGCAGATTTCAACCGCTGGCTGCAATCCTGGTGGTCGGCCCAGCAGCAGGGTGAGCCCGTGCTGGTGCCCCTGTGCGGCAAGTCCCGCGACCTGCTCTGGCTGAGCGGTCAGGGGCATCCGGTGGATGGTTTCGAACTCTCGGCCCTGGCCATCAGCCAGTTTTTCAGCGAAAACGGCCTGACCGAGGCACTGACCGAGGTGGGCCCCTATCAATGTCACCAGCACGACGATCTGCGCATCTATCAGGGGGATTTTTTCGCCGCCCCCGAGCTTGGACGCCGCTACCGGCTCGCCTATGACAGGGCCGCTCTCATCGCCCTGCCGACGGCCATGCGCCACCAGTATGCGACCCTGATGAGCCGCCTTATCGAGGCGGGTGGTAAGGTGCTGCTGGTGACGCTTGAGTATCAGCCGGAGCAGCAGGTACAGCCGCCGTTCTCGGTGGGAGAGATGGAGGTGCGCACCCTGTTTGAGCGCGACTTTAGCGTGGAGGTGCTGGGGCGCGCCGCCGAGCTGGATCACCCCAGGGTGCTCTCGGGGCAGCTCTCCTATTTCGATGAGGTGGCTTATCGCCTGATCCGTCGGGGCTGAGGTGACAATGTGATCCCGCCTGATAAAGCCGCAGGCGCGCGACACTTTGTTACCTCCTTTGACATAGATCAACGTGACAAATCGGTGGAATGCCTAAGATGAGGCTGTTTCTCAATCACTGCAGGTGTCGACCGATACGCTCTGGTTTGAACCATTCGGCCGTTCATCGACTCAGTGTCTGATTTTCACGCTCATGTTCACTTTTGGCGGCTCTGGTCGCAATTGATTATGGTTTTTCCAGCCGACCCCCAGGGGTCGGCTTTTTATTGTCTGCAATCTGTCGTGGGACGGGGGAATGGGGCGGGTATCGAGGCCTGATCAGGCCTCGAAGGTGGCGGCATTGAGCCGGAACGCCTTGGGATCGTCGATGAACTGGCCGGTGATCCGCTCGTCATGCTCGTGGCCCAGGCCATAGCTGCAGAGGATCAGCCGGTCCGAGGTACGTGAGCGCAACTGGGTGATAAAGCGCACCAGATCGGCGCGGCTGAGCCTGCCCACCTCCTCGCGCACCCGCTCCCGCTGATCGAAGCCCAGATCCTTGTTGCCTATGCTGACCCAGAGCCGCTGGCCGCGGCTGCGCAGGTTGGCATCCCGCTCGCTGAGCTGGGCCTGCAAGCCCGCCTTGCTGTCCTGCCACTGCTGCTCGGTGAACTCCAGCATGGCCAGCGGGAAGAGATCGATGAACTCCTCCACCGCATCCAGCAGGATCTGCGGCCCCGCCACCGGCGACTGTATATAGAAGATGAGGCCGGGATGGCGGTTCAAGGGCAGGTTGCCGGCCCCCACCACGTAACCGAGCTGCTGGCGAGTGCGCAGCTCGTGGAAGAAGGTGGAGGACATGATGTGGTTGGCCAGGGTGAAGCAGGCGAGATCCCGCGCCCGGGTGGTGCGGGACTGGTAATAGACCAGCAGCGCCGAGTCTTCGTGATCGCACCCCTGCTCGCGAATGAGGGTCCCCCTGTCCTGAATGGAGATGAGGGGGCGGCGGGTCTCGGCGCTGGGCTGGCTGCTGACGCCGAGGTGACGCTCCAGCAGGGCGGCCAGCTCAAGCGCCTCGGCAGCGGTCCAGTCGCCGTGCACCAGGGTCTCTATGTGCACCTCGGCAAAGAGTCGGGCGACGAAGTCGGGCATTTCGTCGAGTGCTATGGTGCGCAGGTGGCGCAGCAACTGCTCGAACGGCGGGTTGTTCGGTTGCAGCAAACTGGTGAGCTGGTTGAACAGCTGGGAGATGGGCCGGGTCTTGGACTGGTTCTCCCAGTTGCGGATGAGCTGCTCCTTGATTTCGCTGAAGCGAGCCGGATCCGGATAGCCCAGGGTACGGTTGCCGAGGATCATGTCGAGCAGCAGCGGCAGCTTGTCGGCAAAGCCGCTCAGGTTGATGGTAAAGCCCCCCTGATGGGCATAGATCTGGTAGCCGAGCCCGGCGAGTTCGGCCGGGTAGGTGAGGGCATTGAGGTGATCCGTGAGCAGCTCCACCGCCAGCCTGGCCATGGCGATGTGGCGCGGGCTTCTGACCGCATGCTCGCTGTCGATGGAGATATAGAGGCTCCCCTTGGGCACCCCAAACAGATGCTCGTGCAGATGCCAGAGGCGAAAGCCGGGGCGGTCGACCAGGCAGGCCGGCATGTCGGCACTGAGGGACGGCGTTCTGGCATCGAGGCGGTTGCTGATAAAGGGGTTGGGGGAGGGCAGATGCAGGGCGGGATCCGGCTCGCTCTGCTGCCAGCGGATCTTCTCGGCCTCGGTGATGGCCTGGACGCTGTAAGGAGTCTGATACCAGCGGGCCAGGCGATCCGTGCTCACCTCCGGCGCCTGTATGGTGACGCGCAGGTTGTGGGGGGTCAGCTTGGCGAGGAAGCGCCGGATCAGGGGCTCATCGTACTCGCGCATCATGTAGTCGCCGTGGAGCAGATCGTCCGGGGCATAGCTGAACAGGTTGAGCACCAGCCCGGAGACGGTGTCCAGCGCCCGGCCCCGCTCCTGGAACCGGAAGGCGGATTCCAGCACGCTGCGCTTCTCGTCATAACGCCAGGCCTGCAGGCCATGGCGTTCGATGAGTTTCAGGTAGCCGAACAGGGCGGCGATGATGTCGTCCACATGGGCAAGCCCGAGGGGCGTGAGACCGAAGCTGATGCCAAAGTCCTTGAAGTTGGCGCCGCTGATGCCGCCTCCGGCGGCGAGCTGGTTGACCCAGCCTCTCGCCTTGAGCAGGGAGAGCAGGCTGCCTTCCCCTTCGTAGCCGATGAGGTGGCTCAGGAAGGTGAGGGGCTTCTTGTCGTAGAGGGCATCCACGCTCGGCAGTGGGAAGGTCAGCGCCAGTTTGCGGATCTCCTTGACCGGCGCTATCTGGATGCGGATGCCGAGATCATCGAGCCGGTAGAGGGGCGCCGAGAGGGCGGGGGGGCCCAGGCGGCGATCCGGAATTGTGCTGAAGAAGCGATCACACCAGGCCAGCTGGGTTTCAATGGATGCCGGAGAGAGCATTACCAGCGCCATGCGATCCGCACTGTAGTGGCTTTCGTAGAACGCAATAAGGTCGGAGCGCAGATCCCGGCCGGGCAAGTCCGCCAGGGTATCCAGGTTGCCGACCGAGAACTTGGAGAAGGGGTGGGCCGGGTTGACCGTCTCCTTGTGCACCTGATAGCTGCGGCGCACATCGTCCTGCAACTTGAGGCGGTATTCGGAGTCGACCGCGTTGCGCTCCTTGTCGACCCACTCGGGGGCGAAGGTGGGGCAGATGAAGAACTGGGAGAAGCGATCCAGCCCCGCTTCGAAGAAGCCGTTGTCGATGTCGAAGAAGAAGTTGGTGAACTCGGTGCCGGTCCAGGCGTTGTTGCTGCCCCCGTGGCGGCTCATGAACTGCTGGTATTCGCCGGGTTTGGGATAAGTACGGGTACCGAGGAACAGCATATGCTCAAGGAAATGGGCCATACCCTGGCGATCGACAGGGTCATCGAAGTGGCCGGTGTTGACGGCCAGGGAGGCGGCCGATTTATCGGTCTCGGGATCGCAGATCAGCAAGACCCTGAGCCGGTTTGCCAGCTCCAGATAGTGATACCGCCGATGGTCGTTGGGACTGGCATATGGGCTCATTGGGGCGTGACTCGCGGTGAATTTATTTGAATTTAAACATGATTATCGACCTCGCTATCTCACGAGGCAAACCCTTTTCTGAGAGGTAGCGCAATTGTTTCCCCCTGCATGGCGGGGTAAGATCCCCCCGCTATTTAAACAGGCCCCCTGGGCGAGGTTGTAATGAAAATCTACATCATGCGTCATGGCCAGGCTGGCATGAACGCAAAGACTGATGAACAGCGTCCACTGACCGAGCAAGGCATCGAAGAGTCCATCCACATGGCGAGCTGGTTGGCCCCTCAGCTGGCCGGCTCCCTGAGCCTGGTGATCCACAGCAACTACCTGCGTGCCAGACAGACCTGGCAGGCCATCTCTGCCGAGCTGCCCGAGGCCCTCAAGGTCGAGGAGAGCGGCGAGATCACCCCCTACGGGGATCCGGCCTTCGTGGCGAGTTATCTCACCGCGCTGGCGGCGACCCACGACAACATCCTGATGGTCAGCCACCTGCCCCTGGTCGGGTATCTGGTGCAGAGCCTCTGTCCGGCGGCGGGTGCGCCCATGTTTGCCACCTCGGGCCTGGCCTGCATCGAGTGGCAAGATGGCAAGGGGGCCTTGCTCTGGCTGGAAGGACCGCATACAATACGGTAAAAGTTAATAAAAAGTTACAGATTGGTTTTTTGGGGAAGAGAGAGTCGATTTTTCCGGTTTTTTATACAAATTTAACGGAATTATCTCGCATAAGCTGCTGTCATACGGATACAACTGCAAGAGGTTGCAAACGATGAGAGTGTTCAAGAAGTACCTGCCACTGATGGTGGCAAAACATGTCAAAACCTTCTTCAAGGGACGGATCTACATCCACGGCAGGGGGCGCTTCGATTTCCAGTCGGGCCTGCTGATGATGCCACTGCAAGCCGATATTCCCCACCGTCAGACGGTGCTCGAAGTCAACGAGCTGATATCGAGGCTGCACATGGATGCCGCTTGAATCGCATCTATGGTGTCATCTCCCCCTCATGCCCGCCCAGTGCGGGCATGATTGCATCTGGGCCTCTGTGACACCTCTCAGGCCTCTTCAAATCGATTTTCGAATAAGGTTGCCGCGCCCCGCATCAGGGTGCTTGCTTATCCTGTTTGCCTCTCTATACTCCCGCGAAATATCCGCCCCCTTTCTCTGGACATAGCGATGCCCCTTGCTTTCCTGTTCCCCTTCTCCTGCATGGCCATCTGGGCCGGCAACGGCATCGTCAGCAAGCTGGCGGTGGGGGTGCTCTCACCGGCCGCCCTGGCCTGGTCGCGCTGGATGGTGGCGGCCCTGGTGCTGACCCCCTTCCTCGCGCGGCGGGCCTGGCGCATGCGTGACAAGCTGCGGGCCGGTTTCTCCCGGCTGGCCATGCTGGCCCTGCTCGGCATGGTGCTGAACCAGACCTTCGGCTACTACGCGGCCCAGACCCTGGGGGCCACCGAGATCGGGCTGATGATGGGGCTGACCCCGCTGATGACGGTGCTGCTCAGCATCTGGCTGCTGCGCGAGCGCCCCACCTGGGGGGCCCTCGTCGGCGGTGTCATCTCCATCCTGGGGCTCGCCATCTTGCTGGGGCAGGGGGATCCGACCCGGCTCTTCACCCAGGGCATCCACATCGGATCCATCTACATGCTGCTGTCGGCGGCCACCTATGCGCTCTACAGCGTGCTGCTCAAGCGCTGGGATCTGGGGCTCGACAACTGGTCCATGCTCTACGGCCAGGTGCTCTGCAGCCTGCTGTTCCTCACCCCCTTCTACCTGCTGGTGGACGGCAAGTGGCCGGATGGCAGCGCGCTCTGGCTCATCCTCTATGCGGGGATCCCGACCTCGGCCCTCTCCCCCTGGCTCTGGATGCAGGGGATAGCCCTGCTCGGGGCCAGCCGCACCGCCATCTTCATGAACCTGTTGCCTGTGATGACGGCGGCCCTGGCCATCAGCTGGCTGGGAGAGACGCTCACCAGCTATCACCTGATCGGCGGCGGCATGACACTGCTGGGGGTGCTGCTGGCACAACTGCTGGTCAAACCCGTGGTCGTGCGGCGGCGGGCCCGGCTCGCGATGGCCGGCTGCCAGGAAGATTGAACGAAAAGACCGCCTTGGAGGCGGTCTTTTGCTATCTGGGGGGCGCTTACTGCGCCGTCAGATAGAGGTCTTTGGCATAGACCAGATCTTGCGGGTTATGGTAGGGGTAGCCCTTGACGAAGGGCTTGAGCAGCCGTGATTTCACATAGAAGTAGACGGGGGCTATGGGGGCCTCCTCGTCGATCAGCGCCTCGGCCTGCTGATAGAGCCGGTTGCGCTCGGCCGGATCCTTGGCGTCATGGGCCTTGGCCAGCAGGGCGTCATAGGCCTTGTTGAACCACTTGCCGCTGTTGGCGCTGCTGCTGGAGGTCATGATGTCGAGGAAGGTGGAGGCATCGTTGTAGTCCCCGTTCCAGGAATAGCGACTGACCCCGAAATCCCCTTCGTTCAGGGCCGAGACCATGGTCTTCCACTCCATGTTGTTGAGCTCGGCCTTGACCCCCAGGTTGTGCTTCCACATGGAGGAGATGGCCAACGCTATCTTCTTGTGCCCCTCGTTGGTGTTGTAGAGGATGTCCACATCCAGCGGATTTTGCGGCCCGTAGCCCGCCTCGGCGAGCAGCGCCTTGGCCTGTTTGATCCGCGCCTCCTTGCTCATCAGCTCGCTGGCCGGGCGCTTGAGCTCGAAGCCATCGACGCTCGGCGGGGTCAGGCTGAACGCCGAGAGCTGCCCCTGTCCCAGGATCTTCTCCGTGATGGTGTCTCTGTCGATGGCAAGGGAGAGCGCCTTGCGCACCCTGACGTCGTCGAAGGGTTTGCGCTGGGTGTTGAACACGTAGTAGTAGGTGGCGAGCATGGGGGCGCTGACCAGATCGTCCGGGCTCTGGCGCTTGATCTGTTGATACTGCTCCAGGGGATAGGTGGTGTAGTGCAGCTCGCTCGCGCGATAGCGGTTGTAGGCCGCGGTATCGGAGACGATCTCCAGATAGATCACCTTGTTCAGCACAGTGTGCTCATTGTCCCAGTAGTGGGGATTGCGCTCGGCGATGAGGCGCTCGTTCGGAGTCCACTCCTTGAGGGCGAAGGCGCCGTTGGAGACTATGTTGCCCGGTTTGACCCACTCATGACCAAACTTCTCTATGGTGGCCTTGGGGGCCGGGAAGGTGGTGTAGTGGGAGAGGGTCTTGAGGAAGAAGGGGACCGGGGCCTTGAGGGTTACCTGCAGGGTGTGATCATCGAGCGCCTTGATCCCCAGGGCATCCGGGCTCTTCTTGCCCTGCACCACCTCGCTGGCGTTGGCGACGCCGGTCAGCTCGATGAACCAGGCGTAGTTGGAGGCGTTTTTGGGGTCTGCTGCCCGCTGCCAGCCATAGACATAATCCGCCGCCGTCACCGGCTCGCCGTTGGACCACTTGGCATCGGGTCTGAGCTTGAAGGTGTAGATTGTGCCGGTGTCATCGAGTTCGTAACCAAGGGCGCCGGCCGCCTGCAGCTTGCCGTCGCCATCCAGGGTGTAGAGCCCCTCGAACAGGTCGTTGACGATGTCGCTGCCCGCGCTCTCTTCCACCATCTGGGGGTCGATGGAGGCGGGTTCTGTGCCTATGTTGCGCACGAAGGTTTGCTGGGCACTGGGTAGCAACTTGGTGCCTGCGGGCACCTGGGCCGCCAGGGCGGGGAGGGAGATCAGGGCGGCAACCGCGCCGGCAATGAGAGTCCTTTTCATTGAATATCCTTATGTTTTTTTGCTTCCAAAGCCGAGCCAGTGTGCTGGATTGAGGGCGAGATCTCAAGAGGGGGAGCGGCTGGCACCAGGGGAGAGAACCGGATGGGGAGGGGCGGGGTGAAATGGCATTCTTGTCACGAATTAACATGATGAAAGACGCCGATTGAAGCCCGTTTTTCAGCGCTAGGACCCCTGTCGACGGGGTTTTCTGGCGATTTATACGGCGGCTTAATTCGCTGCAAAAACAAAAAACAGGCGTTACATTAGGTTACAAAACAACGCTGCCGAGGATCGGCACTTTTTTTGCCGACACTTGCAAACGTTTTCAACGGCCAACGGAAACGATCTTAAAGGAACAAGAATGCGAAACATGATCACCATGGGCGAGTTCATCGTCAAAAAGCAGGCGGACTACCCTACCGCGACCGGCGAGCTGACCTCCTTGCTCAGCTCCATTCGTCTGGCTGCCAAGGTGGTGAACCGGGAGATCAACAAGGCGGGGCTGGCGGACATCATCGGCTCCATGGGGGCCGAAAACGTGCAGGGGGAGGTGCAGCAGAAGCTGGACGTCTACGCCAATGAGCGCTTCAAGGCGGCGCTGGAGGCCCGTGGCGAGGTGTGCGGCATGGCGTCCGAGGAGGAGGAGGACTTCGTCTCCTTCGATTCCGAGCTCTCCCGTCACTCCAAGTACGTGGTGCTGATAGACCCCCTGGACGGCTCCTCCAACATAGACGTCAACGTCTCGGTCGGGACCATCTTCTCCATCTATCGCCGGGTCAGCAAGCCGGGCGCCGGGGTGACCCTGGAGGACTTCCTGCAACCGGGCAACCGCCAGGTGGCCGCCGGTTACGTGGTCTATGGCTCCTCCACCATGCTGGTCTACACCACGGGCTTTGGGGTCAACGGCTTCACCTACGACCCTTCCATCGGCTGCTTCTGCCTCTCCCACGAGAACATCCGCATCCCGGAGGAGGGCAAGATCTACTCCATCAACGAGGGCAACTACATCAAGTTCCCGGACGGGGTGAAGAAGTACCTGAAATATTGCCAGGAGCGGGACGAGGCGACCCACAGGCCCTACACCTCCCGCTACATCGGCTCCCTGGTCTCCGACTTCCACCGCAACCTGCTCAAGGGCGGCATCTACATCTATCCGTCCGGCACCAACTCCCCGAACGGCAAGCTGCGGCTGCTCTATGAGTGCAACCCCATGGCCTTCCTGGTGGAGCAGGCCGGTGGCAAGGCGTCCGACGGCTTTGGCCGCATCATGGACATCCAGCCCACGGCGCTGCACCAGCGTACCCCCTACTTCGTCGGCTCTACCAGGATGGTGGAGCGGGCCGAGGCCTTTATGCGGGAATTCTCCGCACACGAGGATTCGGCCAATCAGGGGTGATGCCCGGATGTCGTGCCTGCGATGAGCAGATAAAAAACGGGAGCCATATCGGCTCCCGTTTTATTTGGCGTTATCTGTCTGGCCAGCCGCCAGCACTGCATACACTCACAGGCTGTTGTTGGCGAGATCCGTCAGCAGGGCATCCACCAGTTTCAGGCGCATGGCCCTGTCCTGATTCGGTACCTGGAAGCGCAAGCGGGTAGGTCCATCCATTTTATAGATACGTGGCTGGCTGGAGAGCAGTTTTACCAGATAGGTCGGGTTGACGCGGGTCTCCTGGGTGAAGTCCAGGTAGCCGCCGCGATCGCTCATCTCCACCCGGCGAATGCCAAGGGCCGTGGCCCGCTGGCGGAAGGCGGCGATCTCCATGAGGGTCTTGGTCGGCTCAGGCAGCAGGCCGAAGCGATCGATGAGCTCCACTTTCAGCTCGCGCAGCTCCTGCTCGTCGGCTGCGCTGGCGATGCGCTTGTACATGGAGAGGCGCATGTTGACGTCCGGGATGTAGTCGTCCGGCAAGAGGGCGGGCAGGCGCAGCTCCACCTCGGTGTGCTGGCTCATCAGTTGCTCGAGCGACGGCTCCTTGCCATGTTTGAGGGCCTCCACCGCCTGCTCCAGCATCTCCATGTAGAGGGTGAAGCCGACCGATTCGATCTGGCCGCTCTGATCGTCCCCCAAGAGCTCGCCCGCGCCCCGGATCTCCAGATCGTGGGTGGCGAGCGCAAAGCCGGCCCCGAGATCTTCAAGGGAGGCGATGGCTTCGAGCCGCTTGGCGGCATCCTTGGTCATCAGCTTGGGATGGGGGGTGAGCAGGTAGGCATAGGCCTGATGGTGGGAGCGGCCGACCCGGCCCCGCAGCTGGTGCAGCTGGGCCAACCCTAAGTGATCCGCCCTGTCCATGATGATGGTGTTGGCGCTCGGCACGTCTATGCCGGTCTCTATGATGGTGGTGCAGACCAGCAGGTTGAAGCGCTGGTGGTAGAAGTCCGACATGATGCGCTCAAGATCGCGCTCGCGCATCTGGCCGTGGGCGATGCCGATGCGTGCCTCCGGCACCAGCTCGGCGAGATCAGCCGCGCACTTCTCTATGCTCTCCACGTCGTTGTGCAGGTAGTAGACCTGACCGCCCCGTTTGAGCTCCCGCAGCACAGCTTCACGCACCACCGCCGGCTCGTGCTGGCGCACGAAGGTCTTGATGGCGAGCCGCTTGGCGGGCGGGGTGGCGATGATGGAGAGGTCCCGCATACCGGACATCGCCATGTTGAGGGTGCGCGGGATAGGTGTTGCCGTGAGTGTGAGGATGTCCACGTCGGCGCGCAGCGCCTTGATCTTCTCCTTCTGGCGCACCCCGAATCTGTGCTCCTCGTCGACGATGAGCAGCCCCAGATCCTTGAAGGTGAGGTCGGAGCCGAGCAGCTTGTGGGTGCCTATGATGATGTCCACCTTGCCATCGGCCAGCTCCTTGAGCACGGCCGTCTGCTCCTTGGCGGAGCGGAAGCGGCTCAGCACCTCCACCCGCACCGGCCAGTTGGCGAAGCGATCGCGGAAGTTGTCGTAGTGCTGCTGGGCCAGCAGTGTGGTGGGCACCAGCACGGCCACCTGCTTGCCGCCGTGCACCGCCACGAAGGCGGCGCGCATCGCCACCTCCGTCTTGCCAAAGCCCACGTCGCCGCACACCAGCCGGTCCATGCTCTTGGCCTGGCACATGTCGCCGAGCACCGCATTGATGGCATTGAGCTGATCCTCTGTCTCCTCGAACGGGAAGCTGGCGGCAAACTGGCGGTAGCTCTCCTTGTCGTGCTTGAAGGCAAAACCGGCCCGCGCCGCGCGTATGGCATAGACATCGAGCAGCTCGGCGGCCACGTCGCGCACCTTCTCCGCCGCCTTGCGCCGCGCCTTGACCCAGGCCTCGCCGCCTAGCTTGTGGCTGGGGGGGTTATCCGACCCCGTGTAACGGCTGATAAGGTGCAGGTTGGTGACCGGCACGAACAGCTTGTCGCCACCGGCGTACTCCAGGGTGAGGAACTCGGTGGGCAGGCCGCCGGCATCCAGGGTCTCGAGCCCGAGATAGCGGCCGACCCCGTGATCCAGATGCACCACGGGCTGGCCCTGTGTCAGCTCGCCGAGGTTGCGGATCACCGCATCCGAGCTCAGGTTCTTGCTCTTCTCTCGTTGCCGCTTGCTTCTGATCTTGCCGCCGAGCAGCTCGGTCTCTGTGATGAGGGCCAGGGCCTCTGTCCCGGCGGGTTCGAGCAGGAAGCCCCGCTCCAGCGGGCTGACCAGCAGGCCATGACGCGCCTTGCTCCCGACGAACTCCTCGAGGGAGGCGAACTCCTTGGGCTGCAGTTGGATGCGCGCGAGCAAATCGCCGAGCCCCTCTCGCCGCCCCTCAGACTCCACCGCGAACAGAGTGCGACCGGCAAAGCCTTGCAGGAACTGGCTGAGGGCCAGCAGGGGTTGCTCCTTGCTGTGATCGAGCTGCAGGTCGGGCAATGGGGCTATGGGGAGATCGTGCTGGCCCGCACCGCCGTCGGTAGCCGCCTCCTGCAGGCGCACTGCGCCGTACTGGCCGAGGGCGGCGAAGAGCTGCTCTACCGGCAGGTAAATTTGCTGGGGAGGCAGCAGGGGGCGGGTATTGTCCCAACGCCTGTCTTCATAGCGCTGGCCTATGTCGTTCCAGAAGCGCTGGGCCGCCGGGTAGATCTCCCCCACGGTGAGCAGCAGGGTGTTGTCTGGCAGGTAGTCAAACAGGCTGGCGGTCTGGCTGAAGAAGAGCGGCAGATAGTATTCGATGCCGGCGGGCCAGCGCCCCTTGCTCACCTCCTGATAGACGGATCCCTCCGCCCGCGACAGCTCGAACTGCTCGCGGAACTGACCGCGAAACAGCTCGATGGCGGCCTCGTCGGTGGGAAATTCCCGGGCGGGCAGCAGGCTGACGCTTTTGACCGGCTCGCTGGAGCGTTGGCTCTCGGGATCGAAGGGGCGGATGGAGTCCACCTCGTCGTCGAAGAAGTCGATGCGATAAGGGCGGCTGCTGCCCATGGGGAAGAGATCCAGCAGGGAGCCGCGGGCGGCGAACTCGCCGTGCTCCAGCACCTGCTCCACCGCCACATAGCCCGCCTCGGCCAGCCGTCCTCGCAGCTGTTGCAGGTTGAGGCGCTGGCCGCTGGTCACCATCAGGCTGTATTTGTCGAGATAGGCCTGGGGCGCCGTGCGCAGCATCAGGGTGGAGATGGGCACTATCAGCACGCCGCTGCTCATCTGCGGCAGCGTATAGAGGGTCTCGAGCCGCTGGGAGATGATGTCCTGATGGGGGGAGAAGGTGTCGTAGGGCAGGGTTTCCCAGTCCGGGAACATCAGCACGGGGCAACCCTGATCGGCCAGCAGGAAGCTGAGCTCCTGTTCGAGGCGCAGGGCGCTCGGGGTATCGGCGGTCACCAGCAGGACGGGGCGGTTGGCCTCCCGGGTGAGGCGGGCGGCGACCAGTGCCAGGCTGCTGCCGACCAGCTGGCCCAGGGTTATTTTCTGGCCCGCTTTGGCGGGCAAGGCGGGGAGTTTCATTGGCATCGTTCGATTCTTTTAACGTTGACGTTGGCTGTGATTAGCGCTGACGCTCTTGGGCACGCAGTTTGAGCTGCTTGGATTGCACATGCAGGCTGGCACGCACCAGCAGCTCCCTGTCATCCTCGCGGATCCGCACATAGTCGAGCACCACATGGGTGCCGTGCTCGCCGGGCTCCCGCTGCTTGACTTCGCCATAGCAGTAGACGGCGGAGGCCTCTTCCCGCAGGAAGATCTTGAGTCGTACCAGCTGGTGCAGCTGCGGCGGCTCGCCGTGGCCCTGGCGCGGGTGCAGGTAGGTGAGCTGGCCGGCGCCAAAGCGCAGGGTGTGGAAGCGATGTTCGGGGTGATCCTGCGCCGCCAGCACGAAGCCCATGATCATGTCGATCTTGCGGGATTGCTGATTGATGATCTCCACCAGATCGTGCATGGACTCGTTCTGGTTGCGCAGCAGGCGGCTGCTCACCAGATCGATGGAGGTGATGGCGGAGGCGATGCGAAAGGGCTCGGGCAGCTCGGCATCAAGGGCCTCCAGCGTCGGCAGGTGAAAGTCGGCCGGCATGGGGATCACATTGACCGGCGTGGCATGGGTGACGCTGAAGAACTGTTCCTGCATGGAGGCTATCCCTTGTTGTCATAGACGATTTTTAACGGCGCTGTTGACCTTGCCCCGCAGAGGCGTTCCCGGCCTGGCGCGAGTCAGGTCCGGTCATCCCCCGTGGCCCTCCCGTCACGACGGGACGCGCAACATGGCGGCGGGGGCTGCGCATTGGGCGAAACATGGCACCATGGGCTGCCTTTAAGGCTCAGGAGAATGGGCCATTGCGCCTGCCCCGGCGTCATCTGCTGCGGCAACGCGGCTTGCGTTGAGGCGTCAACAGACCCTATTATCCGGCATCTTATTTTGTTGGCAACGTAGATATCCTTGAAGACTGGACTTTTTCAGCCACTCTCGCTGGCCATAGGCCTGCGTTATGCAGGCTCACGACGCAGTAACCGCTTCGTCTCCTTTATCTCCCTGTTTTCCACCTTTGGCATCGCCATCGGGGTTGCGGCCCTGATGGTGGTCATTTCGGTGATGAACGGTTTCGAGGGGCAGCTCAAGGGGCGCATTCTCGGGGTGATCCCCCACGTGGTGGTGACCAATCCGGCGGGGCGCATCGATGCCCATCCGCCAGGCCTGCCCGATCTCGACAAGCTGCCCCACGTGGTGGCCACGGCCCCCATGCTCGACAGCGAAGGCATGTTGCAAAGCCCGGGCCAGCTCACCGGCGTGAGCGTGCAGGGGATAGACCCGGCCCGCTGGCCCAAGGATGACATCCTCCATGCCCAGATGCTGGGGGGGCGGCTGGACAGCCTGCAACGCGGCCAATACCACATAGTGCTGGGGCAGGGGGTGGCCAACCGCCTCAAGGTCTCCATTGGCGACGAGGTGCGTCTCATCCTGACCGAAGGGACCCGCTTCACCCCCTTTGGCCGGGTGCCGGCCCAGCGGCTCTTCACCGTCTCCGGCATCTTCGGGGTCGGTGCCGACGTGGACAGCCAGGTGGCGCTGATTGCCCTTGGGGACGCCCAGCGCCTGCTGCGCCTGCCCGAGGAGACGGTGGGCGGCATCCGCCTCTGGCTCGACGATCCCTTCGCCGCCGACGAGGTGGTGAAAACCGCGCTGCCGGACGGGATGGAGTGGCAGGATTGGCGCCGGGAGCGAGGTGAACTCTTCCAGGCCGTGGCCATGGAGAAACGCATGATGGGGCTGATGCTGGTGCTGATCATCGCGGTCGCCACCTTCAATATCCTCTCCGCCCTGGTGATGGTGGTTACCGACAAGGAAGGCGAGGTCGCCATACTGCGTACCATGGGCATGAGCGAGTCGGGGATAGTCAAGATTTTCATGGTGTTGGGGGCGTCGAGCGGCGTCATCGGTGCCCTGTTTGGCGGTCTGGCGGGGCTGGCCCTGTCGTTCGGACTCAACCCCCTGCTCGATGCGGCGGGGCTCAACCTCTATATGGCGGCGGGGGGCAGCGGTCTGCCGGTCATCGTCGAACCCGCCCAGGTCATGACCATCTTGCTGGGTGCCGTGCTGCTGAGCTTCAGTGCCACCCTCTATCCGGCGGCCCGTGCGGCCCGGGTCAAACCGGCCGAGGCATTACGTTATGAATAGCGCCGTGAATCCATCATCTTCTGTTGTTACCTCCGGTGCGAGTGCCGGCGTTGTGGCCGGTGCCAATGTTGTCACCGGTATAAGTGGAGCCCCTGTTATGAATGAACCCCAGTCCTGCGAGCCTCTGCTGCGCTGCCAGGCCCTCAACCATGTCTATAAAGAGGGCAATCTGGAAACCCAGGTGCTCAAGGGGATAGATCTCTGCGTCGCCCCCGGCGAGATGCTGGCGGTGGTGGGGAGCTCGGGCTCGGGCAAGACCACCCTGCTGCACCTGATGGGGGCGCTGGACAACCCTTCGAGCGGCGCCGTGCTGTTCAAGGGGCAGGACATCCACCACTGGGACAGCAAGACCCAGGCCCGTTTTCGCAATCAGGAGCTGGGCTTCGTCTACCAGTTCCACCACCTGCTGGCCGAGTTCACCGCGCTGGAGAACACCGCCATGCCGCTGCTGATCGCGGGTGAATCGGTGGCGAGCGCCACCGACAAGGCGACCCGCATGCTGGGACGGGTGGGGCTCTCCCACCGGCTCAATCACAGGCCTTCCGAGCTCTCCGGTGGCGAGCGCCAGCGGGTAGCCATCGCCCGTGCCCTGGTCAACGAGCCGAGCCTGGTGCTGGCGGACGAGCCCACCGGCAACCTGGATCACGCCAGTGCCACTGCGGTGTACGAGCTGCTCTGCGAGCTCAACCGGGAGCTGGGCACGGCCTTCGTGGTGGTCACCCATGACTTGAGCCTCGCCGCCAAGCTGCACCGCCGGGTGACCCTGGTGAGCGGCATCATGGCGGAGGTCGCCTGATGTTCAAGCCGCTGCCCCTCTTTCTGGGCCTGCGTTACAGCCGCTCCCGCCGTCGCAACGGCTTCATCGCCTTTATTTCCGCTTCTTCCCTGATTGGCATTGCCCTCGGGGTGATGGCCCTCATTCTTGGCCTCTCCGCCATGAACGGCTTCGAGCGGGAGCTCAAGAACCGGGTGCTCTCGGTGGTGCCCCACGGGGAGCTCATCGGCATGGAGGCGCCGCTGCCCGACTGGCCGAGGCTTCGGGACTACCTGCTGGCCCAGCCCGGGATCGAGGCCGCTGCCCCTGTCATCCGCCTCGATGGCCTGCTGGAGCACGGCTCCGCCATCAAGGGGGTGCAGGTGCGTGCCGTGCTGCCCGAGCTCGAGGCGAACCTGTCGGATGCGGTCAACTACATGACGGGGCTGGGATTTCGTGAACTGCAGGCGGGCGAGCACGGGGTGATCCTCGGCAAGACCATTGCCGACAAGCTGGGGGTCAAGATAGGTGACCCCGTGACCCTGCTGCTGCCCCAAGGGGGAGACGAGACGGGGATCAAGAATCCCCGGCGGGAGACCCTGACCGTGGTGGGGCTGCTGGAAATAGGCGGCCAGCTCGACGGCGTGCTCGGGTTCATGCACCTTGCCGACGCCCAGTCCATCACCGGCATGGGCAGCGCTGTGGAGGGCTTCAGCCTCAAGGTGAACGACGTGCTCAAGGCGCAGTCCATCACAGTGGCGGCCGCCCGCAAATTCCCGCACTACGTCTACATCAGCAGCTGGATGAGTCGCCAGGGCTATCTCTATCAGGACATCCAGATGGTGCGCACCGTCATGTACGTGGTGATGCTGATGGTGGTGGCGGTGGCCTGCTTCAACATAGTCTCCACCCTGGTGATGGCGGTGAACGAGAAGCGCAGCGAGATCGCCATCCTCAAGACCATGGGTGCGAGCCCGGGCCAGATCCGGCTCACCTTCGTCATCCAGGGGATGGTGAACGGGGTGGCAGGGGCCTTGCTCGGTGCCCTGCTGGGGGGCCTGCTTTCGAGCAAGCTGACCCAGATCCTGGGCTTTATCGAGAAGCTCATCGGCCATCGCTTCTTGAACCCGGACATCTATTTCATCGACTTCCTGCCGACAGAGCTGCACATGCAGGATCTGGTGATTGTGACCAGTGCCGCCATCCTGATGAGTCTGCTGGCCACCCTCTATCCCGCCTGGCGGGCGAGCGGTCTGGTGCCCTCCCGGGAGCTGGGCCACTGATCCTAGGGCCAGGTTTGCCACGCCTGGCAATATGCTGAAAAAGAGGGGCCCGCCGGTGCAGACCGGCGGGCCCCTCTGTCTTCTGGTCGTTCGGGCTGGCTCAGTGGGCGTTGAGCTCATCGAGGGGCAACGAGAAGCTCGCCACGAACACATCGATAAAGTAGCGCATGGCCGGGTTCATCCTGGCCTCCAGCATCTGCTCGAGGCGCTTGCGCGCGGGCTCGAACTCCCGGTTGCCGACACTCAGCTCCTCCAGACACTTGGTATAGGCGCAGAGGGTGTCGGCATCCTTCACCAGCCGGGCGAGGGCGTCGTCCTGGGCACCGGAGTCGAGCAGGGGGCGAAAGTCTTCCATCAGCTCGGGGGGCAGCATGCCGAGCAGACGCTGCTCGGCCGCCAGCTCTATCTTCTTGTATTCGCGGGCTATCTCGGGGTTGAAGTATTTGACGGGGGTCGGCAGGTCACCGGTCAGCACCTCGCTGCTGTCGTGGTAGAGGGCCATGACGGCGGCATGGTTGGCATCCACCTTGCCCTCAAACAGCCGGTTGTTGATGACGCCGAGGGCGTGGGCCACCATGGCGACCTGCAGGCTGTGCTCGGCGATGTTCTCCGGCTGTATGTTGCGCATCAGGGGCCAGCGGTAGATGAGCCGCATGCGGGCGAGGTTGGCGAAGAAGTGGCTGGGCAGCATGGGGGACCTCGAACTGGGGCAATGAAAAAGGGCAGACCCTAGTCTGCCCTTTTTTGACATCCCAGGCATAGCCTGGCGATGCATTCTTGTTTAGCGGATATAGCGACCGGATTCGGCCTCGTGGTTGGTGACTATCATCTGGCCTATGGGGGCCAGGGCAATCAGCGCCAGCTTGAGGTGCTGGATGCCGAACGGGATGCCGATGATGGTCACAAAGCAGGCCAGGGCCGAGGCGATGTGGCCTATGGCCAGCCAGACTCCGATCACCAGGAACCAGAGGATGTTGCCAATCATCCCGAGGGCACCTGTGCCTATGTCGCTCTGCCCCGTCATTGTCTTGCGGTTGACCGCCTGCTTGCCGAACGGGAAGAAGGTAAAGGTGCCGATGACGAAACAGGCGCGCCCCCATGGGATCCCTATCAGGGAGACGAAGCAGAGCAGCCCGGCCAGCCACCAGGCCAGCCCCATAAAGACGCCCCCCAGTACAAACCAGAGCAGATTGAACAAGAAGCGGAAAAAGGACATGTGGGTCTCTCCAGACTCATAAATTGGCAGTCACCATAGCGAGCGGCGCCGAGGGACGCAATGGCTGATGCGAGAAGGCGGACAATTTGGGTCGCAGACCCCCTGAGCGCACCGCTCCCGGCGACGCCGAAAGATGAAAAAAGCATAGGGTGGCGTGCAAAAAGGTGAGCAAGTGCAAATTATTGCGAACCTGATGCTTGAACTCGGCGCAAGGCTTCCCCATATAGGAGGCAGTCTTGCGCAAATTGTGCTGTCTGTGCCCCGGATGGGGGATGTGCGGCTCGACGCGACCAAAGTGCGCCGCTATAATGTCGCGTCATATTTTCTCATCACAAAGACAGTCGTTGTCTTTATAAACAGGAAGACTCCGGGCTTTGCCCAGGGGTAATAAAGGGTCAGCACACAGTGCTGAGTTGAACGAGGTAAAAGAATGCAAGTTTCTGTAGAGACAACCCAGGGTCTGGAACGCCGTCTTACCATCACTGTACCGGCTGCTACCGTTGACGCTGCCGTGCGTAAAGAATTGAATGGCCTGGCCAAGACTCGTCGCATCGACGGTTTCCGTCCTGGCAAGGCTCCGGTTGCCATCATCAAGAAGATGTTCGGCGCCATGGCCCATGCCCGCGTTGCCGATGAAATGATGCAGAACAACTTCATCAAGGCCATCATCGAGAGCAAACTGAGCCCGGCCGGTGCGCCGACCATGGATCCGAAAGAGATCAAGGAAGGCCAGGATTTCGAATTCACCGCCACTTTCGAAGTGTACCCGGAGTTTGAAGTTGCCGGTCTCGAGAACATCAAGGTTGAGAAGCCGGTTGCCTCCGTCAAGGATGCCGACCTGGCCAACATGATCGACACCCTGCGCAAGCAGCACGCCACCTGGTCTGACGTCGATGCCGCTGCCGCCAATGGCATGCGTGTCACCCTGGACTTCGTCGGTTCCATCGACGGTGAAGAGTTCGACGGTGGCAAGGCTGAAGGTTTCACTCTGGAACTGGGCGCCGGCCGCATGATCCCTGGCTTCGAAGATGCCATCCTGGGCAAGAAAGCGGGCGACGAGTTCACCATCGAGGTGACTTTCCCGGCTGACTACCACGCCGAAGCCCTGAAAGGCAAAGCGGCCAAGTTCGCCTCCAAGCTGAACAAGGTTGAAGAGCAGGTACTGCCTGAGCTGACTGAAGAGTTCGTCAAGCGTTTTGGCATCGAGAGCGGCAGCGTTGAAGAGCTGAAAGCCGAAGTGCGCAAGAACATGGAGCGCGAACTGGCTCAAGCCCTGAAAAACAGCGTGAAAGAGCAAGTGCTGAACGGCCTGGTTGAAGCCAACCAGATCGATCTGCCGAAGGCTGCCGTTGCCCAGGAAATCGACACCCTGCGTCAGCAAGCCCTGCAGCGTTTCGGTGGCTTCCAGGGCGGCAACGCTCCCGAGCTGCCGGCCGAGCTGTTCCAGGCGCAAGCCGAGCGTCGTGTACGCGTCGGTCTGCTGCTGGGTGACGTCATCCGCACCAACGAGATCAAGGCTGACGACGCCCGTGTGACCAGCATCATCGAGTCCATGGCCACTGCCTACGAAGATCCGAAGGAAGTGATCGAGTACTACCAGAAGAACGAGCAGATGCTGAACGGCGTTCGTAACCTGGCCATCGAAGATCAAGCCATCGACCTGATCCTGTCCAAGGCGCAAGTGACCGAGAAAGAAGTTGCCTTCGACGAAGTGATCAACAAGTCCGGTGCCGCTGCCTAAGAACATTTGACTTAAGGTCAAAACTGTTAAGTATAATGGCTCGTGTGATCTCCACTCGGGCCATTTTATTTTAGGGACAATGCCTTATGTACAAGAACTATAACGATGTGACTGAATCCCCACGCAATGCGCTCATCCCTATGGTGGTCGAGCAGACGGCGAAAGGGGAGCGTTCCTACGACATCTATTCCCGTCTGCTCAAAGAGCGGGTGATCTTCCTGACCGGTCAGGTTGAGGATCACATGGCGAATCTGGTGGTGGCTCAGCTGCTGTTCCTGGAGTCCGAGAACCCGGATCAGGACATCAGCATCTACATCAACTCGCCGGGTGGTGCCGTCACTGCGGGGATGTCCATCTATGACACCATGCAGTTCATCAAGCCGGACGTCAGCACCGTCTGCATGGGGCAGGCCTGCTCCATGGGCGCCTTCCTGCTGGCTGGCGGTGCCAAGGGCAAGCGTTTCTGCCTGCCTAACGCTCGCGTGATGATCCACCAGCCGCTGGGCGGCTTCCAGGGCCAGGCATCTGACATCCAGATCCATGCCCAGGAGATCCTGAAAATCAAGAATACCCTGAACGATCGTCTGGCTTTCCATACCGGACAGGACATGGCCACCATAGAGCGTGATACCGACCGTGACAATTTCATGTCGGCCGATCAAGCCGTGGCCTATGGCCTGGTAGACGGTATCCTGAGCCAGCGCGGCTGAGCAGGGTGTCCCGGACTGTTGTAAACTCAACAGGACGATCCATCCTCTATTGATAAAACGAGGTTGCTGAATGACAGAAAAACGCAAGGGTGAGGGCGACAAGCTGCTTTATTGCTCTTTTTGCGGCAAAAGCCAGCATGAAGTGCGCAAGCTGATCGCTGGCCCTTCCGTCTACGTATGTGATGAGTGTGTCGAGCTGTGCAACGACATCATCCGCGAGGAGATCCGCGAGATCTCTCCCAAGCGCGATGGTAGCGAGCTGCCGACCCCTCATGAAATCCGCGCCCATCTGGACGACTACGTGATCGGGCAGGAGTACGCCAAGAAGGTGCTGGCAGTTGCCGTCTACAACCACTACAAGCGTCTGCGCAGCGGCAGCGAGTCCGGTGGTGTGGAGCTTGGCAAGTCCAACATCCTGCTGATTGGCCCGACCGGCAGCGGCAAGACCCTGCTGGCCGAGACGCTCGCCCGTCTGCTGGATGTGCCCTTCACCATGGCCGATGCCACCACCCTGACCGAAGCCGGTTATGTGGGCGAGGACGTGGAGAACATCATCCAGAAGTTGCTGCAAAAGTGCGACTATGACGTGGAGAAGGCCCAGCGTGGCATCGTCTACATCGACGAGATCGACAAGATCTCTCGCAAGTCGGACAACCCTTCCATCACCCGCGATGTCTCCGGGGAAGGGGTGCAGCAGGCACTGCTGAAGCTGATCGAAGGCACCATCGCCTCAGTGCCGCCGCAAGGGGGCCGCAAGCATCCGCAGCAGGAGTTCCTGCAGGTTGATACTTCCAAGATCCTCTTCATCTGTGGCGGCGCCTTCGCCGGCCTGGACAAGGTGATCGAGCAGCGTTCCGTCAAGGGGACCGGCATAGGCTTTGGCGCTGACGTCAAATCCAAGAATGCCAAGGCGACCCTGAGCGAGAACTTTGCCAAGGTGGAGCCGGAAGATCTGATCAAATACGGTCTGATCCCCGAGTTCATCGGTCGTCTGCCGGTAGTGGCAACCCTCACCGAGCTGGACGAGGCTGCCCTCATCCAGATCCTGAAAGAGCCGAAGAACGCGCTGACCAAGCAGTACGCCGCGTTGTTTGCCCTGGAAGAGGTGGAGCTGGAGTTCCGCGACGACGCCCTGAACGCCATTGCGCGCAAGGCGATGGAGCGCAAGACAGGTGCCCGTGGCCTGAGATCCATAGTCGAAGCTGTGCTGCTCGACACCATGTATGACCTGCCCTCCCTGGAAGGGGTCAGCAAGGTGGTGATCGACGAGACGGTGATCAAGGGGGACTCCGCGCCTCTGATGATCTACGACAATCCCGAGACACAGGCCGCAGCGTCAGAGTAACTGACTGATTTTTAATCACATAAAGGGGCATTTTGCCCCTTTCATGCTTTTTACGGCCAAGGCGATTGAATCTCATCTTTGCGCCCCCATATACTCAGCCAAGCGCTTTGCCAACGGTATAACAAGCCGAGAGGACATATATGAACCTAGAGCGTTCAGAACGCATCGAGATTCCCGTCCTGCCTCTTCGTGACGTGGTGGTTTACCCCCACATGGTCATTCCACTCTTTGTGGGGCGGGAAAAATCCATTCGCTGTCTGGAAGCGGCCATGGAGCAGGACAAGAAAGTCCTGCTGGTGGCCCAGAAGGATGCGTCAACTGACGAGCCGACGGTGGAGGAGATCTTCTCCGTCGGGACAGTGGCCAACATTTTGCAGATGCTCAAGCTGCCTGACGGCACCGTCAAGGTGCTGGTGGAAGGGGGCCAGCGTGCCCGTCTTGAGCGGATGATCGATGACAAGGACTTCTTCGTCGGTGAGGCGCAGTACATAGCGTCTGCCCCCATCGAGGAGAAGGATCAGGATGTGCTGGTGCGCTCCGCCATCGGCCAGTTTGAAGGCTACATCAAGCTCAACAAGAAGATCCCGCCCGAGGTGCTGACCTCGATCTCGGCGATCGACGATGCGGCGCGCCTGGCTGACACCATGGCTGCCCACATGCCGCTCAAGCTCGAAGACAAGCAGAAGGTGCTGGAAATCGCCTCTGTGTCCGAGCGCATCGAGTTTCTGATGGCCATGATGGAGTCGGAGATCGACCTCTTGCAGGTCGAGAAGCGCATCCGCTCCCGGGTCAAGAAGCAGATGGAGAAGAGCCAGCGGGAGTACTACCTCAACGAGCAGATGAAGGCCATCCAGAAAGAGCTGGGTGAGCTGGAAGACAGCCCGGACGAATTCGAAGCCCTCAATCGCAAGATTGACGAGGCGGGGATGCCGGACGATGCCCGTGAGAAGGCCCTGGCCGAGCTTGCCAAGCTGAAGATGATGTCCCCCATGTCCGCCGAAGCCACAGTAGTGCGCAGCTATGTGGACTGGATGGTGCAGGTGCCGTGGAAGGCCCGCTCCAAGGTCAAGAAAGATCTCGCCAAGGCACAAGAGGTGCTGGATTCGGATCACTATGGCCTGGACAAGGTCAAGGATCGCATCCTCGAGTACCTGGCGGTACAGGCACGGGTGAACAAGCTCAAGGGCCCCATCCTCTGTCTGGTCGGGCCTCCCGGTGTGGGCAAGACCTCGCTGGGTCAGTCCATCGCCAAGGCGACCGGTCGCAAGTACGTGCGCATGGCGCTCGGTGGCGTGCGTGACGAAGCGGAGATCCGCGGTCACCGCCGCACCTATATCGGCTCCATGCCCGGCAAGCTGATCCAGAAGATGGCGAAAGTCGGCGTGAAGAACCCGCTGTTCCTGCTCGACGAAATCGACAAGATGAGCTCGGACATGCGCGGCGATCCCGCGTCCGCCCTGCTGGAAGTGCTGGATCCCGAACAGAACAGCAGCTTCAACGATCACTATCTGGAAGTGGATTATGACCTGTCAGACGTGATGTTCGTGGCCACCTCCAACTCCATGAACATCCCGGGTCCCTTGCTGGACCGGATGGAAGTGATCCGTCTGTCCGGTTACACCGAGGACGAGAAGCTCAACATCGCCAAGCAGCATCTGCTGGCCAAGCAGATCCAGCGCAACGGTCTGAAAGAGTCCGAGATCACCATCGAGGATTCTGCTCTGGTCGGCGTCATCCGCTACTACACCCGCGAGGCGGGGGTGCGTAGCCTGGAGCGCGAGATCTCCAAGATCTGTCGCAAGGCGGTCAAACGCATCCTGCTGGACAAGAGCATCAAGCATGTTCAGGTCAATCAGGAGAACCTCAAGGAGTTCCTCGGGGTACAGCGTTTCGATTACGGCAAGGCCACCGATCAGAACCAGGTAGGCCAGGTGTGCGGGTTGGCGTGGACCGAAGTGGGGGGCGATCTGCTCACCATCGAGACCACCAACGTGCCGGGCAAGGGCAAGCTCACTTACACCGGTTCACTCGGTGATGTGATGCAGGAGTCCATCCAGGCTGCCATGACGGTGGTGCGGGCCCGTGCCGAGAAGCTGCGCATCAACGCCGACTTCTACGAGAAGCGCGACATCCACGTGCACGTGCCGGAAGGGGCGACCCCGAAAGACGGCCCGAGCGCCGGTATCGCCATGTGTACCGCCCTTGTCTCCAGCCTCACCGGCAACCCGGTGCGTGCCGATGTGGCCATGACGGGGGAGATTACCCTGCGCGGCGAAGTGCTGCCCATCGGGGGTCTCAAGGAGAAACTGCTGGCGGCTCACCGTGGCGGCATCAAGCGGGTGCTTATCCCGAAAGAGAACGAACGAGATCTCGAGGAGATCCCGGACAATGTCAAACAAGACCTTGAAATTTATCCGGTTCGCTGGATTGATGAGGTGCTTGCACTGGCGTTGCAGGACAATCCGCAGGGTTTCGAACGCGTTTCTGTCGTGTAAATGTTGATGCGCCGCAAATTTGGCGCATTCGGGGGGTGGTTAAGGCTTGCATGCGCCGGATAACGGAAGTAGCCTTGACCACCGATCGGGTACTCATGATGAGTCGCAATGCGTGATGTGGCGCGGGTTTGCGCCAGATTGTCACTTGCAACTGATCAGGAGGCTTGTTATAAAACCTCCACTTGTTGTGGCCAGGGAAATCAGTGCCGCAGCGATGTTCGATAAAAGGGGAATATAAGAGTGAATAAATCTCAACTGATTGACAAGATTGCAGACGGTGCTGATATCTCCAAAGCTGCCGCTGGCCGTGCGCTGGATGCTTTCATTGACGCCGTGGGTGAAGCCCTGAAAGAGGGTGACCAGGTTGCTCTGGTTGGCTTCGGTACTTTCGCCGTTCGCGAGCGTGCCGCTCGTTCTGGCCGTAACCCGCAAACTGGTGCGACCATCGAAATCGCTGCCGGTAAAGTTCCTGCCTTCAAAGCCGGCAAGGCCCTGAAAGACGCGGTCAACTAAGCCGGGCGCTGATTCTCATCGGCTCCGACCTTGGTCGCTGACCAGACAAGTGAGAGGGCTCTCCCTCATACTGATTGACCAAGGCGCATCGCAATCGGTGCGCCTTTTCATTATTCATGCCCATCGAGTTCGGGAGCATAAGTACAAACATGATGTTGGATAAACTACGCGAAGGGGCGCAGGGCAAGGTAGCCAAGGTTATCTTGGGCCTGATCATCCTCTCCTTTGCCTTGGCCGGTGTAGGCAGCTACCTCAATGGCCCGGCACGTACCGCCCCCGCTACCGTCAACGGCAATGACATCAGTGCCCCCGCACTGGAGAATGCCTATCGCAACGAGCGGGCCCGCATGGAATCCCAAATGGGTGAGGCCTTCAACCAGCTGGCCGCCAACCCTGACTACATGAAACAGTTCCGCCGCGGCGTGCTGGACAGGCTGATCGATCAGGCGCTGATCGATGACAAGGCCCGTCAGCTCGGCCTGCGGGTCAGTGACGAGCAGATCAAGCAGGCCATCGTGGAGATGCCGGAGTTTGCCGAGGACGGCAAGTTCAACAACGATCGTTACCTGCAGCTGATCCGCCGTGCCGGCATGACCCCCGAGATGTTCCGCGACTCCCTGCGCCAGGACATGGTGCGCCAGCAATTGATGGGCGCCCTGCTGGGCTCCGAGTTCGCCCTCAAGGGCGAGGCCGAGCAGCTCGACAAGCTCTACAACCAGACCCGGGACCTGCGCCTGGTGCGCCTGGCTGCCTCCGCCTACATGGGTGAGGTCGAGGTGAGCGACGCAGAGGTGGATCAGTTCTACAAGGCCAACAGCGGCCGTTTCATGAAAGACGAGAAGATCAAGGTCGACTACCTGCTGCTCGATGCCGCCAACCTTGGCAAGAACATCAAGGTGACCGAGCAGGATGCCCAGGATTACTACGATCAGCACCAGGACCTGTTCCAGCGTGCCGAGCGTCGCCGTGTGGCACACATCCTGATCCCCTTCGGCAAGGATGAGAAGGCGGCCCAGAAGCAGGCCGACGAGCTGCTGGCCAAGGTCAAGGGCGGTGAAGAATTCGCTACCCTGGCCAAAGCCAACTCCAGCGATACCTTCTCTGCTAAGAAGGGCGGCGAACTGGACTGGTTCGAGAAAGGAGTGATGGATCCGGCCTTCGAGCAGGCTGCCTTTGCGCTGGCCAAGGCGGGGGATCTCTCCGCTGTGGTCAAGAGCCCGTTCGGTTTCCACATCATCAAGCTGCTGGCCGTCGAGCCTGCCAAGACCAAGCCGTTCGTGGATGTGATGAGCGAAACCATCACCCGTCTGCAAGCGGACAAGGCCAAGGAGCTGTTCTTCGCCGAGCAGCAGAAGATGGCCGACAGCAGCTTCGAGAACCCGGATTCGCTGGACTTGACCGCCGAAGCCATGGGTATGAAGGTGGTCTCGTCTGATTACTTCAGCCAGGCCGATGCCCAGGCGCCCCTCAATGATCCCAAGGTGCTGGCGGTGGCGTTCTCCGAACAGCTGCGTGATGACAACACCAACTCGGATGTGATCGAGCTCGCCGATGGCAAGGCGCTGGTGCTGCACATCATGGGTCACCAGCCCAAGGCGGCCAAGCCGCTGGCGGAGGTGAAAGACCAGGTGATTGCGGCCATCAAGCATGAGAAGGCCAGCGAAGTAGCCCGTGGCAAGGCCCAGGGCCTGCTCGACAAGCTGCACGCCGGCGAGGACATCCAGGCCGATCTGACCGCCCTCGGGCTGAAGGTGGAGAGCCACAAGGGTGTCTCCCGCTTCGCCCAGGAGATGGATCAGAACCTGCTGGCTCAGGCGTTCCGCATGCCCCATCCGAAGGATGGCAAGCCGAGCGTCGAGCTGGTGGCCGAAGCCAATGGCGATCGCGTGGTGGTGGCGCTGGACAAGGTCAATGTGACCAAGGAGCCGTCCCAGATGGTGAGCCTGCTGCAAGGCCAGCTCGGTCAGGGCAAGGCCCAGGCCGACTACAAGTCGCTGATCGACGAGCTGCGCAAAGCGGCCAAGATTGAGTACTTCACCGACGTGGAGGCGACCGTCGAGTAATCGACCCTTGCCCTCAATTGAAAACGGCTCCTTGATGGAGCCGTTTTTTTATGTCCCGACAATGCTTCGCTCGGCAAGCGCGGGCGGGCTGAAGAGGGAAGGGGACTGGCACGGGCTTGTGCTGCCTATCCTGGCAGGGGATAAGCCGGATAGGGCATAACAGCGCGCTGTCTCCCTATCCCCAATCCTTCTCTTGCAGTGGGAGCCGCTCGCAGAGGGGGGCGTGGAGGCATAAAAAAACCGGCGCCATTGGCGCCGGTTTCATGATGGAAAACCCGGGGGGTTACACCACGCCTTGGCTGCGCAGGTAATCCTCGTAGGTACCGCCGAAGTCGCGGATACCGTTCTCGGTCAGTTCCATGATGCGGGTCGCCAGGGACGACACGAACTCACGGTCGTGAGAGACGAAGATCAGGGTGCCTTGGTACATCTCCAACGCCAAGTTCAAGGATTCGATGGATTCCATGTCCAGGTGGTTGGTCGGCTCATCCATGATCAGGATGTTGGGACGCTGCATCATCAGCTTGCCGAACAGCATGCGGCCCTGCTCGCCACCGGAGAGCACCTTGACCGGCTTCTTGATGTCGTCCTGGGTGAACAGCAGACGACCCAGCACTGAGCGCACCGCCTGTTCATCTTCGTTGGCCTGTTTCCACTGGGCCATCCAGTCGAACACGTTGAGATCGGTGTCGAAATCGTCGGCGTGATCCTGGGCGTAGTAGCCGATCTGGGCATTCTCGGACCACTTGATGGTGCCGCTGTCCGGCGCCAGCTCGCCCATGAGGGTCTTGATCAGGGTGGATTTACCTATGCCGTTGGTACCCAGGATGGCGACCTTCTCGCCCACTTCCAGCATCATGCTCAGGCCCTTGAACAGCGGCGCCTCACCATAACCCTTGGACACCCCTTCCACTTCCAGGATGTTGCGGTACAGCTTCTTGTCCTGCTCGAAGCGGATGAAGGGGTTCTGACGGCTGGAGACCTTCACTTCCTCAATCTTGATCTTGTCGATCTGCTTGAGGCGGGAGGTGGCCTGGCTCGACTTGGAGGCGTTGGCACTGAATCGGGAGACGAAGGATTGCAGGTCGGCAATCTGGGCCTTCTTCTTGGCGTTGTCGGAGATCAGACGCTCGCGTGCCTGGGTGGCCGCCGTCATGTACTCGTCGTAGTTGCCCGGGTAGACGCGCAGCTCGCCGTAGTCCAGATCCGCCATGTGGGTGCAGACGGAGTTCAGGAAGTGACGGTCGTGAGAGATGATGATCATGGTGCTTTCACGATCGTTGAGCACCTGCTCCAGCCAGCGAATGGTGTTGATGTCCAGGTTGTTGGTCGGCTCGTCCAGCAGCAGGATGTCGGGGTTGGAGAACAGCGCTTGTGCCAGCAGCACCCGCAGTTTCCAGCCCGGGGCCACTTCGCTCATGGGGCCGTTGTGCAGCTCGATGGGGATGCCGGCACCCAGCAGCAGCTCGCCGGCGCGGGCCTCGGCGGTGTAACCGTCATACTCGGCGACCAGGCCTTCCAGCTCGGCGGCCTTCATGTAGTCGTCGTCGGTGGCTTCGAGGTTGGCATAGATGGCATCGCGCTCGGCGATGGCGGCCCACAACTCGCTATGGCCCATCATGACCACGTCCAGCACGCGCATCTCTTCGTAGGCGAACTGATCCTGGCGCAACTTACCGATGCGCTCGTTGACGTCCAGGCTCACATTACCGCCAGTGGGCTCCAGATCGCCGCCGAGGATCTTCATGAAGGTGGACTTGCCACAGCCGTTTGCGCCTATGAGGCCGTAGCGGTTGCCGCCGCCAAACTTGACGCTGATGTTCTCAAACAGCGGCTTGGCGCCGAACTGCATGGTGATGTTGTTGCTGCTTAACAAAGGAGATGTCCCAGGTTGTCTGTCAAATGGCGCGCATTATGGCACAGATCCCCCGAAAGTTTTAGCAAGAACTGTGATCGGGGCCCATTGCACCGGGGGCCGGCTGGCGAGAAAGCCGCCACTTGCCGGGAGTGCGGGAAAGGGGAGGCGAGAGGGGAGGCCCGGAATAAGAAAAGCCGGCACAGGGCCGGCTTTGGGGCGGTCAGACAACCTTAGTGGGCGGAGGCGCCGGAGGCACCGAGCCCGGTCTGGGAGCGGACGAATTGCGGGAAGAACTTCTGGTGTTCCTCGCTGGCGTTCTGGGACTTGTCGGTGACCGAGAAGAACCAGATCCCGACGAAGGCCAACCCCATGGAGAAGAGCGCCGGGTACTCGTAGGGGAAGATGGCCTGGGCATGGCCCAGCACCTTCACCCACACGGTCGGGCCCAGGATCATCAGGGTCACGGCGCTGATGAGGCCCAGCCAGCCACCGTAGACGGCGCCACGAGTGGTGAGGCGGGACCAGAACATGGAGAGGAAGAGCACCGGGAAGTTGCAGCTTGCGGCGATGGAGAAGGCCAGACCCACCATGAAGGCGATGTTCTGCTTCTCGAACAGTATGCCCAGACCGATGGCGACCACACCCAGCACTAGCGTAGTCATCTTGGAGACGCGCAGTTCGTCGGCTTCGTTGGCCTTGCCTTCCTTGATGACGCAGGCATAGAGGTCGTGGGAGACCGCAGAGGCACCCGCCAGGGTCAGCCCTGCGACCACGGCGAGTATGGTGGCGAAGGCCACGGCGGAGATGAAGCCGAGGAACAGGCTGCCACCCACGGCGTCGGCCAGATGGACGGCGGCCATGTTGGTACCCCCCAGCAGGGCGCCGGTGGCATCCTTGAAGTCCGGGTTGGTGCTGACCAGCAGGATGGCACCGAAACCGATGATGAAGGTCAGGATGTAGAAGTAGCCGATGAAGCCGGTGGCATAGAACACCGATTTACGGGCTTCCTTGGCGTCGCTCACGGTGAAGAAACGCATCAGGATGTGGGGCAGACCGGCTGTGCCGAACATCAGGGCCAGCCCGAGGGAGATGGCGGAGATGGGGTCGGCCACCAGGCCACCCGGGCTCATGATGGCGGCGCCATTGGCATGGACCTTGACCGCTTCACTGAACAGGGCGCCGATGTCGAAGTTGACGGACTTCATCACCATGATGGCCATGAAGGAGGCGCCGGAGAGCAGCATGACCGCCTTGATGATTTGGACCCAGGTGGTGGCCAGCATGCCGCCGAACAGCACGTAGAGCACCATCAGTATGCCGACCAGCACCACGGCCACATGGTATTGCAGGCCGAACAGCAGCTCGATGAGCTTGCCGGCACCCACCATCTGGGCGATGAGGTAGAGGGCCACCACCACCAGGGAGCCGCTGGCGGAGAGGCTGCGTACCGAGGTCTGCTTGAGGCGGTAGGAGGCGACGTCGGCGAAGGTGTACTTGCCGAGGTTGCGCAGCCTTTCCGCTATCAGGAACAGTATGATGGGCCAGCCCACCAGGAAGCCGATGGAGTAGATGAGGCCGTCATAGCCCGAGGTGTAGACCAGGGCGGAGATGCCGAGGAAGGAGGCGGCGGACATGTAGTCACCGGCGATGGCCAGACCGTTCTGGAAGCCGGTGATGCGACCGCCGGCTGCATAGTAGTCGGAGGCCGAGCGGTTGCGCTTGGAAGCCCAGTAGGTGATGAACAGGGTGGCGGCCACGAAGGCCACGAACATCACTATGGCCGAGATGTTGAGGGGCTGGCGTTGCACCTCGCCGGTCAGCGCATCGGCCGCCAGCAAGGGGGTGGAGACCAGGCCGGTGAGCAGCAGCAGAGACTTGCCTTTCATGATTGCACTCCCTTGAGGATCTTCTGGTTCAGCTCGTCAAATTCGCCGTTGGCCCGCAGCACATAGATGCCCGTCAGCACGAAGGAGGAGACGATGAGGCCCACGCCAACCGGGATGCCGCGGGTGATGCTGGAGCCTTCGCTGAGCGGGGTGCCGAGCCAGCCCGGGGCGAAGGCGATGAGCAGGATGAACGCCAGGTAGAGCCCCAGCATCAGGATGGAGAGGGTCCAGGCGAAGCGCTGGCGTTTGCTGACCAGCTCCTTGAAGTTGGGATCTTGCTGGATCCTCAGATAACGTTGCTGTTCCATTGCAGTTCTCCGTGACGGTTGTGTCAGCTGTGATTGAAGGGTGTCCCTACCGAGCAGGGGGCTGCTCATGTAATCAAAATGTGAAGCAAATGTTATTTTCGGACAATTAGACTTTGGGATAAGCCAGGGGGCCGCCCTGATGCAGGCGCAGGAAGATGAGGGCGGCGGTGGTGGCGTCACTCAGGGCGTCGTGAAGGGGCAGGGGCGGCAGCCCCAGATGCTGGCAGATGGCGGCCAGATGCAGGTCGATGACGGCGTCGGGATAGCGCCGAAAGAGCTGATCGTGATAGCGCCGGCTCACCTCTATGCCACGCTGGGGCAGGCGTAGCCCCCAGTGCCGCTGGCAGGCCAGATTGAGGATCCGCAGATCATAGGCGATGTGGTAGCCCACCAGTTCGCGGGGCCCGATGAAGGCCAGCAGCAGGCGCAGCGCGGCCTCCAGCGCCATGCCCTGTTGCAGATCCTGATGGCGCAGGCCGTGGATCACCACGGAGTGCGCGCTCAGGCTGGCCGGTGGCTGCACCCTGATGGTGAGGGCCTCGCCGGTCAACACCCGGTTGCCCTGGATGCGCACCGCCCCGATGGAAACGATCTCCGCCTTGGTGGGATCCAGGCTGGTGGTCTCGAAATCCAGCGCCACCCACTCCTCCTCGGGGGGCGTCGCAAAGAGGGGGGCAAACTCCCCGTCCCAAAAGCCCCGACCCAGCCAACGACGTCGCCAGTGGTGCCACATGCCTATTGCCTAAGACGAAAGTGCAAGGTGAGCCATTGCTGGAACTTCTTCACCTGATGCAGGGCGTGGCGCAGCAGATCCCGCTCCCCGTGCGCGAGTTCGGCAACCTGCACCCGGCTGCCACCATCCTTGAGCTGGCTGCGCAGTCGCAAGCGGATGAAGAGCCGGAAGGCTTCCGCCAGGTTGGCGCCATAGTCGGGGCTGAGGCGCCCCGCGGCCACCAGGGCGTCGATCCGCCCCAGGGTCGAGGTCTCCAGCACTCCTGCCTCCAGGGCCAGCACCCGCAGGCCGTGCACCAGGGGGAAGAGGCCGCCACGCTTGAGATCCAGCCCCTCGGGGGCCTGCTCCAGCCGGCCAAAGAGGGTGAGGGGGGTGTGGAAGGCAACCGCCGCCCGGGCCATCTCCGCCAGCAGATCCGGCCTGTCGGCCAGGCGCTCTCTCAGGTGGCGGGCGAGGGGGGCGAGCAGGGGGCGATCCCCCATGATGGCCTGGGCATCGGCCAGGGTGGCGAGCCACAGCAGGTCGGCCTCGCTGGCGCCCACGCATGCCTGCTCTATCTCGTCCTGCCACTGGCGGGCACCCTTGACCCACTCCGGATTGCTGACCATCACCTTCCCCGGGCAGGGGGGATAGCCGAGCCGGGCGAGCAGGGCGCTGAAGGCGGCCAGATCGGCTTGCCGATCTGGCCAATGCAGGCCATCCGGCAGGATCAGGGCGTTGTCCTGATCGGTCTTCTGGATCTGCTCACCGCGCCCCTCCGAGCCCAGCATCAGCAGGCACACCTGCTCCTGCACCTCGGGGGGGATCACCAGGGCGAAGGCCTTGGCGATCAACTGCTCGTTGATGGTGGCGATGAGCTTCATCAGAAACAGGGTATGGATCCCCTGGGCAAACAGGGTGCGAATGAGTTGCTGCTGCTCCCGGGCCACCGCCTCCAGGGCCGCCTGGCTGTCTGCCCGGGCGATGCGCAGGGTCAGCACATGGGAGTGGGCGGAGAAGAGCCCCAGCACCTGGGTCAGGTGCAGAACTCCCGCCACCTCCTGCCCCTGCCAGATGACCAGCCGCTTGATGCGGTGGCGGGTCATCAGCAACAGGGCGTCGAACAGATAGCTGCCTTGCGCCAGGCCGATCAGCGGCGCCGGGGTCAGCACCGCCAGCGGCGCCGCCAGAGGCAACCCCTTGAGGGTCAGGGCATGGAGCAGGGTCTTGCGGGTGGCGAGGCTCAGGCTGCCGTCAGCGGCGGGATAGAGCAGGCAATCTGTGCCCCGGCTGGCCATGGCTTCGCTGGCGGCCAGCAGACTGGTCTGGCTGTCCAGCTGCAGGGGGGGCTGCAGGTGGCCTGGGTCGATGCGGGTCAGGATGAATTCCGCCAGGTTCTGTTGCCCGAGCTGGCCGCGGCGCTCCTGCTCTTGCTGACGCTCGGCCAGGGTGGCGGTGAAATAGTGTGCAAAGGCGGGGTGCGCGTCGCACAACCCCTGGAAGGTGTCGCGGGGGATCAGCTGGCAGAGAGTGTCCTCCAGGGCGCTGAAACGATGGCGGCAGCGGCCGTCGAACTGGGCGCGCACGTCGAACATGTCCCCCACGCCATAGTCGCCGAAGGGCTGATGGGGCCCCGACTCCTCCACCGCGCCCTTGATGACGAGGTAGAGGCCGGGGGGCTCATCCCCCGGCTGTTGCACCGTCTGGCCGGCGCGAAAGTAGCAGATGCTGAGGCGTTGGCCGAGCCGTTCACGGGCAGCCTCGCCCAGGCAGTCAAAGGGCGGGCGGGCAAAATCGAACAGAAGTGACATGAAAACTCTCGGCCTGTGGGCATGGGGCCAGTCTGGCAAAGGGGCCAGGGCGTGGCCAGCCGACTTTAGTCGCAGAGCCGGGCTGGCTTCCCTGTACCTGCCGATAACACTCTGGTAACGTTGTGGTATGACCAGTGTCGGCACAAGGAAGAGGAAGGAAATGGACAAGCCAAGGATCAGGTGCGAGATCCGGGACGGCATCGCCGAGGTGATGCTGACCCGGGAGGACAAGCTCAATGCGCTGGACAGGGACATGTTCGGCGCCATCGACGAGACGCTGAACCAGCTTGCGCGCCACAAGGGGTTGCGGGCTGTGATCCTGCACGGCGAGGGGCGGGCGTTCTGCGCCGGGCTGGATGTGAAATCCATGCTGAGGCAGCCGGTGGCTGCCCTGGACATATTGAGACGCGAGGCGGATGAGGCGACCAACCTGGCCCAGCGGGTCGCCTATGGCTGGCACCAGTTGCCGGTGCCGGTGATCGCCGTGACCCAGGGGGTCTGTTTCGGCGGCGGCCTGCAGATAGCGCTCGGGGCCGATTTTCGTTTCAGCACCTCGGATTGCCGCTTCTCGGTGATGGAGATCAAGTGGGGCATCATCCCCGACATGAGTGGCAGCGTCACCCTGCGCAATCTGATGGGGGTGGACACCGCCATGGAGCTGGCCATGAGCGGCCGCGAGCTGGATGCCCAGGAGGCCAGGGCGCTCGGGCTGGTGAGCCGGGTCTGCGAGGATCCCCTCGACGCGGCGCGGGAGTTCGCCAGGACACTGATCACCAAGTCGCCGGATGCGCTGGCGGGGATCAAGCAGCTCTACCATCAGGCCTGGGCCCGCAGCGATGAGGTGATGTTGAAGGAGGAGACCCGGTTGCAAAAGCAGATCCTGGGGCGCCCCAATCAGTGGCGGGCGACCCTCAACAGCCTGTTTCGCTGGCGGCTGCCGTTCGGACCCCGCCGCAACGCGCTCTGAACCGGCGCTCACCCTCAAGAGAGTGCAAATAAAAATGGCAGCCTAAGCTGCCATTTTGCATTGTGCCGTCTGATTATTTGACGGTATCCGGGTCCGCCTCGAAGGGGTGGCCGGTTTGCTCACGCATCAGGTTTACCTCGGCGCGGTTGTCAATCCAGTAATCCGCGTTCTTGATACCGAGCTTCTCCGGGTGGAACACGGGATCAACCCCCTGTGCCAGCTGTGCCTCGTAATCCTTGAGGCAGGCGAAGGCGGGTTTTTGCAGCATCAATATGGCACCGATGTTGAGCCAGGCCATCAGGCCGACCCCGATGTCACCCAGACCCCAGGCCAGATCGGCGGTTTTGACGGTGCCGTAGACGGTGGCAGCCATCAGCGCAATCTTCAGCAGGAAGGTGAGCCAGGGACGGTTAATCTTGCGGTTGATAAAGGCGATGTTGGTTTCGGCGATGTAGTAGTAAGCCACTATGGTGGTGAACGCGAAGAAGAACAGGGCGATGGCGACGAAGTAGTTGCCAAAGCCGGGCATCATGCTCTCCATGGCGGTCTGCACATAGCCGGGGCCTGCCGCGATGCCGGCGATGCCGGTGTAGATGGCGGCGCCGTCCGGTCCCTGTACGTTGTACAGGCCGGTGATCAGCAGCATAAAGCCGGTGGCGGAGCAGACGAACAGGGTGTCGATGTAGACGGAGAACGCCTGCACCAGGCCCTGCTTGGCCGGGTGGCTCACGGCGGCGGCGGAGGAGGCGTGCGGGCCTGTGCCCTGAGCCGCTTCGTTGGAGTAGACGCCGCGTTTGACGCCCCACATGATGGCCAGACCCAGAATGGCACCGAAACCGGCTTCCATCCCGAAGGCGCTCTTCCAGATCAGCAGGATGACGCCTGGCAGCTGGCCGATGTTGAGGGCGATGATGACGCAGGCGACGATGATGTAGCCCAACGCCATGAAGGGCACCACTGTACTGGCGAAGTTGGCGATGCGCTTGACGCCGCCGAAGATGATGAAGCCGAGCAGCAGCGCCAGACCGGCGGCGGTGACGTTCGGATCGATGTCAAAGGCAGTCTGCAGGCTGGAGCCGATAGAGTTCGCTTGCACCCCAGGCAACAATACGCCGCAGGCGAAGATGGTGGCGATGGCGAAGGTCCAGGCGTACCACTTCATGCCGAGCCCTTTCTCGATGTAGAAGGCCGGGCCGCCGCGGTATTCACCGTTGATCTTCTCCTTGTAGACCTGACCCAGGGTGGACTCCACGAAGGCGGAGCTGGCGCCGAGGAAGGCGACCATCCACATCCAGAACAGGGCGCCCGGGCCCCCGAAGGTGATGGCGGTGGCGACGCCGGCGATGTTGCCGGTACCGACCCGACCGGCCAGGGTCATGGAGAGTGCCTGGAAGGAGGAGACACCGGCATCGTTGCCCTTGCCCTGGAACATCAGGCGCACCATCTCTTTCATGTGGCGCAGTTGCAGGAAACGGCTGCGCAGGGAGAAGTAGAGGCCCACCCCCAGACACAGATAGATGAGCGCTGGGCTCCAAATCACGCCATTGATGGCATTGACGATCTCATTCATGTACAACAACTCCTTTGTTGCGCTGTCTTGGCGAGGTCTATATGCCTCGCTCCCTTAACATTGAAATATGCGGTGACCAAGGGGGCCACTCAGTATTGTGCGGGACTTTCGACTGGTTAGTCCGCGGGATTTAACATATCGGTTTGTATCGGCCCTTCCTAGTGAAAAGTGTTGTCACTTTGTTAATTTGTGAATTGACATTAACAAATGGTGCGTGGAACTGGACAAGATTCGGAACTTACCCATCAGGTGCATCTTTTCCAGATCCAGGGGCCCGCAGGGCACAGTGCAAATAGGAGGCCAGGAGTGACAATGAGAGAAGATAACTGCACCATTCGTCTCGCCGAGCGGGGGGATGGCGCCCTGTTGTCAGCGCTGTTCGCACAGTTGGGTTATCCCACCCCGGGCGAGGAGGTGGACGGACGGCTGGCCGAGCCGGATCCCGCTCGGGAGGTGCTGGTGGCAGAGCGCCATGGGGACATGGTGGGGGTGCTGATCTGGCATAGGCTGCAACCCGTGCACCTTGCACCAGCCTGGGGCCTGATCTCGGCGCTGGTTATCGATGAAGGTGCAAGGAGCGGCGGCATGGGTGCCCTGCTGCTGGCGGAGGCCGAGGCGCGGGCGCTGGCCTCGGGCTGCAGCCAGCTGGAGCTCTCCAGCAGCCTAAAGCGCGAGGGGGCTCACCGCTTCTACCTGGCGCAAGGGTATGGCGAGCGGCCGAAACGGTTCGTGAAATTATTCTGATGTGGCATGAGGAGTCTGTGTGTTCTGGTCCAGGTTGAAAGCGGTATTCGGTCTTGCCTCTCCCGGGGAGCGTCATGCCCCGCAGGCGCTGGAGTGGCAGCAGGCCCTGGCGGCCGTGCCCATCTTGCAGGGCTTCTCCCAGGATGAAGAGCAGCAGTTGATTGAACTGGCCCGCCACTTCCTCTCCCGCAAGACGCTGACCCAGCTCGGGGTCGAGCTCAGCCCCCGTCAGCAGGGAGTGCTGGCCCTGCAGGCGGTGCTGCCCATCTTGCATCTGGGGCTGGAGTGGTATCGCGGCTTTCACGAGGTGATCATCATCCCCGAGCCCGTTACCCGCCGCCAGGAGGTGCAGGACGAGTTCGGGCTGGTTAGCGAGTGGGAGGAGGAGAACGCCGGCGAATCCTGGCCTCAGGGGCCCCTGGTGCTGGCCTGGAGCGAACTGCAGCAGGATGGGGACTGGGATGGCTTCAACCTGGTGATCCACGAGCTGGCGCACAAGCTCGACATGCTGGGGGGGGATGCCGACGGGGGGCCGCCGCTCCCGAGCGGCATGGATCAGCGGCAATGGACCCAGGCGCTGCAGAGCGCGTTCGATGAGATGAATGCAGAGCTGGCCAGGGGAGAGGTGACGCAGATAGATCCCTATGCCGCCACCCACCCCGCCGAGTTTTTCGCGGTGTGCAGCGAGAGCTTCTTCACCGAGCCCCTGCGCCTGCGGGCCGTCTATCCCGCCGTCTACGAGCAGCTCGCCCGCTTCTATGGTCAGCAGCCTGCCGCCCGCTTCCCGGCCACCCGATTACTGGCGGGAGATGCCGAGCAGCACAGCTGACCGGCATTGCGGCGACAGAAAAACAAAAGGCACCCGAGGGTGCCTTTTGCATGGGCGCGAGCGCCAGGACGCGGCAGATTATGCGGCAGCCTTGAGCTGGACTGCGGCGGCTTTCTTGTGATCGCCAATCGGCAGCACAGTGCGGCCAAACTGCTCGTTGATCACTGTGGCCATGGCCAGGTAGATGGCGCTGGCACCGCAGATGATGCCTTCGAAACCGGCGATGGTGCCGATCAGGGTGCTGCCGGTGAAATCACGGGCGGCCAGCAGGAAGAAGAGCACAGTCAGGGAGGCGAACACGAACTGCTTCACGCGCGGGAAGTTGACGGTGCCAACCAGCATGAAGAGGGTGAACATGCCCCACATCAGCAGGTACCAGCCCATGTAGGCGTGGGGAGTGGCTTCGGCCAGACCCATGGTCGGCATCACCAGCAGGAACACCAGGCTCCACCAGAAGGTGCCGTAGGAGATGAAGGCGGTGACACCGAAGGTGTTGCCACGCTTGAACTCCATGATACCGGCGATGATCTGGGCCAGACCGCCATAGCACAGGCCCATGGCCAGGATCATGGCGCTGATGGGGAAGAAACCTGCGTTATGGATGTTCAGCAGAATGGTGGTCATACCGAAACCCATCAGACCCAGAGGGGCAGGGTTGGCCAATTTTTCGCTCACGTGGCGTTCTCCAAAAAATAGAGGTGGGGGTTGATAAAAGACGCGCGATTTTAGGCAGGCTCTTGGTCCCGAGCAAGGGGGTGAAGGGGCTAAATGGTAAAAAAATGACACGAAATTTTAAGTGACCAACCATTCGTGCCATTCAGGTAGACGACAGGTGAATGGATAACGTTTTCAATGTTGCTTTTTTGTATGCTTGGCTCCCGAAATGAAAGCGGGCAACAAAATACACCTCTGCTGCTATGACAGGGTTGCGGGCTCCGCCGAGAGCTTGAGCAAGTGACGCCCGGGTGGAAAATTCATCTCATATGCCATCAGACAAGAGTTGTTCAACCCCCTTTGATGACCCCGAGCCTTCCGCTGCATGGTGTTGCCAGCGCCCTGTTTCGCAGGAAATACGTCCCTGGGGCAGGGTTGAGGCCGGAGTTGCGTTACTGGTCCCTACGCCAGGCAGGGGCGTACTTGGGGCCGGGCAGAGGTGAGAGTGAAGCTGCTGTAAAGGAGAGTGTGGCGCTGCTGGTCCCGACCCAGGAGACCGGCCAGCGAAGCCGAGAATTCTCTTCCAGAAAGCGCGGGACAAGGCGGGACAAGAAGGAAGGCGCGCGTATTTGCCGCCAACCGGCTTGAGGGGAAAGTGCGGGCACACATGCGGGTACACAAAAACGCCCTGCCCAGCGCCTGTAAGGGTGTGCCGGATTATCAACCCTCCCGCGCCACCGCTTCACAGGGGATGGCGCAGGGCTAGCAAAGAGCGCGAGCCAGAAGGGGGAAGATCCCCCTTAGCGGGGCCATCACAGCGGCTCAATTATCCAGGGTGAGGACCACCTTGGCTTCCTTGTCGGTCTCCTTGACCTGGCTGTCGAGTACGAACAGGCGATCCGGCGTGATGCCCTGGGTATCCACCAGATACTCCTTGGTATTCTGGGCCCGGCGCATGGCGAGGTTGCGCAGGGACTTGGCGGTGATCAGCTGCTGATCCCGCAACAGGATCACCGCCTGGGCGCGCAGGGTGGGGCTCTGCGCCGGGAGCGTCAGGCGATCGGCCAGGGTGCCGAGGTTTTCGCTGAACTTGGCCTCATAGGCCTCGGCCAGGGCACTCTGCAGGACGGGGTCCTGCTCCAGCAGGGCGAGATCCACTGGGCTGCCGGTGATCTTGGCCAGCACCCGCTCCAGCTTCTGGCGCTGCAATAGGGGCCGCTCCTGGTTGAAGTTGACCTTGCCGCGGATGTTCATGCTGAGCCTGGGCCTGTCTTTCAGTGCCTGGGCCAGGGTGGTCAGCTTGCTCTGCTGGGTCGGGGTGAGGGCGGGATCGCCTGGCAGGAAGGGGAGCTCATCGAGATCCTTGGTGCCGCCGGTCAGGGAGGCCAGCAGGGAGAAGGGGGAGGTGATGGCCTTGCCGAGGGTGTTGCCGAGCACGTCCCAGAAGATGTTGCCCAGGCTGAAATCCGGCTGATCCAGGTTGCCCTTCACCTTGAGGTTCATCTTGATGACACCGCTGGCATCGCTCAGCAGGGCGATGGCAAGACCCAGAGGCAGATCCTTGGCCTGCTCGCTCTTGACCTTCTCGCCGAGCTGCAGCTTCTTGATGGTGATGTCGTTGTCCCCCTCCAGCCGGTTGCCCTGCAACTTGTAGTTGAGCTTCATGGAGAGCTGCCCCTTGTCGATGGCGTAGCCGGCATAAGTGCTGGAGTAGGGGGTGAAGGTGGTGAGCTCCAGATTGTTGAAGGCCACGGCGACGTCGAGCACGGGATCGGCGATCAGCAGGTTGGCGCCGCCCCTTATGGTGACGGGGGCATATCTGTCCACCTTGCCGTTGAAGTCGAGCTCGGAGCGCTGCCCCGGGACATTGGTGATGTGGCGGCTCTGGCCCGCGAGGGAGGCGATGTCCACCACGAATTCCGGGCTCAGGCTGCGATCGGCAAATCGCAGGTTGCCCTGGGTGGTGCGGACCTGGTCGATGAGGATGTGCGGTGCGGGCGCGCTCTGCTTGCTGGCCGGTTGCGGCAGCAGCAACTGCTGGACGTTGGTGACCCCAGTTTCGCTTATCTCGATGCGGGCGAAGGGTTTGCTCAGCAGTATGTCGGCTATCTTCACCTGCTGGCTGATGCCGTCATAGTGCAGGCCGCTCAGTTGCAGCTTGTCTATCTGCAGCAGCCGCTGGTTGTCGGCCCGATCCAGCACGTCGAGCCCCTCGATGTCGAGCCCGCCGCTGACGTCCAGCTTGCTGAGGGCCCCCTTGTCATCCGTGGCCAGGGCCAGTTTGGTGCGGCTGGCAAGCTGGCCGTCCCGCACGCTGATGCGCAGCAGATCCTGCAGATAGGGCTGGGCCAGGGTGAGCGGCAAGCCCTGTTGCTTGAGGGTGCCGTTCAGGGCTAAGGGGCTAAGATCCAGGGTGCCATCAAAGGCCACAGTCGCCTGGGGATGCAGGGTGCCCTTCAGGGTGAGAGGGCTGCTCTGGCCGGGTTGGCTGCCGAGGGGCCCCAGAGTGAGCTCCAACCCCGAGAGATCCCGCAGCAGGGGCTTGCCGCTGCTGGACTCGGTCAGCTTGAGCGCCCCCTGGCTGATGCGGGCCTGCTTGAGCTGCCAGCGCCAGGGCTTGCTCGCTTTCGGCTGTTTGACCGCCGCTTTGGTGGGGGGCGACGAGATCAGCAGCGCGGCCAGGTCCAGTTGCTGCTTCTCATCGAGCACGGCGGTGACGGCGGGGGCCTTGAGGGTGAGGGCCCCGGCCTCGAGGGACTGCTTGCTGCCATCGACCCGGATCCCGGTCAGGGCCAGCTGGTTGAAGCGGGCGAATTCGCTTCCCTTGTTTCTCTTGAGCTGCCAGTTGGCCAGGGTCAGCTCACCCTTGGAGATCTGCCATGCCAGCCCCTGCTTGCCTGACGTGAGCCGGTACGCCAGCTCGGCGCTGGCCTCTCCCTTGGCCAGTGTGGCCTTGACATAGGGGGCCCAGAGCGGGGCCAAGGGGGCGAGGGCCAGCTTGCCGAGGCTGAGCTGCCCCTTGCCGGCCCCCGTCATGATGTTGAACTCACCGTCGGCCTTGAGGGGGCTCTTCTCATTGAGGGTCGCACTCAGCCGATAGGGGTTGAGGGCCGTCGGTGCGCTGGAAAAATCGGGCAGTTGCAGGGCGATCTTGCCTAGCGTCAGGGGCGGTACCCAGCCTGGGCTGTGCTGCTTGCGGCTATCCCGGTAGTGGAATTGCCCCTGGACCAGGGCCAGCTTGCCGATGCTTACCACCACTGGTTCGGTGCTCGATGCCGTCGACTCCCTGGTCTGCAGGGAGTCGAGCAAGGGGGCCAGGACCTCGGTCAGATTGAAGCGAACCTCTCCCTTGTTGTCCGCCAGGCGCACCAGATCCACCCTGGGGGCGGTCAGGGTCAGCTCCTCCAGCACCAGGGCTCTCTGGCGCCAGCTCTCCTTTAGTCTGGGTATGAGCCGCAACCCGTCGAACGACACCAGGGGATGTTGCTGCTCATCGAGCAGGGCGCTGGGCCCCAGGGTGAGGGAGGGGGAGCGCAGCCCGACCTCTATCTTCCCCAGGGTGAGCTGCAGACCATAATGGGTGGCGAGCCAGCCCGGCAGGTGGCGCTGGATGAGGTTGGGGGCTTGCCAGAGCAAGATGGTGACGCAGATGAGCAGACCGGCGCAGAGATAGAGGGCGTAACGCAACAGGCGAGCGGGCAGAGGCTTGAGCATGATGGTCTCCATTTGATGCGCACATGGTAGCAATTAATCACCGTTCGATCATGGTATGGCTCTCGGGCTGCGCCTTGCTCTGTCCGGGTTAGCTGAATTATTGAGCAAGGTTAGGCCTCCCGCACCAGGGTGGGGCCCTGCCTTTTTGTTCGGGATGGGAGGGAGATTGAGCCGTCGGCAGCCTTTCACTCCCACTCGGATGGGCTGCGGGCAGGTCAGCGGTGCCCGGTGAATCAGGCCTTGAAGCAGACGAGCCTTGTCAGGGCCAGGGTCGCCTGCCAGCCCCCTGGCCCCATCTGTGCCATGAGATACTTCGGGGCGAGCGGCCCCCAGAACCCGTCAATCCGCGTCTGTCTTCAAGCCGCTCAGGGAATGGATGCAGCGCTGCTCGGCGGCATCCAGCTCGGCCATCACCATCTGGATATCTTCGAGCTGCTGGCGCAGGGAGTGGCGCCGCGCCTCTATGAGCTGGATCATGGAGTGCAACTGCATCCGGCTCGAGCGGTCGGTGTCATACATGTCGAACAGCTCGCGGATCTCCGCCAGGCTGAAGCCGAGCCGCTTGCCACGCAGGGTCAATTTCAGGCGGATCCTGTCCTTGTGGCTGTAGATGCGGGTCTGCCCCTCCCGGGCCGGGGTGATCAGCCCCTCGTCCTCGTAGTAGCGGATGGTGCGCGGGGTGATGTCGAACTCCTGAGCCAGCTCGGAGATGCTGTAGGTTCGCTCCTTGCCGCAGAAATTGCCGGCTCTCATGGCCTGATCCTGCATGGGTTAACCTCCTGACATGACGACATGCTGCCGCTCTTCTCCCTGGCGGGGGCGTTTTCAGGGGTCATGGCACTCTCCTTGTGCTATCTCATCGAGTCCTGGCTGCTGCTGTCTGGCCCTGGCATGGAGCGCCTGCCCGACCCGGGAGCCGTTGGGGCGGCCGAGCTGCTCGCTCACCCACTGGCCGGTGGCGGCCAGCTTGTCGAGGTTCACTCCGGTGCTCATGCCAAGGCCGTGCAGCAGGTAAACCACCTCTTCCGAGGCGACGTTGCCGGAGGCCCCGGGGGCATAGGGGCAGCCACCCAGCCCCGCCACCGAGCAGTCTATGGTGCGGATGCCGCGCTCGAGCGCCGGCAGCAGGTTGGCGAGCCCCTGGCCATAGGTATCGTGAAAGTGCACCGCGAGCCGGCCGGCCGGGACTTCGTGCAGCACCGCATCCAGCATGGGTACCACAGTGCCCGGGGTGCCTATCCCTATGGTGTCGCCCAGGGAGATCTCGTGACAGCCGAGATCCAGCAGCCGCTCGGCCAGGGCGGCGACCCGTTTCGGGCGGGTCGGGCCGTCATAGGGGCAGGCGATGACGGTGGAAAGGTAACCTCGCACCTTGATGCCGAGGCGGCGCGCCTCCGCCACCAGCGGGGCGAAGCGGATCAGTGACTCTTCGACGCCGATGCCGATGTTGGCGCGGGTGAAGCCGTCTGAGCAGGCGGTGAAGAGGCCAATCTCGTCGACCCTGGCCTGGATCGCGGCCTGCAGACCCTGCAAATTGGGCACCAGGGCGCCGTAACGGGTCGCTCCCTTGCGGGGCAGGGCCTCAAAAAGTTCGGCGGAGTCTGCCATCTGCGGCACTCGCTTCGGGGAGACGAAGGCCCCCACCTCGATCCGTTGCAGGCCGCTCTCGGCGAGGCGGTTGATAAGCAGAAGCCGCTGCGCCAGCGACAACAGGTGGGGTTCGTTCTGCAGCCCATCCCGGGGTCCCACCTCCACCAGGCTGACCCTGTCGACGGGCGTGCCATGCTCCTTGCTCATGCCGCACCTCCCTGAGCCTTCTCTGCGCTCGGGTCGGCAAAGTGCACCAGGACGGCGCCCTGACTCACCTGCTCCCCCTGGCGGCAGCAGAGGGCGGTGATCACCCCCTCCTTGTCTGCTTTCAAGACATGTTCCATCTTCATCGCCTCCAGCACCAGCAGGGGTTGCCCCTTGCTGACGGATTGCCCGACCTCGACCAGCAGCGCCACCACAATGCCGTGCATGGGGGCCAGGGCGCCCTGGGCCGTTTCGTGATCATGGTGTGGCCTATGGTGTTGATCATGGGCGGCGAAGGGAATGCGCCTGCCATCCAGTTGCAGCACTAAGGCGGCCTCTGCCACCGGGGTGACGGGGCTGCGCACCCAGCGGCCCGCCCGCTGCAGGCGGATATGATCAGTGCCCAGCTCATAGGGGTAGGTTTCCCCCTGCCAGGTGAGCCGACCGGCGCGCTCGGCCAGGGTCAGCACCCGGGCCTCCTCGCCGATCCGCACCGCCGCCGTCAGGCTGCGGCTCTCGCCCAGCCGAAAACCGGGGGCTTGCTGCCAGGGGGAGGGACCGGTGCGACTGGCGAGCCAGAGGGTGGCCAGCGGCCAGGCGAGTGTCGGTATGGCCAGCGGCTCGGTGGGAATGGGCCACTGGGTGTGGTGCGCCATGGCCAGCACGTCCGGCTCCTCACACAGGCGAAGCAGCAGCGGGCCGTTGTGCACCAGGGGGCCGAGACTCAGGGCCGCCAGGGCATCGGCCAGCCTGGCAAAGGCCTCGGCGCGGCTCTGGCCGTGGGCGACCAGCTTGGCGATCATGGGATCGTAATAGGGGCTCACCTCATCGCCCGCGGCGACCCCGGTGTCGATGCGTACCCCCTGTGGCCAGCGCAGCCAATGGATGGGGCCGCTGGCGGGCAAGAAGCCTGCGCCTACGTCCTCGGCGTAGAGGCGCGCCTCCACGGCATGGCCGCGCAGCACCACTTCCTCTTGAGTGAGCGGCAGGGGCTTGCCCTCGGCGACCGCCAGCTGCCAGGCAACCAGATCCTGGCCTGTGACGGCCTCGGTGACAGGGTGCTCCACCTGCAGCCGGGTGTTCATCTCCATGAAGAAGAACGCCTCCCCGCACAGCAGAAATTCGATGGTACCGGCCCCCACATAGTCGATGGCCCTGGCGGCGGCGACCGCCGCCTCACCCATGGCGCGGCGCAGCGCCGGGGCTATGTTGGGGGCGGGGGCCTCTTCGATTACCTTCTGGTGGCGGCGCTGCAAGGAGCAGTCCCTGTCCCCCAGGTAGATGGCGTTGCCGAGGGTATCGGCGAAGACCTGCACCTCCACGTGACGGGCGCGGGCGAGATAGCGCTCGAGCAGCACATTGTCATCCCCGAAGGCGGCCAGGGCTTCCCGTTTCACCGCCGCGAGGGCTGCGTCAAACTCGTCTATCTGCTCGACCCGGCGCATCCCCTTGCCGCCGCCACCGCTGGCGGCCTTGATAAGGAGGGGAAAGCCGACCTGGTGCGCCTGATCACGCAACAGGGCCGGCGTCTGATCCGCGCCGTGATAGCCGGGCAGCACGGGAACGCCGGCTGCCTGCATCAACGCCTTGGCGCCGGATTTGTCCCCCATGGCGAGGATGGCGGCGCCGCTCGGGCCGATAAAGCGCAGTCCCTGTTGCGCACAGGCGCTGGCAAAGTCGCTGTTCTCCGACAGAAAACCGTAGCCGGGGTGCACGGCATCGGCCCCGGCCTCGCGGGCAATCTTCAGCACCTTGGCGGCATCGAGGTAGCTCTCCCGCGCGGGGGCAGGCCCCAGGTGCCAGGCCTCGTCGGCTTCCCGTACATGCATGGCGCGGGCGTCGGCGTCCGAGTAGAGGGCTATGGTGTGGATGCCGAGGCGGCGGGCGGTCTGGATGATGCGCACGGCTATCTCGCCTCTATTGGCAATCAGCAGGCGCTTGATGGGAGCCTGATCTGTCATGTCTGCTCCTGGTGAATAAAGGCACACTCGTTCATGAAGAGATCGAGGGGGGCAAGGTGTTGATCCGCTCCCCGGTTATCCTCGCCGCGGTTGGCGACAAGAGGGCGCTTGATGGGCCGGTATTGAGTCATGTCTCATCCTTGAAACGGGGGCGCCAGTTGGGGGGGCGCTTGTCGAAGAAGGCCTGCATCCCCTCCTGGGCTTCGAGTCCGACCCGCACCCGGGCTATGGTCTCGACAGTTATCTCTTCGTGTTGATGGCCGGGCTGGTGCTCGATGGCAGCCAGTAGCCGCTTGGTCTCCTTCATCGCCTGGGGGCCGTTGCGGCACAGACGCATGCCTAAAGCCCGTCCCTCAGAGAGCAGCTTCTCCGGCGCACAGAGCCGGTGTGCCACGTTGAGGCGGCAGGCGGTGATGGCATCGAAGGGCTCGGCGCTCAGCATGTAGCGGCGGGCCTGGCGCATCCCCATGGAGCGCACCACATAGGGGCTGATCACCGCAGGCACCAGCCCCAGGCTCACTTCTGAGAGGCAGAAGCGAGCGTCGTCGCTGGCCAGCACTATGTCACAGGCACAAAGCAGGCCGAGCGCTCCGCCATAGGCTGCCCCCTGCACAAGGGCCACGGTGGGGAAGGGCAGCTCGTCCAGGGCTTGCATCAGCCTGGCCAGCACCCGGGCATCCTCCCGGTTTTTTTCAAACGAGCTGGGATCGAAGTCGCCATTGAGCTGATTGCGCATCCAGTTGAGATCGGCACCGGCGCAAAAGTGCCTGCCCTCTGCCCGCAGCAGCAGGACATGGGGGCGTTCGGCCAGTGGCTGGCCGTGGCGATGGGCCAGATCATCCAGGCAATCGAGCAGCTCCTGCATCAGATCGGCATCGAGGGCGTTGTGGCGGGCGGGGCGCGCCAGCACCAGCTCAACCAGCGGACCGTGGCGCTCAAGCCGACAGCCAGCCAGGGGGTCATTGCACAATGGATCGGACATGTCGAACTCCTTACATCCTGAAGATGCCGTATTGCTCGGGCCCGGGCTTAGCCCCCTGGCAGGCGGCCAGCGCCAGGGCCAGCACGGTGCGGCTTTGGGCGGGATCGATGACGCCGTCATCCCATAGCCTTGCGCTGGCGTAGTAGGGGTGCCCCTGGCGTTCATATTGCGCGATGACGGGGGCGCGGATGGCGTCCGCCTCCTGCTCCCCCAGAGTCTTGCCGTCGGCCGCCAGCTTGTCCCGGCGCACCTGCACCAGCACGTTGGCAGCTTGCTCGCCCCCCATGACGGAGATGCGACTGTTGGGCCAGCTGAACAGAAAATCGGGCTCATAGGCGCGGCCGCACATGCCGTAGTTGCCGGCGCCAAAGCTGCCCCCGACGATGAGCGTGATCTTGGGCACCCTGCTGCAGGCCACGGCGGTGACCAGCTTGGCGCCGTGCTTGGCGATCCCCTCCCGCTCGGCTTGGCTTCCCACCATAAAGCCGGTGATGTTCTGCAAAAACAGCAGGGGAATGGCGCGCCTATTGCAGAGCTGGATAAAGTGGGCGCCTTTCTGGGCACTGTCGCTGTGGAGCACGCCGTTGTTGGCGAGTATCCCCACCGGCATACCCTGAATGCGGGAGAACCCGGTGACGAGCGTGGTGCCAAACAGGGCCTTAAATTCGTCGAACACGGACCCATCCACCAGGCGGGCGATGAGCTCCCAGGCGTCATAGGGGCGCTTGAGGCTGGTACCCACCAGGCCGTAGAGCTCCTCTATGGGGTAGAGGGGCTCATCGTAGCTTGGTGCTGAGCTTGCGAAGCCCAACACCGGAAAATCTCTCGATTGCGAGGTGGGATCTCCAAGATTGCCAACCAGGGTGCGGGCTATGGCCAGGGCATGAGCATCGTCTTCGGCCAGGTGGTCGGCCACCCCGGAGTGGGCGCAGTGCACCAGGGCCCCCCCCAGGGCTTCGGCGCTGATCTCCTCGCCGGTAGCGGCTTTGACCAGGGGCGGGCCCGCCAGGAAGATGGTGGCCTGTTCCCTGACCATGATGGACTCATCCGCCATGGCGGGCACATAGGCGCCCCCTGCGGTGCACAGCCCCATCACCACGGCGAGCTGGGGGATATTCTGGGCCGACATGCGGGCCTGGTTGTAGAAGATGCGGCCAAAATGCTCCCGGTCGGGGAACACCTCGTCCTGCATGGGGAGGAAGGCGCCGCCGGAATCCACCAGATAGAGGCAGGGGAGGCGCAGCCGCTCGGCGATGGCTTGGGCCCGCAGGTGCTTTTTCACCGTGAGCGGGTAGTAGGTGCCCCCCTTGACGGTGGCGTCGTTCACCACCAGCAGGCAGAGCCGGCCCGCAATCTGGCCGAGCCCGGTGATGATGCCGGCGGCGGGCACGGGTTCCTCATAGACCTGCCAGGCAGCCAGAGCCGAGAGCTCGAGGAAGGGGGAGCCCGGGTCCAGCAACTGATTGATGCGCTCGCGGGGCAGCAGCTTGCCACGGCCCTGATGGCGGGCGTTGTTGGCCGCGCCGCCACCCTGGGCTATCTCGGCGAGGCGGGCGTTGAGATCGGCCACCAGGGCCTGCATGGCCTCCCGATTGGCGGCAAAGTCGGCGCTCGTTGTATCCAGGCGGGAGTGGATCTGGCTCATGGGTTCTCTCCCATCTGGTTGTTGTTGTCGATGGCAGGTGACAAAGGGAGAAGCATCATGCGTTATCTCCCATCAGCTCGCGGCCGATGAGCCAGCGGCGGATCTCCGAGGTGCCGGCCCCTATCTCGTAGAGCTTGGCGTCCCGCAGCAGGCGGCCTGTGGGGTATTCGTTGATATAGCCATTACCGCCGAGCAACTGGATGGCATCGAGCGCCATCTGGGTGGCATTCTCGGCGGCAAAGAGGATGGCGGCGGCGCAATCCTTGCGGCTGGTATGGCCCAGATCGCAATCGCTCGCCACCGAATAGACCAGGGCGCGACTGCTGGCGAGCCGGGTATGCATGTCCGCCAGCTTGCCCTGCACCAGCTGGAAATCGCCGATGGCCTGGCCGAACTGCTTGCGTTCGCGCACATAGGGGAGCACCACGTCCATGCAGGCCTGCATGATGCCAAGGGGGCCGGCGGCCAGCACCACCCGCTCGTAATCCAGCCCGCTCATCAGTACCCGGGCCCCGCCGTGCAGGGCGCCTAGCAGGTTCTCTGCCGGCACGGGGCAGTTGTCGAACACCAGCTCGCAGGTGCTGGAGCCGCGCATGCCGAGCTTGTCGAGCTTCTGGGCCGTGGTGAACCCCGGGGTGCCCGCTTCGACGATAAAGGCGGAGATCCCCTTGGCCCCGGCATTGGCATCCGTCTTGGCATAGATGACGAAGGTGTCCGCATCCGGGCCGTTGGTGATCCACATCTTGTTGCCGTTCAGCACATAGTGATCATTCTCGCGCACCGCGGTGAGCCGCATGCTGACCACGTCGGAACCGGCCCCCGGCTCGCTCATGGCGAGCGCCCCCACGTGCTTGCCACTGACCAGATCGGGCAGGTAGCGGGCCTTCTGATCAGGGGTGCCGTGGCGGTGGATCTGGTTGATGCAGAGGTTGGAGTGGGCGCCGTAGGAGAGGCCGACCGAGGCGCTGGCACGGCTCACCTGCTCCATCACCAGCACATGGGCGAGATAACCCAGATCCACCCCCTCATACTCTTCCGCCACCGTAATGCCGTGCAGCCCGAGCTCACCCATCAAGGGCCAGAGGTCGCGGGGGAAGGCGTTGCTCTGGTCAATCTCGGCGGCGCGCGGGGCTATCATTTTCTGGCAGAAGGCCTCGACCTGCTCGGTCAGGGCGCGGAGGGTTTCATCCATCAGGGCATGCATCCTTGCTCTCCTTGGTCTCTGGTGCTCACCTGTCTCGCGCTCTCGAAACGGAGGGAAACTGGTCAGTCCATTCTTGATTTAAGTTTACGTTAGCGTAAACGTAAATGAATTGTTAGTCTAAGGTAAATTCGTTGAGTGCCGACTGCAAGGGGCATAGCCCCGAGCGGGCAAACGCAAGGAGTGAGCAAGATGATCAGCGAGTGCATCCGGTCTGCCGGCCTGCCTGAGAGGCTCTGGCACAGTGCCAGCCACCGGACAGCCAAGGAGAGTGCGGCATGAGCCAACACCATACCCAGTACGGGGATCTGCCGCTCTATATTGGCGGCGAGGCGTACCCTTCCGCGAGCGAAGCCTGGATCGAGGTGACTAACCCGGCGGATCAGAGTCTGCTGGCGCGGGTGCCGAGAGCCACCCCGGCCGAGGTGGAGCTTGCGGTGCGCCGCGCTCACGACGCCTACCTGATGTGGCGGGAGGTGCCGGCCCCCGAGCGGGCCCGGGTCATGTTCAACTACCAGCATCTGCTCAAAGCCCATCACGACGAGCTGGCGACCCTGCTGGCCCAGGAGACGGGCAAGAATCTGGCGGACGCCAGGGGAGATGTGTGGCGCGGCATCGAGGTGGTGGAGCAGGCCTGCGGCGTCGCCAGTCAGACCATGGGGGAAACCATGGGCAACGTGGCGCGCCGGGTGGATGGCCACTCCTGGGTGCAGCCGCTGGGGGTCTGCGTCGGCATCACGCCGTTCAACTTCCCGGCCATGATACCGCTCTGGATGTTCCCCCTGGCGGTGGCCTGCGGCAACGGCTTCGTGCTCAAACCTTCCGAGCAGGATCCCCTGACCCCCATGCGGCTGGCCGAGCTGTTCACCGAGGCGGGGGCGCCAGCGGGCATCCTCAGCGTGGTGCACGGGGGCGCCGATCAGGTGGATGCGCTGCTCGCCCACCCGGACGTGAAGGCGGTGAGCTTCGTGGGCTCGGCCCGGGTCGGGGCTCACGTCTATCGCACCGCCACCGAACACCTCAAGCGCGCCCAGTGCTTCGTCGGTGCCAAAAATCACATGGTGATCATGCCGGACGCCAACAAGGCGCAGGTGCTGAGCAACCTGGTGGGGGCCGGGGTGGGCGCCGCCGGTCAGCGCTGCATGGCCATCAGCGTGGCGGTCTTCGTGGGCAGCGCCCGCGACTGGATCCCGGATCTCGCCGCCGAGTTTGCCAGGGTCAAGCCGGGTGTCTGGCACGATTCAGAGGCCGCCTATGGCCCCCTTATCAGCCCTGAAGCCAAGGTACGAGTCGAGGGGCTGATTGAAGCAGGCATGGCCGAGGGGGCCCAGTGTCTGCTGGACGGGCGTTTTTGCGACGTGCCCGGTTACCCGGTGGGCAACTGGGTGGGGCCGACCCTGTTTCGCGGCGTGACGCCCGAGATGCGCATCTATAAGGAGGAGATCTTTGGCCCCGTGCTCGCCTGCCTGGAGGTGGAGAGCCTGGACGAGGCGCTCGCCCTCATCAACGACAACCCCTATGGCAACGGCACCTCCATCTTCACCGGTTGCGGCGCCGCGGCCCGCAAGTTCCGCCATGAGGTGGCGGTGGGTCAGGTGGGGATCAACGTGCCCATTCCGGTGCCGCTGCCCTTCTTCTCCTTCACCGGCTGGCGCGGCTCCTTCTACGGTGATCTGCACGCCTACGGCAAGCAGGCGGTGCGCTTCTACACCGAGACCAAGACGGTGACGGAACGCTGGTTCGATGAGGACATACCGACCGGACCCAACATGACCATCCACCTGCGGTGAGGTGTGGCCGATGGGCTACGGTATTCCCACCGACGCCCACCATGGCTATCCCCCTGTGGTGAACGGTGGATCTGCGACAAGTAATCGAGATAACGAGGAAGCGAACAAGATGGATTTTACCCTGACCGAATCCCAACGGGCCTGTGTCGAGTCGGCTGGCGCCTTCGCCGATCTGGCGCTCAAGCCCCACGCCGCGCGCTGGGACAGGGAGCACGAATTCCCCATCCCCACCATCAAGCAGGCGGCGGCGCTGGGGCTGTGCGGCCTCTACACCCCGGAGCAATATGACGGCCTGGGCTTGAGCCGACTCGACGCCAGCCTCATCTTCGAGCGCCTGGCCATGGGCTGCACCTCCACCACGGCTTACCTGACCATACACAACATGGTGAGCTGGATGCTGGGCAGCTGGCTGCCGGCCGAGGTGGCGGCAGAGTGGGTGCCGAGGCTGGCCAGCGGCGAGCTGCTGGGCTCTTACTGCCTCACCGAGGCGGGGGCGGGATCGGACGCCGCTGCCCTCAAGACCCGTGCGGTGCGGGACGGCGATGACTACCTTATCGACGGCAGCAAGGTCTTCATCTCGGGGGCGGGCAGCACCCAGGTGCTGGTGGTGATGGCCCGCACCGGGGGCGAGGGGGCCAAGGGGATATCTGCCTTTATGGTGCCCGCCGAGACGCCGGGTGTGAGCTATGGCAAGGCGGAGGAGAAGATGGGCTGGAACAGCCAGCCGACCCGGGAGGTGAATTTCAGCGCCGTGCGCATTCCCGCTCGCTACAGGCTGGGGGAGGAGGGGGAAGGGTTCAGGTTCGCCATGCAGGCGCTGGATGGGGGGCGCATCAATATCGCCAGCTGCTCGCTGGGTACAGCCCAGCAGGCGCTGGACGACGCCCTGGCCCATGTGCAGCAGCGCCAGCAATTTGGACACCCGATCAGCGAATTCCAGAGCGTGCAGTTCCGCCTCGCCGACATGGCCACCGAACTGGCCGCCGCCCGTCTGCTGGTGCGCCAGGCTGCCGCCAAGCTCGACAGCGGCAGCCCGGACAAGAGCGCCTGGTGCGCCATGGCCAAGCGTTTCGCCACAGATGTGGGTTATCGGGTTTGCGATGAGGCCCTGCAACTCTTTGGTGGCTATGGTTATATCCGCGAGTATCCGCTCGAGCGCTACCTGCGCGACACCCGGGTGCACCGCATTTTGGAAGGCACGAACGAAGTGATGCGGCTCATCATCGCCCGCCGTCTGCTGGGGGATCCCGGCCTGTCGCTGGAGTAGGGGGGCAGCGCGTCCTCCGCCTCTTGTTGCTGGGGGCGACGGACAGGCGCCGCGCCGTCGTCAGGCTTTGTGAGCCAGCCGAATTTCGGCTCCATTCAACCCTGTCATCATGGCGGCAGGTTTAATGACAAGGACAGTGCAATGACAAGGATCAGGCTCGAATATCACGGTCACGTGGCCTACATCACGCTCGACCACCCGCCTGCCAACACCTGGACTCTGGCCAGCCTGCAGGCCTTCTTGCAGATGATGGTGGAGCTCGACAGCCGCCCCGACGTGGTGGCCCTGGTGATCCGCGGGGCGGGGGACAAGTTCTTCTGCGCCGGCGCCGATCTCAAGATGTTTGCCGACGGCAATGTGGAGCACGCCCGCGAAGTGGCAGAGGCCTTCGGTCGCGCCTTCGAGGCGCTGGCCCGCTTCCATGGGGTGAGCATAGCCGCCATCAATGGCTTTGCCATGGGAGGGGGCCTCGAGGTGGCGCTGGCCTGCGACATTCGCATCGCCGAGCAGCAGGCGCTGCTGGGGTTGCCTGAGGCCTCGGTGGGCTTGCTGCCCTGCGCCGGTGGCACCCAGCGTCTCACCGAGCTGGTGGGGCCGGGCTGGGCCAAACGAATGATCCTCTGCGGCGAGAAGGTGAGCGCCACCCTGGCCTACGAGATGGGGCTGGTGGAGGAGGTGGTGACCGAAGGGCACGCCTGGACGGCGGCGCAGCAGATGGCGCAGCGGGTGGAGCGCCAGAGCCCCAGTGCCCTGCGCGCCTGCAAGCAGCTCATCAATCAGGGGCGCAGCGGCCACAGGGATGCGGCCCTGCCCCTGGAGCGCAGCCTGTTCCTCGCCTTGTTTGACGATGCCAACCAGCGCGAGGGAGTGGCGGCCTTCCTCGAGAAGCGTGCCCCGCGCTGGCGTTATGACAAGAGCACGGGAGAGTCCCATGACTGAACCCGTGCGCCTGGCAACCCATCCCACGGCGGACGGGCACCTCATCGGCATCCTGACCCTGGACAGCCCCGCCTCCCTCAACGCCCTGAGCCTGCCGATGATCCAGCGCCTGCAAGGGGCGCTCACGGCCTGGGAGCAGGATCCTGCCATCGTCTGCGTGCTGTTGCTGGGGGCCGGCGAGAAGGCGTTTTGCGCCGGTGGCGACATCCGCTCGTTTTATTACCGCAAGCAGGAGGCGAGCGAGTCGGCACTGTTCGGCTATGCCCGCGATTTCTTCGAGCAGGAGTACCGGCTAGATCACCATATCCACTGCTACAGCAAGCCGCTCGTCTGCGTGGCGGACGGCATCTGCATGGGCGGCGGCATCGGTCTCTTCGCCGGGGCCGATTTTCGGGTGGTGACCGAGAAGAGCCTGTTCGCCATGCCGGAGGTGACGATCGGCCTCTACCCGGACGTGGGGGCCAGCTGGTTCTTGAGCCGCATGCCCGGGCGACTCGGGCTCTGGCTTGGCCTGACCGGTGCCCGCTTCAACGGGGCGGACGCCCTGGGGTTGGGGCTCGCGGATCACGCCATGGCGAGCCGTGAGCGGGCCGAGCTGCCGGCGCGCCTCGCGGCCCTCGACTGGGCCGATCAGGGCGATCCGCGCGAGCAGATAGATAGGCTGCTGGGCGGGCTGCACGCCGAGGCCGGCGAGCAGCTGCCGGCTCCCGTGATCCTGCCCCATCAGGCCAGGATCCATGCCCTGCTGGCCGGACGCACCCTGCAAGGGGTGCTGGACAGGTTGGACAGGGCCGAGCTGGACGAACCCGACCTGGCCCGGGCCCGCGACACCTGCCGCACCGGCAGCCCCATCAGCCGCGCCATCCTCTGGCGCCAGTACTGGACGGCGCGCCGCCAGTCACTGGCCGAGGTGTTTGCCGACGAGCTGGCGCTCTCGGTCAACTGCGTGCTCAAGGGGGATTTCGTGGAAGGGGTGCGGGCCCTGCTTATCGACAAGGACAAGTCACCCCGCTGGCAGCCGCCCCGGCCCGGCACCAAGTGGCTCGACGATTTCTATCGCTGGCCCGAGGGGACAAATCCCCTGGCCTAGCGCTGCCAAGGGCGCGCCCCGAGGTGCCGGATAACGAACTGAGCAAGGAGCAAAGAATGACAAGGATTGGATTTATCGGGCTCGGCAACATGGGAGGACCCATGGCCGCGAACCTCGCCAGGGCGGGCCATGCAGTGCAGGTCTTTGATCTTGTGCCCGAGAGCCTGGAGCGGGCGATCAAGGCCGGTTGCATCGTTGCCGGGGATGCCCGGGAGGCGGTCACCGGCTGCGATCTGGCCATCAGCATGCTGCCTGCCGGGGATCATGTGCGCGGGCTCTGGCTGTCTGAGGGGGGCGGCCAGGATCTGCTGGGGGCCTTGCCGGCGGGGGCCCTGGTGATCGACTGCTCCACCATAGACGTGGCCTCGGCCCGCGCTGTGGGGGGGGCGGCGAAGGCACAAGGCATTCGTTTTCTCGATGCCCCCGTCTCCGGCGGGGTCGCTGGCGCCGCGGCGGGCACCCTCACCTTTATCGTCGGTGGCGAGAGCGCCGATTTCGAGGCGGCCAAACCCATCCTGGCCAGCATGGGGCAGAACCTGTTCCATGCCGGGGCGCTCGGGGCGGGGCAGATCGCCAAGATGTGCAACAACATGCTGCTCGCCATCCACATGGCGGGCACCGCAGAGGCGCTGGCGCTCGGGGTCAAGGAGGGGCTGGATCCGGGCGTTCTCTCCACCATCATGGGCAAGAGCTCGGGCAACAACTGGAGCCTGGAGCGCTACAACCCCTGGCCCGGGGTGATGGAGAATGCCCCCGCGTCCCGCAACTATGAGGGGGGCTTCATGACCCGGCTGATGGTCAAAGACCTGGGGCTCGCCATGGCGCTGGCCGAGCACGCCCACAGCGCCGTGCCCATGGGGGCGCTGGCCCGCAACCTCTTTAACCTGCACGCAAGCCAGGGTCAGGAGAGCAAGGATTTCTCCAGCATCCTCGAGCTCTATCGGGACAAGACAGATCCGGGTTAAGCGCCGCTATCCGCCTTTTTACCCGATAGTCTTTTACTCGACAGTCACCGGCCATCTCATCAGGAGCATTCATGGACATTCATAACAGAGTCATTGCCATTACCGGGGCCGGGCGTGGGCTCGGCCGCGCCATCGCCCTGCGTCTGGCCAGTCAGGGGGCCATATTGGCCCTGGTCGACGTCAACCGCGCCGATCTGGAGGTGACCGAGGCCGAGGTGCGCAGCCGGGATGGTCGCTGCACCCTGTTCGTCTGCAACGTGGCGGACGAGCCCGAGGTGGAGGCGACCTTTGCCGCCATGGAGGAGCAGCTCGGTGCCTTGCATGGCCTGGTCAACTGCGCCGGCATATTGCGGGACGGCATGCTCATCAAAGTCAAAGAGGGGGCGCTGGTGGAGAAGATGAGCCTGGCCCAGTGGCAGGCAGTCATCGACGTCAACCTCACCGGCACCTTCCTCTGCGGCCGCGAGGGGGCGGCCTTGATGGCGAAAGGGGGGCAGGGGGGCGTCATCATCAACATCTCCTCCATCGCTCGCGCCGGCAATATAGGCCAGAGCAACTATGCCGCCAGCAAGGCGGGGGTCGCCTCCCTGGTGGTGACCTGGGGGCGGGAGCTGGCCCGCCACGGCATCCGGGTGATGGGCATAGCCCCCGGTGTCTTTGCCACCGACATGACGGCGGCCATGAAGCCGGAGGCCATGGCCCGGATGCAGCAGGCCATTCCGGTCGGCGCCCTGGGGCAGGGGGAGCAACTGGCCCAGACGGTGCAATTCATCCTCGCCAACGACTACCTGTCCGGGCGTATCATAGACCTCGACGGCGGTCTGCGACTCTAACCCCGGCGGCGATCCGCCCATGCCCCTTGCCACTGGCACAGGGGCATTTTTATGGCCGTTTAAACCCAAAGACCTGCCTGACGTCCAGGGCTGCCCGCTGCATGGGCATGCAGGGCTTCTTCGAAAAACAGGGCTGACATCATGGAAAAACGTGAAAGATCAACGGGTCTTTCTGAATTTGAACCAGCTCACAGGCCGGGTGAGTGAGTGCTGTAGAATTGCGCGCGGTCAAGGCGGTGCATGATTGGCACTGCGAAGGATTGCGGTCGGAATAGTCATGCAATATAGTTGCCGCCTTTTTCACGGGGTACGGATTTATCGCCCCTCCCATGTCGCGCGCTGTATGAATACGGATGCTCAGCCGCCGCTTAATAAAACAGGTTTGAGATGGACAAGAAACTAGGGCTCGGCGCCCTCATTTCGCTGGTGATCGGCTCCATGGTCGGTGCCGGGGTCTTCAGTCTGCCACAAAACATCGCAGCGCACGCCAGCGCCGGGGCCGTCGCCCTGGGGTGGGCCATCACCGGGATAGGCATGATCTGCCTCGCCCTGGTCTACCAGAACCTCTCCATGCGTCGCCCGGATCTCGATGGGGGCATCTTCAGTTACGCCAAGGCCGGTTTCGGTGATTTCGTCGGTTTCAACGCCGCCTGGGGCTACTGGCTCTGCCAACTGCTGGCCAACGTCTCCTACGCCATAGTGGTGTTCAGCGCCCTGAGCTACTTCTTCGACACGCCGGACAACGTCATCTTCGGCGACGGCAACACCCCGGTCGCCATCACGCTCGCCTCCCTCCTCATCTGGTCGGTGCACGCCCTGGTGCTGCGCGGCATCCAGGTGGCGGCCCTGGTGAACATAGTCACCACCATCGCCAAGATGGTGCCCCTCATCGTCTTCTGCGTCGCCGTCCTGCTCGCCTTCAACATGGAGACCTTCACCCTGGACATCTGGGGGCAGGGCAACACCGAGCTGGGTTCCGTGATGGATCAGGTCAAGTCCACCATGAAGGTGACGCTCTGGGTCTTCATCGGCATAGAGGGGGCCGTGGTGGTCTCCGCCCGTGCCCGTCATCGCAAGGACGTGGGCCGTGCCACCGTACTGGCGCTGCTCGGCGCCCTGGCGCTCTACGTCATGGTGACCCTGTTCTCCCTCGGCGTCATGAACCAGCCGCAGCTGGCGGCCCTCAAGAATCCCTCCACCGCCATGATACTGGAAGCTGTGGTCGGCCCCTGGGGCGCCTGGCTCATCAACATCGGCCTGGTGATCTCGGTGATGGGGGCCCTGCTGAGCTGGACTGTGCTGGCGGCAGAAGTACCCTATATAGCGGGCAAGACAGGGGTCTTCCCGGCCTGGTTTGCCAAGGAGAACAAGAACGGCTCGCCCCAGGTGTCGCTCTGGTGCTCCACCTGTCTGGTGCAGGCCTTCCTCATCATCATCTACTTCCAGAGCAGCACCTATCTGGCGCTGGTCAACATCGCCACCTCGGCGGCCCTGGTGCCTTACGTCTTCTCCGGCGCCTATGGTCTCAAGCTGGCGCTGCAGGGCACCACCTACGAGCACCAGCCCCATCAGCGCAAGCGTGATCTGCTGCTGGCCCTGGTGGCCACCGTCTATGGCTGCTGGCTGGTCTATGCCGCCGGGGTGGAGTACCTGCTGCTGGTGGCGCTGCTCTACAGCCCCGGCATCTTCATCTACTGGAAGGCGCGCCAGCACCACGGCCTGCGCAGCCTCAACCGGCTGGAGCGCGGGATGACGGCGGCCCTGCTCGGTTGCGCCGTGCTGGCCTTCTACAAGGTGATGGACGGTACCATTCCCCTGCATTAATCGGCACAATAAAGAGATGGCATGACGCCATCTCTTTTTTTATGGGCAATGGCGGTCAACTTGACCGCCATTTAGCTATATAAGGAATTTTTATGCTGTTTGTGGGTTATCTGGTGTTGGGGGCCTTCGCGGGCATGCTGGCGGGACTGTTCGGGATCGGCGGCGGGCTCATCATAGTGCCTGTGCTGGTACTCAGCTTTCATGCCCAGGGGGTGGCCCCGGAGATCATTACCCACCTCGCGCTTGGTACCTCCCTGCCTACCATGATCTTCACCGGCTTCAGTTCCCTGCGGGCACACCAGGAGGCGGGGGCCGTCGACTGGGTGATGATCCGGCGCCTGGGGGCGGGCATGTTCATCGGCGCCTGGCTCGGTGGCCTGACCGCCAGCCAGCTCAGCGCCAGCACCCTCAACATCATCATCGGCTGCTTCGCCTGGACCATGGCCCTGCAGATGGGGCTGAACCTCAAGCCCAAGGCGGAACGCCAGATGCCTGGGCCGGTCGGCACCGGCATCGCGGGCACCGTCATCGGCTGGCTCTCGGCGCTGTTTGGCATAGGGGGTGGCTCCATGACGGTGCCTTACCTCAGCTGGAACTCGGTGCCCATGCGCAACGCCGTGGCGGCCTCCGCCGCCTGCAGCATGCCCATCGCCCTGGCGGGCAGCCTGAGCTACCTCTATGCCGGCTGGGGTCACGCCGATCTGCCAGAGTGGAGTGTCGGCTACATCTATCTGCCGGCCCTGCTTGGTATAGTGCTGACCAGCACCCAGTTTGCCCGCGTCGGCGCCAAGCTGGCCCATCGCCTCTCTCCCAAGCGGCTCAAGCAGGCGTTCGCCCTGCTGATGCTGGTGGTGGGGGCCAAATTCATGCTGTTTAGCTGATCCATTCGGCAGATTGTTGAAAAATAAGGCGAACGGTTCGCCTCCTGGCAGAAAGCCATTGCATTGGCAGGCCAGTTTGCCTATTCTCCTCGCCGGTGGTCCCATTGGTCCTCTCGCATTGATAACTCGTCAACCTGGTCAGGACCGGAAGGTAGCAGCCAAGGCGGGGGACTCGAGTGCCGGGATGTGGCTGGTGGGGCCACCACCTGTTTCTGAAAATCAATAAGTTACAGCTAATAGCCCCCTTCAGACCTCTTGGTAATCCACTTTGTGTGGATGGATCAGGAGTCTTCATAGTGAATCTCTGGCTCTCTCCGCAAGGTATCTGGTACTACCGCAAGGTGACAGTGCTCCCCTGTGGTCGCCGCAAAGACATCAAGAAATCTCTCCGTACTCGGGACAAGCTGGTCGCTCGTGAACAGGTGGCTAAGATGCTTGCCTGTGCGCGTTCTCGGGTAAAACCTGAGTCTGTCCAACCAGAACCCCAGCCAAACTCCCTGCCGGAGCCTCAGCGGCTATCGCAACAGACATCATCTGCGAGCAATCCAGCCCCTCAGTCAGCCCCTGTGGGATCCTCTGTCATTGCATCCCCTGTACTCTCAGAACTGAGTGACCGTTATCTGAAAGAGAAAGCCTTATCCTGGGCTCCCAAAGAACTCAGCAATCAGAAGAACTACATCGGTTACTTCATCAAGACGCTGGGGGATAGATCTCCCACCGCATACAGCAAGGCCGATGTGGTCAAGTTCAAGGACGAGTTACTGAACTCAGGCAAGAGTCCTACGACCATCAATAAGTATCTCCAAAAGCTATCTCTGCTGTTTGTCTGGCTGGGCAATCACCACGAGGGCATCGTGAATCACTTCGCTGGGCTCAAGTTGCAGCGGGTGAAAGAGGTCAATGCTCGAAGTGGATACACCGCAGAAGAGCGCCGCCAGTTCGTCGTGTGGGCAGGGCAGCAGCAGGTTTACCGCAAGTGGATAGCGTTACTCGGTATGTATACGGGAGCGAGAGCCAATGAGATCTGTCAGTTGTACGCTGACGATGTACAACAGGTGGATGGCGTATGGTGCTTGAACATTCGGGGCGGTCGTCCAGACCAGAAACTCAAAACGGCTAACAGTGCTCGCCTTGTGCCGATCCATTCATCGCTGATTGCGGCGGGCTTTATCGAGTTTGTGCTGGAGAGGGCAGGGGGACGGTTGTTTGCAGAACTACCCCATCGGCAAGATGGTTACAGCCACCTCTGGGGCCAGTGGTTCAGCCGTCATCGTCCTGTAGATAAAGACTTCCACAGCCTGCGGCATACCGTGGCAACAGCGTTAAAGGATCATGGTGTACCGCTACAGTACGCGGCAGCCATTCTAGGCCATACCAATGGTGCCATCAGTTATGACAGATACGGTGGCGGGGTAGCAGTGGAGAAGTTGCAAGCGGCTATTGAACTAGCTCTATGTACAATTTCACCAAGCACTATTAACTCCTGAATCAATTGAGGCGAAGCCCCATTTGGGTTATAACCGTGTTTTAGTACAAAAAATCAACGCAGACGGTTCTAGGCTACTGAAATTTAGTCAATTACTAGCATTGAAGCTAAAACAACGTAATCCGATTTGATAGGGAGAATTGCAACATGGCTAGATGCACAGCACCAGTACGTGGACATAGGTCAGCGGCCGCAGCCGCAGACTGCCCCGCATGCGGTGGTCGCTACGGTGGACACAGTAGCTACGGTGGCTACAGTGACTACAGTCCTTATTCCAGCTCGTCATCTTCCTCGTCGGGAAGTGGCGGTAGGTCCGGTAGCAGCGGGTCCAACAGCACAAAGCCGCGCTGGTCACGAGCCGGTTCGTCCGTGTCCTACACGTATGCCCAAGTGCAGTCACTCACGCCAATCCGACAAACTATTGAGACACGAGCTGCGGAGCAACCTGACCTTCGTGACGTCTTCCTGTGCCATGCGTGGGACGACCGGCTGGGTATAGCCAAAGAGCTACACGATTTACTCGAGGCGGTTGGTGTCAAAGTTTGGTTCAGCGAGAAGGACCTTGGCCTCGGAGTTCCTATGATGCGCGCCATCGACAAGGGCTTAGCAAATTCACGAATCGGACTTGTACTGGTGACCCCTGCGCTGCTGAATAGACTCCCCAGAGAGGGAGTTGCTGACAAAGAGCTTTCGGCACTCTTGGCGGGTAACCAGCTCGTTCCAATCGTGCATAACACAACGTATGAAGCTCTCCGCAATGTCAGCCCCTTGCTCGCTTCACGAAGCGGCTTGGACACTGGAGAAGATTCAATGTCAGTTGTCGCGGCAAAAATTGCTGAGCTGGTCGCTGTTTAGCTCGGCGGCCCACACAGGTTCTCAATTCAGATGCTGTTGTTCGTAAAAATGCGATCTAACCCTTTACTCAGTAAGAGACCCTTAGTTTGTATCGGCCGAAGTGGTCACTCCTTTGGCTGATACTTTTTAAAAAACTGAGCAGCCAGTGTCTGTGCGTCTACCAAAGCCGCTGGGGTCAACTTCTTGGCAGTACTGTCCCTGTCTTCTGCAGCAAGGGTTCCTAACACATCGCCATTGGCGGCAGAAACGGAAAACCATACATACGCCATTTCGAAATTCTGTGTAACCCCAGCGCCGTTATTGTACATCCTCCCGAGGTTCCACTGAGCCATCGAGTTCCCTTTCTCTGCTGCCTTGCGGAACCAAGCCACAGCCAGACGGTAATCCTGTGTGATCCCAGTGCCTCTATAGTACATCGCCGCGAGGCTGTTCTGAGCCTTCGCGAGCCCCTGCTCTGCTGACTTGCGGAACCACTCCACAGCCATTCTGTAATCCTGTGTGACCCCAGCACGCCCCCCTTCGTACATACTTGAATCGCCCCGGGTTTTCTAGACACTCTGTTGTTGAACATTGAACTGCCTTTCAAACTCTACCGGCGACAGCCCATCATTGGAACCATGGCGCCTGATGGGGTTGTAAAACATCTCGATATAATCAAACACATCGCTGCGGGCTTCGTCTCTTGTCGCGTAAATCCTGCGCTTGATCCGCTCCCGTTTGAGCAACTGAAAGAAGCTCTCGGCAACAGCGTTGTCGTGACAGTTGCCACGTCGGCTCATGCTGCAACTCAGGTTGTGGGCCTTCAGAAAGTCCTGCCATTCACCACCGGTAAACTGGCTGCCCTGATCCGAATGCACCAGTACCGGCTGCTTTGGCTTGCGCCGCCAGACGGCCATCAATAACGCATCAACCGCCAAGTCTGCCGTCATGCGTGGCTTCATTGCCCAGCCGACGATCTGGCGAGAAAACAGATCGAGCACCACCGCCAGATACAGCCACCCTTCTTGAGTGCGGATGTAGGTAATGTCGGTCACCCAGGAGATGTTGGGGGCTGGGACCTTAAACTGGCGTGCCAGCGTGTTCGGAGCAGCCTGCGGGCTCTTGCCTCCATAATGCCCCTTACGGCGTTGATAGCCCGTTTGCGAACGCAGTCCTTCCCGTCTCATTAATTTGGCCACACGGTGCTTGCCGCAGGCTTCCCCCAAGTCACGAAGGTCGCGATGGATCTTGCGATAACCGTATACAGCGCCACTTTCCAGCCAGGATTGCTTGACCAGCCCCGTTAGTCGTTCGTCCTCCTGCTGTCGTGGCGATGTAGGCTGTTTCAGCCACGCGTAGAAGCCACTTCGGTGAACCCCCAGGGTCTGGCACAGGGTAACGACACTGTACCGGTCGAGTCGGGAGGTTATGAACGCGTACCTTTCCTTGACTCGCTGGCAAAGTACGCGGCGGCCTCCTTTAGGATATTGCGCTCCTCGGTGACTTGGCGCAGTTCGGTTTTCAGACGGCGGATCTCGGCTTGCAAGGCAGACTCTTCTATCTGCTGGTCAGCAGGCTTACCGTACTGCTTGAGCCATGCATACAGGCTGTGGCTGGATACCCCGATGGCACGAGCAACGTCAGCCACCGGCCGCCCACGCTCGGTGATTTGTTTAACGGCTTCGATTTTGAATGTTTCTGGATAACGCTGACGGGTCATAACACCTCCAATAGTTGCCTCATTTTAAGGCTGTGAGGTGTCTAGGGAACTGGGGGCGATTCACCTTTCCCTTACCCACCCTGTTTTGGACAGCCTGCCAGCTTGTCCTCGTGATCCTTCCCTTGTAAAATCGCCTCCAATTAAACCCTGACCAATGGAGAACTGCCATGAGATAAACCTACCGAACCAGAGAAAACCGAATGATTGAACTGACTAATTCCATTGCTGCCCCTAAGCGTGGTCGTCCTGTATTTACCCACGATAATCGCTTTGTCCGCCAATGGCTTTACCGCTATAGCAGTACGCCCATGTTGGAAGATGAGTTGCTGATACCCTTTAAAGTCCCGTCCATCTACGAATTGCCAAGCTGGTGCCATGATGTGATTGTCGGAGCTGCAAGGTTGAACAACTCCGAGAAGTACACCGGCAAACCCTTAAATACAACACTCATCATCAAGCTCCTCATGGCTTTCCCCACGCTGACCAATGCCAATGTGAAGGCGTACCTTGAGCCTCGAATGGCGGGCTCTGTCAGCAAGCAATACGTGAGTCAGCTAACCAATGCGGCGATCAGTGCAAGTAAGTCAATCGACTACTACCTCGACAAGCTAGAACTCGGGGAACAGATAGGAAGGGGGTCAACTGGAAATAGTCTGACATTATTTAGTAATCCGTCAGATCTTTCCTCGGTCTGGTCGGAGTGTCAGGCAGCATAGGGTTGATTTGAGGGTAGTCTGACGTTATTTACAGGGACAGTCTGATCCCATCAGTCTTGGTATCTTGGTCTGGGATGATTATCAAAAAAGCATTGTCTACCAGACCTTCTACCAGACCTTCTATCAGACCTGACATCGCTTGCTCCTTGGAATGAATGCCGGTTCTGACTAGAGATGATTACCAATAAAGACCATTCCAATAATCCTATCTATAAGATACCTATCAGCGCTCTCAAACTTGGTGATCACCATACTCTGGGGATCTCCACATCCCTGTTGGAATAGAGGATGGTCGAATGATGACTAGATCTGTACAAACTGGGGAAATACCAAGTCGGCCTGAGCTGGAACGAATTTTTCTGACTACTTATTGAACAGTGCTTGTTTGGAGTGCTGATGTCTCCAAGAGTGCTGATGTCTCCAAGAATGGTAAGTTATTCACAGTAACTACTGACATCAGCAACACTAGATTCGTAATCAGAATGTGCACTTTGCGCATTACTCATCTCATACGAACAGTCATCTTCAAGATCCAAATTTGTTGCGCATGAATGTAATGAGTTCGCCGCTGTTGCAAGAACGTCTGCCGCGCTCTCAGCCTCTTCTCTTGCTTGAACGCACTCTTCTGAATCTTCAGACGCGACAGCAACAGGCAATCCAAACACGACAAGAAGGGCAAATAAGCTAGCACTTAGAATACGCATAGAAGTCTCCGATTCACTTTGGAATTTATTATGCTGAAAGCTCTCTCATAGTTACTTGATCCTCTTCACAACATCCTTCAGACGAATGGATTTCCAGTGGGCTTTTTATTACTAGTTTCTCTACATCTGCGGAGCTGTTTTACGTTGGTTTACTACGTCTATTCTTCATTGGCTTGAAGCATTGGGGGAGGGTAGTTATCATTGGCTCCTCAATTGCCCTTATAGCTACTCCACTTCATGTGGATTACCTTGGTCGGGTTGGTTGTTAAATTTTGACTTTAGAAATCATGTTGATGGCAACCACGCCATCCCTAAGTGCCTGATTTATTTGGGCTCGCATTGATAACTCGTCAACCTGGTCAGGACCGGAAGGTAGCAGCCAAGGCGGGGGACTCGAGTGCCGGGATGTGGCTGGTGGGGCCACCACCTGTTTCTGCAATTCAATAAGTTACCTTCCAATTCCCCTTCAGACCTCTTGGTAATCCACTTTGTGTGGATGACTTATCGCATCTGCAATGCGTTTCTGGCTCAGTTCCCGATACATCAGTCCCTAAGACATTTGCGACTCTCGGAAGATCGGCACGCCTGCTGTCGTTGCCGACGGACATCCATAAACCGCTCGGCACACGGGATAGGCTGGCAGCTCATAACAAACTCGCCCAGTTATTTGTCTGTGCGCGTGCTCGCGTAAAACCCAGCAATCATCTCTGCCATGGCTCCAGCCTTCGTCCCCGATGATGGGAGCGTTTGGATTGTTGTGAGCAAGCGGCCGATCCTCTCTGGTATCTGCCGGTTCGGTGACATGTGTATCCCGGCCCAAGCGACTATGCAGGAGCAACAAGGGCGAACGAGCGCTGTTGAGCACCTTCAGCAACAGCTGAAAGCAGGCTTGCTCAGATGACAGCCCGCCGCGCGTACTCGATGAATGCCTTCAACTTGGACGGTTGATCATGCCGGCTGGGGTAGTACAGAGAGAAGCCTGGAAAGGTCGGCGAGAACGGTGCAAGGACTCGCGTCAGACGCTTTGCCTTGATGTGTGGCAGGGCCAGCTGCTCAAAGGTGTAGGCGATCCCGACGCCTTCCAGTGCCGCCTCCGTACTGAACAGGGTGTCCGTAATGGTCAGGTTGCCCTTGACCTCGTACTCGACGATTTCCTCATTCACCTTGAACTCCCATTTGTGGATCGCGCCTGTTCCGGCGAAGCGGAAGCGGATGCAGTTGTGCTGCACGAGGTCGTCCGGATGGCTGGGCGCGGGGAAGCTCGCGAGATAATCAGGGGAGGCGACGATGGCGACTGTGATGGGGCCGCCAAGGGGAAGGGCGACCATATCCTTGTGCAGATCTTCTCCCATGCGAATGCCCGCATCGAAACCCCGCTCGACGATGTCGACGAAGCCTTCGTCATTCGTCAGTTCAAGTTTCACGTTCGGATGCTCACGAAGGAAACCTGCCAACAGCGGTTGCAACACCATTGAGGTCGAAATGCGTGCGGCATTGATGCGTAATGTGCCGGTGGGCCCACCTTGCAGGACGTTCAGCTCTTCACCCGCCATAATGACCTGACCGAGTGCCGGGCCGATGCGGGCAAGATAGTCCTCCCCAGCCTCCGTCAGACTCACGCTGCGGGTCGTGCGATTGAGCAGGCGTACGCCGAGACGCGCTTCCAGCTGCCTGATCGCCTGGCTCAGCGCCGAAGGCGATACCTCCAGTTCGGCAGACGCGGCAGTGAAGCCGCGATGCTCCGCGACTTTCCAAAAGGCCATCAGGCCGTCGAGCTGATTGAGTTTCATATCTTGAAGCATAACTTCATATGGTGTGCAGGATTAAGCTATTTTTCTGCGCTAATGCGGCGCCTATAGTTGCCTTCACCGTGAAGGAGGCACCCATGAAAACCAATCCGCAAGATTGCCATGCCCTCGGGCCTCTTTCCCTCAGGTGTCGTGACGCCCTGCTCAGCGTGATGGACCCCACGACGCCGAAACCAACAGGCAAGTGAGAAGGCTCATCAGACCATTGATTGTTGAGGAAAAGAAGACGATGAAAAACGTATTGATCATCAACGCACATCAGTTTTTTGAAGGCATCTCCGGCGGCAAACTGAACAGCACCCTGGCAGGCGTCATCAAGCAAGAGATGGCAGCGCGCGGCTATGCGGTGAAGGAGACATACATAGAGCAGGGCTACGACGTTCAGGGCGAGGTCGACAAGCATCTGTGGGCAGACATCATCATCCTGCAATCGCCGGTCTTCTGGTTCGGCATGCCGTGGATCTACAAGAAGTATGTCGATGAGGTATTTACCGCGGGCATGTTCCAGCAGCGTTTTCTGTCGGGTGATGGCAGGACGCGCGAGGATCCGCGCAAGCAATATGGCTCTGGCGGCAAGATGCATGGCAAGCAGTACATGCTGTCGCTGACCTGGAATGCACCGAGGGCGGCATTTGGCGATGCTGGGCAGATGTTGTTCGAGGGCAAAACGGTGGATGACGTCTTCGTCAGCAACACGGCCAACTACAGGTTCTGTGGCGTAGAGGTGTTGCCCTCCTTCTCGTGCTTCGATGTGATGAAGCAGCCGGATGTTGCAGGCGCTATTGAAGAATTGCGTGGCCATCTGGATGCCATCTTTGATCCCGTGGCGAGCTCCCTGCCTCAGGTGGAGAGCAAGATGGACGAGGCACTCACATCCCCTTGACGACGTCGGACGCTGGTCGGCAACGAGGTGACGGTGACCGCTCAGTCGCTGGGCGTTCACCTTCTGCCTTGGCCTGTGATGTGCGATGAGCTGTCGCCACCAGTGACCACCATACTGGCCAACCCGCCAACCCGCCAACCCGCCAACCGTCTGCCACCCGGCGCATGCGTCAAGGATCTCGAAGGGTCAAAAGGCGTCTCTTGGCCGACTACGAGGTTGTCATTGGCGTCGAAGTAAAGCCCGGGTTAGTCAACCAGACTCCTTTGGCTGATGCTGGAAACATCCTGGGGCACCCTTGCGTCACCATAAGCCCGCCTCTCTCTCGTGGAGGACTCTTCGTCAGTCAGCCGTCGCCTAGTACTCCTGTCTCTGTGACAGCGCGATCACCTGCTTATCGCTCCTTATCCGGGCATTGCATCCCCGACTCCCCGAGCATGGGCAAGGCGCAGCTCCTCGGCGCCGAGGACGAACTCCGGGCTGTCGGTGAGGCGCTCGACTGCCAGATCGATGAAGCGGCGTACCCGGGCGGGCTGGGCCGCGCGGCTGCCGTAGTAGAGAAACAGGCTGTACATATCTGTCATGTGGTCGAGCAGCAGGGGAACCAGGCGACCCGCGCGAATGTGCGCCGCCGCCGTCGGTCCGGCGATTTGGCCTATCACTTCACCCGCCAGCACGGCGCCCAGCTCCACCGTCTCGTCATTGGTGGAGATCGCCGGGCGAACGAGATGATCCTGCACGCTCTCACCAAGCTTTACATGCCAGGGAATAAGGTGGCCGGTGCCGGCATGACGAAACACGCTGCAGCGGTGCACGCCCAGATCGTGCAGCGTTTGCGGCACCCCATGTTTGCGCAGATAGGTGGGAGAGGCGCAGATGATGAGCTGCAAGGGAAACAGGCGGCGTGCGATCAGCCCATCCTGTGGCGAGAGGCCGATCCGCAAACCCACATCGACGCGCTCCTCCACCCAGTTGCCGATGCGGTCATCGAGCTGCACATCCGGCTGAACCTCGGGATAGAGCCGGCAGTATTCGTCCAGCACTGGGCCGATAATCATCTGCGCGACCGAGCGTGGCCCCACGATCCGCAGTGGGCCGGCGAATGCTTCTCGGGTCTGCCTCGCGGCCGACAGCGCCTGTTGCAGGCCGAGCAGGGCGGGTTGGGCGGCTTCCAGAAAACGCTGGCCCTCTTCGGTCAACGACATACTGCGGGTGGTGCGATGAAACAGCCGCACCCCGAGATAGGTCTCCAGTTGCCTCAGTGCCTTGCTGGCGGCCTGAGGGGAGATCTGCTGGGCCTCGGCGGCCTTGCTGAGGCTACCCAGTTCCACCGTGCGCACGAAGGTGGTGATGGATCTCAATTCGCTGATCATGGTCTTTCTCGTCGATTTACATCATTTAGTTGTAACTGATTCATCCATTTGCCGTCTAGTTCGATGTTTGTTGCCCATTTATAGTTCAGCTCATCGACAAGCCTCCCGGCATGAACCTAGACAGAGAGACGAGCAAGATGGACAATTTCAGCTTTTACAATCCGACCCGGATCGAGTTCGGCACCGGCAAGGAGCGCCTCATCGGCGAGATCCTGGCCCAGCACGGCATCAAGAAGGTGCTGCTGGCCTATGGCAGCGAGCGGATCAAGGGTGATGGCCTCTTCGCCACCGTGAGCGCCAGTCTGAACGAGCAGGGGATCCCGTTCGTGGCGTGCGGCGGCATCGTCAGCAACCCGCTCATCTCCAAGGTACGTGATGCCATCGCAGTGGCGCGGGAGCAGGGGGTCGACGCCATCCTGAGCGTCGGCGGCGGCTCCGTGCTCGACAGCGCCAAGGCCATTGCCGCAGGGGCCTTATATCAAGGGGATGTCTGGGATCTGTTCGTCGGCAAGGGGCAGATAGAGGCGGCGCTGCCAGTGTTTGCCATCCTGACTCTGGCTGCCACCGGCAGTGAGATGAACAGCGGCGCCGTGGTGACCAACGATGACACCAAAGAGAAGTTTGCCATCAACTCGGTGCACACCTTCCCGAAAGTCTCCATCGTCAATCCGGCGCTGATGCAGACGGTCTCTCGCGACTATCTGGTCTATTCGGCGGCGGACATCATAGCCCACTCCATCGAGGGCTACTTCACCGCCAAGGTGCAGCCGACAATTCAGTCCCGCCTGGTGGAGTCCGTCATCGCCACCGTGCTGGAGACCACTGAGCAGTTGCTGGCGGATCCCGCCGACTACAACGCCCGCGCCGAGTTCGCCTGGGCTGCGACCCTGGCATTGAATGGTCTGACCTATGCGGGTACTTCGGGTTTTGGTTACCCCAACCACATGATCGAACACGCGCTCTCCGCCCTGTTCAATGTGCCCCATGGCGCCGGCCTGTCTGTGGTGATGCCCGCCTGGATGAAGTGGTTCCATGGTCAGAATCCGGCTCAGTTCGAACGCTTTGCTCAGCAGCTGTTTGGCTTGAACACCGCCGAAGAAGGCATTGCCGCCCTTGAAAAATGGTTCGACAAGATAGGCACGCCGACCCGCCTCTCCCAGCTCGGCATCACGGAGGCGGACCTGCCTGCCATCCTGGAGAACCTCAAGGGCAACGCCCGCTGGTTTGGCCTGGCCGAAACCTACACCCAGGACGTGCTGGCCACCATCCTTCGCAATGCCATGTGAGTGGCGGTGCCTCCCGGTCCTGTGTCAGGACTGAACCGCGCGTCGCCAGCCATCACACCATGGCGCTCTCCAAGGAGAGCGCCTTCCAGGAAAAGGGATCCATCATGCAAACACGTACTTTGGGTAACAGCGGGCTGGAAGTGTCGGCCATCGGTCTGGGCTGCATGGGGCTGAGCTTTGGCTATGGCCCGGCCACGGACAAGGGGCAGGCCATCACCCTGATCCGCCGCGCCCATGAACTGGGGGTGACCTTCTTCGATACCGCCGAGGCTTATGGCCCAGGCGATAACGAGCTGCTGCTGGGTGAGGCACTGACCCCGTTCAGGGACAAGGTGGTGATCGCCACCAAGTTCGGTTTCAAGCACGGCAAGACATCGGAGGGGCTGGACAGCCGCCCGGCCACCATCCGCGCCGTGGCGGAGGCGTCGCTGCGCCGCCTCAACACCGATGTGATCGATCTCTTCTACCAGCACCGGGTCGATCCCGATGTCCCCATGGAAGAGGTGGCTGGCACAGTGCGAGACCTTATCCAAGAGGGCAAGGTGCGCCACTTCGGTCTGTCCGAGGCCGGCGTCGACTCCATTCGTCGCGCCCATGTCGTGCAGCCGGTGGCGGCGCTGCAGAGCGAATACTCCCTCTGGTGGCGCGAACCGGAGCAGGCCATCCTGCCGTTGCTGGAGGAGTTGGGTATCGGATTCGTCCCTTTCAGCCCCCTTGGCAAGGGCTTCCTGACCGGGACCATCAAAGCCGATACCCGATTCGATGACTCGGATTTTCGCAACATAGTTCCACGTTTTGCCGAGGCGGCGCGTCAGGCCAACCAGCATCTGGTCGAGGTATTGAGCGACCTTGCGGCCAGCAAGGGGGTGACGTCTGCCCAGATTGCGATCGCCTGGCTACTGGCACAAAAGCCCTGGATTGCCCCCATTCCCGGCACCACCAAGCTGCATCGGCTCGAGGAGAACCTGGGCGCAGCTCGGGTGGCACTGAGCGCCACCGATCTGGGAGACATCCAGCGTGCCCTGGTCGGGATCAAGGTGGAGGGGGATCGCTATCCGTCACACCTGCAGCACAACGTGGGTCGCTAAGGCCGGATCGTCAACAGGAGTCTCATGAATGCAGAACCCCTCTGTACTCTCTCGCGCCGTCCCCAGGGGCCGGCGCTCTGTCTGGTTGCTAACAGGAGCCGTGATGGCAGGCATCTTTTCCTATGTATTGAAACCGGGCCTGCCCGCGCACCCTGACTCTTCCCAGTATCAGGCGGGTCAATTCAGCAATGTCGTAGCATTGCCGCAGCGCAGCACCTGGGAAGGGGTACGGCTCTGGTGGGATTTTCTGTTCGCCAAGCCTGATGGCACTGTGCCGGATCGCGCTATCCCGGTGCAGGCCATGAGCCGTGAAGGGCTGATAGCCGCCCCGGACAACAGTGTGTGGCGCCTCGGCCACTCCAGTCTGCTGTTCAAGTTGCAGGGCAAGTTCTGGCTGACGGACCCCGTGTTCAGCGAGCGCGCCTCGCCGGTGCAATGGTTTGGCCCCAAGCGCTGGCACGCACCGCCTATCACCCTGGATGCGCTGCCCCCCATAGAGGCGGTGATCCTCTCCCATGATCACTACGACCACCTCGACCATGACGCCATCCTGGCGCTGCAGGAGAAGGTCAGCCACTTCATCACGCCGCTCGGCGTGGGGGCGCGCCTGGTTGCCTGGGGTGTCCCACAGAACAAGGTCAGGGAGCTGGATTGGTGGCAGAAGGCCCGGGTCGGCGGCATTGAGTTCATCGCCACCCCGGCCCAGCACTTCTCCGGCCGTGGCCTTGGCGATGGCAATCAGACCCTGTGGGCCTCCTGGGTCATTCGCGGGGAGGACGCCACTCTCTTCTTCAGCGGTGACAGCGGTTACTTCGACGGCTTCAAGGATATTGGCAGACGCTACGGCCCGTTCGACATGACCTTCCTCGAGGCCGGGGCCTACGACAAGCGCTGGGAGTACGTGCACATGTTGCCGGCGCAGACGGCGCAGGCGTTTCACGATCTGCGCGGGCAGTGGCTCTATCCAGTGCACAACGGCACCTTCGATCTGGCCATGCACCAGTGGGATGACCCGCTCGAGCAGATAGTCCGTCTGGCCGCCGAGCAGCAGATCCCATTGACCACCCCGATGATGGGCGAGCCCCTGAACGTGCTGGCCCCCCACGAGGGCAGCGCCTGGTGGCGCGATTGACACATTTTTAAAACGCAGGAGTCGACAATGAACCCAATATCCGCCACCACGCTCGCCGCCACCATGGCGCTCGGCCAGGCCGAGGCAAAGGAGCAGACGATACAGGTATTTTCCCCGGGGCAGGTGCCTGCAACCCAGGGGGCCAGCGAGTTCTTCGTCGGGGATGTCTATGTGGATCAGCGCTATCAGGGCACGGCGCCCGCCGCTATCTCTGGCGGCCTGGTCAGCTTCACGCCGGGGGCGCGCACCGCCTGGCATACTCATCCCCTGGGCCAGACCCTCTACGTGGTCAGTGGGGTGGGGCGGGTGCAGATGGCGGGAGGTCCTATCCGGGAAATCCGGCCAGGGGACCTGGTCTGGATCCCGGCCGGGGTGAAGCATTGGCACGGTGCTGCGCCAGATACCCCCATGACCCACCTGGCGCTGGCAGAACAGCAGGATGGCAAGGTGGTGACCTGGCTTGAGCAGGTGAGCGAGCGTGATTATCGCGCCGCCGTTGCCGTGGGGCGGGATTGAGCATGCGGGGGAATAACAGTCAGCCCGCTGCCGGACCGGCACACCCAGGTAGCCTGCCCGAACGCGCTCATGCCCAGGAGCTCAGGATCCTGATCATCCTGAGCGCCTTGATGTCGTTTGCCTCCATTTCCACCGACATGTACCTGCCGGCGTTGCCGCAGCTGGTCCATGACTTGAACACCGACATGACCCAGATCGAGCTGACCATCTCGACCTTTCTGATCGGTTTCAGCCTGGGGCAGCTGTTCTGGGGGCCGGCGAGCGATCGCTATGGCCGGCGCTTGCCCATCATGATCGGTATCGGACTCTTCATCCTGGGCTCGGTGGGCTGTGCCCTGGCCGAGACCGCCCCTCAGATGCTGGTGTGGCGCGTCATTCAGGCCCTGGGGGCCTGCGCCGGTCCCGTGCTGGCTCGGGCCATGGTCCGTGATCTCTATGCCAGGGAGCGGGCGGCCCAGATGCTGTCGACCCTGATCCTGATGATGGCGGTCGCGCCTCTGCTCGGGCCGTTGCTCGGGGGACAACTGCTGCTGTACTGGTCCTGGCGAGGGATCTTCTGGGTGCTGGCCATCATCGGGGGCGTGGCCCTTATCGCCATGCGCTACCTGCCCGAAACCCTGGCACCGGCGCGCCGAAGCCAGGCGTCTCTGGCCGTGACAATGAAAGACTACGCCGCCCTGGCGATGGACAGACGGTTGCTGCGCTATGCCCTGGCCGGCGGCTTTTACTACGGCGGTTGCTATGCCTTTATCGCCGGAACCCCGTTTGCTTACGTCGATTACTACCAGGTGTCGGCGCAGGCCTATGGCCTGCTCTTTGGCGCCAATATCGTTGGGTTGATGGTGCTGAATTTCGTCAACACGCGCCTGGTGGCGAAATGGGGGCCCGAGCGCCTGTTTCGCTACGGTGCCTGGGCTGCTGCCGCCTCCGCTCTCTGGCTGGCACTCGATGCCTGGTGGGGACTGGGTGGGGTCGCCGGGTTGGCCGTGCCCATCTTCTGCTACATGTCGGTCAGTGGCTTCATCGTCGCCAACTCGGTGGCCAGCGCCTTGGCGCTCTTCCCGAAGCAGGCGGGCGCGGCCTCCTCTCTGGTTGGCGCCATGCACTACGGCAGCGGGGTGTTCAGCGCTGCCCTGCTCGGCTGGTGCACCGATGGCACCCCCTGGACCATGGGCTGGATAGTGGCGGCAGGGGGAGTGGGCTGCCTCGTTTTTGCACTGTGGCGAAGCACCGAGCCCGAGGCGTCTTGCGAGCCGATGTCGCAACCCGAGCCGGTGCGATGAGAGCGCGATGCCTTCACGTCAATAACAGCAGGACCGGGTGCAAGTGGGGGCAGCATCAGATGATGCCCCGGGAGGTGGCGGGTACAGTCCAAGGCCTGGCACCGACGCTTTATAAATGAGAGTGAACCTTACCCCACCAAGGGGGATGAATGAGAGAGGCAATATCATGGCTAAAAAAGAAGTGGTTGTGCTGGTTGGGGCCGGGTCCATTGGGCAAGCCATTGCAAGGCGGGTAGGGGCAGGCAAGCATGTGGTGCTGGCGGACATCAGCCAGATAAATGCAGAGACAGCGGCAAAGACCCTGGAAGAGGCCGGTTTTGATACCAGCGTGCTGGTCGTGGACTTGTCGTCACGGGAGTCGATCATCAAGCTGGTGCAACACGCCCAGGGTCATGGCACCGTCATGAATCTGATTAATGCGGCCGGCGTTTCCCCTTCCCAAGCCTCCGTTGAAACCATCCTCAAGGTTGACCTGTATGGCACGGCGGTCTTGCTGGAAGAGTTCGGCAAGATCATCGGCGAAGGGGGATCAGGGATTGTCATTTCGTCCCAATCGGGGCACAGGCTCGGCAACATTCCCCCCGAGGAGAGCGAGCAACTTGCCATGACATCCACGGAGGAGCTACTGGCACTCCCGTTGATACAAGGCATCGACGATACCCTGAAAGCCTACCAATACTCCAAGCGCTGCAATGTGTTGCGGGTCATGTATGAGGCGACGGCCTGGGGCAAGCGTGGTGCCACCGTCAACTCGATCAGTCCAGGTATCATCATCACGCCGCTGGCCAACGAAGAACTGAAAGGGCCCCGTGGCGAGGGGTACCGGACCATGCTGGGCCTGTGTCCCGCAGGCCGTGCGGGCACTCCTGACGAGGTCGGGGATCTGGGGGAGTTCTTGATGAGTCACAAAGGACGCTTCATGACGGGGACCGACTTCCTGATCGATGGCGGCACCACCGCCAGCTACTGGTTCGGCGAACTCCAGTATTTGAAGACAACACACTAGGTTGACCGGGATGAGAGTTCCCCCCGTGATCAAACACTCCCTGAATAGATGATCTGGCGGCCAGGCGGCTCGAACCTTTCATCACCAAGGTGAAAGACATCGTCGCCTTCGTGCCTGGCAGCGGATCTGTCTCCCCTGGGATCCCTTTGTCGCGCCAGTCACACCACAGCGAAAGGAACATGAGATGAACACAGTCAGACTCAACAACGGTATCGAGATGCCCCTGCTGGGCTTTGGAGTCTTCCAGATGACGGAGGCGGCAGAGTGCGAGCGTGCCGTCATCGAGGCCATAGACACCGGCTATCGGCTGATCGATACCGCCGCCTCCTATCAGAATGAGACCCAGGTCGGGAACGGGATCAGGCAGAGCGGCATCGGGCGCCGCGAGCTCTTTGTCACCACCAAGCTCTGGTTGCAAGACGCCAGCTACGAGGGAGCCAAGGCGCAGTTCGAGCGCTCCTTGAATCGCCTGCAGCTCGATTATGTGGATCTCTATCTCATCCATCAGCCCTACGGGGATGTCCACGGCGCCTGGCGGGCGATGGAGGAGTTGCAGCAAGCCGGCAAGATCCGGGCAATCGGCGTCAGCAACTTCCAGCCGGATCGGCTGGCGGATCTCATGGCGTTCAACAAGGTGGTGCCTGCCGTCAACCAGATAGAGGTGAACCCCTTCAATCAGCAGTTGCATGCCGCCCCCTGGATGCAGAGTCGACAGATACAGCCACAGGCGTGGGCCCCCTTCGCAGAGGGCCGAAATGGTCTGTTCCAGCATCCGGTGTTGGCCGCCATCGGCGCGAAGCGGGGGAAGAGCGTGGGACAAGTGGTGTTGCGCTGGATCTTCCAGCGCGGCATAGCGTCGCTGGCCAAGTCGGTGCGCAAGGAGAGGATGAAGGAGAACCTCGATATCCTCGACTTCGAGCTCAGTCCGGATGAGATGGTGCAGATAGCCGCGCTGGATACGGCAACCAGCGCCTTCTTCTCTCACCGCGACCCCGCCAAGGTAGAGTGGCTGACCCAGCGCAAGCTTGACGTCTGACAAGGGCACAAGCGGCGCGCAATATGGCGGATATAAAACGCTTGAGAATAGCCGTTAACATCGGACTTTTTCATTCGCCCCGGCGTTCGTCAATTTTGGTATATCCAAGGGATATCTTGTGCTTTGTGCTCCTTGCGTCGACCCAGTAATCTCGGGGGCGTCATCATTTATTGCCAAGGAAACAGCCATGTTGAAAACCATATTTAAATTGACGCCGTTGGTTGCCGCCATCATTGCAGGATATGCCAATGCCGGGGAAAGCATACGGCTGGGTATCATGAGCGGAGAGGATGAAGATGTGTGGGCCGTTGCGTCGGCACAGGCCAAAAAACAGGGGCTGGATATCGAGCTTATCAAGTTCAATGACTATATCTTGCCCAACGAGGCACTGGAAAATGGCGAAATAGATGCCAACGCATTCCAGCACAAGCCTTACCTGGACAATCAGGTGAAGAGCCGCGGTTATCATATAGTGCCGGTCGGCAATACGGCGGTGTGGCCCATCGGCCTGTACTCGAAGAAATTCAATGCGGTCAGCGCCTTGCCAGAAGGGGCCATCATAGGGGTGCCCAACGATCCCAGCAATGAGGGGCGTGCGCTGCGGGTGCTGGCGTCGGCCGGCGTCATCAAGCTGCGTCCCGGCTCGGGCATATTGGCGACCACCACTGATATTATCGACAACCCCAAGAAATTGCAGATCAGGGAGCTGGATACCGGCATCATAGGGCGCTCAGTGGAGGATCTGGATGCCGCCGTGGTCAATACAGACTGGGCATTGAAATCCGGCTTGAGCCAGCAGCAACGTATTTATTCCGAGACGGCCAAAGAGAATCCTTACAATAATTTCATCGCGGTAAAAAGCGGCAATGAAAGCGCACCCTGGGTGAAAACACTGGTGGCATCCTATCAGAATGAGGCCGTCAAGGCGGCGCTGGACAAATACTATAAAGGGACGGCTATTCCCGCGTGGTAATGAATGGCCGGTGATCCATCACTAATGATTTATTGGTTATCGATGCTGCCTTCTATCGGGGCCGCCTTCTCGGAGTGCGGCCATTTTGCAAGACGACCCGGGCAGATGACAGACGTCGCCCTTGCAGACACAGACATGAGCAGGATGCACCATGAGGTTCCGTTATTTTCCCCGCAGTGAAGAAGCCAATGGCTGGGCCGCCATCTTGCCCGAGCGGCTTCCCAGCGCGCCTTTGCAGGGGGTGGTCCAGGGGGACTGGGTGGTGGTGGGGGCGGGTTATGCCGGGCTGGCCTTTGCCCATGCGCTGGCCGAGCATCAGCCACAGGCCCGCATAGTGCTGCTGGAGGCGGGTGTGGTGGGGGACAACGCCGCCGGGCGCAACTCGGGGTTCGCCATCGACTTGCCCCACAATATCGGCAGTGGCACCGCCGAGCTGGCCAAGGCCTGCCACTACCGGCAGTTGCTGAAAGGGGGGCTGGCCCAGCTGGCGCACTGGGTCAGCCGCTATCGCATCGATTGCGGCTGGCAACAGAGCGGCAAATACCACTGCGCCGTCAAGGCCGGATCCGCCGGCTTGCTCAAGCAATACGCCCGCGAGCTGGAGTTGCTCGGCGAAAGCTATGAGTATCTGGAGGGGGCGGCACTCTCGGCCCGCCTTGGCACCGGCTTCTACCACTCCGCGATCTATACCCCTCATACGGTGTTGCTCAATCCGGCCGCCCTGGTGCGGGGATTGGCCGACAAGCTGCCGGACAATGTGACCCTGTATGAACGCAGCCCGGCATTGCGGGTGGACAACACGGGCAGCGTTCGCATCACCACGCCCCATGGCGAGGTGGTGGCGGGCAAGGCCATGTTTGCCATCAATGGCGGTGCGGGTCAGCTGACCCCCTTTGCCGGCAAGCTCGCCTCCCTGGCGACTCATGCCACCCTGACCGAGCCGCTGACGCCCGAGCAGCGGGCCAGGCTGGGGGACATTGCCCCCTGGGGACTGACCCCGGTCAACGCCATCGTCGGCGCCACCTTTCGCTACACCCGGGATCACCGCATTCTGATCCGCCAGCATGTCGCTCATGCGCCGACGCTGCACAGCGATGTTGGGGCCAGGGAAGCCATAGTGCGGCGTCACCGCCAGCTGTTTTTGTCCCGCTTTCCTGCGCTGCAGGATCTGCCATTCGCCCACAGCTGGTCCGGGCTTATCAGCGTGAGTCGCAACGGGGCGCCGTTGTGGGGCCAGTTCGGAGCAGATCTCTACGCTGCACTGGGATGCAACGGGGCCGGGATCAGCAAGCAGACCATGGCGGGCAAGGCGCTGGCCGATCTGGTGTGCGGGGTGGAGAGCCCCTGGGGCGAGCAGATGCGCGCCCTGGGCACGGCAAACTATCTCCCGCCACGGCCCTTGTTGGATCTGGGGGTGCAGGGCTATCTCTGGAAAGAGCGGCTGCTGGGAGCGGGCGAATACTAGCGCCTGGCCACCATAAAGGCGTGTTATCGCGGGGCCTTTGCCTGGGGTGATCGGGCACAGGCCCCGCGATGTTTTCACTCAAGGGGGGCGACGGGGATCTGCCGCTTGAAGGGGGTGGCGTTGTTGGCCTTGCGGTGTTCCGAGACCAGGATCAGCAGACGCTGCAGGGCGATGAAGCAAAACAGCAGCAGGCCTATGATGATCTTGGTCCACCAGGAGCTGAGGGTGCCGTCGAAGTTGATGTAGGTCTGGATCAACCCCTGGATCAGCACCCCGAACAGGGAGCCGAAGGCGGTGCCGACCCCGCCGCTCAGCAGGGTGCCGCCGATCACCACGGCGGCGATGGCATCGAGCTCCACCCCGACGGCGGCGAGGGGATAGCCCGCCGAGGTGTAGAGCGCGAACACTATGCCCGCCAGGGTCGCCAGTGTGGTGGAGAGCAGGTAGATGCGGATGGTGGTGTGGCGCACCGAGATCCCCATCAGGGCCGCCGAGGTGGCGTTGCCGCCGATGGCGTAGACGTTGTTGCCAAAGCGGGTGCGGTTGGCGAGCAGTATGCCGAAGACCACCACCGCCAGCATGATGAGGGCCAGCAGGCTCAAGCGACCGCCTCCCGGTATCTTCCACGACAGGCTCGACAGGTAGGTGAAGCTGGGGTGATCGATGGGCAGGGACTGCTCGGAGATGAGGAAACTGGCCCCTCGCAGGAAGAACATGCCCGCCAGGGTGATGATGAAGGCAGGGATCTTCAGGGTGTCGATGAGCCAGCCCATCAGGGCGCCGAAGCCGGCGCCGAGCACCAGCACCAGGGGGATGGCCAGCAGCGGGCTGACCCCCAGATCCCCGATGAGCTTTGCCAGCAGCACGCCGGTGAAGGCGATGACGGCGCCCACCGACAGATCTATGCCCCCAGAGAGGATGACGAAGGTCATGCCGACCGCCACTATGCCGAGAAACGCATTGTCCGTCAGTATGTTGCAGATGATGCGGGTGGACATGAAGGCGGGGAAGGAGGCCAGGCAGAGCAGATAGCCCAGCACGAAGACCATGATGGTCACCATCAGGGGGAGGTTGCGTTTAAACATGGCGAGTCCCTCGCTGGAACAGGTGGTTGAGGGCCGGCGACTGCATGACCAGTACCGCCAGCACCACCAGGGCCTTGACGATCTGGTTCCACTGGGGCTGGTAGCCGGAGAGCAGGATACCTGTGTTCACCCCCTGGATGATCAGTATGCCGATCAGGGAGAGGGCGAGGTTGAAGCGCCCCCCCATCAGGGAGGTGCCCCCTATCACCACCGCCAGGATGGCGTCCATCTCCAGCCAGAGCCCGGCGTTGTTGGCATCGGCCCCGCGGATGTCGGCGGCGACTATCATGCCGGCGACGGCGGCCATGAGGCCGCTCAGCAGGTAGGTGGCGATCACCACCATGGGGGTGTTGAGCCCGGCATTCTTGGCGGCCTTGATGTTGATCCCCACCGCCTCGATGAAGAGGCCGAGGGCGGTGCGCTTGGTCAGCAGCCAGAGCAGCAGTGCCATCCCCAGGGTGATGATGACGGGGGTGGGCAGATAGAAGAGGGCGCCGCTGCCGATCCAGGCCAGGGCCTCGTTGTTGAAGGTGATGATCTGCCCCTCTGTGATGAGCTGGGCTATGCCCCGGCCCGCCACCATGAGGATCAGGGTGGCGACTATGGGCTGGATCTTGAACACCGCCACCAGCAAGCCGTTCCACAGGCCGCACAAGAGACCCACCCCAAGCACTGAGGCGACGATGACCGGCAGGCTGTGACCGCCGGTGGCCAGACTGGCCATGGTGGCTCCGCTGATGGCCATCACGGCCCCCACCGACAGGTCGATGCCGCCGGTGGCGATCACCAGCGTCATGCCGAGGGAGAGCAGGGCCACAGGGGCGCAGCGGTTGAGTATGTCGATGAGGCTGCCAAACAGCCGCCCATCCTGGACATGGATGGCGAAGAAGTTGTCGGCGACCAGGGCGTTGATGAGCAGCACGCAGAGCAGGGCTGTGCATTGGGCCGTGCCCGTGGGCAGGGCTCTGCGGGGGCGCGCCGGCCCGCCAGGAAGGGGGAGGGTGGATGACGTCATATCAGGCCTCGCATGCAATGGCGTTCATGATGGCAGGGACGCTGAGGGCGTCCGTCGCAAGCTCTGCCACCTGTTTTCTGTCGCGCAGGACTATCACCCGATCGGCATAGCCCACCAGCTCCTCCAGCTCAGAGGAGATGACCAGCAGGGCCAGCCCGTTGGCGCAGAGGGATTCGATGAGGCGGATGATCTCGGCATGGGCCCCCACATCTATGCCCCGGGTGGGTTCGTCCAGGATCAGGAATTGCGGCTTGGTCAGCAGCCAGCGGGCCAGCAACACCTTCTGCTGGTTCCCCCCTGACAGAAACTGGATGGGCTGCTCCGGCCCCGGGGTCTTGATCGCCAACTGCTCGATGAGGCGGGCGGTGATCGCGTCCTGCTCCTTGCGGGGCAAGGGGCGCAGCCAGCCCCGCTGGGCTTGCAGGGCCAGCATCATGTTCTCGCGCACCGAGGCCGAGGCGATGATGCCGGCGCTCTTGCGATCCTCCGGGCAGAAGCCAAAGCCGTTGGCGGCGGCCTGACGCGCACTGCGGATGGTCACCGGCTTGCCCCGCACCCGGCACTCGCCACTGTCCCTTGGCACTATGCCGAACATCAGCTCGGCGGTCTCGGTGCGACCCGAGCCGAGCAGGCCGGCCAGACCCACTATCTCCCCGGGCATGACGTCGAGACTGAAGGGGGCTATGACCCCGCGCTTGCCATAACCCCTGAACGACACCGTGGGCTGGTTGCTGCGCAGTGTCTTGCCGGCCCGCTTGAGGGCGTTTTCGTCAAGCTCGTGCCCCAGCATCATCTTGACCAGATCCAGTTGCGGCAGCGCGGCCGTGTCGCGGGTGCCGACCAGCTCGCCGTTGCGCAGCACAGTGATGCGATCGCTGATGGCGTAGACCTGATCGAGAAAATGGGTGATGAAGATGAGGCTCACCCCCTGATCCCGCAGGTTCCCCATGAGGGAGAAGAGCATCTGCACCTCGCTGGCATCCAGGCTGGCGGTGGGTTCATCGAGGATGAGGATCTTGGCCGACAGTGAGATGGCCCTGGCGATGGCTACTATCTGCTGCATGGCGACCGAATAGTGACCGAGGGGCAGGGAGACATCCATCTCGAAGCCGTATCCCGCCATGATGGCCTGGGCCTGCCGGGCCATGGCGGCTCTGTCGATGAAACCGAAACGGCGGGGCTCGTGGCCGATGAAGAGGTTGTCTGCCACCGACATGTTGGGCAGCAGGTTGACCTCCTGATAGACGGTGCCAATCCCCAGACGCTGGGCATGGGCTGTGTCCGTGGGGGAGATGGGGACGCCATCGAGTTCGATGCGCCCGCCGTCGGGCTGATAGACGCCGGTGAGGGTCTTGACCAGGGTGGACTTGCCGGCGCCGTTCTCGCCGAGCAGCGCCATGATCTCCCCCCTTCGCAGGGAGAAGTCCACCTGATGCAGGGCACGCACCCCGGGAAAGGCCTTGCAGATCCCGCGGGCGTTCAACAGGACATCCTGAGTGTTTTCTGACATGAATAGGGGCTCTCCGATATAAGACGCCATATCGCAACCCAGCCGATATGGCGTCTTATTCAACTGGCAGGCTCAGCGGGCGAGCGGCATTAATATCCCATGTCTTTTTTCAGCTCGAGCTGGGCTTCGGCACTCTCAGGCTCGAACAGAATAGACTCCGTCTTGATATGTTTGGGGGGCAGGGCGCCATCCTTCTTATAGGCCAGCAGGGCATCGAAGGCTGGGCCCGCCATATTTGGCGTCAACTCCACCGAGGCATTGGCTTCACCAGCCATCATCGCCTTGAAAATATCCGGCACCCCATCGATGGAGATGATCTTGATATCCTTGCCCGGTTTCAGCCCGGCCTCTTTAATGGCCTGGATGGCGCCTATGGCCATGTCGTCGTTGTGGGCGTAGACGGCGCAAATATTCTTGCCGTTATTTTCCGCCTTGATGAAGCTCTCCATCACCTCCTTGCCCTTGCTGCGGGTGAAGTCGCCGGACTGGGTGCGGATGATCTTGATGGTGGGTACGGCCGCGACGGTGTCGAGGAAGCCCTTCTTGCGATCCAGCGCCACGCTGGCCCCCACTGTGCCTTGCAGTTCAACCACGTTGCAGGCCTTGCCATCCTGCTGCTTGATAAGCCACTGGGCCGCCACTGCCCCTTCGTGGACGCTGTCTGCGGCGACCCCGGTCATGAAGAGGGCGTCATCTTTCACCGTGATGTTGCGATCCAGCAGGAACACCGGGATCTCGGCCTCTTTCGCCTCCTGCAATACCGGATCCCAGCCGGTCTGCACCACGGGGGCAATAAAGATGGCATCGACCCCCTGGGCAATGAAGGAGCGAATGGCCTTGATCTGGTTCTCCTGTTTTTGCTGGGCATCGGCAATTTTCAGGGTGATGCCGCGTTTCTGTGCTTCCGTCTTGGCGACCGAGGTTTCCGCTGCCCGCCAACCGGATTCAGAGCCTATTTGAGAGAAGCCCACCGTCATCTCGGTAGAATATGCAGAGGCAGAGAGAATAAGGGTGCTGATAATGCCCGCCAGTTTCACTTTCTTATACATGTGACACTCCTTTGTGATGCATGGTGAAATAAACCGGAACGCGTCAGGTTTTTATTGTACGGGTCAAGGTTATAGGCTCTTGGGTTTAACGACGGGAGGTGGCTCACAGAAAAATTTCAGCAGCATGATGCTTCATACAAACAGCAGACAAGTTCATATATGGCGCGATATTTATGTTGATTTTTATGCGTATTTATTCAAGCGGCCATGGTGTCCGGCCCGTCATGGAAGGGGCTGTCATTCTCTTGCGGGGTAGACTGCCCCGGGGGAATGAAGTGCCGCCAGGCGAGGGAAGGCGATCCCGGTCGGTCGGAGCCTAAAATGGGATTCGTTCAGGGTTGAAATTACGCAGCACGCCCCCTACACTGCCCGCCCCAAACAGCCTGGTAGAGAGGAGGATAGAAGATGAGAAGAGTCATTCTCACACCCTTGCTGGCTCTTGCCATGAACGGATGCGGGGGTGGAGAGGGCGGGAAAGACGATGCCATTCCCCCCACGATAACAACGTATTTCGAGGCCACCACCCAGAGCACCCAGGGTGGGCAGTTGAGCCCGGCCAGCCTGCGCCTGAGCGCCGGTGAGCAGGGCAGTTTCACCCTAGCACCCGACGCCGGTTATGTGTTGGCGCAGATTGCGGGTTGTGAGGGGACGCTGGACGGCCTCACCTATACCACGGGCCCCATGCGCGGCGATTGCCAGGTCTCGGCGAGCTTCACTCAGGAGACGGCCCCCGTTTATTTCGAGGCCACCACCCAGAGCAGCCAGGGTGGGCGGCTGAGCCCGGCCAGCCTGCGCCTGAGCGCCGGTGAGCGGGGGCGTTTCACCCTGGCGCCCGACGCCGGCTTCGTGCTGGAGCACATAGAGGGCTGTGACGGCACCCTGCAGGGGCACGACTACATCACAGGCCCCATGGGCGCCGATTGTCAGGTGTCGGCTCGCTTCATCAAGCATGCCGCCCATGCCATTGCCCGTGAGGATCACGCCCTCGCCAGCGACGTGGAGCTGATCGCCCATGCCCGTGGCGCCATCGCCGACAGCGAGGCGCGTCGCACCGAATTGGTCCGCACCCTCTATCAGGGTCTGGGGGCCATCAGCTGGAACCCGAGCCACGACTCCATCACCTTCTCCAGCTTCCAGCCCGAAAACACAGTGACCCTGCTCCCCTCCAACATCAATGGCAAGGGGGAGAGCGAGATCCGCGGCCTGGTGATGGTCTCCGAGCAAGATGACTATCGCCGGGCAGCCATGGGGGCGAATCTGTTTGCGGTGGATCGCACGCCCCAGAGCGAGGCACTGCTCAGGGGTCTGATCGGCTGGCTGACCCGGGGGAGGGATAGTGATGACGATGGTCTTCGCATCCTGACCGCCCAGGTGCCGAGTCGCGCCGACAGCTGGTATTTCCCCCATAACGAGGGGATCCGGGACTGGCTCAAGGCCATGTATCCGGACGCGCACAGCATCAACCAGGCCGATGAGTGCGATTATCAAGCCCTCGGCGCCTGCATCGACCGCATGGCGCCGGATCTTATCGTGATAAGCGACCTCGATCGCCAGGGGCTGGGATACCAGGGCATAGCCCAGGCCATCGCCAAGGCGAAGGCCGCCGGGATCCCGCTGCTGCTCTCCAACTACCGGCGAGAGGCGAGCCCCCTGCTGGCGCCCCTCTATCTGGAGATGGGGCTGGTGACCTGGGGCAACTACTGGTCGAAGCTCAAGGTCAGCAATCTGGCGGCGAGCACCATCATGGCGCCAGATCCCCAGCTGATGGCGGTCGATACGCTGCTGAGCAACCTTAAGGAGGGGGAATTCAGCACCCAATGGCTGGATGCCTGCAGCGGCAACTTCCTCAACTGCGGCGGTGTCGATGAGTTCAATGCGCAGTTCAAGAATGGCGCCGACTGGCTCAGAAATGCCGCCATCACCCTGGACAAGGCGGGGATCAGCCCCTTCGCCCAGGGCGGCTTGGCACTGTTGCCGGCCAGTCTGCTGCTGGCCGACAAATACCGCGCCGCCATCGATTACCCCATCGCCTGGGACGAGCATCAGGCCTGGCAGCGGGCGATGTTTGCCGACTGGCTGGTGAGCTATGCCCGTGTTCGCAACCTGGCCCAGCCGGATCTGGGGGAGTACGTCGTCGATCGCAGCCAGGTGTTCAAGGGAGATCAGGCCCATTACGCCTATCCCCCCGTCATCAGCGACAGCCGCCGCATCTCGGTGCCCTATTCCGGGCAGTGGACCTCGACGGGCTGGTATGCCCTGCCGGGGCAGCGTATCACCCTGAGTCGCACGGATACTGCGGATGTTTCCGCTACCATTCGACTCAATTACCACAGACCCAACACCAACAGGGCCTATGAGCAGAAGGTCTATCGGGCGCCGCTGGAGTTGGCCAGCGGGCGGCTTCCTCTGAACAAGGGCGGCAGCGTCAGCTTCACCTCGCCCTATGGGGGCCCTGTCTATCTCTATCTGGAGGGGGGAGACGGGGCACTGCAAGTGGAGGTGACCGCCACCGGCGTGACCCGCCATCCAGCCATCCTGGGCTTCAGTGATGAGCAGCAGATCCGGGACTTCAACGAGCGGCTGGAGCAGACCGAGCTGCCCCATGTCGATCTCAGGGCCGATGGCGCCGAGCAGCATCTGCGGCGGGATCGCTTCACCGGGGCCATCGGGGGGGCCATTGCCGACACCGATGCCCTGCTGGAGAGCATTTCCCGGGATCATATCAACAGCGTCTATACCCTGGCGGGCTTCAAGATCCAGGGCAAGCGCCTGGAGGAGTCGCTGCCTGACGAGGTCCGGCGCGCCTGTGTCGCGCTGCTGGGGGATCTGTGTCTCGACGAATCACTGCATACCCGCACGATCATCCAGCATGCCAACTACGACCAGAATGCCCATTGCGGGGTCGGCTGCAGCGGCAACCCCTGGGACTCTTCCGGCAGCATCAGCCCGACCGGTTGGCTGGACAATCACGAGCTGGGGCACAACCTGCAAACCCAGCGCCTGAATGTGCATTATGCCGCCGCCAGCGATGCCGACAACTGGCGCGGCTATGGCAGCCGGGCCGGGGAGAACTCCAACAACATCTTCCCCTATGTGGTGAAGTGGCAGGCCCACTATCTGCGCGACGGCAACCAGGCGCCCATCAAAGATGGTCACATGAATCACAAGGATCTGTTCTACGCCTTCATGTCCGACGCGGCCGGGGTGAAGGATAAGAGCGGCAACCGGGTGGTGCTGGGGGCCAACTGCAAGGTGCTGGATGCGGGGGAGAGCCGCTACGAGGCGCCCTGGCAGAGCAATGCCTATGCGGTCCACAACGGCTATCGCATGGCATTTTATATCCAGATGGCGTTGCGCGCCCACGGCATGAGGCTGGCGGACGGCACCCGCCTGAGCAACGGCTTCAATATCTTCACCCTGCTCTACCAGCATTCACGGATCTTCGGCGCCGTTGCCGACAACGAGAGCGACTGGCATGCCAACAGGGACAGGCTCGGTTTTAGCCTCTTCCCCTTCCAGGGGCATGGGGTCTATGGCGGCAAGCAGGTGAGAGACATACCGGGCAACGATTTCATGCTGGTTGCCCTCGGCAGGTTCACCGGCCTGGACTGGCGCAGCCACTTCGATCTGCTGGGTCTGCGCTACTCGACGCTTGCCGCCGCTCAGGTGCAGGCGAACCAGCCCTCGGGCGTCCTGCCCATGGGGATGTACGTGCTGGAGGACGATCTCCCGCCCGCCAACATGAGCGAGGGGCTGACATTCCTGCCCCTCTCAAGTACGGATGGCAGCACCCTCTGGCCTCGCGACCAGGGATCGCCGGCCAGCTGTCCTATTCCCTAATAAAGAAAAAACGCCCTCAGGGGCGTTTTTTCTTGGTCAGCGCAGGCTTGTCGGAGCAGGCGGGCGGTACTCGCGTTGAGCCTCGTAGCCCTGCGGGGGGACTCACCCCTGCAGCAGGCCGAGAAAGGCCTTCATGGCCGGGGTGACGCTGTGCTTGCGGGTGATGAAGGCGATGGTGCCGGCGCTCGCATCGCTCAAGGAGTGGCAGGGTAGCTTGAAGAGCTGATGGGCGGTGGCGGCGATGCCGGCACTGACCACGGCGCAGCCGAGCCCGTGGCTCACCCCGTTGGCCAGGTGGAACAGGGAGTCTGTCTCCAGCACCACCCGCAGGCTGAGCTGCTGGCGGGCGGCGGCCTCGTCGAGGTAGCGGCGAAACTGCATGGTGGCGCTCGGCAGTATCAGGGGGAGATCCTGCAAGTCCGCCAGCCTCAGGGGTTGGCTCGGGGAGAGGTGCGGGGGCAGGGGCCCCAGCAGCGCCATGGGATTGGGGTGGCGCAACTGGATGTCGAGGGCGCGGCGCTGATGCTCGGTGAGCAGCTCATCAAAGCCGAGGCCGATGTCGGTCTGGTGCAGATCCAGCTGCTCGAGCAGGGTGCCGTGGGTCATCACCGACAGGCGCAGGCTGACCTTGGGGAAGGCGTCGTTGAAGCGCTTGAGCAGCGGCATGATGTCGATACTCGACTGGGGCACCATGCCGATGCGCAGGACCCCCGAAAGCGCGCCGCCAAACAGGCTCAGCTCCTGGCGCATGGCGTCCTGCTCCAGCAGCATGCGCTCGGCGTGGCGCAGCACCACTTCCCCCGCCTGGGTCAGCGCCACGAACTGGCTGTTGCGCACCACCAGCTCGGTGCCGAGGGATTTTTCCAGCGCCGTGATGCTGGCGGACAGGGTCGGCTGGGTGATGAAGCAGGCCTTGGCCGCCTTGGCGAAGTGGCGGTGCTGGGCCAGCTCGTAGAAATAGTGCAACTGCTTGATGTTCATCGAAGAGGAAGCGTCTGGCGTGGAGGATGGCTGACAAAGTTAATCAATCGACATCGCCATGGCAATAGAGGTTTTCTATCGGTGAATAGATTTGTTTCATTGGTTTTGGGGGAGCGACTTATCTAAACTTGAGGCCCGAATACACGTTATAAGCGTCTCGCATGATCCCATTCAATTCACGGTTGCCCAGGCTGGATGAGCTGGTGGAAGAGGTGGCCGTGTCCGTCAACATCAATGGCATCAACCACGCCGTCATGATGGCCACCCCGGATGATCTCGACGACTTCGCCATCGGCTTCCTGTTTGGCGAGGGCATCATAGGGGGCAATCACGATGTGCACGACATCCAGATCACCCCCTCGGAGCACGGCGTCGTGCTCGACATCACCATAGCCAACCGCTGCCTGGCTGCGCTTGGCCAGCGCAAGCGTCGCCTGGCCGGGGCGAGCGGCTGCGGCATCTGCGGGGTGGAGGCCATAGAGCATGCGCTGCCCGAGTTGACCCCGCTGACCCCGGGCGCCCCCTTGGATACCACGCGTCTGCGGGACTTGCGGGATCGCATCGCCCCCTGGCAGAGCAAGGCCCGCCAGAGCGGCGCCCTCCATGCCGCCCTGGCGCTGGATGAGGGCGGCGAGATCCTGGCCTGCCGGGAGGACATAGGTCGCCACAATGCCCTGGACAAGCTCATCGGCATGCAGCTGCGCCAGCCCGCGCAGGCCCACACCCTGGTCATCACCAGCCGCTGCGGCAGCGAACTCATTCACAAGGCGGTGCAATTTGGCGCCGCCCACCTCATCAGCCTTGCTTCTCCCAGCCAGCTCGCGGTGCGACTGGCCCTGAAATACAACCTGACCCTCATTCATGTGCCCAGATCCGATGCCCCGGTCTGCTATGCCAGCCCGCGCGCCCAGGATCAGTTCGGAGACTCCCATGTCCAGTCATATTGAGAAACCGGCAAAGGCCGGCGGCTTTTCCTCCCTGCAGTCCACCTTCAGGCAGGTGCTGCGCAGCCAGAAGACCCGGCAGAACATCAAGAACCTGCTGCGGGTCAACCAGACCGACGGCTTCGACTGCCCGGGCTGCGCCTGGGGTGACAACAAGCAGGGGGCCTTCCAGTTTTGCGAGAACGGCGCCAAGGCGGTGGCCTGGGAGTCCACCGGCAAGACGGTGGGGGCGGCCTTCTTTGCCGAGCATTCGGTGCGCCGCCTGCAGGCCCAGAGCGACTACTGGCTCGAATACCAGGGCCGTCTGACCGAGCCCCTGCGCTACAACCCGGCCACGGATCACTACGAGCCGGTAAGCTGGGATCAGGCCTTTGCTATCATCGCCGACAAGCTCAAGAGCCTGGCCAGCCCCGACGAGGTGGAGTTCTACACCTCGGGCCGCGCCAGCAACGAGGCCTCCTACCTCTATCAGCTGTTCGGCCGCCTCTATGGCACCAACAACTTCCCGGACTGCTCCAACATGTGCCACGAGGCGAGCGGCGTTGGGCTCATCCAGTCCGTCGGGGTGGGCAAGGGCACTGTGGTGCTCGATGACTTCGACGCCGCCAAGGCCATCTTCGTCTTCGGCCAGAACCCGGGCACCAACCACCCGCGCATGATGAACGCCCTGCGCAAGGCGGCGCGCCAGGGGTGCCAGATAGTCACCTTCAACAATTTGAAAGAGGTGGCCCTCGAGCGCTTCGCCAGCCCCCAGAGCCCGGCGGAGCTGCTGACCCCGGCGGCCACCCGCATCAGCCACCAGTACCTCACGCCAAAGCTTGGCGGCGACATGGCGGCGATTCGCGGCATGGCAAAATACATCCTGGAAGAGGAGGGGGGCCGCATCGATCTCGCCTTCATCGAGCAGCACACGGCGCACTTTGACGACTACCTGGCGCAGGTGAAGGCCACGGAGTGGGCGCAGATCGAGGCGCAATCCGGGCTCAGCCGGGAGGCGATCACTCAGGCGGCGCAGATCTTCGCCCAGAGCGAGAGCGTGATCAGCTGCTGGGCCATGGGGATCACCCAGCACAAGCACTCGGTCGACACCATTCGCGAAATCGTCAACCTGCACCTGATGTGCGGCCAGATTTGCAAGCCGGGGGCGGGGCTGTGCCCGGTGCGCGGCCACAGCAACGTGCAGGGCAACCGCACCATGGGGATCAACGAGAAACCCAACGCCGCCTTTATCGACCGCCTGGAGCGCCGCTTCCCGGTGGGCCTCAAGCGCACGCCGGGGCACAACGTCTACGAGGCGCTCAAGGCCCTGCACGGCGGCAAGAGCAAGGTGCTCGTCTGCCTTGGGGGCAACCTGGCGGCTGCGGCGCCGGACACCGACTTCACCTATGAGGCGATGCGCAAGAGCGAGCTCAACGTGCAGATCAGCACCAAGCTCAACCGCAGCCATCTCATGGTCTCCCAGGATGCCCTGATCCTGCCCTGCCTCGGCCGCACCGAGCTGGATCTGCAGCGCAGCGGCATCCAGAAGATCACCGTGGAAGATACCTTCAGCATGGTGCACGCCTCCACCGGCATGAACGAGCCGGTCTCGCCGCTTTGTCTCTCGGAGATCGACATAGTCGCGCGCATGGCCGAGGCGACACTCGGCAGCGAGCGGGTGGACTGGCTGGCCCTGCGGGACGACTACGCCCTGCTGCGCGACCTCATCGCCGAGACCATAGCCGGCTTTGACGACTTCAACCGCCGCATCGAGGAGCCCTGCGGCTTCCACCTGGAGAACGGCGCCGCCCTGCTGCGCTGGAATACCGCGAGCGGGCGCGCCGAATTTCGGGCGAGCCCCTTGCCGGACTCCATCCTGCCCGAGTGCACCAGCCACGCCGAGCAGATGGTGGGCGAGCCCGTGCTGCTGCTCCAGAGCCTGCGCTCCCACGATCAGTACAACACCACCATCTACGGCATGGACGATCGCTACCGCGGCATCAAGGGGCGGCGCAACGTGGTCTTCATGAACGAGGAGGATGCCCGCAGGCTGGGGCTGGCCGAGGAGCAGCAGGTGGACATGACCGCCATCTGCAACGACGGGCGCGAGCGGGTGGTGCGCGGCTTTAGCGTCATCTTCTACGAGATCCCCAGGGGCAACATCGCCGCCTACTACCCGGAGACCAACCCCCTGGTGGCCATCGACAGCATAGGGGAGGGCTCTTTCACCCCCACCTCCAAGTCGGTCCCCGTGCTGGTGACCCCAAGCCAGGCACAGGCCGCCAGCCTCGCCGTCAATCTGTAAGCATCCGCGTCTCGAACCCCTGCCCAGGCAGGGGTTTTTTCATGCCCACAATTCTCCAGGCCCTCTCGTTTGCCGAAGCTGTACGGCGATTGTATGGCGCACCATCTTGCTGTGGTCGGGGTCGGGGGATGCCGCTATGCTGCGGCCCTCTTCCGGCCCCTGATGCAGGGCGGCCGGCAACCTGAACCCCGACGTGCCTGCCGAGCAGGGTGGCCCAGCGCCGCCGGTTTGCCGTGCGCGATCCTGTGCGGAACCCACACATGCGCAATGCAATCTCCCCCCTGATGGCCGGCCTGGCCTTTATCCTGGCGGCCAGCCCCGCGATGGCGGCGGATCCCGCCAAGGAAGAGGCGCAGACGCGCGGTGACGAGCGAGAGGCAAAGGCGGCCAAGGAGGGGGAGCGCTCCCCCTGGTTGTTCGTGCCCCTGCTGAGCTCCAGCCCCAAGCTGGACACGGCGGCGGGCCTGATGGTGGGTTATCTGCACCAGTTCGATGAGGGTTCGCGCCCGTCCCTGTTCACCCTGTCCGGCAAGTACACCACCTCGGCATCCCTCATCACCAGCGCCTTCGCCAAGACGTCGTTCGGGGCGGATCATCACCGCATCGTCGGTGGCGTCATCCTCGGCGACATCAATAACAGCTACCAGGATTACCTCGGCACCGGCCGCGCCCTCGAGACCAACGACAACTTCCGCTCCGCCTTCCTGCGCTACCTCTATCGGGTGGAGGGGGACTGGTTCGTCGGCGGCATGGCGGCCTACTCCAACTACGAGGTGCAGGGACAGGATCTGGAGTCGGATCAGATCCTGGACGAGCTGGGGCTGGAGGGCTTCACCTCGGGGGGGCTGGGGCTGGTGGTGCAGCACGACTCCCGGGACAGCGACTTCAGCGCGACCAGGGGCTGGTATTTGAACGTCAACAACCTGGCCTACCGGGAAGGGCTGGGGGGAGAGGGGGACTTTGACATCTACCGGGTCGACTATCGGGGCTACTGGAGCCACGGGGATGGCAATGTGCTCGCCTGGCGCAATCGCAACCAGTTCTCCCACAACGCGCCGAGCGGCTCCTATTCCCCCATCTACCTGCGTGGCTACACCCCGGGGGAGTACCTGGGCCAGCACATGTCGGCGGTGGAGGTCGAGGAGCGCTACCAGCTCGCCGAACGCTGGACCCTCACCGCCTTCGCCGGGGTGGCCTGCCTCTACGGCGACGCCGTGAACGGTGAGTCCCTCGACTGTGGCGACAGCGACAACATCTATCCCGCCTGGGGGGCGGGGGTGCAGTACCTGCTCAAGCCGGAGGCGGGCATAGTCGCCAACCTCGAGTATGCGATGGGCAAGGACGACAACGCGGGCATCTACCTCAAGATGGGCTACAGCTTCTGACGCCGGGCCTCAGGCACCGGCCACCACCACGCAGTTGCGGCCCCTGTGCTTGGCCTGATAGAGCGCCTTGTCCGCCTGCTTGAGCACGGTACCGAGATCGCTGGCATCCCCTGGCCAGTGGGCGACCCCGAGGGAGATGGTGATGCACCCGGCCTGCTCCATCTCGTAGTTCGCCACCGTCTGCCGCAGTCGTTCGGCGATCCGCTGCGCCTGCACCAGGGAGACTCCGGGCAGCAGCAGCAGGAACTCCTCGCCGCCGCTGCGGCACAGGGCGGCATCGGCGCGCAGATCCCGCTGCATCAGGGTCGCCAGGGCGACGATGACGGCGTCCCCGACGTCGTGGCCGAAGCTGTCGTTGATGGCCTTGAAGTGATCGATATCCAGGGCGATGACCGCCAGCGGCCGGGACTGCGCCTGATAGTCGTCCAGCATCTGCTGCATGGCCCGCCGGTTGAAGAGGCCCGTCATGGGGTCTGTGTGGCTGTCGGTGTGCAGCTGGTCAATCTTGGTGTTGAGCAGCCCCAGCCCCTTGAGGATGGCCTGCTTGAGCTGGGCCGCTTCGAAGTACCAGGCGCGGATGCTGGAGATGTTGGAGGCCGCCTCCTGCTGATCCATCAGCCTGGCCCTGTTGGCCAGCTGCCGCAGGGGGCGCGAGATGATGGTGGCCGAGAGCCAGATGACGAAGAGGATGAAGAGGGTAACCGGGATCATCCCCTTCAATATGTCGAGCATCTGCTCATCCAGCCCGGCCAGGGTGGCGCTGCGGGGACGCTGGGCCACCACTCCCCAGCCCGCACCGGCCACGGGGGCGAAGCCCGCCAGCATCTCGGTTCCCCGGGAGTTGAGCACGCTTTGGGCCCCCTGTCGCCCCTGCAACACCTCGTCCACCACCACATTGTCACCTATCTTCTGGCCGATGCGCTTGGGGTTGGGGTGGTAGATCAGCGTCTTCTGCCGGTCGACCACGTAGAGGTAGGAGCCATCCTGGTAGTAGTGCTGGCCCAGCAGGCTGGAGAGCACGCTGGCGGACTCCAGGTAGATGCTGCCGGCGACAAAGCCGAGAAAGCGCCTGTCCGTCGAGAACACCGGATAGGAGAGGCTGATGAGGTAGTTGCCAGAAAGGGAGACGAGGGGATCTGAAATGAGCGGCTGCTGGCTGGCGAGGATCTGGCGGGCGCTGCGGGAGCTGAGCTTGGCCCCCTTCACCTTCAGGGTCTCGGGGGAGACGGCGACTATGGTGGCCTCGGTGTTCACGACGGCCACCGAGTTGAAGGTGTTGGTGCGCTCGCGCAGCTGGGCCACCTCCTGCTCCAGCCCCGCGATGTCGTTGGCCTGCAGCAGCGGCGCCAGCAGGGTGGCGCTGTAGGCAAGCTGCTCCTGGGCCGCATTCAGCATGGCCTCGGCGGAGGCGGCCAGCTTGGTGGCATAGACACGGTTGGCCTCCAGGGTACTGTCGATCAGCAGCTGTCGCTGTGCCTGATGGATGGCGTAGAAGCTGTTGCCGAAGGTGGCCAGCACGCCGAGCACGGCCAGGGCCAGGATGAGGCGATGGAGATCAAACCTCAGCAGCCAGTGAGATAGCATTGGAGAAACGAGTCCTTGTCGGTTGGCGCCGGGCGCCGGAGCCATGGTGCAATTTTACGGGGGCTGGCTGCGCAAAAGCTACCGTTAATGTGGTTCTCGAACGATGCCGTGTCGTGAATGACAGCCATGGCCGCGTCATGTTCCTGCACCGCCCTGATCACCCAGGGCGGTGAGGGCGGGATCACCGAGCTCGGCCACCGTCTGCCAGAAGGGGGTTATGAGGGGGTTATCCCCTCCCGGCGGGCGAATGAGCCCTATGATCCAGCTCGCCTCGGCCTCCGCCAGGGGCAGGGTGATGACGTCCGGGTGCTCTATGGTGGTGGAGGAGGGCACCAGGGTCCAGGCGATGCCCGCCGCCGCGGTGGCGATGCCGGCGGCGAAGTCGTTGACGTACTGGATATCCCCAAACCTCAGCCCGCTCTGGGCCAGGTAGTGCACGAACTGATCGTGGAAGGAGGGGGCCTTGTCCCGGCGCAGTATGGCGAGGGGCTTGTCCAGCAGATCCGAGAGCCCGCTCACCCCCTGGTAGCCAGCGGGCAGCACGGCGACGAAATGGGCACGCACCACGGGCAGCACCGGCCAGCCCTTGGGGGCGGGCAGGCGGCAGAAGCCGAGATCCAGCCTGCCCTCGGCGAGCGCCAGCAACTGGTGATGGGTGGAGAGATCGTTGAGTTCTATGCCGACCCCGGGGCGGCTGGCCCGAAAACGGGCGATGGCCGCGGGCACCAGCAGCTTGGTGGCGACCCCGAAGCCGATGCGCAGGGTGCCGCCATTGCCCGCCAGCACATCGCGGGCGGTGCGACCGAGTTGCTCGCTCTGGGCCACCAGGGCGCAGGCATCCCCGTAGAGGGCGCGCCCGAGGGGGGTGAGCCGGGTGCTGCTGGCGTTGCGCTCGAACAGCTCGCCGCCAAATTTCCCCTCCAGCCGCCGTATCTGCTTGCTCAGTGCCGACTGGGTGATGTGCTGGCGCGCCGCCGCCTGACCGAAGTGCAAGACCTCCCCCAGGGTGACGAAGGCCTTCAGATCCCGCAACTCCATCACGACTCCTTCATTCCTGCTTGGAATATTAAATGGCAAAAATTGTCATTGGACGGAATTCTAGAACTGTTCGATGCTGATGCCAATTCGTTTTGATCCCCGCCCATGCCCCAAAGGGAGAGGCGGCACCATCCTCAAGCAGCAGGAGACAAACCAGATGCACCATCCCAAGTTCAACGACTTCCCCGCGGATTTCCTCTGGGGGGCCGCCTCTGCCGCCTACCAGGTGGAAGGGGCCTGGAACGAAGACGGCAAGGGCCCCTCGGTGTGGGATCTCTTCACCAAGTTGCCGGGCAAGACCTTCGAGGGCAGCAACGGGGACGTGGCGGTGGATCACTACCACAGGGTGGAAGAGGACGTGGCGCTGATGGCCGAGATGGGGCTCAAGGCCTATCGCTTCTCGGTGAGCTGGCCGCGCATCTTCCCAAGCGGGCGCGGTGAGGTGAACGAGGCGGGGCTCGCCTTCTACGAGCGGCTCATCGACGCCCTGCTGGCCCACGGCATAGAGCCTGTGCTGACCCTCTACCACTGGGACCTGCCCCAGGCCCTGCAGGACGAATACGGCGGCTGGGAAGACAGGCGCATCATCGACGACTTCGAGCACTACTGCGTCACCCTCTATCAGCGCTTCGCCGGCAAGGTGAAGTACTGGGTCTCCCTCAACGAGCAGAACTACAACCTGACCAACGCCTACCAGCTCGGCACCCATCCGCCAGCGGTGCAGGACAGGAAGCGCTTCTTCGCCGCCAACCACATCGCGTTTCTGGCCAACGCCCGTGTCATCAAGGCGTTCCGTCAGCATGTGCCAAACGGCCTCATAGGCCCGAGCTTCGCCTATTCCCCGGCCTATCCGGCCTCCTGCGCCCCGAGCGACATGCTGGCGTTCGAGAATGCCGAGGAGTTCACCAACCTCTGGTGGCTGGATGCCTACTGCTTCGGCCGCTACCCCCAGGCGGCGCTCGCCTACCTGAGAGAAACCGGCGAGGCCCCCGAGATACTGCCAGGGGATCTCGAGTTGCTGCGCGAGGGCACCCCCGACTACATAGGCGTCAACTACTACTACACCCTGACCTTCACCGACAATCCCCTCGGCGGCCAGACCATGCAGCGCATCAACACCACGGGGCAGAAGGGCACCACGCCATCGAGCGGTGTCCCCGGTCTCTACAAGACCACCCCCAACCCGCACCTGGAGACCAGCAACTGGGACTGGGCCATCGATCCCACCGGGATGCGCATCGCCCTGCGCCGCCTTTCGTCCCGCTACGGCCTGCCGCTGATGATCACCGAGAACGGTCTCGGCGAGTTCGACAAGCTGACTGCGGACGGCCGGGTGCAGGATGACTACCGCATCGCCTACCTGCACAGCCACCTCAAGGCCTGCCAGGAGGCGATGCAGGACGGGGTCGAGCTCATCGGCTACTGCGCCTGGTCCTTCACCGACATCCTGAGCTGGCTCAACGGCTACCAGAAGCGCTACGGCTTCGTCTATGTGGAGCGCGACGAGCAGGGGGGATCCTTGCGCCGCATCAAGAAGGAGAGCTTCCACTGGTACAGCCAGGTGATCGCCTCCGGTGGCAAGACGCTGTAAAGCGTTGACTTAAGGCGCGAGCGCATGGCGCCGCCCCAATGCAAAGGCCCCCTCGGGGGCCTTTTTCGTGGCTCTTTCATGGCGGCGTGCAAGCCTGGGGTGCCCATCCTGCCCTAGATAAACATGCCCCCCGAGGCCTCGATGCGCTGGGCGGTGATCCAGCGGTTGTCATCGGAGAGCAGGGCGGCGATGACACCGCCGATGTCGTCGGGCTGGCCGACTCTCCCCAGCGCCGTCTGGCTCGCGAGGAAGGCGTTGACCCCCTTGTCGTCGCGCACCACGCCGCCGCCAAAGTCGGTCTCGATGGCGCCGGGGGCCACCACGTTGACGGCGATGCCGCGGGGGCCCAGCTCCTTGGCCAGATAGTGGGTCAGCACCTCCACGCCCCCCTTCATGGCGGCATAGGCGGCGTAACCCGGCATGGCGAAGCGAGTGAGGCCGGTGGAGAGATTGATGATGCGCCCGCCATCACGGATAAGCGGCAGCAGCTTCTGGGTCAGGAAGAAGGTCCCCTTGAAGTGGATGTTGAGCAGGGTATCGAACTGCTCCTCCGTGGTCTGCTCGAAGCTGGCATGAATGCCGATGCCGGCGTTGTTGACCAGGTAGTCGAACTGCGGCCGTTGCCACTCCCGAGCGAGCAGTTGCTTCACCTCCTCTGCGAAGGCGACAAAGGAGGCGCTCACCCCCACATCCAGCGCCAGGGCATGGGCCTGGACCCCGAGCGCCCTGGCCTCGGCCACCACGGTGGCCGCCTCATCGGCCTGGCTGCGGTAGGTGATGATGAGATCCACCCCCTTGGCCGCGAGGGCGAGGGCGCTGTGTTTGCCAAGGCCACGGCTGGCGCCTGTGATGAGGGCTATGGGTCTGGTCATGGTGTGACTCCTGTCTGGGTGAATGACAAGGGCTCGGTGTGAGCCGACCGGATCACTGTATTGTTCCTTTATTGCCGGATAAATAGCGTGATAATGAAATCACTGTTCCGTTTGAAGAGACAATCAGGCCATGGATCAACTGGATGCGATGAAATTGTTCGTGCGGGTCGCCGAACTCGAGAGTTTTACCCGCTGCGCCGAGCAACTGGGCATCCCCAAGGCGACCCTCTCCGCCGCCATCCGCCGGCTGGAGGAGCGCATGGGCACCCGGCTCCTGCTGCGCACCACGAGACGGGTGCAGCTCACCACGGATGGCCAGCTCTGCTACGCCAGGTGCCGGGATCTGCTGGCGGACATGGAGGAGTTTGACGGCCTGTTTCGCCAGGGGGGCCAGATCTCGGGGCAGTTGCGGGTAGACATGCCGAGCCGGATGGCGCGCCATCTGGTGATCCCGGCGCTGCCCGCCTTCCTGGCCCAGCACCCCGACTTGCAGCTGATGCTGAGCAGCACGGACAGGCGGGTGGATCTGGTGCGCGACGGCTTCGATTGCGTGGTGCGGGTCGGGGCGCTGGAGCCCTCCAGCCTGGTGGCGCGGCCTTTGGGTCACTATCGCCAGATCAACTGCGCCAGCGCCGCCTACCTGGCCCGCTACGGGGTGCCGCAGACCCTGGCGGATCTGGCCGGGCACCGGCTGGTTCATTATGGGTCGGGGCAGGGGCGCAGCGATCCCGGTTTTGAATACCAGCTGGAGGATGGCAGCCGCGCCCTCTTGCCGATGGCGGGGGCACTAATGGTCAACGACAGCGAGACCTACCTGGCGGCGGCGCTGGCGGGGCTTGGCATCATACAGATGCCGAGGGTGGGGGTGGAGGGGCTGCTCGGGCGCGGCGAGCTGATAAGCCTGCTGCCCCGGTGGCAGGCGCCGCCGCTCCCCATCCACGCCCTCTATGCCCATCGCCGCCAGCTGGCACCCAGGGTCCAGCTCTTCATCCACTGGCTGGCGGCGCTGCTCGCCGGGGCCCTGGCCGGGGAGTCAGAGCCGGCTGCGCCTTGAGCGGTATTCGCTGGGGGAGAGGGCGAACGCCTCCTTGAAGAAGCGGGTGAAGCTGCTCTGGCTGGCAAACCCGAGGCGCCCGCCCACCTCCTGCAGCTGCAGGCCGGGATCCTGCAGCAGACGGCAGGCCTCTTCTCTTCTGACCTGCTCCAGCAATCCTGAGAAGTGGCACCCCTCCTCGCGCAGGTGGCGGTTGAGGGTCCAGCGGGTCAGCCTGAGGGCCTCGCAGATCCCCGCCAACAGGGTGGGGGAGTCGACGCTCTCCTGCCAGAGCCGCTGGCGGATGAGCCCGAGCACCCGCTCCCTGTAGTGGCTGCTCGGGCGCAACTGCCGCATCTGGCCGTCGAGCTCCCCCAGCAGCAGAGGTTGCAGGGGGCCGTTGCAGCCCCCGTGGGCGAGATCGAGCAAGGCCGCGGGGAAGCGCAGCTCAAAGGCTTCTCCCCGTTGCAGCCGATCCCCCAGCCAGGCCCCCAGCTCGCGCCACAGCCTGGGCCGCACCGGGGTGGGCAGCACCAGCCGGCCCTGGCCTGGGTGGTAGAACTGCAGCAGGGCATAGAGGTGACCGAGGTTGGCCAGGCTGCTCATGGCGATCACGTCCGGGTGATCGGACTCCGAATGGTAACTGAGCCTGGCCTGTCCCTCTTCTTCCCGCAGCAGTATCCGATCGCACTCGCCGATGAGGGGGCGGTAGGCGAGGAAGAAGTGCAGGGCCTGGCGCAGGGTGGCGGCGTTGCAGCAGAGGCTCGCCAGCGGCAGGTAGTCGGCGAAGAGCCCCGAGAGCGAGGGGGGCGACCACTTGTGGGCCATGTCCACATGGGGGGCGACCTGGGTCAGCAGCCGGAAGTGGCGCTGGGCGTCGATCCGTCCCTGGGGGAGCAGCAGCTCTTCTCTGGCAATCCCGGCACCTTGCAGGAGCTGGGCCGGATCCCGTCCCTGTCTCTGCCAGTGGTTGAGGCAGTGCAGGGCTATCCGGTTGGAGACTGTCTTCACGGCGAAAATCCTTGTCGGCGGTGGCCCACCATCATCCGCCATTGGCCATGAATTGCCGTGAGCCAGGTTCGGCTTCATGTTTCAGAAATGTAACCAAGGGTAACCCTGCAACCCTTTTCACACTTTTCGAACGTGCTCCCAACCGGCAATTCCCTGCACCCGCAGGGCAAGTGAGGCGGGCCGATTTTGCATAGAGTGGCCACTCCTACACACACATGGAAGATAACAATAATGACATATCCCCCCTTCGCTCTGACCCGCCTCACCCTGAGCATGGGCGTCCTGCTGCTGGCAGGGTGCAATGGCAACGACTCCAGCCCCAAGCCGGAGCAGCCCACCCTGGGGCACCGCACCGTCAGCCTGATCGAGCAGGATGGCCTGCAATTCAAGGATCTCGATGGCAACGGCGCCCTGACCCCCTATGAAGACTGGCGCCTTGGCGCCGACGAGCGGGCCCGGGATCTGGTGGGCAGGCTCTCCCTGGCCCAGAAGGCGGGCCTGATGATGCACGGCACCCTGGTGCTGGACGCAGACGGGCGGGTCAACCTCACCGCCATGGAGAAGATGCTGCGCGAGGATGGCGTCAATACCTTCATCACCCGCATGGCGGGGGATCCGGCGGCCATCGCAGACGACAACAACCGGCTGCAGGCCCTGCTGGAAGGGGTGGGGCTCGGCATCCCCATGACGGTGAGCACGGATCCCCGCAACCACTTCACCCATGATCCCAACGCCACCAGCATAGGCGCCGGGGCCTTCTCCCAGTGGCCCGAGACCCTGGGGCTCGCCGCCATCGGCGATGCCGCCCTGGTGCAGCGCTTTGGCGACATCGCCCGCCAGGAGTACAGGGCCGTCGGCATTCACGAGGCCCTCTCCCCCCAGGCGGATCTCGCGACCGAGCCTCGCTGGGGCCGCATCAACGGCACCTTCGGTGAAGACAACCTGCTCGCCAAATCCCTGGTCAAGGCCTACATAGAGGGCTTCCAGCAGGGGAGTGACGGCATAGGCAAGGAGAGCGTGGTCACAGTGGTCAAGCACTTCGCCGGGGCCGGTCCCCAGAAAGACGGCCTGGATGCCCACAACCCCTGGGGCAAGGAGCAGGTCTATCCCGGCGGCCAGTTCGCCTATCACCTGGTGCCCTTCGAGGGGGCCTTCGAGGCCAAGGTGGGGGCCGTGATGCCCTATTACGCCCTGCCCGAGGGGCTGACCCATGAAGGCCAGGCCATCGAGGAGGTGGGCTTTGGCTTCAACCGCCAGATCCTCACCGACTTGCTGCGGGGCCACTTCAAGTTCGACGGCGTGGTGCTGAGCGACTGGGGCATAGTCAACGACTGCAACGCCCGCTGCGAGCAGGGGCTGAGCCAGGATGAGGTGACGGCGGGGGTCAGCCCCTGGACTGTGCCCTTTGGCATGTCCTGGGGGGTGGAGAAGCTCACCAAGGCCGAGCGCTACGCCAAGGCCATCGACGCCGGGGTGGATCAGTTTGGCGGCGTGGAAGATCCCGCCCCCCTGCTGGCGGCGGTGCAGAGCGGCCTGGTAACCGAGGCGGCGATCACCACCTCGGCCGAGCGGATCCTGGAGCAGAAGTTCGCCCTGGGGCTGTTCGAAAACCCCTATGTGGATACCCAGGCCGCGGTGGCCCTGGTGGGCAAGGCCGAGTTCCAGCAGGCCGCCCAGGCCGCCCAGGCGGCGTCCCATGTGTTGCTGAAAAACGAGGGGGCCCTGTTGCCGCAGAAGGCGGACGGCAAGCGGGTCTACCTGCACAACGTCAATGCCGAGGTGGCCACGGCCAACGGCTATATAGTGGTGACGGACCTGGCCCAGGCCGATCTCGCCATAGTGCGGGTCAATGCCCCGGGTGAGCAGGATCCCCGCTTCCCGTTCGGCAGCATCCACTTCGGTCAGCTCGGTTTTGCCAGCGCAGATCAGGTGGTGCAGGAGACGGCCCACGAGGGGATCTACCGCGGTGCGGACGAGTACGCCGCCATCCAGGCCGTCGCGCAGGCCGGGGTGCCCATGGTGCTCTCCGTCTATCTGGACAGGCCCGCCATCCTGACCGAGGTGGCACCGGCGGCGCAGGTGTTGCTGGCCAACTTCGGGGCCCTGGATCAGGCGCTGTTCGACGTCATCAGCGGCAAGGCCAAGGCCAGCGGCAAGCTGCCCTTCGAGCTGCCCTCCAGCTGGCAGGCGGTGCAAAACCAGCACCCGGACGTGGCGAAGGACTCCGCGAACCCGCTCTACCCCTATGGTGCCGGTCTGGCCTATTGAGGGCGAGCCCGACATCCATGATCACCAAGGCGCCTGCGGGCGCCTTTTCCATTGCCGCCATCGACAATCCCGGTTTGGCGCAAGGGGCTGGCTTGGGCATAATGACGCCCCATCAGGGGTTGCCGCGCCTCGCGACCGCGAGAGGCTCGCGAGGCGGGCGCACCCAGCAAGCGCGCAGAGGAGACAAGATGAAATTTATCGGAGCCCACGTCAGTGCGGCCGGCGGGGTGGAGAACACCATAGCCCGCGCCCAGGCTATCGGGGCCAACGCCTTCGCCCTGTTCACCAAGAACCAGCGCCAGTGGCAGGCGGCGCCACTCTCCGAGGCCAGCATCCGCGCCTTCAAGGCGGCCTGCGACAAGGGGGGCTTTAGCCCCGAGCAGATCCTGCCCCACGACAGCTACCTCATCAACCTGGGCCACCCCGACCCCGACGCCCTCGCCAAGTCCCGGGATGCCTTCCTGGACGAGATCAGGCGCTGCGAGCAGCTCGGGCTCTGCTATCTCAATTTTCATCCGGGCAGCCACCTCAAGCAGATCCCCGAGGCGGCGAGCCTCAAACTGGTGAGCGAGTCCATCAACTGGGCGCTGGAGCGAAGCCAAGGGGTCACGGCGGTGATAGAGAACACCGCCGGCCAGGGCACCAACCTCGGCTGGTCGTTCGAGCACCTGGCCACCCTGATCGAGGGGGTGGAGGACAAGAGCCGGGTCGGGGTCTGCTTCGACACCTGCCACGCCTTCGCCGCCGGTTACGATCTGCGCACCCCCGAGTCCTGCGCCGCCGTGTTCGCCGACTTTGACCGCACCGTGGGCTTTGAGTACCTCAAGGGGATGCATATCAACGGTGCCAAGTGTACCTTCGGTAGTCGGGTCGATCGTCACCACAGCCTGCGGGAGGGGAACCTGGGGGAAGCCGTGTTCCACCACATCATGAACGATCACCGTTTCGACGGCATTCCGCTGATCCTCGAGACCATAGACGAGACGATCTGGAGTGACGAGATACGCTGGCTGCGCAGCCTGCAGCTCGATCAGGCTGCAAGCTGACGGGCCGGTGAGGCTGTGCTTGACCACATCATGAACGATCACAGTTTCGACGGCATTCCGCTTATCCTCGAGACCATAGACGAGACTATCTGGTGTGACGATATAAGTTGGCTGCGCAGCCTGCAGATCGAACAGGCCACAAGCTGACTCCTCCCCCTTTCGAAGGGGGAGGCAGGGAGGGGGTTGTTGGCTGGCAACAAGAAGGAGGAAGAGATGCAATCACAGGGAACAGCGCCACTGCTGCGCTGGGGGATAGCCGGGGCGGGAGCCATCGCCCGGCGTTTTTGCCGCGACGTCAATCAGTACGCCAGGGGCGGGCGCGTGGTGGCGATCGCCGCCCGGGATCAGGGGCGGGCCGACGAGTTCGCCCGTGAGCTGGGATTGGGGCTGGCCTATGGCAGCTATCAGGCCCTGGCCGAGAGCCCCGAGGTGGAGGCCGTCTATGTGGCGGTGATCCACCCGGAGCATGCCGCCCTGATCAGGCAGATGCTGCTGGCGGGCAAGCACGTGCTGGTGGAGAAACCGGCGGTGACCCGGGTGGCGGATTGGGACGCCCTGGTGGCGCTTGCCCATGAGCGCGGCCTGCTGCTGCTCGAAGCCATGAAGGTGATGTGCTTCCCCGCCATGCGGGCCCTGTTGCAGCGGTTGCCCCTGCTGCCCGCGCCTCGCAGCCTGCGGGCGGCGTTCGGCTCGGCCCCGCCTCCGGTCGGCAAGCTGTTCGATCCCGCCCTCGACGGCGGCGCCGCCTGGGATGTGGGGGTCTATCCGCTCTGGCTCTATGCCGCCTTCTGCGAGCGACTGGGGCTCGCGACCCAGGCCCCCGAGGTGGCGCTGGACAGGGCGCCGGGGGAGGTGGATCTCGCGGCCCGCTTCAGCTTCGGCGGCCCCTTCTCGGCGGAGCTTGGCGCCTCCATCGTCGAGGATCTCGACCGGGATGCCTGGCTCTCGGGGGAGGCGTGGACCCTGGTCATCGAGGGCAAGTGGTGGAACCCCCAGCACATTCGCTGGCAGGGGGATACGCCGCCTGCCGCCTGGCCGGCAGACATCTACCTGCCGGTACAGGGGGGCGGCATGCAGCACGAGGCGGATCACTTCGCCGATTGCCTGCGCCACCGGCTGCTGGACTCCCCCTGGGTGCCCCACGCCCTGACGCGGCGGGTGCTGGGCTGGGTCGAGACGGGGCTGCACCGGGGGGGCTGATGGCGCCGCAGGCTGTCTCGCAAGAGATCCTCCCAACACCTTTCTTGAATAACAGAGGGCGCCACGGCGCCCTCTGTTTTTGTTTTAGGGTGACCCTAGGCTCAGGGAGCGGGCAGGGTCTGGGCGCGGCAGAAGGCGAGGAAGCGGCGCAGGGCCGCGGAGTGGAACTTCTGCTTGTGCCAGACGAGGGAGAGCTGGCGGGGGAAGGTCTGGCTCGGGGTGAGCGCCACCAGGCGGCCACTGTGCAGGCGATCGGAGACCGCGAGGCGGGAGATAAAGGAGATGCCGAGCCCCTTCTCCACCGCCAGCATCACCGCCTCCAGGGTGTTGAGCTCGAGCCCCGCCTGCCAGCGCGGCAGCCTGGGCTGGATCTGCTGCTCGAACTGCTCGCGGCTCCCTGACTGGGGCTCGCGCAGTACCCAGGTTTCGCCTGCGAGCAGGCGAAGGGGCAGCTCCAGCTGCCCGGCCAGGGGGTGCTGGGGCGGGGCTATGATCAGCATCTCGTCTTCGAGCCAGGGCTCGCTCACCAGATCCGGGTGATGGTTCTCCCCCTCGATGAGGGCCAGATCCAGCTCGAAGTGGGCGAGGGAGTGGCACAACAGGTGGGTGTTGGCGATGGTTACCCTGGGGGCGGATCCCAGCTCCTGGGCGCCCCCCGCCAGCAGACTGGGCAGCAGGTAGTTGCCTATGGTCTGGCTGGCCCCCAGGCGCAGCTGGCCGCTCGGCTCGGCGTCCGGGCCAAACAGCTGCTCTATCTCCTGCATCCGGGTCAGCAGCTCCTCGGCGGCCGGTTGCAGCAGCCGCCCCTCGTTGTTGAGCTGAAGTCTCGGATGCACCCGATCGAACAGCGGGGTGGCGAGCTGGCGCTCCAGCTCCTGCAACGACTGGGAGACGGCCCCCTTGCTGAGGCAGAGCTCGCTGGCCGCGCCCCCCAGGTTGCCGTGGCGGGCTATGGTGGCGAACACCTTGAGTTGTTGCAGGGTCAGCTTCATGTCGTTTGATTTTCCTAAACGCTTAGTTCAATTCATTTAGATATCGTAAACGATAGACCCTCTTTATCCTATGCACATCGTCATCAACAAGAGGGTACCAGTCATGATCGCACGCACCCGTCGCTCCCTTGCCGCCGCCCCGACCCCCATGGCCGGGCTGGCACTCGGGATCGCCAGCCTCGGCTGGTGTTGGGAAAATGCCGGTCAGTTCGATGGCCGCCTGCAACTGCTGGGGGCCGCCATCGCCGCCGTGCTGCTCCTCGTCCTCACCTTCAAGTTCCTGCTGCACCCGCGTCTGCTGTGGCAGGATCTCGCCCACCCCGTGGTGGGCAGCGTGGTGCCCACCTATGCCATGGGGACCATGGTGGTCTCCAAGGCGGTGGGGCTACTGGCCCCGACCCTGGGCCAGGGGCTCTGGCTGTTTGCGGTGATCATTCACCTGGTGTTCCTCGCCACCTTCGTCTGGCACAGGGCCAAGGCGTTTGAAATTCACCACATGGTGCCGAGCTGGTTCGTGCCGCCGGTGGGGATCATAGTGGCCGACGTCGCCTACCCGGGTGGCCCCTTCGCCGCCCTGGCCAATGGCCTGCTCTGGTTCGGCATGGCCTGCTACGCCCTGATGCTGCCGCTGATGCTCTATCGCCTCATCTTCAGCCACGAGGTGCCGGATGCCGCCAAGCCCACCATCGCCATCCTGGCGGCCCCCGCCAGCCTGTCGCTCGCCGGCTACCTCACCGTGAGCCAGGATCCGTCGCTGCTGCTGGTGGCCGTGCTGCTGGGGATAGCCGTGCTGATGACAGGCATCATCTACCTGGCCTTCATCAAGCTGCTGCGCCTGCCGTTCTCGCCGGGTTATGCCGCCTTCACCTTCCCCCTGGTGATAGGCGCCACCGCCCTGTTCAAGGTGGGTCACCTGCTGTCGCAGTGGCCAGAGGCGGCCCACTATGCGGCGCAGATCAACCAGCTGGCCTATCTGGAGCTCGGTGCGGCGACCCTGATCGTCGGTTATGTGGCGCTGCGCTACCTGATGTTCTTCCTGCCCCTTGGCCAGGGCGGCATGCTGGAGCAGCCCCTGCGCCGCTAAGGTCGCAGCCGGTCTCGACCAAGAGCAGACCCCGCCTGGCGGGGTCTGTTGCATCCGGGGCCGGTACAAAGCGTGAGCAGCGCCCACTGCCTGGGGATCAGGGGGCGCTGTCAATCCGTGAAAAGGCTCAAATTGTCGCTCATTCAGGCGATATTAAGGTGGTTTTCACTGGTATTACCTGTCAGGATTGCCGCAATTGCCCACTTCTACTGTTTGATAGTACCCATGTCCTCCCAAGATCCCGTGTTTGACTCCGCATTCCAGACCCGTTTGCTGCACCCGCGTTACTGGGTGAGCTGGCTTGCCCTCGGCGTGCTCGGCGTGCTCGCCTATGTGCCGCCCCGTTGGCGCGACAAGCTGGCCGACGCCCTGGCGCCCCTGGTGCTCAAGATCTCGAAAAAGCAGGTCTATATCGCCAGAACCAACCTCGCCATCTGCTTCAAGGAGCAGAGCGAGGCAGAGCGGGACGCCATACTGATGACCTCGATCCGGGTCGGCCTCAAGAGCCTGCTGGGGTTTGGCGAGTTCACCGTGCGCAGCCCCGAGTACCTGATGAAGCGCATCCAGGTGAGCGGATGGGAACACATTGAGGCCGAGCAGGCCGCCGGCCGCCCGGTGATCCTGGTGGTACCCCACAGCTGGCCCATCGATGCGGCGGGCTACTACTTCTCCCAGCGGGGCCTGCCCATGTGCACCATGATGAAGAGCGCCCGCAACCCTGTGTTCGACTGGCACATCAACCGCGAGCGCGCCAAGAATGGCTGCCGCGTTTACGAGCGCAGCGCCGGCATCAAGCCGGTGATCAAGGCGGTGAAATCCGGCCTGAGCTTCTTCTACCTGCCGGATCAGGATCATGGCCGCGAGGCCAGCCTGTTCGTGCCCTTCTTCAAGCACCCCAAGGCGACCCTGCCGGCCCTGCCACGGCTGGTCAAGCTGACCGGTGCCCGCGCCGTGCCCGTGCTGGCCTGCTATGACGAGGCGGCGCACTGCTACCGGCTGGAGATAGAGGCCCCCTTCGCCGACTACCCGAGCGATGATCTGGTGGCCGACACCTGCCGCATGAACGACAGCGTGGAGCGGCAGCTGACCCGTCACCCGGGTCAGTACATGTGGTTCCTCAAGATCTTCGATACCCGCGAGGATCAGGAGGGAGAAGACGGCCTCTACGAAGAGGGGATAAGGCGCATCCGCAAGGGACTCAGCCCCCATTCCTGAACCGCAACTTAATGCGTCTTTATAGGTGGCCCCATGTGGGCCACTTTTTATTTCTAACTAGTCTGATCAGTGACTTGGAAATCCCGCTTGGGGGATCCTGGGTAGAAAAAATTGTCAGGATCACTAAAATGACGGTCTGTTTTGATGATTCGATGGCGACCATGTCCGCACAAGATCCGGTGTTTGACACCTCCTTTCATCTGCGTCTGCTGCACCCCCGTCTGTGGGGCAGCTGGCTGGCGCTTGCCCTGCTCTCCCTGCTGGCCTGGATCCCGGCCAGCTACAGAGACAAGCTGGCCGATGCCCTGGCCCCCCTGCTGCTGCGCTTCTCCAGGAAGCAGGCCTACATCGCCGAGACCAACCTCAAGATCTGTTTCCCCGAACTGGACGCGGCCGGGCGCGAACGGCTGCTGCTCAAGTCCATCCGGGTCGGTCTCAAGACCTTCATGGGTTTTGGCGAGCTCACCTGGCGCAGTCCCGCCTTCCTGAAAGGGCGCATCAAGGTGCGTGGCTGGGAGCATATAGAGGCCGAGCTGGCCGCCGGGCGCCCCATGATCTTCGTGGTGCCCCACACCTGGGCGGTGGACATGATAGGCCGCTACCTGACCGATGAGGGGGTGCCCCTGTGCACCATGATGAAGAGCCCCAAGGATCAGGTGTTCGACTGGTATATCAACCGCGAGCGCAGCAAGGGCGGGCGTGTCTATGAGCGCAGCGTCGGCATCAAGCCCGCCATCAAGGCCCTGCGCAGCGGCGACAGCTTCTTCTATCTGCCGGATCAGGATCATGGCCGGGAGGCGAGCATCTTCGTGCCCTTCTTCGGCCACCCCAAGGCGACCCTGCCGGCCCTGCCCAAGCTGGTCAAGCTGACCGGTGCCCGGGCCGTGCCCATCCTGGCCTGCTATGACGAGGATCTGGGCTGCTATCGGCTCGAGGTGGAGCCGCCGTTCGACCCTTATCCCACCCAGGATCTGGAGGCGGACGTCAACGCCATGAACCGAATGGTGGAGCGCCAGCTTGGCCGCTTCCCCGAGCAGTACATGTGGTTTCTCAAAATTTTCGAGACCCAGGCGGATAACCAAGGGGAGGATGGCCTCTACGAGGAGGGGATCCGGCGCATCCGCCAGGGGTTGCCCCCCGAGCCTTGAACCACAGGGCTCCCTTGCGGGTCGTTTTGACAGCCAGTGAGAGGCGGTTGGGGCAGGGCACACCAGGCCACCCTCGGCAAGGGGCCGGCGGGGGACCAAAGCGGGGCCCTGTCTGGCCTACCGCCACGCAAACAAGGTGCAAATAAGGTGCAAATAAGGTAAAAGGGCGGTCATGAAAATTCCAAATCGAATCCAACCTCTGGTTGATGACGGCCTGGTCGACGATGTCATCAGCCGGCTGATGAGCGGCAAAGAAGCCGACGTCTATGTGGTGCGCTGCGGCGACGAGATCCGCTGCGCCAAAGTCTATAAAGAGGCCTCCAAGCGCAGCTTCAAGCAGGCCGTGGTCTATCAGGAAGGGCGCAAGGTGCGCAACAGTCGCAGTGCCCGCGCCATGGAGAAGGGCTCCAAGTACGGTCGCAAGCAGCACGAAGAGGTGTGGCAGAACACAGAGGTGGATGCCCTGTTCAAGCTGGCCGCCGCCGGCGTGCGGGTGCCCACCCCCTATGTCTGCCTGGATGGCGTCCTGCTGATGGAGCTCATCACAGATGCCGAGGGCAACGTGGCGCCCCGCCTCAACGACGTGGCACTCTCGGCCGAGCAGGCGCTCATCGATCACGGCAAGGTGATCCGCTACGTGGTGCGCATGCTCTGCGCCGGCCTCATCCACGGGGATCTCTCCGAGTTCAACGTGCTGGTGGACGCAGAGGGCCCCGTCATAATCGATCTGCCCCAGGTGGTGGATGCCGCCGCCAACAACCAGGCCAGGGCCATGCTGGAGCGGGACGTCAACAACATGCGCAACTACTACGGCATCTATGCGCCCGAGCTGCTCAAGACCCGTTATGCCAGGGAGATGTGGGCCCTGTTCGAAGACGGCAAGCTCACCCCGGAATCCGAGCTGACCGGCCTGTTCGAGGAGAGCACCGAGGCCATCGACATCGATGCCGTGCTGCACGAGATCGAGAGCGCGGAAGAGGAGGCGATGGAGCGTCGGGCCCGCATGAAGGCCGAGCAGGAAGAGGAGTTCTGATGCGAACTTGAGGTGTTCCCTCTGCCTACACCCCCTGTGTTGGGGTGCCGGATTTTAGCAGGCTGGTTGTGGAAGGGTATTGCAATAATGATGAGGGGCAATGTGCCCCTCTTCGTTTAAACGGCGGACCCAGCCGGGAGCCTTAGCCCACTGAACAAGTCGGGTCAGCAAGCCAGCCGATTGGCGCGGCGCGCAACCACAAACACCAGCGTACACAAGGCGATCGGCACCAGAAAATCCAGAACACTCCCCAGTTCCCAGACTCTGGGATCGAATCCGCCCCACCAGGGCATGTTGGCCCTCCGCCCCTGGCCGAACCGCGCTATCCACCTGTATTCCGCCTGTGTCTGCTCTCGTGCGACAAACCATATGCACCCAATGAGGCCGCCATATCCCCAATGCCCCAAACGATATCCGATCAGAGCCTGTATCGAGACCGCTGCGCTGGCGTGATAGAAGGGAGATAAATCCATAAACAATCCTTGGTACTCACCGAGAGAGCCCGCCACCTGCTTTGTGTAAACGGCCTGTGCCAATGCGGGTAAGCGGGTCTGCGGGCAGCTTTTTGTAGATATATGCCATTACGACATGCCTGCCTCGCCGGGATCAGAGCCCGGCCAGGGGCGGGGCCTTGAGGCGGGGGCCGGGGTAACCCTTGACCTCGCCGAAGCGGGGATGGCCGCTCTCCCAATCCGAGGCTGCGGTGCGAATGGCCTCCGGGCTGAAGCTCACGAAGTTCCACCAGATCTGCAGCGGCTCGGCCAGGGGCTCGCCGCCGATGAGCAGCAGGCGAGTGCCCGGGCCGAGTGTCACCGCCAGCTCCCGGGTGCCCGGCGGCAGATAGAGGAGCTGCTCGGGGGCGAGCGCCTCCCCTGCTATGGTCGCCTCTCCCTGCAAGGGGAAGAGGCCGTGCTCGAAGGCCGGATCCAGCGGCAGCACTATGTGCCCGCCATGGGGCGAGTGCAAGTCCAGCCCGAGGATGGGGGAGAAGCTGAGGGTGGGGGCTTGGCGCCCGGCATGGTCGCCGATGAGCAGGGTCAGGTTGGTCTCGCTCTCCTGCCAGCTGGGCAGCAGGGGGTAGTGATCGAAGCGGGGTTGGGTCTCCTGATCACGCTCAGGCAGCGCTATCCAGAGCTGGGCGGCGTGCAGGTCGGGGTGGCCCGCCAGGGACTCCTCGGTGTGGGCTATGCCGCGCCCGGCGGTCATCAGATTGACCTGGCCCGGGCGGATCACCTGCTCGCTGCCGAGACTGTCACGGTGCAAAATCTCCCCCGCCAGCATCCAGGTGAAGGTCTGCAGGGCGATGTGGGGATGGGGCCCCACGTCCAGCCCGGGGGCGTCGGGGGCGAAGCGGGTCGGCCCTATGTGATCGAGAAAGCACCAGGGGCCTATGGTGCGCCGCTCCTTGACCGGGAGGGCGCGGGCCACCGGGATGCCGCCCACGTCGGTGAGGCGGGAGGAAATGCGTTGCCACTGTTGAGTCATGTCGTGCTCCTTGCTGGGCGGTGATCCTGCTGCATCAGGATAGTGTATCCCTCGCGCTCGCCGAGAGGGGGGGCTAGCGGCGGCGGCCCCCGCCCCCGAAGCTGCGCATGGGGGTGAAGCCTGGCCTTATCGCCGGTCTGACGGTGGGGGCGCGCACTGGGGGGGCCATGGCGCGGGGAAGGTGCGGTCTGGTATCCACCCTGGGCTGGGTCCCGGGGAGCAAGAGGCCGTTATTTGTCTTGGGCAGGGTGGAGGGTATCAAGAGGCCGCCGTCGACCTTGGGCCGTGCCCCTGGGGTCAGCAGGCCGTTCTCGGCCCTGGGGAGAGTGCCCCCCTTGTCATCCAGCGGTGAGCGCGGGCCCCTGTCCGGGTTGCTGACGCTGGGTCTGTTCTGCCGGTTGTCACGCAGGGCCTGTTGCTGCTCCGGCGTCATGGCATTCCAGCGGCCCGCCAGCTCCCCTCGCAGGGCGGCCACATCGGGCTGGCCATTGTTCTCCTGCCAATCCTGATACTTCTCCTTGATCTCCTGCTGGCGCTCAGGATCGAGCCCGCTCCACCACTTCTTGATCAGCTCGTCAAAATCCCCCTGGTTGTCGCAGCACCAGGGGTAGTAGTCATCCCAATAGCCGTAATAGTCGTCATACCACCAGTAAGAGGCGCCATAGTGACCGCCGTAATAGTCACCAGCGCCAAGCCCCACGCTGGCGCCTGACGAGGAGGTGTTGCTGCAGCCGGCAAGGGCCAGGGCCAGCAGGGGAATGAGGAGGGCGATGCGCATGATGCTCCCGGTGCCACGAAAGGACGCAATGGACGGATGATAACCTGACTATGCACCAATCCGGCCGCGGATGGCAGACCCAGCCCCCATCAGGCGCCGGGTAGCGAGGATCTCCCCGGCATCGAGGGCAGGAGAGGGAGTGGTGGGCCCTAGATTACACCCTGCTGCATAGCCCCGCAGGCTAGTAGCCAGCCATTTGGGTCAAATCGTGCCACCTGATAGTGCGACTATCCCGCCTCGGCACAGTCGACCATATAACGGCGCCAGGTGGCATTCGAAACGGGTCGGTTCTGGTTGATGCTGCATCTTGATGGTGGTGTCGGCCATTTAATCTGCTGCCACTATCGGCAATACCATGACGCAGGCCTCTCGGCCCAGATGGGTCAGCAGACGGCGCACATCGTCGAGGCGGATGAGCAGGGTGGCGGTATTGACCAGCGGGTGGCACTGCACCTGCTCGGCCTGCCAGATACGCTCGTCCACCACCAGCTCCACGGCATGCTCGCTATCGCGCACCATGGCGAGCAGGGTGACCGAACCCGGGGTGAGGCCGAGCACTGCCTCGAGCCGTTCGGGGGAGCCAAAGCTCAGCCGCTTGACCCCGAGCCGTGCCGCCAGCGCCTTGAGATCGACCCGGCTCTCCTCCGGACTTACCACCAGAAACAGCCGCTCGCTTTTCGGATCGCGCAAAAAGAGGTTCTTGGTCTTGGCAGCGGGCAGGTCGGGCAGCAGCCTGCTCGCCTCCTCGCAGGTGAAAACGGGGGGATGATCGATACGCTGGTAGGGGATGGCGAGCCGATCCAGCAGGGAATAGATTGCCACAGTGACTCCTTTCGTCGGCGAAGCGCCGTAATAAAAGGGTTGATGAGGATGACGACGGGATCGAGCTTACCAGTTTGACTCAGGCCCCGCAGCCTAGGGTGACGATTGCGAGCAGGCACTGTATGAACGTACAATAGTCCCATCCCAAGACCGACCCCTATTGCCCATGACCGCGACCCAGCCCCCCGTTCCCGCCGACCCGCCGCTCGACGGCTTTATCCTGACCCGCCACGGTCGGGACGTGCGCGGCCGCGACGGGCACGCCGCCACCACCGAAATCGTGATGTGGCTCTGGAGCGCCCAGGGGCCGGTGCGGGTGGTGGTGCCGGGGCAGGAGCCGGTGTTCTTCCTGCCACAGAGCCATATGGCCGAGGCCGCCGAGCTGTTCAAGGGCGCCGGGGTGAGGGGGCGGTTTCGCCGCCTGCCCATGCACACCTTCGACGGCCGCCCTGTGGTGGGCTGCTATTTTGCCACCCTGAGCGCCTTTCACCGCGCCATCGAGCTGCTGCTCATTCGCGGGCTGGAGCATTTCGAGGCGGATATCCGGCTGCCGGAGCGCTTCCTGATGGAGCGCTTCATCACCGCTGGCGTGCGCTTCGATGGCCGGGCGGTGAAGAAGGGGGGCAGGCAGGGCTACTGGGAGGTGAACGAGGCACGCTGCGCCCCCCAGGCGGTGACGCCGACCCTCTCCTGGGTGTCGCTGGACGTGGAGTGCGCCATGGACGGGGCCCTCTTCTCGGTCGGTCTTTACAGCGAGCAGGATGCGCGGGTCATCATGATAGGTACCCCGGAGGCGGATGCCGACAGCTGGGGCACCCAGGTCGAGTGGGTGGCGGATGAAAGTGCCCTGCTCGGCGCGCTGGAGAGCTGGTTCCAGCGGCACGATCCCGATCTGGTGATCGGCTGGAACGTGGTGAACTTCGACTTTCGTCTGCTGCTGCGCCGCGCCGAGCTGGGCAAGCGGCGACTGCGGCTCGGGCGGGGGCGCGAGCTCTGCTTCTGGCGCTCGTCTCGCAATGACCCCCAGACCGGCAACGTCATCATCCCGGGGCGCATGGTGCTGGACGGCATCGACACCCTCAAAAGCGCCACCTGGCAGTTTGCCAGCTACAGTCTGGACGCGGTGGCAAGCGAACTGCTCGGTCGTGGCAAGGACATCGAGGATGTGGCGAACCGGGGGGAGAAGATCACCGAGTTGTTCCACTCCGACAAGGAGGCGCTGGCTCGCTACAACCTGGAAGACTGCAAGCTGGTGTGGGAGATCTTCGACTACTGCCACCTCATCCCCTTCGCCATAGAGCGGGCTTCCCTCACCGGGCTGGAGCTCGACAGGGTGGGGGGCTCGGTAGCCGCCTTTACCAACCTCTATCTGCCGCGGCTCCATCGCGGCGGCTACGTGGCCCCCAATCTGCCCGCAGACGGTGGGCTGGCGAGCCCCGGCGGCTATGTGATGGACTCCAAACCCGGTCTCTATCGCCATGTGCTGGTGCTCGATTTCAAGAGCCTCTACCCCAGCATCATCCGCACCTTCTGCATCGATCCCATGGGATTGGTGGAGGGGCTGCAACACCCGGAACAGGCCATTCCCGGCTTTCGCGGCGCCCTGTTCTCCCGCGAGCGGCACTTCCTGCCGGATCTCATCGCCACCCTCTGGGCGGCGCGGGACAGGGCCAAGGCGGCCAGCAACAAGGCGCTCTCCCAGGCCATCAAGATCATCATGAACTCCTTCTACGGCGTGCTGGGCTCGGGGGGCTGCCGCTTCTACGATCCGCGACTTGCCTCATCGATCACCCTGCGCGGTCACAGCATCATGCAGCAGACCCGGGAGTGGATAGAGGCTAAGGGGTTCGAGGTGATCTATGGCGACACCGACTCCACCTTCGTTCACCTGAACAGGGAGACCAGTCCGCAGCAGGCCGAGCAGACAGGCCGCGAGCTGGCCGCCATGATCAACGACAACTGGACGGCACTGATCAGGCGCGAGTTCGATCTGCCCTGTTATCTCGAGATCGAATACGAGACCCACTACCGCCGCTTCCTGATGCCCACCATCCGCGGGCTGGAGAAGGGGAGCAAGAAGCGCTATGCCGGGCTGGTTGGCGGCGAGGGGCAGGCCGGATCTGAGCAGCTGGTGTTCAAGGGGCTCGAATCTGTGCGCACCGACTGGACCATGCTGGCCAAGCAGTTTCAGACCCGGCTCTACGAGCTGGTGTTTCACGACGAAGATCCCAGCGGCTATGTGCGCACCATGGTGGACGAGACCCGTGCCGGCCTGCACGACGATCTGCTCATCTATCGCAAGCGGCTGCGCCAAAAACTCGAGGAGTATCAGAAGAATGTGCCCCCCCATGTGCGGGCGGCGCGGCTGGCGGACGAGGAGAACCTGCGCCGCGGCCAGCCCCAGCGTTATCAGCACAGGGGCACCATCGCCTATCTGATGACCCTCAATGGCCCCGAGCCGCTGGAGTACAGGCGCAGCGCCATCGACTACGAGCACTACATCGACAAGCAGTTGAGGCCCATTGCCGACGCCATACTGCCCTTTATCGGCGAGTCGTTCGACCGGATCTGCGGCCAGCAGCTGGATCTCTTCTAGCGAGCTAGTCCCCACAGCCGGGGGCTGACCCGGATCAGGAGGGTCGGAAGGGCAGGGAGAAGGCGCAATGCAAAAAGCCCGCTCGATGAGCGGGCTTTTCTAATTTGGTGCGTCCTAGTGGATTCGAACCACCGACCCCCACCATGTCAAGGTGATGCTCTAACCAGCTGAGCTAAGGACGCAGGGTGCGCAATGCGGCTTTTTCATTTGCCAGAAGTGGTGGGTTTAATTGGATTCGAACCAACGACCCCTACCATGTCAAGGTAGTGCTCTAACCAACTGAGCTATAAACCCACATCTGTGTTCAATTGTATTAAAACCAACGACATCGCCTACGCCATGTCAAAGTACTGTTCTAACCAACTGAGCTATAAACCCACATCTGGAATATCTGTATTTCTTTCAAACTGAATGGTGCGTCCTAGTGGATTCGAACCACCGACCCCCACCATGTCAAGGTGATGCTCTAACCAGCTGAGCTAAGGACGCATAATCAGTGTTCTGTAATGGTGCGTCCTAGTGGATTCGAACCACCGACCCCCACCATGTCAAGGTGGTGCTCTAACCAGCTGAGCTAAGGACGCATCACAGAAAAAGTGGTGGGTTTAATTGGATTCGAACCAACGACCCCTACCATGTCAAGGTAGTGCTCTAACCAACTGAGCTATAAACCCACTCGATGAAATGAATTCGAACCAAAGACACAATCTTCACCATGCCAAGTTCATGCTCTGACCAACCGAGCGTTAAACCCACTTCAACTACGCCAGCACTGCTGACGTGGTCGGCATACTACCCATGCCCCCCAAGGCTGTCAACAAGGGACATGCACAAAGGAGACTGTTTGCCCAGTTCTTGCGCAGCCTGTTGATTTTGCAGGCGAGCCGCTCGATTGAGCGGCGCTGTGGCGCCCTTTATTGGGCCCGGGAAAGGGTAGTGCAGGCCTCGGGACTCGCGAAGCGACCATAGATGAATCTCAGCCTTGCACCCAGCATCAGGGCCGCGCCGGTGAGGCCGACGATGAAGCCTACCCAGAAGCCCTGGGGCCCCATGCGCGGCACCACCCAGTCGGTCAGCCCCAGGATCATGCCGGTGGGCAGCCCCAGTCCCCAGTAGGCGACTATGGTGACGTAGAAGATGGCCTTGGTGTCCTTGTAGCCACGCAGGGCCGCGGCCGCCACCACCTGCACCGAGTCCGAGACCTGATAGATGGCGGCGAAGAACAACAAGGTAGCCGCGAGGGTGATCACCTGGATGTCATCGGTGTAGATCCCCGCGATATGTTCGCGCAGCAACACCGTCAGGGCGGCGGTACCGGCGGCCACCGCCATGCCCAGCATCAGGCCGGTACGGGCGGCGACGCGGGCGTGCTCCGGCTGGCCTTCCCCTATGCTGTGGCCGACTCTGATGGTCACGCCGACGCCGATGGAGAGCGGCAGCATAAACACCAGGCTGGAGAAGTTCAGGGCTATCTGGTGGCTCGCCACCGTCTCGGCGCCGAAGGGGGCCAGCATCAGGGCCACCACGGTGAACAGGGTCACCTCGCAGAAGATGGCCATGGCGATGGGGAAGCCTAAGCGAAACAGGCGCCAGATCCGGCTGCCGTTGGGGCGCGCGAGCTGGGCGAACAGATTGATCTTCTTGAAGTGGGGGGAGAGCTTCACGTAGGCAATCATCGCCAGCAGCATGGCCCAGAGCACTATGGCGGTGGCCACGCCGCAGCCGACCCCGCCGAGCTTGGGCATGCCGAAGTGGCCGTGAATGAAGATGTAGTTGGCGGGGATGTTGACCGCCAGTCCCACGAAGCCAATCACCATGGTGGGCATGGTGTGGGAGAGCCCCTCGCTGAAGTTGCGCAGCACCTGGAACAGCACGAAGGCGGGCAGACCCCAGAGGATGGCGTGCAGGTAACCGGCGGTCTTGTCCGCCATCACCGGATCCACGTCCATGAACTGCAGCGCCAGCGGGCTGAAGTAGAGCGCCACCATGGCGATGGGGGTCACCATCAGCGCCAGCCAGAAGCCCTGGTGCACGGCCGGGCGGATCTCGTCCCGCTTGCGGGCCCCGTTGAGCTGGGAAACGATGGGGGTGAGCGCCATGATGATGCCCTGCACCAGCAAGATGATGGGTAGCCAGAAGCTGGAGGCGACCGACACGGCAGCGAGATCCACGGCGCTGACCTGTCCCGCCATCACGGTATCGACGAAGTTCATGGCGATCTGGGCCACCTGGGCCACCAGTATGGGGCTGGCTAGACGAACGAGCTGCTTCGCCTCGGTCCAATAACGTTGCACTGACACCTCCGAGTGGATCAGATAAAAGAGAAAAGAACGGGTAAATGAGAGGGGCTTTTATCTCCTGCCGGGAGGAGACAAAACGCGGGGGTGTCATTCTAGCCTGAAAATCCGCCAACGGGGAAGGTTGGCGGCGCATTTCTACCCGGGATCAGGCGTCCTCGTGATCGCTGATCAGCAGGTTGGCGGCGGCGTAGGCGGCCTGCTCGCGCAGATCTGCGGGCACCCTATCGTCGCTCGCCACGGCGTTGAGCGCCCGTATGCTGGCGGCGATGGCCTGGGGCACATAGCCCTGCTCACCTGAGCCTATCTGGTTGTAGGCGATGCGAATGGCTTCACAGCATTGATATACCTGCATTTTTGTTTCCTCGTTAAGCCTGGATTGAATGGGGTCACTATAACGATCGGGGCCTGCCTTGTCAGCCGGCATGCTTGTCTTGCACTGTGGCCGGGGGTAACCTGCCGACAATTTTGTTACAGCGTGGAGACGAGACATGTTCACCGGCATAGTACAGGGGACCGCCGAACTGGTGGCCATCGAAGAGCTGCCCAACTTTCGCACCCATGTGATCCGCATGCCGAGCCCGGCCTGGGGCGAGGGGCTGGCACTCGGCGCCTCCGTGGCCCACAACGGCTGCTGCCTGACGGTCACCCGCATCGAGGGGGAACTGGTCAGCTTCGATCTGATGCAGGAGACCCTGCGCCTGACCAACCTCGGCTCGCTGGCTGTCGGGGACAAGGTCAATGTGGAGCGGGCCGCCCGCTTTGGGGACGAGATTGGCGGCCATGCCATGTCCGGCCACATCATGGGCACGGCCGAGGTCAGTGCCGTCATCGACACCCCCAACAATCGCCAGCTGTGGTACCGCCTTGCCCCCGCGCTCATGAAATACGTGCTGACCAAGGGCTACATCGGCATCGACGGCATCAGCCTGACCGTGGGCGAGGTGCGCGGCCATGAGTTCTGCGTCAACCTGATCCCCGAGACCCTGGCCCGCACCAACCTGGGTTGGGTCAAGGCGGGCTGGCAGACCAACATAGAGATCGATCCCCAGACCCAAGCCATAGTCGACACCGTGGAGCGGGTGCTGGCGGCGCGCCAGCCAGCCTGATCCGCCCAAGTCCGCCATCTCAAGCAGGGTCCGCAGCAGGGGGCCCTGTTCTGTCTCGTGAATATGAGGTGAGGCTTCGGGCAGAACGCCATCCCTTGTGTGGCAGCCAACCCTGGCTTACGGAGCCTGAGCTTCAGAGGCTGGCCTAAGGATGAAACCGTGCCTACACTTCTTGTGTCTGGCACATCCATGAGCCGACAACCATCACATAAGAGACAAGGCCCCTTGGCGAACTTCAGGATGATTTGAGGTTCTCCGAGGGGCTTTTCTTTATGAGGGAATGTGCCGCGAAGGGGAGGGACTCAGGCATCTGGGGAGAAGCAAGCAGGGGATGGGCGGCATGGCGTCGCCCCAGTCCCCCTCGCTTGCCTGGTCAGCGAAAGGCAATCAGAACATCTGCTCGTCGTCCGCATCCACAAACAGCTGCAAACAGTCGCGGGCTTCGTCCCGGTGCAACCGCAGGTGGATCGGATTGCAACAGGCCATGCAGTCCTCGTAGAACTCCTGATCCCCCTGGCTGGCATCCAGCTCGACCCGGGTGTGGTGGCCGCAGTGGGGGCAGACGATGCGCTTGCTGGTGTACTCGATCATGGTGACCTCCTCGGGCCGACTGGCCGCCTCTTTCCCCTGATTCTAGTCGGCAAGAGGCGGCGCAACCGCGAGCGGGCGCACGTTTATGACAGGGATCAGGGGATGCGCCTAGCCCCTAAGGTCTGACCCGGCGCACCACTGGCCCCGTGCGGATTCACCCCACCCAGCGGGCCAGCATGTCTGCATCCAGCTCGGCGAGCGAACGCAGCTGGTGATCGGCGATGGCCAGACGGGGATCCCCCACCAGCGCCGGGTCCGGCACTATCAGCGCCTGCATGGACGCCGCCTTGGCTGCCAGCAGGCCGGTGAAGCTGTCCTCGATGGCCAGACAGTGCACAGGTTCGACGCCCAGCTTCTCGGCGGCGTGGATATAGACGTCCGGGTGGGGTTTGCCGAAGCGCTCCACCTCGGCGGAGTGCACCGCCATGAAGCGATCCTGGATACCGAGCTTGCCGAGCACAGCCTCCACCATGGTGAAGGGGGAAGAGGTAGCCAGGCCAATCTTGAGGCCACGGGCCTCGATGAGGGAGAGGGCCTCCAGCACGCCCTCCTTGGCCTGACCTTCCTGCAGGATGAGTGCTATCACCTGATCCAGGATGCGCTGCACTACCTCTTCCTGGGTCGGGCCGCTCCAGGGACGCAGGCGATACCAGTGGGCCACCAGCTGATCGATGCGCACCCCTATGGTGGAGTTGCAGTCCTCCTCGGTGTGGAAGTGGCCCAGCTCGGAGAAGACGGCCATCTGGGCCCGTTGCCAAAAGGGTTCCGAGTCGATCAGAACACCATCCATATCGAAGATCACGGCAGTTAACATCTTGTACTCCTGACATAGGTGAAGGGGGATTATAAGCCCGGCGACTCAATGGAAAAGGGGCAGAAGCCCGCCCCTTGCGCCGGATCACGCAGATAAACGTTTGTTTTTACGTGACAAAGAATGCGCTCTAGAGGAGCACCTCGATCCGGGCGGCGACCGCCTTGGCCTTTTCCACCGCCTCTTCGCACCCTTGCCCACGGGCCAGCGCCACCCCGAGACGACGGCGACCGGCGATCTCGGGCTTGCCAAAGAGACGCAGCTGAGCGCCCGGCACCAGGGCCAGCGCCTCGGCAACCCCCTGATAGCGGATATTCTGGCTGTGGCCATCGCGCAGCACCACGGCGGAGGCACTTGGCCCGAACTGGGTGATGGTGCCGACCGGCAGCCCCAGGATGGCGCGCACGTGCAGGGCGAACTCGGAGAGATCCTGGGAGATCAGGGTCACCATGCCGGTGTCGTGGGGGCGGGGAGAGACCTCGCTGAACCACACCTCGTCACCCTTGATGAAGAGCTCCACCCCGAACAGGCCATGGCCACCCAGGGCCTCGACCACCTTGGCGGCGACCTCCTTGGCGCGGGCCAGCGCCAGCTCGCTCATCGCCTGGGGTTGCCAGGATTCGCGGTAGTCGCCGTCTTCCTGACGATGGCCTATGGGATCACAGAAGTGGATGCCGTCCACGGCGCGCACGGTGAGCAAGGTTATCTCGTACTCGAAGGGGACGAAGCCTTCGACTATCACCTTGCCACGGCCGGCGCGGCCCCCCTCCTGGGCATAGGTCCAGCTCTCGTCCAGCTTGGCGAGATCCCGCAGCAGGCTCTGGCCCTTGCCGGACGAACTCATCACGGGTTTCACCACGCAGGGCAGGCCTATGGCCTCGACGGCGGCGATGAACTCCTCCTTGCTCTGGGCGAAGCGGTAGGAGGAGGTGGGCAGACCCAGCTCTTCGGCGGCGAGCCGGCGGATCCCCTCCCGATTCATGGTGAGCTGGGTGGCGCGGGCGTTGGGCACGACCCTGACCCCTTCCTGCTCAAGCTCTGCCAGGGTATAGGTGGCGATGGCCTCAATCTCGGGGATGATGAGGTCGGGCTTGACCTCGGCCACCAGGGCGCGCAGGGCGGCGCCATCGAGCATGTCCAGCACCTGGGCGGCGTGGGCGACCTGCATGGCGGGGGCATTGGCGTAGCGGTCGGCGGCGATCACTTCTATGCCAAGGCGTTGCAGCTCGATGGCGACTTCCTTGCCGAGTTCGCCTGAGCCGAGCAGCAGGGCACGGGTGGCGCCGGGGCGGGTGGCGGTTCCAAACATCTGATCTCTCCTGATGTCCATGGTCAGGGTTGCTGACCCGAGTGAGTAAAAAAAGAGGCACGCATGGCGTACCTCAGGAAACGGATTTGTGGGCGCGCTGCTCCAGATGGGTCAGCAGTGTGATGGCGCCTATGATGATGGCGGCGCCGAGCCACAATCGGCCGGGAGGCGCCCAGCCAAACACCAGCCAACCCGCCAGTACGTTCATGGGCAGCTTGGCAAAGTCAAAGGGCTGCACGAAGGAGGCCTCGGCCACGCTGTAGGCGCGGGCGATGGACATCTGGGCCAGGGCCGACAGCACCCCTGAGACCGCCACCAGCAGCCACTGGGTTTCGCTCGGCCACTGCCACTCCGGCAGGGCCAGCATGGCGTTGAAGGGGGTGCTGAAGATGAGCAGGTAGACCACTATGGTGTGGGACGATTCGCTCGCCGCCTGATAGCGCACCAGCAGGGAGTAGCCGGCCCAGAACAGGGCGGCCGCCACCGGCAGCAGGGAGGCCCAGCTGAAGTCATCGGTCCAGGGAGCCAGGATCAGCATGGCCCCGACAAAGCCCGCCAGGGTGGCCAGGATGCGCGCCCGGCTCACCTGCTCCTTGAGCAGCAAGGCCGACCCTAAGGTGGCGAACAGGGGGGAGGTCATCAAGAGCGCTATGCCCTGCCAGATGGGCACGGGCACAGCCAGGGCCCAGAGCCAGAACTGGATGCCGATGACCGCCAGGGCGACCCGCAGCAGGTGCAGCCGCAGCTGGTTGGTCATCAGGGATTGGCGCAGGCCGTGGCGGATAAGCCAGGGCAGCAGGCAGATCAGGGCGACCAGGTACTGGTGAAAGGCGACCTGGGTCGAGGGGAGGCCGAGCTTGAAGCTGACATACTGGCTCAGGCTGTTGACGGCGGCAAAGCAGAGGCCTGCCACCATCATCCAGACGGCGCCGGCAAAGGGGGAGTGCCTGCGGGAGGGTGCCATGGGATCCGGGTCACTTAAAAAAAGTGCGGCGGATCATAACGGCAATCGTTTGTTCTGCCAAGGCCGGGGTGCTTGGTGAGTACCTCGCTGGCGACTAAGCGTACAAGCATCAAAATATTTGAATAACTTGAGCATCTATTTTCGCTATCCGCCTTGAACCTCAATCTTTATAGTGACCTCCATCGACAGCACAGCTGTTCAACCGACAACCAAATGGAGTTTCACCATGGCCAATATCCTCGTTCTCAAGTCCAGCATCCTGGGCCAGTATTCCCAATCCAACGCCCTGATCGACGGCTACCTGGCCGAGCGCCAGGGTGACAGCGTCACCGTGCGTGATCTGGCAACCCTGAACCTGCCGGTGCTCGACGGCGAGCTGGCCATGGGCCTGCGCGGCGGTGAGAACCTGAACGAGCGTCAGCTGGCCGTGCTGGCCCAGTCCGACGAGCTGGTGGCCGAGCTCAAGGCGAGTGATCTGGTGATCATCGCGGCCCCCATGTACAACTTCAACATCCCGACCCAGCTGAAGAACTGGATCGATCTGGTGGCCCGTGCCGGCGTGACCTTCCGCTACACCGAGACCGGCCCGGTCGGCCTGGTGGAGAACACCCGCGCCCTGGTGGTCAGCCCCCGCGGCGGCCTGCACCTGGGTAATCCTACCGATCTGGTGACCCCCTACATGCGCACCGTGCTGGGCTTTATCGGCATCAACGAGGTGGACTTCATCTACGCCGAGGGCATGGGCATGGGTCCCGAGGCGCAGGCCAAGGGCATAGAGCAGGCCAAGGAGCAGCTGGAAACCCTGGCATACTGATGCCGTGACGCTTGCCTGCTCACCCAGGTCCAGAAACAACAACGCAGCCATCAGGCTGCGTTGTTGTTTTCAGATGGCGGGGACGCCAGTCTTCAATCCCAGATGAAGCGACGGCAGCCGCTGCCGACCAGCAGGCAGACCGCCACCAGGGATCCCAGCAGCAGGCTGCTGAGCCACTGCTCCGTACTCTGGGGCAGATGAGGGGAGAAGAGGCCGATCGTGAAGAGGGCGCTGATGATGATCAGGCTGGTCTGTCGGGTCAGGATCATGGTGTCGTCCTTGGCTGATGGTGAGCAAATTAAGGCTAACCGCCGTCTGTGACAGCCTGATGTATCCATACCTCAGGCCCAGGGTCCAGCGGGGTTGCCTCTCACCTTAGCAGTTTTTGCCGCCACGGCCAGCGCCACGAGACAGCTTGTGATCCGGATCCCTATCTGAACTGCTTTTGATCAGGCTGGTAGTGGAAATCGCCGCCGGCCAGCCGCGCAGTCAGGGCCTCCTTGTCGAGATCCTGCGCCCGGCAGAGATCGTCCAGATCGGCGTAATGATCACGAAGCTGCATGTTGACCAGGCTCAGCAGCATGTTGATGTCCATGGTGGCAAAGCGGGTCAGTGTCATGATTGTTGCTCGCTGTCCAGCAGGTGGAGTTGTTCTATGGCGTCGCTCACGCTTTGCAGATGCAGCCGTATGCTCTGGCGCGCCTCGGCAGGCAGATAGTCGGTGAGGGTGTGCTGCCAGCTGCCCGCTTCGGTCTTGAGCTGCTGGAACAGGGTGAGCCCCGCCGGGGTGAAGGAGACCAGACTGATGCGCTTGTCCTGGGCGCTGCTCTCGGTGAACAGGATGCCCTTCTCCACCAGACGGTGGATCTCGCGGGAGATCCGCACCTTGTCCATTCCGCTCGCCTCCACCAGTTCTTTCTGGCTGATGGGGTAGTGGGGGCCAAGCACCATCATCAGGCGCCATTGGGGCACCGTCAGCTGGTACCGCTGCTGGTAAAACTGTTCAAAGGTATCGCGCACCATCTCAGCGGCATGGACCAGCTGATAGGGGGGATAGTGCGCGAGCAGCTCTATGATCTTCGACATATGACATCCTGCTGTGGCGGCTGCATCGGGTGCAGTTTCTCTTGATACTTTGACCTTGATGATACGTAACACAAGGGCATTTGTCTGAACGGGCACCAGAAAAATGTGCGTTTGCGCACGTGTTGCGTCACGGATCCGGCAACCAGGGGCTCAACTGGCCTTGCTGTTTACACTTTTACGCAGCCAGATCAAGGCATTATGAGCAAGCCAGGCCTCGCGGCTCTGGAGCGCATAGAGCGCTGCCTCGTCGCGGCTCCCCCCCTGCCAGTGGCGGGGCTCCTGCTTGGGCAGCCTGCGCTGGCCCAGCAGGGTGGCGGGCACATGGGGGTTGGCGCCAAGGGCGGCGGCCAGATGGGGCTGCGCCGCCAGCTCGCCTTCGGTGGCAAACACCATCAGCGCCTTGTTGTAGCGCAGCCAGCAGGAGGCTTCATTGAAGCGCACCAGCAGGCCCTGCAGGGCGGCCCAGTCCCCTTGCCAGGCATAGAGGCTGGAGAGAGGGTGACGACAGCCAGGCTCGTCGGCCTGACAAAGGTCGAGCAGGGCCAGGTATGCCTGGCGGGCCTGCTCCTGCTGCCCCAGTCGCAGCAGGCAATCGGCCCGGCCCGCCTGGGCCGCGATCAGTGGGCGGGCCTCGGGGGAGCTCCAGCCGCGGCCTGCGTGTTGTTGCCAGAAGGCCTCGTCGAACAGGGGGCTGGCATCGGCGATGATGCGGTCAAACCAGGAGAGGCGGGCGAGGGGATCGCGGCACTGCGCCGCCTGCTCGAACCACTGCTGCCACTGGCGGGTCTGTTCGTTGTCGGGAAGCGGTTCTTCTTCATGCCGTGCCCCATCCTGATCCAGGGTCAGCAGAAGGTTGAGGGCCGTCTTCATCTGCTGGCGCTGCCGCTTGCAAAAATCCAGGAAGGGCAGCTCGCTGGCCGCGGCCTGATGCAGCATCTGGGCCATGGGCCTGTCACGGAACAGGCAGAGTTCGGCCACCAGGCTGAAGCGGTGCCGGGTGGCGGGATCGTTCAGATCCGTCGGCGTGGGCCAGCGGGCCACCCCCTGACTGAAGCCGTAACTCCACTGGCCGAGGGGGTGGCTCTGCTCGAATACCTGCTCTGGGGTCTCGTTAGAGAGCCGGCACTGGCTCGGCAGGACCAACTGGGCGTCGTCGGCCTGGGCCTCCAGCTCGGCGATCAGGTGATGCAGCGCCTCGGCACTCTTCTCGTCAAGCTCGACCTCATGGGGCAGCAGCCCGGCCAGGGGATCTTGCCAGTCAGGGGCGGTCGGCCCCGTCAGACGGGCGCAGAGAAAGCCGTGCAGGGCCGGGTAACTCATGTCCTGCTGGCTGTGGCTCTGGATCCATTGATTGAGATGACGGGTACGAGTGGCTGGGTTCATCGACGCTTCCTCTGGATTTGACGGCCGCGAAGTCTACCTAAAAGTGGGGTTATTTGCAGCCAAGGGGCGACCGAGTGCTGCTAATATCGCCAATGCCGGGTCGCCCCGAGGTGAAAATCCTGTGGGGGGACGGGCAAGGGACTAGGTCCTGTCACGGCTCTGGGGTAACATGCGCGCCTGCATGAAAAACCTGAGCCCTTGTCCTCCCTCAGCCGACGACAGGGGCGATGCACATTATTACGGGCCATGAACTGCAGGCCCATCCAGATATTGAAAGAAGAGATCACCATGTTACAGATTGGCAAGATGAACACCCTCACCGTAGTCGAGCTCGAAGATCGTGGCGCCTGGCTGGCCGCGGGGGAATATGGCGAGCTGCTGTTGCCCAAGCGTCAGCTGCCGGAAGGCGTCGCCGAAGATGGCGAGGTGTCCGTCTTTCTCTATCTGGACGCAGATTGCGAGCCGGTGATCACCACCGACAAGCCCTTTGCCATGGTGGGTGACATCGTCGGCCTCAAGGTGGTCAACGCCAACAAGATCGGCGCCTTCCTCGACTGGGGCATGAAAAAGGATCTGTTCGTGCCAAGCCGCGAGCAGAACAAGCCGATGCAGGTGGGCCATGTCTATCTGGTACACCTGATGCTGGACAACGAGGGGCGCATGGTGGGCACCAGCCGCCTCGAGCGTTTCCTGCGCGTCGATCCCCCCTTCAAGGCCGGTGACGAGGTCACTGCGCTGCCCGGGGAACACACCCCCCTCGGCATCAAGGCCGTGGTCAATGGTCAGTACTCCGGCATGCTGTTCAAGAACGAGGTGTTCGGCCGCTTGATGACGGGCCGACCGCTGACCGCCTGGGTCAAGCAGGTCCGTGAGGATGGCAAGCTGGACCTGACCCTGCAAAAACCGGGGCAGGATCGGATGGATGATGCCGGCGGCCGTATTCTCACCCGCTTGCAGAAGCAGGGCGGCAGCCTGGCGGTGGGGGACAAGAGCGAACCCGAGCTCATCTACAAGATGTTCAACATGAGCAAGGGCACCTTCAAGAAGGCCATAGGCGGGCTCTACAAGCAGGGCAAGATCGTCATCGAAGACAACTGCATCACGCTGGTTGCAGCAGAGACCAGCTCGGCCCAGGACGGCGAATAAGGTGCCGAGTCCCTGCATCGGCGACTGCCGGGCCAAGGATGGGCTCTGCCTCGGTTGCGGCCGTACCCTGACCGAGATAGGCCAGTGGTCCGCCATGGACAGCGAGGCCCAGCTGGCCCGCATGGCCGAGCTGGATGGCACGCGCAGCACTCATCAGTGCCCGGGATGCGGCGAGCCGGCGTTTTGCGCCGTCTCCGCCGGTGAACCCATAGAGCGCTGCTGGTGCAGCCAGCTGCCCCCCTTGCCCATGAACGAGGCGAGCGCCTGCTGGTGTCGTCGCTGTCTGGCCAAAGCCATAGCGGTTCGTCCCTGAAGGGGTAAATCGCAGAGACGAAAAAGGCGCCAGGGGCGCCTTTTCTTATGCCTGCTGCTGGCGGTGCCAGCGAACATGGACCTCGTGTTCACTCTGATCCCGAGGCAGCAGGAAGGTGGCATAGATCACCTCGAATTCCTCCTGATGATCCAGCAAGCCGACCCACACCTCGGCCCAACGCTCCATGTCGACCGGCACGCCGAGTTCGGTCGACCAGTCGGCGTTGGGCAGGGTCGCCTCGACGGCGCCACGCTGCTCGAATTCGAGGGTGATGTCGACGATTTGTTCGGGGGCCAGCATGTCGGCGGCCTGCTCCAGAAACTGATCATAGGCCCACTCGACCAGCTGATCCGGGCTACGTTGTTCCATGAAATCACTCCAGATACGTCCAGGTTCGCCACTTTAACAATTATTGGGGATGGCGGCCAGCGCGTGAGGCTGGCAACCCCGTGCTGTCAAATGGCCGAAACAGGGGATAAGGTTAACAGAGCCGCCGCCATCGGGCGGCATGATGAGGCATCTGGGCAGCATGAAGCGACGACAGTACAGGCGGCAGATCAAGCGGCGACGGGAGACCTGGTGGTGGCACTATTTGCCGTTGCACCGGGAGGTCATCGGCGGCCATCTGGGGCCGGCCTCCGACCCCGTCGACGAACCTAGCCGGCCTCGTGCACCCGGTTCAGGGTGACCTGGCCGAGCTGACTCATCTGGCGGCGGATCCAGGCCGAGCGCTGCTGTACATAGGGCGAGGGGGGCTTGACCCGGTAGCGCCAGGGATTGGGCAGGGCGGCGGCCAGCAAGGAGGCCTCGTAGCGGGTCAGGCGCGCCGCCGGTTTGCCGAAGTAGTGCCTGGCGGCGGCCTCGGCACCATAGATGCCGGGCCCGAACTCCACTATGTTCAGGTACACCTCGAGGATGCGGGACTTGTCCCAGCCCAGCTCCATCAGCAGGGTGAACCAGGCCTCTATCCCCTTGCGCAGCAAGCTGCGATCGCTCCACATGAAGAGGTTCTTCGCCGTCTGCTGGCTCAGGGTACTGGCCCCGCGCACCCGCCGGCTTTGCTGGTTGTGTTTGAGGGCCGAGCTGATGGCATCCATGTCGAAGCCGTTGTGATCGGCGAAGCGCTGATCCTCGGCGGCGATCACCGCCAGTTGCAACTCCCGCGAGATACGCTCGAGGGGCACCCAGTCGTGCTTGACCTCGGCCACCTTGGCGGGCGGAAACAGCGCCCGCTCGAGGCGCCAGGTCCACATGGGGGGATCGATGAAGCGCAGCAGCGCCACCGAGACGATGGAGCTGACCAGCGCCGCCAGCAGCAGCTTGCCGAGCCAGCCCAGAAGGCGCCGCCAGCGCGTCGGTCTCACGGGCTCAGGCTCTGAGTCCCACTCATAGTGACCGGGATCGTCGGGATCCGGAATTATTGGGGCAGCCATTCGATGTGGCAGAACTTCTCGTCGACACGGCGGGAGAGCAGCATGCGGGCAAACAGGTGCTCATACTCTTGCTCGGCATTGCCAAGGCCAACCCAGATCTCGGCGTACTCGGCATCGCTCACGGCAAACCCCACGTCCGCTTCCCAGTCATCGGCGGGGTCGGTCTCCGCCAGCAGACCCCGATCGTTGAAGGCCTGGTTGAACAGGGCTATCTCCTGCTCGGGCAGGTTGTCCGAGGCCAGCTCCATGAAGAGTTCGAGGGCGGTATCGAGCAGTTCCTCGACGCTGTGCATTTCGTCATTCAAAGACATAAGACCTGTATTCCAGATGAGGGGGAGAGGTCCCGTCGGCAGGACCGAGGGGGCGGGCAGTATTCTAGCTGGCCCCGCACGCCTTGGCGAGATGCCTCTGCGCCAGGCAATAAAAAACCGGATCCTGCTACAGGATCCGGTCTTCATTGGGGGAAGGGGTCACGCATGGGGCGTCAGCTCATCCCTTCTTGTCATCGGCGAAGGTGATGTTGAGCTCCAGTACCGACAGCTCGTCACTCTTCTTATCGAGCTGGACGGTGATCTTGTCCGGATCGATCTGCACATACTTGCGGATCACGTCGAGGAGGTCCTGCTTGAGCTGGGGCAGGTAATCCGGCCCCCCTCTTGAAGAACGCTCGTGCGCGACTATGATCTGCAACCGCTCTTTGGCCAGTTGTGCGGTGTTTTGTTTCTTGTTGGAACGAAAATAATCCAATAATGACATGTTTAACTCCCGAACAGTCGGCTAAAGAAGCCCTTCTTTTCTTCTTCCAGAAAACGAAAATCCTTGGTGTCACCCAGCAGGCGGGCAACGGCGTCCTCATAGGCCTGACCGGCATCGGACTCCTTGTCCAGAATGACCGGCTCCCCCGAGTTGGAGGCGCGCAGCACCGCCTGGGACTCCGGGATCACCCCGAGCAGTTTGATGGCCAGGATCTCCTGCACATCCTGCACGCTCAGCATGTCGCCACGGCTGACGCGAGTCGGGCAGTAGCGGGTCAGCAACAGGTGCTCCTTGATGGGGTCTTCCCCGCGCTCGGCGCGGCGGGACTTGGAGGCCAGGATGCCGAGGATGCGATCCGAGTCACGCACGGAAGAGACTTCCGGGTTGGTGGTGACGATGGCCTCGTCGGCGAAATAGAGCGCCATCAGGGCCCCCGCCTCGATGCCGGCCGGGGAGTCGCAGACGATGTAATCGAACTTCATCTCCGCCAGCTGATCCAGGATCTTCTCGACCCCTTCGCGGGTCAGGGCGTCCTTGTCCCGGGTCTGGGAGGCAGGCAGGATGAACAGATTCTCGGAACGCTTGTCCTTGATGAGGGCCTGGTTGAGGTTGGCCTCACCGTTGATCACATTGACGAAGTCATACACCACGCGCCGCTCGCAGCCCATGATGAGATCCAGGTTTCGCAGGCCAATGTCAAAATCGATGACCACTGTCTTGTGGCCACGCTGGGCCAAGCCGGTGCTCAGGGCCGCGCTGGTTGTGGTCTTGCCAACGCCACCTTTGCCCGATGTAACGACTATGATTCGCGCCATTCTCGCTTCCTTGTAACTCTATTTGATGCGGTCTATTCGGAGTTGTTCGTTGTCCAGCCGGATATGGACTGGCTCTTGTATCAGGCCTGCCGGCAGTGCGTCGCTGAGCTGGAAGGTGCCCGCGATGGAGAGCAGCTCGGCCTGCAATTGCTGGCAATAAATGCGGGCAAGGGGATTGCCCTTGGCCCCCGCGATGGCACGGCCACGCAGGGCGCCATAAATATGGATGCTGTCGTCGGCGATGACTTCGGCCCCCGGACTGACCGAGCCCAGCACCACCAGCGAGGTGCCGGCAGCATAGATCTGCTGGCCGGAGCGCACCGGCCCGACGTGGACCTTGGTCGGCTCCAGGGCATGAACCGGGGCGACCTGGGCCACCTCCACGGGTTCAGGTGCTGGCGCCGGTGCCACAGGCTCGGCCTTGCGGCTCTTGCCCGACACCATGACGGCCAACCCGGCCGCCTTGGCCGCCGTCTTCATCGCCTCATCCCGCGCCCCCGTGATGCCGACCAGCACGAAATCTTCCGACTCGACCAGCTCCCTGAGCTGCTCGAAATCGGGGATATCGCTGAGGCGTTCCACATTGAGGACGAGGGGGGCACAATTAAAAAACTGGGGAGCTTGCGCGACCTTGGCCTCCAGCAGTTGTCGGATCCGGTCCGGATTGCCATCGCTGAGATGCAACACAGAAATAGTGAAGGTGGTCCCTTTCAATTCGTTATCGCGTTCAACCATGAATCTTCCCCGAACCGAGACGGTAATACGTTATTGTTATTCAATTCCTGATGTTATAGTTTGCCACCACCAGAGGCAATGAACCCGTCGGATTATATCAATTTCCATGTTGTGTGCAGTCTATAAAAGTCGCAAAAAAGCCGAGACCTATCTCTTTATTGAAAGAAGAGAGGACTTTTCCCGTGTGCCAGAGGCACTGATGAGTACCTTCGGACGCCCCGAGCTGGTTTTGATGACCAAGCTGGACCCGGCCAAGCCCCTGGGGATCGCTTCCACCGAGCGGGTGATGGCGGCCTTGCAGAGCCAGGGTTTCTACCTGCAGGTGCCCCCTCCACCGGAAAATTTGCTGGAGCAGCACAAGGCACAATTAAAAGGCTCCCGCTGATGCAGGGGAGGCTGGCACTGTTATTGTTGAGCGCACTATTAAGTGCGCCCCTGAAGGCCAGCGTCGATTTTGACCATTATGTGACGAGTCTCAAACAGCAAGCCCTGGCGGCCGGCATCCAGCCTGCGACGGTAACGGCCGCTTTTGCCGATATTCGCCTCATAGAGGCGGCCATCAAGCACGACAAAAATCAGCCGGAATTCAAACTGACCCTGGATTCCTATATTCCCCGTGCCGTGCCCCAATGGAAAGTCAAGCAAGCCCGCGCCTTATATCGCCAGCATCTGCCGCTGCTCACGAAAATAGGCGATGAATATGGGGTGCAGCCCCGTTTTATTGTCGCCTTGTGGGGCATAGAAACCAATTTTGGCAAACTCACCGGTAATTTCCCGCTGGTCTCCTCCCTGGCGACCCTGGCCTGGGAAGGGCGACGGGAAACCTTCTTCAAGGATCAGCTGTTCGATGCCCTGCGCATCATAGAGCAGGGGCACGTGAGCCCCGCCGCCTTCAAGGGCTCCTGGGCGGGGGCCATGGGGCAGGTGCAGTTCATGCCCTCCTCCTTCCTCAAATACGCAGTCGATCAGGACGGGGATGGCAGGAAGGATCTGTGGGGGAATCTGGCGGATGTGTTTGGATCGGCAGCCAATTATCTGCATCAGAACGGCTGGCGAGAGGATGAAACCTGGGGACGGCGGGTGAGGGTGCCCGACTCCCTCAAGCCCGCCCTGTTTGGCCTGGAGCAGCGCAAGCCGCTCCAGGCCTGGCAGGTGCTCGGGGTGCGGCAACTGGATGGCTCACCGCTGCCGAAGGCCGACATGCAGGCCTCCCTCATCCGGCCCGATGACGTCCATGGCCGCAGTTATCTTGCCTATGACAATTATCGGGTGCTGCGCCACTGGAACCGCTCCCCCTATTTCGTGGTGGCGGTCGGCACCCTGGCGGATCGGATAGTGGAATAAAAGTGGAATAGAAGAGCGGAGCAAGTGCGGGATAAGAGTGGGATAAGAGCGGAATAAGATGGTGGGGAGGTCGCCGAATAAGATAGCAAAATCATCCCTCCCCACTTTGACCCCTGACGGATGAATTGCCCCCTTACTCTTTATTCTTCATGTCAGTGCGTCTGTCCCTGAAAAAATGGCAGAAAAAAGGCGGGAATCTCTCCCGCCTTTTTTGCATCTGCTGTTTGCCGCTTATTCGCAGGCAACCTGCATCACCTTGATGGCCAGGCCACCGCGGGAGGTTTCACGGTACTTGGAGTCCATGTCCTTGCCGGTGATGTACATGGTCTCGATGACCTTGTCCAATGACACGCGTGGCTTGGAGGTACGACGCAGGGCCATGCGGGAGGAGTTGACCGCCTTCATGGCGGCGATGGCGTTGCGCTCGATGCAGGGCACCTGTACCTGGCCAGCGACCGGATCGCAGGTCAGACCCAGGTTGTGCTCCATGCCGATCTCGGCCGCTTCACACACCTGCTCCGGGCTGCCGCCCATGAGTTCAGTCAGGCCGGCGGCGGCCATGGAGCAGGAGACGCCCACCTCACCCTGGCAACCCACTTCGGCACCTGAGATGGAGGCGTTCATCTTGTAGAGCATGCCGACGGCGGCGGCGGCCAGGTAGAAGCGGGTGTATTCGTCGCGGCCGACCGGCTGGATGAACTTGTCGTAGTAGGCCAGCACGGCCGGGATGATGCCCGCGGCGCCGTTGGTCGGGGCGGTGACGACGCGGCCACCGGCGGCGTTCTCTTCACTCACCGCGAGAGCGAACATGTTGACCCAGTCAACGATGCTCATGGGGTCGTTGGAGAGATGCTCGTTGGTGGTCAGCTGACGGTAGAGGGGAGCGGCACGGCGCGGCACCCGCAGCGGGCCGGCCAGGACACCCTCGGTACGGCAGCCGCGCTCTATCCCTTCACGCATGGTGGTCCAGATCTTGCCGAGCTTCTTGTAGATCTCTTCCGGGGTGTTGAAGCACTTCTCGTTCTCCAGCATCAGGGCGGAGATGGAGAGACCGGTCTGGCCGCAGTGGGCGAGCAGCTCGGCGGCGCTCTTGAAGGGGTAGTTGACGGTCATGTCGCCGCTGTCGGCCTTGCCGAAGCTCTCTTCATCGACGATGAAGCCACCGCCGATGGAGTAATAGGTCTTGCTGTAGATGGCCTCGTCTTCGATGAAGGCGGTCAGCTTCATGCCGTTCTCGTGCAGGGGCAGGGCCTCGTCATGGAACACCATGGCGCCTTTCGGGAAGCTGACGGTGTGGCAGTGCAGGCCTATGGGCAGACGACCGGTCTGCTCGACCCGGGAGATGAATTCAGGAATGCCGTCGATGTCGACATTTTCCGGCAGGTTGCCGGCCAGCCCCATGATGATGGCGGTGTCTGTGTGGTGGCCTTTGCCGGTCCAGGAGAGGGAGCCATAGACGTCAACCTGGATCCGGGTGATGTCACGGATCTTGCCGCTAGCACGCAGATCATCCACGAACTGTTTGGCTGCTTTCATCGGGCCGACAGTGTGGGAAGAGGAGGGGCCAACACCGATTTTGAAGATATCAAAAACGCTGATCATGTAACAATTACCTCAGGGTAGAAGGGGGCGCCATGCCCGCTCGCAGAAAGGGTGATCCATGGGACGGGTCTGTCGTCACAAAGGCCAGGGAACCAGATAACCGCAGTGTAACGGCTTCCTGCCTAAAAAAAGTTGAAATAGATCTATTTTTGTTGAATTCACGGCGCGAGTATAAAATTTATTTTGATGGTTATCCATTTTGTTAAGCGCAAGGCAAACGTTTTGCGAAAAAATACCCGGCCAGGCCGGGTATCTGAGGGTCATCTGAGGTCGTTTTTACCCAGGCTTAACATTCGGTGATGTTGACGGCGAGGCCGCCGCGGGCTGTCTCCTTGTACTTGGTCTTCATGTCGTTGCCGGTTTCCCACATGGTCCTGATCACCTTGTCCAGGGAGACCTTGTGCTCGCCTGTGCCACGCAGGGCCAGGCGGGCGGCATTGATCGCCTTGACCGCCCCCATGGCGTTGCGCTCTATGCAGGGCACCTGTACCAGGCCGCCGATGGGATCGCAGGTCAACCCTAAGTTGTGCTCCATGCCGATCTCGGCGGCGTTCTCGACCACGGCCGGGCTGCCGCCCTGCAGCTCGGCCAGGGCGCCGGCGGCCATGGAGCAGGCGACCCCCACTTCTCCCTGACAGCCCACCTCGGCCCCCGACAGGGAGGCGTTCTTCTTATATAAGATGCCGATGGCGGCGGCGGTGAGGAAGTATTGCATCAGCAGCTCGTCATCCACCTTGCGCACGAAGCGATCGTAATAGTGCAGCACGGCGGGGATGATGCCGGCGGCGCCGTTGGTGGGGGCTGTCACCACCCGGCCACCGGCGGCATTCTCCTCGTTGACGGCCAGGGCAAACAGATCCACCCACTCCATCACCATCAGGGGATCCTTGTTGAAGTTGGTCTCGCCGCAGAGCTGGCGATAGAGGGCAGGGGCGCGGCGCTTCACCTTGAGCCCCCCTGGCAACACCCCCTCGCTCCTGCAACCGCGCTCGACACAGCCCTGCATCGCCTGCCAGATCTTGCGCAGGCCCGCCTTTATCTCGGCTTCGCTGCGAAACACCTTCTCATTGGCCAGCATCAATCCCGAGATGGAGAGGCCGCTCTCCTGGCAGTGGGCCAGCAGCTGGGCCCCGCTCTCGAAGGGGTAGGGGACGGGGTGGGCGGCATCGAAGCGGGCGGCCTCTTCCCGGGCGTTGGCGAAGTGGCTCTCCTCTATGATGAAGCCGCCACCGATGGAGTAGTAGGTCTGCTCAAACAGCAGGCTGTCGCCCGCGAAGGCACGCAGTGTCATGCCGTTGGAGTGGGCGGGCAGGGTCTTGCGCCGATTGAAGAGGATGGCACCGACGCGGGGGAACTGGCTCGGTTGCTCCCCCCCCAGCCGCAGGGTCTGGCTGTGCTCCACCTGATCGAGGAAGGCGGGGATGGCCTCGATGTCCACGGATTCGGGTTCAAAGCCGGCCAGCCCCAGGATGATGGCCTTGCCGGTGCCATGACCCTTGCCGGTCTGGCCGAGGGAGCCGTAGCACTCGACCACGACGCGTTCGGTGCGGGAGAGAAGTGCGCTCTGCTTGAGGGTGTGCACGAAGGCGCAGGCTGCCCGCATCGGCCCCACTGTGTGGGAGGAGGAGGGACCAATCCCGATGGAAAACAGGTCGAAGACACTGATCATGACGTACTCCGATTATGGATTTCGTCTAAACATTGTAAATTTTTTGTAGTCGATGAAAAGGGGGGAAGCAACAGCCTGTGATGGCGGTGTGGAAATGGGGCAAAACAGGGGGATCAGGGGCGCCAGGAGGAGCGGATCTGCATCTCATGGCCCCCCTGAGGGGCTATCAGTCGAGGAACTCGCACAGGTAGGCGGTGGCTGTCTTCACTTCCAGCTTGAAGGAGGAGTGACCGGCCACGTCGAAGGACTCGCCCTGATGGTAGCTGTGCCACTCGTCTTCATCGGCCAGCTGGATGCGAAGGACACCCTTGACCACCGTCATTCGCTCCGGGGCGGCGGTGTTGAACTGGTAATCACCCGCTTCCATCACGCCGACCGTGGCTTTCTCGCCTTTTTGCTCGAAACCGATAGATTTAACATTTCCGTCAAAATATTCGTTAACTTTCAGCATCTTTTCTTCCCTGTATGCACGTTTGCAAAGCCAAAGTAGCACATTATTTTGGCGATTGTCATGGTGAAATAGGGGAAAAACGGTGAGTTTCTTGTGGGTCTCAACTTTGTGAAAAATCATAAAAATTCGTTTCGTTCAGGGATCACGATGTTAAACGGGTAATAAATATGAGATAAAGCGCGCCGCCAGAGCAATGGAGAGGATTTGACGCTCTGGGTGGTCATTTACGCTGCAACAGTGTGAGTAATTGCTTAATAAAGGAACATTCTGTGTTGACAAAAGGATTAATTAAAAATATCGGCTTCCAGGTTGTGGTCGCCATGATCCTGGGGGCGCTGGTGGGTGCCCTCATGGGTGAGCAGGCGACCGTCTTCGCCCCCTTGGGTACGCTCTTCATCCAGCTGATCAAGATGCTGGTGATCCCGCTGGTGGCGGTCGCCATCCTGTCCGGGGCCGCCAATCTGGGGGCCAGCCCGGCCGCGGGCAAGATAGGGGTGACCACGCTCGCCTTCTTCCTCGGTACCTCCGCCCTGGCGGTGCTGCTGGCGCTGGTGATGGGTCAAATCTTCAAGCCCGGTGTCGGGGTCGATTTCGGCTCCACGGCCGCCATGTTTGCCGGTGACTACGCCGACAAGGGCGCCCTGCCAGACGCCGTGGCTACCCTGCTTGGGATGATCCCGACCAATGTGTTCAGCGCCCTGAACGAGGCGAACATACTGCAGATCCTGGTGTTCTGCATGTTCCTCGGCATAGCGCTGGCCAAGCAGCCACGCGAGCGCGCCAAGCCGCTGGTGGATGGCCTCAACACCCTGGTGGACGCCTTCGTCTGGATGATCAACAAGGTGATGCTGATTGCCCCCATCGGGGTCTTCGGCCTGATGGCCGATGCCATCGGCACCTATGGCTTCGACGTGCTGACCCTGGTGCTCAAGCTGTTCGTGGTCTATGTCGCCGCCATCCTCATCTTCGGCTTCGTGGTCTACCCGCTGCTGATCGCCTTCTTCTCCAACACGCCGGTACGCAAGTACTTCTCGGCGATGAAGAAGCCGCAGATAGTGGCTTTCTCCACCGCCTCGTCCATGGCGACCCTGCCGGTCAACATGGAGACCTGCGAGCACGATCTGAAGGTGACCAACGCCACCGCCTCCTTCGTGCTGCCGCTGGGTGCCACCATCAACATGAGCGGCAACGCCATCTATTACGGTCTGGTGGCCATCTTCTTCGCCCAGGTCTACAACATCGATCTCAGCATGGGCGCCTGGGCGGCCATCATAGTCACCTCGACCCTGGGTGCCATCGGCCAGGCCGGCGTGCCGGGCCCGAGCTTCCTGGTGGTGGCCGTGCTGCTGGCGGCCGGTATCCCCATCGAGGGGCTGCCGCTGCTGTTCGCACTGGATCGCCTGTTCGACATGATACGTACCGCCCTCAACATCACCGGCGATGCGGCTTGCGCCATCATAGTCGATCGTTACAGCCCGGATTACGATCCGAACCGCTGGAGCAAGGAAGCCTGAGACCAGGCTCACTGCCATGAATGACAAGAGGGAGGCGCAAGCCTCCCTCTTTCTATTTTCCTGGGGCCGCGATGGCTGCCCCTCCCTTGCCCACTCAGGGGGTCAGCTGGCCCAGCGCCTGCCGGCAGCGCTGCTCGGCGGCCTCCAGCTCCAGCAAGACCATCTGGATGTCTTCCAGTTGCTGCTGCAGGGTCTCCCGCTTGTCGGCCACCAGCCCCAGCATGGTCTGCAACTGGGAGCGGCTGCTCTTGTCTGCGTCATAGAGATCGAACAGCTCGCGGATGTCCGCGAGGCTGAAGCCCAGCCGTTTGCCACGCAGGGTCAGCTTGAGGCGCACCCTGTCCTGACGACTGTAGATCCGGGTCTGCCCCTGGCGCGTCGGGTTCAGCAGACCCTGATCCTCGTAGAATCGGATACTGCGGGTGGTCACATCGAATTCACGGGCCAGCTCGCTGATGCTGAAGGTCCGGGCGTCATCCTTGGATTTGGTCATAGGGCTGTCTTGGCTGTCATCTGGTTGTCAATGCAGGCTGGCACCTTACCCAAACGTCAACTTCCCCGCAAGTCTTGTTCCGGGGACGGCGGCGGCATATGTTATCCCAATGTAACAAGGAGAGTGCGATTGATGGATATAGTGATTGTGGCGGCCAAACGTACCCCCATGGGGGCCTTTCAAGGGGCCTTGAGCGCCCTGAGTGCGCCCGAGCTTGGCGCCTGCGCCATCCGCGCCGCCCTGGCGGCAGCCGGGATAGACGCAACTCGGGTCGATGAGGTCTATCTGGGCAATGTGCTGAGCGCCGGGGTCGGGCAGGCACCGGCCCGTCAGGCGGCGCTCAAGGCCGGGCTGCCGGACAGCGTGCCCTGCACCACCATCAACAAGGTGTGCGGCTCCGGCATGAAGGCGGTGATGCTGGCGGCAGACGGGTTGCGGCTGGGGGAGGTGGATGTGGTGGTGGCGGGCGGCATGGAGAGCATGAGCCGGGCCCCCTATCTGCTGGACAAGGCGCGCAGCGGTTTTCGCATGGGCCACCAAAGCGTGCTGGATCACATGTTCCTCGACGGCTTGCAGGATGCCTACGAGGGGCACCTGATGGGCCACTACGCCCAGCTGAGCGCGGACAGGGCCGGGCTGACCCGGGCCGACATGGATGCCTTCGCCATCGCTTCCCTGGAGCGGGCCCTGACGGCGCAGCGAAGTGGCGCCTTCGGGGCAGAGCTGGCGCCCGTGATGGCGGCAGACACCCTGCTGCTGGCCGACGACGAGCAACCGGGCAAGGCCAGGCCCGACAAGATACCGACCCTGAAACCGGCCTTCAGCAAGACGGGCACCATCACGGCGGCCAATGCCAGCTCCATCTCGGACGGGGCGGCGGCACTGGTGTTGATGCGGTCCGAGACCGCCGAGCGCCTGGGTTTGCCCGTGCTGGCCAGGGTGGTCGGCTACCAGAGCCATGCCGCCCTGCCGGCGGAGTTTACCAGTGCCCCCGTGGGGGCCATCGACAAGCTGCTGGCCCGGGTGGGCTGGTCGGTGGAGGAGGTGGATCTGTTCGAGGTGAACGAGGCCTTCGCCATGGTGAGCATGCTGGCCATGGCGGGGTGCCAGATCCCCCATCACAAGCTGAACGTGAACGGGGGCGCCTGTGCCCTGGGCCATCCCCTGGGGGCCAGCGGTGCCCGCATCCTGGTCACCCTGATCCATGCCCTGCACACGCGGGGCCTGCGGCGAGGGGTGGCGAGCCTGTGCATCGGCGGCGGGGAGGCGACCGCCATGGCCATCGAACTGGGCTGAGGAGTCGCACCCAAGGCGATTGCCGATAAATGCACAACGTCCCTCACGCAGGGACGTTGTCATTTTCGGGGGGGATAGGTGAAAGCGGGGAGTGGGTTCAGTCCGTCCCTTCCATGGCCTGGAGCTGCTGATTGACCCAGGTGGTGGCGGCCAGATAGAGGTGGCTGACCTTCTCTTCATTGAGCCCCAGGCGGGCGGTGCTGGCGGCGATCCGTTGCCAGTTGGCCTTCTCGTAGTCTTCACAAAACGCCAGATAGAACCCCAGATTGCCCTTGCGCTCCAGCAGGGCGGCGCGGATCTCGGCGGTCAGGGGTATGGTGCCGAGCAGTTGATCCAGCGGTTGCCCCATCAGCACGTCCAGCAGGGAGAAGAGCCCGGTGATGAAGGCTTGCTGCGCCTGCTGGGTGGGGGCATGGGTCTGTGCCAGCAGCTCGCAGAAGCGGGCCCGGATGAGGGACATCTGGTAGAGCTCGGCACTCTTGTCGTGACCGGCGCTGGTGGCGGCGATCAGGGCCACGAAACGCTTGAGCTGGGCGTGCCCCAGGGAGCTGGCGGCCTGGCGAAACGAGGCGATGGGCTGGGGAAAGCGCTTGAGGTGGTTGACGTAGCGCAGCAGCTTGAGGGAGAGGGAGAGATCCTGGTTGAGCAGCTGCTCTATCTTGTCCAGATCCGGCTCGGCCTGGTTGACCACCTTGAGCAACTGCATCACCACCAGCTGGGTCGGGGGCATGGTGGTTTGCTGCACCATCTGGGGCCGGCTGAAGAAGAAGCCCTGGAACAACTCGACCCCGAGCCCCTTCATCCGTTCAAACTCGTCCTTGTCCTCCACCTTTTCGGCGAGGTAGGTGAGCGGCAGGTGGCTATGGGTCAGCATGAACTTCTCTATGCTGGCGAGCGGTGTGGCCCGCAGATCGAACTTGATGATGTGGATATAGGGCAGGAACCTGTCCCAGGCCGGGACCAGGGTGAAATCATCCAGCGCCAGCCGATAGCCCAGCCCGTGGAGCTGGATCACCTTGTCCAGCAGGGCATCGTCGGGCTCTGCATCTTCCAGTATCTCGATCACCACCTTGTCCTGGGGCAGGCATTCAGCCAGACCGTCCAGCAGCAGGGAGTGAGGAAAGTTGATGAAACAGGGGTGGCCGCCAAGCAGCTGATCGATGTTCTGTTGCAGGAATTGCTCCGTCACCAGTCGGGAGGTGGCCAGTTGGGCGGAGATGGGGGGAAACACATTATCCAGGCTGTCGCGAAACAGCAGCTCATAGGCATGGGTCTTCAATTCCCGATCCAGGATGGGCTGCCTTGCTACATAGGAATACATGCATTTCTCCAGCATGGGTGAAGGCTTGATTCTATGGTGAAGCGGATCACTATGCCAGTGCCGACCGGGTCGAAAGGGTCAGCAACTGGCATAGTATTGCCAGGGGTGGCGGGATCAGAAGAGGTAGTTGAGCTGCAGGCCGGCCAGCCAGGCGTCCCCTTCCGAGGTGCCCTGGAAGGTGGAGGTGGTTTGCGATATCCCGGGTCTGAGCTGCATGGTTTCGTTCACCTCGACCTTCTTGCCGTCGATCAGGGTCAGCCCCAGATCCAGCGACAGGTTGCGGTCTATCTGGTAACCCACACCGGCGCTGTACCATATCCGATCCGAGTCCGGGATGGAGATGGTACGGCGATCGGCGGGGACAGGGCTGCGATCATAGGCCAGGCCGGAGCGAAGCTGCCACTTCGGAGCCAGCTGATAGGTCAGGCCGAGGGCGTAGCGCCAGCTGTCTTCCCAGTGCTCGTCCTTGATGTGCATGGTGCCATGGTGATCGAGCTCGGATTCGAGCTGCACGAATTTGCTCCAGTTGGTCCAGTTGATGCTCGAATGCAGCGCCAGGGCCGGGGTCAGCTGATGGAACAGGGCCAGCTCCGCGGTGGCGGGCAAGGGCAAGTCCAGGGTGCCGGTGTCGGTGAAGGTGCGGCCCAGCAGATCGGTGCCGACGGCATCCCCGGAGAGGGTCAGGTTGACATCATGGCGATAGGAGAGGCCGATGCGGGTGGCAGGGGACAGCTCCAGCAGGGTGCCGAGATGCCAGCCAAGGGCCCAGCCATCCCCCTTGAGGTGCTTGGCAATCTTGTTGTTGGAGGGGAAGGTACCGCCCACTTCCCCTTCGCCATGGATGGCGGAGAGGCCGGCGCCGATCGACCAGTTCCGGTTGATGCGATAGGCCAGGGAGGCACCGAGATCCACCGTCTTGATGTCGGAGACGTTGCCGAAGTGACCGGCGTTGTAGTTGTCCGGCATCTGGACGCCGAGGCCATAGTAGGAGGTGGCCGCCAGCCCCAGCCACCACTGATCATTCAGGGGCAGGATGAGATAGGCGTTGGGCACCCAGGCACCGTCCGCGATGTCGTTGGCGCTCGCATCCAGGGTCACCGGGCCCTGGGTGGTGGGGACCCGGGTCACCCCCTCTATGTTGACGTCAGGCTGGATATGAATGACGCCGCCGGAGAAGGCGGTGCGCTCGAAGCGGGTCATGGCGGCGGCGTTACGGGCGAGCACGCTGGCGTTGTCGGCGATGGCTGCCTCCCCGGCGAAGGCGCGGCCCATGCCGGTGGCCGATTGCTCCGCCAGCTGGAAACCGGCCGCCAGGACCTGACCAGGCAGCAAGATCAGGGCGATAAGGGAGGGCTTGATGGTCGACTGCATTGCTTTTCCTCGGGATGAACTGAGGGTTCATTCTGTGATTCGGTTGGGGGCGGGATTTTATATGGTATGACCAGCAAGGCAACGGGGGCGGGGACCGAGAGGGCAAAACGGGATTAAATGCTGGAGGTATCGCCTCTAACAGTTTGATAAAAAACAAAAAGAGTACAGCTGTTTGCTACAGGTGTGCGCTGAGATGGGGATGTCGCATAAAAAAAGAGCGCCCGGAGGCGCTCTGTTTGATCGCGATGAAATCAGAATTTCATGTTGAACTGGGCGGATGCCAGCAAGGCGTTGCCGTGGGAGGTGCCCTTCCAGCGTACCGGATCGGTATGGCTGGTCAGACCTTCGTTCACGTCCACTTCCTTGCCGTCCAGGTAGGCCATGCCGAAATCGACGCTCATGTCCTGATCGATGTGGTAGGTGGCGCCGGCGCTGTACCAGACACGGTCGGAGTCAGGAATGCTCAGGCTGCGGTATTCCGGCTCGATCGGGCTGTTGTCGTAGGCGAAGCCGATGCGGGCTTCCCAGGACGGGTTGACGTACCAGGTACCACCGATGGCGTAGCGGGCGGAATCCTTGAACTTCTCATCTTTTTGCAGGCAGATCCCACCAGCGCAGGAGTTGCTGGTGGCCTTGAGCTCCTGGAAGGCGCTCCAGTCGGTCCAGTTGACGGAGTAGTGCACCGCAAACTGCTGATTCAGACGGTGGTAACCGGCGAACTCGGCCTGGGCAGGCAGATCCAGCTTCAGGTTGCCATCGACGGTCTTGTAACCTGAGGTCAGCCCCTTGAAGTCGCCGTCAAAGCTCAGGTCTACCTGGGAGCGGTAGGTCAGGGCCAGACGGTTGTTGTCGTTGATCTCGTACAGGGCGCCGACGTTCCAGCCAAAGCCCCAGGTGTCACCCTTGAGGTGAGCGATGGCGGTGTCGCTGTTGTGCGGCACGCCGGTTTTGGCGGTCAGGCCAGGTGCCAGGGCACCGGCATAGCGGTTCAGCTCGGCCTGGGCATAGACGGCATTGACACCGGCACCCACGCTGAAGTTGGAGTTGATGCGGTAGGCGATGTTGGGGTTGATGTTGAAGGTCAACAGCTCGGTATCACCTGCACCGGCACCGGCCGGGAAGGTCTTGGAGTACTCGGTGGCGAGGCCGTAGTTGGAGAAGAGGCCAATCCCCCAGGCCCACTGATCGTTCAGGGGCTGGATGAAGTAGGTGGCCGGTACGAAGGCATCGGGGGCGATGTCGCTCTCGCTGGAAGAGGCCAGCTTGGCCGGACCGGCATAGATGTCACCCGCGACATCCACGTCGGGCTTGATATAGGTACCGGAAACAGACAGTGCCATCTTGTCGAAGGTGGTCATGGCGGCCGGGTTGCGGGACAGCACGGACGCATTGTCGGCGATGGCGGCTTCACCGGCATAGGCGCGGCCCAGACCGGAGGCCGAGTGTTCGTTCAGCTGGAACGCGGCGGCGAAGGTCTGAGTGCTGGCCAGGGTGACGGCCGCGGCGATCAGGCTTTTCTTGAAAAAGGCAGTTGTCATAGTGTTCTCTCTTTGTAAGCAGATTTTCTGTCGATATCAGGGCTCTTTGGCCGCTATAGACGACAAGATCTGTTGTTATGTCAGCTTCTTCCCATTCACTTCTGGCGTGATTCTATGGATCTGGTAGGAGGTAAGAAATCAGACCAGTGACAGCAGAATACATAAAAGTTTCCATTGTGTTAATCATTTGTTTTAACTTGCCGTTTAAATAGTCTGTTTTATCCATTATTGGATAAATAACACACAATGAGTTCCTTTTGAATCGTTCAAAAAAAAGTGTAAAAATGTGACTTCAGGTGGGTATCAGGCGGGAAGTTGTCGGGATTCTGAGATGAACAGGCAGACAACGACCGTGTCTGCCTGTGATATGGAAGTGACCGGGGCCCGGTCAGCCCCAGTCAAGATCTGTTAAATGGACCAGTGCAAACGTGACTCAAGCTGCTGGGCAACCGGGGCCAGTGACTCCTGCATGTCTCCAATCAGCACCATGTTTGCCCCCTTGAGCGGGAGTATCTCCCCCTTGAGGGTGCCGTCTGCAAAATCGGGCTGGATAGTGAGTGGCACATGCTTGGGCACCAGGAACAGGGTGACCGGGCCCATCTTGCCCTGGATCACCATGTGCAGAGCCGGCCCCTGATAAAAGGCACAGTGATTGACATAGGTGATCTTCATGCCGGGCATGTCCATCAGGGTGGCGCCATATTTTTCCATCTTGGCGTTGATGGTCTGCAGGCTCACCTTCTCATCCACCCCCTGGATGAAGGGCTCCTCCCCATAGACATGGGCCATGGCTACCTGGGCCAGCGACAGCGGCTCCGATGCCGGTGGCCAGCTGATCCAGCGGGTACTCATGCCGAGCAGGAAGGCGACCGATGCCGCGATGGCGAGGGAGCGCCAGCCGGTGCTTTTGGCCGGGGAGGGCAGTGGCACCACCACATCGTCACTCGCTTCCATCGCCTGGCGGAGCAAGATCCGCTCGGCGAGACCGGCGGGCACCTCGACCTCCATCGCCCGTTGCAGGCTGCGATCGAGCTGCTTCATCTCGTCCAGGTGCTTGCGATTGGCGACAGACGCCTCTGCCGCGGCGAGGAAGGCAGGATCCCTGTCCGAGGGATGGGTGATGGCCCGGCGGCGAAATTCAAGCTCATCCATTGGTGTGACCTCTCTGTTGTACCGCAGCCTCCATGGCCTCTTTGATCTGGTTGCGAGCCCGGAACAGCCGCGTCATGACGGTGTTCTTGTTCAGGCCGAGCTGGGCGGCGATCTCCTCGCCGCTGAACCCCCCCAGCACCTGCAACAGCAGGGGCTCCTGATACTCGGCGGGCAGGCGGGCTATGTGGCGCCTAAGCCACTCGTGCTCCATCTCCTGCTCGCTGTGCAGCGCATCCTGATCGCTTTGGGGATGCTCGTCGAGATCGATGAGATCGAACTGCTTGCGCTCGAAGCGCCGGGCATTTTCCCGCCGCAATATGGTGATGAGCCAGGCCTTGGCGGCCTTGTCATCGATCAGGGAATCGATCGCCTTCCAGGCCCGCAGGAAGGTCTCCTGCACCAGATCCTCGGCGACTTGCGGATCCCGGCACAGCCAGTAGGCGTAGCGGTAGATGTCCCCGTGCAGGGCATGCACCAGGGCCTCGTATTTCGTTTGTTTGTCTGCCATATCCCCATAGACCGGGGTAGCAGAGGGATCCTTTCCCGTTCCCGCCTTTTTTTTTCTAAAAAAACCTAACGTCATGAATGCGATTCCTTTTTCATGAGTGGTTTGGCGCAGGCGTCAAGGACGTGCCCACGCCAGTTTTCTGAGGACATAGGCTATCGCAAAAGTCTCCCTGGCGCACAGCGCCAGGGCCAGCCCCTGCCAGTCGACCCCTTGGCCGGCAGCCTCGGGGGCGGCAAAACAGGCCCTGTCCAGATCATCGAGTCGCGTGCCCATGGCGGGATCGCCATGGCAGGGCAGGCTGGCCAGGTGCTGGCAAGGCTGCCCCCAGCGAAGCCCAGCCCAGGCCAGCAAGGCCCACCTGGCCAGATCAGGCTCCCGGGCCGCCAGGGCCCGTTGCAGCCGATAGAAGGCGAGCCAGCGCGGCCCGCCTTGCCACAAGGTGCGCAGCAGCAGCGCCAACAGCACCCAGATGAGGCTCCCTGTGCCGGGCGCCCTGGCGGGATCGGAAGGGGCGGCGTCGCCCTCGATGTGCAGCGTCTGCGCCGGCAGTTGGGCCTGCTCGATGCGCCCGGTACTGGTGTTGAACCAGGGGAGGGTCACGGCGGGCAGGGTATAGCTGCCCGCGGTTTCAGCGGTCAGGGCCTGGCGCCACTGGCGTTCGACCCGCAGCGCCCCCTTGGCCACGAAACGCTCCTGCTGCTGTTCGCCGTCCGGTTTCATCGAAAGGCCCTGCGGCAATGCCGGGGCCGGGATCTGTGGCAGGCGGTTGCCATCCCCCCCCTCCATCACCAGGGTGAGGGTGCGGATCACCGGCTCCCCGACTCTGGCTCCCCTGGCCGGGCTGAACTGCTGGCGCAGGACCAGGCTGCTCGCCACCGGCTCCACCGGCGCCTTGTCCACCTTGACGAAGAGGGTGGCCGCCCTGGCCGAGAGCAGATCCCCTGCGTCGCTTTGCGTGGCGGTGTCCGGGTCCTGGGGCAATCGACCCTGGAATCGGGGGGACTCCAGGGGATGCAGCCCGGGCTCCCTGGCCTGCAGCAGCCATTTGCGGATCAGGCGCCCGGGCATGCCGGGGCTGGCGGGGGACTCCCAGCGATCGTCGCCGAGGCGGCGTATGGTGAAGCCTTGACCGAGGGGCTCGCTGAGGTTGGGGGCCTCCATGTTGGCGGGCAGCCAGAGGCTCAGCTCATAGATGAAGGGTTGCCCCGGATAAAGGGGGCCCTGATGCAGCACCCTGGCCTGCAGCTCAACGGGGGAGACGCGCGTCTCGGGTTGCTGCGTCAGTGTGCCCGTCTGGGGGCGCGTCGGAATAGGCAACGCGGGTGTCTGCTCGGCGCCGAGGGGCAGGGGCGGCACCTGGCGGGGGCTGGTCTCCAGCAGGTGAAGCGGGATCTGCCAGCGGATCAGGCTGCTCACCTGGGTGTTGACGCGGCTGATGCTGACCCGGCCCACCGCAAACTGGCGCAGCAGGGGGAGCAGGCTGAGCTCGTCACCCTTGAGCTCCCCGTCGGCTTCGATGACGAGCAGCCAGTCGCGATCGCTTTCCCCCGCCAGCAGCTCGGCGCGAGGGGGGGCGGCCTGCACCTGGGTGACCAGCAGCATGGCGAGCAGCCACCCGCCGCTTGGCCCCTTCATCAACCGGATGAGTGAACGCAACCAGGGGATCACCAAGGCTCCTCCACCTTGAGAAGGGGACGGCGCTCGGCCTCCTTGCGCAGCCGCTGCTCCAGCAAGAGCACGGGGGGCGCCGGGGGGCGGGGGTTGTCCGAGGCGGCAGAGGGCTCGGGTGGCTCGCCGGTTTCGGGCGCCTGGGGAGCAGGGGTCGCCTGTGGGGGGCTGGCCCGCAGCAGTGCCAGGTTATGGAGGGCATCCTGATGCCCAGGCTCCTGCTTGAGGGCGGCCAGGTAGGCCTGCTCGGCCCCCTTGAGATCCCCGAGCCACACCAGCGCATTGCCCCTGTTGTAGTGGGCGGTGGCCGTGTCGGCGCGGCCATAGGCGGCGACGGCCCTGGCATAGTCACCGGCCCTGTACCAGGCATTGCCCTGCCAGACGGGATCCTGGAAGGCGCGGGCCGCCTCCTGATAGCGCCCCTGGGAGAAGGCTTGCCAACCCGGCGCCGCCTCGGCGGGCCACCAGGGAGCGGGCGCCGCCTGCAGGGGGTGCGGGGGGAAGATCACCACCATGAGCAGCAGCAACCAGTGCGCGCCTATGCGAGCCAGCAGCGCCAGGGGCAGCAGAGGGAGCAGCAACCAGGGGCCCAGATCGAGGGACTGGGCCCCGGTCTGGGTCTGGCTCATGGGCAGGGGGGCAAAGGAGGGGAGCCCGGCCTGCAGCCATTGCAGCCTTCCCCCTGTGCTGGCCGCGAGATCCGCCATGGCGGCGCCGTCCGGTGCCGGCAGAGTCTGCCCCAGGGCGCTGCCAAGTTGCCACCCCTCGGCAGGTGGCGGGGGCAGCACAGCGCGCTCGCCGGCATTGGCCAGCAGGATGTCGAGTCGGGGGGACGACGCCTGCGGGCAGAAGAGGCTATCCAGGCAGGGCCAGAGGGCGGCGATGCGCGCCATCTGGCTGTCCGAGAGGCCGTCTGTGATGAGCAGCAGGCGTGCCTGCTGGCCCGGGGGGATCTGCGTCAAGGCCAGCGCCACGGCCCGCTCCGGCGCGCTGCCCTGAAGCGGCATGATGGCCGGGCGCAAGTCCGGCAGCAGCAGCGAGATGGCCTGATGATCCCGGGTGGGGGGCATGGCGAGGTAGGCATCCCCGGCAAACAGGATGAGTCCGAGGGGATGGGGTTCCTGCCGGGCCGTCGCTTCGGCCAGCATGTCCTGAAGCAGCAGGCGCACCCGGGTCGCCCGATCCGGGGGCAGATCCTTGGCCTGCATGGAGCTTGAGAGATCCAGCAACCAGATGTCGAGGGCCGGGCTGCTGATGGTCTGGCTCTGCTGGCGCAGGGCGGGACCCGCGAGTGCCAGGATCACCGGCAGTGTGGCCAGCCAGAGCCAGGGGATGGCCCGGCCCCGGGTCGGCAACAGATAGGCCTGCATGGCGGGGGCCAGCAAGGGGCGCTGCCGACGGCGGCGCCACCCCTGCCACAGCCAGGGCAACAGGGCCAGCAGCCAGAGCGGGCGCAGCAGCATCAGCTCCATGATGAGGCTCCTTCAAGCCACTTATTCATGGGGCGACTCCGGATCTTCTCTGCCCGTTCGCCGCATCGACCAGCGCAGTCGGGCCGACCACACCAGCAGCAGCCAGGCCAGCGCCAGGGGCCAGGGGTAGAGCTCATGGTGGGGGCGATAGAGGGTCTGCGGGCGGGCGGCCGGCTCCAGGGTGTCTATGGCCTGATTGATGGCCGAGAGATCGGCCTGGCTGCGGGCACGAAAATAGCGGCCATGGCCCAGCTCGGCCAGTTGCTGCAACAAGGGCTCATCCAGCTCGGCGCTGGGATCTGCCCCTCCCAGGGGGGAGGCAAAGGTGTCGGGATCGGCCCCCACCCCCAGGGTATAGAGGCGGATGCCTGCGGCGGCGGCCTGCCTGGCCTCGGTCAGGGGCTCTGCGTTGCCCGCGGTGTTGCGTCCATCGGTGATCAGCAGCAGGGCGGTGGGCCGGGCGGGGTCGGCGTGCTGGCGTGCCAGCAGTATGGCCTCGCCGAGCGCCGTGGTGCGCCCCACCAGATCGAAATCGAGCTCGCGGGTCAGTGCCAGCAGGGCCCGGGTCTCCTGGGTCAGGGGGGAGAGCAGGTAGGCGTGATCCGCAAAGACGATGAGGGCGATGCGATCGCCGGGGCGCTCGCCGATGAGGTGCGCTATCTGCTGGCGCACCGCAGAGAGGCGATCGCGCTGCTCCCCCTCATCCAGCATGTCCTGGGTGCGCATGCTGTCGGAGAGATCCACCGCCAGGATGAGATCCCGGCTGGCCTGGTAGTGAATGAGGGGAGCCTCCTGCCACTGGGGGCGGCACAGGGCCAGCACCAGGGCGCACCAGCACAGGGCCATGCGCCACAAAGGCTGCCCGGCCTGGGGCAGCAGCAGGGGGAAGCCGGCATGGGCCAGCCTGGCGCGGCCCGCGCGGGAGAGCGGGGGCAGGCCGAAGCGCACTAGCAGCGGCAATGCCAGGGCGAGGGCAAACCAGGGCCAGGCGAGGATCATCTGGCCCCTCCGCTGCGCGGGCGGCGCCACAGCACAGGGCGCGCCATCCAGCGCGGTGCACTGACGCAGCGGCGCCCCCAGTTGAGGTAGGCAAGGCGCAGCCGCGCCCGCTGCGCCCCATCTGGCGTGTCTGAGCCATAGAGCCAGCCCGGCCACTGGCGGGCGAACTCGCCAAAATGGCAGCCCCCCCGGCGGTCGAGCCAGGCGAGCCACTCATCCCCTTGCAGCGTACGGGCCTCTGGCCAGCGGGCGATGGCCGCCTCTCTCAGGGCGGCGTGCAGGCCAGGCACCAGATCGGCGGCCTGCCAGTCTATCTGGCGTTCCCAGCGGCGCTGACGCCATAGCGTGTTTATCGTGGCCCCGATCAGCAAGGCGGCGAGCAGGGCGATCAGCAGCCAGCCCCAGGCCAGCAGACGGGGATCGCTCGCGCTCTCCAGGGGCGGGCCCGGATGGATGTCGCGAAGCTGCCCCTGGATCTCCTGAAGCCGCGTCAGCGAGGAGGTCTGCCCGGGCGGGTGTTGGAGGGGGGCGCTTAGAACAGACGGCATCCAGCCTCCTGCCACTGGCGTTGCAGGGGCAAACCGTTGTCGAGGCGGTAGAGTCGCTGCACCAGGGGCAACAGCTGCTGCTGGCAGGCGTCGGCCTGCTGCCTTGCCGCTTCCTGGTAGCGCCAGCGAAAGAGGGTCTGTCCGGCATCGAGCCAGCCGCTGCGCTTGCCCGATTGCACCGCCAGTTGCCCCTGCTCGGGCAGGGCCGCTTCCAGGGGATCCCGGATCTGCCAATAGTGGATGTCGTGGCGCTGGCCGAGGCGTTGCAACTGCTGGCTGAGCCCCTGATCAAGGGGCTGATGGTGGCTGATCAGCGTCAGTCTGGCGCCATGGGGCAGGCTGAGGCGCGCCAGGGTCTGGGCCAGGGAGTTGGCCAGAGGGGCCCGATCCAGCCCCGCCTCATAGTGGTGACAGAGTGCCTCCAGCAGGGGGATCAGGGAGTCACGCTGAGATTCGTGTCGGGTCTCGATCCCGTGGCAGACCAGGGTGTTTGCCTGCTTCTCCCCCTGCCAGAGCAGGGCGGCGGCGAGCTCGCAGCCGAGGCGGGCCTTGAGCTGGGGGCCTGAACCGAAATACATGGCGGGGGAGAGGTCCAGCAGCAGCCAGTGGGCCTGCTCCTGCTCCTCGCCATACAGCCGGGTGTGGGGGCGCCCGAGGCGGGCGGTGACCCGCCAGTCGATGTGGCGCACTTCGTCCCCGGCCTGATAGAGGCGCAGCTCACGAAAATTCAGGCCAGGCTGTCGTCCGAGCCGTCCTTGACGAGCCTGATGGATGCGCGCCCGCTGACCCTGTCTCGCCCACAGCCGGATGGCCAGCAACTGGGCCAGGGGCAGGGCGATATCGGGATGGGCGCGGGGATCAGCGGGTCTGGTCATGGGCGCCGATCATCAGGGGCATGGCACAGGGCAGGCGGGCTGTCAGGGACATGGGATAAGATCCAGCAGGCGAGCGATCAGGGTATCGTTGTCGAGGTTGTCCGCCAGGGCCTGATAGCTGGGGATTAAGCGGTGGCGATGAACGGCGGGCTGTCAGGGACATGGAATGGCATCCAGCAGACGGGCGATCAGGGTGTCGTTGTCGAGGTTGTCCGCCAGGGCCTGATAACTGGGGATGAGGCGATGACGCAGCACGGCCGGGGCCAGTTGCTGGATGTCTTCCGGCAGCACGAAATCCCGTCCGGCGAGCCAGGCCCGGGCGCGGGCGGCGCGGGCCAGGCCTATGCTGGCCCTGGGGCTGGCGCCCACCGCGATGAGGGGCTCCAGCTCGGGGCAGAAGCCGCTACCGGGGCGGGTGGCACAGATAAGTTGCACCAGATAGTGCTCGAGCCGGCTCTGCATCTGCACGGCCTGCACCGCGCTGCGGGCCGAGAGCAGGGCGGCCTGGCTCAGGGTTAGGGGGGGTGGTGGCAGCTGCTCGCCTCCGGCGTTGAGCTGCAAGATGGCCAGCTCCATGGCGGGGCTGGGGTAATCCACCATGAGTTTCAGCAGGAAGCGATCGAGCTGGGCCTCCGGCAGGGGATAGGTCCCCTCTTGTTCTATCGGGTTTTGGGTCGCCGCCACCATAAAGAGCGGCGGCAGGCGCCAGCTCTTCTTGCCCACGGTGATCTGCTGCTCGGCCATGGCCTCCAGCAGGGCGGACTGCACCTTGGCCGGGGCCCGGTTTATCTCGTCCGCCAGCACCAGGTGGTTGAACAATGGGCCGGGCTGGAACACGAAGCTGGCATCCTGAGGGTGAAACACCTCGCTGCCGGTGAGATCGGCGGGGAGCAGGTCCGGGGTGAACTGGATGCGGGCGAAGCGCCCCTCGACGGCGCCGGCCAGCGCCTTGACGGCCCGGGTCTTGGCAAGGCCAGGGGCCCCCTCGATCAACACATGTCCTTCACATAGCAGGGCGATCAGCAGCCCCTCGATGAGAGGACCCTGTCCCAGGATCTGACTGCCAAGATAGTCCCCAAGCGCTCTGAATTCGGCCGCTGCCATGTAATGAACCCGTTGTTTTCATAGAAGTTGATCTTTTTATACTCCAGTTGGCCCCCAAGGGCGAGGGAGGGTGGCAAGATGGCGGCAATTTAGTTTCAATCAGCTGTATGAAAGTTGTGAGTGGATTGTTAAGATGTGGCGCAATGAGGTCAGACCTCTTCCTTTTAATCTTCTCGTTTAACCAAGGAGCCAGGATGAAACAGCCATTGAAACTGACGACTCGCCAGGGCGAACGGATTGCCGTCGTGGCGGGTCTGCGAACCCCCTTTGCCAAGCAGGCCACGGCCTTCCACGGCGTGCCTGCGGTGGATCTCGGCAAACTGGTGGTGAGCGAGATGCTCGCCCGCACCGATCTCGATCCCAAGCTCATCGACCAACTGGTGTTCGGCCAGGTGGTCCAGATGCCCGAAGCGCCCAACATAGCCCGCGAAATCGTGCTCGGCACCGGCATGAGCGTCAGCACCGATGCCTATAGCGTGTCGCGCGCCTGCGCCACCAGTTTCCAGGCGGTGGCCAACGTCACCGAATCCATCATGGCCGGCACTGTCGACATCGCCATCGCAGGCGGCGCCGACTCCTCCTCCGTGCTCCCCATCGGGGTGAGCAAGACCCTGGCCCGCGCCCTGGTGGATCTCAACAAGGCGCGGAGTCTCCAGCAGCGTTTCAATATTCTGCGGCGTCTGCGCTTGAAAGACTTGATGCCGGTGCCGCCCGCGGTGGCCGAGTACTCCACCGGCCTCTCCATGGGACAGACCGCCGAGCAGATGGCCAAGAGCCACCAGATCAGCCGCGAGGCGCAGGACGCCCTGGCCCACCGCTCCCACACTCTGGCGGCCCAGGCCTGGGCCGAGGGCAAGCTCAGTGGCGAGGTGTTCACCGCCCACGTGCCCCCCTACAAGTCGCCGTTGGAGCGGGACAACAACATCCGTGAAAGCTCCGATCTGGCGAGCTACGCCAAACTCAAGCCGGTGTTTGACCGGCTGCATGGCTCGGTCACCGCCGCCAACGCCACCCCGCTCACCGACGGCGCCGCCGCCGTGCTGTTGATGCGCGAAGGGCGGGCGAAAGAGTTGGGGCTGGAGCCGCTGGGTTACATCCGCAGCTTCGCGTTTTCCGCCATCGACGTCTGGCAGGACATGCTGATGGGTCCCTCCTATGCCACGCCGCTGGCGCTGGACCGCGCCGGCATCACGCTGGCCGATCTGACCCTCATCGACATGCACGAAGCCTTTGCCGCCCAGACCCTGGCCAACCTCAAGATGTTTGCCAGTGCCGAATTCGCCCGTGACAAACTGGGCCGGGATCAGGCCATCGGTGAGGTGGACATGGACAAATTCAACGTCCTCGGCGGCTCCCTGGCCTATGGCCACCCCTTTGCCGCCACAGGTGCGCGCATGATCACCCAGACCCTGCACGAGCTGCGGCGTCGGGGTGGGGGACTGGGGCTCAACACCGCCTGTGCGGCGGGTGGGCTGGGTGTGGCCATGGTGCTGGAGGTTGAATGATGAGCGCTAAGACTTTTTCACTGGATATTCGCAAAGACGGCATCGGCATCCTCACCATGGATGTGCCCGGTGAGAGCATGAACACCCTCAAGGCCGCCTTCGCAGACGAGATCCGCTCCGTGCTGGCCGAGATAAAAGGGAACCGCGATCTGATCGGTCTGGTGATCGCCTCCGGCAAGAAGGACTCCTTCATCGCCGGGGCCGACATCAGCATGCTGGCCGCCTGCACCAGTGCCCGTGACGCCGAGACGCTGTCGCGGGAAGGGCAGGTGGTCTTCGCCGAGATCGAGGCACTGACCATACCCGTGATCGCCGCCATTCACGGCCCCTGCCTGGGCGGCGGGCTGGAGCTGGCGCTCGCCTGCCATGGCCGGGTGGTGACCGAACACGGCAAGACGGTGCTGGGGCTGCCGGAAGTGCAGCTCGGCCTGCTGCCGGGCTCCGGCGGTACCCAGCGTCTGCCGCGCCTCATCGGGGTGGCCAAGGCGCTGGATCTGATGCTGACCGGCAAGCAGGTCAGGGCCAGGCAGGCCAAAAAACTGGGGCTGGTGGACGATGTGGTGCCCCCCTCCATACTGCTGGAGGCCGCTATCAAGCTGGCGAAGAAGGGCAAGCCCCGCCATACCCTGAAGCGGGATCTGCAGGGCAAGGTGCTGGAGACCAATGCCCTGGGTCGCAAGGTGCTGTTCGATCAGGCCCGCAAGGGGGTCAAGGCCAAGACCCGTGGCAACTACCCGGCCCCTGAGCGGATCCTCGAGGTGGTGCGCATCGGCGTGGAGGAGGGGATGCAGGCCGGCCTCGCCGCCGAGTCCCGCCACTTCGGCGAGCTGGTGATGACGGCGGAATCTGCCGCCCTGCGCTCAATTTTCTTCGCCACCACAGAGATGAAGAAAGAGGTCAGCTACCAGGGGGCCGAGCCGCGCAAGGTGGCCCATGCCGCCGTGCTGGGCGGTGGCCTGATGGGGGGCGGCATCGCCTTCGTCACCGCCACCAAGGCCGGGGTACCGGTGCGGATCAAGGACGTAGGGAGCGCCGGAATAGGCAACGCCATGCGCTACAGCTATGACCTGCTGGCCAGGAAGCTCAAGCGCCGCCAACTGCTGCGCAGCGAGCTGGAGAAGCAGATGAGCCTGCTCACCGGCACCCTGGACTACGCCGGTTTCCACCGGGTGGACATGGTGGTGGAGGCGGTGTTCGAGGATCTCGCCCTCAAGCACCAGATGGTGGCGGACGTGGAGCGCGAGTGCGGTGAACACACCGTCTTTGCCTCCAACACCTCCTCCCTGCCCATCCACCAGATAGCGGCCAATGCCGCCCATCCGGAGCGGGTGGTGGGGCTGCACTACTTCAGCCCGGTGGACAAGATGCCGCTGGCCGAAATCATCCCTCATGCCGGCACCAGCCCCGAGACGGTGGCCACCACCCTGGCGTTTGCCCGTGCCCAGGGCAAGACACCTATCGTGGTCAAAGACGAGGCCGGTTTCTACGTGAACCGCATCCTGGCCCCCTACATGAACGAGGCGGCGCGCCTGGTGCTGGAAGGGGAGCCGGTGGAGGTGCTGGACAGTGCCCTGCTGGACTTCGGCTTCCCGGTCGGCCCCATCACCTTGCTCGATGAGGTCGGCATAGACGTGGGGGCCAAGATCTCCCCCATCCTCGAGAAAGAGCTCGGCGGCGAGCAGTTCCAGGCTCCCAAGGCCTTTGACAAGCTGCTGCAAGACGATCGCAAGGGGCGCAAGAACGGCAAGGGCTTCTACCTCTACGGCAAGGCGGCGCCGCGCAACCGCCTCACAGGCAAGGAGGGCAAGAAGACGGTGGACGAGAGCGTCTACGCCGTGCTCGGGGTCAAGGTATCGCCCAAGCTGGCCCGCCAGGAGATCGCCGAGCGCTGCGTGCTGCTGATGCTCAACGAAGCGGCCATGGCGCTCGACAGCGGCGTGGTGGCCTCGGCCCGTGACGGCGACATAGGTGCCATTTTCGGCATCGGCTTCCCGCCTTTCCTCGGCGGCCCCTTCCGCTACATGGACAGCCTCGGCATCGATCATTTGGTGGGGCGCCTCGAGCACTACCAGAAGCGTCACGGCGATAGGTTCGCCCCCTGCGCACGCCTCAAGGCGATGGCGGCGGAGCAGCAGCGCTTCTACTGAGCCGCGCTTCTACTGATCAGTGGCGAGCAGCCTAGAAAGCACGCGAGGCGACCCCGGGGTCGCCTCGTTTTTTTCGCCTGACCGGGGGCAGGGAAGGGGGGAACGCTCGCCCCCATGGGCAAAAAAGCGGCGCATCAGGGGCCAAATCATTGATCTGGCGCAAACTGGTGCCCCATTTATTACTTTGGTGGCATAGGACTCAGGCGCTGGTTGAGGTCAAATAGCCTTATCAGGAACGGGGACTACCCCGTCACGAAAGGGACACCCATTTCACTGGATGAAGGACACACTATGAGTCTGCTTGAACAAACCATCTGGAACATATTGGGATACGGGGCCATGCCCTTTATCTTCCTGAGCGGCTTCGTGGCCGTGGCAGTGACCTGCTGCCTGCTGCTCAATGCCTTCGGGGTCAAGTCCGCCGAGAAGTGAGTCACTCTCGTTAATGCCGCCAAATGCCAGTCCTCGGACTGGCATTTGTTTTATGTGTTTTTTAACGCATTTATCCAGGCCAAGGCGGGGAAAACTGTGGTCAATATGGTCGAACCCGGCGGCCATTTTGATTACACTGGCGCCCGGCATGTCCGCCCCTTTCTCTTTTATCAGGTGTTCACGATTTCTATGGCGCTCAAGGCAACCATCTTCAAGGCCCAGATCAGCTTGTCTGACATGGATCGCAATCTCTATCAGGACTACTCCCTCACCCTGGCCCGTCACCCCTCCGAGACCGACGAGCGGATGATGATCCGGCTGGCGGCCTTTGCCTGGCACGCCGCCGAGCGACTGGAGTTCACCAAGGGACTCTCGGCGGATGACGAGCCCGAGCTCTGGCGCAAGAACTATTCCGACGAGATCGAGCTCTGGATTGAACTCGGCCAGCCCGACGAGAAGCGCCTCAAGAAGGCGTGCAACCGCTCCCGCCAGGTGGTGCTCTATCTCTACGGTGGCCGTGGCACCAGCGTCTGGTGGAAGCAGAACCAGGGCAAGCTCGGCCTGCACGACAACCTGACCGTGATCGAGCTCTCCGACAGCCAGACCCTGCCCCTGACCGCCATGGTGGAGCGCACCATGCAGCTCACCTGCACCATCTCGGACGGCCAGCTCTGGGTCAGCAACGGCACCCTGGAGGTCACCCTTGACCCTGTTGTGCTGATGGGGCGCGCCGCCCGCGAACTCTAAGACGGACTCCCCATGCTCAGTGCACTGCTCGATATCGTCATCCCGGTGTTTGCGGTGGCGGGCCTCGGCGCCCTCTACGGGCGGCTGCGCGGGGGAGCCGAACTCGGTTACATCAACCGGGCCAACATAGAGCTCTTCTCCCCGGCGCTGGTCTTCTCGGCGCTGGTGAAATACTGTAACCGACCACTGAGAATGAAAAAACCGGGAGCAGCCGAAAACAAGTGGGATCTCGTGGGATAAACTCAAGGCTGATAAGGCTTAGAGGGGGAGCGGGAGGTTCTAGTCGCAGGCGCCGCCAAAATGAAAGACGGCGCACGACACTTGGGGTGAATGCGGCAAAAATGAAAACCTAGGTGAGGGCCTATTCAGATGGTGTTCCAAGTTTAAATTGCTATTTAAGTCCGATTTTCGGACTCACGAAACTAAAAAAAGTCGTGCCCGGCCCAGACTACCTTGCCGATCACGGTCAGGCTTTCCAGCTGATTGGAGGGAACGACTTGCAGGGGGTAATCATCACGGTTATCGCTGATGATTGTGATCCCGCCATCGAAGTTCTTCTGTAAGCGCTTGGCATAGAGTTCCTCTCCAAGCCGCAACACGAAGATGGAGCCATCTTCGATCTGATTCTTGCTGATATCGACCAGGATGGAGTCGCCAGAGTGAATGGTGGGTTCCATGCTGTCGCCTTTGGCAAAGACCACCACCAGGTTATCCGGGTTCAACTTGCGAAACGTGAGCCACTTGCGGCGAAAGGCCAGCTTACGTTTAACCTCATGGTCATCATTGAAAGCTCCATGGCCGGTACTCACGGTGACATGGTAGCCATCGATCAGCGCGTACTCCTCATCAAACTCATCAGGTCGCACAGTCTGCTCGGCAACACCATCGGGATGTTTCGGGCCCTGACCCGTGGCCAGCCACTCCAGATTCACATTGCACGTTCGTGCAATGCGCAGCGCCTTGTCGATGGTGGGCAGTGAATTAAACGGGGGGAAGTATTTGCGCATCCCCGACTCACTCATCCCCACCAGTTCGGCAAATGCCTTGTAGCTCAGACTCCCACGCAGCTCATCCAGGCGGTCACTCAGAGTATCCATTCCAGCCATCAGAAAAGATACTTCACCGTCTTTTTGTGCTGATTGTGGTTTTTCTTCATAACGCTCTGACATACAAGGAATTCTCGGCTAGTGGCTATTGCTGGTGAGTCGATAGACAAAAAATTCCGCACAAAAAGACTTGTCAATCTTTTTGGGGTGATCAATCATTCATATGTGACGCATTACGACATAAAATCATTCTTTTATGAATGATAAAGGTACGCGTTGCGACACTTGATGATACCGAAACGGGGTGAGTATGTCAGGGAAAACACCAGAGTGGATCAGGGCTGAGCTCATAAAACGCGGATATTCCCAGGCTGCTTGGGCCCGCGCCAAAGGGTTGCATCCCAGAGCTGTGCAGCGCTGCATCAAGCAATATGCCCCATCCATGGGCGTCAGCCCCAAGCGAAGGGAAAGCCGTTCCATCATGACGCTGCTTTCCGAATCGCTGGGCCTCGATTTGCTGGGAGGTGACCAATGAGCACCTGGTTAACCGCCCAATTGCTGGCCGGATTGGTTGGTATGCCAGCCTATCCCGACGGTGTGCGCAAGAAGGCAGAGCGTGAAGAGTGGCAAAGTCGCAAGCGTGAGAAAGGCAAGGGCACCGAATACCACATCAGCTCTTTGCCTGCCGAGACCCGTCGTTATCTGGCCGAACGCGCAGTGGCTGAGCAAGGTCAGGCGGTGACCGATCATGCGGCCGGTGGCAAGGCGATGGCCAAGCTGCTTGCTCGTGAAGTGCCAGTGAAGCCGGATGCGGGCCGCAAATTGCTGACCCTGGGCGCTGCCGCCCGCAAGAAGGTAGATGCCCGGCTGTTGATCCTGCAGGCCGCCGATCTCTTCCTGGCTCCTTATCAAGCATGTCAGCAAGGGGAGGTGGGGCGCCGCGCCTTTATCGAGGCATACCGCACCCGCAGCCTGTCACTACCTGTGAGCGTCTATGAGCAGCAAAAGCCGTTCAGCCTGATCACCTTGCGGCGCTGGCAAGGCACCCTGGCCGATGCCGGCCCGGCGGCACTGGCAGGCAACTACCAGCGGGAGCGGCCATCCAGCGTCGAGCAAAGCCCGGATCTGGCCCGGTTCCTCACGGCATTAATCACCGCCAAACCGCACTTGGCCAACAAGTGGGGGGCGCTGCATGAGTTGGCGACCCAGTACAGCGAGATGAACCAGCTTGGCTGGCAGATCCCCAGCCAGTCCTCCTTGCGCCGCTGGCTGGTCAAGTGGTTGGCAGAGAACAAGGTGGCCTTTACCTATGCCACCAACCCCGACGCTTACAACAACAAGTACCGCACTGCCATCGAAGAGATGTACCCCTGGATGGGCCAGCCCAACGACGTCTGGGAGTTCGACAGTACCCCTGTCGATGCCATGTTGGTGGAAGGCCGCCACAGCATTATCGCGGTGATCGATGTGTTCACCCGTCGGGTGCGGTTGCTGGTGGCCAAGACCTCATCGAGCGAGGGGATCTGCCTGCTGCTGCGCAAGACTCTGCTGACCTGGGGCACCCTCAACGACAACGGGGTGATGCGTACCGACAACGGTTCCGATTACGTGAGCCAGCGGGTCATGTCCATCTGCACCCTGCTCGGCATGAACGTCAGCCGATCCAACGCCTATTCGGGATGGGAGAAGCCGCATATCGAGCGCTTCTTCCGCACTCTTTCCCACGGTCTGATCGAGTTGCTGCCCGCCTATATCGGGCACTGCGTGGCCGATCGCCAAGTGATCGAGGCTCGCAAGAGCTTTGCCCAGCGGCTGGAGGAGAAGCGCAAGCCGGATGCGGAAAAAGAGATCTACGAACTTGCCATGACAGCCGGCCAGTTACAGACCCTGCTCGATGACTGGCTCGATGCCCGTTATCACAACCGCAAACACAGTTCGCTCGGGATGACCCCCAACGAGAAGTACCAAAGCGCCCGCTATCAGCGCCGCGCGATCGTCGATGAGTCGGCGCTGGATCTGCTGCTCAACCATATCGGTGAGGCCACTGTCTCCAAGGGCTTCATCAAGGCCGGCGGCCTCAAGTACAGCGCCCCGGAGTTACTGGAGAACAGTTGGAAGAGCCAGCGGGTCAGCGTGTTCCTCGACCCGAGCGATGTGGGCCGGGCCATCTTGTATCGCACTGGCGACTGGAACGAGCGGATCGAGGCCGTGAACCTCGACCTGCTGGGGAACGGGGTGAGCCCGGATGCCTTCCGCGCCGCCAAGCGTGCCGATGCCAAGGCGCTGGCGAGTTTTCGCCGTGAGATGCGCAGCCTCGCCAAGACCTTCGGCATCAACGAACTGCATCAGGATGTGGTGCGCCACTTCGTTGACCAGGCGCGTGATGTTGCCCAGTTCCAACGCAGTGATCTCGGGCTCGATAACCCGGCATTGGCGGCGCTCTCAGGCATTGCCGCACCCACTGAACCTGCCCAATTCAGCGCGGCAGAGCTGGCTGCGATAGAAGCCCGCCGCGAAGAGAAAGCAGCCCGCGCACAGGCGACTGCCGGGCAGGAATCCAGGGCGCTCAAGACCGAGTACGAACAGGCCATGTATCTGGCCGAGAAGGAGTTGGATACCCCGCTGACCGAGCGGGAGAAGGAGTGGCTGACCAAGTACCTCTACAGCCACAAGCTGATGGCGAAACGGATTATCCGCCATCTGGAAAACATCAGGGCCACTCGCAACACCCACGCAAAAGGTTAACGAGCGGCCCTGTACATCTACTTCATAAGGACAAGAAGACTATGAAACACAAGATCGTCGAAGTCAAAAACATGATCAAGACCGAGCAGTTGCTCGACAACTTGCTCAACCGATCCAGCATCGTGCCGGGCATCGGGTTGATCCACGGCCCTTCCGGCTTTGGCAAGACCACCGCCGTGGAGTGGTTGTTCAACCAGGACGAAGTGAACGGCATCTATGTGCGCTGCTACAAGGCCGACACCGTGACCAGCTTGCTGGAGCAGATCTCCAAAGAGATCGGCATTCCTCAGCGCCACAACCTGCGGGCCCAGGTCGATAGCATCGTCGAAGCGGTACGGGCCGAGGAGCTGGCCATCTTCGTGGACGAGGCGGATTACGTGGTCGGGAATGCCCGCATCATGGAGACCCTGCGCGATATCTATGACGCCACCGAACAGCCGCTGATCCTGGTGGGGATGGAGGAGATTGCCCGTCGCATCAGCCAGCGCAAGCAGCTGTTTAACCGCATCTCTCAGTGGATCGAATTCAAGCCCGCCGACCTGGAGGATGTCTCCCTCATCGCCAACGAGATGCTGGAGGTTGACGTGGAGATTGACGACGCCCTGCTGGACCTTATCCGCAAACGCTCGAACGGGGTGGTGCGCACCATCGTCTCGGCCCTGGACAAGATAGAGAAGATGGCCATGGCCTCTGATGCCCGGATTATCCGGCTGGAGGACGTGGACGCGAGCGAACTGCTGCATGACGTGCGCCGCAGCCGGTAGCCCAAGGACAGCACATAACAACAAAGCACGGGAGGGATTCCAGGGTGGATAAAAACAGTGAACCCATGACGGCACGCGCTTGGCAATGGATGTGCGAGCAGGAGACTTTCGTCATCAAGGATGTGGTTGCCGTGACCGGTATGTCAGAGCCCCACATTTACAAGGTTGTGAGAGATTGGCTTTCCTCTGGCCATCTGATTAAAAACCCAGCTGGTGTTGCGACGAAACCGGCTTGGTTCAAGGTAGCCACTTTGGGCAAGGCCCCGCCAATAGGGAAAAACAGTGGAACGAAAAAGCCCAAATGTCGGAGCAAGCGCAAAACGAATCAGCAGAAGATGTGGAACACCATGAAGATCAGCGGCCGATTTACCTTGGCGGATTTGATGCTCACCGCCAACGTCAGCCAGCGTCAAGCCTGGCATTTCACTAACTGCCTGGTTAAAGCGGGTTATGTGAATGTCCTCTACAAGGTGGACAAATTTTTGCCGGTGCGAGCGAGAACAGGTTTAACAGGGCGGTTCCAACTGGTCAGGGATACCGGTCGCCATTCCCCTATCTGTCGGGCCAATGGTTGTTGGGATCAAAACCAGAAGCAGCTTTATCCGTTCCTGATGGAGGGGGATAAGCATGGACACGTGGCTTGAGGTATTGCAGGCCGAAGTCGGGGCCAGTTCGTTGGCCGTGGTGGCCGAGAAGCTTGGTCTGTCCCGCACCACGATAAGCCAGGTCTGCAACGAGAAGTACCCAGGAGATCTGGCCCGGGTGCAGAAGCTGGTGGAAGGCAACCTGATGGGACACAAGGTGACCTGCCCCATTTTGGGGGAGATCCCGGTGCATCAGTGCCTGGCCCATCAGCGGCGACGGGCGGACGAGGTTGGGACCAGACCGATGGACATCAAGCTCTGGAAGGCCTGTCACAGTGGCTGCCCCCATAGCCAGCTCAGTGAAGATCAGCAACTGCGCCGGCCGATGCGCCTCGCCGTCGAACAGGTTGGCAGAAGTGTGGAGAAGGGCGCCCGCTATGACGCAGAGGCCACCCTCTCCAGGTTGCGCCGCCAAGCGAAAAGCGATGGAGAGAACGCCAGCAGCAGCCTGCGCATCTTGGCTGAGCTGCTGGCCGAGGAGCTCAAGATCCTGGGCATTAAATACAACCGGCTGCTCGACAAGGTTGAGAAGCACGGCCAGTAAACCAGCGGGCTCGGGGTGTGCAGTGGGCCCAGTGAGACATCACAAGGAGAACGGGATGAACAGAAATCTGCAGAACACCGCCGACCAGCTGCGCCTCTGGCTGACGGCAAACGGGTGCAAGGTTCGCACCGGCCAGGTGCGCCATACCCCGCTGCTGATGGTAACGGGGCCCTTACCCCCGGAGATGACGCGGCGGGCGGTGTGGGGGCGCGAGTACCTAGCCGGTGTGGTCAGTGAGGTGGCCATGGTGCGCTTTGGCGGCTGTGTCCTGCACTGGCGCCAGTAAGCGACCACCAAACCACAACGGGATAAATCAAGGAGAGCCTTATGCAAGAAGCACAGACCAAAGAGACGACGCCGATGCGGCAGAACGCCCAGGGGCACTGGGTACCGGAAACCTTAATCGCCCCAGCGGACAAGCTGCGCGATGAGGTGGTGATGAACATCATCGCGGCAGCCAAGGAAGAGCGCTCCCGCCTGGCCGCCTTCAAGATCGGCGCCATGCAGCAGATCGCCGACTTTGTGGACCTCTCGGCTGAGCAGTACGGGGTGGCCTGGGGCGGCACCAAGGGCAACGTCACCCTGCTCAGCTTCGACGGCCGCTACAAGCTCGTTCGAGCGGTGGGGGAACACCGAAAATTTGATGAACGGATCCAGGCGGCCAAGGTGCTGATCGATAGCTGCATCGAGCGCTGGAGCGATGGGGCTGACGCCAAGTTGCGGGCCCTGGTGGACCACGCCTTTCGGGTTTCCAAGGCCGGTCATATCGACGTCAACCAGGTGCTCTCCCTGCGTCAGCTCAACATCGAGGACGCCGACTGGGAGCAGGCCATGCAAGCCATCGCCGACGCCATCCAGGTGACCGGCACCAGCCAATACCTGCGGCTCTACGAGCGGGACGGCCAGGGCCGTTACGTTCAGATGAGCCTGGATCTGGCCAAGTTGTAAGGAGAGATGCGAGATGGAAAACGTAAAGGCTCTGCTGAACACCAGCGTGGCCGATGCCAAGAGCTCCCTAGAGTGCCAGCTGCGCAGTAATCCGCGCCTTGCCTTGAGCGATGCGCAGCTCGCTCTGGATTTTATGGATTCGCAAGAAGTCACCGGGGCGGTGCACAAGTCTCGCCGTGCGATGCTGTGCACCATCGTCAGCAAGGCGAGAAAAGCACTATCCCACTAAGCGAAACGGGGGCTTGCCCCCGTCTATCCAGCGTGGTGGCTGGATACTGATGAGCAGCCGACCTGGGCCCAGGTCTTCACCGCCTCGATAAAGGAGCACGGCGATGACCAAAACAGAGATGGATATTCGGCTTACCAAGATATTCAGCGCGGCCGCCATTGCACAGGCGACCCCTGATAAACGGGCTGTGTGCAGACAGCTCAAGCAGTTTGATAGAGAAGCTCGTGCGCAGGGGCTGTTTGCCCTGGCAGGGGAGGCCAGCCAGATGCGCTGGCAACTCGTGGCAGAGTTGCAGCAAGCCAGAGCGGCAGAGGTCAGCCATGGCTGCGTCTAATTGGCAGGGTTTGCTGGCCTATGTGATGAAGTTCGGCCCATTGAGCCAGCAAGGCGCCGAGCAGTGGCTCGATCGTCATTGTCCGCAATGGCGTAGTGGGCGCGACGTGGCCGCCGGCCAGATCTGGGTGGCAAAAGTGGGGAGAAATCATGACAGCAAACAATGAGCGTACCCGCTTGATCCGGTTGGTACAGGTGGGCCGCCGCTCCCTGGGGCTGGATGAGGAAACCTATCGGGAGCTGCTGGCCCAGCAGAGTGGCAAGCGCTCGGCGGCAGAACTGACGCTCCAGGAGTTGGACAAAGTGCTGCTGGCCATGAAGGGGGTGGGGTTTAAACCGATCGTTAAACGTGCCGTAAACGGGGGCAAACCAAAGCGTTTAAGCCCGGTTCGCGGCGCCCCGACCAAGACAGCCGAGATAGGCGTGATCCGGGCTATCTGGATCACCATGCACCGCCATGGCCTGCTGCGTGATGGTAGCGAGACGGCGCTCAATCAATATGTGGAGCGTCAGACGGTGCGGATCAACAACGGGGTTGGTGTAGCCGAAGTGGCCTGGCTCAGCGAGGCGCTGGCTTACCCGGTACTGGAGTCCCTCAAAAACTGGCACAAGCGGGAGATGGTCAAGGCGCTGCAGGCGGCCGAGCGAGCTATCCCTCTCAGCAAGAACGGGGAGCGGGTGGCGGGTTACCAGGCCGTGCTGGCAGCTTTCGAGCAGATGCAAGCGGAGATGCAACATGGATGAACTGAAACACAACCAGGGGAACCTGGACCTGTTTGCCGATGACCATGAATCTCTGGGTCAGCTGGTGGACCGGCTCGACCAGATCCCAGTCACTGAGCTGACAGCCAAGTGGCCCAAGGCACTGGCCGAATTGGTCGATGTACTGGCCTGTGAGCTCGGTCGGGGTGGTATGGTGCCCGAGTTGGCCCGTGCCCAAGCCCGTAAGCTGGCGCTGGTACAGGCTCACTATATGGGCGGCCGGGCCTACTACATCCCGACCGGGGAGCACCTCAAGGCGGCACTGCGCGACCGGGCCATCTGGGATGAGTTCAATGGCCGTAATATCGATCAACTGGCCCGAAAGCACGGTCTCTCGGTGCCGCAGACTTATGCCGTAGTGGCGGAACAGCGGCAATTGCAAAGGTCAAGGAGTCAAGAGAGTCTTTTTTCTGAGCAATGAATTCCTGTGTCCTAGCACTCTCTCTTCCAGAAACGTATACTCCGATGCCTATGATTGAAGATGATATAGAGTTCCACATGCAGCAGAAAAAATACCGCCTCATTGACCTTTTTTCCGGGGCTGGGGGGATGACACTTGGATTTACAGATCACCGCTTTGGCGGTGGCTTTGAGTGCGTCCTGTCTGTTGATAACAATGCAGCGGCTATGGCTACTCATGAGGCTGCGTATGCTGCCCCATGTATCGTGGGTAACATCGAAGAATGGATAAAAACGAATCCTGTTATACCTGCTGCAGATGTTGTGATCGGTGGTCCTCCTTGCCAAGGGTTTAGCCTTCTCAATAAGAACAGAGACGGAGATGGAAGACGTGCCCTATGGGAACCCTATATGGATGTGGTGCATCTTTGTGGCGCTAAGATGTTTGTTATGGAGAATGTAACAGAACTACTACGTTCTGATGAGTTCGGCGACATAGCAAAACGAGCTGCTGATATGGGGTTTGATCTAATATTTGACGTATTTAATGCGGCAGATTATGGGACACCTCAAACGAGAAAAAGAGCAATCATCATTGGTTGGAAGAAAGGGTTCGTTGTAGATCCTATCCTGCCTGCACCAACGCACTCTAAAGACCCAGAGAATGGATTGTTGGCATGGCGAACAGTCAAAGATGCTATTGCAGATCTCCCCGAACCTATAGGGACAGAGATACGCGATTGTAAACCACCGCTGAATCTTCACTTTGGTCGCAAGCCAACAGACGTCAGCCTAGCTCGCTATAAAGTTGTGCCCCCTGGTGGAAATCGATTTGACCTACAAAGGAACGCACCGGAAATCACGCCTGCGTGCTGGATAAAGAAAACTTCCGGTGGAACTGACTTGTTTGGTCGTCTGTGGTGGGATCGCCCAAGCGTGACGATTAGAACCGAATTTTTCAAACCAGAAAAAGGGCGTTATCTACATCCTGAAAAGCATCGACCCATTACTCACCGTGAAGCGGCCAGGCTGATGGGGTTCCCTGATGATTTTCCTTTCAAGGGCTCTAAGACCGAAATCGCACGTCAGATAGGTAATGCTGTGCCACCACCGCTGGCCGGTGCTATTGCCAATTCAGTTTATCGCGCACTCGCTAATCAGACCTCAAGCCAAGCGGCTTGAGGTCGTTCTGATACTCGGGGAAAAGTATGGCAAGAAGATCTCGCCAAGAAGATCCAGAGTTTTTACGTCAAAAGCTGCTTGTTCTTATTCAGAATTTTGAAGATGAGCTTAAAAATGGAGACCTAAGAAGCAAGGTAATAGCTTTGGTTCCTGCTCATCATATTTTCCGTGATCTTGGGAGTTCTCTGATCCCACGAGAAGAGGCAAAATCGGCTCGGGACAGAATTGAGCGATATCTAACTTGTTACCCACGTCAGATTATCAAAGGGGACGAATTGATGGTCGTCTCAGGTATTGGCGAGTGGGCTAGACGGGTTCGTGAACTTAGGGTCCAATTTGGATGGAATATTGCGACTGGCATCACAGCTAGAGAGATGCAGGATGCAGGTGATTTTTCATTCAGTGAGCTAGGCAAAGACAAGCTCGGCCCTGATGACTATGTTCTGTTGGATGAACACCAAGATAAAGAAGCTGCATATCGTTGGCACACCGCCAATGATATTCGAAAAAAATCGATAGCAGTGAAAGATAAATTACTGGAGTTTCTGAAGGCGAACGTTGGACAACCAGTAACTGGTGAAGAACTTCGTTATGTGGCTAAAGACTCAACAGAATGGGCCCGTAGGGTTAGAGAACTAAGGACAGAAGAAGGTTGGGCCGTCGCATCACGTTCAACAGGTCGTCCTGATCTCCCGATCGGGGTCTATGTGTTAGAAAACACGCATCAAACCCCGCCCCATGACCGTAAAATACCTGATGATGTTAGACGTTCTGTATTGGTTAGAGATAAATATGCGTGCCAAAAATGTCATTGGAGTCATGACATGTGGAACAAAGCAGACCCCCGTCATTTGGAATTACATCATGTTGAACACCATGCGAGAGGTGGGGCGAATACAGAGTCAAATCTGATCACTCTTTGTACCGTTTGTCACGACAAGGTGCATCGTGATGAAAGAAAAAATAAAGGCATCAAATACAGCACAGATTGATGTCTAAATAGCCAACTGTTTGGAACCTTGGTCGTTCGTACTAACGCACCATAAACCCACCTTCATAAGGCCCCTCGGTACGCTGCGATAACGCAGTTAATCGAGGGGCCTTTTATGTTGCCTGATACCTATCCCATAGCGCTTGCCTGGTTGCTTCGCCCCGATGTGGAAGGGGGCGAGGTCAACCACCCGGCCGACCGTGGCGGCCATACCAAGTTCGGCATGGCGGATGCCGCCGACGGCAAGAAAGACGGCATGCTCGATCTCGATCGCGATGGCCGGCCGGATATTGCCGTCGGCGATGCGACCCCTGCCCACGCCAAGCTGTTTTACCGCGCGAACTACTGGCTGCCAGCCCGCTGTGATCGGGTCGATAGTGTCTGCCCGCTGATTGCCATCGCCCTGTTCGACGGCGCCGTGCATCACGGCCCTGGCCGCTCGGTACGCCAGCTGCAGCAGGCGCTTGGCGTCTTAGCTGATGGGCTACTGGGCTCCCATACCCTGCGGGTGCTGGCAGCCAAGACAGGGCGAGACGGTGGCCGCGCCCTGTTGCTTGCGCTGCTTGAGGTCCGCGCCGGCTTCATGCTCGGCATCGTGCGCAAAGACCCGAGCCAGTGGGCCAATGCCCATGGCTGGAGCAACCGCCTGCTGCGCCTGCAGAGCTACCTGCTCTCTACCCGGTTCGGGGAGGGGGTTGCATGAGCAAACCTAGCCTCATCAACAAGCGTCGTCAGGCGTTGCAAGGGATCCAGGCCGCTGGCTATTTCGGCATCCCCGAACTCAAGAACCCCCGTTACCTCGCCTGCTTCAAGGATGGGCGTCGCGCCCATCTGAAGGCCTATCTGACCGAACCCGCCCCCACGGACCTGGAGACGATCCCGCTCTACAGCCATCACCCCACCCGACAGTCCCTGTTTGCCCAGGGCTGGCGGTCGGTGGGCGAGCTGGATCGCCTGGGGGCCCGTGCCCGTCTTACCCCAACCCAACATAAGGACGCTCATCATGCCTGATTCCCTGTTACCCCAAGCAAAGCCTGCGCTCAAAAGCCGCGCCGTGATCGGCGGTGTGATTGCCGTGGGGGCCGGTATCGCCGGCCTGTTCGGCGTACCGGTCGATGCCGGTACCCAAGCCAGCCTGGCCACCACCATCGTGGATCTGGCCAGTGCCATCGGTGGCCTGCTGGCCATCTGGGGGCGTCTCAAGGCGACCCATGTCATCAAGTAGGCCAGGAGACTCCCTTGAGCGACCCCATAGACCGCGCCCAGCAGCTCGATGCCGAGCGAACCGGGCGCCTTATTCAGTCCCATCAAACAAGGGCAAGGCCCCATGGGGATGGCATCTGCTGCGATTGCGATGACGCCATCCCGCCCTTGCGCCTTGCAGCAGAACCTGGTGCCGAGCGCTGCATCGAGTGCCAGACCCTATTCGAGCGCAAGGAGGCTGTCCGTGTGGGAATTCATCGTTAAGAACTGGGGCCCGCTTTATGCGTTGGCCAGCCTAGTGGGCCTGGTGGTCATCATTCTGCTCTCCAAGACCTACGCCAAACGCGAAGACCTCACCGGTCTGACAGAGCGGGTGCAGCGGGTGGAGCAGGTGCTGACCGATCTGCCGAGCGAGCGGGAGCTGCACAAACTGCAGCTGGAGATCAGCGAACTTCGCGGCGAGCTGCGGGAGATGAAGCCGGACCTGCGGCAAAACCGTCGCCTTGCCGAGCTGCTGCTGGAAAATGAACTCAAGGAGAAGGCATGAGCATTCAAGGAATATTGGACGCCCAGCAACGCCTGGTGATCTTGCGCTCTCTGCTCGATATCGGCGGGGCGGCCAACGAGTCGATCCTTAACGATTGCCTCGATCAGTTGGGCACCGGCCGGGTGTCCCGGGACAAGGTCAAGACCCTGCTGGCCTGGCTGGAAGAGCAGGGGCTGGTGCGCATCGAACGCCTCGCCCAGGTGCAGGTGGCCCATCTCACCGGTCGGGGTCAAGATGTGGCCGAGGGGCGGTCCAGCGTGCCCGGCGTCAAGAAGCCCAGGGCGGAGGATTGACCATGGCCGAGAAACCGACCCGGGGCCGCCCCAACAAGATCTGGCTGCTGCCCGAGACTATCCGCGATGCCCTCAACGCCATGCTGCGGGATCGGGCCAACAGCCAGGCCGCCATCCTGGACGAGATCAACGGCCTTATCGAGGGGGCGGGGTTACCCGATGACCTCAAACTTTCCCGCTCGGGCTTGAGTCGCCACGCCAGCCAGGTGGAACAGGTGGGCCAGCACCTGCGGGACTTGCGGGAGACTACAGCGGCACTGACCTCCCAGCTTGGTGACAAGCCGATGGGGGAGACCACCAAGCTCATCCTGGAACTCGGCCGCTCCCAGTTGTTCAAGGCGATGCTGGCCCAGGTGCAAAACCCGGAGGAGGCGGTGGATATCGACATGCTGAAAAACGCCATGCTGGCAGCTCAGCGGCTCGAATCCACCGCCATGCAGAGCCACAAGCGGGAGAAGGAGATCCGCCAGGCCTTTGCCGAGGAGGTGGCCGAACGTACCTCGGCCATCGTTATCCAGGCAGGCCTGAGCGGTGAAGCCGCCGCCGCCCTTCGCCGTGAAATACTGGGGATTGCCTGATGACCGCCATTGCTCAGACCCCTATCGCCCAGCAGTTGGCCCAGACACTCGGTACCGAATACAACCCCGACGAGGTGCTGCTGCCCTACCAGCGCATCTGGATTGCCGACGAAAGCCCCCTCAAGATCGCCGAGAAGAGCCGCCGCACCGGTATTACCTGGGCGGAGGCGGCTGATGCAGCTCTGACGGCCTCCAAGGCCAAGGCGGCCGGCGGCTGCCACCACTTCTATGTGGGCAGCAACAAGGAGATGGCCCGCGAGTTTATCGACGCCGTGGCCATGTGGGCCAAGGCCTACAACAAGGCGGCTGGTGAGATCCAGGAGGCGGTGTTCACCGACGACGAGGACAAGGCGATCCTCACCTTCGTGGTCTATTTCGCCTCTGGCTTCAAGGTGCAGGCGCTCTCCAGCAACCCCTCCAACCTGCGGGGGATGCAGGGCAATGTGACTATCGACGAAGCCGCCTTCCATGATCGGTTGGCCGAGGTGCTCAAGGCTGCCATGGCGCTGACCATGTGGGGGGCCAAGGTGCGCCTTATCAGTACCCACAACGGCGTCGATAACCTGTTTAACCAGCTGATAAACGACAGCCGGGCGGGTCGTAAAGACTATTCCATTCACACCATCAGCCTGGACGACGCCTGCCGTCAGGGGCTCTATCGCCGCATCTGCCAGGTCAAGGGCACACCCTGGACACCGGACGCCGAGGAGAGCTGGAAGGCTGGGCTGCTCAAGGCCACCGCCACCGAGGAAGACGCGTTGGAGGAGTATTTCTGCGTGCCCAAGCAGAGCAGCGGCGTCTACATCAAGCGCACCCTGATCGAGCGGGCCATGCAGCCGAATATCCCCATCCTGCGCTTCACTTCCCCTGCGGACTTCGAGCTGCAAAGCGAGGAGACCCGCAAGGCGGTGGCGGAGATCTGGTGCGAGGAGAACCTCAAGCCCTGCCTGGAAGCACTCGATCGCAGCTGCCGCCATGTGCTCGGCGAGGATTTTGCCCGCAAAGGGGATCTCTCGGTGTTTGTCCCGCTCGAAATCGCGGCCAACCTGCGCAAGCGGGTGCCCTTCGTAGTGGAGCTAGTCAATGCCCCCTATGAGACCCAGCGCCAGATCCTCTTTTACCTGCTGCAGGGGCTACACCGCTTCACGGCGGCCGCCTTCGATGCCACCGGCAACGGCGGCTATCTGGCAGAAGCTGCCCGGCTGCGCTGGGGCGCCAGCATGATCGAGTGCGTGATGCTCAATGACCCCTGGTACCGGGAGTGGATGCCCAAGCTCAAGGCCGAGTTCGAGGACGACAACCTGGTGATCCCGCGCCATGCAGACGTGCAGGACGACCTCGGCAAAATCCAGGTCATCAACGGCATTCCCAAGATCGACAAGGGCAAGAACACCGGCCAGGGCGGCCAGCAGCGCCACGGCGACTTTGCCGTGGCCTTGGCCATGGCCGTGCGGGCGAGTTGGATGGAGGGGGGCGCCATCGAGTTCACCCCCTTACCTGGTAAACACGGGCGCGACAGCAACGACGACTATCACCCATCCCTCGGGACGAGGGATCTGATCAAAAGTGAGAGAGGGGGTTGGTAATGGCCGGACTCATCGACATTCATGGCAACTCGCTGCGCCTGCAGAAAGAGCCGCAAACCGAAAACGATGCCAAGCTGGCCCAGCTGCGCCGTCACTACAGCGAACACCCCACGGTGGGGCTTACCCCGGGCAAGGCGGCCGCTGCGCTGAAAGAGGCGGAGGAGGGAAGCCTCATCGCCCAGTGCGAGCTGGCCGAAGACATGGAAGAGAAGGACGCTCACCTGCAGAGCGAGCTTGGCAAGCGGCGCCGGTCCCTGCTCGGGGTGAGCTGGACCATAGAGCCGCCCCGTAATGCCACTCCCGCCGAGCAGCGCGACTGCGAGATGATCCGCGAGCTGCTGGAGGACTTCACCTGGCTGGACGACGCAATCTTTGACGCCACCGATGCGGTGCTCAAGGGGTTCAGTGCCCAGGAGTTCAGCGGCTGGGAGATGGTGGAGGGGCTGCAGCTCCCCAAGGGCATCGTCTGGCGCGATCCCGCCTGGTTCCAGACCCACCCGGATGACTGGAACCAGTTGCGACTGCGGGACGGCAGCAAGGAGGGGGCGGCCCTCAATCCGTTCGGCTGGATCATGCACAAGGCCAAGTCGAAGTCGGGGTATCTCGCCCGCACGGGCCTTATCAGCACCCTGGTCTGGCCCTTCCTGTTCAAGAACTACAGCGTGCGCGATCTGGCCGAGTTTCTGGAGATCTACGGCCTGCCGGTGCGCCTCGGCAAATACCCGGAAGGGGCGACCGAGAAGGAGAAATCCACCTTGCTGCAGGCGGTGCTCTCCATCGGCCATAACGCCGGCGGCATCATCCCCCGGGGGATGGAGATCGAGTTCCAGAACGCGGCCAATGGCCAGGCCGATCCCTTTGTTGTGATGATGGATTGGTGCGAACGCTCCATGAGCAAGGCCATCCTGGGAGGCACCTTGACCAGCCAGGCCGACGGCAAGAGCTCGACCAATGCGCTCGGCAATGTGCATAACGAGGTGCGCCAGGAGGTGCGGGACGCCGACCTTCGCCAGCTCGCCGCGACCCTGACCCGGGATCTGGTCTATCCGCTGTTTGCCCTGAACGGCAAGAGCTTCCAGGGGCCGCGCCGCTGCCCGCGCCTGGAGTTCGATGTGACCGAGCCTGAGGACATGCGCGATCTGGCCTATCCGCTGCGGGCCCTGGTGGGCATGGGGATGCAGATCCCGGCGCAGTGGGTGCGTGACAAACTGCAGATCCCGGCGCCCAAGGAAGGGGAAGAGGTGCTGGTCATCGTCGATAAGCAGGCAGGGGCCGGGGAGGCGGCCCTGACGGCGCAAGGGTTGGCGGCGCTGGCGGCAAAGCACCCTGCCCGGGGTGATAACAACGACGCCCAGCTGGCCCGCCTGCAGGCCGAGGCGGCCCCCTTGCTCGCTGGCATGACCGATGCCGTCCAGGCACTGGTGATGCAGGCCACCACCATGGAGGAGATCCGGGATGGCTTGCTGGCGCTGGAGCCCAACCTCAGTCATGACGAACTGGGGGCGCTGCTGGCCCAGGCCATTGCCGCCAGCGAACTGCTCGGCATGTTGGAGATGGAGGAGGGCAACTGATGCCCGTTCGTTACGGCAGTCTGCCGTTCGAGGAGGCGATCGCCTTCTTTCGCCAGAAGCTGAATATGCCGAGCGAGCGTTGGGCCGATGTGTGGCGCGATGCCCATAACCGCGCCTTTATGGTGGCGGGGGCGACCAAGACTGACTTGCTGGCGGACCTGCGCGGCGCGGTGGACAAGGCGATAAGCGAGGGGCAATCCCTCGGCGCGTTCCAGAAGGCGTTCAAGGATATCGTGGCTCGCCACGGTTGGGAGCATACCGGCCCAGCCTCCTGGCGCTCTCGCGTCATCTTCGAGACCAACCTGCGCCAGAGCTATAACGCCGGGCGTGATGACCAGATTGAGCGCATCAAGCACAAGCGCCCCTATGCCCTTTATCGTCACGGCGACTCCGAGCACCCCAGGGAACTGCACCTCAAGTGGAACAACCTGGTGCTGCTGGTGGACCATCCCTGGTGGGATACCCACAGCCCAAGCAACGGCTATGGCTGTAAGTGCAAGAAGTTCCTGCTCTCCGAGGCGGATCTCAAGCGGCGTGGGTTGACAGTGGGCCAGGCACCGGATGACGGCAATTATGAGTGGGTGGACAAGGCGACCGGGGAGATACACCGGATCCCCCGTGGCATCGATCCGGGTTTCGATTACCGGCCAAAGACGCCCGCCGCCCTGACCGAGGCCATGGCCAAGCGGGAGGCGGCGAAACCCGCGCTGGCCGAGCGCTTGCCGCAGCGGATGGTGGAGAGCGCGTTTTCGACCGCCAAGGGGGTGACGGCGCAGGGGGTCAGCGATCTGCTGGCCCAGCTTCCCGCACCCCAGCGCGAGCCCTTGGCGGCCTTCCTCAAGGCGCAACCAATCAAGACCTTGTTTATCAAGCAGACCGAGATGGGGAAGGGGGCGGCAGGGCTCAAGGTTGCGCCGGCCATTGCCGAGTACCTGGGCACAGACCCTTACCTGGTGCGGTCCCTCTATTACACGCGCCGGGCCAGCGCGACCAACGGCTTTACGGCCAAAAGCTGGGGCCATCTGGTTATCAAAGTGAAGGCGGGTGATACACTCAAAGCAGTGGACATGCAGGCGGTGCAAGCGGCGGCGGCCGAGGTGGTGACCGATGCCCATGCCAACACTGGGCCCCGTCACTGGTTGCCAAGGGGGACCAGTGGCGAGACCTTGCGCCGTCACTGGAGCATCTCCGCCAACGTCGGCGGCAAGCAGGGGGAATCAGCCCAGCGGCTCTCTACCTGGTTGCATGAGCTGGGCCACCAGGTTCACTTCTGGGCCGGGGAGCCTGACCTGACGGGGGTGGGACTGCTGACGGAGTATGCCGGCAAGACCAGGATGGAAGCCGCCGCCGAGGCATTTGCCGCCTGGGTCTTGGCGAGGGATGCCATGGTGACGCATTTCCCCGAACTGGCCAAACGAGTGGAGGCCATGCTGGCCCAGGCCACGACCGCCAGCCGCAAAGGAGAGAAAGGATGACCCTGTTGGAACAAGCCAGCGCCCTGCTGGCAGAAGATGGCCCCTTTACCCTGGCACAGGCCAAGGCGCTGGATGCCTTGTGCGAACAAGCCGAAGGTGAAGAGGCAGAACTGTTGGGGGATCTCTGGGCCGCCGCCATGGCTGCGGCTGATGAAGAGGCCATGCACTTTATGACCACCTTCGAGGATGAGGCCTGATGGCGGGCAGCTTTATCGCCATCAGCCACCACGGGGTGGCCGATGCCCATGAGCTGCTGGCCAGGCTCTATCAGCGTACCGGTGATCTGAGCGAGCCCCTGGCGGATATCGGCGAGGGACTGCTGCTGTCGCACCGAGATCGCTGGGATGCGCAGGAGACCCCGGAAGGAGAGCCCTGGGCCCCGCTCTCGGACAAGTACCGCGCCCGCAAGCCGCGCCATGCCGACGAGGTGCTGCGCCTCAACGACGATCTGCGCGACACCCTCAACTATCAGGCCGATCCCCAGGCCCTCTACTTCGGCACCCCGCTGGAATACGGCGCCACTCACCAGTTCGGCCGCCCCGAGATCAACCTGCCTGAGCGCCCCTATCTGGGGCTGTCGGAAACAGACCAGCAGAGCGTACTGGAGACGCTGGAAGGCTATCTGACGGCGGACGCGCCCTAAGCCTCTGGGCGCGTTTACGGGGACAGGGCCGGTGCGATGGTATGGCCCGTCCGCTCTTCGCCCAGCAAAACGGTGTTTAAACACCCTTAAACAGTACCGGCACCCCCTGCTGTTGCAGTAACCCACCATAAACCCCACCCCTTGCTCTCCTCCCTGACACTGGCGCCAGTGATTTTTGCTGTGACCAGCCGGAGTGAGAGTGATGCCCCCATCTGCGATTGCCGTGGCCATCTTGAATGCCAGACCCTCCCCCCTGGGGCTGGCTGTGCTCGATGCGGCACTTGGCCCGAGCGACGACGGCTGGCACCAGTTGCTGCCGGTCGGCCCCTTCAAGGCCAGGGATGGCCGTCCCTTCGACGTGCCTGGCGGCCATTGGCTGCTCGACAAGACCATCGCCACCACCCTGATCAACCGTGCCAAGACCCTTGGCCAAGACATCCTCATCGACTACGACCACCAGACCCTCAAGGTGGATCAGAACGGCCAGCCAGCCCCGGCGGCCGGTTGGTACAACGGCGACGAAATTGAGTGGCGCGAGGGCCAGGGCCTCTTTATCAAACCCCGCTGGACCGAGCGGGCCGCCGCCCTGGTCGCTGCCAAAGAGTATCGCTTCCTCTCTGCCGTCTTCCCCTATGACGCTCAGGGCCGCCCCCTGGAGCTGCGCATGACTGCCATCACTAACGACCCCGGGGTGGTAGGTATGCAGGCGCTGGCGGCCTTGAGTGCTCAACCGATCCAACCCGGCCAGCTGGCCACCCCCGCCCATGCGGTACACAAGGAGACTTCCATGAATGAACTGCTGAAAAAGCTGCTGGCCAAGCTCGGTATCGAGTTGACCGGTGACCCGACCGACGAGCAACTGCAGAAGGCGCTCACCGAGCTCGACAGCCTGCAGGCCAGCGCCAAGAAGGCGCCGGAGCTGGAGGCAGCGCTCTCGGCTGAAAAGGCCTCGCTGGCCGCGCTCAAAGCGCAGCCGGGTGGCCAGGTTGACCTGGCGCAATTCGTGCCGGTGGCGACCTATAACGCCCTGGTCACCCAGGTGGCGGCACTGACCGCCCAGGTGGACACCACCGACGCCGCGACCCTCATCAAGGAGGCTCGCACCGCAGGCAAAGTGGTGGCGGCCGAAGAGGAGTACTTGACCGCCTACGCCGCCCAGAAGGGGGTGGCCGCCCTCAAGGCGCTGCTGGAGCCGCGCCCGGCCATCGCCGCGCTCACGGCGAGCCAGACCGCCGCCGTCACCCTGCCGGAGAAAAAGGGGGATGCCGTGCTCTCGGCCGAGGACAAGTACGCCGCCGACCAGCTCGGCATCAGCCACGAGGACTTTGCCAAGGCCTGAGCAAGCCCCGTTTCACGCGAAGGCAGTTCCGTTTAACCAGAGAAGGAATAGACCATGGCCATGATTACACCCGCGCTGCTGCAGTCCCTCTTCACCGGCTTCAAGAAGAACTTTGAAGACGCCAAGAGCGAGGCGCCGACCCAGTACACCAAGATCGCCACCGTGATCAAATCGACCACCAAGTCCAACACCTATGGCTGGCTCGGCAAGTTCCCGAGCTTGCGCAAGTGGGTCGGGGATCGGGTGATCGAGTCGATGAAGACCCACGGTTACCAGATCGTCAACGAAGACTTCGAAGCCACCGTGGCCGTCGATCGCAACGATATCGCGGACGACGAGCTGGGCATCTATGCCCCGCTGTTCGCCGAGATGGGGCGCTCGGCCGGGGTACATCCCGACGAGCTCTGCTTCGGCCTCCTGGGCGCCGGTTTCACCACACCCTGCTACGACGCCCAGTATTTCTTCGATACCGATCACCCGGTCTATCCCAAGGTCGATGGCACCGGCACCCCGGCGCTGGTTGCCAACCTGGTGGTGGATGGCGCCTATACCGGCGAGCCCTGGTTCCTGCTCGATACCAGCCGCGCCCTCAAGCCGATCATCTTCCAGGATCGCAAGTCCCCCGAGCTTATCGCCATGACCAAGATTGACGACGAGGCGGTGTTCACCCGCAAGGAGTTCCGTTACGGGGTGGACTGCCGCGATGCCGCCGGCTTTGGCTTCTGGCAACTGGCGTTCGCCAACAAGCGGGCGCTGACCCCTGACAACCTGTGGGATGCCTTTTCCAGGATGCGTGCCTTCGAGGCGGACGGTGGCCGCAAGCTCGGCATCAAGCCGACCCTGCTGGTGGTGCCGGCCTCCCTGGAAAAGCTGGCGACCCAGATGCTGGAGCGTGAGCTCTCCGAGAGCTCCAGCAACGAGCTCAAGGGCAAGCTGGAACTGGTGGTGGCGGACTACCTGTAACCCACCCGTGCTGTTTAACGGCGGGGTTAAACGAGCACAGTGTGGACGTTTAACCCCCGTTTAAACCGGATCCTGGATTGAACGAGACAGAGGGAAACATGAGATGGAACACGAGATGGAACAGGCTATTCGAGTTGGCATCACATCAACGGTTCGTCAGGTCTATTATCGCGCGGGCCTGGCGATTGCACCTGGCAAATCTGAGCTGGATGTGTCGCCTGTGCAGTGCGAGACCCTGGAGGCCGATCCGCGCCTGGTGGTCACTCGCCTGCTGCTTGAAGGCGTCGCCCTCGCGCCGGCTGATACACCGCAGACGGACCGGGATTTGGACGCAGCAGTGGGCGGCCTGACCGGCTCGAGCTATCTGGCGGGCGTCGCCACGTTGGATGGCAAGGTCACCCCGTTGGCCGAGATGAAGGTCGATGAGCTGCGCGAACTGGCCGTGGAGATGGCGATCCCGGGGGTGGCCGGCATGAAGAAGGCCGAGCTGGCGGCCGCCATTGCGGCGACCGAGGTGCAATACCCGGTCAAGGACGAGGCTGGCACTACCACTGAGCCGCCTGCCGACCCTGTAGCCGAGGGCGCCTGATATGTACGCCAGCGTCAATGACATGGTGATCCGCTTTGGCGAGGCGGAGCTGTTGCGCCTGGCCATGACCCCGGCCGGCGAGCTGGATAGCGCGGCCATCACCATCGCACTGCAGGACGCCGGCGCCTTGATCGACGGCTACCTGGCGGGGCGCTACCCGTTGCCGCTGGCCCATGTCCCGAGTGCCCTTGTTCCGATCTGCGCCGACATTGCCCGCCACCGCCTCTATGGCGAGCAGGCGCCGGAGCAGATAGCCAAGCGCAATGAGGCGGCCCTGGCCTTCCTCAAGTTGGTGGGCAAGGGGGAGCTGGCGCTGGGACTGGCGGCCGATGGCGAGCAGGTGGAGAGCCAGAACCTGGCCCAGTTGCAATCCGATGGCCGGGTCTTTGGTCGAGGCAGTGGGGGCTTCTTATGAGTGGGCCCGAACTTGACTACCTCGCAGCGGGGGAGCGGTTGCGGGAGTTACTGCTGCCTTTGAAGGAGCGGGGGCTCAAGGAGGTGTTTGTGGCCACCGACCTGGATGCGGTGGCCAACCTGGGTCAACACAACCCGGCCATCCATGTGATTTACCAGGGAGAGCGGGAGAGTGAGACCACCCAATCCGGGCGGCAAAGCTCGTTCGATCAGGTCTGGTTGTTGGTGCTGGTGCACAGGGCTGCCCCGAAGGAAACCAGCGCCGGGGTATGGATGGGGCGGATCCTGCAGGCCATCGCTGGCCGTCCCTGTGGTGACAGTACCTTTCGGCGTGAAACCGCACCGGTGAAGCCGAGCTATAAGGGTGGGGTGGTGTATCTGCCCCTTGCCTTCAAGACGACAGTGAAATTCAAGGGAGAACGGTGATGAGCGAAACACTACACCTGGAAGGGGATCTCTATATCGAGACCTTTACCAACAACGTCTCGAACGGGGTGATTGGCCCGGTGGACGTCAACAGCCTGGAGGTCAAACCGGACAGCGATAAGATCAGCATCCCGAGCAAGCGCAAAGGCAAGCTGGGGCAGGCGCGGGAGACCTATTTCGTGCCCAAGCCGGCCACGGTCACCATCAAGACCAGCGAGATCCCGCCGGTGCTGCTGGCCGCCGCCTTTATGGGGCTGGAGAGTCCTATCAACCAGGGGGCGGGGACGCTGACCGAGGTGGCGCTGACCCTGCCGGCGCACCCCAAGTGGGTGAGCCTGGGCAAGACCAATCTCTCGGCCACCGGCCTGGTGGTGAAGGAGGGGGCCACCTCCTTGGTGCTCGGTACCGATTTCGAGATCAACTATGCCCTGGGGCTGCTGCGCGCCACCAAGGCCGGGGCGGTGGCAGACGGTGGTCCGGTGACGGTCAGCGCCAGCTATAACGCCGTCACCGGTTCGCGCATCGCCGGCAATGTGCAGCCGGAGGTGAAGGCGAAGCTCACCCTGGATGGGCGCAGTGTGATCGGTGGGGAGTCCATTATCCTGATTGTGCCCCGTGCCAGCCTGGCCCCCAAGAAGGCGGTGGATTTTCTCAGTGATAAACCCATCGAGATCGAGCTGGAAGGGGAGCTGCTGGCCCTGGATGGCGAGACAGCGCCCTTCTATGTGGACCGGCCTGAGACGGTGTAAGGGGTGGGAAAATAGAAACGGCGGGGAGATCCGCCGTTTTTTTATTTGCAGAGGACGTCAGATTACGTCAACTGGCTTACCAAACATACAGCTCTAAAAATCAACCAGTACGAATATAGGATACCGCTCTCTTGACTGCCCATACTAGCAAGGAGCCGATTAGAAATAGAATTAAAAACATCGGAGTTCCAATGGCATAATCGATCATTATTCTATTTCTTTGTCTTGAAATTTCATCGTCTATGTTCGTTTTAAGCTCAGATAGAATCCTTGAGCCTTCGACGCCTACGGAGAACTCAACTTGTGCGATGCCGTTAGGTATGCTGCATAAACCTGCAGTGTAGGTATCCCCATCATCATTGAAAGTTAACTCGTTGCATCCGAGGGGATTAAACCCTGTCATATCCTTGTGTCCAAATTGTATGGATATTGTCTTTCCCGCCATCATTCGCAGTTGTTCTATAGGTGAGCCGTAGCTGCTGTCAGTGCCCAAATAAGGGGTCGCTGATACAATGTGAACGCCAGGAATGTATCGTGGAGAGCCAGACACAAAGGCATGGGGGAACGAATTATTTTCGTATGGTCGAGTGTTAATATTAAACCATATGGGGTACTGGCTTTTAATTTCTTCATGCCATGGTTCACCCAAACCATCAGTCGTGCGACATTCCTCACTGAGGAAAACAGGACTGCCGCATAGAATTGCAATGTAATTGTGGGGGCGGATTACTGCTCTTGTAAAAATCCCTCCGGCTATAAGTAGAGGTAAAGTTATGACGATCAATAAACGTCGATATTGTGCCGCTGTCATTAACATTCCCTTTGGCAAACAGGCGCGATGTTCACAGCATAATTGAAGATATAAGTCGTGCATGTGACATATCTCAGTAATTCACCATAAATCCAGCCATTCACCCACCCCTTTACCATGGGGCAATCCAATTTTGTCAGGGTTGCCTCCATGTCCAACACCAACCTGAAACTCGCCCTGGAGCTCGCGGCCAAGGTCACCGGCCGCGAGGACCTGGCTGCGCTGGCGGGTGAGGTTTGGCGAATGTCCGATTACGCCTGCCGGCTAATCGCACCTACGCCCACGTTCTGACATGACTGCCGCCGAAACGACGCAGCAGCTGGCCACTCTTAAGGTGGCCAGCTGCTGCCAAGAGGGACATAAACAGGAAGGGGAGAGTTTGCCGCAATCGATGGTTGCGGCAACATAGGGGTCAGCGTAAAAGAAACAGGATATGGCGTTTGTCGTCCTGTTCTGCATAATCGACGACATCAAACTTGCTGCTGCTCTCTTGGGTGATTTGCTGGTGGGTTAATCCGGTGAGGCACCAGGGTTTGAAGCTGCCCGGTTTGATGGGGTAGTCGAGATAGCCGCGAATGGACTGACGCTGTGCGTCGTAAACTTCAATACATTGTGAGGTGAGTTGATTGATACCAATCAACCAGAGCAGGGCCCCGCTCAGGGTTTGCATATCATCACTGACCACGCAGCCATATTTTCCCCGCAGATATTGATAAACTTGTCGGGCAAGGCCGCTGCGGTAATCCGGGTCGATAAAGGCGCCACGGATTTGAATACCCTGTTGATCTTGTGCTTCTGCATTGATGGTCAGCTGTACCGGGTTATAAACAAAGCGGCCCACAACAGTATCGTTGCCGGTGCGGGCATCTGCGACAGAGGCTAGCAGCTCTTCCTCGCTCCACTGGCTGTCATCTTCGATAGCGTCGGTCAGCCACTCATCCACCCCCAGCTCGGTTACCACCAGACAGCATGAAAAGTCGCTGTCGTCGCTCATGCGATATTCAGTCAGCGCCAGTATTGCCAATTTGCGTCGGGCGATCATGAAGTGCTGAAAGGTCACCTCGTTTGTCATGCCTTCGGGGTCGGTATCGAGTTGTTTGCGGTAGGTCTGAACCAGATTGGGGGCCATAGTCTTCCCGGACTTGTCTCAAAAATAAAAAAGCCTGATTCGGAGATCAGGCTTTTACCACTCTTTGTTTATGCCAGCAGTTGCAGCTCTTGGGTCAGCGCTTCGTTGACTGCGCATTTTACCGCCTCGTCAAAACGTGAGTTAACTCTGTGGTGACTCGACGGTTTGACGGCATAACGGAGCTTGTCATTCTTGACTAACAGCTCTGCGATCGGTTCGATGTAGTAGCTTTCGGCACTGCTGTCGTTGCGCTTGGTTTCAAACTCATCACGCCACAGCACTATGTATCTTGGCTGATTGTATCTTGTGATATCACGGCGGATCTGGATGGGGCGCGGAAAGCTGTTATTGCTGACCTCTTTCACCACTTCAGTTTTTTGCAGTAAAGAGTGCATCGAGATTGTCATGTTGCACCTCCTTTGTTGCCGTGCCTGACAGTTGGTTGGTCACTCAGCCTCTTCTTGGCGCTAAGCTTGCTGGCAAGCTTAGCGCCAAGAAGAGGCTGAGTACACACGAATTCGCTTGTAAACCATACAAATATTGGCTGTTAACCCTCCCTTTATGCAGGGATGGAGTGGCAAAATATCACACATCCTTCCTTTCATTCTAGCGTTTCACCTCCTTGTGGCGTTCTTTTTTTAATCCACCATAACCCCTTGGCATCGCCTTGCATGGGCAGAATGAGCATGTCTGTTCACTTGTTGGTAAGGCTGCCCATGTCAGACCCCCGAACCCTCAAACTCGCGCTGGAGCTGGTTGCCCGTGTTGTTGGCCGCGAAGAGCTGCAAGGTCTACTGTCCGAGCTGGAGGCTCTTGGCCCCGGCAGTGCACAGGCGGCCACGGCAACGGCCACCTTGACCGACGCGCAGGAGTCATTGCAGCAGAGCCTGCCCGAGAGTGGCGAACTGCTGGCCCAATCCACCCCCCAGTGGCAGGGCTGGGGCCAACAGTTGGCTGCGGTGGTCGAGACCCTGTTGCTACTGGACAGTCGCTCCACCCAGGCCGCGCAGACCATGGTGAGCGAGCAGCAGTTGATGGGGCAAGCCACCCGCCAAAGCGCCGATGGGGCTGCAGAACTGGCCAAGGCCTTTGCGGCGTTGGGGCTGGATTTCGAGCGGGCCAATGGCCGTATCGGGGCAGGTTTTCAGAAGACCCTGGGCGCCCTGGATGTGCTGGTGCAGCACACCGGTGCCAGTGCCGCCGCCATCGAGGAGGCGTTGGCCAGCGCCTACAACAGCGCAAAAACCAAGGCCGAGATCGATGCGGTGATCGAACGCCAGAAGCAACTGGCCGCCCAGGGCAAGCTCACTGGGGATGCACTGGCCAGATCCATGTCTGTCGCCGCCGACGCCATGAACAAGGTGAAGGGCGGCAGCGGGGAGGCCAAACAGGCGGTGGCCGCCATCGGTGATGGCTTTGATGAAGCCGCCGCGCGGGCCAAGGGCGCAACGGATGCCATGCGCCAGGGCTTGCGCGGCGTGCAGGATGAGGTCGAGCAGACCGGCAGTGCAGTGGCCTCGGCAGGGGGCGGCGTGCAGGATGAGGTCGAGCAGACCGGCAGTGCAGTGGCCTCGGCAGGGGGCGGCGCGGGCAGTGGCCGGGGAGCGGTTACCCGCACGGCCGATGCCGGTTCCTTCTTCTACAAGACGGTGGATATCAACGGCCTGCGCGGCAACGCCGATGCCTTGGCCAACACCCTCGCCGGGGTGGAGGAGGAGCTGGCCCGCTACAGCCAGAAGGTCAAAGACATTCCGGCCTATAGCGAGTGGAGCAAGTATTACGGCGAGAAGTTCCAGAAGGAGATGGAGGCGATGCGCACCAAGCTCCAGCAGGAGCTGAGTAAAGCCCAGGCCAAGGAGGCGGACAAAGCCGCCCCTGAGCCGAGTCAGTCGATCGCCAATGCCAACCAGCCAAGCCAAGGCCAGCCCCAGCTGATCATCATCGAGCTGCGGGCCCCGAACGGGGACAGGGCGCGAGTACAAGCCGATGAAGCCAATGCCCAGGCCTTTATCAGCCTTCTTACACAGCAGGGATTGCGCCAATGAACGTGACCTTAAACAGCGTGCTGTTACCCGATGATCTGGTCTGGCGCGACGAATTCGACTGGGCGCCGGTCGAGCAGGTGGTGACCCCCACCCTGAGCGGGGCGCTGCTGGTCGAAGAGACGGCCAAGCCGTCAGGCCGTCCCATCACCCTGGTGGGTCATTGCCCCCGCGCCACCGTGCAGATCCTCAAGGTGCTGGAGGCTGTGCCGAGCCAACTGCTGACCTTGACCCTGCTCGACGGCGTGGCGCGCACCGTGTTCTGGCGCCGCCCCGGCGTGGTGGTGACGGCCCTGATCGAGATGGCAGACCCCGAAGCGGGCGAGCCCTATGCCCTGACCCTTAACCTGACCGAGGTAACTGCATGACAACCGGGATTTTATCAGGCGACATTCGGCTGATGGCCAGCCAGCGGCTGACTGACACGCCCGATGGTGGTGGCCGGGTTACCGGTCACGAGATCGTGAGCGGGGAGCATAACAGCGTCTTTCCCGACATTTCCGATCTGGATCGCGCCTATGGCGTGGTCAACCTGCGCAAGCTGTTTCTGGCGGTGCAGACCGACGACACGGCCACCTACTATGGCGCCAATGCCACCGTGCTGTTGCCGCCGGCCGATCCCAACGTCGGCCTGTGCCTGATGAGCAGCAAGGATCATCACGACACTCGCACCGAGGCCCGCGACTTGCTGGAGCGCTATCTGGCGCGGGGGCCCAAGTGGCGCGGCTTCCTCTACGACACCCAGTTGCAGGGCCAGCGGGCGATCCGCTTCTTCCAGCGGGTCGAGGTGCGCCTGCCGGAGATCGGCGAGACCCTGGTGCTGGTCGGCAACGAGGGCCAGGCAGGGGAGTTCGAGCAGTACGTCAGGGTACTGGACGTAGGCCAGCAGTTGGCCAAATTCCAGATCCCAGGGGTGCCGGAGTTCACCCGCAACGTGGTGACCTGTACCCTGGCCGATCCCCTGCGCTACACCTTCGAGGGGGAGCAGCCCACCCCCTATGACGTGGTGACCAACCCCAAGACCGCGCTGCGCGAGACGGTGGTGGCCGATGCGGCCAACTACTTCGCCACCACCAAGCTGGCCGAGGATGCCCACTTTGGCGCACTCCAGGTGAAGGCGAAAACCATCTTCACCCAGCTGGTGCCGGCGGCCCGCTCTGAAACCCCGGCCGTGGATTTGACCGCTGCCGGCGAGCTGGCCAGCCTGGTGGATTCGGGCAAGGGGCAGGTGTCTTTCAGTACCGTGGCCAGCATCGCCCCCAGCCGGGGCCTGTTCCTCGGCAGCAGTGCCAAGCCGGGCAGCCTGACCATCACCATCGGCGCCGCCACCATCACCGACAAGGGCGGCGAGTTGGTGGTGGCGGGGTCGGTCATCGGCGCCATCAACTATGGCCGTGGCCAGCTGGAGTTCAACGCCCAGTGCCCGAACTACGGCGGCGCCAGCAAGACGATCGCGTTCTGGCCGGCGGCCAGGCCGTCGCGCATCGCCGACACGGCCCAGATCGAGATCAAGGCCAACAACCGGGGCTATGCCTACACCATCACCCTGATGCCGACCCCGGCGCCGGGCACCCTGACGGTGTCGTTCATGGCGCAAGGCAAATGGTACGACTTGAAGGACAACGGCCGTGGCGAACTGTTCGGGGCCGACAGATCCTACGGGTCAGGTGTGGTCAATCTGGCCACCGGGTCGGTCATGCTGACCCTGGGGGCGCTGCCGGACGTGGACACGGCCATCCTGTTCAGCTGGGCCACCCCGGTCAACTACACCAACCGCAGCGGCCAGCCCATCAGCATCAGCAAGAGCGCCTGGCAACTGCCCCACACCGGCATCACCCCCAAGAGCCTGATCCTGACCTGGGGGTCGGGCCTGACCGCCAACGACGCGGTGGGGGATGGGCGGATCCGGGGTGCCATCACCGGCACCATCAACTACGCCGAGGGCATCATCGACCTGGAGCACATCACCCTGCCGGCGCTGGGCCAGGAGTACGTGGCCCAGTACCAGTATGGGGAGCCGGTGACCGAGCGCCACATCGAGCCCGGCCGTCTGAGCACCCCCGGCCAGGTGGGGCACCTCTCCATCACCCTGGACGGTGACGGCGGTGGTGCGCTCAACCTCACCCCAGGGTCGGTGCGGGTGAAGTTCAACGCGCTTTACAACATCGTGGCCGCCGATGAGCAAATCCTCTCTATCGAGAAGAAAGACCCGATCATCACGCTGCAGGATGACGGTCAGGGCAACCTGAAAGACGCCAGCGGCAATGTGCTGGGAGCCATCGACTACGGTGCCGGCACCTTGCACTTTATGCCGGATGGCACCGCCCTGCTGCCGGAGCCGACCTATGCCTGGGTGCCGGCGGGCAGCCATCAGGATCCGGTGACGGGCACCTGGTACACCGACATGCGCTGGACCCTGACCGGCTTCCAGTACATCAACACCGCCTACACCTTCCCCGATGGCGAGGGGGGCTGGGTCGATGTGACCTACCGCAACAACAACAGCGCCCTGGCGCAGAATGCCACCCTGACCGCCCAGGCGCTGCGTATCGACGTGACCCCGGGATATGCCGAGGCGATCCTGGAGGGCTCGATGCGCTTCACCCTGGGGGGGAGCACCTACGTGGACCGCCAAGGGCTGCTCTACCGCAACCCGGACCCGGAGACCGGTGCCGGCATTCAGGCGGGCACCATCGACTACAGCAACGGGCTGGCGGTGCTGGCCGACTGGGCAGCCGGGCAGGGCGCCCAGCCGTCGCTACAGTCCCTGGCTACCTCGTTCAGCGTCCAGTCGGTGGATGCGGTGACCTTCCGCACCCCGGGTGCCCCGGTGGCCCCTGGCAGCCTCTACCTCAGTGCCAACACCGCCACCGGGCGGCGCATCGAGGCGACGGCGGACGGCGACGGCTATTTCACCACCACCGACATGGACGGGCGGGTGAACTACCAGACCGGGGTGGTGTGGGTGCGCTTTGGCCGCAAGGTCACGGCCGCCGGTAACGAGGGGCAGCCCTGGTATGACGCCGAACAGGTGGGGGAGGATGGCAAGATCTGGCGCCCGCTCAGCGTGGTGGCCGACACCATCCGCTTTAACTGCGTGGTGTTCAGCTATCTGCCGCTCGATGCCGACATCATCGGGCTGGATCCGGTGCGCCTGCCGTCTGACGGTCGGGTGCCATTCCTGCGCAAGGGCAACATCGTGGTGGTGCACAGCACCCGCAAGGCCGCGTTCCCCATGGGGGTCAGTGCCGGGCAGCAGCTCAACACCGGCCGCGAGCGGCTGGCCCATGCCCATGTGGAGGACAAGGACGGCAAGCAGCTGGCCCAGGCGCTCTACAGCGTCAACCTCGACAGCGGCGTGGTGACGCTGGCCAGCCCCTTGAACCTGACCGGCTACGCCGAACCCCTCTACGTGGTGCACCGCATCGAGGACATGAGCCTGGTCAGCGACGTGGAGATCTCGGGCAGGCTGACCCTGGCCCGGCCGCTGTCTCACGCCTATGACGCCGCCGACACCCTGGTGTCCAGTGCGCTCATCATCGGCGACCTGTGGGCGCGCTATACCGGCCTGTTCGATCAGAAGAGTTGGACCAATGTCTGGTCTGATTACCTCATCGGCGACCAGTCCACGGCGCAGTACAACGACACCGACTACCCGATCCAGGTCACCAACCGCGCCACCCTGCAGGAGCGCTGGGCCATCATCTTCACCTCCAGCACCAGCTTTGTGCTGGTCGGGGAGCATGTGGGCCAGATAGCGGTGGGGGACGTGAACACGGACCTGGCCCCCATCAACCCCAACAACGGCCAGCCCTATTTCCGGCTGGATCACCGGGGCTGGGGGTCGGGCTGGTCAAACGGCAACGTGCTGCGCTTCACCACCCAGGCGGCGGCCTATCCGCTCTGGGTGATCCGCACCATCCTGCAGTCGGTGGCGGCGCAAGAGACCGACAAGTTCGAGCTGCAGCTGCGCGGCAACGTCAACCGATAGCAGTGCAGGAAAGTTACGGCGCCGAGGGCCTGCACCCCGTTGACGCGCCAGCCCCTTAATCGGGTGGGGCAGATTGCCCCACCCAACCCAATCAGGAGAACACCATGGCTTTTCCGGTGAAATGGTACGCAAGTCAGATGCAGGGTGCCCCAAGCCTGGGGGACACCAGCGCCGGGGCCCTGACGGCCCTGCTCAAGGCGGTGCTGGTGACCGGGTTCGGCACCCTCACCATCAATGCTCTGGTGTGGGATGCCACCGAGGGCGCCGCCAAGGCCACCATCGCCGGCGGCCATGCCTACCTGCAGGATTCGGTGGTCGAGGTGAGCGGCGCGAGCCCGGCCGCCTACAACGGCGAGCACCGCATCAAGAAGGTCAGCAGCACCGAGGTCTGGTTCGAGCTGGACGGCGGCAACCCGGGCAGTGCCGCCAGCGGCACCATGAGCATGAAGGTGGCGCCGCTGGGCTGGACCCTGACCTTTGAGAGTGGGGACGGCATGGTGGCCATCTACCGGCCGACCAACGTCAGCGAGTCGGGCAATGTGAGCCTTCGCATCGACAACACGGCGTTTTCTGGCTGGACGGGAGCCAGTAATGCTTATCTTGCCAAGGCACAACTGGTTGAGGATGTGGTGGACATCAACACCTATACCTTGATCGCCGACTTCCGCTGGCCCGCCACCAAACGCTACAGCGACGGTCGCTGGGATCTGGTCGGTGACAGCCAACTTTTCTACTTTCTGCCCGCCTATGCCGCGGCCAACTACCAGTTTGTGTACTGCTTTGGTTATCTCAAGTCGGTGCGGCCTGGGGATCGTTATCATGCCTTCATGATGTATTACCCATCTCTTGTCGCCACTGAGGTGAGTCGCAATTGGTTCGGCGGCGCGGGTTCTATTAACACATCCTATGGCAACGGTTTCCCTAACGTTGACGATTCATCCAATCGCAATCTGGCCAGGCCATACCATCAGCTGTTTGGTACTACGGGGATGTGGTTAAAAGGGGTGTTTGCCCGCTTTGGCATAGGTATGAATGCCCCCAATAGCCCAGACAATGCTTTTTATATGAGCACCGACCCCGTCATGGTAATGGAGTCAGGCGGACATCTGCGCGGTTATCAGCCAGGGTTGATCGTACCCTATGCCACCATCGCTGGCTGGGATCGAAAAAATTTTGGCAACCTGCCCGCCCTGCCCGGCAAGATTGTGCGCTTCATTCGGGTGGGGTATGCGGAAAGCCAAGCCGTGGCGGGGCAGATCACCATGATGGGTTTTGATCTCACCGGTCCCTGGAGGTAAGCATGGCAACCGATCAGGCTCTGCGCGATCTTATCCTTGCCAGCAATCCGGTGGTCTATTACCCGCTGGACAACCCCACCAACCTCGGGCAGGACCTGTCGGCCAATGCCCACCACGGCAGCCAAAGCGGCACATTCAGCCAGCAGATAAAGACGTTGTTTAACATGGATCTGACCATGACCAAGGGGGTCAGTTCGCCGCTGGTCACCGTCCCGGATCGGGTCGAGTTTCGGGGTAGCAAGCTGACCATCGAACTGGTGGTGGCCAACGTCGGCGACGCCAACCTGGTGTGGCTGGAGCGAGGCGGGACTAACCGCAACTGGTCGGTGCAATCCATTTCGTCCAGTCAACCATCGGCAGCAGGGCTGCAACCCTCTATCTCGGCCTTTTTGGGGCTGCCGACCCAGCCCGCCATCTTTCAGGGCGGGGCCAACAACCTGCCGGGGATCGCCCATATCGTGCTGATGTTGGATGGCCCCAAACTGACCACCGTCATCAACGGTTCGGCGAGTCAGGTCAGCCTTAACACCGGCAGCAGTGCGCAATTAGATACCACCGCCATTCCGGTGCACCTGTTTTCCCGAGCAGGGGCAGTCGGGGCAGATGGCTACATGGCCCATGTGGCTATCTATAACCGGCTACTGACCCCCGACGAGATCCTGGCCAGGAATACGCTGCTGCTTGGCTCCATGGGATTCAAAACGTCGCGTCTGACCGCCCTCCCGGCCAACCAGGAGCCCCGCGCCCAGTTCCAGCCGCAGGATGTGGCCTGGCGCGGCAGTCCTGGCCATGTCTATGCCGGCCCCATGCCGGCGGTCGCAGTGACGGCTGACCCGCTTTGTCAGGGGCAAGATCTGACCTGGGTCAGGGACGGGAACCAGAACGTGCTGCAGGGCTACATCGAGAGCACGGTCACCATCGACGGGGAGGGGGTCCGGCGCCGAGTGCTCTGCCTCGACCAGGCGGGCAACCTCATCGGGGAGACCTACAGCCGTGCCAGCGATGGCAAATACCGGTTCGACCTGCTCTGGCTCAACCGCCGTTACATGCTGGTCGCCCAGGACGATCCCGCGTTCGGCCCCGCCGATTACAACGCCGTGGCCGCCGACTACCAGCTCCCCACCCCCTACGCCCCCGGTGAGGGGGTCGGCCTGGTCTGACCGGGCTGCATGACCTGCGGAGGTTGATATGCTCGTTTTCTCTGATGCCCTGCGCACCAGCCGCGCCCTGCTGTTGGCGGCCGCCATCGACGAGGGCAGCGCGGGCGCCGCGACCCTCAAGATCTACACCGGCCCCAGACCCGCCCCCGGGGCGGCCATCACCAGCCAGGTGCTATTGGTGGCGCTGCAGTTCCCCCACCCCTGCGCCCAGAGCGTGACGGGCGGGGTGCTGACCCTCAAGCCCCTGGCCGAGCAGATGGCGACCGCCAGCGGGATCCATGCCTGGGGGCGCATCGCCAACCGGGCCGGCGACTTTGTGGCGGATCTTGAGGTAGGGCCGCCCGGCCTAGGTGCCGACATCGAGATCCCCGCCACCGAGCTGTTTACCGGCGCCATGGTGCGCATCAACAGCGCCACTATCACAGAACCATAAGCACCGAACCCTAACCGCTCCCCCTGAGCCCCGAGGTCAGCATGGCCAGAACAGACGCCCGGCTTGAACTGCGCAAGGCCCGCAAGGCCAGCGCCGCCCTGGAGCTGAACCCGCTCTTGGTGGTGCGCTACGTGGCCGTATTGCAGGGCACCAGCCTGCCGCCCAGCCTGACCTGCTCGCCGGGGCTGGTGCTGCCCGCGCTGCTACAGGGGCAGAGCACCGCGCCGGTGTTGGCCACCTCGACCGGGTTGATTCATCCCGGCCACCTGACCGCAGAGCTGGCGGCGCCGGTGCCCGCCATCAGTGCCAGCGTGGTCATCGAGGCCACCCTGGCCAGCACCACCCGGGCGGCGCTGCACGACATCGAGGCGGACTATGACATCAATGTGTTCAGGGGACCGAGCCACACCAGCGCAGGGGATTGGGACAGGGCCGCCATGGTGACCACGGCGGTGGCCAGCGACTGGCAACGGCCAGCACTGACCCCCGCGACCTGTCCAGGTGACTGGCAGGAGGCTGGGCCACTGATGGCGGTGGTGGTGGATCTCAGTGAACAGCTGCCGTGCCACCATGAACCGGTGCGCGGGCTGTTTGACGAGGCCCTGCCGCTGGGTGCGAGCCATGGGCAATGGTTCGACAGCCTGCCACCTGGTCATGCTGTCACCCGCTCGCTCTGGGTCGAGGGGGCCCCGGTCAGCCGCTGGCAGGTGAACGGCTATCGCAACCCGCCGCGCCAGGACAAGGTGTGGCAGCCCGGCAGCTGGCAGCAGGGGGCCCCGCAAGGATTCACCCTGAGCGGCCAGCAGTGGCAGCTTGGCCTGCCCCTGCACAAGGGCTGGCTGGAGCGGTGGGAGGAGGCGATGCAGCCCCCCTGGGGAACCTCGCCACCTCCCAAGCCACCCATTACCCCGGTGCGGCCAGACAAGCGCACCAAGGTGCTGGCGTTTGGCCGCCCCCGGGGGGATGCCTCCCTGGAGTTTGTCTGGTTCGGGCAGGCCCACATCGTTATACCAACCCGGAGGGTTTACCTGGTGAGCAACGCAGCAAGCATTGTGCGGGTCAGGGACGGGATCGACATCCCCGCCACCTCGCTGAGCATCGAGCTCGATACCGACTCCTGGGCCTGGCAGTTCACGGCCCAGATCCCGCTCATCGCGGCAGCCGAAATGACGGACGAGGAGGAGGTGAGTATCCATGTCAATGGCCAGCAGTGGGACTGCGTGTGCGATGGCTGGCAGTCGAGCCAGAGCTTCGCCCGCGAGTCAGCGACCCTCACCGGGCGCTCTCGCACAGCCTACCTGTCGCCGACCCATGTATTGGCTCAATCGGTGAGCGAGAGCGCGGCGGCCACCATGGCCCAGTTGGCGCAGGCCCTGCTGCCGTTCGGCTGGACCCTGGACTGGCAAGCACCGGATTGGCTGGTACCTGGCGATTTCTTCAGCCTGGACAGTCAGACCCCCATCGAGGCGATCAAGTACCTGGCCGAGGCGGCCGGCGGGTTCGTGCTGCCGCACCAGCGCGATCGGCACCTGGTCATCAAGCCTCGCTATCCGACCGTGCCCTGGCAGCTCGACGGGGCGCTGGCCGACGTGGCCATCCCCCGCGCCATCATCACGACGCTGGGCAGCGACTTCCAGCCGGGGCAGGCGGCGAACGGCATCTATGTCAGCGGTGGTCATCAGGGCATCAGTGCCCGGGTGCTGCGCCAAGGCACGGCAGGGGAGCGACAGGCACCGGCCATCACCCACCCGTTGGTGTGCGATGTGGTGGCAGCACGCGCCCAGGGGGTGGTGGGGCTGGCCAAGACCATGCCGAGGCGCACCCAGACCATACAGCTGCCGTTGTCTGCCGATACGGGTCTCATCCTGCCCGGGGCATTGCTCGCGGTGGATGGCTGGAAGGGCTTTAACAGAGGCGTCAGGGTCGCGGTTGAATTGCAGGGCCGGGCCATGACGGTACGCCAGCAACTGAGTGTGGAGCGATTTGTATGAATCTGTTCAAGCAGTTCCAGGAGCTGATACCCGGTGCCGACCCGCTGCTGGTCGGTACCGTCACCGCATCGACGGGAACCAGTACCACACTGGAGACCCCGGGCGGGGGCGTGGTGATCGTGCGAGGGGGAGGGGTGGCCATCGGCCAGAAGGCGTTCTATCAGAGTGGTGCTATCATTGGGCCCGCCCCTGATTTACCAACCTATGAAATCGAGGTTTAAGTACCTGTTAAGCGCCTTTCAATCTTGGCGATTCCTGATTCACCGAGTTTGATAAATGCGGCCGAGCTCTGTTTATCGTTTTACCCAGAAATGTTTTTCATTTTTCGCGGCGGGCTACAGCTGCTGGTGGCCAATCTGCAGATCCCGCTGCCGGACTATCTGGTGACCAGCGCCTCCCTGCTTGGCCAGATAGCTGTGCCCCTGATGCTCTTTGCCCTCGGCATCCGGCTGATGGAAGGGGAGCTGGACCACCTGGGGCTGGCGCTCAAGTGCAACCTGCTCTATCTGCTGGCGGGGGGCATCTCCCTTGGGATCGCCATCTGGCTGCTGCCCCTGGATCCTGCCTGGATCCCGCTCCTGATGCTCTCGGTGGCGCTGCCCCCGGCGGTGTGCTCAATTACATGCTCTGTGAGCAGTACCAGTGCCAGCCCGACAAGGTGGCCAGCATAGTGCTCGGCGGCAATGCGCTTTCGGTGCTGGTGATCCCCCTCGCTGTCTGGCTGGCTCTGCATCTGGGAAGTTAGAGTTTTGGAGGGCTCAATCTGGATCGGGGCAAATTGAACGGCGAAGAGTTCCGCCGCTTTTATTCTGCCAGTGAATTACTATTTCTTATTATTGGTAGTATACATAGCTATTTCACCTAAGAATAAATATGTGTGAATAACAGTTAGCTTGGCTTCATCTAATGTGACATCAACATGTACACCCTTACACGTTTTTTCGTATAAATTATCTAGTCGGCCCGCTACGTGTTCCAATTCAGATTCTAAAAGTGAATAGCTACCTTCGCTATCGTTTAAGCCAGCAAGGTATGCAAGTATACGATTTTTATATTGTTCAGTACCAACTTTGCGCGGGCGTCCTTTTCTGTCGTTCCAATCTTCATCTCTTGCTGGAAAGACTGAGTCTGCAACATCCATAAAAACACGTCTACAAGTAGTTAATGCTGAGGAAAGAGATTCAGCATCTCCATCTCTCATTCTTTCATTTATTGCTACTACTTTTTCAGCTGCTTTAGGGCAATGAGAACGAATGAATGAGTCAACCAATGTTCTTGCTCCTTCAAATATGCCTTCAGCGGCATCACCTAGTTCTACTGATAAATACGTGTCAGTGGCAAAATTATGTATTGCTGCCTTCATTGATGAGTATAAAGATTTACTGGCGGCATAATTTTTCTTTTGTTGAGCTTGAATCGTCAGCTGGGTTGCCATTAAAGCTTCAGTTGCACCCTTTTCAAGGTAGTCCTTAACTGTAGTAGTTGGAGCGCTGACAGAGCGAAGAGAGTTTAATAGGGCTTCATCGGTCTCCGCGTTTGCTTCTAAAGTGGGAAGACTTGACATAATATATGTGGAATCCTTCAAATTAAGCCTTCCTCCTGAAATAGCATATTTTTTACAACTACCAAGTATTGAAAATGAGAATTTATCAGGATACCCCATGGTTTCAAGATCAAGCCATAACTGAGCATCTGTATCTCTCATCAATCTAGCAAGTCGCTTTGCCCGCATAAGAATTGCATCAATATTCGAAGTGGAATTTTCCAAATCATCTAGCAATGCTTCACTAACCTTTCTAGCTTCTTCTATTCGTTTGTTCATCAATAAGCCTCTTCTCATAGTTATGATAATGTTTTTAGAAAGCTTAAAAATATCAATTAATGAATGGGATACGAGTGGTTTGGCATCCGGGGAGTAAACTTTTAATATAAGAAAATTAAGTTGTAGCCGTATTTACACTTTGAGTGGCACCAAAAAGTGCAGCCTCAAGAGTGTCTTTATTTGGAACTTCACCTTGTTCAATGATCTCTAAGAGCACACGCCGCAGTAAATTAAAAGTAGCCAATAAATCATCAGAATTATGTTTTGGTTTACCGTGCGCTGCAGCAGAACGCTTGTCATATAGTTTTGCAATATCCTTTTGTAAAGTATGCCGTAAGGAACCAGGTGGTTCTAGAAACGCTGCGATTAAGGCTGATACACGAAATTTTAGTTCCGCTGTGGATGGAGAAAAAAGTGCTTCAAGTGAACTCCAAAGGGAAACAAGGGCTAATGCGGGCTGCCGGATGAATTGTCCACTGTCAATGGCCTCTACGGCTAATGAGAATTCCGCACTATTAAGTATCAGTTTATGAGTAACTTGCCATCGTTCGGAGAGCCACCGGATATCCTCTGGATTAGCGGTACTTTTATCAACAATAAGAGGAAAGTGGCGTTGTTGAACTTCAAATGGTAGCAAGTGGGCGTCATCATCTTTGACCGCTGAGAGTGCAGAAAATGCGTGATTAGAGAAGACAGGTAGCGTCGTTGCAGGATTAACACCGAGTCGCAAGAGGAAGAGAACTGTTTGTGCCACCTTGAACGTTGAACCGAACTCAGTTTCGATCGTTTTTGGTATATACAATTCAGCACTGATATCGAAGCTGATTCCTCCATGTGCAGCTTTCCAAGGGGCGGGATGGTGGGAGCCTTTCGGTGCGGGTTTAAACGCCATCAAGAACGGAGCCATCAGGTGGGCATATGTCTTTGATAATGTAAGTCCGCAGCCAAGATCAAATGATGGTTCCTGTAGATCAAGGCCCGATAGTCCTGCATGTAGGTTTCCGCTAAGAAGTGCGAGCATTGTTTTGAAGTGCTGTAGGTGTGATTGGCGAAGCATAATCGAATGTTCACACTCTTCCTGTGATACATCACAAGAATTCGCCATAACCCCTTGTTTTACCTTCCTCTACCATGATTCATTTCTGAGAGTTTATTTCATCCTTTTTCTTCTTAACACTCGCCCCAGATCTTTACGGCCAAAATCACCGACCGGGGAGAACTGGCAACATTGGTGAGGTAGGTGTTGGGTTCTTATCCGGCAGGTAACACTGACACCAAACATATCGCTCTGTCTCTGTGGTATGGGATCAGTCGGAAATAATGAGGGAGTAGGAGACAAAAACCGGGCGGCCTTGGCCGCCCGGTTTATTGATTGGTCGCAGGCTGAACCTGACCATCCTTGCGCAGTTGGGTATATAGGCCAAACCCGGCCAGCAGGCCGGTGAGGGCCAGCAGCAGCCAGATGGCGGTGGCAGGGCGGCTGCCTGCATCCCCCAGCATAAAACCGATGAAGAGGTTGCCAAAAAGCGCCATGCAGCCCCCGGCGCTGGCATAGAAGCCGTAGTAGCTGGCGAGCTGCTCTGGGGGGGCGTAGCGGGGCAACTGGGCGGCAAAGAGCGGGAAGCAGAGGATGGAGCCCAAGGAGAGCAGGGCCACCTGGGCCAATACCCCCGCAGTCGGCCAGGGGGAGAGCAGGGGCAGGGCCAGATAGCTCAGTCCCATCATCCCGATACCCAACCCCATGGCGAGCGGCACCCCAAGGCGCTGCTCCACCAGGCGGGATGCCGGCAGCTGGAGCAGGACGCCGATCACCGCCGAGAGGGTGAAGACGCCGCCGAGCAGCTGGGTGGCGTCCGGCAGGCTCTGGATATGGGCAGGCAGGGCCAGATAGAGCTGGTGGAACAGGATCTGGTAGCTGCCCGCCAGCAGGGTGAACCGCATAAAGGGGCGCTGACGCAAAATGGTGCCCCACTGGCGCAGTATGGCGCCGCGCGGGCTCTGGTTGGCCACCGGGCGTTTGGGCAGCACCCGATACTGCAGCACCCCGAGCAGGGCGAACAGGCTAGCCGCCAGAATACCCGTCAGGGCATAGCTCTGCTGGGTCAACGTCAGGCCGACCAGGGGGCCGAGCAGCATGCCCGCCTGGCTGGCGAGATTGTGCAGGGCGAAGGCGCGCTGGCGCTGGCTCGGGGTGCCGCATTCGCTCGCCAGATAGGCCTGGGCGCAGGGGGTGAAGAGGGCCCCGGCAAAGCCGGTGAGGGCCGCCGCCAGCAGCAGTATGGGCAGGGACTCGGCCCAGCCCAGCAGCAGGAAGCCGACCGATCGCACCAGGCAACCCCAGACGATGGCGGGGTGATAGCCGATGCGATCCCCAAGGGTCCCCCCCAAGAGGAAAAGCCCCTGCTGGCTGAAGACCCGCATCCCCATCACCAGGCCGCAGGCCCAGCCGGCGAGGCCAAGGCCGCTGCCCATGTGCTGGGCGAGGAAGGGCAGCATCATGTAGAAGCCGAGGTTGAACGCCAGGCCATTGATGATGAGCAGGCGGGCGGCCGGGCTCATGCCCTGCCAGTCCCGCCAGTAGGAGGCGCCGTTCATCTTGCGCGCACCCGGGGGCCTGTTGCGGGCCAGGCCGAAGGCGCTGTCATGGGAAGTCTCGTCATGATTGTCTTCGCAGGGTACGAAGGAAGGGGATGCCGCTCTGATCGTGGCTTATCTGCACCGGCACCTGATAGAGGCGCTCGATGAGATCGGCGTCGAGCACCTGGGCGGGGGGGCCGAAGGCTTGCAGATCGCCCCCCGCCAGCACGATCAGCTGATCGGCAAACTGGGCCGCCAGGTTGAGATCGTGCAGCACCACCAGGGTGATCCACTGCTGCTCCCGGGTCTGCTGGCAGAGGTGTTCCATCAGTTGCATCTGGTGGTGAAGGTCCAGGGCGCTGACCGGCTCGTCCAGCATCATGATGCGGGGGTCGCGCAGCAGCACCTGGGCGAACAGCACCATCTGCCGCTGGCCGCCGCTTAAGGAGTAAAGGGGGCGATCCGCCAGATGGGCGATGCCAAGGGCCTGCAGGGCGCGACCGGCGGCCAGTATGTCCTCGTCCGCGAGGCGCATGGAGAGGCTGTCGAGACGCCCCAGCACCACCACTTCGATGACGCTCAAATCCAGCTCCAGCTGGATGTTCTGGGGCATGTAGCCAAATTGCTGGCGCCATTTGGCTTGGGTCATCTGGCGGGCGCTCTGGCCCCCCAGGCGGATGTCTCCGGCGGCCGGGGTCAGTTCACCGAACAGGGCGCGCAGAAGCGAGGTCTTGCCGGTCCCGTTCGGGCCGATGATCACATGGACCTGACCCGGATGCAGGGTGAGGTCGAGCTCCCGCAGCAGGGTCTGCTGGCCGAGGGAGAGGGAGAGTCGGGATATCTCAAGCACGTTTACGCCCCCTGCCGAGGATCAACCAGATGAAGAAGGGCACGCCAATGAGCGCAGTGACTATGCCGATGGGGAAGAGGGCCCCCGGAATGATGGACTTGGAGAGCACCGAAGCGGCCGACAGCATACAGGCGCCGCACAGGGCGGAGAGGGGGATCAGGAAGCGCTGATCTTCCCCCACCAGCATGCGGGCTATGTGGGGGGCCACCAGGCCGACGAAGCCGATGATGCCGACGAAGCTGGTGGCGGTGGCGGTGAGCAGGGCGACCAGGATCAGGGTCTTCATGCGCAGCCTGTCCACGTTGACCCCCAGGCTGCGGGCCCTGGCTTCCCCCAGACGCAGGCTGGTAAGGGCCCAAGCGTCCCGGTAGATGAGCAGGGTGCAGATCAGGGTGACGGCAGCGGTGATGATCAGGGCATCCCAGGTGGTGCGCATCAGGCTGCCAAACAGCCAGAACATGATCTGCTGGTTGAGCTCGGGGGAGGAGAGGAACTGCAGCAGGGAGAGCAGGGACTGGAACAGAAACAGCAGGGCTATGCCCGCCAGGATCAGGGTCTGGCTGCTGATGTTGCGCATCATGGCCAGACCAAACAAGAGGCTGGCGGCAAACATGCACAAAATGAAGGCGCCGGCCGGAATGGCAATCAGGGGCGGCAGCCCGAGACCGCCGGTATAGAGCGCCAGTGCGGCGCCAAGCCCGGCCGCGGCCGCGAGCCCTAGCGTGTAGGGGCTGGCCAGGGGGTTGTCCAGCAGGGTCTGCATCTGCACGCCGCCAAGGCCGAGGGAGGCGCCGACCACCAGGGCCATCAGGGCGATGGGCAGGCGCATGTCAAAGACGATGGTGCGGGTCATGGAGTCCGCCTGGGCGGGGGAGAGCAGGGCATCGATCACTTCCCCAAGGGGCAGCAGGGAGGGGCCGGTAGCGATGTCTAGCACCAGGGTAATGCACAGCACCAGGGTGAGCAGCGCCAGCCAGTGCCAGCGGCGGCGCTCCCGTTGTCGCTGGCGGGTGAGGGTCTGCTGCAGGGCAGCCAAATCATTCATGATAACCATCCTGAAACGGGCGCTCTCAAGGGGCGCCCGCAAGGGTTGAAGAGGGATGACGAAGAGGGACTTTCCCGACTCGGGTCGGAAAAGTCCGGCCCGTCAGGTTCAACCTGCCATTACTTGATACCCAGCATAAAGGTGCCCTGGGGACGAATGGGCAGATAGCTGCGGTAGAAGCCCTGATAGGTGGCCAGGGGGTCTAGATCCTCGAACAAGTCGGGGTAGAGCGCCTTGGCCATGAACTCGATGAGGGCGGCATCCATGATGCTGCGGGTGGCGCCGTGATAGACGGCGTAGAGGCGACCCTGCTGCACGGCGGGCAACTCGCTCCAGCCCGGACGGGCGGCAAAGCCCTGCAGACGCTGGCGCACCGTCTCGGCCGAGACGTCCTGACCGACCTGCATCGCCTCTGCGCTGCTGACGCTCTCGTAGCCCGCCATCAGGATCACCTCGGGTTTGCTCGCCAGCAGCTGCTCAGGGTGTATGGGGCCCCAGCGTTCGACGAAGGGGGCCGCGACGTTGTCACCGCCGGCCAGCAGGGCCATGGCGCCCCACATGTCCTTGCCATAGGTGTAGCTGTACTCGGCCGGGCCCTTGTCCCCCAGCTCGATGTAGACCCGGGGCGGTTGGCGCTTCGCCTGGGCAACCCGGGAAGTGATGGTGTCAATCTTGGCCTTGTATTCGTCGGCCATCTTCTGGGCACGGGCCTCCTGGCCGGTCACCTTGCCAAGCAGCAGGGTACTCGCCATGTGGCGGGCTAGGGTCTGGGCGTTGTAGTCCACCACCACCACCGGGATGCCTGCCTGCTCGAGGCGCGGCAGATCCGGGGCCAGGGCCTCGTATTGCCATTGGGCCAGGATCACCAGATCGGGTTTGACCGCCAGGGTCTTCTCGATGGAGAAGCTCTGATCCTGCACGTTGCCAAGGTCGGGCACCTTGGCCAGTTGCGGCAGGCTGGCCACATAGAGGGACCAGATGGCGGGGCGGGACTTGACGAACCAGCCGCGGGACATGCCCACCAGGCGATCGGCGCCCCCTTCACCGGCCACGGCCAGGTAATCCTCGGGATAGAAACCGAGCACTATGCGGCTCGCGGGCAGGCTCAGGGAGACCTTGCGGCCCATCACATCTTCCACTTCAACGGGGGCGGCGGCCTGTGCCATCCAGCTCATCAGGGCGAGCTGACCAAGCAGCAGCAACTTTGCCAGGGGGTGACGAAACATCTTGTGAAACCTCGGGGGATACGGCCTAAAAAAAGAAGTGAGAACTATTGCTATTCGTGAGCCGAAAAGCAATGGCCGTCTGCATGCTCCCCCCTCTTTTTTAGGGCCTGACCGTCTAGCCCCAGTCAGTCAGGATAAAATCCTGTTTCATTTGGCATCGTTTTTCACTGTGGCCATGGGATTTTCCTGCCGACGAGGGGGAATATTGGCTCGCCGACCTTGCGGCGATTTATCCCGGCGCTTCTCCCTGGTTGCCGTTATTCCCCCAGCCTTGTACCGACCGGCTTGCCAAGGCCGCCGTGCCCCCATGGCCGCCCTCGGCCGCACCCTGCCAAGATGCGGATTGGTATCCCTGTGTCAGAGTCTGTTATCCCCTTGTGCGCCGAGACGACACAGAGGCGGCAGAACATATCGGCAAACCCGTCGCCCCGCCTTCGGGAGCGAAATAACCTGCCCATACGGGTATTGCTCGTCACCTGCACGCAACAATTTGTTGGCATTGTTAGCCAGCTCCCAGCGACTCCGCCGCTAAGGGGGCAGAGTAGGCGCGATCTTGGCCGCTGGCCGAGTTCGACATGTATCAAGGTGCTGCGGCCCGCCTTGCGCGGGGCGCCAATAACATAATCTGCCCATAAAAAAAGGAAACTGACCATGTCAGGAAGACACTCTCTGGTGGCGCTCGCGGTCGGGCTGGCGCTCTCAGGACAGGCACAGGCGCAACTGCTGATCAGCGAATACCTGGAAGGCTCTGGCAACAACAAGGCGGTGGAGCTGAGCAACCTCGGCTCGGACCCCGTCGATCTCGCCCAATACCGGCTGGCGCTCTATGCCAACGGCAAACCCCTCACCGATGCCCCCACCAACAGCCTGGCGCTGCAAGGCACCCTGGCCCCGGGGGCCAGCCTGGTGCTGGCCAATCCCTCCGCCAGCGGCGAGATCCTGGCCAAGGCCAATCAGACCAGCGGCAACCTGGTATTCAACGGCGACGACGCCCTGGTGCTCTATCGCGGCAGCGAGATTGCAGACAGCTTAGGCCAGGTGGGGGTGGATCCGGGCACGGCCTGGGTGTCCGGCAGCGTCTCGACCCTGGACATGACACTGCGCCGCAAGGCCACCGTCACCACGGGCCGTACTGATGCGACCGGCCCCTTCGATCCGGCGCAGGAGTATGTAGCCGCCCCCAAGGATGACGCCAGCGGCCTCGGCTGCAGCGGCGATGCTCCCTGCGATGGCACCCAGCCGCCCGTCTTCGTCTGCCCGGTCGATCAGCTGATACCCGTGCCCGCCATCCAGGGCCCTGGCAGCAGCAGCCCGCTGGTGCCGGCCGGCAAGTTCGAATCGGAGCAGGCCTATGCCACCCGTGGTGTCGTCACCCAGGTGGTGAGCGGCCTCTACAAGGGCTTCTTCATTCAGGACGCGCAGGGGGACGGGGATCCGGCCACTTCGGACGGCCTCTTCATCCACAGCACCCAGGTCAACGGCGCCCTGGTGCCGGGAGCCGAGGTGTGCGTCTCGGGCAAGGTCAAAGAGTATTTCAACCAGACCCAGCTCAGTGCCGATCAGCTGGTGATAACCCAACCGGTGGGGGCCTTGCTGCCGGCGGTGGATCTGGTACCGGTGGGAGGCGAGAGCCTGAGCCAGCTGCTGGAGCGCCACGAGGGGATGCAGGTGCGGCTGGTGCCGGAATCCAGCCTGGTGGTGACCCGCAACTTCAGCTTCGACTACGACGGCAAGCGCAACAACCTGGTGCTGGCCTATGGCGCGCCCCTCATCAAGTCGACCCAGAAGTTTGCCGCCCTGAGCCAGGAGGCGAGCGACTGGGCCCTGCACAACCAGCAAAACCAGCTGGTGGTAGAGACGGACGCCAAGGCGCCGGACGGCGTGCTGCCCTGGTATCCCGGCTTCAACGCAGAGGATGGTTACCTGCGTATCGGTGACAAACTCAACGGGCTGGAGGGGGCGCTCGGCTACTCCTACAACCTGTTCCGGCTGGTGGCCAGCAACCGCATCGACAGCAGCGACATCGATCACAGCGGTTGGGACAGGGTAGAGACCCCGGAGCTCGCCGAGGCAGGGGATCTGCGGGTCGCGAGCTTCAACGTGCTCAACTTCTTCACCACTGTGGTGGGCGGGGATACCAACCCCACCGGCAGCAACCGTGGCGCCATGACAGTGGCGGAGTTCGAGAAGCAGCGTACCAAGATCGTCAGCGCCATCACCCGCCTCAACGCCGACGTGGTGGGGCTGATGGAGATAGAGAACAACGGCTACGGCGACAACTCCGCCATCGCCAACCTGGTGGCGGCCCTCAACGCCGCCCAGCCGGACGAGGCGGATCACTACGCCTGGGTGGCTTCCCCCGATGGCCAGCCCATAGGCACAGATGCCATTACCGTGGGCCTCATCTACAGACCCGCCAGCGTGACGCCAGCAGGGGCCGCCAGCCTCATAGTGCTGCCGGTGCAGCAGGCCGAGGCCCAGGACGCCAGCGGCAAACCGGTGGCCATCAACCAGGGCATGCGCGAGTCGCTGCTGCAGCGGTTCAGCTCCCCCAAGGGGGATGCGCCCCTGACCCTGGTGGTCAATCACCTCAAGTCCAAGGGCTCTGCCTGCTTCGAGGATTACCCCGACTACGCCAGCGCCGATCCGCTGGACGGTCAGGGCCACTGCAACGCCCTGCGGGTCTCCGCCGCCAGGGTGCTGGGGGAGCGCCTCAAGGGGGTGAGCGGGGATCTGCTGCTCATCGGGGATCTGAACGCCTACGGCATGGAGGATCCCATCCGGGTGCTGACCGACTATGATCCGGCCGCCCAGGCGCGCCAGATCCTGAGCGCCTCCTTCACCACGTTGGCGGGCCAGCCTTATGAGGAGAGCGGCAGCGCCCTCGGCAAGGGCTATGGTCTGGTAAACCTCAACACCCGCTTCCACGGCACCGACACCTACTCCTACAGCTACGAGGGGGAGCTCGGCAACCTGGATCACGCCCTGGCAAACCCCAGCCTCGCGGCCAAGGTGATCGGCATCGAGGATTGGCACATCAACTCCGCCGAGAGCAACTTCTTCGAGTACGGCAACAAGTACAGCGGCCAGCTGGTGAAATCCGAGGGGCCCTTCAGCGCCTCGGATCACGATCCCGTGCTGGTGGCCATTCAGTACCCGATGCCGCCCGCCGGAGTCTTGAGCCTGGAGAGCGCCGCCGCCAGCGTGGAGGAGGGCAGTACCCTCACGCTGTCCGTGGCGCGCCGGGACGGGAGCCATGGGGAGGCCAGCGTCAGTTACCGCGTCGCCTACGGCAGCGCCGATGCCAAGGACGTGGCGCCACTCACCGGCTCCCTGAACTGGGCGGCTGGCCAGAGCGACAGCCAGACCATCAGCATTCCGGTGAAGAGCGACACCCTGCACGAGGGGGATGAGACCTTCACCCTGGAGCTGTTCGATGCAAGCGGCGCGGCCCTGGGTGAGCAGCACCAGACCCTGGTGACCATCAAGGACAAGCTGGCGCCCTCCACCATAGCCCTGGCGAGCGCCAGCATGAGGGTGAACGAGGGCCAGTGGTTTGCCGAGATCCCCCTGGTGCGCAGCGGCGATCTCAGCAAACCCGCCCGTGCTACTTTGAGCCTTGAGGGGATCACGGCGCGCTGGGGGCTGGATTTCCTGCCCTGGTTCGGCCAGTCGGTGAGCTGGGCCGCAGGCGAGGGGGGCAGCAAGTCCATCAAGGTGCTGATCCTGGACGACTGGTTCGTGGAGTCCACCGAGCAGTTCAGCGTCAACCTCGAGAAGCTGAAAGGGGCCCAGCCGGGGGCGGTGCAGCAGACCCGGGTCGACATCCAGGACAACGACAAGCCCTGGTGGCCCTTCGGTCGCCACTGATGAGAGTGAGCATGCAGATGACACAAGGGGCCCGCGGGCCCCTTCTTGCTGGTTGGCGCTTTGGCCTGATTGGCAGTGCTCCGCCTATGAAAAAGGCCCACCGCGTCGGGTGGGCCTTCTCCATGGCAGGGCGCTCCTAACGGAGTATCAACCCTGCGCGTTGCTCAGTACCAGCTTGCCATCCTTGACCGGAATGGTGGTGCCGGGTTTTTGTTCCATCCGCACTATCCCTTCCTGACCGGCGAGGCGGTAGGTGACGTCATAGCCCAGGGTGCGGGTGCTGCTGTCCTGCACCGTCTTGCAGCGCTGCTCCGTGGTGGTGTAGGTGTCCCCCGCCTGCATGTTGCCCTGCACCTGGTTGCCGGCATAGCCACCGGCGGCGGCCCCGGCGACGGTGGCGACCTTCTTGCCGCTGCCGCCACCGAACTGGTGGCCCACCACGCCCCCGAGGGCCGCACCGACCACTGTGCCCAGGATCTTGTGTTCATCCTGCACCGGCTTGCGGTGGGTGACGGTGACGTTGCGGCACTCCTGGCGCGGCGTCTTGATGGTCTCGGTCACCGGTTTGCTGGCCAGCACCTCGGCAAACTGGGGCTCTGATGAAAACAGGGATCCGCTGGCGGCGGCCGACAATGCCAGTGCAGAGGCCACACCGATCCCGATACCTGCCAACATGGATGTGTTCATCTCTTCTCTCCTTACAGTGATTGCCCTTGGGGCCTGGGCTCATTCTTGGCAATTTTGCCCCCGGGCTCAAGGCAATGGCCCTTCGGGTGCGACAGAGACTGGCTGCGCCAAAAACGGCCCCGGCAAGGGAGCGTCTGTGATTGGCGACAAAAGATGATTGATGGCGTCGCGAGAGTCTGGAGCAGGGCCGCCCCCTTAAGACGTTTCGCTAATACCTGGGCGTGCGCCCCCTTGGTACCCTCGTCGGGTATAAGGATCCGCCGCCTGCCAAGTGCCTTGTGCGCCGTGATCCGCGAGACTCCCCCCGCTTTGTGCCCATATGAGGAAGGAACCCGATGACAAAGCCGCACATCTACGAGACTGGCCTTGGCAAGACGCCCGCCAATTTCGAGGCCCTGACCCCCTTGAGCTTTCTGGCCCGGGCGGCCCGGGTCTATCCCGACTACCCGGCCCTGATCCACGGCCCCCTGCGCCAGAGCTGGGTCCAGACCGAGGTGCGCTGTCGCCAGCTCGCCTCGGCCCTGCGTCTGCAGGGCATCGGCGAGGGGGATACGGTTTCCATCGTCGCCCCCAATGTCCCGGCCATGTTCGAGGCCCACTTCGGCGTGCCCATGAGCGGCGCCGTGCTCAACACCATCAACACCCGGCTCGATGCCGAGTCCATGGCCTTCATCTTCCAGCATGCCCAGAGCAAGGTGGTGCTGGTGGACAGGGAGTTTGGTGCCCTGGTGCGCAAGGCGCTGGCGCTGATCGAGCAAAGCCCCCTGGTGATCGCCATCGACGATCCCCTCTATCGGGAGGGGGAGCTGGTCGGCGAACTGACCTACGAGGACTTTATTGCCGGGGGCAACGGCGACGAGCCCGGCTGGCTGCCGGCGGACGAGTGGCAGGCGATTTCCCTGAACTACACCTCGGGCACCACGGGCAACCCCAAGGGGGTGGTCTATCACCATCGCGGCGCCCACCTCAATGCGGTCAACAACGTGCTCTCCTGGGAGCTGCCCAAGCACCCCGTCTATCTGTGGACCCTGCCGATGTTCCACTGCAACGGCTGGTGCTTCCCCTGGACCCTGGCGGCCACCGCCGGGGTGAGCGTCTGCCTGCGTCATGTGCAGGCGGGCGCCATCTATGTGGCGCTGCACGAACACAGGGTGACGCATTTTTGCGCCGCCCCCATAGTGCTCAACATGCTGAACAACGCCGATCCGGCCCTGAAACTGGGGCTCGATCACCCCATCAAGGCGATGACGGCGGGGGCGGCGCCACCCGCCACCGTGATCGCCGGCATGGAGGCCATGGGGATAGCCGTGACCCATGTCTATGGCCTCACCGAGACTTATGGCCCCTGCGTGGTGTGCGAGCCCCAGCGCAGCTGGCAAGGGCAGGATGCCACTTCGCTCTCCCGGCTCAAGGCGCGCCAGGGGGTGGCCTCTCCATTGCAGGGAGAGATGCGGGTAGTCAACCCCGTCAGCGGCGAGCCTGTGCCCCGGGATGGCAAGACCCTGGGGGAGATCTTCCTGCGCGGCAACATCGTCATGAAGGGCTACCTCAAGAACCCGGCGGCGAGCGAAGAGGCGATGGCGGAGGGCTGGTTTCGTAGCGGGGATCTGGCGGTCTGGCACCCGGATGGCTACGTGGAGATCAAGGACAGATCCAAGGACATCATCATCTCGGGCGGGGAGAACATCTCCAGCCTGGAGGTGGAGGACGTGCTCTATCGCCACCCGGATGTGGACGAGGCCGCGGTGATCGCCATGGCGGACGAGAAGTGGGGGGAAGTGCCCTGCGCCTTCGTGAAACTCAAGGAGGGGCGTGTGCTCAGCCAGGCGGAGCTGATCGCCTTCTGCCGCGAGCAGATGGCCCACTTCAAGGCCCCCAAGCGCATCATATTTACCCCCCTGCCCAAGACCTCCACCGGCAAGGTGCAAAAGTTCATGTTGCGCAAGCAGCTGGAGTGATCCCGTCGAAGGGGATGCGGACGGGCATCTGAGGGCAGTTCATCTCCTGTGGTCATGTAAATGTGTCGCAGGACAGTCCAGGTCAACGGTGTTGAATAACCCATGTCAACGCCGTTGACTTGCATGGGGGACAAACCTAAAATCGCTCCTCATGACGACTTGGAAAGGGAAGGGAATATGATCAAGGATGCTGTTACCGAGGGGGTGGTGAAATTGAGTGGTGCTGACACAACCAAAGCCTTGATCCTGGATGTTGCCCGAAAACTTTTCTCTTCAACCGGCTACAGAGCGACGTCGCTCAGGGCCATCGCAAAGGAAGTCGGGGTCGATCCCGCATTGCTCATCCGCTATTTCGGCTCCAAGGAGGAACTTTTTCTCGAAGCGCTGGCCATCAGCGACTTTTGTGAAAAAGCACTCACAGGTTCATTGGATGGCATGGGATACCGTATCGTTCTTGAACTGATCTCCGGCGACATTAAAAATAAAATGAGTTCCTATGTGTCTTTGGTTCAGGCCTCTGACAGCGAGACCATAAGAGCCCGTTTACAGGATGTCGTTAGAACTCGATTCGTTGAGCAACTGGCGCAGCGTTTACCCGGGCAGGATGCTGAGTTGAGAGCACACCTTATTTCTGCCCAGACGGGGGGGCTTATCAATTCATTGGCTGTTATCCAGCACGAAACACTGCTGACAACGCCAATCGATATTATTGCCGAGCATTATGGCGCAGCGATACAACTCTTGATAGATGGCAAGCCAGCCTGATAACGATTTATTGAGATTGGATTGCTGCTTTAAGCAATGTTGATATCACAAGCTTTTGATGTGAAGCTTTTTTAAACCCATTTAAAACAGGCGGTTTCGCTGTGTCAAACTATCTTCTGGTTGATGAAACCAAGTGGGAGCGTGCACTCCATTGCAATATTTTCAAGAATTTCAGCAATCCACTCTATGGCGTGACCGTTGAGCTGGATGTGACGAAATTTATAAACAAAATCCGCAAGCTGGAGACATCATTCACCTTTGCCATGATATTCGTCACGGCCAGGTGTGCAAATGAAATAGAGGCATTTCGCTACCGATTCTTGGATGGGCGCGTGGTGCTACACGATCAAATCAATACTGTGTTTACTTACCTTGACAAGGAAACAGAGTTATTCAAGGTTGTTGACGCCCCATTGACGGATACGCTGCAGACCTATGTGTTGGCGGCGCAGCAGGCCGCGCTTTCACAACAGGCGTATTTTACAGCGCCAGCGGGAGGCAATGTTTTTCAATTTTCACCGCTACCTTGGTTCTCATATACGCAACTGTCTCATACATTCTCCGGAGACAAAGAGAACGCCATCCCTCTTTTCAATTGGGAAAAGTATTCCGAGAGAGAGGGCCGTGTCATGCTGCCTTTTTCCGTGCAGGTGCATCACGCCTTTGTTGATGGCATTCATATCGGCAGGTTTCTCGAAAAACTGCAAGCAGCACTCAATAAAACTGCAAGCAGCACTCAATGAAGACTGAGCGTGAATGACAGAATTATTGCAATAAGGCTCAATATGAAAGATAGAATAGATGACGGCATCGCCGAGTATTACCAAGAAGAGTTCAATGGTCTCAAGTGTGCCGACACCCATATCTACGCAAAAGTATTTGAAGACTGTGTCTTTGTGAATTGCTCCTTCAATGGAGCCCATTTTCAACGTTGCAAGTTCGTTGACTGCGTCTTCAAAAATTCAGATCTGAGCAACCTCCGCGTTGATAGCAGCCGATTTTTAGCCGTGCTTTACGAAGAGTGTAAAATTATCGGGGTTGACTGGACTAAAGCCGAGTGGTCAAGGTTTGTGGTGCCCGGTCAGCTCATGTTCAAAAAATCTATTTTAAATGACTCTTCGTTCTTTGGTCTTAAATTGCCTGGGATGATCATGGAGGAGTGCAAGGTAAGGGCAGCGGACTTCAGAGGTGGCGACTTCAGCAAATCCGATTTCTCATACTCGGATTTTACTGAAAGCATGTTCGGCAATACCAACCTGAACGGTACTGATTTCAGGGAGGCGACAAATTACCGTATCGATGTGCGGGACAATCACCTGAAAGGGACTAAATTCACACGGCTTGAGGCAATCCACTTGCTGGATGGTTTTGGATTCGAGCTGTTTGATTGAAAGCCAGATGCCAGTCAATGGCTTGTGCCGTGAATATTTTTTTAATCATGCTGAGCAATAAGCCGGGGCATGACCATTATTTGACTGTAAGGTCTTGTTCGGATTTAAAAGGGAGGCATAGGCCTCCCTCTTGTTTATTTTTATTATCACAAAGACTCACCCCTTTAACTGGTCGAGGCAAGCCGGGTGAGCCGTCGGATATCAATACACCGATCATTTTTGATGCCGCTCATGAGGGCGCCGCACCACGTCTTGCAGGGCCCAGCCATTCGTTCTGCGAAGGCCTGTCGCAAGTTCAACAGGCTCACTGCTTGCTGGGGAAGAGATGGCGGGTCTGTCATACCCTAGCCTCTCAGCGGGGAGGATTGGCGCCCCTGATGCGTTTGTGCAGTGCCTCCCACAGGCCGGTGATGAAGTAGTAAAGTCCCCCTGCTTCACTGGCCTTGGTGTACTCCGCGAGCGGCTCTATCATGCCGCTCTTGAACTTGTCGAGCGCCTCTTTCTCGTTGGCTGCGTCGATATAATCCCCCACCACCTCGAAGCCCTGCTCCAGCAATTGCGCCTTTTCAGGTAAAAAAGAGGGGGAAGACATCAGCAAGAAGGTGACGCTGGCGGGATCCTGTCCCTGACGGAAGAACTGGTATTTGCTCATAGGGCCTCTGGGGGTGAACTGTGCCCCTTCATTATCCATGGGGGCTTTCCCGCCGGACAGGCCCCATTTGCGACATCCCAAGGGGCCTTTATTCAGGTCGGCTTCAGTCAGCGCCTTGGTGGTTTGCCCTTGCCAAACAGCCGGGGGGCATTAAGCAGGGTATAAGCGAAGAGGCTTATGGTGCTGGGGCCGCCATAGGGGCGGCTGGGATCGGCCATGTTGAGCTGATGGGATTCGGCCGCCGTGCGGGCATCAGGGGCCAGTATGGGTTCGCCTATGACCTCGAACCCCTGCGCCAGCAAAACGGCCTTGTCTGCCAGGAAGCTGGCCGACGCCATGTCGAGCAAGGTGAAGGCGGCGGGCGCCTCCGGGGTGGAGAAAACCTGAAATTTGTTCATCGCGCCTGGGGAGGTGAGGGTGGTGCGCCATTATCGCCGCCGACCCTGGGATGAGCGACTCCCTGTTCAGGGGGGCAAGCCTTGGTATCCCGGCCCGATCAGGGGAACGGAGCTAATCCCCGAGAAATAGGCTCGAAAGGCGTCAATCCTCCCACGAGGAGGGGGAGACGCTGGTGCATAAAAAACGGGCCCATCAGGGCCCGTTTGCTCTATCTATCGGTGCAAAGACTACTTGTTGTGGCGTTCATGGAGACGCTGCACCACATCCTTCAGACCCAGCCCCTCGTTTTGCAGCAGCACCGTCAGGTGGTAGAGCAGGTCAGCGGATTCGTTGATGAGCTCTTCTCTGTCTTTCGCCATGGCGGCCAGGGCTACTTCCACTCCCTCTTCACCCACCTTCTGGGCGATGCGCTTGGTGCCCTTGCCGTAGAGGCTGGCGGTGTAGCTGGTAGCCGGGTCTGCCCCCTTGCGCGAGGCCAGGATCTGCTCGAGCTCGGCGAGGAAGCCGAGCGGCGGCAGCGGGTGACCGTCGAAGCAGGAAGGGGTGCCCAGGTGGCAGGTGGGGCCGACCGGATCGGCGGCGACCAGCAAGGAGTCCTGATCGCAGTCGGTGCTGATGGCCACGAGTTTGAGCACATGGCCCGAGCTCTCCCCCTTGGTCCAGAGGCGCTGCTTGCTGCGACTGAAGAAGGTGACCTGGCCGGTGGCCTGGGTCTTCTCCAGGGCTTCGCGGGTCATGAAGCCCTGCATCAGCACCTCGCCGCTGGCGGCATGCTGGACGATGGCGGGGATCATGCCGTCACATTTTGCCCAATCGAGGCGGTCGATGAGGGTGGGATCAATCAAGGGATTATTCACGGATGGCGACTCCTTCGTTTTTCAGCCAGCGTTTCAATTCGGGAATGGGGATAAGGCCCTTGTGGAATACGGAGGCCGCCAGGGCCCCGTCCACGTCGGCCTGGGTAAAAGCATCGAGGAAATGTGCCATGGTGCCAGCACCACCTGAGGCAATCAGCGGCACCTTGCAGACGGCTCGTACCAGCTTGAGCTGCTCGAGATCATAGCCCTGGCGCATGCCGTCCTGGTTCATCACGTTCAGCACGATTTCGCCAGCGCCGCGCTTTTGCACCTCCTTGACCCACTCCAGGGTGGTCCAGCTGGTGGTGAGGGTGCGGCTCTCGTCACCGGTGAACTGCTTGACCTGATACTGGCCGCTCGCCGCATCGAAGTAGGAGTCGATGCCCACCACCACGCACTGCACGCCGAAGCGTTCCGCCAGTCGGGTGATCAGGGTGGGATCGGCCAGGGCCGGGGAGTTGATGGAGACCTTGTCGGCACCAAACTCCAGGATCTGGCGGGCATCCTCCACGCTCTTGATGCCGCCGGCGACGCAGAAGGGGATGTCGATGACCTCGGCCACCCGGCTCACCCAGCTCTTGTCTACCACACGGGCGTCGCTCGAGGCGGTGATGTCATAGAACACCAGCTCGTCTGCACCCTCCTCGGCGTAGCGGCGGGCCAGCTCGACTATGCCGCCCATCACCTCGTGGTTGCGAAACTGCACGCCCTTGACCACAACGCCATCTTTGACGTCGAGGCAGGGGATAATACGCTTTGACAACATGCTCATTGCTCCATGTAAAGCACAGTTAAAAAAACTTCGTTCTGCCGGTGACGCAGGATCAGGCGGCGGACGGAAAAGCGGTTGGCATGCTTTCTCTGCTGGATCCTGAGCGGGAAACGGCGCGCACATCGGGCGGCGCGGCCCCGGGGGAACCAACACTATATGCATGACTTTATTCAGTGATTCAACCCTTTGTCTCCCTTCGCCTGGCCCGGGGGCAGCGAAGGGCCGTCGGGCAGGGGGGAGATCACTTCTGTTGGGGGCTCATCTGCTTCCACGCATTGGCGAAGGGTGAGCAGGGCACCGTCGAAGTTGAATGCCTTCAACTGCCTGGCCAGGGTCTCGCTGCGTGGCCCCAGCATGAGCCGCAAGGGGGCGGCATACTGCTCGAACAGCGGGATCACGGCGGTATCGCTTTGCGCCAGCAGCGTCTCCATCTGGTGGCGCAGATCCCCTTGCCACTGGCTGCCAAGCGGGATGAGCTCCGCCGCAGGGGCGGGCGCTTCCTCCCCCAATCGATCGCGCAGGGCAACCAAGGCCCCGGCGATGGCCGTCATCAGGGCGGGCTGTTCAAGGCCATCCTCCGCGAGCCTCTGTTCCAGCTGCAGGCACTGCTGCGCGAGATCTGCCATCCCAAGGGTGCTCGCGACCCCGCGCAAGGTGTGAACCAGTCGGGTGGCGGTCACACTGTCACCGGTTTGCAGATGGTGGCGGAGCAGGACCATGTCCTGGCCATGCTCGCTGGCGAAGTGGCGCAGCAAGGCAAGGTATTTGTCCTGATTGCCCTGCAGTGCCGCCAACCCCTGTTGCAGATCCAGCCCGGGGAAGCCATGCAGGAGGGCGAGGGGGCCTGCCTGCATGTCGCTGGGCAGGTCCTGCTCATCGGGCTCCACCATCCCGTTGCTGGGCAGCCAGCGCCCCAGCGCCTCAAACAGCTTGGCGGGGGTGACAGGCTTGGCGATGAAGTCGTTCATGCCGGCCGATTCGCTCGCCTGCCTGTCTTCCTCGAAGGCGCTTGCCGTCAGGGCCAGTATGGGGATCCGCTCCCGGCCGGGCAGGGCGCGGATGGCGCGGGTGGCGCTGTAGCCATCCATCAGCGGCATCTGTATGTCCATCAGGATGAGATCGTAGGGATGCTGGCGGACGCGCTCCAGCGCCTCCTGACCATTGACGGCGGTCTCGATGACCAGGCCGCTGTGGCAAAGCAGCTCCAGCACCACCTCGCGGTTGATGGCGTTGTCCTCCACCAGCAGCACCCGGGCCCTGTGGTGGAAGAAGGTCTGCGCCAGGCTCTGCGCAGGCGGGAGCTGTTGCGGCGCCTCCCCCTGACCCGCCGAGAGGGCGGCGGTGAACCAGAAACAGCTGCCCTGGCCAAGGGTGCTGTTGACGCCAGCCTCTCCTCCCATCAGGGCGGCAAGCCGACTGGTGATCGCAAGCCCCAGGCCTGTGCCGCCGTATTTGCGGGTGGTGGATACGTCGGCCTGCTCGAAGGCCTGGAACAGCTTCTCGCACTGCTCTTGGCTGATGCCGATGCCGGTATCTTCTACCTCGAAGCGCAGCAGGTAGCCGCCGGCAAGCGGACGGGCCATCCGTACCCGCAGGGTGACAGCGCCCTGCTCGGTAAACTTGATGGCATTGGCGGCGTAGTTGAGCAGTGCCTGGCGCAGGCGGGTGATGTCGCCATGAACCCAGGTGGGGGAGTCTCCCATGTCGACCATGAGGCTGAGGCCCTTGGCGCGGGCCTGCTCGCTCATCAGGGCGCTGACGTTGTCCAGCATGGCGGTGAGGGAGAAGTCACCTTGCTCCAGCGCCATCTTGCCCGCATCTATCTTGGAGAGATCCAGGATGTCATTGATGATGGTAAGCAGGTGCTGGGCGGCATTGTCGATCTTCTCCAGCCGCTCGTGCTGGGTGCTGTCCGGGGTGTCGCGCTTGAGCAGATACGTCAACCCCAGGATGGCGTTCATGGGCGTGCGGATCTCGTGGCTCATGTTGGCCAGGAAGGCGCTCTTGGCGCGGTTGGCGCTTTCGGCGCGCTGATGGGCCTGGGCCAGTTGCAGGGTGCGCTCGTTGACCATCTCCTCCAGGTGGTAACGGTACTGATCCAGCTCCTCGCCGAGCTGTTTCTTCTCTGTGATGTCGGCCTGTACCGCCACATAGTGGGTCACCCCCCCGTTCTCCTGGCGAATGGGGGAGATGGCCGCCAGCACCTGATAGTGTGAGCCGTCCTTGCGCCGGTTGACGAACTCGCCGTGCCAGCGCTGGCCGCGCTTGATGGCATCCCACAGGGCGATATAGGTGGCTCTGGGGGTGAGGCCGGAGCGCAGCAGTGAGGGAGTCTGACCGATGACCTCGTCCTGTCGGTAGCCGCTGATGGCCAGGAAGGCCGCGTTGACATATTCGATGCGGGCCTGGGTATCCGTGATGAAGACGCCATCCGGGCTCTGCTCCAGAGCCAGGGAGAGTTGCCTCAGCTGTTGCTCGGCCTGCTTGCGCTCTGTTATGTCAAGATGGATGCCGAGCAGACGCAGGGGGCGCTGCCAGGCATCCCGATAGACGCTGCCCTTGCTCACCAGCCAGCATAGGTCACCGTTTGGCAGCAGGATCCGGAACTCGATTTCGAAGGGCTTGTCACTGACCGACAGTTCGGACAGCAAGGCGTCGATACGGGGCTTGTCCTCCGGGTGCAGGCAAGCCTGCCAGGCGTGAAAGGTCGTGAGTTGTTCGGCGTGGCGGCCATAGAGGCGGGCGCACTCCGGGGAGAAGAAGAGGTGATCATTGACCATGTCCCACTCCCAGATCCCGACGTGGGCGCCCTCCTGGGCCATCAGCAGCCGTTGCTCGCTCTCGCGCAGGGCGCTGCTGATGGACTCGGCTCGGACCCGGGCACTGATGGCATCGTCCATCAGGTTCAGTGCCGCCAGGCGGGCGCGGCGTTGGGTATCGAGCGCCACCTGCTGATTGTGCAGCAACTGCTGCTCGGCCAGCTTGCGCTCCGTGATGTCCTGCACAGTGCCATAGAGCTCGACGACATTGCCGTCCCCGTCCCGCAAGGCAGCACCACGGGCGATGACCCAGACGGGGTTCCCCTGCTCGTTGATGACGCCGGCATCGCATTCATAGGGTTGCCCGTTGTGCAGGCAGCGCTCGACGGCCTGGGCTAGGGTGTGCCAACCCTCCTGGGTGAAGTATTTTTTCACCTCGGGATAGACGGCGGGGGGGAGGGCGGGATCACGGCCGTAGATGCGGTAGATCTCCGGGGACCAGAAGTGGCTGTCGTCGCTGACACGCCAGCGCCAGTTGCCGATCTTGGCCAGCCGCTGGGATTCTCGCAGTATCCCCTCGTTGCGGCGCAGGGCCTCTTCGGTCTCCTTGTTCTGCTGATTGTCCTCGATGATGGAGATGAAGTAATCGGGCTCTCCCTCGAGATCCCTGACCAGGGCCACCGTCAGTGTCGTCCAGATGATCTCGCCCCCCTTGCGCAGATAGCGCTTCTCCAGGGTGTAGTGGGGCAGCTCCCCTGCCAGCATCCTGGTGACATAGTGCTGATCGATGAAGAGATCGTCCGGGTGGGTGATCTGCTGGAAGCTCATGCCCATTAGCTCATCGGCACTGTAGCCCAGCATGTCGCACAGGCGCTGATTGACCCGCAGCCAGCCCCCATCGGGGGCGACCAGGGCGATGCCGACCGCCGCCTGCTCGAAGGTGACCTGGAAGCGGTTTTCGCTCTGTTGCAGGCGGGATTGGGTGCTGATCAGTTCCTGCCAGCGCTGGATCTCCCGGGCGCGGGAGTGGTGGATGGCGGCGCTGAGCAGGCTGACGAGCACGCCGTTGGCGATCAGGAGTCCCCACTGCACCAGATCCTGACCGGCCGCCACTGTCAGCTCATGGATCGGGGGCAGCAGGAAATAGGTGGTGACCAGGGCAGTGATCAGGGTGCAGAGCAGGCCTGGCAGCAAGCCCCCCAGCAGGGCGCAGATGATGATGGGCAGCATGAAGAGCACCAGCAACGGCCGCTCGCCAAAGGCGATGGGCAGCTGGACCCGGATCTGCAGCATCAGGACGGGCAGCAGCAGGGCCAGCAGGCAGACGCCCCAGCGCTGGGTGGCCGGGCGGACGTGCCACAGTTGCGGTCGGTTCATCATGGGTGCTCCTCCGGCGGCATGGGGGCCTGGGGGTAGGGCGGCGGTAGCCCGAGCTGGCGTGAGAGTTCATTGATCTGGTGCTTGAGGGTCAGCATGGCGAGCTCCCTGTCCACCATCACCTTGTTGAAACGCTCCAGCTCCTCGTTTTGCTGGCGCAGCTCCATGGCCTGGCGGGTCAGTGCCTGCTCGACCTGCTCCCGCTCTGTGACATCGAGCAAGAGCCCGAGCACGGCGGGCTGGCCGCGATAGTCGACACGCCGCCCGTACAGCTCCACCTCCAGGGCCTGGCTGCCGTGGTGCAGGGCGCTGAAGCGGGCATGGATGTCGCCACCCTCCTGCTCGCAGCGCAGCACCAGCTCGGCCACCCGTTCGCTGTCCTCCGGGCTTGCCAGGGCGTGCAGGGGGCCGACGCCGAGCAGGGCACCGGGGGAGTCATAGCCAAACAGGTGGGCAAAACAGGGGTTGATGTAGCAGAGTCTGCCCTGCTGGATGATGTAGATGCCGGCAAGGGATTGCTCCACAAGGGCGCGAAACAGTCCCTCCCGCTCCCGCAAATCTGCCTCGGCACGCTTGAAGCCCGTGATGTCGCGGGAGATACCGAAGATGCCGATCACCTGACCGTCTTTATCCTGCAGCGGCCCCTTGGTGGCGAGGAATACCCGATCGCCGCAGGGCAGGGTGAGATACTCCTCCTCGGTTTGCACCCGGTTGTTTTCTATCACCCGGCGGCCGGCGGCCATCAGCATCCGAGCCTGATCGGGGGGGAAGATGGCCAGGTCATCCTGGCCCAGCATCTCGGCGGCCGGCTTGCCCACGAACTGGCTGGCGGCGCGATTGAACAGTATGTATTTGCCCTCTCTGTCCTTGGCGAAGATGGCATCCTCCGAGCTGTCGGCGATGGCGGAGAGCAGTTGCAACGCCTGCAGCCGTTGTGCCTGGGAGTGGCGGACCTGTTCGGTCATCAGCAGTCGGGTGTGCTGGCGCATCAATATGATGCCGGCGTTGGTGACGAAGAGCACCAGCAGGCTGATGAGACCAATCCAGATGCTCTCCTTGAAGCTGGCCTGGTTGAGCTCGGCCTTGTCTATCTTGGCCAGCAGATACCAGTCCGTGCCCTCGACCGGGTAGACGACGCCAAAGGCCGCCGTGTCGCGATAATCCTTGCCAATGAGCACCCTGGGCCCTCGTTGCCCGGCATCCAGACGCAGATACTGGGCCGCCAGCAAGGTGTCGTGATGGAGCGGAAGGTGCAGGCGAAGGGCCGAGTCGGGGCGGTAACGTAGGTCGCTCAGATACTGCACCTGATCTGCGCGCTGGCGAAACAGCGTGGCTTCACCACTGCTGTCGGGGATGGGCCAGGGTTTGAGGATCTGGTTTATCCAGTGGCTGCCGCTTATCTGCAGCACTATGACGGGCGCCGGCCCCGCCGCCGTGGTCAGAGGCGCCACGAAGTCGATCCTGGGCTGGCCCAGCTCATCCAGATAGGGTCCGACCCTGAGTACCTTGCCCGCGGTCACCCGGGCCAGGGCGCCGCGCAATGTGGCATTCATGACGCCCGCCCCCGGGGTCTGCCACAGGGTCTGGCCAGCCGGGTCGAAGAGGGCCGCGGCATCGAATCCTTCTGCCGAGATGAACTCCACCAGCCGCGTCAGCCGTTGTGCCTGTTCATCAGACGGCTTGGTTCTCTGCCTGGAAGGTGAGAGATCCCCATAGCGCGGGTTGTCGATGATCTGGCGCAGATCCTGCTCCCGATTGCCCAGCCACTCTGTGATACGTCGGCTCTTGAGATCGGCGATGGTTTCGAGCCGGGCGACCTCCTTGTCACGGGTCAGCCCGATGTTCTGGGCGATGGCCATGGCAGTCAGGGCCAGAATGAGGCTGTTGAGCAGCAGTATGGGCAGCCACTGGCGCCCGGAGAGCCGGGGGCTTGCCGTGGATTGATTGATGCGGCGGCGCAGCATGGTATAGAGCATGAGCGCTGTGATGAGGATAAACAGCCAGCCCTTGATGGTGCTGGCCAGGGCGAACTGGGCCGGAGTGCTGAAGAGCCACTCCACCGCCTTGTCCGAGAGCAGGATCCACAGGCTTGCCACGGCGGCATAGGTGAGCACCACGTTGAGCACATGGGCTCGGGTCAGGGGAGGCTGTTCAGCCATGGGCGACCTCGGCGTCATCCTGATAACGCTCGGCTATGGTGACGAACTGTTCGAAATGGCAGTCGAAGACTGCCGCAACGTCCGGGTCAAAATGTCGACCGCTGCCAGAGAGGATCAGGGTGCGCGCCTCCTCATAGGACATGGCTGGTTTGTAGACCCGGACGCTGATGAGGGCGTCAAACACATCCGCCAGCGCCATCAACCTGGCCGAGAGAGGAATGGCGTCGCCACAGAGGCCGTCCGGGTAGCCGCTGCCGTCCCACTTCTCGTGGTGCCAGTGAGCTATCTCCTTGGCCAGGGTGAGGAAGGCCAATGGCTGCTCCATATCCCGCTCGGCCTCCTCGATGGCGTCGCTGCCGAGCTTGGCGTGGGTACGCATGATCTGCCACTCCTCGGGGGTCAGCTTGCCCGGCTTGAGCAGAATATGGTCGGGAATGCCGACCTTGCCGATGTCGTGCAGGGGGGCGGAGCGGCTCAGCAGATCGATGTAATCCGGCGACAGTGTCTCGGCAAAGCGGGGGTGACCGGCAAGGGCGCTCGCCAGCAGCCGTACATAGGCCTGGGTGCGCAGGATGTGATTGCCGGTCTCGGGATCGCGGATCTCCGCCAGATGGGCCAGCGCCCGGATGGAGACCTGCTGGATCAGATCGTTTTCGGTCATCCGGCGAGCGACCTCGGCCTCCAGGGCCGCATTCTGATCGTGCAGACCATCCCGGGCCTGCTTGGCCTCCAGCTGGGTGCGCACCCGCGCCTGGACGATGACAGGCTTGATGGGTTTGGTGATGTAGTCGACGGCCCCGAGCGACAGGCCGAACTCCTCGCTTTGGGGATCGGCGAGGGCGGTGAGCAGTACCACGGGAATGCGGTGGGTCTCAGGGTTGGTGCGCAGCTGTCTGAGTACCTCATAGCCGTCCATGCCGGGCATCATCACGTCCAGCAGGATGAGATCCGGTCTCGCCTTGCCACTGGCAATGCGCAGGCACTTCTCCCCGCTCTGGGCGGCGAGCACCCTATAGGTGGGTGAGAGCAATTCGGTCAGCACCATCAGGTTCTCGGGAGAGTCATCGACGATGAGGATGGTGGCACAGTGAGATGTGAACATAAGCCTTCCGTGACGTTATCTCGATGAGTCCGAGTATAGAGTCAATTGCTTCCAGATTATAAGGGCTTGCCGCTGCGCCCTCAGAAGAAGAGGTGCCTGTTCCGACGCTGATGGCAGGACAGGCACCTTAGGGATCACCGGGTGATCCCGTGGTCATTCATCCCAGCAGGCGATGGCCTGCTTCACGTCGAACTTGCCCTCGAGGAGCGCGCGGCCGAGGATGACCCCCTTGACGCCAGTGTCCTTGAGCGCCTCTATGTCGGCCAGGCCGCCGATGCCGCCTGAGGCCTGAAACGCCACGCTGGGGTAGCGGGCGCAGAGATCCCGGTAGAGCTCGACGTTGCTGCCCGAAAGCGTCCCATCTCGGCTGATGTCGGTGCAGAGCACGTGCTTGAGCCCGGCGGGGAGGAAGCGCTCGATCAGCGCCTCAAGGCTCACGCCGCTGTTCTCCTGCCAACCTGCCACCGCAATCTGGCGATTGCCCTGGGCATCGATATTGACGTCCAGCGCCAGCACTATGCGCTCGGGGCCGTATTTTTCCATCCAGCTTGCCACCAGATCCGGGGACTTGACGGCGGTGGAGCCGACCACTACCCGGTTGGCGCCGGCGGCCAAGAGGTCCGCCACGTCCTGCTCGCTGCGCACGCCGCCGCCCACCTGCACAGGCGCCTGGGTTACGGCGAGCAGCTCGGTGATGAGGGCGAGCTGGCGCGCCTTGGCATCCTTGGCGCCGTCCAGATCCACCAGGTGAAGCTGCTCCGCCCCCTGGGCAACATAGTCGTCGAAGCGGGCCTGGGGGCTGCTGCTGTATGCGGTCTTCTGGCCGTAGTCCCCCTGATAGAGTCGGACTACCTGGCCATTGATGAGGTCAATTGCGGGAATGATCATCCTTGTTACAGCTCCAGAAAGTTTTGCAGTAAACGGGCACCGGCACTCCCTGAGCGTTCCGGGTGGAATTGGGCGCCGAAGAAGTTGTCACGGCCGACGATGGCGGTGAAGGGCTGACCATAGTCGCAGCTGGCGAGGGTCGCCTCCGTCACCTCCAGGGCGTAGGAGTGGACGAAGTAGAAGTAGCTGCCGCTTCGGATCCCTCTCAGCAACGGGTGGGTCTCATCGTGCTCAATCTGGTTCCAGCCCATGTGGGGCAGGCGCAGATTGCCCACCTCCATCAGCCGGATCCTGCCAGGCACTATGCCGAGGCCCTCGATCAAGCCCTCATCCGATCCGTCACTGCCACTCATGGTCTCCTCGGAGGCCTGTGCCAGCATCTGCATGCCGAGACAAAAGCCCAGCAGGGGCTGCTTGGCGGCGCGAATAAGGGGCACCAGTCCCCGTTCGTTGAGGTTTTTCATGGCGGCCACCGCAGTGCCCACCCCGGGCAGGATCAGCTTGTCTGCCTGCTCGATGTCGGCGGCCTGGCAGGAGACCTGCGGCGCCGCGCCGAGACGCTCGAACGCCATCCGCACCGAGGCGAGGTTCGCACAGCCCGTATCGATGATGACGAGGTTTTGCTTACTCAAACCCATCACAGCACCCCCTTGCTGGAGGGGAGTTCGCTCCCTTCCACCCGGATGGCCTGACGCAGTGCGCGGCCAAAGCCCTTGAACAGCGCCTCCACCTGGTGGTGGGTGTTGCCGCTGCCGACCTTCATCTGCAGGGTGATGGCCATGGCGTCCGAGAGGGAGCGGAAGAAGTGGGGCACCATCTCGGTGGCCATCTCGCCCACGCTGTCGCGGCCAAAGCCGCTCGGGCAGTCGAACACGAAGTAGGGGCGGCCGCTCAAATCCAGCGCCGTGGCCACGTCCAGCTCGGTGAGGGAGGGGGTATCGGTGGTATGGCGCGGGCGGCCATCGATCACCGCCTGCACCTCGTCCATCGCCAGCACGAAGCCGAAGCGACCTATGCCGCGCTTGTTGCCAAGGGCCTGGCGCAGGGCCTGACCCAGGGCCAGCCCCACATCTTCCACCGTGTGGTGATCGTCGATGTGCAGATCGCCGCTGACTTTCAGCTTGAGGCGGAACCCGGCGTGGGTGGCTATCTGATCCAGCATGTGATCGAAGAAGCCGATGCCGGTGGCAATCTGGTTGCCGCCGCTCTTGTCCAAGTCCACCGCCACCTGGATGCGGGTCTCCTTGGTGTAGCGCTCCACCTCGGCCACACGCCCCTTGGAGAGCAGCTGATCACGGATGGCAAGCCAGTCGTGATCCTGCGGCTGGTAGCGAATGCCGCGGATGCCCATGTTCTCGGCAAGCTGCAGATCTGTCTGTCTGTCGCCAATCACGAAGGAGTTGGCAAAGTCGATACGACCCGAGGCGAGGTACTCCTTCACCAACCCGAGGTTCGGCTTGCGGCAGCTGCAACCGTCGGTGGGGAAGTGGGGGCAGATCAGCACCTGCTCCCAGTTCACCCCTTGGGATTCAAAGAGGTGCATCATCAGATCCTGAGGGGGCTGGAAGTTCTCCAGCGGCAGGCTGGCGGTGCCCAGCCCATCCTGGTTGGTCACCATCACCAGCACGTATCCGGCGGCCTGCAGCTCGCGCAGCACCGGGATCACCATGGGCTCGAAGCGCAGCTTGGCGAGGCTGTCCACCTGCTTGTCGGTCACCGGCTCTTCTATCAGGGTGCCGTCACGGTCGATAAACAAAAACGGGGTCTTCATCTGGCTACTTCCTTATACGCTGGCGGCAGACGGGTTGCTGGCTGAGGGGGTGCTGTTCGATAGATCGCGCAGCACGGTGAGGACGGCGTCCATCTCTCCCTGATAGCCGATGGTGATGCGGATGCTGTTGTCCAGGCCCGGTTTGCTGGAAAAATCACGCAAGATGATGCCGGCGGCTTTCATGGCGGCAAAGACGGCGGCGCCATCGGTGAAGCGCACCAGCACGAAGTTGCCCTTGTCCTCGAACACCTCTTTCACGCAGCCAAGCCGAAGCAGCTCGGCCTTGATGAGGGCCTTCTGCTTGTTGAGCTCCTGCACCCGCTCCTGCATCAGCGCCAGCCCCATGGGGGAGAGGGCCTGGGCCGCTATCTGGGCGATGGGCTCGGGGATGGGGTAGGGGGCTATCACCTTGGCCAGCATGGTGATCACCTCGGGATTGCCCAAGGTAAAGCCGCAGCGGATCCCCGCCAGGGCAAAGGCCTTGGAGAGGGTGCGAGTCACCACCAGATTGGGGTATTGGTCCAGCAGATCCACCACTGAGCCTTCCGGGCAGAACTCGATGTAGGCCTCGTCCACCACCACTATGGCGCGCTCCCGGGCCTTCTCCAGCAAGGCGATGAGCCCCTTGCGGCCCACCAGATCCCCGGTGGGGTTGTTGGGGGAGCAGAGGAACACCAGCTTCACGTCGGAGAGGCGATCCGCGATGGCGGGCCAGTCCGGCTGACGGCTGGCGGTGAGCGGCTGCTCGACGATGCCGACGCCGCAGGTCTCGGCGCTGATGGCGTACATGCCGTAGGTGGGAGGGCAGATGAGGATCTGATCTTCCCCCGCCTCGCAGAAGGTGCGGATCAGCAGCTCGATGGCCTCGTCGGCGCCGCGACTCACCAGCACCTGGCTCGGATTGACCCCGGCGTAGGCGGCGTAGCCGTTGACCACCTCGGCCGGCTGGCACTCGGGGTAGCGGTTGAGGCGGTTGCCCTCGATGGTGAAGGGGTAGGCCAGCGGCGCCTCGTTGGCATTGAGCCAGACATGACCCTGACCACCGATGCGACGGGCGGATTGATAGGGGGTGAGGGCCCGCACCACGCGGCGAGCCAGATTGGCGATGCTCATGACAAATCCTTCTGCTGCTGGCTTGAAAGTGCGTTCAATCTGAGGGTGACGGCGTTTTTATGGGCATCCAGCCCTTCCGCATCGGCGATGCGCTGGACTATGGGGCCAAGGCCCTGGATCCCCTCGATACTCAGCTCCTGCACCGTGTAGCGGCGCTGGTAATCCGCGAGCCCGAGGCTGGAGCAGGTGCGGGCATAGCCGTAGGTGGGCAGGGTGTGGTTGGTGCCGCTGGCGTAATCGCCGACCGACTCGGGCGTCCAGGCGCCCAAGAAGATGGAGCCGGCGTTCTCGAGTCTGTCCAGCAGATCGCGGGGTGCTTGGGTCTGCACTATCAGGTGCTCCGGCGCATAGGCGTTGGAGATGGCGCAGGCCTCGTCCAGATTGTCGCAGAGGATCACCAGGCTGCTGCCGAGCGCCTGGGCGGCGATATCGCGGCGGCTGAGCTGGCCCAGCTGGCCCTTGATCTCGCCTGCGATGGCGTCTGCCAGGAGCGGCGAAGTGGTCACCAGCACCACCTGGCTGTCGGGACCGTGCTCGGCCTGGGAGAGCAGATCCGCGGCCACGAAGGCAGGATTGGCGCTCTCGTCCGCAATCACCAGCACCTCGGAGGGGCCGGCGGGCATGTCGATGGCGGCGCCGCGCCAGTCGCGGGAGACCTGGCCCTTGGCTTCGGTCACGTAGGCGTTGCCCGGGCCGAAAATCTTGTCCACCTTGGGAATGCTCTGGGTGCCGTAAGCCATGGCGGCGATGGCCTGGGCGCCGCCGATGGCGAACACCTTTTCGACGCCACAGGCGCGGGCGGCAAACAGTATCTCGTCGCTGGCCGGAGAGGGGGTGCAGAGCACCACCTCGCGGCAGCCGGCCAGGCTTGCCGGAATGGCCAGCATCATCACTGTGGAGGGGAGCGGCGCGCTGCCCCCGGGCACATAGAGGCCGACCCGGCTGATGGGCTGGGTGCGCAGCTCGCACACCACCCCGGGCTGGGTCTCCACCCGCACCACGGGCTGCGCTTGCGCGGCGTGGAAGGTGCGAATGTTGGCGATGGCCGCTTCAATGGCACCCTTGATACCGTCATCCAGCCGCGCGCAGGCGGCCTCGATTTCGTCCTCGCTGACGCGCAGCTGTTCGCGGGGGGCGCGCTCGAAGCGCAGGCCGAGTTCCCGCAGGGCGTCGTCGCCACGGCTGCGCACGGCGCCGATGATCTCCTTGACCACGGCACCTATGTCCGCCTCGTCATTGAGCGCCGGCCGGGTCAGCACGTCGGCCTGTTGGGCGGAGGAGAGGGTCTTCCAGATCAGGGTCTGCATGATATCCCTTCCTTATTCCATCATCTTTTCGATGGGCAGCACCAGGATGGAGCTGGCGCCGAGGGCCTTGAGCTGCTCCATGGTCTCCCAGAACAGGGTCTCGCTGGAGACGACGTGCAGCGCCACCTGATTGGTGTCACCGGCCAGCTGCATTATGGTGGGGCGCTCAGCGCCCGGCAGCAGATCCGTGATGGCATCGAGCTTGTCCTTGGGGGCGTGCAGCATGATGTACTTGCTCTCGCGAGCCTGCTGCATCCCCTGGATGCGTGGCAGCAGCTTGTCGATGAGCTTCTGCTTGGCCTCACTCAAGGGGTTGGGGGCCTGCACCAGTACCGCCTTGGAGCGGTAGATCACCTCCACCTCTTTGAGGCCGTTGGCCTCCAGGGTAGCGCCAGTGGAGACCAGATCGCAGATGGCATCGGCCAAGCCTGCGCGAGGCGCCACTTCCACCGAGCCGCCCAGCATCACGCTCTTGAAATTAAGACCCTTCTCGTCGAAGAAGCGCTTGAGCAGCCCGGGGTAGGAGGTGGCGATGCGCTTGCCTGCCAGACTCTGTGGCCCTGTGTAGGTGACATCTTCCGGTACCGCCAGGGAGAGGCGGCAGCCACCGAAGTCGAGCTGCTTGAGGGTCTTGACCTGATAGGGCAGATCCTGGGAGGCGCGAATGAGCTGCACCTCTTCCAGCACGTTCTCGCCTATGATGCCAAGGTCCACCACCCCTTCCATCACCAGCCCCGGGATGTCGTCATCACGCACCCGCAGTATGTCGATGGGCATGTTCTCCACGTGGGCGATAAGGCGCTGCTCGCGCAGGTTGATCTTGAGGCCGCAGCTCTTGAACAGGGCCTGGGAGTCCTGGCTCAGGCGACCGGATTTTTGCATGGCGATGCGCAGACGTTGTGTTTCCATTGCTCGATTTCCTTCTAGTCAAAAACGAAAAAACCCTCGGAAGTGTGTGCTTCCGAGGGTTCATGAATCTTGCGGTCCTTTTGGAAGTCACCAGTTAAGTGTCTTCCAGCAGTCAACCTCCTGAAAGACTAGTCGGGATGATGATGGTGATGATGAGTCTTCAGCAGGGTGAACTTCATGTAATCAATCCTTTACAAATAAGATGTCGTAGTTGACGCCTGATTTAAACTACCTGCCTTGACAGAAAATGCAACCTGAAATTGTGATTTGCCCGATTAAAGTGGAGAAAACGGTTTTCTGGTCGATAACTAATCAAGATAGCCTGAGGAGTGATCACCATGCCCAGCCAGGACCTGTTATTCCCCATCTTGCCGCGCGCGCCGTCGACCCCGAGCCCCGACGACATCAAGCGGGAGGTGACCCAAATCAGCCAGAAGCATCAGTTGCGCAAGGTTGGCACTGACAACGGCGGCGGCGCCCAGCAGTATCAGCAGGGGCATCACCCGGCCAGGCGTGATCAGCCAAAGGCGCAGGAGGATGATCACAAGCCGGATCCGGACCATCAGATCGATCTCTTCGTCTGAACGCATTATCAGTCCCGCTTTCGCCATGCTTTTGGCATAATGGCCGCTTTTGCGCGGGACCCTCCTTTGACCATCCAGACCCTGTTCAAGCCAGATGGCCCTCTGGCCAGCCACATCGAGGGCTTCAAGGCCCGCGCGCCGCAACTGGAGATGGCCGAAGCGGTGGCGCGCGCCATCAAGGGCGGCGGCCGCCTGCTGGTGGAGGCGGGCACCGGCACCGGCAAGACTTACGCCTATCTGGTGCCGGCGCTGGAATCCGGCAAGCGGGTGGTGATCAGCACTGGCTCCAAGAACCTGCAGGAGCAGCTCTTCTACCGGGACCTCCCCACCATCACAGGCGCGCTCTCCTACACCCCGCCGGTGGCCCTGCTCAAGGGGCGCAGCAACTATCTGTGCATCGAGCGGATGAACCGCCTCTTGAGCGAATCCCACCTGCAAAAGCCCGAAATTCTCAGCGATCTGGTCAAGGTGAAGTCCTGGTCCACCGTCACCGACAACGGCGATGTGGGGGACATTCCGGGGCTGCAGGAGAACGCCGAGATCCTCGCCCACGTCACCAGCACCAATGACAACTGCCTCGGTCGCGACTGCCCCTATTATGACGACTGCCATCTGGTGGTGGCCCGGCGCCGGGCCATGGATGCCCAGGTGGTGGTGATCAATCATCACCTCTTCTTCGCCGATATGGCGGTGAAAGACACCGGATTTGGCGAGCTGGTGCCCGAATCGCAAGTCTATGTGTTCGACGAGGCGCACCAGTTGCCGGAGATCGCCACCAACTACTTCGGCAAGTCGGTGGGCAGCCGCACCATCCTGGATCTGGCGCAGGACATCCAGCTCGCCTATAGAGCCGAGGCCCACGACATGGGGCAGCTTGGCAAGGCGGCGGACAGGCTCTCCATCGCCAGCCAGGACTTGCGCCTCGCCTTCGGGATAGACGGGGGGCGTGGCAATACCCGCGATATCCTGCGCCAGCCGCTCTGGGGCCAGGCCCTGGCCCGTCTCAACGACGCCATCGGGCTCTGCTACGAGGTGCTCAAACTCGCGCTCGGGCGTGGCGAGCAGCTGGATCACGCCTTCGAGCGAGTCTGCGAACTGCGCACCCGCCTAGGGGAGGTATTGGCGGTCAACCAGACAGGTTTCTCCTACTGGTATGACTGCTCCCGGCTGCATTTCTCCCTCAATCTCACCCCGCTGTCGGTGGCCGAGCGATTTGGCGCCGAGGTGCAAAAGCCCGAGGTGGCCTGGATCTTTACCTCAGCCACTCTGACGGTGGACAACCGTTTCGATCACTTCAAGGCGGAGCTGGGGCTGGCGGGCAGCGCCGAGCTTATCCTAGACAGCCCCTTTGACTACGCCGAACAGGCGCGACTGTGCGTGCCGCGCTTCCTGCCCGAACCCAATGCCTTCGGGCGGGGGGAACAGCTCGCCAATCTGATGATCCCCCTCATCAACAAGACGCCGGGGGGCTGTTTCTTCCTCTGCACCAGCCATCAGGTGATGCGGCAGGTGGCCGAGGTGCTGCGCCGGGAGATAGGCCGCACCGTCCTGCTGCAGGGAGAGGACAACAAGCAGCGGCTGCTCAAGACCTTCGTGGAGAACGGGCGCGCCGTGCTGGTGGCTACCAGCAGTTTCTGGGAGGGGATAGACGTGCGAGGGGCGGCATTGTCCTGTGTTATCATCGACAAGCTGCCCTTTGCGAGCCCGGACGACCCGCTGCTCAAGGCGCGGGTGGATGATTGCAAGCTCAAGGGGGGAGATCCCTTCGCCGAGCTCCAGCTGCCCAAGGCGGTGATTGCCTTGAAACAGGGGGTGGGGCGGCTCATTCGTGATCGCAGTGATCACGGCGTACTGGTCATCTGTGATCCGCGCATGGTCAACAAGCCCTATGGCGCCACCTTTATCAAGAGTCTGCCCGCCATCCCTCGCACCCGGGAGTTAGAGTCGTTGGGGAGTTTCTTTGACCGGGGCGCTTGAGCCTGACAGGCCGCGTACCCGGCGCGCTCTGCATTCGGCCTGCGATGCTGGCGGGTGGCTAGCGATTGACTGATTTGCCATGTTAAGAAAACGGGTGAGCAGATCCCGCTTGCACGTTATGTCATTGACTGATTTATAGAGATTGGAACCCATGACCGAGTTGAAGATCCTGGCCGTTGATACCGCCACCGAAGCCTGCTCCGCCGCCCTCCTGGTGGGCGACAAGCTGTTCTCCCGTTGGGAAGAGGCGCCGCGGGATCACACCCAAAAAATCCTGCCCATGGTTCAGGCTGTGTTAGACGAGGCAGGTCTATCGTTGGCTGAGCTCGACGCCATCGCCTTCGGGCGTGGACCGGGCTCCTTTACCGGCGTGCGCATCGGGATCAGCGTTGCCCAGGGGCTCGCCTTTGGCGCCGGCGTGCCGCTTATCGGCATCTCCACCCTGGCTGCCATGGCCCAGGGCGCTCATCGTCTCGACGGCGCCGAGCGGGTGTTGACCGCCATAGATGCGCGGATGAACGAGGTCTATTTTGGCCACTACGAGCTGCTTGATGGCCGCATGCAGCTGGTTGGGGAGGAAGTGGTGAGCGATCCCGCCGCCCTCATTGAAGCGCGCGGCAAGCTGGCGGGCAGCCTGAGCTGCGTCGGGACCGGCTTTGAAACCTATGGCGAGACGCTCAACGCCCTGGCTGACGAGCTGGCGGTGAGCCAGGTGCGCTTCCCGGCGGCGGTCGACATGCTGCCCCTGGCACGCAACGCCTGGCTGGCGGGGGAGGCGGTGGCTGTGGAGCAGGCCACACCGGTATATCTGCGCGACAAGGTGACCTGGAAAAAACTGCCGGGTCGCGAGTGACATCCAACGGCGAGCCGCGACTCGACGCCAGCGAGTGAAGGTGGACGGCGCGGACAAGGAGAGGCAAATGATGAAACGCGTGATCATGCTGGGCTTGGCGGGGCTGCTGCTAGTCGGCTGCAGCTCGGTGCCCAAGGAGCTGGCCTATGAGCCGGAAAGCCAGTTGGTGGCCTATCAACCTGCCCTGCAGGGGATGGAGGGCAAGCCCGCGCGCTGGAGCGGCGTCATCTCGGCGGTGCACAACGAGCAGGATCAGAGCGTCATCGAGGTGGTCTACCTGCCGCTCAAAGCCAATGGCGTGCCGACCCAGACGGAACAGAGCCCGGGGCGTTTTCTGGCCGTCATGAAGGGTTTTGTGGATCCGACTCTCTATGCCAAGGGACGCAGCCTGACGGTGCTCGGCGCCCTGGACAAGCCGGTGGACAGCCAGATAGGGGATCACAAGTATCGCTTCTCTGTGCTCAAGGTCACCGCCAGCAAGCTGTGGCCGCCGGTGAAGGAGGTGGAGATCCGCTACATGGACCCCTACTTCTACGACCCCTTCTATGATCCCTTCTGGCCAAGACGCCACTACTCCCGCTGGTGATGATGGAAGAGCGCTTCCTCACCCTGGCCGACGGACGGCGCATCGCCCTGCTGGATAACGGCCGGCAGGGCAAACCCCTGGTCATTGCCCTGCACGGCTGGCTCGACAACGGCGCCAGCTTCCTGCCCCTTGCCCCCCATCTCGATGAGTGCCACCTGGTCTGCGTCGATCTGCCGGGGCACGGCCATTCGGATCACAAAGCCACCCCCTATGTCTTCGTCGACTGGCTCGACGATCTCCATCAGATTGCCCAGGCTGCGGGCTGGCAGCGCTTCACCTTGCTCGGCCACTCTCTCGGGGCCCTGATCGCCAGCGCCTATGCCGGTGTCTTCCCCGAGCAGATAGTGCGGCTCATCCTGCTGGAGGGGCTGGGGCCGCTCAGCCAACCCGATGAGGAGGTGCCTGCCCAGCTGCGGCGGGCCATTCTCAATCGCAGCCGCACTCGCGAGCGAGCGTCCAGTGGGTTTGCCTCCCTCGACGAGGCGGTGGCGGCCCGCTGCAAGGTGGCTGACATCTCCCCGGCGGCGGCGCGCCTTATCTGCGAGCGCCAGCTGGAGGCGCGGGAAGGGCGGCTGCATTGGCGCAGTGATCCCCGTCTGCGGGATCTCTCGCCCATGCGCATGAGCGAAGGCCAGGCTCAGGCGCTGATCCGGGCCATCGCCTGCCCTGTGCTCTTCATCCGTGGCGACCAGGGGTTCCCGAGTCTGCTGACGCAGTGGCAGTTGCGGGGGCCGGCCTTTGGCCAGATTGAAATGGTACAGGTGGCGGGAAATCATCACTTCCATATGGAAAATTCGGCCAAAACCGCCGTTTATATCGAAAACTTCTGTCAGATCCGGTAGGATCGCCGGCTTTGAATCATGTCAGGTTTGCTTTCTCCCTCACACTTCTCGTTGTTAATTTGCTGTTAATCGATGTTGCCTTATGTAACTATGTGCGGCATTAGAGCATGAGCTTAAAACAACTGATTGAAATGGATGTGACAGGGACGGAGGCAACACAGTGAGCGCACAGGTGCTAGTTATGCAGGAGAAGTTCGTGGAAAGAGTCTGGCTGAAGCGTTATCCAGAAGGGGTGCCCGCCGAGATCAATCCAGACCAATACGGCTCCCTGGTCGAGATGTTTGAAGAGTCGGTGACCCAGTTTGCCGACCAGCCCGCCTTCGTCAACATGGGGCAGACCATTACCTATCGCCGGCTGGAAGAGCAGTCCCGTGCCTTTGCCGCCTACCTGCAAAACGAGCTCAAGCTCGGCAAGGGCGACAGGGTGGCGGTGATGATGCCGAACCTGCTGCAATACCCCATCGCCGTGTTTGGCATACTGCGGGCCGGCATGACGGTGGTCAACGTCAACCCCCTCTATACCCCGCGCGAGCTGGAACACCAGCTCAAAGACTCCGGCGCCAAGGCCATCGTCATCGTCTCCAACTTCGCCCATACCCTGGAAAAAGTGGTGCACGACACCCCGGTCAGGCACGTGATCCTGACCCGCATGGGGGACAACCTCGGCCTGGCCAAGGGCTCCCTGGTCAACTTCGTGGTCAAGTACGTCAAGAAGCTGGTGCCCAAATACAACCTGCCCCACGCCAGCACCATGCGCCAGGCACTGGCCAAGGGGCGCTACCTGCAGTACATCAAGCCCGAGATCAGCAACCAGGACATCGCCTTCCTGCAATACACAGGCGGCACCACGGGTCTCTCCAAGGGGGCCATGCTGACTCACCGCAACATGATTGCGAACGTGGAGCAGTGCCTCGGTGTCTATGGCCCCGTGCTGGAGCGGGGCAAGGAGTTCGTGGTCACGGCGCTGCCGCTCTACCACGTCTTCGCCCTGACGGTGAACTGCCTGCTGTTCATGCGCCTGGGTGGCTACAACCTGCTCATCAGCAATCCCCGCGACATCCCGGGCTTTGTCAAAGAGATCAAGAAGTACCCCTTCACCTGCATCACAGGGGTCAACACCCTGTTCAACGCCCTGGTCAACAACGGCGAGTTCCAGAGCATGGACTTCTCCCGCCTGAAGCTCACCATAGGCGGCGGCATGGCGGTGCAGCGTGCGGTGGCCGAGCAGTGGAAGGCGCTGACCCATACCCCGCTGCTGGAAGGCTATGGCCTGACCGAGTGTTCACCCCTGGTGAGCGTCTGCCCCTACGATCTGGTGGATTACAACGGCTCCATCGGTCTGCCGGTCTGCTCCACCGAGATCCGGCTGGTGGATGACAAGGGGCAGGTTATCACCGAGCTGGGCGCCCCCGGCGAGATGCAGGTGCGCGGCCCCCAGGTGATGACGGGCTACTGGCAGCGTCCCGAGGCCACCGCCGAGGTGATGCAGGATGGCTGGCTCTGTACCGGGGACATCGCCGTGTGCGACGAGCAGGGCTTCTTCAAGATCGTCGATCGCAAGAAGGACATGATCCTGGTCTCCGGCTTCAACGTCTATCCGAACGAGATTGAAGACGTGGTGGCGCTCCATCCCAAGGTGCTGGAAGTGGCCGCTGTCGGTGTGCCCAACCCGGTTTCCGGCGAGCTGGTGAAAATCTTCGTGGTCAAGAAAGATGCAAAGCTGGCGGAGGACGAGATAATTGCCCACTGCCGCAAACATCTGACTGCCTATAAGGTGCCGAAACTGGTAGAATTTCGCGACGAACTTCCCAAGACCAATGTGGGCAAGATCCTTAGGCGCGTGCTGCGCGACGAGGAGATTGCCAAGCAGTAACCGGCATGCACTGCTCTGCAGTCAAGCGCTGTCGTTATGCAAAACCGTGGGTCATGCCACGGTTTTTTCTTTCTGGGTCCCGACCAACGTGCAGGCAAAGATGCAATATCAACTCATTTCACAGCAAGCCGAACTGGAGCAGTATCTCGCTTCCCTGGCCGACGTTCCCCTGGCCATAGATACCGAATTCGTTCGCACCCGTACCTACTATCCCCAGCTCGGTCTGTTCCAGATCTATGACGGCGAGCGCCTCGCCCTGCTGGATCCCCTGACCCTGGACCTCTCGGGGCTGTGGCAGCGGCTCGGCCGGGCAGGGCAGATCGCCATACTGCACGCCTCGGGTGAAGATCTGGAGCTCATTCAGCATCAGGCGGGCCACCTCCCCAACCAGATGCACGATACCCAGCTCGCGACGGCATTTCTGGGTTACGGCGTCTCGGTCGGCTTCGGCGCCCTGGTCAAGGAGTTCCTCGGCGTGGAGCTGGAAAAGGATCAGGCCCGCACCGACTGGCTGGCCCGCCCGCTCACCGCGCGCCAGCTCGAGTATGCGGCGGCGGATGTCTTCTACCTGATGCCCCTCTACGAGAAGGTGATGGCCAGGCTGCACGAGAGCGGCAAGTTTGCCTGGTTCGAGCAGGAGTGCCAGAACCACTCCGCCCGCAAGACCCAGGGCAGCGATCCCCGTCAGGCCTACCTCGAGATCATCAACGCCTGGCAACTGGGTCGGCGCGAGCTGGCCATTCTGCGCGAGCTCGCCGCCTGGCGTCAGCAAGAGGCGGTGCGCCGGGATCTGGCTCTGAACTTCGTGGTCAAGGAGTTGCATCTGTTCAAGGTGGCGGAGCGTCGGCCCACTTCATTACGGGATCTCAACGAGCTGGGGCTGGCCCCCATCGAGATCAAGATCCACGGCAAGCGGATGCTGGACATAGTCGCGGCGGCCCAGCAGAGCGACCCCGAAGGCTGGCCCGAGCCCATTCGTCGACTGGTGGATTACCCCCAGTACAAGGCCGAGCTCAAACGCATCAAGGCCATGGTGGAAGAGAAGGCCAAGGCCAGCAACATCCCGCCTGAGCTGGTTGCCAGCAAGAAGATCATCCACCAGTACTTCACCTGGAGCTGGCGGATGAGCGCCGAGGAGCGCGCCCGCGCCGACAAGCCCATGCTGCTGCAAGGCTGGCGTCATGAGCTGGTGGGGCATCTGCTGGCCCAGTAACTTGTCGGGAAGCCGCACTGAAAAGGGGAGTCAATGACTTCCCTTTTTTGTGTCCGTTGCAGTCCGGCCAGCCGGGCGAGCAGGCATGAGCGCCCCTGGCTCAGGGGATCACCTATGGCGGGTAAAGGAAGCGGGGAGAGGAGTCACAGATAAATGGCGGGCACTGAGGGTGCCCCCATCAGAGTTCGTGGGCGTGGAATCCCTTGCGATAACGGGTTTCGCAGCGCGGGCAGCGTTGCAGGCTGGGATCCTGATCCAGCTGGTCGATGGCAAGCGGCTCCTCGCAATCGGAGCAGAGGCCATAGAGCCCCAGTTCCATCTGGCAGAGCGCCGCGTCGAGGCGTTTCAGCCGTGCCACGCTCAGCTCCACCTTGGGCAAGTCGAGGCGACTGGTCAGATCCACCAGTTGATCCCGCTCGCAGCTTCCCACTTTTTGGGCCCAGTCGTCACGACGACAGGCCTTGAGCTGAACAATCAGCTCTTCTCTTGTTTGCGCCCAATCGGTCAGCAGGCGCTCACGCCATTCGGCCAACCGGGCTTGCGTCACTTCACACACAACAGCCCCCAAAGACGAGTGATAAAACTCGGCCAGTATAGGGAAACCCGCGGCTTATCAAGATGACATGAGTCAAGTTAACCGTGCTTTGACGCGTTTTTCCGGCTGGTGTCGCGGCTTGCCGGTGATCACATGGAGCACCCCGACCACCAGGCAGACGACGCCGACCAGGGTACTCATGGGAGGCATGGTGCCACGTAGCATGAAGGCGTAGAGCAGCCCCGCTAGCGTCTCGAACACGATGAGCGGTCCCACCAGCACGGTCGGCAGGCGCTGGCTCGCCTCGTTCCAGCACAGGGTGCCGAGCCAGGAGCAAAAGAGCCCCACCACCCCCATCAGTAGCACGAAGCGCAGGGGCGTCGGCCCGAAGGGCAGGGGGAAGTCCGGTGCGCTCAGGGCGAGATGACCGAGACTGCCGAGATAGGCAATGAGTGCCACCGGCAGTGTCACCAGCCCCTGAGCGGTGGCCCAGACGGCCGGGCTGCGGTCCGGGTGCTCGCGCAGCCAGCGGGCATTGCGCAGGGGATACCAGGTCCAGCACAGCATGGCGACCACCGCCAGGACGAACCCGAACAGCTGCCCGGTGCGTGCCTCTGTCTGCCAGGTCAACTCGGCACGGTTGACCAGATAGAGGCCGACCCCCATCAGCAGCAGTGCCGGGTAGAGACGGGTGCGGGAGAGGCGGCCGTCCCGTGCGCCATAGAGGCGGTTGGCGGCCAGGGCCGTCACCACCGGCAGGGTGCCGATGATCATGGCCGCCAGCGGTGAGCCGATGCGCAAGATGGCTCCCGACAGGCAGAAGTAGTAGATGAGATTCCCCACCAGGGTGAGGGTGAGTGCCTCGCGCCAGTCGCTGGCCGAGAGTGCCGCCAGGCGTTTGCGGGCCTGCCAGGCGAGCGGCAGCACGATGAGGCCGAAGGCGAGGTAGCGGCCGCTGGCGAGCAGGGCGGGGGGATAGCCGTCCACCAGCAGGGGGGCGACGAAGATGAGCCCCCACATCAGGCCGGCCAGCAGGGCAAACAAGACTCCGATCAACATTTTCCATATCCGGTAAAGAAGAAGGAGGCCAGCCTAGCAGGGGGGTAAGGGCTGCGTATTGAACCAGATTGCGCTTTAGAGGCCAGCCTGTACCTGTTTCTGGTAGCGCACCGGGGTGGTGCCATAGCGGCGCAGGAAGGCGCGGTTGAGGTGCGACTGATCGGCCAGACCACAGGCGGCGGCCACCTCGGCGGCGGGCAGGCCGGCGGCCAGCCACCCCTTGGCCCGCTGCAGGCGGATGGCCATCAACATCTGCTGGGGGGTGACATGAAAGCGGGCCTTGAAGCTGCGCTGAAAGTGGTAGGGACTGAGGTTCACCGCCCCCGCCAGCTCGGTCAGGGTAATGGGGCGGGCGAAGTAGGCCTGCATATAGTCGATGGCGCGCCCCAGAGGGTGGGCTGCTTCGCGCGGTGCCGCCAGGGCCCGGGCATGGGGGCGCAGGATCTCGCACACGCCCAGCAGCAGGCCGTCGGCGGCGAGCTCGCTGTCACAGTGCCAGAGGGCGTCCAGGGCCGCCTGCAGGACGGGGGCGGTGCGGGGGTCGCTTCGCACGGCTTCGGCGAAATACCAGCCGCGCTCGCCGCTGATGGCCTCGAGCCGATCGGCGGGCAGGTAGAGCATGCGATAGCGCCACCCCTGCTCGCAGGCCGCCTCGCCCGTGTGCAGCTCATCAGGGTTCATCAGCACCAGGCTGCCGGGGCCTGCCAGGAGCTGGCTGCCGCGATAGCGGAAACGCTCGGCACCGCACTCGATGACACCGAGGCCAAACCCCTCGTGGCTATGGGGATCGAAGATGTGGTGCTGGATGTGGGCGCGATAGAGCTCGGTCGCAGGCTGCCCCGGCAGGGCGCGAAAATCGGCCCTGTCGTGCTGATGGGTAAATGTGACCGGTACTCCCTGCATCCTGACCTCCTGTCATTGAGCCTTCATCATAGGGTGCCGCGCTGCGGCGGCCAAGACTAGGCCCGTGCGGCGCACTCGCGCTCGAGGGCTGTACGGATCTCGTCTGCGGTCTTGATGGTGCGGATGCGGCGAAACAGCTCATCGGCCTGGGGGTATTCCCGCACTATGTAGGAGAACCACTGCTTGATGCGGCTGGGGTAGTAGTCGGCCTTGTCGCTCGCCAGATCCTGCTCGGTGTAGCTCACCATCAGTTGCAACACCTCGGCCCAGCTCATGTGGGCACAGCCGGTTTTCATCACGTTGGCCAGATTGGGCAGGGAGATGGCGCCGCGGCCCACCATGAGGGCGTCGCAGCCGGAGACGCTGGCACAGGCTAGGGCATCCTTATGATCCCAGATCTCACCATTGGCGGTCACCGGAATGGGCAGGGCGCGGCGGATGAGATCCACGTATTCCCAGTGCGCCGGCGCCTTGTAGCCTTCGCGCTTGGTGCGGGCATGGACGGCTAGCTCGTTGGCGCCCCCCTGGAAGACCGCCTGGGCGTTGTCCATATAGAGCTCCTTGTCATCGTAACCCAGGCGGATCTTGGCGCTCACCGGCAGGTGGGCAGGGACGGCTTCGCGCACCGCCTTGACGATGCGATAGACGGTCTCTGGCTCCTTGAGCAGCACGGCGCCCCCCTTGCTCTTGTTGACCGTGGGGGCGGGGCAGCCGAAGTTGAGATCGACCCCGGGGGAGCCGAGCTCGATGGCGCGTACCGCATTCTCTGCCAGCCATTCGGGGTGCTGGCCCAGCAGTTGCACCCGCACCGGGGTGCCGGCACGGGTCTTGCCATCCTGCTTGAGTTCGGGGCAGAGGCGATAGAACACCTTGGCGGGCAGCAGCTGATCGACGACCCGGATGAACTCGCTGACACAGAGGTCGTAATCGTTGACGGAGGTGAGAACCTCCCGCATCAGGTGATCCAGCACCCCCTGCATGGGGGCCAAAATAACGCGCATAGCTGCTTCCGAAGACAAGGGGAGAAAAAAGAGCGCAGATTGTAGTGGCAATGGGCGGCGTTGTCAGCCGTCTGCCCACTCGATGGGCCTAATCGACTGCCGCCGCATGGGCCAGGCTGTCAGCTTCCGGGCCAACTCTGTTAGGCTAAAGGCAGAGATGCATTCAGAGGAGTACCCATGAAACGCTGGTGTCTGATGGCCCTGGGCTGGCTCGCCTTCGCCACCGGGATAGTCGGGATAGTCCTGCCCCTGCTGCCGACCACCCCCTTCATGTTGCTGGCGGCGGCCCTCTTTGCCCGCTCGTCACCCCGTTTTCACCGTTGGCTGCTGGCACACCCCTGGTTTGGGCCCCCCATCCATGACTGGCAGCAATATCGCGGCATTCGGCGCCATGCCCGGCGCCGTGCCATTATCTTCATTCTGCTCTCCTTCTCGGTGTCGCTGCTGGTGGTGCCGCTGCCCTGGGTGAGGCTGCTGCTGGTTGTCATAATGGTGATCCTGCTCACCTGGTTAATGCGTCTGCCGGTGCTGGAGCCAGTTGCAATGGAGAAGTGAAATCCCTAAGCTATTGCGGCAATAATGCTATGGAGTCGGCCTGTCATTTTTTGCATGACGGGCCTTTTTATTGCCCGCTGGCGGGCAGCGCAAGAGACGCCACGCCTGGGCTCAAAAATAAGCGGTCAAATAATGAATCCGGATACCCTGAAGTTTATCGAAGCGAGCATCAAGACCATTCCCGACTATCCGAAGCCGGGCATACTGTTTCGCGACATCACCAGCCTGATCGAGAATGCCGAGGCCTTCAAGGCCACCATAGATCTGCTGGCCGAGCATTATCGTGATCAAGGGATCACCAAGATCGTCGGCACCGAGGCCCGCGGTTTCATCTTCGGCGCCCCTGTGGCCTTCGCCATGGGATTGGGCTTCGTGCCGGTTCGCAAGCCGGGCAAGCTGCCCCGCGCCATCATCGAAGAGTCCTATGCCCTCGAGTACGGCACCGACACCCTGCAACTGCACACCGACGCCATAGTGCCCGGTGACAAGGTGCTGGTGGTGGACGATCTGCTGGCCACCGGCGGCACCGTCGATGCCACCGTCAAGCTCATTCGCCGCGCCGGCGGTGAAGTTGCCGATGCGGCCTTCATCATCTCACTGCCGTCGCTGGGCGGTGATGCCCGCCTGACCGCCGCTGGCGTCAAGGTGGTCTCGCTGGTGGAACTCGCGGGCGAGTAAGCCCCTTGGCAGGCGGGCCTCGTCAACCCGCCAATGCCCCGAACCGGTGCCTGAATGGGCACCGGTTTGAAAATCAAGCGATCCTTCCCACGGCGGCCGATAGCCCATACAGCCCGCCCTCCATTTGTGTTAGCATCCTGCCTCAATGCCTCGTTTTCCAGCATCGAGATCTATGAGCTATCAGGTTCTGGCGCGTAAATGGCGCCCCCATACGTTTGAACAAGTGGTTGGCCAGCAACATGTGCTGACCGCCTTGACCAATGCCCTGGATCAGGGACGGCTGCATCACGCCTACCTGCTGAGCGGCACCCGCGGGGTCGGCAAGACCACCATAGCCCGCATCCTGGCCAAGAGCCTCAACTGCGAGCAGGGGATCAGCAGCCACCCGTGCGGCGTATGCGACACCTGCCGCGAGATCGATCAGGGCAACTTCGTCGATCTGCTGGAGATCGATGCGGCCTCGCGCACCAAGGTGGAAGACACCCGCGAGCTGCTCGACAACGTGCAGTACCGCCCGGCCCGCGGCCGCTTCAAGGTGTATCTCATCGATGAGGTGCACATGCTGTCGCGCCACAGCTTCAATGCACTGCTCAAAACCCTGGAAGAGCCGCCCCCCTATGTGAAGTTCCTGCTGGCCACCACGGATCCGCAGAAACTCCCCATCACCATCTTGTCCCGCTGCCTGCAGTTCCACTTGAAGAGCCTGGATCAGAGCCAGATCGCCAAGCAGCTCGAATGGGTGCTGGATCAGGAAGGTCAGCCGTTCGAGCCCCGCGCCCTGCTGGCCCTGGCCAAGGCGGCCGACGGCAGCATGCGCGATGCCCTGAGCCTCACCGATCAGGCGCTGGCTCACGGCAACGGCAGCGTGCGTCTGGAGAGCGTGCTGACCATGCTGGGCACCCTCGATCACCACCACCTGCACCAGTTGCTGGAGGCCATACTGCGCCAGGATGCCCCGGCCACCATGGCCAAGATCACCGAAATCGCCACCCTGGGGCCGGACTTCGATCAGCTCCACGCCGAGCTGGAAGCCTTGCTCCATCGCGTCGCCATGGCCCAGCTGCTCCCTGCCAGCGTGCAGGAGCAGGGAGCGGATGCGGATGCCCTGTTGCAACTGGCGGGGGCCATGAGCCCGGAAGAGGTGCAGCTCTGCTACCAGATAGTGCTGGGGGGGCGCAAGGACTTGCCCTGGGCGCCCGATGGCCGCACCGCGCTGGAGATGACCTGCCTGCGGATGCTGGCCTTCTCGCCGCGCCGCGAGGCGGTGCATCCCGCCAATCTGAGCGCCTTGCCCGTCTCCATGGGCGCGCTGCCCGGGGCGGGGAGGGAGGCCGTATCGACCCTGCCGGGAAAGCCGTCAGGGGCTGAGCCAGCCCCGCATCAGGCCGCGACGACGGCCAGCACGGCCGCACCCGCAGCCCTGACGCCGACAGCGCCGCTCTTGGCGGTGCAGGCCGATGAGCCGGTTTCCGGCGACGATGAATCAAACGCGACTCTCTTTGCCGAGCAGCATGAGCTACTAGAAGAGGCGCAGCGGATGGGGTACGAGGCGCAGCCGATGCTGCCTGAGCCTCAGACTGGTGGCGCGCCCCAGGCAGTGGAAGCACAGCCCCTTGAACCCGAGCAGCCTGTCTCCTTCCATGAGGAGGCCCTGCCGACGGCGACTCCTGCCATAGCCCCTGAACCCGAGGCAGCCCCCTCGGCGGCCTCCAGCATGCAGAGCCTGCTGGGCAAGCGCAATCTGCTGCGCAGCCGGCTGCGGGGCGACGGCGGGGCGGCGACCAGCTCTGCACCCCCCAGGGCGACGCCGAGCAAACCGGTTGCGCCCCTGGCCACTGCCGCCGTGCAACCTGTGGCGCCAGCGCCCTCTGTACCTGCCAGGCAGGCCGCTGCGGCGCCCGCCTATGCCGGGCCCATGACGGGCTATGAGGATCTGCCGCCCCTCGAGGCCTATGACGACAGCGGTAGCGATTACGAGGAATATCTGAATCAGGGCTTCGGCGACGGGCCGGTCAGCGCTCCCGCAGCGCAAGCGGCGGCGCCAGCGTCAAGGCCGAGTGCTCCGCAAAAGGCCAGTCCCGCCTCGGATGACCTGCCCCCCTGGGATCTGGACGGCGCACCCGCCAGGGCCGCCGCTGCCCCCGTCGCCGCAGCGCCAGTTACGACGCCCCTTGCCGTGCCCGAAAGCGTGCAGCCAACGGCGGCTCAGGTGATGGAGACCATCGACTGGGATGAGCTGGAGAGCGACGCCCAGCCGGATGAGGGGGAGGAGGTCACCCGCCTGATCCCCTCTTCCCTGCTGGTCAACTGCGGCGACGCTTGGGCCGAGCTCATCGCCCGCACCGGGGTCGGTGGTCGGCTGCGCCAGCTCGCCATCAACTCTGTGATGACCCGGCAGGGGGAGCTGGTGTCCCTGGTGCTCAAGCCCGAGCAGCGCCATCTGGTCAGCGATAGAGCCCTTGCCGATCTGGCCGAGATCATAGGCCCGGAGTTCGGACAGCCGGTGCGTGTCGAGGTGACCCTGGGCACGGATCCGGCGCGGGAGACGCCGCTCGAGATCGAGCATCGCCTCTATCTGGGGGTACGTGAGCAGGTGAGCCGGGATCTGGCGGACGATCCCAATGTGCAGTTCCTGCAGCAGCGATTCGGCGCCGTGCTCCATCCCGAGAGCATCGAGCCCCTGAGCCGTTGAGCGCGATGAGTTAAATCCCATGCCGGGACTCGAGTTCCGGTTGAAAAATCTTTTGGCTGCCCCCATATCCGGGGTAGAACAAGCCCACAGCCCGGCGCTGGATGCCGGATTTCAAGACGAGAGACGACCTATGTTTGGTAAAGGTGGAATGGGTAACCTGATGAAACAGGCCCAACAGATGCAAGAGCGCATGCAGAAGATGCAAGAGCAGCTGGCTCAGATGGAAGTCGTCGGCGAAGCCGGCGCTGGCATGGTCAAGGTCACCATGGCCGGCAGCCACAGCGTGCGCCGTATCGAGATCGATCCCAGCCTGATGGAAGATGACAAGGAGATGCTGGAAGATCTGGTCGCCGCCGCCGTCAACGACGCCGTGCGCCGGGTGGAAGAGCAGAACAAGAGCAAGATGGGCGAGCTGACCGGTGGCATGCAACTGCCCCCTGGCTTCAAGATGCCCTTCTAAGGGCTGAACGCCTTTCAAATCTAGAGGCCATCATCCATGGCGATGACGCAGCTGACAGGGTTCCCACCCTGTCAGCTGCGTTTTGTTTTTTCCGTTCCCCGGTTTCCCGGGGCAGGCGTGTACTACTTGCTGCTCTGGACTGTGGTGTAGCTGTTGATCAGATTGCGATAGTCGGGGATGTGGTTGGCGAACAGGGTACCCAGGCCCTCCACGTCATTGCGCCAGTCGCGGTGCAGTTCACAGGCGGCCCCAAACCAGGTCATCAGCTGCGCCCCGGCGGATGACATCCGATCCCAGGCCGAGTGACGGGTGATCTCGTTGAAGGTCCCGGAGGCATCTGTGATGACAAACACCTCGTACCCTTCCTCAAGGGCGGACAGGGTCGGGAATGCCACGCACACCTCGGTGACTATGCCGGCGATGATCAGCTGCTTCTTGCCGGTGGCCTTGACCGCCTTGACGAACTCCTCGTTATCCCAGGCGTTGATCTGCCCGGGGCGGGCAATGTAAGGGGCATCCGGGAAGGTCTCCTTGAGCTCTGTCATCAGCGGGCCGTTGGGCCCGTTTTCGAAACTGGTGGTCAGTATGGTCGGCAGCTCGAAGTACTTGGCCAGCGCGGCCAGCGCCAGCACGTTGTTGCGAAACTTGTCCGGCTCTATGTCACGGACCAGCGAAGACAGCCCTGCCTGGTGATCCACCAGCAGTACGGCAGCGTTGTTCTTGTCGAGTTTGACGTAGGGTTTGTTCATGATTTTTCTCCTGATCTGTGGGCAAAGGAGTTAACGCTGGGGATCCAGCACTTCGTTATGTTGCAGCACCTTGCGCGCGCTCGAGCAACGGCTGTCGGTCTATGGTTTTCAGCGAGTCAGCACCTGGGCGCATTGTCTGCTTGTGCAGCATGCGTTCCTGTTGCCGGCCCGAGGTTCAGCGTCCTATCTGGCCGAAACGGCCACTGTTGTAGTCATTGATGGCCTGCACTATCTCTTCCTGGGTGTTCATCACGAAGGGACCGTGACCGACTATGGGTTCATTGAGGGGGGCGCCATTGAGCAGCAGCAGCGTCGTATCTTCCTCGACATCGATCACCAGCTGGCTGCCGCGGCGCTCCATGACTGCCAGCTCGGCGGCGCGGACAGGGTGGCGGTTGCCGAGGCGAATGGCGCCTTTGAGCACAAACAGCGCCGTGGTGTGCCCTTCCGGCAGTTCGAGCGTCACCCGGTGATGGGCCTTCAGACGCATGTCCCAGACGTTCATCGGGGTGAAGGTGCGGGCAGGGCCGCGGGTATCGCCGAGCTGCCCGGCGATGATGCGAGCCTCCCCTGCGCCCTCTGGCAGTGCCACCCGAGGGATCTCGTCGGCGGTGATGCCTTGATAGCCCGGGGCCGTCATCTTCTCTTTAGCGGGCAAGTTTACCCACAGCTGCACCATCTCGAAGGCGCCGCCCGTCCTGGCAAATGCCGGGCTGTGGTACTCCTCGTGGATAAGGCCGGATGCGGCCGTCATCCACTGCACGTCACCCGGACCTATGGTGCCGCCGCCCCCCGAGGAGTCTCTGTGGGAGACGCCGCCCTCATAGACGATGGTCACGGTTTCGAACCCGCGGTGAGGGTGCTGGCCGACGCCGAGTTGATGGGAGGTGGCCGGGAAATTGGCCGGGCCCGCATGGTCCATCAGCAGGAAGGGGGACATCTCCTCGGCGATGTCGTGGTAGGAGAAGATGCTCCTGACAGGGAAGCCATCGCCGACCCAGTGCCTCTCGTTGCTGCGCTTGATAAATGCCAGTTCTTTCATCTCAATGCCTCCGTTGAATCAATGGAGACAGTGTAGAAAGTAGTCATTTACCGGACTAGATGGTTAAATAAGAAAACACTTTCTAATGAATTGGAAGATGGACTTCAATCAGGTCGTCGTATTCGTCAAGGTCGTGCAAGCGGGCAGTTTCAGCGCCGCGGCGCGTCTGCTGGGGCTGCCGACCTCCACCGTCAGCCATCGGGTGGCCATGCTGGAGAAGCGTCTGGGCGTCACCCTATTACAGCGGACCACCCGCAGGTTGCACCTGACCGATGCCGGACAGATCTATTTCGACCACGCCTCGGCCGGCCTGGTGCATGTGCTTGACGCCGAGGCTGCGGTGACCGAGGCGCGGGAAGAGCCCTGCGGGCTGCTGCGCATCACGGCTCCCGTGGATATCGGCAACCAGATCCTGTCGTCCATCCTGGGGCAGATGCGCAGCCAGTGGCCCAAGGTCGATGTGGAGCTGGTGTTGATGAACCGCTACGTGGATCTGGTCGCCGAGGGGGTCGATGTCGCCATTCGTACCGGCCCTCTCAAGGACTCGACCCTGATCGCCAAGCAGGTGGGCATAGCGCGCTGGGCCCTGTTTGCCAGCCCGGATTACCTTGCCAGCGCCGGGGTGCCAGATGCACCTCAGGCGCTGCGACAGCATGCCTGCCTGCAGTTCACGCCACTGGGCAAGGAGGCCTGGGTACTTCACGACGGGGCCGCCAACAGTGTGACCGTTTCTTTAGCCCAGCAGATACTGATCAACGATGTCGGCCTGATCATGACCATGGTGCAGGCGGGTGGTGGGGTGGCACTGTTGCCCTCCTACCTGTGTCGCCAGGCCTGCGAAGAGGGGAGACTGGTGCCTGTCCTGTCCGAATGGCATGGCAAGGCGGATCCCATCCATATCGTCTATCCCAGGCAGCGCTTCATGGCTCCCAGGTTGCGCGCCTTCGTGGATCTTGCCACGCTGACCCTGCGTCAATGGCTCGAATGACGGGTCGTCGAGGCGGTAACGGCGGCCAGCCCCATAAATAAACAAAGCGCCTGATGGCGCTTTGTTTATTTGATATCACGTCAACCTAGCTGAGCCAGCCCATCGCCATGGCCAGCCGGCCGCACAGGGCCGCCAGCAGGATGCCAAGCAGGGTGCGCAGCAGCCAGATCACCACCAGTTGCCCCAGGCTCACCGGGATCTTGGTGGCCAGGATGCAGGGGATGGAGGCGGAGAAGAAGAGCACAGAACTCACCGAGACCACGGCGGTCACATAGCGCACCAGCAGATCCGCATCCTTGAGCAGGATGGCGGGCAGGAACATCTCCGCCAAGCCAGCCGAGAGCGCTCTTGCGGTCTCCAGCGGCTCTCCCAAGTCCAGCAGCCAGGTGAGGGGCCACAGCAGCCAGCCCAGCAGATCAAACAGCGGCGTGTGCTGGGCCAGCAGCAGCCCCAGCAGGCCGACGGACAAGATGGTGGGCACCACGGCGGCGGCCATGTAGAGGCCATCCTTGAGGTTGTCCTGCAACTGCCGCAGCACGGGATCCGCCTGGCTGGACTGGGTGAGCCCGGAGGCCAGCGCAGCTTGCCAGCGGCTCATGCCCTCCGGCAGCGGCTCGTCGGTCTCGCCCTGGTGCGCCATGGTGCTGATGGGGGGAACCCGCGCCAGGATGGCGGTGATGACGAAGGTGATGACCAGGGTGGACCAGAAGTAGAAGTTCCAGTGCCCCATCAGGTTGAGGGTCTTGGCCACTATGATCATGAAGGCGGCGGAGACGGTGGAGAAGCCGGTGGCGATGATGACAGCTTCCCGTACCGTGTACTTGCCCGCGAGGAAGACCCGGTTGGTGATGAGCAGGCCCACCGAGTAGCTGCCGACGAAGGAGGCGACCGCATCGATGGCGGAGTGGCCCGGGGTGCGCCAGAGGGGGCGCATCACCGGCTGCATCAGCACGCCGATGAGCTCCAGCAGGCCGAAGCCGAGCAGGAAGGTGAGGGCCATGGCGCCTATGGGCACTATGAGACCCACCGACATGGCCAGCTTGTCAAAAAGGAAGGGCAGGCGATCCGGCGTCATCAGCCAGGCGGGGCCCCAGTCGGCCACATACATGATGGCCAGCCCCAGCCCGAGCAGCTTGAACAGGCTCAGCAGTCTGTCGATGGGGCGAGCGCGCCAGCGACCATCCAGCAGCGGGCTGATGGCGCCATAGGCGATCAGCAGCAGGATCAGCCCCAGGGCGAGCGGGCGCTGCGCCATCAGGAAGCCCGCCAGGTGATCCACCAGTATGGTGCTGCGGCCCGCGAGCTCGAAGGGCACGAAAAAGATGGCGATGCCGAGCACACTGGTCAGCAGCAGTTTGATGCCAGCCCCTGAGCGGGCAGGGGCGGTAAGTGCGTGTTCAGGTTCCATTTCCTCTCCTTGTGATCCACATGGTTCAACTCCCTTGACGACCTAATTTGTATATACAATATCGGCGCAAGCCCAAAATGGAAACAACAAATACACCAAAAAGCAACATTCGATGAAAGTGGAATCCGTATGAAGCTTTTCTATGGAGGAGTGCGATCGGGGCAGTGTGGGCTGCTGTCTGGTCTTTACAGAGCGGCCGTGCAAGGAGCGTCATGGCAAGAGAGGCAAGAGAGGCAAGGCGGCAGGAAGGGCAGGCAGGAACCGGGCCAATAAAGCTTTTCCATAACGACCAAAAAAGCGGAAAACCTGAGCCCGGATTTAAACATTTTCACTGCCCTCATCGAGGGAGGCTTTCTTATAACTATTTATGAAATGCTCATAAAGCCTTTGTTCATTTGACTACTTTTCGAGTATCTCATTGCGGAGTAAGATGCCACTTCAATAAAAATAAGAATTAGGAGTTCGGGTGTGAAGGCATTAGAGAAAGAAAGGATATCGCCCTATATCAGCCAGTTATACGAGTGCGGTATTAATGATTCTGACATTAAGTTGGTGGTGGACCAATTTCGCGCCGACCTGTCCGGCAGTTCATCCCTGTTTTTATTGCGGGATGATGACAAGAGCGACGGAATAAAGCTCTTTTCCAGCGGCTTGACCGAGGCCCAGCAGCAATTTTATGTGCAGCACCATCGCCAGGATGTGTGGTTCAATCATTATCTGGACAAGGGCTGCCAGGGGATCGTCAGCGCCAATACCATCTCCAGCTCGGTGGGGCTGCTGGCCAGCTTCGGTGCCCAGTTTGCTGCGGGCGGCGTCTGCCGGGTGAAGGGGCGAGGTCTCAGCACCCTGTGCAGTTACCGCGGCGCCGCTCAGGATGACTTCAGCAGCCGGGATCTCAGCTCCTTGACAGAGATCTATTCTGGTCTGGCCGCCTGGAGCCAGCATTATTGGAACCTGCTGGCCCTGGAAACCCAGAACTATCAGCTGCAGCAACTGGTGAAAAACCATAATAAGCCCAGCGCCATCATAGATGACAAGGGGCATATTCATTATTCCAATGTGGCGTTCAACCGCATCGCCGATGAAAACGTCGAGCTGCGGGCGGTCAATGGTATTTTCTCTTTGCAAAATAAGGAGCAGCAACGCCAGCTCAAGGAGACCTTGAATGGCTTTGCCTATTTGCTGCCAGGCGCCAGCGCCTATATGTCCATTCCCCGTCAGTCCAATCTCAGGCCCCTGCTGATCCAGTGCACCCTGATGAGCGGCCTCAGCCGCTTCGAGCGCTATGTGGAAGTGGTATTGCGCGATCCCGAGCACTCTTTCAACCCGGACATAGAGGCGCTGGCCAGCCTCTATCCCCTCACCATAGGCGAGAAGGAGCTGCTGGTGCTGATGAGTAAGGGCTACAGCAGCAACGACATCGCCGAACTGCGCGGTGTCAAAGTGGAAACAGTGCGCTCCACCCTCAAGGGGGTGTTCAAGAAGACCGACTGCCACAGCCAGAACGAGCTGCTGCTGCTGCTGCAATCCATCTCCTGATAGGCACCAGCTATGCTTGGAGTGAGCCGGGCATAGTGCCTGGCTCGCGCCTCCCGTCGGGAGGCCTGTCGGGGGAAGCGTCATGGAATCACTCAAGGCAAGGGATTATATGCAGACCAAGCCCATCACGTTCAGCGCGGACATGATGGTGCAAAATGCGGTCACCAAGTTTCTCAACAGTCATCAGCTCGGCGGCCCCGTGGTGGACAGCCTGGGGCACCTGATTGGCTGGGTGTCCGAGCAGGATTGCATTGCCGTCATGTTGAAAGAGGCCTATCACTGCGAGCAGGTGGCCCAGGTCAAGGATGTGATGCGCAAGGAGGTGCTGGCCGTGGGGCCAGACACCAGCATCCTGGATCTGGCGGAGATGATGATGGGCCAAAAGCCGAAGATCTATCCCGTGGTGGAGGAGGGTCGTCTGCTCGGGGTGATCAGCCGCCACAACGTGATGCAGGCCATTCACGCCCAGCTGGGGACCTGCTTCGTGCATCAGGCCAGGGTTTGATCCGGTTTTGCCGGATCATCGGGAGCAGGCCGGGGGCCTGCTCTTTTTATTGCCCGCAGCGCCATAGAACCTTGCCGGTGCCGCTTTAAGGCTTGCACCGCCCCCGCTCGCTCTTTAGGATCGCTCCCAGCTTATCGATATGGCCCCTCTGGGCACTTATTTAAGGAATTCCTACCTTGTCTCTCTCTATCGAGGCGCTGCGCCGCCGTCTCTCTGCCTGCATGAATCTCGATGCCCGTCGCCTTTCCAGCCGTCTGCACGGGGTCAAGAAGCTGCCGGAAGGCAAACAGACCGCCATGCTGGAGACCCTAGCAGCCGATCTGGCGGTGGCCGAATCGCGCTATCAATCCCGTCTGGCGGGCGTGCCCAGGGTCACTTACCCGGACAACCTGCCGGTCAGCCAGAAGCAGGCGGAGATAGCAAAGGCGATCAGTGAACACCAGGTGGTGATCATCGCCGGCGAAACCGGCTCGGGCAAGACCACCCAGATCCCCAAGATTTGTCTCTCGCTCGGGCGCGGGGTCAAGGGCTATATAGGCCACACCCAGCCGCGGCGCCTCGCGGCCCGCACGGTAGCGGCCCGTATCGCGGAAGAGATGGAGTCAGAGCTCGGCCAGTACGTGGGCTACAAGGTGCGCTTTACCGATCAGGTGAGCGAGCAGACCCATATCAAGCTGATGACAGACGGTATCCTGCTGGCGGAGATCCAGCACGACCGCATGCTCACCCAGTACGACACCATCATCATCGATGAGGCCCACGAGCGCAGCCTCAACATCGACTTCATCCTGGGCTATCTCAAGCAGCTGCTGCCAAGGCGCCCGGATCTCAAGGTGATCATCACCTCGGCCACCATAGATCCCCAGCGCTTCTCCCGCCATTTCAACCAGGCGCCCATCATAGAAGTCTCAGGGCGCACCTATCCGGTGGAGGTGCGCTACCGCCCCCTGTTTGTTGATAAAAAAAGCAGCGACAAGAGCGAGGGGCTGGAGGAGCGCGACGAGCTGCAGGGCATCTTCGATGCAGTCGAAGAGCTGGCCCGGGAGGGGCTGGGGGACATCCTCATCTTCATGAACGGCGAGCGGGAAATTCGTGACACCGCCGACGCCCTGCGCAAGCTCAACCTGCGCGACACAGATGTGCTGCCGCTCTACGCCCGCCTCTCCAATGCCGAGCAGAACAAGGTGTTCCAGCAACATGCCGGGCGGCGCATAGTGCTCGCCACCAACGTGGCGGAGACCTCGCTGACGGTGCCGGGCATCCGTTACGTCATCGATCCGGGCACCGCCCGCATCAGCCGTTACTCCTGGCGCACCAAGGTGCAGCGCCTGCCCATAGAGCCTGTCTCCCAGGCCAGCGCCAACCAGCGTAAAGGGCGCTGCGGCCGGGTGGCGGACGGTATCTGTATCCGCCTCTACTCGGAAGAAGATTTCAACGGCCGTCCGGCCTTTACCGATCCCGAGATCCTGCGCACCAACCTGGCCTCCGTCATCTTGCAGATGCTGGCGCTCGGCCTTGGCAACATGGAGGCCTTCCCCTTCGTCGAGCCGCCAGAGTCGCGCCATATCAAGGATGGTTTGACTCTCTTGAAAGAGCTAGAGGCGGTCAAAGAGCTGCCCGGCACCCGGGAGCAGGAGCCCAAGCTGCAGCTGACCGAAACCGGTCGCCAGCTCTCGCGCATCCCCCTTGATCCCCGTCTGGCGAAGATGGTGATCACGGCGGCGCAAACCGGCTGTCTGAGCGAGGTGATGGTGATCACCGCCGGCCTCAGCATCCAGGATCCCCGCGAGCGGCCCATGGAGAAGAAACAGGCCGCCGACGAGCAGCACAGACGCTTCGAGGACAAGGATTCCGATTTCTTCGCCTTCGTCAATCTGTGGAATTACCTCAAAGAGCAGCAGGATCTCCTCGGCAGCAACCCCTTCCGCCGCATGTGCCAGAAGGAGTTTCTCTCCTACCTGCGGGTGCGCGAGTGGCAGGACATTCATTTCCAGCTGCGCCAGACGGTGAAAGAGCTTGGCTTCAAAGCCAACCATGAGCCGGCGGATTTCAAGACGGTGCACTGCGCCCTGCTGACGGGGCTGCTCAGCCATATCGGCAACAAGGATCTGGAGAAGCCGGAGTTTCTCGGCGCCCGCAACGGCCGCTTCCACCTCTTCCCGGCCTCGGGCTTGTTCAAGAAGCCGCCCAAGTGGGTGATGGCCGCAGAATTGGTGGAGACTTCCCGCCTCTACGCCCGCATCAACGCCAAGATCGAGCCGGAATGGGTAGAGCCCCTGGCGGCGCACCTCATCAAGCTGCACCACAGCGATCCCCACTGGTCGAAGAAAAACGGCGCCGTCATGGCCAAGGAGAAGGTAACCCTCTACGGCCTGACGCTGGTCAACGAGCGCACCATCAACTTCAGCCGCATCGATCCGGCTCAGTGCCGCGAGCTCTTTATCCGCCGCGCGCTGGTGGAGGGGGACTTCGAGACCCGCCACCGCTTCTTTGGCGAGAACCGCAAGCTGCTGGCCGAGGTGGAGGCGCTGGAGCACAAGTCGCGTCGTCGCGACATCCTGGTGGATGACGAGGATCTGTTCCGCTTCTACGATGCCCGCCTGCCGGAGGAGGTGATCTCCGCCCGTCACTTCGACAAGTGGTGGAAAGAGGCGCAGAAGCAGGATCCCGAGCTGCTCAACTTCGAGAAAGAGATGCTGATGAAGGGGGATGCCGCCCACATCAGCGATCTCGACTACCCCAACTTCTGGCAGCAGGGGCGCCTCAAGCTCAAGCTGACCTACCAGTTCGAGCCGGGGGAGGCCGCCGATGGCGTCACCCTGCATATTCCACTGCCGCTCTTGAATCAGGTGGAGGTGAAGGGGTTCGAGTGGCTGATCCCCGGGCTGCGCCACGAGCTCTTGGTGGCCCTCATCAAGTCGATGCCCAAGCCGATGCGCAAGAACTTCGTGCCGGCCCCGAACTACGCCGATGCGCTGCTCGCCACCCTCAATCCCGAGCAGGGGCCGCTGCTGGACGAGATGGAGCGCCAGCTGCGCCGCATGACTGGGGTCACCGTGCCCCGGGAAGCCTGGGACTGGGCATCGGTACCCGATCACCTGAAACTCACCTTCCGGGTGGTGGACGACAAGCACAAGAAAGTAGCGGAAGGCAAGGATCTGGAGGCGCTGAAGGAATCTCTGCGCGGCAAGGTGCAGGAGACCCTCTCCCAGGTGGCGGACGACGACATCGAGCAGTCGGGCCTGACCCTGTGGAGCTTTGGCGAGCTGCCCCAGGAGTACAGCCAGAAGCGGAGCGGCTTCGAGGTGAAGGCCTATCCGACCCTGGTGGATCAGAAAGACTCGGTCGCCATCCAGCTGGTGGAGAGCCCGGTGGCCCAGCAGCAGCTGATGTGGGCGGGGCAGCGCCGGCTGGTGCTGCTCAACGTGCCATCTCCCATCAAGTATCTGCAGGAGAAGCTGCCGAACAAGGCCAAGCTCGGGCTCTACTTCAACCCCTTTGGCAAGGTGGCCGAGCTGATTGACGACTGCATCGCCTGCGGCTGTGACAAGCTCATGGAGCAGCACGGCGGCCTGGCTTGGGACGAGGCCGGTTTCGAGTCGCTCAAGGAGTTTGTCCGTGCCGAGCTCAACGATGCCGTGGTGGAGGTGGCAAGCCAAGTGGAAGCCGTGCTGACCCTCTCCCATGAGATCAAGAAGCGGCTCAAGGGCAAGATGCAGCTCGACACCGCCTTTGCCATGTCGGATATCCAGTTGCAGCTGGGCAACCTCATTCACAAGGGGTTCGTGACCGAGACCGGATGGCAGCGCCTGCCTGACTTGTTGCGCTACCTGCGCGCCATCGAGCGGCGCCTCGAGAAGCTGGCCATCGATCCCAACCGGGACAGGGTCCATATGCTCAAGGTGCAGAGCGTCGAGAGCGACTACAAGGCGCTGCTCGCCAAGATCCCCAAATCCCAGCCGGTCCCCCCCGAGGTGGCCAATATCCGCTGGATGATAGAGGAGCTGCGGGTCTCCTTCTTCGCCCAGCAGCTGGGGACGCCCTATCCTATCTCGGATAAACGGGTGCAGAGCGCCATAACCCAGTGCTAAGCTGCTATCTATCTGTTTTCTGAGCCATAGCGTGACAAAGAGCGTGGCGAAGAGTGCGACGAAGAGTGTGGCGATAAGAGCCAGGGAAGCGCAGGAAGGGAGGCCATCACATGCTGGGGATCTGGTTGGGGGTTGCGCTGGTCAACATCAGCGGCTATCAGCCCATTGCGGAGCAAACCTGGGTGCAGCTCAACCCGGAGTACTATCCGGTGCACAGAGCCGTGCCTCCCATCTTCGTGGCCTGGCGGGGCAACCAGTTCCCGCCGCTCGAACAGAAGAAGAAGAACGGCCACTGGCAGATCCTGTTTCCCGCCCGTCTGGTGCCCCCCTTCGATCTGTTCGAAGGGGAGGCCCAGCTCTCCAAGGCCTATCTGGCAAGGCTCAAGCGCATCGATGAGATGGCCTATGGCATGGCCCCGCATTCGGCCGTGCAGCCCGTCGCCAGCGGCTCTCTCTCCCCCGAGGATCAGGGAGGGGCGGCCTTTATCGCCGAGTTCTCCTTGCCGGGATCGAGTGCGGGGAGGGGGCGGATGCCGCAGAGCGAGCCGCTGCTGGCCAATTTGATGGGGCGGACTGCGCCCATCTCTCAGGGGACTCCTGCTCAGGTCGGGGCCATGCAAATCGCCAGCCTGGGCCAGGGAGCCGAGGGGACCACCCTGACTCTGTCCGCGACTGCGGCGGGAGGGGCGTCGCGAGTCTGTCATCAGGTGGCGGCGGGGGAGACGCTCTGGCGCATCGCCAGCCAGCTCCAGGCGAAGGTGGGCAGCGGGTCTGATACCTACAGCTATCTGCTGGCGCTGGTGGAGGAGAATCGCCCCGGAATGGGCAAGGGGATAAGGGTACAGACAGGCCAGCGCCTCTACTGCCCCAAGGCCGAGACCCTGGCCCAGTTTGACGCCATGAGCCCGGCCCAGCGCCAGCAGCAGTTTGCCCGTCTGGAGCAGGGGCGCTGAGCCGCGTTCGGATAAGATCTGATGCCGCTGAGGGGCGGGGCAGATGGCGAGTCGCGCGTCCCTTGTATCCACCCCGGGCCCATGCTAGTATTCGCGCTCGTTTTGCGAGGTGCTGACCGGTCGCAGTCAACACCATATATTCATCTTAAAAGAGATAACCACTATGTCTTTCGTATTCCAAGCTGAAGTCCGTTCTGACCTGGGGAAAGGTGCGAGCCGCCGCCTGCGTCATGCTGACCAAGTTCCTGCCATCGTTTACGGTGCAGGCAAAGAAGCCGTGTCCGTTACCCTGGACCACAAAAAGCTGATCCTGGCCCAAGAGAAGCCGGAGTTCTACTCCTCCGAGCTGACCCTGGTCATCAACGGCGAAGAAGTAAAAGTAAACGTCAAGGCGATCCAACGTCACCCGGTACGTTACAAGCTGGTTCACCTGGACTTCGTACGCATCTAATTGCGTCAGTCCGGTTGAATGAAAAGCCACTCCTCGGAGTGGCTTTTTGCATTCTGGCGTTCTTGCCGCAGCCATGAAAGAGGGCGACCCCGGGGTCGCCCTCTCGTCTTTTTCCTCTCTACCAGACCGGCTGGCTGAGGTAGGGATTGCTCGCCTTCTCGCGACCAAAGGTGGAGCTGGGGCCGTGGCCGGGCACGAAGACGATGTCATCCCCGAGGGGCAGCAGGGTCTCGGTGATCGACTTGATCAGGGTAGCGTGATCCCCACGGGGAAAATCGGTACGGCCTATGCTGCCGGCAAAGAGCACGTCTCCCACCCAGGCGAGTCGCTCGGCCTGGCAGAGCAGCACTATGTGCCCCGGGGTATGGCCCGGGCAGAAATAGACCTCCAGCTCGCAGTGGCCCAGCTGCACCTTGTCGCCTTGCTCAAGCCAGCCATCCGGTGTAAAGGCCGGAGCATGGGCGAAGCCGAACATCTGGCTCTGCTGGGGCAGCATGTCGAGCCAGAAGGCATCTTCCTTGTGGGGCCCGGTGATGGGTACGCCGGTCTGCTCGCGTAGCTGGTTGGCGGCCCCCACGTGATCCAGATGACCGTGGGTCAGCAGTATATGGGTCAGGGTCAGCCCCCGTTTGGCGATGGCCGCCAGCAGTTTGTCCGCCTCGCCACCCGGGTCGATCAGCGCCGCCTGATGGGTCTCGTCACACCAGATGAGGGAACAATTCTGGGCGAAAGGGGTGACCGGGATCACCTCGAACTTCAACATGTGGGACTCTCCTGAGGGGTCTGACGGGCGTGCTGCTCGGCGAAGTAGGCGAGGCAGGCCTGCTTGTCACCGCGAAACTGGATCCGCTCGCGTTTGTTGTTCAGCTGATAGAGGTACATGGGGTCATAGTAGCGGGTCAGCAGCAGGCGGATCCAGGCGAGGTGCAGCGCCGTATCCCCAGTGTTGGCCTGCTCCTTGAGGGCGGCCTGCATCAAGCCATCCAGCTCCCGGTGATCCTTGTCCCCGAGGCGGCGCTTGAGCCGGGCCAGGGCATCGGTCAGGTAGCCGGCAAACAGCGGCCAGCCCGCCTCTGGCCCATGCATCTCCAGATAGCGTTGCCAGAGATCCTGCACGTAATCCACCCGGATCTGCTCGGCTCGCTCCTCCTGGGGCACCTCTACCACCACCAGGGGGGCCTGGCACATGGCCTCATAGAGGTTAAGAGGCAGGGCGCAGCGACCGATGAGGCGGCTCTCGTCTTCCACCACGAAGGCATGCTCGCCCTGGTGGCGGCGCTTGAGCAGCTCTATGGCCAGCCGGTTCTCGAAGTTGATGTTGCTGGGCTGGCCTCCCGGCAACTGGCCAAAGGAGGATCCCCTGTGATGGGCGTGCCCTTCCAGATCAACCGACTGGGCAATGTTGGCCAGCATGTGGGTCTTGCCGGAGCCTGTCATGCCGGTCAGCACGCGCCAGTGACACTGGGCGCTGGCGCTCTCCTGGGTATCGATGAGAAAGCGGCGCAGCTCCTTGTAGCCGCCGGCCACCCGGGGGCGGATGACCCCCGCCTCGGACAGCCACTGCTGCACCGTCTGCGAGCGCAGGCCGCCGCGAAAACAGTAGAGCAGGGCATCGGGCTGCTGGCGCAACTGCGCCAGCCATCCTTCGATACGCGCGGCGCGCACGGCGCCCCCCACCAGCTTGTGGCCGAGTTCAATGGCCGCCGCCTGACCCTGCCGCTTGTAACAGGTGCCCACCTGGGCGCGTTCGTCATCCGTCATCAGCGGCAGACTGACGGCGTTGGGAAAGGCCCCTTCCTGAAATTCGACGGGGGCGCGCAGATCGATGAGGGGAATATCCTCCAGGAAGATGGCGGCGAGATCCCTGGCCAGTGGCAGTTCACTCATCGCGCATCCCCCCGGCAGGCCGGTGCCGTCTTGGCAACAAACCGCAGTGCACTCATTTGATGACCTCGATAAAGCGCGCGCCATCCAGTGGCTGCAAGCGGCCAATGGGGGAGAGTCTCAACCCGGCCTGCTCGGCAATGGCGAGGAATTCGGCCTCGGTTTCCTGGCCGACGGCCACCAGCAGGCCGCCGCTGGTCTGGGGATCGCACAGTATGTTGCGGGTGCGCTCACTCATGGCATCGAGCTTGTGGCCATAGGAGTCGTGGTTGCGCAGGGTACCGCCCGGCACGCAGCCCTCGGACAGGTAGTGATCCACCTCGTCCAGCAGGGGCAGCGCCTTGAAGTCGAGGCGAGCGCATACCCCTGAGCCTTCGCACATCTCCAGCAGGTGGCCCGCCAGCCCGAAGCCGGTGACGTCCGTCATGGCGTGCACGCCGGGCAGGGCCGCAAACTGCTGGCCAATCTTGTTGAGGGTGCACATGGCCTCGGGAGCCAGTTGCTCGTGCTCGGGCTTGAGCTTGCCCTTCTTCTGGGCCGTGGTGAGTATGCCGATGCCAAGGGGCTTGGTGAGATAGAGCACATCACCCACCTTGGCGGTGTCGTTCTGCTTGATGGCATCGAGCGGTACTATGCCGGTCACCGCCAGGCCGAAGATGGGCTCGGGGGCATCGATACTGTGGCCACCGGCGAGCGAGATGCCCGCCTCGTGACACACCTGACGACCACCGTCGATCACCTGCTGGGCAATCTCAGGCGCCAGCGTGTTGATGGGCCAGCCGAGGATGGCGATGGCGACTATGGGCTTGCCGCCCATGGCGTAGATGTCGCTGATGGCGTTGGTGGCGGCGATGCGGCCGAAGGTGAAGGGATCGTCGACGATGGGCATGAAGAAGTCGGTGGTGGAGACTATGCCCTGACCGTTGCCGATGTCCACCACGGCGGCGTCATCCTTGCTGCTGTTGCCGACGATCAGGGTAGGATCGTCAAAGCCCGGGATCTGGCTCTTCAAAATGGTGTCGAGCACCTTGGGGGAGATTTTGCACCCACAGCCAGCGCCGTGGCTGTACTGGGTCAGACGAATGGAAGACATGCTTACCCCTCTTGGTTCAAACTCATGTCGGCGCGCGTGACGCGGCGCGATAACGGTGTGACCTGTGTGAAGGGTCCACCAGAGACGGGTGATCCGGATGGGCGGCGGGCCGGCAGGGCGTGCCGGGTGGCATTGAGAGTCTGGCCCCCAGGGTCGCGCCAACGGAGTCACGGGACGGCGCATTATGCCACAAAGAGCGTGAGGATTCCGAACCCCATTGACTGCAAGAGGGCCAGGAGACGCCATCATTGGCGGGGCTGTGGGTGGCCCCGGCGGCAAAGGATGCCAGATGGGAATAGACTGGCAGGGTGCCACCCACACAAGGAGTTATCCCGATGAAACTCTATGCCCATCCCTTTTCGTCCTATAGCCAGAAGGTGCTGATCGCCCTCTACGAGAATGACGTCACGTTTGATTACCTCAACCTGGAGGCGGCGACGGTGAAGGCCGAACTCGCCAGCCTCTGGCCCCTCAAACGCTTTCCGGTGCTGGTGGATCAGGGGCGCACCCTGATAGAGAGCAGCACCATCATCGAATATCTCCAATGGGCGCATCCCGGCCCCCATTGTCTGGTGCCTGAGGGGGAGGCGGGGATCGAGGTTCACATGCTCGATCGCCTGTTCGACAACTATGTGATGACGCCCATGCAGAAGGTGGTGCTGGACAGGATGCGCCCGGCGGGGGATCACGATGGCTACGGCGTCGCCCAGGCCCGGGAGCTGCTGGACAAGATCTACCCCTGGCTGGACCAGCGCCTCGCCGGACGCACCTGGGCGGCAGGGGAGGCGTTCACCCTGGCCGATTGCGCCGCCGCCCCCTCGCTCTTCTATGCCGACTGGGCCCATGAGATCCCGCACTCACTCACCAGGCTGTGTGCCTACCGCGCCCGCCTGCTGGGTCACCCCTCCATAGTCCGGGGGGTGGATGAAGCCCGGCCCTATCGCCACTACTTCCCCCTGGGGGCGCCGGCTCGCGATTGAGATGAGCCTTGCTCATGGGCGACGTACGGTCAGCGTGGTCACAGGAGTACGCCCATTGATTGATGCAACGATAAGTTAACGGAAACAAAGGGTTGTCATTCGATTCCAGTCCACTATATTGGTTGAGCAGTTATCATTTCGTTGCCAATTCGTATTGGTACGATCAACAAACAGGTTAATCAATTGAGGATTCATGCATGAGACTGACCCAGATTGCCAAGAGTGTTGCATTGGCGGGTATGCTCGTCACCGTGGCCATGCCAGGCTTTGCTCAAGAGAGCCCCAAAGAGGCGACGACAGCGACCAAAGCGGCCAATGATGCCCTCTACAAGCAGCTCCCCTTCGCCAACAAGACAGATTTCACCAATGCCCACAAAGGCTTTATCGCCGCGCTGCCAGATGCAGTGATCAAGGGCGAGCAAGGCAATGTGATCTGGGATCCGACCAAATACGCTTTCATCAAGGAGGGGGACAAGGCACCCGATACGATAGCGTCAACCCCAGCCTCTGGCGCCAGTCGCAGTTGATCAACATCAGTGGTCTGTTTGAGGTCACGGATGGCATTTACCAGGTGCGCAACCTCGATCTGTCCAACATGACCATCATCGAAGGCAAGGATGGCATCACCATAGTGGATCCCTTGATTTCGGCGGAGACAGCCAAAATTGGTCTGGATCTCTACTACAAGCATCGCGGCAACAAACCGGTCAAGGCCGTGATCTACACCCACAGCCATGTCGACCACTATGGCGGCGTCAAAGGGGTAGTCAATGAAGAGGACGTCAAGTCCGGCAAGGTCAAGGTCTATGCCCCCGAGGGCTTCATGGAGGCGGCCGTAGCCGAAAACATCATGGCAGGCAACGCCATGAGTCGCCGCGCCAGCTATATGTATGGCAACCTGCTGCCGCCTGATGCCAAGGGGCAGGTGGGCGCAGGGCTAGGTACCACCACGTCCGCCGGTACCGTGACCCTTATTGCGCCAACGAATTACATCACCAAGACGGGTCAGAAAGAGAGTATCGATGGCCTGACCTATGAGTTCATGATGGCACCGGGCTCCGAAGCGCCAGCCGAGATGCTCTGGTACATCGAAGAGAAGAAGGCCATCTCTGCGGCCGAAGATGCCACCCATACCCTGCATAACACCTACTCCCTGCGTGGCGCCAAGATCCGTGAGCCGCTGCCCTGGTCCAAATACCTGAATCAGGCCCTGACCATGTGGGGCGACAAGGCAGAGGTGATCTTCGCCCAGCACCACTGGCCTACCTGGGGGAACGAGGAGGTCACGACACTGCTCAAGTCCCAGCGTGACCTCTATCGCTTTATCAACGATGAAACCCTGCGGATGATCAACCACGGCTATACCCGTGATGAAATCGCCGCCAAGTTCAAGTTGCCGGACAACCTGGCCAACACCTGGTCCAGCCGGGGCTACTATGGCTCCATCAGCCACAACGTCAAGGCGACCTATGTGCTCTATCTGGGCTGGTTTGACGGTAACCCGGCCACCCTGGATGAGCTGCCGCCGGTGGAGGCCGCCAAGAAGTATGTCGATTACATGGGCGGTGCCGACAATATCCTGAAAAAAGCGAAAGAGGATTTTGCTCAAGGCAATTATCGCTGGGTCGCCCAGGTGACCAGCAAGGTGGTCTTCGCCGATCCGGATAACCAGGCGGCTCGCGCCCTGGAAGCCGATGCCCTCGAGCAGTTGGGTTATCAGGCCGAATCCGGCCCGTGGCGTAACTTCTACCTGACCGGTGCCAAGGAGCTGCGTGGTGGTGTCAAGCAGTTGGCGACCCCGAATACCGCCAGCCCGGATACGGTGCGCGCCATGTCACTGGATATGTTCTTTGACTACCTGGCAGTGCGTCTGAACAGTGAAAAGGCAGGCAATGCCCATGCAATGCTGAACTTCGACTTCGGGGATCAGGGAGGTAAGTACAAGATCGAGCTGGAAAATGGTGTGCTCAACAACACCGCCAATGCCCAGGACGAGAAGGCCGATGCGACCATCACGCTCTCGCGCGATGTGCTCAATAACCTGCTGCTCAAGCAAACCACCTTCGAACAGGCGGTGGCCGCAGGGGACATCAAGATCAACGGCAATGCCGATAAACTCAAGGAAGTGCTCAGCTATCTGGACAACTTCGAGTTCTGGTTCAACATCGTTACCCCATGATCAAGCCATTAGCTCGACTCCTGCTCTGCGCCCTGGTCCTGGGGGCTTCCCCCACGACCAGGGCTTGCGGCTATGACATGGCCTGGGATAATCCCTTCCAGCTCAGTTGGCCAGGCTCGTTGGACATCGCAATGGCGACCTCGGCAGCCATCTCGACGGACAAGCTGAACCCCATCCCCGCCATCATGGGCAAAGAGGGGTTTTCCCGCAGCTACCAGTGGCTCAATCAACTGAGAGCGAGTCTGAAAACGACTGGTATTCCGGGCAATGTGTCCATTCTGCTGGTGGATTCAGGGCTCTGGTCCAGGTTGAGGGGCAAACAGACACTGTTGTTGCAGAGTCACACTCAGGGGCCCGTCGAGGGTGACAGGGTGGTGCTGCTGAGCGAGGCTGCCATTGATGCCTTGCTGGCGGGACGTCTCTCGGCGAGCGACGCCGTGGCGTTGGGAGTGATGCGGATCGATGAGGATGCTGGTGGTGTCTTGTTGCAACGGCTGGACCAGGCCCTTGCAAGGGAGATCGCCCGTCGTTGATACAACCGATAACGAAAAGGCCGCCCGTTGGGCGGCCTTTTTATTGGCGACATTCATGCAATGCAGATTGGTGTCGTCGCCAGGATCAGCGGGCGCGCACCACCAGACCCTTGAGGTAGAAGCCTTCCGGATAGGCGGTACCTATGGGGTGATCGGAAGCCTGGGAGAGCAGCTCCAGGATCTGGGCATCGCGACCAGCATCGAGGGCCGCATCGGCCACTATCTTCTGGAACAGGCTCTGCTCCATCAGGCCGGAGCAGGAGTAGGTCAAGAGCACACCACCCGGCGCCAACAGCTGGAACGCCAGCATGTTGATGTCCTTGTAACCGCGGCAGGCACCCAGCAGCTGGGCCTTGCTCTCGGCAAACTTGGGCGGATCCAGCACTATCACATCGAACTTCTCGCCCTTCTCGCGGTATTCCCGCAGCAGCTTGAACACGTCGTGGCGCACGAACTGGGTGGTGCTGGTATCCAGACCATTGAGCTCGGCGTTCTGGCGGGCTATGTCCAGGGCATTCTGGGAGAGATCGACGTTGACCACCTCACGGGCGCCGCCCTTGAGGGCGTAGACGCCAAAACCGCCGGTGTAGCAGAAGCAGTTGAGCACCCGCTTGCCTTCGGTGTACTTGGCGGCGGCCAGGCGGTTGTCGCGCTGATCCAGATAGAAGCCGGTCTTGTGGCCGTTGCGGATATCCACCAGGATCTTGACGCCGCCGTTCTCCTCGATCACCACAGGCTCGGTCGGGGTCTCGCCATGGATGACGCCGGTGCGCTCTTTGAGCCCCTCCTTCTTGCGTACCGCCACGTCGGAACGCTCATAGATGCTGCACTCCGGGTAGAGGGTACGCAGGGCTTGGGTTATCAGCTCGCGCTGGAACTCGGCCCCGGCAGACAGAATTTGGCACACCAGGAAGTTGGCGTAACGGTCTATGGTCAGGCCCGGCAGGCCGTCGGATTCGGCGGCGCAGAGGCGATAGCCGGTGAGGCCCTGACGCTTGATCAGCGGGTCCCGGGACTCCTGGGCATATTTGAGGCGACGGATGAAGAAGTCGAGATCGACGGTTTCATCCTTGTCGAAGGTCCAGACCCGGGCACGGATCTGGGAGCTGCCTGACCAGGCGCCCCGGGCGAGCCACTTGCCATCGTTTGAGTAGATCTCGACGGTATCGCCATCGATGGGGTTGCCCTGCACCTTGTCGATCCCCTTGGAGAAGATCCAGGGGTGACGGCGCAGCAGGGATTTTTCGCGGCCTTTGACGAGATAGATGGAAGCGCTCATGGGTAGTTGCCGATGCTAAAAAGAGAAGGGGGCATATAGTAGGGGCTGTTGCGGTTGGTGCGCAAGCCGCGTCGCAGCGATAAATGCACAGGCGCAGCTGTTGTGGCGCCGCGCGCCATGCGCAAAAACGCCTTGTATCGCCCCGACGGGATGCTGGAAAGGGTGTGAAAAAAAGGCCATCCGCGAGATGGCCTTTCTGTGACACTGGGCTGGCGTCAGATCCGCAGGCCCGTCATGGCCTGGCCGAGCTCGGTGGCGGTGGCCTTGAGGCCTGTGGTGCCGGCGACCGAGGCGCTGGCGGACTCTTCCACCCGGCTGGCCTCGTGGCGCACCTGGTCCAGGTTGCGGGTGATCTCTTCTGCTACCGAGCTCTGCTCTTCGCTGGAGGTGGCGATCTGGGTGCTCATCTCCAGCACGGCGTCGCTGTGGCTGCTCAGCTTGTCGATGTCCTGGCCCACCTCGGTGATGAGTTGCTGGCTGCTGGCGGCGCGCCCGACCGTCTTCTCCATGATGTCGTTAAGCGCCCCAGTGCCGGCCTGCAGCTCTTCAATCATCTGCTGGATCTCCACAGTGGCCTGTTGGGTGCGGCTGGCGAGGGTGCGTACCTCGTCTGCCACCACGGCAAAGCCACGGCCCTGCTCGCCGGCCCGGGCGGCCTCGATGGCGGCGTTGAGCGCCAGCAGGTTGGTCTGCTGGGAGATGGCGTTGATGACGTTGACCACCTCGTTGATGCGGTTGGCATTGTGGGTCAGCCGCTCGACGGCGCCGGAGGCGTTGCCTATCTCGTCCGCCAGGGTACGGATGGCGGCAATGGTGCGAGCCACCCGCTGGGCGCCGTTGGCCGCCTCTTCACTGGATTGGCGGGTCTGCAGCAGGGTGTCGTTGGCATTGCGGGCGACTTCGCGGATCGCCGCAGACATCTGCTCCATGGCGGCGGCCAGGGAGTCCATGTGCTGGCGCTGGGCGCGGGCCAGGGTCTCTCCGTCACTGGCGTGCTCGCGGAACTCGTCGGCGGCCATGGTGAGCGCCTCGGCGGACTCCTCCACAAGTTGCACTATCTTGTGCTGGCGATCGGTGAAGCGGTCGATGCTGCCCGCCAGGATGGAGAACTCGTCCCGCACCGGGAAGAAGTTGAGGCGGAAGGTGAGATCCCCGTTCGCCACCGTCTGCAGCGCCTTGTTGGTGGAGTAGAGGGCCCCGGAGACGAAAGTCATCAGATAGTGGGTGATGAGGGCAAGCAGGGCGGCCAGCACGGCTATGATGGTGAGGGTCGTCCCCTGTCCATCCCACATGGAAAAGTTGCCGGCGTCCAGGGTGCCGCTGACAAAACCAGCCTGACCGGCTTGGGCACTATATTGAAAACGATCTCCCTGCTGGGTCAGACCGGTGCTGCCGGTAGGCGCCAGGGTGAGCTCGGCCGGCAGGGTGAGGGTGGGCTGCTGGGTGATCAGCTGGGCCGTGGTCTCTACCCGTTGCTTGAGTTGATCCAGCCGGATCTGCATCTGCTGATCATGGCCGTCTGCCAGCAGGTACCAGGTGAGAAAGGCGATGAACAACAAGGGGCACCAGAAGGTGATGAGAAATTTTTCGCTGATCGTGAGGTGAATGAGATAACGGTCAACCCACCGGAATTTAACTTCTTTCATAATGGTATTGCGTCCTGCAAGGGGGAGAGAGTGTCGTGCTCATTATCGCCCTGGGGGAAAATTTCTTAAGGGGAAGGTGTGATAAATGGGAGAGCAATCGTTTGTCGTGCGGGTGTGGGGCCAGGTACAGGGGGTGGGGTTTCGTTACTTCACCCGGGAGCGGGCACTGCAGCTGGGGCTGAGGGGGCATGCCTACAACCTGGAAGATGGCTCTGTGGAGATCCTGATCGCCGGCCCTGAGCAGAAGGTGCAGATGATGCTGGGCTGGCTGGAACACGGGCCCCGAACGGCCACGGTGACCCGAATGGAGTGCACCCGGGCATTGCCCCCCACGGGCTCCGGTTTTCATACCAACTGAGCAGGCAGGAGGCTGGCAGATGATGGATCAGGGCAAGGGGCTGGAGCAGGCACGCCGTCTCATGGATCAATACTGGGCCGCCACCCTGGCCCTGCGCCAGCGGGCGGGATCGGAGGAGGTCCATGGCTACCGGATTGCGACTCGTCGCCTGCTGGCCCTGCTCGCCCTCTGGCGTCCCCTGATCCATGAACCCGGACTGGAGCGGCGACTGATGCGCGCGGTGGGCAGACTCTCCGCCCTGCGGGACGCCCAGGTCTATGCGGTGCACTTTGGCGGAAAGCCCCTCCCTGAGGCCGCCCCCCGGGTGCCCATGCTGACGGTGCGACTGGCGCGCTGGCTGGATCGGCTGTTGCTGATCCCTGCCGACTTCAATCCCCTGCCGCTTTTTCAGATTCATCTGGCGCTTGGTCTGGCGGATTGTATGGCCGATCCCGGGCTGGAGCACTCTGCCGGCAACAGGCTGCGGTTGCGTCACTGGCACAGGTTGCGGCTGGTCCTGAAGCAGACCCGTTATGGGGTGGAGCTGCTGGTGGGGCAGGGGGAGGGCGATCCAGCCTGGCTCTCCATGCTGATCGAGTGGCAGGACAGGTTGGGTCAGTTGCAGGACGCTCGGCAATGGCACAGGCGGCTGCGTCGCCAGACGGGGCGGAACAAGCAAGTGCGCGCCCTGCGGGAGGCGATACGCTGCCAGTTGCACCAGCTGGACTGCCGGCAGGCGGAGCTTGTAGGTCTGCGGATGGCGTTGCAGCGCCAAGGCTAGGGAGAAAGAGGAATAAAAAAGAGAGGCGCTGGGCCTCTCTTTTCATTTGGGTGTCGGCTGCGCTTATTTGACGCGCATGCCTGGCTGGGCGCCTTCCTGGGGCTCCAGGATCCAGAGATCCTTGCCGCCCGGGCCTGCGGCCAGCACCATGCCCTCGGACATGCCAAAGCGCATCTTGCGCGGGGCCAGGTTGGCCACCATCACGGTCAGCTTGCCTTCCAGATCTTCCGGGTTGTAGGCGGACTTGATGCCGGCGAACACCTGACGGGTCTCACCGCCGATGTCGAGCTGAAGTTTCAGCAGCTTCTCGGCTTCCGGTACCGCTTCGGCCTTCTTGATCAGCGCCACGCGCAGGTCAAGCTTGGCGAAATCCTCATAAGAGATGGTTGGGCTTATGGGATCGTCTGCCAGCGGGCCTGTCGCTTTTGGCGCCTGCTCCTTGGCCAGATCTTCCTTGGAGGCTTCCACCATGGCTTCCACCTTGGCGGGCTCGATGCGGGAGAAGAGCGCCTTGAAGGGTGCCAGCTGGTGGTGGGTCAATGGCTGGGCCACGCCATCCCAGGAGAGGGTTTCACCCAGGAAGGCTTCGGCACGCTCGGCCAGGTGCGGCATGACGGGCTTGAGGTAGGCCATCAGCACCCGGAACAGGTTGATGCCGACGGAGCAGACGTCCTGCAGCTGCGCATCCGCCCCTTCCTGCTTGGCGATGACCCAGGGAGCCTTGTCATCCACATAGCGGTTGGCCTTGTCGGCGAGTGCCATGATTTCGCGAATGGCGCGGCTGAACTCACGGGCCTCGTAGGCATCGGCAATGGAGGCACTTGCGCTCGCGAACTCGCTATAGAGCTCGGGTTCGCTGCACACATCGGCCAGCTTGCCGTCGAAACGCTTGGCGATAAAGCCGGCGTTGCGGGAGGCCAGATTGACCAGCTTGTTGACCACGTCGGCATTGACCCGGGAGACGAAGTCTTCGAGGTTGAGATCCAGATCGTCGATGCGGCTGTTGAGCTTGGCGGCGTAGTAGTAACGCAGGCACTCGGGATCCAGGTGCTTCAAGTAGGTGGAGGCCTTGATGAAGGTGCCCTTGGACTTGGACATCTTGGCGCCGTTGACGGTCACATAGCCGTGCACGTTGACCTTGGTCGGCTTGCGGAAACCTGCCCCTTCCAGCATGGCTGGCCAGAACAGGCAGTGGAAGTAGGCGATGTCCTTGCCGATGAAGTGATAGAGCTCGGCCTCGGAGTCTGCTTTCCAGTAGCTGTCAAAGTCGATGTCGCCGCGCTTGTCGCACAGGTTCTTGAACGACGCCATATAGCCGATGGGGGCATCCAGCCAGACGTAGAAGTACTTGCCCGGGGCGCCCGGGATCTCGAAGCCGAAGTAGGGGGCGTCGCGGGTGATGTCCCACTGTTGCAGGCCGGATTCGAACCACTCCTGCATCTTGTTGGCCATCTCTTCCTGGATGGCACCGGAGCCGCGCACCCACTCAGAGAGCCATTTTTCAAACTGCGGCAGATCGAAGAAGTAGTGCTCGGAGTCCTTCATCACCGGGGTAGCACCCGAGACGGCGGATTTCGGATCGATCAGCTCGGTCGGGCTGTAGGTGGCGCCGCAAGCGTCGCAGTTGTCACCGTATTGCTCCGGGGACTTGCACTTGGGGCAGGTACCCTTGACGAAGCGGTCCGGCAGGAACATGGACTTTTCCGGATCAAACAGCTGGGAGATGGTGCGGATCTTTATCTTGCCGGACTCTTTGAGGCGGCCATAGATAAGTCCGGCCAGCTCGCGGTTCTCGTCGCTGTGGGTCGAATGATAGTTGTCAAAGCTGATGTTGAAGCCGGCAAAATCCCCCTGATGCTCCTGGGATACGGCAGCGATCATCTCCTCGGGAGTGATCCCCATCTGCTGCGCCTTGAGCATGATGGGGGTACCGTGCGCGTCATCGGCACAGACGAAATGCACCTGATGGCCACGCATTCGCTGATAACGAACCCAGATATCGGCCTGGATGTGTTCCAGCATGTGGCCAAGATGGATGGAGCCGTTGGCATAGGGGAGGGCGCAGGTTACCAGCATTCTACGAGGATCAGTTGCCATAATACGTTCTTGATGTGCCTGTTGGGATGATACAGTGCCGAGCATGTTACCCGAATTGGGGGCGGCCTGCCTAGGGTTGTGGCCCGCAGGCCCGCAGCGGACGGCATCATGAGAACGTCGGCAAGCCACTGATTTGTGTGCGGTAACCCTTCACCTCAGGATAACGACAACATAATGGGGAGTTAATGGTGATTGATTCAGTAAAACAGATCCTTGCCGAATTTAAGCCGGCTGGATGGGGCCAGGATCTGGTGGCGGCCGGTTTTGTGCGTGCCATCGAGCAACATGGGCAGGCCCTGACCATCAAGCTGGTGCTGCCCTTTGCTGGCCAGACCCTGTTTGAACAGATGAAAGAAGCCTTCGATGCCCATATCAGGGCCGCCACGGGGGCCGCCATCGTCGACTGGCAGTGCGACATCGAGGTGGCGAGCATGCCTCGCGCCCAGCAACTGGCGGCGGTACAGGGCATTCGCAACATCCTGGTGGTGGCCTCAGGCAAGGGCGGGGTGGGCAAGTCCACCACCGCCGTCAACCTGGCGCTGGCCCTGCAAAAGGAGGGGGCGCGGGTCGCCATTCTGGATGCGGACATCTATGGCCCCTCGATCCCGACCATGATGGGGACCCTCAAGGAGCGCCCCCACAGCCTGGATGGTAAGTTGATGGAGCCTGTCATGGCCTGTGGTCTCAAGACCAACAGCATCGGCTACCTGGTGGCGGAGCAGGATGCCACCATCTGGCGCGGCCCCATGGCGAGCAAGGCGCTGGCGCAGATCCTCCACGAGACTCGCTGGGGAGAGGTGGATTACCTGGTGGTGGACATGCCGCCAGGCACAGGGGACATTCAGCTCACCCTGGCCCAGCAGGTGCCGACCACGGCCGCCCTGATCGTCACCACACCGCAGGATGTGGCGCTGGCGGATGCCCGCAAGGGGATCGCCATGTTCAACAAGGTCAATGTGCCGGTGCTCGGCATCGTCGAGAACATGAGTTATCACGTCTGCAGTGCCTGCGGTCATCACGAGGCGCTGTTCGGTACCGGTGGCGGCAAGAAGATGGCAGAGCAGTATCAAGTGGCACTGCTTGGTCAGCTGCCGCTGCACATCGACATCCGCCAGCACATGGACGATGGTTGTCCTACCGTGTTCGGATCACCGGAAGGAGGACAGGCTGAGGCCTATCTGAAACTGGCCCGTCGGGTGGGGGCCGAGCTCTATTTCAGCGGTAAACCGATTGCGACCCCCGCTCTACACGGTGGCGCTGGACGAATAATCGGCTGTCGGCCGGTTGCAACAGATTTAGGGTGGGCATGAACCACCCTTTTTTATATAATGGATCGGTTTAAACAATCCCCAGTGCTCTTCTCTTTAGGTATTTTCAATGTCTGATACTCAACATTCGTGTGTGATCATCGGTATTGCTGGTGCGTCCGCATCCGGCAAGAGTCTTATCGCTCAAACCATCTACGAAGAGCTGGTGGCCGAGCTGGGCGCAGGTCAGATTGGTGTGATCACCGAGGATTGCTACTACCGTGATCAGACCCACCTGACCATGGAAGAGCGGGTCAAGACCAACTATGACCATCCCAATGCCCTGGATCACGATCTGCTGGTGCAGCATCTGACCCAGCTGGTGCAAGGGGATGCCGTCAATATCCCCCAGTACTCCTATACCGAACACACGCGCTTGAGCGAAGTTACCGCCTTCGCGCCGCGCCGGGTCATCATTCTGGAAGGCATACTGCTGCTGACCGACAGTCGTCTGCGTGAGCTGATGGATGCCTCCATCTTCATGGATACCCCGCTGGACATCTGTCTGCTGCGCCGTCTGGTACGTGACGTGCAAGAGCGTGGCCGCACCATGGATTCCGTGCTCAAGCAGTATCAGAAGACGGTACGCCCCATGTTCATGCAGTTCATCGACCCGTCCAAGCAGTATGCAGATGTGATAGTGCCCCGTGGCGGCAAGAACCGCATCGCCATCGACATGCTCAAGGCGCGCATCCGCCACATGTTGATTGGTTGATATGAAACAAGCCGGGTGATGCCCGGCTTTTTTAAATGAAACTTTTGTCAGGAGAGTCGCCGAATGCGTCTTTGTGATACCGATATCGAACGCCATCTGGATGAAGGCAAGATCGTCATTGAGCCGAGGCCCGGTGTTGAGCGGATCAGTGGCGTCAGCGTCGATGTGCTGCTCGGCAACGAGTTTCGCGTGTTTCGCGATCATACCGCCCCCTATATCGATCTGAGCGGTCCGAGCAGCGAGATGGCCGATGCCATCGATCGGGTAATGAGCGACGAGATCCACATCCCGGACGGCGAAGCCTTCTATCTGCACCCGGGTCAACTGGCGCTGGCGGTGACCTACGAGTCCGTGACCCTGCCTGCGGACATCGTCGGCTGGCTGGACGGGCGCTCCTCCCTGGCACGGCTCGGCCTCATGGTGCACGTGACCGCGCACCGCATCGATCCGGGCTGGTCCGGTCGCATCGTGCTGGAGTTCTACAACGGCGGCAAACTGCCGTTGGCGTTGCGTCCCAAGATGAAGATAGGGGCGCTGAACTTCGAGATGCTCTCCGGCGCCGCGGCCCGCCCCTACAACAAGCGGGAAAACGCCAAGTACAAGAGCCAGCAAGGTGCGGTGGCCAGCCGCATCAACCAGGACTGATGTCCGCCTTCATACTGCTTATATAGAGGGTGCTTCGGCACCCTTTTGCTTTTCTGCGAAGGGGAGGGGGCGTGCGGTACGGCGGCCAGTGACGTGGGAACCTGATGGGTAAAACGCGTGTAAAATCGCCAGCTTGGCGGTGAGTTGATGGATGATTGGTGTTGATTGACACCTGCCCATGAGGTGTAAACGGGCTTTAATTAATCCATGACAAGCCCCATTCCAGCAGGGCCTAAGACATTTTCTGACGGAATGCCCTTTTTTTTTCTTACTGAAATATTTCAACAACGGGTATGGCGCACCGAGCCTTCTGGCATAATCCGCCGCAACTCATAAACAGGTTCGTTTTTATGTTTGAAATGTTTAGTGGTTTGGGTTTGTGGTGGTCAATAGGTTTGGTATTGGCCGTTTTTTTTGTGCTGGCCTATGAGTTCATCAATGGCTTTCACGATACCGCCAACGCGGTAGCAACGGTTATCTATACCAAGGCCATGCCCGCGCACACCGCGGTAGTGGCTTCCGGCCTGTTCAACTTTGCCGGGGTCATGATGGGGGGATTGGGGGTGGCCTATGCCATTGTCCATCTGTTGCCCATCGATCTGCTGCTCGGCATGGATTCGACCCAGGGTCTGATCATGGTGTTCTCCCTGCTGTTTTCAGCCATTGTCTGGAACCTGGGAACCTGGTACTTCGGCATCCCGGCGTCCAGCTCTCACACGCTGATCGGCTCCATTCTGGGGGTAGGCGGTGCCTATGCCCTGATCAGCGATCAACCTCTGAATGAGGGCATCAACGTCGGCAAAGCCATCGACATCATGCTCTCCCTCATCATCTCTCCCACCGTGGGCTTCATCATTGCCGCCTTGCTGCTGTTCGCGATGAAGCGAGTCTGGCTTGGCAGCAAGATCCACAAAACCCCGGAAGAGCGACTGCTGGTGGACGGCAAGAAGCATCCGCCGTTCTGGGCTCGTGTGACCTTGATTTGTTCTGCCATGGGGGTGAGCTTCGTACACGGCTCCAACGATGGCCAGAAGGGCATAGGTCTGGTGATGCTGGTGCTGATCTGCATGGCGCCCGCCTACTTCGCACTGGACATGAACAGCCGCTCCTACGATCTGGACAGAACCCAGGATGCCAACCAGCGCATCATGGAGATCTACCAGCGCAACCAGGAGCAGGTGTCCACTGTCGTGAACTTCAGTGTTCCTGCCCATGCCCAGGAAGAGTTGATGACTCATTGCGAGGCCGGTGAGGCCCTCGAGGCCATGGCCACCCTGGACAACCGTCTGGGCCAGGTGCGTACCTACGAGCAGATGAGCCTGACCGATCGCCGCGAGGTGCGCCGTCTGCTGCTCTGTATCGACGACACTGCCCGCAAGGTCTCCAAGCTGCCGCTGCCGGCCAAGGAGCTGACCGATCTCGCCAAATGGCGCAAGGACCTGACCGCCACGGCCGAATACGCGCCGACCTGGGTCATCGTCTCCATCGCGCTGGCGCTGGGTTGCGGCACCATGGTGGGCTGGCGTCGTATCGTCTACACAGTGGGCGAGAAGATAGGCTCTTCCGGCATGACCTACAGCCAGGGCATTGCCGCCCAGATCACGGCTGCTGCCTCCATCGGGGTGGCCAGCATGACCGGCATGCCGGTATCCACCACCCATATCCTCTCTTCCGCGGTGGCGGGGACCATGGTGGCGAACAAGTCGGGCCTGCAGAGTCAGACCATCAAGACCATCTTGCTGGCCTGGGTTCTGACCCTGCCGCTTACCATGCTGCTCTCCGGTGGACTCTTCCTGATCAGCAACAATCTGTTTGGTGGCTGACAGCCAACGCATAACATCAATGACAAAGGGCCTGCGGGCCCTTTTTTCATGGCTGGGATCCGGCCGTGGCTAGCCGTCATGCGCGGCAACCGGTAGAAACACGTCTTATATGCCATCAAACAAGAATGTTCATTCACTGATAGATCCCGCCAGCCTGCATCTTCCTCATTCAACCCCCTTGTCAGCAGAAGAGTGTGGGCGCAGTCCATCTCGCCTGTCAGGGATCAGAGGCTACTAAGCCATCGTCTCACCTTCTCATCAGGGCTTCAGCTTTCGCCCTTCATTCCTTGAGTCCAGCCGCTTATGACGTTCGGCGCCGGTGTGACTGGCCATGATTCCTGGCCGTGTTACGGACGCCTTGTTTGTCCCGTGACGGGCTGTGCTTTTCACGATAAGCAAGAGGGCCTGCATGGGGGCCGGGAGCAAGGGCGACGCTCCCTGGCATGGTTCCTGGGGTAGAATTACGGCAATGCAATATACGAAGAGGAGAGGCTGACAGAGAGTGCCGGTTCCCTAGTCTGCCTTGGGCATGCCGCTTCTGTCCCTGCAGATGAGGAAGAAGAGGAGGAGGATAGGACAGGGGATTGAGGGGCAGACCAAACTGTCAGGCAAAAAAAGAGCCACACAAGGTGTGGCTCTTTTATCAGACCAGACAAGCTAGGGGATCAGGGACGACCCGCCGGGCTGGTTGCTACATTGACGGCGGCAGTGCTGCCACCATGGCGGCCTGAGCTCGCGACTTCGCTACGCTCCAGCGGGGCCTGCTCAACCGGCTCACGGGGGGCCGGGGCGGGCACTGCTGCCGGCGTTGCCATGGGCGCAGAAGCCTTGCGGGCACGGGCCAGTACGCCAGCGCCTTTGGCAACCGGCTTGGTGGCCGGGGCGACGACAGGCTCGGGCTGTGCAAGCACAGGGGTGACAGGCTCGGCGGCAGGAGTCACTTCCTCGGCTTGCGGGGCAGGGGCCGGCTCCACCACAACCGGGGCGGCTTCTACCACAGCCTGGTCAGCGATGCTGGCCTCGACCACGACAGGAGCTTCCTCGATAACCACCTCGGCTACCGGCTCGGCAGCGACAGGAGTTGCTTCGATGGCTACCGGGGCCGGCTCGACGGCGGCAGGAGCCGCTTCGACGGGAACGGGTGCTTCAACCAACTCGGCGACCACTGGGGCGGCGACCTCGGCCACAGCCGCTTGAGCCTGCTCATGGGCCTCTTCGGCCACGGCTTCGGCGACTACGTGTTCTGTCAGGGCGGCAGAGGCTTGCAGCGCGGCGGCAACGGCCTCGGCACTCGGGATGGTGATGACAGGCACGGCGGGCTCTTCCACCTTCACCTGAGCAGCATCTGCCTGGGCGGCTGTGGTCAGTTGCACTTCGGCCTGAGGTTCATCATCACGCTGGCCACGGGCATCTTCGTTGATGCGCTTGCGACGCTGGCCTTCGATCCGCTGACTGCGCGGAGTACGGCGAGAGCGGCGCTGACCGTCGGTCTGCTCCTCTTGCTCACCGACCACGGCCGCAGTCTCGACCAGATCATGGGCCTGCTCGTCTACCGGCAGGGCAGGGGTGTCGGTGGCGGCGACATCGACCCGAACCTGCTTGCGCAGCTGGCGACGTTCGCGGCGCTCGGCCACTTTCTGCTCTTTTTCCTGACGCGGCTCGGCGCTGACGGCGGCAGTCTCGACGGTTTCTACCGCTTCAACCACGACCTCGGCACGGGGCTCGCGCGGAGCACGGGGTTCGCGAGCCGGGCGCGGGGCGCGGGGTTCACGTTCCTGACGGGGCTCACGGGGTTCGCGGTCCGCACGAGGCTCGTTGCGTGCTTCGCGGGGCTCACGTTCCATGCGCTGTTCGCTGCGCACTTCACCACGGGGTTCACGCTCCTGACGGGGCTCGCGCTCTTTACGCGGACGACGGTTGCGGCTCTCGCCACCCTCGCGGTTGGCGGCGCCTTCACGCTTCTCGCCGGCGTCGGCCGGGTTGCGGTTGCTGCGGTTGTCATCGCGACGACCACGCTGGCCACGGCTGCGGGTTTCGTCACGTTGATGACGGTGACCCTCATCCTTGCGCGCTTCCCGTTGTGCGGCCGGCTTCTCGGCAGCGGCTTTCGCTTCAGCCGGGGCTGCGTCTGAGCCGAACAGACCTGAGATGGCCTTGAACAGCTTGCCAAACAGACCCGCTTCGGCGGCGACCGGTGTCGGTGCTGCGACGGGGGCCGGGGCGGCAACAGGGGCGGCCGGTTGAGGCGCCTGGACGAAGCCTTGCAGCAGCGGCTGCTCGCGCTCGATGACCTGAGCTTGCTTGGGCTGGTAGACCGGCTTGGCAATCTCGGTTTTCAGCTCGTAGCTGGCCGCTTCCGGGATCTCGTTCTGACGGATGCGGGTCACTTCGTAGTGCGGGGTTTCCAGATGCTGGTTCGGAATGATGTAAACACGGACATCATTGCGCTGTTCCAGACTGGCGATGGAGGCACGCTTCTCGTTAAGCAGATAGGCGGCAACATCGACCGGCACCTGGCCGTGAACCTGCTCTGTGTTGTCCTTCATGGCCTCTTCTTCGATGAGACGCAGGATGGACAGGGCGAGAGATTCATTGTCACGGATGACACCCTGACCCTGGCAACGGGGGCAGATGTGGCTGCTGGACTCGTTGAGGGAGGGGCGCAGACGCTGGCGAGACATCTCCAGCAGACCGAAACGGGAGATCCGGCCCAGCTGGATGCGTGCTCTGTCCTGATGGACAGCTTCACGCAGACGGTTTTCCACTTCGCGCTGATGGCGAACCGGCGTCATGTCGATGAAGTCGATGACAATCAGGCCACCCAGGTCGCGCAGACGCAATTGACGGGCAATTTCGTCGGCTGCTTCCAGGTTGGTCTGCAGCGCCGTCTCTTCGATATCACCGCCCTTGGTAGCGCGGGAGGAGTTGATATCGATGGAGGTCAGCGCTTCGGTCGGATCGATGACGATGCTGCCGCCGGAGGGCAGGCGCACTTCACGCTGGAAGGCAGACTCGATTTGGCTCTCGATCTGGAAGTGGTTGAACAGGGCGACATCACCCTTGTACAGCTTCACACGATTGAGGAAATCGGGGCGAACCAGCTCGATGTGCGACTTGGCACGCTCGAAGATGACCGGATTGTCGATCAGGATCTCGCCCACATCGCGACGCAGATAGTCACGAATCGCGCGCACTATGACGTTACTCTCCTGGTGGATGAGCACGGGCGCGGAGCGATTCTGTGATGCCTTGTGGATGGAATCCCAGTGGTTGAGCAGGACGTTCAGATCCCATTCCAGCTCTTCCGGGGATTTGCCCACACCGGCGGTACGCACGATGAGGCCCATGCCGTCTGGCACTGTCAGTCCGCTCAGGGCTTCTTTCAACTCGGTCCGCTCGTCACCCTCGATACGACGGGAAATACCGCCAGCACGGGGGTTGTTCGGCATCAGCACCAGGTAGCTGCCGGCCAGACTGATGAAGGTGGTGAGGGCCGCACCCTTGGTGCCACGCTCTTCCTTGTCAATCTGGACGATCACTTCCTGGCCTTCGCGGACCACTTCTTTGATGTTGGGACGACCCTGATAGGAGTAACCGGAGGGGAAGTAATTGCGGGCGATTTCCTTTAACGGCAGGAAACCGTGGCGCTCGGCGCCATAGTCAACAAAAGCAGCTTCAAGACTGGGTTCTACGCGGGTGATTTTACCCTTGTAAATGTTCGCTTTCTTCTGCTCGTGTCCCGGACTTTCAATATCCAAATCGTAGAGCTGTTGTCCGTCAACCAGCGCTACGCGCAACTCCTCTTCCTGAGTCGCGTTGATTAGCATTCTTTTCATTGAGTTCTCATTATTTTGTCATTTTGATTCCTCCACAGGATCCTGCCGGTGCCGGCCTCGGGTCTTCAGCATGCTTGGGCAACCTCCCGGTTGGGACATGCATGAGGCGCAAACTAAGGGCACTCTGGTTCAGCCTTCTCGAGAAGGCATGAATTAAGGATACCGGTGTGGAGACAATTAAATCGGTTCTGTTTGCGTTCTCCATGCGTTGTACCTCGCACCCGGGAACCGTCATGTTCTTGTATACACGGTGTTTCGGGATTGGGTGGCATACTTTTTGGCCACTTAGTACAAGGCTTGAACACAATGACAAAACCTTGTTTATTATCCCATTTAAACCACTTTTATAGCAAGACGCCATTTTTTAACAAAGCATGCAGCCAAGGGCTGCCGGCAGTGTTAAAATCCGCGCCATGACACAGATACATCAACAAGTGCAGCTGCTCACCATCGAAGCTGAGCATGAAGGGCAGCGCATCGACAATTTTCTCAAGACTCAGTTAAAGGGCGTCCCCAAGAGCCTGATCTATCGCATCCTTCGCAAAGGAGAGGTGCGCGTCAACAAGAAACGCATCAAACCGGAATACAAACTCTGCGCAGGCGACGAGGTGCGGGTGCCCCCCGTGCGCGTGGCCGAGAAGAACGAATTGCCCTCTGCCAACCTCGGCAGCATCCAGCGTCTGGAGAGCCAGATCCTGTTTGAAGACGAGGCCATGATAGTGCTGAACAAGCCGTCCGGCATGGCGGTGCACGGCGGCAGCGGCTTGAGCTTTGGCGTCATCGAGGGGCTGCGCGCCCTGCGCCCGGAAGCCCGTTTCCTGGAGCTGGTGCACCGACTCGACCGCGACACTTCCGGCGTGCTGCTGGTCGCCAAGAAGCGCAGTGCCCTGCGCAGCCTGCACGAGCAGCTGCGTGTCAAGACAATGCGCAAGCAATACCTGGCGTTGGTGCGCGGTCAGTGGCAGTCCCACGTCAAGGTGGTCAATGCGCCGCTGCGCAAGAACGATCTGCAATCCGGCGAGCGTGTGGTGCGGGTCAGCTGTGACGGCAAGCCTTCCGAGACCCGTTTCCGGATTGCCCGTCAATTTGCCGAAGCCACCCTGATAGAGTGCAGCCCGATCACAGGTCGCACCCACCAGATCCGGGTTCATACTCAGCACGCCGGCCACCCCATCGCCTGTGATGACAAATACGGTGAGGCGGCCTTTGATGAGAAGATGCGGACTCTGGGGCTCAAGCGCCTCTTCTTGCACGCCTGGAAGCTGAGCTTCACCCATCCGGCGGATGATCGCGAGATGCAGGTGGAAGCGCCGCTCGCCCCCGAGCTCGATGCCTTCCTGAACAAGCTGGCACGCTGATGCAGCGCATCCGACTCGCCATTTTCGATTGGGACTGTACCCTGATGGATTCGGTGGGGCGGATCGTCGCCTGAGTTGATGAACACTAAGACAACAATGGGAGCCTTGGCTCCCATTGTTGTCTCTGTTACCTGCTCAGGCTCAAGGCAGATTGAGGCCGTGGCGCGCCAGCAATTCGATCAGACCGATGAGGGGCAGGCCGATCAGGGCGTTGGGATCCCGCCCTTCCAGCCCCTTGAACAACATGATCCCCATGCCCTCACATTTGAAGCTGCCGGCGCAATCGAGGGGCAGCTCAGCCGTCACATAACGGCGCAAGGCTGCCTCATCCAGGGAGCGAAAATGCACGGTGAAGGGTTCCACGAGCTGCTCGGCCCGGCCGTTTGCGGCATTGAGTACGCACAGGCCGGTATAAAAGGTGACGCTCTTGCCCTGGGCCATCATCAGCTGCGCCACCGCATTATCCACAGTGCCCGGCTTGCCGAGGATGCGTCCGTCACAGACACACACCTGATCCGAGCCTATGATCAACCCCTGATCATGTTGGCGGGCGATGGCGCTCGCCTTGGCATGGGCCAGGCGGCTGACCAGTGCCTCGGCCAACTCCCCAGGCAGCGGGGCTTCATCAACCTCGGGAGAGGCACATTGGAACGGCAGGCCGAGTTTTTCCAGCAGCGCCTTGCGATAACGGGAAGTGGAGGCGAGGATCAGGGGCGTGTGCATGTGTCGATGATATCCATTTATAAATCAATTGGTTGATTCTAACTGTGGCAGAAGGCCCACGCAAACCACCCCGAGTACCAGCGCGCCGGAGTTGGTTTACAGCAACAAGCATGCTGACGGCCCGAGAACGGCGTAACCCCAGTTGATGCGGCAGGAGTGCGACATGACAAGATACGGTGTGCTGGCCCTGATGCTGCTCTCCCTCGCGAGCTGGGGGCAGGAGTGGCAGCCAGAGAAGGGGGAGGGCGGCGTACAGCTCTGGACTCAGGCCCGCCCACCATCCCCCTTCCTGGCCTTGCGCCTGGAGATGCGGGTCAAGGCGGATCCCATGGCGTTGCTGACCGTGCTGCGAGACACGGCGCGCCATCGGGAGTGGCTGCCGTCCAGTCGCGAGGTGCGGCTGCTGGCAAAATCCGGCCCGGATGACGATCTGGTTTACACCCGCTTGGCGTCCCCTTGGCCGGTGCAGGACAGGGAACTCATCACCCGTTCGCATCTGATCAGGCGGGCCGACTGCACGCTGGTGCTGGAGGTATGGGCCGAGCCGGACGCCCTGGTACCCCGCCCGGGTCTGTACCGGATCCGGGAGAGTGCCGGCCGCTGGGAGGCACTGCCACAACCCGATGGCAGCACCCTGATCAAGCTCGAAAGCTATACCAACCCGGGCAGCCATCTGCCGGGCTGGCTGGTCAATTCGATGACCATCAAGGCGGCGCTGGGCAGTTTTCAGGCCATACGCCGGTTGATGGAGGCCCAACCCGGAGCCGCGCCTCGACAACTGTTGCTCGGTGGTGGGGGCTGCCCTGCCGCGCCCTGAATCCGATAATGGTGGCTCTCGGGAACGGACCGCCAAGCCGGGTGCCTGGTGAGTGGGTTGCTTGATGGGGAAGGGGCGTGCAACGGCATAAATTGCTCACTGACCCCGAGATCCTGGCCAGAGGGGATGTCCGCACAGGATCCTGTGCGGGATCCCGCGGTTTATGGCATAATCGGCCACCGATGAACACAAGTTCCTCCATACAGGGGCTTGTGCAGGTAAAATCATCGGCGGTAAGGACTTTTTCCTTTGACTATCCCTTGTTGGACCTATAATATTCGCGCCCTATGCAAAAGGTGAAGTTGCCCGTTAAGGTTGATCCAGTCCGTAATGCCTTGAAGCTACTCGATTATGTCGGGATAGTGGAAAAGTCGCAGATGCCCAGACTGGAAGCATCAACCGAAGGCTTGCGAAGTGATGTGGACGTCACTCTGCAGTTTGGCAAAGATGTCCAGAAGTTGACCGTTATGAAAGGCACTGCCCATGCCAAGGTTGACCTGGTTTGCCAGCGTTGTGGAGAGGCTTTCGAGCACCTTTGTGAAGCTAGTTTTATTTACACTCCGCTGTTCGAGAGAACAAACGAGGAAGAGCTGCCGGAAGCTTATGAGCCCATTGAGTTGGACGAAAACGGCGAGATAGATCTTCATCAAATCCTGGAGGATGAACTCATCCTCTCGTTGCCTCAGGTGGCCATGCATCCCATGGATGTCTGCCCCAGAGGAAACATGGAAATGACTTGGGGTGACATCGAGCCTGCTGATGAGCGGCCGAATCCCTTTGCAGTTCTTGAAGAGCTCAAACGTAAGTGAATTTTAGGAGTTAGCCTACCATGGCCGTACAACAGAACCGTAAAACCCGCGCCAAGCGTGGCATGCGTCGTTCCCACGATGCACTGACCACTGCAGCCCTGACTGTTGATCAGACCAGTGGCGAAATTCATCGTCGTCACCACGTGACTGCCGATGGTTTCTACCGCGGTAAAAAGGTAATCGCTTAAGGATTGCCTTTGTCTACGCAAACTGTCGCGCTAGACATAATGGGGGGAGATTTTGGCCCCTCTGAAACAGTGCCTGCCGCCGTGCAGGCACTGTCTCTTCTGCCTCAACTAAATCTTGTTCTGGTCGGTGACCAACACCTGATCGCCCCTCTGTTGCAGCAACATGGCTTGCTGACTCATCCCCGCGTTCGTCTCGTACATGCATCCCAGGTCGTGAGCATGGGCGAAAAGCCGATCGTGGCGCTGCGTACCCTGAAAGATTCCTCCATGCGGGTTGTGCTCAATCTGGTGAAAGCCGGTGAGGCCGATGCCTGCGTCAGTGCCGGCAATACCGGTGCCCTGATGGCCATGGCCAAATGCGTGCTCAAATCCCTGCCGGGGGTCGACAGACCCGCCCTCATCAAGGCGCTGCCGACACTGAGCGGCAAGCGTACTGTGATGCTGGATCTGGGGGCGAACGTGAGCTGCGATGCGGACACCTTGCTGCAATTTGCGGTGATGGGCTCAGTGGTGGCCGAGCAGGTCGAGGGGATAGCGTCCCCCCGGGTGGCGCTGCTCAACGTGGGGGAGGAGGAGATCAAGGGCAATGACCTGGTACGCCACAGCGCCGAGTTGTTGCGCCAGTGCGCCGCACTCAATTTTGTCGGTTTCATCGAGGGGGACAGGATCTTCAGCGGTGACAGCGACGTCATCGTCTGTGACGGTTTCGTCGGCAATGTGGCGCTCAAGACCGCAGAGGGCGTGGTGCGGATGATGGCCGAACTGGCCGGATATCCTCGCAAAAAACGCAGTTTTCTTGGTCGACTCGCCGGATTTATGTTCAAACGGCGTTTTTCTTACCTGAACCCCGACCAGTATAATGGCGCGAGTCTGTTAGGATTGCGCGGCATTGTGGTAAAAAGCCATGGGCGGGCCGAGCGCCGCGCTCTGTGTCATGCGATTCTGCTGGCCGCACAAGAAGCCAAACACCAACTTCCATTGCAAATTGCAGATCGCCTTGAATCTGTCTTTTCCGACAGGGATTTATAAAACTCTATGCATAGCAAAATTCTGGGTACTGGCAGTTATCTGCCGAGTTCGGTTCGTACCAACGCCGATCTTGAGCAGATGGTTGAAACCAGTGACGAGTGGATCGTGGAACGTACCGGGATCCGTGAACGCCGCATCGCCGGGAGCGACGAGAGCGTCGCGACCCTGTCTCATCAGGCGGCCTTGCGGGCGCTGGATGCCGCGGGCCTGACCGCTGCCGATCTGGACATGATAGTGCTGGCGACCACCAGCGCCGAGAACGCCTTCCCGGCCGCGGCCTGCGAACTGCAGGGGCTGCTCGAGGTACCGGGGATCCCGGCCTTTGACGTGGCGGCGGCCTGCGCCGGTTTCACCTATGCGCTCTCCATTGCCGATCAGTTCGTCAAGTCCGGTGCCGCTCGCCATGTCCTGGTGGTCGGTGCCGACGTGCTCTCTCGCATGTGCGATCCGGAAGACAGGGGCACCATCATACTGTTCGGGGATGGAGCCGGTGCCGTGGTGATCGGGGCGAGCGAGACCCCCGGTATCCTCTCCACCCACCTGCATGCCGACGGCCGTTATGGCGAACTGCTCAAGTTGCCGCAGCCTCGTCGTGGCATGCCGGGTGCCGAGCTCGAAGCCTACATGTATATGAAGGGCAACGATGTCTTCAAGGTTGCGGTGACGCGCCTGAGCGAGATCGTGACCGAGACCCTGGCTGCCGCCAACATAGCTCCGAGCGAGCTGGACTGGCTGGTCCCGCATCAAGCCAATTTCCGTATCATCAACGCCACCGCCAAGAAACTCGGCATGGGGCTAGACAAGGTGATCCTGACCCTGGATCGCCACGGCAACACCTCCGCCGCCTCCGTGCCCATCGCCTTCGATGAAGGGGTACGTGACGGCCGTATCAAACCGGGCCAGCTAGTATTGCTGGAAGCCTTCGGCGGCGGTTTTGCCTGGGGCTCGGCGCTGGTTCGCCTCTGATACCAAGCGGCGCCGCGAGTCTCGGGCGCCCGCTTACCGATTTCGTCTTACCTTAAAGGAATCAATGATGACCCGATTTGCCATTGCCTTCCCGGGACAAGGCTCCCAGAGCGTCGGCATGCTGGCGGAACTCGCCGAGCAACACGCCGTGATTAAAGAGACCTTCGCCGAGGCGAGCCAGGTGCTGGGCTATGACCTGTGTGCCCTGGTGCTGAATGGTCCCGCCGAGGATCTGAACAAGACCTGGCGCACCCAGCCGGCACTGCTGACTGCATCCGTTGCCCTGTGGCGCCTGTGGCAACAGCAGGGCGGGGCAACCCCCGCCGTCATGGCCGGTCACAGCCTGGGCGAATATTCCGCCCTGGTGTGCAGCGGTGCCCTGGCGTTTGCCGATGCGGTCAAGCTGGTTGAACTGCGTGGTCTGGCCATGCAGGAAGCCGTGCCGGAAGGCACAGGTGCCATGGCCGCCATCATAGGTCTGGACAACGACTCCATCGCCGCCAACTGCGAGAAAGCGGCGCAAGGCCAGGTGGTCTCTCCGGTCAACTTCAACTCCCCGGGCCAGGTGGTCATCGCCGGTCACAAGGAAGCGGTCGAGCGCGCCAACGTGCTGATGAAAGAGTCCGGCGCCAAGCGTGCACTGCCGCTGCCGGTCTCAGTGCCGTCCCACTGCGCCCTGATGAAACCCGCCGCCGAAAAACTGGCCGCCGCGCTGGATGGGATCGAGATCAAGGTTCCAACCATCGCAGTCATCAATAATGTCGACGTGTCCTGTGAACAGGATCCGGCCACCATCAAGCAAGCCTTGGTGCGTCAGCTGTTCAGCCCGGTCCGTTGGACCGAGACGGTAGAGCGGATGGCAAACGACGGCGTCACCCTCGAGATCGAGATGGGACCGGGCAAGGTGTTGACCGGGCTGGCCAAGCGCATCGACCCGCGCGTGGAAGGCATTCACGCCAACGATGCCGCCTCTTTCGAGCAGGCGCTGGCCCAAGTCAAATAAACAGGAGCAAGTCATGAGTTTTACCGATAAAGTTGTGCTGGTCACCGGCGCCAGCCGTGGCATAGGCCGTGCGATTGCCGAAACTTTTGCGGCCCGTGGCGCGAAAGTGGTGGGAACCGCGACCAGCGAGAGCGGTGCCGAGGCCATCAGCGCCTATCTGGGCGAGCAGGGCTGCGGCATGGCACTGAACGTGACCAGCCAGGAATCCATCGAAACCGTCTTTGCCGCCATCAAGGCACGCTTTGGCGACATCGACATCCTCATCAACAACGCCGGCATCACCCGCGATAACCTGTTGATGCGGATGAAGGATGACGAGTGGAACGAGATAATCGACACCAATCTCACCTCCCTCTACCGTCTGAGCAAGCCGGTGTTGCGTGCCATGATGAAGAAGCGCCATGGTCGCATCATCAGCATCGGCTCCGTGGTCGGTACCATGGGCAACGCCGGTCAGGTCAACTATGCTGCCGCCAAGGCGGGCCTGGTGGGCTTTACCAAGTCATTGGCCCGTGAAGTGGCTTCCCGTGGCATCACGGTGAATGCGGTGGCCCCCGGTTTCATCGAAACCGACATGACCAAGGCGCTCAATGAAGAACAGCGTGCCGGCATCATGAATCAGGTGCCTGCCGCCCGTTTGGGTGATCCGAAAGAAATTGCTGCCGCTGTGGTATTCTTGGCGTCTGACGACGCTGCCTATATCACCGGCGAAACCCTGCATGTTAATGGCGGGATGTACATGGTGTAATCAATTTGTCGTGAGATCTGTTCAAATTTGCGATAATACGCCGAAGTTTGGCGAATTTCGTGGTTTGACCAGCGGCAAGTCACTTGCAAACTCACGTCAATTGAATACACTACCCCAACCAGACGCAATAGCGTATTTTTAAAGGAAAATTCAGGTCATGAGCAACATCGAAGAACGCGTAAAGAAAATCATCATCGAACAACTGGGTGTTAAAGAGGAAGACGTCAAGAACGCTGCCTCCTTCGTCGACGACCTGGGCGCTGACTCTTTGGATACCGTTGAACTGGTAATGGCGCTGGAAGAAGAATTCGATACCGAAATTCCTGATGAAGAAGCCGAGAAGATCACCACTGTTCAAGCGGCTATCGACTACATCACCGCTAATCAGGAATAAGTTCCTGTTCTGAAAGAAGCGGCCCAAGGGCCGCTTCTTTTATGTTTACTCCCTTTCAAAATACCTCTCGGAGACTAGCTCAGTGTCAAAACGCAGAGTCGTGGTAACCGGCCTGGGGATGCTTTCCCCTGTGGGCAATACTGCCGAATCCAGCTGGCAAGCCCTGCTCAACGGGCAGAGCGGCATTTCTCTCATCGATCACTTTGATGCCAGCGAGTTTGCGACCCGTTTCGCAGGCCTGGTCAAAGAGTTCGATCCCGAACAATACGGCATCAACCGCAAAGAAGCCCGCAAGATGGATCTCTTCATCCAGTACGGCGTGGCGGCGGGGGTGCAGGCACTGGATGATTCCGGCCTCGTCATCAACGAAGAGAATGCGGAGCGGGTCGGCGTTGCCATCGGTTCCGGCATTGGCGGTCTGGGTCTCATCGAGCAGAACCACAGCAGCCTGGTCAACGGCGGCCCGCGCAAGCTGAGCCCCTTCTTCGTGCCATCCACCATCATCAATATGGTGTCCGGTCATCTCTCCATCATGAAAGGGCTGCAGGGCCCGAACATCGCTGTGACCACGGCCTGTACCACGGGCACCCACGCCATCGGCATGGCTGGCCGGATGATCGCCTACGGTGATGCGGACGTGATGGTCGCCGGCGGCACCGAGAAAGCCTCCACCCCCATGGGGATGGGTGGCTTTGCGGCGGCCAAGGCGCTCTCTACCCGCAACGACGAACCGCAAAAGGCGAGCCGTCCCTGGGACAAGGATCGCGACGGTTTCGTGCTGGGTGATGGCGCCGGGGTACTGGTGCTGGAAGAGTACGAACACGCCAAGGCCCGTGGCGCCAAGATCTATGCCGAGCTGGTTGGCTTTGGCATGAGCGGCGACGCCTACCATATGACTGCGCCCCCCTCTGATGGCAACGGTGGCGCTCGCGCCATGAAGAATGCCATCAAGGATGCCGGCATAGCGCCGGAGGCGATCGGTTACATCAATGCCCACGGTACCTCCACCCCGCTGGGTGATGTGGCCGAACTGCGTGGCATGAAAGAGGTGTTTGGCGAACATGCCAGCGCCCTGATGATCAGCTCCACCAAGTCCATGACCGGCCACCTGCTGGGGGCGGCGGGGGCCATCGAGGCGATCATCACTGTGTTGGCCCTGCGCGATCAGGTGGCACCGCCCACCATCAACCTGGACAACCCGGATGAGGAGTGCGATCTGGATCTGGTGCCCCATGTGGCCAAACCCGGCCAGTTTGAATATGCCCTCTCCAATTCGTTTGGTTTCGGCGGCACCAATGGCTCCCTGATCTTCAAACGCGTATAATTCGCTTTGGGCGAAATGCTAAGGCCCGATACGACCGTATCGGGCCTTTTTTATCGGAGGGATCCCCTTGCTGATTAATGGAATACCGACAGAAGCAGTGTCCGCCAGGGATAGAGGGCTGGCATACGGGGACGGCCATTTCACCACCATGCTGGTGAAGCAGGGGCAGGTGATCTGGTGGCCGGCACACCTCGCCAGGTTGCAACATGCCTGCGCCAGACTCGGATTTGCGGAACTTCCCTGGGATAGCCTGGCCGCCGAGGTGGTGCAATTGGCAGCAGGGCAGACGCAGGCTGTCGCCAAGATAGTGCTGACCCGTGGCAGCGGGGGACGGGGCTATGATGGCGCGGGATGCAACACGCCCACCCGCATCGTCTCCCTGGCACCATACCCGGCCCACTACCTTGGCTGGCAGCAAAACGGCATCGCCGCCCTGATCTGCCAGCAACAGCTCGGCGATGCTCCCATGCTGGCAGGGCTCAAGACCCTGGGTCGTCTGGAACAAGTTCTGCTCAAAAGCGAACTTGCCGCGCGGGGTGGAGTCGAAGGTATAGTATTGAACAGCCGTGGATTTCTGGTAGAAGGAGTCAGCGCGAATCTGTTTTGGCGTCGTGGCAAGACGGTGTTCACACCGGATCTCTCCCGCGCAGGGATAGATGGCATCATGCGCAAGCGCGTGATCATGATGCTTAAACAGATGGGCATTGAGCTGCGTGTCGTGGAGGCTCCGCTGGAGTCACTGTGGCAGGCTGAAGAAGTCTGGTTGACCAATACCCTGATGGGCATAGTGCCGGTCACCAGCATTGGGGATGTGCATTATCCCAGCCCGGTATTGATCCGCCGTTTACAGGAGCGTTTGGTCATTGAAGTTTAATCGGCTCTACACCCTGCTCGCGGGGGCAGCCCTGACCGTTGCCGTCGCCGGGGGTTATGTGTATTACAAATGGCAGCAGGTGGAGACGCTCACCAACAAGGGGCCGACGCGCCTCTTTACCGTCGAAAAAGGCGCCCATGCGGCGCGCCTGATTGCCGAACTGGGGGAGGGGGAAACCAGCCCCTGGGCGGTGCGGCTCTGGCTGCGTGGTCACCCCGAACTGGTCGCCATCAAGTCGGGTACCTATGAGATCAAGGAAGGGGCCCCGCTCAAGGAGACCCTCTCCCTGTTTGCCTCCGGCAAGGAGTTTCACTTCAGCCTGACCTTTGTCGAGGGTTCCCGTTTCGAGGACTGGTTGAAACAGCTCTCGAGCGCCCCTTACCTGGAGAGGCTGACCGTGGAGCAGAGCGAAACTGAGCTGGCGCAGGAGCTTGGCATCGACAACGGCAAGCTGGAAGGCTGGTTCCTGCCGGAAACCTACGCCTACACCACCCATGCCAGCGACATCTCGATCTTGCGCCGCGCCTATCAGGACATGAAGGCCTTCCTGCAGGAGCGCTGGGAGAAGCGGCAGGCCAATCTGCCCTACAAGACGCCCTATGAGGCGCTCATCATGGCCTCCATCATCGAGAAAGAGACGGGCCAACCGGATGAGCGGGCGCAGATCGCCTCCGTGTTCGTCAATCGGCTTCGCCTTGGCATGAAGCTGCAGACAGATCCTACCGTCATCTACGGGGTGAAGGATCGCTATGACGGCAACATTCGCCGCAGCGATCTCACCGATGTGAACCCCTACAACACCTATGTGATCGATGGCTTGCCGCCCACCCCCATCGCCATGCCGGGCAAGGCCTCCATCGAGGCGGCGCTCAACCCCAAGTCGACCGACTATCTCTATTTCGTCGCCAAGGGGGGCGGGGCCCACTATTTCTCCAGGACCCTCGATGAACACAATAGAGCGGTTCGCGAATTCATATTGAAGAAACCCTAATGTCTAAATTTATCGTGATTGAAGGACTGGAAGGGGCAGGGAAGAGCTCCGCGGTGCGCTATGTGACCGACTATCTGCATGCCCATGGCATCGACAGGATCGAGTGTACCCGTGAGCCGGGCGGCACCCCCCTGGCGGAGCGGATGCGCGCCATCGTCAAGGAGGTGCACGACGAGCGCCTCACCATAGAAGCCGAGTTGCTGCTGATGTATGCCTCCCGGGTGCAACTCGTGGAGACCCGGATCAAGCCGGCGCTGGCCGAGGGCATCTGGGTGGTGGGGGACAGGCACGATCTCTCCTCCCAGGCCTATCAGGGGGGCGGTCGCGGCATCGATGCCCAGCTCATCGGTGCCATCAAGCAGGCGGTGCTCGGCGACTTCAAGCCGGATTTGACCCTCTACCTCGACATCGATCCCGCCCTCGGTCTGCAACGTGCCCGCCATCGCGGCGAGCTCGACAGGATCGAGCTGGAGCAACTCAGCTTCTTCGAGCGCACCCGCACCCGCTACCTGGAACTCGCGGCCAAGGATGACAGCATACTGGTGATCGATGCGAGCCAGACGCCGGATCGGGTCAAGGCCGCCATCGAAGCCGCACTGGACAGCACCCTATGTATCCCTGGCTGATCCCGGATTGGCAGGCCCTGAGTCAGACCGCCCAGGCCGGTCGCCTGGGCCACGCCTGGCTGCTGCTCGGGGATCCCGGTCTTGGCAAGGAGCAGCTTGCAGAACGATTGGCGCGTCTGCACCTCTGCCAGCAACCGGATCGCGGTGAACCCTGCGGTCACTGCCACGCCTGCCAGCTGCTGGACAAGGGTCATCACCCGGATCTCGGCATTATAGGTGCCGACAGCAAGAGCATAGGGGTCGAGGCCATCCGCGAGATCTGCGGCCGCCTGCAGAGCACCTCCCAGCTGGGACGCGGCAAGGTAGTGATCATTCCGGACGCGGAGCGGATGACTGAGTCCGCCGCCAATGCCCTGCTGAAAACCCTGGAAGAGCCGGCCGGCGACAGTCTGCTGCTGCTGATCGCCTCCAGGGTTTCCCGCCTGCTGCCCACCATCCTCAGCCGTTGTCACAAGCATGTCTGTCAGCTACCGACTGAGGGGGAGACACTGCGCTGGCTGAGTGAACAGGGTCATCAGGCCACTCAGGCCCAGGTACGGATCTGTCAGGGGGCGCCACTTCGGGTGCTCAGTTACATCGAAGAGCAGCAGGATGGGGCCAGACGCATGCTGCTCGAGAGCTTCGTCTCCCTGTCACAGACGCCGACCCGGGCGGCGAGTGTCTGTTCCCAGCTGGCGGAGGAGAGTCAGATCAGGTTGCACTGGTTGCAACTCTTCCTGTGCGATGCCCTCAAGATCCAGGCGGGCTGTGGCCATCATCAGCTGGCGATGCCGGATCTGACTGCCCTCAGCGAGCAACTGGCCGAGCGCCACTCCAGCGAAAGATTGCTGGAGGCGGAGCAGCAGCTGGTGACGCTCAAGGCCGCCTGCCAGCCGGGTCAACTCTCCAATCCCACCATCCATCTGATGAACTGGCTCAATCGCTGGTTATGACAAGATACAAGGTTGTCTATGTTACTCGTTGATTCCCATTGCCATCTCGACCGCCTCAGCTATGGCAGCAAGCAGACCGACATGGCCGATGTCCTGGCCAAGGCCGCGAAACGGGATGTGGGATATTTTCTCTGCGTCAGCGTGACCCAGGCGCAGTTCCCGACCATGCTGGCGGCGATCGCCCCTTATCCCCAGGTGTTTGCCTCCTGTGGCGTCCACCCCCTCAATCAGGATCCCGGTGTGGACGCCCCCTTGCTGCTGACCCAGGCGGCGGATGAAAGAGTGGTGGCCATAGGGGAAACCGGGCTCGACTACTTCTATTCGCCGGAAAACAAGGAGGTGCAGCAAGCCTCCTTCCGGGAACACATCCGGGTGGCCCGGGCCCTGAACAAGCCCCTCATCATCCACACCCGGGATGCCCAACAAGACACCTTGCAGATCATGCGTGAAGAGGGGGCCGATCAGGTGGGGGGCGTGCTGCACTGTTTCACCGAGTCTCTCGAGATGGCTCAGGCCGCCATGGAGATGGGGTTTTATATCTCCATCTCGGGGATAGCCACTTTCAAGAATGCCTCGGCACTGCAGGCCGTGGTCAAGGCATTGCCACTGGAGCGATTGCTGATAGAGACGGACTCTCCTTATCTTGCCCCTGTTCCTCACCGGGGGAGGGAGAACGAACCCGCCTTCGTGCGAGACGTCGCGCAATTTATTGCGGATCTGCGGCAGATACCCTTGGCCGAATTGGCAGAGGCCACCAGCCACAATTTCTTTGAGCTATTCAAGATGGCGAAGAAATAATCATAAAGAGCCCCGTCTGCCGGGGCTCTTTATTTAAAATCATCAACCTGATTACCCCCACCAATATCAATTACCTACATCGTTATCTCTCACCGAAATATCAGGTTCGGACTCATCTTCTGGAAAACGCCAGTGACGGATACGAAGTGATCCTGCTCATAATCCCGGGAGGTTGGAGGTATTAAATCAACATTCTATAAGTATCGATAATATTCATTATCGATACTTGATGGATCTGAAAGATCCTGTAAGATCCTGCTAAACTCCATATCGAATCATAGACTTACGTGGCCTATCCAACCATTTCACCACCTGCACATCAGTCATTGCAGACTGTGTTCGATCCTGCGCTCAATAGTCGTGCCCGGCGTTTCCTGCGCAGTGCAAAAGCGGATTCCACCCTCAATGCCTATCAGGCTGATACCCGTATCTTCGTATTCTGGTGCCAGTTGCATGGACTGGATCCGCTGCAAACCAGTCATCACGACATCATGAACTTTCTGGCGGATCAGGCCGACGGCATATTGGCGGACTGGGTATGGCTGGATAAAGAGGAGGGGAAGGGGGAGCTGCGTAACGGGGAGCCTCGAAAACCGGCCACCCTGGTGAGGCGGCTGGCCGGTATCCGCTATGCCTTCAAGCAGAAGGACATTCATCCCATGCCAACCGAACATGTGGAAATAAAGGAGATGATGCGGGGCATAGTGCGCCTCGGTGATAACCGCAAGCGCAAGACGGGAGCCCTGACCCTGCAACCCCTGATCCGGGTGCTCGACGAGATAGACACCTCCACCCTGGCGGGGCTGCGGGATCACACCTTGCTGCTCTTGATGTTCAGCGGCGCCCTGCGCCGTTCGGAGGCGGCTCGCATCGAGGTGGGCGATCTCGACTTCGTGGGGCAGGGGATCCGGCTTCGGCTCAAGCCGAGCAAGCATCAGCTCCATGAAACCGAGATAGCACTCATTCCCGGTAAGCAGTATTGCCCGGTAACCGCCCTCAGCCGCTGGTTGAAAGCAAGCCGCATAAGCCAGGGGCCACTGTTTCGTCGCATGACCCGCTGGGGGCAGCTCACCGCAGAGCCCCTGGGTCCGCAAGGCATCAACCTGATGATCAAGCGGCGAACCGGCCAGGTCATCGACGATCTCTATGTCAGTGGCCACAGCCTGCGCCGAGGCTTCATCACCTCGGCGGTAACCGCGGGCAAGCCCATGAACAAGATCATCGAGGTGACACGGCACAAGGACATGCGTACCCTGCAGGAGTATTTCGACGATGCGCACAAGTTCTCCGATCATGCCCTCGCAGGCTTGCTGTAAGATAACCGCGCCACGGCATTTTTTATGTTAAATGCCATCTGATTGATTTAATGATATATTTATCGCCCTCCGACGCAGTGCCGGTGAAGCGTCAGTACCATGAAGGGAAAAGAGCCAGGTACAGGCGGCGGCTCTTACCCCTTTGCAGGGGAGTGTCATTCCGGCGCCTCTAATCGAGCAGAGGTGAGAGATAACAAGTTCCACTCTCTTAGTTAGCAAGGTCGTATGAGCCAGGAAATGAAGATGAATGTGGCGCAAGACAATGCCGAGCGGCAACGCCAACACGTGAAACGCAAGCAGGAAACCCACAGCAGGCTGCAATGCTGGATCAGCAATCGCCACGCCGAGCGGTTGCAGGAGCTCGGTCAGCATCTGGAAGACAACCAGGCCTCCCTCATCGAGCAGGCGATCGACTTGCTCTATCAGCACGAGCTGGTGCCGCAATATGTTGAAGAGCACAGTGACCAGCACGCTCACCATGAAGAGCAATCTCGGTCGGACACCATAGATTGAGCAGAGTGAGCAAATCGTGGGAATAAAAAAAGCCAGGTACGAATTCCTTGTACCTGGCATAGGGGAATTGGCTCCTTGCAGAGCCGTGCGCTAATTGATATGCGGATTGCCTTAAGCTTAGACAAGGCGCGAGGCATTTCAAGAAGTGACTAAAAGTTCAACCAGAGTGTGGGTTTTCCAGACTCGAACAGGTGTCTGTCCTTGAAATGGCCGCCGACATCTCACTCATTGAACAAGTTGTTGTCCCGCACCAACTCACGGGGCAGGGCATTCTTGATGCGACTCCCCACCCATTTCCCCATACCAAGCGGATGCCCCTGATAGCGGACGATCACTTCCCCCGTTCCCGGAGCCAGCTCGGGCCAGACATCCCGTCCCATCATGAATTCACGCCCGTTGGCGGCATCCAGCTCGACACATCCCCGGGTGGCCAGGCTGCCGTAAGCCAGCGCCCATTCATGGGTGAGGCGATAACCCTTCTTGAAGGTTTCCGCCAGCTTGATGCCGATGCGATCGAAGCGCAGCTTGCCCTGAACCTGCTCAAAGGCGTGAGGGAAGAGCCAGATCTCGTCATTGCGGCCACACAGCTGGCCGCGCGGAACTATCCCGAAGCTCGCCTCTATCTCCCGCAACATGGGCTCGGCTTCTTTCGCCGGCAGAGGGGAGAAGGGGAATTTGCCGAGCTTGCCCGGCTTGAACATGGTGTTCGGCACTGAGTGATGCTTGCTGATCCTGGCGACGAAGAAGCCCTCGCTGTCGAAGATCTGGGGCCAGACATGCAGGTAACCCTCAGGGGTACAGGCCTGCCCGGCACCGGGGAAGAGGTCGGCCAGGGAGTCGACACTCAGGGCGTCGCCGAACTTGTCTCGCAGGGACTGACAGACGGCCTGGTTCTCCTGCAGGCTCAGGGTGCAGGTGGAGTAGACCAGCACGCCGCCGGGCTTGAGGGCGTGGAAGGCACTCTCCAGCAGGCCTTGTTGCACAGCGGCAATCTCCTCGATGCTCTCGAGACTCCAGTTGCGCAGGGCATCTTCATCCTTGCGCACAGTGCCTTCCCCCGAGCAGGGGGCATCGAGCAGGATGGCATCGAAGGTTTCCGGCAACCACTGGCCAAATACCTTGGCATCGAAATGGGTCATGCCCACATTGGTCACGCCACAGCGCTGGATATTGGCGCTCAGCACCTTGAGCCGGCTGCTGGAAAACTCATTGGCAACCAGCATGCCCTGGTTGTCCATCAGGGCCGCTACCTGGGTGGTCTTTGAGCCGGGCGCCGCCGCCGCATCCAGCAGCATGCCATCGTGCTTTATCCGCTCGCTGGCAAAGAGCGCCGTCACCGGCAGCATGGAGCTCGCCTCCTGGATGTAGAAGAGGCCGCACAGGTGCTCGGCGCTGTTGCCAAGGGGCACGCTCTCGTCGGCACGGGTCAGCCAGAAGCCGGTCTCGCACCAGGGCACGGGATCCAGCTGCCAGCCCAGTGGCGCCATGCGTGTCACGAAGTCGGGCACAGAGATCTTGAGGGTGTTGACCCGGATGCTGCGCCGCAGCGGCCGCTGACAGCTCGCCACGAACGCATCCATGGAGAGATGGGCCGGCATGATGTCCGCGATATGACGCAGGAAGTGTTCGGGAAGGTAGGTATTGTCGTGCACAGTGCCGTCTCGCTGACCCAAAAGAGGGGCGACATAGTACCACAGGGGTCGGAATATTCTGAATGGGCGATGGGCAAAACGAGCAAGCCCGGCGCTGGGCCGGGCTTGAGTCAAAGGGTCAGGGGAACATCAGGGCTGGATGCGGGGGCTCCACTCCAGCCACTCCTTCTCCGCCTTGCCATAGAGCGGGTAGTGGTGGCCGGCCTTGACGGTCGGCCCCATCTCCCGCTCCGGGGTGTTGAAGGCGATGCCGCCGGTCAGCAGACTCTGCACGGTTTCCACCTCTATGGTGCCGCCGGTCAGGCCGATGTCGGCCTTGACCCCGGACACGTTCCAGAAGCGGCTGTTGGCGCGTACCAGGTGGGCATATTCCTGAGCGACGTTCACCTCGATCAGCACCTCACTGCCATCCCGGGCCAGCGCCACCCCGCTGACGCTGCCCACCACCATCTTGCGAAACAGCAGGGGGCTGCCGACGCTGATGCCGCTGACGGAGGGGCTCTTGAGGGTCAGGGCCAATCCGATGGGGGTGCTCTGACTCAGGGGGAAACGCTCCTTGCCCGCGCCCTGGCCCGGGCTTGCCTCCACGAAGGCGCCCTTGATCAGGGTGTCGAGGTGGGAGACGCCCCCCAGCCCGAGCTTGGCCTGCACCAGGGTGTAGCGTGCTCCGCTCTGCAGGAAACGGGCGGCGTACTGCCCATCCAGCTCGGCCCTGAAGCTTACCTGACCCAGGGTGGGATCCAGTTCGATCTGCTCCACCTTGCCGATGTCCACCCCGCGATAACGGATGGGACTGCCCACCCCGAGCCCGGGATTGCTGTCGGCGGTCAGGGTCAGGGTGCGCACCTGGGTGCTGGCCTGCTCCTTGCTGTCAAACAGCTGATGACTGCTGCGGCCGGTGCCGAGCCGGTCAAATTCGATGGCGCCGCGAAGCAGGGTGGCGAGGTTGCCCATCTTGACCTGCACCCCGTCGAGCCGGATCTTGCCGTCGATGGCCGCCTTCTTCCAGAACTGGGGCTGCTGCTTGAGCAGGGGGGCGTAGACGGCGTCTATCTCCAGGGTGATGGCCACCCCGCGCTCCTCGGCTTTCAACGCCTTGACCTTGCCCGCCTCCAGCCCCAGATAGAGGACGGGGGAGCCTACGCCTATCCCGTCAGCTTGCTCGGCGCGCAATGTCCAGCGCTCGGGTCTTGCATCACGGCTGCCGAGCAGGGCCAGCTCCTGGCTGGGGTAGAGGCGGTCAATACGCTCCCCCCCGGTGGCCTGGACCAGCTTGATCCCGCCTGCCAGCCAGGCACTCGCCGGGCTGGTCTCCACCTTGAGGCCGCTCAGATCGGCCTGCACCTGCAAGGGGGATGCGCGATAGAAACGGGCCCGCTTCAGCAGATGCTGATAACCCTCGTTCACCACCAGACTGACGCTGGCATTGCCTTTGGCATCCAGAGTCAGCGCGCCCAGCTGACCTATCTGCAACCCCTTGAACCAGAGCGGGGCGCCCTCGTTCAAGCCAGCGAGATCGTCCGCCTGCAGGGTCAGCTTGATGCCATCGCGCTGCTCCTGGCTCGCCAGCGTCATGGTGCTGACCTTTTCACCTGCCACATAGTCGAGACGGATGGCCGGTCCGGCCAGCAGGCGATCCGCGTGCTTGACCCCGGTGGGGGAGAGGGAGACAGTCTCCCAGACCAGACGGCTCTTGCCGGTCATTCGAAATGCCTGCTCGGGGTTGATCAGCGCCGTGACGACCCGGCCCTGCCCGGTCAGGCGAATGGGGTCTATCCTGCCAATCTCTATCCCTTCATAGAGGATGGGCATGCCTTCCTTGACTGGCAGATCCCCCGCCTGGATGCTGATGCGCTCGCCCCGGGCCGCCTCGGCCAGCCCTTTATAGAGGGTGAAATTGAGCCCCTTCTGCGCGACGGGCGACTCCTTGGGGGAGTCGAACGCTATGCCGCCGCTCAATATGGAGGTGAGGCTGCCAGCCTCCACGCTGACACCGGCCAGGCTGAAGGAGCCCTTGATGCCGCTGATGTTCCAGAAGCGGGTATCCACCTTGACCAGGTGCTCGAAGCGCGGCTCTATCACCAGATCCAGGATCACATTCTGGTTATCCTCTCCCAGGCGGGTATTGATGACGCTGCCGACCTCGAGCCCGCGGAAGTAGATCTTGGCCCCGATGCCGACCGACCCCAGGGAGTCGGCGGTCAGGTGCAGGGTGCGCCCCTGGGCCTGATAGCCGGGGGGAGGGCCGTCCAGGGCATCGAACTCGTCCTCCAGCGGGTTGTTGTCCCGACCGGGTTGCAGGTTGATGTAGTTGCCGGAGACCAGGGTATCTAGACCCGAGATCTCGGTGAGGGAGGCCTTGGGGCTCACCAGCCAGAAGTCGGAGCCCTTGCGGATGAGCGGGCGGGCGCGGCTGTCGACCTTGGCGAGTACGGCTATCTTGCGACCGTCCTGTGCCAGCTCCAGATCCTGGACCACCCCTATGGCCACCCCCTGATAACGCAGTTGGGTCTTGCCCGGCAAGATGCCGTTGCCCTGGGCAAAGTTGATGCGAATGAGTTGACCGCTGCTCGTCCACTGCTGGTAGATGAAACCACCCGCCAGCAAGAGGGCGATGAAGGGCAACAACCAGACTGGGGATAACCAGCGATGTTTCTCAATGACGGGTTCAGCCCCGATCATACAGACTCCTTAAATTGGCTGTGATGCACAGCACATCCGATACAGAAAAAATGCATTAACGGGCCGCCTTGTCCCACAGCAGACGGGTGTCGAGCATCCGGGCCGACATCATGGTGAGGATCACCACGCCGGCGAAGGCGGTTGCCCCTGGCCCGGCCCGCACGTTGAGCAAGACACCGCGATCCACCAGGGCCACCATCAACGAGATCACGAACAGGTCCAGCATGGACCAGCGACCGATGAAATCGATGATGCGATACACGATGAGCTGACGCTTGCGCCGCACCGGCTTGCTGCGCTGCAACTGCCAGCAGATCCAGCCCAGCCCCAGTATCTTGCCGATGGGGACTATGATGCTCGCGGTCAGCACTATGGTGGCGATGCCCGACATCTTGCTGCGATAGAGCGCCATGATACCGCTGAAAATGGTATCGGACTGCAGTAATCCCTTGTTGTAGAAGTGGGTGATGGGCAGCAGATTGGCGGGCAGCAGCATGAAGGTGGCGAGCGCCAGCAGGCCCCATGACCAGGCGAGCGAACGGGGGATCCGCATCTGCAGGGGGCTGTGGCAGCGAGGGCAGCTCATGGCACTTTGGTAGCGCACCAGCAGGCCGCAGGTGTGGCAGCGGCAGAGCCCGAGTTCACGGGCGCTGGTCGGTATCATGATCCGGCTCCTGCGAGGCGTTGTGCAGCGGTATCCGCTCCCAGTAGGGGGCGGGGTCAAAGAGAATGAGCAGCGTCATGTTGAGCAGCATCAATATCCCGAGGCTGAGCAGACCGCCCCCCAGACGCACGTCGGCGATGTCGATCAGCTTGAACAGGGCGACCATCAGGCTGACGATGTAGACCTCCAGCATGGCCCAGTGCCGGAACACCTCCACGGCCTTGAGCGTCGGGGCCAGCATGTGCCAGCGTTTGGCAAGGCCGGAGGCAAGCGCAAAGATGCCGAGCAGCAACCCCGCCGGCGCCAGCACGGCGCACCAGAGCACCAGGCTCGCCACCCAGAGTTCCCCCTCCTCAAACAGCATCAGAATGCCTTTGAGCAGGTTGGCATCGGAGTTGACCCCGGCCAGGCGCAGGTAGAGCAGGGGTTCGAAGAAGGCGGAGGGGAGCAGCAGGAAGCCGGTGATGGTGAGGGCCATCAGCTGGGAAGGACGAAAAGCATAGCGCCCATAGAGATGCTGGTGACAGCGCGGACAATGGGCGTGACGACGCAGGGGCAGCAGCTTGCGTTCGATCAGCAAGTCACACGCCGGGCAGACGATCACGGAGTGGGGATCCGACATACGATTCAACCTGTTGAAGGAATTGATAAAATTTACCCTAAAACGCCCTCGCTGTCTTGCCGGAGCGAAACCTCTGACCAAGAAAAGATGGCCTGGCCGGGCAACCCGCTGGGCCATAGAGAGAAACACGGAACACGGTTGCCGGACCAAGGGGAGATGATGCAGTGATGGGCGCGGTGGCGGATCCTGAGTGTTATTTGCAACACTGTATATTCATACATATACTTGCAGTCACTATCATAAGGAGGACGCCACTATGGCCGTTGAGATCAAGTATGTTGTCGTGCGTGGGGGAGTGGAGAAGATGACCTTTGCCAGCAAGAAAGAGGCAGATGCCTATGACAAGCTGCTGGATACCGCCGATGAACTGATGACGCTGCTGGCCGGGGCACCGGTTCAGCTGGCACCCGAGCAGCAGGAGAGCCTCGCCTTTTACCTGGCCGAGCAGCGGGATCTGCTGCAAAACGTGCTGCGCGGTGGCAAGGGGCAGGGGATCAGCCCCAAGGAAGAGAAGGTGGATACCGAGAAGCCCAAGGGAAAATCCCTCAAGAGCGTGGCCTGACAGAATAAGGGCGGGGCAGGGCGTCCAACCCTGGCTTCCGCCCCACAATATTCAATAAGAGTCCATTTTCAGTCATTTTTGTCGCTATTTACCCCGAGAAATTTCCAACAAGACTGCATAGTCATTGAATAAACACCATATACCATAGTGTCCGCGGTCCGCCAGGGAAGCCTTGAGGACTCATCCCCGGGCCATCTGGCATCCCCTGATGCCGATAACCCCATTTATCGGCATCAGGATTGCGCGGCGCCGAGCCAGCTTCACTCAACAAGACTCACAAGCACCATCATGACTCATCCGTCACTGCCACCCGCCATGCCGTTGTTCGATAATCTGCTCCATCTGGAGGCGGGCAATCCCCAGGTCAACCAGTATCTGGCCACTCTCAGCCTGGGCAATGTACCCGATGCCGGCCTCGTCTATGAGCTGGCCGTCGACTGGCTGCTGGAGCAACGCCACAGCGAGAACAACTACAAGACCTACCGCAGCGAGCTGACCACCTTCCTGCATTGGTGTTTCTGCGAGGTGGCCATCAGCCCCAAGGATCTCACCAGGCGCATCATGATGCGCTACCTCGACTACTGCCAGGCTCCGCCACAAGGGCTTATCGCATACCGAAATGTGGCCCAGTTCGTGCTCGACAAGGAGTGGGGAGAGCGCTTGCCCAACCCCTTGTGGCGACCGTTTCTCGGCAAGCGGGAGCTGGGCCGCGAGCTGCCATATCGTCTGAGCGAGCAGGCGATGAAGACCAAGCTCGCCATACTGTCGGCCTTCTTCCAGTTCCTGATCCAGGAGGAGTACATGGACCGCAATCCGGCACTCCTGCTGCAACGGGTGAAGCGGCCGGACAGCCAGGATGTCGGTGAAGAGGCCCAGTCCTTTACCGAATTGCAGTGGTCCTATGTGATGCAGGCCGCCGAGCGGCTGGCAACCGAATGCCCGGCCCAGCATGAGCGCAGCCGGTTTCTCATCTGCCTCATGTACGCCTGTTATCTGCGTATCTCCGAGGTGGCGGCCAGACCGGGCTTCAGCCCCGTCATGAGCCAGTTTCGCCGCGACAGCAAGACCGGCGTCTGGGGCTATGACATACCACGCAGCAAGGGCGGCAAACGCCGCACCGTGGCCGTCTCCCAGGCCTTGTTGGATGCACTGGCACGTTATCGCACCTTTCTTGGGCTCTCGCCGCTGCCAGCCCCGGGCGAACAGACGCCGCTCTTCGTGCGCCACAAGGCGGCGGCCCATGGCCGGGAGCAAGGCGAGCTCAACGCCAATCTCGGGATCCGCCAACTGCGGGATCTGGTGATTGCTGTCTTCGAGCAAGCGGCCAGCCTGGCCGAGCAAGATGGCTTTGCCCAGGATGCCGCCGAGATGCGTACCCTGACGCCGCATTCCATTCGCCATACCGGCATCACCCACGACATCAACCTGCATGGCCGGCCACTGTCACACGTACAGGCAGACGCGGGACACGACAGCATAGACACCACCTCCAAATACCTGCACACCGGCAACAGCGAACGCCACGAGAGTGCCAACCATAAGCCGCTGGATCGCCTGCATGAATGAGTGTCCGTAAAAGTGCTACCCAGCGTATCTGCCAAACGTTATATGGCGGGAAAAAATACCCGCCAATCGCCTTCATACAGACCGCGCATAATTCATGATTACGTTTAAAGGGCCGATTCCGTCCCCGCTGACGATGTTGTCAGTTTCGGACGAGAATGAACGGATGCGACGTAATATCACAAAAAACTTTATATTTCGGTGGTTTGAGTGCGGTTTAAGTGAAGAAGAAACGGCAAAACTTTGTTTTGTTTCTGTGATGGAGGTCACGTTATGGGATGGTGGTAAAAAGATCCCAGACGTATACAAACGAGTCATGAGGATGGCAGTTGGACGGGAGCTGCCAACCATCTTTACCCGCTACTGGGATGGCTGGCGCATGAATGGCCATCACCTGATCACCCCTGCTGGCACCTATCTATCGCGCCAGCGTCTGGAAATCATAGAATCATACGGGTCTGAAGACTTGAAGGCGCTGAAAGACAATGCCGCGCTAAGGCGTTTGCCTACCTCTGAAAGCTGACAGCCTCAAGAGCCGGTTTAGCAGGAGGAGGGGGGCCCCGCCTCTGGTCTAGATGGGCATGTTCCGCCGCCTACCGCATAGTGTCCCCATCACCAGCAGTGGGCGGCTTGTAGGGGCTGACGCCCCTCAGTGCCAAGCAGGATTGGCGATACAATTCCTTCGCGAACACTCAAAAACGAGGGAAAAATGGAGCAAGCACCGGGGTGGTATAACGCCAAGCAGCAACCCTTTTAACCCAATTAGCGGAACTGATTGAATCTGCAATGTAATGAGTGGCCCCCAGGTCATAAACGCAATTACCGCATCCGTCCTGAACAGACCAAACATCAATCCGCCTACCTGGTTCAGGTAGTTCCGTAATAGGGTGCCAACCATCAATCTGAGTATGAGAAAGCTCAGAATCTAAAGGTGCAAGAGGTAAATCAACCTGCTTATGAGCATCACCAACAGGTTGAACAGGCAGCGAAGGTAATTCACCGCTGTTTCTGTAAACAGAAATCAAATGTCGTACCTGTTCCAGGCAACCATCCGGCACCCTGACCATGGTTGTGGTTTCGCCCTTCGGACGTCCGGCACCTGGACGTGCACCACCGCGCTTTGCATCAGACATTTCCGTATCCCCAATTGATTTCCGTTTACATAATTCATTATAGCAGATGAATGATTTACGTATACGAATTTCAATTGTTTTGGATAAAAAAAGTACTGGCCACGGCTTGGTTTTGGGCGGGATTGATCCGGTATCATCTGGCCTCGCTTCGCTCGGGCGCCCTACGGGCGCAGGGCGATGATAGGGGATTACTCCCTATGGAAGTGCGCTATTCCTTTGGACAAAACAAGGGAGGAAAGGGGTGGGAATCAGATCAGCTTAGCCAGGATGAAACCCGCCATAAAGCCAAGCATCAGGCCGACGAGAAAGGCCGCATTGCCTGGTTTAACTGACGGGGAAGGGGCAATGGGAGTAGGGGAAGAGGAAGCATCACGGGGCTGTCTGAAAGGCTTGGGATTGTAGATGACGTCCTTTTTGTTCTTATTCATCACCGGCTTCCTGCTGTGTGAAAAACACACTACAGCATAACCCGGCCATGATAATCCACCGTTGATTTGAGGCCGTAACGACGCAGCCAATATTGCCGACGAATGACGGGGCCGAGTTCAGGGTGAGAGCGGGCGGTGGTATAGCTGACGAGACCCCAGCGCAGCAGAACGGAGGCAAGGGGGACGTTCTGGGAACGAGCAACACGGTCGGCACACTTCATCATGACGTAGCGCGGGATCTGGAGTGGATTGGTGATCGGGAATCGGATTTTTACTGCAGTAGAAGGTGAAGCTACAGCCTCAGTTTTTTGACCATACCACTGATGGATGTACTTGGCAGGGAGGATGGTATAGCAGGCCCGCATATCAACGAAACGGGGCTCTGTGATGCGCTCACAGTCAGGGGTGACGTCGATGGCGGAAGGGTGCAAGTAGGCCTCCTTGTAATCGCCATTGCCAAGCCTAATGCGGCACTTAATCAAGCCCTTTGAATCCCGTACCGGAAAATCAAAAAGCTCTTTGCCGTCGTCAAATTCCTGGGCGGTGTCATAGGCCTTGTAAAGCCAGCGACCCCAGGCGTATTTGGTGCCACAGGGAGATCCCGTTGTCTTGCTCTTGCCTTTAAAGTAGCTGGCAACGTGGATACGGGGAACGCGCAGCACGAACTTGATGAAGAGGCGAGCAAACCAGATAAGCGGATAGACCAGAAACCCCTTAGCCCCCATTGATGCGCTGAACATGGTATCCGTGCTGTAGCACCAGCAGACAGTGCGACAAAGGGCATTGACGATCTGTTTGTCGATAGACTCAATATCCTGGACACCAAGGAAGGCATTCCAGCCGCGCTTACGAACCAGCCGAAGCCACTTGATGAGCTGGGCACGGTCTGGGTTGTTCCAGTCACGGGTGTTCATGAAAAAGGCCGTTTCATCCAGGGCGAGACAGCCGTTCTTTGACTCATCGTAGAGCTGTTCCTCAGCAGACCAGAGGGCGGTTTTCTTGGGGCGCTCATAGGCATAGCCAAGGTTCTCAAGGTCAGAAGAACGGGGCTCCTCCGGCAGCCGGATAATGGGAGTCTGTTTACCGATTTCATTGAGGGGCATGTGCTGGGGGTAAACATCAATGTTGGTGGCAACCGGGCGCCCCTCATTGAGATACCCGACCATAATATTAACCATGTTAACGGTTTTACCCGCCCCAACAGGCCCAGTGACAAAATAAGGAGCTTTCATTTAACCCCCTTATTTGCCATCAAAGGCAGAACGAGCAAGCGCCATCTGCCAGATAAATAGCCATTGGGCAGCCTTGGCAACACCGATTGCAGCAATACAAGCGCCGGTATTTGATGGGAGCAGACCAAGGCCAAACAGGATATATCCGTTAGCTACACTGGACGTTGAAATCCCAGCAAGAACACCATTAATGGCTGATGTAAACGCGACCACCATTGTTGTCATCGCAAGAATCAACGCAGCAACAGCCGCTTTGCGGGAAAAGAAAGAAACTATTTTGGCAAATAGTTCACCAATCTTCTCTATCAAGAAAGCAATTAAAAGTTTCATTACCTACCTCCGACAACAGAAGTCATAGTACGAGACCAAATAGAAAATATATAAATGGCTGTCAGCATATTTAAGAACCAAAAAATAAGCGGGTGAGCGACCTCATTATAAGTTTGGCAAAAAGCACCATTATCGTCGGCTTGAGCAGAACCGGCCTGAATAGTGAACCTGAAGGGATATGGCTGACAATTACCAGTAGGAAGCGTCCACTTGAATATATTTGGCATACTGGAAGGAGGTTGAGCTGTAGGAGCATCAGTTATCATACCCTCCAAGTCGGCCTTTTCATCATTGAGCTTATCGAGCGCGGTTGTAGCAGGTGCAAGCGCAGCAGCAGCCTGGGTAACAGCAGCGGCATCAGCCTTGGCAGCAGCAGCCTCTTGTTTTTTGATGGTCTCCTCCAATTGAGCCTGGGAGATAGGAGCTGTGAGCGATTCATTAGCTGCATCAACCAAAGCCTGTGGCGTGACACCTTGTTGAAGTTGCCCAGCAAGGGCAGCTATTTCAGCCAGCTTTTGAGGTGAAACATAATGAGCTGCATTGGGATTGTTAGATTGCAAAAGTCCCTGAGCATATAAATCAAGTAATTCTTGATCAGACTGAGTAACGCCGGGAATGTAAGGAACCGTATCAGGAAAAATTTCAGGATATGGATAAGGCCAAGGATCAGGAACCATAAAAGCCTGAGCAGCCTTGATTGGGTCTTGAAGCATAAAAGAGATTAAAGAATCATATAAATTGTTGTCACTTATAGGCTCAGGTGTACCAGTGAAAGCAGATAACGCCTCAAGGTAACCCATGCGACCCATGACTTGACCTGTGGCATTAATCTTTAAATCATATATATAAACAGGATTGCCATTAATAGAGGTAAAATAACTAGACATAGTAACCGGACCATAAGAGCCAGCCCAAGCTGAAGCCTGCAAGGCATTGCACTCTGCAACAGTTTTATTTGTTCCGAGAGTGCCATAATTTGTCGTGCAACGGCCTCTATGGGTAGAAACAGGAGCCATGACTTGATTAGTTAATTCATTAATAGCCCAACCAGCAGCAGCCATGGAGGCGAGCCAAGCGGCATACCATGCATTCTTTTTAACTAATGAACCTACATTGCCTTTTACGTGAGACATGAATGTGGCTTTTGGAACATCAACAGACTTAATATTATAAGGGTCGTTCGCAGCAAAGCCTTTTATTGTGGTGCTTACAGTTATGGCGGTATTTGTCGCCGCCGTAACAGCATTAACCTTAATAATCTCGGCTTGTTTAATAACAGAAGCCATTGAAAATCCAGCTGCACCAGCAGTAAAGGAAAGGCAAGCAAAAAATAAGATTGTGAACGGGCGCATATATCCCCCATGAAAAAGGGGGGCAGAGCCCCCCGACAGTACAGGGGCAAAGCCCCGAGGTTGATCAGCCTTGTGCACCCTTGCGGGCGAAGGTCTGGAGCAAACCGAAGCCGATGGACAGGGACAGAACAACCGCCATGATGGCGAAGCCAGCCGCAGAAGCGGTACCAGCGTCAGCGATGACGGCAGTCTTGACGGCGGTCACGGCAGCAGCATCGATTTCAGCGGAAGCGATACCAGAGACCAGGGCAGAGCCAGCAACCAGAACAGGAGCGGCGTACTTACGAACCATGTTGCGAATTTTCATAATCAGTTTCCTTTTGATTACAGTTTCACTTATCAAAAGTTTGATAAGCGTTTACCACTATCAAGACCCGCGAGAGGCCTTTTCCAAAATCTGGCGGGTGTGTCGAAACACCGTGCCAGAACCATATCCGACGAGCCAAACCAGCAGCCCGCCAGCGATATACAGTGCGATTACCGGTTCCATCAGCGTTGATTCCCCCCGTTAAACCCGAAGGCAAACAGCAGCAGATAGGACGCAGCTACCAGCAGTTGGGAGTAGTCAACGTCCATGGCTTACGCCTTTGCCTGGACGCTGGCGGGCAGGTCAACGAGGCGGAACCCGTTGTAAGAGCGGTGACGGTTGTTGTCATCACCGAACGAACCGGAGCGATACTCGACCATGAATTCGGTCGGGCCTTTGCCGACGATGGTCTTGAGCGATGCGTGATACCCGGCTGCCACCTGCTCTTCGGTGATGGCCACATCGATGATCTGACTGGGGTCGGTGCACAACAACTTGACCTGGCCAGTCGTGACTTTGCGGTTGTCACGGTCTTTGGTAGAGGTGGTGATGTCGGTGGCCGACAGGATTTGAGCGATGATTTTCATTTTCTTACCTCGATTCGTTGCGTTGTTTAGTTGGTGGTTGAGTGCTTAGGGCAGTTATTGACACGGGTCCAAGGGGACAGAAGGCGCGCCTGGACAGGAGTCGCCAGCGCTGCGCGCTGCCCACTCCTGCCAGTCGGCCCAGTCGAGTGCGAGGAGCTGGGAGTTATCAAGGTCGTCAAGGAGCTTCTGCCGTCCCTCCTGATACAGGTCATCTGCCATGTGGAGGTATTCGCCGGTTTCAGTGGCAGTGATGAAGTAATCGCGAACGGCCTCGAGGATCTTCTTCTTCTGAGCCTCCCACGCTTCCAGGCTCTTGATCTGGTACCGCTTGAGACGAGTGGCGATATGGATTTGGTTGAACAGAAGGCCGTCGATAGTGGCACGGGCCTTATCGCCATACTGGGTGATGCGCCCCTCGGGGCTCACGAGGAGCTCGAAATCCTCGGCGTTCTGGTGGTATGGGCGACCCACATTGCCCGCATTGAGGCGAGTGAAAGCGCGGGGAGTGGAGTAAGCAGGGCGCAGGGCCTGCTGGTCACGGGGGCAGAAGATGCCGCCCATGGCAACGCAGAACTCGGCCCAGTCACCAGCATCGGCAGAGCGCCGGCAGGCCTCAAGAAGAAGCCAATCGGCTTGAGATAGGGATTCAAATCCGGGCATATCGTAATCCTGTGTAGACATGCGGCGCAGCTCACGCCATGAGGTGACAGTGGGGCCGCCTATCTGCTGAAACTGGCGGATGTTGTTGGCTCCCTTCCAGGCAAGGACACGCTGGACGGTTTGAAGAGCAGCGGTACCAGTCTCGAAATCCTCACCAACTGCGAAGCCATCGACGTTTTTGGCGATGTACTTGGAGCAGTAGCCGACAGCAGAGCCGCGCTTGAGAGATAACGGTTTGCAGGTAAAGCGATGTTTGCGGGCACCAGCTTCATCAGGGGAGTCTTTGAAGCACTCACGGCGGCAAATGGTGCGGAACTCATTGGCCTGCTTGTAGGGCACGAAGATGATGGCGTGCCAGTGCGGCGTACCATCAGCATGGGGCTCGGCGAATCGAAATCCGTAAACAGAAATCGGCTCTTTGGGACTGGCGTCGGTACCCTTGTCAGCGCAGCGACGGCCAATGTTGCGCCATACGCCGTTGAGATAGGCTTGCCCATCCTTGACGGTAGGGCGACCCGCGGCCAGCCAGTTGGGGTTAGGCTTGCCGCCACTGGTCGGGTGAAAGCGGGAAGGGCAGGTGAGAGTGAGGAACAGGGCGGCATGGCGCTCCTGCTTGGCAACCTGCTCAAAGCCCTTGAGACGGGCCATCAGCTCAGCGCGTTGAACCTCGGGATTAGAGACGGAGGCGTCTATGGCATCAGTGAGAGGACATCCATGAAGACCATCAGCAAGACTGACAGCAGCAAGACCTGAAAGAGTGGTTCTATTCTTGCGAGTACGGTGTACCCGGCGAGAGACAAGATAATCAGGTGAATAGGGCTGTCCGTTTTTATGAACAATTCCAGAAAGTCGTGCGGCGTCAAAGAGACGGCGAGCAGCAACACGACGTATAAGCCGAACCAGATGAACAGGGTCAACCCAACGATTGAGCCAATGGCAGGGACGAGGAGCGTCGGAATTTTCGAAATCGTAGTCGAAATCGGGGTCTCGAAAATCGTATCCAACGAGTAAGGTGTGAGCAGCGCGAAACGCCGGGTATTCCTCTTCATCTCCATCGAAATAGTCCCTCCGAAGGGTCATCACATGTTTGGACAGGCGCTCCGCAAATGCCTCAAACCCTTCATCGTCAGAGGTGAGGGAGAGGGTGCCGCAGTCGCCGGAAACGTTCATGAGGTCATAAAGCTCTTTGATGCGCTGATTCGCGGTGAGCAAATCGGCGTACTCAAGGGCTTGGGTGTAGGCAGAACGGAACCAGGGCAGGAGGTAGTGATTGCGCACGGTCATGTCATGACGGTGCTGGCAGTGCTCGGGGGCGTTGATATCGCCATACTTGAGTAAGGCGCTGTCATCGAGATAGGCGAAGGAGCCAACGCGAATAAAGTCGCGGGGCTGGTCAGTAAAGCGCGGTTTGGTGTGAATGGCGTTGTACTGCTCGGAATAAGCGCGATGCAGTATCGAGACGTCATCATCAAAGGGCAGGCCGAGGGTCTGCAAATGATCCAGGTAGTCAGAAGGTGATGGCTGTTCGACGTCTTCTGAAAGCAGGGCAGGGGAGGACAACAGCGAATAAAGACGAAACTTGCCAGATACAGGGGCAGCGCGTGAACCATCGAAGGTGCGCTGGGCGGCATAGGAGGGGAAGCGAATCATTTGAAGAACCCCTTATCACGCAAGAGCATGATGGTGTGATCATCAAAGGTCCAAAGGACAATTTGCTCGGCAATCAAACCAGCAACTGCAATTGCGAGGAGGAGCATGAAAAATAGGCCGACGAATTCACGCATGGCAGTCACCAAAATGAGCTGAATTGATGCCGATAACCCTATTTATCGGCGTAACGGTCGGCAGCTCATCGCTCCAATCAGGGTCGAGCTCGATATCACCGTCCAGAATGCAGAGGTCAGAACAGGCCTCGCAGCCTTCGCCGCCGCACTGCTGGCAGACGTGGTAAATCGGGGGTTGTTGCTGTAGGGTCTGGCGTTCCATGTCAATACACTCATCCGAGGATTACCGAATGCGAGGAGTATTAGACAAGAAAAATCGGGCCACAAGTCCGAGAATTCACGATTCAGAGGTTGTGTTAAAATGAGAAATCAACAAGAAGGAGCATTGAAATGGACTCTAAAACACTGATTCAGGCGTACATGAGAGCCAAAAACATGACTCAGCTTAAAGAAGCTGCCGAAGCACTTGGTTTCTCGACGTCTTACATAACGGAACTGAATCAAGGAAGAAGAGAATTCACTGATGAAACAGCCATTTCCATCGCAAAGGAAATTGGACTAGATCCAGCAGAAGTGATGATTTCACTTCACGCGGTAAGAGCGAAGTCAGATGAAGCCAAAAAGGAATGGTACGACATTCTAAAAAAGTATTGCGGGGCCTCCGCAGCCGCTCTGGTACTGGGCTGGACGATGATGGCGGCCCCACAAAATGAGCCTAATCTAACCGCGCATAATGCATATTATGTTAAATGATGTGTGCTTGTTTCCTGTTACCGCCAATTGAACTGTGTATAATGGAAACAATTGATCCTATCCCCGACCGGATGTCTTAAGTGGCTGAATTAACATCAGAACAATTAAAACCCGCTTTCACGATTGAGCAGTTCCCCACGCTCAGCGAGCTCGAACCCATCCCTTTTGCCGCCCTGCAACCCAGAGCCATTTCCGGCATCAAGCGACTGGCCAGTTTTGATGGTGACTGCCCGGTCATGCTGCTCAACGGCTTCCCGGGTGCGGATTATGAGAGTGTCTGCCAGACCTTGATCGCCTCTTCCAATGGCAAGGATGGCGACCTTTTCGATCTCTGTTACACCGAGAACCTCAACAACCCGTTCAAGCCTATCTGGCTGCGCCTGCAACCCGGTACCGGGTTCGAATTCTGCGAGATGGTTGGCGAGCTGCTCAAGCTGATGAGCCATCACCTGGATGCCGAACGCCTGGTCACCCGGATCATCCGCAAGCAGGAAAATGACCCCAAGATTGTGGACTTTCTCTCCGATCTGGCGGCGCACGTGGCTCAGGGGCTCGAATTCCAGCACCCGGTGCTCATCAACCTGCTGATCCATCACGAAGAGCAGCAGGCCCCCGTCATCTATGGCCGGGACCTGAACTGGGACACCCTGTTTGGCTCCATCAACTATCAGACGGAGCAAGGCTCGGTCTATGCCAACCAGCATCTGCTGGAGCCGGGCCTGCTGCGGGAAGCCAACGGCGGCTATCTCATCCTGCAGCTCGACGAGCTGCTCGATCAGCCCCATCTCTGGTTCAAGCTCAAGAACGCCATGCAAAAAGGCGAGCTGGACTGGAATGCCTATCAGGAAGGCAAGACCCTGACCCCCTTCTTCACCCCCGAGGCTACGCCTATCCGGTTCAAACTGATCCTGGTGGGCGACCGGCTGGAAGTGGCCGAGTTCCAGATGCTGGACAGAGACATGTCCGAGCGCATCTTCCTGCGCGCCGATCTGGTGTCCGAGGTGAACATCGAAGAGGACTTGCCCGAGTTCCTGCAATACCTGGCCTGGCTGCGGCTGCGCTGGAACCTGCTGGACTTCACTCCGGGTGCCCTCCTCGCCCTGTGTCGCCATGCCAGTCGTCTCTGTGACCATCAGGAGTGGCTCTCCCTCTCGGAGGTGCAACTCAGCGCCATCATGCGCATGGCCGACAGCCTGGCCCGCGAGCTGGAGGCAACGACCGTCACCGACGAGCACATACTGCTCGCCCTGGAGGAGCAGGATTACCGCCTCAACTACCTGGTGGAGCAATCCGATCAGGGGGTCATCGATGGCCAGATCCTGCTACAGACCGACGGTGAAGAGGTCGGCCAGATCAACGGCCTCTCCGTCATTCAGGTAGCCGGTCATCCTTATGACTTCGGTGAACCGGTGCGGCTGACCGCCACAGTACACCTGGGGGATGGCGACGTGGCCGACATCGAGCGCAAGGCAGAGCTCGCCGGCCACATTCATGCCAAGGCGATGATGATCATCCACGGCTATCTCTCCAACAAGTTCGGCGCAGAGAACCCCTCGCCACTCTCTGCAAACCTGGTGTTCGAGCAGTCCTATCACGAGATTGACGGCGACAGCGCCTCCCTGACAGGTCTGTGCGCCCTGCTCTCTGCCCTCGCCCGCCAACCCATCTCCCAGCGCTTCGCGGTGACCGGTGCGGTCGATCAGTTCGGCAACGTGCAGGCTGTGGGTGGCGTGAACGAGAAGATCGAAGGCTTCTTCCGGGTGTGCAAAATCCACGGCATCACCGGCAAGCAAGGTATCATTCTGCCCGGTACCAACGCCCAGCAGCTCAACCTCTCCGATGAGGTGATCGCCGCCGTCGAAGCGGGCCAGTTCCATATCCACCCGGTGGATCATGTGGAAGAGGCCATCGAATTGCTGACCGGCTGTGTAGCCGGCGAGCCTGACATGCCGGACACCCTGTTTGGCCGGATCCAGGACAGACTGGATGAACTCAATGGCACTGCACCCAAGAGTGGCGTGCTGCGCAACCTGCTGGGCCGTCTATTCGGCCTCTAAATAAAGTGATCGGAGTTGTTTAGCGAACAACTGTAAGCTAAATTGGCCCGGCTTTGACCCATATGAAGGATAAACAGCGTGACCCTAGATAACGACACCACTAATACCCACCTCTCCCTGTGTGAACAAGGTAAAGAGTCGTTTACCCGTGAAGAGCTGCTTGCTTGCAGCCGTGGCGAATTATTTGGTGAGGGTAACAGCCAACTGCCCGCCCCCAACATGCTGATGATGGATCGCATCGTCAAGATCACTGACAACGGTGGCGAACACGGCAAAGGCGAAATCCTGGCCGAACTCGATATCACTCCGGATCTCTGGTTCTTCGACTGCCATTTCCCTGGCGATCCCGTCATGCCGGGCTGTCTGGGTCTGGATGCCATGTGGCAGCTGGTCGGTTTCTTCCTGGGCTGGAAAGGCGGTCCGGGCAAGGGACGCGCTCTGGGCGTGGGCGAGGTGAAATTCACCGGCCAGATCCTGCCGACCGCCAAGAAAGTGACCTACAAGATCACCTTCAAGCGCGTCATCAACCGCAAGCTGGTGATGGGCATTGCCGACGGCGTGGTCGAGGTGGATGGTCGTCCCATCTACAGCGCGACCGACCTGAAAGTGGGCCTGTTCAAAGACACCACCGCATTCTGATCTGCTCTGACCCGGTCAGAGAGTGACAACGTAAAGGGGCCGCCATGGCCCCTTTCCTTTTTGCAATGAGTGATGAAGTCTCGGTTACTTCATGAAGAGGCCTGAGCCTCGCCCCTCCATGGCGTCGCGCCAACCACCAAGCCAGTGCCCTCTGGCATCCAGGCATTGGTACGGACACGCTTCTTTCTGTTTGCCGACTACGCCAGCCTGATAACCACGAGCGCGTGCTCTTTCCAGACGGTCCCGTTTCTGTCTCTTCATCATCTACGACCCTCTTCGTGGAACAAAAAAGCGACCAAGTTTTCACCGGGTCGCTTTCATCTTTACCCCAGGTGGGAAGCAGGGTCAAACAAAAAATTCCATGCTATTCAGACGTTGTGACACAAGATACTGAACTGCATTAATTTTTGATGACACATTTTTTATCGCTGGTAACGGCGCAGCCAGGCGAAGGGCAAGGCCAGCAGAGTCAACCAGAACAGGCTGCCACCACCACCATCTTCACCATCCTGACCGGTCTGGTTGTTGACCGGGGCATTGCTCACCACATATTCAGCGGGCTTGTTGCCCTGATAGTCCGCCACGGCCGGTGTCAGCTTGACGGCGACCACGGTTGCGTTGGTACGCAGGTTCAGATCGCTCTCGCTGTTGTAGCGATAGGCGGTCGCCGCTATGGTGCCATCGCTGCTGATGCCGCTGGCGTAGGCGATGTGGTAATACTTGCCATTCTGGGCACACTGCTTGGCACCGGCATCATCCAGGCCACAGATCAGGTCGTTCAGGTACCAGTTGTTGCTCGGGGACGCCGCATTGAGCAGGAAGGCTTCCTGCATGCGGTTGGTGCCGTTGGCCACAGGCTGGGTCTGATGACGGGAGTCACGCCAGCCGACCACCATGTTGTGATCGTTGATGGCAGCGCCCTCGGAGCCGGAGCCAGAGAGCGGCTTGTCCTGCAGGGGGATGCTGGCCGCAGAGCTCGGATTGTTCAGATTGAACAGGAACATCTCGGTCGGTCGGTTCTGACCCTTGTTGATGCTGTAACGCTGGTTACCGATCACATAGCCATTCTCGTTGACAGACACAGCCCAGCTATTTTGCAGCACGCTGTCATCCTTGCCAGGCTCGCCATCGGGCAGCGGGATGATCTTGGTGGCACCCACTGTGCCGGCATCGAGGTCCAGGGTCCAGTAGCTGGCCAGGTTGCGGCCGTCGAGATCCCCCGACCCTACCTCACCGGTGGAGCTGTAGCCAACGCCGTACAGGGTGCCGTTGAATGTCGCCGCACCAAATGCAGACGCGGTCTGCAGCACTTCGTCGCGCTGACGGCCATAGTCGCTGGCCTGTATCAGCTTGTTGAAACCACCCGAGCCATTGAGCAGCCAGAAGCTGGCCTGGGTATCGACCCCGGGGCAGTAACGAAAGTCACCATACTCATCGTCATTGCCGGCGAAACACCAGTTATAGAAGTCACCACCCACGTTGTGGCGGTACTTGCCGCTGGCGGCTGTCCCTGTCACCAGGTACTGACCGTTGTCCAGCTTCTTGATGCTGGTCGGGACGCTCAGGCTGTGGGCGCCGGCGGCATCTTTCAGCTCGACCGGGTTGCCGTCATTGACGATGGCAAAGGCGGTGCGCAGCTTGCCGTCCATCTTGTAACCCGCGCGGTCGGTCGGGGCATCCCCCAGAGCCGTTACCAGGCCATCGGTCTGAGTGGTGGCAACATAGCCGATGCCGCTACGCTGATCGACACCATCGAGGAAATCGCGGCGCCACTGGTAGGCAAAGCCCGGATTCTCGTCCCAGAAGGAGTCACAGACGGAGCTTGAAAGGAAGCAACCCTGCTCGAAGCGGAAACGATCGACCAGGAAGTCGGCAGAGCGCACGGTCGAGAAGTACTCAGCCATGTTGTTCTTGGTATTGATCCCGATGAGTCCGCTGCCATCGGTACTGATCCCGCTGGCATATCCTTTGACTTCGTCATCGACAATGGTGAAGAAGGAGCTTTGTGCCGCCTGCGCGTTGAGGCTGGCGCCGACCAGGATGGCCAGCATGGATAATTGCTTTTTCATCTACTTCCTTAGTCTTGATGTTTCAACGCTTCCAACTCCTCCCAACGGGAGAAGGCGTGTTCCAATGCGGCCTCTGCCGCATGCAATGCATCCAGTTTGGACTGGGTCTGCTCCGCCGGCAGGGAGAAGAAGCCGGGATGGTTGATCTCCGCCTGCAGGGCATCGAGTTCCGTTTCCAGCTGCTCCAGCCGGGCTGGCAGATTATCCAGCTCCAGTTGCAACTTGTAAGAGAGTTTGCGTGTTTTTTTCGCCGGCTCAGCCGTCAACGCGACAGGCTCTGCCACCTTGGCCGCGGCCGCCTTGATCGCCTGTTGCTGACTCTGCTGGGCCCGGGTGGCCATCATGTCGGCATAGCCGCCCACATAATCGCTGATCCGCCCATCCCCTTCAAACAGCCAGCAGCCGGTCACCGTATTGTCGATGAAACGGCGATCGTGGCTGACCAGCAGCAGGGTGCCCGGATAATCGGTCAGCAGCTCTTCCAAAAGTTCCAGCGTTTCGACATCCAGGTCGTTGGTTGGTTCATCCAAAATCAACAAGTTACTGGGTTTGAGGAACAGCTTGGCCAACAGTAGACGGTTTTTCTCGCCCCCTGACAAGGCCTTGACCGGGGTCCGCGCCCGTTTGGGTTCAAACAGGAAGTCCTGCAGGTAGCCGAGGATATGGCGGGAGCGGCCGCGCACCATCACTTCCTGCTTGCCCTCCCCCACGTTGTCCACCACAGTCTGCTCGGGATCGAGCTGTTCGCGGTACTGATCGAAATAGGCCACTTCCAGGTTGGTGCCGCCCTTGACCAGCCCGCGGCTCGGCTCGAGCTGACCCAGCAAGAGCTTGATGAGGGTGGATTTGCCGCAGCCGTTGGGGCCGACCAGGGCAATCTTGTCGCCCCGCAGCACCTGCAGATCCAGCCCCTGGAACAGGGTGCGATCGCCAAAGTCCAGTCCTAGCCCTTCGGTCTCGAACACCAGCTTGCCGGAGCGGTTGACGTCGTCCATCTGCAGCTTGGCCTTGCCTTGCAGCTCACGGCGCTGGCTGCGCTCCATGCGCATCGCCTCGAGGGCGCGCACCCGGCCTTCGTTGCGGGTACGGCGGGCCTTGATGCCCTGACGCACCCACACCTCTTCCTGGGCCAGCTTGCGGTCGAACTCGGCGTTTTTCAGCTCCTCGACCCGCAGCCACTCCTCCTTCCCTTGCAGGTACTGATCGTAATTGCCGGGCCAGGAGGTGATGGCGCCCCGATCGAGATCGATGATCCGGGTCGCCAGCTTGTGGATGAACTCCCGATCGTGGGAGATGAAGACGATGGCGCCGCGAAAATCCTTGAGGAACTCTTCCAGCCAGTTGATGGCGTCTATGTCCAGGTGGTTGGTCGGCTCGTCCAGCAGCAGCAGATCCGGGTCACAGGCGAGCGCCCGGGCCAGGGCCACCTTGCGCAGCCAGCCACCGGACAAACTGTCGAGGGTCACGTCGGGATCCAGCCCCAGCAGGGTCAGCACCTGGCTGATCCGGGTCTCGAGCTGCCAGCCGTTCTGATAATCGAGCTGCTCCTGCAACTCGCTCATCTTGCGGATGTTGGCATCGGAGGGATCGTGGCCCAGCTCCAGGGAGATGTGGTGATACTGCTTGAGCAGCTCCCCCACCCCGGCCAGCCCTTCGGCAGCATAGTCGAACACGGTCAGCTCGCTCGAGGCGGGAGGATCCTGCTCGAGACGGGTCACCTTCAAGTCCTGCTGCAACACCAGACGGCCGTCATCCAGGGAGAGCTCACCGGCGATGACCTTCATCAGGGTGGACTTGCCCGCCCCGTTGCGCCCCACCAGACAGAGGCGCTCGCCGCGCTCTATGGTCAGCTCGGCGTTGTCGAGCAGCGGGAAATCACTGAACGACAGACAAGCGCCGTGCAATGTCAAAAGTGCCATGTTTGTTCCTTGTTACTTATGAAAAAACGGGCGGCAGACTCTGCCCCCGTTTCATCGTCAAATCAGTCTCACCCCTGACGGGCAAGCCAGCCCTTGAGCTGTGCCAGGGTGAAGGGCCAGCCCAGTTCGCGGCCGGCGTCATCCCGCAGCACAGGGATGCGCACCCGGTAGGCCGCAAGCCACTGCTCGTCCTCCATGATGTCACACTGGCGAGTACTGGCGGCAAGGCCAGCCTCCTCCACCAGCGCCCAGGCCTGTTCGCACAGGTGGCAGCCGTCGGTGTGAAACAGGGTCAGCATCAGGCCTGCGTCTCGGCGTGGGTGATGATCCAGCAGTTGTGGATATGCTGGTTGCGCTCAAAATCCTTGGGCCGGGTCTTGCCGGTGATGTTCTGGGCCTTGAGGCCAGCGGCCTCGAGACCGGCCAGATCCATCTTGAAGTGGCGCTTGTTGTTGGAGAACACCAGGGTGCCGTCCACCGCCAGCAGGCGTTTGAGGTGCTGCATCAGCAGCAGGTGATCCCGCTGCACGTCGAAGCTCTCGTCCATCCGCTTGGAGTTGGAGAAGGTGGGCGGATCGATGAAGATGAGATCGTACTGATCTTCGGCCTCGGAGAGCCACTTCAGGCAATCGGCCTGGACGAACTTGTGCTGACGGCCCACCAGCGAGTTGAGCCGCATGTTGTCCTGCGCCCAGTTGAGGTAGGTGTGGGACATGTCCACAGTCGTGGTTTCGCTCGCCCCGCCAAGGCCCGCGTGCACGGTGGCACTGCCGGTATAGGCGAACAGGTTCAGGAAGCGCTTGCCCTTGGCCATCTGACCCAGCATGCGACGGGTCTGACGGTGATCGAGGAAGAGGCCGGTATCCAGGTAGTCGTAGAGGTTGACCCACAGACGGGCGCCGTACTCCTGCACCTCCATCCGGTGCTGCTCTTCGGAGAGCTTCTGGTACTGCTGCTTGCCTTCCTGACGCTCGCGCACCTTCAGGATCACCTTCTCGCCGTCCATGCCGGTCACCTTGATGGCGGCCTGCACCATGTCGAGCAGACGCTGACGGGTCTTCTGGGCGGGAATGTCCTTGGGCGCGGCGTACTCCTGCACCACCAGGTAATCCCGATAGCGGTCGATGGCGGCGTTGTATTCCGGCAAGTCGGCGTCATAGAGGCGATAGCAGTCGATCCCCTCCTTGCTGGCCCACTTCTCGAGGGTCTTCAGATTCTTGCGCAGACGGTTTGCGAAGTCCTGGGCCACCTCTTTCTGGGAGGCCACGGAGTCGAGCGCTATCTGGTAGTTGCGCAGCTGGCACTCCAGCGCCCCGTTGAACAGGCGATATTGCTTGTCGGCCCGCAGGCGCAGGCAGCTCAGCAGCTCAGGCGAGGCAGACAGAATAGTGACCTTCCAGCCCTGGAAGCTGCGGCGCAGGGCATCGCCCAGGGCCTGGTGCACTTCCAGCAGGGCCGGGAACTCCCCCAGACGCTCGCCATAGGGCGGGTTGGAGATCAGCATGCCGACTTCGCGGGCCTCCCCTTCCACAGCCGGCATCGGCAACGGGTTCTCAAGCGCGGTCACGTCGGCCTGCTTGAAGGTGATGAGGTGGGCCACACCGGCCGCCTTGGCATTGTCGCGGGCCTTCATCAGCACGCGGGGGTCGGCATCGCAGCCAAACAGCTTCACTTCGCAGCGCTGCATGCCACGCTTGGCGCGCACCTGGGCTTCCATCATCAGGCTCTGCCACAGATCGCCATCGTGTTGCAGCCAGCGATCGAAACCGAAGCGCTCCCGGCGCAGGGCCGGCGCCATGTCGGCGGCGATGAAGGCCGCTTCGATGAGCAGGGTGCCGGAGCCGCACATGGGGTCCATCATGGGCTCGCCGGTCCAGCCGCTGCGCGCAATCATGGCGCAGGCCAGGTTCTCTTTAAGGGGCGCCTCGCCTGTGCCCTGACGGTAGAAGCGCTGATGCAGCGCCGGGCCGGACAGGTCCAGGGTAATGTTGGCCTTGCCCTTGCCCAGGTGCGCCATGATGCGAATGTCCGGCGACTTCTTGTCGACGTCCGGGCGCACATGGCCGCGCTTGGTGAAGCGATCAACGATGGCATCCTTGATCTTCAGCGCGCCGTACTGGGTGTTGCGAATGGCCGGGTTGGTACCGGTGAAGTCCACGGCTATGGTGGCGGTACCGGGGAAGTGCTCTTCCCAGGGAATGGTGTGGGCACCGAGATAGAGATCCAGATCGTCGTTCATCTGGAATTCGGAGAGCACCAGCACGATGCGGGAGGCAAAACGGCTCCACAGGCAGGCCTTGTAGCCGATGGCCAGTTCGCCTTTGAAGTGGACGCCGGCCACGGTCTCACGGACCTGCTCCGCGCCCAGGGTGGTCAGCTCGACGGCCAGCAGGTTTTCCAGCCCCTTGGGGCAGGTTGCAAAAAATTCTTTCATCACGCTCACGGGGATGCCATAAAAATAGTGCCGCATTATACCTTATCGGCCCGCACTCGGCATCCGAACCTTGGGGTTCGCGCGAATATAAAGGGGCTGGCCGGCGCAATGGCTACCATTTTTTGCTCTTGTCGCCGGCACAGAGGGCGCGGGCTCGATGAGGCAACTCAATATCCAGTGCAGAAGGGTGTGCGCCGAGCGGCGACGAATTGACTCAAGGAAGGTGCCGCAATGGCATGGGAGAAACGAGCGATAAATAACCGGCATCGGTTATTCCGAGGGCGTATGAATATCAACCAAAAATAACGTGCAGAGGCAGCATCAGCTGACTTGTCGATATTGTGCCTGGGCACGGGTCCTGGTCTGCATCCGGTTATTCATCACCTTGATCACCGCGAACCTTGGCAGGATCTTGCTGGCGGTCAGCACCAATTCCTCGGTCAGGTTCAGGCAGACGCTCGCCTGATCGCCGGCCTCGATGACCATGAACTCTCCCCTGCCATGGGATGTCTGCATCCACACCAGGGAGCCCATATCCGGCGAGCAATGAGTCTGCTGTTCATGAAAGAACCAGCTTTGTGGCATAAGGGGTTTATAAAAGCGGCTGACGGCGATGGCATTGAGTACCAGCTGAACCTGATGGGGAACACTCCAATCGAGTTCGGCGGCCTTGTCCATCAATTGATAATAGAGGGCGGCATCGTCGACACAAAAGGGCTGGGTCGTGAAGGAGCTGGGGACGAGTTGTCGCCCCTTATATTCGGTGGCGAATATCATGCGATCGGATAAATCCAGCATCAGACGATCATCCTGAGCATCATAATGCCACTGCCAATTGTCATTGGGTTGGATACACATGGAGTTGCCCTTACTTAAGCCGTCCCTCGACTTTATTCCATGTCGAGAATTTGAGCAACTTTAAATAAGGGCAAGCGGTTATCTTTTAAATATGGGTAACTATCTCTTTGACCAGACTCGGGCCCTTATAAATAAAGCCACTGTAAATCTGGACCAGACTGGCACCCGCCGCCAATTTCTCCCGGGCGGCCATGGCGCTGTCAATACCGCCCACCCCAATGATAGGCAGGGCCCCATTGAGGGCCTTGGCCAGCTGGCGGATCACCTCTGTGCTCTTGTGCTGGAGCGGACGGCCGCTGAGGCCCCCGGCTTCACCGGCATGGGGCATGTCATAAATCATGTCACGCTCCAGGGTGGTATTGGTGGCGATGACGCCATCGATCCCGTTTTTGATCAAAGAGGCGGCAACCTGATTAATTTCATCCAGGCTGAGGTCGGGGGCAATTTTAACGGCAAGGGGGACGTACTTCTTATATTGCGCGGCCAGCTCCTGCTGCCGAACCTTGAGGGCAGCCAGCAACTCATCGAGCGCCTCGCCATATTGCAGCGAACGCAGTCCCGGGGTGTTGGGAGAGGAGATATTGACGGCGATATAACCGGCATGATCATAAACCTTGTCCATGCAGATCAGATAATCGTCCTTGCCCTGCTCTATCGGGGTGTCCTTGTTCTTGCCGATATTGATGCCAATCACCCCCTGATATTTGGCCTCTTTCACCTTGGCCACCAGATGATCGACACCCTTGTTGTTGAATCCCATCCGGTTGATGATCCCTTCCGCTGGAATTACCCGGAACAACCGCGGCTTGTCATTTCCGCTCTGGGGCTTGGGGGTCACTGTGCCTACTTCAATAAAGCCGAACCCCATGGCACCAAATGCGTCGATACACTCCCCGTCTTTATCGAGGCCGGCAGCCAGTCCCACCGGATTGGCAAAATTAAGCCCCATGACAGTGACGGGGCGTTGGGGGAGTGAATGACGGAAGAAACAATCGAGCGGTGTACCGAGAAGGCGGGGCAAATACTTGATGGAGAGATCGTGTGCCTGTTCCGGATTGAGTTTGAACAGAAAATGCCTGGCGAGGGGGTACAGCATGTTTGCTCCTTAAAAAAGCCCCGGCAACTGGCCGGGGCTTTTGGGGTTATGCCGAGGTTCGGCAATTCAACTGGAGCAGGTTCAACTCTCGCAAGGCCACCGAGAACTTGGCGAACTCGTGAGTACTCGTGGTCTTGAAGTCGGCCAACATATGGGTCCAACGGGACAAGAGTTGCTCATGCTCCGAAATCCAGTCGGCCAGTATGGTAGCGCATTCCCCCTGCTCTTTGCACCCTTCCAGTACCACTGAGGTGAGGCTGCGTTGCTGCCAGTCCAGATCCTCGCGGAAGGAGGCCCTGGCCATCGCCTGCCAATGGTTGCCCACCGGCTGATGGTTGATCTGCTCGAGGAACCAGTGCAGATCCAGCTTGGCGCCGAGGCGGTAGTAGACGTTGGCGGCGCGCACTATGTCGGTCTTGTGCTCCGCGGCAATCTGCGCCAGATCCAGGCTGGAGAAGAGGCTGCTCATGTGGGCGACCTGACGGGCGATGGCATCCGGCACCTGTTTGGCCACCAGCTCCGCGACCTTCTGCTGATGCTCAGCCACTTCGCTCTCGTCCATCACCTCGTAGAGGTGCTCCCCCAGGGTCTCGAAGGCCGGACGGAAGAAGGCGATGTTCTCCCCTATGCTCCAGCTGCGGTTGCGGGCACGCAGGAACCAGCGGGTGGCACGGCGCACTATGCGGCGGCTGTAGAACATCAGCTCGAGCTGGGTCTCTGCACTCACCAGGTTGTCGCAACCCTCGATGTCGCGCCACAGGGTACCCAGACCGAACACCTCACGGGCCATGGCGAAGCAGCAAGCCACTTCGGCCACAGAGGCACCGGTTTCGTCCTTCATCCGGCTGGCGAAGTTGAGCCCCATGTCGTTGACCAGCATGTTGGCCACCCGGGTCGCGATGATTTCGCCGCGCAGCGGGTGCTGGGCCAGCTCGGCACCGAACTGCTGCTGCAACTGGGCCGGGAAGCTGGTGACCAGCATGTTGGCGAGGAAGGGCTCCTCGGTCACTTCCGGGCAGTTGAGCTGCTCTTTCAGTACCATCTTGCCGTAGGCCACCAGCACGGCGAGCTCGGGACGAGTAAGCCCCTGCCCTGCCGCCATCCGCTCGGAGAGCTCCTCGTCGGAGGGCAGGAACTCCAGCGCACGGTCCAGCTTGCCTTCACGCTCCAGCCCCTGGATGAAACGCTGCTGCTCTTTCAGCTGTTCGGCGCCGCGGAAGGCGGTGACCGAGATGGACTGGGACTGGCGATAGGCGTTGGTGATGACGATCTGCGCCACATCATCGGTCATCTCGTACAGCATCTGGTTGCGCTGCTTGAGGGTCATGTCACCTGCGGCCACCAGCTGGTTCAGCAGTATCTTGATGTTGACCTCGTTGTCGGAGCAATCCACCCCGCCCACGTTGTCGGTAAAGTCGGTGTTGATATGACCGCCCTGGCTGGCGTACTCCACCCGGCCAAGCTGGGTAAAGCCAAGGTTGCCCCCCTCGCCCACGATGCGGGCACGCAGGTCACGGCCATTGACCCGCAGCACGTCGTTGCTGCGATCCCCCACGTCGGCGTCGCTCTCGCGGGCGCTCTTCACGTAGGTGCCTATGCCGCCGTTCCAGAGCAGATCCACGTTGAGGCAGAGCAGCGCCTTGATCAGCTCGTTCGGGGCCATGCTGGCCTTGTCGGTGCCGAGCAGGGTCTGAATTTGCGGGCTCAGCTTGATGGACTTGGCGGAGCGCAGGAAGATGCCGCCCCCTACGGAGATGAGCTCCCGGTTGTAGTCATCCCAGCTCGAGCCAGGCAGCTCGAACAGCCGCTGCCGCTCGACGAAGCTCTTGGCCGCATCGGGAGTCGGGTCGATGAAGATGTGCATGTGGTTGAAGGCGCCCACCAGCTGGGTGTGCTCGGAGAGCAGCATGCCGTTGCCGAACACGTCGCCGGCCATGTCACCTATCCCCACGCAGGTGAAGTCGGTGGTCTGGCAGTTGACGCCGATCTCGCGGAAGTGACGCTTGACCGATTCCCAGGCGCCACGCGCCGTGATGCCCATCTTCTTGTGGTCATAACCGACCGAGCCGCCGGAGGCGAAGGCATCCCCGAGCCAGTGACCATACTCCTGACTTATCTCGTTGGCGATGTCGGAGAAGGTGGCGGTGCCCTTGTCGGCGGCCACGACCAGGTAGTAATCATCCTCGTCGTGGCGTACCACGGATTTCGGCGGGATCACCTCGCCCTTGATGATGTTGTCGGTGACATCGAGCAGGCCGCGAATGAAGAGGCGATAGCAGGCCTTGCCCTCTTCCTGAATGACGGCGCGGGGCGCCCCCACCGGCATCTGCTTGCAATAGAAGCCGCCCTTGGCGCCGACCGGCACTATGACGGTGTTCTTCACCTGCTGCGCCTTGACCAGACCCAACACCTCGGTACGGAAGTCCTCCTTGCGATCGGACCAGCGCAGGCCGCCACGGGCCACCTTGCCCCAGCGCAGATGCACCCCTTCCACCCGCGGCGAGTAGACGAAGATCTCGAATTTCGGCAGCGGCAGCGGCATGTCGGTGATGCTGGCCGGGGCCAGCTTGAAGGAGATGTAGGGCTTGGCTTGACCCTCCTGATCCGGCTGGTAGTAGTTGGTGCGCAGGGTGGCGTCGATCATCTCCATGTAGCGGCGGATGATGCGATCGTCGTCCAGGTTCGCGACCTGATCCAGCTTGGCGGCGAGCTGCTCGTGCAGCTTGACCTGTACCTTGGCATCCTGCTTGATGACGGGATTGAGGCGCTGTTCGAACAGGGTGAACAGCAGCTCTGCGATGTCGGGGTAACGGGTCAGGGTCTCCTCGATATAGGACTGGCTGAAGGAGACGCCGGTCTGGCGCATGTATTTCGCATAGGCGCGCAGCACAGAGACCTGACGACCGGTGAGGCCGGCCCCCAGCACCAGACGGTTGAAGCCGTCATCTTCCAGGGTCTTGTTCCAGATGGCGGCGAAAGCCTGCTGGAAGCGCTGCTGGCTCTGGGCCAGATCGAATGGCTGGGTGCCGCGCAGCAGCATGGAGAAGTCGAGGATCCAGAAGATCTCGCCGCTCGGGGTGCGTACCTGGTACGGGGTCTCGCCGATGACGCGCAGTCCCATGTTTTCCAGCATGGGCAGCACGTCAGAGAGATGGATGGGCTCGGTGCGGTGGAACAGCTTTAGGCGCACCCGGCGATCGTTCTCTTCTTCCTGGGCGCGGTAGAACAGCATGCCCAGCGGCTCGGCTTCACTCAGGCCATCGAGGGCCATGATGTCGGCGACCGCAGAGCCCGGCAGCACGTCCTCTTTATAGGCGCGGGGGAAGGCGGTGCTGAAACGGCGGCGCAGCTCGTTGCCACGGGCCTCCCCATAATGGGAGAGCAACACGGAATCCAGGCGGTCGTCCCAGCTGCGGGCCGCTTCAATCAGGTTGTTCTGTACTTCGTTCACATCCACATCCACGTTGTTGTTGTTGACCCGCACTATGTAGTGGGTCCGTGCCAGCACGCCCTCGGTGAAGTAGACGTTGAACTCCACCTCTTCGTTGCTGCCAAAATACTTCTGCAAAATCTGTTGGGTCTTGACTCGCAGCGCCGTGTTGTAGCGCTCCTTGGTGACATAGACCATGCAGGAGAAGAAGCGGCCGTAGACATCCCGGCGCACGAACAGGCGCAGCATGTCGCGCTCCTGCATCTCCAGCACGCCAAGACCTGTGGCCAGCAGCTCCTCTTCCCGGGCCTGGATCAGCTCATCGCGGGGATAGGTTTCCAGCACGTTCAGCAACGCCTTGTAGGCGTGGGAACCCTTCTCGTGACCGGAGGCGGCCATGATGCGCTCGAGGCGATGGCTGATGAGGGGGATCTGGGTGGCGCTGGTGTTGTAGATGGAGGAGGCGTAGAGACCGATGAAGCGATCTTCCCCCACCACCTTGCCGTGTTCGTCAAAGCGCTTGATGCCGATGTAGTCCACATAGGCCGGGCGGTGTACCCGGGACTTGGAGTTGGACTTGGTGAGGATCAGCAAGTCAGAGCTCAGGGCCGCGTGACGGGCGCTGGCGGGCATGTTGCCAAGGCGCTGCCCCTCGTCCTTGATGGAGTTCTTCATCAGCCCCAGGCTCGACTCTGACAGCGGCAGGATCTCGTGATCCCCCTCCACCGCTTTGACGTCATAACGGCGATAGCCCATCAGGGTGAAGTTGTGGGCGGCGACCCACTTGAGGAAGGCTACACAAGAGTCGACCTCTGCCTGGCTGACCGGGTTCTTGCGCTTGGGCAGCTCCTCGATGATCTCGTTGAGGCGACCCAGCATGGGCTGCCAGTCCCCCACCGCCAGGGCCACTTCCCTCGCCACCGAGTTGAGCTCGGCGGTCAGGGCATCCATCTGTTCCTCATCCGTCAGATGATCGATCTCGATGAGGAAGGCGGTCTCGACCGAGGTCTGGGAGGCCGTGTTGTCCAGATCCAGGATGGCGCCTATCTTGCCATCGCTGCCGCGAATCAGGTGCAGCGGCTGGTGCAGCATCATGTGGGCCGTGATACCCCGGCGCTTGAGGGCCATGCGGATGGAGTCCACCAGGAAGGGAGAGTCCTGCAGGATGATCTCGACGATGGTATGGGGAGACTGCCATCCGTGGCGGGTCAGCTCGGGGTTGTAGACCCGGATATAGGGCTCTGTGCTAGTGCGCTGGTTGAGCGCATTCCACAGGCTGAGCGCCGCCCCGTAGAGATCGCTGTCATTGCGATCGTGCAGGTCGGTGCTCGCCATGTTGCCGTAGAACTTGGCGACGAAGCATTCGACCAGGGAGGCGCTGTTCTTGGGCAGTTTCTGATGGATCAGGCTGAGAACGTTTTCGAGCAGAACTGAGGTAGGGGCGTCTTTCAATGCCATTGCTAGTTTCCTTATCGGACGACATCACAGACACGGCGACATCCACCCAGGATGCGCGCCGGTACAGAGTTGCTGCGAAGTGTAATGACTTGGATCGAGGAAGGCGAGCAAAGGTGATAACGGGATGTTAAAAACAAGGGGCAGATCACGGCTTGGGTTGTGATAAATTTTGCCAAGTCGCTAAAATTTAGAAAATCGCACTGGTTGTCAGCCGATTTACCGGATAGATAGTGACTTAAAGCAGATATTTACCCGGAATAATGTTCATGTTTTGTTAATTTATGCGTTTTGGGCTATCGGGGCGCTCATCGTCCTGCATTTGGCGCCGCAAGCAGGCGAATTCCCCTCTAGTAGGACGCTCACACGAGCGGTTCGACTACGGCAAGCGACCCTTTCGAGGCAAAGGCCACCGGGATGAACGGCGCGCTCTTGGATGGTGAGCGGCCCTCAGGAGATCCTCTCCAGGCGAACAAAGCGGTGATCCTCCTGGGTGACCAGCCGAAAGTGACCGTGCACCCCGTTGACGCTGACAAAGGAGCGGATCTTTTCCAGGCCCAGCTCTATGGTCAACCCCTGTTCGGTGCGCACCACCAGGCGTCTGGCCTGGCCCTGGTACATCAGCATGATCTCGTCGCGGCCAAGGGCCAGTCGAAAGGTGTACTGCCTCATTCCCCCTCCTCTTGATGAAAAAACGGGCAGGAGAGCCTGGCTCCCCTGCCCGTGACCAGCACGCTTACTGCGCCAGCGCCTTGCTTACCTTCTCGAACAGATCCCGTGCCAGCCCCTCGAGGTTGGCCAGACGAGTCAGCTCGGCCCGGATCAGCGTCTTGCGCCCCTCATCCAGTCGCTTGAACTGGATGAGGGGCGTGATGAGGCGGGACGCCACCTGGGGATTGACCTCGTTGAGCGCGATCAAGAGATCGGTCAGGAAACGATAGCCGCTGCCATCCACCGCGTGGAACTGCACCTGGTTGTTCATGGCAAAGCTGCCGATCAGGGCCCGCAGCCGGTTCGGGTTGCGGATGCTGAAGGTAGGATGGGCCATCGCCTGCTTCACCTCATCCAGCACATCGGCGGCAGGCTTGCAGCCCACCAGGCGCAGCCAGTTGTCCAGCACCAGGCCGTCATGGGCCCACTTGCCCTCGAAATCGGCCAGCAGCGCGCTGCGGCATGGCTGCAGATGGTTGTTTGCCACCTGCAACGCCGCCAGGGTGTCGGTCATGTTGTCGGCCGCGGCGTATTGCTCGCGCACCAGCACATCGGCCTGCTCCGCATCCAGTGCCGCCAGATAACCGAGCACCACGGCCTTGAGGGCGCGCTTGGCGGTGTCAGCATGGATAACCCTATAGCCCGTCAGGCGCAGCCCCTCATAGGTGCTGGCCAGCCGGGCACCAAAGGCGTGGGCCAGCGAGGTGTGGATCTCGTTGCGCACCCGATGGATGGCGTCGATATCGGCCACTTCGAACAGCTCGGCCAGGGTCGCCTCACCGGGCAGTGCCAGGATCTCCGCCTTGAGGGCCGAGTCCAGCTCGGCTTCGTCCAGAATGGCGACGAAGGCCGCCAGCAGGGTTGGGGAGAGCTCAACCCCCTGCCCTTGCTGCACCCGCGCCACCCCATCGATGACCGCCTTGTTGATCAGCATCTGGGCCGCATCCCAGCGGGCAAACTCGTTGCGGGCAAAGCGCATCAGGAAGGCCAGCGCCTCGTCGCTGTAGTCATAGTGCAGCTTGACCGGGGCGGAGAAGTCCCGCAGCAGGGAGGGAACCGGCTTGACCGGCACCCGATCGAAGACGAAGGTCTGCTCTGCTTCCAGCACGTCGAGCACGTTGCCGATGGCCTTGCCCTGGTATTGCAGCGCAATGGCGGCACCCTGCTCGTCATAGAGTTCGATGTCGAGGGGGATATGCAGCGGCAGTTTTTGCGGCTGATCCTGGGTCGGCGGGGTGTGCTGGCGCACGTGGAGGCGATAGACGCCGCTGGCGGCATCATAGTCGTCGGTCACGGTCAGCTCGGGGGTGCCGGACTGGCTGTACCAGCGGCGGAAACGGCCGAGATCCACACCGGAGGCATCCTCCATCGCCTGCACGAAGTCATCGCAGGTGGCGGCCGAGCCGTCGTGACGCTCGAAATAGAGGCGCATGCCGGCCTGGAAATTATCCTCACCCAGCAGGGTGTGCAGCATGCGGATCACTTCCGACCCCTTCTCGTAGACGGTCAGGGTGTAGAAGTTGTTCATCTCGATCACCACATCCGGGCGGATGGGGTGGGCCATGGGGCCGGCATCTTCGGCAAACTGCGGGCCGCGCACTGTGCGCACGTTGTTGATGCGGTTGACCCCGCGCGAGCCCAGATCCGAGGAGAACTCCTGATCCCGGAACACCGTCAGCCCCTCTTTGAGGCTGAGCTGGAACCAGTCGCGGCAGGTGACCCGGTTGCCGGTCCAGTTGTGGAAGTATTCGTGGGCGATGACCCGCTCTATGCCGTGGTAATCGCCGTCGGTGGCGGTGGCCGGGTTGGCCAGCACGAACCTGGAGTTGAAGATGTTGAGCCCCTTGTTCTCCATGGCGCCCATATTGAAGAAGTCCACCGCGACGATCATGTAGATGTCGAGGTCATACTCGAGGCCGAAACGCTGCTCGTCCCAGCGCATGGCGTTGATGAGGCTCTCCATGGCGAAACCTGCGCGGTCCAGGTTGCCCTTGTCGACGAAGATCTCGAGGGCCACCTTGCGGCCGCTTTTGGTGTCGTAGTGGCTGCGCTCCACATCGAAGTCACCGGCCACCAGCGCAAACAGGTAGCTCGGCTTGGGGAAGGGATCCTGCCACTGCACGAAGTGGCGACCGCCGTCCAGCTCGCCGCTGTCGACCTTGTTGCCGTTGGAGAGCAGATAGGGGTATTTGGCCTTGTCGGCGGTGATCCGGGTGCTGTAACGGGCCAGAATGTCGGGCCTGTCCAGGTAATAGGTGATGCGGCGAAAGCCCTCCGCTTCACACTGGGTGCAGTAGGCATCACCGGACTTGTAGAGCCCCTCCAGCGCCGTGTTGGCGGCGGGATCCAGATCCGTGACTATGGTCAGCACGCACTCGGCGGGCAGGTTGAACAGGGTCAGGCTGCTCTCCCCCTGCTCGAACCGGGTGTAGGGGACACCGTCCACGCTGACGCTGTGCAAGACCAATCCTTCCCCATCCAGCACCAGGGGCTCGTTGTGCTCGCCGCTGCGGCGCAGCCGGGAGATGCTGGTCACCCGGGTCAGGGGCTCCTGCAGCTGAAAATCGAGATCGATGCTGTCGATCCAGTAGAGGGGCGCCTGGTAATCCTGGCGATACTTGGCCGTCATGGCCTGGGAGTGATCGGTCATTATTGTGTGCTTCCACGCGTTGTTATCAACGTGTCAGAGGCTGTCACAACGGTCCCGCAGGGTCAAATAGTTTGCATTCAGCCAAAAGAGAGGGCGACCTGAGTCGCCCTTGTATTCATGTGGATGTCACCCAGGACACTCAGCCCTTGCTGAGCTTCGCCAGATCCGCCGTGATGTTCGCGGCTTCGATCTGATACTCGTCAGGGGCCTCGAAATCGGCAGGCAGTTCATCCAGGCTCTTCACCGTCGGCTTGCCAAGGCGGGTCAGTCGCTCGTTGGCTCGCGCCAGCGCCTTCTCGTCCTGCTTGGCCTGATCCGCCAGTCGCTCGGCTTCGTTCAGGGAGACCGACTTCTTGTCCTTGTCCGCCTGATACTCCTTGATGTCCTGCATCACGTAGGCAAATTCAGGATCCTTGGCGATCCGCGCCTCGTGAGCCGACTTCAACTTGGACAGCAGACCGGAGAAATCCCCCAGCTTGTCGTAACTGGCCGAGGCTATCTTGTCCCAGGGCAGAGCGTTGAACTCCCGGCTCTCCCCGGTCTCATCCGGCGAGACGGCGGTCGGGAAGTTGATGTCCGGCGCCACCCCCTTGTTCTGGGTGCTGCCGCCATCGATCCGGTAGAACTTGGCGATGGTGTACTGCACGTGACCCAGCGGCTGCTCGTAGAAGTCGTAGACCTTGGCAAGGCTGCGATGCTGCTGCACAGTGCCCTTGCCGAACGAGTTTTCGCCGAGGATCAGGGCGCGGCCGTAATCCTGCATGGCGGCGGCGAAGATCTCGGAGGCCGAGGCGCTGTAGCGGTCGATCATCACCGACATGGGGCCGCCGTAGTAGACGTTGCCGTCATCGTCACCATTGACGGTGATACGACCCATATGATCCCGGATCTGCACCACGGGACCGCTGGCGAAGAAGAGACCGCTCAGGGCCGAGGCTTCCGTCAGGGCGCCGCCACCGTTGCCGCGCAGGTCGACGATGAGACCATCTATCTTCTGCTTGTTGAGGCTGGAGAGCTCCTTGATGACGTCGTCATGGAGATTGACATAGAAGCTCGGGATCTCGAGTACCCCTATCTTCTTGCCTTCGGCGTTGATCACCTTGGACTTGGCGGCCCTGTCTTCCAGGCGCACCTTGTCGCGGGTCAGCTCCACCAGCTCGGTCTTGGCGGTCGCGCCCTTGCCGCGCTGGATCTCCAGCTTCACCTTGCTGCCCTTGGGCCCCTTGATGAGTTCGACCACGTCGTCGAGACGCCAGCCGATCACATCGACAATCTTGCCGTCGTCCTGCCCCACCCCGGTGATCTTGTCATCGGGTTTGAGGTGGTTGGACTTGGCCGCCGGGCCGCCGGGCACCAGGGAGCGGATGACGGTGAAGTCATCTTCCGCCTGCAGCACGGCACCTATGCCCTCCAGCGAGAGGTTCATCTCGGTGTTGAAGCGATCGGCGCTGCGCGGCGAGAGGTAGCTGGTGTGGGGCTCGATGGCACGGGCGAAGGAGTTCATGAAGAGCTGGAACACATCTTCGCTCTCGGTCTGGGACATCCGCTTGATGGCGTTGTTGTAACGCTTGCCAAGCAGCTCCTTGATCTCGGGCCACTCCTTGCCACTGAGCTTGAGGCTCAGGGCATCGAACTTGACCCGTTGACGCCACAGCTCGTTGAGCTCGGCCTCGTCTTTGGGCCAGGGAGCCCCTTCCCGATCGAAGATGTAATTGTCAGGCTGGGTGAAATCCAGGGGAGTGTCGAGCAGTTTGAGGGCGTATTCGAACCGCTCGTAACGCCGCTGCTGACTCAGGTTGAACATCTCGTAGGCCGGAGCCAGACGCCCTCTCTCGAGGTCGGTGTCAAAACCGGTACGGTACTTTTCAAAACGGCTGATGTCAGAGGCCAGAAACAGGTTGCGGCTGTAGTCCAGATTCTCCAGATACTTGTCAAATATCACGGAGGAAAAGGCATCGTCCAACTTGAACTGTTTGTAGTGAGAGCGGGTAAACAGATTGGCAATTCGCTTGCTGGCCGTAGCATGTTGGCTCTCTTGAGCCAACACAGGCAAATCACTTTCCTTGAGCACCGGCTCGATGGCCTGCGCGAGCCCGGCAAGCGCCAGGCTACAGGCAACGAGGGAAAAACGAATCACGCCATGCTTCAACATTCGTCTCCTTAGAGAACCAGATGCTCGAACTTGACCCGCAACATCATGCCGGTCTGCAATTGAACCTGTACGTCATCCTTGGTCACTTCCTTGATGGTCGCAGGCAGGGGAGACTTGCCCAGCATGACGCGCACGCCTTGATCCACTTTCAGGGTGGCGGCATCCACCTTGACCAGGGGAGCATCGGCTACAGGCGCGGCCTTGGGGGCGGACTTGGGCTTGTCGGAGCGAGGAGCATCGGCCTTGCGCGGCGCGTTGCGGCGCGGCTGCTTGGGCTTGTCTTCCTTCTCCTTGGTGTTGGTGCGGCGGCTGGCAAAGACACGCTCTTTGCTCTCCTTGAGGGCCTGTTTGGCATGTTCGATGTGCTCTTCGGTCAGCAGCTCACCGGGGTTGCCATCCAGATCGACACGGGCCTGGCCAGCCTTGAGGCCATGCAGGTAACGCCAGCTGGAGGTGTATTGACGCAGAGCAGAGCGCAGCATGGTCTTGGAGACTCTCTCGTCATCAGCAAGACGCGCGGCCAGATCCTGGAAGATGCCAATCTTGAGTGGCTTGGCCTCTCCTTCAGCGATGAAGCAGGCCGGGAATTTCTCGACCAGGTAGGCAACGATCTCTTTACTGTTCTTCAGCTTTTCAGTGTTTTCCATGTATAACCTTGGCTTTCATATAGACGCACGGGCATGCCCGAACACAACAAAGGCCCTATTATAGAGAGCTTGGGACCTTTTGCGAACCATCTAGCAATGACTTAGAGCATGCTTTCCAAAATTTGCACCGTTTCTTCGAGGCCAATTCGGTCCTCCTGGTCGAAACGGTTAAAAATCGGACTATCCACGTCCAGCACCCCGATGATCTGACCACCGCGACGCAGCGGAATCACGATTTCAGAATTGCTGGCGCCGTCGCAGGCGATGTGACCCGTGAACTGATGTACGTCGTCCACCAGCTGGGTCTTGCCCTCGGCCACCGCAGTGCCGCAGACGCCGCGGCCCACCGGAATGCGCACGCAGGCCGGCTTGCCCTGGAAGGGGCCGAGCACCAGGGTCTCCCCTTGCAACAGATAAAAGCCGACCCAGTTGATGTCAGCCAGCTCCTGATTGAGCAGGGCAGACAGGTTCGCCAGGTTGGCAATCAGGTCGGGTTCACCCTCCAGCAGAGCCTGGGCCTGTTGGTTGAGGGTGCGATAAAATGCTTGTTTTTCAATCATGATTAAATGAACTTCACTCCTTGATAATGAATGCAAGGTACCGACCTGCCTGAAAAATTCAAATCAAATTTCACTTCTCCCCCCTCCTGGGCCGCAAACAGCAGCCCCCTGTCAGGGGGAAACCCCCAGCGCCAGTTGCTGGCGCTGGCCATTGCTCCACTCGATATTGAGCAGCCACTCCATGGCCTCAGTGGTGCAACTTCCCACCTGAGCGGCCCCCTGCCAGCCCCCGTCCTTCGCCTCGAGTTGCACCGGGATGACCCCCATGAACATGGTCTTGCCCTCCAGCCAGGCCTTGGTGGGGGTGATGGCAGGGGATCCCCCCTGAAGGCGCAACACAAAGTCATGTTCAGGGCGGATCGGCAAGCCCTCTATGCTAGCCGTCAGGGGCTTGTCACCGACCAGAAGGGAGCAACTGCTGTGGGACAGATCACAAATCTGATCATTTGTTCCCGTCGCCTCCCCCCTCTCCAGGCCCGAAAACCAGGTCCGATAGGCCATCAGGGAGAGCAAAATGGCCAGCACTATGGTCAAGTGCACGATTTTGCGTGAAGTGAGTCTCTCTTTCATGAAAAAACAGCCCTGTAAGGTACTTTAAAAATGCGATTTTCGTGATCTTGCGCAAGGTAAAAACTGGCGGGCACCAGACCCGCTGGAGCCAAATATATCACTGTTTGTACTGTTATTTTACCGGTCAGTTCAGTATCATTCTCAATGAATTTTCATTTAACCACCTTTTGCTTTTCCTTTTATTAACAGATGTTAACGAGAGGATTTTGCAAATCAGGGGTGAAAATGGCCCCGATTACCGGGCGAAAAACAAACAACAGCATCGGAAGCGGAATACAACGATGAGCCATACAACAAACCACCCTGAGTACAACTACACCGTTGTGCGCCAGTTCACCGTCATGACGATTGTCTGGGGAATTGTCGGTATGTCGGTTGGTGTACTGATCGCAGCCCAGTTAATCTGGCCTGCCCTCAACTTTGATACCCCCTGGCTGACCTACAGCCGCCTGCGTCCCCTGCACACCAATGCGGTCATCTTTGCATTTGGCTGCAGTGCGCTGATGGCCACCTCCTTCTACGTGGTACAACGTACCTGCCAGGTCAGGCTGTTTGGCGGCCCGCTCGCCGCCTTCGTGTTCTGGGGCTGGCAGGCGATCATACTCGCCGCCGCCATCACACTGCCGCTGGGATACACCACTTCCAAGGAGTATGCCGAGCTGGAGTGGCCCATTGACATCGCCATCGCCGTGGTCTGGGTGAGCTATGCCATCGTCTTCTTCGGCACCCTGGTCAAGCGCACCACCTCCCACATCTATGTGGCGAACTGGTTCTTCGGTGCCTTTATCATCACGGTGGCCGTGCTGCACATCGTCAACAACATGGAAGTGCCGCTCTCTGGCATGAAGTCCTACTCCATGTACTCAGGTGCCATGGATGCCATGGTGCAGTGGTGGTATGGCCACAACGCGGTCGGCTTCCTGCTCACCGCCGGCTTCCTGGGGATGATGTACTACTTCGTGCCCAAGCAGGCGGGTCGCCCGGTATACTCCTACCGCCTCTCCATAGTGCACTTCTGGGCGCTGATCTCCCTCTATATCTGGGCCGGTCCGCACCATCTGCACTACACCGCCCTGCCCGACTGGGCCCAGTCCCTTGGCATGGTGATGTCCCTCATCCTGTTCGTCCCCTCCTGGGGCGGCATGATCAACGGCATCATGACCCTGTCCGGTGCCTGGCACAAGCTGCGCTATGACCCCATACTGCGCTTCCTGATCGTGTCCCTGTCGTTCTACGGCATGTCCACTTTCGAAGGCCCCATGATGGCGATCAAGACGGTCAACGCCCTCTCCCACTACACCGACTGGACCATAGGTCACGTTCACTCCGGTGCCCTGGGCTGGGTTGCCATGGTCTCTATCGGCGCCGTATACCATCTGATCCCGAACCTGTTCGATCAGGGCCGCATGTACAGCATCCGCCTGATCAACGTTCACTTCTGGCTGGCGACCGTGGGCACTGTGCTCTACATCGTCTCCATGTGGATTTCCGGGGTGATGCAGGGTCTGATGTGGCGTGCGGTCAACGATGACGGCACCCTGACCTACAGCTTCGTGGAGGCGCTGCAAGCTTCCTATCCCTTCTACTTCGTGCGCTTCCTGGGTGGCTGCTTCTTCGTCACCGGCATGTTGCTGATGGCCTACAACGCCTATCGCACCGTCACTGCGCCCAAGGGTTCCCTGGAACCCGTCGCACAGCCAGCCTGATCTGAAGGGGTTTAAAGCATGAGCAACAACAACCGTCACGAAATTTTTGAAAAGAGCGTCCCCATGCTGGTGATAGGCATCATCTTTGCCATCAGCCTGGGGGGCCTGGTCGAGATCACGCCGCTGTTCTTCCAGAAGCAGACCAACGAGCCGGTGGAGGGCCTCAAGGCCTACACAGCCCTGCAGATGGAAGGACGCGACATCTACATCCGCGAGGGCTGCACCGTCTGCCACAGCCAGATGATCCGCCCGTTCCGCGCCGAGACCGAGCGCTATGGCCACTACTCGGTCGCCGGTGAGAGCGTGTGGGAGCACCCCTTCCTGTGGGGCTCCAAGCGTACTGGTCCGGATCTGGCCCGGGTCGGCGGCCGCTATTCCGATGATTGGCATCGCGCCCACCTCATCAACCCGCGCGACGTGGTGCCCGAGTCCAACATGCCCGCCTTCCCCTGGCTCGAGACCAACGTCCTGACCGGTGAGCTGACCGGCAAGAAACTGGCGCTGTTCCGGGATCACTTCGGGGTGCCCTATACCGACGCCGACATCGAAGGTGCGGCTGAGGCAGTCAAGGGCAAGACCGAGCTGGATGCCCTGGTGGCCTATCTGCAATCACTGGGTCATGCCCTGAAATAAGGAGTCGGGATATGGATTACGGCACATTTCGCGGCCTGTACACCCTGCTGCTGATGATCATCATGATCGGCATCATCGTCTGGGCATACAGCAAGCGCCGCAAGGCCTCCTTCGATGAGGCTGCCAACCTGGTTTTTGCCGATGACGAGCAACCCAGTGCTGATAACAAGAACGCAGGAGCGAAGCAATAATGAGCACTTTGTTTAGCATTTTTGTGACCGTCATAAGTCTGGGCACCATACTCGGCTGCTTCCTGCTGCTGATGTGGTGCATGAAGGACAAGATGGGGACCGAAGAGGGTAAGCCCATGGGGCACACCTTCGACGGCATAGAGGAGATCAACAACCCGCTGCCGAAGTGGTGGTCCTATATGTTCCTCTTCTTCATCGTCACCGGTCTCATCTACCTGCTCGCCTTCCCGGGTCTGGGCAACTGGAAGGGTCTGCTGGGCTGGCAGAGCTCCAACCAGGACGTTCGCTCCCTGGCAGAATCCAAGGCGGCGGCAGCCTCCGCCAAGGACGAAGGGCGCGCGGTGGAATACGATAGGGAACTGGCCAAGGCCGACGAGGTCTATGGCGCCAAGTTCCGCGAGCTGACCTACCAGGCCGACGGCAAGAGCTACAAGGAGATCACCGAGATCGCCAAGGACCCGGAAGCCCTGAAAGTGGGTCAGCGTCTGTTCCTGCAGAACTGCTCCCAGTGCCACGGCTCCGATGCCCGCGGTGGTCGCGGTTTCCCGAACCTGACCGACAGCGAGTGGCAATGGGGCGGAGAGCCTTCCCAGATCAAGACCACCATCATGGGCGGTCGCCAGGGTATCATGGCCGCCTGGGGCGAGATCCTGGGTCAGGACGGAGTCAAGGAAGTGGCCTCCTATGTGCTGAGCCTGTCCGGCCGCAAGGTCGACCTGGTTGAGGCCAAGAAGGGGGAAGCCCGTTTCGCCATGTGCGCCGCCTGTCACGGCCCGGATGCCAAGGGCGGCATCGCCTTCGGCGCGCCGGATCTCACCAACAACACCTGGTTGTATGGTGGCTCCCGTCAGGTGGTCGAGCAGACCATCACCCACGGTCGTCACGGCGTGATGCCGGCCTGGAAGGATATCCTGGGAGAAGACAAGGTCCACCTGCTGGCGTCCTATGTCTATAGTTTGTCCCACCAGGCGCAGTAAAATAAGCAGTAACATGTGATAAGCACGTGATTACGCAGCAAAAAGCCTCGACTCTTCGAGGCTTTTTGTTATCTTGTGTTGGCTAAAATCCCTCCATTTCGTTAACCATATGTTTCGGTAGCACCATGACTCAACCCTGGTATCGCCAATTCTGGCCCTGGTTCATCATCGCCCTCCCCTGCGCCGCCGTGATAGGCAGCATCGCCACCGCCATCATCGCCAGCCAGGATGGGGTCAACCTGGTGGCGGAAGACTATTACAAGCAAGGCAAGGAGATTAATCAGGATCTCAGCAAGTTCGATCGCGCCGAGGCCCTCGGCATCCGCGTAGAGCTCTCGGTCAGCGACAAGGAGCTGACCCTGAAGCCCCTGTCGGGGGAGATCCCCGCCGGTCAGGCGCTGCACCTCTCCCTGTTCCACCCGACCCTGGCGGGCCTGGACATCGATCATCTGCTCACTGCCGATGGCAAGGGGGTCTATCGCCTGATGCTGGACAAGCCCCTCACCGGCAAGTGGCACATCCGGGTCGATGCCTTCAACCACGAGTGGCGCCTGCAAGAGACGGCACAGCTGCCGACCAAGGCCCCGGTGGAACTCGATCCCAAGGGACGCTGAGCCCAGGATGAACGGCAGCGTTCATCCTGGCATCACGGCGTCCTCCCTTATCTCGCCCACGCGGGCAGCTTCCAAGAGGGATAATGACCATGACCGGCTGTTTTCACTGTGGTGAACCGGTTTCCACTGGCAGTGACTTTACCCTGGAGATCAAGGGGATAGCGCAACCCATGTGCTGCCCTGGTTGCCAGGCCGTGGCACAGACCATTCTCGAATGCGGCCTTGCCAGTTACTACGAGCACCGCACCGCACCCGGCATCAAGGGGGAGCTGGTACCCAGCGAGCTGGCCGCCCTCACCCACTACGATCTGGCCGAGGTGCAGCAGGAGTTCGTCACCGAGACGGGCACATTGCGGGAGATCCAGCTCAGTGTGGAGGGGTTGACCTGCGCCGCCTGCGCCTGGCTTATCGAGCGACACCTGATGGGGTTGCCGGGCCTGCACTATGTCAACGTCAACACCACCACCCACCGCGCCCGCATCAAGTGGGATCCGGACAGGCTCTCGTTAAGCGACATCCTCAAGGGATTCGCCAAGATAGGCTACCGCGCCTACCCCTTCCAGACCCACAGCCAGGAAGCCCTCTACGCCCGCGAGGTGCGCAGCTACATGTTTCGCATGGCGCTGGCCGGTCTCGGCTCCATGCAGGTGATGATGTGCGCCGTGGCGCTCTACATGGATCTCTTCATCAGCGTGGAAGAGGAGTTCATGATCTACTTCAAGTGGATAAGCCTGCTGCTCTCCACCCCCATCATGATCTACTCGGCCCAGCCGTTTTACGCAGGCGCCTGGCGCAGCCTGAGACAGGGTCACCTCTCCATGGATGTCTCTGTGTCGCTGGCCCTCATCGGCGCCTTCGTCGCCTCAATCTGGGCCACCGTCTTCAACACGGGTGAGGTCTATTACGACTCCATCACCATGTTCGTCTTCTTCCTGCTGCTGGGGCGCCTGCTCGAGCTGAGGGCCAGACGCAAGGCATCCGAGTCAAGCTCCAACCTGGCGCGCCTGGTGCCCATCATGGCCACCCGCATCGATGCAGATGGCGAGCACGAGGTGGCCGCCAAGACGCTGCGGGTGGGGGACAGGGTCCGGGTGCTGGCCGGCGCCACCCTGCCGGCAGACGGCATCATCACTTTGGGGCAGGCCAGTCTCAACGAAGCCATGCTGACCGGTGAGCAACTGCCCCTTCTCAAGCAGGCGGGGGATCCCGTCTTCGCCGGCACCATCAACACGGATGCGCCGCTGGAGATCCGGGTCAGCCACCCCATCGAAGAGTCGCGCCTCGCCCAGATCATGCGGCTGCAGGATCATGCGCTGGATGACAAACCCGCCATCGCCCAGCTGGCGGATGTGCTCTCCCGCCATTTCATCCTGGTACTGCTGCTTATCGCCGCCGGGGTCTGGACATTCTGGCACTTCCATGCGCCGGAGCGGGCCTTCTGGGTCACCCTGTCGGTGCTGGTGGCCACCTGCCCCTGCGCCCTGTCGCTGGCGACCCCGACTGCGCTCACCTCGGCCACCGCCCACCTGACCCGCAGCGGCATACTGCTGCGCCGCGGCCACGTGCTGGACGTGCTGACCCGGGCCAACCGCATAGTGATGGACAAGACAGGCACCCTGACCACGGGCAACATCAGCCTGGTGGGCGTCCAGCCCCTGGCGGAGCTTGGCGAAGACGAGTGCCTGGCAATCGCCCGCGCGCTGGAAGCCTACTCCGAACACCCCATTGCCCGCGCGTTTCGCAGCAAGGGGGCAGAGGATGCCGTGCTGCCGGCAGCCAGCGAGGTGACCCCCGTCATAGGCCACGGCATCCAGGGCAGGATCGCAGGCAAGCATTACCGCATCGGCAGCGCCCGCTGGCTAGCGCTGGCTGACGAGCAGGAGGCTACTCAGGGGCTGGCCATCTATCTGGCCGACGAGACAGGGCCGCTGGCCCGCTTCACCCTGGCGGATACATTGCGCCCGGATGCCGGTGCCCTGATCCAGGCCTTCAAGGCCGCCGGGCTGCAGACCACCATCCTCACCGGCGACAGCTCCCCTCAAGCCGACGCCGTGGCCCGTGAACTCGGGGTCGATGAGCTGGTGAAAGGGGTCACCCCCGATGGCAAGCTGGCCTACCTCAAGGCCCGGGAAGCGGCGGGAGACATCTGCATCATGGTGGGGGATGGCATCAACGACGCCCCCGTGCTGGCCGGTGCCCATGCCTCCTTCGCCATGGCGGGCGGCACGGATCTGGCGAAAAACAGCGCCGACGCCATTCTGCTGGCCGACGATCTCTCCCGCCTGCTGACTGCCCGCGCCCTGGCGCTGCGCACCCGCAGGATCATCCAGGAGAACTTCGCCTGGTCCATCGGCTACAACCTGCTGGTGCTGCCACTCGCGGCCAGCGGCTGGCTGCCCCCCTATCTGGCGGCGGCGGGCATGTCCCTGAGCTCCCTCATAGTCGTCACCAACTCCATGCGCCTCAATCGATGAGCAGGCTGGAAAATAAGCTGAAAATGTGGCCTGCCTTCGATGCAGGCCACATTTCTCGCTGATAGCGGCTGGCCCCCTGCCCGAACAGGGTTACCATAGGGGTCGATTGCCACGGATGAATGCAAGGTAGCCCCCATGAACATCATTTTTGTCCTGATCCCCATCGCCATCCTGTTCGTCATCATCGCGGGAGCCGTCTTCTTCTGGGCCATTCGCTCGGAGCAGTTCGAGGATCTCGACCGCCAGGGCTCCAACATACTGTTTGACGAGGAGCAACCCGCCACCAAGGGCAAGGATCAGCCGAGCGATGACAAGCAGTCTTGATCTGATGGGCGCCCTGCTGGTGGGACTTGCAGGCTCAGGCCACTGCATCGCCATGTGCGGTGGCGTCTCAGCCGCCCTCTCCATGGCCATCCCCGCCGGGAAGCAGCACTTCTGGGGGCGACTCGGCTACCTGCTCAACTACAACCTGGGGCGGATCCTGAGCTATGTGCTGGCTGGCGCCCTGGTGGGCGGATTGCTGGCCACCACCAGCGAGCTCGGGGCCGGCAAACACGCCATCGCCGGCTTGCGCCTCGTTGCGGCCCTGCTGATGATAGCGCTGGGCCTCTATCTCGCTGGCTGGTGGCAGGGGATACTGCTGCTGGAGCGGCTCGGCGCCAAGCTTTGGCCCTTCATCAAGCCGCTTGCCGGCAAGTTCATCCCCTTCACCTCGGCCTGGCAGGCGCTTCCCTTTGGCATGGTGTGGGGCTGGCTGCCCTGCGGTCTGGTCTACTCCATGCTGACCTGGAGCGCGGCGGCAGGCTCCGCCAGTGGCGGCGCGCTCATCATGCTGAGCTTTGGTCTGGGGACCCTGCCGACACTGTTCGCCCTGGGGGGGCTGGCAGACAGATTGCGCTACTGGTTGACCCTGCGCAGCCTGCGCCTCGGCGGTGCCCTGCTGCTCATTGCCTATGGGCTGCATACCCTCTGGATCGGGCTGGCATCCTTTTGAAACCCTATCCAAAACGGATGAGTTGGTGGTAAACTTGTTTGATATAAATCAATTATTCATATGAGCCTATGATCCCGGACAAGAAACCTGGCAGACGTATTCAGAGCGGTGGCTGTGCAATTCATTGCCAGGATTGCAGCATCAGTCAGCTCTGCATTCCCTTCACCCTGAACGACAGTGAGCTCGATCAGCTGGACAGCATCATCGAGCGCAAAAAGCCGATCCAGAAGGGTGAGGAATTGTTCAAGGCCGGCGATGAACTGAAATCGCTCTACGCCATCCGCTCCGGGACCATCAAGTCATACACCATCACAGAACAGGGTGACGAGCAGATCACCGCCTTCCACCTCGCGGGGGATCTGGTCGGTTTCGATGCCATCCACAAGCAGGCACACCCCTCCTTCGCCCAGGCGCTGGAAACCGCCATGGTGTGCGAGATCCCGTTCGATGTGCTCGACGATCTCTCCGGCAAGATGCCTAAGCTCCGCCAGCAGATCATGCGCCTGATGAGCAACGAGATCATGGGTGACCAGGAGATGATACTGCTGCTCTCCAAGAAGAATGCGGAAGAGCGCCTCGCCGCCTTCCTGCACAATCTCTCGGTACGCTTCTCCGAGCGCGGCTTCTCCGCCAAGGAGTTCCGTCTCTCCATGACCCGGGGTGACATAGGCAACTACCTCGGCCTCACCGTCGAGACCATCAGCCGTCTGCTCGGTCGTTTCCAGAAGTCCGGCCTCATCAGCGTCAAGGGCAAATACATTACAGTGCTGGATCACGTGGCCCTCGGCGTCATGGCCGGTGCCACTCGCCCTGCCTGCGGCTGATCACCCCCTTTCCCCTCTGTTGCCGGATCGGTTCACCCTGAAATTTGATCCGGCACACCTTCCCGTCTCCCCCCTTGGACTAAGCTGTAATGGCTAAAGAGTTGCCATCATTGGCGTTTTTGCCAAGGAGGAGAACATGGTCAAGTACCGAAACATTCTGGTGGTGATCAACCCGGAAGAGGAGCGCCAGATCGCGCTCGAACGCGCGGTCAAGGTCGCCGAGCTGGACGAGGGCGCCCAGCTGACCCTGCTCCTGACGATTTACGACTTCTCGTACGAGATGACCGCCATGCTGTCCGTGGATGAGCGGGAAGAGATGCGCCACGGCGTCATTGCCCAGCGCCGGGAGTGGCTGGACGAGATACTGCAACCCTATCGCGCCAGAGGGCTGGAGTGCGAGATCAAGGTGCTGTGGCACAACCGCCCCTTTGAGTGCGTCATCCAGGAAGTGCTGGAGCATCGCCACGATCTGGTGGTCAAGGCGACCCACAAGCACTCCTTCCTGCAAACCTTCATCTTCACCCCCACCGACTGGCACCTGCTGCGCAAATGCCCCTGCCCCGTCCTGCTGGTCAAGGAGGGTCATTGGCAGCGGGGCGGCAACATCATTGCCGCCATCAACTGCTCGAGCGACGATCTGGAGCAAAAAGTCCTCAATGAGCGCATCACTCGCGAGGGTGTCGCCATCGCCGATCTGCTCGGCTCCAACCTCTATCTGGTCAACACCTACCCCGGCACGCCGGTGAATGTGGCCATCGAGCTGCCCGAGTTCGACCCCAACGCCTACAACGACGCCATCCGCAAGCATCACGAAGATCTACTGCGAGAGCATGCCGATCAATTCGGCATCAATCACATGTGGACCAAGGTGGCGGAAGGGTTGCCGGAGGAAGTGTTGCCGGACATGGCGGACGAACTCAAGTCCACCCTGATGATCATGGGGTGCGTCGGTCGCACCGGCCTCTCCGCCGCCCTGCTCGGCAACACGGCTGAACATGTGGTGGACAGGCTCAACTGCGACATCCTGATCCTCAAACCCGATGATTACAGCTGCCCCGTGGATGACAGACGTCATCCTGCATAAGCGTTTCTTGCCCTCCCCCGGGACATGGCTATAATAAGCCGCTTATTTTTGTCCCGGGTTTGAGGCCATGCTAGAAGAGCTTAACGCCAAAGAGAAATACAGTTTCAACAAGCTGCAGAAACGCCTGCGGCGCAACGTGGGTCAGGCCATCGCCGACTTCAACATGATTGAAGAGGGTGACAAGATCATGGTGTGCCTGTCTGGCGGCAAAGACAGCTTCGCCATGCTCGACATCCTGATGAGCCTGAAGGCCAGCGCCCCCATCCATTTCGATCTCGTGGCCGTCAACCTGGATCAGAAGCAACCCGGCTTCCCCGAGCACGTGCTGCCGGAATACCTGGCAGCTCTCGGCGTCGACTTCAAGATAGTCGAGGAAGACACCTACTCCATCGTCAAGGACAAGGTACCGGAAGGCAAGACCACCTGCGCCCTCTGCTCCCGTCTGCGCCGCGGCATTCTCTACCGCACCGCCCAGGAGCTGGGCTGCACCAAGATTGCCCTCGGCCACCACAGGGATGACATCCTCGAGACCCTGTTCCTCAACATGTTCTACGGCGGCAAGCTCAAGTCCATGCCCCCCAAGCTGGTGAGCGACGATGGCAAGAACGTGGTGATCCGTCCCCTGGCCTACTGCAAGGAGAAGGATCTGGTGCGTTACGCCGAGGTCAAGGCCTTCCCCATCATCCCGTGCAACCTGTGCGGCTCGCAGGAGAACCTGCAGCGCAAGGCCATCAAGCAGATGATGCAGGACTGGGATCGCCGCTTCCCGGGCCGGATAGAGACCATGTTTACCGCCATTCAGGACGTGATCCCGAGCCACCTGCTGGATCACAAGCTGTTTGACTTCAAGAGCATCAACCGCGACTCCGGCATCATAGATGGCGGCGACAAGGCATTCGATCCCCCCGAGCTGCCGACCGCGCCCCTGCTCAACATCGATGAGATGGACGTGCTGGATGTGATAGAGGTGCGCTGAGCGCCCTGCCAGCCACCACGAAAAAGGAGCGCCATGCGCTCCTTTTCTTTATCTGTCTGGCAGCTGCTGTCTTCAGCCCTTGTGCAACCAGGGAGTCAGTCGCAGTATATCTCCCTCAAGCTGCAACTTGCCCGCCGCGAAGTCCGCGAGTTGCTCGTTGCGAAGCAGCAGCTGACCATCCTGCCAGGGGAGAGGCTGCTGACGGGCACCGTCGATGAGGTAGGCGGTGCCGCTCGGCTGCACCAGGGTCACCCGTACCCCCGCCATGTCCGGCAGGAAGTGCTTGCCGACCATGCCGGCCAGCTTGTCCAGCAACGACTGCATCTCCTGCTGGCGTGCCACCACCTCGCTCACCCTGAACGCCGGGCCATCCGACGCAGGGGGCGCATCGGCCATCACCTGCACCGACATGTCGCAGGCGGCGTGTGGTTCGGTCAGCTCCACCACCACGGTCGCCTTGTCGAGATTGAGATCGTCGTCATAGGGCAGGCGCAGCTCGCTGTCTATGGTCACCTCGGCGGCAACGTCCCTGTCCAGGGTCGAGACCCGGGCCGAGGCGAGCCCGCAGCGCTGGCCACTTTGCGGATCGGTCAGATAAAACCCCAGCCTGGCATCACCAAACTCACCCTTGGCAAAGGTCTTCATCTGGCTGTAGAAGGTGCTGTATTGCAGATCCAGCGAGGGCGCCGCCGCGCACAGCACCGGCACTATCAGCAGACTTGCCACCATGCCATGTCGAACCAGCTTCATATGCCATCCTTTTGCATCACGCGTTGAAATGATCGGGCCCTTGCCCGGTGGCGGCATTGTCCGCCACTTCGGTCACCTCCACGGCGACCCCGCACAGATCCCGATAGAGGATCCCCTTGAGATTGAAATAGAGGGGGGCCACCCAGATAAGGCCTATGCCCATGGGGATGATGGCCAGGAAAAACAGCGCCAGCATGACGCCATGCAGCAGCACTATGCTGGGCCAGCCGCGGGCGAACAACTTGAGGGAGACCAGGATGGCCTGGGCCGGCGACAGGCCGCGCTCCAGCACCAGGGGCACGGTGAACACCAGCCCCATGCCCACCAGGGCAGAAGGAATGAAGGCCAGCATCACCGGCAGGCCCAGCATTTCAAACAGGGGGCCGAACAGGCTGGTGATGAGGCTGCCGAGCAGGCTCAGGGAACCCAGACGCAGGAAGTGACGGAAGAAGTCGAACACCTGGTTCGGGCGGGCCCGCACCCCCACCGACTGCTGCAACCCCAACATGTCGAGGGAAGAGGTCATGGGGGACATGATGACGGTGATAAGCAGGCTCAATATCAGGGCCATGTCCATGTCACCCCCTTCCTGGCTGACATAGGGGGCCAGCAGGGTGTTGCTCAGCAGGATCCAGATTGCCATGACCCCGGCGATGGCCAGCGTCAGACCGAAACCGGTGCGGCGGGTCTGTTGCCAGGCCTCTTTCAACACCCCTTGCAGGTCCAGACGATATCCCTGGCTGAGGGACTGTTCGAGGGTTCCACCGATCCGCATTCTATTACTCAATTGACTATCCAACATTCAAAGGCGACTGTTCCAAGGTGGCACATTATAGCGGTTTGACCGGGCATGCGTAGTCGTTTTTCCTGTTATCTTCCGTTCAGAAAGCCATTGATTTCACTGACAAGCGCGCTGTTACCCTGCCCTCTGTTTGTGCCCCGGTCGCCTGGCTTGGCCCTGGCCCGCCATGGGCGTAGGATGGATGGCCAAGACTCGACTGTCTCGCGCACTTCATCCCGGATCACCCACACAAGGAAAGCTGCAATGTCCGAACTGACGCTCTATCTCGCCCCAGGTACCTGTGCCATGGCGGTGCGCATCGCCCTGGTGGAAGCCGGTGCCCCGCACCAGATCAAGCGCCTCGATCTCGCCGCCGGGGAGCAACGCACCCCCGCCTACCTTGCCATCAACCCCAAGGGGCGGGTGCCGGCCCTGGTGACGGAGCGCGGCGTGCTGACCGAAACCCCGGCCCTGCTGCTCTACGTGGCCCAGCGTTTCCCCGATGCCGGGCTCGCCCCCCTGGACGATCCCTTCCTGCTGGCCAGGATGCAGGAGGTGCACAGCTTCCTCGCCTCGACGGTGCACGTCTCCCATGCCCATGGCCGCCGCGGCAGCCGCTGGGCCGATGACGAGCACGCCATCGCCGCCATGAAGGCCAGGATGCCCCAGAACATGCGCGAAGGGTTTGCCGAGATAGAACACCACTATCTGGCCGGTCCCTGGGTGCTGGGGGAACGTTTCAGCCTGGCCGACATCTACCTGTTCGTGGTGGCCAGCTGGCTTGCGAGCGACGGGGTCGCCATCGACGAGTTCCCCAAGGTGGCGTCCCATACCAGGCGCATGCTGGCGCGCCCCGCGGTGCAGCAGGCCCTCCTCCTCTGACCCTTTCTTTCCGTGGTACGGGTGCTCTTCTGGCACCCGTTTTTCCCTCCGACGGCCTGATCACTGAGATCGTTTTCACATTTTCGTCATCTGTTCCTAGACCCGTTAACGGTTAGCGCCTATCTTTCGCCTCAACGACGCAACCGGTTGCGTAACCGGTTGCCCAGATAAATATCGACATGCGGCCCCCATGCCGCCGAGGTGTTGTATGAAACGAGGCAAGCTGCTCAATGCTCCCCTGAGTGCCCTGGTGGCACAGATGGGCCACACCGACGAGATCACCGTCTGCGATGCGGGCCTGCCCATTGCGGCAGGGCCTGAGCGCATCGATCTCGCCCTGATGGCGGGCACTCCCAGCCTGGAAACCGTGCTGACCGCCCTGCTCACCGATCTGGTGGTGGAGAAGGTGATCATGGCAAGCGAAATAAAATTGATCAGCCCGGATGCCCATCAGGCACTGGTTGCGCAGCTAGAGGCGCACGCCTTGGCCCAGGGCAAGCCCATCACCATCGAATACTGCCTGCACGAGGCGTTCAAGACCCGCTCCCGCCAGAGCAAGGCTGTGGTACGCAGCGGCGAGGTGACTCCCTACGCCAACATTATTCTCTGCGCCGGTGTGGCGTTTTAAGCCTCTTCAAGGAAGCTGCAAATGAGCACAACCTCCTCCCCCTCACCCATTCTCGAGCTCACCGGGATCGTCAAGACTTTCCCCGGTGTGCGCGCCCTCGACGAAGCGGGCCTGCGAGTCTATCCGGGCCAGGTGATGGCCCTGCTCGGTGAAAATGGCGCCGGCAAATCCACCCTGATGAAGGTGCTGACCGGCATCTATCAGGCCGATGCGGGCACTATCAGCTATCGCGGCCAGCCGGTGCACTTCAAGGGCCCGCGCGACTCCCAGGATCAGGGGATCAGCATCATCCACCAGGAGCTGAACCTGCTGCCGGAGTTGTCGATTGCCGCCAACATCTTCCTCGGCCGCGAGCCGCGCACCCGCTTTGGCAACATAGATCACAAACAGTTGCGTGAGCGGGCAAGCACCCTGCTGGCCCGTCTCGGCGTCAAGCACGGAGCGGACACCCGGCTCGGGGATCTGTCGATTGGCGAGCAGCAGATGGTGGAGATCGCCAAGGCGCTGTCGTTCGATGCCAGCGTCATCATCATGGACGAGCCCACAGATGCCCTGACCGACACCGAGACGGAGCAGCTGTTCGTGGTCATCCGCGAGCTGCGCCAGCAGGGCTGCGGCATCGTCTACATCTCCCACCGCCTCAAGGAGATCTTCCAGATCTGCGACAGCGTCACCGTGCTGCGGGACGGCAAGTGGATCGGCGAGCAGGCGGTGAGCGATCTCGACGAAGACAGGATCATCGAGATGATGGTGGGCCGCCGGCTGGAGGAGCAGTACCCGCGCCTCGTGCGCGAGCTCGGCCCCGTCAGCCTGCAAGTCAAAGATCTGGCCGGTCCCGGCGTGCGCGGGGTGAGCTTCTCCCTGCGTCAGGGGGAGATCCTCGGCTTCAGCGGCCTCATGGGCTCTGGCCGTACCGAGCTGATGAAGCTCATCTACGGCGCCAGCCCCATCAGCAGTGGCGCTGTCGAAGTCGATGGCAAGGTGCTGGTACCGCGCACCCCGGCCGACGGTCTGGCCGCCGGCATCGCCTATATCTCCGAGGATCGCAAGGGGGATGGCCTGGTGCTGGAGCTCTCGGTGCGTGAAAACATGAGCCTCTGCGCCCTCGGCGAGTTCATCAGTCACGGCAAGATAGATGGCAAGGCCGAGCGCCAGGCGGTGAGCGACTATGTGCGCCTGTTCAACATCAAGACCCCGAGTCAGGATCAGCTGATAAAGCTGCTCTCAGGCGGCAACCAGCAGAAGGTGGCCATCGCCAAGGGGCTGCTGACAAGGCCCAAGGTGTTGATCCTCGACGAACCTACCAGGGGCGTCGACGTGGGGGCCAAGAAGGAGATCTACCAGCTCATCAACCAGTTCAAGAAGGAGGGGATGAGCATCATCCTGGTCTCCTCCGAGATGCCGGAAGTGCTCGGCATGAGTGATCGCATCCTGGTGATGCACGAAGGGCGCATCAGCGCAGAGTTCAACACCCGCGAGGCCAATCAGGAAAAACTGATGGCGGCGGCAGTCGGCAAACAGTGGCAAGCAGAGCAAGAGGCAGCACAATGACAACCCAAACCCTTCCCCGCCGTGGCGTCATGAGCAAGGCCTGGTGGATCGAGAACAAATCCCTGGTGGCGCTGCTGGTGCTGATCGGCGTGGTCTCCTTCCTGAGCCCCAACTTCTTCACCGCCGACAACCTGCTCAACATACTGCGCCAGACTTCGGTCAACGCCATCATGGCGGTCGGCATGACGCTGGTCATCCTCACCGCCGGTATCGATCTGTCGGTCGGCTCCGTGCTGGCCCTGTGCGGCGCCCTGGCGGCGACCATGGTGGCCATGGAGCTGCCGATCTGGCTGGTGGTGCCCCTCACCCTGGGTGCCGGCGCCCTGCTTGGCAGCGTCAGCGGCCTCATCATCGCCAAGGGCAAGGTGCAGGCCTTCATCGCCACCCTGGTGACCATGACGGCCCTGCGCGGCGTGACTATGGTCTACACCGAGGGACGTCCCATCTCCACCGGCTTCAGCGACGGCGCCGATCACTTCGCCTGGCTGGGGACCGGCTATCTGTTCGGCCTGCCGGTGCCCATCTGGCTGATGGCCATCGTCTTCCTGCTGGCCTGGTACCTGCTCAACCACACCCGCCTCGGCCGTTATATCTATGCCCTGGGCGGCAACGAGTCAGCCACCCGCCTCTCCGGCATCAACGTGGCCAGGGTCAAGCTCGCAGTCTACGGCCTGTGCGGCATGCTGTCGGCCCTGGCCGGCCTCATCGTCACCTCCCGCCTCTCTTCGGCCCAGCCGACTGCGGGCATGGGTTACGAGCTGGATGCCATCGCCGCCGTTGTGCTGGGTGGCACCAGCCTGATGGGGGGCAAGGGCCGCATCATGGGGACCCTGATCGGGGCCCTCATCATCGGCTTCCTCAACAACGCCCTCAACCTGCTCGACGTCTCGTCCTATTACCAGATGATCGCCAAGGCCAGCGTCATTTTGCTCGCCGTGATGATCGATAACAAAAGCAATCGTTAATAACGTAAGCCATGCACACACAAGGAATGAAATGATGAAAAAGCTCAATACCCTGCTCGCTGCCGCCATCATGTCCGTGCTGGGTACCGCCCAGGCCGCCGATCAGACACTGGCCATGGTGGTCTCCACCCTCAACAACCCCTTCTTCGTCACCATGAAGGAGGGGGCCGAAGCCAAGGCCAAGGAGCTTGGTTACGAGTTGGTGGTGCTGGACTCCCAGAATGACCCGGCCAAGGAGCTCTCCAACGTGGAAGATCTCACCGTGCGCAAGGTCAATGCCATCCTGATCAACCCCACCGACTCCGAAGCCGTGGGCAACGCCATCCGCCTGGCCAACAAGGCCAACATCCCTGTGCTGACCCTGGACCGCGGCGCGGCCCAGGGTGAGGTCAAGGCCCATATCGCCTCCGACAACGTGGCCGGTGGCAAGCTGGCTGGTGACTTCATCACCGAGAAGCTGGGGGCCGGCACCAAGGTGATCCAGCTCGAAGGGATAGCCGGTACCTCCGCCGCCCGTGACCGTGGCGAAGGGTTTGCTCTGGCCGTTGCCGCCAACAAGCTGCAGGTGCTGGCTTCCCAGCCCGCCGACTTTGACCGCACCAAGGGTCTGAACGTCATGGAGAACCTGCTGGCGGCCCACCCGACCGTGCAGGCGGTGTTCGCCCAGAACGACGAGATGGCGCTGGGTGCCATCCGCGCCGTGCAGGCGGCCGGCAAAGAGGTGATGATAGTCGGCTTCGACGGCACCGACGATGGCAAGGCGGCGGTAGCCAAGGGTAAACTGGCCGCCACAGTAGCCCAGCAGCCGGCGCTGATCGGTGCCATCGGCGTGGAAACCGCCGACAAGGTGCTCAAGGGCCAGCCGGTGGAGAAATCCATCCCGGTACCGCTGCAAATCGTCAGCAAGTAAGCATGACGGGGGAGGTTCGCCTCCCCCTTTGTCTCCTGTGCGCAGGCAGAGCCTCCCGGCTTGGGCTCACTCAAGCCAAGATGTTCTCAATCAAGGGTGATCGATATGAATCGTCTCGTAGTTCTCGGCAGCGTCAATGCGGATCATGTGCTGCGCGTCCCCCACTTTCCCCGTCCCGGTGAAACCCTGACCGGCCATAGCTATCAAGTCGTCCCCGGTGGCAAGGGTGCCAACCAGGCGGTGGCCGCCGCCCGCCTCGGGGCCGCCGTCTCCTTTATCGCCCGCATCGGCGATGACGCCATCGGCCAGCAGATGAAAACCGGTTTTGCCAACGACGGCATCGACGTGAGCGCCGTCGAACTCGACGACAAGCTCCCCACCGGCATCGCCATCATCTATGTGAGCGATGAGGGGGAGAACAGCATAGGCCTCTCCACCGAGGCCAACGGCGCCCTCGACAGCGCCATGGTCAAACGCCATGAGGCCATGATCGCGGGCGCCCATACCCTGCTGCTGCAGCTGGAAGTACCGCTTGAAAGTGTGTTTGAAGCCGCCAAGCTGGCTAGATCCCACGGCACCCGGGTGGTGCTCAACCCGGCGCCCGCCCAGCCGCTCTCGGCCGATCTGCTGGCGCTGGTGGATCTCATCACCCCCAACCAGACCGAGGCCGAGCTGCTGACCGGGGTCAAGGTGACGGGCGAGGCGAGCGCGGCGCAGGCGTCGGCCCGTTTCCACCAGATGGGGATTGCGGATGTGATGATCACCCTAGGCTCCCAGGGGGTCTATTGCAGCAACGGCCAGCAGCAGGCGCTCATTCCGGGCTTTCGGGTCGAGGCGGTGGACACCACGGCCGCAGGCGATACCTTCAACGGCGCCCTGCTGGCCGCCGAGCTGGCTGGTGCCGATTTCCACAGTGCTGTGCGCTTCGCCCACGGGGCGGCGGCCCTCTCGGTGACCCGCTTCGGAGCCCAGAGCTCGATCCCGGGCAAGCAGGAGGTCGATACCTTCCTCCAGTCCCAAGCGGCGCAGGGGCTCTGATGGCCAACATCAAGGAGGTGGCGGCGCGGGCGGGGGTCTCCACCACTACCGTCTCCCACGTCATCAACGAGACCCGCTTCGTGGCCGAGGAGACCCGGGAGCGGGTCTTCAGTGCCATGCGCGATCTCAACTACGCCCCCAGCCTGGTGGCCCGCAGCCTCAAGGTGAAGGAGACCAACAGCATCGGCATGCTGGTCACCACCTCCAGCAACCCCTTCTTCGCCGAGGTGGTGCGCGGGGTGGAACGCTACTGCTTCGAGCAGGGTTACAACCTGATGCTGGGCAACACAGAGGGGCAGGCCGAAACCGCCCTCTCCTACCTCAAGATGATGCTCAGAAAACGAGTGGATGGCCTGCTGATCATGTGCAGCGAGGGGCAGCAGGAGGTATTCAACCAGCTCGACTGGCTCAAGAGCCTGCCTGTGGTGGTGATGGACTGGGGTATGGAGAGCAAGGAGGTGGATCTCATCGCCGACAACTCCCATCGCGGCGGCTATCTGGCGACCCGTCATCTTCTGGCCCTCGGCCACACCGATATCGGCTGCATCACAGGGCCCCACAGCCGCGCCCCCGCCAACCAGCGCCTGGCGGGCTTCGAGCAGGCGATGCAGGAGGCGGGGCTCACCGTCAATCCCGGCTGGATCCAGGAGGGGGACTTCGACTGCGCCAGTGGTTTCAGCGCCATGGAGCGGCTGCTTGCCCTGCCTGCGCGCCCCAGCGCCCTTTTTGTGTGCAACGATATGATGGCCATGGGGGTCATCAGCGCCGCCCATCGCGCCGGACTTCAGATCCCGCGGGATCTCTCCCTCGTCGGCTATGACAACGTGGCGCTGGCCCAGTATATGTCCCCGCCGCTGACCACCATCAATCAACCCAAGGAGGAGCTGGGTCGCCTCGCCGTCACCCGGCTACTGGCACGGATCAATGGCGAGCAGATTGATAATCGTATGATCACCGTGGACCCTGACCTGGTGATCAGAGACTCCTGCGCCCCCTTGTCGCCCTCCACCGGCCCCCAGCAGCATTGATTTTCGCACAATGACAAGGGCGGCCGAGGCCGCCCTTGTCATTCTCTATCCGTCACTACCAGGTCAACGGGGCTCCCCCTGTCTCCTTATCTCCCCTTCCTGCACCTCTGCCGGACAGCCCAGCCGCAGCAGCCCCAGTTGCTGCGCCAGGGGCTGCAGCAAGACATCGTGATCCGAGGGATCGGGCAACCAGTAGCGCACCGGCCAGCCCGCTCGCAAGAGTACGGGGACCCGACTGCCCAGTTCACGCAATGCCAGCACGCAGCCGCGCTGGCTCAGTTTCTCCAGCAGCAGGGCATCCTCCGTCAGGGTCGGCAGCGCCAGGATAAGCGTTCGCTCTCCCAGGGGCGGCAGATAGGCCAGCACATGGGCCAGCTGGGACTGCTGATGGAGCATCAAGAGCAGCGGCAGCCGCTGTTCGGCATCCGTCAGCAGCCGTGCCACCACAGGGCCCAGGATACCGCGCTCCTGCATCCAGTCCATGTCGCACACCTGCTGCCCCACCCGCCAGCGCAGGCTGATGCCCAGCACCTGTTGCCCCCGCTCGTCCTCCAGGGTCTCTGAGATAGTCTCCAGCGGCGAGGGCGCCGCCCCCGCCAGCCACTCCCGCAGTTGATGCAGCTGGCGCTGGCCCATGCTCAGGGAGGCCTTCATCGCCGGCTGGTACCAGATCAGGGTCGCGTTGTCCCGCTTGGCCTGGTTCAGCGCCAATATGGCCTGCTCCAGCAACTGATCCGCATCCTCTCCCTCAATGGCCCTGGCCACCCCGAAGCGGCAGGCCAGATCGAAGCTGCTCTCCCGGGTCACGAACTCGAACTGCAGCAGGCTCACCATGGCCTCCATCTCGGCTTCGAGACCGGGCTGCTCGCCGGCCAGGACCACGGCAAATTCATCTCCCCCCAGCCGGTAGGCCCGACCTGGATAGGCCTGCCGCAGCCTTGCGGCCACCGCCTGCAGCAGGCGATCCCCGACCTGGTAGCCGAGCAGATCATTGACCTGCTTGAACCGCTTCAGATCCAGTACCACCAGGGCCTGGACACGGCCACGCTGCAGGGATTGCCTGAGCTGGCCCTGCAAGGCGCGGCGATTGCCGAGTCGGGTCATGGGGTCTAGCAGGGAGAGACGGCGATTCTGCAGATTGGTGCGGATCAGGGCAAACACCAGCATACCCCCCATCACCAGCAGGATCAGTTGCCAGATCTGGATCCAGAACAGGCTCTGGCGCAGCTGATTGAGCGAGGCTTCCCGCTCCTGTCCCGAGAGGATCTGATCCCCTATCTGCTCCACCTGGCGGGTCAGCTCGGCAATCCGGGCCTGGGAGCGATCGAGAGCCTCCCCCTCCTGCAGCGCACCAGCCTGTATCTGGGGCTCGAGCGCCTTGATCTCGTCAAACAGCCCGGCCAACACAGTCCCCAGGCCATGGCGGGCGCGGGCATCTGCGGTCTCGCTGCTGATCAGGAACACATCCAGTCGATTCCACAGCAGATCGTAATCCAGGCTCAGGGCCTCCATCTCGAGGCCCCCCGCCCGATAGAGGCGCAAGCCATAGAGGAAACGCTGGGACTCCAGCATGACCTGGCTGATGTTCCAGTGGGTGTTGCGATAGAAGATATCGACCAGCTGCTCGTGCCGGCTCTGCAGCAGCAGCCCCCAGACGGAGGAGAACAGAAACAGCAGGGAGATGGCCGCCAGCAGCAGGTTATGACGGTGGCGACGAGTCACGGGATGACCTCGATGCGCACCAGCTGCCACACCATGAAGCTGTGAATGGGAGAGACATCGAACTCTGGGTATTCAGAGAAGGGCATCAGCAGCCATACGGGTCCCTTGTTGCGACGGGTCAGCGGCTTGTCATCCTGATAGCGCACCAGGGTCAGCGGCACCTGGGCAAACGGGGCGAGATCGAACTGCTGCTGATAGCCATTGAGGCCAGTCACCCTGACATGAGTGACATCCTTGAGCCCCTGCGCCGCCAGCATCGCCTTCAGTGTCGGGCCACGATAGCGATGAACCCCGGCGGTCCAGGGAGTCGCGGTCTCGAACTCGGTCTGTGGCAAGGCGGCCAGCGCCGCCTCATCCAGGGGGATCTCCCGCTTGTCTGGCAGGATCAAGTGCAACAGTGGTGAAGAAGCGGTTGCCTGAGTGCCGAACGCCGTCAGCACCAGCAGAAGAAACGCGATTCCATGCTTGAAAATGTCCATATCCCTTGCGCCAGCTGCATCTTCTATTTTACGGGTCAGTTTGGCGGCTTCATTGAGTCAATGCAACTATGTTGTTACTCAATAGTTATGGCCCACGCATCTCCATCCAGTTATGACCGTCGATCTGTTTGGGCTGATGCACCCCGCAGCTTTGCAGCAATTCGTCCACGAAGGCGGGTACCAGCAGGGAGGCAGGGCCATAGCGCTTCTCGTCAAACTGGCTACCCACTTCGCTTGGCTCCAGGTTGAGTTCGACGGTGTGCGCACCATTGAGGCCCGCCTCATGGACGAAGCCCGCCGCGGGATAGACGGCCCCCGAGGTCCCTATGGAGATGAAGAGATCGCATTGTGCCAGGGCGGAATAGATGCGATCCAGCCCGAGGGGCATCTCGCCAAACCAGACCACATGAGGCCGCAGCGGCTGCGGCAACTGGCAGCAGGAGCAGAGCTCGTGCTGGTGGAGATCCCCGCGCCACTCGATCACCTGTCCCGAGCCCGGGCAGCGCGCCTTGAGCAGCTCGCCGTGCATGTGGATGAGGTGCTTGCTGCCCGCACTCTCGTGCAGGTTGTCGATGTTCTGGGTGACCAGGGTCACTCGCCCCGGCAACAGGCGCTCTAGGCGCGCCAGGGCATAGTGGGCAGGATTGGGGTGGATCTCGGCGCGTTGCAACTGATGGCGCCGCGCGTTGTAAAAGCGCTGAACCAGTTCGGGATCCCGGGCGTAGCCCTCCGGAGTGGCCACGTCTTCCACCCTGTGCTCCTCCCACAGACCGTCGCAGGCCCTGAAGGTCTTGATACCGGATTCGGCCGAGATGCCGGCACCTGTGAGGATCACGATATGTTTGGCTGACTGCACCATGGTTGACTTCCTCCAACGGATCACAGGCTGACCTTAGCACAGCCGGCTGGCCCGGCACATTCGCCCTTGGTCTTAGGAATGCCGGGGCACCAGGGTGCCCAGTATGCTCAAGTCCAGCCTGACAAAGACCATCTCCCGCCCCGTCACCAGGGTCAGCGGCAGCCCCAGCCCCTTCAGCAGGGCCAGCATGGGGCGATTCTGGCCGAGCACCTCGGCGGTCCACTCGCGGATCCCCTCCCCGTGCGCCAGCAATGCCAGCGCCAGCAGGATGCGGCGCCCGGCCCCTCTATGCTGAAAATGATCCGCGACTATGCAGGAGAACTCCGCCCTGTCCGGGTGCAGACGCCGCCGGATGGACTGAGCCATGGCCAGCGGGGCCCCTTGTTCGTCGGTGAGCAGCAGCCCTATCTGGGGCGCTCTGGGGTAGTCAAGAAAAAAAGAGAGCTGATCGGCGGTGGCAGGCTGCTTGGCGCGCATGAAGCGCAGGTAGACACTCTGCTCGCTCAGCGCCTCGTAGGCCGCCTTCAGCAGCTCGGGATCGGATCCTGCCAGCTCCTGCAGTCGGCAGGGAATGCCACCCACCTCCATCATCAGGGGCAGAGAGGCCCGCGAGCCGGGGTGTACCCAGCCCGCCAGCGCCCGGAGCAGGCGCGCCTCGTCGGGAGGCCAGCAAAGGTAGCGCGGCACGGGCTACCAGCGCCCCGCCATGCCGAGATCCTGCCACTGGGCAGGATCCTGGAGGTTGAAGGGATCGTCGAGATAGAGGGCCATGCCGAGCTCGCGAGCACGCTGGATGAAGCGGGCGAGCAGAGAGTCGGCGGCCATGGCCTCCAGCTCCGGCAGCAGATGCTGCCCCAGCAGCAGGCTCTGGATCGGCAGCCGCTCCAGCTGATCGAAAGGCAGGTGCTGGGCATTGTCCAGCAGCAGGGCAAGCCTGGCCCCGGCAAGACTCGCCTGCAGCACCAGGGCGAAGCGATCCGCCTGGTTCAGCAAGTTATCCCGCCGATGGATGACCAGGGTCAGCTCGCTCGCCTGCCTGCCATGCTGCTCCAGCCATGCCTTGAGGGGCTCCCAGTGAGGGGTCAGGCTGCTCACGGCCAGCCAGATTGGCAGGGGGCTGGAGGCCGCATCCGCCTGCAGACCAAGCTGACCCCGCGCCCCTCCCTGCCAGCTGCGAATGGTACGCTTCAGGCCACCCAGCCTGCGCTGGCGCTGCGGCCCCAGATAGAGCGCCTTGAGCAGGCGCAACAGATCGTCGCTCTGCAGCGGCTTGGCCAGGGCAGCCAGCACATTGAAGCCGGCGTCGTGCAGCAGGCGTCTGGCACCGTCGATCAGGGTCTGATCGTGGGCGGACAGCAGTATGATGGGCAGGCCGCTGTGACGGTACTGGGGATGGCTCATCAGGAGACTGATGGCATCCTGCTCCGCCAGGCTGAGATCGCAGATCAGCAGCCCCACGCCCCCCTCTTCCAGCGCCTGCAGGCAGCCGTCGCCATCCTGCACCCAGTGGCAGGGAAGTCCCAGCATCTGGATCTCCTGCTGGATGCAGGCCCCCTGGAAGGGGTGATCCTCGAGCAGCAGGATCTGGAGCCGGGCGAGCCAGTCCCGCCACCCCTGCTCCCGCGCCTGCAACCCCTCAAGCCAGGGATCCGACAGGCGGTAGATCCCCACCCCCGGGGTCTGCAGATGGGGCAGATAGTCGGCCCCCCCGTGGGAGGCGGGATCGAACAGGGCGATGGCCCCGGCGGCGAACAACCCCTCCCACTGCCAGCTCGCGTCCGGCCGGGTACGGTGCAGGCTGGCATAGGCCGGCAAGCCCGCCTCCTTTGCCGCCTGATGGGAGACGGCGTCCAGGGCATAGACGCTGACGGGGTGAAATACGGGTTCCTGGCTGACATCTGACTCCAGCAAGGCCAACAACTCTTCATCTGTGATGATCATCTCATGCTCTCTCGCCCAGTTGTCGGCAGACGTCTTCCACGGCCTGCTGCAATTCTTCCACCAAGGGGTGCCCAGGGGCGCGCTGCCAGCGCTCTATCACCTGTACCAGGGCGGCGGCCCCCACCATTTTGGCGGCCCCCTTCATCTTGTGTAAAGCCGTATTGAGGGCGCCTTCATTCCCTGCCGTGACGCACCCCTCAATGTCGGCCAGATCCTGACGAGCCGACACCAGATAGAGGTTGATGAGCGCCGGGTTGAGCAGTGTCGTCATGGGGGTGGACTTGACCGAAGTCTCCACCAGGGGCGCACTGCTGCGACCGGAGACGGTGCGCAGCAAGATGGCCAGCTCCTTCAGCAGGACGGGTTTGTCCAGATGGCCCTGGCAGCCGCAGTCGGCCAGACGCTGGGCCGCCTGCTCACTGAGATCGGCGGTGATCACATAGACGGGCAGCTGCTGCCAGCGCGCCGAGGCCCGCAACTGCTTGCAGAGCTCGGCACCGTCCATCACCGGCATCTGCAGGTCGGTCAGCACCAGATCGACAGATTCCCGCCCCAGGATCTCGAGGGCCAGGCGGCCATTGGCGGCGCTCAATACCCGGGCGCCCAGCTGACTCAGCTGCATGCTGATCAGCACCCGGTTCACCTCGTGATCTTCCACCAGAAGGACCCGCATGCCGGCCCCCGGCAGATCCGCGACCTCCCCGCCCCCCTGAACCAGCCTGGGTTGCAGCAGGCTCACCACGGCGCCCGGGATCCAGGGCTCCCCCTGCCAGGACCAGGCACGCAGTCCCTGTTCATCCTGGGTGGCGGCAAGACCGGGCGCCGTCGCCTCCTCGGTCACGCCAAACTCGGCGAGCCAGGCCCGCACGTACGCCAGCTCCTCGGGGGGGAGCTGCAGGGAAATCTGTTTGAACCTTGGCTGCCAGGGCGCCTTCTCCTGCGTCTCTTTGAGGGGCCATGCGCAGATGAAGCGGCTGCCGCCAGTGGCCACCGGCTCGACCCGGATCTCCCCTCCCATCTGCTCCATCAGCTGGCGACAGATGGCCAGCCCCAAGCCGGTGCCCTGGGCCCTGAGCTGACCCAGCTCCTCCCCTTGCTCGAAGGGCTGGAACAGCCTAGGCTGCAGCTCGGCACTGATGCCGGGCCCCTGATCGTCCACCCCGCACCAGACCCAGTCCCCGTGCCGGCGGGCCCAGAGCACCACCTCGCCGTGCTCGCTGAACTTGATGGCGTTGGAGAGCAGGTTGTGCAACACCTGCTGCACCCTGTGGGGATCGAGCGCCATCAGGGCGGGCAGTGCCGGGTCCAGGTTGAGGCGCATCTGCAGGTGTTTGGAGCGCGCCTTGGACCAGTGCACCGCCGCCACATGCTCGCACAGCTCCACCAGATCGGTCGGCTGCATGGTGAGCCGCAGCTGGCGGTTCTCGTTGCGGCTGAAATCGAGCACGTCGTTGAGCAGCCCGAGCAACTCGTTACCCGCCTGCCTGACGTGCGCCAGCACCGAGGTCTGCTCCGCGGAGAGCTCGGTCTGATCCAGCCACTCCAGCAAGCCCAGGATGGCGTTCATGGGGGTGCGGATCTCGTGGCTCACGGCGGCGAGGAAGCGCCCCTTGGCGAGCACGGCCTGCTGGGCCTGCTCGTGGGAGAGTTGCAGGGAGTGCTCCTGCTCGACCCGGTTGGTCACATCCTGCACCACCCCAAAGACGCGCCACCCCTCCCCCTGACGGCGCCCTCTGCCGGAGAACTGCAGCCAGCGCGTGCCCTTGGTCGGATGCTGGTAGCGCAGCAGATGGGAGAAGGGGCGCCCGGCCTGCAACATGGTCAGCATGGGGGCGCGCATCTCCCGCCTGTCCTGGTGCGAGATGCGGGTGAGGGTCTCGTTGGGATTGAGGCGGATCTGTTGGCTGGCCAGCCCCAGCAGCTCATGGCTGCCGCGGCTGACAAACTCCACCCGGGTGATGGCGCCGCCTTGCAGGGTGAACTGCAGCACTACCCCGGGCACCGTATTGGTGAGGGCCCGCAGGCGGCGCTCCGCCTGGCGCAGCAAGCGGGTGCGCTCGCGCAGGGCGCTGATGTCTGACAGGGCGATGAGATCCCCGGCCGGGGCCTGGGGCCCCAGGCGCAGCGGGATCTGGGCATAGGAGTAGACCTGATCCCGCAAGGCTATCTCCCCCTCAGCCCCTTGCAGCTGCGGGGACGGCAGCACGAGATCGGTGGCGTAGCGCGCCTCCATCCGTTTGGCACGCTTGTTGCGCTTGATCACTTCCCCCTTGTCATTGCGCAAGAACACGGGCACGGGCAACGCCTGGAACAGGGACTCCCTGAACTTGCTCTCCAGCGCCAGCGCCTGCTCCGCCTTCTGGCGCTCGCGCGCCTCCTGGGCCAGCTGCTGGCGGGAGCGCCAGATTGACCAGATCACCCCCGCGCTGATCAGGAGTGCCAGCAAAATGGAGCCAAGCCAGAAGCCGTAACTGACCCCCTCTTGCTGGTTCAGGACGAGGCGCCGCCAACGCTGGACCAGCTCGCTCACCTGGCGATCGTTGATCGTCGTCAGGCTCTGCTCCAGCACCCCGGCGAGCCTTGGCTGATCCCGCCTGATGGCAAAGCCGAGGCCAAACACCTCAGGCAGCTCTGTGATGCTCAGCTCGCTCAGCTGGTTGTTGCGCAGCGGATATTGCAGTTGATAGAGCTCGGCCAGCATGGCATCGGCCTCACCGCTCTGCACCGCCGCCAGCCCTTGCAGCAGGTTGTCGGTCACCCCCCAGTCGTGTGGCCCGAACCGGGCCAGCAGGCTGGGGTCGTAGAGCATACGGGGCACGACCACCTTGCCCTTGACCTCGGCAAGGGCGTGATAAGCCCCCCCCTTGCGGCTGACCAGGGCATAGCGACTGGTTGCCACCGCACGGGTGAACTCGAACTCCTCGTGCAGCGTCGGGGACTCCAGCAGACCGGCCATCATGGCGGCCTCCCCGCTGCGCAGCCTGGCCAGCGCCTCCTCCTTGCTGGCAACGGGGATCAGTTCGAAATTCAGCCCAGTCTGGCGGCTCACCTCCCGCAGCACATCGCCGCTCCAGCCGATGAGTTCACCCTGCTGGTTGACGCCGCTGTAGGGCATGAAGCCGGGATCCGCCACCAGCTTGATGGTGCGCGCGCTGCCGACCAGCCAGGCCTGCTCCTTGTCGGTGAAGTGCAAGGGGTTGATGTCCTGCTCGCTCTGGGGCAGATAGCGCCCCAGATCCCGATAGAGGCTGCCCGGCGGCAGGAAGCGGATCGCCGTGTCTATCAGCTCCTGCAACTGCGGCTTGTCGTCCATCATCAGCCGGTAGCTGATCACCAGATCGTCGCTGCGCATCCGCCGCAGGCGAAGCCCCTCGTCCGGGAACTCCCGCATCAGGTAACGCAGTTGCAGATAGTCACCGAGGTAGGCGCTGCCCCTGCCCGCCACCAGGGCCCCGTACCAGTTTTCCGCATCGGTCAGGAGCAGCTGGGACGAGTGGGGATAGAGCCGCTGCAGGGTCTCCTCTGCCTGCCAGATGGGCGAGACCAGGAAGGTCGCCTGCTCGAGCTCCCCCCGATAGAGGATGGCGGACTCCGCCTCCAGCATGGCCCGGCTCAAGGCCGTGCCGGGCATGGTCTCCCGGGTTGGTCCCACATGGGGGATGAGATCGCACTGCCCGCGCTGCAAACCCTGCAGGGTCGCCGCCCAGTTTGGCAGTTTTTCAAAACGCAGCGGCACCGGCAGTTGCAGGGCCAGTCGTTTCATCTGATCGATGAGCAGGCCCCCCTGCGCTTCCAGGTAGGGCGGACGCTGCAGGGCCGGGTAGCAGAAAGTCAGCCCGGTGAGCGTATCGGCATAGGCCTGGGTCTCGGCTGACAGGGGGAGCGTGGCGGCACGCAGCGGCAAGGTCAGCAGCGCACCAAACAGGAAGAGGGTCTTTATCATCGAAACGCAAAAGCCAGGCGGTTGCCTGGCTTTTCATCACTCATTGGGTTCAACATTTTCTACCCTGGCCTTGAGCTTCTGGCCAGGCCGGAAGGTCACCACGCGACGGGCGCTGATGGGTATATCCTCGCCCGTCTTGGGGTTACGTCCGGGACGCTGGTTCTTCTCACGAAGATCAAAGTTACCGAAGCCTGAAATCTTGACTTGTTCACCGCGCTCGAGCGCCTGTCTGATTTCCTCAAAGAAGGCTTCCACCATGTCTTTGGCTTCACGCTTGCTCATCCCGAGCTGGGTGAACAGGTGCTCTGCAATGTCGGCTTTGGTAAGCGCCATAGATCAATCCCTCAAGGATGCATTCAACTCTTCACCAAGGGCCCGCACGACATTGTCTACGGTCTCGGCAATCTCTTTCTCCTCCAGGGTGCGCTGGGTGTCTTGCAACACTAGACTGATGGCCAGGCTCTTCTTGTCCTCTGCCATACCAGCACCCTGGTATACGTCGAACAAGTTTATTCCAACTAACTGATTTCCGCCAACTTTTTTAATTACTGCCAGGACGTCACCGGCCAGAACCGCAACGTCGACCACCACGGCGATGTCACGGCGATTGGCCGGGAAGCGGGAAACTTCGGCTGCAACCGGCACCTTGGCAGGAGTCAGCTTGTCCAGTTCCAGCTCGAACATCACGGCACGGCTCTTGAGACCCAGCTTCTTCTCGAGGCTCGGGTGGATCACGCCGATGTGGCCGATGACGGCGCCATTGCGCAGTATGGCGGCACTCTGACCAGGATGCAGGGCGCTGTGCTCGGTGCGCTCGAAGCTGAAAGTAGCCCCTTCGGCGGTGAGATCCAGCACAGCTTCCAGATCCCCTTTCAAATCAAAGAAGTCGCTGCCACGGCTCTTGACGTCCCAGTGCTCGTCGCTCTGGTTGCCGGTGATGATGCCGGCCAGCATGGGCTCCTGACGGATGCCGTTCTCGGCGCTCGCGTCCTTGATGAAACGCAGGCCCTGCTCGAACAGACGCACACGGCCCTGCTGGCGGTTCTGGTTGTAGACCACAGCCTGCACCAGACCCGGGAAGAGCGATACCCGCATGGCGGACATCTCGACCGAGATGGGGTTCGGCAGCACTATGGCATCGCTCTGGGGGAACAGGGTCTGCTGGGCCTTGGGATCCACGAAGCTATAGGTGATCGCTTCCTGGAAGCCTCTGTCGACCAGCAGGTCACGCACCCGCTTGAGGGTCACCTGGCCTTCGGCCTGCTCCACCATCGCCAGGGAGGCGGCGGGTTTCAGGTTCGGGATCTTGTTGTAGCCGTAGATGCGGGCCACTTCCTCGATGAGATCTTCCTCGATGGCGATGTCGAAACGCCAGGAGGGGGCCAGTGCGGTCCAGCCGTCGGCGTCCACCGTCACCTGCATGCCGAGGCGGGTCAGGATCTCGAGCACCTGGGCGTCGGCCACGCTGATGCCGATCACCTTGTCGAGCTTGGTGCGGCGCAGTTTTATGGGGGCAGCCTTGGGCAGATGGGCATCGGATTTGACCTCGATGACCGGACCCGCTTCGCCGCCGCACTCTCCGCCACAAATGTCCAGCAGCAGGCGGGTGGCTCTGTCCATCACCTTGGCTTGCAGCAGCGGATCCACCCCGCGCTCGAAGCGGTGGGAAGAGTCTGTGTGCAGGCCATAGGCACGGGCACGACCGGTGATGGAGAGCGGCGCGAAGAAGGCGCACTCCAGCAGGATATCGGTGGTGGACTCGGAAACACCGGTGCGGTTGCCGCCGAAGATACCGGCCATGCAGGCAGGGCCTTGTGTATCGGCAATCACCAGGGTGTTGTCCTTGAGCTTCACCTCGGTACCGTCCAGCAGGGTCATGGGCTCATCGCTCTTGGCGCGGCGCACCACCAGTTCCCCTTCCAGCTTGGCCAGATCGAAGGCGTGCATCGGCTGACCATATTCCAGCAGCAGGAAGTTGGTGATGTCGACGATAGCGTCGATGGAGCGAATGCCGCCACGGCGCAGTTTCTCCTGCATCCAGAGCGGGCTCTGTGCTTGCAAGTTCAGCCCCTTGATAACGCGGCCCAGATAACGGGGGCAATCGGCTGGCGCTTCAACCCGGATCGGGAAGGTCGCGTCTATGGTAGCGACAGCAGGGGTCCAGCTCGGCTCGACCACATCGACGCTGTTGAGCACGCCAATCTCGCGGGCAAGCCCTGCAATCCCGAGGCAATCGGCCCGGTTCGGGGTCAGATCCACGTCGATGGCGACGTCGTTCAGATTCAAGTAGTCGCGAATGTCGGTGCCGATGGGGGCATCGGCCGGCAGCTCTATGATGCCATCCGCTTCAACGTCAATACCCAGCTCGCTGAAGGAGCAGAGCATGCCGTGAGACGGCTGACCACGCAGCTTGGCCTTCTTGATGGTGAAATCACCCGGCAGGGTCGCTCCTACCTTGGCCACGCAGACCTTGAGGCCGGTGCGGCAGTTCGGCGCGCCACAGACGATGTCCAGCAGATCGCTCTCGCCCACGTTGACCTTGGTCACCCGCAGCTTGTCGGCGTCCGGGTGCTGGGCACACTCGACCACTTCACCCACCACCACATTGTTGAACTGGCCGGCCACCGCTTCCACGGCGTCCACTTCCAGGCCGGCCATGGTGATCTGCTCGGCCAGTGCGTTGTCACTCAACTCGGTGCGGACCCACTCCATCACCCAGGATTTACTGAATTTCATGTTCTCTCGCCCTTACTTGAACTGCTTGAGGAAGCGCAGATCGTTTTCGAAGAAGGCACGCAGGTCATTGACCCCGTAGCGCAGCATGGTCAGGCGCTCAACGCCCATGCCGAAGGCAAAACCGGAGTATTTTTCCGGATCTATGCCGACCGAGCGCAGCACGTTCGGGTGCACCATGCCGCAGCCCAGCACTTCCAGCCACTTGCCGTTCTTGCCCATGACGTCCACTTCGGCGCTCGGCTCGGTGAACGGGAAGTAGGAAGGACGGAAGCGAATGGTCAAGTCTTCCTCGAAGTAGTTGCGCAGGAAGTCGTGCAGTATGCCCTTCAGCTCGGTAAAGCTGGCATGCTCGTCCACCAGCAGACCTTCAACCTGATGGAACATCGGGGTGTGAGTCATGTCGTAGTCGTTACGATAGACGCGACCCGGCGCTATGATGCGAATTGGCGGCTGTTGCTGCTGCATGGTGCGGATCTGCACACCGGAAGTGTGGGTACGCAGCATCAGATCGGGATTGAAGTAGAAGGTATCGTGATCGGTACGCGCCGGGTGATGGGCCGGAATGTTCAGCGCATCGAAGTTGTGGAAGCCATCTTCAATCTCGGGACCGCGCTCTACCTTGAAACCCATCTCGCCAAACAGGCGCTCGATGCGTTCAATGGTGCGGGTCACCGGGTGCAGGCCACCGTTCTCGATGCGACGGCCCGGCAGGCTGATGTCGATGGTCTCGGCGGCCAGCTTCTGGTTCAGCACGGCAACTTCGAGGGCTTCACGGCGCGCGTTCAAGGCATCCTGAACCAGCTGCTTGGCCTGGTTGATCACGGCGCCTGCGGCGGGACGCTCCTCAGGCGAAAGGGCGCCCAGGCCCTTCATCTGCTCGGTGAAAAAGCCCTTTTTACCCAGATATTTGACCCGGATTTCGTCGAGGGCGGCGATATCGCTTACGCCCTCAATTTCGGCCTTGGCCTGGCCGACTACTTCTTCAAGCTGTTGCATGTCTTCCTCGTCACCACTCCCGATACAGGAGCCTTTAGGCTAAATAAGGTCAAGAGGGGAATAATACAAAAAAAGCCCCTTGGCTGACCATAGTTATGGCGGGCTTTTCTCCCTATAAATCATTTTGTTATATCAAGCGAGTCTCAAGCTCTCCCCCCGCCCGCTTCAATTTCTGATGTTCGACCTTGGTTTGTTGGCATATCAGACATTTTCGCATCAGCCACCAAGACGGATGGCGCTGTACGGCACAACATCCTGAAAGCAAAAAACGGGCAACAAAAAAGGAGGCCTGAGCCTCCTTTTATCTTTCATAACAGAACCGGATTAAACCAGAGCTGCTTTGGCCTTTTCAACCAGGGCGGTGAAAGCCAGCTTGTCGTGAACGGCGATATCGGACAGGATCTTGCGATCGATCTCGATAGAAGCCTTCTTCAGACCGTCGATCAGACGGCTGTAGGACAGACCGTTCTGACGGGCTGCAGCGTTGATACGCGCAATCCACAGCTGACGGAACTGACGCTTCTTCTGGCGACGGTCACGGTAGGCATACTGACCAGCTTTGGTTACCGCTTGTACCGCTACGCGGTAGACACGGGAACGGGCGCCGTAGTAACCCTTGGCGGCTTTCATTACTTTCTTGTGACGAGCGCGAGCAGTCACACCACGTTTAACTCTTGGCATTTTTCACATCCCCCTTATGCGTACGGCAGACAAGCGACAACACGTTTGTGGTCGGCAGCAGAAACCATGAACTTCGGCCCCAGCTTACGCTTACGCTTACTGCTCTTCTTGGTCAGGATGTGACGCAGGTGGTTGTGCTTGCACTTGAAGCGACCTGAGCCAGTCTTCTTGAAGCGCTTTGCAGCACCCCGGTTGGTTTTCATCTTCGGCATTTCATACTCCGCATTGTGAGTGACAACAAAATCGCAAGGCGAACCGACTCATGGGGCGAACCCATGAGTCAATTTCTTGTGGGCCTTAAGATTTCTTCTTGGGTGCGAGGACCATCACAGCTTGACGGCCTTCGACTTTCGGGAACGACTCGACTACGGCCAACTCTTCCAGATCGTTCTTGACTCGCTCCAGAACCTTGATACCAAGATCCTGGTGGGCCATTTCACGACCACGGAAGCGCAGGGTGACCTTCGCCTTGTCCCCGTCTTCCAGAAAGCGAACCAGGTTGCGTAGTTTTACCTGATAGTCGCCTTCGTCAGTGCCAGGACGGAATTTGATTTCCTTTACCTGGACGACTTTCTGCTTTTTCTTCTGTTCTTTGGTGGTCTTGCTCTTTTCGTAGAGGAATTTGCCGTAATCCATGATTCGGCAAACGGGCGGCTCAGCGTTAGGACTGATCTCGACCAGATCCACTCCGGCTTCAAGGGCCAAGTTCAGTGCATCCTGAATGGTAGTGATGCCAATGGCCTCACCGTCCAAACCAGTCAGACGAACTTCTTTCAGACGGATCTCTTCATTGATCCGGTGAGCGCGGGCTTGCGGTTGCTTGCCCAGTTTTTTTCCGCCTTTTATAGCTTATTCCTCCACTTTCTTTTGTCCGCGGGTCTGAACTTCCTGGGTTAACAGAGCTATCAGCTCTTCAACAGGATAAGAACCCAGGTCAGCCCCTTTACGAGTCCGTACTGCAATCTTGCCGGCTTCTACTTCTTTATCGCCGCAGACCAGCATGAAAGGCACTCGCTTCAAAGTATGCTCGCGGATTTTAAAGCCAATCTTCTCATTTCTCAAGTCCGCTTTTGCGCGAAGGCCCGCATCATTCAATGCCTTGGCAACTTTCACCGCATAATCGGCCTGATTATCCGTGATATTCATGACCACGGCCTGAGTCGGTGCCAGCCAGGTCGGGAACAGTCCGGCGTACTCTTCGGTCAGGATACCGATGAAACGCTCGAGGGACCCGAGAATGGCCCGGTGGATCATCACGGGTACGTGACGTTCGTTGTCTTCGCCCACATAAGTGGCGCCAAGACGGCCCGGCAAGGCAAAATCGAGCTGCACGGTACCACACTGCCACGCACGATCAAGACAATCGTGCAGGGTGAATTCGATCTTGGGACCGTAGAACGCCCCCTCCCCCGGCTGCAGATCGTACTTCAGACCGTTTAGCACCAGGGCTTCAGCCAGGGCGGCTTCCGCGCGATCCCAGGCTTCATCGGAACCGATGCGCTGCTCCGGACGGGTGGAGAGCTTGACCACGATGTTTTCGAAGCCAAAGGTGCCGTAGACGTCATAGACCATGCGAATACAGGCCGAGACCTCTTCCATGATCTGATCTTCGGTACAGAAGATGTGCGCGTCATCCTGGGTGAAGCCACGCACCCGCATCAGACCATGCAGGGAGCCAGAGGGTTCGTTGCGGTGGCAGGAGCCGAACTCGGCCATGCGCAGGGGCAAGTCCCGGTAGGACTTCAGACCCTGGTTGAAGATCTGCACGTGACCCGGGCAGTTCATCGGCTTGATGGCGTACTCGCGGTTCTCGGACTGGGTGGTGAACATGGCCTGGGCATACTTCTCCCAGTGGCCGGAGCGTTCCCACAGCACGCGATCCATCATGAAGGGGCCTTTCACCTCCTGATAGTCGTACTCCTTGAGCTTGCCGCGGATGAAGGTTTCCAGCTCACGGAAGATGGTCCAGCCATCATTGTGCCAGAACACCATGCCGGGGGCCTCTTCCTGCATGTGGTACAGGTCGAGCTGCTTGCCGATCTTGCGGTGGTCGCGCTTGGCGGCCTCTTCGAGACGCTGAAGGTAGGCCTTGAGCTGCTTCTTGTCGGCCCAGGCGGTGCCGTAGATGCGCTGCAGCATCTTGTTGTTGGAGTCGCCGCGCCAGTAGGCGCCGGACATCTTCTGCAGCTTGAAGTGGTGGCAGTGACGCATGTTCGGCACGTGGGGGCCGCGACACATGTCGACGTACTCTTCGTGGTGATAGAGACCGGGCTGGTCATCACGGGCGATGTTCTGATCCAGGATCTCGACCTTGTAGGTCTCGCCGCGGGCCTCGAACACGTCGCGCGCCTCCTGCCAGGAGACCTTCTTCTTGACGACGTCGTAATCCTTGGCGGCCAGCGCCAGCATGCGCTCTTCCAGGGCAGCCAGATCTTCATCGGTCAGGGTGCGGTCGAGATCAACGTCGTAGTAAAAACCGTTGTCGATCACAGGACCTATGGCCATCTTGGTCTGGGGCCAGAGTTGCTTGATGGCATGACCCAGCAGGTGGGCACAGGAGTGGCGCAGAATGTCCAGACCGTCTTCGTCTTTGGCGGTGATGATGGCCAGGGAGGCATCGGCTTCGATCAGCTCGCACGCATCCACCAGTTCACCGTTCACCCGGCCAGCAATGCACGCCTTGGCGAGACCGGGACCTATGTCGGCGGCGACGTCCATGACGGAAACGGCGTGGGGAAATTGACGTTGGCTGCCGTCAGGCAGAGTAATGATTGGCATTAGGTGTTTCCTTATACAGTGGTGCCCCCTACCAAAGGGCACATGCAGGTTGGAGAAAACTTTTCATTTCAAGCAGTTCACTCCTGAGTTTCACCGTTCACAATACGGTTGGTACACAGGAGTGGTACACACCCTCTTGGGTGTGCAAGGCCATCAATTGACAGGTACAGCGGAGGATTGTATCAGACGTCACGACTCAGACAAGTTGCCTTGCCGATTTTGTATACCATGGAAGGGGAAAGCGAGGTGCGCCGTCATCAGTTGATTTGCCTGGTGTCACAGAGGCAGTCGGGACGGTGCACATGCGATGCGGGTCCCGTGGCGCCCTCTCTGTGCTAGGGTTCCAGTGAGGCGTCTGCCTGAGCAAGGAGAGCATGATGTACACCTATGAGATTTCGTTTCCGGAGCATGCGGAGAAGATTGTCCACCCGGACCACCTGCTGACGACACACTGCCCCGTCCATCTCGGGGAGCTGGTGATCCTGAGCGATGGCAGCAAGCGAGAGGTATGCAGCATAGTGCACAGCGCCGATCGCAGTACCCTCTATGTCACCGACGTGACACCGGGCAAGATCACCGCCAGCCGCTGAGGGGCTAACCCTCCCCCAGCAGTGACTGGCCATTGAAATCGAAGGCGCTGCGACCCTCTTCGGCCAGCGCCAGCTCCTGCAATACCGTCAACGCCAGCTTGTTGCCCTTTTGCGAGGCCTGATAGAGCCACTGCTTGGCCTCGGCCATGTCGACCCGGCCGTTGGCCCCCATCAGATGCAGCACCCCCACCTTGAGCATGGCGGGCACATCCCCGTTGCGGGCCGCTCGCTCCATCCAGTGAAAGGCGATACGTAGATCCCGTGGCACACCGACCCCGCGCAGATAGAGCTCCGCCAACCGGTACTGGCCAAACGCATCTCCCGCCTCGGCGGACTGGCGATAGAGTCGGATGGCCTGCACCAGATCCTGTTCGCTCCCCTGCCCCAGCTCATGGCTCCACCCCATCAGCGCCTGCGCCCTGGGTTGACCCTGTTCGGCCAATGGCTGCCAGATACCGGTCGCCTGCTCGAAGTGACCTACCCGCCAGGCGCGGTTGGCCGCCGCCAGCTCCTGCTCGGTGGAGAGCGGGAGCAGACGCCAGGTGACCAGGGCAATGAGGGCGATAAACAGCCAGCGGTAAGTGGTGGGGCTCATGACGATTTCCGTGATCCAGTTCGCATTTTGTTTATGTAAACGAAATGTAGCGACAGATCAAGCAAGAGATCCCGTTCTTTGGCCGAGTGAAATAAGGGAAGACTGGCCGGACTTGATGTTTGGCACTATCCCGAGCAGAATAACTGTATATATAAACAGTGCATGGTGTGATGAGATGGCAGGACGAGGCAGCACCCACAATATCGAACACCGTTTCAGCGGCCCGCAGATCGATGCCGTCGACGATGGCTGGCAGGCCGTGGAATGGGAGGCGGCATTTCGTGCGTCCCAGCCCAGAACCGAGGTGCGGGAGATCCATGCCAAGAGCATCATCAGCCACAACCTCTCGCCGGATGTCCCCTTCGGCCGCTCCATCAATCCCTATCAGGGGTGCGAACATGGCTGCATCTACTGCTATGCCAGACCCAGCCACGCCTACCTGGAGCTCTCCCCCGGCCTGGATTTCGAGACCCGGCTGTTCGCCAAGCTCAATGCCGCCGCGCTGCTGCGGCGGGAGTTTGCCAAGCCCAGTTATCAACCGCAGACCATAGTGCTCGGGGCCAATACCGATCCCTACCAGCCTATAGAGCACCACTATCGCCTCACCCGCGAGCTGCTGGAGGTGATGCTGGCCCATCGCCACCCGGTGGGGATCATCACCAAGAGCGCCATGATATTGCGCGATCTCGATCTGCTGGCCGAGCTGGCCCGGGAGGGGCTGTGCCAGGTGATGGTGTCGGTCACCACCCTGAACGAGACGCTGAGGCGACAGCTGGAGCCCCGCGCCAGCACGGGCGCGGGTCGGCTCAAGGTCATCGAGAAGCTGGCACAGGCCGGGATACCTGTGGGGGTGCTGGCGGCCCCCATGATCCCGAGGCTCAACGAGCCCGAGCTGGAGCAGATCATCAAGGGCGCCGTGGAGGCGGGTGCCGGCTGCGCCGACTATATCCTGCTGAGACTGCCCCACGAGCTGACCACACTGTTTAGCGACTGGCTTGAGGAACACTACCCCGGCCAAAAGGAAGCCATCCTGAACCAATTGCGGGCAAGCCGGGGCGGCAACCTCAACAGCCCCGCCTTCAGTACCCGCATGCGCGGAGAGGGGCAATTCGCCGACTTGCTCGCCCAGCGCTTTCGCCTCATCAGCAAGCGCCTTGGTTTGGGCAAGCGCCACGTGCAGCTCAATGTGGAGCGCTTCTTGCGCCCCAACGAGCAGTTGCGCCTGTTCTGATGGCTGCGGCTATCTCTGATCAGCCCCTGGGCCTGGGCGGATAAGGGCGCACCGACTTGCCCTGCGCAATCAGCTCGGCGGGCAGGCGCGATGGCTCATAAGCGACCTCCTCCTGCTCGCTGTGCGCCAATGCCTTGGCATCCTCTCCCCACATCCGGCTCCACCAGATCTCCCACATGATCCAACTGGTCATACCCTGCTCCTTCTGGATGATATTGCCAACGCCGGGCTCGGGCATGGTCGTGCCCTTGCCCCACCTGAACAGCCGCAGTCTGTCCCGCCGGGATGACAACCAGATGACGTCGGGATGAAGGATTGGGTATGAGAATGAACTGGCGCCCAGACTTGGGCAGAGTGGCGCCCTCACGTCGATGTGGCTCGGAAGAATTCGGGTGGATCGCCACGGCGGGAGCGAACGGCGACAAGGGCAGGACAAACAAAAAGAGCGGCCCAAGGGCCGCTCTTTTTTATCGAGGCAGGTAACGATTATTCGTCGTCAGCCACACCCTCTTCGCTGGAGCCAGCATCGTCGGCAGCACCGGCGTCTGGCGCAGTCTCTGCCCCTTCCACCTGCTCGCCGTCGATGGCCATGCCCTCAGTGACCAGAGCGTCGTTCTCTTCCTCGTCGCTCTCGGCGATGCGCTGCAGACCGACCACGGTCTCGTCTTCACCGGTACGGATCAGACGGACACCGCCGGTGTTACGGCCAATGACGCTCACCTCGGCAACGCGAGTACGGACCAGGGTGCCGCCGTTGGTGATCAGCATGATCTGGTCGGTATCTTCGACCTGGATCGCATCGATCACCTTGCCGTTGCGCTCGTCCACCTTGATGGAGCGAACGCCCTGGGTACCACGGCTCTTGGTCGGGTACTCTTCGAGTGCGGTACGCTTGCCGTAACCGTTCTCGGTGGCGGTGAGGATGGCACCGACCCCGCGCGGAACGATAAGGGAAACCACCTTGTCGCCAGCGGCCAACTTGATGCCGCGCACACCGGCGGCGGTACGGCCCATGGGACGCACGCCCTTGAAGGTACCCTTGCTTTCGGTGCCTTCAGTGCCTTCGCCGTTGTCGCTGCCATCATCGTCGTTGCCGGCGTCGTCGTCGGTCTCGACGTCATCACTGGCATCCGCATCGGCTACATCGGCGCGACCGCTGCCTTCAGCGAAGCGAACCACTTTGCCCGCGTCGGAGAACAGCATGATCTCGTTGCTGCCGTCGGTGATGTCCACCCCGATCAGCTCATCACCCTCTTTGAGGTTGATGGCGCGAATACCGGAGGAGAGCGGACGGCTGAAGTCGGACAGGCTGGTCTTCTTCACGGTGCCGTTGGCGGTGGCGAAGAAGACGTACTTGTCGGCATCATATTCCTTCACCGGCAGTATGGCGGTGATGCGCTCACCCTCTTCCAGCGGCAGCAGGTTGATGATGGGACGACCACGGGCGCCACGGGACGCTTCCGGCAGCTGATAGACCTTGAGCCAGTAGACCTTGCCACGGGTGGAGAAGCACAGAATGGTGTCGTGGGTGTTGGCCACCAGCAGACGCTCCACAAAGTCCTCTTCCTTGATCCGGGTGGCCGACTTGCCACGACCACCGCGGCGCTGGGCCTCGTAGTCGGAGAGCGGCTGATACTTCACATAGCCCTGGTGAGACAGGGTGACGACCACGTCTTCCGGGGTGATCAGATCTTCGATGTTGATCTCGGCACTGGACATGCTGATCTCGGTGCGACGCTCGTCGCCATACTGCTCGCGCACGGCCAGCAGTTCATCGCGGATCACTTCCATCAGGCGTTCCGGGCTTGCCAGGATGAACAGCAGCTCGGCGATGAGATCCAGCAGAGATTGGTACTCTTCCAGGATCTTCTCGTGCTCGAGGCCGGTCAGCTTGTGCAGACGCAGGTCAAGGATGGCCTGGGCCTGGATCTCGGTCAGGAAGTACTGCCCTTCACGGATACCGAATTCCGGCTCCAGCCACTCAGGCCGTGCCGCGTCGTCGCCCGCTTTTTCCAGCATGGCGGCCACGTTGCCGAGTTCCCAGCCCTTGGCAACCAGGCCCGCTTTCGCATCCGCCGGGGTCGCACTGTGGCGGATCAGCTCGATGATGGGGTCTATGTTGGCCAGCGCCACCGCCAGACCTTCCAGGATGTGCGCCCGATCCCGCGCCTTGCGCAGTTCGAACACAGTCCGGCGAGTCACCACCTCACGGCGGTGCAGCAGGAAGGCATCCAGGATCTCTTTGAGATTCATCACCTTGGGCTGGTTGTTATCGAGCGCCACCATGTTGATGCCGAACGTGGTCTGCATCTGGGTGTGCTTGTAGAGATTGTTCAGCACAATCTCGCCGGACTCGCCGCGTTTGATCTCGATAACGATGCGCATGCCGTCTTTGTCAGACTCATCGCGCAGGGCACTGATGCCCTCGACCTTCTTCTCTTTGACCAGCTCGGCGATCTTCTCGATCAGCCGCGCCTTGTTCACCTGATAGGGGATCTCGTGAACGATGATGGTCTCGCGACCCGTCTTCTCGTCCACTTCCACCTCGGCCTTGGCCCGCACATAGACGGAGCCGCGACCGGTGCGGTAGGCCTGTATGATGCCGGAACGCCCGTTGATGATGCCGCCGGTGGGGAAATCGGGACCGGTGACATAGGTCATCAGCTCGTCAATGGTGAGGGCGCCATTCTCGATCAACGCCAGACAGCCGTTGACTATCTCGGTGAGGTTATGAGGAGGAATGTTGGTCGCCATGCCCACCGCGATACCGGAGGAGCCGTTGATCAACAGGGTGGGTACCTTGGTGGGCATGACAGCCGGGATCATCTCGGTGCCGTCGTAGTTCGGCACCCAGTCCACTGTCTCTTTGTCCAGATCGGCCAGCAACTCGTGGGAGATGCGCGCCATCCGCACTTCGGTGTAACGCATGGCCGCAGCGTTGTCGCCATCGACCGAGCCGAAGTTGCCCTGACCATCGACCAGCATGTAACGCATGGAGAAATCCTGCGCCATCCGGACAATGGTGTCATACACGGCGCTGTCGCCGTGCGGGTGATATTTACCGATTACGTCACCGACCACACGGGCCGATTTCTTATAGGGCTTGTTCCAGTCGTTCCCCAACTCGTTCATAGCAAACAGAACGCGGCGGTGAACCGGTTTCAAGCCATCACGCACATCCGGCAGAGCTCGTCCTACGATCACGCTCATGGCGTAATCCAGATAGGAACTCTTGAGCTCTTCTTCGATGTTGACCGGCGTGATCTCTCTGGCCAGATCGCTCATAGAAAGCCTTAATCCCTAATTAGTTGTTCTTTGGCTTAAACAGCGCGACATGGTAACACACTGAGCCAAATACCTTAAGCCACAAATCCGGGTAACACGTCGGGCTGGTGTGACCAAGTCCGTCCGTTATAATGCCCGCCAGGACAATAGATTGCGCGCGCCCTGCCCGCTGCGCGCCCTGCCACAGGATCATCAAAAAATGAACAGTGATGCCAATGTCGATCTGACAGAAATCGCCAAATTTGAAGCCATCGCCTCCCGCTGGTGGGACATGGAGGGCGAGTTCAAACCCCTGCATCAAATCAACCCGGTGCGCCTTGACTGGATCACCGACAAGAGCGGCGGCCTGTTTGGCAAACGCGTGCTCGACATCGGCTGCGGTGGCGGCATCCTCTCCGAGAGCATGGCCCGCCGTGGTGCTCGCGTGACCGGCATCGACATGGGCAAGGAGCCTCTCGGGGTCGCCCGTCTGCACGCCCTGGAACAGGGGGTGGAGCTCGAATACCGCCAGATGACCGCCGAGGCCCACGCGGACGAGGCCCCGGGCCAGTATGACGTGGTCACCTGCATGGAGATGCTGGAGCACGTGCCTGATCCCGCCTCAGTGCTGCGCGCCATCGCCACCCTGGTGCGCCCGGGTGGCAAGGTGTTCGTCTCCACCATCAACCGCAACCCCAAGGCCTACCTGATGATGATCCTGGGGGCCGAGTACCTGCTGAAGATGGTGCCCAAGGGCACCCACGATCACAAAAAGTTCATCACCCCCGCCGAGCTGTGTCGCATGGGTGAAACCGCGGGCCTCTTGGTGCGGGACATGAGCGGGGTGCACTACGCGCCGCTCTCCAACAGCTTCAAGCTCGGCAAGAACGTCGACGTCAACTACATGGTGGCCTTCGTGCGCCCGGAGTCAGTCTGATGAACACCGACAAGGCTCCCCTGCGCTGCGTGCTGTTCGATCTGGACGGCACCCTGCTCGACACGGCCCCGGATCTGGGGGCCGCCGTCAACCATGTGCTGATAAGCGAAGGCTTTGCCCCGCTGCCCGAGACCATCATCCGCCAGACCACCTCCCACGGGGCGCTCGGGCTGCTCAGGGCGGGCCTTGGCGACGATCTGCTGGAAGAGCTGGGGGCCACGCGCCTTCGCACCGCCCTGCTCGACCATTACGCGGCCAACCTCTGTGTCGGCACCCGTCCCTATGAGGGGATGCTGGATCTCATCGAATGGCTCGATGAGAAGAAGCTGCCCTGGGGCATAGTCACCAACAAGCCGGGTTTTCTCACCGAGCCGCTCTTGGCAGCCCTGCCGGCGCTGGCCAGCTGCGGCGTCACCGTCAGTGCCGATACCCTGCCGGTGCGCAAGCCCGACCCCGCCCCCATGTTCTTTGCCTGCGAGCGGCTCGGGGTCGAGGCGAGCCAGTGTCTCTATGTGGGGGATCATGTGCGTGACATCGAGGCGGGGCGCAATGCCGGCATGCGTACCGCGGTGGCGGGTTGGGGCTATCTGAGCGATGACGAGGATACCGCCGACTGGGGCGCCGATCTGCAGTTCGACACCGTGCAAGCCCTCCACCATTGGCTGCGCTACGAGCTGACCTGATCCAGACCAACACTGCATAAAAGGTATTAGTGGAACATCGGGGTATGTATCTGCAGTTCGACGCCCAGCAAGGCAGGCCCTTCACCATTGGCTGCGCTACGAGCTGAGCTGATCCAGACCAACACTGCATAAAAGGTATTAGTGGAACATCGGGGTATGTATCTGCAGTTCGACGCCCAGCAAGGCAGGCCCAGCACCACTGGCTGCGCTACGAGCTGAGCTGAGCTGAGCTGAGCTGAGCTGAGCTGAGCTGAGCCAGCACAACATAACGCTATAGATGGATCATCCGGGCAGCTTTAGCGTCAGAGGGTTCCCAGATGAGCACGGCGCTCATTCACCGAGCCGCACAATGGCAATGACAGGGGGCGCAGATGCGCCCCCTGTTTTGAGGGGATGACAACTGCATGCCTGCGGTGACAGGACAGCTTTTGACCCTGGCTGCACAAGGGATAACCAGGCTGAATTTGCTAGTAAAAACACCCTCTTTTCGCAAGCAAAAAAAGTTATTTAAATTTTCCATCTTCGATCATCGGACTTGCATTTGCCGGATCGGACGGATGAAAACCCACTCACTGTGAGCAGTCACTAACTCGAGCCCGAACACCCACAATTTATCCACAGCTAATGCGTTATCCACAGATTGCAATGCCGTGCCGACCTCACTATCTTGTAGTTCGAATTTAAAATAACACTATATCTTGTGATTCATGGCGCACTTCGCCCCCAGGCCACCCTAGAGAAGGGAACCCTGGATGCGTGGCGCCATGGTTTTTCGGGAATCAACTAAAGGTCATCAGCCAATGAACTTGTTTGTGACGAAGCGTAACGGCCACAAAGAACCCATCGATCTGGATAAAATTCACCGCGTGCTCGACTGGGCCGCCGAGAAGCTCGACAACGTGTCGGTCTCCCAGGTGGAGCTCAAGTCCCACATCCAGTTCTATGACGGTATCCGTACCGCCGATATCCACGAAACCGTCATCAAGGCCGCTGCTGACCTGATCTCCGAACAGAGCCCGGATTACCAGTACATGGCCGCCCGCCTGGCCATCTTCCACCTGCGCAAGAAGGCCTACGGCCAGTTCGAGCCGCCCCACCTCTACCAGCATGTCGCCCGTCTGGTAGACATGGGCAAGTACGACAAGCACCTGCTGACCGACTATACCCAGGCCGAATTCGAGGAGCTCAACGGCTACCTCGACCACTGGCGTGACATGGACTTCTCCTACGCTGCCGTCAAGCAGCTCGAAGGCAAGTACCTGGTGCAGAACCGCGTCACCGGCGAGATCTACGAGAGCCCGCAGTTCCTCTACATACTGGTGGCGGCCTGCCTCTTCTCCAAGTATCCGAAAGATACCCGTCTGGACTACATCAAGCGTTTCTACGATGCGGTCTCGACCTTCAAGATCTCCCTGCCCACCCCCATCATGAGCGGCGTGCGCACCCCGACTCGTCAGTTCAGCTCCTGCGTGCTGATCGAGTGCGATGACAGCCTGGATTCCATCAATGCCACCGCCAGCGCCATAGTGCGCTACGTCTCCCAGCGCGCAGGCATCGGCATCAACGCCGGCCGCATCCGTGGCCTGGGCAGCCCCATCCGTGGCGGCGAAGCCTTCCACACCGGCTGCATCCCCTTCTACAAGTACTTCCAGACTGCCGTGAAGTGCTGCTCCCAGGGCGGCGTGCGCGGCGGTGCAGCCACCCTCTTCTACCCCCTGTGGCACACAGAGGTGGAGAGCCTGCTGGTCCTGAAAAACAACCGCGGCGTGGAAGAGAACCGGGTCCGTCACATGGACTACGGGGTACAGATCAACAAGCTGATGTACCAGCGCCTCATCAAGGGCGGCGACATCACATTGTTCTCCCCCTCCGATGCGCCGGGTCTGTACGACGCCTTCTTCGCGGATCAGGACAAGTTCGAGCAGCTCTACGTCAAGTACGAGCAGGATCCGTCCATTCGCAAGAAGACCCTCAAGGCGGTGGATCTCTTCTCCCTGATGATGCAGGAGCGCGCCGGTACCGGTCGCATCTACATCCAGAACGTGGATCACTGCAACACCCACAGCCCCTTCGATCCGAGCGTGGCCCCAGTGCGCCAGTCCAACCTCTGTCTCGAGATTGCGCTGCCCACCAAGCCGCTCAACAACGTGGATGACGAAGAGGGCGAGATTGCCCTGTGCACCCTGTCTGCCTTCAACCTCGGCGCCATCGAGAAGCTGGAAGACCTGGAAGAGATGGCGGATCTGGCGGTGCGCGCCCTGGATGCCCTGCTCGACTATCAGGACTACCCGCTCAAGGCCGCGATGAAGGGCAGCATGAACCGCCGCACCCTGGGGATAGGCGTCATCAACTACGCCTACTACCTGGCCAAGAACGGCGCCCGCTACTCCGATGGCTCAGGTCTGGCCCTGACTCACCGCACCTTCGAGGCGATCCAGTACTACCTGCTGAAGGCATCCGTGCAGCTGGCCCGCGAGTTCGGCCCCTGCCCGGCCTTCAACGAGACCACCTACGCCCAGGGGATCCTGCCCATAGATACCTATAAAAAGGATCTGGATGTGCTGTGCAACGAGCCGCTGCACCTGGACTGGGAGTCCTTGCGTGAAGAGATAAAGACGGTGGGTCTGCGCAACTCCACCCTGACCGCCCTGATGCCGAGCGAGACCTCCAGCCAGATCTCCAATGCCACCAACGGCATAGAGCCGCCGCGCGGCCTGGTGTCGGTCAAGGCCTCCAAGGACGGCATCCTCAAGCAGGTGGTGCCCGAGTACCATCGCCTGAAGGATCAGTACGAACTGCTGTGGAAGCAGCCGAGCGTCGACGGTTACCTGCAACTTGTCGGTATCATGCAGAAGTTTGTGGATCAGGCGATCTCCGCCAACACCAACTACGACCCGGCCCGTTTCGAAGGCAACAAGGTCCCGATGAAGCAGCTGCTCAAGGACTTGCTGACCGCCTACAAATACGGCCTCAAGACCCTCTACTATCACAACACCCGTGATGGTGCGGACGATGCCCAGACCGATCTGCAAGATGACGGTTGCGCCGGCGGGGCTTGTAAAATATAAGTCGCAGCACGATCTGATGAACCGGGCGGGAGCATTAAGCTCCCGCCCTCCTGTTTCCTCTCATTCAAGACATTCAAATCACCATGGCTTATTCAACTTTCTGCCAGACCCAGAACGACCAGCTCAAGGAGCCGATGTTCTTCGGCCAGTCGGTCAACGTGGCCCGTTATGATCAGCAAAAACACGACATCTTCGAGCGGCTGATCGAGAAGCAACTCTCCTTCTTCTGGCGTCCGGAAGAGGTGGATGTGTCCCACGATCGCATCGACTACCAGGCCCTGCCGCCCCACGAGCAGCACATCTTCATCTCCAACCTGAAGTACCAGACTCTGCTGGATTCCATCCAGGGTCGCAGCCCGAACGTGGCGCTGCTGCCGCTGGTCTCCATCCCGGAGCTGGAGACCTGGATCGAGACCTGGGCCTTCTCCGAGACCATCCACTCTCGCTCCTACACCCACATCATCCGCAACATCGTCAACAATCCGGGGCAGGTGTTCGACGACATCATCACCAACGAGCAGATCTTGAAGCGTGCCGGCTCCATCAGCCACTACTACGACGATCTGATCGAGGCGACCGCCCTCTACCACCTGCACGGTGAAGGCACCCACAGGGTGGGTGAGCGCGAGTTGACCATCACCCTGCGGGGGCTGAAGAAGAAGCTCTATCTGTGCCTGATGAGCGTCAATGCCCTGGAGGCGATCCGCTTCTACGTCAGCTTCGCCTGCTCCTTTGCCTTCGCCGAGCGCGAGCTGATGGAAGGCAACGCCAAGATCATCAAGATGATCGCCCGCGACGAGGCCCTGCACCTGACCGGCACCCAGCATATGCTGAACCTGATGCGCAATGGCCTGGACGATCCCGAGATGGCGGAGATTGCCGCCGAGTGCGAGCAAGCCTGCTTCGAGATCTTCAAGGAAGCCGCCATTCAGGAGAAGGAGTGGGCCGAGTACCTGTTCCAGGACGGCTCCATGATAGGCCTGAACAAGGACATCCTCTGCCAGTACGTGGAGTACATCACCAACCTGCGCATGAGTGCGGTCGGTCTGCAGCCAGCCTTCGCCGGCGCCAAGCAAAACCCCATCCCCTGGATCAACACCTGGTTGTCGTCCGACAACGTGCAGGTCGCCCCCCAGGAAGTGGAAGTGAGCTCCTACCTGGTCGGCCAGATCGATAGCGAAGTGCATGCAGACGATCTCGGTGACTTCGAGCTGTGATGAGGTTTACCCTGATGACCTCGGTGACATCGCGCCGTGAGTGACGCCACCAACATGCTACCCCCTGCCCCCTGCTCTGCCTCCGCGCAGAGCGAGGCGGGTTCGCCACGGGTGCATACCCAGGATGGCGTCCTGCACGCCCATCCCGGCGAGAGCCTGTTGGAGACCCTGGAGCGCCACGGTCACAGGCTGGAGTTCCAGTGCCGCAGCGGCTATTGCGGCGCCTGCCGCACCCCGCTGCTGGCAGGCAGAGTGCACTACCCCAGCGTGCCGCTGGCATTCGTCTCCCCAGGGGAGTGCCTGCCCTGCTGCTGCAAACCGGTCGGTGCCATCCGGCTGGATATCCAGAAGGATTGACCCCACCCAAGGTTGAATCGCACCCAACAAAAAGCCGCCGGAGCAATCCGGCGGCTTTTTGTTGGGTCATCTGATCAGGGCGCCCTGCGCAGGCGCCCGAACCCTCACAGGGTCATAACCAGGGAGCGGCGGTCGGCCCCTGGTGCAGGCCCAGCTTCCAGACCCGGCCAAAGTGCTTGTAGTGACCCGCGGCCACACCGGCCTTCTCCCCCATGCCGTGATAGAGATCGAGGTGACCCTTCTTCACGGCGCCGCCCACATCCAGCGCGATCAGCAGGCGCAGCTGGTGTTTGCCGGTCCAGTTGCCGGCTTTGTCGAGCAGCGGCACTTCCGCGAGGATAGGTGTCCCCATGGGCAGCAGCGTCTTGTCGGCGGCCACCGCCGCCATGGGCAGCAGCGGAATGCCGGCGGCGCCCACCACGTCGTTGGTGGGGCGACGTTCGAAGAAGACGTAGGAGGGGTTCTGCTCCACCAGCTCCTTGACGTTCGCCTCCGGCTGGCGGTTCGCCCACTCCTTGATGGCCTTCATGGACATCTGCTCCTTGGGCACCTCGCCCCGGTCGATCAGCACCCGACCTATGCTGACATAGCCGTGGCCGTTCTTGCCGCTGTAGCCGAGGTACTGCAACCTGTCGTCATCCCCGTAGTGCACGAAGCCGGAGCCCTGCACATCCATCAGGAAGTTGTCGATGAGGGACTTGCTGTAACCCAGCTCCAGACCACGGTTGGCCAGGGCCCCCTGATGGATCTCGGCACGACTCGGGCAGCGGCCACCACACTTGGGCATGGCATAGATGGGGTACTTGTACTTGGCATCCGGGCGGTGGCGCACCTCCAGCACCGGCGAGTAGTAGCCGGTGAAGAGCACGTTGCCCATGCGATCGGCACCGCCGAGCTGGGCCAGGCTGATGCCGTACTGGGTGATATGGGCAGGATCACCGCCATTGGTCACCCAGCGGGAAAGCTGGCGATAGAGCTCGCCATAGCGGCGGGTCATCTTGCCGGAGCGCTCCAGCACCAGTCGGCTCTGGGGGCCGAACTTGCTGTAGTCGGCACGCTGGCGACTGTTGACCCGCTCCACCCGCACCAGATCCCCGGGCAGGGCACCATCCAGATACTGCTTGCCCAGATTCTCGGGCACCTCGCAGTTCAGAAAACATCTGGATTCCGCCTTCTTCTGGGGCACCTTGGCGGGTTCAGGGTTGCCCGCACAACCGGCCAGCCCCACGACGGCGGCGGCAAGCCAGTACGCATGTTTATTCATATGTCCTCATATAACACCGAGCATCATGTTCGGCGGGGAAGATGCCAAATTTGCCGGGGGAAAGCAAACGCCATCCGCCCCCGGGCGCCCTATTTCTCCAAAGGGGATCTTCTGGGTTATAACAAGGTGACAAGATGTGAGAGGTCGTGGATGGAACAGCTCGAAATCTTCCCCCTGACAAGCCCCTGTGTCGGGGTCTGCGAAGTGAACAACAAGGGATATTGCAAGGGGTGCCTGCGCAGCCGGGAAGAGCGCTTCAACTGGCAGGTCATGACCCCGACCCAGCAGCAGGAGGTGATGCGCCTGTGCCGCAATCGCAAGGCGCGGGTCGACGCCGCCCGCCGCAAGGCCAGAGAGGGTGACCCCGTCGAGCCGCCATCGCAACCCGGCTGGGATTTCTGACCCCTTCCCTGCCCTCCTTCTGCCCACCAAAACAAAAGGCGGCCCGCAGGCCGCCTTGTCATTCATCGGAGTGATGCCCGTCAGGCCGTTGCCAGCTTGGCCTGCTCCTCGCCGCGCTTGAGCATGGCGTAGGAGACCCCGGTCAGGAGCGAGCCTGCGGCAATCGCCAGTATGTACATCATCACGTGGCTGATGGCGTTCGGGATGAAGAGCACGAACAGACCGCCGTGGGGCGCCACCAGTTCGCAGCCGAACAGCATGGAGAGCGCACCTGTCAGGGCACCGCCCACCATGCAGGCCGGGATAACCCGCATCGGATCCTTGGCCGCGAAGGGAATGGCCCCCTCGGAGATGAAGCACAGACCCAGCACGAAGGAGGCCTTGCCCGCTTCCTGCTCCGCCTTGATGAACTTCTTGCTGGCCAGGAAGGTGGCTATCCCCATCCCCAGGGCCGGCACCATGCCGGCGGCCATCACGGCAGCCATGGGGGCATAGGTCTTGGAGGCGAGCAGGCCGACCCCGAAGGCGTAGGCCGCCTTGTTGACCGGGCCACCCATGTCGAAGCACATCATGGCGCCGATGATGACACCCAGCAGCACGGCGTTGGCAGAGCCCATGTTGTTGAGGAACTCTGTCATGGCATTCATGATGCCGGCCACCGGGCCGCCCACCACGTAGATCATGACGAGGCCGGTGAACAGGCTGGCAAAGAGCGGAATGATGAGGATGGGCTTGAGCGCTTCCAGGGTCACCGGCAGGCGCACCTTGTCGCTCAGGTACTTGGCACTGTAACCGGCGAGGAAACCGGCGACTATGCCGCCGAGGAAACCAGCGCCCAGCGAACTTGCCAGCATACCGCCAATCATGCCGGGAGCCAGGCCCGGACGGTCGGCAATGGAGTAGGCGATGTAGCCGGCCAGTACAGGGATCATCAGGGCGAAGGCGGAGCCGCCGCCAATCTTCATCAGGGCAGCCGCCAGGGTACCCTCTTCCTTGAACGCCTCTATGCCGAAGATGAAGGAGAGCGCGATGATGAGGCCACCGGCCACCACCATGGGCAGCATGAAGGAGACACCGGTCAGCAGGTGCTTGTAGGGGCCGGCCTTCTCCTCTTTCTTGGCCGCGGCGGCGCCGCTGTGGCGATAGGTCTTCGCCTCTGTCCACGCCTTGTCGAGCTCGGCGCGGGTCTTCTTCAGGGCTGCTCCCGTGCTGGTGCGATAGACGGGCTTGCCATCGAAGCGTGCCATGTCCACTTCGATGTCGGTGGCGAGGAACACCAGATCGGCGGCGGCGATCTCATCCGCAGTCAGGGCGTTCTGGGCACCGACCGAACCCTGGGTCTCGACACGGATCTGGTGACCCAGCTGCTTGGCCATGGTCTCCAGCGCTTCCGCCGACATGAAGGTGTGGGCCACGCCGGTCGGGCAGGCGGTGACGGCAACGATGCGCTTGGCACCTGTGGTCGCCTTGGGAGCGGCAGTGGCAACCACGGGCGCGGCCTGATGGCGATAGAGGCTGGCACCACTCGCGGCGGCTTCCAGCAGGGCGGCAGGATCCTGCAGCGCCAGATCCATGCTGCCCTGATAGAGGCGCTTGCCGTCATAGGCGGCGAGATCCACAGGGGCACTAGCGACTACCAGCACCAGTTCGGCGGCGGCAATCTGCTCTTTCGAGGGAACCTGGCGGGGCTGCACGCTGGAGCCGACGTCGAGGGTGAGCTCCCAGCCCGCCAGCTTGGCCTGCTGTTCTATCCGTTTTGCAGCGAGAAAGCTGGTGGCAATGCCCGCCGGGCAAGCCGTAACCAGAATTGCTTTCATTGGGCATCTCCTGAGTGTGTCATCGAAAGGGGATTGGATTGAGCCGGTGCCAGGTCATCCAGACGCTGCACGCGCACCTGCTCGAGTAAGGGGGTGAGTACCTTGATATCGTCAAAGCCGACCGCCACCTGGCTCACCGCCAGGGCAGAGACGGCGGTGGCCAGGCGCAGGGTCTGCTCCGGCGCCCAGCCAAGGCTCAAGCCATGGGCCAGCCCCGCCACCAGGGAGTCGCCGGCACCGACTGTGCTGACGACATTCATGCGCGGCGGAATGGCCTGCCAGACGGCATCGGGGCCAAACCAGATGAGGCCGTCGGCGCCATTGGAGATCACCACATGGGGGATACCGGCGGCCTGCAGGGCGCGGGCACAGTCGGCCTGATCGCTCAGGGTCTTGATGGGGCGACCTGCCCACTGGCTGAGTTCTTCCAGATTGGGCTTGACCAGGGTCGGCGCCGCCTTGATGCCCTCGCTCAGGGCCGCGCCGCTGCAATCGAAGATCACCTGCTTGCCCTTGGCCTTGAGCAGGCTGATGAGCTTGGCGCAGTAGCCAGGCTCGACCCCCTTGGGCAGGCTGCCCGCCAGCACGAACCAGTCGGCACGCGGCGCCAGTTTCTCTATCTCGGCCTCCAGCGCGGCCACTTCCGCCTGGTGCACGTCAAGCCCCGGCAGATTGAGATCCGTGACCCGACCCGATTGCTCGGAGATCTTGACGTTGATGCGGGTGCTGCCCGCCACGCGCACGAAGTGATCGGCCAGTGAGCGTTCGGCAAACAGGGAAACAAAACTCTGCTGGTTGTCAGCCCCGAGCCAGCCGGTCAGGCCCACGTCACGGCCGAGATCTTTCAGGACCATGGCGACGTTGATCCCCTTGCCCGCGGCGCGCAAGGAAGCCTCGCTCACCAGGTTCACCTCCCCCAGGCTCATGGTGCCCAGACGGGCGGTGAGATCCAGCGCTGGGTTGAGGGTGATGGTCACTATGTCCATCAGTGTGCCCCCTCGCCCAGACCGGCGGCAATGGCTTCGCCTATGCCCTTGAGGGCCGCCTCGGCATCCGCCCCTTCTGCACGGAACGCAAGACGGTGACCGCACTTGACACCAAGGCCGATGACCTTCATCAGGCTCTTGGCGGAGACGGCTTCGCCGCTGCCATCCAGGTTCGCCACCCGGATGTCGGATGCAAACTCCTTGGCCACCTTGACCAGCATGGCGCCCGGGCGGGCGTGCAGGCCATGGGGGTTGATGATGGTGAAAGTCTCGGCAAGACCGCTCGCCGGCCCCGCCTGCAACATGGCCAGCCCGTCACTGCCCGCGAGCGTCCCGAGCTGACCGGCGGCAGCCAGCTTGGCCAGGTTCTCCAGCTGGGGCAGATGGCTGCTGTCTGCGGCGCACAGCAGCAAGAGGGCGCTGACCGGCAGCTCCCCTGCGCTGAGCGCGTTGCTCGGAGTCGCCAACACCCAGCCGGTCTGGGCTGCCGGCGTGCGGGCCAGCCAGACGCCATCCCCCAGATAGACAGGCTCGCTTGCCAGCAGGGAGGTCACCATGGCGGCCTCCCCCCAGCCGGCGGATTTGGCGCGGGCGGCGGCTCCCAGCAGCAGCTGGTCGCGATCGTCGGCCGGGAAGTCCGCCAGGGTCAGGTATTGCACCTCTTTGGCCGCGGTCGCGCCGGTGAGGATGTTGATGATGGTCTCTTCATCTGTGGCCTCTTTCAATTGCGCGGCCGCCTGCTCGTCACCCAGTACATGGGTGAGCTGGCGCAAGATGCCCAGATGCTCGTCGGACTTGGCGGCGATGCCGATGGCCACATAGGCAGTCTGCCCCTCATCCCACTCGATGCCATGAGGGAACTGGGCCACCATGACACCTGTGCTCTTGACCAGATGGCGGGTGTCCGTGGTGCCGTGGGGAATGGCGATGCCGCTGCCAAGGTAGGTGGCGTGCTGGGCTTCCCGCGCCAGCATGCCGTCCACATAACCGGCCTCCACCAGACCCGCTTCGGTCAGTTTGCCTGCCAGCAGGGCGATGGCGTCCGCCTTGTTCGTCACCGATTGTCCCAGCAGGATTTGCTGTCGCGCCAACTTCAACATAGAGATTCTCCATCAGGTCCGGCTTCGCCTCGCGGCACACCGGCTCAACTCAACTTGGATTTCGGGTAATTTGCCTGCTGACAATAGACGGGAATCTTCCCCCGGGGATGCCGCTGCGGCATTTCCTGGTCGAACATTCATCGCTTACTGACAAGCTGAATCGTTTCACTTACACTCAGACTGAATCGTTTCAGCCAATTGTTCAAGATCCCACTGAGAGTGCTTTTCAATGATATGATCCCGCGCACACTTTTCGGTGCCCCCACCTGAAACCGTCGCGGGCCTTGCAACTCAAACAGAGCCAATATGATGAAACTGGATGAAATCGCCGCCCTGGCCGGTGTCTCGCGTACCACCGCCAGCTATGTGATCAACGGCAAGGCGGATCAATATCGCATCAGCCAGGCCACCCGTGACAAGGTGATGGCAGTGGTCCTGGCCCACAACTATCAGCCGGACAGCCGCGCCGCCTCCCTGCGCGGCGGCCAGACCAGGACCCTGGGCTTCATCCTGCCGGACCTTGAGAACGCCAGTTACGCCAAGCTCGCCAAGCGCCTCGAGCAAGGCGCCCGGGCTCAGGGCTATCAGCTGCTGATCGTCTGCTCGGAAGACGAGCCGGAGACCGAGAAGGAGCTGGCCCGGATGCTGGTCAGCCGCCATGTGGATGCGCTGCTGGTGGCGAGCTGCCTGCCACCGGCGGATCCTTTCTATCGGGAGCAGCAGACCCATGGCGTGCAGATCCTGGCCATAGACCGGGCCCTGGCCGCCGAGCACTTCATTACAGTGGCGAGTGAAAACCAGAAGGCGAGCTGCGATCTCACCGCCTCCCTGCTCACCCCCGCCCTTCGCCACCTGGCCCTGATCACAGCGCTGCCAGGTCTCACGATCAGCCAGGAGCGCCGCGCCGGTTTCGAGCAGGCGTTGAGCAGCCACGCCAGCGCCGCCCTGCTGACACCCCATGTCTGCGAGGGAGCCCACTTCTCCCGCGCCGAGGGCTATCGTCTGATCAAGGAGCTGCACCAGCGGCTCGGCCAACTGCCCGAGGCGCTGGTCGCCACCTCCTACATATTGATGGAGGGGGTGCTCGACTATCTGCTGGAGCAGGAAGCCGACATGAGCCGGATTGCCATGGCCACCTTCGGGGACGATCGGCTGCTGGACTTCCTCCCCTTTGGCATCAACTCACTGCCCCAGCAGCACGACGCCCTAGCTGCCCAGGCCCTTGCCCTCGCCTTCGAGGCCATCAACGGCCACTACCGCTCTGGTCTGCACTATGTGAGCCGCACCCTCAAGCGTCGCCGCTGACGCCCCCTCACGCGCCGGCGGCCTCCTGCCACGCTGGCGCGCTTTTCCACCAGTCAAGACCGCTTACTGTCATCTTTTATTTCCACTCATTGCCACCTCACAGTACAAAATCCGCCTTTTCAGGCTTGTTTCCACTATTTTGATCCGTTAACGTGGCAACCATATTTTACAATCCACAGGGTTTTCGTAACGATGCGTCCACTCCGATATTGCTAGCCTCCGGTCTCGCCCCCGGAGGCACCCGGCCAACAGCGCCACTGACACGCTTTTTTGAATACGCAGTTTCTCTATCTGGATGGACACCATGAACACCAAAACCCTGGGTTGCACCCTGCTGATTGCCGGCACCACCATAGGCGCAGGCATGCTGGCCCTGCCGCTGGCCTCCTCGTCGCTGGGCGGCCCCGCCACCCTGCTGCTGATGGTCGGGCTCTGGGCCCTGATGGCCTTCACCGCCATGCTGCAGGTGGAGGCCAGCCTCAATACCGGCAAGTGGTACCTGCACCAGTTGGCGGATCACCTGCTCGGCCCCTGGGGCAAGCGCATCGCCTCCTTCTGTATCCTGATGCTGTTTTACTCGCTGGCCTCCGCCTACATCAGCGGCGGCAGCAGCCTGTTGGCACAGGCGCTGGCCGATGCGGGCACCACCGTCAGCCAGGAGCAGGCGGCCTGGGCCTTCACCCTGCTGTTTGGCGGCATGGTGTGCGTCGGCACCAAACAGGTGGATTACCTCAATCGACTGATGTTCACCGTCAAACTGGTGATCATGGTAGGGGTGCTGGCACTGCTGCTGCCCCGCGCCGAGGGGCAACATCTGCTCTCCATGCCGCTCGGTCAGGGCTTGCTGCTGGCGGGCCTGCCGGTCATCTTCACCTCGTTCGGCTTCCACGGCTCCATCCCGAGCGTCATGCTCTACCTCGGCGACTGCCCCAAGCAGCTGCGCAGGGTCTTTGTGTGGGGCTCTGCCCTGCCGCTCATCCTCTATGTGCTGTGGCAGGTAGCCATCCTCGGCCTGCTCGGTCAGCAGACCCTGATCCAGACCGGCGGGGCGCTCGACAGCCTGCTCGCCAGCGTCGGCAACCTGGTCAGCTGGCCCGCCTTCAATCAGGCGATGCACCTGTTCGCCGATCTCGCGCTCGCCACCTCCTTCCTCGGGGTGACCCTGGGGCTCTTTGACTTCATGGCCAAGGTGACCCGCCGCAAGGACAACTGGCAGGGCCGCAGCCAGACAGGCATGATCACCTTCGTGCCTCCCCTACTGTTTGCCCTTTACTTCCCGCAAGGCTTCATCATGGCGCTGGGTTACGCCGCCATTGCCCTGGCTGTGCTGGCGGTGCTGCTGCCGGTGGCCCTGGTGTGGCAGAGCCGCAAGCAGGCCGAGGCGCACCACTACCGTGTCCCGGGCGGCGTGCTGGCCCTCGGACTCGCCGGCGCCATGGGGGTGCTGATCGTTGGCGTCCAGGTGAGCGTCAGCCTCGGCATGTTGCCCGAGCTCTAAGCCGCGACCTTCCCTGCGGCTCGCGAGAGGCCCCGCCAACCCGGTTGGCGGGGCCTCTCATCATTTACCCGCCCAGCAATGGGACGCCGCACCTTGCAGCCTCTCTATTCGTGTCCCGATATGAACAAAATTACACATGCATGTACATATATGGACAATTTCGCCATACTGAGGACAAGGCAAACTCACACCGAGGTTCGCCCCGATGCAACCCATAAGGAGGAGCCATGGTCGCCACAGCACAAGCCAACCACCGGGACACTGCCGTCGATCCCAGCAAGGCGCTGCCGGTGGTGTTCCGCATTCTGGACAAATGGCGGTGCAGCACGGATGAACAGCTGACCCTGCTCGGTATCTCTTCCCGTTCGACCTTGAGCAAGTACAAGGAGGCGAGCGGTGGCATCCGGCTCAGCGCCGATCTGCAGGAGCGGATGAGCTACATCCTCAACATCCACAAGAGCCTGCGGGTGCTGTTCAGCGTCGATGAGAGCATCTACGGCTGGGTGCGCAAGCCCAACAGCCACCCCTTCTTCGCCGGGCGCAGCGCCATGGATGTCATGCAGGGGGGCCGCGTCGCCGATCTCTATGAAGTGGCCAACCGGTTGCACGCCTGGCGTGGAGGCATGGCCTGATGTCCGCGATGCCGCCATCGAGCGAGCTACAGGATCAGCAGGCCTTTCGCATCATCCCGAGCCGCTATCCCCCCATCTGCCTCTATGAGGACGTGGCCAACGCGGACGAGCTGGAGGCGGTCTGGGCCGTCGAGGCCCTGACCAACGATCGCCTGCGGGAAGAGGCCGGGGAGCTGGCGCGAGTACCGAAAGAGGATTGGCTGGTGGGACTGGCCGGTGGCAGCTATGTGATGGCCGCCTTCACCCACCTCAATCCGGAGGGGGCCCGCTTCACCACGGGGGACTTTGGCGGCTACTACTGCGCCCCCCTGCTCGACACCGCGGTGAAAGAGACCGTCTATCACCAGGAGCGGGTCTTCGGCTACACCCAGGAACCGCCCCAGAAGCTGCAGATGCGGGTGCTGCACACCGAGTTTTGCGCCAAGCTCGTCGATATCCGCGGGGATGGTTACCTCACCTCCCCCCTCTATCACGCCACCGACTATGGCCACTCCCAGGCCTTCGCCCAGGAGCAGAAGCGCGGAGGGGCGGACGGCATCCACTATCGTTCGGTGCGCCACAGCGGCCACGACTGCTATGTGCTCTACCGCCCCCGCCTTATCACCAAAATTCACCAGACCCAGCATCTGGAATACCACTGGAACGGCAGCGCCATCGCCAATGTGCTGCAGATAAGGCTCTATGGGGAATGACTCTCCCATCTTGGCATAATAAAGCCCGCCAGATTGGCGGGCTTTATTATGCCATGAAACCCTGGAGCTATAGTGGTACAGTATTATCTAACTTGGTCCAAGCAAGGTATCAATTCCAGTCCGGTGCCAAGTAATAACTAGTTATGTACATACAATTGTTATCTTCTTTCATCAATCCAGCTCTTTATGCTTGTGAGAGGCTGCTGTCCGACAACGGTAGGATTCTGATGCAAGATGCAAGATGCAAGATGCACGATGCACGATGCACGATGCACCAGATTATCCCAGCTCCAAATAGCGATATAAGTGTGTTTTCACTATGCCTGCTTCTGATCCACAAGCTAATAAAACCCCATTGGCGAATTTAAAATAAATAACAATGACAATAATATATCCACCAACAAGCTAAACAATCACTTTTTTAAAAAGTCAGTAACTAAAAGATATAATGTAATCGATGTTCCAGCAATAACCCCGTATACTATAGCTCGCTCTACATCCTCCCAAGATGTGATTACCTGCCCCTTTGTAACATAAAAAAACAACGTTCCTACAACACCTAAAAAGAAACATAGAAAAATACAATACAAACATGAATAAACCCACACTTTAATGTAATCTTTCATTTTGTTACAACTTTTTTTCTTTGCCGGTATTATTATCTATATATTTATTTGCAAAACCAGTGAATAACTCACTTCCGAGAGCGCTTGTTGCCTCGAAAATAAATTCTGGAACTCTCCCATCACTAATAGCTTTTCCTACTACTTCAGGTGCATATCTACCATCCCCCCTCCAGTGCAGAACCGGTTTCTTAAATAGCTTTTTTGTCTAGCTTGAAGTCGTCAATTATTAGAAGTGACCCAATGGCCACACCTATATCACCCTTTATCCCATGACCAGGGGATACTGCCCCAGCAACAGCAGCAAGGGTGGCAATGATGCTTCGGGTTTCTCGCCAATTCGCCACATCTTGCTGCTACCCTCAGAGGCAAGCCATTGAGGCGCCAAGCAATATCAAAGCAAACACATCCACTCGAGAGCCAGATACCATGACCATAGTGCCCATCTACGCAGCCCTGCTCGCCCTGCTCTTTGTCTTGCTCAGCGTGCGCACCATTCGCACCCGCCATAGTCGGGGGGTGGCGCTGGGGCACGGGGAAGATCCCGCCATGCTGCGGGCCATGCGGGTGCACGCCAACTTTGCCGAGTATGTTCCCCTGGCCCTGCTGCTCATCTATTTTGTCGAAGCCTCCAGCCAGACCCCCTGGCTTGTTCATCTGATGGGAGCCAGCTTGCTGTGCGGCCGCCTCTGCCACGCCTTTGGCATGAGCCGCACACCGGAGAACTTCCGCTATCGGGTGGTGGGGATGGGGCTGACCTTCAGCGTGATCCTGGTGAGCGCGGCTCATATCTTGACCACGGCGCTCATCCCCTGACCATTTCACTGCTGGCCACAAACAAAAAGCCCGCACCAGATGGTGCGGGCTTTTTTAGCAACCGAACAGCCGGGGAGCCTGGCTCCCGAGCCGCTTACTGGTTGTGGCTGGCGCGGCGGGGACGACGGGCCTGGGCCGGTTTGGCGGCACCCTCGGCCGGACGCTGTCCACCTTGCGGCTTTGGCTTGCCCGCGTTGCCACCGGTGCGCGCACCGCCAGCATTGCCGGAGCGACCGGCCCCCTGACGCTGACCCTGCGGGCGCGGCGCACGGCGCTCTTCGCTCGGATCGCGCGGCTCTTTGCGAAGGGGCGCGCCTATGCCACGGGCGATGTTGTCCAGTGTCTCGCGGGAGGCTTCAAAACCGACCACCTGCTCGCACTTGATGTTCTGCTTGGTCAGACGCTCGATGGCCTTGATGAGCTTGCCTTCATCGGCCGCCACCAAAGAGATGGCGTGACCAGCGGCGCCGGCACGGCCGGTACGACCGATACGGTGCACGTAGTCTTCCGCCACGTTGGGCAGCTCGAAGTTGACCACTTGCGGCAACTTGTCGATGTCCAGACCACGGGCGGCGATGTCGGTCGCCACCAGCACCTTGACACTGCCTTCCTTGAAACCGGCCAGGGCACGGGTACGGGCACCCTGGCTCTTGTTGCCGTGGATGGCGGCGGCGCTGACGCCGTTCTTGTCGAGGGTCTCGGCAACACGGTTGGCCATGTGCTTGGTACGGGTGAACACCAGTACCTGCTGCCAGTCGTTGCTGGTGACCAGGTGGCTCAAGAGCGCGATCTTGTTGGCCTTGTCACAGGGGTGCACCAGCTGCTCGATACGCTCGGCGGTGCTGTTGCGCGGGGCCACTTCGATCACCGCCGGGTTGTCCAGCAGACCGGTGGCCAGCTCGCGGATCTCGTCGGCGAAGGTGGCGGAGAAGAGCAGGTTCTGGCGCTTCTTCGGCATCAGGGCGAGGATCTTGCGGATGTCGCGGATGAAGCCCATGTCGAGCATGCGGTCCGCTTCGTCCAGTACCAGGATCTCGACTTCGTCGAATTTCACGGCGTTCTGGTTGTAGAGATCCATCAGGCGGCCCGGGCAGGCCACCAGCACGTCCAGACCACGGCGGGTTGCCATCATCTGCGGGTTGATGCTGACACCGCCGAAGACCACGTGGCTGCGGATCGGCAGGTGCTTGCCGTAGTTGCGCACGCTCTCGCCCACCTGGGCAGCCAGCTCGCGGGTCGGAGTCAGCACCAGGGCACGAATGCGGTTCGGGGATACTTTGCGCTTGCTCTCGGTGAGGCGCTGCAGCATCGGCAGGGTAAAGCCTGCGGTCTTGCCGGTCCCGGTCTGGGCGGCGGCCATCAGGTCACGGCCAGCCAGGACGGCCGGGATCGCTTGTTGCTGGATGGGAGACGGGGTGTCGTAGCCTTGCTCGGCAACGGCACGCAACAAGGGTTCGGCCAGACCGAGGGAAGTAAAACTCATAATTACCTGCTAGGGATAGGGGCGCCGGGGATCTGTGGTGGGGCTCCTCTGCTGAGCCGATGCCATCTCACAGGATCTGGGCCTATAGAGAAAACAACGATTTCCCCGGGGAGCAGAGCAAAGGGGAAAGAATAGAGGCGCAGTCTAACGGAGTTGGCGCACTTAGACGAGGAAAATGTGATATGCCTCCCAGCGCGGCTGGAAAAGCCCACTTTGGCGGGGCAGAATGGCGATGATGACGCTCGCCAGGGCCCCTGCCCATTCTGGGGTGCATATTCATACACTCACGACACAGAACAGGGAGGTTCTGCTTGATCAGAAGACATATCCAGGCCGCCATCCGCTCTGCATTGAGCCTGGGACTGCTGCTCACACTGAGCCTGCCTCTGGGCGCCAAGGAGACACTGTCGGTGGCCTGGAGCCACTGGCCCCCCTTCAGCGAGATCGAGGCCGATGGCGAGCTCGGCGGGCTGGACGTGACCCTGACCCGCCAGATCCTCCGCGGCGCCGATCTTGAGCCCGCGTTTCGCAACCTCCCCTGGGCCCGGGCCCTGCACCTGATGGCACGCCAGCAGCTGGATGTCGCCATGGGGGCCCTGAAGACCCCGGAGCGGGAGCGTTTCGCCCGCTTCTCGGCCCCCTACAGACGCGCCAGCTTCGTGCTGCTCAGCCACAAGGCGGCCCCCGGGAATCCAGATCGCTGGCAGGGGATAAGGGGCCTCGCGGATCTGTGCCAGCAGACGGGGCTGCGCCTTGGCAAGCTGCGAGGCACCCGTCCCCTCCCCCTGAGCGACGCCTGTGCTTCCCTCCGGCAGGCGAGCGAATACAACTCGGATGACAGGCTGATCGCCCTCTTGCTGGCGCGGCGCCTCGATGGGGTCATCATAGAGTGGCAATATGCCCGCCATCGGCTGGCCCAGCTGGGGGCAGAGGAGTTCACCCTGTGTCAGGTGCTGTTGCACCAGCAGCAGGTCAGCCTGATGTTTGCCAGCCAGGCGGTGAGCGACGCAGAGCTCGCCCGCATCGATGCCGCCATCGCCGACCTCCCGGCGCCGGACGCGGCGTTTGCCCCGCCGGTGTGCCGCCTCGATGGCAGCCAACCCCGGGAGGAAGGCACTCAGGGCTGACCCTGACGACACCGCACAAACGAGAAAGGCGACCCTGGGGTCGCCTTTTTTGCAGAGCATGGTGATCAGCTGACAGCGCTGCTTGCAGATCAGCGCAGCAGCGGGGTCTGGGTATGCACGCCCTGGTTCTGGGCACGGTGGCGCAGCAGGTGATCCATCAGCACCAGGGCCAGCATGGCCTCGGCGATGGGCACGGCACGGATGCCGACACAAGGATCATGGCGCCCCTTGGTGATCATCTCGGTGGCCTCGCCGCTGGTGTTGATGGTCTTGCCCGGCACAGTGATGCTGGAGGTGGGCTTGAGCGCCATGCTCACCACTATGTCCTGGCCGGAGGAGATACCGCCGAGAATGCCGCCCGCATGGTTGCTGGCAAAGCCGGCCGGGGTCATCTCGTCGCGATGCTCCGAGCCTTTTTGCTCCACCACGGCGAAACCGTCACCTATCTCGACCCCTTTCACCGCATTGATGCCCATCATGGCGTGGGCGATGTCGGCGTCGAGCCGGTCGAACACCGGCTCACCCAGTCCCACAGGCACGTTGCGCGCAATGACAGCCACCTTGGCGCCTATGCTGTTGCCCTCTTTCTTGAGGGCCCGCATGTACTCGTCGAGGGCCTCCAGCTTGCCCGCATCGGGGAAGAAGAAGGGGTTCTGCTCGATCTGGCTCGCATCGAAGGCCTCGGCCTTGATGGGACCAAGCTGGGAGAGAAAGCCCACTATCTCGATACCGTGCATCTGCTTGAGGTACTTCTTGGCGATGGCCCCCGCCGCCACCCGCATGGCGGTCTCGCGCGCCGAGGAGCGGCCACCGCCACGGTAGTCACGCTGACCGTACTTCTGGTGATAGGTGTAGTCGGCGTGGCCCGGACGGAACAGGTCCTTGATCTCGGAGTAGTCCTTGGAGCGCTGATCGGTGTTCTCGATGAGCAGCCCGATGGAGGTGCCCGTGGTGCGTCCCTCGAACACCCCGGCCAGGATCTTCACCTCGTCCGCTTCGCGGCGCTGGGTGGTGTAGCGGGAGGTGCCGGGCTTGCGCCTGTCCAGATCGATTTGCAGATCCGCTTCGCTTATCTCCAGCCCCGGGGGGCAGCCGTCGACCACGGCGCCAAGCGCCAGGCCGTGGCTCTCGCCAAAGGTGGTGACCCGAAAGAGTTGGCCAAAACTGTTCCCTGCCATGGGTGCTCCTTGCTGCTTAGCTCTTGTAAATCGCGAAATGGGCCTGGTACTGCACCAGCTCGGCGCGGGTCATCACGAAGACGCCGTGACCGCCGTTCTCGAACTCGACCCAGGTAAAGGGTACCTCGGGGAATTGGGCTTCCAGGTGGATCATGCTGTTGCCCACCTCGACCACCAGCACGCCGTCATCCTTGAGGAAGTCCGCGGCATTGGCCAGGATGCGCTTGGTGAGCTTGAGGCCGTCGGAGCCCGATGCCAGCGCCAGCTCCGGCTCGTGGCGAAACTCCTCAGGCAAGTCCGACATGTCCTCGGAGTCCACATAGGGCGGGTTGGAGACGATGAGATCGTACTTGTCGCCGGCGGGCAGGTCGCGCATCAGATCGGAGCGGATCGGGATGACCTGCTGCTCGAGGCCATGGTCGTTGATGTTGCGCTCGGCCACGTTGAGGGCATCGACGCTGATGTCGATGGCATCCACTTCCGCATGGGGGAACTCGTGGGCCATGATGATGGCGATGCAACCCGAGCCGGTGCAGAGATCCATGATCCGGGTCGGTTCATGTTTGAGGAAGGGGGCGAAGCGGTTAGCCACCATCTCGGCGATGGGGGAGCGCGGGATCAGCACCCGCTCGTCCACGTAGAACTCCCAACCCGCGTACCAGGCCTTGTTGGTCAGGTAGGCGGCAGGCACCCGCTCCTGTACCCGGCGGATGATCAGCTCGGCGATGCGGTGGCGCTCGCTGGTGGTCAGGCGGGAGTGGCGCATGCCCGGATCCACGTCCGGCGGCAGATGTAACGCGGGCAGCACCAGTTGCACGGCCTCATCCCAGGCGTTGTCGGTACCATGTCCGTAGAAGATCCCGGCGTCGTTGAAACGACTCATGGCCCAGCGCAACATGTCCTGGATGGTGTGCATCTCGGCAACCACCTCGTCGATAAATATCTTGTCCAAATCCACCTCCAAGTCGAGTAATATCCGGCCCGAGAATTCTATACAGCGAGCAAGACGAGTACCTGATGAAAAAATCGCCCTCACCCACAGACGAGGAAAGCCTGCTGTTTCGTGATGCTGTCAAAGGTACCCGGAAAATTAAGCAAGATACCATAAGGGCCTCCTCAAGCCCGGTCAAGCAGAAACGCGAACTGCGCGAAAGCCGCGAAAAGCTTGGGGTTGACCACTTTTTCAGCGACGAGTACCAGCCTCATCTGGACGAAGAGGGCCCGACCCGATTTGTGCGTGAAGACGTGTCAAAATTCGAGCTGAAAAAGCTCAAGCGCGGCCTCTATCCGCCGGAGATCTATCTGGATCTCCATGGCATGAGTCAGCTCCAGGCCAAGCAGGAGCTGGCCGCCCTGCTCACCCTGTGCCAGAAAGAGAACATTCACGTCGCCTCCGTGATGCACGGCATCGGCAAACATGTGCTCAAGCAGCGCATTCCGAGCTGGCTGGCCCAGCACCCCAATGTGCGCGCCTTCCATCAGGCCCCGCGGGAATGGGGGGGCGAGAGCGCCATCCTGGTGCTGCTGGATATCGAGGAGTAGCCCGGCGCCGGGCAGGAGAAGCTTGATCGAAAAGCGCGTCTCAGGACGCGCTTTCCATATAGCGTTTGAAGTTGTCGAGTATGCTCTGCCAGCCGGCGCGCTGCTGCTCGCCGCTGTGTTCGGATTCGGCGTCGAACTCCTCGTGCACCCGGGTGCCTCCCTGCTCCTCCACGAACGTCACCCTGACGGCGCGGCCGTCGTCCATGACATAACCCAGGGAGGTTAGGGGCACCACCTCGGTGAAGGTGCCCTCGAAATCAAACCCCATGCTGCCATCCCGGGCTTCCATACGGTGACAAAAAAGCCCGCCGACCCGCAGATCCACCCGGCTGCCGGGGCAGTGCCACTCGGGGGAGGCGGCGTTCCATGCCATGATGCTGGCGGGGGTGTTCCACCCCTCCCATACCAGAGCGAGTGGCCGCTCGACCCGAACGCTGACACTTATCTTCATCCCTCTTCTCCTCTATTTACCTGCTGATCCGGCGCGGCGGCAGGCAGACCCCTGCGCAGCGACACGACATCGGCTCCTGTTGCGCCTTCAGGGCGTAGGGTGCTGCGTCAGATGGTGGGCCACCAGGGCATTGGCATGGCCGTGGCCCAAGCCGTGCTCGGCCTTGAGCCAGGCCACCAGCGCCATGTGTTTGCGCTCCTCCCGGCCCGCCAGCAGGGCCAGCCAGTGGGCAATCGGCTGCCCGTAGGTTTTCTCGATGGAGGGAAAATAGGAGGCAGGCCCCCTCACCTTCTGTTGCTCATCCATGACAGTCTCCTTGGGGTTTTGCCGACACTGCTGGCGCAGCGACGGGCTCAGGGTTTGGGGGCGAACTGCTCGAACACCTGCTGCCCGGTCAGGGTCGGGGTGTCGTTTTTAAGCTCGTAGAAGTCCGGTTTCTCGTCGATAAAGATCTGCCCGGTGAGCTCGAACGCCTGTTCCTGAAACAGCCCGGCACAGAGGATGTACTCGTCCGTCGGCAACAGATGGTAAAAAAGGTGGGTGCCGCAGGTGGGGCAGAAGCCGCGCTCCGCCCACTCGGACGAGCGGTAGGCCACAGGGCTGAGCCCCTTGAAACTGACCCCCTTGCCGCCATGCACCGCGAACATGGGCCCGCCGGACCAGCGCCGGCACATGGCGCAGTGACACAGGTTGACCTCCTTGTGATCGCCGCTTGAAACGGTGATCCCGCCACACAGACAATGACCTTCCATGATGCCTCCTTGAGTGCTGAGCGGCAGACGGGGCTAAGTGGATCTTGACTCCTTGCCGCACCAGATGAAGTAGCACGGGATCCGGGCGGCGGCAACTGACCATCCCGGGGCCCCACCGCGGGGCCCACGACCCTGGCCTCCCCCCAAAAGGGGAAATCCGCCGCCTTCATTCATGACACGAATGATTCAATAACCCCCATGCACCGGATGAATAAAACTCAGAGCCCCTCCTGCAGGGCGATGCGGTTGCCTTCGCAATCCCTGAGCTCGGCCACCCGGATGTGCTCGTTCACCCGGGTGATGGTATAGAGACACTCCCCTCCCGCTGTCAGCGCCCGGGCCATGGCCCGCTCTATGTCCGCGACCTTCAGATAGACCCGGGTACCGTCCTGGCTCGGCACATAGCTCTCCCCCTTTGCCAGGGCGCCGGAGCAGCCCGCCATGCCGTCAAACAGTGGGAACAGCGCCATCTCGTTGTCATCTATGTGCGCCCGCTCGAGGGTTATCTCGAAGAGCGCTTCATAGAAGCGGATGGCTCGCGTCAGATCCTGCACCGGAATTTCAAAATGGATGGCGATATTCATGTGTCACTCCTCTGTGTGGGATGAGCTCCCAAGCTCCCTCGAATAGATGAAGAGCGCAGGCAAGTGCCCGCCGGGCCCGTCAGAGGCCCCCTTGCGCCGGATCCCCATGAAAGAGGGGAAGAGAGGCCCATCACCCCCCTTCCCCATCATGACTGATGACGCGGCCTGCCGGGCTCAGTTCACCGGCGCCCAGGGATCTCCCTTGCCCGGCTCGTTGCCCTGGGTCCACCACTTCGCCTGATACACCACGCCCTTGTGGCTGACTTTATTGCCTGCGGTGTAGACCTTGCTGGCCACCCAGGCAGGCACATCTCCCACGGGCGGGTCGGTCGGATCAACGGGCGCGGGATCGAGCTTGGCCACCACCCGCACCTTGGGCCAGTTGGCGTGGGAGCCGTAAAAGTTGGTCACGCACTTCTCGTAATCCCCCGGCACCAGGGCCGAATAGGCGGTCTGGAATCCCACCAGCTCGCACTCGAACGAGTAGCCACCTGGCCTGTCGGCATAATATTTCCAGTTGCCGTCCCAGTTGGTGTAAAGCACGTCGGTGGCGCCGTTCAGGTTGAGGCTGCCATAGGGAGTCTGCTGCCAGCAGGTGTTCTTCTCGTCCGCCAGGACAGGGATCCCGTAGTGGGCGGCCAGCCCTTCCCAGTAACGGATGCGGTTGACCGGCTGCCCCTTGTTCTTGTTCTGCTCGCCACACTCTATGCCGCCGTTGATGACATTGATGGTGGTGCCAAAGCCATAGCCGATGCCCGCCGCGACCTCGCGCTGGGAGGGCACCCAGGTTCTGTCGATGACATGCAACATGGCGGGTTTGGGGGCTTGCGGCGTCAGGAAGAACCAGATGGCGGAGGCGAGGTTGAGCCAGGAGTCGGCCACCAGGCCGGGGTTGTTCAGCAGCACAGAGGCGTTGCCGTCAAACATCGCCTCGGAGAAGGCGCCGTAGTTGAAGTGATAGGAGAGCTGTTTAGCGCCACGGCCAAAGTAGCCCTGCCCCGTGCTGCAGGGCCATTTCCTGTTCTGCCAGTCATTCTGGCCACAGCCCGTGGTATAGCCGAGTTGTCCCTCGGCCCAGCCCATCTCGCGCACATGCACCAGCGCCTGCTGCCACTCCTCGAGCCCCAGCGGGTTGTCGGACACATTGTCCTTGCCGATATGGCCGCCCGTCTCCTGGGCGAAGTGGGCGAAGGCGGTGACGATGGATTTCTTGCAGATGGCGTCCGCATTGCGCCCGTCCGTGTAGTCGCCGCAGAAGGCGGGGAACTTGCCGACCGCCCGCAAGAAGCGCTCATAGGTATATTCAGGGGCCGCCATCTGGGTCAAAAAATCCCAGTCCGACTCGGTAAAGACCCGCTCGACCCGTTTGACGTTGTCCGGGTTGTCGGCTCGCCTTGGCACAATCGCCTCCACCAGGGTGTTGGGTCGAGTGGCCAATGCCTTTGACCAGATGCCGTACATGGGGTTGGCCGTCTTGGCCTTTTCAACGGCAGTTATATCGGAGGCGGCAATCACATAGCCACCGCTATTTTGTGGGTCGGGCTGAATATTCATGGCCGCATAAGTTGGCGAGGCGCAGAGCCCCGCAACCAGCCAGGCGCTGTGCTTGAGTGTGAACATAGATAACAATCCTTGTCTCGATGTGAAGTTCAGGGCGAGCATAGACGCCCCCATAACTAAATTCACGACAAGAATTAAGAGTTTGGCGATTTTGTGAGCCATTTCACTCTGCACTCAGATGAAACCTCGCCACGGCCTCATGTTGGCCCCTGCTCGCTCGCTTTTTATGCAGCCTGAACGCGCACCGCCCGGATCAGCAGATTGCGAGGAGTCATGGGCTTGTCGCAAAACGCCCCCAGCTCTACCTCATAGCCCTGCTCCTCGAGGAAGAGGGCGCGATCCAGGGCGAGCCAGATCTCCAGCGGACGGCGAAACAGATGGCGCACCAGCTCCATGCGGGCGACGTCCCCAAAGCGCCGCTCCCCCCTGGCGAGGAAATCGCCATGGTCTATCCCCCCGGGCAGCACCATCCCCTTGCGCTCGGCGGCCCAGTCACAGAAGGCCTCGAAACTGCCCGCCAGCAGGCTCTTTTGCAGGTTGGGCACCGGCAGGTACTGATCCACCCCGCGCACCTCCCGTTGCAGGCAATCGAAGGCGAGACGCCAGATCACCTCCTGCTCGCGCAGGCGGGAGATGCGGGCACCACCGGTCACCGTCTCCTGCAGCGGCAGCTTCAGGTCACTCTTGCCAAGGTGCAGGGCGCTGGCCTTGGCGGCCTGTGACAGGGGGCGGTAATGAGAGGTGCGGATCAGGTGATAGCAACAGGGGGAGAGGGTCACGCCCCGGGCGCCGCGCTCGGCCACCTGCTCCAGCAGATGGGTATGCAGCTCACCACAGGCATGGAGCGCCATGGCGTGATGGTGCGGGGCTATGAGCGCCCCCGACTCGGCGGCGAAGGCGTCGGCCTCCACAAACTGCATGCGGGCACCATCCCGCGCCGCGAGCTGCCGCCCCTCCTCGCAGAGCGTGCGCTGCAATTCGAGGCTCAGGATCTCGGCCCCCCTGTGCAGGGAGACCAGGCGCCCCAGGTGGCCCTTGCCGGCGCACCACTCCAGATAGGGACCCTGATGGGCGGGCAGGCAACCGGTGAAGGCTTCTATCTGCGCCTGCTTGCGCCCCGGCATGTACATCGCCATGGCCCTGGCACAGTGAATGGGTTCGGGGACAAAGGTGTCGAGCTCGCTCAGGACATGGAGCTCGGCCCCTGCCGGGATCCAGGGGGCAAGCAGGGTGCAAAGCGCCCCCATGTCGCCGTCAAGCCGCGCTATCTCGTCAAGGCTGAGGCCATTCAGGCAGGCGGCAAGCTCGGGAGCCTCGGCGGCGAAGGCCAGGCTCAGATGATGATAGGGCTGGTATTGCCACCAGCGTCTCTCGTCGGTCAGCAAGCGATCCAGTTGTCGAAAACGGTGAGCCAGCACGGTGAGCTTGTCCTGCTATCCAAAAGGGAGGCTCATTCTAGCGATCTGCCATCAAAAAGCACTCGCCAGCGCGCCTGCCCCCACCCCTTGCTGGTAGCCTGACAAAAAGCAGGGATTTGTGCTATATTCCGCCCCCTCATTAGCGCGACTCGCCCACGCGGGTCGTTTTATCCATATGAACGGAACCAAAACATGACCATCAATGCCATCCTGCAAGCGCGTGCGGACGCCAAGTGTGAGCTGTGTGGAGCAGAACATGCGCTGACTGCCTTCCCGGTGCCACACTCCCCCGCCAGTGACGATGACCACAGCGTGGCGCTGTGCACCACCTGCCGTGGCCAGCTGGAGCAGCCGGACACCACAGAGGTCAACCACTGGCGCTGCCTGGGTGACAGCATGTGGAGCCAGGTGCCGGCGGTGCAGGTGATGGCATGGCGCCAGCTTAAGAACCTGTCCGCTCGGGGCGAGATCTGGGCCCAGGACATGCTGGACATGATGTACATGGAAGAAGAGACCAAGGCCTGGGCCGAAGCGGGCGCGGCCCGCGACGATGACGACAGCGTGCCCACCGTCGACTCCAACGGCGCCGTGCTGCAGGAGGGGGATTCCGTCACCCTGATCAAGGATCTGGAGGTCAAGGGCGGCGGTTTCACCGCCAAGCGTGGCACCCTGGTCAAGGGCATCCGCCTGACCAACAACCCGCTGCACATCGAAGGCAAGGTCAACGGCGTGCAGATAGTGCTGGTCGCGGCCTACCTGAAGAAGGCCTGATCCCCTCGCTTGTGGTTCGGATGATGCAAAAAGCGCCCCCAGGGGCGCTTTTTTGTTGCCCGGCCACCGACAATGTCGGCGCGGCAGAAGTGGCGCCGCCGGAAAACTGGACTATCCTGCAAACCAGTCCCGATGAGCGAGCCCCCCTTCGCCGGATTTGCGTCAGGGGAGCATCCGCTCCCGGAACCGCGAAACACTGGCCCGGATGGAATTCATGTGGCACTCTGGGCTCTTCACATGGACAGATCCTGAACATCATGACCCCATGATGACCTCTTGACACAAGGAGCACTACCTATGGCCAAAGCCAGCAAGAAAGATATCAAGAAGAAAATCGCCGCCCGCAAGGATAAAATTGCCAAGCACGAAGGCAAGATCAAGAAGCTGAAGAAAGCCCTGAAATAAGGGTCGGCACCATAAAAAAACCGCCCACTTCACAAGGGCGGTTTTTTATTGTGCGATTTCCCTCTCAACACCAAGTGCCCATAACTGCCAGCGTCTGGCTGTGACCAGGACTTCTTGTTCCAACCAGGCTTTATTGGCTGTCAAATGAGCCAATACCTCTGCCAGCACTGTGCCCCCCTGAACGGGTGCTATGTTGTCTCGCCAAGCAATTTTGCCTCGCTGCCTCTTTTGTTCTTTCGGCTGACGGAGTAAGTCGCGGGCATAGTGATGGACGTAATCCATGAGATTGTCGGGTAACCAGAGCGCCAGAGGACGACCCAGAGCCCCCGCCAGTTCGGTGGCAATGTCCAGGCCACGTTGATCCAGATCCCCAAAGTGTGCCCAGGGGAGGCTCTCTGGCAATAGGGGGAGCAGTTGCTTTGCCAGGGTGGTATTGCGGCCAGGGACATACAGCAGCAATTCGCCCTCTTGCAGCGGGTAGTCCACGAAGGCACCCTTGTTTTCCACCGTGACTAACTGCCGCCCTTGCCATTCCATGCCTTCCAACCCGACCAAGGCTCGTTCTGGCAATGCCAACTCCCCCAGAAGCACCATCACAGCGGTCATGTCGTGCCGTCCGCCCTCCACATCGACCAATATCAGTGGTGTCAAGGTACGTAATCGTATGACCTCATCACCAAATACCCTAAGCCCCAGCGCTGCAACCTGCTCCATGTGATTCTGTGACAATCTGACCTTGCAGTCTCGGTGCCAAAGGCCACTCAGGGTTGCACCGTTAATTCGCCGAGGCAGTTGGCAACCCAACTCTGTCAGCACGGCATCACCCGACCAAACATTGTCGTCTGCTGCCTCTGCGAGCTTGTCCATCAAAAAACCACGACCCCGCTCGGTAAGCTGACGCCGCGCACCCAAACCGAGCGGTTGCACACCGCCAACGCGCTTGAGCATGTCATCCAACTCTCGGCCTGCGGCACTAGTCAGTAGCATCCCCTGCCCCTGTGACAACCCCAGCAGCTTTTCGCTCAATGCACGAATATCCGCTCGCTCAAACAATCCCATCGACATCGTCCTCCTGCCTCAATTGACGTGGTATTGCGTATGATGCCGGTTCAGATCCACCGCGCCCCGCCTGACACCCGAATTGAACTGCCGGATTCCGCCGGGATCTCGGCATGCAACCGCGACGGCATGCCCATGTCTTCCCCCTGCACTATGTCGATGGCGCCGCCGTGGGGCCAGTGGAGATCGCGCAAATAGCCGGCGAAGGCGGCTGTCGCGGCGCCGGTGGCCGAGTCCTCATAGACGCCGCCGTAGGCGAAGGCATTGCGGGTGTGGAACAGCCTCTCCCCGGCCACATGCACCAGCAGAATAGTCACCAGGCCCTCGCGGCGCATCAGCAGGCGCCCCTGAGCCTGCGAATAGTGCATGGCCGAGAGCGTTGCGCGATCCTTGAGCGCCAGCACCAGATGATCGGCGCCGCCGTGAATGATCGCCGGGGGTATGCGGGGATCCAGGCTGGCCGCATCATAGCCAAACAGCGCCAGGGTTTCGCGCATCAGATCCGCCGGCGCAGGTTTGCTGCGGGTTGGCGGGGATTGCAGCGCCGCCTGCCATTGCCCCTGCTCATCCTGCCAGCCCGAGACCCGAATCTGGGTCTGGCTGAGACGCAAGGCATGGTCCCCTGCCCCGAAGCGGCGCGCCAGCGCCACCCCGAGGGCTATGGTGGCATGGCCGCAAAACGGCACCTCCGCCTCGGGAGAGAAGTAGCGCACCCGCCATTGGCGCACCTCTGCGCCTTGCCCTTCGCTGTGCAGCGGGGCGGCGAAGGCCGTCTCCGAGAATCCGACCTCTGCGGCGATCCGCTGCATCTCCTCCGCCGTCGGCAGTTGGGCCCCTACCCAGACACCGGCGGGATTGCCCCCGCGGGATCCTTCGGAAAAGGCGGCGATCCGCACCAGCTCAGTGACCAGCTCCGTCATGACAACTCCTTGGCTTCTTGCTTCACGAAAAGTGGGGTTCATAGGCTCATCCTTGCGGCCCCTTCCGGGGGAACCCATCAGGGGGTCAGCTTACCCATAAAATTAACGGCCGCACAGGTGCCGCTTGAGCGCCGCGGATCCGGGCACTGGCGGCTAGAGTTGGGAAACCTGTCTGTATATGCGCCTGCAGTGGAGTGCCATATGTATTCATACACCCTCATCTTCAGGGAAGAGGCCGACAAGCTGACGGCCCCCGAACACGAGATCCTCTTGCAAAGCCCGGCCCAGGCCGGGGATTTCGTCATCCTCTCCGACGGCAGCCGCCACCAGGTGATGTTCGTCACCCATCGCGCCCACTACAGCAGCCTCTACCTCGACAAGGGGATAAGAGTGCCCCAAAGCTGAGTACGCGGGCTCAGGGATCCCCTGGATGGCACCTATTTTTCCGCCCCCCTGTGCGAGTCCCGTTCCAGCTGCTAACGTGAAACAGGCCTGCCACCTCGCACCCAAGATATTGCCGCGAACCCAGGCTGTTGCTCATGGCAGTCAAGGCTGCGATGAACCGGCAAGACTCACATTTTGAGGGATGAATTATGTCCAGGAATGCTGCACTGATCGTGACCCTGCTTGGCATGGCCCCGGCTCACGCCATCAACGCAAAATATGCCCAGCAGCTGGAGCGCTCCGGCTGCACCCAGGTGACCGAGGCCCAGGGCTGCGATATTCACAAGACCAAGGCCGAGAACGCGGCCGCCGGGTTTGGTGAGGCTCCGGCGGCCACCAGCGCCAGCCCCTACGCCGGCAACTGGGTCGCCACCTTCCCCGAGACGGGCGCCACCGTCGCCACCATCCGCATCGACGACAAGGATCAGGTGTGGGTCAACGACAAGAAGGTCAGTGCCAAGAAATCCGACGGGGCCCTGGTGTTCAAGGACGGCATGGTCATCTACACCATACAGGGGGATCGTCGCATCAAGGGGGAGGATGGCTGGGTCGATAACGATGCGGGCACCAAGGGGCCGATCGCCGCCAAATAAGCGACATGACGGGAATGTGAAGGGGAGCCTGGGCTCCCCTTCTTGTTTGATCTCTTGCCAACTTATTCACCAGACCCCGGTGAGCGACAACCCTGCGCTTCCTCTTGCTATTCACTTACCCCTTTTTCGGATAGTCGAGCACGGCAGTCACCGGCCTTTGCGACGCGGCGGCCGACCAGGAGGGGGCGTCAAAGGTGAAGCGGGCGACGGCGCAGGTCGGCATCCGGGTGATCTTGCCGGAAAAGCGGTGGGCAAGGTCGGTGAACTCGGGATCGTGACCAAAGAGCATGACGCACCTGAACTCGTCACCAAGCTCACCCATCACCTTCATCAGGGTCCTCACATCGGCGCCATAGAGCCGCTCGTCCGTCATTATCTCCTCTGGCCGGTAGCCGAGCACCTCGGCGATGATGTTCGCCGTCGACAAGGCCCGGCAGGCGGGGCTCGAGAGGATGAGATCGGGTCGCACCTTATCGTGCGCCAGCCGTCTGCCCATCAGGGGCGCATCGCGCAGGCCCCGCTCGGCGAGCGGCCGCGTCCTGTCAGGCAGCCCCTGCTCTTCCCAGCTCGACTTGCCGTGACGCACCAGGATCAGGGTTCTCTTCATGACGTCTCCCGTGACGGCAAACCATGGGCCCAGTACCACCTTTGGCTAGTGACAGCCGGGTTTGCATGCCGCGCCCTCAGTCCCAGTCACTTCGCCCTCTCAATCATAGCGAAGCCGCACCGTTCGGGAACATGGGGCAAGCGAACGGGCAGGCTCTCAGCCCGGCCCCATGGTCGATGGCGGGCTCACCTCTTCCATGAAGATGAGGCGAAGGGGCTCTGCCAGCAAGTCGTCCGCCTGGCGGGCGAAGGCCTGGAAATAGTCCGTCTCGCAGTGGGCATCCAGGGCGGCCTGACTGACGAAGGCTTCTCGCATGTAGAAGGTGCCGGGTTCGTCTTTGAGCTCGAACAGCACATAATCGAGATTGCCAGGCTCCCGGCGGGTGGGCTCTATCAGCGCGAGCAACTCGTGGCGCAGGCGCTCTCTCATGCCGGCTTTGGCCTTGAGCACGGCGATCGACACTATCTTGTCCGACTCTCTCTTCATCCCTACTTCTCCACTGTCACATCATCAAGAGACCGGGAGGTGCCTGCCCTCTCATGGCAGCCGCCTCCCTCAACATGGCGCCCAGTGTAGGCATGGCGGCCAGGTCGATATAGAGGGGCAGGATGGACAGAGTGTTCACCCGGGTGAACAACGGGACTACGGCAGAGACATAAGCGCGGCCAGAGGCAAGAACGTGGCTCGCCGTCAGGGCCTGCTCCAGATCTAAACGCTGAAGTAATAGGTGGTGAAGGTGTGCCCCGACAGTGTCGTCTTTGTCACCCTGGTGGCGCGCCTGGCGAGGGACTTGTATAAGGGGCGTGTGCCAAGCAGATGAAAGACGACCTCCTGATGGCCCATGCTGCGCGCCCAACCCATCATCTCGTTGAAGATGGCGAGCCCCCTGCCCCAACCCGCCCTGGCGATGACGATGGCTATCTCTATCCCCTCCTCATCGGGCTGGAGACCGCACCACCCCGCAAGTCGGCCATCGATGAGGACGGCGCGCACGCGGCAACCGGGCAGCGCATCTATCGCCATCTTCTCCTCCATCCAGCGCCGCACCGTGACCAGCTCGAAGGAGGGATGGTCTATCAGGTGCTTTCGCAGCGTCTCGTCGTTGACCAGGGGCAGAAAATCCTCTGCGCGCACCTCACCTAAAGGTATGAATTTCATAGGCTTATCATGCTTTCCCAAAGAGTGATGGGCCCCTAATAGGGGGGCCCGTCCTTATGTCTGGCAGCCCAGGCGCCATCGGCGCCCTGAATCAGGGCCAGATCGTCGTCAGGGTATTGGACTGTGTCCCCCGCCAGCCTGTCCCCCAGCTCGAGATAAACCGCCTCCACCTCCCCAGGGTTGAGCAACTGGTGGGCCAGGCCGTTGCCGCCCTTGAAGCCGATGCACTCCCCCGGCGACATCAGGTACTCCTCCTCCCCATAGCGCAGCATAGGGGTGCCCGAGAGCACATAGATGAACTCATCCTGCTTGCTGTGGTGATGTTTGAGCGCAGAGATGGCGCCCGGCGCCAGGGTCGTCAGGTTCACCCCAAGATTGGCAAGACCGAAGTGGTCCCCCAGCCTGCGTCTGGTGCGGTGTTTGACCAGGGAGGCGAAGGGCTCCGGATAGAGGGACTTTGCCTTGTTCTCCGGGATCTGTGTGGCCTGAATGGGCGTGCGGTTCGTCATCTCAACAACCTCCATATTGGCGCCCTGGCGAGGGGCAGCAAGAGACAAGCCGAGTGCCTTGAGCGGCAGTCATGCAATAACACAGATACGACTGGAGGCTGGAGGCTGTCAACGCTGAGATGCAGTGTCCGGGGCCTTGCCGTTTCCCGCTGTGCAATGGGCCGGGCTTATGGCCCTCTACAACACCTCGACCTTGACCTTGAGAAGGCCGGATCGGGTGTTGCCTATGCTGCTAAATGCCGCCCTTGAGAGATCGATGATCCGGCCTCTGGGGAAGTTGCCCCTGTCATTGACCCGCACCACCACGCTCTTGCCGTTGGCAAGGTTGGTCACCCGCACCATGGCGCCGAAGGGCAGCGTCATATGGGCGGCGGTGTTGGCGCTCTTCTGGTAGGGCTCGCCGCTTGCGGTGCGCTTGTTGTGGTAGCGATCGGCATAGTAGGAGGCCAGCCCAGTCTGGGTATAACCTCGCCCGTTGCCCGCACTGCCCGCATCAGGCTGGCTGCTGCAGGCCGCGAGCAGCAGGCACAGGGAGGCCAGCAGCCCTTTTTGTAATTTCCACGTCATGCTTTATTCCCTCGATGCGATGTCAGGTTGATGTGCCGTGGCCGTTACCCTGCATCGCCAGTCTGGATCCCGCGAACAGGCGCCTACTCTCTCATATTTTCCATGGAAAACGGGAGGCCCAAGCCTCCCGTTTGTGTGTTCACCCGTCAGCCCCTGTCAGGGGAAGAGGTCAGGCGATCAGCTTGTCATCGGCGAAACCGAAGCCCCGCAGCCCCACCACGTGCACGTGCTCGTGCTTGCCCTGCACCTTGCGGATGAGCTTGTAGGTGGTGCCCTTCTCGGGACTGATGTTCTCCGGCGCCGCGATGAGCAGCTGCATGTCCTGGCGCTCGCACAGCTCGAACAGGGTGGCGATGGACTTGCCGTCCAGGCGCGCCGCTTCGTCGAGGAACAAGAGACGGCAGGGGGCTATGTCCTTGCCGCGCAGACGGCGGGACTCCTCCTCCCAGCTGATCAGCACCATCAAGAGGATGGCCTGACCTGTACCAATCGCCTCGCCGGTGGAGAGGGCGCCGCTCTCGGCACGCAGCCAGCCATCGGCACCACGCTGCACCTCGATTTCGAGCTCTAGGTAGTTGCGATAGTCCAGCAGCACGTCCCCCATCACCTGATAGTTGCGCTCCCCCTGCTCTATCTGCGGGTTCAGGCGCTGGAACAGCTTGGCCATGGCCTCGGAGAAGCTGAGCTCCTTGTCGGCGAACAGATCGTTGTGCATGGCGCTCTGATCGGCAAGCGCGGTCAAGAGACGAGTGTGGGCCTCGCGGATGTTGACGTTGAGGCGCACCCCGCGCACCAGGCCGAAGGCGATGTTCTGCAGGCCCTGGTTGAGCACCCGGATGCGGTTCTGCTCCCGGCGTATGATGTTGGTGATCTTGGCCGCCACCTCGTGGGAGGAGAGGGACAGATGGTTCTCCCGCTGCTTGAGCTCGTCGGCAAGCCGCGCCAGCTCGATCTCCATCTCCTCGATGGCCTCCACAGGATCGTCCGAGCGGATGATGTCGTTGCGGATGCGATCCTTGAGGTAACGGTAGACCTGCACGTAGAAGGCGACCTTCTGCTCCGTGCTGCGGTTGCCCTCGGAGAGGCGCAGCGCATCGCGCAGGGCCTCGTCGTGGGCCACCGCCACCCGCAGGGCGCCGAGGGCCTTGTCCGACATGGAGCGCAGCTCGTCGCTGTCAAGATAAGCCAGCTCGCGCTTGTTGAGGCGCTTCTCGACATCGGTCTCCCGCGCCAGCCGCACCACCCGCGACCAGTTCGCCTTGTGGCCCACCAGGGATTTACGGGCGCCGAAGTAGTCCTTGCCCTCCAATTTGAGACGACCGCCCAAGGATTCAATCTCGCGCTTGGTCACCTGCAACTGGGCCTCGGCGCTGGTGCGACGGGAGCGGGTGCGGATGAGCAGCTCTTCGATCTCCTTCTTGTGGGCGCGGGATTTCTCTTCCATGTCGTCGGACAGGGTGAGCCCCATGGCCCCCAGCTCCTGCTCGAACTCCGCCAGGGTCTGGCCCTTGGCCGAGGCGCTGGAATCGAGCGCGGTGCGCAGTTGCAGCGCTTCGGTGTGACGCAAGGCAATCTGCTTGTGCTGCTCACCAGCGGTGCGGGCCGCCAGCTCGGCGGCTTTGAGCTTCTCTTTGAGTCGCTCGCTCATCTCCGAGGCCTTGCCCAGCAGGTCTTGCGCATCCTGATAGGCAAAGTGCGGCAGACGGGCCACCAGCTGATCCAGCGCGTAGCAACGCCGCTTCTGCTCGGCCAGCAGTTCGCTCGCCTCGTCAAAGGCTGCCTGCAGGGCAGAGAGATCCTGGGGATCCTGGCGCAGCACCTGCACCAGGGTCTCGAGCTTCTCGAGCCCCTTGCCGTGCTGGGCCACAAAGGCTTCGGCTGTTTTAAGGGCTTCCACATCGGCGTGGGCCGCCTCGAGACGGGCCGCCAGATCAGTCTCGGCAAACAGATGGGCAAAGGGCAGCATCCCCTGTACCAGCTGGATATGGCGAGTCAGCTGGGCGGCGGCCGCTTTGGCCTCACTCAGCTGCTTGTCGCACTCGCCGATGGCCCCTTGCAGCGCGCGCAGCTCGGCCTGTTTGGCCTGCACTTCGGCTTCCGGATCGGGGCGGAAGGCGATATCTAGGTGCTGGCCGATAAAGTCGCGAAAATGCCCGTAGAGGCGGTGGTACTTCTGCTGCTCAAAGGCGGCCTTGGCGTAGCCCTCGATAAGATTTTCCCGCTCAAGGTCGAGCTGCTCGATGCGTTTCTCCCGGGCGGCGCGGCCAAAGAGCGGCAGCTCGGGGTAGCGGGAGAAGCGCACCTGGCGCTTGCTGGTGCGCACCAGCACGGCATCACCCAGTTCGTCCGCTTCCACCAGATCCTCGTCAAAGGAGTCGGGGTTGCCCTGGATGAGGTAGATATCTTCCGGGCAATCTTCCAGCTTTTTCAGCCGCTCTATGGCGCCCTCAAGGTCGAGCACTACCAGGGCGCTGCGAGCCGGGCCATAGAGCGCCGAATAGTAAGGGGCATCGTCGATGGAGATGTCGTCATAGACGTCGGAGAGCAGCACGCCCCCCACCTGCTCGGCGACGCGGGCCAGGCGCGGATCCGCCTCACCGGCCCCCAGCTGCAGGTTGCGAATTTGCAGCTCCAGCGCCTGCTTCTGGCCCTGGATGCGGTTGCTCTCCTGCTCGAACTCCCGCTCCTTGTCGAGCACTGTCTGCATACCGGCCGAGAGTTCTTCGGCGGTGGCGAGCGGCAATCCGCTCTGCTCGCGCAGTTGTTCGAGCTTCTCGAACGACTTGAGCCAGCGCGGCGCCAGCCTGGTCAGCTCGGCAATATCGCGGCCCAGCTGGACGCCCTGATGCTCGAGGCTGGCGCGGCGCTGGTTCGCCTCCGCCTGCTGATCGGCGAGCTCTTCCTGACGGTTGCGCTGGGCCTCAAGAAACAACTCCAGCTCGTCTTGGCTCGCGATCAGCTGGCCAGACGCCTGCTGCAACTCATCGCGCAAGCGGAAGAGCGCCTGCTGGCTGTCGCTCTCTTTCTCGAGGCGAGCCAGCGCGGCGCGCAGCCCCTGCCCCTGCGCAATGCGGGCCTTGTCTTCGATGTGACGCTTGAGCAGCGCCTGCGCCGTGGGCCAGGCGGCCTCGCGGGCGGTCTCGGGGGCAATGCTCAAAAGCAGCGTCAGCGCGGCCTGATGCTCGGCCACCGCGGCCTTGGCCAGCGCCAGCTGCTGCTCGGCCCCCAGTACTCGACTGGTAAGGCTCTGCTCGGCGGCGCGGAACTGGTGCAGGCTGTCGCTCGCCTGTTCGGCGGTCAGTCCCGGCAGTTCGCACTGCGCGCGGGCCGTCTCCAGCGCCTGCACCGCCTGGCGGTACTGGATGGCGCGGGTCTGCTGAATGTCCAGTGCCTGCTGATAGTCGGCCAGCTGGGTCTTGAGGCTGTCCACCTCGGCCTGGGCCAGCTCCTTGCGCTCCTCCACTTCCAGCAACTGGCCGTGGATCTCTTCCACCACCGCCTGCTGCTGTTCGAGCTTGTCGTTGAGCTCCCGCAGATCGGCGCGATACAGCTCTATCTTCTTTTGCAGCGCCACTGCCGCCATCACCTTGGCCAGGTGCTCGGCGGCGGATTCCAGCTCGTCGGTCAACAGCTTCTCGCGGTTGGTGAGCTGATCCACCTCGTCCGCCAGATAGATGGCGCGCTGCTTCTCTTCCGCCAGCAGGCGACGCTTGCCGGCGAGCTCAGCGCGCGCCTTCAGGGCCAGCTCGGAGAGACGGCTCTTCTCGGCGGCGCCCCGCACATACTCGGCCGCCACGTAGTGGGTGGTCTCGGTAATGAGGTTCTTGAACAGATCCCGCTGGCCCTGGGTCTCCTTGATGGCTTCCAGGGTGCGGCGGTTCTCGTAGATGGCCGCCTCCATGTCCTGGAACGCCTTGCGCACCCCGGAGTTCTCCGGCAGCAGGTATTCCCGCAAGGAACGGCTGATGGACGAAGAGATGCCGCCGTAGAGGGAGGCTTCGATCAGGCGATAGAACTTGCCGCGATCCTTCTGGTCGCGCAACTTCTTCGGGGTGATGCCGAACTCGAACATGAAGTTGTGATAATCGGTCACCGTATTGAACTTGGCGACCTTCATGGCCCCCAGCTCGGCGGCGGCCCCCTTCAGATCGGTGAAGGCACGCACCCGGCCCTTGCCGTCATGGAGTTTTTCCAGCAGCAGATCCGTGGGTTGCAGCTGCTCAGGCACGTCCACCAGGGCGAAGGGGGTGATGTTGACCTTGTTGTCGCGATTCGCCACCTGCTCCAGGTGTACGCCGACCCAGATCCGCTGCTCGCGGCTGTTCATCACTTCCAGCAGCGAATAGCAGTGGCCGCGCTGCAGCTTGCCGTAGAGCCCCTTGTCACGGGAGGCGCTGCTGGAGCCCGCTTCCGTGGTGTTGCGAAAATGCAGCAGGGACTGATCCGGGATCAGGGCCGCGATAAAGGCCGCCATTGTGGTGGACTTGCCCGCCCCGTTGCCGCCGGACAGCGTGGTCACAAGCTGGTCGAGATCGAAGGTTCGGGCGAAGAAGCCGTTCCAGTTGACCATGGTCAGGGATTTGAATTTGCCTCTCACGCCGCACTCTCCATCAAACCGGCCAACTCCATCTGTGCCAGAACATTAACGTTGCAGATCATCTTCCACCTCCAGCTCCAGCTGCTCTTCATCCAGATCTCCCTCGATGTCGTCAAACAGCGAATCGCTGCTCGGCATCTCGTCGTCGTGGAAGATGGCCTCCCCTTCCTGGATCATCCGCAGCTGCACGGCGCGGGGATCCTCGTCGGAGCGCACGTCGGCGGCAAAGCGGAACACGGATTCGTTGACCCGGAACTTGTCGCTGTTGCCAAGGGCGGTGATCATCCCGAGGCGCTTGAGGCGGCGCATGGAGGTGCGGATCTTCTCGAGCAGCTTCTTCTTGTCCAGATCGGTGCCGCCGGAGCGGCTGTTGACCATGCGCAGCAGCTGCTTCTCGTCGGCCAGACCGAGCACCTCCTCCTGCAACTCGCCCATGGTGAAGACACCCTCGGAGGCGAGCCTGTCCGGGCTCAAATAGAGGTAACAGAGCACCTTGCCCACCAGCATGTCGAGCTCGGAGAGCACTGTGGTGCCGATGTCGGCGCTGGGGCGCGGACGCAGGTAGAAGAAGCCCTCAGGCGCCTTGATGAGTTCGACCTGATAGCGGCCGTAGAAGATCTCCAGCTCGCCATGGAACTCCACCAGGGCCGAATGCTGTTCGAAATCGTCGGCACTGATGTGGCGCCCCGAGCGCAGGGCGGTGTCGATGCGCGGAAACAAGGGGTTGGCGATGGCCTCTGCGAGCCGCAGGGGCAAGGGAAACTCAGAATTGATCAATGACATAGGCCTGAACCTTGGATCCAGCTTGGTTAATGGGTTTCCATGCGGGTTGGCGGTGCAGCTCGCGCTCACCGCTGGCATGGCCGAGGCGCACGGCCTGGTCTATCAGCAGACGCGCCACATCGAAGTGGGCGTGGGCCGGGAAATCGAGCAGGTATTCCCGCAGCACGTCGGCCAGGTCCATCTGCTGTCCCTGCTCGGGATAGCGGGCCAGATAGCGCTCGATGCGCTCCGCCAGCGCCTGGTTGATGTCCACCATCTCCATGAATTCCATCTCGAGGGGCACCTCGCCGGTCACCTCCTCGTCGTGGATGGCGATGGTTTCGTCCCGCAGCTCCAACAGGCGCGGCTCCTCGGCCACCCGCAGCAAGAAGTTGTGCTGCTCGAAGTTGCGAATGGATTCCCGCAGCCGCTGGCTGAAGGCGCGGTTCTTGTCCATGTCGATGGCGTTGCGGATGAACTTGTGGACGTGCCTGTCATAGCGGGACCAGAGCTCGATGCACTGCTGGCCCCAGGAGGTGATGACGTCGAGCCGCCCCTGCAGGGCATGGGTCAGCTCCTCGACGTGGAACAGATCGTCGCGCCCCTGGGCCGCTTCCTGAATGTTGAGCAGCCCCGCCTGCAGCCGGTGGCCGGCGGCGTCCAGGGTATCCTGCAACTCGCGCAGGGTCTGGCCGGTCTCGCGCAGCAGCTTCTCGCAGCTGTGGATGGCGTCTATCCAGTTCTGGGTCAGCAGGGCCGCTATCTCGTTCTTGACCTGATTCTGCTGCTCGTCCATGGCGCGCTGGGTGAGATCGATGCGACCGAGCGTCTCCTCCAGGGAGAAGGAGAGGCGCGGCAGCACCTCTGCATCCCACTGCTCCCGGGTATTGGTCTCAAGCGCCGCCTTGCGGGCGGTGTCGAGCTCGGATGCCAGGTGTTCGAGCAGGATGGAGAGCTTGATGGAGTCGACCTGGCGCTGATCCATGAAGAAGTCGACGATGCTCATGCCAAGGCGCGACAGGCGATAGAGGCTCTCCCCCGCCACCATGTCGGTGGTGAAGCGCGACAGCAACTGCTGGCGAATGAGATCGTTGATGGCGTTGTTGGCGCGACCGATGAGGGTCTCGTCCATCTGGCCGAAGGCGCTGCTCACATAACCGAAGGCGTCGTGCAGCGCGGCCTCCGAGAGATCAGACTCGTCCTCGGACAGTGTCTTGATCGCAATCAGAAAGGCCAGCCTGTCGGTGGGCAGATTCAAGGAGAGGCCCTCCTGTCTGACCCATCCCACCGTCTCTGGCAGGGTACGGGATGTACTCATCATGACGTTATCATCTCGTTGTTATAAACGGGGGCACAAGACCCCTCGTGGTGATTTGGACCCGGGGATGGGCAACCCCGGCGGCGGTATCCCGGCCGCATAAACCCTTGCATCCCGACCATTCAGGCCCCCATGACCACCCTCAGCCGACCGGCTTCTGGGCCATCACATGGATGTAGCGCCCGAGGGAAACAAAGGGTTCCTGACGACAGTAGTGCTGCTCCATGGCCAGCAGATCATCGAATTTCTCGACCTGCTCCTGCTTGTGGCGCATGTAGTCGTGAATGACCCGCACCCCTGTCTTGCCGATGATCTTGAGGCCCCCCCGGCCTATCCAGTCATAGACCTGTTCCGGCAACTGGGGGTTGGTGGGCGTGAGCGCGGTCTGACGCTTCTTGTTCAGCCCCTGGCGCACATAGTCGAAATTGCCCACCACCAGGCTCTGGAACAGCAGACCATGACGATTGTAAAAAAGCAGCGACAGTATGCCCCCTGCATTGACGAAAGGGAACAGACCGAGCAGGGTCTGGCGGGGCTCGGCGAGCCACTCCAATACAGCGTGGCAAAGCACCAGATCAAAGGTGACGGTCACATGGGCCTTGAGATCCTGAATGGGGCAATGGATGAGACGGATTCTGTCTTCAAGCCCCTTCTCGGCGATCTGGACCCGGGCCAGTTCCAGCATTTCTGCCGAGAGATCGCACAGCTCCACCTGGTGGCCCATGGCCGCCAGCTTCTGGGCGAAGTAGCCAAAGCCGCCGCCGGCATCCAGGATGCGCAGGGGTCTGTTGCCAAGGCGTGCCAGGCAGGCTTCGATGTCGCTCCACACCACGGCGGTGCGAATGCGCCCCTTGGTGGAGTCATAAATGTTGCGGGCGAACTTGTCGGCGCGCCCGTCAAAACTCTGATCTTGCTTCAAGACACACTCATCTTCGGCCGCCCCGCTGTGGGGGCTCGCAGGAGGAACCACACAGGATTGGGCCACAGGAAAAAAGAGGGGTATTCTGTCACATCCCGGATCCGCTGAAAACTCAAGGACGACACCACAGTGTTTGAGCTTAAAAAATGGTTAGGCCAGTTGCTGATGCCGCTGCCCTTCTCCCTCTCCTTATTGCTGCTGGCGCTCGCGCTGCTCTGGTTCACCCGCTTTCAGAAGAGCGGCAAGCTGCTGGCGACCCTCTCCTTGGTGATCATCGCCCTGATGGGGATGAGACCCGTCAGCTATGAGTTAGCCCGTTCACTGGAGCAGACCTATCCGCCCTTCGAGGTGAGCCAGCATCCGGATATCGAGGCCATAGTGGTGCTCGGCAACGGCCATGTGAGCGATCCGGCGGTGCCGATGCGCAGTTGGCAGAACAACATAGCCCTGGCCCGCACCCTGGAAGGAGTACGGCTGGCCCAGGCCTATCCAGAAGCCGAGCTGGTCTTCTCCGGTTATGTGTCCGGGGATCCCCTGTCCAATGCCGAGGTCAACGCCCGCATGGCGCAGAGCTTAGGGGTAGACAGATCCCGAATGACGTTGTTTGAAAACAACAAAGACACCCATGACGAGGCGGTCAGCATCAGCGCCCACCTCAAGGGCAAGCGGGTCGCCCTGGTGAGTTCGGCCACCCACCTGCCCCGGGCCATGGCGCTCTATCGCGGCCAGGGACTCGATGCGGTGCCGGCCCCCACAGACTACACCGCCAAGCAGAGTCAGGTGGCGCAGCCCCTCTACAGCTACCTGCCCAAGGGGCGTTACCTGATGTATTCCGAGGCTGCCATTCACGAGTGGATTGGGGTATGGTGGGCCCGTTTGCGGGGGCAGGTTAACGATTGAGCGATCGGTTCTTGCATTCCTGATTTGGATCAGGAAAGCGAAAAAAAATTACGTCATTTGCCGCCGGGTCAGCTATCTTGGGCTCGGTTCAATTCATATAATGTTGCGCAATCAAATGCCTAGGAGATTGAGAAGATGAGACAGCACCTGGTAATGGGTAACTGGAAACTGAACGGCACCAAAGCTTCTGTCGAAGCTCTGATCAAAGGACTGACCCCGGCTGCTGCCGCTCATCCTTCCGTGCAAGTCGCCGTCTGCCCGCCGGTTATCTTTTTGGGTCTGGTTGAACAGCTGACCGCTGGCAGCAAGATTGCTTACGGTGCCCAGAACGCCGACGTTCACGAGTCCGGCGCCTTCACCGGCGAGAACGCCCCCTCCATGCTCAAAGCCTTCGGTTGCACCTACTCCCTGGTCGGCCACAGCGAGCGTCGCACCCTGCACGCAGAGACCGACGACGTGGTTGCTGCCAAGTACGAAGCCATCCAGAAAGGCGGCCTGGTGCCGGTTCTGTGCATCGGTGAGACCCTGGAGCAGTTCGAAGCCGGCGTGACCAAGAACGTGGTCGAGACCCAGCTCAAAGCCGTCATCGACCGTTGCGGCATCGCCTCCTTCGAGAACGCCGTCGTGGCTTACGAGCCGGTATGGGCCATCGGCACCGGCAAGACTGCCACCCCGGAAATCGCGCAATCCGTTCACGCTCACATCCGTCAGTACCTGGCCGGTTTCGACGCCGCCGTGGCTGCCAAGGTACAGATCCTGTACGGTGGCTCCGTCACTGGCGCCACCGCTGCCGATCTGTTCGGTCAGCCGGACATCGACGGTGGCCTGGTGGGTGGTGCGTCCCTGAAAGTGGACGACTTCTCCCAGATCATCGCTGGCGCAGCCCAGTAAGTGACGCAAGAGAGGGGCCTGGCCCCTCTCTTGATATCGCTTTCCTATGGGTCCCCTTCTTCCATAGGAAAGCCGATATAGTAAAAACGGCTGGCCCCATTTTCAGATATTGATATTCGACAACTCAGATCCAGAGGCACTCATGACCAAACAAATCAAACGTATTGGTGTTTTGACCAGTGGTGGTGACGCACCGGGTATGAACGCAGCCATCCGCGCCGTGGTGCGCGCCGGTCTGCATCATGGCCTGGAAGTCTACGGCATCTATGATGGCTACCTCGGTCTGCATCAGGACAGGATCGTCAAGCTCGAGCGCCACAGCGTCTCCGACGTGGTCAACCGCGGCGGCACCTTCCTGGGTTCTGCCCGTTTCCCTGCGTTCAAGGACCCTGCAGTGCGCGCCGAAGCGATCGAGAACCTGAAAAAACACGGCATCGACGCCCTGGTGGTGATCGGCGGTGACGGCTCCTACATGGGTGCCAAGAAGCTGACCGAAGAGGGTTTCCCCTGCATCGGCCTGCCGGGCACCATAGACAACGACATCGCCGGTACCGACTTCACCATCGGCTTTGACACCGCCCTCAACGTGGTGGTCGACGCCATCGACCGTCTGCGTGACACCTGCAGCTCCCACCACCGCATCTCTGTGGTCGAGATCATGGGCCGCCACTGTGGCGATCTGGCCATGTCTGCCGCCGTTGCCGGTGGCGCCGAGTACGTGATAGTGCCGGAAGTGGCTTTTGACAAAGAGAAGCTGCTGCAACAGATCAAGGAAGGCGAAGCCAAAGGCAAGAAGCACGCCATCATCACCATCTGTGAGCACGTCACCGACGTCAACGCCCTGGCCAAAGACATCGAAGCCATGACAGGCCGTGAAACCCGCGCCACCATTCTGGGTCACATCCAGCGTGGCGGCTCGCCGACCGCTCGTGATCGCATCATGTCCAGCCGCATGGGCGCCTTCGCCGTCGAGCAACTGCTGGCCGGTCAGGGTGGCCGCTGCGTCGGTATCCAGGGCAACGAGATGGTGCACCACGACATCATCGACTGCATCGAGAACCTCAAGCGCCCCTTCGATCAGGAGCTGTACGATCTCTCCACCACCCTGTTCTAAGCCCCCTGGCGCTTCATGCAGGTTGTTGTGACAAAAACCCTCCGTTGGAGGGTTTTTTCATGCCTGCCGGTTGTCATCAGCGCCCCCTGCTGGCAGACACAGGCCACCGCCCTCCCTGCCCCATCCATAAGCCAGCCTGCCGATCCGCACCCTGCTGCGTTTCTGCCAGATAAGGTGGCGAGATAGGCGCGCACTCTTTTCTCTCCTTTCTCTTTTCACCTTTCTCATTCACCCCTCTTCAGCAGACGCCTGCTCCCTTCACTCCCCCGTCTTGCGCGCACTCTTGCCGGCACTTCTGCCTGCCCCTGGGCCATAGGGCTTGCTCGGCCTGGAACCCGCACGTCCCTGGCCGATGTGCTTCTCAAGGCGGCTCTCGTCCTGCCCCTTGCGCCCTCTGACAGGAGCCCCATGCCTCGTGCGTGCCTGTCTCTGTGCACCTGTGAATGCAAGCTCATGCCCCCAACCATGACGCAGCCCAAAAAGAGCGGCTTGGCGGGCTGTGCTGCGGGTCTTTCTCCTGCCGAATGTCTGCTGTTTTGCCCTGTTTTCCTCTGTGAATTGAAATTCTGCCGGGAGGTGATGACGATAAAGCACCGCCCAGACTGGGCTTATCCCATGGCGGGCAGGTAAAAGTGATGAGACAAGGGAAATGGTGATACCAGCGAGCCAACCCATCATTGGCGACACTTTCAGGCGCATCGCCCTGCCATTTTCCGTCACAAAAGTTGAAGACAATTAAATGAGCCTCGTACAAAACCCATCAAAAAACACAAACGAAAAACAGTAACTATATGTATATAAAGAATATTATTGTATTGAAGACATGCGAAAAGTTGACCACCCTATGATTAGACGATAAAACAGCCACAAAATTACAAAAACATGGCACTACATCACCACCAAGTGAAATTGGTCATATAAATACATTTTTCATTGTTATCCCCTGTCATTGTGGTATCTTGGTTTCATCATCAGTCAGCCAAGGGAGACAAAATAATGAAAGAGTTCGTTGTTACCGCCGTTTTTACCGTGTTTTTCACTCTGGTTGCCGTCTCTCTGCCCTCGCTGGCACAGCTCTAAGGCGGTTAATCGGTCAGGAAGCCGCTTGCCCTGGGTCTTGATAGCGTCACCAGGCCGCAAAAACACCCACAAAGATGGATTTTTGAAGCTTTGTGCAAGAACAGGATGTCAGTCAGGACTTATTGGCTATCTGTGAGCATTTAACGACCAGGGCGTCATGATCGCCGTTCTTGCAAGGGGAGCCTCAGTGCTCCCCTTGCCGCATCTGTCTCTGCGGGATTTACTCTTGCCCCCCTGCCCGTCACAATGTCCGCTGGATTTGCCATGCAGGAATCACCATGACTCAGGATGCTCTGCGCCACTGGCGCCGTGACCTTCACCGTCTCCCCGAAGCCGCCTGGTGTGAATTTCGCACCAGTGCCCTCATCGCCCACCACCTTTCCGAACTCGGTTTTTCCGTCATGCTGGGGGACAAGCTGCTGGCCAGCAACCTCATCATGGGACGGGAGATCGACGTCGCGGCCCAGAAGGAGCGAGCCCTGCGTCAGGGGGCACACCCCGACTGGCTGGCTCGCATCGACGAGATCACCGGTGTGATGGGGGTCTGGGACAGCGGCCGCCCCGGCCCCACCCTGGGGTTTCGTTTTGACATAGATGCGGTAGAGGTGGAAGAGAGCCGGGATCCGGCGCACCAGCCCTGCCAGGAGGAGTGGCACTCCGCCAACCCGGGCTGGATGCACGCCTGCGCCCACGACGGCCACACCGCCATCGGGCTGGTGCTAGCCGAGCGGATCAGCGCCCTGGCCGAGCGGCTCAACGGCCGCATCAAGCTGTTCTTCCAGCCTGCCGAAGAGGGGTGTCGCGGCGGCAAGGCGCTGGCGGCGGGTGGTCAGCTCGACGACGTGGATGCCCTGCTGGCGCTGCACATCGGCATTCATGCCAACAGCGGCGAACTGGTGGTCAATCCCACCGAGTTTCTCTGCTCCACCAAGTTCGATGTGGAATTCATGGGGCGCGCCGCCCACGCGGGGCTCGAGCCCAACGCCGGCAGCAATGCCCTGGCGGCGGCCTGCACGGCCACCACCGCCATGCTCGGCATTGCCCGCCACCGGGACGGCATGACCCGCATCAACATAGGCCAGCTCAATGGGGGTAGCGGTCGCAACGTGATCCCGGGTCACGCCCGCCTGCAGGGAGAGACCCGGGGCGCCACCCCGGCGCTTAACGACTACATGTTTGGCCAGGTGCAGCAGATAGTGGAAGGGGCCGCCATGATGCAGGGGGCCAGCTACCTCATTCGCAAGCAGGGGGAAGCCATCGGCATAGAGAACAGTCCGGCCCTGCTCGAGGAGATAGTGCCCCTGGCCGAGGCGCTCAAGCTTGAAACCATCCACAGCCGCCGTTTCGGTGCCAGCGAGGATGCCGGTTTTCTCATCGAGCGGGTGCAGCAAAATGGCGGCCAGGCCGCCTACCTGATCCTGGGGGCCAATCTGGCGGCGCCTCATCACCATCCGGAGTTCGACTTCGACGAGGCCGTGCTGGCCCCAGGCGTCGCCCTGCTCGAGGCCTGGCTGCTCAGCCGCCTCGGCACCTGAGAACGCCTCAGATGAAAAAAGGCAGCCCGAGGGCTGCCTTTTGTGTCTTTGCGGATCCGCTTAGCGCCTGGCTCAGCGTCCCAGCACTATGTCAGAGAGGTGGGCGAAGTGATGGATCTCGTGAGTCGCCTCGCAGGGCCCCTGCTGGCGGGCGGGGTTGTACCAGCAGGTCGCCAGCCCCTGGGCGGCGGCACCGGCGATGTCGGTCTTGGGGTTGTCCCCCACCATCAGCACTCGCGCCGGGCTCGGTTGCCCCATCAGATCCAGAGCATGCTGGAAGATGGCGGCGGCCGGCTTGGTCACCTGCACCTCGTCGGAGATAACGAGGGGCTCAAACCACTCATTCCAGCCCAGCTTGTCGAGACGACCGCGCTGGGGCAGGCTGAAACCATTGGTGATGATCCCCATCCTGACCCGGCTCTTCAGGGCCAGCAGGGTCTCCTCCACCCCCTCCAGCGGCACGCTCAGGGCGATGATCTGCTGCAGGAAGGTGTCATTCATCGCCATGGGTGCCACGTCCACCTGCTCGGCAAACATCGAAAACCGGGTCTGCTGCAGCCAGGTGGCGTCTATCTCGCCTGAGTTGTATTGCTGCCACAGCTTGTGGTTCAGCTCGTGATAGGCCGCCATCCTGGGGGGCGTCGGCGTCACGCCATAGATCTGCAGGGTGCGCTCCAGTGCCTTCGCGACCGGGAAATCGAGCAGGGTCTCGTCCAGATCGAACAACACCCAGTCATAGCTTGCTTGTTTCACGCTTGTCCTCATTGGTTGTACTTGGCGATTCATGTGGCGGGCTCGGCCGTCCCGAGCGGGCTGGCGAGCAGCGTCAGCGACAGCCTGACGCCAAACCCGGTCACTTCGCTGCCGACCACGCCGTTGCCCCCCTTGTTGCGAAAACCGCTCAAGTCGAGGTGCAGCCAGGGTGTCTGCCCGGGCACGAAGCGGCTGAGGAAGCGGGCGGCGTCGATGTGATCCGGCGAGGTTCCCGGCGCGCACTGTAACAGATCGGCCCACTCGCTATCGAGGTTGTCATCGAAATCCTCGTCCAGCGGGAAGGGCCAGATGCGTTCACCGCTCTGCTGCCCCAGGCGTATCAGCTCGGGAAGCCAGTCGGGGCGATTGGTGAAGGCGCCGCTGTAACGGCTGCCGAGCGCCCGCTTGCAGGCGCCGGTCAGGGTCGCGTAGTCAATCAGCAGATCGGGCTCCCCTTTGGCCGCCAGCGCCAGGGCATCCGCCAGCACCATGCGCCCCTCGGCGTCGGTGTCCACCACCTCTATGGTGGTGCCATTGAGGGCGGTCACCACCTCCCCCGGTCGGTAGGCACGGGGGCCTATGTGGTTCTCGGCGATGGCGAGCCAGCAGTGTACCTCGTAGGGCAACTTGGCCCGGCTGATGGCATGCAGGGTCCCGAGCGCCACAGCGCTGCCCCCCATGTCCAGGTGCATGCCATACATGCTGCCGCCGACTTTCAGGTTATAGCCCCCGGAGTCGTGACAGATCCCCTTGCCCACCAGCGCGATGCGACGCACCGGATTGGCCGGGCAATAGCTGAGCTTGACGATGGCGGCCTGGTTGTCCTCAGAGCCCCTGGCCACCGCCAGGAAGGCGCCGGCACCGAGCTTGGCGAGGGCCGTCTCGTCGAACTCCTCCCATTGCCAGCCCTCCGCTTGCGCCAGCTGCCGTGCGAAGGCACGGTAGCTGGCGGCGTTCAACTCGGAGGCGGGCAGCACGGCCAGATGACGGGCCAGCCCGTTGCCCTGAGCCTCGGCCTCGATGCGGGCCAGATCCAGGATGCAGGGGGGAGACAGGGTCAGGCTCTGATAGCCGATGGGCGCCTCGTCGGCGCGTTTCTGGGTGGGCAACGGCACATTGGCCGCCAGCAAGGTGGCGAGCACCAGCTCGGCCAGCAGCGCCCGGGGCGCCTCATTGAAGCCCTCCAGGTGCAGCGCCAGCTGCGCCACCTTGAGAACCGCAAGGGGGGCGGTCCAGGTGCGGACCTGCTTGTAGAGCCGATGATCCAGCACCGGCGCCGAGTCCACGAAGAGCACCAGCTGCAGGCCCTGGCCATCCGCCAGCCGGTAAGGGGCCGGCAGACCCAGGGCTATCTGGGCCGCCACCCCGGCGAAGGCCGGTTGCGCCAGCAGGGCGTCGCGCCCGGTCTCGGCTACCAGCAGCAGTTTGACGGGAATGTCGCTCGCCATCACCTCGTTCAGGGTGCTGGTCTGCATGGTTATCTTGGGGGCAAGGTAGTTGAAAGCGTGCATCACAGGGAGAGGCCTCATCCATGAACAGAAGCCAGAATGATACCGAACAAATGGGACAAAGGATCGCCACCACATAAATTAATGTGCTGGATCAGGGTGATAGACGGGAGGGTCGAGATGGATATGGAGAAGGGGAAAAGATAATAAGTTGGTTGCGGGGGCCGGATTTGAACCGACGACCTTCGGGTTATGAGCCCGACGAGCTACCGAGCTGCTCCACCCCGCGTCCGAATTGTGCGTCCGTTGCCAGACCTTTCCCGCAAGCTGCCGAGCAGTAGCAGCTTGGGTCTTCGTCTCACCGCAGCGACCTGAGCCGCGCCATGAGGACAAATAGTTGGTTGCGGGGGCCAGATTTGAACTGACGACCTTCGGGTTATGAGCCCGACGAGCTACCGAGCTGCTCCACCCCGCGTCCGAATTGTGTGTCCGTTGCCAGACCTTTCCCGCAAGCTGCCGAGCAGTAGCAGCTTGCGTCTTCGTCTCACCGCAGCGACCTGAGCCGTGCCATAAGGACAAATAGTTGGTTGCGGGGGCCAGATTTGAACTGACGACCTTCGGGTTATGAGCCCGACGAGCTACCGAGCTGCTCCACCCCGCGTCCGAATTGTGTGTCCGTTGCCGGACCTTTCCCGCAAGCTGCCGAGCAGTAGCACCTTGCGTCTTCGTCTCACCGCTGCGGTGCAACACCGAGCCATGAAGACAAATAGTTGGTTGCGGGGGCCAGATTTGAACTGACGACCTTCGGGTTATGAGCCCGACGAGCTACCGAGCTGCTCCACCCCGCGTCCGAATTGTGTGTCCGTTGCAGGACCTTTCCCGCAAGCTGCCGAGCAGTGGCACCTTGCGTCTTCGTCTCACCGCTGCGATGCAAGACCGAGCCATGAGAACAAATAGTTGGTTGCGGGGGCCAGATTTGAACTGACGACCTTCGGGTTATGAGCCCGACGAGCTACCGAGCTGCTCCACCCCGCGTCCGAATTGTGTGTCCGTTGCCGGACCTTTCCCGCAAGCTGCCGAGCAGTAGCACCTTGCGTCTTCGTCTCAGCGCAGCGACCTGAGCCGTGCCATGAGGACAAATAGTTGGTTGCGGGGGCCAGATTTGAACTGACGACCTTCGGGTTATGAGCCCGACGAGCTACCGAGCTGCTCCACCCCGCGTCCGAATTGTGTGTCCGTTACCGGACCTTTCCCGCAAGCTGCCGAGCAGTAGCACCTTGCGTCTTCGTCTCACCGCTGCGGTGCAAGACCGAGCCATGAGAACAAATAGTTGGTTGCGGGGGCCAGATTTGAACTGACGACCTTCGGGTTATGAGCCCGACGAGCTACCGAGCTGCTCCACCCCGCGTCCGTATTTTTTCCGAAGTGGCCGAGCAGTAGCCAGTTCGAATCGTCTTCATCACTTCTCACCTTGTGGGTGTTGTCGATGTCGACACTCAGATGGTTGCGGGGGCCGGATTTGAACCGACGACCTTCGGGTTATGAGCCCGACGAGCTACCGAGCTGCTCCACCCCGCGTCTGAGGTGGCCAATAATAGGCTCCAACGCTGAGATTGCAAGTAAATATCCTAAAAAAAGTTTACCAGGGGATTAAACCATCAGATGCTGTGTTCTTTTGCAACAAACCGTAGTTTTTTCAGTCAACTAGGTGCTCCCCTTGCCGCTCAGGGCACTCCCCTGCCAGGTTGGGCTGCTGGATCCGGCGTGCCATTCCCCTCTCTCTATGTATGAAAAAGCCCGCGCCTATGGGACGGCGCGGGCTTCTCTATTCTTCATGACGCGTTGCGGCGGGCTCAGACTAGCTGATGCAGCACGCTGGTCGCCGCTATCTGGGCGATGATGAGACCGCACAGGGTCACGGACAACACCACGGGAGCCGTCTCCTGCTGCCGGTAGATTGGGCTGAACCAGAGCAGCAGGGCGGCGATGAGCAAGCCCGCCTGGGTCAGTACCCCGGGGATCAGGGCATCTAGCCCGGCGCCATTGTCCTGCCCGCTCACCAGCACCGCCAGCCAGATCAGGCTCAGCATGGCGGCCAGCAGCCCCGCCAACGGCAGCAGCAGGTTGAAGGCTTGCAGACGGTGGCGGGCACGCAGCAGCATCAAATGTGCGAAGGCCGAGCCCAGCAACACCATCTGCAGTGCCCCGTTCAGCCAGCCCTGGATCTGCAGCAGACCCAGGCCATAGAGGGCGAGCGGCATGGCAGGCAGCCACAGCAGGCTGGCGGGAATGGCGCGCTTGCCCTCGAGGCGGGACTGGGCCAGGGACAGCACTATCCCCAGGATAAGGGCGGCGCCCCCGCACCAAATCAGCCAGCCGGTTACCCCGGCTTCGATCCCCAGCATCAGGGAGAGGCCGGTGATCACCCAGATGGAGAAGAGCTGGTTGGTGATCCGCGAGCGCTGGCCCGGGCAGAGATCCCCGCGCCACAAGACGATCACGAGCGCGATCAGGGCCCCCAGGGCCATCAGGCCGGTCAGGGAAAAGAGCCAAAAAGGAAGTTGGACGAACATAGGGTCTCCGGCAACAAACAGAGGACAGGGCCCAAGGGCCCCGGCAACAAAAAACGAGGGGCGAGTATACCCAAACCCGCCCCCATCCCCAACGCCTGCGAGACTAGCTCTGGCCGCGGGCCAGGGCGACCACTCGCGCGAACATCTGCTTGAGCATGGGGGGAATGTGTTCGCTGCCAAGGCGCTCCGCCTCCTCCACCACGGCCAGGGCCAGGCCAGGCTTGCTGCGGTGATGGATGGCCTTGGAGATGATGCGCCCGGCGTTGAGGGTGGATCGCCCCCCGACCCCGGCCTCGCGCCGAAACACCGCCTCGAATCCGTTGTGGTAGAGGTAGTGCTCTATGTCCGCCGAGGGCAACTGGGTGATCCTGTCCCGCTCCCGCTCCCCCTTGAGCAGGGAGCGGGCGGAGCTCGCGTACTTGGCGCCCGCCTCGTCGCCGTCGGTGAGCAGGTGCCACTCTATGCCAAAGTCGCGGGCCACCTTGATGAGGGGGGCCTGACCGCACTGGGCGAACTCTATGATGCGCACCCCTTCCGCCCGCAGGCTGTAGCCGCAGATCTGGGCGAGCTCGGAGAGCAGCCAGATCTCTGTCTCCCCCTCCACCAGCAGCCAGCAGCGGGCAAACATCGACATGGGCCTGTTGATCCGCACGTGAAAGGCAATCTTGCGCAAGTCGTCGCTGCTGTAGCGCTCCCCCCCCAGCTGATGACAGAGGATGTCATGCTGGCGGCGTACCAGGCGGCGCACCTGGTTGAGTGGCAGGGAAGAGAGCAGATCCCCCGAGTTGGTGGTAAGCAGCTTCTGGCCGGGCAACTGCTCGAGCAGGCCCCAGGCCAGCGCCAGCATGGTGGGATGCAGGCGGCTCTCGGGATCTTCCAGCATCAATATGGGCCTGGCCCCCTCCTCCAGCTCCCGGTTGCCGCGGGCATGGAGCAGCATGGCGGCCATGCCTGCCATGGCCAGTTGCAGGGCCCGGTTGTCCGCACTGCGCAGCAGCACCTGCAAGTTGCCAGGGTTGCGCAGGGTCATGGGGCGATTGACGATTTCCCGCTGGCTGCGGGGCTTGTGCTTGATGGGGGCCAGGGCGCTGAAGTAGTGCTCCATCAACTGCTGCACCGCCTGCAGCGCCTCCTTGAGCTCGGGCTCGCCGATGCGCTGGGGCTCGTCGGTCAGCTTGCCGGCGAGCTCTCCGAGCCGCTGCTCGGAGAGATCGTCCCAGGGCAGCTGCTCTATGCCGTCGCGGGCCGTACGGGCATCCCGCAGCCGGAACACCGGGTTCATGGTGATGAGCAGGCGCACCAGCTCCGCGTTGTTGTCGATGGCCAGGCTCTTGCCGATGCCGTCGAGAAAGTCATGGGTGCTCTGCACGCTGCCATCGTCCAGCAGCTCGGCGCTGGCGCGATAGTGGATACGGTGGAACTTGTCCCTGTGGGGGATCCAGGCCGCACCAAGGCGCGCCAATCGGCGGGAGTGCTGGCACATCTGGGGGCGGTACTCGCTGAAGGTGAGCACCAGTTGCAGGGTGCGCGATGGGCTCAGCTCGGGGTCTTCGGGCTGATGGAAATCATCGCGACTGAATTGATAGGGTTCGGTATCCCCCAGCAGGCACCAGAGGGCACGCAGCAGGCTGGACTTGCCCCAGGCATTCTCACCGATGAGAACAGTGGTGTGATCCAGCCCGAGCGAGAGCCGATTTATCCCGCGAAAACCTTTGACTTCAATGCGTTCCAGAAACATGCGGCCATATCCAGTCCATCCTGATGGCGCAATAGTGGCAAAGTTGCCGGGAAAATCCTATCGGGTCTTGGGGTTTTCAGCGGGAACTGTGAGGCACTACGGGTTCGGGAGGGGTGGGCAGGCAGGCGCGATCCTGAGGGGCATTCCAGTGGCTGAACCAGAGGTGGCGGGTGCGGGTCTGACGTTTGCGATGATTCAATGGGCATTCCTTTTTATGGGTAAGTGGTAGAGGGTACACCTCTTTCACCCAGAGTCTCAGCGTTATCTGTGACAGGAGAATGACAATTGGGCGCGCCACTGCCCCGGGCTCAGGCCGAAGGCCTCCCGAAAACGATTGCCAAAATGGGCCTGGGAGGAGAAGCCGCACTGGGCGGCGATGCTGGCCAGGGGATCGCTTCCCGCCAGCAACTGCTTGGCCCGCTGGAGCCTGAGCCCCTGCAGGTAGCGATGGGGCGGGCAACCCAGGCTCTGGCCGAACATGCGGGCGAAGTGATATTCGCTCAGGCCCGCCTCCCGGGCGAGTTCGCCCAGAGTGACGGGCTCGGCCAGGTGGGCCAGCAGATACTCCTGCACCCGCCGGATCACCACGGGGGCCAGGCCGCCCCGCACCTCGGGGAGCCCAGGCGCTTCACGGGTATGGTGACGATAGGCATGGAGCATCAGCATCCAGGCGCCGTGGGAGAGCGCCATGCGATCGACCCCGTGCTGCCAGTCCAGCTTCATCAGCTGTGCCTGCACCAGGGCTGCGGCCTGGGGATCCTCGATGAAGGTCTTGTCCTGCAACACCAGATGGCGCCCCTCCTTGTCGCACACCTGTTCGGCGATGCGGCAGAGGTGCTCAGGGGTGAAGTAGAGGTGGAAGAAGCGAAACTCCTCGCGCACCAGCCATTCGGATCTGTGGTGATCCGGCATGATGCACACCTTGCCGGTGCCACCGTGGCCGCCGGGACCGTCGAGGCGCTCGGTCTGCTCGCCCCCCTGCAGATAGACGCTGATGGTGTGGTGACCCGGCTTGTGGTAGCGGGTCTGATCGTAGCGGTTGCGCCAGCTGGCCACCCCGAGCCCGGGCTCCAGCCAGCAGGAGTCCTCCAGCCGTGCCCCCGTGCTGACCAGGGCATCGAACACCCCCGCCTGTCGTCTCTGCTGCACCTGTCTGCCTCATCCTTGTTCCCGTGCCGACATCTTATCGCGGTGGCTCGCCAAGCGCTGCAGCCGGCCACAAAAAACCGCAAGATGGTGCAAGCCAGCTCACGCCATCAGGCCCATGCTGATCCCCATGTCACTCCCCTTTTGCCCGGATCCGCTTATGAACCTCCTGCTGTATGTTTCCACCGTCCTCATCTGGGGCAGTACCTGGATCGCCATCGCCTGGCAGCTCGGCCCCATTCCCATCGAGGTCTCTGTGCTCTACCGCTTCGCCCTGGCGGCGCTGGCGCTCTTTGCCCTGCTCACGTTAAGCGGCAAGTTCCCGCGCCTGCCCTGGGCGGGCCAGCGTTATGCGGCCCTGCTCGGCGCCCTGCTCTTCTCCACCAACTTCCTCTGCTTCTACCACGCCACCCTCTATATACCGAGCGGCCTGTCGGCGGTGATCTTCGCCAGCGCCAGCATCTTCAACGGCCTCAACCTCTGGCTGTTCGAGGGCAAGCGCCCCGGCATGCGCTGGTTGCAGGGGTCGCTACTGGGGCTCATGGGCACACTGCTGCTGTTCTGGCCCGTGCTGGCGGATGCGCAACTGGGTGCAAACGGCTGGAAGGGGCTGTTGTTTGCCTGTGCGGGAACCCTCTGCTTCTCCCTCGGGAACCTTGTCTCGGCTCGCGGCCAGCGCCAGGGCTATCAGGTGTTGCAGATGGTGCCCTGGGGCATGGTGTACGGGGTAGCGCTGCTGCTGGGCTGGGTCATGGTGCTGGGTCAGTCCCTGACCCTGCCGACCGAACCCCGCTACCTCGCGGCCATGGTCTATCTGGCCATCTTCGGCTCCGTCATCGCCTTCACCGCCTACCTCACCCTGGTGGGGCGCATCGGCGCCAGCAAGGCGGCCTATGCCACTGTGCTGTTTCCCCTGGTGGCGCTGAGCCTCTCCACCCTGTATGAGGGCTTCGTCTGGCAGACGGTCTCCATCCTGGGTGTGGTGGTGAGCCTTATCGGCAACCTGGTGATCTTCGCCCCGCCCGTCAAGACATGGCGCTGGCCGCTGTCACGGGTGACAGACGGGACTTGCCCCTGATGCCGGCAGCCCCTAAGGTAACCCCTCCCAACAGAGGTTGAACGGAGGAAGCATGTTACTGGAAGGGCTGGAGACACTCTGCCTGCTGGCGAGCGAGGGCACCATGGCCAAGGTCGCGAGCCGCCTCTATATCAGCCAGTCGGCGGTGAGCAAGCGCATCACCCAGCTGGAGCAGCGCCTTGGCAAGCGGCTCATCGAGCCGGATGGCCGCCAGACTCGCCTCACCCCCCAGGCCCGGGAGCTGCTCGCCCGGGTGGCCCCGAGCCTGGCGGAGATGAAGGGGGTGCTGGCGGACAGCCAGACCCTCACCGACCAGACCCCCCTGCCCGTCGCCTGCTCCGAGACCCTGCTGGCGGGCTACCTCGCCCGTTTCATGCACGACTACCTTGAGCAAGATCCTCACCTTGCCCTCTCCACTCACCACACCCCGGTGATACTGACGCGGGTGCGCGGTGGCGATGCCCTGCTCGGCATCTGCGCCGGCCGGCTGCCCCCCGGCCACGGCCTCTGTGCCGAGCTGCTGCTGGAGGAGCCCTTCTATCTGGTGGGGGACGATCAGGAGACGGCGGCGCAGCCGGATCACAGGGTTGCCTCGCCAGACAGGGCGAGTGGCAAGCCATTGACACAAAGAGATCTGGGTGAGGAAACCCTGGTACAGGAGAAGGTGCGCAAGATCCTGACCATGGATCTGGAGAACCCCTCCAATCGCTATCTGCGGGATCCCCTGGCCGCGCTCGGGCTGGTGCCGGCCATGGAGCTCGACTCCTACCTGGCGCTGATCGAGCTGGCCAAGGCGGGCATAGGCCCGGTGCTGCTGCCGGCCGGTCTGCTGGCCCTGGTGGGGGATCAGGGGAAACGGGCGCGCGCCCTGCCGGGGCTGGCGCGCCCGCTGCACCTGGTCTATCGGCCGAGCAGCCTCAAGCGGGCGCGGATCCAGCGCCTGGTCGAGGGGATCCGGGCCCACTTCGCCCGGGTGAGCCAAGGCTAGAAATGACTCATACGAGCCAGCTGAACAGCTCGGGGTACTGACTCCACACCAGCTTGGCGGACATCACCAGGGAGACGGTCACCAGCAGCGGCTTGATGAGCTTCACCCCCTTCTTCAACACCAGCTTGGAACCGAAACGGGCCCCGATGAACTGGCCCAGCGCCATGCAGAAGCCCACGCTCCACACCACCTTGCCGCCGAGGGCAAAGAACAGCAGGGAGGCGATGTTGGAGGTGAAGTTGAGCAGCTTGGTGTGGGCAGTGGCTCTGGCCATGCCAAAGCCTGCCAGGGCCACAAAGCCGATGGCGAAGAAGGAGCCGGTGCCGGGGCCGAAGAAGCCGTCATAGAAACCGACCCCGCCCCCCACCAGCAAAGCGAACAGCATGGGGGTGAGACGGCGCTGGCTCTCCGCATCGCTCACCCTGGGGGAGAAATAGAAGTAGCAGGCGAACGCCATCAGCAGGAAAGGCAGGAGGCGCTCCAGGATGGCGGCGTCTATGGTCTGCACCGCCAGGGTGCCGATGGCCGCCCCGATGAAGGTGCAGATGACCGCCGGCCAGATGATGGCCCACTCCAGGAGCCCCTTGCGGGCATAGAACCAGGTGGCGGAGAAGGAGCCGAAACTGCTCTGCAACTTGTTGGTGCCGAGCACCAGGGCGGGCGGCATGCCGGTGGCAAGCAGGGCCGGCACCGTCAACAGACCGCCGCCCCCGGCGATGGCGTCGATAAAGCCGGCGATAAGGGCGACCCCGAACAGGGCAACCAGGGTGAGCAGTTCCAGTTCCATCCATAAACCTCGTGTGATGCGGCCACCCGCGGCAATCCCGGGTGTCCTGTTTGAGCACAATGCAGGTCGCTATCCTAACGGGGGCGGGCTCATGAGGCTAACGAAACAATGGCAGCCAACTGATTCCTGATTTTCATCAATCTGGACGCTGCCTTGCCATCGTCTGCCAAAGCGAACGACACAGTGGCAGACGATCGATTCAACTCCTGATTTTCATCAATGTGGACACTGCCTTGCTATCGTCTGCCAAAGCGAACGACACAGTGGCAGACGATCGATTCACCTCCTGATTTTCATCAATAGGTCGCCACCTTGGCATCGACCGCCAAAGCGAACGAAACAGCGGCAGGTGGTGAATCCAATTCCATCCATTTCTGATCACAGGCACGGCAATTGGGGCAATCAGCTTGTCCGATGATGCCCATGCCCTACCTTCGCCATTCAGCCGAGCCGGTTAAACCAGGGTTGCCACGCTGGCCTCGCCCCGATCAGCGGCAGACTCGGCAACCTCCCCCTTGATCGCCTCCAGGGCCTGCAACAGCGGGGTCTCGTCCTCGCCGGGCGCCCGACTCACTCTGCCTGCCATATAGCGGCTGCTGAACAGATTGAACCAATGTTGCAACGCCTGGCCTGCCTGCAGCTCACCGGCCACCTCCAGCACGCAGGCCGCCACCTCGGCGGTGCACAGGTGCTCATCGCAGTGGGCGACTCGCATGCCATAGGTGGAGAGCGCGTCCGGCCGCACCGACAGCACGGGGAAGCCATCCAGATAGGGGCTCATGTTGAACATCTTGCGCGCCTCGGGCCAGGTACCGTCCAGCAGGATGAAGAGTGGCTTCTTGCCAGGGGCAAGGGCAACCCGCTCGGTCACCCGGGCCGGGTTCTTCTCGCAGGCGGGGAACACCACATAGGGCTGCCAGGCGGGATCCGCCAGCAGGGCCAGCAGCTCGGGATGGGGCTGGGTGCGTTTCCAGAGAAAGGCCCAGGTCGTCTGGGGCAAGACATCGGCGATAAGACGGCCGGTGTTGGACGGCTTCATGGGTTCGCTGTCATACATCAAGAGGCAGAAGCCCGCCTCGGCCTTGAGCTCGGGGCGCCACTCGCAGGCACACCAGGCATGACGCAGCTGGCAGGCCTCGCAGCGGGGCACGCTGCCACCACGGGCGAGAAAGGGACGGGTAGAGATGCTCTTGCGCCAGATGCGCAGGCGATTGACGGCATGATCGGGGATGGGCTTCATGGGGCGCGGCTCGGCGACAGGGTCTGCGGGAAAATGGGGGCAGATTGTAGCGAGCGCGCCATGGGGCTGCAAGGCTCCCGAGGGGGAGCACTGGGAGGCCAGGGTACACCCGGGGCAGCTCGCCGGATAAGCGCGGCGACCCCTATGACAGAGGGGCCTGCAGGCCCCTCTTTATCATCTTCTGCATGGGGCCGCGACTCAGGCCTCTTTGCGCAGGATCTGCTCGAGGAAGCGAGCGAAGCTGTGACCGTGATGCTCCAGCAGTTTCGGGAACATGGAGATGGAGGTCATGCCCGGGAAGGTGTTGATCTCGTTGAGCAGTATCTCGCCATCCTCGGTCAGGAAGAAGTCGATGCGTGACAGATGGGTCAACTTCAGCTGACGGAAGGCCTTGAGGGAGTAGGCGTGAATGGCGTCAGACTGGGCCTGGGTCAAGCCTTCGGCCTTGAGCGCCGTCTCGGTGTGGCTGGCGCTGCTGTACTTCTCCTCATAGGTGTAGAACTTGTCCTGGGGCACGCAGATCTCCCCGGGATAGGTGGCCACCAGCTCGTCGCCGTACTGGTAGACAGCCACTTCCAGCTCGCGGGGCTTGACCGCTTTTTCGATCAGCACCTGCTCGGAGTAACCGAAGGCATCCTTGATCCCCTGCAGCAGCTCGGCCTCGTTGCTGGCGGAGTAGCAGCCCACGGATGACCCTTGCGAGGCGGCCTTGATAAATACCTTGCCCCACTTGGCCAGCGCGGCTCTCGCCTCGCTCAGTGCCTCGTCGCCCTGCTCGGTCAAAAACAGATAGGGGGTGTTGGGGATGCCGATGGCGGAGAGCCACAGCTTGGTGCTGATCTTGTTGAAGCAGATCTTGCTCGCCTCGGCATCGCACCCCAGATAGGGCAGGCCCGCCAGCTCGAGGAAGGATTGCAGATCGCCGGTCTCACCCGGATAGCCGTGGATGCAGGGCACCACGTAGTCCACCGGACGGGCCACGCTGTCAAAGGAGAGCAGCTTGTCCAGCCCCAGCTTGCACTCGCGGCCGTCGGCACTGAGCCAGCGGTCGGCGAACATCTCGACCCGGGTCACTTCGACCCCAGGCAAAAGACCGAGCTGTTGTTCGAGGAAATTGGCACTGCGCAGAGAGACTTCGTGCTCGGCGCCACCGCCGCCGCACAGCAGCAAGACATGCATGTTCTTCATTAGATGTGATCCCTTGGGAGAAGCGGCTTCGTCATGGCCGGGGAAAATCCGGCTGCGCGACCTGCGCACCAAACAACGGGCGAAGCCAGATACGAACATAAGTGCGGCCAGTGTAGCAAGGGAGAGGAAGCCTTGTCAGCCGATGGGGCCGCCATCCCCCCATCCTGGCCCGTAAAAAGAGGCGCCTGTGTCAAAAACGGGACGAAACGGACTCAGCGAGGGGGATCTACCCGCCCGGCGCCATTGCCATTGACCCGAAACCAGCCGGCGATGCTGTAACGCTCCTCGCTCGCGGGCAGCACCTCGTGGGGAAACTCCTCCGACAGGAAGAGCACCAGCCGCCCTCCCTTGGGGGAGACATCCATCAGAAACTGCTCGTCGTTGTCATAGACCCGCAACACGCCCCCTGCCTGGGGCTGCCAGCCGTTGTTCAAGTAGAACACCGAGGTGAGGCGGCGGTTGGAGCGCCCGGCAAAGGCGTCGCGGTGAGTCGCATAGAAGTCGCCGCTGCGGTAGCGGGCGAAGTGGGCCTCGTAGTCAAACAGCCCCAGCATCAGGTTGCGATTGGCCGCCAGACGCAGGGACTCCATGCGGGCCAGATAGTCGGCCACGGGGGCGCCCAGGGAGGGATCCAGCCAGTGGATCTGATCACGGCGGATCGCCGGATTGCCCTGATGCAACCCCTCCCGCCCTATCCCCGCAGGCTGCCACTCCCCCGGCAGGCAGGCCCGCAAGGCATCCACCTCGGAGGCGGTTAAGAAATCATCCACAATCACCCATCCCCGGGTGTAAATGGCATCCATGACGGCTTGATAGTCCAAGATTGACTCGCAGCGAGTGGAGAGAGTGCGCTTTGTAGCGACTTCCCCCCCTGGGCACAAACCGGATTGCTTCTCTTGAGAAGTCCCGCCATCAATAAGGGCCCGGCCCCGGGCGCCGATTTCCCCTTGCCCCGCAGCCCCTGGCCCGCTAACGTGAAAACAAGGCCCGAATCGGGTCTCCCTCTGCATCCATGACTCAGGAGAGCGCCATGCCCTTGCCCACCATTCCCCTGCAACGACTCGATGGCAGCGAGTTTCCCGGTGACGCCCTGCAAGGGAAGGTCCTGCTGGTGGTCAACGTGGCCAGCCGCTGCGGCTTCACCCCTCAATACACCGGGCTGGAGGCGCTTCATCGCCAGTTTGGTGAGCAGGGCCTGGTGATCCTGGGCTTCCCCTGCGATCAGTTCGGCCACCAGGAGCCCGGGGATGCCGAGGAGATAGCCCGCTTCTGTTCGCTGGATTACCCGGTGAGCTTCCCCCTGATGGCCAAGTGCGAGGTCAACGGCGAGCAGGCCCACCCCTTCTATCGCTGGCTCAAGCAGCAAAAACCCGGGCTGCTCGGGAGCGAGGCCATCAAGTGGAACTTCACCAAGTTCCTGCTCGATCGGGAGGGCCGGGTGGTGGATCGCTTCGCCCCCCAGACCAAACCCGAGGATCTGGCGGGGGCCATCCAGGGGCTGCTGTGAGCCGGGCACCCCGGGCGACAGACGGCCATGGCCCTCTCCCATCGGACTCGACGCAGCCCCTTTGTGCCCCGGGTCCTCATTCGTGACGCCGTTACTGCGTGCCTGCGTCACTTCTGCTATATTACGCGCCCATTATCTTTTTCGTGTCGTAGCGCCCGCGGGACGGGCCTGAAGGGATCAGGCCCTGCCCTGACCCGCTACCCACCTTCTTCCATGTCGTGACGGGCCCAGGCTGTCGTCACCCGTTGAGCCCAAGGCTCGGAGTTTCTCTCGAACATGTCATTCAATGAACTGGGTCTGTCACCGCACATCTTGCGGGCCGTCAAGGAGCTGGGTTACGAACAACCCACCCCCATACAGCAGCAAGCCATCCCGGCCATTCTGGCCGGTCAGGACGTGCTGGGCGGCGCCCAGACAGGCACAGGCAAGACCGCCGGTTTCACCCTGCCCATGTTGCACCGTCTGCTGGCCAACCACGGCCGTGGCGGCCGCCGCCAGGTCCGCGCCCTGGTGCTGACCCCGACCCGGGAGCTCGCCGCCCAGGTGGGCGAGAGCATCATCAAGTACGCCCACCATCTGCCGTTCCGCACCCTGATCGCCTATGGCGGCGTCAGCATCAAGCCGAACCTGGACGCCATCAAGCTCGGGGTCGACATCCTGGTCGCCACCCCGGGCCGCCTGCTGGATCTGCTGACCCAGGGGGCTCTCACCCTGAGCTCTCTGGAAGTGCTGGTGCTGGATGAAGCGGACAGAATGCTCGACATGGGCTTCATCACCGACATTCGCCGCATCATGAAGGCGCTGCCGGAAGAGCGGCAGACCCTGCTCTTCTCCGCCACCTTCTCGAATGACATCAAGGCGCTGGCGGACGATCTGCTCAATGATCCCACCCTGATCGAGGTGGATCCCAGCAACACTGCCGCCGATCAGGTGACCCAGCGCGTCATCCAGGTCGACCGGGAACGCCGCCGCGAGATGCTCTCCCACATGATCGGCCGTGGCAACTGGCAGCGGGTGCTGGTGTTCGTGCGTACCAAGCAGATCGCCGACCGCCTCGCCCAGCAGATGCAAAAAGATGGCCTCAATACCGTCGCCATTCACGGCGACAAGAGCCAGGGTGCCCGCAACCGGGCGCTGGCCGATTTCCGTGAGGGCAAGGTGCGGGTGCTGGTCGCGACCGACATCGCCGCTCGCGGCCTCGACATCGATCAGCTGCCCCACGTGATCAACTTCGAGCTGCCCCAGATGGCGGAGGATTACATCCACCGCATCGGCCGCACCGGCCGCGCCGGCCGTGGTGGCGAGGCCATCTCTTTGGTGAGCCAGGACGAGCTGGGTCAACTCAAGGATATCGAGGCCCTGATCGGCCAATCCCTGACAGTGGAGATCCTGGAAGGGTACGAGCCGAGCGGCAAGCCGAGCCGCCAGACCCTGCCAGGCAGCAAGCCGGTGCAAAACCCGCCCCGTGACCGCGGCCATGCCAACGCCAAGAGCAACAATGCCAAAGGCAAACCTGACGGGGCCAAAGGCAAGGGCAAGGCCAAAGGGGACGGCCCCAAGAAGCCGGCTCCGGCCCGCAAGCGCGAGGTCGTGGGGGAAGACATCGGCTTCACCCCCATGCGCCGCCTGCCCAAGGCCCAGCGCGACGACTATCAGGACAACTCCAGCGAGGAGTAAGGCAAGCTGTTGCCGACCTGACACAAAAAACCGCCCCCTTCACGAGGGCGGTTTTTTTATGCTCTGACGCCCCTACTCGGCGGCCAGGGCCATGTGTAGCAGGGGATAGGGCTTGCCCTGGCCATCCAGGGGAGAGCGCCCCGTCACCTCGAAACCCAGGTGCTGATAGAAGCCGAGGGCCTGGGCATTCTGCTCGTTGACGTCCACCCGTCTCGCCCCTTGCCGCTGGATGGCGTGGGCCACCAGCAGGCGGCCGACCCCGCTTCCTCTCGCCTCGGGGGCGATGAAGAGCATCTCGATGTTGCCATCGTGCACGCCGCAAAAACCGGCTATCTCCCCCTCCTCTCCCCTGGCGCAGACCAGATCCACGGCCGCAAAATAGTGCTCCAGGATCAGGGGTTTGAGGGTGGTGATGTCCGCCTCTTGCAGGAAGTGATGGGTGGCGCGCACCGAGGCCTCCCAGAGGGCGATCAGAGTCTGGTAATCCCCGGCGTCCGCTTGTTCAATCTTCATGGTGCGTTGATTCCATCTGTGGTGAAAAGGCCAATGCCGGGCCCAGGGGCCGGGCGCCGGGCGCCGTCAGGGGGTTGCCCTGGCCTCGGCCTGCTTGATGACAAAGCCCTTCTCGATGCCGGCCTTGAAGCCCAGCTTTTCGTACAGGCGATGGGCCCCTTCGCGCCCCTCCCCCGACAGCAGCATCACCTTGTAGCAATCCAGCTCCCAGGCCAGGGTCAGGGCCTGCGCCAATAGCTGCTGGCTCACCCCCTGTCGCCGAAACGCAGAGGCCGTCACCACGTGTTCTATGATGGCAAAGGGCCTGCCGCCGTTGGTCAGGGTCGGGATCACTCCGAGCTGGCAGGTGGCGGCCAGCTGGCCCTCCACCTCGGCCACCAGGAGTCGTACTTCGGGCTCGGCCAGCAGTCGCCTCAGCGCCTCCCTCGCCACCGACGGCGCCAGCACGGGATCATTGGGCCTGAGCTCGGCGTAAAGACTGAGCAGGCCCGCCAGATCCTCTTCCTTGCACTCTCTGATCACCACAATGGCAACCCTCCTGATCTTCTGTGTTCCCCGGCGCCCTATGCGGATCTGGGGGCAAACATGATAATTGCCATGCCCGTCAGGGCGACGCCGGAACCGACCCAGTCCCACACAGTGGGTCTGATCCCATCCACCGCCCAGAGCCAGAGGATGGCCACGAAGATATAGACGCCCCCATAGGCGGCATAGACACGGCCGGCGGCGGTCGGATGCAGGGAGAGCAGCCAGGCAAAGAGGGCCAGACTCAGGCCCGCCGGCAGCAGCAACCAGGCGCTCCGCCCCTGGGTCAGCCACAGGTAGGGCAGATAGCAGCCGACGATCTCGGCCAGCGCGGTGATCAGGAACAGCCCGATCGTTTTGAACTCCAGCATCATGGGTCTCTAGCAAGGGTGCAATAAGAGCTGAATGTTAAAACAACGCATTGGGTTATGTAAGCACGGCGGCGCAGCAGGCCAGGAGGAAGGGAGGGCAAACCTTCCCCCACGGGCGAGGGGGAAGGAAGGGGGTCAACGGACCCTGACTGCCTGGAGCAGGGCAGAGACATCCGGGCCAAAGGTGCGGGCGCGGATGGCCTCGCGAATATCCGCTTCGCCGTAGCGGCTGGCCGGGTAGACCACCACGCAGGCGGTGTCGCCGGGTGCGAGGAAGTGGGTCTCGCCGAAGGGGGTGTAGCGGGTGGCGCCTATGCTGATGAGGGCGTGGGCCGGGCGCCCCGCCTGGGCCAGCAGCCCCTGGATATGCTCGGCCGGGCCTTCATCCTGCTGATGGTTGAACTTGTCGATGGCCCAGTCGAGCAGCTGCTGATGGAAGTAGCTGTAGTCCACTGCCGCGCTGTCAACCCCATAGGGGTGCAGCTCGCCATCGCGCTCCAGATAGCAGGCGATGCGATAGTCGTCGAGCTCGCAACCCGGGGCAAAATGGTTAAGGGGCAACAGAGTGGCCGCCAGCCCCTTGCTCTCCTCCCCCCAGTTCTTCTTCTCGCTGATCTTCCTGGCGTTGGGGCGACGGATGGAGCAGTCGTTGTAGGCGCCAAACGCCTTGGGATGTATGGCCACCACCTGCTCCCCGTCGTACGCCAGCTCGCACCAGAGCGCCACTTCGGGTTCGATTTGCACCTTCTCGTCGCCGCTCACCGCCGCCTCTGGCAGCAAGATGGCCTCGCCGCTCAATGGGAAGACGCCGAGCTGGCCCGGATGGCCTGGCACATAGAAGGGGAACAGCGCCTTGGGGGCAACCTTGTCCGCGACCTTGACGGCGACGAAGTCCGCCGCCTCGCCGGCCTGCTCCAGATGGCCGGCGAAGTTGCCCGCCACCCCCAATCCGATGAAGTTGCTCAATTCAGTGATCTGCATCTGTGGCTCCATTGGCGCGGCCCGGGCCGCCGCCTCGTTGTCTATGTTCAGGGCGGCAGGGCTACCGCCAAAGAGGGAGCTTATTAGAGCACAGCCCCCTGGCTGCGCCCAGTCGCCCCGCCGCAAGCTGTGCACCAGGGCGGATTTTCCCTCACCATATGGTCATAAAGAGAGCAGTCAGCGCCAAGCTGTGATCCCGGTGCTTGGGCGAGCCCCGCGCTTTTGCTAGTCTGCCCTATTCATTTTCCGTTTGGGTGCCGGTGCCGAGCCATGACCACACATTTTCAGGGTCGCTTCGAGGTGGAGTTCAAATACCGCCTGGCGGATAGCGCGGCCTTCCTGCGTGCCCTCGAGGCCCTCGGCCCCGAGCTGATGGTGGCGGACAATCATGAGCAGGACTGCTACTTCGACACGGCGGACCGCGCCCTGGCGAGGGAGCAGAAGAGCCTGGTGATCCGCACCATGGCGCCCTCCGGCATCCGGCTCTGGATAGTCAAGGGACCGGGGCCCGATCGCTGCGAGGCGGTCAACATCACGGATGCGGACAAGGCCATCAGCATGGTGCGCACCCTGGGCTACCAACGGGTGCTGACCATCGCCAAGCGGCGCAGCATCTACTTCCTTGGCCCCTTCCACCTGACCCTGGATAGCCTGGCCGGGATAGGGGATTTTGCCGAGCTCGCCATCATGACCGACGAGGAGGCCGCACTGCCCGCTTACCGGGAGCAGTTGCTGGCGCTGGCCGCCCGGCTGGGGCTCAGCCCCGAGATGCGGGAGACCCGCTCCTATCGCACCCTGTGCGAGCAGTCAGCTCACCTTCGAACCTGTGAAAAGAGGAAACAAGAGGAATCAGCCCCATGATCGACAAACTCGCCTGGCTCACCTTCAAGGAGGGGCAACTGCTCTGTGCCCGCTCCCACGGCAAGGCACTCTATTACATCCCCGGCGGCAAGCGTGAGCCGGGGGAGAGCGACGAGGCCGCCCTGGTGCGGGAGATAGCGGAGGAGCTGGCGGTCAGACTCAAGCCCGAGACCCTGCGCCTCGCCTGCGAGTTCAGCGCCCAGGCCGACGGCAAGCCGCAAGGGGTGCAAGTCAGGCTGCGCTGCTACACAGGGGAGGCTGACGGCAGCCCCACCGCCTCGGCGGAGATCGCCGAGCTGCGCTGGCTGGACAGCCGTCATCTGAGCGAGGTCTCCCCTGTCTCCCGCCTGCTGTTCCAGTGGCTGGCTGAGCAGGGGCTGATCCGCTAGAAAACTGACTCGTGAACAGCCTTCCCGCTCCGCCCCTGGAACACCGGCTGACAGAGATGGCTCGTGGACAGGCTTCCAGCCCCGCCGCAGTGAGACTGGCTGACAGAGCAAGATTGAACCGTTAATACCGAATGGATTGGCAATTGGATACAAGAAGAGGAGTTTCAATGGAGATCCTTGAGGTCGATAGCACCAGAGGCATCAAGCCTGCGTTGATCACACTGCTGCAAGATTGCGTGGCCAGCGGCGCCTCGGTGGGCTTCCTGCCGCCCCTGCAGGAAGAGCGGGGATTGGAGTACTGGCAAGGCATCGAAGGGGAGCTGGCCGACGGGGTGCGCAAACTCTGGGTGGCCTTCGATCAGCACCATCTGGTGGGTGCCCTGCAGCTCGCCCTGTGCACCAAGGCCAACGGCGGTCACAGGGCCGAGGTGGAGAAGCTGATGGTACACAGCCAGGCCCGCGGCAAGGGGGTGGGTCGCGCCCTCATGCAGGCCATGGAGCAAGGGGCCCGCGAGGCCGGGCGCACCCTGCTGGTGCTGGACACCCGGGTTGGCGACATCGCCTCCACCCTCTACCGCCAGCTGGGCTACCAGGAGGCCGGCCAGATCCCGGACTTCGCCCGCAACGCGGACGGCACCCTGGCGGCGACCCAGTTCTTCTACAAGCAGCTCTGAGGGGCGAGAGCCCAAAGGCCCAACGCAACAAGGCCAGCCCCCAGGCTGGCCTTGTTTATTGGTGCGTTCACTGCTCAAATGGCCCCTTCATCCAGAGACGGCAAGGAGCCATCATGATATTGGAAGTCGCCCCGCTGCAAATCATCCCGGGCCAGGCTGCCGCCTTCGAGCAAGCATTCGAGCAGGCCCAACGCATCATCAGCACCCTGCCCGGTTACGCCGGCCACCAGCTGCAACGCTCACTGACCGACCCACACCGCTACCTGCTGCTGGTCAACTGGCAACGGCTAGAGGATCACACCCAGGGCTTTCGCGACTCCCCCCAGTACCAGGAGTGGAAGGCGCTGCTCCATCACTTCTACGATCCCTTCCCCACTGTGGAGCATTTTCAGGCCATACAACCTTGATCAGCCCAGGATGAACTTGGCCGATCAGGGTTGAGGCATCACGCCACCTCGCCTGCCAGGCGCTCGGCCCTGTGTGCGATCCGCGGCTCGGCGAAGTCGGCCTGGGCCGCGATCAGCTGCAACTCGTAGGCATCCGCCTGCCAGGTCTGGCGCAGCACTTCATCGACAGCGGCGTTGGTGCGCTCGAAGGCGGCCACCGCATCAAACCCCGCCTGCAGGTTGGCCAGCATCAGGGCGCTGATGAGATCCCCCACCCCCACCGGCTGGCGGGCAAACTGGTAGAGCGGCCGCGCGATGAGATAATCCCCCTGCGGGGTCGCCAGCAGCATCTCGAAACGGCCGGGATCACTGGCGGCGCGCCCCAGGTGCTTGACCAGCACCATCTTGACGCCGCTTTCCAGCAGCTGGTGAGCGGCTGCGCGAGTCTGGGCCAGGGTCGTCAGGTGGACGCCGCACAGGGTCTCCAGCTCCAGCAGGTTGGGGGCCATGATGTCCGCCACCGGCAGCGCCTGCTCGGTGAGGAAGCGGGTCACGCCGGGGGCGACTATGCACCCCTTCTCCGGGTGGCCCATGACGGGATCGCAAAAATAGATGGCCGCCGGATTGGCCGCCTTGACGGCCGCGACCACCGCCAGGATCTCGTTCCCCTGCTCCGCCGATCCCAGGTAGCCGCTCAGCACCGCATCGCAGCGCCCCAGCACCTCGATATCCATCAGCCCCTGACAGAGAGCACTGATATGACCGGCGGGCATCGCCATCCCCTGCCATCCCGCCGCGTACTGGGTGTGATTGGAAAACTGCACCGTATTGACGGGCCAGACCTCCATGCCGAGACGGCGCATGGGGAAGACGGCGGCGCTGTTGCCGGCACAGCCAAATACCACGTGGGACTGGATAGAGAGAATGCGTTTCATCGACACCACCACTGAAGAAGCATGAGGAAAGCGGGCAATATATCGGATGCAGAGCGGGCTCTGCCAGCGATTCCCGGCAACCCTCGCCATTTATGCGGCAAAAAGACCATTCAATGGAGTGTTACACCAACTTCCCCCGCCCTTGCTCAGCCTGTCGAACCAAACCGCCTCGGTCGCGTCGGTGTGATATGGGCTCTCCACACTTTTGTTTGATGGCATATGATGGCATTTTTAATACAAGGTGGCGGATGGCGGGAGAAAGCGTCGAGGAAGAGCAACGAGGCGCGGCGGCAGGCAAGCCGGGGCCGACGCCCCGGGTTTCGTACTTAAGGCTTAAGGCCTGACGAAGTGATAGACCCAACCTTCGTCCAGGGGGAAGTCGGAGGGCGCAGAGACAAGGTTTGGCAGGGAGGCGACGGCCCCACCGGCGGCGTATTGCAGCGCCATCAGGGCGCAGAGGGCGGCGTCGTAACGATCCGTCCCGGCCACCACATCAGGTGGCAAGAAGGCTACTATCTCCGCCCTGGCCGGTGAGGCCTTGCCTGCTACCTTGGCAAGAGCCGGATAGACCTCCAGCACGGCGCGATCGGCGTGGGGCTGCTGCCTGGGCACAAGCTGCAGATCCCCAAGGCGCGGCAAGATGGAGAGCGCCAGGGTGGCGTTGTTGCCTAGCCTGTCGAAGGTGGCCGACAACGGCTTCTTGCCGTATTGCTGATGCAGCCAGCGCTCGCAGTCCCGATAGGCATAGGGGTTGTCTATCTCCCGCTGGGGCACGGCGCACTCGACTCCCCTCCCCGCCAGCAGATCGCCGAGGGCACGGGGAAAGGCCAGGGGGGCATCGATGCCGAGCGCCAGTCGCGGGCAGGCCAGCACCTGCATCAGCGCCATCTCGTCTTGCAGCGCCGGGCGCAGCAAGGCGTCCAGATCCGGCGCCACCCGGGAGCTCAACCTGAACAGGGGGGAGACCCCGAGCCAGTGCAACTGCTGCGTGCGGGCCTGCCAGCCCACCACGGCCACCGCCTGGGCATTGCCCTGCCAGCCCCTCACATCCCAACCGATGCCGATGGCATCCAAATGTTCCGTTGTCATGCCCCTGTCACCTCTGCGCACTATTGATGGTGCACAGGGTAATGGCTGCGTCCCCTAAAGCAAGGCTGGCGGCACCGCTTAGAAGGATTTCTTGAAGTTGATCAGCGGCAAGATGGGGAAGATGCCGTTCTCGGCGTAGTTGGCGAGGCCTATCTGCAGGCCATCGAGGTGCTTGGTGGCATTGATGAAGCCAAGCTGGAAGGTGGTGCGCTCGGCATAGTTGACGAAGCCGAGGTTGGCCAGGGCATTGCCCTTGGCGATGTTGACCGCCCCCCAGTTAAGCCCCTGCACGTTGTTGGTCAGGTTGACGAAACCCAGGTTGACCCCGGTGTCCTGCCCCTCGTGCCAGTTGACGGCGTTGATGGCGACCCCGCCGAACTGATGGCGCACCCGGGCGGCGCCGAAGAAGATGCCAAGCTGCAGACCGGTGAACTGATCCACGTCGGAGAGCGCGAACACCGGCAGATCTATGCCCTTCACCTGACCGGTGCGGCCATACAGGAAGGAGGCGCGCGCCCCTTCCACCTGGTGGGAGGAAGGCAGGTTGATGCCGGGCAGGGAGATCTGGACCGGGGTGCTGGCCTGGGCCACGCCAGCGAGGGCCAGCGCGGAGCAACCGAGCAGCAGGGCGAGAGGTTTCATCGGGATTCCTTGGCAGTCTGAATGACGTGCCAGCCTAACAGTGCGGCGCCGGTGCGGCGAGGGCGCGCCGGGCCCAGTGCGTCACCTCTCGTCTGATCCGCCTCCCTCGACGGGTGTCGCTGACAAAAAAATTCAAACAGAAATTAACATTTATGTCATTTACACCAAACCGCATTTGGTTGCAGAATGCTCAAACGTGTGTTTGAACAGAGCAAGCAACACGTAAACAGGGATGACATGCAGTACCCGTAAGAAGGGCCGATTGGCCCACAACAACACTGTTCTGCCGAACTGGAGACCGATGATGAATATGGACGTGATCAAGAGCTTTACCGAGCAGATGCAAGGCTTCGCCGCCCCCCTCACCCGCTACAACCAGCTGCTGGCCAGCAACATCGAACAGCTGACCCGGTTGCAGCTGGCCTCCGCCAACGCCTACGCCGAACTGGGCCTCAACCAGTTGCAGGCCGTGAGCAAGGTGCAGGACACCCAGAGCCTGGCAGCCCTGGGCACAGTGCAACTGGAGACCGCCAGCCAGCTCTCCCGCCAGATGCTGGATGACATCCAGAAGCTGAGCGCCCTCGGCCAGCAGTTCAAGGAAGAGCTGGATGTCCTGACCGCAGACGGCATCAAGAAGAGCACGGGCAAGGCCTGATAACCCCTGGCTGCCCGTTCGGGCAGCCACATCTCCCCACGACTCGACGGTACGGGCGAGCTCCCGCCTCGGGTGTGGGTGAAGGAGAGCACATGAGCCAACCATCTTATGGCCCGCTGTTCGAGGCCCTGGCCCACTACAATGACAAGCTGCTGGCCATGGCCAAGGCCCAGACAGAGCGCACCGCCCAGGCGCTGCTGCAGACCAATCTGGACGATCTGGGCCAGGTGCTGGAGCAGGGCAGCCAGCAACCCTGGCAACTGATCCAGGCCCAGATGAACTGGTGGCAGGATCAGCTCAAGCTGATGCAGCACACCCTGCTCAAAAGCGCAGGCCAGCCGAGCGAGCCGGTGATCACCCCGGAGCGCGGCGATCGCCGCTTCAAGGCCGAGGCCTGGAGCGAACAACCCATCTATGACTACCTCAAGCAGTCCTACCTGCTCACCGCCAGGCACCTGCTGGCCTCGGTGGATGCCCTGGAGGGCGTCCCCCAGAAGAGCCGGGAGCGGCTGCGTTTCTTCACCCGCCAGTACGTCAACGCCATGGCCCCCAGCAACTTCCTGGCGACCAACCCCGAGCTGCTCAAGCTGACCCTGGAGTCCGACGGCCAGAACCTGGTGCGCGGGCTGGCCCTCTTGGCCGAGGATCTGGAACGCAGTGCCGATCAGCTCAACATCCGCCTGACCGACGAATCCGCCTTCGAGCTGGGGCGAGATCTGGCCCTGACCCCGGGCCGGGTGGTGCAGCGCACCGAGCTCTATGAGCTCATTCAGTACAGCCCGACTACCGAGACGGTGGGCAAGACACCTGTGCTGATAGTGCCCCCCTTCATCAACAAGTACTACATCATGGACATGCGGCCCCAGAACTCCCTGGTCGCCTGGCTGGTCGCCCAGGGCCAGACGGTGTTCATGATCTCCTGGCGCAACCCGGGCGTGGCCCAGGCGCAAATCGATCTCGACGACTACGTGGTGGATGGCGTCATCGCCGCCCTGGACGGCGTGGAGGCGGCCACCGGCGAGCGGGAGGTGCACGGCATCGGCTACTGCATCGGCGGCACCGCCTTGTCGCTCGCCATGGGCTGGCTGGCGGCGCGGCGCCAGAAACAGCGGGTGCGCACCGCCACCCTGTTCACCACACTGCTGGACTTCTCCCAGCCAGGGGAGCTTGGCATCTTCATCCACGAGCCCATCATAGCGGCGCTCGAGGCGCAAAATGAGGCCAAGGGCATCATGGACGGGCGCCAGCTGGCTGTCTCTTTCAGCCTGCTGCGGGAGAACAGCCTCTACTGGAACTACTACATCGACAGCTACCTCAAGGGCCAGAGCCCGGTGGCCTTCGATTTGCTGCACTGGAACAGCGACAGCACCAATGTGGCGGGCAAGACCCACAACAGCCTGCTGCGCCGTCTTTACCTGGAGAACCAGCTGGTGAAGGGGGAGCTCAAGATCCGCAACACCCGCATCGATCTCGGCAAGGTGAAGACCCCTGTGCTGCTGGTGTCGGCGGTGGACGATCACATCGCCCTCTGGCAGGGCACCTGGCAGGGCATGAAGCTGTTTGGCGGGGAGCAGCGCTTCCTCCTGGCGGAGTCAGGCCACATCGCCGGCATCATCAACCCGCCGGCCGCCAACAAGTACGGCTTCTGGCACAACGGGGCCGAGGCCGAGAGCCCGGAGAGCTGGCTGGCAGGGGCGACGCACCAGGGCGGCTCCTGGTGGCCCGAGATGATGGGCTTTATCCAGAGCCGTGACGAAGGGTCAGAGCCCGTCCCCGCGCGGGTGCCCGAGGAGGGGCTGGCCCCCGCCCCCGGCCACTATGTCAAGGTGCGGCTCAACCCCGTGTTTGCCAGCGCCACAGAGGAGGACGCCGCATGAGTGCACTGCCTCTTGAAGTGGGCCAGAAGGCCCGTCTCAGCAAGCGGTTCGGGGCGGCGGAGGTAGCCGCCTTCGCCGCGCTCTCGGAGGACTTCAACCCCCTGCACCTGGACCCGGCCTTCGCCGCCACCACGGCGTTTGAGCGGCCCATAGTCCACGGCATGTTGCTCGCCAGCCTCTTCTCCGGGCTGCTGGGCCAGCAGTTGCCGGGCAAGGGGAGCATCTATCTGGGTCAAAGCCTCAGCTTCAAGCTGCCGGTCTTTGTCGGGGACGAGGTGACGGCCGAGGTGGAGGTGACCGCCCTTCGCGAGGACAAACCCATCGCCACCCTGACCACCCGCATCTTCACCCAGGATGGCGCCCTCGCCGTGACGGGGGAAGCCGTGGTCAAGCTGCCTTAAGCACCGGCGGCACGCAGACACAATCAGCCCGGCCCCTGCCGGGCTGATTGTTCTCCCCCGCTCCGCTTGCCCCCTTTTTCGGGGCAATTCGGCCCTGCCCCTTTCCCTGCCCCGCCTAACTGCCTAAAATGGCCGCCCTGCCGTGTAGGCATTCATCCAGCTAGAGGAATTCCCATGGAGACGTTTCTGCTCGAAGGTCACCCCTTCGTTGCCTTGTGTGACCTGATCAAGCATCAGGGTTGGGCCGATTGTGGCGGTGCCGCCAAGGCGCTGGTCGCCGAGGGCCTGGTGGAAGTGGACGGTCAGGTCGAGACCCGCAAGCGCTGCAAGATAGTCGCCGAGCAAGTGGTCAACTTCAACGGCATGAAGGTGGTGGTGAAGGAAGGCGTCAGCCCCGAGATCCTCTAAGCCCGAGGTCTGCCCCCGCAAGCGCTACCCAGCACAGTCGCCGAGCAGGTGGTCAACTTCAACGGCATGAAGGTAGTGGTGAAGGAAGGCGTCAGCCCCGAGATCCTCTGATCCCTGCTTGAATAAGGGCGCCAACGCGCCCGTCAGCATTCAGCTGGCCTTGATCGACAGGGTCAGCACGAAGCGCGCCATCGCCTCATCTCCGTTGAGCGACGGGCAGGTGGCCACCACCTGGATGGGGCGGTTGATGCGCTGCCCGGTCGCCAGGGACTCGTCTATCATGGCGTCTATGGCCTCCCCGGCCGCGCAGTCAAACTGCACGTCCCCCTCGGGGCGCTTCAGAAACTCCCCCTGCACATCCTTGAAGGCAAAGTGCACCTTCTTGCGCCGCGCCCGCCCCTTCTCCATCACCAGCAAGCCCCCCACCAGATCGGCGCCGGTGGCCAGCGCCCCGAAGTACATGCTGCCCAGGTGGTTGCGGGTACGCCAGCCGAGGGGAATGCGGATGCGCAGCGCCTTGGCATTCATCTCTTCGATGACGGGGGCACAGAATCCGATGACGGGAATATAGCGCCAGGCGAACAGGCGCAGTGCCAGATTGGCTTTGAAGCGTTGCAGGTCCATTGCAAACTGATCCGATGAGTGATTGTGACCGAAATGTTGCCAGCCCCCACCCCAATAGACAAGTCCCTGTTGCCGTCGTTGTGAGGGCGATCGACTCCCGAGTGCATTTGAAAATCAAATGATGGGCGCCGCTGCATTCGATGGGCAAATGATAACCCCGGGCATTCGCCGCCACAGCGACGTCATTTCCTCCTGATGGCGGAGTTTTTTTCAAGAAAGAACTCATATGGCACTTTCATGACGACCCTAGCCGGCTGAAAGCTAACGATAAACGGGATTGCCCCGGCGCTAGCCCACTCATCCGCCAGCGCCACTGGGATTAATCACAGTAACGAAATGCCTCCCCCCTCGCTAGGCTCTGCTGGCTCGTGAATGGCCAGCTGGCACCGAGTCATCCTGTGACACCAATCTCAGCATAAGGATAGAGAGATGAGTAACGTTCAACAGCTGTTCAACGGGGGCGAGAGCGCCGGTACCTTCCTGCTCAACTTCAACAACAACCGTGCCTTTGAGCTGTTTGGCCGGGAGTACCTCAAGTGCTACGCCAACCTGGCGGTCAAGGGCAAGATGAGCAAGCCCCTGCCCACAGGGCCGCTCAGCTACGCCGTCGACTTCGCCATGGATTGCGGCTGCAGCTCTGTGCTGTTCGACTTCAACCTCGCCTACAAGAAGACCTTTGGCAACCAGGCCCAGGCGCCCCTGTGGCGCGAGTCGGACTACGAGGCCGAGATAGTGCTCTGCCAGCTGGTGCGTGAGGCCCCCGCCAGCCGCCTGAACAACCGTGATCAGTTCGCCGAGGCCGAGGCCTTCTTCAACGACGTCAACCTGCCCACCAACGCCAGGAACCTGGGCAGCGACCCCTATGCCGACAAGGATGGCCTGGTGGAGTTCATCGTGGCCAACGAGCTGCTGGACGATCCCGCAGTCATGGCCAAACTGGCGGAGCAGAAGGCCTACCTCATCGCCATCACCTCAGTGGTCACCGCCTACATCAACCGCTACGCCGAGGCCTATGGCGAGCAGTACAAGACGGACGCGGATCTCTGGGCCCGGGCCCTCTCCAAGATCCCCCTGATGGGGCCGAGCAAGATCGATCAGCAGAGCTACAGCCGCCACATCAAGGGGCTCAGCATCGCCACCGACTTCATCAACTTCATCATGGACGTGGTGGTAAGCCAGGGCACCACGGCGCTGGCGAGCTTCAACAAGTTCCTGCAAAAGCAGGGGGATGCCATCCGCTTCGGGGTGGAGAACAACAAGGACTTCTACAAGACCATCACGGTCGGCATCACGGTCGAGGTGTTCAAGGTGGGCAGCGAGCTGGTCTATGTGCCCAAGATCAAGCAGTACCGCATCAACTTCGACCGCCAGAACAGCAAGTTCACCTCCGCCTGTGCCAGCGCCGAATTCGTCGACATCCACTTCAACTACCTCTATGCCGCCAATGTGTTCGACTACGAGGCGCTCAAGGATCCGGAGATCAAGCGCGACTTCGACAGCTTCATCCAGAAGCAGCGCAAGGCCCAGATCGAGGAAGCCGATACCTTCTTCAACGACGACTTCCCGCCTCTGCAACCCAAGCAGATCGCACGGAGCAAAGCCACGGTCTGATCTTCCCCCATCTTGGAAACAAAACAGCCGGCATCTGCCGGCTGTTTTTTATAAAGGGCTTCAGGCCCTCTTCTCTTCGAGCCAGGCGCCCTGGCTCTGCATCTCGAACAGCTGGGCGTAGTGGCCCCCCAGCGCCATCAGCTCCCCATGGGTGCCGCGCTCGCTCACCTGACCGCGGGAGAGCAGCAGTATCTCGTCCGCATCCACTATGGTGGAGAGCCGGTGGGCGATGGCGATGGTGGTGCGGCCACGGCGCGCCGCCGAGAGCGCCTGGGAGAGCGCCAGCTCGGTCTGGGAGTCCACGCTGGCGGTCGCCTCGTCCAGGATGAGGATGCGCGGATCCCCCACCAGGGCGCGGGCAAACGAAAGCAGCTGACGCTGACCGGCGGAGAGGTTCTTGCCCCCCTCCTCCATCAGGGTCTCCAGGCCCTTGGGCAGATGGCGCACGAACGCGGCCAGCTGCACCTCCTCCAGGGCCTGCCAGAGCCGCGCCTCATCGATGCCGTCACGACCAAGGCGCAGGTTTTCTGCCAAGGTCCCGACGAAGATGAAGGGATCCTGCTGCACCAGGCCTATGCTGCGGCGCACCGCCGAGAGCGACAGCGTGCTCATGGGGTGATCATCGAAACGGATGCAGCCCTGATCCAGCGGGTAGAAGCCCATCAGCAGGCTGATGATGGTGGACTTGCCGCTGCCGGTGTGGCCCACCAGCGCCAGCATCTGGCCGGGACGGGTGGCGAAGCTCACCTCCTGCAGCACAGGCTGCTGGCCATCGTAGGAGAAGCTCACCCGCTCGAAACGCACCCGTCCCGCCAGGGGCAGCGTCTCGCCTTGCGTGCTCTCCCGGGATTCGTCCAGCAGGGCGAACACCCGCTCCCCCGCCACCATGGCCTGCTGCAACTGGTTGAGCTGGTTGGTCATCTCGATGAGGGGCTCGATCATGCGCCCCAGATAACTGATGAAGGCGTAGAGCACCCCCACCTGGATGGCGCCACCCGCGCTCAACCCCTCCTTGGCAAACAGGGCCAGCAGGCCGATGAGCACCATCATGTAGAAGAGATCGATGAGGGGGCGCAGCAGTATGCCGTTGATCTTGAGGCTCTTGATCCTGGCCTGCCAGTGCTGCTGGTTCACCTCGGCAAAGGCATTGGCGAAGTGGCGCTCCTGCACCATGGCCTGAATGACCGGCATCCCCTGCAGGGACTCGTTGAGCCGGCTGTTGATGTCGGAGAGCAGGCTGCGGGTCGCCCGCACCACGGGCACGCTCAGGCGCTGGTAGAGCCACATCACGGCCCCCACCGCCGGCAGCAGGGTGGCGCACACCAGCATCAGGCGCAGATCCAGCAGCGCCATGGAGATGAGGATGCCGCACAGCAGCACCACTTTTTGCACCAGCAGCCCAATCACCTGCACATAGAGGTTCATGATCGCCTCTGTGTCATTGGTGATGCGGGAGATGAGGGAACCCGAGCGATGCTTGTCGAAATAGCGGGCAGGCAGCCGGATGGCGGTGGCAAACACCTGTTCGCGAAGGGTCTGCACCACCGCCTGGGCGATGCGGTTGAAGCGCAGGGATTGCAGGTAGAAACCCGCCGCCGAGAGCACCTGCAACCCCAGATAACCGGCGGCCAGGGCGGCGATGTGGGGCCACACCAGCTGGCGCGGCGCCAGATAGTCATCGATGAAGAGCTTGATAAGCAGGGGCCCGGCCACTTCGGCGCCGGTGGCCAGCAGCAGGCAGATGCCCGCCTGCACCAGCCAGCGAGGATAGCGGGCACAGTAGGCGAGCAGGCGTTTGATGGTTGGATTCACAGACTTGCCTCCAGCACAGCGTTCCCAAGGAATTGACTCTCTTTGCCCCCTTCTCCCCTCGCGGGAGAAGGGGTGATGGGAACCACGCGTCTCATTATCAAACTCACAGGCTCTCCTCCACGTCTTGTTCGAGACGCTGATAGCGCACCATGTCCGCGTACCAGCCGTTGTGGGCCATCAGGGCGCCGTGAGCACCGCGCTCGCTGATGGCTCCCTGATCCAGCACCAGGATCTCGTCTGCCTGCTCCACCGCCGTCATGCGGTGGCTGACCAGAATGAGGGTCCGTCTGTGGGCCTTGAGCGCTAGCAGTATCTGCTGCTCTGTGTGGGCATCCACCGCCGACAGGGCGTCATCCAGCACCAGGATAGGCGCCGCCAGCAGCAGGGCGCGGGCGATGGCGAGGCGCTGCTTCTGGCCCCCGGAGAGGGTCACCCCCTTCTCCCCCACCTCGGTCTCATACCCCCTGGGGAAGCGAACGATGTCGTCGTGGACGCAGGCGATGCGGGCTACCCGCTCTATCTCCTCCCGGCTCGCCTCCGGTTTGCCGAGGGCGATGTTGGCGGCGATGGTGGTAGAAAAGAGGAAGGGCTCCTGGGGCACGTAGGCAAACTGGCTGCGCAGGGTGCCCAGGGGCAGCTGGTCGATGGGCACTCCCCCCATGGCAATGGCACCGGCCGTGGGATTGGCCAGCCGCATCAACAGCTTGAGCAGCGAGCTCTTGCCAGCCCCGGTGCGCCCCACCACCCCCAGCATGGCGCCGTGTTGCAGGGTGAAATCCACGCCATGCAGCAGGCTGCGTTGCTCCAGCCGATAGCCCAGGCACCTGGCCTCAAGCGGCAGGGCCGAGACAAAGGCCGCGGGCCGGGCCGGCTCTTCGATGTCGCTGCGCTCCCCCAGCATGCTCTCGATGCGGGAATAGGCGGCGCTGCCCCGCTCTATGATGTTGAACAGCCAGGCGATGGCGAACATGGGCCAGATGAGCTGCCCCAGGTACATGGTGAAGCTGGTGAGCTCCCCCAGGGTCAGCTTGTCTTGCAGTACCAGGGCACTGCCGCCGGCCACCGCCAGGAAGTAGGAGCAGCCGATGCAGAGGTAAATCACGGGATCGAACTTGGCATCGATGCGAGCCACCGCCATGTTGCACTCCCCCGCCTGACGGGTCAGCTCGGCAAAGCCCTTGTCTTCCAGGGACTCTACCGCATAGGACTTGAGCACCCGCACCCCGGAGAGGGCCTCCTGGGTCTTGTTGTTGAGGCGGGAGAAGGCCCCCTGCGCCGCCTTGAACTCCTTGTAGATCTGGGTGCCGAAGCGGTTCATGAAGAAGGCCATCACCGGCAGCGGCAGCAGGGAGAGCAGGGTCAGCTGCCAGGAGTACTGGCTGCACATGATGGAGAGCACCAGGATACCGACGATGAAGGAGTCCACCAGGGTCAGCACTCCTTCGCCTGCGGTCATCTCCACCGCCTGGATGTCGTTGGTGGCGTGGGCCATCAGATCGCCGGTACGGTGGCGCTGGTAAAAGTCCGGGCTCATGCGGGTGAAGTGGCTGAACAGGCGGTTGCGCAGCACATAGGCGAGCCGGTAGGAGGCGCCAAACAGCATGACCCGCCACACGTAGCGCAGCAGGTAGATGAGCAGGCCAAGGCCCAGCAGCCCCGCCAGATAGCCCATCAGGGTGCCGTCATCGAGCCCCCCCCTGGCGATGCCATCCACCACCCAGCCCACCACCTTGGGGGGGATCACGGTCAACAGGGCCACCATCATCAACAGGGAGATGGCCATCAGATAACGCCGCCACTGATCCTTGAAAAACCAGCCAAGCCGCAAAAATACGCTCACAGTAAAGTCCTTGCTCGCGGCACAGCGGGGGCCGCGTGGTCATAAGAGAAGCTCAATACAATCGCCCCCGAGGTGGGGGCGATGGGAGTGGGTCATCATAGCCTGAAGCGGACGACTTGAGAACGATTGCTATCTCACCGGTTCACAGCCGCTTGTCCGGGGAAGAGAACGGGAAGGCGACCGACTCCTGCTGCTCGCCGGTCAGCAGGAAATGGGAAACCTCTTCCCGGGTCTGGGTGAAGACTTGCTGCAACTGGGTCAGCTCGCCTTCGCTCAGCTCCTCTTGCAGCCGCAGCCGCCACTCCAGCTCGCCGGCCAGCAGTTGCAGGCGGGAGGCGGAGATGTTGGCCGACACCCCCTTCAGGGTGTGCAGCAGGCGGCAGGCCACCTCGGGTTGCTGGCGGCGCAGGGCGGAGCGAATGTCCCACAGATCGTCCTTGTGCTCGGAGAGGAACAGCTTGAACAGGATCTGCAGCGCCTCCCTGTCCTGCTCCAGACGGCGCAGCGCATCCTCCAGATCCAGCACCCCCATCAGATCCGGCGGCTTGACCTCGAGCGGCACTCGCCGCTCGCCGCTGGCGTTCTTCACCCACTGCAGCAGGTTGTTGTAGAGATCCAGCTTGCTGACCGGCTTGGTGACATAGCCGTTCATGCCGACCCCGAGGCAGCGCTCCCTGTCCCCCGGCATGGCGCTGGCGGTGAGCGCTATGATGGGGACGTCGTGCTTGTCCACCATCTTGCGGATCTGGCGGGTCGCATCCAGGCCATCGAGCACCGGCATCTGCAAGTCCATCAGGATGACGTCAAAGGGCTGCTCCGCCACCTGCTCCACCGCCTCGCGCCCGTTGTCCACCACTGTGACCACGGCCTCGACCCGGCGCAGGTACTCCATGATGAGCTGCTGGTTGACGCGGTTGTCCTCGGCCAGCAGCACCCGGGTCCCGTGCAGCAGTTCCCTGAAGTGCTGCTGATCCCCCTGCGCCTCGGCCTGACGGACCTTGCTGTCGTGGGAGCTGCCGTTGAGCAGCTCATCGACCTTGGCCAGCAGGGCGTTCTCTGTCATGGGCTTGGCCAGGAAGTGGGTCAGCCCCATGCTCTCCATGCGCCCGTGCAGCCCCTCCCTGGACCAGGCGCTGGTCATCAGTATGGGCAGGCGCCGCCACTGGCTGTGCTGATACATCTCGAGGGCGAGATCCAGGCCGTCCTCCTGTCCCATGCGCCAGTCGAGGATGGCGAGCCGGATGTGGTGGCCCTCCTCCCGCAACACCTGGCGGGCACGGGAGAGGCTGTTGACCGCGATCACGGAGGCACCGGCCCGGCCCAGTATGTCCTTGGCCAGCTCCAGCACCAGTTCGTTGTCATCCATCATCAGGATGAGGGGCTGGTGATCGAAGAAGACCCGGCGCCCGGAGACCCCATAGACGGCCTGGGACAGGGGGATCTCGAACAGGAAGGTGGAGCCCACCCCGGGCTTGCTCTGCACCCTGATCTCCCCCCCCATCAGCCCCACCAGCCGCTGGGAGATGTTGAGCCCGAGCCCCGAGCCGCCATATTTGCGGGTGTTACCCGCCTCCAGCTGGGTAAAGGGCTGGAACAGCTGTGCCTGCTTCTCCGGCGCTATGCCGATGCCGGTGTCCCGCACGCTGAAGCACACCCGCATCGGGTATTGATTGACTAGAGTGATGGCCACCTCCACCTCCCCCCGTTCGGTGAACTTGATGGCGTTGTTGACCAGGTTGACCAGCACCTGGCCGAGCCGCAGCGGATCGCCGCGCAGAAAATCGGGCACCGCAGGCGACTTGTTGATGATGACCTCGATCTGCTTGCGCTCAGCCAGATCCGCAAACATGGCGGCCAGGGAGTCGAGCTGTTCGCTGAGATCGAAGTCGATCTCCTCCAGGGTCAGCTTGCCGGACTCCACCTTGGTGAGATCCAGGATGTCGTTGATGAGCAGCAGCAAAGTATCAGACGAGGACTTTATCTTGTTGAGATAGTCCCGCTGCTGCTGATCGAGGTTGGTCTGCAGCGCCAGGGCGCTGAAGCCGATGATGGCATTCATGGGGGTGCGGATCTCGTGGCTCATGTTGGCCAGGAAGTCGCTCTTGGCCTGGGCCAGCAAGGCGGCGTGGCGGGACAGCTCGCTCAGCTTCTGGTTGCGGCGCCACAGGGTCGCGGCCACCAGCGAGAAGCAGAGCAGCGCGCCCCCCAGCACCATCAGGTAGAAGCGGCTCTTGAGGGAGGAGGCCAGATCCAGCTTGCTCTGTTTCCAGGCCGGCAGCGAGGCCAGCCCCTTCATCTCGACGATCTGGTTGCGCAGGCGGTGGTATTCCATCACCTGCTGATTGAGTTCCTGGCTGAGCTGGGTCAGGGCCGTGACTTTGGGCTGCCCGGGGTAGGTCTCCATCAGGTGCAGTTGCAGTTGCCGCAGTTGATTCTGTTCGCTGGTGTCCCAGCTGCGCCTGAGATAGTGGCTCAACCGGGAAAGCTCGGTGAGATCGCGGGCTTGTTCGGCCCCGGCCGGCAGGGTTGCCAGCAGCGCCTTGAGCTGGCTCTGGAAACGGGGCGCCAGGTATTCGATGGTCATCTCCATGGTGTAGAGCCTGGCGAGATCCAGCAGATAACCGTCGATGTCCCGTTGCAGCGCCAAGGACTTGGGATCATCCACCGACCCCGGGTCTTCGCGCACCTGGCTCACGAAGCGATCCAGACTGTTCGACAGCAGGCTGAGGCGCTGCTGCACGCTGCCATCGCTGGCCTTCTCGCGCCCCAGCAGATAGACGGTGTCGGTATTGACCCGGTTGAGCACCAGCTCTGCGGCCACGCTCAGATCGGAGGCGCGTTGTTGCTGGCTCAGCAACTGCCAGCAATAGGCAGAGAACGCCAGCAGCGATACGATGATAAGGCCAAAGACAACACGATGGTCCCGTGCAACACTCTTCATCCCGTCTCGATTCTCATGTCATGGTCGGCCATCCGGTGCCCCAGGGTCAGGGCCGAACAGCCGAGTGTGAAAAACAACTGAGCGCTATGTTACCGTTAGTCTGCTCTGTGAATGCAATAAAGATGTTGCCGGGCCATGAGTAAAGGAGCCAATTATGTCACTTGTCACTACCTATTGTAGCCACTGCTTTACCCGCAATCGCCTGCCCGGCGACAAGGTGGATGCCAGTGCAAAGTGCGGTCGCTGCCACCAACCGCTGTTTTCCCACTCCCCGGTGTCGGGTCGCCTGGCGCACTTCGATGCCCTGATCCAGTCCGACATACCGGTGGTGGTCGACTTCTGGGCCAGCTGGTGCGGCCCCTGCCTGCAGTTCGCCCCAGTCTTTCAAGAGATAGCCCAGGAGCTCGAACCCCGCATCCGCTTCGTGAAGCTAGACACCGAACAGGAGGCCGCCATCGCCAGCCGCTACGCCATTCGCAGCATCCCGACCCTGATGATCTTCAAAGGGGGAGAGATCCTGGCTCAGCGCAGCGGCTCCCTGCCAAAGAGCCTGTTCAAGGAGTGGCTGCTTTCCGTCACGGCAGCGCCCAAATGAAAACAGAATGTTTAATTTATGTTTAATAGCAGATCCATTTTCACTTGACTCTGTGAGTCGCCACATGATTTGACCACATCCCCCTGTTTCAAACAGGGGGATAAATGTAACCTCGGCAACACAACAACAACCATAAATTAACCGAGAGAACAACATGCATACCTCTGCAGTCCCTTCCGCCCCTACACGCTGGCTGGACATCAAGGCCGGGATCGTCATCCTGGACGTTCTGCTGCTCTGCGCCATGCTCGCCTGGCTTCCGTTTGATCCCATGATCAACAAAGGCCTCGGCATCCTGATCTTCATCGCCATCCTCTGGCTGACCGAGGCGGTGAACATCACCATCACGGCCTTGTCCATCCCGGTGCTCGCCACCCTGCTCGGGGTGTTTGACATGAGCAAGTCGCTGACCGACTTCGCCAACCCTGTCCTCTTCCTCTTCTTCGGCGGCTTTGCCCTGGCGGCGGCCCTCTCCAAGCAGGGGCTGGATACCCAGATCGCCGCCAAGGTGATGCAGCTGGCCAAGGGTCACCTCGGCTGGGCAGCCATAGTGCTGTTCACCATCACGGCCGCGCTCTCCATGTGGATCAGCAACACCGCCACCGCCGCCATGATGATGCCGCTCGCCCTCGGCATGCTCAAGGGGCTCGATATTCACAAGGAGCGCCGCACCCTGGTCTTCGTCCTGCTTGGCGTCGCCTACAGCGCCAGCATCGGCGGTATCGGCACCCTGGTGGGCAGCCCCCCCAATGCCATCGCCGCCGCCCAGATGGGCCTCGGCTTCACCGACTGGCTGAAGTTCGGCATCCCGGTGGTGCTCATCTTCATGCCGGTGGGCATAGGCCTGCTCTATTGGGTGACGCGCCCCAACCTGTCGCACCAGGTCAGCACAGAGCGGGTCACCATAGAGTGGACCGGCCAGCGCAAGACCACCTTGCTCATCTTCCTGACCACAGTGCTGCTGTGGATTGGCTCCCAGCCGCTGGCCGCGGCCCTCGGCGGCATTCCCCAGTTCGATACCCTGATCGCCATGGGCGCCATCCTGGCCATCGCCGTCAGTCGGGTCGCCAGCTGGGATGACATCAACCAGAACACCGACTGGGGCGTGCTGCTGCTGTTCGGGGGTGGCCTGACCTTGAGCGCCATCCTCAAGCAAACCGGTGCCAACGCCTTCCTGGCGGAGCACCTCTCCAGTGCGCTCTCCACCATGCCCATCTTCATCATATTGCTCTGCCTTGCCGCCTTCGTGGTGTTCCTGACCGAGCTGGTCTCCAACACCGCCACCGCCGCCCTGCTGGTGCCGCTGTTCGCCGGTGTGGCCGAGGCGCTGGGGGTCTCCCCCATAGTGGTGTCTGTGCTTATCGCCGTCGGCGCCTCCTGCGCCTTCATGCTGCCGGTGGCCACCCCGCCGAACGCCATCGTCTTCGCCAGCGGTCACATCCAGCAGCGGGAGATGATGCGAGCCGGTCTGGTGCTGAACCTGGTGTTCACCGTCATCCTGACCCTGCTGGCCTATTTCTTCGGCGATATACTGCACTGACCCCGGTGCCAGGCTGATGGGCCCCGCCCCTGCGCCGCCGCACACCCCAAACCCGCTAACACACCAGAGCCCCGCACCCTCGGGGCTCTGTTTATTCTTCCTTCCCAGCGCCTCCCCCAGCCTCTCCCCCTCTCCTTGCCACTGGCCCTGCCCCTGTGACGCGCCCCGGGCCATTAACACGGCCTTAAGAAAGTACCTCCATGATGCGGGCAACGGCGCTCCGGCAACAGGCGTATGGAAAGCCGGTATGCATCACAACGAGAGGAAAAAAATCATGGAGAAAGCGATGGAAAGCGGCAAGGCCATCAGGGTGTGGGATCCCCTGATCAGGGTGTTTCACTGGGCAACCGTCCTGCTGTGCGTGCTCAACCTGTTCATCCTGGATGAGGGCAGACGCAATCACCGCTATGTCGGATACGCCCTGGCCGGGTTGCTGGTGCTGCGCATCCTGTGGGGATTTGTCGGCTCAGACTACGCCAGGTTTGCCCAGTGGTTTCCGACCCCGGCCCGTCTGGGCCGCTACCTGCAGGCCAGCTGGCAGGGCAAGCACCCCTATCATGCCGGCCACAATCCGCTGGGTGCCTTGATGATACTGCTGCTGTTGACCTGTCTGGTGGGGACAGCCGTAACCGGGATCATGACGGGGTACGAGCAGCTGTTTAATGAGGATCTCATGGAGGAGCTGCACGAGTTCTTTGCCAAGGCGCTGCAGATCGCCATCTTCATCCATGTGCTGGCGGTCATCGTCCTCGATCGCCTGACCCGGGGCGATCTCATCAGGGCCATGATCACCGGCAGGAAGCGCGTGCCGGCTGGCACCGAGATCGTCGACAAGCGCTGAAGCCTCCTTGACCAGAGGAGATAAAAAAACCCCGCGATGCGGGGTTTTTTCATATTGGGTGTGGTCAGCCGACGTTGCAGCTCTTCAATTTCCAGATCCGATCCACGTAGTCCTGGATGGAGCGGTCGGAGTTGAACTTGCCCATGGTGGCCGAGTTGATGATGGCCTTCTTCGCCCACAGCGCCGGATCCCGATACCAGGTATCGATCAGCTTGTGTGCTTCCGAGTAGGAGGCAAAATCGGCCAGGGTCAGGTAAGGGTCTCCCCCTTCCAGCAAGGAGCGCTTGATGGAGGCGAGTTCCCCCGGGCGACCCGGCGTGAAGTAGTCGGTGTCGAACCAGTCCAGCACCGCCTTGAGCTCGGAGTTGGCATAGTAGAAGTCGTACGGGTTGTAACCGCGCGCCTTCAGGGACTTCACCTCGTCCACGTTCAGACCGAAGATGGCGCAGTTCTCGGCCCCCGCCTCTTCGGCGATCTCGATGTTGGCCCCATCCAGCGTGCCTATGGTGATGGCGCCGTTCAGTGCCATCTTCATGTTGCCTGTCCCTGAGGCCTCGTAGCCTGCGGTGGAGATCTGCTCGGAGACATCCGCCGCCGGGATCAGCTTCTCGGCCAGGCTGACGCGGTAGTTCGGCATGAACACCACTTTCAGCTTGCCCTGGATGCGAGCGTCGTTGTTGACCCGCTCCGCCAGCTTGTTGATGGCGTAGATGATGTCCTTGGCCAGCTTGTAACCGGGCGCCGCCTTGGAGCCGAAGATGAACACGCGCGGGTGCATGTCATAGTCCGGGTTCGCCAGCAGACGACGGTAGAGCGCCATGATGTGGATGAGGTTCAACTGCTGACGCTTGTACTCGTGCAGACGCTTGATCTGGACGTCGAAGATCGCCTCGGCCGAGACATCGATACCGGTTTCGGCCTTGATGACCTTGACCAGCTTCTCCTTGTTATGACGCTTGATGGTCATGAACTGCTGCTGGAACGCCTTGTCGTCGGCAAACTTGGTCACGCTGCGCAGCTTGTCCAGCTGCAGCGGCCACTCCTTGCCCACCACCTCGTTGTAGAGGGCGGCAAGCTCGGGGTTGCAGGCCAGCAGCCAGCGACGGGGGGTCACGCCGTTGGTGACGTTGCACATCTTCTCTGGCCACAGCTCGGCATACTCGGGGAAGAGATCCTCTTTCACCAGCTTGGAGTGGATCTCGGCCACGCCGTTCACCTTGGAGGAGCCGATGACGCACAGGTTGCCCATGCGCACCTTGCGCACGTCCCCTTCTTCGATGATGGAGAGCTTGGCCTTGATGGCATCGTTGCCCGGCCACTTGGGCTCCACCAGCTCGTTCAGGAAGCGAGCGTTGATCTCGTAGATGATCTCGAGATGACGGGGCAGCACCTTCTCGAACAGGCTGACAGACCACTTCTCCAGCGCTTCCGGCAGCAGGGTGTGGTTGGTGTAGGAGAAGACCTGGTAGCAGATGGCCCAGGCGGCATCCCAGTGCAGGTCTTCCTCGTCCACCAGCACTCGCATCAGCTCGGGGATGGCCACTGTCGGGTGGGTATCGTTGAGCTGAATGGCAATTTGCGCGGCAAAGTTGCGGAAGTCCGCACCATGGACCCGCTTGTAGCGGCGCATGATGTCCTTGATGGAGCAGGCACAGAAGAAGTACTGCTGGATCAGGCGCAGCTCTTTGCCTGCATCTGTCTCGTCGTTCGGGTAGAGCACCTTGGAGATGGTCTCGGCCTGGGCCTTCTCGGCCTGGGAGTCGATGTAACCACCGGCGTTGAACACATCCCAGTCAAAGAACTCGGAGGCGCGAGATTCCCACAGCCGCAGTATGTTGACGGTGTGACCGCCAAAACCCACCACAGGAATGTCCCAGGGCACCCCTTTGATCTTGCGACCGGCGTGCCACACCTTCTTCAGGCCGCCCTTGTCACCGAACACGGTTTCCACATAACCGTAGAGCGGGATCTCCTGCACCGACTCGGGGCGGCAGATCTCCCAGGGGTTGCCATATTCACGCCAGGAGTCCGGGCGCTCGATCTGGCGCCCATCCTGGATCTCCTGACGGAACAGACCGTGCTCGTAATGGATGCCGTAGCCCACCGCCGGGTAGTTCAGGGTGGCCAGGGAGTCGATGAAGCAGGCGGCCAGACGACCCAGGCCGCCGTTGCCAAGGGCCATGTCCGGCTCTTGTTCGCACAGATCGGTCAGTTCCAGACCGAGTTCACCCAGGGCCTCTTCGCAAATCTTGTACAGAGAGAGGTTGTGCAGGTTGTTGGAGGTCAAACGCCCCATCAGGAATTCAGCAGAGAGATAGTGAATCGCACGAGTATCTTTCTTGAAGTGAGTCTGCTGAGTACGGGTCAGGCGCTCGTACACCTGTTCGTTGACGGCGGCAGCGGTCGCTTTCCACCATGCTTCGGGGGAGGCTTTCTGTTCGCTTGTACCCAAGGTAGAACGCAGGTGACGCACGATGCTCGCCTTGAGCTGATCTTTATCCAGTTGGAGATCCTGGTCTGTCTTCTTCTTGGTAGCCATAAACCATTTTCCTTCGTTACAAATAAAAATGTTATCCCCTTGAGGGACCGGCGCTGTTGTTATCTCAGAATATGTTCCGGCGTGGGCATACTAGCTAAAGCCGGGGGTTTAAAAGTTAACGTGAGTCACACTTTAACGTATAAAAATGACAGTTTCACCATGAAAACCCTTTCCTATATCCCGCCTGAACAAAATAAAAATAACCTTAAAAATCAAAACATTGAATGAAATTCAAAAAGATGAATTCATGAATAGGTTTTCAATGATTGCCAGCGGCTGAAAATACGTGAAAATAAGCGGCTATTCGGCCGGTGATGAAATCGCTTTCAATGCTTGATGCATCAGCGCGGCAATAAAAGGAAGCTGCCCCAATTGGGGCAGCTTCCTGAGCTGAATTAACCATGAGCCTTGAACTGGTTACTCATGGGGTCGTAGTGATAACCAATCTGCTGCAGACGGGTGGCCAGCTGATCCTCCGTCATGTCGTAGTAAGCCAGCAACTCTTCCAGACCATCGCACTCCAGCCGCAGCTTCTCGTTGATGATCCCGAGCAGAATATTGGCGTCCAGCCGTTGCAAGGTGCTCACATCCATCTTGGTCCCTCCTCTTGCCATACAGACTGTATAACCATGAGCGCCGACCCGCGCTTTGTCTACAGGTTAAAAAACACCCGCCCCACCATCAATATAAATAGTATTTAAATTCAAATAGTTAATAAAAAACCCTGTTAGTCGGCTCACATTTTTAATCACAAACGCCTTGTCACTGGCATGAGATAGAACTACTGTATACACATACAGCATGGTTATTCATACAGGACGCACATATGAGCCAGCCCCTGAGTCACAGCCCACTCTCCTCCTCTGCCGGTGTTATCCCCACCTGGCCCACCCGCCATCAGGGCAAGGCGGAGCATGAGCATCGACTGGCCATGGATCTCCATGAAGCCCCGCTGCTGGATGCGCTGGGAAGATTGAGCCAGAGCGACAGCGGCTGGATTTTGCTCATAGCCCCGCCAGGGCTGCCCGTGGCCAAGCAACTGCAGGCACAGGGGATCAACCCCGCCCGGGTACTGGTGGTCCACGGCCCCAAGATCAAGAACTGGCAACGTCTGCTGGAGCAGAGCCTGGCCAACGGCCATTGTGCCGCCGTCTTGACCTGGCTGCCGGAACGGGTTGCCCTGGATCGCAGCCGCCTCAGCACCCTGGGGCAACGTGCAGGTGTCCTGACCCGCTTCTTCGAGCCCACCCCCTCCCAAGGTGGCCCCCTCTGTTACGGTGGGCAGGACGTCTACCTGAACCATTGAGTCATATAGTGCCAACCCAGGCTGGCAGGGCTCCCCGCCCCCGCGCGTCAATCAGGCGGTAACCAAGACGAGAAAGGCGACCCTGAGGTCGCCTTCTGTCATATGGCCTGTGTGATGGGCTGCTATCTGCCCGGCCCCCGCCAGGGGCTTGCACCGGATCAGGCGAGCCTGGTATCCAGCTCGGCGATTTTGGCAGACCAGTAGGCCGGGCCGGTTTCATGGATATTGTTGCCCTGGGAGTCCACCGCCACTGTCACCGGCATGTCTTCCACCTCGAACTCATAGATGGCTTCCATCCCCAGATCGGCGAAGGCCACCACACGGGCCTTCTTGATGGCCTTGGCCACCAGGTAGGCGGCGCCCCCCACGGCCATCAGATAGACGGCCTGGTGCTGCTTGATGCTCTCGACGGTTTTCGGACCCCGCTCGGACTTGCCTATCATGCCGATGAGGCCGGTTTCCCCCAGCATCATGTCGGTGAACTTGTCCATCCGGGTGGAGGTGGTGGGGCCGGCCGGGCCGACCACTTCGTCACGCACCGCATCGACCGGGCCGACGTAGTAGATGAAGCGGTTGGTGAAGTCGACCCCTTCCGGCAAGCCTTCGCCATTTTTCAGCATGTCGGCAATGCGCTTGTGGGCAGCGTCACGGCCGGTGAGGATCTTGCCGGACAGCAGCACTGTATCACCGCTCTTCCAGCTGGCGAGTTCGGCCTTGGTGATGCCGTCGACGTTGACCCGGCGCACGTTGCCGCCCGCTTCACGGGTGATCTGTGGCCAGTCTTCCAGCTTCGGCGGGGTCAATTCGGCGGGGCCAGAGCCATCGAGCTCGAAGTGAACGTGGCGAGTCGCGGCGCAGTTGGGGATCATCACCACCGGCTTGGAGGCGGCATGGGTCGGGGCGGACTTGACCTTCACATCCAGCACTGTGGTAAGGCCGCCCAGCCCCTGGGCACCAATCCCCAGCCGGTTGACCTTGTCATAGAGCTCGACCCGCAGCTTCTCTTCTGTGGTCTCTGGACCCCGGGCGATCAGCTCCTGAATGTCGATGTGCTCCATCAGGGCTTCCTTCGCGAGCACGGCCGCCTTCTCGGCGGTGCCGCCGATGCCGATCCCCAGCATGCCAGGCGGGCACCAGCCGGCGCCCATGGTCGGCACGGTTTTGAGCACCCATTCGACCACGTCGTCGGAGGGGTTGAGCATCACCATTTTGGACTTGTTCTCGGAGCCGCCGCCTTTGGCCGCAATGCTCACTTCCACCTTGTCCCCCGGGATCATGTCGATGTGCACCACGGCAGGGGCATTGTCCTTGGTGTTCTTGCGACTGCCGGCCGGATCCGCCAGCACGCTGGCACGCAGCGGGTTGTCCGGGTTGGTGTAGGCACGGCGGGTGCCCTCATCCACCATCTCCTGGACCGTCATGTCGCTGTCCCACTGCACCTGCATGCCGATCTTGACGAAGCAGGTGACTATGCCGGTGTCCTGGCACAGAGGGCGATGCCCTTCGGCAGACATGCGGGAGTTGATCAGGATCTGGGCCAGGGCATCCTTGGCGGCCGGGTTGATCTCGCGGTCATAGGCAGCCTTGGCGGCATGGACAAAATCGAGGGGGTGGTAGAAAGAGATGTACTGCAGGGCGTCAGCAATGGAATCGATAAAGTCCTGTTTTCTAATGATGCTCATATCATCCTCACTGGTCCTTGTCGTCGCTTGCGCGAGCAAGGGCTTCCATATGAGCCGGGCCTTCGGCAGGCGGCGAATGCGCACAGAGCCGGCGACTACGGCGTGTTTTTATAACGGTGTTTTTCTTAAAAATGCCGGCGGCCATGATACGCTTGAGCACCTGAACCGGCTAGGGAGCTGGGTGCAAACTGTTGCCTGTGTAACAAAAAATGAAACCAAGACTGCATATCCACCATTTCGACCCGCAAGCATCGCTTCACGCCCTGTTTGCCCGCTTGCAACACCAGGCCTGGGCCATCTTGCTGGAATCGGCAGGCCCAACGGGCGCCGACAACCGCTTTGACATCATCAGCGCCGATCCGCTCGCCACCCTGGAGACCCGGGGTGCCAGCACCAGCCTGCGCCACGCAGGCAGCCAGACCCTGCATGAAGAAGATCCCCTCACCCTGCTCGCCCGCACCCAGCAGGCCCTGCTGGGGGATCTGGTGCAGGATGAACATGACCTGCCCTTCATCGGGGGTGCCCTGGGGCTCTTTGGCTACGATCTGGGGCGGCGATTCGAGCGTCTGCCCACTCAGGCCAGTGCGGACATCCAGGTACCCGACATGGCGGTGGGGATCTACGACTGGGCACTGCTGCGGGAGGTCGCGACCGGCCGCTGGCAGCTGGTGCACTGGGGAGATGAGGCCGGGCTCGCCAGACGATTGCAGTGGCTGGCGGCGCAAACCCCGCAGGCCGGCGCCCCCTTCGCCTTGCAGGGAGAGTGGCAGAGCAACATGAGCCGGGCCGAGTACGGCGAGAAGTTCTCCCGCATCCAGGCCTATCTGGCGGCGGGGGATTGCTATCAAATCAACCTGACCCAGCGCTTCAGCGCCCCCTATGGCGGGGACGAGTGGTCCGCCTATCTCGCCCTCAGTGCCGCCAACAAGGCCCCCTTCTCGGCCTTTGTCCGGCTGCCCCAGAGCGCCATTTTGAGCCTCTCCCCCGAGCGCTTCCTGCTGCTCGATGGCCGCCACATCGAGACCAAGCCCATCAAGGGCACCCGGCCCCGTCATCCGGACACCGCCATCGACAGGCAAGTGGCCGAGTCGCTCGCCAGTGCCGACAAGGACAGATCGGAGAACCTGATGATCGTGGATCTGCTGCGCAACGACATAGGCCGGGTCAGCCGCCCGGGCTCCGTCAGCGTGCCGAGCCTGTTTGCGGTGGAGTCCTTCCCCGCCGTACATCACCTTGTCTCCACCATTCACGGTGAGCTGGATGCGCGCTGGCAGGGGGTGGATCTGCTGCGGGCCTGTTTCCCTGGCGGCTCCATCACGGGGGCCCCCAAGATCCGGGCAATGGAGATCATAGAGGAGCTGGAGCCGGTGCGGCGCAACGCCTATTGCGGCAGCATCGGCTACCTGAGCCAGCACGGCCGGATGGACACCAGCATCTGCATTCGCACCCTGATAGCCGAAGCCGGCCGGCTCCATTGCTGGGCGGGAGGGGGCATCATCGCCGACTCAGACCCGGACGCCGAATATCAGGAGACCTACGACAAGGTGGCCCGCATCCTGCCGCTGCTGGATGCCCTGCGCCAATGAACCTGTGACTGCCCTCGCCCGCCCCAAGGAGACCAGGACCGAGATGGATATCGAGATGAACCGCGCCGAGCTGCTGACCCGTTTCCTGTTGCAGCGCCCCGCCCCCGCCCATCGCCTGATGCTGGCGGGGCTCAAACCGGCGGCTGTGCTGATCCCCCTGGTGGAACGCCCCCAGGGGTTGCACCTGTTGCTGACCCGCCGCAGCCCCACCCTGCGCCACCACCCGGGGCAGATAAGCTTTCCCGGCGGGCGCCAGGATCCGGAAGATGAGAGCCTGATCCACACGGCCCTGCGAGAGACCCACGAGGAGTTGGGGATCCCCGCCTCCCAGATCCGGGTCATCGGCAGCCTCACCCCCCTCAACACCATTTCCCTGTATGACGTCCTGCCGGTGCTGGCCATGATAGACCCCGACTATCGGCTTGCCCTCAGCCCCGATGAGGTGGAGCAGGCCTTCGAGGTGCCCCTCAGCCATGTGCTGGATCCGGCCCATCACATAGCCCTGACCCTCCCAAGGGCGGGCAAGCGCCACACCATCTACTGGATCCCCTGGCAACACTCCTTCATCTGGGGGGCCACCGCCAGCATGATCCGCCAACTGGCCCAGCACCTGTCAGGACAACATATTGATAACCTGGCGAGGTGAAAGATTATCCATTTAACATTCAACTAACACAGCATATGATAAATAAATTTTGATTATTTATTCTTTTGATCACATTTCTATAAGAAAGTGCGGGTTTCAGCCTCATAAAGGTGAATCTGATCAACATTTTTGATTAAAAAAAAAGTATTCTTGCGCCGACTAATTAAAACCACACATTCGGGGTGAGACACATGTCCAATACTGTCACTGGCGCACAGGATGTTGCAGCCGCACAGGAGCAAGGGATCCGCTCGGTCCAATCACGCGGTTGGAGCAAACAAGACACCACCTGGGTTATCAGCCTGTTCGGCACCGCCGTCGGCGCTGGCATCCTGTTCCTGCCCATCAACGCCGGCATGGGTGGCTTCTGGCCACTGGTGGTGATGGCGCTGCTGGTCGGCCCCATGACTTACCTGGCCCACCGTGGCCTGGCGCGCTTCGTGCTCTCCTCCAAGAAGCCAAATGCGGATATCACCGAAGTGGTGGAAGAGCATTTCGGCGTGGGCGCCGGCAAATTAATCACCCTGCTCTACTTCTTCGCCATCTACCCCATAGTGCTGATCTACGGCGTGGGCATCACCAATACCGTCGAGAGCTTCCTGGTCAACCAGCTGCAGATGACGGCGCCACCGCGCTGGATCCTCTCCATCGTGCTGATCATGGCCATGATGTCGGTCATGCTGGCCGGTGAGAAGCTGATGCTGAAGGTCACCGAGTTCCTGGTGTACCCGCTCATCGCCATCCTGGCGGGCATCTCCCTCTACCTGATCCCGGACTGGACAGGTGCCGCCCTGGCCCAGGTGCCTTCCGCCAAGGATTTCGCCACCACCCTGTGGCTGACCATCCCTGTGCTGGTGTTCTCCTTCAACCACAGCCCGGCCATCTCCAGCTTCGCTCTGGCCCAGCGCCGTGATCACGGTGACAACGCCGTCGCCAAGTCAGATGCCATCTTGAAGCGCACCGCCATCGTACTGCTGGGCTTCGTGATGTTCTTCGTCTTCTCCTGCGTGATGAGCCTGACTCCGGCCCAGCTGGCAGAAGCCAAGTCCCAGAACATTGCCGTGCTCTCCTACCTGGCCAACCAGCATGCGAGCCCCTTCATCTCCTACTTCGGCCCGCTGGTTGCCTTCGTCGCCATCGTCTCCTCCTTCTTCGGCCACTACCTGGGTGCCCGTGAAGGTCTGAAGGGCATGGTGATGCAGCAGATGCGCTCCTCCGGCAAAGAGCCGAACCACAAGAAGATTGAGCTGTTCATCATCGCCTTCTTCATTCTGACCCTGTGGAGTGTGGCCGTGATCAACCCCTCCATCCTCGGCATGATCGAATCCCTGGGTGGCCCCATCATCGCCACAATCCTGTTCCTGATGCCGATGTACGCCATCAAGCGCGTCCCGGCCATGGCGAAATACCAGGGCCAGATCAGCAATGTGTTCGTGGCAACCATGGGCCTCATTGCCATCTCTGCCATCCTCTATCAGCTGGTCGGCTAACCCCGTCCCCGATAGCCAGGGTCAACCGGATCGCCGGCTGACCCGACCAGAGACCCACAGCCCGGCAGGCTCAGCGTGCCGGGCTGTTTTCATTGCTCTGCCCCGGGCCCCTTCAAGGGCCAGGATCAAGGCCATCTTCCGTATCAAGCGCCCTACCCCAGTCGTTTCCCCCGCCCGTGCAATCTGCCCCTCTCCTCACACCCCACCCTTGGGCGAAAAGCAGGGATGACTGCCTGGTAGCCCCCTTGCTGCCGAGTGACCCGTATCCCCGCCCACTTTCCCTTCTTACCTTCCCCAGCCCTTTGCCGGGTGCCAATGCACGGAGATGGATGCGATGCCGCGCCAGCATGGTGCCACCAGGGCCGCCCCTCAGGGGCCTGGGTTTGCACCCGAAACACGGGATGTCGTCGCTCGCCCACGATCCGATGCGGCGACACAGAACGAGAGCCCTGATGCGCCAATCCTGCGCCCATATGCCTGCTGAGGAGCCTTGGTGCTTTGCCGCTATGACGACGCAGCGGTTGACTGCCCATCAGCGCCTGAGCCTATAGACACCACCACGCCTGCGGCCCTTCTTGCCAGAGGGGATAGGCGCGACCGCCCTCACCAGCAGGCGCATCCTCCCATGGACAAGAGGCCCACAGCGGCAACCGGCAGATGGGATTAAGGAAGGGGCAAGTGTCGCTGACATGAGATCGCAGGTAATAAAAAGCGCCCTCCGAAGAGGGCGCCAGCATTTAGGGAAAAGCTAAGGGGATCAGGCTTCGCGGCTGGGGACCGGGGCCGCCTCCATCAGGCTCTCATCCTCGGCCATGCAAGCGGCCGCGGTGAACAGTACGTCGGTGGAGCTGTTGAGGGCCGTCTCGGCGGAATCCTGCAGCACCCCTATGATGAAGCCCACGGCGACGACCTGCATGGCGATGTCGTTGCTGATGCCAAACAGGCTGCACGCCAGCGGGATCAGCAGCAGGGAACCGCCGGCCACGCCGGAGGCGCCACAGGCGCTGACGGTGGCGACCACGGAGAGCAGAATGGCGGTAGCCAGATCCACTTCCATCCCCAGGGTATGCACCGCTGCCATGGAGAGCACAGTGATGGTGATGGCGGCGCCGGCCATGTTGATGGTGGCACCCAGCGGAATGGAGACAGCGTAGGTGTCTTCCGGCAGACGCAGCTTCTCAGCCAGCGCCATGTTGACCGGGATGTTGGCGGCTGAGCTGCGGGTGAAGAAGGCGGTCACGCCACTCTCTTTCAGGCAGGTCAGCACCAGCGGATAGGGGTTGCGCTTGATCTTCCAGAACACGATGAGCGGGTTGACCACGAAGGCGATGAACAGCATGCAGCCGATCAGCACCATCAGCAGCTGGGCATAGCCAAACAGGGCATCGAAACCTGTCTCGGCCAGGGTGGATGCCACCAGGCCCAGAATGCCGAGCGGCGCGCAGCGGATCACCGCCTTGACGATGGCAGACACCCCGTGGGACAGGTCGGTGATCAGCGCCTTGGTGCTGTCACCCGCGTGACGCATGGCGATGCCAAGGCCGATGGCCCAGGCCAGGATACCTATGTAGTTGGCATCCAGCAGCGCCTTCACCGGGTTGGTCACCACGTTGAACAGCAGGGTCTGCAGTACCTCGGTGATGCCACCCGGCGGGGTGATCTCGGCGCTGCTGGCCACCAGATGCAGGTTGGTGGGGAACAGGAAGCTGGCCATCACGGCCACCACGGCTGCCAGGAAGGTCCCCAGCACATAGAGCAGCAAGATCGGCTTCATGTTGGTCTTCTGACCCTGCTTGTGACCGATGATCGCCGACATCACCAGTACGAAGACCAGCAGCGGGGCGACCGCCTTCAGGGCACCGACGAACAGGCTGCCAAGCAGACCCGCCGCCTTGGCCCATTCAGGCATGAACATGGCAAGGAGGATACCGAATACCAGACCGACCAGGATCTGGCTAACCAGACTGGTGCTGTTGACCAGTTTTATGAGGGGGTGTTGTTGTGTCATCAAATAGTCCCTGTGCACTCATGGTGCGTGAATCATTAGTCCTGTTGGCAACCTGCCGCGCGCATTGACACCGGCCTGTGGACGGTGGTGCCGTTGGCAAACCTTCTTCTGGATCTGTCCAGTACGCGTGGTGTTGCGGACAAGGAATATCCCATCTGCCACCGTTTTTTTCCACATAATCACTGAAAAATATCAGGGTTACCTCACAAAAAATCTACAACAATGTGATAACACAATATCAACCACGGTCGAATTGTCACCAAACCAGTCCGATCATCGGCCGATGTAGGGGCGACAGTGGTATCATGCCGCTCACTTTGCACTGGAGCCTGTTGCCATGATCACCTCTTTATTGACCCGACACTTCGGCTTCGATCGGCTGCGACCCGGCCAGGAAGCGGTGATCAGCCGCCTGCTGGCCGGCAAGAGTGCGGCGGCCATCTTCCCGACCGGCGCAGGCAAGTCCCTCTGCTATCAGTTGCCCGCGCTGGCACTGCCCCATCTGACCCTGGTCATCTCCCCCCTGCTGGCGCTGATGCACGATCAGCTCGCCTTCTTGCAGCGCAAGGGGATTGCCGCCGCGACCCTGGACTCCAGCCAGACCCCCGAGGAGAGCCGCCGGGTGATGCAGCAGGCCAGTGACGGCCAGCTCAAGATCCTGATGATCTCGGTGGAGCGCCTCAAGAACGAGCGCTTTCGCCGCTTCATCGCCCAGGTGCCGCTCTCCCTGCTGGTGGTGGATGAGGCGCACTGCATCTCGGAATGGGGTCACAATTTTCGGCCCGACTATCTGAAGCTGCCGGACCATCGCCGCGATCTGGCCATTCCTCAGGTACTGCTGCTCACCGCCACCGCCACTCCGGCGGTCATGGCAGACATGCAGGCCAAATTTGCCATCGAGGCCGAGGATCTGGTAGTGACAGGCTTCTATCGCCCCAATCTGGATCTCGCCGTCATTCCGCTGGCCGGCAGTGCCCGCGATGGCTGGCTGCGTGACGAGCTGCGCCGCGATCCCGCGGCCCCCACCATCGTCTACGTCACCCTGCAGCACAGCGCGCAGCAATGTGCCGATCAGTTGCAGGCCATCGGCATTCGCGCCTGTGCCTATCATGCGGGGCTGGATCCTGCCCTGCGCAGCCAGATCCAGCACGACTTCATGGCCGGCCGACTCGACTGCATCGTCGCCACCATCGCCTTTGGCATGGGCATCGACAAGGCCGATATCCGCCGTGTCATTCACTACGATCTGCCCAAATCCATCGAGAACTACAGCCAGGAGATAGGCCGCGCCGGACGTGATGGCCTCCCCTCCCGCTGTATGGTGCTGGCGAGCCGCGCCCAGTTGCCTGTGCTGGAAAACTTCGTCTATGGGGATACCCCGGACAGGGACGCCATCCTGAGCTTGCTCCAGATCCTGCAACAAAGCGGTGCCGAGTGGGAATTTGGTCTGCTGCGCCTCTCCAACGAGACCAACATTCGCCAACTGCCCCTCAAGACACTGCTGGTCTATCTGGAGATGGCGGGGATCATTGCCCCGGCCTACAGCTACTTTGCCGAGTATCGCTTCAAGTTCGTGCTGGAAAAACGGGAGATCCTGGCCCGCTTCAACCCCGATCGCCGCCAGTTCCTGGAGCAACTGTTTGCCTGTGCTCCCCAGGCGCGCAGCTGGTGCACCATGGACTTCGATGCGCTGTGGCAGGGGTATCAGGGGGAACGGCAAAGAGCCGCCGCCGCGCTGGACTATCTGCAGCAGCAGGGCTGGATCGAGCTGGAAAGCAAGCAGATGACGGAGGTATATCGAGTCGTGCGCCAGGATCTCGCCATCGAGTCGCTGGCAGATCAGCTCCATGCCCTGTTCGAGCAAAAGGAGCAAAGTGAATTGGCCCGACTCCAGGCCCTGCTGGGGTTCTTTACCTCGAGCCGCTGCCTGAGCCATGAGCTGGCCCGCTATTTTGCCGATGAAGAGGCGCCCGAGCAGTGCGGGCACTGCTCCGTCTGCCGGGGGGAGATAGCCGTGTTGCCGCCGTTGCCGCCGCAGGGCTTGCCCAACGAGCATGGCTTGCGCGCCTGGTGCGATCCGCTGATTGCCCTGTGTCAGCAGCGCCATCCCCGGATCCTGACCCGCTTCCTGTGTGGTATCGCCACCCCCCTGACCACCCGGACCAAGGCGAGAAACCTGGCCGGTTTTGGCCAGTTGGCCTCCCATCCCTTCGCCGAGGTGCTGGCGGCGGTGTCGGCGATCTATCCTGCCGACTCTTGATCACCAGCTTGCCGGACGCTGAAAAAATAAGACCCTCGCGGATGCGAGGGTCAAGCCAACGGAAACGTGCTTAAACAGAGCTTAGTATCTGCACAATCACCCACTCTCTTGCTAAAGCGATGACTGCTCGACACAGGGCCAATCTAGAGCAGCAGGAATGTAGCGTCAATGTAAAAATTAGAGCTTAAACACCAAACAACAGACGTTACGTTGACGTAAGCGTCATTAAGTTTCACCTCTTCTCCCCTACCGCCCTTGCCCCGCCTGCACTTCGATTCCACAAACCAGGAAGCCATCATTTTCTGCCCCTGCCACACAAACATTTATTTTTTATGTCTTTGACATTTGCATCACTGTCGTGGCAAAAATAATTTAACAGTCAGTAACATAGAGATGTCATTGGCTGCCTCTTCCCGCATGAGGATCGGGAAGCTCCCGTACAAACTTAAACCAATGACGGCGATGGATTACTGGGGGCTGTTGACTAGGCTTAAGAGGTAAACAGAACAAAAGTAGTGATCCACTCTTTTTCAGGGTAAGCGACTATAACGAGGGCTAAGTTATGGGCATCTTCGAGCACTATCAACAGCGGTATGAGAAGGCCAGAGAGGAGGAGTACAGCATCCAGGAGTTTCTGGATATGTGCAAACAGGACAAATCCTGCTACGCCTCCGCCGCCGAACGACTGCTGGTTGCCATCGGCGAACCGGAAATGATCGACACCTCCGTCAATCCGCGCCTCAGCCGCCTCTTTTCCAACCGCGTCGTCGCACGCTATCCCGCTTTCAAAGACTTTTATGGCATGGAAGAGGCGATCGAGCAGATCGTCTCCTACCTCAAGCACTCCGCCCAGGGACTGGAAGAGAAGAAACAGATCCTCTACCTGCTGGGTCCCGTTGGCGGCGGCAAATCCTCGCTGGCCGAGAAACTCAAGTCCCTGATGCAAAAAGTGCCCATCTATCGCATCAAGGGATCGCCGGTCAACGACCACCCCTTCTGCCTGTTCGACATCGAAGAGGACGGCGAGATCCTGGAAAAAGAGTACGGCATACCGCGCCGCTACCTGAGGCCCATCATGTCTCCCTGGGCGGCCAAGCGGCTGCACGAGTTTGGCGGTGACATCACCAAGTTCAAGGTGGAGAAGGTCAACCCCTCCATCCTGGATCAGATCGCCATCGCGAAGACAGAACCCGGCGATGACAACAACCAGGACATCTCCTCCCTGGTGGGCAAGGTCGACATCCGCATGCTGGAGCACTATGCCCAGGATGATGCCGATGCCTACTCCTACTCAGGCGCTCTGTGCAAGGCGAACCAGGGGATGATGGAGTTCGTGGAGATGTTCAAGGCGCCCATCAAGGTGTTGCACCCCTTGCTGACCGCGACTCAGGAAGGAAACTACAACGGCACCGAGGGGCTCTCCGCCCTCCCCTTCGACGGCATCCTGCTGGCCCACTCCAACGAATCCGAATGGCAGCAGTTCCGTAACAACAAGAACAACGAGGCCTTCCTAGACCGGGTTTACATCGTCAAGGTGCCCTACTGCCTGCGTGTCTCGGAAGAGGTGAAGATCTACGAAAAACTGTTGTTCAACAGCGAGCTGACCGAGGCCAAGTGCGCCCCGGGTACCCTGGAGTTGCTGGGCCAGTTCTCCGTATTGTCACGGCTGAAAGAGCCGGAAAACTCCAGCCTCTACTCCAAGATGCGAGTCTATGACGGCGAGAGCCTCAAGGACACGGATCCCAAGGCCAAGAGCTATCAGGAGTATCGCGACTACGCTGGCGTCGACGAGGGCATGAACGGCCTCTCCACCCGCTTTGCGTTCAAGATCCTCTCCCGCGTCTTCAACTTCGACCATGCGGAAGTGGCGGCCAACCCGGTGCACCTCTTCTATGTGCTGGAGCAGCAGATAGAGCGCGAGCAGTTTCCGCAGGAGCTGCACGATCGCTACCTTGAGTTCATCAAGGGCTATCTGACCCCGCGCTACGTGGAATTTATCGGCAAGGAGATCCAGACCGCCTACCTCGAGTCGTATTCAGAGTACGGACAGAACATCTTCGATCGCTACGTCACCTACGCCGACTTCTGGATCCAGGATCAGGAGTACCGTGACCCCGAAACCGGCCAGCTGTTTGATCGGGCATCGCTCAACAGCGAGCTGGAAAAGATTGAAAAACCGGCCGGGATCAGCAACCCGAAAGATTTTCGCAACGAGATCGTCAACTTCGTGCTGCGTGCACGGGCCAACAATGCAGGCCGTAACCCCAACTGGACCAGTTACGAGAAGCTGCGCACCGTGATCGAGAAGAAGATGTTCTCCAACACGGAAGAGCTGCTGCCGGTTATCTCCTTCAACAGCAAAACCTCGGCCGAGGAGCAGAAGAAGCACGATAACTTTGTCGAACGGATGATGGAGAAGGGCTACACCCGCAAACAGGTACGCCTGCTCTCCGAATGGTATCTCAGGGTACGCAAGTCATCCTGACCCTGCCGTGTTCAAGGGGGAGTTATGGCGCATTTTATCGACCGCAGGCTCAACGGCAAAAACAAAAGCGCTGTCAATCGGCAGCGCTTCATCCGCCGCTACAAGAAGCAGATCAAACAAGCGGTCTCGGATGCTGTCTCCAAGCGCAGCATTCAGGACGTAGACAAGGGCGAGAGCATCAGCATCCCGACCAAGGACATCGGTGAGCCCCATTTCCATCAAGGCCAAGGCGGCAAACGGGAGATGGTGCACCCGGGCAACGATCAGTTCGTCTCCGGTGACAAGATTGACAGACCCAAGGGAGGGGGCAGCGGTCAGGGCGGGGGCGAAGGCCAGGCTTCTGATCAGGGAGAGGGAGCAGACGACTTCGTGTTCCAGATCTCGAAAGACGAATACCTGGACCTGCTGTTTGAGGATCTGGAGCTGCCACGGCTGCAGAAGACCCAGCTCAACCAGCTGATGGAGATGAAAACCTACCGCGCGGGCTACACCTCCAACGGGGTACCCGCCAACATCAACGTGGTGCGCTCGCTGCAAAATTCGCTGGCGCGTCGCATGGCACTGCAGGCGGGCAAGAAGCGCCAGATGCGTGAACTGGAGGAGCGGCTGGCCCTGCTGGCCCTCGATCCCAACGAACATTTTGCCGAGATGGCACAGCTCGAAAAAGAGATCAGGGAGCTGAAACGACGGATCGAGGCTGTGCCCTTCATCGACACCTTCGATCTCAAGTTCAACAACTTCGTCAAACGGCCCGTGCCCTCCAGCCAGGCGGTGATGTTCTGCCTGATGGATGTCTCCGGCTCCATGGATCAAGCCACCAAGGAGATGGCCAAGCGTTTCTACATCTTGCTCTATCTGTTCCTGAGCCGGACCTACAAGAACGTCGAAGTGGTTTACATTCGCCACCACACCCAGGCCAAGGAGGTTGACGAACACGAGTTCTTCTATTCCCAGGAGACCGGCGGCACCATAGTATCCAGCGCCCTCAAGATGATGAACGACATCATCAACGAGCGTTACCCTGCCAACCAGTGGAACATCTATGCGGCGCAGGCGTCCGATGGCGACAACTGGGCGGATGACTCGCCTCAGTGCCGGGAGATACTGATGCGCGACATCATGCCGCGGGTGCGCTACTACTCCTACATAGAGATCACCACCCGCGCTCACCAGACCCTGTGGCACGAATACGAGTCGGTAGCCGACCACTACCCCCACTTCGCGATGGAGCACATTCGCAAGGTAGAGGACATCTATCCGGTGTTCCGGGAGTTGTTCAAGAAGCAAGCGGCTTGAGGGATCACATATGGTAGAAACCGCGAGAAAAATAGCGCCGCTGGACGATGGGCCTGACTGGAACTTCGATCTGCTGGAGACCTATCACCAGGAGATAGCCCGGGTTGCCAAGTTTTATCGGCTGGATACCTATCCCAACCAGATCGAGGTGATCACCGCCGAGCAGATGATGGATGCCTACTCCAGTGTGGGCATGCCCATCGGCTACCAGCACTGGTCATTTGGTAAGCGTTTCATCCACACCGAACGCAACTACAAGCGCGGCCAGATGGGCTTGGCTTATGAGATCGTCATCAACTCGGATCCCTGCATCGCCTACCTGATGGAAGAGAACACCATGCCGATGCAGGCTCTGGTGATGGCCCACGCCTGCTATGGTCACAACTCCTTTTTCAAGAACAACTACCTGTTCAAGGCCTGGACCGATGCCTCCTCCATCATCGACTACCTGCTGTTTGCCAAGAACTACATCACCGAATGCGAGGAGAAACACGGGATTGATGCCGTGGAGCGGCTGCTCGACTCCTGCCATGCCCTGATGAACTACGGGGTGGATCGCTACAAGCGGCCCCAGAAGATCTCCCTGGCGGAGGAGAAGCGGCGCCAGAAGGCGCGGGAAGATTACCTGCAGACCCAGGTCAACGAGCTGTGGCGCACCCTGCCCAAGCAGCACAAGGCAGCCGGTATCGAGGACAGACGCTATCCGCCCGAGCCTCAGGAGAACATCCTCTACTTCATCGAGAAAAACGCCCCATTGCTGGAGCCCTGGCAGCGGGAGGTGGTGCGCATAGTGCGCAAGATCAGCCAGTACTTCTATCCGCAGAAACAGACCCAGGTGATGAACGAGGGCTGGGCCACCTTCTGGCACTACACCATCCTCAATCACCTGTATGACGAGGGGAAGATCAGCGATCGCTTCATGATAGAGGTGCTGCACAGCCACACCAACGTGGTGTACCAGCCCCCCTACAACAGCCGCTACTACTCGGGCATCAACCCCTATGCCCTCGGTTTTGCCATGTTCACCGACCTGCGCCGCATCTGCGAGCACCCCACAGAGGAGGACAGATACTGGTTCCCCGATTACGCCGGCACCAACTGGGTCGATACCCTGCACTTCGCCATGCAGAACTTCAAGGACGAGAGCTTCATCAGCCAGTTCCTCAGCCCCAAGGTGATGCGCGACATGAAGCTGTTTGCCATCGATGACGACGATCTGAAGAACTACCTCAAGGTCTCCGCCATCCACAACGAGGAGGGTTACCGGCTGGTGCGCAACACCCTGTCTGCCCAATACAACTTGAGCAATCTGGAGCCCAACATTCAGGTCTACAACGTGGCGGTGAAGGGGGATCGCTCACTCACCCTGCGTTATGTCCCCCACAACCGGATCCCCCTCGGCGAGTCGCGCCACGAGGTGCTCAAACATCTGCACCAGCTGTGGGGATTTGATGTGGTGCTGGAGCAGGATAACGGCGAGCTCACCGCCGACATCATAGGGCGTTGCCCGGATCGCAAGAGCCTGACCTGATGGGCAGGCGAGGAGCATAAAAAAACGCGCCATTCGGCGCGTTTTTTCTTGGAAGCAAAGGATCAGTTATCGCACAGGTTGCTCGGCATGTCCTGGCGAAGACGAGTCCACAGCTTGCCGGATTCTATGCCGTACTGACGCACCGTCATGAACACGGCCTCGTGATTCTTGGTCTCGGCCAAGCCCAGCAGCGTCTTGTAGTAGGCATCCGCCGTCTCGCGCGCCTGCTTGTCGGAGAAGTAATAACGCCCGACGCGGCTGTACAACCCTTTGAAGCCATTGAGGATCAAGGCATAGATGGGGTTGCCGGAAGCAAATGAAAGCTGATGGTGCAGGCGATAGTCGAACTCAGCGTACGCCTCCGGGGAATTATCAACCTCATCGGCCCCGCGCAAGATCTCGGCCGCTTGCTCCGGGTTGTTGCGAATGGCGCCACGGATGAAGATGGTGCAGATGTTGGTGCGCGCAGACAGCAGCTGAGCCACCAGATCCGGCACCTTGTCCTGATCGAGCCGTGCCAGGGTCTCCAGGATGTTGAGACCCGAGGTCTCCCAGAAGTTGTTGACCTTGGTCGGTTTGCCATGCTGGATGGTGAGCCAGCCATCGCGGGCAAGGCGCTGCAGCACTTCGCGCAAGGTAGTGCGAGTCACGCCAATCAGCTCGGACAGCTCGCGCTCCGCCGGCAGAATGGATCCTGGAGGAAAGCGATTGTTCCAGATGGACTCGATGATGTATTCCTCGGCAAACCCGGCAGGGCTTTGCGCTTTTATGACCATGTGGTGACTCTGTTGTAGTGCGTAAAAAGGCTCACGAATAATAGCAAAGCCGGTCATGCTGGCAAGCAGAAGGTCAGTCCTCTGCTCACATTAACCCGAACTTTTTGTTAAAAGTATGTATACAGCGACATGGCAGGAGCCAAGCAACACCAAATGATGGTGATATCGACGCCTCGCCGCTGGGCAAGCACAGCGGCGTTATTTATAGTTAGCGCTCCCTTGATTAAAATCATGTGCAATCAATTTGATAAAGGTGAATATCCGGATGTTCGGGTCGAGTCGGGCTCGACTGCATAGACGCAGATACCAACAACAGAACAGAGAACCATCATTATGCCAATCAGCCTAGGGCGCGCTTTTGCAAAGAATTTTTTGGGTAATGCCCCTCGGTGGTACAAAATTGCCATCGTCATATTCCTGCTGATCAATCCGATCGTCTTCCACATTGATCCCTTCCTGGCTGGCTGGTTGCTGGTGGTCGAGTTCATCTTCACCCTGGCCATGGCGCTCAAGTGCTACCCGCTGCAACCCGGCGGCCTGCTGGCCATCGAAGCCGTGCTCATCGGCATGACCTCGGCGAACCAGATCAAGCATGAGCTGGTGGCCAACATCGAAGTGCTGCTGTTGCTGGTCTTCATGGTGGCCGGCATCTATTTCATGAAGCAGTTGCTGCTCTACGTCTTCACCAAGATGCTGGTCCGCATCCATTCCAAGACCCTGCTCTCCCTCGCCTTCTGCCTGGTATCGGCCTTCCTGTCCGCCTTCCTCGACGCCCTGACGGTGATCGCCGTGGTCATCAGCGTCGCCACCGGTTTCTACGCCATCTATCACAAGGTGGCCTCCCGCGACGAGTTTGAGGGTCAGCATCAGGATGACGAGGACATTGACGAGCTGTCTCGCCAGCACCTGAACGAGTTCCGCGCCTTTTTGCGCAGCCTGATGATGCATGCCGCCATCGGCACTGCCCTGGGGGGTGTTTGCACCCTGGTCGGCGAGCCCCAGAACCTCATCATTGGTGAGCAGGCGGGCTGGCATTTCGGTGAATTTGCCATTCGCATGGCCCCGGTCACCCTTCCCGTCTTCCTCTGCGGTCTGCTCACCTGCATCCTGGTGGAGAAATGCCGCTGGTTCGGATATGGCACCAAGTTGCCCGAGCCCGTGCGCCACATCATGGAAGCCTACGAGCGCGACGAAGATGCCCAGCGCAGCCCGCAAGAGAAGGCCAAGCTGCTGGTCCAGGCGGCCATCGCCATCTGGCTCATCACAGGTCTGGCCCTGCATCTGGCGGCGGTGGGCCTGATCGGCCTGACCGTCATAGTGCTCGCGACGTCCTTCACCGGCGTCACCGAGGAGCATGCCCTCGGCAAGGCCTTCCATGAGGCGCTGCCCTTCACCGCCCTGCTCACCGTCTTCTTCAGCGTGGTGGCGGTGATCATCGATCAACAGCTGTTCAAGCCGGTGATCCAGTGGGTGCTGGCCGCCAAACCCGAGGATCAGCTCGCCCTCTTCTATCTGGCCAACGGCTTGCTCTCCATGGTGAGCGACAACGTCTTCGTCGGCACCGTCTACATCAACGAGGTGAAGACCGCCCTGCTCAATGGCGCCATCAGCCGCGAGCATTTCGATCTGCTGGCGGTGGCCATCAACACCGGGACCAACCTGCCGTCGGTGGCCACCCCCAATGGCCAGGCAGCCTTCCTGTTCATGCTGACCTCGGCGCTGGCGCCGCTGCTGCGCCTCTCCTATGGCCGCATGGTGTGGATGGCCCTGCCCTACACCCTGGTGCTGGGGCTGGTGGGTTTCTTTGCGGTGGAGCAACTGCTCGCCCCTGCCACCGAATGGTTCTACCAGGCTGGCTGGCTGACGCAGGGTGGCGCCGTGCCGACCCTGGTACCGGCGGCACACTGATGATGCTAGGGGCCATTAGGCCCCTTTCTTTTTAAGTAGGGCTCTGCTCTAATTCAGCCACTATTTTTCTCTGTGAGATCAATCAGATGATCGAGTTTCTTCGCCGTATTGCCAGCCACCGTCTGGCCTGGGGCTTGCTGGCCGCGTCCGCCCTCTGCTTCGAGCTGTGCGCCCTCTTCTTCCAGCATGTGTTGGGTCTGCACCCTTGCGTGATGTGCATCTATGAGCGGATCGCCATCCTGGGGGTGTTCGCTGCCGGTCTGCTCGGCATGGTGGCACCAGAGAAGTGGTATCTCCGCTGGAGCGCCATGCTGCTGTGGGGCTACAGTGCTTTCTGGGGCCTGAAACTGGCACTCAAGCATGTGGATTACCAGGTGAACCCCTCCCCCTTCAACGTGTGCGAAGGCTTCGTCGATTTCCCAAGCTGGGCTCCCCTCGACAAGTGGGTGCCCTGGCTCTTCTTCCCGGACGGCGATTGCAGCGAGATCAGCTGGCAGTTCCTGAGTTTCTCCATGCCGCAGTGGCTGGTGGCCATCTTCGCCGCCTACCTGCTGGTGTTTGCGGTGGTCGCCATCGGCAACCTGGTCAAGGGCCGTTGCTGCAACTGACGCTGACGCCGCCATATATGACGCACACAAAAGGGAGCCATCGGCTCCCTTTTCAATCAGCGGTGTCAACCACCCAAGCCGATCCCGTTTCTCCATGCCCCTGTCATCTGGCTGGTGGCCATCTTCGCCGCCTACCTGCTGGTGTTTGCTGTGGTCGCCATCGGCAACCTGGTCAAGGGCCGCTGCAGCCACTGGCCATCACACCCGCGTGGAAACAACAAGGGGGAGCCATGATGGTTCCCCCTTTCGCATTTTGTCTGGCCTTTCTACGCCTTGGCGGTGTTCATCCTGGCCTTCACCATGCCGACGACCATGGGCAGCAGCGAGATACCGATGATGCCGAAGATGAGCAGAGTGAAGTTGTGACGCACCACCGGCAGGTTGCCGAAGAAGTGGCCCGCGTAGACGAACGACAACACCCACAGCAAGCCGCCAATCAGGTTGAACGCCAGGAAGCGCGGGTAGGTCATGGCTCCCATGCCGGCCACGAAGGGGGCAAAGGTACGCACTATGGGCAGGAAACGGGTGATGATGATGGTCTTGCCCCCATGCTTGGCATAGAAGGCATGGGTCTTGACCAGATAGTCGCGGCGGAAGATCTTCGAATCGGGATTGCGAAACAGCTGATCCCCGAAGAAGTGGCCTATGGTGTAGTTCACCACGTTGCCGAGCACGGCGGCGATGATCAGCACCCCCGCAAGGGTGTGCACGTCCAGCACACTTCCCACTGTGAGGGCGCCTGCGGCAAACAGCAGGGAATCGCCGGGCAGGAAGGGGGTCACCACCAGGCCGGTCTCACAGAAGATGATGAGGAACAGGATGGCATAAACCCAGATGCCATAGTGCTCGAACAGCTCTTTCAGGTGCACGTCAACGTGCAGAATAAAGTCGATTGCAAACAGGATCAGATCCATTTTTTCATACCCATGAAGTGAACGGCGTGGAGTCTACGCCAATGCCTTACGCCCGACAATCTGCGGCATCGCCTCTCCCCTCATTCCAGGGTATCCAGCCCCTTCCTGACCGTTGCGGGCAGGCAGGACTCCCACCCCCAGAGCAGCAACAGCAGCAGGCTGACGTCGTCGAGCCAGCCAACGAAGGGCACCAGATCCGGGATGAGATCCACCGGACTGATGCCATAGACGAGGATGAGGATCACCAGCCCCTTGGCCCACCAGGGGGTGTCCGGGTGGCGAAAACCGGCATAGAGGCGGCGCAGGCGCCGCCAGATCAGCCAGCGCTTGCCACTCATGATTCGATCAACTCGCCGCGCAGCCGCTGGATCTGATCCCGCATGGCGGCGGCCTGCTCGAACTCCAGATCCCGGGCATGCTGGAACATCTGCTCTTCCATCCGTTTAATCTCCTTGGCGATCTCGCTGGCGGTGCGAGCATGGTACTCCCCTTGCGGCTCGGCCGCCTTGCGACTGCCTCTGCCCGGTTTGCCGGCGGTGCGGCTCCCCCCCATGTCCATCACATCCCCCACCGACTTGTTGAGGCCTGTTGGCGTGATGCCGTGCTCCAGGTTGTGGGCGTGCTGCAGGGCTCGGCGCCGCTCGGTCTCTTCTATGGCCACCTTCATGGAGTTGGTGATGGTGTCGCCGTAGAGAATGACCTTGCCGTTGAGGTTGCGGGCGGCGCGGCCTATGGTCTGGATGAGGGAGCGGGTGGAACGCAGGAAGCCCTCCTTGTCCGCATCCAGGATGGCCACCAGCGACACCTCCGGCATGTCGAGCCCTTCCCGCAGCAGGTTGATGCCCACCAGCACGTCGAACTTGCCGAGGCGCAGATCGCGAATGATCTCCACCCGCTCCACGGTATCTATGTCCGAATGCAGGTAACGCACCCGCACATCGTGATCCGCCAGGTACTCGGTCAAGTCCTCCGCCATCCGCTTGGTGAGGGTGGTGACCAGCACCCGCTCCTCCACCGCCACCCGCAGCCGGATCTCGGAGAGCAAGTCGTCCACCTGGGTGGTGACGGGGCGCACCTCGATGACAGGATCGAGCAGGCCGGTGGGACGCACCACCTGCTGCACAACATCGCCGCCGGATTTTTCCAGCTCGTAGGGGCCAGGGGTCGCCGAGACGAACACCGTCTGGGGCATCAGGGCCTCGAACTCGTCAAACTTCAGGGGTCTGTTGTCGAGCGCCGAGGGGAGCCGGAAGCCGTACTCCACCAGGGTCTCCTTGCGGGATCTGTCCCCTTTGAACATGGCGCCTATCTGCGGCACTGTGACGTGGGACTCGTCGATGATGAGCAAACCATCCCCCGGCAGGTAGTCAAACAGGGTGGGCGGCGGCTCGCCGGGGGCCCGGCCCGAGAGGTAGCGGCTGTAGTTCTCGATGCCGGAGCAGTACCCCAACTCCTGCATCATCTCGATGTCGAACTGGGTACGCTGGCTGATGCGCTGCTCTTCCACCAGCTTGTTCAGGGACAACAGCTGCTCGCGGCGTCCCTTGAGCTCTTCCTTGATGTGATCGATGGCGCCCAGTATGGTCTCCCTCGGCGTGGCGTAGTGGGTCTTGGGGTAGATGGTGTAGCGCACCACAGTCTGCTCGATGGCCCCGGTCAGGGGATCGAACTGGGAGAGGCGCTCCACCTCCTCGTCAAACAGCTCCACCCGCAGGGCCAGCTTGTCCGATTCGGCAGGGTAGATGTCGATCACCTCCCCCCGCACCCGGAAGGTGCCGCGGCTAAACGCCACGTCGTTGCGGGTGTATTGCAGCTCGGCGAGGCGGCGCAGTATGTCCCGCTGGTTGATCACATCCCCCACCTTGAGATGCAGCATCATGCTGAGGTAGGCCTGGGGGTCCCCCAGACCATAGATGGCCGATACCGAGGCGACGATCACTACGTCGCGCCGTTCCAGCAGCGCCTTGGTGGCCGACAATCGCATCTGCTCGATGTGATCGTTGATGGAGGCATCCTTCTCTATGAAGGTGTCCGTGGTCGGCACATAGGCTTCCGGCTGGTAATAGTCGTAATAAGAGACGAAGTACTCCACCGAGTTCTCGGGGAAGAACTCCTTCATCTCCCCATAGAGCTGGGCGGCCAGGGTCTTGTTGGGAGCCAGTATCATGGTCGGGCGGTTCAGGGTGGCGATGACGTTGGCCATGGTGAAGGTCTTGCCCGACCCAGTCACCCCGAGCAGGGTCTGATGAGCGAGGCCGGACTCTATGCCATCGAGCAGGCGGGCGATGGCCGCGGGCTGATCCCCCGCGGGTTGAAACTGGCTGGCCAGCTTGAAAGGCTTATTCATGACGACTCCCGACAAAAAACGGCAAGAGAGCAGTGTACCCCGAGTTGACGGGCCTGGGTATCCGCTCTCGGCCCCTGACGGCTATTGACCCCGAAATGCGACCTCTGTATGATGCTCCTCCTTGCCTGATGTTCCCCCGTAGTTCAGTCGGTAGAACGGCGGACTGTTAATCCGTATGTCACTGGTTCAAGTCCAGTCGGGGGAGCCAATTCCTCACCATCTCGGTGCAAGTTATCCACTTTAGTGCTTTCCTCTGCCAATTTTAATGCACAAGCCGTCCCTCGCGGCGCACTCCCCATTTGATCCCCGGTTCCTGGCCAGCAGCGTTTTGTTCTGCTGCGTATAACTATTTGATTTTTATAGAAACATTTTTTTGCCGGTATTTTTTGAACAGCGCTTGCACCCCAGTATTGGCGCGGCTTGCAGGCTGATCACCAAGTTTCATGAACAGGGTTATCCACAGTTTCTGTGGGTAAGTGTGCCAAACCCAATGCAGGCCTAGGTTGGCAGCGATTGTCTCCGCTTTGGCGAGGCGACACACCTCGCCCCCCATTTTCTCCTGTTTTTGCCCTCCCCCCTAAATGGGTCGGACGGGGGCGAGACATCCTCTTTCTCCCGCTTTTTTTTCGCCATGCCCCGTGCCATGGGTCAGCCTCCCCCTGACGGCAAAAAGGGTTCCTTTGCATCCCTTTATCACCACCAGTCAAAAATGCTGAAAACCATGCTCAATAGCCCCCTGCGCAGCAGGTAATAAATTGTCCACAGGGCTGTCACGCCTTCCCCCGCCGACAGCAGAAATCACTCATTGACAGCGAGAACGGCAGCGGAAAATAGAGGTATTTTCCCCAAGTCGCCCGCGCATCCCTCCCCTCCCCGGGGAGACCAGCACTTAACTGGCTGTTAATCCGCTTTCGCGCTTCTTTCTTGATGAGGGATCCGGCACAATATCGGCCCCACTTTTTTCCTCGGTTTTTCCGGGCATGACCATAGATTTCGTGACACTGCTACATCAAAGCGACTCCCTGCTGCTGTTCGTGGTACTGGCCTTCGGCCTGCTGCTGGGCAAGGTGCGCATCGGCAACTTCCAGATTGGCAACACCATAGGGGTGCTGTTCACCGCCCTGCTGTTTGGCCAGATGGGGTTCCAGTTCTCCACCTCGACCGAGAACGTCGGCTTCATGCTGTTCATTTTCTGCGTGGGGATCGAGGCTGGCCCTCACTTCTTCAGCGTCTTCCTGCGCGACGGCATCCACTACATCACCCTGACCCTGGTGATCCTGCTGACCGCCTTGCTGCTGACGGTGGGACTGGCCAAGTTCTTCAACCTGGGGCCCGGCATGGCGGCGGGGATACTGGCGGGATCGCTCACCTCGACCCCGGCGCTGGTGGGGGCCCAGGATGCCCTGCGCAGCGGCCTGCTCAACCTGCCCCACGGTACCGACATGCAACCCGTGCTCGACAACATGGGGATAGGCTACGCCCTGACCTACCTGGTGGGCCTGGTGGGGCTGATGCTGGTGGTGCGCTACCTCCCCTCCCTGGCACGACTCGACCTCAATACCGAGGCGCAGAAGATAGCCCGCGAGCGGGGACTCTCTGACAGCGAGAGCCGCAAGACCTATCTGCCCATCATTCGCGCCTACAGGGTCGGCCCCGAGCTCGCCGCCTGGATAGGTGGCCGCACCCTGCGCGAGACCGGCATCTACCCCCACACCGGCTGCTATGTGGAGCGGATCCGCCGCAACGGCATTCTGGCAAGCCCCGATGGTGACGCCGTCATTCAGGAAGGGGACGAGATCGCCCTGGTGGGCTATCCCGAGAGCCACGAGAAGCTCGACGTCAACTACCGCAACGGCAAGGAGGTGTTTGATCGCAACCTGCTTGACCTGCAGATAGTCACCGAAGAGATAGTGGTGAAGAACGATTCAGTGGTGGGCCGCCATCTGGTGGAGCTCAACCTCACCGAGAAGGGCTGCTTCCTCAACCGGGTGGTGCGCTCCCAGATCGAGATGCCGTTCGATCGCAACATCATGCTGCAAAAGGGCGACGTGCTGCAGATCAGCGGCGAGAAGCAGCGGGTCAAACTGCTGGCCAACAAGATAGGCTTCATCAGCATCCACAGCCAGACCACGGATCTGGTGGCCTTCACCACCTTCTTCGTGCTGGGTCTGCTCATCGGCTCCGTCTCCCTGGTGTTCGGCCAGATAGAGTTCGGCCTCGGCAACGCCGTCGGCCTCCTGCTGGCGGGCATCCTGATGGGCTACCTGAGGGCCAACCACCCGACGGTCGGCTATGTGCCGCCGGGGGCGCTGCGCCTGGCCAAGGATCTCGGTCTCGCGGTCTTTATGGTGAGCACTGGCCTGAAGGCCGGTGGCGGCATCCTGGATCACCTCAGCGAGGTGGGGGTGGTGGTGCTCTTCTCCGGCATGCTGGTGACCACCTTGCCGGTGCTGGTGGGCTATCTGTTCGGGGTCTGGGTACTGAAGATGAACCCGGCCCTGCTGCTCGGGGCCATCACCGGGGCCCGTACCTGCGCCCCGGCCATGGATGTGGTCAACGAGGCCGCCAACAGCTCGATTCCGGCGCTCGGCTACGCCGGCACCTATGCGGTGGCCAACGTGATGCTGACCCTGGCGGGCTCCTTCATCATCGGCTTCTGGTTCTAGCCCGGGTCGCCTTGACAGGATGTAAACCGAGAAAAGGGAGCCCAAGGGCTCCCTTTTCTGTTGCAGGGCTGACGCCTTTTCAATGGCCAATGGGAGCTCGGCGCTGGATAGCAAGAATCGTGCTATCGGATGGCATCGATGAAACTCAAAGAGCTAAAGCCCCCCCTGCGCGGCACTTACACTCAGTAAAACGAGTGAGGTGATCTTTATGAAACGCTTATGGATTTTCCTTTTTTGGGTACTGGGCTCCCTGCCACTGGCCTGGAGTGCTGAAGCGGACAAGGCGGCAACCGAAGCAGAGGAGCGCAGCGCCCTCAGCTTCGCCAGCGAGGAGCTCGCCAAGCCCATGTTGGGGGATCTCGACGCCATGATGGAGCGGCGCACCATCAGGGTGCTGACCACCTACAACAAGACCGGCTACTTCATCCACAAGGGGGTGCAACGGGGGGTCACCTACGACGCCTTCATGCAGGTTGAAAAACGGCTCAACGAGCAACTGCGCAAGGACAAGGCCATCAAGCGCCACCTCAAGCTGAACTTCGTCTTCATTCCGGTCGCCCGGGAAAACCTGCTGAAGGCCCTCATCGACGGCAAGGGGGACATCGCCGCCGCCAACCTCACCATCACGGACAAGCGCAAGCAGCAGGGCGTGGAGTTCAGCGCCCCCCTCATCGAGAACGTGCGCGAGTTGCTCATCTCGGGGCCGGACTCCCCCAAGGTGGAGAGCGCCGCGGATCTGGCGGGCAAGAGCATCTATGTCAGGCCCTCCTCCAGCTACTTCGAGAGCCTCATGGCCTACAACCAGGCGCGCAAGGAGGCGGGAGAGCCTCTCATCGACATCCAGCCCGCCTCCGAGGTGCTGGAGGATGAAGATCTGGTGGAGATGGTCAATGCGGGCCTGCTCCCCTTCATCGTCATGGATGAGCACAAGGCCCGCTTCTGGCAGAAGATCTTCCCGGCTATCCAGATCCACGAAGAGCCGGTGTTCCGCGACGGCGGCATCATCGCCTGGGCGGTACGCAAGGAGAGCCCCCAACTGCTCACCATGCTCAACGAGCAGATCAAGGCGCTGCGGGGCAAGGCCACCGGCGAGGCCATCCTGGCCCGTTACCTCAAGCAGAACAAATTCATCAAGAGCGCGGCCGCCGAGGCAGAGCGCAAGAAATTCCTGCAGGTGGTGGAGCTGTTTCGTGAATACGGCGGCAAATACGACGTGGACTGGCTGTTGATCGCGGCCCAAGGCTATCAGGAGTCGGCCCTCAACCAGAAGGCGCGCAGCCACGTCGGCGCCATCGGCATCATGCAGATCATGCCCGCCACCGGGAAAGGGCTCAAGGTGGGGGACATCCGCCAGCTCGAGCCCAACATCCACGGCGGCGTCAAATACATGCGCTGGATGATAGATCACTACTACGCCGACGAGCCCATGACGGCCCTCGACAAGGCCCTGTTCTCGTTTGCCTCCTACAACGCCGGTCCCGCCCGGGTGGCGCGGCTGCGGGCCGAGGCCAAGAAGCGGGGGCTGGATCCCAATGTGTGGTTCCACAACGTCGAGTACGTGGCGGCGGAGAAAATTGGCCCGGAGACAGTGACCTATGTGGGCAACATCTACAAGTACTACATCGCCTACAAGCTGGTGATGGAGCAGTTGCAGCTCAAGGAGCAGGCCACAGAGACTCTCAAGCAGCAGGAGAAGATGGTCGAGAAAGTCTCGGCGGCAGAGAAATCATAGGCAGCTCAAACCAAGGCCAGTTGCAGGCGGGGCTCCCTCTTCAGCAGAGGCGAGCCCCGCCTCTTTTTAGGCGAAAAGACCCCTTCTCCCCATGACCAGAATGAACAGAATGGGCACAACAGCCTTAATAGCCATTACGGCCAGATTGTTTTCCAATCAGATACGATTAATTAACCTCCTCGCAACAATCACAAGGAGAACACCATGTTGCAAGGAACCTTCAAGCGCACCCTGCTCTGCTGCCTGCTGGGCGCCAGCCTCGGCGTCCAGGCCAAGATAGACGAAGTCCACTTCCTGATCCCGGGCGGCGCCGGCGGCGGCTGGGACAACACGGCCCGTGGCACCGGCGAGGCCCTGACCAAGTCCGGCCTCATCACCACAGCCTCCTACCAGAACATCTCGGCCGGCGGCGGCGCCAAGGCGATCGCCCACCTTATCGAGACCTCGGCCCAGTCCGACAAGACGCTGCTGGTCAACTCCACCCCCATCATCGTCAAGTCCCTCTCCAAGGAGCTGCCGCAATCCTTCCGGGATCTCACCCCGGTCGCCGCCATCATCGCCGACTATCAGGCGCTGGCGGTGCCCCTGGACTCCCCCTATCAGAACTGGGCCCAGTTGCTGGCCGCCTATGAAGCCAATCCCGCCAAGGTGAAGATTGCCGGCGGCTCCGCCCGCGGCAGCCTGGATCACCTGGTGGCGGCCATGACCTTCAAGAATGCGGGGGCCGATGCCGGCAAGCTACGCTACGTGGCCTATGACGCCGGTGGCAGCGCCATGGCGGCTGTGCTGGCGGGGGAAACCCAGGTGCTCTCCACCGGCTTTGGCGAGGCGATGGAGGCGGTCAAGTCCGGCCAGATGCGGATCCTCGGCGTCACCGCCCCGGAGCGGATGCCGGACGCCAGCCAGGTGCCCACCTTCTCCGAGCAGGGCAACCCCACCGTCTTTGCCAACTGGCGTGGCTACTTCGCCTCCCCCGACGTCAGTCCCGAGCAGTCCGCCGAGTTCGCCGCCCTGCTCAAGCAGATGTACGACAAGCCGGAGTGGGAAGTGGTGCGCGCACGCAACAGCTGGATCAACCAGTATCAGGCCGGTCCCGAGTTTACTGCCTTCCTCAACAGTCAGGAGCAGCAAATTGGCGGCCTGATGCGCGAGCTCGGCTTCATCAAGTAACCCTCAGCCCGTGGCGGGCCAGGCCCGCCCATCGGAGTCATCATGCGACTGACCAAGGAAAGGTTCGGGGGGCTGCTGTTTTTGCTGCTCTCCCTCGCCTACGGCTATCACGCCACCCAGATCCCCGGTTACCCGGGGGACGAATATGAACCCTTTACCGCCAGCACCCTGCCCTATGCCCTGGCGGGTGTCGGGGTCCTGCTCTCCCTGATCCTGATCTGCTCGCCAGGAGGAGAGCGACTGGGCAAGGAGTCCGGCAACTGGCGACTGGTGTTCGCCCTGCTGGGGCTGATGCTGGTCTATGGCCTGGCCCTCGGCTGGCTCGGCTTCCTTATCGCCACCATCTTGTTCCTCATCGGCGGCATACTGCTGATGGGCGAGCGCAGCCTCGCCTTCGCCTGCAAGGTGAGCATACCTTTCACCCTCATCTTCTGGGCCCTGCTGACCAAGGGGCTCAATGTCTATCTCGAGCCGGGTCGGCTGTTCACCCAGTTGCTGGGATAAGGAGAACCCATGTTAGACGGAATCCTGCAAGGGCTCGGCACCGCCATGATGCCCATCAACCTCTTCATGGTGGTGGTCGGCTGCTTCGTCGGCACCTTCATCGGCATGCTGCCCGGTCTGGGCCCGGTCACCGCCATCGCCCTGATGATCCCCATCACCTACGGGCTGGATCCGGCCTCCGGCATCATCTTGATGGCCGGGGTCTATTACGGCTCCATGTTCGGCGGCTCCACCGCCTCCATCCTGATCAACACCCCGGGCTGCTCCGCCAGCATGATCACCGCCATCGACGGCTATCCGCTGGCCTGCAAGGGGCAGGCGGGCAAGGCGCTGGCCATCGCCGCCTACGCCTCCTTCGTCGGCGGCACCCTGTCTGCCATCTTCCTGATGGTGGCAGCCCCCCTGCTCGCCAAGGTCTCCCTCTCCTTCCAGTCGGCGGACTACTTCGCCCTCATGGTGCTCGGGCTCTCCGCGGTGGCGGCCTTCGCCGGCAAGGGCCAGGTGCTCAAGGCGCTGATCATGGCGCTGTTTGGCATAATGATCTCCACCGTCGGCATCGACCGCAGCGTCGGGGTGGACAGATTCACCTTCGGCCTGCCGGACTTGCGCGATGGCTTCTCCTTCCTGCTGCTGGCCATGGCCACCTTCGCCCTGGCGGAGATCCTGATGACGGTGCTGCGCCCGGGCAAGGACACCAGCCAGGAGGAGGCGAGCAAGATGCAGCAACTCGGCTCCCTCAAGCTGAGCCGGGACGAGGTGAAGGAGATAGCGCCCCCCATAGCCCGCTCCTCTGTGCTGGGGTTCCTCATCGGCGTACTGCCGGGGGCCGGTGCCACCATCGCCTCCTTCATGGCCTATGGGGCCGAGCGCAACTTCGCCCGCAAAGCGAAGCGGGACGAGTTTGGCAAGGGCAGCCTGACCGGCATAGCCGCGCCTGAAGCGGCCAACAACGCCGCCTCCAGCGGGGCCTTCGTGCCGCTGCTGACCCTGGGGATCCCGGGGTCCGGCACCACGGCCCTGATGCTGGGGGCCCTCATCGCCTACGGCATCCAGCCTGGCCCGCGCCTCTTCATGGAGCACCCGGACGTGTTCTGGTCGGTGATCATCTCCATGTATCTGGGCAACGTGGTGCTGCTGATCCTCAACCTGCCGCTCATTCCCTATCTGGCCAAGATACTGCAAGTGCCGCGCCCCGTGCTCATCCCCATGGTGCTGCTGTTCTCGCTGATCGGGGTCTATCTGGTCTCCTTCAACACCATGGACATCTATGTGATGGTGCTGGTGGCCCTGGTGGCAATAGGGCTGCGCCTGCTGGACTTCCCCATGGCCCCCATGCTGCTCGGCTTCATCCTGGGGGGCATGCTGGAGGACAACCTGCGCCGGGCCCTGGTGATCAACGACGGCTCCCTGAGCTTCCTGTGGGAGCGCCCCATCACCCTGGGCTTCACCCTGGTCACCCTGGTGATGCTGTTGCTGCCGCTCTGGCAGTGGTGGCAAGCTCGTCGCACGCCGGTGGCGACCCTGCAATCCGATCCGACCTGATCCCAGTCATCCCAAAAAAAAGAGCGCCAACAGGCGCTCTTTTTTTTGGGATGTGAACCCGCCACTCAACGCTGGCGGTAGCGCCGCTCCGGCCGCCCGACGGTGCCGTATTCGAGCTCGGGGCTCGCGAGTTGCTGACCCACCAGAAACTCCAGGTAGCGGCGCGCCGTGGTGCGGCTCACCCCGACCCGATTGCCTATCTCCTCGGCGCTGGCCCCCTGCTGATTGAGGGCCGCCAGCACCCGTTGCAGGGTGAGGGCGTCTATCCCCTTGGGCAGGCCGCCCGCCGCCACCTGTTGCAGCGGGGTGCCAAAGAGCGCATCCACCGCCTGCTGATCGATGTCCGCCAGGGCCGCCAGCGCGGCGCGGCTCTCGGCATAGTTGCCCAGGGTATCGCGCAGTCGCTCGAACACCACGGGTTTCAAGATGAAATCCACCACCCCGAGGCGCATCGCCTCCTGCAAGGCCGCGGCCTCACGGGCGGCGGTGAGCAGGATGACGTCGAGGTGGGCCCCGCTCTGGCGCAGCTCCCGCAACAGGGAGAAGCCCTCCCCGTCCGGCAGCCACACATCCAGCAACACCAGATCCGGCTTGAGTATGGCTATCTGCTCTCTGGCATCGAACAGGGTGAGCGCCACCCCCAGCACCTCGAACCCCGCCAGCCGCTGCACGAAGCGACGGTGGATCTCGGCAATGGCCGGATAATCCTCGACGATCAGGATCTTGATCACTCACACCTCCTTGGGAATGTAACAGACGACGCAACTTCCCTGCGCCGTGGCTTCTATGGTGATGGTCCCCTGCAAGGCATCCAGGGTCTTGCGCACCAGGGCCAGCCCTATGCCGTGGCCGGGCTCCGCCTTGCTGCTGACCCCGCGCTCGAACAAGGTGTCCGCCAAAGCGGGATCCACCCCACCTGCCCCGTCCTCCACCTCCAGGATGAGATCCTGGCCAAGATCGCTCAACGAGACCCGGATCGGCTGGTAGGGGGCGCCGTGGCGGCGGGTCGCCTCGAAGGCGTTGTCGATGAGGTTGCCAAGCAGGGTCACCAGCTGGGAGCCGCTGACCCGGGCGGGAATGTCGTGCAGGCGGGAATCCGGGTCCACTTCCAGCACCAGTCCCAGCTCATGGGCCCTGTGGTACTTGCCAAGCAGCAGGCCCGCCACCTTGGGCTTGGCGATGGCCCCCATCAAAAAGCTCAGCAGGGTCTGCTCGGTGGCCGCCTCCCGGCCGATGAAGGCGAGCGCCTCCCGGGTGGCGCCCAGCTCGATGAGACCGGCTATGGTGCCGAGCTGGTTGTTGTGTTCGTGGGTCTGCACCCGCAGCAGATCGCTGTAGGCCTGCACCTGGGAGAGCTGGGCACTGAGCTCGGCCAGCTCGTCCTTGCGCCGAAAACTCGAGACGGCGCCAATCAGCCTGCCCTCCTGCACCAGGGGCAGCCGGTTGACGATGAGGGACTGGCCGTTGAGCACTATCTCCTCGTCATACTGGGGCCGGGGATCCTGAATGAGGGAGAGCATGCGGCTGCCGGGCAGCAAGCGGGTGACGGGCTGGCCTATGGCGGCCTGCGCGGCCCGCTCATCGAGGCGCAGCAGCCGGATGCCGTTGGGGTTGAGGGAGGTGAGCCTGCCTTGCTCGTCTATGGTGAGTATCCCTTCGCGCACTGTGCGCAGGGTGCAGTCGAGCTCCGCATAGAGGCGCCCTATCTGCTCGGGCTCAAACCCCAGCAGGGCCCGCTTGTAGCGCTTGGCCAGCCAGGCCGCGGCGGCGCTGTTGAGCAGCACTATGAGCAGGGTCATGGCGAGGCCAAAGCGCAGGAAGCCCTGCAGGTCCGCCTCTATGTCCCGCACCAGATAACCGACCGAGACCACGCCTATGACCCTGCCCATCTCATCCCGGATGGGCCCCTTGCCGCGCACCGAGACCCCGAGGGAGCCTTGCGCGCGGGAGATGTAGAACTCCCCCCGCAGGGCCCGGGCAGGATCGTCCCCCATCATGGGTTTGCCTATCCGGTCCGCATTGGGGTGCACCAGGCGGCGCGCCTCCTCATCGCCGATGACGATGTAGCTGGCACCGACCTCGGCCCGCATCCGCTCCACCAGCACGTTGAGCCGCGCCCGATCGACCCGCTTCACCCCGGCGATGACGCCGGGCTCACGGGCCACCAGCCGCGCCACATCCAGGGCCTGATCCCCCACCTCCCGGTAGCGCTGCTCGGCGACATAGTAGTAGCTGGCCCCGCTCAGCAGCACCAGTTGCAGCAGGCTGACCAGGCAGAGCATGAGCAGGATGCGTCCTTGCAACCCGAGCCTCATGCCTCCCTGTCACCTCGCAACAGGTCGAGCAGCAGGCTGCCGTCCCGCAGGGCCTTGTGCACCTGCACCGAGGTGGGCTTGGTGGGATCTTCGTAAAAATGGGTGGACTCGATCTGCAGGCGCACCAGGTATTCTGCTGGCAGCTGGCTCGCCAGGGACTGGTGCAGCATGGGGAACAGCAGCCGGTCGGCCCGGGTGATCTCCCCCCCCAACAGCAGCTTGCCCGGGTTGAGCAGGCAGATGAGGTTGGCAAGCACCCGGGAGAGCCGACCCGCCGCCTGATGCAGTATGTCCTGGCACAGGCTGTTGCCCGCCAGCGCCAGCTCGCACAGTTCGCGGATGTTGACGCTCGCCGGCAGATCGTGCTCCTGCATCCGCTCACGCAGGTCCCGGTACTGGGCCTCCAGGGCCTGGTTGGTCACCAGGGTGCAGGCGCAGCCGAAGCCACCGCAGTAGCAGCGCTGGCCATAGGGTTCGAGCTGCAGGTGGCTGAGATCCCCGAGCAGGGCCGACTCGCTCTCGATGAGCTGGCCGTTGACCACCATGCCCACCCCTATGTCGTTGTGGACGAACACCAGCACCGCATCGGCGCAGTTCTTGGCGGCGCCCCACTCCCGCTCGGCCTGGATCCAGGTGCGCACGTCACCGCTCACCAGCACAGGCACCTCGAAGGCCTCTTGCAGGGTCGGACCAAGGGGCCAGTTGCGCAGATCGTAGAAGGGAAAGTGTTTGACCATGCCGGAGTGGCGCTCTACCTGCCCGGGCAGGCAGAGGGCGATGCAGGCCAGCCGCAGGGCCTTCTTCGGCAAGAAGCCCTCGATGGCCCGCACCAGGCTGGCCAGCAGGTCTTCGCGTTCCGACTCGCTGAACAGGTGGCGATGGCGCGCCAGGGAGTGACCGGCGAGATCGAACAGGGCCATGTCCACGTAGCCGCGGCCAAGACGCATGGAGAGAAACTGGAAGCGGCGCTCGTTGATGCGCAGCAGGGTCTGACGACGGCCGCGGCCCACCGAGCTCTCGCCACAGGTGACCACCAGACCGCCATCGAGCAGTTCGCGGGTGATCTTGGTGATGCTGGCCGGTGAGAGGCCGGTCAAACGGGACAGATCGGTACGGGACAGTTCCTTGTGCTCTTCCAGGCTGGCGTAGACCAGGCCGTAGTTGAGCTGACGGATCAAATCGATACTGCCTTTCACGATCTCATTCATAGGGTAGGGGCTAACGAAAGGAACGAATGGCGCGATTTTCCCACATTCTGCGCCGATCCCCAAATTTGCCGTCTGGAAATGACGTCCAGACGGCAAAAATGTGACTAGTAACGGAAGCGGGAGACGAGTTGACGCAATTTGTCACCCGTGCCGGCCAGGGCGCGGGTGGTGGTGTTGGACTCCCCGGCGGCCTCGGTCAGCTCGCTGACGATCTGCTGTATGGCCACCAGGTTCTTGTTGATCTCCTCGGAGACCGCATGCTGCTCCTCGGCGGCGGTCGCTATCTGGATGTTCATGTCGTTGATGGTGCTGACCGCCGTCACCATGCTGTCGAGGGAGCTGGCAATGTGGCTCGCCTCCTGCACCGTCTCCTGGCTGCGCGCCTCGCTCGCCTGCATCACCTCCACCGCCTGGCGCACGCCCCCCTGCAGCCGTTGCAGCATCTCGTTGATCTCCTTGGTGCTCTGCTGGGTGCGACCGGCCAGGGATCGCACCTCGTCCGCCACCACCGCAAAGCCACGCCCCTGCTCACCGGCCCGGGCCGCCTCTATGGCCGCATTCAGGGCCAGCAGGTTGGTCTGATCGGCGATGCCGCGGATCACCTCCACCACGGATCCTATCTTGCCGGTCTCCTGAGCCAGCTGCTCGATGACACCGGAGGCGGTGTGCACCTCCTCCACCAGGCGGTTGATGCTGCCGATGGCACTGCCCACCACCTCACGGGCCGCATCGGATTCCCGCGCCGCGTCGCTGGTGGCCGTGGCCGCGTTGGAGGCGCTGGCCGCCACTTCCTGGGCGGTGGAGCTCATCTCGGTCACCGCGGTGACCACCTGATCCGTCTCACGGCCATGGCCGTGCATCTGCCGGTCGGCGTGCTCGCTCAAGCTGTGCAGCCTGTCCACGGCCCCCAGCAGCTGATGGCTGGTCTCCCCGACCTGGCTCACCACCGACTGGATCCGCTCCACGAAACGGTTGAAGGCGCTGGCCAGCTGGCCCACCTCGTCCTCGCTCTGCACCTTGAGGCGTCGGGTCAGATCCCCCTCCCCATCGGCGATGTCATTGAGGGCCGCGACCGCATCCGCCAGCGGCCGGGTGACCCGGTTGCCAAGCACCACTGTCACCGCCAGGGTCACCCCCAGGATCACCAGAATGAGCAGCACGCTGCTCTGCAGGGAGCCGTGCATGTTCTCCTCGCGCTCGCTGCGCAGGGCCGCCAGCTCGGCGTCGATATCATCTATGTAGAAGCCGGTGCCCACCACCCACTGATACTTGTCGAGCACCAGGTTGAAGGAGAGCTTGGGCGCATCCCGCCCTATGGAAGGCTTGTTGGTCCAGTACTCCGAGTAGCCATCCCCCTCACGGGCCGCCTTGACGATCTCCTGAATGAGGAAGGTGCCCTTGGTATCCTTGTCCTGCCAGCGGTTCTTGCCCTCCACCTCGGGGCGGGTGGGCAGCAGCAGAGTATTGCCCTGGAAGTCGTAGACGAAGAAGTAACCGTCACTGCCATAACGCAAGGGGCGCAGGATCTCCTTCACCCGGGCACGGGCCTCTGGGCTGTCCGGCTCGGCATAGACCTTGTCGATGGCCGTCTTGGCGAGCATCAGGTAGCTGCTGAGCAGGGCCTTGCGCTCCTTGACCGCCTTGTCCCTCGCCACCACCAGCTCGGACTCCAGGTCGCTCCTGGCCACCAGGTAGTTGCTGAGGTTGACCACCAGGGCCATCAGCAGCACGGGGATGGCCCCCAGTAACAGGATCTTCTGCTTAAGTGTCATGGTGTAATCCTTTCTGCTGTTTATTCTTGATGTTCAGTTCCTACCGTATCGGCATGGGATGCTGGCCGAGGGGGGGCCGCTTTCGCTACAATCCCGCCACCTTCTATATCGACCCGATGAACCGACCCATGAGCCAATGTCCTTGCGGATCCTCTCTTTCTCTCCCCCATTGCTGCGGCGCGCTTCACGAAGGCCAAGCCGCCACCACCACAGAGCAGCTGATGCGCTCGCGCTACAGCGCCTTCGTGCTGGGGCTGGGGGAGTACCTGGTCCACAGCTGGCACCCGGACTATCTGGGCCCTCTGACCGTGGAGGAGCTCTCCCGCACCGACACCCGCTGGGATGGGCTGGAGATCCTGGCTGCCCAGGGCGGCCCAGCGGATGAGAGCGGCATGGTGGAGTTCAAGGCCTGGTTCTTGGAGGGGGATGAGCGCCCCTTCCTGCGCCATTGCCTACATGAACGCTCCCGCTTCGTGCGTTACCAGGGGCGCTGGGTCTACACCGAGGGCGAGCAGGATCCCGCCCCCCTGCGGGTCGGTCGCAACGACCCCTGCCCCTGTGGCAGCGGCAAGAAGTTCAAGAAGTGCTGCGGCTGAGGACCTGGCCCGCGCGGCTGCGGGGCGGCCATCGGGGGCGAGCCGCCATCTGCCCCTTCCTCTCTCTGCTCGGTTCTTTGCTCTCGACTCTCTGCTCTATCCCGTATACCCCTTCCCGCTTTTCTCTTTTTTGAGGTGCCGACCCTGGTCCCGCCCTGATCGGGATGTGACTATGGTCACAGTTCGCTCATCAACCCCACCATCAATGAGCGTTTGCGAACATTAATTTGGCCCATATCAAACATTTTCAGCCAGACAGGCGCCACACTGGCCCCATCTGGACGAGATGAGACGGGCAAGAATGAAAAGAATAACCACAGAAGTCGTCATCATAGGCGGCGGCGCTACCGGGGCCGGCATCATGCGCGATTGCGCCCTGCGCGGCATCGACTGCATCCTGCTGGAGCGGGATGACATAGCCGCAGGCACCACGGGGCGCAACCACGGCCTGCTCCATTCGGGGGCCCGCTACGCGGTGACGGATCCGGAGTCCGCCCGCGAGTGCATTCAGGAGAACCGCATCCTCAAGCGGATCGCCAGCCACTGCGTGGAGGCGACCGGCGGCCTCTTCCTCACCCTGCCGGAAGATGACATCCATTTCCAAAGTACCTTTATGGATGCCTGCGCCCTGGCGGGCATAGAGACACGCCAGCTGGATCCCCGCGAGGCGCTGCGGCTCGAACCCAACGCCAACCCGGCGATGATAGGCGCCATTCATGTGCCGGATGGCACCGTCGATCCCTTCCGCCTGGCCGCCGCAAACGTCTTGGATGCCAAGGAACATGGCGCCCGCATCTTCACCCACAGCAAGGTGCTGGGGCTGCTGCGCACGCAAGATCGGGTGCACGGGGTCAAGGCCATCAACACCCGCACCGGCGAAGCGTTCGAGGTGGAGTGCCAGGAGGTGATCAACGCCGCCGGCATCTGGGGCCAGCAAATCTGCGAATACGCCGATCTCGGCATCCGCATGTTCCCGGCCAAGGGCTCCCTGCTCATCATGGATTACCGCATCAACCAGCTGGTGCTCAACCGCGCCCGCAAGCCGGCTGACGCGGACATTCTGGTGCCGGGCGATACCATCTCCCTCATCGGCACCACGTCCAGCCGCATCGATTACAACAAGATTGATCAGCTCACCGTCGAGCCCGAAGAGGTAGAGGTGCTGCTGCGCGAAGGGATCAAGCTCGCCCCCATCATGGCCCGCACCCGCTTGCTGCGCGCCTACGCCGGGGTGCGCCCCCTGGTGGCGGTGGACGGTGACGACACCGGCCGCAACATCAGTCGCGGCATAGTGCTGCTGGATCACAGCGATCGTGACGGTCTCAAGGGCTTCAACACCATCACCGGCGGCAAGCTGATGACCTACCGCCTGATGGCGGAGTGGGCCACCGATCTCGTCGCCAACAAGCTGGGCAATTCCCGGCCCTGCCGCACCGCCGAACTCAATCTGCCCGGCTCGCGGGATCCTGAGAAGGTCTCGGCCCCCGGTCTCTCGGTGCCGGTCGAAGGCTCCGCCCAATACCGCCACGGCGAGCGGGTCATCGCCTTCTTCCGGGACAACCCCAAGGCCAACGCCCTCATCTGCGAGTGCGAGATGGTGACCGCAGGCGAAATCGAATACGCCCTGCGCGAGCTCGACGTGGACAACCTGGTGGATCTGCGCCGCCGCACTCGCCTCGGCATGGGTCCCTGTCAGGGAGAGCTGTGCGCCTACCGCGCCGCCGGTCTGATGCAGGAGTACGGCAAGGCCGATGGCCGTGAGGCCTGCGTCATGCTGCGCCAGTTCCTGGAGGAGCGTTACAAGGGGACCCGCCCCGTGCTCTGGGGGGATGCCCTGCGCGAAGCCGAGTTTACCTACTGGATCTACGAAGGGCTCTTTGGCCTGGGGGAATGGACGGCGCCCCATCTGGTGAGCGATCCCCCCTTTCCCCTCGCCCGGACCTCGTCAAGCCCATCCAGCCAAGGAGTGCAGCCATGAAATTTGACACTATCGTGATAGGCGGCGGCATGGCAGGCCTGTCGGCGGCCCTGCGTCTGGCCGAGGCGGGCCAGAAGACCCTGCTGATGGCCTCGGGCCAGAGCGCCCTGCACTTCTCTTCCGGCTCGGTGGATCTGCTCGAAAGCGAAGGCGACCCTCGCGCCACCCTGCCCGCCTTTATGGCCGCCCATCCGGATCACCCCTACAGCAAGGTGGGGTTGACCAATATAGAGGCGAGCCTCACGGATCTGCAGCGCCACTGCCACGAGCAGGGGTTGCCCCTGTTTCGCCAGGAACGCAACCATCAGCGGCTGACCCCCATCGGCACCCTGAAATCCACCTGGCTCTCCCCCGAGACCTGCGCCTGCGTCACGGAGGCCCCCGCCCCGGACGTCCTGCTGCTGGCGACGCTCGAGGGCTTTCGCGACTTCCACCCGGTGCTGGCGGCTGCCAATCTGGCGACCCATTCCCGCTTCGCCCACTGCCGCATCCTGACCGGTGAAATTCGCCTGCCCCAGCTCGCCGCATTCAGCCGCAATCCCCACGAGTTTCGCTCCGCCGATATCGCCCGCCTGTTTGACAAACAGCAGCACGACAAGCAGGACCTGCTGACGGATCTGGCCCGCGAGATAGGCCGCATGGTGCAGGAGTGCGGCGAGCCTGGCTGCCGCCATATAGTGCTGCCCGCCTGCCTGTCGCTGGGGCTGGTCGGCCCCCGTCTGGCTGAGCTGGAGGCGCGCACCGGCTGCACCATCAAGGAGGTGGCCACCATGCCGCCGTCCCTCATCGGGATGCGGATGCAGGAGGCGCTCAAGCGCCGCTTCCTGGCCCTCGGCGGCACCTTCCTCACCAGCGAACGGGTGCTGGGCGCCAGCTACGACGGCGATCGGGTGGTAGGCGTGCACAGCCAGAACGGCGACGATCAGCTGTTCGAGGCGGACCACTTCGTGCTCGCCTCCGGCAGCTTCTTCAGCCGCGGGCTGGAGTCCCGCCTCGGCGGCATTCGCGAGCCCATCTTCGACGCCGACGTCTTGAGCCTCCCCGAGCGCGACGCCTGGGCCGGCCGCCGCCTGTTCGACCACCACCCCTTCATGGGCTTCGGGGTCAAGACGGACGACCAGCTGCGAGTGCTGCGCGGCGGCAAGCCCCTTGCCAACCTCTATGGCGCCGGCAGCGTGCTGGCCCACTACGATCCCGTGCGAGAAGGCTCGGGCTCCGGGGTCGCGGTCGCCACCGGCTGGCAGGCTGCCGGCCATATTCTGGGCGCGGCCCAATGATTACTTCGTCCCATATCCCGTGTCTTCATCATCGCCGGGAGGAGAACTGACATGCTACTGGATCACGCCAATCAAACCTTCGATCAGTGCATCAAATGCACCGTCTGCACCGCCTACTGCCCGGTGGCCAAGGCCAACCCCGCCTACCCGGGCCCCAAGCAGGCGGGCCCGGATGGGGAGCGGCTGCGCATCAAAAGCCCGGAGCTCTTTGACAGCGCCCTCAAGCACTGCACCAACTGCAAACGCTGTGAGGTGGCCTGCCCAAGCGGGGTGCGCATCGGCGACATCATTGCCAAGGCCAAGCACCAGTACAGCGGCTTCAAACCGGGGATCCGCGAGTTCGTGCTCTCCCACACCGATCTGATGGGCAGCATGTCTACCCTGATGGCCCCCGTGGTCAACTTCACCACCGGCCTCAAGCCGATGAAGCTGGTGCTGGACAAGGCGCTGGGGGTCTCCTCCCACCGGGATCTGCCCAAGTATTCCCAGGGCACCTTCCGTGGCTGGTACAAAAAGCAGAAGGCCACCCAGGCCCGCTTCGAGCGCCAGATCGCCTACTTCCACGGCTGCTACGTCAACTACAACCACCCGCAGCTCGGCAAGGAGCTGGTGCAGGTGCTCAACGCCATGAACATAGGCATGCAACTGCTGGATCGGGAGAAGTGCTGCGGCGTGCCGCTCATTGCCAACGGCTTCATGGACAAGGCCAAGCAGCAGGCGGCCTTCAACATTCAGCAGATGGAGAACAGCCTGCTGGGCAACGAGATGCCGCTCCTGGCCACCTCCTCCACCTGCGGCTTCACCCTGCGCGATGAATACCCCCACCTGCTGGAGCAGGACAACCGCAAGGTGCGGGATCGCATCTCCCTGGTGACCCGCTTCCTGTGGAACGAGTTCTACCGGGGCAACAAACCGGCGATGAAACCGCTCAACCTGCACATCGCCTACCACACCCCCTGCCACATGGAGAAGATGGGGGGCGTCATCTACACCCTCGAATTGCTGCGCGCCATTCCCGGGGTCAAGGTGACCGTGCTCGACTCCCAGTGCTGCGGCATCGCCGGTACCTACGGCTTCAAGTCGGAGAACTACGAGACCAGCCAGACCATAGGTGAGGGGCTGTTCGATCAGATAAACCGCCTCAAGCCTGATCTGGTGATCACCGACTGCGAGACCTGCAAATGGCAGATCGAGATGAGCACGGCGTTCCGCTGCGAGCATCCGATCCATCTGCTTGCCCAGGCATTGGTATAGCGGGCGACAGTCGGGGGCATAAGCAGAGACTTATCGAGATGAGCACTCCGATCTGCCGCTGCGAGCATCCGATCCACCTGCTGGCCCAGGCGCTGGCCTGACCGACCCGGGTGCCCGACTGATAACAAAAAACAATCCACGCAGAGATCCGGTTACGCGGTGATCAACCCGCAGTAACAAACAGGCAGTGATAAAACAAGAGCCGGCAATTGCCGGCTCTTTTCCATGGTGCTGTCTCCCTCAGATTCAGGGGTGCTGGATGATCAGGCTGTGCTGATCCAGCATGGACTGCAGTATGTCGTGGGAGGAGGAGCCGCTCAGGTTCCAGCCGCTCAGATCCACGTCCTTCAGGGTGATCTGCTGGGTCACCTGACCATCCCCCGCCGGGGAGACCGACAGGCTCACGTCGCTCAGCCCGCCGTTGCCGGCGGTCACAGACGCAGAGAGGTGGCCCAGCAAGCCATCCACGCTGTTGTCGGTCACCCCCTTGAGCAGGTCCGCCAGATCTATCTTGTCCCCCTCCTCCGGGTGGAAGTCGGTGACGGTGTCGATGGCCGGCAAGGCCGCCGTTCCTTCATCGCCACTGCCCCACACGAAGAGATCGCTGCCTGCACCACCGGTCAGGATGTCATTGCCCTGACCGCCCCGGAGCACGTCATCCCCCAGGCCGCCCAGTATGCGATCGTCGCCGGTGGAGCCGAACAGCCAGTCACTCTGATCCGAGCCCAGCAGGTCATGGCCGCTCTGGCTGTGGATGTTGAGGGTCTCCTCGGCCGATCTCAGGGTGCTGCCACCCGCGCTGGATTCCGCACTCAGGGTCAGGGCATGATCCCCCGCCGTCAGACCGCTGAGGTAGAGGGGCACGGACTGATCCCCCGGCAGCAGCCAGTCGCCGTTGCTGTCCGCATGACCCACGCTCTGGCCGTGCTCGTCCACCACCTGGGCGCTCCCCAGATTCTGGATGCGGATGGAGAGTTCGCCGGTTGCCGGGTTGACCACGCTGGCGCTCAGGTTGAGCGGCACCCAGGCCCCTTGCAGGGCATGGATGTCGTGGGTGCCCAGGCTGAGCTGGGGATCGTCTGCCTCTGCGGTCACCTGGATGCCAATCTGGGCGCTGTCGGTCAGGACACCGCCCGATCCGGTATTGCCCTGATCCGAAGTGGTGATGGTCAGGTTGTCCTGTCCCCAGAAGTCCTTGGCCGGCTCGTAATGCAGGTTGCCATTGATGAGGTTGTTAAGATCATCAAGGGAGCCCACCAGGGTGATCTCGCTGCTGCCCGCCCCCTGCACCGAGACGGCGCCCGCCGCCCCGAGCAGGGTCAGCACGCCGTGTTCGACCCTCAGCACCATGGAGATGGGGGCAGTGCCCGCATCCACGTCCTTCACGCTGATCCCGGCGAGGGACAGTGAACCATCTTCCTTCACCTGCATGGCGCCCGGCACCTGGGTCACAGGGGCATCGTTGACCGCCTGCACCTCGATGGGCAGCACGTCGGTGTCGACCAGGGCGCCACCGCTGCCGGTGTTGCCCTTGTCGTTGGTCACCATGGTCAGGGCATCCTGGCCATTGAAGTCCTGCTCGCCCTGATAGGTCACGCCGCCCGCCAGCAGGGCATTGATGGCATCTTGCGATCCGCTCAGCACCAGGGTATCGCTGCCGCTGCCAGTCACCGTCACCCCGCTGCCGTCCGCCAGCACCAGGGTGCCGTGCAGGACCGACAGACGCACCTCCATGGGACTGCTGCCCGCATCCACGTCCTGTACCTGCAGGCCCTTGATGACGAAGGGGGTATCCTCCTGTGCCACCTGAGGGGTGCCCGGCAGCAGGTTGACGGGGGCATCATTGACCGCTTGCACCTCGATGGGCAGCACGTCTGTGTCGCCGAGCGCCCCGCCGCTGCCGGTGTTGCCCAGATCATTGGTGACCATGGTCAGGGCGTCATTGCCGTGGAAGTCGCCGTTGCCCTGATAGGTCACGCCACCAGAGAGCAAGGCGTTGAGATCCGCCAGGGTGCCGGTCAGCACCAGAGAGCCGGTGCCGTTGCCGGTCAGGGTCACGCCGCTGCCTGCCGGCAGGTTGAGGGTGCCGTGCTCCACCGACAGGCGCACCTCCATGGTGCCGCTGCCCGCGTCCACATCCTTCACCTGCAAACCCTGAATGGTGAAGGGCTTGTCCTCCTGGGCCACCTGGGGATCCGTTGGCAGCACGTTGATGGGGGCGTCGTTGACCGGGCTCACCTCCACCTGGATGGTGCCACTGACCTCGGGGCCGAGGGCGCCGTTGTCCAGGCTCTGGGCCGTCACCTTGAGATCCAGGGTGCCATTGGCGTCGTTGGTCACCAGCTCCACGGCCGCCAGCTTGCCGCCCGTCGTGGTCACTTGCCAGACGCCGCCGCCCAGATCCACCACAGTGCCGGTCACCCCGCTCGGCAGACGGATCTCTGCCCCATCGGGTACCCCTTCTATGGTGACCCGCACCTGCTCCGGGCCGTTCTCGTTAACGTTGGTGGCGCTGCCGCCGGTGGCCTGGGTGTCCTTGGTCTCCAGCCCCAGGTTGAGGGTGACCACGTCCCCCTCGGTGCCGCTCGCCTTGTCCTGAATGTCGGCGATGATGACATCCCCCACCGGCTTGACGGTGACGGTGAAGCTGCCCTTGGTCTCGAGGGGCATGGTGAGCCCCAAATCCTGGGTGAAGGCGCTCAGGGTGAGCTCCACGTTGCCGCTGAAGTTGGCGGGCGGGATCAGGGTCAGCTTGGAGAAGTCTGTGCCCACAGGCACCTGCCATACGCCACCGCCGTTGTTGACCGCCGGTGCCGACAGGGTGAAGCCATCCGGCACGCCCTTGATCTGCAGCGCCACTATCTGTTCGGATCCATCATTGTCGACCAGGGTCGCGCCTAGCCCGCCGAGGCTGACGCTGCCATCCTCGTTGCCGCTCACATCCTTCACCGTGAGCTGGGCCGGATCATTGACCGGCAGCACCTCAAAGCTCGCATTGCCGCTCCAGCTGCCGCGATCCGTCCCCGTGGTGGCACTGTCCAGAATGTCGACCTTGATGCCCAGGGGTACCTGACCGCTGAAGTGCTCCCTGGGTACGAACACCAGATCCTTGAGGCCATTGGCATCCACCACCAGGGACTGGACGGGATTCCTATTAGCATCGAGGAAATGGCCATACTGGGCATCGACGGTCAGGGTTACCCGCTCCACCGTCTCCAGGCCGCCGTTGGCCACCGAGGGGCTGATGTCCGCGAGTTTGACCGAGAGATCGAGGTGGATCTCGGTGTCTTCCAGGTTGCTCGGCTGACCGTTCACCTCCTTCACCTGCAGGTGCAGCTCGGGCTGGCCATCCGCGCCGCCCTTGATGTCCACCTCGGGGGTGATGGAGAGGGAAACGACCTTCTCCACCGTATTGGTGTTGCCGCTCACTGTGTCGGTATTGACCAGACGCACGTTGAAGCTCAGGCCGCTGCCGGCGTAATCCTCCGGCAGGGTCAGGGTCAGCTTGTCGAGGTCACTGAGGCCACCCGGCAGCTTGATGAGGTACTCGCCGTTGACGAAGTCGAAGGTGAGCCCCTGCACGCTAACGCCGGGGGGCAGACCGGTGAGGACTATGCTGAGCTCGTCATCACCGATGTTTGCCGTCCCCAGGGTCACCATGCTCTTGAGCTGGGTGCCAAAGTTGACGCCGTGATCCTCTACCCCTGTGATGGGCTGGCTGTTGTCGAGATCGATGCCGGCCGCAAGCTGGCCAGAGTTGGTTGCACCTTTGAACTCGGCGCTGGTGGTGATCTCCCGATAAGCCGGTGCGCTGACATCCCCTTCGTTGTTGTCGCCAAGATCGATCACCTTGGCGCTGACCTTGAAGGTGGCAGTGCCGGTGAAACCATCCGGTGAACGCAGGGAGAAGCTCCCGAGGGCGCTGTTAGGCACTGTCCAGTTGCCCTGGCCGTCGTTGATCCCCCCCACCACCACGAAGCCGGGGGGCAGATCGCTGATGACCAGGTAGTCGATGACCTCATCGCTGGTCGGATCCCTGTCATCGAACACGAAGACATCTTTGAGCGGGATGTCATGACCATCCGGGCTGACCAGATCCCCACCCTGCTGCACTAGGTTGCCATCCGGTTCGACCACGGCCTGGATATCCACGTGCAGCTGACCATTGACCTCTTTGCTGACTACAACATTGGAATCCACATCTTTCTGAGTCACGGTGACATGGCTTTTGATGGTGGTGTCCCTGTCGCTGTCTTGTGGCGCCTTCACCAGCAGCTGACCGCCGCCGAGCAGGCTCTTCAGATCCGCGTCACTCAACTCCACCTTGCCGCCCGTCACGTTAAGCTGGGTCTCGGCCCCGCCCACCCGGATCCAGATCTCGTAACCCGGCTCTATGTCGGAGAGGCTGAGGTGAGTCACCTTTTCGGCGCTGTCGGTCAGGTCCGGCTGCCAGTCGAGCACGGCGAACTCATCCTCCAGACCATGGCTGGTCTTGGCATAGTCACCGGCATCGATCGCGGGCTCCACCTTGATGGTGAGCGGAACATCGAAACTCTGGTGATCCCCGTCGTTCTCGGTCACCACCACGTGGCCGATAAGGTGGATATCGGCGGTGCTGTTGGGGGGTGGCTGGATCTGCAGGTTGCCCAGACTCGAGACGTCGACCTGATAGGTCGGCTTGCCCTGGGCGTCGAGCCCGGCGAAGGTGAGGGTGAGCTCCTTGCCGTTGCCATCGAACACCTTGGCCCCTTCCGGCAAGCCTTCCAGCACCAGGTTGAGGGTTTCGGAACCATCGCTCGTCGTCTCCCCCGACGTCAGTTTGAAGTCCAGCGGCGCCTTGCCATCTTCCCCTATGGTGGTGGTGTAGCCCTTGCCATCCTGGCTCCAGCCGGTACTGTCCAGATTAAAATGAGGCTCATCCACCACCCCCACCAGATCCACATGCAGGCCCTGGCTGCCGGTCACCTTCTCGTTGACCACTGTCTGGGTCTGACCATTGGCATCGGTCAGGGTGGCGGTATCCTTTACCACCCCCTGGATGTTGAGATCGAAGTCGACGTTGCTGTCCTTCGGCGGCTCGAGCTTGAGCTCGCCGATGCGGGCATAGGGCACCTCGTAATAACCGTTCGCATCCAGGGTGACCGCCACGCCGCCGAGCCAGAGGGTGGCACCGGCGGGCAGGCCGCTGATGCGCACGAACATCTGCTCGGAGCCATCAGCAGTATCCCCCAGATGGGCGAGCGCTATCTTGCTGCCCAGATCCAGCAGGCTGTCTTCCTTGCCCTGGATGTCGCGCACCGTCAGCTTGGCGTCATCCGCCAGCGGGTTGACGTTGATGATGAGATCGATGGGATCCCCAAGGGCTGTCTCCTTCCCGGTGACTACGGGGGTTTTCTCGGTACTGACCGGGGTCACGACCAGCTTGATGTCACCGCTGTAGTCCTTGCCGGGCACGACTGTGATCTTGTTGATGTCACTGCCCGAAACGGTATAGAGGCCGTTCGCATCGGGCGTGAGCACCTTGCCGTTCAGAGTCAGGCTGCCCTCCCCGGACGCCCACTTGATCTGGTAGCTCAGGGTCTCTGAGCCATCGGTGTCGGTGAGCCTGGCCTGCACGTTGAGGGCTATGCCGGTGCTGTCCTCATCGGTGCTGTAGTGCTTATTCGTGCTGCCGTCATCCCAGAGCGGCTTGTCGGCAATGCCCTGCACAGTGATGGCCAGGTTGCCGGTCAGCACTGAGGGTTTGCTCCCCTCGGTGACGCCGACCTGCAACTGGATCGGGAAGCGAAGCGGGTTGCCGCCATCGTTGTAGCTCGAGTAGTCGTGATCGGGAACGAAGGTCACACCGGTCAACTGGAACTTGTCATCGGTATTGACCACCGCCACCATGGCCGCTGGCGGCACCTGATACCAGGTCTTGCCACCCTGAGTGATGGTAGTGAGCGCAACACCGTTGAAATAGAAGGAGCCATGGGTATTGGCAGGGGCCTGGATAAGCAATGTCTCGACAAACTCGCCCCGATCGTAGTCGCCTATGTCCAGGTTCATGGTGATGGGGATGCCATGAGTGGGGTCGCTGGCCCCCGCATCCTCGGCACCGGTGGCGGCACTGACGGTCAACTTGCCCGCCTCATCCCTTATGGTCAGGGTCAGCACCCCGTCATCGGTATCCCCATCCCCGTCCACCAGGTGGAAGTCGATCTTCTGCACCAGGGTGTTGTTGCTGTGATCTATGTCCGCCTTGGCGCTGAAGCTGTAATTCCCCTCGCCGTTGATCACCAGGGTGCCTATGGCCTGGCCAGTGCTGTCTGTGACCGCAATGGTGGTATTACCGCTGGCGGCGATGGGGTGTTCGACCCCGTTGATGGTGACCGATCTCACCACCGCATCGTCGGCACCCTCGCTGGCGGTAGCCAGCAGATCGCCGCTCACTTTCGCCCCCTGGTTCAGGGTCTTGCCGGCATCGACCGCGACGGGCACATCGTCCTGCACGCTGACGTGACCTATCACCTCGCCGCTGAGATCCCCATCGCTGTCCAGGGCCTGCAACGGCAGCTGGATATCCAGTAGATCCTTGCCCTGGGCACTGTGGTCCAGGTTGCCGGTCAGTTCGAAGGTATAACGGCCGGAGACATCCAGGGTCAGCTTGAAGATGAGCTTGCCCCCGCTGTCCTTGCCCAGATAGACACCCGGCTGGCTGTCGGCGCTGATGCTGACGGCCTTGCCCCCGGAGCTGAGCTGGTTGAGGGCGTTGAAGCGGGCCACATCCAGTTGCAGGGCGGCCACCCTGTCGCTCCCGGCGGCGATCACCACCTGACCGACGGCCAGCTCCCCGGTCCCGGACGGGCTGGTGCCGCCGTGCTGGCCGGAACCGCCATTGAGATCCGACTCCTTGACGGTGACACTCCCGATGGAGCTGATCACGGGGTCAGCGGCATCGGTGATCACCGCCGTGGTGTTGCCGGTGATCACAGAGCCATCGCTGTCGGTCACCCGCACTGGCAGGGTCAGGTTGAGCTTGTCGTCGGCGCCGTGATCCAGGTTGGTGTGCACAGTGACCTGGTAATCCAGGGTCGCCGAGCTGTGGGCCGCTATGCTGCCCGGCACGCTCGGCAGGGTCACGCTCAGCACCAGGGTGCCGCTCGCGGTCACCCCCTGGAAGCTGTGACCCTTGCTGCCCGGCACCTCCTGCCAGGTCAGCGTCTCGCCATTGTGGGTGATGGCCTTGCCGCTGGCATCCACGACCTGACCGGAGAGAGTCAGGCGCACGTCCACCACGGGATCGGAGTCCGCCTTGATGGTGAGGGTGCCGCTGGCCTGCTGGTCGTCCGCCGTCTGGTTGTTCGCTGCCCCATCGAAGCGCCCTTCGTTCAGGGTCACCCCGGTGAGGCTGAGGGTCGGTTTGTCCCCTTCCGCAACGCTGATGTTGAGGGTGCCCGAGGCGCTGTCGTTGTTGCCGGCCCCCTTGTCGCTGTCGACGACGTTGATCTTGAACGGCAGCTCGGTGCTGCTGCCATTGGCCTGGTGGACCCCCTCGAACAGGGTCACCTTGTAGTCGAAGCCATTGCTGGCGGCGTTGTCGAGCTTGCCGCTGATTTCGACCTGCAGCACCTCGACCCGCACCCCGTTCACGTCCACATAGCCTTTGAGGATCTGGTTGCCCGGGATGCTGGCATCGCCGCCCACCAGTTCGTATTTCACGCTCTGACCCAGGGCAGTCAGGGCTGGCTGCTCTGCGATATCGGCGAACGACACCTCGCTCACCCGATCCGAGCCCGCGTCCACGGTGAAGTGACCCGTGCCGGTCAGGGGGCTGCTGCCATCGAGGTTGCCCTCGTCCAGGCTCACCCCGCTGCCCGCCACGAAGCCAGGTGCATTGCCGTCCTTGATGGTCAGCGGCAACTGGGTGGAGACCCTGTCCCCGTCCTTGTCCGTGAGGGTGATGGCCAGGGGCAGGTCGAGGGACTCGCTGCCCTGGTGATCCAGCTCGCCGCTCAAGGTCACCTTGGTGGTGACGCTCCAGTTGCCGTTGTTGTCCACGAGATCCAGCTCGGCGCGCAGCACCTCGCGGCCATCGGCGCTGGTCCCCACCAGCTCCCCGTTGGCATCCAGGGTGAAGGTGACAGGGCTGCCGTGGCTGCTGTATTTGCCGTCCAGGCTCTGCTGGATGGCGTTGATATCGAACCTGAGACTGTCGGGGGCCAAGGCATCAGCACCGTGGTTCACGGTGAAGCTCATATTGCCCACCACGGCGCCGTCGCCTTGGTTGGCCTCGGTCAGGCTGGTGCCGGTCACGGCGCTGATCACCGGGTTGGCCCCATCGCCGATGGCGATGCTCAAGGAAGAAGAAACGGTGTCCCCATCACTGTCGGTGAGAGTAAAGCCCGCCTTGATCAAGCTATCCACACTGCCTTGATCCAGCGGCTGGTTCAGGGTGAAGACGTAGTGACCCTGCTGATCCAGCGTCAAGGTGAAGACGTTCTGGCCGTTGACGGCGCCGCTGATGCTGTTGCCGCTGACGCTTATAACGACCGGCTGCCCACCGCTGGTGAGCCCCTGCAGGCCCGGCTGGCTGGCATCGAAGCTGATGCTGGCAAGGGGATCGCTGCCGGCGGTGATGTTCAGATCACCGGACAGGGTCTGGGCCGCGCTCCAGTCGCTGTCCTCCACCAGGGTCAGGGTGACGGGGTCGACCTGGGGCAAGACGCCGTCGGTGATCTGGATGTTGAGGGTACCGAGGTTGCTCTGGTCGCCGTCAAAGTCGGTGCCCTGCACCTGCAGCCCCAGGTTGACGCTGTTGCTGCTGACCGGTTGATCCAGCACGCCATCGAGCTTCACATGGTACTTGCCGTCCAGGTCCAGGGTCACGGTCAGCACCGTCTTGCCGCCCGCATCCAGCAGGGTGATGACATTGCCATTGACCTGATAGCTGGTCGGCTTGCCACCACTGGTGAGACCATCCAGGGCGGGCTGGCTTGACTCGAAGTTCAGGGACACCAGGCGGTCACTGCCCACATTGACCGGCAGCTGGCCATCCAGGGTCTGGCCAGAGGCCCCTTCCTGCAGGCTGATGCCAGTGTCGATGCCAAGGCTGGGGTCGGCCGCATCGGTGATCACCGCTGTTGTGTTGCCGGTGATCACAGAGCCGTCGCTGTCGGTCACCCGCACCGGCAGGGTCAGGTTCAGCTTGTCGTCGGCGCCGTGATCCAGGTTGGTGTGCACAGTGACCTGGTAATCCAGGGTTGCCGAGCTGTGGGCCGCTATGCTGCCCGGCACGCTCGGCAGGGTCACGCTCAGCACCAGGGTGCCGCTCGCGGTCACTCCCTGGAAGCTGTGGCCGTTACTGCCCGGCACCTCCTGCCAGGTCAGCGTCTCGCCATTGTGGGTGATGGCCTTGCCGCTGGCATCCACGACCTGACCGAAGAGAGTCAGGCGCACATCCACCACGGGATCCGAGTCCGCCTCGATGGTCAGGGTGCCGCTGGCCTGCTGGTCGTCCGCCGTCTGGTTGCTGCCAGCCCCATCGAAGCGCCCTTCATTCAGGGTCACCCCGGTGAGGCTGAGGGTCGGTTTGTCCCCTTCCGCAACGCTGATGTTGAGGGTGCCCGAGGTGGTGTCGTTGTTGCCTGATCCCTTGTCGCTGTCGACGACGTTGACCTTGAACGGCAGCGCTGTGCTGCTGCCATTGGTCTGGTGTACCCCCTCGAACAGGGTCACCTTGTAGTCAAAACCGTTGCTGGCGGCGTTGTCGAGCTTGCCGCTGATTTCGACCTGCAGCACCTCGACCCGCACCCCGTTCACTTCCACATAGCCCTTGAGGATCTGGTTGCCCGGGATGCCGGCATCGCCGTCCACCAGTTCGTATTTCACGCTCTGGCCCAGGGCGGTCAGGGCCGGCTGCTCGGCGGGATCGGCGAAAGACACCTCGCTCACCCGATCCGAGCCTGCGTCCACGGTGAAGTGGCCCGTGCCGGTCAGGGGGTTGCTGCCATCGAGGTTGCCCTCGTCCAGGCTCACCCCGCTGCCTGCCACGAAGCCGGGCGCATTGCCGTCCTTGATGGTCAACGGCAACTGGGTGGAGACCCTGTCCCCATCCTTGTCCGTGAGGGTGATGGCAAGAGGCAGGTCGAGGGACTCGCTGCCCTGGTGATCCAGCTCACCACTCAGGGTCACCTTGGTGGTGACGCTCCAGTTGCCGTTGCTATCCACCAAGTCCAGCTCGGCGCGCAGCACCTCGCGGCCATCCGCGCTGGTGCCCACCAGATCCCCGTTGGCATCCAGGGTAAAGGTCACCGGGCTGCCGTGGCTGCTGTACTTGCCATCCAGACTGCTCTGGATCGCCGCAATATCGAACTTGAGGCTGCTCTGATCGAGGGCATCCGAGCCGTGGCTCACGGTGAAGCTCATATTGCCCACCACGGCGGCGTCGCCCTGGTTGGCCTCGGTCAGGCTGGTGCCGGTCACGGCGCTGATCACCGGGTTTGCCCCATCGCCGATGGCGACGCTCAAGGTGGAGGAGACTTTGTCCCCATCACTGTCTGTGAGGGTGAAGCCCGCCTTGATCAGGCTGTCCGCACTGCCCTGATCCAGCGGCTGGTTCAGGGTGAAGACATAGTGACCTTTCTGATCAAGCGTGAGGGTGAACACATTCTGGCCGTTGACGGCGCCGCTGATGCTGTTGCCGCTGATGCTGATGACAACTGGCTGACCGCCGCTGGTGAGCCCCTGCAGGCCCGGCTGGCTGGCATCGAAACTGATGTTGGCAAGGGGGTCGCTGCCGGCGGTGATATTGAGATCCCCGGAGAGGGTCTGGGCCGCGCTCCAGTTGCTATCTTCGGTCAGAGTCAGGGAGACGGGGTCGACCTGGGGCAAGGCGCCATCGGTGATCTGGATATTGAGGGTGCCGAGGTTGCTCTGGTCGCCGTCAAAGTCGGTGCCTTGCACCTGCAGCCCCAGATTGACGCTGTTGGTGCCCACAGGTTGATCCAGCACGCCATCGAGCCGCACATGGTACTTTCCATCCAGATCCAGGGTCACGGTCAGCACCGTCTTGCCCCCCGCATCCAGCAGGGTGATGACATTGCCATTGACCTGATAGCTGGTCGGCTTGCCGCCGCTGGTGAGACCATCCAGGGCGGGCTGGTTCCCCTCGAAGTTCAGGGACACCAGGCGATCGCTGCCCACATTGACCGGCAGCTGGCCATCCAGGCTCTGGCCAGAGGCCCCTTCCTGCAGGCTGATGCCGGTGTCGATGCCGAGGCTGGGGTTGGCCGCATCGGTGATCACTGCCGTGGTGTTGCCGGTGCTCACCGAGCCGTCGCTGTCGGTCACCTGGACCGGCAGGGTCAGGGTGAGCTTGTCGTCGGCGCCGTGATCCAGGTTGGTGTGCACAGTGACCTGGTAATCCAGGGTCGCCGAGCTGTGGGCCGCTATGCTGCCCGGCACGCTCGGCAGGGTCACGCTCAGCACCAGGGTGCCGATCGCAGTCACCCCCTGGAAGCTGTGACCGTTACTGCCCGGCACCTCCTGCCAGGTCAGGGTCTCCCCGTTGTGGGTGATGGCCTTGCCGCTGGCGTCCACGACCTGACCGGAGAGGGTCAGGCGTACGTCCACCACGGGATCAGAATCCGCCTTGATGGTGAGGGTGCCGGTGGCCTGCTGGTCGTCCGCCGTCTGGTTGCTGCCGGCCCCATCGAAGCGCCCTTCATTCAGGGTCACCCCGGTGAGGCTGAGGGTCGGTTTGTCCCCTTCCGCAACGCTGATGTTGAGGGTGCCCAAGGTGCTGTCGTTGTTGCCTGATCCCTTGTCGCTGTCGACGACGTTGACCTTGAACGGCAGCTCTGTGCTACTGCCATTGGTCTGGTGTACCCCCTCGAACAGGGTCACCTTGTAGTCAAAGCCGTTACTGGCGGCGTTGTCGAGCTTGCCGCTGATTTCGACCTGCAACACCTCGACCCGTACCCCGTTCACTTCCACATAGCCCTTGAGGATCTGGTTGCCCGGGATGCCGGCATCGCCGTCCACCAGTTCGTATTTCACGCTCTGGCCTAGGGCGGTCAGGGCCGGCTGCTCGGCAGGATCGGCGAACGACACCTCGCTCACCCGATCCGAGCCTGCGTCCACGGTGAAGTGGCCCGTGCCGGTCAGGGGGTTGCTGCCATCGAGGTTGCCCTCGTCCAGGCTCACCCCGCTGCCCGCCACGAAGCCGGGCGCATTGCCGTCCTTGATGGTCAGCGGCAACTGGGTGGAGACCCTGTCCCCGTCCTTGTCCGTGAGGGTGATGGAAAGAGGCAGGTCGAGGGACTCGCTGCCCTGGTGATCCAGCTCACCGCTCAAGGTTACCTTGGTGGTGACGCTCCAGTTGCCGTTGCTGTCCACCAAGTCCAGCTCGGCGCGCAGCACCTCGCGGCCATCCGCGCTGGTGCCCACCAGATCCCCATTGGCATCCAGGGTAAAGGTCACCGGGCTGCCGTGGCTGCTGTATTTGCCATCCAGACTGCTCTGGATCGCCGCGATATCGAACCTGAGGCTGCTCTGATCGAGGGCATCCGAGCCGTGGCTCACGGTGAAGCTCATATTGCCCACCACGGCGGCGTCGCCCTGGTTGGACTCGGTCAGGCTGGTGCCGGTCACGGCGCTGATCACCGGGTTGGCTCCATCGCCGATGGCGACGCTCAAGGTGGAGGAGACTTTGTCCCCATCCGAATCAGTCAAGGTGAAGCCCGCCTTGATCAGGCTCTCCGCACTGCCCTGATCCAGCGGCTGGTTCAGGGTGAAGACGTAGTGACCTCTCTGATCAAGCGTGAGAGTAAAGACATTCTGGCCGTTGACGGCGCCGCTGATGCTGTTGCCGCTGATGCTGATGACAACGGGCTGGCCGCCGCTGGTGAGCCCCTGCAGGCCCGGCTGGCTGGCATCGAAACTGATGTTGGCAAGGGGATCGCTGCCGGCGGTGATGTTCAGATCCCCGGAGAGGGTCTGGGCCGCGCTCCAGTTGCTGTCCTCCACCAGAGTCAGGGAGACGGGGTCGACCTGGGGCAAGACGCCGTCGGTGATCTGGATGTTGAGGGTGCCGAGGTTGCTCTGGTCGCCGTCAAAGTCGGTGCCTTGCACCTGCAGCCCCAGATTGACGCTATTGGTATTGACCGGTTGATCCAGCACGCCATCGAGCTGCACATGGTACTTGCCGTCCAGGTCCAGGGTGACAGTCAAAATCACCTTGCCAGCGGCATCGAGCAGGGTGACCTGGTTGCCATTGACCTGATAGCTGGTCGGCTTGCCGCCGCTGGTGAGACCATCCAAGGCGGGCTGGCTTACCTCGAAGCTCAGGGACACCAGGCGATCGCTGCCCACATTGACCGGCAGCTGACCATCCAGGCTCTGACCGGCGGCCCCTTCCTGCAGGCTGATGCCAGTGTCGGTGCCGAGGCTGGGATCCATGCCGTCATTGATGGTGACCTGGAGATCGGCGCGGGTCTCGTCACCGTCTATCTCCTTGGCAGAGATGGAGAGGCCGAGGGAGAGCTGGTCGCTGCCCTGATGATCCAGGGGGCCATTGAGGGAGACGGTGACCTTGCCATCGATATCGCTGCCATTTTGGCTGGCTGTCAGCTCGGCTTTCAGCACCTCGACCCGGTTGCCGTTGGCATCCTGGTAATAGCCGGTCAGCAGGCGATCGCCGGTGAATTCGAAGCTGAGCACATGGCCGTCGCTGCTGAGCCCGCTGCCGTTCAGGCGAGTGAGCGTCGCGGCCTGGTCGGCAAAGGCAAGGGAGTCTGCCAGCAGGGGATCGGCCTGGTGGCCGACCACGAACTCGCTCTGACCCACCACGGCGCCCTGCTGGGTGAAGCCGTCTTCCGTGAGCGAGATGGAGGCTATGGTGAAGTCCGGCGGCGTGCTGTCCACCAGCTTGACGGTGAGATTGGCGCTCACCAGATCCCCGTCGCTGTCGCGGTATTCGAGGGAGAACGGCAGGCTCTGGCTGTCCTGGCCGTGATCCAGGCTCTGCTGCCAGAGGATGCGATAGCTGCCGTCATTGGCCAGGGTCAGGGTGAAGACGGTGACCCCCCCCGCGCTCGCGGTCAGGGTCTGGCCGTTTATCTGGTAGCTGAGGGCCGAGCCCTGGCTGGTGAGGCCGAGCTGCTCGAGGGCGCTCTGATCGGCGCCGAAGCTCACCTGCAGGTTGCCATCCAGGCCCGCCCCCGTGTGCAGGGAGCCGGTGGCGCTCACCGGGCCCTTGGCCAGATCCGCCTCGGACAGGGTCAGGGTATCGCTCTGGCCGATGAGGGGGGCGCCATCGATCACCCGGTTTCCCGCGAGATCCGTCACCTCAGCCCGCACCTCGAAGGGGCCTTCAATGCCGGAGAGATCCAGGCCATTGAGCTGCCAGCGGCCGTCGCTCCCCACCAGGGCGGAGCCGCTGTAAAGGGTCTGGCCGTTCTGGCCGATGAGGCTGATGGTGACGCGCTGGCCCGCTTCCACCTCTGTGGTGCTGCCGCTCAGGGTGACGTTGCCCTGGCCCAGCAGGCTCTGGGTGTCAAGATCGTCGATGTCGATACCAGCCCGGGTATCGACGGTCACGGTCAGGGTGTCGCTGGCTCTGTTGCCGGCGATGTCCACCGAATCGACGCGAAAATCATAGGCACCGTCGGCCATGTCACTGGGGATCTGGTATTGCCAGTTGCCGTTGCCATCCACGGTGAGCACGGTCAGAACGTTTCCGCCGAGGCTCAGGGTGACGGTGGCTCCGGGCTCTCCCTTGCCTTGCAGCAGCGGCGTGGTGTCGCGGGTCAGATCGTCCACCTGGCTGGCGCCGCTGTCGCTCTCGTCACTGAGATCCAGCGTGATGGTGGTGATGGTGTCGAGCAGGGTCTGACCGGTGTCGCTGGCCCGGTTGCCGGCCGCATCCTGGGTATCGGCCACTATGGTGAGCGGGCCGTCCACCAGCTTGCCGGTGACATCACCGAAGTTGGCCTCCCAGACGAAGCCCGGCAGCACCACTGTGGTGGTGGTGAGGCGGTTACCATCCTGGTCTATCAGGGTAACGGTGACGGTCTGGCCGACCTCCACATCCTCGACAAAGCCGCGAATGATGACGCCGGTCGCCTCGTCGGCGTTGATGATGTTGTCGGTGGTCTGGGGCTCGGTGATGGTGATGGCCGCCAGGAGATCCTGATCCTCCGAATAGAGCAGCTCGTCCCCTGGCTGGGCGCCCTGATGATCGGTGTCAAAGCCAGACTCCGCCAAGGTATATTCGCTGTTGAGATCCACCACCACAAAGCCGCCAGCGCTGGAGCCGACCACACCGCCACCCGTGGCGGCTGCCGCGTTACCGGCCGCGGTCTCCTCAAACAGCTCGGTCGGGTCGGCCCCCTGACGGATGGCCTCCTGCAAGCTGGCCAGCTCGGGATCCATGGCCAGGTTCGGTTCTGTCTGCGCCAGCTCGGGCTGGTCGGCGTTTGGGGTCTTCGCGGGATCGGCCAGCTCGAAACGCCCGTCCCCTTCGGTGAGCAGGCGCATTCCCGGCAGCAGCTGCATCCCCAGAGTAGCAGGGTGCAAGGAGCCATTGGCATCCATTACAAACACGGCACCCTCCACCTGGGTAACAAGAGTCGGTTTCTCTATTCGCAGCTCAGCCATACATCCTCCAACGGGTAAACACAGACAGTCCAGACCCACAAGGGTACAGGACGTCACCGTGACAGGCGGCTATTTTACCGCCTCTACGGACACAGATCCCTTCGTCATTTTCGAAAATATCGAAAGTAAATGCCGTAAACCTTCCTATTAAATTCAAAAAAGAGCTGCAATTCATGGAATAGCTCAGGATATAAGTCCGATTTTCTGCCTGAAATTAAGAATATAACCCTATTGGCACCCATTCATGCGACAGCTTCTGACCTGAACGCGCCCGACAGGCTTTCCCACTATTTCACCAGGGGAAGGCAAGGCACCCCTCCCCAGCAGAAATAAAGAATAAGTATTCATTTTCGCTTGGCGGCACCCCAGGTCACAGAGGCCATTCCCCTGCTCTCCCGCCCTTTGGCACGCTCCCGCATCCCCGAGGCGATGGCCAGCCGCAGCGCATCACCATGGAGAGATGATGGGGGTAACCACCCGACTGGGCTCAATAATTCAACCTGGATCTCACTTTTTGCATTAGCCCCCCATGCCAATTGATCTAGCGCAACTCCCACAGGGATAAATGATTATCCATTTTACCCATTTGGTATTATCTCCACGAGCAAATGCATAAAAATCATTTTCTATGCAGTCATAACAATTAATCGGCCTGCCATGCCCATCGACCATGGGCACAGATGTCCACGCACCAAGATGGAACGGTCAGGCTCGGCATGGACATTTTATCTGGGAGTGATGACCGTGGGTTCACATAACAAGCCATTTCGGCCGGGTCTGGCCGCCCTGCTGCTGACTGCCCTGCTGGGCACCAGCATGCTGGCACAGGCAGACGAGGCCACCCCCGAGGGCAAGATAGAGGCGCGCAGCGAGCTGTTCGCCAAGGATCACGCCGATCAGTTCAGCAGTTGGAAAAACACCAGCGAGAGCCGGGAGCGCACCGACGCCCTGGCGGAAGATCCGCAGATGGTGGTGCTCTGGGCCGGCTACCCCTTCTCCAAGGATTACAACAAGCCCCGCGGTCACTTCTATGCCCTGACGGACGTGCGCGAGACACTGCGCACCGGGGCACCGAAAACCGCCGAAGACGGTCCCCTGCCCATGGCCTGCTGGAGCTGCAAGGGCCCGGATGTGGCCCGCGTCATCGACGAGAAAGGCGAAGATGGCTACTTCAAGGGGATGTGGGCCAAGGGCGGGCTGGAAATCGTCAATACCATAGGCTGCGCCGACTGCCACGACACCGCCTCGAAAGAGTTCAAGGAAGGGAAACCTGCCCTGCACCTCTCCCGCCCCTATGCAGACCGCGCCATGACCGCCATCGGCAAACCGTTTAAGGAGCAGGGCCGCTTCGATCAACAGTCCCAGGTGTGCGGCCAGTGCCACGTGGAGTACTACTTCAATGGCCCCACCAAGGCGGTGAAATTCCCCTGGGACAAGGGCACCACTGTCGAGCAGATGGAAGAGTACTACGACGAAATCGGCTTCGCCGACTGGACCCATGCCCTCTCCAAGACCCCCATGCTCAAAGCCCAGCACCCCGAGTACGAGACCTGGCGCGCCGGCATTCACGGCCAGAACAACGTCGCCTGCGTCGACTGCCACATGCCCAAGGTGCAGAACGAGCAGGGCAAGGTCTACACGGATCACAAGGTGGGTAACCCCTTCGATCGCTTCGAGCAGACCTGCCGCAACTGCCACACCCAGAGCAAGGAGATGCTGCAGGGGGTGGTCAAGCAGCGCAAGGATGCGGTGACCGAGATCAAATTGAAGGTCGAGAAGCAGCTGGTGCACGCCCACTTCGAGGCCAAGGCGGCCTGGGATGCCGGCGCCACCGATGCCGAGATGAAGGACATTTTGCAAGACATCCGTCACGCCCAATGGCGCTGGGACTTCTCCATCGCCTCCCACGGGGTGCAGATGCACGCCCCTGAAGTGGCGCTGCGCATGCTGGGTACCGCCCTGGACAAGGCCGCCGACGCCCGCACCAAGCTGGCTCGCCTGCTGGCGGCCAAGGGGATCAGCCACGAGATCGCCATTCCTGACATCTCCAGCAAGGAGAAGGCCCAGGCCGCCCTTGGCATGGACATGAAGCAGATGAACGGCGACAAGGCCCAGTTCCTCAAGACCACAGTCCCCGCCTGGGATGCCGAGGCCAAAGCGGCCGGACGGCTCGCACAGTAACGAGATTTGCGGGCCCGCCGAGTCGGGCCCGCAATCGGATGGAGGCTTCCTATGGGTGATTTAACGATGGATTTCTTACGACTGATGCTGATGGCGGCCATGCTGCTGACCAGCCTGCAGGGCCAGGCTGCCGAGGCGACGATCGCGCCTGCGGCCCTGCCCCAAACGCATGACGTGGCGTTCTTGCGCAGCCCCGACAAGGCCTGCACCGACTGCCACAAGGAGCAGACCGAGGGGATGCATGGCAAGCATGGTCAGGCGACCAATCCCAACAACCTGGCACCTGTCACCTGCACCAACTGCCACGGCCAGCCCTCCCCCCAGCACAGGGAAGGGGTCAAGGACGTGATGCGCTTTAGCGACAGCTTCAATGAGAAGCAAGGTGACGATGGCTACCCCATCGCCGAGCAGAACGGGGTCTGCATGAGCTGCCACGAGCCCAAACCCCTGCGCGAGGCGCTCTGGGCCCACGACGTGCACGCCACCAAGCTCAGCTGCACCAGCTGTCACGCGCTGCACCCGGCCAAGGAACCCATGGTGGGGATAGCCGAAAAATCCCGCATCAAGATCTGCGTCGATTGCCACAGCAAGCAGCATCAAGCCAAGGCGGCCGGCCTGCAGGTCAATGCGGGCAAGGAGGCACCATGAGCTGCTCTCGTCGTGACTTTATGGCTGGCATGGGAGCGGGTGCGCTGATCATGATGACGGGGCCTGTTCGCGCGACGGCCCTCGCCCACAGCCAGGCCATAGACGGGGTGCGTTACGGCATGCTGCACGACGAGACGGCCTGCATCGGCTGTACCGCCTGCATGGATGCCTGCCGGGAGGTGAACCAGGTGCCACAGGGGGTCTCGCGGCTCGAGATCCTCCGCACCGGCCCCGTCGGCACCTTCCCCGATGCCGACTACCACTTCTTTCGCAAGTCCTGCCAGCACTGCGACAACGCCCCCTGCGTCCACGTCTGCCCGACCGGTGCCTCCCATATCCGCAAGGAGGATGGCATCGTCGACGTGGACCCGGACTTGTGCGTCGGCTGCATGTACTGTCTGGCCGCCTGCCCCTATCAGGTGCGCTTCATCAACCCGGTCACCCGGGTAGCGGACAAGTGCGATTTTTGCCGCAAGACCAACCTGGCGGCGGGCAAGGAGCCGGCCTGCGTGGCCTCCTGCCCCACCAAGGCGCTGGTGTTCGGCAATCTGGATGATCCCGATAGCCCCATAGCCAAACGGCTGGTGAAGGAGACCACCTATCGCTACAAGCAGGGGCTCGGCACCTCGCCCAAGATGTACCGCGTGCCCAAAGGGGAGATAACGTCATGACCATGCAAGCGGCATTTCACTTCCCCTCGCTGGTGTGGGGATTTGCCCCATCGCCGTCTACCCCGGCAATAACCCATGGAGGGAATGACCATGTGGTATGACGCATTTCACTTCCCTTCCCTTGTCTGGGACTGGCCGATCGCTATCTATCTGTTTCTGCTCGGCATCTCCGCCGGGGCTACTAGCCTCTCGGTGCTATTGCGCCGCAAGGGTGCTGGCAGCGAGAGCGGCATCATCAAGGCGACCGCCCTGCTGGCGCCACTCTCGGTGATCCTGGGGCTCTTGATCCTCATCTTCCACCTGGCCCGCCCCTGGACCTTCTGGAAGCTGATGTTCCACTACCAGTTCGATTCTGTGATGTCGATGGGGGTCATGCTGTTCCAGCTCTATATGGCGGTGCTGTTCGCCTGGCTGGCGGTGGTGTTTCGGGCCGAAATTGAGACCCTGCGCCGTCACCTGCTGAAAGAGAAGTTCGCCTTTGTGGATGGGCTGATCGCCCTGTTGGCCCGCGTCGAGCGGCTGTTGGCGCCGCTCTTGTTGCTGCTGGCGGTGCTGCTGGGGGCCTACACCGGCTTTCTGCTCTCGGCGCTCAAGACCTATCCGCTCTTGAACAACCCTGTGCTGCCGGTGCTCTTCCTGGTCTCCGGCATCAGCTCAGGGATCGCCTCCACCATCTTGCTGGCGGTGACCCTGTTCAAGGAGCACCACCACAGCCCGGGCGTGAGCTTTGTGCATAGCTTCGAGCGCCCCGTGTTGGCGGTAGAGGTGCTGCTGCTGGTCTGCTTCTTTACCGGTCTCTACTTCGGTGGCGGTCAGAAGGAGGTGGCCATGTGGGCCGCCATCGGCAGCGGCTTCTGGGCTCAGGTGTTCTGGGTCGGGGTGGTGGGGATCGGCATGCTGTTGCCCCAGCTGCTCTCCCTGCTGGCTCCGGCCGCGCTGCGGGAGCGAAACGGCCACCTGGTGCTGGTCTGCAGCCTGACCCTGGTGGGAATACTGCTGCTGCGCTACTTCGTGCTCTATGCCGGTCAGATGACGGTTGTATAAGGGGAAATGCATGATTTGTAGCAAAAGCGACCATACGACGTCGGCTTGCAGCATGACCCTGATGGGCATGCTGCTGTCTGATGCTGCGTCATCCTCGTATGCCGGCCAGATGACGGTTGTTTAAAAGTATGATCACCAGCGCCAGCCACCCTCGGGGGACTGGCGCTGGTTTGTTTCCAAGAGTGTGGATGTTATCCCCCAGCGCCGGTGCTGTGCAGACGCTGCGGCATAACATAAACGAATGAAACTGGAGGTTGTGTGCTGGCGGAGTTCGGCTATCTCTCACTGCTGCTGGCGGCGGCACTCTCCCTGCTGCAGGGCACCCTGCCCTGGCTGGGCTTGCGCCTCGCCTCCCCGACCCTGCTGCGCTGCGCCAAGCCGCTGGCGCTGCTCAATGCCGCCCTGCTCGGGGCGGCGCTGGGGCTGCTCGCCAGCTGCTTTGCCCGGGATGACTTCACCATCAGCTATGTGGCCCAGCACGCCAACAGCGCCCTGCCCATGGGCTTCAAGCTGGCGGCCGTGTGGGGAGGCCACGAGGGCTCCATGCTGTTCTTCGTCTTTGCGCTGGCGCTCTGGGGGGCGCTGGTCGGACTCTGCTCGAAACGGGTCGATCCATTGATCACCACTCGAGTGCTGGCCATCATGGGGCTGATCGTAGGGCTATTTGCCCTCTATACCCTGATCTTCTCCAGCCCCTTTGACCGCCAGTTCCCCGGGCCGCTTGAGGGGCGCGATCTCAACCCCATGCTGCAGGATATCGGCCTTATCATTCACCCCCCCTTGCTCTATCTCGGCTACGTCGGCTTTGCGGTCAACTTCGCCTTCGCCATGGCGGCGCTGCACTCGGGCCGACTGGACGGCGCCCTGGCTCACTGGAGCCGCCCCTGGGCGCTCGGCTCCTGGGTGTTTCTCACCGCCGGTATCCTGCTCGGCTCCTGGTGGGCCTATTACGAACTGGGCTGGGGCGGCTGGTGGTTCTGGGATCCGGTGGAGAATGCCTCCCTGCTGCCCTGGCTGCTGGGCACAGCCCTCTTGCATGCCCTCATTGTCTGCGAGAAGCGCGGCGCTTACGGCCACGGTGTGCTGCTGCTCTCCATCTTCACCTTCGCCCTGAGCCTGCTCGGCACCTTCGTGGTGCGCTCCGGGGTGCTCACCTCGGTGCACGCCTTCGCGGTGGACCCCAATCGCGGCCTCACCCTCTTGCTGCTGCTCGGCCTGTTATTGACCACGGCACTCACCCTGTTTGCCCTGCGGGCCGATACCCGCGCCCCCTACGCCCACTTCGGCTTCTGGTCAAAGGAGGGGCTGCTGGGCGCCGCCATACTGCTGCTGTCGGTGGCCTGCGCCTGCGTGCTGCTCGGCACCTTCTACCCCATGGTGTTCCAGTCCCTGCATCTGGGGTCGCTCTCGGTGGGCGCCCCCTATTTCAACGCTGTTTTCGTGCCGCTGGCACTGGTGCTGATGGCACTGATGACCCAGATCCCGCGCCTGCGCTGGCAGGGGCTGATGGCATCCTCCCGCCTCAAGATACTGCTGCCGCCCCTGTTCGGCCTGCTGGGGGGCGGCCTGCTCAGCCTCAGTTATCGCGAACAGGGAACCCTGGGCTGGAGTGGCATCCTCGCCAATATGATAAGCCTCTGGCTCATCGCGAGCCTGCTGATCAATTTCTCATTCAATATCCATGGCCTGAGTGCCAACCGGCTCGGGAGCCTGCTGGCCCACCTCGGGGTGGCGGTATGCGCCCTCGGCATCGCTCAGGTGAGCCACCACAGCCAGGAGGGGGGCACAGTGCTCGCCGCCAATAAACCCTATCGCCTCGGCGCCCATGAATTTCGCTATGAGGGGAGCGAGCCGCTGATCGGCCCCAACTACACGGCCGAGCGCATCACTGTCAGCGTGCACAAGGATGGCCGGGAGGTGGCCAGGCTGGCCCCGGAGCGGCGCCACTACAGCGTGCGCACCATGAACATGAACGAACCCGGCATCCAGGGGGGCCTGTTTGGCGATCTCTACGTGGTGCTCGGCGAGAAGATGGGGCCCGGGGCCTACGCCATGCGCCTGCACCACAAGCCACTGGTGCGCTGGATCTGGCTGGGTGGCCTGCTGATGATGACGGGCGGCGCCCTGCGTCTGCTGGGGCGCAAGCCGTTGCTGGCAGCCCAACCGCAGACCTCTGCACATCAAGTCGCGGGCTTGCTCCCCAAGGAGGCGCCATGAGAGCCCGCCTGCGTCTCTTCCTCCCCCTGATAGTCACTCTGGGCCTAGGCGCCCTGCTCTGGCTCGGCCTTGGCAAGGATCCTTACCGCCAGGACGAGGCGACCCTGGGGCGCACCCTGCCGACCTGGCAGAGCGAAAACCTGCTGGATGGGGGGATTATTGATACCGCTGAGCTAAAAGGTGAGCCCTTCGTGCTCAACGTCTGGGCCAGCTGGTGCCCGAGCTGCCGCGCCGAGCATCCTCTGCTGGCCGAGCTGGCCAAGACAGTGCCCCTCTACGGTCTCAACTATCGGGACAAGGGGGACGCGGCCCGCGCCTGGCTTATCCAGGCGGGCAACCCCTATAAAGCCGTGCTGGCAGACCCGAACGGCAAGCTGGCGCTGGAGCTCGGCGTCTACGGTACGCCCGAGACCTATCTCTTTGCCGCCGATGGCACCCTGCTCAGCCGCCACACAGGCGAGCTCACCAAGGAGGTCTGGCAGCGCCAGTTTGTGCCACTGCTTGCCAGGGCCCGTGCCCTGCCCACCCCACAGGCGGAGGGGCAGCCATGAAGATCCGCCCCCTCATCAACCCGTTGCTGATGGCCATCACGCTGATCATCGCACTGAGCCCGGCGGCCACGGCCAGCGGCGTCGACACCTACCAGTTCCAGCACCCCGAGTTGCAAGCCAGGGCTCAGGATCTCGCCCGTGCCCTGCGTTGCCCCCAGTGCCAGAACCAGAACCTGGTGGAGTCCAACTCCCCCATAGCCCGGGATCTGCGCCTCGAGGTCTACCGCTGGATAGACGAAGGACAGAGCGATGAACAGGTGATCGCCCGCATGACCAGTCGATTTGGCGACTTCGTGCGCTACGATCCCCCCTTCAAGGCAAGCACGGCGCTGCTGTGGGGAGGACCCCTGCTGCTGCTGGGGCTGGCGCTGAAGCGCCTTCGTCGCCGCCTGAAGGCCAGAGGAGAGCTGGCCATTCCGCCCGATGGCAGGGTCAATCTGCGTGAGAGAGATACCCGCAGCGCATTGAATCGCCTCATCATGGCAAGGGAGCAGGCAGGCCTCACTCCCCATGAGCCCCTCTATCGGGAGCTGGCAGCCGCCCACCTTGCCAATGCCACGCCTGTCGCCGAGCTGGCCCTGCGCGAGCGACTGACCCAGGCCCCCGGCCGCAGCGGGCGGCACGCGCGCGCCCTGCTGCTGCTCGGGATAGTGGCGATAGGCGCCGTTGCCGCCGGTTATGCCGCCAGCGGCCGCTATCAGGCCTGGCAGGCCTATCAGTCCCGCCCCGATCCCCTGGCGGGGATGAGCCCCCGAGATCTGCAGGACAAGGCGCTCGGCGCCCTGCACCAGCGGCTGCAGCGCAACCCCGCCGACCTCGAGGCCTGGGCCGAGCTCGGCCAGTTGTATCTGTATCGGGACGAGTACGACAACGCCCTGCTCGCCTACCAGCGCCTCGCCCTGCTGGAGGGGGGTGCCAGCGCCGCGACCCAGGCCGCTCAGGCAACCGTGCTCTACTACCAGGCGGGCCAGCAACTCACCCCGCAGTCGCAACGCCTGCTCGATGACGCCCTCAAGCAGGACAAGGGGGAAGTGAGCGCCCTGATGCTGCTCGCCTCCGATCATTTCCTGCACGGTCGCTACCGCCAGGCCATCACCCTGTGGCAGCAGCTGCTCGACAGCGAGCGCCCCCGCATCAACCGCGCCGCCCTGATCCAGGCCATTCAGACAGCCCGCATCATGGGGGGATAACCGGGGACAGGGCGGGACGCAGAAAATGGGGCAAGGGGCGCCGAACAACCCCATAATGCAAACCGTGATTTCACGACGACAAGGTACAGACATGATCCCCATTCGCTGCAACGCCGTTGCCGGAGTGGCACTATCGGACATCGATGGCCAGATAAAGATACTGCTGATGAACAGGGTCAAGGGCGGCTTCTGGTGCCATGTGGCGGGCACGGTCGAGGCGGGGGAAACCGGCTGGCAGACCATAGTGCGCGAATTTGGCGAGGAGACGGGCATCAAAGTGACCGAGCTCTATAACGGCCAATATCTGGAGCAGTTTTACGACGCTGCCACCAATTCCGTGATGGTGGTGCCTGTGTTCGTGGTCTATTGCCCGCCCCATCAGGCTGTGACCCTCAACAACGAGCACACCGAGTACCGCTGGTGTTCGCTCGCCGAGGCCAAGGCACTGGTCAGCTTTCCCGGGCAGCAGGCGCTCTATGACCATGTCTGGCACCATTTTGTGGCGCGTAGCCCCTCGCCGTTGATGAGGGTGGTGCTGCGCTGATCCGGGTCGGCTGGCATCCCCCTCGCAGCACCTGCCGGCGCCTATCTTCCCGACACAAAGAGGATTAATGGTGCCTTCGGTCCAATGCCGCCCCGGAAGGCGCAAAAAGAGTAGCAATGATTGGTCAGAAAGGGCATATAGTGCGCCCCATGACGGGCTGAACCAGGCCAATGTGTGCGCCATGAATGGCTCATTATGAATCCCGTGAGAGGGCGCTATAGCCGTGAATTCGGCTATTTCAAGGTGAGCCATCCCATAAAATGGAAATATCGGGCCGTCAGACGTTGTGAAGCGTCAATTACCGTCATATAACTTAGCCAAATGTCCCTGTCAGTCGTAGTAGAGCCAAACCATGAACCTTCGTCCTTTTCTTCCCCTGCTGCTCGGCGCCTTCCTCCTTCCCGCCAGCATGGAAAGCGCCCATGCCAACCCGTTTTCTGCGACCTCTTCCTCCACCAACAGCCTGATAGCACCACGCACCAATCTCGCCCTGGGATCCGATGCCTTCGTGGTCGCCAACCCCAGAACCGGGGAGATCCTGGCTGAACGCAACGCCAACCGGGTGATGGCAATCGCCTCCATCACCAAGCTGATGACGGCGCTGGTGGTGCTGGATGGCAACCAGCGCCTCAACGAGATGCTCACCGTCACCATGGACGATGTGGACAGGATCAAGGGCACAGGTTCCCGCCTGGCCATAGGCTCCCGTCTCAGCCGCGCCGACATGCTGCACATCGCCCTGATGTCGTCGGAAAACCGCGCCGCCTCGGCCCTGGCGAGACACTACCCCGGCGGTCGCCGCGCCTTTATCGAGGCGATGAACGCCAAGGCCCGCATGCTCGGCATGTGGAGCACCCATTTCGCCGACAGCACAGGGCTCAACCCGCGCAACGTCTCCAGCGCCCACGATCTCGCCAAGCTGGTGGCCAGCGCCTCCAGCTACCCGCTGATCCGCCAATACTCCACCACAGAGCACAGGCTGGTGCGCAACGGCAAACGCCAGATGCAGTACCACAACTCCAACCGCCTGGTGCGGGAAGGAAGCTGGCCCATCATGGTCTCCAAGACCGGCTACATCCGCGAAGCGGGTCGCTGCCTGGTGATGGACACCCGGGTCAACAATGAACCCGTGGTCATGGTGCTGCTTCACGCCAATACCACGGATGAGCGGGTGGCCGACGCCAAGAAGATCAGAACCTGGCTGGAAACCTCGGGCCGCATGACCCTGACCGCCCAGTCCACGCCCCGCACCAAGCTGTTCAGCAACCAGTAACGGTCACAGAAGGCCCCCGCACCGACAGGTGCGGGGGCCTTCTCATTGCACCTCTCTCCTCGCAAGCCGGAACGACCTCTTTCCCGTCCCACTGTGATCCCATCCTGGTTGCGCTTCGTTATGCAGGCAGAGTTCGGTCAACCCAGTGAACGAGGCGGAACATGCACCTCAAACCCCATCTACCCGAGAAAGTCTGCCCCGTCTGCCAGCGTCCCTTCACCTGGCGGCGCAAGTGGGCCCGCTGCTGGCAGGAGGTGCGCTACTGCAGCGAACGCTGCCGCCGTCAGAAGGAGCACTCCTGATGGAGCTGCGCCTCATCCTCGGGGATCAACTGAACGCCGGTCACAGCTGGTTTCGCACGCCGGATCCCGCGGTCTGCTACCTGATGGCGGAGCTGCGCCAGGAGACGGACTACTGCCGCCACCATCGTCAGAAGGTGCTGGCCTTCTTTGCCGCCATGCGCACCTTCGCCGCCGCCCTCACCAAGGCAGGCCACCGGGTCTGCTACCTGACTCTCGATGAGAGCACCCCCTGGCCCGATTTGCCCAGCTTGCTGGCGGCCCAGATCGCCCACCATCAAGCCGAGCGCTTTGCCTGGCAGAGCCCGGACGAGTGGCGCCTTGCCAGCCAGCTTACCCAGTGGGCCGCAGGTCTTGCCATCCCGACCCGCGAAGTGGACAGCGAGCATTTTCTCACCCCCCGGGATGGCTGGCGGCGCTACCCCCACAGCCGGATGGAGTTCTTCTACCGCGCCCTGCGAAAGCAGTACAAGGTGCTGCTTGATGAAAATGGCCAGCCCCTTGGCGGGCGCTGGAACTTCGATAACGAGAACCGCGCCAGACTGCCGGAGCGCCAGCCCATACCGGCAACCCTCACATTTGCCAACGAGGTGAGCGACATCGATGCCATGCTGACCCGCCACGGCGTCGCCACCATTGGCACTGCGGATACCAGCGCCCTGCCCTGGCCCGTCTCCCGGCGCCAGAGTCGCGCGCTGCTTGAGCACTTTCTGGCGCACTGCCTGCCCCACTTCGGCCGCTATCAGGACGCCCTGAGCGAGCGGGGCTGGAGCCTGTTCCACAGTCGCCTGTCGTTTTCGATGAACAGCAAGATGCTCCATCCCCTCGAGGTGATCCGCGCCGCGCAATCCCACTGGCAGGCCAATCAGGCCACCATCACCCTGGCACAGGTGGAGGGCTTCATTCGCCAGATCCTCGGCTGGCGCGAGTTTGTCCGCGCCCTCTACTGGGAAAAGATGCCGGACTATGGTCGCGTCAATGCCCTGGGGGCCGAGCGCCCCCTGCCCGGTTTCTTCTGGAACGGGCAGACCCGGATGGCCTGCGTGCGCCACGCGATCCAGCAGTCCCTTGATCACGCCTATGCCCACCATATCCAGCGGCTGATGGTGACCGGCAACTTCGCCCTGCTGGCGGGGATCCATCCGGATGAGGTGGATGCCTGGTATCTCGGCATCTATGTGGATGCCATCGAGTGGGTGGAGCTGCCCAACACCCGCGGCATGAGCCAGTTTGCCGATGGCGGTCTGATGGGCAGCAAGCCCTACGCCAGCAGCGGCGCCTACCTGGAGCGGATGGGCCACTACTGCAAGGGGTGCCACTACGAGGTGAAGGAGCGCAGCGGGCCGGACAGTTGCCCGTTCAACAGCCTCTACTGGCACTTTTTATGGCGCCATCGGGAGAGGCTCGGCAGCCACCCTCGCCTCGCCCTGCCCTATGCCAACTGGGATGGTCAGCCAACCTCCCGGCAACAGGCAATCCTGGCGACGGCGGAGCACCATTTGCTCCACCTGGAACGACTCTGAATCGACCGGATTTAATGCCAGAAAGTGAGCAAATGACAACATTGAGAGCCAGTTAACAAAATGTGAATGGTGATAATCACCAATGATAACGACACCAGTTGAATATCCTGTGGCGGCTGATTAAGGTGGAGGCCCCAGTCAAGGAGAGACAAGATGGACATAGTGGTACTCGGTGGTGGCGTGGTCGGTGTGACCAGCGCCTGGTATCTGGCCAAAGCCGGTCACAAGGTGACCCTGCTGGAGCGGCGCGGCGGGGTGGCCCTTGAAACCAGCCATGCCAATGCGGGTCAGATCTCCCCGGGTTATGCCTCCCCCTGGGCTGCCCCCGGCATTCCCCTCAAGGCGGCCAAATGGCTGCTGCAAAAACACGCCCCCTTCACGGTGCGCCCCACCTCGGATCCCTTCCAGCTGCGCTGGATGTTGAAGATGTTCGCCAACTGCACCCCGGCAGCCTATGCGGTCAACAAGGGGCGCATGGTGCGCCTAGCCGAATACAGCCGCGACTGCATGAAGCTTTTGCGCGACGAGCTGGCGCTGGACTACGAGGGTCGCCAGCTCGGCACCCTGCAACTGTTTCGAAGCCAGGCCCAGCGCGATGCCAGCCAGCGCGACATCGAAGTGCTTGAAGAGTACGGCGTCCCCTACCAGTCCCTAAATGCCGACGGCTGTGAAGAGGTGGAGCCCGCCCTGGCAAGGGTGCGCGGCAAGATAGTGGGGGGCCTGCGCCTGCCGGGGGACGAGACGGGTGACTGCTTCCGTTTCACCCAGGCCCTGGCTGACGAGGCACGGCGGCTCGGGGTGAACTTCATCTTCAACTGCGCCATCGACGAGGTCGAGCTCGCCCAGGGGCGCGCCGTGGCGGTGCGTGCCGGCGAGCGGCGCTTCAAGGCCGACGCCATCGTCTGCGCTCTGGGCAGCTATGGCACTGGCTTCTTGCGCCCCCTCGGGATAGAGCTCCCCGTCTACCCGGTCAAGGGCTACTCCCTCACCCTGCCGATGACGGACGCCGCTGGGGCGCCGCGCAGCACTGTGCTGGATGAAACCTACAAGGTCGCCATCACCCGCTTCGATGAGCGGATCCGGGTCGGCGGCATGGCCGAGCTCAGCGGCTTCAATCTGGCGCTCAACCCCAGACGCCACGACACCCTGGCCATGGTGGTGAGGGATCTCTTCCCCGAGGGGGGCGATCTCCCCCGGGCCGAGTTCTGGACCGGGCTGCGCCCCATGACCCCGGACGGCACGCCCCTGGTGGGCCCCAGCCCCATCCCGGGCCTCTGGCTCAATACCGGCCACGGCACCCTGGGCTGGACCATGGCGGCAGGGTCGGGCCGGTTGCTCAGCGATCTCATCTCGGGCAGCGCCCCCGCCATCAGCGACGAGGGGCTCACCCTGGCCCGCTACGGCTAGCCCGCAGGGCGCAATGCCAGATGCAAGAGAGGGAGTGCCTGGCACTCCCTCTCTTTATTCGCCTCTCTTCTATTCGCCCCCCTTCGCGGCGGCTTGGCAACCCGGCGCCAGTCCCGGCATCGACTGCCAGACCCGGGCGGGATCCGGCTCCTCGATGGCCGCCATCATCAGCTGCTCGCTCCAGCGTCTATGCAGTTGCCACAGCTGCGCCCCCGCCTCCCCCTGTCCCTTGGTGCACTGCTTGGCCACGTCCGCGGTCCGGTAGAAGTAGCGCACCAGGGTGGTGAGCTCGGGCTCGGGCCAGCGGCAGCCAAAGTGGCGCAGCCGCTCGGACCAGAAGGCTACCTGACGCCCCTCGTGCTCCTGCTCGACCCCGTGCAGGGCGGGAATGAGATCCATCGCCTGCCACAGCGCCCCATAGCCGACGAAGCGCTCATCCAGCGCCTCCAGCGCCTCGTCCAGCATCAGCAGGGTCTGCGGCCAGCTGTCGGCCTGCTCGCGGATGCTCTCCTGCGCCTCGCACACCGCCGCCAGCCAGTCCAGGGCCAGCCGGCAGATGATGGCCTCCTTGTTGGGGAACAGATGGTAGAGCGACTTGATGCCCACCCCGGCGCGGGCGGCGATGGCGTTGGTGTTGAGGGCCGCAAACCCCTGCTCCTGCAACAGGGCCAGGGTGGCCTGCTCGATGCGGCTCGCCACCTCCTGGCTGCGCAGTTGCCTGGGTTGGCGCCGCATGCACAGTTCGGCCGGCAGCTCGTGTTGTGACATTCTCTTCCCCCGATGCGGTCTCCGCCCCCAAGGGGCGACTGGTTGTCATAACTACATGATGAGACAAGGTAAACACAAGTCAAAAAAAGTGCAGCAATCACTGGCATTTTTCAGAATAGCTGCAATAACCATAAGTGCTCATATCTGCAGTAAAAACTGCAATTAACCCAAGGAGAGCGCGCTATGGATAGCAAACACCCCCGTCTCAGGCTGGGCGCCATCGCCCTGCTGGTGAGCGGCCTGCTCGGCTGCCAGCAAGACAGCAGTGAGCCGCCGCCCGGCAACACCCTCTATCTCAACGGCAAGATCCACACCCAGGATGGGCAGCGCAGCCAGGCCGAGGCCATGGTGGTGCAAGGGGGCAAGTTCACTTACGTGGGCTCCCGCGCGGGGGCCGAGGCCCTGAAGAACAGTGCGACCCAGGTGGTGGATCTGCAAGGGAGGATGGTGCTGCCAGGGCTGCACGACAACCACATCCACCTGCTCGGCACGGTTGCGCTCGACATGTGCGATCTGGACGGCCAGAGCGTCAACCTGGATCAGCTCGCGGCCAAGATCAGCGAGTGCCTGCCCCGCTACGCCCCGGCCCCCGGGGACTGGCTGGTGGTCAACCAGTGGTCGCCCTATGACGGCAACACCCCGACCGCCACCCATGCCACCCTGCTGGCGGCCCTGGATGCGGCGGCGCCGAACAACCCCGTGATGCTGGCCGGGGTCGACGGCCATGCCGGCGGCTACAACTCCCAGGCGCTGGCGCTGGCACAGGACGAGGACGGCAATGTGGTCGGCTTCAATGCCACCACCCTGGCCCCGGGCGGCGTGTTCGAGGCCTTCATCCCCTATGTGGATCTGGCAACCGGCGTGATCCGGGACGCGGCCCGCAGCGCCATTGCAGTCCCCGACACCGGGGTGCTGAGCGCGGAGGGGGAACAGGCGGAGGCCCAGTATGACAAGATACTCCCCGCCATCTCCGAGCTGATGGCGTCCCGCGGCATCACGGGGGTGCAGGATGCCTGCGCCAACGACTTCATCCGGGAGCGGATGCTCAAGATGCAGGACCAGGATCTGCTGCACATGCGCGTCACCGCTGCCACCTGCTTCAACCAGGATGACTACAGCGGCAAGCTGGACATCGACGGGCACCTGGCCAAGGCGAACCAGGTGCGTGACGCCTTCGCAGGCAACCCGCTGATCAAGGCCGATGCGGTCAAGATCTTCCTCGACGGCGTGCTGGAGGGGGATCCCTTCACCAGCCCCCCCTTCCTGCCCAATGCCGGCATGCTGGAGAACTACCACAGTCCCCATCTGGCCCTGGATCCCGACAGCGGCGAGGTGAGCATCACAGCGGACAGCGAGGATGCGGGCAGCAACGGCATAGTCAACTACAAGGAGGCGGATCTGACGCGCTACGTCACTGCGCTGGATGGGGCCGGGTTTGGCATCCACATGCACAGCATCGGCGATCGCAGCACCCGGGTGGCCCTCGATGCCCTGGAGGCGGCCCGCGCCAGCAACGGGGAGAGCGGCATCCCCCACACCCTGGCCCACCTGCAGGTGGTGCACCCGGACGATCAGAAACGCCTCGGCGAACTTGGCCTCTACCTCACCTTCACCTATGCCTGGACCACGCCCCAGCTTGCCTACGACATGCTGGTCAGCCCCTTCATCCAGCCAACCAGGGTGGGACAGTCCCTGAGCGAAGCCATCTACGACCCCATGGGCTATCTCCATGACGCCCTCTACCCGGTCGAGAGTTCGCGCCAGGCTGGCGCCGTGCTGGTGGCGGGCAGCGACGCCCCGGTGGACAGCCGGGACCCGCGCCCGTTCGAGAACATGGCCGCCGGCATAGTGAAGGCGGCCGGCAGCGGCGACGACTTCAGGGCAAGTCAGCGCACCTCCCTTGCCGAGATGCTGGCCGCCTACACCATCAACGGCGCCAGGGCGGTACGTCAGGAGGCGATCACCGGCTCCATCGAGGCGGGCAAGTCGGCGGACTTCATCGTGCTGGACCGGGACCTGTTCGCCCTGGTCAAGGCCGGCACGCCGGAGCAGATCGCACAGACCCGGGTCGAGCAGACGGTCTTCATGGGGGAGACCGTCTACCCCAAACCCTGAACAAAACGGGCCCCGCAAGGGGCCCGCTTCTTATGGCTCGCAGGCGGGCGCCTCCTCCGCCTGCCCGGGTTGCAAGGCCAGGGTGAACAGGGCCGCCACCATGTCGGACTGGGTGATGATGCCCACCAGCCGCTCTCCTTCCACCACAGGCATGTGGTGCAAGCCTCCGTCGGAGAAGGCTTCTACCAGATCGTAGAGGGGTTGGTAGCGCCGCGCCGCCCGTACCTCCCGGGTCATCAGATCCGCCACCCGCAATTGCTCGAGCGCCTCCCGCCCCCTGGGCTGGCGGCTCTCCCTGTCGATCATCAGGTCATGCAGGGTGATGATGCCCGCCAATCGGCCCTCTTCGTCCGCCACCGGCAGCGCCTTGATCTGATGGTGAGAGAGCAGATCCCAGGCCGCCATGGCTGACGCCTCTGGGGAGCTGACCACCAGATCCCGCGACATCACATCCTGACAGCGCACCGTGCCCACTCGCCCCCGCAGGGCGTGCAGCTGGGCCTCCTGCAGCAGCTCCTGCAGATCCTGGCGGCTGATGTCGAGCAGCTCCCCGTGCTTGTCCAGGGCAAAGTCGATGTCCTGGGTCGCGAGCCGGGCGCTCGGCTGGGGATCCGCCGTCTGGTGACGATTGGGCGCCACCTTGCCGCCATTGGGATAACGGCGCCCCAGGGCGCGGTTGTAGAGCAGCCCCAGGCTCAACAACAGCAGGGAGTTGAGCAGCACAGGTAGCAGCACATAACCCCCCCCCAGCGCCCGGATCCCCTCACCGCCGATGACGGCGGTCAGGGCCACGGCCCCGCCGGGCGGGTGCAGGCTGCGGGTGAGGAACATGGCGGCGATGGCCAGCATCACGGCCAGGGCCGAGGCGAGGGCCATGTCCGGCACCAGGCTGGCACTCAGTACCCCCATCAGGGCCGAGACCCCGTTGCCCACCAGGATGGACCAGGGCTGGGCCAGGGGGCTCGCCGGGGCGGCAAACAGCAGCACGGCGGAGGCCCCCATGGGGGCGATCAGCCAGTGCACCTCCAGCCCCAACCCCCACTGGCAGAGCCAGGCGGTGCCCAGCAATCCGACGAAGGCGCCGAGGGCACCGTAACAACTCTCTTTGAGGCTGGTATTGGTCGATACCGGCAAAAAATCCCTGAACTGCATCCTGCTCCCGAAGACGATAACATTTATTTCAAATGCGCAATTCTAGCCAGTAACCCCGGTCCAATACCAGCCCGCCAGGGGTTGACCACCCGGCTTATTGCCCGCTGATCCTGCCGCCACCGGCTCCACGGCACTTTTTCCTCCCTCTTAACGCTGGCTTAAGGGTCGGCTGTCACCTTGCTGCCATCCTCATGAACGGAGCCAAACGCTATGAAGACTCTCAGAGATGCCCTGCGCCGCTTCGATGGCCAGCGCCGCAGCTGGACCGCCGGGCTGGAGCGGGCCACCCTCGCCTGGCTGGCCAGACGGGGCCGCCTGCCCCCCTCACCTCAGGCGCGCAGGCGGATCCTGGTCATTCGCAGCACCAACCGCATCGGCAACAACCTCTTCCTGCTGCCCTTTCTGCAGCGGCTGAGACGGGATCACCCCAACGCCGAGATCGAGCTGGTGTGCAGCGGCGGCCCCTTGCTCCCCTTTCTCGCCGATCTGCAACTGGGGGCCATCCATCGGGTCCGCTTGCAGGGCAAGCAGCTGATCGGCGCCCTGGCGGTGCTGTGGCGCCTGCGCCAGCGGCACTATGACAGCGTCTATGTGCCGTTTGCCTCCAGCACGGATCACCTGATCGCCGCCTGGGTGCGGGCCGGCGAGAAGTTCGGCTTTGACGACGCCAAGGGGGATGCCCTGTTCGATCAGCCCCTCCGCCCCGACAGTGGCTGCCACTACGCCCACCAGCCCCTGCAACTGCTCGGTCGCCATGGCAACCCGGCGGAGCAGATTGAGCTTGGCAGCGAGATCCAGGTACCCTGCCCGCCGCTGGCCGCGTTGCGGCGGGCCCACCCAAACCGCCCCCTCATCGGCTTCTTCACCGGCGCCCGCAAGGGCAAGGGGCTCTCCGCCACCCAGTGGCGGCGACTGCTCGGGGATCTGCGCCGCCACAGTCCGGATGCCCTGCTGATCCAGCTCGAAGATCCGGCCTGCCCCCAACCCCTGCTGGGGGATCTGCACCTATCCCTGGCCAGCATGAGCGAGCTGGCCCGCTTCACCCGCGGTCTCGCCCTCTTCGTCAGTTGCGACACAGGTCCCCTGCATCTGGCGGCCGCGAGCGGCGTGCCCTGCCTCGGCCTCTTCACCCAGACAGACCCGGCGCGCTACGGCTGCCTCGGCGCCCAGCACCTCAATCTGGTGATCGAGGATCGCAATGCCATCCCCCTCGACGGGCGCTGGCTGGCCGAGGCGCTGGCGCGAGAGGCACCATCGCAGGGGTGGCACAGGCCGCAAAGCCCAGCACCATACCCGCAAACCGGCGCCCCCCTGCTGCTCGCCCCCTGAGGGGGCCTCAGGGCCTGCATACAAAAAAGAGGGAAGGCCTGCGCCTTCCCTCTGTCGTTATCTCAGTGCTCTTGCGTTGTCTGCCGAGCAGTAAGAGGCCGCTCAGGCCAGTTCGGCTCGCAGCGCCCGGGTCGCATCGACCATCACCTTGAGGGCAGCCGTGGTCTCTTCCCAGCCGCGGGTCTTGAGGCCGCAATCCGGGTTGACCCAGAGGCGATCGGCCGGGATCTGTCTGGCCGCCTTGCGGATGAGGTCTTCAATCCAGCCCTGGCTCGGCACGTTCGGCGAGTGGATGTCGTAGACGCCCGGCCCGATCTCGTTGGGGTAGTTGAAGCGCTCGAACGCCTCGAGCAACTGCATCTGGCTGCGGCTGGTCTCTATGGTGATGACGTCCGCGTCCAGCGCCGCCACCGCCTCTATGATGAGGTTGAAGTCGCTGTAACACATGTGGGTGTGGATCTGGGTGCTGTCCACCACAGGGCTTGCGCTCAGGCGGAAGGCGCGCACCGCCCAGTCGAGGTAAGCCTGGTGATCCTGCTTGCGCAGGGGCAAGCCTTCGCGGATGGCCGGTTCGTCGATCTGGATGATCTTGATGCCGGCGGCTTCGAGATCTGCCACCTCGTCGCGAATGGCCAGGCCAATTTGCAGGGCGGACTGCTCGCGGCTCACGTCTTCCCGGGGGAAGGACCAGCAGAGGATGGTCACGGGCCCGGTCAGCATCCCCTTGACCGGCTTGTCGGTCAGGCTCTGGGCAAACTTGGTCCACGCAAGCGTCATGGGGGTCGGGCGGTCAATATCCCGGGTGATCACCGGCGGCTTGACGCAGCGGGAGCCATAGCTCTGCACCCAGCCGAAGCGGGTGATGGCAAAGCCGTCCAGCAGTTCGCCGAAATACTCCACCATGTCGTTGCGCTCGGCCTCGCCGTGCACCAGCACGTCCAGCCCGATTGCTTCCTGACGCGCGATGGCATCCTTGATCTGGGCCTGAATGCCCGCCTCGTAGGCAGCGTCGTCGATGCGACCGGCCCGCCACTCCTGGCGCAGCAACCGGATGTCGGAGGTCTGCGGGAAGGAGCCTATGGTAGTGGTGGGCAAGAGCGGCAGCTTGAGATCAATGCGCTGGGCCTCGGCGCGTACCGGATAGGCGCTTTGGCGGTCAAAATCGCTGTTGGTGAGGCTGGCCAGACGGGACTGCACCGCGCGCTTGTGGACCCGGCTGTCGGACTCCCGATCGACGATGGGCTGGCTGTAGGCGGTGATCTTGTCCAGATCCCCTCCATCCAGGTAGTCGGAGAGCAGCCCCAGCTCGTAGCACTTTTGCAGGGCGAAGGCGAACCAACTGCGGGTCTGGCCGTCCAGCTCGTGCTCCAGGGTCAAGTCCACCGGGCTGTGCAGCAGGGAGCAGGAAGAGGCCACCCAGAGCCGCTCACCGAGCTTGGCTTTCAATGCTTTCAGGGTCGGCGCCAGCTTGCCCAGGTTGGCACGCCAGACGTTGCGGCCGTTGATGACGCCAGCGGAGAGGACCCACTGGGCCGGCAAGTGCGGGACCAGGGTCTCCAGCTGCTCGGGGGCGGCCACCAGATCCAGGTGCAGGCCATCCACTTTGAGGCTGGTGATGATGTCGCGCTGATGGGCAACCGAGCCGAAATAGGTGGTGAGCAGCAGCTTGCAGGGACCGCTCAGGCGCTCGTAAGCATTGAGGTAAGCCAGGCGCCACTCGTCCGGCAGGTCCAGCGCCAGGGCCGGCTCGTCGATCTGCACCCATTCCACTCCCTGGGATGCCAGTTTCGCCAGGATCTCCTGATAGACGATCAGCAGGCGGTCGAGCAATTCCAGACGAGAGAAGCCGCTCTCTTTCTCCTTGCCGAGCCAGAGGTAGGAGACCGGGCCCAGCAGCACCGCCTTGACCGGCAGCCCTAGCGCCTTGGCCTCTTCGACCTCTTCAAAGAGTTGGCTCCAGCCCAGCTTGAAGCGCTGGTCGCGGCTGAACTCGGGCACCAGATAGTGATAGTTGGTGTTGAACCACTTGGTCATCTCGGCGGCGGCAGCTGCGGGGCCGGTCGGCGCACGGCCACGGGCAACACGGAACAGGGTGTCGAGATCGGTGTCGCTCTTACCATCGACAACATGGCGGTGACGGGCAGGCACGGCGTCCACCAGCAGGCTGGTGCCGAGCACTTGGTCGTACCAGGCGAAGTCGCCCACCGGCAGCAGGTTGACCCCGGCGGCGCGCTGGGCCTGCCAGTGGCGTTCCCGCAGGCTCTTGCCCACGGCGACCAGCTCGGCCTGGGTGGTCTCGCCGCGCCAGTAGGATTCCAGGGCAAATTTCAACTCGCGCTTGGCGCCGATACGGGGGAAGCCCAGGGTGTGTGCTCGTGTCATAGGTCCAATTCCTTATGCTCATTCATCTGATGGGAAACTGGATGATTTAGCCATCCAGATGTTTACACATCTAGAGTGACGAGATAAGGTGGCCTTGGCTATTGAATCCTCTTCAACTGGCTCTCAAGAAATCCTCAACTGACACACAAAGGAGCAGTGCCATGGGTGTGCCCAACCAGTCGACCAGCCATCAGAACACCAACGCGGGCATAGATCTCAAGCACCTGAAGACCATCAGCGCCCTGGCCGAGCAGGGCTCACTGGCGGGGGCGGCCCTCTGCCTCAACCTCACCCAGTCCGCCCTCTCCCACCAGTTGAAAGAGCTGGAGACCCGCCTCAACCTGGAGCTTTATCTGCGCAAGAGCCGCCCCCTGGTGCTGACGGCGGCCGGCCAGCATCTGCTGGCCCTGGCCCGTCAGGTGCTGCCCGCCCTGGCCCAGACCGAGCGCCAGCTGCTGGCCCTGCACAGCGGCGACGCGGGCAGGCTGCACCTGGCGCTCGATTGCCACAGCTGCATCCAGTGGCTGCTGCCGCTGTTGCCGGGCTTTCGCCGCCAGTGGCCCGGGGTGGCGCTCGAGGTGGAGTCGGTACCCGGCTTCGATGCCATCAGCGCCCTGCTCGGCGGCCAACTGGACTTGCTGCTCACCTCGGACGTGCAGCCCCGCGGGGATCTCCACTTCGAGCCCCTGTTCGCCTTCGATCTCACCCTGGTGATGGCCCCCGATCACCCCCTCTGTCACCAGGCCAAGATAGCCCCGGAGGATCTCAAGCAGGAGGTGCTGCTGGTCTACCCGGTGGAGCGGGCCCGCATGGACGTGTTCAGTCGCTTCCTGCAACCCGCCGGGGTGGAGCCCGCCCGCTGCAAGCCGGTGGACAACACCTCCGTCATGTTGCAGATGGCCGCCGCCGGGCTCGGTGTCGCCGCCCTGCCGCGCTGGGCCAGCGAGGAGTTCGTGCGCCAGGGCTTGCTCGAGGCGCGCCCCCTGGGCAGCGGGATCCGCCGCCATATGTACGGGGCCGTGCGGGCCGCTGATCGGGATCAGCCCTGCCTGCAGAGCCTGTTCGAGCGCATTCGCAGCCAGATGGCCGAACAGTAAAGGGCATGAAAAAGCCGCCCCAGGGGGCGGCGCTCACGCAGCTCGATGTGCCTGCTCTCAGGCGCCTCAGGATCCCTAGTCGCAGCTGGCGGCTCCCTGCCGTCTCGGGCAGTTGCCACAAAGCTCCCCATCCCCTCGCCTGTAGTGCAGGCAGCAGCGCTGGCGCACATAGCCAGGAAAAGCCTCATCCCGGGGGAGCGAGGCCGGACGCCAGCCCGCCAGATGCCCGGCGGGCAGGCCGCAGGCGGCGAGCCAGAGCGGCGCATGGGCTTGGACCACCTCGGGGCTTATCTCCCCGAAGAAATCCGGCACCCGCACCAGGGCCGCCAGCAGATCGTCCGCCAGGAGCGGGCGCACGAAGCCGGGGCGTAGCCGCTGCACCTCTCCAAGCAGTGCGAACAATTCCTGCCAGTGGGCCTGCAACCGCTCACCCGCCGTCTTGATCAGAATTTTCACCTCCCCCTTGATCATGGGCTCCGCCGGCAGGCTGAAGCCGGACACCAGCCCCTCCTGATAGCCCTGTCCCATCCGATCCAGGGCGGGCACCGCCCCCACCCGATAGACGGCAACCATGGCGAGATAGATGGACTGCCAGCAGAGCATGCCCCAGCTGCGGGTCAACCAGTAGGCCGCCCCCGCCTCAGGGTGCGCCTGCTGCCAGTGGCCATGCAGGGCAGCCGCGACCTCGTTCGGGGCGCCATGAGAGGGGGCCGTCAGCAGAGCGGAGGACTCCCCCACCAACTGCCCCTTGAGGGAGGGGATGAGCCCGGCCGCCGCCGCAAACAGGGCGTCGTGATCCGCCAGCAGGGTATGCTGGCTGTTCACCGCCAGGGTGCCGAGGCCGCGAGGCAGGGCGTACTGGCGGCCATCGGGACCCGCAGAGAGGGCATGCCCCGGCGCAGGTCCGGGGCGCAAGGTCAGAATACGTATTTGAGTCGAGCCTCCACATTGCGCTCAGCCCCGAACCAGCAGTTGTTCTGGTCGTAGCAGGAGTAGTAGGTCTTGTTGAGCAGGTTGCTGGCGCTAAGGGATGCCCCCACCCCCTTCAGACTCGCGCTGAGGGCGGCGAGATCATAGGAGGCGGACATGTCCATCAGCAGATAATCCGGCACTGTGTCGGTGTTGGCGGCATCGAGCTGGGCCTCCCCCACGTAGCGCAGGCCGGCGCCGACCCGCATCCCCTCCAGGCTGCCGCCCGCCTGGTAGTTGCTCCACAAGGAGGCCATCTGCCTGGGCACCCAGACCGGGGTCTTGCCCTGCAAGTCTGTGGTGTCCTTGGTGATCTCCATGTTCTGGCGGGTATAGCTCAGCGCCAGATCCAACCGGCTGGTGAGATCGGCGCGCCCTTCCAGCTCTATCCCCTTGGAGACGATTTCGCCGGTCTGCAGCTTGGGCCCGTAGACGTTGTCCGGATCCGTCACCAGGGCGTTTTGCTTGGTGATATGGAAGGCGGCGACGGTGAAGGTCTTGCTCATGTCCTCGGAGAGGAACTTGAGTCCCCCCTCCCACTGGTGGCCCGTAGAGGGATCGAACGCCTTGCCGCTCTTGTCCGCCCCCGGTACCGGCTCGAAGCTCTCGGCATAGCTCACATAGGGCGACAAGCCATAGTCGAGCTCGTAGAGGGCGCCGAGGCGGAAGGAGAGGTTGTCCTGATCGACTTGGGCCAGGGACTGGCTGGCGGCCCCCAGGTAGAGACCGCGGCTGTCGGTGTCCATCCGGTAGCTGTCGTAGCGGGCGCCGCCTATGGCCACCAGCCGGTCGAGGCGCACCTGATCCTGCAGATAGACACCGGTCTGGGACTGACGGATGGTCTTGCGATCCTCATAGGAGAAGGCCAGGGCATCCGGCCGGATCTGGTTGTGGTCCGGGTTGAAGATGTCGATGGCGGGGGCAGAGTAGTCGAGGGTGTCCTGATAGAGGATACGCGCGTCCAGATATTGATAGTCGACCCCAAGCAGCAGGTTGTGCTGGGCCGGCCCCGTCATCACCTTGCCCGCCAGCTGGTTGTCGATGACAAAGCCCCTCGAGTCTTCATCCGTCAGGTAGGCGTTGCGGGCCAGGGTGCGGTTGTCCGCCGCCAGGGCCGCGTTGTAAGTGTTGCGCTGATAGGCGGAGGCATCCATGTAGCGGGCGTTTTGCAGCACCTGCCAGTTCACGTTGAAGTCGTGGCTCAGCTTGTAGCCGAGCAGGGTCACATCCCGGTTGTACTCGTTCCAGTTCTGGTCGCCAAGGAAGGTATCGCTGCCAAGCTGCCCCAGGGGGTTGCTTTTGACCGAGCCGCTGGCGGGTACAGTGGTGTAGATGCCTGCCTCGGGGTCTTTCTGGTAGTAGAGGTTCAGGTTGAGCAGGGTGCGCTTGCCGAGCTGCCAGTCCAGAGAGGGCGCAAAGACGTAGCGCTCCTCTTCGGAGGTCACCGCCTGCCCCTCCTTCTGGCGGGCCAGCCCCACCACACGGTAGGCGAGCTGGTCGTTGATGGCCCCTGTGCTGTCGAGGGTCATCTCCTTGAGGGTGCCGGTGCCGGTCGCCAGGCTGACGCTGTGCTTGGCTTCCCGCTGCGGGCGCTTGGCAATCAGGTTGACCATACCGCCCGGCGGCATGCTGCCATAGAGCACCGAAGTCGGCCCCTTGAACACCTCCAGCTGCTCTATGGCCACGGGATCTATCTGGGGTTGCAGGTTCCACTCGTTGTACTGCAGCAAGAGGCCGTCATAGAAGTTCTGGTAGTTGTCAAAGCCACGGATGTTGAACAGATCCAGCCGGTTGACCGCCCCGCCGCGCAGCTCGGTATTGACCCCGGGCACGTAGCGCAGCGCCTCGCTCACCGAGCTGACGCCACGCTGTTCCAGGGTCTCGCTCTCCACTACCGAGATGGCCTGGGGCGTCTCTATGGGGTCGAGCCGGGTCTTGGTCGCGGTGTTGCGATAGGTCTGACCCAGCACCGTCAGGGTCTCGTCGGCCAGCGCCGCGTCCTGGCTGCTGGGCGCGGCGGCCAGCACAGAGCCTGCCAACAGGGTAGAGATGGTCGCGGCGACCACGGTCAATGGGGGGTGAACAAGTTGCATCTGATCCTCGACTGCCTACTGCATGTGAATAGTAACAAATATCATTTGCATTTTATTGTTCTAAATTGCCCCGGAATTAACAATTTGGGGCATGTTGGCGGGTCAGTGACAAAGAAAGGGGGAGAGAAGGGCGCCATCTGACTTCGTGACGAGTGAAATAGAGTGCAGGGGAAGCCAAATGGAGAGGATGCGGCCTGGGGCTGGTCTGGATGCGCTTTCGCCGGGGTGGCCTCAAGGCCCCCTGCCCTGCTGGCCGAACCGGGCCGGATCAGCCATCCGCATCCGGCCTTCATTTTAGAGTGTTTGCTCTTTTTTCATCCACACCCTTGATCCGGGTCAAGCCCTGCCGACAGGGATGGCGATAGTATGCGGCCCCTTTTATCAGTCCTGTTTGAGACGATACGAGGCCAAACGATCACGCCAATGAATGACATCATCAATAAAGATCTGCACTGTCACACCCAGCTCCACGTCTCCTTCGCCGTGATAGTGCTGACCCTGCTCACCGCCCTGGTGGGGGTCAGCTGCAGCATCCAGCGTGCGGCCGAGGTGAAGTATCACAAGGTGGCCGCCATGTTCGTGCACAACATGGCGACCCAGTTCATCGCGTTGCAATTCAAGCCGCTGGAGCACGTCCTCAACGAGACCGGCAGCTTTATTGACAAGCCCGCCCTGCAGGCCTTCCTCGGCAACGGGCACGCCCCCCTTCGCAAGACCCTGATGCAAACGTTGTCCCTCACCCCCTATGTGAAAAGCATCCTGGTCGCCGATCAGCAGGGGCATTTCAACTCTGTCCCCCACCTGCCGGTCGAGGCGGACTTTGATGCCAGGGAGCGGCCCTGGTTCAAATCCGCTACCTCCCGCCCCCTCTTCGTCAGCTACACGGACCACTACGCCAGCAGGATTGACCAGCAGCGGACCATTTCCGTCTCCCGGCCCATCGTCGACAGGGAGGGCTTTCCCCTCGGCACCCTGGCCATGGAGCTCGATCTCGAGCAGATGAGCCATCCCCTGCGCCTGCTCAAGAGCCCCCTCAAGGGGGAGTTCTATCTCATCGCCCGTACCGGCGACACCCTGCTGCACGCCAATGTGGGCAACCTGTTTCACCGCCAGCTGGCGCCACGGCTCATCGCACAGATGACCAACGGGGCCGACCATCTCTATGACGCCGAGCACCAGACCCATGTCTACTACTACGCCTTCTCCAACCCGGACTGGTTCGCCATCTACACCGTCAGCGACGCCGAGTTCAAGGAGGCCAGCCACAGCGAATCCTATCAGTTGCAGATCGCCGTGGCGGGCTGCCTGCTGATCTGCCTGCTCTGCTGGGGCTCACTGCGCCATGCCATCAACAAGATGATCGTCGAGATCATCGCCCTGATGCGCGTCGGCCGCATCGACATGAGCAAGCCCGGAGAGCTGCTGCGCCAGGAGATCCAAAGCGCCCATCATCAGATGCAGGAAGCCGTCGCCGCCTCCAACACGGATGCCCTGACCGGCCTCTTCAATCGCCGCAGCTTCGATCAGGATCTGGCCAGCCATCTGGCTGACGGCCGCCCCTTCTCCCTCGGCATGATAGATCTGGACAACTTCAAGTCCATCAACGACCAGCTGGGGCACCTGGTGGGCGACAGCGTCCTCCAGGCCGTGGCGCAGGAAGGGGGGACGGTGGCCGACGGCCTGGCCAGGCTCTACCGGTACGGCGGGGAGGAGCTGGCCATCCTGATCCCGGGGGAAGACGAGGCCCAGGCACTGGCCCTGCTGGAGCGCTGGCGCCTTCGGGTCCTGCAGCGTCAATGGCGAGAGGCCGGACTGGTGGTGACCTTCTCGGCGGGGCTGGGGCTGTGGCGCCATGAATCGGCCGCACAGCTGATAGCAAGGGTCGATCGGGCACTCTATCAGGCCAAGGAGGCGGGCAAGAACCGGGTTCACCCTGCGGACTGACGGGGCTGGCCGCCTGAGATCATGTAGGCGTCTCGTTGCCGAGCCTAGCGGGGCGCTATGGGCAGCCAGTACTCCATGGAGGCATCGGGCTGCTGGCCGTCAAAGCCCGGGGCATAGCGCTCCAGCTCGAAGCCATCCAACCCGCGATAGCTGGAAGAGGGCAGCCAGTGCAGGATGAACCAGTTGAGGCACTGCCCAAGCGTATCGATGGGGCCCAGGTGGCTGAGTACGGCGTACTCCTGTGCCGGCACCCTGAGGCGCGCCAGCCCGGGGCCGGGCTCGCTCCCCTCCTCTGCCGCCACCCCGGCCCAGTAAGGCAGCCGCTCCCCCGCCCCCGACACGTCCACCACCCCGAGCAACTCGCTGGAGGACAGGCGCCCCCCCGCCTCGCGCCAGGCGCCCCAGATGGCGGGCACCGTCTGCTGAAAATCGGGCTCGCTGGCAAACAGGCCCCGGATCTCCCCCCTGACGCCGTGCAGGGTGAACCCAGGCCGGCTCTCCACCCGCACCTGCACCAGTCTGGGGGGACTGGCCAGGGGCATGGGGACCCGAACCAGGGGGGTACGCAGCCCCAGCCGCAGGCCCCGCTTGCGATAGGCCAGGGGGGAGCAGCCAAAGTGCTGCTTGAAGGCCCGGCTGAAGCTGACTTCCGAGCCAAAACCGTGGTTCAGCGCCAGATCCAGTACCCGCTGACGGCTCGAGAGCAGCGCCTCCGCCGCCAGGCTCAGCTTCAACTCGCGCACATAGTGGGCCACCGTCTGGCCGGTCTCATGCAAGAAGACCCGCTGCAACTGCCAGCGCGACCAGCAGCTCTGCTCGGCCAGCTGCTCCAGCGACAGGGGCTGATCCAAGTGGGCGTGAATGTAGTCGAGCACTCGCTCGATGCGGGTGAAATGGGGGCGCGTCCGTGGCGCCGGGTCTGGGAAAGCGGGGGAGCTTGTCATGCTGTGGTCAGGCTCTGTGCCGGCGAAGGGGCGCATTCGCCCAAGTGGCCACATTAAACATGGCCGCCGTGCCGGGGGCAAGCCTTGTGCGGCCCCGGCAACCCCGGCGTCTGGCCGCTGCCGGCACGGCTTCCCCTCGCGAGCCCCCTCCCCCAGGCGCCCCCCTGTCACAAAAATGACGCCTTTCCCTGCCACATTGTTTGCAAACAATGTTGTCAATTGCCCCCAGGGGCACAGTTCAACTCGTGATATGCAGGGAGAGCCAAGATGAAGAAGATTGCCTTGATCACCGGAGCCCGGGGCGGCATCGGATCCGCCATCACCACCGCCTTGCTGGCCCAGGGGTATCGCATCATCGCCACCCACTCCAGCGTCAACAGTGCGGCGGCCCACGACTGGTACGCAGAGCAGGGCTATCACCAGGATCAGGTGCGGCTGCTGGCGCTGGACGTGGCCGACACCGCCATGTGCCGCGAGACCCTGGGCCGCCTGTTGCAGGAGGAGGGCCGGGTGGACGTGCTGGTCAACAACGCCGGCATCACCCGGGATGGCGCCTTCAAGCGGATGGCGCCGGATCAGTGGTTCGAGGTGATCCACACCAACCTGTGCAGCCTCTACAACGTGACCCAGCCGCTGTTCGACGCCATGTGCGAGCAGCGCGATGCCCGCATCATCAACATCTCCTCGGTCAACGGCCAGAAGGGACAGTTCGGTCAGGTCAACTACTCGGCGGCCAAGGCGGGCATGCTGGGCTTTACCAAGGCGCTGGCGGCGGAAGGGGCCCGCTTCGGGGTCACGGTCAACGCCATCGCCCCCGGCTACACCGCCACCCCCATGGTGGCGGCGATCCGCACCGACATCCTCGACAGCATCAAGGCCGACATTCCCATGCGCCGCCTCGCCAAACCCGAGGAGATAGCCGCCGCCGTGGCCTTCCTCGCCAGCGAAGCGGGGGCCTATATCACGGGGGAGACCCTGGCCATCAACGGCGGTCTCTATATGAAGTAGCGCCGGGGTCATTGCGATAAACAGAGGGCAGCCAACGGGCTGCCCTCTGCTTTTGGTCGGTGCTACAGCGGGCGCGCCGTCCCCCCTGGCTCGGCGAAATGGCTGCGCAGGGCGGTGATCACCCGCCGCACCTTCTCCGGGATCTCTCGCTGGGGGGTGATGGCGTGGATCTCCATGGGCGGCACCCGAAAGCCTGGCAGCAGTTCCAGCAGGCGGCCCTGGGCGAGATCCTCGCCAACCTCTCCCTCGGGTTGCAGGGAGATCCCCTGCCCCGCCAGGGCAAACTGGCGCAGGGGTAGGACGTTGTTGCAGAGCACCCTGGGCTTGAACCTCACCCTGTGCTCGCCCCCTCGCTCGTCAAGGAGCAGCAAGCCACTCCCCAGCATGTCGCCACTGAGCCAGTCGTGAGTCGCCAGATCGGCGGGGGTGCGCGGCGTCCCCTTGCGCGCCAGGTAGGCGGGGGCGGCGCAGAGCAGCATCCGGGTCTGGCCCAGCTTGCGGGCCACCAGGGTGGAGTCCGGCAGGGAGCCGACCCGCAGCGCCACGTCGATGCGCTCGGCAATGAGATCCCGCTTCTCGTCGTCGGCGATGATCTGGATGCAGAGGCCCGGATGGGCCTGCAACAGGGGTGACAAGGCCAGCGCCAGCGGCTGGCCCGCCATGCCCACGGGCGCGGTGATCCGCACCTCCCCGAGCAGGCTGTCGCGCACTTCCGAGAGGCGCAGCTCGGTCTGGTTGAGGGTCTGTTGCAGGGACTGGCACCCCTGCCATACCACCTCCCCCGCCTCGGTCAGACTAAGGCGGCGGGTGGAGCGATGGAGCAGGGTGAGGCCGAGCAGGCTCTCCAGCTGGCCTATATGCTGGCTGACCGCGGAGGGGGTCATGCCGAGGGCCTTGGCGGCCCCCGTCATGGTGCCCGCCTCCACCACGGCGGCGAAGATGGCGTAACGTCTGAGCTGATCCATTATTAAATCCAGCTTACAAGTGAATGCAATTTACAGGTGATTATTAAATCACATCCGGGGGCGTAGGATAGCCTCATTCCCACAGTGAAGGAGACGTCTCCATGAAAATTGCCCTCATAGGTGCCAGCGGTTTTGTCGGTTCAGCCATCCTCAATGAGGCCGTCAGCCGTGGCCATCACGTCACCGCCATAGTGCGCGACACAAGTAAAGTCGCCCCCCACCCGCAGATCACCACAGTGGCGGTCGATGCCCAGGACCCGCAGGCGCTGGCCGACGTGCTCAAGGGGCAGGATAGGGTGATCAGCGCCTACAACCCGGGCTGGAGTGCCCCTGATATCCATGATCAGTACCTCAAGGGCGCCAGCGCCATTGTCGAGGCAGCCAAAGCCGCCCACAGCTGGTTGCTGGTGGTCGGCGGTGCCGGCAGCCTGGAGATAGCCCCCGGCGTGCAGCTGGTGGATACCCCGGACTTCCCGGCCGAGTGGAAGCAAGGGGCGCTGGCGGCCCGCGACGGTCTCACCGTCCTGCGCCGCGAAGCCGCCCTCGACTGGCGCTTCGTCTCCCCGCCTGTGTTCCTCGAACCCGGCGAGAAGCGCGGCGGCTACCGTCTCGGGGGCGATCAGGTGCTCTTTAGCGGCGACAAGCCTGCCGGGATCACGGTCGGGGATCTGGCGAACGCTGTGCTCAACGAAGCGGAACAACCGGCGCACCTGCGCCAGCGCTTCACCCTGGGTTACTGAAGACACTGACCGGGGCGCACCGAGCGGGCACTCGCCCTTGCTCCTTGCGCCCCACCAACAAAGGGGAGGCTGATGCCTCCCCTTTGTTCATTCGCCTCCCACGGGCACTGCACCTTCTCTGCCCCCGACCCCAGGCGGGCTCATGGGCAAGGGGATCGGCAGGGGCGCATTTTCTCCGTGCAATCGACAGGCGGATCCACAGCGTTCGAATTCTATTTCGATTTTTGTATATAACTAAGAATATTTTGTTGCTTCCACCTTATAACCCCGAACAGTAGCATCCCCCTCAACCCACATGGTGCCATCGTGAGCCACGGACCCCGACGCCTGCCACGAACCACACCGCCGTCTTTGTACCGGAGCCTCGGGACTGCACCCGACATCCGGCAAGTGAGGAGATGCACATGGAACATTCATCACTGCCCATCATCGACTATGCCGCGATCAATGGCACCCCCGAGGAACGTCGCCAGATGCTGGCCAAGCTTGGCCGGGCGGCCCGCGACATCGGCTTCTTCTATCTGACAGGCCATGGTCTGAGCGAAGCGGAGCAACGGGAGACACTGGCGCTGGCGGCCCGCTTCTTCGCCCTGCCCCTGCAGGAGAAGCTGGCGGTGCAGATGGTGCACTCCCCCCACTTTCGTGGCTACAACCTGGTGGGGGCCGAGCTCACCCGGGAGCGGCCGGACAGGCGGGAGCAGTTCGACATCATGAACGAGGAGCAGGCCCTCCCCCTGGCGCAGACCGGTAAACCCTGGCAGCGGCTCACAGGGCCCAACCAGTGGCCCACCGCCCTGCCCGAGATGAAGACGCAACTGCTGGACTGGCAGGAGCGGCTGAGCGACATCACCCTCACCCTGCTCGCCGCCTTTGCCGAGGTGCTGGAGCAACCGGCCGGGGTGTTCGACGAGAGCATCCAGGGCGCCCCCTATCAGCACATGAAGCTCATTCACTACCCGGGACGGGAAGCGGGAGGCAGCGGCCAGGGGGTCGGCGCCCACAAGGATCCCGGCTACCTGACCCTGGTGATGCAGGACGATCACTCGGGGCTAGAGGTGGAGACGGCGCATGGCTGGATTTCAGCACCGCCCCTGCCCGGCGCCCTGGTGGTCAACATAGGCGAGCTGCTGGAGCTTGCCTCCAACGGCTACCTCAAGGCGACCCTGCACCGGGTGCAGAGCCCGCCCCCCGGAGTCTCGCGTCTCTCCTGCGCCTTCTTTATGGCAGCGAGACTCGATGCCACAGTGCCGCTGCTCACCCTCTCCCCCGAGCTGGCGGCGCAGGCACAAGGGCCAGAGAGCGACCCCGCCAACCCCCTCTTCTATCAGGTGGGGGAAAACGTGCTCAAGGGCCGACTGCGCTCCCATCCCGATGTGGCGGCGCGCCACTATGCTCAGCAACACAGGGTAGCGCAGGAGCCGGTACCGGCCTGACGCCATCAAGGGGGTGGCGACAAGCCGCCATCCCGACCACAGGAGAGGGGCGCCGGCGCGGCCCCGTCCACCGATTTTCACACCAGAACAACAACGCCATAGCCTGGCGACCACGGAGCAAAACGATGAAATTCAAGACCATGAGCGTGCACAGCGGCCAACGGATCGATCCCCAGACCGGCGCCCTCACCACACCGCTCTACCAGAGCAGCACCTTCAGCTACGTCAATGCCCAGGCGGGCAAGGAGCGCTTCGCAGGCCAGGCCCCGGGCTTTATCTACAGCCGCTTCGGCAACCCCACCACCGCCGAGCTGGAGCTGAAACTGGCGGCCCTGGAGGGCGCCGACGAGGCGCTGGTGGTGGCGAGCGGCATGGCGGCGGTGAGCGCCATCCTCTATGCCCTGGCCAGCAGCGGAGATGAAGTGGCCTATGTCGGCCCGCTGTACGGCGGTACAGATGCGTTTCTCAAGCAGACCTTCAGCCGCGCCGGCATCACTATCACAAGTTACGACAGCGATCAGGATCTGCTGGCCAACATCAGCCCCGCCACCAAGGTGATCCTGTTCGAGACCCTGACCAACCCCACCCTCAAGGTGGTGGATCCCCGGGTGGTGGTGGAAGCGGCTCGCAAGGTGGGCGCCATCAGCGTCTGTGACAACACCTTCCTTACCCCCTATCTGCTGCGCCCGCTGGAGCTGGGCATCGATCTGGTGATGCACAGCGGCACCAAGTACCTGGGCGGCCACGGCGACATCATCGCCGGTGTGGTGGCGGGCTCCCACGCGCTGATGAAGTCGGTGCGCACCGTGGCCCTCAAGCACATAGGCTCCCCCATTGGGCCACAGGAGGCCTACCTGCTGCAGCGCGGGGTCAAGACCCTGCCGCTGCGGATGGATGCCCACCTGCACAATGCCCAGAAGGTGGCAGACTTCCTCGCCGCCCACCCGGCGGTGAAGAAGGTGATCTACCCGGGGCTTGCCAGCCATCCGGGCCACGACGCCCTCGGCGCCTTCGCCAGCGGCTTTGGCGGCATGGTGAGCATAGAGCTGGAAGGGGGCTTCGCGCGCTGCGCCACCCTGCTCGACAACCTGCAGCTGTTCGTGCAGGCGGTGAGCCTGGGGGATCTCGAGAGCCTGGCCTGCCATCCGGCCAGCACCACCCACGCCGCCATGGACGAGGCGAGCCGCCTCGCGGCCGGGGTCAATGACGACCTCATCCGCTTCAGCATCGGAGTGGAAGACGCCGATGATCTCATCGCCGATCTGGCGGCGGCGCTGGCCCTGATCTGACAAGGCCGCCTCTGCCCAGTCGCCTCGGCAGAGCATCACGTTCGACCAGCAATAAAAAAGGGAAGGCCAGGCCTTCCCTTTCTCTTATCCATTCCCTAGTGCGGGAAGGGGCCCTGCTCAGGCGTCGTGATAATCCTGGCAGGCGCTCAGGGTGTTCTCCATCAGGCTGGCTACCGTCATGGGCCCCACACCACCGGGCACAGGGGTGATGAAGGCGGCATGATTGCGCGCCGTTTCAAACTCCACGTCCCCCACCAGGGAGCCGTCGGCCAGGCGGTTGATCCCCACATCGATCACCAGGGCGCCGGGCTTGACCCACTCCCCCGGGATGAAGTTCGGCTTGCCCACCGCCACCACCAGCAGATCGGCACGGCGCACCTGGGCCTCCAGATCCTGGGTGAAACGATGGCAGGTCGTGGTGGTGCAACCCGCCAGCAGCAGCTCCAGCGTCATCGGGCGCCCGACTATGTTGGAGGCACCGACCACCACAGCATGCAGACCGTGGGTCTTGACGCCGGTCGCCTCGATCAGGGTCATGATCCCCTTGGGGGTGCAGGGACGCAGCGCCGGGATGCGCTGGGCCAGACGGCCCACGTTATAGGGGTGGAAACCATCCACGTCCTTGTCGGGACGAATGCGCTCCAGCACCTGGGTAGTGTCGCAATGAGCCGGCAGGGGCAGTTGCACCAGAATGCCGTCCACCTCCGCATCCTCATTGAGCCGGTCGATCAGGGCCAGCAACTCTTCCTGGGTCGCATTGGCGCTGAGATCATAGGAGCGGGAGACAAACCCCACCTCTTCACAGGCACGACGCTTGCTGCCCACATAGACCTGGGACGCCGGATCCAGCCCTACCAGGATCACCGCCAGACCCGGTGCCCGCTTGCCCAGTGCCAACCGCTGTTGGACTTGTTCGGCGACCTGATTGCGAATCGTTTGCGCAACCTGTTTTCCATCAATGATTTTGGCAGACATCGTTCTTCACTCACCATGTGTTCAACTGCCGCGCATTGTCGCATTTTTTTGGCGCGGGTGTTAGCGGCTCTCGCCTGGCGGGCAATAAGTAGGCATTTGAATTTACTGGCGGAAAAAGTCATTGACGCTGACTTTGACGCTTGGGTATGATGCCCGCCCGTTGCCCAGTCATACCGCCCCCGGTATGCTGGACGATAAGATTTCGGTGATTAGCGCAGCCCGGTAGCGCATCTGGTTTGGGACCAGAGGGTCAAAGGTTCGAATCCTTTATCACCGACCAGGTTCATCGAGACGTCTTTTGACGGCTCGATACAGAGCGCCCTTAGCTCAGTCGGATAGAGCAACGGCCTTCTAAGCCGTGGGTCGCAGGTTCGAATCCTGCAGGGCGCGCCATTAATGTGACTCTTCCCTCGAAGAGGAGCATTGAAGGCAGATTTCAGTGGTGGCTGTAGCTCAGTTGGTAGAGTCCCGGATTGTGATTCCGGTTGTCGTGGGTTCGAGCCCCATCAGCCACCCCATTATTGCCTGTTCGTGCTGGATCAAGCCGACAGGGGCAAGCCTGACTTGCCATGCACCGGGCATCTGGTGCCCTCATCAAAACCGGCCCAGCGCCGGTTTTTTTGTGCCTGCGTTCCAGACTCACCGCCGGCCCCGAGCGCTCTGCTTCCTCTTTTATTCTCTTTGTTCCCCCTGCTCCCTCACGCTTGTCTCTTTGCTGATCGGTCAGCGTCACGCCAGCTCGCCGCGTTGCCACATCGCCTGGCCGGATCACAGAAATGATCGGAGCCATCACGGCCCCCAGCTGTATCCCTGCTCACCATGATGCAGCGCAAGCTTAAATGCCGATGGCCGTGATATGGATAAAAACCAGACAAATGCCTTGCCAGCTTCCCTCATCAAGGGCAAGCAACCCCTTGCGCCCAGGCAGCACTATCACGCGTGGCCGCCGCGCCTGACACCAGGGGAAGACGGGCAGAACGTAAATAGATTGTTAAACTAGATGGTCGTGATTCATCTTTTCGTAATCCGTTCACTGCACAATAACGCAATAAATTGAAAATAAAGGAGTTATTGATAAGGACCCGAACAACAGCAGACAGCTCCCCTGCCATGACCCCACACAGCGCAGTGGAAATCTTCCCATACTAAGTTGTCAGCAATGTACATGCCCTCCAAGGAGAGACTGAGATGAGTGAAGAAAGCAAATGCCCCTTCAACCACACCGCCGGCGTCGGCAGAACCAATCGTGATTGGTGGCCGAATCAGTTGCGGCTGGATCTGCTGCACCAGCATTCCCCCAGCTCCGATCCCATGGACAAAGATTTCAACTATGCCGAGGCATTCAACAGCCTCGACTACAAGGCACTCAAGAAAGATCTGGTCAAGCTGATGACAGACTCCCAGGAGTGGTGGCCGGCGGACTTCGGTCACTACGGTCCCCAGTTCATCCGCATGACCTGGCACGCCGCAGGCACCTATCGCATCACGGATGGCCGTGGCGGTGGCGGTCGTGGCCAGCAACGCTTCGCCCCCCTCAACAGCTGGCCCGACAACGTCAACATCGACAAGTCCCGCCGCCTGCTCTGGCCCATCAAGCAGAAGTACGGCAACAAGATCTCCTGGGCCGATCTGCTGATCCTCGCCGGCAACGTCGCGCTGGAGTCCATGGGCTTTAGAACCTTCGGATTTGGTGGCGGCCGCCCGGATGTGTGGGAGCCGGATCAGGACGTCAACTGGGGTGATGAAATCGCCTGGCTCGGGGTCGACCCCGATCGGGTCAAGGGCGATCGCGAGCTCGCGGCGCCCTTTGGCGCAACCCATATGGGGCTGATCTACGTCAACCCCGAAGGCCCCAATGCCAGCGGCGACTACATGGAGGCGGCCAAAGACATCCGCTCCACCTTCGGCCGCATGGCCATGAATGACGAAGAGACGGTCGCCCTCATTGCCGGTGGCCACACCTTCGGCAAGGCCCACGGCGCCGCCCCCGAGTCCCACAAGGGGCCCGAGCCGGAGGCCGCGCCCCTGGAAGCCCAGGGCCTGGGCTGGATGAGCGACTACGGCAGCGGCCACGGCAAGGATACCGTCTCCAGCGGTCTCGAGGTGACCTGGACCAAGACCCCGGCCCTTTGGAGCAACAACTTCTTCGAGAACCTGTTCAAGTACGAGTGGGAGCTGACCAAGTCACCGGCAGGCGCCAAACAGTGGGTGGCCAAGGATGCACCGGAGATCATCCCCGATGCGCATATCCCGGGCAAGTTCCACAAGCCGACCATGCTGACCACCGACCTGACCCTGCGCTTTGACCCAGAATTCGGCAAGATCTCCCGCCACTTCTACGAGGATCCCCAGGCCTTCGCCGATGCCTTTGCCCGCGCCTGGTACAAGCTGACCCACAGGGACATGGGCCCCATCGCACGCTACCTGGGGCCGGAAGTGCCCAGCGAGGAGCTGATCTGGCAAGACCCCATCCCCGCCGTCAATCACCCCCTGGTCGATGACAAGGACCTGGCCGCCCTCAAGGAGAAGATCCTCGCGGCCTCCCTGACCGTCGCCGAGCTGGCATCGACCGCCTGGGCCTCTGCCGCCACCTTCCGCGGCTCTGACAAGCGGGGCGGCGCCAACGGGGCGCGCATCCGGCTCGCACCGCAAAAAGAGTGGGCAGCAAACCAACCGGCACAGCTGGCCAAGGTGCTCAAGACCCTAGAAGGCATCCAGCAGGGGTTCAACGCCTCGGCCACTGGCGGCAAGCAGGTATCCCTGGCCGATCTGATCGTGCTGGCCGGCGGCGTCGGCGTCGAGCAGGCGGCCAAACTGGCGGGGGTCACAGTGACTGTGCCCTTCACGCCGGGTCGCATGGATGCCTCCCAGGCGCAGACGGATGTCGACTCCTTTGCCGTGCTCGAACCCCTCGCCGACGGTTTTCGCAACTATCTGGGCGGTGACTACGCAGAGCTCTCGGAAGCCATGCTGGTGGACAAGGCCCAGTTGCTGACTCTCAGCGCCCCCGAGATGACGGTGCTGATCGGTGGCATGCGCGTGCTCGGCACCAACACCGGCAACTGCCACGGGGTGTTTACCGCAACGCCTGGGACCCTCTCCAACGACTTCTTCATCAACCTGCTCGACATGGGCACTGAGTGGAAACCGGCGGCAGGAGCCAAGGGCATCTACGAGGGGAGTGATCGCAAGACGGGCAAGGTCAAGTGGACCGGCACCCGCGTCGATCTGCTGTTCGGCTCTAACTCCCAGTTGCGGGCGCTGGCCGAGGTGTATGCCAGTGCGGACGGGAAAGAGAAGTTCGTGAAGGACTTCGTGGCGGCCTGGACCAAGGTGATGAACCTGGATCGCTTCGATCTCGCCTGACGCTCACTCCCTGCATGCCGCCAGGCCTGCTTCAAGGGAAATGCGTGAGAGATGACCAGGCACCACAAGACAAAAACCCGACCATAAGGTCGGGTTTTTATGTTGCCGGCGGGTCTGGATTTAACCGGACCATCATGCCCCCTTGTCGAACCAGGGTTCGAACCGAGCCGCCCATCACCGGATAAAGTAAAAGGGCCTGTCTTGCGACAGGCCCTTTTACTTTATTTGGCGGTGAGGGAGGGATTCGAACCCTCGATACGTTGCCGTATACACACTTTCCAGGCGTGCTCCTTCAGCCACTCGGACACCTCACCAATTTGTTTCAGTCATCTGCCTGTGGCTTGCGGAGCACGCGCTGCGTGCTTTCTTGCCGATTTCATCGGCTGGCAGCCACTTGGGCACATCACCAAATTTTTGTCTGTGGTTTAACGTGTTCAGCCAACACGACATTCGCGGAGCGGTTGCGCCGGAACGGGGCGTAATTTAGGGGAAAGCCCCGCCGGCGTCAACGGCTTTTTGGCTGCCGCGAACCGTTCGCACATTAAACGCGCAACTCAGTGCACAGATTCCGGTGCGACCTGGATCTCCGGCAGATTGAGGAAGCCGAGGCGTTCACATTCGGAAACCACTTCATGGGTCGCCGCCGTGGTGCTTTCGACGAACAGCAGGAACTGCTCGACGGAGAGACCCGCCTTGGTGAAGACGGTATGGCCCACGACGAGGCGCGGCAGGTTGTCATCTATGATGTCGAGGAACACCTTGAGGGACGGGTATTGCATGTTGAGACGACCCAGCTCGGCCACCAGGGGCAGCAGGGATGAGGGGCGTACCTCCAGCTCGGATGAAAACAGCAACCCTTCCTCTTCCACGAAGATTCGGCTCTCCTGGATGCCCTCGACGGACTGCAGGGAGACCATGTGGATGCCGTGGCACTGATCGCACACATAGTGCTCGATCCGGGCCTGCTGCAGCCAACGCATTATCATTTCAGAGCTGGGGATATTCATCATTTTCACGAACACAATAAGGATCAAGGGGCGCAGTCTAAACCAATTTTCCGACAACCAAAAGCGCACAGGCGGGATCACTCCTGGTCTCGCTTCTTTTTGGCAAGCGCTATGCATATACTCAGCCATTCTCGTACCGCACTCGCCTCCACAGAAGGCCCGATGACCATCCAAGAAAAGTATCGCCTGCACCTGAAATCCCTCTCGGATGAACTGCTCGCCCTGCAAAAACCCATTCGCATCCTGGATGCCATCAAATGGCCCCGCCACCTGCAGACCGAGTTTCTCGCCAAGGGCGGACGAGCGCTGCCCGCCATCGATGCCGACTTCTATCAGGCCCTCCCCCTCGATTTCGATCCCCGCAACAAATACCTGGAGCTCAAGGAGCTGAGGGACAGGATCCGCAGAAAGCTGGGGCCGCAGGATGATCTGGGCCGGATCCTGCAAGAGACGGTGGATCAGTACATGGTGGTGATCGAGATGCTGCGCCAGCGCGGGCAGCCGGACTTTCAGCGCTACAGCCAGTTGCTGTACGGCTCGGCGAGCGATCACCTGCGCGGGGATCGCAAGACTCTGAAAGAGCTGGGGGCCCGGCTGTGCGACATCTTCTCCCTGCCTGGCGCCCGCCATCTGGTGCGCCCCTACCCCAAGGAGTTCGAGGGGGAAGCGGCGGTGGCCAAACTGCAGGGCAAGCTGTCGAACTATTTCAGCGACGGCACGGTGCAAGTCAAGCTGAGCGATGGCATCGTCTCCGATGCCGCCGCCGGGGGGGATTACATCAAGCTGAGCTCCCACGCCCGCTTCTCCGAGCTGGACTTGCAGGTATTGGAGGTGCACGAGGGCTGGGTGCACGTCGGCACCACCCTCAACGGCCGCCAGCAATCCTATGCCACCTGGCTGGGTGCCGGCTCGCCGCGCATCACCGCCTGCCAGGAGGGGCTGGCTGTGCTCATTGAGACCCTCACCTTCAGCTCCTTTCCGGACAGGGCCAAGCGCATCTCGGATCGGGTGATGGCCATCGACATGGCGGAGCGCGGCGCCGACTTCATCGAGGTGTTCCGCCACTTCGTCGAGAAGGGGGCCAGCGAGCACGATGCCTACAAGATCACCCAGCGGGTGTTTAGGGGCGGCATGGTCGAGGGAGGCGCCTGCTTCACCAAGGATCTCTCCTACGTGAGAGGCTATGTGGAGACGGTCAACTTCATCCGCAGCGCCGTGCTGGAAGGGGTGCCGGAGATCCTGCCCATGCTGTTCGTCGGCAAGGTGACCCTGGACGACATCCCTGTGCTCTATCAGCACTATCTGGAGGGGCTCATCGATGCGCCCCGCTACCTGCCCCCCATGTTTCGCGATCTAACCGGTCTCTATGTCTGGTTCGGCTTCGCTTCCGGCATGTCGCTCATCGACATCGGCCGGGTACAGCAGCATTTTCGCCAGCTGTTCCACCGCCTGCCGGTGGCCGACCCCATCATAGCGCCGGTGGACATAGAGATAGACTGAGCCCTTCGTCGACAAAAAAGGGCGCCCGTGAGGCGCCCTTCTTCATGCTGTGGCTTACTTGTAAGCCCGCCCTTCCAGATAGTGCTTGCGGCAGAGCGACACATAGCGGTCGTTGCCCCCTATCTCCACCTGCTCGCCGTCACGCATTACCAACCCGGCTTCGTTCACCCGGGAGTTCATGTGTGCCTTGTTGCCACACCAGCAGATGCTCTTGAGCTCCTCGAACTTGTCGGCCAGACAGAGCAGGTGGTAGGAGCCGGGGAACAGCTCGCCGCGAAAATCTGTCTTGAGGCCGTAGGCCATGACCGGGATCTTGAGCTCATCGACGATACGGGCCAGCTGATACACCTGCTCGCGGGTCAGGAACTGCGCCTCGTCGACGATGAACACATCGATCTTCTTCTCGCCGTGGCGCGCCTTGACCATCTCGAACAGATCGCAGCTGTCACTGAACACTTCCACTTTCAGCTCCAGACCCACTCTGGCGCGGATCACCCCGACCCCGAAGCGGTCGTCGATGACCGGCGTCATGGCCAGCGGATTCATACCGCGCTCCAGATAGTTGAAATGCGCCTGGATGAGCTGGGTCGACTTGCCCGAGTTCATGGTGGCAAATTTGTAGTGCAGTGAAGCCATGGTACTGTTCCGAAACTGAATTTATGGGGCGCATGCTAACCAAAGCCCCTGCCAAAACCAAGGGGCCCGTGGGCCCCTTGTTTTATTTATGCGACCGCCAGGTCTCGCTGGAGCCGCGCTTTACGCAAATGGTAACCGGAGAAGATGATGAACCAGAGCCCGCTGACGGTGAAACCCGCCAGCACAGAGTGCATCATCCCCATCACTAGGTAACCGAGGGCGGCACCGAAGGCGATGGCGAGCGCATAGGGCAGCTGGGTCATCACGTGATCGATGTGATGGCAGCCGGCGCCTGTGGCCGACAGTATGCTGGTGCTGGAGATGGGCGAGCTGTGATCACCGAACACAGAGCCCGCCAGCACGGCGGCCAGCATCGGCAGCATCAGGCTGATGTCGCTGGCGGCCGCCATGTCACCGGCCAGCGGCAGCATGATGCCGAAGGTGCCCCAGCTGGTCCCCGTGGCAAAGGCCATGGCGCAGGAGAGGATGAAGACCACAGCCGGCAACACTTCGATCGGCAGGTTGCCGTTGGCCATGGAGGCCAGGTACTTGCCGGTCTCCACGTCGCGCACCACGGCGCCTATGGTCCAGGCGAACAGCAGTATGTTGATGGCGGGCAGCATGGCCATGATCCCCTGGGGGGCCGCCTTCATCCAGTTCTTGGCACCCAGCTTGAGGCGCATGGCCAGACCGATGGAGACCACCAGGCTGCACAGGGCGCCATAGACCAGGGAGGAGCCGACGTTGGTGTTCTCGAACGAGCCGAGCACGCTGAACGACAGGCCTTTGCCGGCCAGCACGGCGGCGCCGGAATCTATCATGAAGTAGACGGTCGCCAGGGTCAGGGTCAGGATCGGCAGCACCATGTCGATCATGCCGCCATTGCTCTCCTCCGGAGACTCCATGTCCAGGCCGATGGGACGGCCCTTGGACTCATCCCACAGCTTGCCTTCCAGCGCCCACTGCTCGTGTTGACGCATGGAGCCGATGTCGAGCTGGAAGGCAATCACCACCAGCACCATGATCAGGGTGAAGACCGCATAGAGGTTCATCGGGATCATCTCGACGAAGGCGGAGATGGGGCTCTGATCGGTCAGGCCATGGGCCGCCATTATGCCGCCCACCAGAGCGATGATGTAAGCGCCCCAGGAGGAGATGGGCATCAGCACGCAGACCGGCGCCGCGGTGGAGTCCAGCAGATAGGCCAGCTTGGCACGGGAGATCTGGAAGCGATCGGTGACCGGACGGCAGATGGCCCCCACCGACAGGCTGTGGAAGAAGTCATCGATGAAGAAGGCGAAGACCATCATGCCGGTGAGGGCCTTGGCCCCCTTGCGGGTCTTGGCGCGGCGCGCCGCCCACTCGGCGAAGGCCCGGGTCGCCCCGGAGACGCTCATCAGGCTGATGAGGCCCCCCAGCAGCAACATGAACAGGATCATGTTGACGTTGTCCCGGTTGATCGCACCGTCGACCCAGAAGATCTTGAGCACAGTGTTCAGCATGTAATGCAGGGAATCGAGGGGGGAGAACTGGTTGAGCAGCAGACTGCCGGCCACAATACCCACCCCCAGCGACACCAGGACGCGGCGGGTGATGATCGCAAGGGCGACGGCCAACAAGGGGGGAACGACGGACCAACCGGAGTCGGCGTAATGAACGATGTCCATGATCTCTTTGCACCTAAAGACAACAGGTGGAGATCTACCGAGAGGATCAAAGAAACAAAACCCAGGGCGGGCATACTCCTCAGCCCCTTCAGGTAGCGCTCCATAGTGGATGACTATGGCAGTCCTGCACCTGTTCGATGCAGAACCAGCAACCCGGTATGATGGCCTGGTCACTTCGGCGCCGACTCCTTTCATCGAGCATCGCAGGCATCACCCTCCGCTCGGTTACTCATAGGCAGCGCGCCTCTACTTAAAGGTATTCGCGGCACATTTTATCGAGCCACCGGGTGATAGCAAGTTTTTTGATTAAATTTCAAGGCTTGTGTGGCGAAAAGTGGAAAAATGGTAGTCAAATGGTTCATAAAATACGATATGGTCGATATTTTCATCTACTCAGCACTCATTCGGAAATGAACTCGCCGCAAAGAGAATAAACCGGCCGTCGTGAATAATTGCCAGACTTTATTTATCTACCTAATTAATTATTTTGGCAGACTTGACTTGATGCCAAATCCCCCTATAAATTATCGAAAAACCAGCCCTTCCCATTAATATTTCTGCTCGCGTGGTAGCCAATATGAACGAATTTTTGAAAATTCTGCTGAATATCCGTAGTCTGCGCGCAGCCTGCCGCGATTTGTCCCTGGAGCAACTGGAAGAGGGACTGCAGAAATTGTCCGAGGTGGTCGCCGAGCGCCAGCAGGATGAATCTGCCGAACGCCAGGCCCGTGAAGAACATCAGAAGAAAATTGCCGAATACGCCGAAATGTTGAAAGCCGCGGGGATAGATCCTGCTGAATTGGTGGGCACAGTTGCCACCGAAAGCACCAAGGCCAGCAAAGGCAAACGCGCTCCCCGCCCCGCCAAATATCGTTATCTGGACAATGGCGTGGAAAAAACCTGGACCGGCCAGGGCCGCATGCCCTCCACCATTGCCAAGGCAGTGGCCGAAGGCAAATCCGTGGAAGACTTTGCCATCTGATCTGAAGCACAGTCCCGCCCAATAAAAAACCTCGCCATGCGAGGTTTTTTATTGTGTCAGTGCCGGGCGTTTCAGCGCCTGTCTGCCGCCTTGACCCAGAGCACTTCCGGGGTGCCGGCAGAGACCAGCAAGTATCTGGCCACCGTGAAAAACCAGTCACTTAGCCGATTCAGATAGGGCAGGATAGCCGGGTTCACCTGCTCTTCCCGGCTCAGGCCAAGCAGCAGCCGCTCGCAGCGACGGGTCAGGGTGCGCACCACATGGGCCTGCGCCGCCGCCCGTGATCCGCTCGGCAGAATGAAATTGCGCAATACCGGCAACTGGGCGCTGTAGGCGTCAATCTGTTGCTCCAACCGCGCCGTCCAGGCCTCATTGACCTGCCACAGGGAAGCATTTTGCGCCTCGCTGGAAAACGCCAGCTCCCCGCCCAAATCAAACAGCTCTTGCTGCAGCAATATGAGTTCAGCCAATAATGCCAGCTCATTCTCGGGTATTTCGGCCATCAGCAGACCTATCTGGGAATTGAGCTCGTCAATGGCGCCATAGGTCTCGACCCGCCTGTCATCTTTTGCAAGGGAGGAGCCATCAGCCAGCCGCGTGAGGCCCTTGTCCCCTTGCCGGGTATATATTCTCATTCTGACATCCTGTTAATAATGGGAATAATCATGGATTCGAGTCCATTGAGTTTTATCTCGTACGCCAGTGCCAGGGTTTGGCCCAATGCGCCAGCCGGAAAACCGCTGCGCGCCATCCATACTAGATAGGGCTCTGGAATATCTATGATGCGTCGCCCCTGATATTTACCGTAGGGCATCTTGCCCGCCAGGGTGAGCAATACCCGCTCATCGGAGAGTCTGTCCATATCAATCGATATTCAGATATTTATGGGTCTGGATGGAGAGCCGCCAATTACGGGCGATGCAGGTCGCCATGGCCAGTTCGGTGGCCCTGGGCTTCTGGCTGATGGGCTGCAATGCTATCACCACGTCGGGACGCAGGCTGGCTGTCGCCAGCAGGGCATCGAGCTCCTCGATATGGCGCTCGGTGGCCACCGGATGCTTGATCTCGTTGGCCCGCTCCAAAGCCGACACCAGCACAGGCAGGCCCCCCTTCATGCCAATCTTGGGGGAGACTGTGACCCAGGTCTGCGCGTGGGTCAGGATCTCGCTGGTACCACTGGTTTCGATCTGCACCTGATATCCCGCCGCCAGCAGGGCCGACGAGAGTTCGTGCAGATCGTAGAGACAGGGCTCGCCACCGGTCAACACCACATGGCGCGCCCGGTAACCCAGGGTCTCGAAGCTCCCCAGGATCTCCTCCGTGCTCATCTTGCTCCAGCCATCGGACTCGTTGGATCGGTCGAGCACCTCGCGGCTGCCCACCTCACGGGCAGGATCCACCACCCAGGTATGGCGGGTATCGCACCAGGGGCAGCCCACCGGGCAGCCTTGCAGGCGAACGAAGATGGCGGGCACGCCGGTGAAGACGCCCTCCCCCTGGATGGTCTGGAAGATCTCGTTGATTGGGTAGTGCATCTCGGTCACGGCTTGCTGCAAAAGGCGCGGATTATACCCCAAACCCGGGAAAGAGGCAGGATCACAATCCGGTTTTCTCGCGCAAGCTGGCCATGATGCCCACCTTGTCGCCCAGATAGCGCTGCAGGCCGCGGCTGCGCAGCTCGCAGGCGGGGCAAGTGCCGCAGCCATCCCCCTGGATACCGTTGTAGCAGGTGAGGGTCTGCTGGCGCACCGTCTCGAGGTGGCCATAGTGATCCGCCAGCGCCCAGGTTTCCGCCTTGTCGAGCCACATCAAGGGGGTCTCGAAGCGAATGGCGCGATCCAGCCCCAGCGACACAGCCTGATTGAGGGCCTTGACGAAGTCGTCGCGGCAATCGGGATAACCGGAGAAGTCGGTCTCGCACACCCCGGTGATCAGGGTGTCGGCACCGACCTGATAGGCATAGATGGCCGCCAGGGTCAGAAACAGTATGTTGCGACCCGGCACGAAGGTGTTGGGCAGGCCGTTGTCCTGCAGCTCACCGCTGACCGGGATGTCATCCCGGGTCAGGGCCGAGACGGCCAGCTCACCCAGCATGGTCACATCCATCACCTTGTGGGCGGCAATCCCGAGCTGCCCTGCCAGACGGCGAGCAGTCTCGATCTCTTCCCGATGACGCTGGCCATAGTCGAAGGTGATGGCGTGCACTTCATCATAGAGGGCCAGGGCCTGCACCAGGCAGGTGGTACTGTCCTGACCACCACTGAATACCACGACGGCTTTTTTCACGTTCATCACTCCTGTTTGCAATTCAGATTCAAGCGCGGCGACCTTGGGCAAAGTCATGCCACTGCCGGTTCAACTGGGTAAAGAGGTTCATCAGCGGGGCGAAGCGCTCGGGATCCCCTTCCCACTGGGATAACAGATGGTAGCCCGCCTCCAGGGTCGACAGCGCCTCGGGAAACGGCTTCTTGCGAATGGAATATTGCCCCGCCATGGTGCCGAGCGTGATCCTCGGCAATCCCTGCAGGGCCGGGTTGCTATGCAACATGCGATAGGCCTTGCGCCAGGTGCCATCGAGCAGGATAAAGTGCACCTCTTTGGCGTGCTCACGGCCCTCGCGCACCTGTGCCAGGGTCAGGGCCTCTTCGTCAGGCCACAGCAGATAGCACTGCACCTTGGGGTCGGCGAGCAGGGCATTGAGCCAGTCGGCATCGGCGAAGCTCTCCCCCACGTGAATGTAGGCATGGCTGAGGGAGGCGGCCAGCAGGGCGGCCGTGCCCTTGGGGTGAGCGACCTCGCCGGGATGCTGCAGGATATGGAGCGGTGCGAAGTGAGTCACCTGCTGGATATATTCACACAGGCAGGCTTTGAGGGCTCGGGTACAGCGTGTACAGTATCGGCTCTCTCTGTCGTTGGGTTGTTTCATGTTGTCAGAAAAATCGGGTCTGCTCTGGGTCATCACGCTTTCGCTCGTCACTGCCTTGCTCTTCTTCACCGTACCTAACCACCTGCTCTCCTTCGATCGCGACCTGATCGCCCAGGGCGAAGGGTGGCGCATCATAACAGGCAATCTGGCCCACACCAACGGATGGCACCTGCTGCTCAACCTCAGCGGGCTTGCGGTGCTCTACAGCCTGTTTCGCGAATACCTGACGGGCTGGCGCCTGCCCGTGCTGCTTCTGCTGCTGGGGACGGCCGTCGGACTCGGGATCTGGTGGTGGTGCCCGCAGACCCAATGGTACATGGGGCTCTCCGGCTTGCTGCACGGCCTGTTCGTGTGGGGAGCCATGCAGGATATCCGCTATCGTCGCCATTCGGGCTGGCTCATGCTGCTTGGCATCGTCATCAAGCTCGGGCTGGATTTTTACAGTGCGGGAGAGAGCCCTGTCTCTGCCCTCATTGGCGCCAGGGTGCACATAGAGTCGCACCTCATCGGCTCGGCCGCCGGCCTGCTGCTCGGCCTCTTCCCCATCGGCCTGGGTGTGCAGACCGTCAAGTCCTGATCCCTCTCGGATAAGGGCTGCCACTCATTCGCAGCAGCGCTTAACGACCCATCAAAACGCAACAGGCCGGATCTGCAATCCGGCCTGTGGTCATCAAGGGGTCGATCCCTTATCGGCAGAGCTCGGCGTTGATAGCCCCCAGCACGGCGGCCGGATCCGCCGCCTGGGTAATGGGTCGCCCTATCACCAGGTAGTCGGCCCCCGCCTCCACCGCCGCCAGCGGCGTCATGACCCGGCGTTGATCCCCGGCCGCCGATCCGCTCGGGCGAATGCCCGGGGTCACCAGCTTGAAGTCGGTGCCGAGCAAGGCTTTCAACGCACTGGCTTCCTCGGCGGAGCAGACCACACCGTCCAGCCCTGCCGTCTTGGCGAGGGTGGCCAGCCGGATCACCTGCTCGGCCGGGCTCACATCCAGACCCAGGGGGGCCATATCGGACTGCTCCATGCTGGTCAGCACTGTCACCCCGATAAGCCAAGGCGCCTTGTCACCATAGGGCAGCAGCGCCTCCCTGGCAGCGCGCATCATGCGTTCTCCCCCGCTGGCATGGACGTTGACCATCCAGACCCCGAGCTCGGCACTCGCCGCCACGGCCTTGGCAACCGTATTGGGAATGTCGTGAAACTTCAGATCCAGGAACACCTCGAAGCCCTTGGCCACCAGCTGGCGCACGAACTGGGGGCCAAACAGGGTAAACATCTCCTTGCCCACCTTGAGGCGGCACTCGGCCGGAGAGATCTGTTCAATGAAGGCGAAGGCATCGGCTTCGTGCTGATAATCCAGCGCGACCAGTACTTTGGGGTCTTGCATGTCACTTCCTATGGGTTGTTATGCCACATCCAGACTCGACACGGCCGGCGAGCCGGTCGCAGTCTGGCATCTTGCTCACTTGGGTTTGCACCAGGTTCGGCTTGCCGCCCCCGCTCGAGATGCGCGGGGACGGACTTTTGGTCACTAAGGGCTATTCACCATCCAGACCACGGATAGGCTTGATGGAGCCCCACTGCCGGCAGGAGGGACACTGCCAGAACAGGGAATGGGTGGCAAAGCCGCACTGGCGGCACTTGTGGGTCGATTTTATCTTGATCTGCTCGCCGACCAGCTGCTGCAGCAGCTCCAGACTCTCCTTGGCGGGCCCCTCCTCGGCGCTGGCCAGCTGGAAGCCCACCAACTGGTAAAACCCCTTCATGGAGGGGTGGCGCCGCAGCTGACGCAGCACCAGGGCGCGGGCCTGGCTCAGGCCGTCGCGCGCCTCCACCAGATTGGCCAGGGCCAGGGTTACGCTGACACCGGCATGATCCTCCACCGCCTTCTCCAGCAGCGGGATCAGCTCCTGGGTGCGGCCAAGCTGCTGATAGCAATCGAGCAGCCTGGGCATGGCCTCGGAGGCAAAATCCATGTCCTGCTCGAACACCCGCAGCAGATCCTTGCTGGCCTCCTCGTACTTGCCCTCTTCCATCGACAGATCGGCCAGTCGCAGGCTGGCCCGAGCGCAGGCAGGGTGGGCTGCGAGCGCCCGCTTGAACTTGGCGATCCCCGCCCCCTTGTCACCGTCGCGCAAGGCGCTCTCCGCCTGCTCGCAATAGAAATGGGAGATGGGCTCCGCCAGCTTCTTGCCCTGGAATTTCTGCAGGCGAATGGCGACCTCGATGGCCTTGTCCCAGTCACGCAGCTGTTGATGGATGATGAGCAACTGCGCCAGCGCCGTCTCTTCAAAGTCGCTGTCTTCGCACAGCTCCTTCCAGAGCGCTTCGGCTCGATCCAGCAGGCCGGCAGCCAGGAAATCCCGGGCCAGCTCCTGCAGCGCGAGCTGACGCTGCTCCCGGGTCAGCTGGCGGGCGACCAGGTTCTGGTGGATCTTGATGGCGCGATCGACCTCGCCCCGCTGACGAAACAGGTTGCCGAGGGAGAGATGGGTTTCGATGGTTTCGCTGTCGACTTCCAGCAGCTGGATGAAGAGATCCACCGCCTTGTCCGACTCGTCAGACAGCAAATAGTTGAGGCCCGCCACGTACTGGCGGGAAAACTGGTTACTCTGTTGCTGGGTGTCCTGGCGAACACTCCTGCGTCCCATGTACCAGCCATAACCGGCGGCAATCGGCAACAGCAGGAAAAGCAGTTCAAGCATCGAGGGACATTATTCCTTGGCTGGCGACCGGGCTAGCTCCAACTCACGGGATTGACGACGCATGGTGCGACTGAGGGTGCGGTTTTGCAGTTTCAAGCGCAGGAAGAGCAGACCGAACACCAGCCAGCCCAACAGGAAGCCACCGGCAAAGAAGAACCCCAGCAGCATGGAGAGGGAGAACTCCCCCTGGGCGATGAGATAGTTGAACTGCACCAGCTGGCCATTTTGCGAGCCGATGGCGAGGGTCAGTACAAACACCAGCACCAATGGGATGAGGGCCAAGATACGCTTCATAAGATCTCCCTGTCTGTAGCTAATGAGAGACTGATTATCCTTAAAATCACAGGCAGACTCTAGAGCGAATGGGAAAAGACTGCGAGAAACCTGACAAATCACATATCTAAAGACGTAAAAATAAAAAAGGCATACCCAGGTATGCCATTTTCTGCATTATTCGATGATGTTCACGCGTTCGCGCAACTCTTTACCAGGCTTGAAATGCGGGACATATTTCCCGGTTAGTTCAACCTTGTCCCCAGTCTTGGGGTTGCGACCCACGCGGGGCGCACGATAGTGCAGTGAGAAACTTCCAAATCCTCGGATTTCAATCCGGTCGCCGTTTTGCAAGGTCGATGCCATCTGCTCAAGGATCTCCTTGATGGCGGCTTCGACATCTTTGGCCGGCATATGCATGCGGCTGGCAGCCAATTGTTCGATGAGATCTGATTTGGTCATAAGGTTAAATCTCCTTCCCCGATCACATGCAATTTCATTATGCCAAGATAAAAAAGGGCGGCGTGAAGCCGCCCTTTTCTTGCATCAAGGATTACTCACCCTTGGCGGCTTTGAACGCTTCCATCATGGCATTGCTGAACACAACTTCTTCTTGTTGGTTCAGGCTGTCGATGGCAACACGCTCGTCAGCCTCGTCCTTGGCACGGACAGACAGGCTTACGGTACGGTTCTTGCGATCAACACCCATGAATTTGGCTTCAACTTCGTCACCGACAGACAGCACCAGAGTGGCGTCTTCTACACGGTCACGAGCAGCGTCGGAAGCACGCAGGTAGCCTTCCACGCCGTCAGCCAGTTCGATCACGGCACCCTTGGCGTCAACCTCGGTAACCTTACCCTTCACGATAGCACCTTTCTTGTTGTCAGACAGGTACTTGTTGAAGGGGTCTTCTTCGATCTGCTTGACACCCAGAGAGATGCGCTCGCGCTCCGGGTCCACTTGCAGAACAACGGCTTCGATTTCGTCGCCCTTCTTGAATTCACGTACTGCTTCTTCGCCCTGGTTGTTCCAGGAGATGTCAGACAGGTGAACCAGGCCGTCGATGCCGCCGTCCAGACCGATGAAGATACCGAAGTCAGTGATGGACTTGATCTTGCCGGAAACACGGTCGCCCTTGGCGTGAGTTTCGGCAAACAGCTGCCACGGGTTGGACTTGCACTGCTTCAGACCCAGGGAGATACGACGACGCTCTTCGTCGATGTCCAGAACCATCACGTCAACCACGTCGCCAACGTTAACAACCTTGGACGGGTGGATGTTCTTGTTGGTCCAATCCATCTCGGATACGTGTACCAGGCCTTCAACGCCTTCTTCGATTTCAACGAAGCAGCCGTAGTCGGTCAGGTTGGTCACGCGGCCAGACAGACGGGTGGTCTCCGGGTAACGCTTGGCGATAGCAACCCAGGGATCTTCGCCCAGCTGCTTCAGACCCAGGGATACACGGGTACGCTCGCGGTCGAACTTCAGAACCTTGACTGCGATCTCGTCGCCAACGTTGACGATTTCGGAAGGATGCTTAACACGCTTCCACGCCATGTCGGTGATGTGCAGCAGGCCGTCAACACCGCCCAGATCTACGAATGCACCGTAGTCGGTCAGGTTCTTGACGATACCCTTAACTTCTTGACCTTCTTGCAGGTTGGCCAGCAGGCTTTCGCGCTCGGAGGTGTTCTCGGTTTCGATCACGGCACGACGGGAAACGACAACGTTGTTGCGCTTCTGGTCCAGCTTGATGACCTTGAACTCGAGTTCTTTGTTTTCCAGGTGAGCGGTGTCACGGATCGGACGCACGTCAACCAGAGAACCCGGCAGGAAGGCACGGATGCCGTTCAGCTCAACGGTGAAACCACCCTTGACCTTGCCGTTGATGATACCGATAACGGTAGCTTGCTCTTCGTATGCCTTCTCAAGCTGCAGCCAGGCTTCGTGGCGCTTGGCTTTTTCGCGGGACAGCTTGGTTTCGCCGAAACCATCTTCGATAGAGTCCAGAGCCACGTCAACGGTGTCGCCTACGTTGATTTCCAGTTCGCCCAGGGCGTTCTTGAACTCTTCAGCAGGAATGGCAGACTCGGATTTCAGACCGGCGTCAACCAGTACAAAACCGTTCTCGATAGCAACGACGGTACCCTTGACGATGGAACCTTGACGGGTTTCAACGGCGTTCAGGGACTCTTCAAAGAGTTGAGCAAAAGATTCGATCATTGTTTGTGTCACAAATGAAACATCCACTCGCAATCCGGCACAAGCGGGGTTGTTTTAAATTATCTGCGCCATCCATGGTGCAGACGACTGACATCAGCTGGTGCTGACATCACCAAGTTGTTGCTCCGCATAGGCGAGCACCGTTGCCAGTACGTCATCTATGGTCATAGACGTTGAGTCTACCACAAGAGCATCTTCCGCGGGTTTCAGGGGGGCAACGGCGCGATTTCTGTCGCGATCGTCACGTTCCCGAATCTCGGTTAAAAGACGCTCAAAGTTAACATCAAAGCCCTTATCTTGCAACTGCTTATAGCGGCGCTGCGCCCGCTCTTCCGCGCTGGCATCGAGGAAGATCTTCACTTCGGCCTCGGGGAAAACCACAGTCCCCATATCACGACCATCGGCAATGAGACCCGGCAACTGGCGGAAGGCACGCTGGCGGCGCAGCAGCGCCTCGCGCACGCGGGGGAAGACGGCGACCTTGCTGGCGGCATCGCTCACTTCCTGGGAGCGGATGGTACGGGAGACATCCTCCCCTTCCAGCACCACCTTGACCTGTCCGCCGTCGACCTGGAACTGCACGTCCAGATTGGCGGCCAGGGGCACCAGCGCGGCTTCGGCGTCGAGCTCCACATCGTGGTGCAAGGCCGCCAGCGCCAGCACCCGGTAGATGGCACCGGAGTCGAGCAGGTGCCAACCCAGCTTCTCTGCCAACAGCTGGCACAGGGTGCCCTTACCGGCGCCACTCGGGCCATCAATTGTCATCACGGGGGCCATCTGAGGCATAACTTTTCTCCTGCGCACTCGGCATGTTGACTGGTTGCACACATCCCTGGCGGGATGGGGTAATGGGCGCCGATTATACCCGAATGCACCGGCGCTGGCAGTTGTCAGGGCGCACAATTGCGCAAAAGTCGTCGCGATTGCGCCTATTATGACCAATCCGGTAAACCATCCCTCCTGCAAGGTTTTGTTCTTATGGTTGTTATGGACAAGGCGCGCTAAACTGGCCGCCTTTTTTAAGCAGTTGTAGTCAGGAGCAACCCTATGAGCAGCATTAGCCTGGTGGCTAAATCCAAGTTGCCAACCCCCTGGGGCACCTTCACGCTAGTTGGCTTTCAGGAAACCGGTACAGGCAAGGATCACGCCGCACTGGTGATGGGCGATATCGCGGACGGTGAGCCCGTACTGGGCCGAATTCATTCCGAGTGTCTGACCGGGGACGCCCTGTTCAGTCTGCGTTGCGACTGCGGCTTCCAGCTACAGGCCGCCATGGAGAAGATCGCCAAGGCCGGTCGCGGCGTCTTGCTGTATGTCCGCCAGGAAGGTCGTGGCATAGGCCTGCTCAACAAGATCCGTGCCTATCATCTGCAGGATCAGGGCGCCGACACCGTCGAGGCCAACGTGGCACTGGGCTTTGCCGCCGACATGCGCGATTACACCATCTGTGCCGATATGCTGAAGGCCTTGGAGGTCAAGAGCCTGCGCCTGATGACCAACAACCCGCGCAAGCTGAAGGCGATGGAATCCTTTGGCATTCCGGTGGCCGAGCGCGTCCCCCTGCAGGAGGGTCGCAATCCACACAACGAGTTCTATCTCTCCACCAAGGCGAGCAAGCTGGATCACCTGTTCAAGAAGTGATGGCTCGCAGCCTGGCAGCGGAATGAAAACGCCTCCCATCGGGAGGCGTTTTTGTTGGCGATCTTGCTGCCTTATTGCTTGTCCACCAAGGCACCGTATGGGGCTGACGCTGGATTGGCCTGTGCCAGCAGGAAATCCCGCAGCGCCCGGTTGGCCATGGAGAGAGGATCCCCCCGCCGCCAGGCCACGCAGAGATCGAGGAAGATGGGCGGAGCAAAGGGGATGCCGCAAAGCGCCGTCTCCTCCTCCAGCGCCATGCGCAGGAAGGTGGTCACGGCGAACCCCTGTCTCACCACCGCCTTGAGCAGGGGGATGAGGTTGCTCTCGAAGCCGATGTTGGGCTCGATCCCCAAGCCCTGTGCCAGCGCCTCCATGTGCTCTCTGTGGTAGAAACCCCGCCGGAACATGGCGAGCTCCTGGCTGAAGAATTGCGGCAGCGAGACGGCGCCGGCCCCGCGCAGGGGATGCTCCTCCCCCACCACCATCAGCATCTCCTCGCGCAGCAGCTGGGCCCCCTCGAGGGCAGGCGGCAGATCGCTGGTGATAAGGATGGCCAGATCCAGGCTGCCGTCCACCATGCGACTGAGCAGCTCGCGGGTGCCAGCTTCCTCCACCCGGATCTTCAAACCGGGGTAGCTATGCTTGAAGGCCATCAGGATCGGCGGGAAGTAATAGGAGCCCATCATGTAGGGAATGCCGATGCGCACCTCCCCCCGCTCCAGTCCCTTGAGCTCGGCCATCTCCGCCTCTGCTTGGTGCATCTGCAGCAGCAGCCGCTCGGCATGACGGCAGAGCACCTCCCCCTCCGGGGTGAGCCGCACGCTGCGATCCTGCCTGTCGAACAGACGCAACTCGAGCTGTTGCTCCAGCTTGGCGATGGCCATGCTGACGGCCGGTTGCGCCACGTGCAGGACCTGGGCGGCCTTGGTGAAGGAGCCCGTGTCCCGCACCGCCAGCAGGTAACCGAGCTGTTTCAGATCCATATCAATTCCATTTATCAGACTGATAACTTAAATATATTATATTTATATAGAGCGACCCACTACTCTGCACAAAAGTCGTCGGGACAACTCCATATGATCGAAGTAGGCAGTCGCGAATGGATACGCGCCACCCTGGCCCTCAGCCTGGGCTCCTTCTTGGTATTTCTCAATCTCTATCAGACCCATCCCCTGCTGCCCCTGCTGGCACAGGTGTTCTCCGTCAGCTCCCTGTCGGCGGGATGGACCCTGGCGGGCTGCACCGCCGGGCTCGCGGGATCGCTGCTCATCTGCGCCCGCCTGGCGGACAGGTTCGGGCGACGCCGGATCATGCTGTGGACCTTGACCTGCGCCATACTGCTTTCCCTGTGCATTCCCTGGGTGACCCGCTTCGATCTGCTGGTGTGCCTGCGCATGCTGCAGGGGGCGCTCCTGGCCGGGCTGCCTGCCACCGCCATCGCCTACATGGGAGAAGAGTTCAGCAAACGCGCCCTGCTCTCGGCGGTGGGGGTCTATATCGCCGCCAACTCCCTCGGCGGCATCGCCGGCCGGGTGGTCGGCGGCCTGCTGGCGGGCTGGTTTGGCGACTGGCAACATACCTTCCTCGGGATCGGGCTCATCAGTCTCGCCCTGCTGCCGCTGGTCATCTGGTTGCTACCCGCCCAGACCCGTTTCGTGGCCGTGGTAGCGGCGCCCGGACAACTGCGCGGGGCCATCCAGAGCCACCTCGGCAACCCCTTGCTGCTGGGGGCCTATCTCATCGGCGGGCTCAACTTCATGGTGTTCCTGAACCAGTACAGCTACCTTACCTTCCTGCTGGCCAAGGCCCCCTTCTCCCTGCCGACCCAGTGGCTCGGCATGCTGTTTCTGACCTACCTCACCGGCACCCTCGCCTCCTCCCTGAGCGGCCGCTGTGCCCATCGCTTTGGGGCGCAGCGCCTGCTGCTGGCGGGGATCGCCCTGATGGCCCTTGGCAGTCTCGCCCTGCTGCAGGGGACCCTTGCCGCCATCATAGGTGGGCTGCTGGTCTCGAGTTTCGGCTTCTTCCTCGCCCACGCCTGCGCCAGCGCCTGGGTCGGCCAGCATGTGGAGCACAACAGGGCGCTCGCCTCGTCGCTCTATCTGGTGGGGTATTATCTGGGGGCCAGTCTGGGGGGGCTTTACTTGCATCCCTTCTGGGAGCGGGGGGGCCTCTGGGGATTGGTGCTCGGCATCGAGCTGGTGCTCTGCGTCACCGCCGCCTTGAGCCTCTGGCTCGGTCATCTCAAGGGGCGCACAGTGCCGCCCCTCTCCTCTCACGCCTCGTCACGCCAATGACGGGGCCCTCGACTCACAAACTGTCGTAATAGTCTGCCGGCACCGGCACCACGGCGCCTGTGTGCAGCTCCTCGTCGATCACCTCGCTCAGAGGGCGCAGATGAAACTTGATTTGCCCCGAAGGCAGCATCATCCCCACATCCGGGTTGCGCCCGTCGCCCATGTTGGCTGTCTTGAACGCAAGCCCGGGATGCGCGGCCACCAGCGCCGGCAGTGAGGGCACCACCAGCTCTATGTGCTCCAGCCCCGCCTGATGGGCACGGCCCGCCTTGGGGGCGGCCAGCTCGATGCAGGGGACAGTGACCTGTTGCCAGCAGACGGGCTGATGCAGGCGATAGGTGGCGATGGGGCGGCCCCCGATCATCCCCTCCACCAGCAGCACCCCATGGCGCGCCAGCGTCTCTTTCAGGGCCAGGTATTCCGGCAAGCTGGCGGCGCGGTAGCAGAGATGATCTACCACAGGGGCGTCGCACTCCCCCATGAGGGCGTGCATTTCAGTGAGCAGTTGGCAAACGAATGGGGCCATGGGCCCCAGCGTGGTATCCAGTGGATGAGACATGATCACCATTTCTTCTTGGGTTGGAACAGGACATCGAGCTCGTCCGCTTCTTTGTCCTTGATGTTTTGCAGCTCCTTCTCGCTGTGCTGCTGCAGATGCTCTTCCAGCTGGCGCATCCCCTGGCGCATGTCCTCTTCCCGCGCCAGCAGGTAAGGGTCCTTGTCGGAGACATTGGCCAGGGCGCCGAGCCCCTTGGTATAGAGCTGACGGCAGGTGCCGTACTGCCCCTGGATCTGGGCATCCATGGCCCGCTTGATCAGGTTGGCGATGTTGATCTTGAGCTGCATCAGCTCGAGGCGGCGATCCTCCTGGGCGAACCCCTGAGGATCTATCTTGCCCTTGTTGTGCTCGACCCGCAGCACGGCCCGCATCTTCTTGGCCAGCTGCAGCATCTGGATCGCCTGACGGTCGGACTCCGGGGTCTTGAAGTGCCCCTCGTCCTGACTGCTGTAGTTCTCCTGCACATTCTTGATCTGGGTCTGGACGTCGATGATGCGCTGCTTGACCTGGGGATTCGGCATGACCTGCACTATGGCGCGGTAGGCATCCAGGATCCTGTGTTGCAGCAGCAGCACCATGTTCTTGGAGAAGGGCACCAGGTTGACGTTCAACAGCACCTCCTCCGTCTCGTCCGCCACGGCCTTGTGGCGGGCGATGGCCTGGCGCTTGTCGGCTTCCGCTTTCTGTTTGTATTGCTGCACCACGTTATAGGCGATGACCAGAAACAGGAGTGCGCCAATCGACAGCAATATCAAGGTTAAAATCATAGGGTATTCACACTCCTGTCCCAATCCAATTGCGTGATCCTACAACAGCTTACCCGCATAGGGTAGCGCCCAGATCGCACCTTGCCTCACAACAACGCAAGGGAGCCGCGGCGATGGCGATGGCCGGGGCCTCATGCTCCATATCGCCCGCCGCCCCCATTACTTGAGGCAAAACCCCTTCGACTGGAGGAAGCCCAGCATGAAGGGACGCGCCTCCTTGCCGAGGATGGCCTTGATCTGTCCGCTCCAGGTCTGCACCTTGTTGTTGCTGCTGCGGGCCAGGTAGTAGTCGTGGATTTGGCTGTCGTATTGCGCCAGCAGGGCGCGATCGAGTGTCTCTGGATAGCGATTCTCGTGCACCACCAGCGCGCGGGGCAGCCTGGGCTTCTGCTCCGGCTGCTGGGCGGGATGACCCAGGCAGAGGCCGAACAGCGGGATCACCTGATGGGGCAGCCCCAGCAGCTCACTCACCGCCGCCGGGTTGTTGCGAATGCCGCCGATGTAGACGCCGCCAAGGCCCAGGGACTGGGCCGCCAGCAGGGCATTCTGGGCCATCAGGGCCCCGTCGATGGCGCCTATCATGAGCTGCTCCACGAAGCCGGTCTGGGCCTCCTGCACTATCTGGCTGTGACGTTGATAGTCGGCGCAAAACAGCAGGAACTCCGCCGCCTCGGCCACGTAGGCCTGGTGCCCGGCCAGCTCGGCCAGGGTGGCGCGCAGCCCCTTGTCGGTCACCCGGATGAGGCTGTTTGCCTGCAGGAAGCTGGAGCTGGAGGCGCTCTGGGCGGCGCTCAGTATCTGATCGAGTTGCGAGGCGCTGATGGGCTCAGGGGTGAACTGACGAATGGAGCGATGGGAAAGGATGAGATCTATGGTCGGGTTCATGGTGCCTCCAAAATGAAGGTCACACTGTACCCAAAAAAAGCGAGGGGCCCAAGGCCCCTCGTCGCCCTCAGGGGGCAGGATACACATAGGGGGCCTGCAGCCCTAGCGGGAAGCCGAGCGCCCAGTAGAGCAGCAGGAAGCAGGTCCAGCTCACCAGGAAGGCCAGGGAGTAGGGCAGCATCATGGAGACCAGGGTGCCTATCCCGGTGCTCTTCACATACTGCTGGCAATAGACCACCACCAGAGGGAAGAAGACCATCAGCGGGGTGATGATGTTGGAGGCGGAATCCCCCACCCGATAGGCGGCCTGGGTCAGCTCGGGGGAGATCCCCACCGCCATCAGCATGGGCACCAGGATGGGGCTGATGAGGGCCCACTTGGCCGAGGCCGAGCCCACCACCAGGTTGACGCTGGCGGTGAGCAGTATCATGCCGACTATGGTCACTTCGCCCGGCAGCGCCAGGGCGTGGAGCACCTCGGCGCCGGAAAGGGCCAGCAGGGTCCCCAGGTTGGAGTCACCGAACGCCTTGATGAAGAGGGCACAGAAGAAGGCCATCACCATGTAGGAGCCCATCTTGTTCATGGTGGCCGACATGGCATCGATCACGTCCTTGCCGCTCTTGAAGCTCCCCGCCACGAAGCCGTAGACGATGCCGGGCAGGATGAAGAGCAGGAAGATGAGGGGCACTATGGACTTCATCACGGGTGCCGCGAAGGTGGTGAGCGATCCATCCGGTGCCCGCATCGGCGAGTCGTCCGGGGACAGGGCCAGCCCCAGCAGCACCACGGCCGCCAGCATGGCAAACCCGGCCCAGTTGAAGGCCCGGCTCTCCTGCGCGCTGTAGCGCCCCATCTCGTCGGCACTCTCCAGATCCTCGTTGAGGGGCACCTGCTTGAGGCGCGGCTCCACTATCTTCTCGGTGACAAACCAGCCCACGCAGATGATCAGCAGGGAGGAGGCGCCGGTGAAGATGATGTTGCACAGGGTGTTGACCATGTAATCGGGGTCTAGCAGCTGGGCCGCCGACTGGGTGAAACCCTGCAACAGGGCATCACCGCCCGAGGGGAGGAAGTTGGCGGCAAAGCCACCGGAGACCCCGGCAAAGGCCGCGGCTATCCCGGCCAGCGGGTGGCGCCCGGCGGCGTGGAAGATGATGCCACCGATGGGGATGACCAGCACATAACCCGCATCGGCCGCCGTATGACTGACGATGGCCACCAGGATCAGCATGGGCGTCAGGAAACGGGCGGGGGTGACTTTCAGCAGTTTCTTCAGGCCGGTGTTGATGAAGCCGGACTGCTCGGCCACCCCGACCCCCAGCATGGCCACCAGCACTATGCCGAGCGGCGCAAAGCCGGTGAAGGTGGTGACCATGCTGGCGAGAAACTCGGCCAACCCTGCCCCGGTCAACAGGTTGTTGACCACCACGGCCTCCCCGGTTCGGGGGTTGACCAGATCGAAGGAGAACTGGGAGCCTATCCAGGAGCCGACCCAGACGATCAGCAAGGCATAGAGGAACAACATGGCGGGATCCGGCAGCTTGTTGCCCGCCTTCTCGACCCCGTTCAGGAAGCGGTTCAACCAGCCATTGGGACTGGCCTGACGCTCGTTCACTGCGGCTTGACTCATTATGGTGATACTCCATTACCAAGGAATGAGCGCGCATACTAGCGATAACGTCTAATGAATCCCATGATATGAGACAAAAATTCGATTAATTATGTTTAATTTGGCATGTCGCGCTCCTGAAATGGGACATGCCGCACATTGTCAGCGGCGGGATCAGCCGCCGATCAGCGGATAGTGACCAAGCTTGCACCGGATCCCGAAGCCTGCCGCCGCCACTTCCTCCGGGGTCATGGGGGGGCTGAACAGGAACCCCTGGAAGACGTGACAGCCCTGGGCCCGCAGGGCCGCCAGTTCGTGCTCGTCCTCCACCCCTTCCGCCAGGATCCCGAGCCCCAGACTGGTGGCCATGGCCACGGTGGCCCGGATCACCGGCAGGTTCAGCCCCACCACGAAGGAGCGATCCAGCTTGATGGTGTCGATGGGCAGACGGTTGAGATAGGCGAGCGACGAGTAGCCGGTACCAAAATCGTCGATGGCGATCTTGATCCCCTGCTCGCTCAGGGCGTCGAGGATCTCGATGCAGCCCTTCATGTCCAGCATCAGCACGGTTTCGGTCAGCTCCAGCGTCAGCAGGCCCGCCTCGACCCCGGACTCCCTGAGCTGCTGCGCCACCTGCCCCGGCAGGGAGGCGGAGAGCTGGAAGCCGGAGAGGTTGACCGACACTGGCACCCGCACCTGCCATTGGCGCTGCCACTCCCCCATCTGGGCCAAGGCGGTGGCGAGCACCCAGCTCCCTATTTCACGAATGAGCCCCATCTCTTCGGCCAGCGGAATGAACTCCGCCGGCGAGACGTGTCCGAGCACGGGGTTGTACCAGCGCAGCAGGGCCTCCAGACCGATGAGCTTGCCCTGGGCCACATCCACCTGGGGCTGATAGCGCAGGCTCAGCTCCCCCCGGCCGACGGCCTTGGCCAGAAACTGCTTCAGGGTCAGCTTGCGGTGCAGGCTCTGCTGCATGCTGGGGGTGAAGCGCTGCCAGCGCAGGCGCCCCATCTGCTTGGCCTGGTACATGGCCATGTCGGCACGGGTGATGAGGTTGTCCCCGTCGTCCGCGTCGTCCGGATAGATGGCGATGCCGATGCTGCCGCCTATGGTGACCTCGGGCACCCCGCTCAGCTGCAGTGGCTTGCTCATCTGGGAGAGCATGAGATCCGCCACCTCCTGCGCCCGCTCGCTGGCCTGACTGAGGGGCACCAGGGCGGTGAACTCGTCCCCGCCGAGGCGCGCCAGCTCCACATCCCGCGGGCAGATCTGCTTGAGCCGGCCGGCCACCCGCTCCAGCAGGCGATCCCCCGCCTTGTGGCCATAGTTGTCATTGACCAGCTTGAAGTTGTCCAGATCCATGAACACCAGGGCAAAGCGCCCCCCCAGGCCGCAATAGGCCTCGAGGGACTTCATCAGGCCATAGCGATTGAGCAGGCCGGTGAGGGAGTCGTGCCAGGCCAGGTGACGGTGTTCGAGCTCCTCGAGCTTGCGATCGGTGATGTCCCGCATGGTCAGCAAGATCCGCGCACCCTGCTGGATGTGGCGGAACTGATACTGGAACCAGCGCATCCCCTTCTGGGTCCGGCACTCCCCCTCGGCCACCACCTCCCCCACCCGGGAGAGCCGGGTGTAGAAGGCCTCGTCGTCACCGGAGAAGACCTGGGCCAGCCGGGTGATGCCGGTGCCGAAGCACATGTCGAAGTGGTGGTTGCCGCTCTCGAGGGCCCCCTCGTTGTCGAACAGGCAGGCCAGGGTATCGCCGGTGGCGAGGGAGGACTCCTGATAGAGGGTATCGGCATCGATGACAGCCTCCGTCATCATCATCTGGCGCCCGGCGAGCTGGATCCCGGAGAGGCGCAGATAGACCTGCTTCTTGACCCCCTTGGGGGAGAGGGTCCACCACTCGTTGTAACTGCGATCCTGTTGAAAATCACCGAGATAACGCTGCAACAGCAGATCGATGGCGGCGGCCATGTCGGCCGAGAAGTCGCGGGATTGCAGCTCGGCCAGGGAGCTCGCCTCCCACAACCCCAGGGCGGAGCCATTGGCCCAGTAAATGTGGTGACGCTGGATGTCATAGACCCAGATGGGCGTATGGAGCACGTCCATCGCGGTAAGCAGGCGTTCGTCTAGCGTATTCATGTTGCGTGATGATTCATGCTGAAAGCTCATGGCAGAACCAGCCTGGACCCGTCTTTGGCAAACGCGTCCGTGCTGGTACAAAATCCGTTCCGACCCATAATCTGGAAACAGGCAGGTGAAAAAGGGCCGAAATCATATGAAAACGCTACATGTGATCCCCATGGTCAGAAGAAATGGGCTCACACTGGTATTGTTGGGCATGGTCATAACCATTGCTATGATTTTTATACTTTTTTTCTTTCCTGAACAACTACTAATGCCGGTCATCTTCCTCCTGCTGACTGGTCTGATGACAATTCTTGTCGGGGCGCTGAAACTGGCTGAGCCTCATTTTAGTCTCTCCCTGTGTCAGGATTGTCTGCAATATCACCATAAGTACGGTGGCTGGATCCTGAAATGGAGAAATATTCAGCGAATTGATCAGCCACGTATCCATTTAGGGTGGGATCTGGTGCCCCTGCCCTACATTGGCTTGAAGATTAAGGATTACGACGATTTCTTGACGCTGATCACACCCAGACTGGCCGTTCGCCTGCTGACCGAGCAGCGCGCCGTGCTGTTGCAGGCCATCAGCAGCGAGCGCCCCGACTGCCTCACCGGAGGCTGCGGCAGCGGGCTGCTGGGCGAGGGGCTGCTGGAGGAGAGCCGCTTTCGCTCCCCCTCAGGCCAGCAATACGATGGGGTGATCGCCATGCTGGGCAACCGCATGGCCAGACTGCGGGATCTGCTGGGCTATGATCTCCTGGTGCCTGACAACAGCCTGGACCGGCCCCCCGCCGACTTCGTCCATTTGCTCAATCAGTACCAGCGCGAGTCGAATCTAATCCAGATCAATTAAACGCCGGATTGCGCTTGCCAAGCCTGGCGACTCTTCATAAGGTCACGGGCTTGTTACAAACACCCCCTAAGCCGCTTATGAAGTACATCGAAGAGTTCTATCTGTTCGTCAAGGTGGTGCAAGAGGGCGGTTTCTCCCACGCCGCCGCCGCGCTGGGCATGCCGACCGGCACCATCAGTCGACGCATTTCACAACTGGAAGAACAGCTCGGGTGCGCCTTGCTGCACAGATCCACCCGCAAGCTGCGCCTCACCGACGAGGGGCTGCGCTATTACGAGCGCCTGTGCACGCCGCTGGCCGAAATCGAGCAGGCGACCGGCGAGATCCAGGGCCAGGAGAGGGACATCAGCGGCCTCATCCGCCTCGCCGCGCCCATCGCCCTCTCCAATACCATACTGGTCGACATGCTGGCTGACTTCGGTCTGCGCTATCCCGGGGTGCAGTTCGACATCAGCCAGACCAACGACCACGCCCCCCTCTGTGATCAGGACAGGGATCTGGTGTTTTTCAACGGCGAGCTCTCCCAGACCCTGCCCAATGCCCTCTGCCTCGGTCACATCGAGTACGGCCTGTTTGCCTCCCCTCTCTATCTGGAGAAGATGGGCATCCCCTCCCACCCGGCCCAGCTGGAAGAGCACGATCTCATCTACTGCTGGCCCCACCAGCACTGGCAGTTGAGCGGGCGGGACCAGCAGACGGTGCAGGTCAAGCGGACACCGCGCCTGAACGTCAACCAGACTCAGGCTGCCGTGCGGGCAGCCCGGCGCCACCTCGGCATCGTCAATGCCCCCCTGCACTATGTGCACCCCTTCCTGCAAGACGAGCAACTGGTCGCCGTGCTGCCGGACTGGCAGTCGGGCAAGCGCCCCTTCTACATGCTCCATTGCCAGCCCCAGTTCACCCCGTTGCGTGTTAAGATGTTTGCCGATTTCGTCGAGAAATACTCCGCACGCTATCGCCATCATCAGCGGGACGATCAATTTTTGCCGGCCATGCCGCTGCCCGTTGCATCTGACGGTTGATCGCCCACACTTAGCGCAATCCTCGTTGCACAGGTCGGCTAACACTATGAATGTATTGATATGTGATGACTCGGGGTTCGCTCGCAAGCAGTTGATGCGCGCCCTGCCTGCCGGCTGGAATGTCACCCTGCATCAGGCCGCTGACGGCCTGGAAGGGGTTGAGCAGATCCTGATGGGTCACGGCGATCTGACCTTTCTCGATCTGACCATGCCAGAGATGGACGGCTATGGCGTGCTGGAGACCCTCAAGCGCGAGGGGCTGCGCAGCAAGGTGATTGTGGTCTCCGGCGACATCCAGCCGGAAGCCCACGCCCGCGTCATGGCCCTCGGGGCCCTCGATTTCATCAAGAAACCGGCCTCACCGGAGAGCCTGCTCGCGCTGCTCAGCCGCCACGGCTTGTGGCAAGCGGCGCCCCACCCGGCCGCCGCACCCGCCCTTGCCACCGCCGGTCACGCCCCCCTCGAGAGCACCATCCAGTTCACCCCCGAGCTGCGGGATGTCTATCAGGAGCTCGCCAACGTCGCCATGGGCCAGGGGGCCGATCTGCTGGCTCGCCTGCTGGATGCCTTCGTGCTGCTGCCCATCCCCAACGTCAACGTGCTGGAGGTCTCCGAGCTGCACATGGCCCTCTCGGCCGCCGCCGAGTCGGATACCCTCTCCGCCGTCTGCCAGGGCTTCATCGGGGCCGGCATTGCCGGCGAGGCGCTCCTGCTGTTTCACGATGCCAGCTTCCAGGATCTGGCACGCCTGATGAACCATCAGGGGGTGCTGGATCACAACGCCGAGCTGGAACTGCTGATGGATACCGCCAACGTCTTGATCGGGGCCTTCCTGCGCGGCTATGCCAACCAGCTCGACACCCCCTTCAGCCAGGGCCATCCCGTGGTGCTCGGTCAGCACAGGCCCATTAGGGATCTCATTCGCACCAACCAGAGCCGCTGGCGCCGCACCCTGGCCATCGAGATCAACTACCGGGTGCAGGGGTATGCGGTGCAGTGCGACCTGCTGCTGCTGTTCACCGAAGACTCCATCGCCACCATGAACAACAAGATCATGCATATGCTCTAGCGGTGTGATCCCATCGCCAGCATCAATAACAAGTTCATGCACATGCTCTAGCGATTGGATCCCGTCGCCAGCATCAACAACACAGACTCAGGCACCAGGAGTGACCATGGAAATCCGGGAATTTCATTGGCTGATGAACATAGTCCAGAACCTGGACGTGGGGCTGGTCGTGCTCGACAAGGGCTACCGGGTTCAGGTATGGAACGGCTTCATGGAGAGCCACAGCGGCCGACTGGCCGGCGAGGTGCGCGATCAGGTGCTGTTCGATCTCTTCCCCGACGTGGACCGCGCCTGGCTGGAACGCAAGGCGAACATGGTGTTCAAGCTCAACAACCGCGCCTTCAGCACCTGGGAGCAGCGCCCCTATCTGCTGCGCTTCTCCAACTATCGCCCCATCACGGGTTCGGCACCCCACATGTACCAGAACCTGACCCTGGTGCCCCTGGCCGATTTTGGCGGTGAGGTCACCCATCTGGCCATCATGATCTACGACGCCACCGACGAGGCCATGCTGATCACGGGCCAGCGCCAGGGGTGATTCTTCGGCACAGAGACACAAGAAGGGCGCCATCAGGCGCCCTTCTTCGCGTCATGCCGATCAGACTCAGCCGTTCAGAAACTCGGTGAAGGCATCTATCACCTCGTCGATGTCGTCATCGGTGATCTGCAGATGGGTCACCAGCCTCAGCTCCCCATAGCCGGAGAAGAGGATGCCGCGCTCCTTCATGAAGCCGAGCAAGGTGGCGGGATCCCCCTGAGTCAAGCGCAGGAACACCATGTTGGTCTGCACCTCTTCCATATTGAGCGCTATGCCGGGCAAGGGGGCCAACCCCTCAGCCAGGCGTCTGGCGCGGCGATGATCGTCCGCCAGCCGGGTGACGTGCTGATCCAGGGCGAACAGGGCGGCCTGGGCCAGGATCCCCCCCTGACGCATGCCGCCCCCCAGCATCTTGCGCAGCCGTCTGGCCCGCGCGATGAAGCCATGGGAGCCCACCAGCAGTGAACCGACCGGCGCCCCCAATCCCTTGGAGAGGCAGACGGAGATGCTGTCGAAGGGGGCCGCTATCGCCGCGACCGGCTCGCCGCTCGCCACCACCGCATTGAAGAGGCGGGCCCCGTCCAGGTGCAGCAGCAAGCCATGCTCATCCACAAAGTCGCGCATCTCGCGCAGGTAATGCAGCGGCAGCACCTTGCCATTATGGGTATTTTCAAGGCACACCAGCCGGGTCTGGACGAAGTGGGCGTCATCGGGAGCTATGACGGCCCGCACGTCGCTCAGGGCCAGGGTACCGTCGGCCTGCATGGGGACAGACTGCAGGGCCACCGAGCCCAGCACGGCAGAGCCCTGCGCCTCGTAGCGATAGATGTGGGAGGCAGAGCCCAGCACGGCCCCTTCCCCGCGCTGGCAGTGGCTCATCATCGCCAGCAGGTTGGACATGGTGCCGGATGGCACGAACAGGGCCGCCTCTTTGCCCAGCAGCTCGGCACCTTTGTGCTCGAGCGCATTGATGCTGGGATCTTCCCCGTAGACATCATCTCCCACCTCGGCGTGCAGCATGCTCTGGCGCATGGCTTCCGTGGGTTGGGTCACGGTATCACTTCGTAAATCGATATAGCGCATGTCATCCTCCTGATGCAGGAGCATGACATTAACCAGCCGGCATCATGCTGGCAAGGGATGGGGGGCGGGAATGTGAGCCCGGCGGCTCACCAGGGCAGCGGCTGGCCGCGCAAGTCCACGAAGCGGCCGGAGTGCGCCAGGGTCAGCGAGGCCAGGAGATCCAGCAACTGCGGTGCCACCAGGGCGGGATCCTGCAACAGGGCCGGGTCAAGACCCTGCCGGAAGGGTTGCTGCATGGGGGTATCCATGAGCCCGGGGTGAACCGTGATGACCCCGGCGCCGGGGAAGCGCTCGGCCCACTCGGCGGCCAGGATCCTGGCCCCCATGTTGAGGGCCGCCTTGCTCATCCGGTAGCTGTAGCGCCCGACGGCCTCCAGGTTGCCCGTCCCCAGGCTGCCCGCCAGATCCGAGAGAGAGCAGAGCCACAGCCGGCTCTCGGGTGTCATGAGCCGGCTCAGGCTGGCACCCAGGGCCAGGTGGGGCCAGGCATTGGCCTGCAGGCTCTCCCCAAGCCACTGGGGGCTCACCTCCTCCACCCGCCGCTCCGGCATGTGGTTGAGATCGTGCAGCAGACCTATGGTGTTGATCACCACCCTCGGCAATGTGGTGGCGTCATAGAGGGTGAACAGGGCCTCGAAGGAGAGCGGGTCCACTTCCTGCAACGGGAAGTAGCAGGCGGGATCCAGCCCTTTTGGCAACTGCCTGCCCGCCAGCAACCACTCTTCGCCACGGCTGGCGAGTTCATGGGCCAGGGCCCCCCCCAATCCGCCACTGCCCAGGATCAGATAACTCATCTGCGTGTCCTTGGATTTGTCCATTGCTTAGAGGGTATCAGAAGAATGGCGCCCTGCCGGGGACCCCGGCGGCCTCAGGCCTCTGCCAGATGGCGGCCGAACTCCCGCGCCCGCGCCAGATCCAGAAAACCGTCCCCCTGCTTGTGGCTGCGCAGGAACTGGTAATAAGCGAGCAGGGTCACCAGATGCTGCTCGTCCGGCAGCGGCTGGCCGGGGAGCTTCTCCTGCACCAGCGCCCCTGCCGCCGCCAGCGCGTCCCTGTCCACCACCTCGGCCTGGCGATAGAGGTAACCGCAGCCGGTGGCGAGCCACTCCAGGGAGCAGTTGGCCCCCATGGCGATCTGGTTCGCCTTGCCAAGACCGGGCTCGGCCCCTTTCAGATACTTGCGGATCAGGGCCTCACTCAGCCCCACCTTGCGGGCGAAGGCGCTGACGCTGCCCTCCCCGATCAGGCTCTGCAGCCTGGCGGCAAATCCTTCCATCACAACTTCTCCATCGTCTTTTTGGCCCGTCTCTGCGCCCGGGCCCCTGTGTCGGTCAGAACCATAGTTCGAATTCGCGAGGGGGGCATTATTGCCTTGTCCGCCAGAAGAGACCAAGATGCTGGCAGCATTGATTCTGCCTTTATTTGTCCGTCTCTTTATCCGTAGAGGAGTCACCATGTCCGTATCCCGTCTTGCCCTGCACCATCAAGGCCCCACCTTCTCCCGCCTCATCATGGGCTACTGGCGCCTGATGGAGTGGCAACTCTCCCCGGCCGCCCTGCTGGATCTGATGAAATACCACCTGGATCTCGGGGTCACCACCATAGATCACGCCGACATCTACGGCGGTTACCAGTGCGAGGAGGCCTTCGGCCAGGCCCTGCGTCTGGAGCCCTCCCTGCGCAGCCGGATGGAGCTTGTCAGCAAGTGCGGCATCGCCCTCACCGCCAAGCCGGAACACGCCCTCAATCACTACAACACCAGCAAGGGCCACATCGTCGCCAGCGCCGAGGCTTCCTTGCAAAAGCTCGGCACCGATCACCTGGATCTGCTGCTGATCCACCGACCGGATCCCTTGATGAATGCCGACGAGGTGGCCGAGGCCTTCATCAGCCTCAAGCAGGCGGGCAAGATCAAGCACGCCGGTGTCTCCAACTTCACGCCCCACCAGTTCGCGCTGCTGCAATCCCGCCTGCCCTTCCCCCTGGTCACCAACCAGCTGGAGATCTCGCCGCTGCACCAGGAAGGAACGCTGGATGGCGCCCTGGATCAGTGCCAGCAACTGGGCATCAAACCCATGGCCTGGTCCTGCCTCGGTGGCGGACGGCTGTTCAACGATCCCGCCTATGCCCCGCTGCGGGCCGAGCTCGAGCAGATCCGCCATGAAGTGGGCGCTCAGCACATAGAGCAGGTGGTCTACGCCTGGGTGATGATGCTGCCGAGCCAGCCGCTGCCGCTCATCGGCTCGGGCAAGCGGGAGCGGATCGCCGGCGCCGTGGCGGCCGAGTCCATCCAGCTCAACCGCCAGCAGTGGTTCCGCATTCGCAAGGCCGCCCTGGGTTACGATGTGCCCTGATCCCGCCGGCCACTGAGCGCGAGGCAAACAAAAACGGCATGGATTGCTCCATGCCGTTTTTCGTTATCGAGACGATTCAACGATGGCGCTGGGGGCGACCACGAGGTGCATCTGTCTTCGGTTTGGCCTGGTTGACTGTGATGGTCCGGCCACCTATTTCGGTGCCGTGCAACTCGGCGATGGCCTTCTCGGCATCCCCGTTGACAGGCATTTCAATGAAGCCAAACCCCTTGGACTGACCGGTATCGCGATCGATGATGATATCGACCTTGTCTACCTGCCCAAATTGGCTGAACACATTTGTCAGTTCGTCGGCCGTCATCCGGTACGACAGATTACCTACGTAAATCTTCATGCCATCCACTCTCGATTCAAGGTGCCTTCTCTATGCATCCACCGACCTGGAGTAAGGGCACAACCCCCCTGCCGGACCAGCCATGGCATCATGCCGTGGCACTCCCTGCCTCGAGGCCCAAGTCGTTGATCTCTTGGACTATCGGAGCAGGAAAGATCAATTCGAATCAGAGGGAGTATCTGAGCTTTGCGATAAATTGTCGAGAAAATAGTCAGACTGGTTGCAGCACGGCCAACAAGCTGCTCAGGGCGCGGCGGCTGTGCCAGGCCCGTTTAAAACCAAAGCGATAGACTCCGGGGGCCACCTCATGGGTGCCTTCCCGGGTCAGCCCCAGCAAGGCGGTGGCGTCGGCCAGGGCCTCCCCATCCAGCCCCAGATCCAGGCTGAAGTCGAGCCACTGACCGTCGTGCCCCACCTTGCGATCCTGCTCTATGCCCACCAATGCCGCCCTCGGCAGGGCCAGGGCCCTGTCTTCGCCGCCGTTGAGCAGATAGAGGTGATGGTCGTCCCAGGCGAGCTCCGCCAACCGCCAGCGCTGCCAGTTGCGCGGCAACACCATCATCACCAGCACTATGCCGCCAAACACCAGACCGACCCAGGGCAGCAGCCCCATCTCGGGATACCCCAGCAAGAGCGCGGCCACCACAGTGCCCAGGCTCGCCAGCAACAGGCAGATCATGACCCCGTAGAAGCGCCGCGCCGGGGGCATCAGCCAGTTCACGCCCCCCCGCGATGCCAGTTCACTGACTCTCATTTCATCCTCCTCACATGATGGAAACGGCCCTGCCGTCCCGTGTTGGCCCGCATTGTGCGCGAGCCCGCCCATGGGTTGCAACCGGCGCGGCGGCGCGGATGACGACTGGCCGCCACTCTTGGTATGCTTGGGGCTGTCTGAGCCCGCCATCTTCAGGAGTCCCATGTTCGCCACTGCCCTGCTGTTCACCACCAGCGCCCTCTATGCAGAAGCCATCGGCGGCTACGCGGCCGGTTGTCTGAAAAACGGCGTATCCCTGCCGCTGACGGGACCCGGTTATCAGGTGATCCGCACCAAGCGGCTGCGCTATTACGGTCACCCCGATCTCATTCACTACTTGCAGGGCCTGGCCAACCAGACCAGGCTGGCCGGCATGCCGGATCTCTATATCGCCGATCTCGCCATGGCGCGGGGCGGCCCCTTCACCTCCGGCCATCGCAGCCACCAGACCGGCCTCGACGCCGACATCTGGTTCCGGATGGCAAACCGCCCCATCAGCAAATGGGAGCAGGACGCCCCCAAGGAGTGGGCGCTGATCGATGAGCCCAGCTACAAAATGCTGCCGGGGCGCTTTGGCCCCCAGCAGCTCAATCTGCTGCGCCTCGCCGCCAGCAAGCCCGAGGTGGCGCGCATCTTCGTCAACCCCGTCATCAAGGCCGAGGTGTGCAAACGGGCGGCCGATGAACCCTGGGTCGCCAAGCTGCGCCCCTGGGTCGGCCACTTCAGCCACTTCCACGTCAGGTTGCGCTGCCCGGCGAACAGCCCGGATTGCCAGCCCCAGGCCCCCATCCCACCCGGCAACGGTTGCGATGCCGAGCTGGCCTCCTGGCTCAAGGACAAGCCCCAGTTGCCCAAGGTCTCCATGAGCTACCGTGCCCCCGTCTTACCGAGGCGTTGTGAGGGTTGACCACAAGCTGCTATGGTGAGCCGATATCCGTCAGAAATTTCAATGGAGAACAACAAGATGGCCACTTCACTCCGGCACAGGGCCACCCAGTGCCTGCTGACTTTCACCCTGCTGCTGGGATTGACCGGGTGCGGCATGAACAACATCCCCACCCTGGATGAGCAGGTCAAGGCAAGCTGGGGCCAGGTCGAGAACCAGTACCAGCGCCGCGCCGATCTCATTCCCAACCTGGTGGCCACCGTCAAGGGCTACGCCAGCCACGAGCAGGAGACCCTGAAAGCGGTCACCGATGCCCGCGCCCGGGTCGGCAGCGTGCAGGTGAGCGACCCCTCCCAGCTCAAGGCCTTTGAAGCGGCCCAGGATCAGCTCTCCAGCGCCCTCTCCCGCCTGATGGTGGTGGTCGAGCGCTACCCGGATCTGAAAGCGGATCAGCAGTTCCTGACCCTGCAGGCCCAGCTGGAAGGCACCGAGAATCGCATCGCTGTGGCCAGGCGCGACTACATAGAGGCGGTACGCCAGTTCAACACCGAGATCCGCACCTTCCCGGGGGTCATCTGGTCCAAGCTGCTCTATTCGGATCTCGAGGCCAAACCCAGTTTCAGCGCCAAGCCCGGTGCCGATGAGGCGCCCAAGGTCAGCTTCCAATGACCATGATGTTGCGCGCGCTGCTCCCCTTGCTGCTGCTCTGGACGGCGGCGCTGCAAGCCGCGCCCACCTTTCCGGCCCTGAGCGGACGTGTGGTGGATGAGGCGGCCCTGATGTCCCGCAAACAGGCCCACCAGCTGACCCAGCAGCTGGCTGCCTTCGAGAAGCGCAGCGGCATCCAGCTGGTGGTGGTCTCCGTCGACAACCTCGATGGGGAGACCATAGAGGAGTACGGCTACCAGCTCGGTCGCCACTGGGGCATAGGCCAGAAGGGCAAGAACAACGGCGTGCTGCTGCTGATCGCCCAGGATGAGCGCAAGGTGCGCATAGAGGTGGGCTATGGCCTGGAGGGCGCCCTGCCCGATGCCATCGCCGCCAACATCATCCAGACCCGGATCCTGCCAGCCTTCAAGCGCGGCGACATGGTGGCCGGCGTGGTGGCCGGCAGCCAGAGCATCATGAAGGCACTCGCCGGAGAGTATCAGCCGGCCGAGCAGCCGAAGAGTGACAGCGGTGGCGGCCCCTGGCTGTTTATTCTGGTGGTGATTGCGATGATAGTGCTGCACAACCTGCGTGGTGGCGGCGGTGGGCCGGGGGGGCGACGTCGGGCGGCCTACATGGCCGGTGGATTTGGTGCCGGCTCCTTTGGTGGTCGCGGTGGCGGCGGATTCAGCGGTGGCGGCGGCAGCTTTGGCGGCGGCGGAGCCTCCGGTGGCTGGTAACAGGAGTAAAGAGACAAATCATGATTTCTAAACAGTTCTTCCACACGCTTCAGGCCAAGGTGCGCGAAGCGGAGCTAGAGACTGATGCTGAACTGGTCACGGTGCTGGCTCCGGCCAGCGATGGGTATCGCTACATTCCCACTCTCTGGGCGGCGCTGCTGGCCATGCTCACCCCCTTGCTGGTGTTCCAGCTCGGCTTCTGGCTCGGCTGGTACGAGATCCTGCTGGTGCAGTGGTCGGTCTGGTTGCTGCTGAGCCTGCTGTTCCACTGGACCCCCATCAAGATGCGGCTGATCCCGAAAAAGGTGCGTCAGCACAGGGCTGCACTGATGGCCCGCCTGCAATTTGTCGAGCAGGGGCTGCACCGCACCCGCGACCGGCTCGGGGTGCTGATCTTCGTCTCGGTGGCGGAGCACTATGTGGAGATCCTGGTGGATGACGGCATAGCCCAGCACATAGACAACGCGCAGTGGCAGCAGATCATCGACGACTTCGTGGTGCGAGTGCGCAACAAGGAGGTGGAGCAGGGCTTCCTCGAGTGCGTGGAGCGTACCAGCGCCATCCTGACCGATGCGTTTCCGGCGACCCGGGATCAAAACGAGTTGCCCGACAGCCTGATCATTTTGGACAAACCCTGAGCCGGTTTAAAAAACCGGCATTCTGTGCAAGGGATAGGCATTCGATAAAGATTCTGAAAAATAAGGGGAAAAGTGTTTGACCCCGAGTCAGCTTTCCCCTAAATTACGCCCCGTTCCAGCGCAACAGCGCAGCGAACCACGTGGCGATTGAACACGTTAAACAGCAGTCAAAAATTTGGTGAGGTGTCCGAGTGGCTGAAGGAGCACGCCTGGAAAGTGTGTATACGGCAACGTATCGAGGGTTCGAATCCCTCCCTCACCGCCAAATAAAGTAAAAAGGCCTGTCGCAAGACAGGCCTTTTTACTTTATCCGGTGATGGGCGGCTCGGTTCTAACCCTGGTTCGACAAGGGGGCAGGACAGCCGCAGGCTGCCCGCAGGGCGAGCGCCAGGGATGGCGCGAGTCAATCCCGACCCACCGCCAAATTGAAAAACCGACCTCAGGGTCGGTTTTTTGCATCTGGTGGCTCAGCAAAATCTGATGCCCATGGAGGGAGGGTGAGAACCCTCGCCGGGTTCGAGCAGAGCAGCTTGCTGCGATGAACGGCCAACGGCCGCCCCGAAGGGGTGAGCCACGCAGTGGCGAATCATCCCTCCCTCACCGCCAAATAAAGTAAAAGGGCCTGTCGCAAGACAGGCCTTTTTACTTTATCCGGTGATGGGCGGCTCGGTTCTAACCCTGGTTCGACAAGGGGGCAGGACAGCCCCCTTGGACAGCCGCAGGCTGCCCGCAGGGCGAGCGCCAGGGATGGCGCGAGTCAATCCCGACCCACCGCCAAATTATAAAAAACCGACCTCAGGGTCGGTTTTTTGCGTTTGAACTCCTGCGCCCCCAGAACCGAGGGAGGAAGACCGATCTCCACCACTCCTCGCCCATCACTCTCTTTTTATCACCGACCTGTCGGCACAATCCCTCTCCACTTGACCAAGGGGCCAGGATACCCGGTTGCCCCTTGCTGCCATGCTGGTGCTTGCCAGCCCTCATGATCCCGCGACTCGGGCCGACACAGTAGGGTAACCCCGTGCCGGTTAGCTCCCGGATATTGCTCACCGATTGTATTTCGTTTTGAAAAACTGATAGTTAAATGGCTACACTAGCCACACACAACGCATAGGGATATGGACAAATGAGTCTTATTGGTTTGCTGCTGGCCCTGGCTGCCATCCTGGGTGGCAACATCATCGAGGGGGGGCACCCCAGCGCCCTGCTCGATCTCCCCGCCTTTCTCATCGTGATCGGGGGCACAGTGGGTGCCGCCCTGACCCAATTCCCCTTCTCCGTGGTCGGCAAGACCTTCAAGCGTTTCAAGTGGCTCATCTCTCCCCTGCGCCTCGACATGCTGGAGCAGGCCCAGTTGCTGGAGACCCTGGCAGGCAACGCCCGGCGCAGCGGCATGCTGGCGCTGGAGGGGATGATCGATGACATCAAGGATCCCTTCCTGAAAAAAGGGGTGCAGATGATGGTGGATGGCTACGAGAAGACCAAGATCCACGAGGTGCTGGAAAATGAGATCGAGTTCGAGCAGGAAGATCTCGAGCAGACCGTCAAATTCTACGAAGCCATGGGGGGCTACTGCCCGACCATGGGGATAGTCGGGGCCGTGTTCGGTCTCATTCACGCCATGGGGCTGCTGGATGCGCCGGACAAACTCGGTGGCGCCATCGCGGTGGCCTTCATCGCCACCATCTACGGGGTCGGTGCCGCCAACCTGATCTTCCTGCCCTTTGGCAACCGCTACAAGGGATTCGCCCACCAGATCCGCCACTACAAGGAGATGACCCTGACCGGCATCCTCTGCATAGTGGACGGCGAGTCACAACAACGGCTGCAAGTGACCCTTGAACCCTATCTCGGAGGCCATGGTGGCGAAAAAGAAAAAGGCTGAGGCACCGGAGAACCATGAGCGCTGGCTGGTCTCCTATGCCGACTTCATGACCCTGCTGTTTGCCCTGTTCGTGGTGCTCTACTCCTTCGCCATGGCCAAGCAGTCGGAGACCCGGGTGCTGATCCAGGGCTTTATCGAGTCTCTTGGCAAGATAGGTCTCATCTCTCTGCCCGCGGGCTCTCCCGTGATGCAGGGGGGGACCGGCATACTGGAGCCGGAATCCAAGACCACCCCGGGTACCTCCCAGAAGGAGGAGCTGCTGGACACCCAGAGCCCGGCCGCCGCGGCCGACCCCTTCAACGAGACCATAGGCGCCTCGGAGAAGCCCAGCGCCACCGAGTCATGGCCCCACAAGACCAAGGAGCAGGATTGGGCCACTGTCACCAAGCAGAAACTGCAGCAGCAGCTCAAGAGCCAGATTGAATCCCAGGAGATCGAGGTAGAGCAGCTCGGCAGCCAGCTGGTGATCCGCATCGGCGAGAAGACCTTGTTCCCCGCCGATTCGGCCTTCCTGCAGCCTCAGTTCATCCCCCTGGTCAACAAGGTCTCCGATGTGCTGGCCGATATTCCGGGCATGGTGGTAGTCACCGGCCACACCGACAACTCCCAGGCGCCGGTGGAGCTCTATCGCAACAACTGGGAGCTGTCGGTGCTGCGGGCGGCCACCATAGTCCACACCCTGCTCACCAACCCCAAGCTGGATTCACGGCGTGTCATCGCCCAGGGCGTGGCTGACACCCAGCCCCGCTTTGCCAACGACACCCCGGCCCATCGCCAGGCCAACCGCCGGGTGGAGATAGTGCTCTCCCAGGGCAAGGCGGCGGAGCAAGCCCTCCCCCTCCTCGCCCCCTGATGAAAAGACCCCGCCATGCGGGGTCTTTCGTTTTGTCGATTAGTTAATTTTTCAAGCGAATCAGCTGTTTTCCCCACCGCGTAAAAGCAATTGAAAATGATTCTCAAATGAGAAAATTGACCCCGCTAGCAAAACGCGATTTTCCTCCCGTTGATTAATAATTAATCCTTTGAAATGACATGTAAATCAGTATGGAACTGGCATAATACGTAGCATCCTTGTTAAGTCACATGATTAATTCGGTTAGGGAAAACTCCTATGTTTGCTGATATTGCTGTCCAGCATTGGGCCTTTGCTGTCTATGTCATTGGGGCCATCTGCATCTGCCTGACCATGATAGGCGTCGCGGCCTTGCTGGGGGGACGAGCCTATGGCCGTGCCAAAAACAGGCCCTTCGAATCCGGCATAGATTCCGTCGGCAATGCCCGTCTGCGTTTCTCCGCCAAGTTCTATCTGGTCGCCATGTTCTTCGTCATCTTCGACGTCGAAGCGCTCTATCTCTTCGCCTGGTCCGTCTCCGTTCGGGAAAGCGGCTGGGTCGGCTTTATCGAAGCCACCATCTTCATCACCCTGCTGCTGGTAGGCCTCATCTACCTGTGGCGCATCGGTGCCCTTGACTGGGCCCCGAAGAAACGCGTCCTGACTGACAAGAAGCCAGACTGATTTACCGATTATCCCTTTGAGGTTGCACCATGAAGTACACCCTGACCCGGATTGACCCGGATGCGCCCGTTGAGCGCTACCCCCAGGAACAGCGCCAGACCGTCGATGACCCGCTGGCGCAGCAGGCGACCCGCGGCATCATGATCGGGCGCCTCGAAGAGGTGCTGCAAGACACCGTCAACTGGGGCCGCAAGAACTCCCTCTGGCCCTACAACTTCGGCATCTCCTGCTGCTATGTGGAGATGTGTACCGCCTTCACCTCCCCCCATGATGTGGCCCGCTTCGGCGCCGAGGTCATCCGGGCCTCGCCCCGTCAGGCGGATTTCATGGTGATCGCCGGTACCCCCTTCATCAAGATGGCGCCTGTCATCCAGCGCCTCTATGAACAGCTGCTCGAACCCAAGTGGGTCATCTCCATGGGCGCCTGTGCCAACTCGGGCGGCATGTATGACATCTATTCCGTGGTGCAGGGGGTGGACAAGTTCCTGCCGGTCGACGTCTACATTCCGGGCTGCCCGCCCCGTCCCGAAGCCTTCCTGCAGGCCCTGATGCTGCTGCAGGACTCCATCGGCAAGGAGCGCCGCCCCCTCTCCTGGGTGGTGGGCGATCAGGGGATCTACCGTCCCCAGATGCAGGCCGAGAAGGATCGCAAGCGGGAAGAGCGCATCCAAGTCACCAACCTGCGCACGCCGGATGAGATCTGACCATGAAACTGACTCGAGAATTCCCAAGCAACTACACCATGGCCCAGGGGCAGACGGCGGATCACGCCGATGCCCAGGTGGTCGGCGAGCTGTTCGCCCACTTCGGTGCCGAGCGCTTCACGGTGCAGAGCACCCGTACCGGGGTGCCGGTGATCTGGCTCTCCCGCGATCTGCTGCTGGACGTGATGGGCTTCCTGCAAAAGCTTCCCTCCCCCTTCGTGATGCTGTTTGATCTCAGCGCCACCGACGAGCGGATGCGCAGCCATCGCCACGGCCTGCCGGGCAGCGACTTCACCGTCTTCTATCACCTCATCTCCATCGACCGTAACGCCGATGTGATGCTGAAGGTGCCACTGATGGAGAGCGATCTGCACCTGCCCACCGTCAGCCGTCACTTCCCCAACGCCAACTGGTACGAGCGGGAAGTCTGGGATCTGATGGGCATCACCTTCGACGGTCACCCCCATCTCACCCGCATCATGATGCCAAAGAGCTGGCAGGGACACCCGCTGCGCAAGGACTACCCGGCCCGTGCCACCGAGTTTGATCCCTTCATGCTCGATGCGGTCAAGCAGGATCAGGAGCAGGACAACCTGCTGTTCAAGCCCGAAGAGTGGGGCATGGCCCGGGGCAACGAGAACGAGGACTACATGTTCCTGAACCTCGGTCCCAACCACCCCTCGGCCCACGGCGCCTTCCGCCTGGTGCTGCAGCTCGACGGGGAAGAGATCCGCGACTGCGTGCCTGACATCGGCTATCACCACCGCGGTGCCGAGAAGATGGGCGAGCGCCAGTCCTGGCACAGCTACATCCCCTACACAGACAGGGTCGAGTACTTAGGCGGGGTGATGAACAACCTGCCCTATGTGCTGGCAGTCGAGAAGCTGGCGGGGATCAAGGTTCCCAACCGGGTCGATATGATCCGGGTGATGATGGCGGAGCTGTTCCGCATCCAGAGCCACCTACTGTTCCTTGGCACCTACATCCAGGACGTGGGGGCCATGACCCCTGTCTTCTTCACCTTCACCGACCGGCAGAAGATCTACACCATCATCGAGGCCATCACGGGCGCCCGCATGCACCCGGCCTGGTTCCGCATCGGCGGTGTGGCCCACGACCTGCCCATCGGCTGGGCCCGTCTCATCCAGGACAACCTGCTGAGCTGGCTGCCCAAGCGCCTGATGGAGTATGAGAAGGCCGCCATGCGCAACAGCATACTGCGCGGTCGCACCATAGGCGTCGCCGCCTACAACACGGCGCAGGCGCTCGCCTGGGGCACCACGGGCGGCGGTCTGCGGGCCACCGGCCTCAACTTCGACGTGCGCAAATGGCGCCCTTATTCCGGCTACGATCAGTTCGAGTTCGAGGTGCCGGTGGGCAGCAATGGGGATGCTTACGATCGCGCTACCGTGCGCATCGAAGAGATCCGCCAGAGCATGCGCATCATAGAGCAGTGCATGAAGAACATGCCGGAGGGCCCCTTCAAGGCGGATCACCCGCTCACCACGCCGCCGCCCAAAGAGCGCACCCTGCAGGACATCGAGACCCTGATCACCCACTTCCTGCAAGTCTCCTGGGGCCCTGTGATGCCGGCCGCCGAGTCCTTCCAGATGATAGAGGCGACCAAGGGGATCAACAGCTACTACCTGACCAGCGACGGCTCCACCATGAGCTACCGGACCCGGATCCGGACCCCGAGCTTTGCCCACCTGCAGCAGATCCCCTCGGTGATCCGCGGCCAGATGGTGTCGGATCTCATCGTCTACCTGGGCAGTATCGATTTCGTCATGTCGGATGTGGATCGTTAAGTCCCCGCCGCGTCCTCACAGGGGCGCAACGGGACAAGAAGAATAAACGACAAAAGGTTAAGTTCATGAGCCAGCAATGTCAGTGCAAGAATACATCGTCCAACGCGGGACAGAGCGCATGCCAGAGCAAGGGGGACGGCTTCGTCCCAAGCCAGAAGGACGACTTCGTCCTGAGCCAGGCCGAGCGCGATGCCATAGCGCATGAGACGCACCACTACGAAGATCCCCGCGCCGCCAGCATAGAAGCACTCAAGATAGTGCAGCAGGCCCGCGGCTGGGTGCCGGATGGCGCCATCCACGCCATCGCCGCCGTGCTCGGCATCCCTGCCAGCGACGTGGAAGGGGTCGCCACCTTCTACAGCCAGATCTTCCGCCAGCCGGTAGGCCGCCACATCATCCGTGTCTGCGACAGCATGGTCTGCTACATCAACGGCCATGAGCAGCTGCTGGCCGGCCTGAAAGAAGTCATGGATCTGGCCCCCGGCCAGACCTCCCCTGACGGTCGCTTCACCCTGCTGCCGGTCTGCTGCCTCGGCAACTGCGACAAGGGGCCGGCGCTGATGATAGACGACGATACCTACGGCGGGCTCGATGCCGTCAGCCTGCTCAAGACCCTGGAGGCTTACCCATGAGCATTCAGCCAGGCAAGACGCTTGCCTCCCTCGGCACCGCCAACCGCATCGCCCGTGCCCCCGAGACCCATCCGCTCACCTGGCGGTTGCGCGATGACGGCCAGCCGGTCTGGCTGGACGAATACCAGAGCAAGCAGGGCTACGATGCGGCCCGCAAAGCACTGAGTCAGATGAGCCCTGACGAGATCGTCGGCACCGTCAAGGACGCCGGCCTCAAGGGGCGCGGCGGCGCCGGCTTCTCCACCGGGGTGAAGTGGGGCCTGATGCCCAAAGACGAGAGCATGAACATCCGTTACCTGCTCTGCAACGCCGACGAGATGGAGCCGAACACCTGGAAAGACCGGCTGCTGATGGAGCAACTGCCCCATCTGCTGATCGAGGGGATGATCATCAGTGCCCGTGCCCTCAAGGCCTACCGTGGCTACATCTTCCTGCGCGGCGAGTACGTGGATGCCGCCATCAACCTGCGCCGCGCGGTGGAAGAGGCCAAGGCCGCCGGCCTGCTCGGCAAGAACATCCTGGGCTCGGGCTTTGACTTCGAGCTGTTCGTCCACACTGGCGCAGGGCGTTACATCTGCGGCGAAGAGACGGCGCTCATCAACTCCCTGGAAGGGCGCCGCGCCAACCCGCGGGCCAAACCCCCCTTCCCCGCCGTCAGCGGTGTCTGGGGCAAGCCCACCTGCGTCAACAACGTCGAAACCCTGTGCAACGTGCCCGCCATCATAGGCAACGGCGTCGAGTGGTACCAGGGATTGGCGCTGCCAGGCTCGGAAGATCACGGCACCAAGCTGATGGGCTTCTCCGGCAAGGTCAACAACCCGGGCCTGTGGGAGCTGCCCTTTGGTATCACGGCGCGTGAGCTGTTCGAGGGCTATGCCGGCGGCATGAAACCTGGCTATCGCCTCAAGGCCTGGCAACCTGGCGGCGCCGGTACCGGCTTCCTGCTGCCCGAGCACCTGGATGCCCAGATGTATGCCGGAGGCATCGGCAAGGTCGGCACCCGTATGGGCACAGGGCTCGCCATGGCGGTGGATGACAGCATCAACATGGTCGGACTCTTGCGCAACATGGAGGAGTTCTTCGCCCGCGAATCCTGTGGCTGGTGCACCCCCTGCCGCGACGGCCTGCCCTGGAGCGTCAAGATCCTGCGGGCCCTGGAGCGAGGCGAAGGCCAACCCGAGGATCTCGCCACCCTGGAGCAGCTGGTCAGCTTCCTGGGGCCGGGCAAGACCTTCTGCGCCCATGCCCCTGGCGCCGTCGAGCCCCTTGGCAGTGCGATGAAGTACTTCCGGTCCGAGTTCGAGGCCGGGGTCAAGGCCCCCCATGACAATCACAAGCTGTTCAAGGGTATCCAGCCCAATCTGCTGGGCGAGCGCTGGTAATACGCCAGAACGCATCGGGCAATAGCCGATTTCACAAAACAGGTTTCAGGGAAGTTGTATGGCAACCATTCATGTAGACGGTAAAGAGTTCGAGGTAGACGGGGCAGATAACCTTCTGCAAGCCTGTCTGTCGCTGGGTCTGGACGTCCCCTATTTTTGCTGGCACCCGGCGCTTGGTAGCGTCGGCGCCTGCCGCCAGTGTGCGGTAAAACAGTATCAGAATGCCGACGACAAGCGCGGCCGCCTGGTCATGTCCTGCATGACCCCCTCCACCGATGGCACCTATATCTCCATCGAGGACGAAGAGGCGAAGGAGTTTCGCAAGACTGTGGTGGAGTGGCAGATGACCAACCACCCCCACGACTGCCCGGTATGTGAAGAGGGTGGCGCCTGCCACCTGCAAGACATGACGGTGATGACGGGCCACAACAGCCGCCGCTACCGCTTCACCAAGCGCACCCACCAGAATCAGGATCTCGGCCCCTTCATCAACCACGAGATGAACCGCTGCATCGCCTGCTATCGCTGCGTGCGCTACTACAAGGATTACGCCGGCGGCGAGGATCTGGGTGTCTACGGCGCCCACGACAACGTCTACTTCGGCCGGGTCGAGGATGGCACCCTGGAGAGCGAGTTCTCCGGCAACCTGGTGGAGGTCTGCCCCACCGGCGTCTTCACCGACAAGACCCATTCCGAGCGCTACAACCGCAAGTGGGACATGCAGTTCGCCCCCAGCATCTGCCAGCAGTGCTCGGTCGGCTGCAACATCAGCCCGGGTGAGCGATATGGCGAGCTGCGCCGCATCGAGAACCGCTTCCACGGCGCCCTGAACCACTACTTCCTCTGTGATCGTGGCCGCTTCGGTTACGGCTATGTCAACCAGGCCGACCGCCCGCGCCAACCCCTGCTTCAGGATGGCAATGACAAGCTGGCCATCACGGTCGATGGCGCCCTCAACCGCGCCGCCGATGCCCTGCGCACCGCAAGCGGCATCATCGGCATCGGCTCGCCCCGGGCGTCACTCGAGAGCAACTTCGCCCTGCGCGAGCTGGTGGGCGCCGCCAACTTCTACGCAGGGGTCGAGCAGAGCGAATGGGCCTGCCTGCAGAAGATGCTGCATGTCCTGCACCAGGGCGGGGTACGCACCCCCAGCCTGCGTGACATGGAAGAGGCCGACGCCGTGCTGGTGCTGGGTGAAGATGTCACCCAGACGGCCGCCCGGATCAGCCTGGCACTGCGTCAGGCAGTCAAGGGCAAGGGACGTGAAATCGCCCGCAAGCTGAAGGTGGACCTGTGGCAAGTCGCCGCAGTGCAGACGCTCGCTCAGAATGAGCGTTATCCGCTGCTCATCACCAGCCTGGATCAGACCCGTCTCGACGACGTGGCCGCCGATACCCTGCATGCCCCTCACGCCGATCAGGCCCGCCTCGGCTTTGCCATCGCCCACCTGCTCGACGGTTCCGCCCCTGCCCCGCAGGATCTGGGCGCCGATCAGCTGGCTCAAGCGACCCGCTGGGCCGAGCTGCTTGGCAACGCCAAGAAGCCGCTCATCATCGCAGGCTCCGGTGCCCGCAGCCAGGCGCTGATCGAGGCGGCCAGCAACATAGCCCACGCCCTCAAGGGTCGTGGTCAGACCGTCGAACTGGCACTGGTGGCCCAGGAGGCCAACAGCCTGGGGCTGGCCATGCTGGCCGGCAACGCCGCGCCCCTGGAAGCCGCCCTCGAGCGCATCGAAGGGAGCGAGTCCCTTGCGCTGATCACCCTGGAGAACGATCTCTATCACCGTGCCCCCCGCAACCGGGTCGATGCCGCCATCAAGCGCCTGCAGCATCTGCTGGTGGTGGATCATCAGGACACCCGCACCGCCCAGCAGGCCCACCTGGTGCTGCCTGCCGCCAGCTTTGCGGAGGCCGATGGCACTGTGGTGAACATGGAAGGCCGTGCCCAGCGCTTCTTCCAGGTCTATGCCCCCGCCTTCTACGACGCCGACATCCAGGTGCGCGAAGGCTGGCGCTGGCTGGCCGCGCTGCAAGGCACGCTGGACGGCAAGTCCCCGCGCTGGAGCAGCTTCGACGAGGTGAGTGCGGCCTGCGCCGCCTCTGCCCCGCTGCTGGCCACCATGGGCGAAGCCGCCCCCAATGCCGGGCTGCGTATCCGCGGCATGAAGCTCGCGCGCGAGCCGCACCGCTACAGCGGCCGCACCTCCATGCTGGCGGATCAGAACGTGAGCGAGCCCCGGGTGGCGCAAGACCCCGACTCCCCCTTCAACTTCTCCATGGAAGGCTACGCCGGTGCCCGCCAACCCCTGCAACAGGTGCCGTTCGCCTGGGCACCGGGCTGGAACTCCCCCTCCGCCTGGAACAAGTTCCAGGACGAGGTGGGTGGCAACCTGCGGGCCGGCGATCCCGGTCGTCGCCTGCTGGAGCCGGGCAGCGAGTCCCTCGGCTGGTTCGACACCATTCCCGCCCCCTTCACCGCCCAGGCGGCGCTGCAAGTGGTGAGCTATGACCAGCTGTTCGGTGGCGACGAGCTCTCCGCGCGCAGCCCCGTCATCCAGGCCCGCATGGGGGACCCCGAGCTGGTGCTGAACCCGGTCGATGCCGCCCGTTTGGCCCTTCACGCCGGCAATCTAGTGGCCTTCTCCTGGGGTGGTCACCACTGGCGGCTGATCCTGCGGATCAGCGAACGGCTGGCACCGGGTCTGCTTGGCCTGCCCCTGGGCGCCCATGGTCTGCCGACCGCGCTGCACCAGGCCTATGTGACTGACTTGCAGGAGGCCATCGCATGAGCAATGAGCTGATCGATCTGTTGCTGGAGGTAGGCAAAGCCTTGATCGTGCTGGTGGGGATTGTGGGGGCTGGCGCCTTCATGAGCTTCATCGAGCGCCGTCTGCTGGCGCTCTGGCAAGACAGGTACGGCCCCAACCGGGTGGGTCCCTTCGGCCTGCTGCAACTGGCGGCCGACATGGTCAAGATGTTCTTCAAGGAGGACTGGATCCCGCCCTTCGCGGATCGCCGGATCTTCGTGCTGGCCCCCATCATCGCCTTTACCGCCTTCATCCTGGCGTTTGCGGTGGTGCCCATCACCCCCACCTGGGGCGTGGCGGATCTCAACGTGGGGCTGCTCTACATCCTGGCCATAGCGGGGCTGGCGGTCTACGCCGTGCTCTTTGCCGGCTGGTCGAGCAACAACAAGTACTCCCTGCTCGGCAGCCTGCGCGCCTCGGCCCAGACCCTCTCCTACGAGGTGTTCCTCGGCCTCTCCTTGATGGGGATCGTCATCCAGACCGGCAGCTTCAACCTGCGGGAGATCGTGGAGGCGCAAGCCGGATTGTGGAACGTGGTCCCCCAGTTCCTGGGTTTCATCACCTTCCTGTTTGCCGGGGTTGCCGTCACCCACCGTCACCCGTTTGACCAGCCGGAGGCCGAGCAGGAGCTCGCCGACGGCTATCACATCGAGTACGCGGGCATGAAGTGGGGTCTGTTCTTCGTGGGCGAGTACATCGGCATAGTGCTGATCTCCTCCCTCATCGTGACCCTCTTCTTCGGTGGCTGGCACGGCCCCTGGTTGCCGCCCTTCATCTGGTTTGCCCTGAAGACCGCCTGTTTCATGGTGTTCTTCATCCTGCTGCGGGCCTCCCTGCCCCGCCCGCGCTTTGACCAGGTGATGTCCTTTGGCTGGAAAGTCTGCTTACCGCTTACCTTGCTCAACATGCTGGTAACCGGCGCCGTCGTGCTTATGAACGTGCAGTGAGGCACCAATGAAAATTACGAGCATTATCAAGGGTGTTGGCACCCAACTGCGCAGCCTGGGGATGGTCTTCTCCCATGCCTGGCGCCCCCGCGAGACTCTGAGCTACCCGGAGCAGCAGGTCTATGCCGCGCCCCGTTTCCGTGGTCGCATCGTGTTGACCCGGGATCCGGACGGTGACGAGCGCTGCGTGGCGTGCAACCTGTGCGCCGTGGCCTGCCCGGTCGGCTGTATCTCGCTGCAAAAAGCGGAGCGGGACGACGGTCGCTGGTACCCGGAGTTCTTCCGCATCAACTTCTCCCGCTGCATCTTCTGCGGTCTGTGTGAAGAGGCCTGCCCCACCACCGCCATCCAGCTGACGCCGGATTTCGAGATGGGTGAGTATCGCCGCCAGGATCTGGTGTACGAGAAGGAAGATCTGCTGATCAGCGGCCCCGGCAAATACCCGGACTACAACTTCTACCGCATGAGCGGGATGGCCATCGACGGCAAGCCCAAAGGGGATGCCGAGAACGAAGCCAAACCCATCGATGTCAAGAGCCTGCTGCCCTAGGAGTCAATCATGGAACTGGCATTTTATGCCGCGGCCCTGGTCGCCGTTTACAGCACGCTGCGGGTCATCAGCACCAGCAACCCCATGCATGCGCTGCTCAATCTCATCATTTCGCTCATCGCCGTGGCCATGATCTTCTTCTGCCTGGGAGCCTCCTTTGCTGGCGCCCTGCAGGTGATCGTCTACGCCGGCGCCATCATGGTGCTGTTCGTGTTCGTGGTGATGATGCTGAACCTGGGTTCATCCCAGGATCAGGAGCGCAACTGGCTCACCCCCATGACCTGGGGTGGGCCTGCCCTGCTCTCCCTCATCCTGCTCGGCTTCCTGGCCTACGGCATTCTCGGGGTCACCGGCGGTGAGCTCGGGCAGACCGACGTCAGTGCCAAGGAAGTCGGCATCGCCCTGTTCGGCCCCTATGTGCTGGCGGTGGAGCTCGCCTCCATACTGCTGCTGGCGGGTCTGGTCACCGCCTATCACCTTGGCCGTGAAGACAAGAGCGGGGAAGTGCTTTCCGTCCCCAAACCCACCGCTCGCCCATCCCAGGAAGGAGGTCAGCAATGAGTGGCATACCCATGGAACACGGTCTTCTGCTGGCCGCCATCCTGTTCTGCATCGGTTTGTGCGGTCTGCTGATCCGCCGCAACCTGCTGTTTATCCTCATGAGTATCGAGATCATGATGAATGCGTCCGCCCTGGCGTTCGTGGTGGCGGGTAGCCGCTGGGCCCAGGCCGACGGCCAGATCATGTACATACTGGTGATTTCTCTGGCGGCAGCGGAGGCCAGTATCGGCCTAGCCCTGTTACTGCTGCTCTATCGTCGTTACCACACCCTGAACGTGGACACTGTGAGCGAGATGCGCGGATGAGCCTCCTATATCTGACTTTCCTGTTCCCCCTGCTGGGGTGGCTGCTACTGGCCTTCTCCATCGGCCGTCTCGGCGAGCGCAGCGCGGCACTCATCGGTGTCGGCAGCATAGGCCTGTCGGCCCTGACCACAATCTGGGTCGGGTTCGACTTCCTCAATCACACCCCCGAGGGCGGCGTCTATACCCAGACCCTGTGGCAGTGGATGTCGGTGGGTGAATTCCAGCCCACCTTCCGTCTGGCGCTGGATGGGCTGTCGCTGACCATGCTGGGGGTGGTGACCGGGGTGGGCTTCTTCATCCACCTGTTCGCCTCCTGGTACATGCGCGGAGAAGAGGGGTATTCCCGCTTCTTCACCTACACCAACCTCTTCATCGCCAGCATGCTGTTCCTGGTGCTGGCAGACGATCTGCTGTTCGTCTACCTGGGCTGGGAAGGGGTGGGGCTGTGCAGCTACCTGCTGATCGGCTTCTACTACCGCAACCCGGCCAACGGCGCCGCCGCCCTCAAGGCGTTCGTGGTGACCCGGGTCGGTGACGTCTTCCTCGCCATCGGGCTCTTCGTGCTCTACCGCGAGCTCGGCACCCTCAACATCCACGAGCTGCTGGTGCGCGCCCCAGTGGTCTTTGCCGAGGGCTCCCCTGCCCTGTCGTTCGCCTGCCTGATGCTGCTCGGCGGCGCGGTTGGCAAATCCGCCCAGCTGCCCCTGCAGACCTGGCTGGCAGACGCCATGGCGGGCCCGACCCCGGTCTCGGCACTGATCCACGCGGCCACCATGGTGACCGCCGGTGTCTACCTCATCGCCCGCACCCACGGCCTCTTCCTGCTGGCCCCGGAGATCCTCCATCTGGTGGCTCTGGTCGGCGCCATCACACTGGTGCTGGCGGGCTTTGCCGCCCTGGTGCAGACCGACATCAAGCGGATCCTGGCTTACTCCACCATGAGCCAGATAGGCTACATGTTCCTGGCCCTGGGGGTCGGTGCCTGGGAAGGGGCCATCTTCCACCTGATGACCCACGCCTTCTTCAAGGCGCTGTTGTTCCTCTCCGCCGGTGCCGTCATAGTCGCGACCCACCACGAGCAGAACATCTTCAAGATGGGGGGCCTGCGCAAGAGCCTGCCCCTGGTCTATGCCTGCTTCCTGGTGGGGGGCTCGGCCCTGGCCGCGCTGCCGCTGGTCACCGCCGGCTTCTACAGTAAAGACGCCATCCTCTGGCAGGTGCAGGCCAGTGGCCAGAGCGCCCTGCTGTGGGCCGGTCTGGGTGGGGCCTTCCTGACCTCCCTCTACACCTTCCGCCTCATCTTCATCGCCTTCCACGGCAAGGCGCAGACGCAGGCGCACAAAGGCCACGGCCTGGCCCACCAGCTGCCGCTGCTGGTGCTGCTGGTGCTCTCCACCGGTGTGGGTGCCCTGATAGTGCCGCCGCTCGCCGGAGTGCTGCCGGCAGGCCCGGGGGATCATATCGAAGAGGGACGCCACAGCCTCGAGATCCTCTCCGGCGTCATCGCCGTGGCAGGCATTGCGCTCGCCGCCTTCCTCTTCCTCGGCGAACGTCGCCTGGCGAAGGGGATCGCCGAGAGTGCCGCTGGCCGCGCGCTCAGCACCCTCTGGTTCAATGCCTGGGGCTTTGACTGGCTCTATGACTGGATCTGGGTCAAGCCCTACCTGCTGGTGACCCGCTTGCTCGGCAAGGACCCGCTGGATCGGATGATGAACCTGCCCGCCGTGCTGGCCCAGGGTGGCCACCAGCTGCTGGCCTGGACTGTGTCCGGCAAGCTGCGCTGGTACGCCGCCTCCATGGGGATGGGCGCCGCCCTGATCCTGGCCCTGCTGCTGCTCGGCTGATCCATGAGCCCAATATGTGTGGCAGGCCCGGGGCCTGCCCGACTAGAACCTAGACGAGAGCTGATATCGTGACCTTACTCTGGATCTTGTTAATTCCTTTTATCGGCGGCTTGCTCTGCTGGCAGATGGAGCGGCTCGGCGGACAATTCGTTCGCTGGGTAGCCCTGCTCTCCATGAGCGCCTGCCTGGTGCTCTCCGGTGCCATCTGGCTGGGGGGTGACTTCTCCCTCGCCAGCCCCGGCCTCCCCGTCTGGGCGGCCGAGTGGCAGCAACCCTGGATCCCCCGCTTCGGCATCTCATTGCACCTGGCGGTAGACGGCCTGTCGCTCCTGATGGTGATGCTCACCAGCTTCATCGGCGTGCTGGCCATCCTCTGCTCCTGGAAGGAAATCGTGCAGCGCATCGGCTTCTTCCACCTCAACCTGCTGTGGATCCTGGGGGGCGTGCTCGGCGTCTTCATGGCGGTGGACCTGTTCCTCTTCTTCTTCTTCTGGGAGATGATGCTGGTTCCCATGTACTTCCTGATCGCACTCTGGGGCCACTCGGTCACCGACGGTAAATCCCGGATCAACGCGGCCACCAAGTTCTTCATCTACACCCAAGCGAGCGGCCTCATCATGCTGGTGGCCATCCTCGGGCTGGTGCTGACCCACCACGCCAGCACCGGGGTCTTCACCTTCAACTACCTCGACCTGCTCAACACCCCGATGAGCAAGGGCGTGCAGTGGCTGCTGATGCTGGGCTTCTTCATCGCCTTCGCGGTCAAGATGCCCCTGGTGCCGCTCCATGGCTGGTTGCCGGACGCCCATAGCCAGGCGCCGACCGCGGGTTCTGTGGACTTGGCGGGCATCCTGCTCAAAACCGCCGCCTACGGCCTGCTGCGCTTCACCCTGCCGCTGTTCCCGGAGGCCTCCGCCGAGTTCGCCCCCTACGCCATGCTCCTTGGCCTCTTCGGCATCGTCTACGGTGCTCTGCTGGCGTTCGCCCAGACCGACATCAAGCGTCTGGTGGCCTACACCAGCATCTCCCACATGGGCTTCGTGATGATCGCCATCTATTCGGGCAGCGAGCTGGCCCTGCAAGGGGCGGTGGTGCAGATGATCGCCCACGGCCTCTCCGCCGCCGGTCTCTTCATCCTGTGCGGCCAGCTCTACGAGCGGCTGCACACCCGTGACCTGCGCCTGATGGGCGGCCTCTGGGGTCGGCTGCGCTACCTGCCCGGCGTCATGCTGTTCTTCTCGGTGGCCTCCCTTGGTATGCCGGGTACCGGCAACTTCGTCGGCGAGTTCCTGATCCTCATCGGCAGCTTCCAGGTGGCCCCCATCATCACCATCATCGCCACCTTCGGCCTGGTGCTGGCCTCGGTCTACTCCCTCATCATGCTGCAGCGCGCCTGTTTCGGTGCCCCCAAGGACGAGAGTGTCCTCAAGGGCCTGGACAGACGGGAGCTGGCCATGATGCTGACCATAGCCGGCCTGCTGGTGCTGCTCGGTCTCTACCCGCAACCCGTGCTCGACACCGCCAGCAGCAGCCTGCTGAGTGTGCTGCACTGGTACGCGCTGCCAGCCACAGGAGCACTGCAATGATGCCCTCTGTTTCTCTCTCCCTTTCCTTGTCCACACCGGGAGCCTTGTCATGACGTTTACTGCCGCCCAACTATTGGCCCTGCTGCCCCTGTTGCTGACCACAGGGGCCATGGTCGCCCTGATGCTCGCCATCGCCTGGAAGCGCTGCGATGACACCGCCTTCGTGGTGACCATCACAGGCCTCAACCTGGCGCTCTTCTCCCTGCCCATCGTCATGGCCCAGGGGGATCAGGGGGTCACTCCCCTGCTGCAAGTGGACAGCTACGCGGTCTTCTACATGGGGCTGGTGCTCATTGGCGCCCTGGCCACCTGTACCTTCGGTCGCTCCTGGCTCAAGGGCTACCCGGACAACCGGGAAGAGTTCTACTTGCTGCTCTTGATCGCTACCGCCGGTGGCCTGGTGCTGGCGGGGTCTCGCCATCTCGCGTCACTGTTTATCGGGATCGAGATGCTGACCCTGCCCATGTTCGGTCTGGTGGGTTATGCCTATCGCGAGCGCCATTCCCTGGAGGCCAGCATTAAGTACATGGTGCTCTCCGCCGCCGCCACCGCCTTCCTGCTGTTCGGCATGGCGCTGCTCTATGCCCAGGCGGGTAGCCTGAGCTTCAGCGATCTCGGCCTGACCCTGGCCCAGAGCCCGGCTCACCACCCGCTGCTGATGGGAGGCTTTGGCCTGATGCTGGTGGGCTTTGCGTTCAAGTTGTCGCTCGCCCCCTTCCACCTCTGGACCCCGGATGTCTATGAGGGCGCCCCGGCACCTGTGGCCACCTTCCTCGCCACCGTGAGCAAGATCGCCGTGTTCTGCGTGCTGCTGCGCTTCTACCTGGCGGTGCCGGCCACCTCGGATCCCATGATCCACTGGCTGCTGGCGGCCATGGCGGTCATCTCCATCGTGGTCGGCAACCTCTTGGCGCTGATCCAGACCAACATCAAGCGGATGATGGGTTACTCCTCCATCTCCCACTTCGGCTACCTGCTGGCGGTGATAGTGGCGAGCCGCCTCGGCCAGATGCCGGTGGAAGCGGCCGGTGTCTACCTGCTGATGTACCTCTTCACCAGCCTGGGGGCCTTCGGCGTCATCAGCATGATGTCCAGCCCCTATCGCGGCAAGGATGCGGACTCCCTGCACAGCTATCGCGGCCTGTTCTGGAAGCGCCCCTACCTGACCGCCGTCATGACGGTGATGATGCTCTCCTTGGCGGGCATCCCCATGACGCTTGGCTTCATCGGCAAGTTCTACCTCATCGGGGTGACGGTCGATGCCCAGCTGTGGTGGCTCTCCGGCGCCATAGTGCTCGGCAGCGCCCTGGGGCTCTACTACTACCTGCGCGTCATGGTCACCCTCTACCTGCGGGAACCCGGCATGCAGCTGCGCGATGCCAAGGCCGACTGGGCCTTCTCCTCCGGCGGGCTTGTGGTGCTGCTCTCCGCCATCCTGGTGGTGGCGCTCGGCATCTACCCCCAGCCTGTCATCAGCCTGGTGCAGGGCTTCCAGCACGTGGTGCTGCGCTAGCATCACGCTCAGTCCCAACGAAAAACCGGCCCCCGTGGCCGGTTTTTTTTATCTCGCCAGACTGCCGGGCCCAGGTATCAACCCGGCAAGGGAGCCCGGCTCACAGTGTCAGCTCCCTCCCCTGTCCGCCCTCTCCCCTCAGCTCTCTCATCTTTCATCTCACTTCCCTCCACCACCAGCCATGGACCCAAGGCTCGCAGAGCTTGTCACAGGCCCATAAAAAAACCGGCCACGGGGGCCGGTTTTTGATTCTCTAGAACGTCAGCGCGGGATTAACCCAGACGCACGCGAGCGTTTCTGAACATCCGCATCCAGGCGCCATCCTCGCCCCAGTTGTCCGGGTGCCAGGAGTTCGCCACTGTGCGGAACACCCGCTCCGGGTGCGGCATCATGATAGTAGCGCGACCGTCAGTGGTGGTGACCGCAGTGATACCCGCCGGTGCCCCGTTCGGGTTGGCCGGATACTGCTCGGTGACCAGGCCGCGGTTGTCCACGAAACGAAGCCCCACCAGGCCGCTCTGTTGCAGCGCGGCAAGGTGAGCGGCATCGCGCACTTCCACCCGCCCTTCCCCGTGGGAGACGGCGATGGGCATCACAGAGCCCGCCATGCCGGCGAAGAAGGCGGACGGGGAGTCCTGCACTTCCACCAGGCTGAAGCGCGCCTCGAAACGCTCGGAGCGGTTGCGCACGAAGCGCGGCCACAGATCGGCCCCCGGGATGAGATCCCGCAGGTTGGACATCATCTGGCAACCGTTGCACACCCCCAAGGAGAGGGTGTCGCCACGCTCGAAGAAGCGCTGGAACTGCTCGCGGGCGTTGTCGTTGAACAGGATGGACTTGGCCCAGCCTTCCCCCGCCCCCAGCACGTCGCCGTAGGAGAAGCCGCCACAGGCCACCAGGGTCTGGAACTCTTCCAGCTTGATGCGACCGGACAGGATGTCACTCATATGCACATCCACCGCCGCGAACCCGGCGCGGTCGAACGCGGCTGCCATCTCCACGTGGGAGTTGACCCCCTGCTCGCGCAGCACCGCCAGACGGGGGGAGACCCCACGGGCGATATAGGGCGCGGCCACATCCTCGGACGGGTTGTAGGTCAGCCTGGCCTGCAGACCCGGGTCTGTGGCGTCCTGGCGGGCGGCATGTTCCTGATCCGCGCACTCGGGGTTGTCCCGCAGGCGCTGCATCTGCCAGCTGGTCTCGCCCCAGAGGGTGCGAAGGGCGGTGCGGCTGGCGCGGTACACTTCGGTCCCGGCACGCTGGAACAGGATGAGATCGTCTTCACGCACAGTACCCAGCACATGGGAGCAGGCCGCCAGACCGTGACCGGCCAACAGGGTCAGCACGGCCTCCTTGTCGTCGCGGCGCACCTGGATGACGGCACCCAGCTCCTCGTTGAACAGGGTAGGCAGCAGTTCGCCACCCACGCGGTCGAGCTGGATGTCGAGGCCGCAGTGACCGGCGAAGGCCATCTCGGTCAGGGTGACGAAGAGGCCGCCGTCGGAGCGGTCGTGGTAGGCAATCAGCTTGCGATCCGCCACCAGCGCCTGGATGGCGTTGAAGAAGCCCTTGAGCTGGACGGGGTTGTCCAGATCCGGGGCGCTCTGACCAAGCTGGCGATAGACCTGGGCCAGGGCGGAGGCGCCGAGGCGCTGCTTGCCGTTGCCAAGGTCGATCAGGATAAGGTCGGTCTCGCCGAGATCGGTACGCAGCTGCGGCGTGACGGTATTGCGCACGTCTTCCACGCGCGCGAAGGCGGAGATAAGCAGGGAGAGCGGCGAGGTGACGCTGCGCTCCTCACCGTCCTGCTGCCAGCGGGTCTTCATGGACATGGAGTCCTTGCCCACCGGAATGGTGATGCCAAGGGCCGGGCAGAGCTCCTCGCCCACCGCCTTGACCGCCTCATAGAGGCCGGCATCTTCCCCCGGGTGACCGGCGGCAGACATCCAGTTGGCGGAAAGCTTGACCCGCTTGAGGGAACCGATATGAGCCGGTGCCAGGTTGGTCAGGGCCTCGGCCACCGCCATACGGGCAGAAGCCGCGTGGGAGAGCAGCGCCACCGGGGTACGCTCCCCCATGGACATGGCTTCGCCGTGGTAGCTGTCGTAGGTGGCGGCGGTGACGGCGCAATCGGCCACCGGGATCTGCCAGGGGCCGACCATCTGGTCGCGGTTGACCAAACCGGTCACGCTGCGATCGCCGATGGTGATGAGGAAGGACTTCTCCGCCACTGTCGGCAGGCGCAGTACCCGCTCGGCCGCGTCATTCAGGGTGATGCCGTCCAGTTGCAGGGCCTTGCCCTGGGCGGGCAGGCTCTGCACGTCGCGGTGCATCTTGGGCGCCTTGCCGAGCAGCACGTCCAGGGGCAGATCGATGGGCTGGTTGTCGAAATGCGCATCCGAGAGAGTGAGGTGCTTCTCTTCGGTGGCGGTGCCGATGACCGCATAGGGGGCGCGCTCACGCTCGCACAGGGCCTTGAACAGGGGCAGCTTGTCCTGGGCGACCGCCAGCACGTAACGCTCCTGGGATTCGTTGCACCAGATCTCCAGCGGGCTCATGCCCGGCTCGTCGCTGGCGATGGCGCGCAGGTCGAAGCGACCACCGCGCTCGCCGTCGTTCACCAGCTCCGGCATGGCGTTGGAGAGGCCACCGGCACCCACGTCGTGGATGAAGACGATGGGGTTGTCATCGCCGAGCTGCCAGCAGCGATCGATCACCTCCTGGCAACGGCGCTCCATCTCGGGGTTGTCCCGCTGCACAGAGGCGAAATCGAGGTCTTCGGCAGACTGGCCGGAGGCCATGCTCGATGCCGCGCCACCACCCAGACCTATGTTCATGGCCGGACCGCCCAGCACGATCAGGGCTGCCCCCACCGGGATCTCCCCTTTCTGGACGTGTTCGCTGCGGATGTTGCCTATGCCGCCCGCCAGCATGATGGGCTTGTGGTAACCGCGCACTTCGACGCCGTTGTGGCTCGGCACCTGCTCTTCGAAGGTACGGAAGTAGCCGAGGATGGCCGGACGACCGAATTCGTTGTTGAAGGCGGCGCCGCCAAGGGGCCCCTCCTGCATGATGTCAAAGGCGCTGACGATGCGGCTCGGCTTGCCGAAATCCTGCTCCCAGGGCTGCTCGAAACCTGGGATGCGCAGGTTGGAGACGGAGAAGCCCACCAGGCCCGCCTTGGGCTTGGCGCCACGGCCTGTCGCGCCCTCGTCGCGAATTTCGCCGCCGGAGCCGGTGGCCGCCCCCGGGAAGGGGGAGATGGCGGTCGGGTGGTTGTGAGTCTCCACCTTCATCAGGATGTCGACGCGCTCCTGGTGATACTGGTATTCGCCACTGGCGGGGCTCGGGAAGAAGCGGCCACCCTGGCTGCCTTCCATCACGGCGGCGTTGTCTTTATAGGCAGACAGGACATGATCCGGCGTCTGCTCGAAGGTGTTCTTGATCATCTTGAACAGCGACTTGGGCTGCTGCTCACCGTCTATGGTCCAGTCGGCGTTGAAGATCTTGTGACGGCAGTGCTCGGAGTTCGCCTGGGCGAACATGTAGAGCTCGATGTCGTTGGGATTGCGACCAAGGCGGGTGAAGTTCTCCACCAGGTAGTCGATTTCGTCATCGGCGAGCGCCAGGCCCAGCTCGATGTTGGCCGAGGCCAGGGCGCTGCGGCCACCGCCCAGCACATCCACCTGGGTGAAGGGGCGCGGCTCGTGATGGGCAAACAGGGCGGCTGCCTGGCTCGGCTCATCGAACACCACCTCCATCATGCGATCGTGCAGCAGGGCCGCGACCTCGCCACGCTGGGCTGCGGTCAGCTCACCCTTGGCCTGCACGTAATAGGCGATGCCGCGCTCCAACCGCTTGACCTGGTTCAGGCCGCAGTTGTGGGCGATGTCGGTTGCTTTGGAAGACCAGGGGGAGATAGTGCCGGGGCGGGGGGTAACGAGAAACAGCTGACCGCTGGGGGTGTGTTCCGGGATGGTCGGGCCGTAGCGCAGAAGCTGGCCCAAGGTCGCTCGCTCCGGGGGCGAGAGCGGGCTCGAAAGCTCGGCAAAGTGCACGTATTCGGCATAGACGTCTGCTATCTCTACTCCTCTCTGTGCGCAGCTCTGCAGCAGCTTGTGGACACGAAACTCAGACAGTGCTGGGGCACCACGCAAGATTTCCATATACCTTTCTCACCAAGTTTTAGAGTGTGGGGGGATTTGAGACGCGCGTATTATAGGGATCAGGCTCACCGCGAACAAACGTTTTTCTCATCTCCCACGATGTGACTCCCTCCACACTCTCTGGTATAAAGGTGCCTCTCTTTTGACAAATGCCGATTTTTTCAACAAGGGTACTCACCTACTTGCGCTGCATTTTTCGACTATTTATCGGGATGTTGCTGACACTGGCCCTGGCCGGCTGTGACTTCTATTCCCCCTCCAGCCAGCTGGAGCAGATCCGCCAACGGGGCGAGATCCGTGTTGGCACCCTCTATGGTCCCACTTCCTATTACCAGCGTGACGACACCGCCCAGGGGTTCGATTACGAGCTGGCGCAGCACTATGCCGACTGGCTGGGGGTCAAGCTGACCATAGTCCCGGCCTACTCCACCGCCGAGCTGGTCGAACAGCTGCAGAAGGGGAGCCTGGATCTCGCTGCCGCCGCCATCGTGGTGACCCCGGAGCGACGCAAGCTGTTTCGCTTCGGCCCCGGCTTCTACCAGGTCTCCCCCAAGCTGGTCTATCGCAACGGCTCCCCCAGGCCCAAGGATCTCGGCGACATCAAGGGCACCATAGTGGTGCCTGCCGGCTCCACCGGTGAGGATCTGATGAAGGAGCTGGCCAGCCAGTACCCCAATCTGAGCTGGCGCATCAACCGGGACGCCGACGTGGAAGAGCTGCTCAAGCAGGTCGCCGATGGCGAGGTGGACTACACGGTGGTGCAGGATACTGTGCTGGCCCGCACCCAGCGCTACTACCCCGAGCTCACCGAGGGGCTGACCCTGGCCAGCAAGCAGACAGTGGCCTGGGCCATGACCAAGCTGCCCGATGACAGCCTCTACGCCAGCATCATCGACTTCTTCGGCCAGCGCTTCATGGATGGCTCCATCGCCAAGCTCGACGAGAAGTACTTCGGCCACGTGCAAAACTTCGATTTCGTCGACACCCGCACCTTCCTCAAGCGGGCCAAGAGCCTGCTGCCCAAGTATCAGGCGCTGTTCCAGACCCATGCCAAGGACATAGACTGGCGCCTGCTGGCCGCCATCAGCTATCAGGAGTCCCACTGGGACCCCCAGGCCCGCTCCTACACAGGGGTGCGCGGCATGATGATGCTGACCGAGCCCACCGCCAAGGCGATGGGGGTAAACGATCGAACCCACCCGGAAGAGAGCATCAAGGGGGGCGCCCGCTACCTGCAGGAGATGATGGAGAAGGTGCCGGACTCGGTGCCGGCGGACGAGAAGGTGTGGTTTGCCCTCACCGCCTACAACATCGGCTATGGCCACATGATGGATGCCCGCCGCCTGACCAAGCAGCTCGGCAAGAATCCCGATGCCTGGAGCGACGTGAAAGAGGTGTTGCCCCTGCTGCAGCAGTCACGCTGGCATCGCAAGGTGCGCTATGGCTATGCCCGGGGTGGCGAGGCGCGCAACTACGTCAACAACGTGCGCCAGTACTACCAGAGCCTGCTCTGGCTCGACAACGAGCAGCAGAAGGCCCATCGCCGCGAAACCCTGGACGAGGACGACGGCAGCGAGCCGGCCGCCCCGGCACAGCGCCCCGCCATCATCGCCGAGGTGGTCAGCCAGATCATCACCCCCTGAGCCCTGCGGGGTGTGTCGCCTGGGGGAATTCTCTGTTACCATTGCCCCAGGCCCGAGCCTGTCTGAGAGAGGCTTATTGCAATATATTCATCAACTTGCGATACCGATGGCCGCCCATCTCAGGGGCCGTCAGTGTCGCCGGGATGACCAGGGAGAAAAACCAGATGCGAACACGCAGAAGAGCCACGTTGACCAGAAAGACCAGATGCGCCTGGAGCCCCAGACGCAAGCTGAAACTGGCCGACATGAAACGCAAGATATGGCACCGAAATCGCTCCTATACCTTGCTGATTGCGGAGCACACAACAGCATAAACCCGGCCAAGGCCGGGTTTTTTATTCCGTCAGCTCGCCTCGGCCGGGATCGCCTCGAACCGCACGGCACGCTTGGAGACCAGGCTGTTGCAGTGGTTGCAGAAGTAATCCACGGCGCCGCAAGCCCGAAGCCGCTCCAGGCTCTGCTGACAGGTCGGGCACAGGGCCCGGATCCGATAGCGGGCATGGCACTGGCTGCAGCTCACCTCGGGGCTGCGGCTGTCCAGCTCGGCCTGGCAGGCCGGGCATGTCAAGAGACTCATGGTCATCTCCTCTCAAGGGCAAGAGCACTGGGCTCATCCCTCGTTCGACAGATAGAAAAACGGCTGCCACCAGGGCAGCCGTCAGGGCTTATTTCTTGCTCTTGTTCTTCGCCTTGAGCAGGCGATCCCGTTGCCGCTCCTGGCTCAGGGTCAGGGTATTCTTCTTGCCCTCGAAGGGGTTGACCGACTCCTGGAACTCGACCCGGATCGGGGTACCCATGATCTTCAGGGATTTGCGGAAGTAGTTGATGAGATACCGCTTGTAGGAGTCCGGCAGATCGTTCAACTGGTTGCCGTGGATCACGATACGCGGCGGGTTGTAGCCACCGGCGTGGGCATACTTGAGCTTGACGCGGCGACCGTTGACCATGGGCGGCTGGTGATCTTCCTGCGCCATCTGCATGATGCGGGTCAGCATGGCGGTGCTGGTACGACGGGTGGCGGACTGGTAAGCCTCGTTGATGGACTCGAACAGATGGCCGACGCCGCTGCCGTGCAGGGCGGAGATGAAGTGGACGCGGGCGAAATCGATGAAGCCCAGGCGTCTGTCCAGCTCGTTCTTGATGTCTTCCTTCACCTTCTGATCCAGACCGTCCCACTTGTTCACCACCAGCACCACGGAGCGGCCGCTGCTCAGCACGAAGCCGAGGATGCTCAAGTCCTGATCCGTGATGGTCTCGCGAGCGTCTATCACCAGCAGGCAGACGTTGGCGTCCTCAATGGCTTTCAAGGTCTTGATGACGGAGAACTTCTCCACCGTCTCGTGCACCTTGCCACGGCGACGCACGCCGGCGGTGTCGATGACCACGTACTTCTGCTCGTCACGCTCCATGGGGATGTAGACGGAGTCGCGGGTGGTGCCCGGCATGTCATAGACGATGACGCGGTCTTCACCCAGCATGCGGTTGGTCAGGGTGGACTTGCCGACGTTGGGGCGACCGACGATGGCGAACTTGATGGGCAAGTCGGCGAACGGGGTCTCCTTGGTGTCTTCCCGGGTGTCGAGATCACCGGCGGCCACCATGCGCAGCAGGGCTTCTTCGTCGAAGTCCTCCTCTTCCTGCGCCTCTTCTTCGGCGGCGGCCTCGACCAGGGTCTCAAGGTGGGGGGCCAGCGCCAGCTCCAGCAGGCTCAGCACCCCACGACCGTGGGCGGCGGCGATCTGGTAGACCTCCCCCAGCGCCAGGCCGTAGAACTCGGAGACCGCGGAGTCACCGTCGATGCCGTCGGTCTTGTTGGCGACCAGGAACACCTTCTTGTGGGTCTTGCGCAGGTGCTCGGCGATGGCCTGATCCGCGGCGGTCAAACCGGCACGGGCATCCACCATGAAGAGCACCACATCGGCTTCCTCGATGGCCAGCAGCGACTGCTCGGCCATCTTCAGCTCGATCCCCTCCTCGGTGCCATCGATACCGCCGGTATCGACCACGATAAATTCCAGCTCGCCCAACTTCGCCTGGCCGTATTTACGGTCCCGGGTCAGGCCGGGGAAATCGGCAACCAGGGCATCCCGGGTACGGGTCAGGCGGTTAAACAGGGTGGATTTCCCCACGTTGGGGCGGCCCACCAGGGCTACTACAGGAGTCATAAAAGCCTCATTCTCAAGACGACAAAGGCTCCGGGTCCGAAGACCAGGAGCCGGATATTCAGATTGACGGGCGATCAGGGACGCTTGATAGCGTACAACTTGCCGCCACGGCTCTGCACATACAGGGTGTCACCGTCCACCAGGGGAGCGGCATAGAGACCACTGCTGTCGAGCTGCTGCATGGCCTTGATGGACCCATCGGTCCGATCCAGCCAATACAGGTAACCTTCCACATCGCCGACCACCACGTAGTCACCCAGGACGACGGGAGCTGTCACGGTGCGGTTTTCCAGCTGGGTGTTGGACCACAGCTCAAGACCATTCCGACGATCCACCGCAAACAGATGACTACGGCTGTCGGTCAGCACTATGGCATTGCCGGTGACCGCCATGTCGCGGTAGCCGGAATACTTGCGCTTCCACACCTCGTCACCCGTCATCAGCTTGCGGGCCATCAGCTGGCCATTGTAGGCGATGGCATAGAGCTCATCACCGGCAATCAGCGGACGGGCGTCCACATCGACCATGCGATCCAGCTCGGTGGCACCGCGCGGGTCGGCCACCTTGGACTGGCGCACCGGCTGGCCGTTGCTCAGCAGGGCTATGCCCACCTTGCCATCGGCACGGCCATAGAGCACGGCGCCGTTGGTGATGACAGGGGTGCTGGCGCTGCGCAGGGTCAGGGGCGGCTGCTCTTCGGACAGGGTCCACTGCAGCTTGCCCTCATCGGTATCGAGCGCCATCAGACGGCCCGAGGTGGTCAGCACCACCACGCGACCATCCTCGACGGCGGGGCTCGCCACCACTTCACCGGGCACAGTGGTCTGCCACAGCACTTCCCCGTTCGCTTCGTTCAGGGCGTAGACCACCCCGTTCTCGGAGCCGAGGAACAGCTTACCATAGCGGGAGACCAGACCGCCGGAGAGGCGGGCGCTGCGCTTGTCGGCGTTGATGGGCAAGTCTGCCAGATCCACGCTCCACAGGGTCTCGCCACTGTTGCGATCGAAGGCGGTCACATCCCCATCACGGGCGGCAGCATAGATGTGATCCTCTTCCACCACGGGTTGCAGCTGGGAGTAGAAATCACCTATGCCATCCCCGACGGAGGAGGACCACTGGGTATCGGCACTGAAGGCGGACTCCACCACGGGCAGAGGCGCCATCGGGGTCAAATCTTCCTCTGAACTGAACAGGGAGCAACCCTGCAGGGCCAGGGAGACTGCCACCCCCAGCGCCATTTTCTTGTACAGATTACGCATCCGGAGCCTCACCCGCAGTGACCGCTGGCAGCGCCAGATCGTCCATCTTCAGCTTGAGTTCGGCGCTGCTCTGCAGGCCGCCGGCATCGGCCGCCACCTGATAGGCATCGCGCGCCTCTTCGGGCTTGCCCTGCCCCAGCAGCACGTCACCACGCACTTCCGCCACCTGGGCCTTGAAGGCGTCGTTGTTGATCTTGCCAAGCTGGGCCAGGGCCTCGTCGGCCTTGCCCTGATCCTTGAGCACCCGTGCCAGGCGCAGGGCGGCGATGGGCTTGATGCTCTCGTCGCCGTTCGCGGCCACCTGGGTCAGCTGCTCGGCGGCCAGATCCAGCTTGCCCGCCTTGACCGCAGCCGCGGCCAGTTGCAGGGCAGCCAGCTCCGCATAGGCGTCGCCCTGATGGGCGCTGATAAAGCTCTTGGCCTGCTCAAGGGCGGCATCGTCACCCTTGGCGAGCTGGGCTGTCATGGCGTTATAAGCCTGGGAGGCGGCTTCCTGGTTGGTCTGCTGCAGCTCGTTGTAGTAACGCCAGCCAAAGAGGCCGACCAGACCGATCACAGTCCCGGCGAGTACCGAGGTGCCGTTCTCTTTCCACCAGCTCTTGATGACCTCAACCTGTTGTTCTTCAGTGGTATACACTTCCACAGCTTACTCTCCTTTAGCTGCCAGCAGGGCGATGGCGGCATCGACCGAGACGGTCTGTTGCTCGGCCTGGCCACGCAGATATTTGATGGTGATCTCCCCGCTTTGCACCTCGGTCTCGCCGAGGATCAGGGCAATGGCCGCGCCGCTCTTGTCGGCACGCTTGAGTTGTTTCTTGAAGTTGCCGCCACCGCAGTGGCTCATCAGGCGCAAGTCCGGCAGGGCGTCGCGCAGCCGCTCGGCAAGCTGGAAGCCTGCCTGCTCGGTGCCCTCGCCCACCATGGCCAGATAGACATCCACCGCCGGGCGGATGTCGGCGTTGAGCTCGAGGGTTTCGAGCATCAGCACCAGGCGCTCCATGCCCATGGCAAAGCCCACGCCCGGGGTCGCCTGACCGCCGAGCTGCTCCACCAGGCCGTCGTAACGGCCTCCGGCCAGGACTGTGCCCTGAGCGCCCAGGCTGCTCGTCACCCACTCGAACACAGTGAGGTTGTAGTAGTCGAGGCCGCGCACCAGCCGCTCGTTCACCTCGTATTGGATGCCGGCAGACTCGAGCAGGCGCTTGAGCCCCTCGAAGTGGGCCAGGCTCTCTTCACCCAGGTGATCGAACAGACGTGGGGCACCCACCAGAATGGCCTGTACCTTCTCGTCCTTGGAGTCGAGCACCCGCAGCGGGTTGCTGTACATGCGGCGCTGGCTCTCTTCGTCCAGCTCGCTCTTGTACTGCTCCAGGTAGGCCACCAGGGCATCGCGGTAGGCGGCGCGCTCGGCGCTCTGACCGAGCGTGTTGAGCTGCAGGGTGACGTGATCGCTGATGCCGAACAGACGCCACAGGCGGTGGGTCAGCATGATGAGCTCGGCGTCGATGTCAGGCCCGTTGATGCCAAACAGCTCGACCCCGAACTGGTGGAACTGGCGATAACGGCCCTTCTGGGGACGCTCGTGACGGAACATGGGGCCCATGTACCACATCCGGCGCTCCTGGTTGTAGAGCAGGCCGTGCTCGATGCCGGCACGGACGCAGCTGGCGGTCCCTTCCGGACGCAGGCTCAGGCTGTCGCCGTTGCGGTCTTCAAAGGTGTACATCTCTTTTTCGACCACGTCGGTCACTTCACCGATGGCGCGCTTGAACAGATGGGTCTGTTCGACGATGGGCATGCGCACTTCGCTGTAGCCGTAGCTGGCGACGACCTGGCGCAGGATCTGTTCCACTTTCTGCCATACCGGGCTCTGCTCCGGCAGGCAATCATTCATACCGCGAATAGCTTGGATCTGTTTTGCCACGTTGATACTCGAGAAAAAGAGGTAAAATTTGGCCGCATTATAGGGATTTTCGGCCCCGAGGTAAAATCAGGGTGCCCGGATGCGGGATTTAAAATCAACAACCTAAAGCCGGGGCCACCCCAGGTGGCCCCTCAATGGTTCAACCTTTGTCCACCTGGATCTGGTTGGCCGGATCCAGCATGGCCGCCCGGGCGCGGATACGGCGCTCCAGGGTCGGGATGAGATCCTTGTTGTCGAGCCGGTCGACCCGCTGGCCCCCTTCATAGAAGGCACTCTTGTTGGCGGCGCCCGCCAGCCCCAGATCCGAGACCAGGGCCTCGCCCGGGCCGTTCACCACGCAGCCGATGATGGAGACGTCCATCGGGGTGATGATGTCCTCGAGCCGCTCTTCCAGGGCGTTCACCGTCCCTATCACATCGAACTCCTGACGGGAGCAGGAGGGACAGGCGATGAAGTTGATGCCGCGAGAGCGAATGCGCAGGGACTTGAGAATATCGAAGCCCACCTTCACCTCTTCCACCGGATCGGCGGCCAGGGAGATGCGGATGGTGTCGCCTATGCCATCGGCCAGCAGCATGCCGAGCCCGATGGCGGATTTCACCGCGCCGGCACGGAAGCCGCCCGCCTCGGTGATCCCCAGGTGCAGCGGCTGGTCGATCTGCTTGGCCAGCAAGCGATAGGCACCGACCGCCAGGAAGACGTCGGAGGCCTTGACGCTCACCTTGAAATTCTCAAAGTTGAGGCGATCCAGGTAATCCACGTGGCGCATGGCAGACTCGAGCAGGGCTTCCGGGGTCGGCTCGCCATACTTTTCCTGGATATCACGCTCCAGGGAGCCGCCGTTGACGCCGATGCGGATCGGAATGTTGTAATGACGGGCACAGTCGACCACGGCGCGCACCCGCTCTTCGTTGCCTATGTTGCCCGGGTTGATGCGCAGGCAGTCGGCACCGTATTCGGCCACTTTCAGGGCGATGCGGTAGTCGAAGTGGATGTCGGCGACGATGGGAATGCGGGTCTGCTGTTTGATGAGCTTGAAGGCTTCCGCCGCTTCCATGGTCGGTACCGAGACCCGGACTATGTCAGCGCCAACCCGCTCGATCCGCTGGATCTGCTCGACGGTGGCGGAGACATCCGTGGTCTTGGTGTTGGTCATGGTTTGCACCGTGATGGGGGCATTGCCCCCAACCGGCACATTGCCGACCATGATCTGCCTGGATTGACGACGAATAATGGGGGATTCGTGAGCGGACATGGCGGACAGATTACTCCTGCGGCAGTGAGAAGCGAGCAGTCCGGCCGTTGTTGTAACGGCTCATGTCGAAGGACTTGCCCTGGTATTCGAGATTGACCGCCATGGGCGCGCCAACGATGAATCTGAGTGGCTCGGGTCCTTCCAGCACAAGCTCGTCGTTCGCCTTCTTCAGACCGCTGAACAGGGTCTTGCCGTTGGCATCCTTGACATCCAGCCAGCAGTCGGCGGTGAAGCTCATCTTGAGCTGGGGCGCCTTGCCAGGTTCGGTGGCGGCCGGCTCTGCCGGTGCCAGGGTTGCCTCAGCAGCCGAGGCCTCGGTAGACAGGGCGGCACTGGTCGCGGCAACGACGGCAGGCACAGTGGCGGCGGCGTCACTCACCACAACTTCCGTCGCCACGGCGTCGGAGGCCACGGGCAATACGGGGTCGGCGACATCCACGGCGGGCGTCACGCTGGCGACAGACATCGTCTGCTCCGTGCCCATCTCGCTCGCCGCCAGGGCTTCATCCCCGGCGGAACGACGTGCAGTGCTCTGCCACCACCAGGCGATGGAGAGCGCGATCAGCACCAGGATCACCAGCCAGGTCACCACCTTGAGCCGACTGTCGTTGGCTTGCTGGCGGGAGCGACGGGAAAAGCTCTGCATGTCGATGTTATCGGGCGGCGTCAGTCCCAGCTTGTCGTAGGCCGCGAGTATGGTCTCCTCGGGAATGCCGACCAGCTTGGCATAGGCGCGCAGATAGCCGCGAATGAAGGTGTGGGACGTATGTTTGTCGTAGGTATCCGCCTCGATGGCGGCGATCAGGGTCAGACGAAGGTGAATGCGGGACGCAACCTGCTCTCGCGTCCAGCCAAGCTGTTCACGGGCGTTGCGCAGCAGCTGGCCTGGGCCCACTGCCTGGGAGTCGTCTTGAAAATCGTGTGGCTGTTCAGTAGTCATTGGCTAAGTAACGCTTGGCTTGTTGCGAAGTGGGATATTGCCTTACCAGCTCAGTCCCGAATTGGTGAAGTAATGCCGGTTTGTCCATGGCCTGGGCCAGCCGCAGCCGGAGCCAGAGGCTCTCCTCGTTTTCGTCTGCCACTTCGGCAAAACGCACGAGGTAAGACTGCACATCAGGCAGCTTGCCATCTTTCATGGAAAGCTCGGCCATGTCCAGCAATAACCTTGGATTGCGGGGATTATACCCCAAGGCCAGACGATAGTACTCGTTGGCCTTGTCATTTCTGTTATTTTGCACCGAGCAGAGCGCCGCATTCTCGTAGGTATCGGCGATCTTGACGTAATCTGGCTGGCTGACCGCCTGCAGGAATGCCTTCTCTGCCTCCTCGAAACGCCCACGGTTGCACAGGAAGGCACCGTAGTTGTTCATCGCGTCAGCATTGGTCGGATCCATGGCCAGCGCCTTCTTGTAGTTCTCCTCGGCCGCCTTGAAATCGGATACCTGCTGGTAGAAATAGGCGAAGCCGATATAGACCTGAGGGTTGCTGGGATCGTACTGGAGGGCGCGGTCAAGGTTGAATTTGGCCTGTTCGGCATTGCCCTGACGCAGATATTGAATACCCAGATCGAGACGGGTCTGGGCAGCCGCCTTGAAGTCGGGACCCACTTCACGCTGGGTCGAATTCTGGCCAGCGTAAGTGGTCTCGGTGACACAGCCAGGCAGCGCGCAGAGCGCTGCCACTACGATCAATGTACGGATATCCATTTCCTGTCTATACAATGGCTTAGCGAGTTAAACCATTTTGACGGAAATCCCATCCTGTTGCATCCGATTTTTCATGGTGCGCTTGGTGCGGTCGATCACCTCCCCCACCAGCTGGCCACAGGCGGCGTCTATGTCATCCCCGCGGGTCTTGCGCACTATGACGGTCAGGCCGTATTCCATCAGCACCTTGGAGAAACGGTCGATGCGGCTGTTGCTCGGCTTGCCGAACGGATTGCCCGGGAAGGGGTTGAAGGGGATCAGGTTGATCTTGCAAGGGGTCTCTTTGAGGACCTGCGCCAGCTCGTGGGCATGCTGCATGTCGTCATTGATATGATCGAGCAGCACATACTCCACCGTCACCCGGCCGCCATTGGCGTTGGATTTGGCCAGATAACGGCGCACTCCCGCCAGGAAGGCCTCGATGTTGTACTTGTCGTTGATCGGCATGATCTCGGAGCGCAACTTGTCGTTCGGCGCATGCAGGGAGATGGCCAGGGCCACGTCGATCTGGTCCCCCAACATGTCCAGTGCCGGTACCACACCGGAGGTGGAGAGAGTGACGCGGCGCTTGGATATGCCAAAACCAAAGTCATCCATCATCAGGCTCATGGCTGGCACCACGTTGGCGAGGTTCAGCAACGGCTCGCCCATGCCCATCATCACCACGTTGGTGATGGGGCGCTTGCCACCGACTATCTTGGCGGCGCGCCAGACCTGGCCGATGATCTCGGAAACCTTCAGGTTGCGGTTGAAACCTTGCTGGGCGGTGGAGCAGAAGGTGCACGCCAGGGCGCAGCCGACCTGGGAGGAGACACAGAGGGTCGCACGATCCGCCTCCGGGATGTAGACGGTCTCGACTTCCTGATCCCCGACCTGCAGGGCCCACTTGATGGTGCCATCTGCGGAGCGTTGCTCGCGGCTCACCTCGGGGGCGCGGATCTCGGCAATGGCCTTGAGACGCTCACGCAACGCCTTGTTGACGTTGCTCATCTGATCGAAGTCATCACAACCGGAGTGGTAGATCCACTTCATTATCTGATCTGCCCGGAACGGCTTCTCGCCCAGCTCGACGAAGAAGGCACGCATGGCATCCCGATCGAGATCCAGCAGGTTGGTTTTTGTTTCGCTCATCAAGGGCCTCAGCTCACACACTTCATAAATTATCGGCTGACCTACGTCAGGGGGCGGCATTGTACAAATAATGGGTCTGCCTTTCCACCTGGAGAATAAGGGGATATTGACCGAATGACCAAAAAACAAAAGGGAGCCGAGGCTCCCTTGATGATCTTCTGACGAAAATCAGCCGCGCGGGCAGATCTCGGCGTCGGAGAAGAAGTAGGCGATTTCACGGGCGGCAGAGGCCGGGGCATCGGAACCGTGCACGGCGTTGCGATCTATGCTCTCGGCGTAGCAGGAACGCAGGGTACCGGCCAGGGCCTCTTTCGGGTTGGTGGCGCCCATGATTTCGCGGTGACGGCGAATGGCGTCTTCCCCTTCCAGCACCTGTACCATGACGGGACCCGAGGTCATGAAAGCGACCAGGCCATCATAGAAAGGCTTGCCCTGGTGTTCGGCGTAGAAACCGGCGGCCTGTTCGCTGCTCAGGTGCAGCATCTTGGCGGCAACCACTTTCAGGCCGGAGCTCTCGAAGCGGCTGTAGATGGCACCGATCAGGTTCTTGCTGACCGCGTCCGGCTTGACGATAGAGAAGGTACGTTCGATAGCCATTGAGTTCTTTCCTTAACTACAGAGTTTTATTGTAGGAATCCATGTTCGGCGGCGATTATACGTAAACAAAAAACGAAATAACACACAAAAAAGCAACTTTTTATTAAACAAATAATTCCTTGAAACAACATGGTGACTCATCTTGTGCCATGGCACTGAGAAAAAATGTGCGCTTGTGCACGATAGTCACGCTAACCCGCTAAAACCCTATCTATTGCTCATATAACCAGCACCACTGAAAAGGGCACCCCGAGGTGCCCTTTCGCCTTGTCATGCCCCTCGGCGCGTCTCCGCCAGCAGGGTATGGGCTATGGTGCGCATCCCCAGGGTGTTGGCCCCGGGGGCCCAGAGGTTGTCGCCGTTCTCGCTGAAACAAGCGGCCAGATCCACGTGCAGCCAGCCCTGCCCTTCATTGCCGACGAAGCGGGAGAGGAAACCCGCCGCGTTGGAGGCACCGCCCGGGCCACCGCCCGGCACCGGACGGCTGTTGGCCGTGTCGGCGTAGTGGGATGGGCACTGCTGGCGGTGCCAGGGCTCGAGCGGCAGCGGCCAGGCCGGCTCCTGCTCCGCATCCGAGTAGGCCATGGCGCGGCTCACCAGCCCCTTGTCCAGACCAAACAGGGCGTTGTAGCGTCCCCCCAGCGCCATTACCGCGGCCCCCGTCAGGGTGGCGGCGTCAATGATGAGGGGCGCGCCGGATTCACCGGCGAGCTGCAGGCCGTCGGCCAACACCAGGCGCCCCTCTGCGTCTGTGTTGACGATTTCGACCGTGGTGCCGTTCTTGTAGGTGAGGATGTCACCCAGCTTGTAGGCATGGCCGGAGACCAGATTCTCGGCGCAGCAGAGGATGAGCTTCACCCGCTTGTCGAGGCCGCGCAGTATGGCCAGCGCCAGGGCGCCGGTGACAATGGCCGCCCCCCCCATGTCATGCTTCATGGTGAGCATGCCCTGGGAGGTTTTCATGGAGTAGCCGCCGGAGTCGAAGGTGATCCCCTTGCCCACCAGGGCCGCCACCACGGGGGCGTTGCGATCCCCGGTGGGGTTGTAGTCCAGCTCCAGCATCACGGGCTCCCGATCGCTGCCGCGGCCAACCTGATAGAGACCGACCCAACCCGCCTGTTGCAGCGCCTCCCCCTTGAGGATGCGATGGCTGATCCTGTCCGGCGCCAGCTCGGTGATGAAGGCCGCCGCCTCCACCGCCAGCTCCAGCGGGCCCAGCTGCTCCGGGGTCGCATTGGTCATCTCGCGCACCCAGCGCCCGCACAGCCAGCGCGCCTCCAGCTCCTCCCTGTCCTCTTCGGACGAGGTCGCCCACTGCAGCTCCACCTCTGCCTTGGGGGTCTGCAGCCCCTGGGCGAAGGCCCACTGCTGCTCGCGCTCCCAGTGACCGCACAGGGCGACCTTCTGGATCCCCTGACCACAGAGGCGGCGGGCCGCCTGCTGGATATCCAGCAAGGGCGACGCCGTCACCAGGTGGATCACCATGCCATCGGGGCGATGGGAAAGCAGTGCCCCCTCTCCCCACTCGGGGGCGGCAAATTCACGGCTCAGCCAGATGTTCATTGAGTCACCTCCTGCAGCCAGCGGGCGATAGTGCGCAGACCGTGGCCCTTGGCGCCAGTCGCCCACAGCTCGTTGCCGGATTTTTGATAGGAGGCGGCGAGATCCAGGTGCACCCAGCCCTTGCCCTCGTCACGCACGAAGCGCGACAAAAACGCGGCCGCCGTGGTGGCACCGGCCGTGCCTTCGGCGGAGGCCACGTTGCCCAGCTCGGCGAAGGCCGAGGTGAGCTGACCCACATGCCAGGGTTCCAGCGGCAGGGGCCAGGCCTTCTCGTTCTCGGCTTTAGCGGCGGCCAGGGCGCGCTGCTGCTCGGTTTCATCCAGCGCAAACACCGCGTTGTAGTCACGGCCCAGCGCCGTCTTGGCGGCGCCGGTCAGGGTGGCGGCATCGAGAATGTGGGCCGCGCCGCTGTCGGAGGCCGCCAGCAGGCCATCGGCCAGCACCAGACGCCCTTCTGCGTCAGTGTTCTGGATCTCCACCGAGATGCCGTTCTTGTAGGTGAGGATGTCACCCAGCTTGAAGGCGTGGCCGGAGACCAGGTTCTCGGCGCAGCAGAGAATGAGCTTCACTCGCTTGTCGAGGCCACGGCTGATGGCGAGCGCCAGGGCGCCGGTCACCATGGCGGCACCGCCCATGTCGGACTTCATCGGCAGCATGTTGTCAGAGGACTTCATGGAGTAGCCGCCGGAGTCGAAGGTGATGCCCTTGCCCACCAGGGCCGCCACCACGGGGGCGTTGCGATCCCCGGTCGGGTTGTAGTCCAGCTCCAGCAGCACGGGCTCGCGCTCGCTGCCGCGGCCCACCGACCAGATCCCGATATGACCGGCCTCCCGCAGGGCTTCTCCTGCGGTGATGCGGGCGGTGACCTGATCGCCACCCAGGCCGCGGATCAGCAGCAGGGCGGACTCCGCCAGGCTCATGGGGTAGATCTCTTCCGGGCAACCGTTGGTCACCTCGCGCACCCAGCGGGTCGCCTTGATCAGCGCCTCCAGCTCACGGGCCTGCGCCGCGCTCTGCTCGCCGAAGTCCAGTTCACGCTGCCCCTTGGCGGCATAGAAGCCCTGGGCGAAGGCGTAACGACGCTCCAGATCCCAACCCTCACCGGCCAGGCTCACCCGCTTGATGCCACTCGATTCGAGTCGGCGGGCTGCCCGCTGAATGGTGCGCAAGGCATCCTGCTGCTGGGCGGTGGCGCCCAGATGGATCAGGGTCTCCTCACCGCTGAAACTGAGCAGGGCGCCTTCACCCCAGACTGCGGCAGCGGCCTGGGTGGATAACAGTACCTTCATCATGTCAGCCATCTTCTCTTGCTTCCTTTTTTCTTGGCACGATTCATTAACAACGCGGGGTAACGGAGACAAAAAAGGCCGTTCCCCCGAGGGGTACGGCCTTCACCATATCATCACTGCACCATGGGATGCTGCACGCGCAATTCACTCATGTGTAATTAGCGGGTCAATCAGTGGCGCTCGGAGGCGAGGTTGATGGTGTACTTGGGCAGCTCCACCACCAGATCCTCGTCCGCCAGACGGGCCTGGCAGCTCAGACGGGATTCCGGCTCCAGTCCCCATGCCTTGTCCAGCATGTCGTCTTCCAGCTCATCGCTCGGCTCGAGGGAGTCAAAGCCCTCCCGCACCACGCAGTGGCAGGTGGTACAGGCACAGGACTTCTCGCAGGCATGCTCGATCTCGATGCCGTTGCGCAGGGCGATGTCCAGTATGGTCTCACCGGTTGCGCCCTCGAGGGCAGCGCCGTCCGGACAGAGTTCGGGGTGAGGCAGAATGATCAGTTTTGGCATATTACACCTTGTTGACGTTTTGGCCGGTCAGCACCTTGCGAATGGAGGCATCCATGCGACGGGCCGCAAACTCGCCACTGACGGCATCCGCCGCCTCGATGGCATCTTTGATTTGATTGGTTGTGCCTGTGGCACGCATGGCCAGCAGATGAGTGATCGCGGCATCGATCTCGGCACGTTCGGCGGCGCTCAACAGCGCCTCGCCATCGGCGGCCAGCGCCACATTGAGGCTCTCCACCACCCGATCGGCTTCGACCTGCTGTTCCGCCAGCATGCGGGCATCCATGTCCTGCTGGGCATTGGCGATGGAGGCGCTCAGCATGCTGAGGATGTCCTCTTCCGCCAAGCCATAGGAGGGCTTGACCTGGATCTCCGCCTGCACGCCGGAGGACTTCTCCATCGCGCTGACCGACAGCAGCCCGTCCGCATCCACCTGGAAGGTGACGCGAATGTGGGCGGCGCCGGCCGCCATGGGCGGAATACCGGTCAGGGTGAAGCGGGCCAGGGAGCGGCAATCCGCCACCAGCTCGCGCTCTCCCTGCACCACGTGGATGGCCATGGCAGTCTGGCCATCCTTGAAAGTGGTGAACTCCTGGGCGCGAGCCACCGGTATGGTGGTATTGCGCGGGATCACCTTCTCGGCGAGCCCCCCCATGGTCTCAAGACCGAGGGAGAGCGGGATGACGTCCAGCAGCAGCATCTCGGCATCGGGCTTGTTGCCCACCAGGATGTCGGCCTGGATGGCGGCGCCGATGGCGACCACCTTGTCCGGATCTATGCTGGTCAGGGGCGTACGCTGGAAGAACTCCCCCACCTGCTCGCGCACCAGCGGCACCCGGGTGGAGCCCCCTACCATCACCACTTCCAGCACTTCCACCTGCTCGAGCCCCGCATCGCGCAGGGCGCGGCGGCAAGCCAGCAGGGTGCGCTTGACCAGCGGCATGATGAGCTCGTCGAACTGGCTGCGGCTCACCTCCCCCTGCCAACCGGCAAAGGTGCAGGAAACGCGGTCGGCATCGGTCAGGCCGTGCTTGACCGCCGCCGCCACGTCCAGCAGCTCGCGCTGGGTGCGGGCATCGAGCTGGCCGCTCAGGCCGGCTTGTGCCTTGATCCAGTCCGCCAGCAGGTGATCGAAGTCATCGCCCCCCAGCGCCGAGTCGCCGCCGGTGGCCATCACCTCGAACACACCGCGATGCAGGCGCAGGATGGAGATGTCGAAGGTGCCGCCACCGAGGTCATAGACGGCAATCACCCCTTCCTGACCGGAGTCGAGGCCGTAGGCGATGGCGGCGGCAGTGGGTTCATTGAGCAGCCGCAGCACGTGCAGGCCGGCCAGACGAGCCGCATCCTTGGTGCCCTGGCGCTGGGCGTCGTCGAAATAGGCGGGCACAGTGATGACCACGCCATCGAGGTCGCCGCCGAGGGAGGCTGCGCCGCGCTCGGCCAATTTTTTCAGGATCTCGGCCGAAACCTGCACCGGATTGACCAGCCCCTGGCGGGTCTGGATCTGGGGCATGCCGTTGTCGGCGGCCACGAACTCGTAAGGCTGCTGACGGGTATCCATGTCGGCCAGCGCCTTGCCCATCATCCGTTTGACCGAGACTATGGTGTTGTGGGGATCGAGGGAGGCTTCGCGCTTGGCATCAAAGCCCACCCGGATGGCGTCGGCCTGGCTCCCGGCAGCTTGATAGTGCACCACAGAGGGCAGCAGATCGCGCCCTTGCTCGTCACACAGGGTATCGGCCTGGCCGCTGCGGACGGCGGCGACCAGGGAGTTGGTGGTGCCGAGATCGATGCCAACGGCACGTTTGTGCTGATGAGGCGCGGCGCTCTGGCCGGGCTCGGCGATTTGCAGTAATGCCATGGGTAATCACAATTCCAGCGTTAGAGGGTCAAGACTCGAACAGCGAGTCTTCGAATCGTTCCAGCTCCTCGAGGAGCTTGTCGACAAACTTGAGTTTGCGCACGCAATCGGCCGCCGTCAGATCTTCACCCGCGGTGAGGGCGTCGGTCAGCCGTTGCATCAGAGACTGGTGATCATGCCTGATCTCGCGACGAAAATCTTCGATGGCACGCTCAGGACTCGCATTCCCTTTCAGGTCAGCCAGACGCTCGCGCCACTCCAGCTGTTGCATCAGGAAGGCGGTGTCTTGCAGAGTCTGTTGCTCGCCTCGAATGTCGGTGCCGCGCAGGGAGAGCAGGTATTCGGCTCGGCGCAGGGGGGACTTGAGGGTAGTGAAGGCATCGTTGATCTGGGCGGCACGCTGCACCGCGGCCAACTGCTCCCGCTCGGGGGCGGTGGCAAAACGATCGGGGTGGAACCGGGTTTGCAACTGGCGGTAGGTGTCTGCCAGCTGGCGGGTATCGAGCTCGAAGCCCTCTGCCAGCCCGAACAGCTCGAAATGATTCATTCTGTGTCCTCAGACTCGAAGGCTAGTGCCTTGCTCAACATCCATCTTGAACGGCAAAGCCGGCAGCAGGCTGCCGGCTTCATCGATTAGACGCTGAAGCTCTCGCCACAACCGCACTCGCCCTTGGCGTTCGGGTTGTTGAACTGGAAGCCCTCGTTGAGGCCCTCCTTGACGAAGTCCAGCTCGGTGCCATCCAGATGGATCAGGCTCTTGGCATCGACGATGATCTTGACACCGTTCTGCTCGAACACCTGATCCTCAGCGGCCAGCTCATCCACAAACTCGAGCACATAGGCAAGGCCAGAACAGCCGGTGGTCTTAACGCCGAGGCGCAGGCCTATGCCCTTGCCCCGGTTGGTTATAAAAGAGGAAACCCGTGCCGCTGCGGCATCTGTCATGGTAATGGCCATACTGCTCTCCGGACCTTAGAGACCTTTCTTCTGCTTGTAATCGGCGATGGCGGCCTTGATGGCATCCTCCGCCAGAATGGAGCAGTGGATCTTCACCGGTGGCAGGGCCAGCTCTTCGGCGATGTCGGTATTCTTGATACCGGCGGCTTCGTCCAGGGTCTTGCCCTTGACCCACTCGGTCACCAGGGAGCTGGAGGCGATGGCGGAACCACAGCCGTAGGTCTTGAACTTGGCATCTTCGATGATGCCGTCGTCGCTGATCTTCAGTTGCAGCTTCATCACGTCGCCACAGGCCGGGGCGCCGACCATGCCGGTCGCGATGCTGGGATCGTTCTTGTCAAAACCACCGACGTTGCGGGGATTCTCGTAGTGGTCGATTACTTTTTCACTGTAAGCCATATCTAACTCCTGCTAATTCCGTTGTTCACCAAACACTTGCCACGCTGGCAAGGATCAGTGATGTGCCCATTCGACCGTATTCAGATCGACGCCGTCCTTGAACATCTCCCACAGGGGAGACATCTCGCGCAGACGACCGATGGAGTCGCAGATGAGCTTGATTGCGTAGTCGATCTCTTCCTCTGTGGTGAAGCGACCGATGCTGAAACGGATGGAGCTGTGCGCCAGCTCGTCGTTCAGGCCCAGGGCGCGCAACACGTAGGAAGGCTCCAGGCTGGCCGAGGTACAGGCCGAACCGGAAGAGACAGCCAGATCCTTCAGCGCCATGATGAGGGATTCCCCTTCCACATAGGCGAAGCTGACGTTCAGGTTACCCGGGACACGATGGTCCAGATCGCCGTTGATATAGACTTCTTCGATGTTCTTGATGCCGTTCCACAGACGCTGACGCAGGGCCATGATGTGCTGGCTCTCGCTCGCCATCTCTTCCTTGGCGATGCGGAAGGCCTCGCCCATGCCGACGATCTGGTGGGTCGCCAGGGTGCCGGAGCGCATGCCGCGCTCATGACCACCACCGTGCATCTGGGCTTCCAGACGGACCCGCGGCTTGCGGCGCACGTACAGGGCACCTATGCCCTTAGGGCCGTATACCTTGTGGGCGGACATGGAGAGCAGATCCACTTTCAGCGCTTCCACGTCGACCGGGATCTTGCCCACGCTCTGGACTGCGTCCACGTGCAGCAGGATCTTGCGGGAGCGGCACAGCTCGCCGATGGCGGCGATATCTTGCACCACACCGATCTCGTTGTTGACGTGCATGATGCTGACCAGAATGGTGTCATCGCGCAGGGCGCCTTCGATCTGCTCCAGAGTAAACAGGCCGCTGGGCATCGGCTCGAGGTAGGTCACCTCGTAGCCTTCACGCTCCAGCTGACGGCAGGTGTCGAGCACCGCCTTGTGTTCGGTCTTGGAGGTGATGATGTGCTTGCCCTTGCCAGCATAGAAGTGGGCTATGCCCTTGATGGCCAGGTTGTTGGATTCGGTCGCGCCGGAGGTGAAGACGATCTCGCGAGGATCTGCACCAATCAGCTCTGCCACTTGATTACGGGCCAGGTCCACCGCCTCTTCGGCCTGCCAGCCGAAACGGTGAGAGCGGGAGGCAGGATTGCCAAACAGGCCGTCCATGGTGAGGCACTGCATCATTTTTTCTGCGACACGCGGGTCCACCGGACAGGTTGCCGAATAATCAAGGTAAATAGGCAGTTTCATGTTTTTCTCCGTTACGACGGAGTCACACAGCGACTCGTCGTGGAAAGCACGTTTATAGTTGGACTTTCAAGCTCACATCACCGCGTTCTGCCCGGTCAACCAGGGACAACACGGTCTTCATTTGTTCATCTTGCTTGCCGGCGATGCGGCGCACATCGGCCTGGCCGACCAGCTCCGCCAGGGTGATGTCACCCAGGAAACTGGAAATGCGCTCGCTCAAGTCACGCCACAGGGAGTGGGTCAGACACTGGGTACCGCCATGGCAGCCACCCTTGCCGAGACACTTGGTCGCATCGACCGACTCATCGACCGCGGTGATCACCTGACCTACCGAGATCTCGCCAGGGGCCAGGCCGAGGCGATAACCGCCGCCCGGGCCGCGCACGCTGCTCACCAGTCCATGCTTGCGCAGACGGGCAAACAGTTGTTCCAGATAGGACAAGGAGATGCCCTGGCGCTCTGAAATATCAGCCAGGGGAACGGGCCCCTGCTCTGCATGCAACGCCACGTCTAGCATGGCTGTCACAGCGTAACGTCCTTTTGAGGTCAGTCTCATATGCCTTACCGTCTTGCGAACAAATCAATATGGGCACATGGTCACATACCCGACTAAAACAGTCAAGTATATGGTTGAGTAAATCAGTCGGGATTAATCCTGCGGCCGGGCTTTCTGCACCGAGGTGAGAATGCCCCGCAATATATTCAATTCAACCACTTCCGGCCGGGCGCGATTGAACAGACGACGCAGCTTGCTCATCACATGACCGGGGTGCTCCTCGGTGATGAAACCTGTCTTCTGCAGAGTCTGCTCCAGGTGTTGATAGAAGCCTTCCAGTTGCTGCGCGCTGGGATAATCGACCCGCTCCGCCTCTGCCGCTGTGTCAGTCTCCTGAGTCGCCAGCCAGTGCATGCGCACCTCGTAGCAGAGGGTCTGCACCGCCATGGCAAGATTGAGGGAGCTGTATTCGGGATTGGCCGGGATGGCCACGTGATAGTGGCATTTTTGCAGCTCATCGTTGGTGAGGCCGGTGCGTTCACGGCCAAACACCAGGGCGACCGGGTGCTTCACCCCTTCCGCTACCAGCTTCTCGCCCGCTTCGCGGGGATCCAGCATGGGCCAGCTCAGGGTGCGGGATCGGGCACTGGTGCCGATGACCAGGCCGCAATCGGCGATGGCGTCATCCAGCGTCGGGACTATGCGGGCATTGGCCAGCACATCGCTGGCCCCTGCCGCCAGGGCGATGGCATCGTCATCTGGCAAGGCTTGCGGATCAACCAACACCAGCTGCGTCAGCCCCATGGTCTTCATGGCTCTCGCCGCAGACCCCATGTTGCCGGTGTGAGAGGTGTTTACCAACACGATACGAATCTGATCCAACATGCCCAGTCAATCTTCAGTCAAAAATGGCGCGCAATTGTAACATAACCAATCGCTATTTTGGCACCGCTTCTGACCCTGCATTTCAGAACAAAAGTGATGGCTCGTATAACCAACCGACCTGAAGGCGGGAAAAGGGAGGGCTAACCTTAGAGGGTCAAGCTGCATTACCCGGAGTCACCCTCTCATGCTGCCCCCCTGGATCTATGAACAACTGCCGCTGCTTTACCTGCTGCTCTCCGCCGTGCTGTGGTCCTTTGCCCACTCCCCGCTGCTCTGGCTCGCGGCGACCCTGCTGTTTGCCGTGGGCGCCCTCATCTGGATGATGCGCTCCAACTACAGGCGCACCGATTTGGTCATCTATCCCGCCAAGCGCTGGCTGCAACCGGAGTGGTACTACGAGGCTCTTCCTTTTCTGTGGCTGGCGCTCGGGCTGGTGCTGCTGCGCCTGCCTGACACCACGGCCCTGCTCGCCCTGCTCCCCTGTCTCTGGGGTGGCCGCTGCCTGTGGGCCCGGCGGCGTCACCGCCACCATACCCGGGGGCTGGCCCTGCAGCTGAGACGCGGCTCAGGCCATAGACGCGGGCAGCGGATCCTGCGCTGAGCGTACCCGCTCTATCAGGGTGGCCAGATCCATCAGGGGATATTTCATCAGCCCTGGCAGCCCATCGAGGTCCAGGCTGTCCATCAGGTTCTTCACCTCAAGGCCCAGCTCGGTATCCCCTTCTATCTTCAGCCTGCGCTGGAAGAAGAGGGAGTCCGGATCCTCCTTGCGACCGGCAATCAGGATGAGATCCTGGCTGCTGCCGCTGAAGCAGACATCGGCTCGCTCGCATTCACGGGCCACCACCAGTTTTCCCGCTCGCTCGCTGACAAACCAGCAGAGCTCGAGATCTGACACCTCGACCTTGAGCCACTTGCCCGCCAGGAAGGCGAAGTCCCCATCCTGGATGGCCTCCTTGAACGCCTGCGCCAGCAAGGCCTCCATCAGGTTTTGCTGCAGGGTGAAGGGCACCAGCTTGAGGGGATGGCGCAAGAGACGAGGGGCCTGTTCGACCAGGCGGCGTTGCAGTTGATGAAACACGATAAACTCCCAGTTTTTTGCCCATTCAAACACAGTGCAATTATCAGGATCCTGTTGAAAATCAAACTTGTGCCGACTTACCTCAAGAAGGGTAAAGCCACCTAAAGCTGCCTCAGGTCAAAAAGCGGGGGCCCAAGCCTGCATACAATCGGGCCACTTTTTGCATTTTTGCCCTCTCGGAGCGTACCCGATGGAATTACTCTGCCCGGCAGGCAGCCTGCCGGCACTGAAGACAGCCGTGGATAACGGGGCCGACGCCGTCTATATCGGCTTCAAGGACGACACCAATGCCCGCCACTTCGCCGGCCTCAACTTCACGGACAGCAAGCTGGAAAGAGCGGTGGACTATGTGCACCAGCACGGTCGCAAGCTGCACATCGCCATCAACACCTTCGCCCACCCGGGCTCGGATGCCAGATGGAAGCAGGCGGTGGACAGAGGGGTGGCACTCGGTGCCGATGCCCTGATCATCGCCGATCTCGCCGTGCTGGATTACGCCAGCCGCCATCATCCCGACATGGAGCTCCATGTCTCTGTCCAGGCCAGCGCCACCAACGCCGCCGCCATTCGCTTCTACCAGCAGCACTTCAAGGTCGGCCGGGTGGTATTGCCACGGGTGCTCTCCATGCATCAGGTCAGGCAGCTGGCCCGCGAGACCGACGTCGGCCTCGAGGTGTTCGCCTTCGGCAGCCTCTGCATCATGGCGGAGGGGCGCTGCTACCTCTCCTCCTACATGACCGGCGAGAGCCCCAATACCGTGGGCGCCTGCTCCCCCGCCAAGTTCGTGCGCTGGGAGGAGACCCCGAACGGCCTCGAATCCCGTCTCAACGAGGTGCTGATCGACCGCTACGGCCCCGGGGAAAACGCCGGTTACCCGACCCTGTGCAAGGGGCGTTTCGAGGTGGATGGCCAGACCTATCACGCCCTGGAGGAGCCCACCAGCCTCAACACCCTCGGCTTGTTACCTGAGCTGTTCCAGACCGGGATCCAGTCGGTCAAGATCGAGGGCCGCCAGCGCAGCCCCGCCTATGTCGAGCAGGTGACCCGGGTCTGGCGCGCCGCCATCGACGCCTATCAGGCCAACCCCGACACCTACAGCGTCAAGAGCGAGTGGGATGCCCAGCTTGCCCGCGTCTCCGAGGGAAGCCAGACCACCCTCGGCGCCTATCATCGCCAGTGGCAATAAAAGGAGCACATCATGCAATTCTCTCTCGGGCCCCTGCTCTTCTACTGGCCCAAGGCCGATACCCAGGCCTTCTATGAGGCGGCGGCGCAGAGCCAGGCCGACATCATCTATCTGGGCGAGACCGTGTGCAGCAAGCGCCGTGAACTGAAAGGGGATGACTGGATTGCCCTGGCCCGCCAGGTGGCGAGCTCGGGCAAGCAGGCCGTGCTCTCCACCCTGGCGCTGATCTCGGCGCCGTCGGAACTCAAGGAGGTCAAGCGGCTGGTCGACAATGGCGATCTCATGGTCGAGGCCAACGATCTCGGCGCCGTCCAGCTCGCCTGGGAGGCGGGGCTGCCCTTCGTGTGCGGCCCGGCCATCAATGCCTACAACGCCGAGGTGCTGCGCATGCTGCTCAAACAGGGGATGCGGCGCTGGGTGATGCCGGTGGAGCTCTCCCGCGACTGGCTGGTGCAGCTCAATGAGGATCTGGGCAGCGCCCGCCAGCAGTTCGAGGTGGAGGTGTTCGCCTACGGCCACCTGCCGCTGGCCTATTCGGCGCGCTGCTTCACCGCCCGCTCCCTCGACAAGCCCAAGGACAACTGCGAGCTCGCCTGCATCCACTACCCCACTGGGCGCCTCGCCAGCAGCCGCGAGGGGCAGAAGGTGTTCAATCTCAACGGCATCCAGACCCAGTCCGGCTACTGCTACAACCTCGGCAACGAGCTCGAAGGCATGGCGGGACTGGTGGACGTGGTGCGCCTATCCCCAGAAGGGATGGACACACTCGACATGTTGGCCCGTTTCAAGGCCAACCTGCAGGGTCAGGCACCGCTGCCCCTGCAGCAGGAGCGGGACTGCAACGGTTACTGGCGGCAGATCCCCGGCATGAGCCTGGTGGAATGACAATGGAATGACACCCCGCATCCCCCAGCAACAGACAGCAAAAAGGCCTCATCAAGAGGCCTTTTTCACTGAGGGCTGATGCCCTTCTCACGCTTTGCTGTTTTTGCCCTGGGCACCCGGCGGCAAGGGCTTGCGCGCCATCAGCTCCAGCTCGAGCAGGGCATAGCGATGCTCGATGAAGTCATAGACGTTGTTGGCCAGCGCCAGCTTGAAGTAGCTGATGGCTTCCTTGCGGTTGCCCTTGGCCAGCTCGAACTTGCCGAGGTAGAAGTAGGTCTCGCACAGGCGCTCGGCGAGCTCCCGGTTGTCCTTCACTCCTTTCACCACGTTGCCCATCAGCTGGGTGGCGTTGATCTCGCCGGTATAGAGGCGGACCAGATCCCAGTTCCAGGCGTCGTCGTCATACTTGTTCAGCCGCTCGCGCATCCGGCTCATGGCCGCCGGCCCGTTGAGCTTCTGCTCGGCCAGATAGAGCCAGATCACCCGGTAGGGATCTTCCGGCTGCGCCTCGTAGAAACGCTTCATGTCGGCGGTGGCAAGCTCGGGCCTGTTGCCGTAATAGAGCGCTATGCCACGGTTGAGGTAGGCGTAATCGTAATCCGGGGCGAGCTCGAGAGCCGAATCGAATGCCTCATAGGCCTCGTCATAGTTCTGTTGCTGAACCAGATAGACACCGATGAAGTTGTAAGCCTCGGCAAAGTCGGGCTTCTCCCGCAAGGCGCGGTTGAAGTCGAGCCGAGCGAGGGAACGAAGGCCAACCCGGTCAAACACCACGGCACGCTCATAGAACAACTCGGCGCGCTGTTCGGTCGTCAATTCCATTTCACTGAGCATCTGCCCGAGTCGCGCCAAGGCCAACTCGCTCTGGTAGGAGACCTGCAAGGGGGTCGCCAATACCAATGAAGCGGGTTGCGGCTTGGGAACTTGAGGCGCTGTAACCTGACTGCTACTGCTGCATCCCCACATGGGGAGCAACAACAGGATACCGGTGAGGTATCCAATCCCTATCCTGACGTTCAATGAACACTCCGACGCTTACGCTTGACCCCGCATATGGTAAAGGTCAACCGGCCTTTTGTCATGTGGCGCAACCCCTATCCCTCAAATAAATCAGGATTCGACAGGGTATCCGGCGTCACACCAACCACGAAAGCCTCCATCGACGCTGACCACCCGGGAATACCCCATCTTTTGCAGGTTGTCCGCCGCCAGGATGGAGCGAAATCCCCCACCACAATAGAGGTAGAGCTCGGTGTCGGGATCGGGAAAACGGGTCTCGATGTCCCGCTCCATCACACCGCGGCCAAGGTGTTCGGCCCCCGGCAGGTGCCCTTTCGCCCACTCGTTATCTTCCCGCACATCGATCAGGTGAAAAAAACGGCCTTCTTCCTGCCAGCGCCTGATCTGGTGCACGTCGGTTTCCCGTATCTGCGGGCGAATGGCCTCTACCAGGGCCAGAAAACGGGGATTGTGTTGCATGGCTTGCTCCTTGCATTCTTGCAATGGGTCATGAGGATGGGTACTGGGGAGCATAATGACTCAGCCGCCCCCCAAGAGAAAGGGCGCCTTGTGGCGCCCTTGTCTGTTACGGCAGGATCTCTTGCTGATCCGCCCCTTCTTTTTCCACCTGGGTCGGCAGCATGTGCTCCCGCTTGACCCCGAAGAACATGGCAGAGGCACTCGCCACATAGATGGAGGAGTAGGTCCCGAAGGCCACCCCTATCACCATGGCGATGGCAAAACCGTGGATCAGCGGGCCGCCCTTGAGCAGCAGCGCCACCACCACCACGAAGGTCAACCCCGAGGTGATGATGGTCCGGCTCAGGGTCTCGGTCATGGAGAGATCCATGATGAAGGCGGTATCCCCCTTGCGCACCTTGCGGAAGTTCTCCCGCAGGCGGTCGAACACCACTATGGTGTCGTTCAGGGAGTAGCCCACCAGGGTCATCAGCGCCGCCAGCACGGTCAGATCGAACTCGTACTGGAAGTAGGCGAAGATGCCGAGGGTGATGATCACATCGTGCGCCAGGGAAAGGATGCCCCCCATCGCCAGACGCCATTCGAAGCGCACCGCCACGTAGGCCAGGATACAGAGGATGGAGGCCAGCATGGCCAGGGCACCATCTGTCGCCAGCTCGTCACCCACCGAAGGACCGACGAACTCGACCCGCTTGAGCACGGCGCCCTCGTCGATCAGCTTGGCGGCCGCCAGCACCTCGTTGCCCTGCTGCTCGACCTTGACCCCCTCCTGGGGGGCCATGCGCACCAGCACATCGCGGCTGGAGCCGAAGAATTGCAGGGTCGCCCCTTCAATCTTCTGCTGATCCAGCGCCTCATGCATCTTGTCCAGGCTCACCGATTGCTGGAACCCCACCTCTATGGTGGTGCCCCCGGTAAAGTCCAGCCCCCAGTTCAGGCCGCGATCGAACAGGCAGAACAGGGCAAGCATCGTCAGCAAGGCAGAGAACACCATTCCCGACTTGGCGAAACGCATGAAGGGGATGGGCTTTTCAAAATGTAGAATCTGAAACATGTCTCTTCCTTAGATCGGCAGCTTGTCGATGCGCCGTCCGCCCCAGGCCAGGTTGATGATGGCGCGGGATACAGTAATGGCCGTAAACATGGAGGCGGTCAGACCTATGCCCAGGGTCAGGGCGAAGCCCTTGATGGCGCCGGTGCCGATACCAAACAAGATCACACAGGTGATGAGCGAGGTGACGTTGGAGTCGGCGATGGTCGAGAAGGCGCGGTCGAAGCCCATGTGGATGGCTTGCTGCACCCCGCGGCCGTTGCGGATCTCTTCACGAATACGCTCGTAGATCAGCACGTTCGCATCCACCGCCATGCCCAGCGTCAGCACGATACCGGCGATACCCGGCAGTGTCATGGTGGCCCCGGGTATCATCGACATGATGCCGACGATCAGCACCAGGTTCATGGAGAGGGCCAGGTTGGCCACCCAGCCGAACGCACGGTAGTAGATCCCCATGAACAGCACTATCACCAGCATGGCCCAGCCGATGGCTTCCATACCGCTGTCGATGTTCTGCTGACCCAGGCTCGGGCCTATGGTGCGTTCTTCGACTATCTGAATGGGGGCTATCAGGGCACCGGCACGCAGCAGCAGCGCCAGGTTGTGCGCTTCGTTGGCGTTGTCGATACCTGTGATGCGGAACTGGCTGCCAAGGCGCGACTGGATGGTGGCGACGTTGATCACCTCCTCCTGCTTGCGGAACTTGCGCTTGCCGTCCGGACCGGGTTGACCCACCGGCTTGTACTCGATGAAGACGGTGGCCATGCCCTTACCAACGTTGTCCTTGGTAAAGTTGGCCATCTTGTTGCCACCCTGGCCATCGAGCTTGATGTTGACCTGGGGACGGCTGTATTCATCGAAACCGGACTGGGCACCCACTATGTGGTCACCGGTCAGGATCACGCGCTTTTGCAGCACCACGGGACGACCGTTGCGATCGTTGTAGACCTTGGAGCTCGGCGGCACCCGGCCCGCGGCAGCGGCCTGGATGTCGGCGGCCTCATCGACCATGTGGAACTCCAGGGTGGCTGTGGCCCCCAGGATCTCCTTGGCACGGGCGGTGTCTTGGATACCGGGCAGCTCCACCACGATGCGCTCGGCACCCTGCTGTTGTACCAGCGGCTCGGCCACACCCAGCTCGTTCACCCGGTTACGGATGATGGTGATGTTCTGCTCGAGGGCGTACTTCTTCACTTCCTTGATCTTGGCTTCACTCAGACCAGCCAGCAGGATGAAGTCATCCCCTTTCTGCTCAGTGGTGAAGGTGAGATCCGGATTCTGCCGACGCAGGAAAGAGGCCGCCTTGGCCTGATCGGCCTCCTCGCGGAACACCACCTGCACCTGATCACCGACCCGGCGCACGCCGGAGTAACGGATCTTCTGGGTGCGCAGCTCGGAGCGGAAATCCTGCACCATCTGCTCTTGCTGCTTGGTCAGCGCCTCGGCCATGTCCACTTCCATCAGGAAGTGCACACCACCGCGCAGGTCCAGACCCAGCTTGAGGGGAGCGGCGCCTATGGCTTCGAGCCAGGCAGGAGTGGAAGGTGCCAGGTTGAGGGCAGTGATGAAGTTGTCGCCCAGCTTGTTGGCGACGATGTCACGTGCCTTGAGCTGGTCTTCGGTATTGGTGAACCGGATCAGAATGAAACCGTGTTCGAACGCAGCATGTTTGACCGGGATCTGAGCCGCTTCGAGCGTCTCCTTCACCTGATCGAGCGTCTCTAGTTTGACTTCGGCACCACGGCTGGCAGATACCTGCAAGGCCGGGTCTTCGCCGTAAAGATTGGGGGCTGCATATAGAAAACCGATGGCGATCACGACGATCACCATCAGGTATTTCCACAGCGGATAGCGATTTAACACGCTGTGCTCCTCGGGAGATTAAAGGGACTGGATAGAACCCTTGGGCAGAACGGCAGAGACGAAATCACGCTTGATGGTGACTTGGGTCTGATCGTTCAGGGCCAGCACTATGTAGTCGCTATCGGTGGAGACCTTGGCGATCTTGCCGACCAGGCCACCGGAGGTGAGCACTTCGTCACCCTTGGCCAGGGAGCTCATCAGATCGCGATGAGTCTTGGCGCGCTTGGCCTGGGGACGATAGATCATGAAATAGAAGATGAGGCCAAACACGGCCAGCATGATGATCATTTCCATGCCACCACCCTGTGCACCCGGAGCTGCGCCTTCTGCATACGCCTTGGAGATAATGCTCATTTAACAACCTCTTATTGATGTAGATTTGAAAACTAACTTATATGTCGTTGTTATTTCACGTCATTTTCAGTTAACGGAGGCACGGGCTTCCCTTGCCGACGGTAAAACTCAGTTACAAAGTCGTCTAATTTACCCTGCTCGATCGCGTCCCGCAAACCCTGCATCACACGCTGGTAATAACGCAGGTTATGAATGGTATTCAGACGGGCACCGAGGATCTCGTTGCACTTGTCCAGATGGTACAGATAGCTGCGGGTGTAGTTCTTGCAGGTGTAGCAGTCGCAGTCCGCATCCAGGGTGCTGGTGTCCTCGCGATACTTGGCGTTGCGGATCTTGACCACGCCGTCCGTGGTGAACAGATGACCGTTGCGGGCGTTGCGGGTCGGCATCACGCAATCGAACATGTCGATGCCGCGGCGCACCCCTTCCACCAGATCTTCGGGCTTGCCCACCCCCATCAGGTAGCGCGGCTTGTCGGCCGGAATTTTCGGGCAGACGTGATCCAGGATGCGGTGCATGTCCTCCTTGGGCTCACCCACCGCCAGACCGCCGACCGCATAGCCGTCGAAGCCTATCTCCAGCAGGCCGTCCAGAGAGACATCCCGCAGCGGCTCGTAGACGGAGCCCTGGATGATGCCGAACAGGGCGTTCTTGTTGCCCAGGGCATCAAACTTGTCGCGGGAGCGCTTGGCCCAGCGCAGGGACATCTCCATGGACTTGCGCGCCTCTTCGTAGGTCGCCGGATAGGGCGTGCACTCGTCGAAGATCATCACGATGTCGGAGCCCAGATCGTACTGGATCTCCATGGATTTCTCGGGGTCGAGGAAGATCTTCTCGCCGTTGATGGGATGACGGAAGTGCACCCCCTCTTCGGTGATCTTGCGAATGTGACCCAGGCTGAACACCTGGAAACCGCCGGAATCGGTGAGGATGGGGCCTTGCCAGTTCATGAAGTCGTGCAGGTCGCCGTGGGCGCGCATCACCGCCTGACCCGGCCGCAGCCAGAGGTGGAAGGTGTTGCCAAGCAGGATCTGGGCGCCGGTCTCGCGCACCTCTTCCGGGGTCATCCCCTTGACGGTGCCGTAGGTACCGACCGGCATGAAGGCCGGGGTCTGGACCACACCGCGCTCGAATACCAGTTGACCGCGACGGGCGCGACCATCTGTGGTTTTCAGTTCAAATTTCATTGCTACCTCGATTCAGTCAGAGAAACAGTCTGACAACGGAGGGCCCCATGGGCCCGATACAAGAAACCGGCCAGGATCCTGACAAGGAGTCCCTGAACGGCTTCTGAAGGCTGAGGCTTATGTCTCAACCTGGCGACGGGTGACGAACATGGCGTCCCCGTAGCTGAAGAAACGGTACTGCTCTTCCACCGCCGCCTGATAGGCCGCCATCACCTGATCGTACCCCGCAAAGGCGCTGACCAGCATGATCAGGGTCGATTCGGGCAGGTGGAAGTTGGTGACCATGGCATCGACAATCTGGAACTCGTAGCCCGGGAAGATGAAGATGTCGGTGTCGCTGAAGAAGGGCGCCAGCGGCTTGCCCTGGGCCAGGGTTACCTTGGCGGCGCTCTCCAGGGAGCGCACCGAGGTGGTGCCCACCGCAATCACTCGGCCACCCCGGGCCCGAGTCGCGTTGATGGCATCCACCACCTCCTGCGGCACTTCGGCATACTCGGAGTGCATGTGGTGATCTTCAATCTTGTCCACCCGCACCGGCTGGAAGGTCCCCGCCCCTACATGCAGGGTGACGAAGGCCGTTTCAACCCCCTTGGCGCGGATCTTTGCCAGCAGGGGCTCATCGAAGTGCAGCCCCGCGGTCGGCGCCGCCACGGCGCCCGGCTTCTGGTTGTAGACGGTCTGGTAGCGCTCCTTGTCGGCGTCCTCGTCGGGTCGGTCGATATAGGGGGGCAGCGGCATGTGGCCTATGGCCTCCAGGATCTCAAGCACCGGACGGGGGTCCAGGAAGTGGATCTCGAACAGGGCATCGTGGCGGGCGCGCATCTCGGCCTCGACCCCACCATCAAGAATGAGACGGGTGCCGGGCTTGGGGGACTTGGAGGAGCGGACATGGGCAAGCACGCTATGCTCGTCCAGGATGCGCTCCACCAGCACCTCCAGCTTGCCGCCGCTGGCCTTCTGGCCAAACATGCGTGCCGGAATGACCCGGGTGTTGTTGAACACCAGCAGGTCGCCCGGGTTGAGCTGGTCCAGCACATCCACAAATTGACCGTGGCGCAGGGCGCCGCTTTGACCATCGAGCTGCAACAGGCGGCTGGCGGTACGCTCTGCCATCGGATAGCGGGCAATCAGCTCGTCTGGCAGATCAAAATGAAAATCGGATACTTGCATCTTTCACCTCGGGGGAATCGGCGGCTAGTCTAGTTATCCCCCTCTTCCAAGGCAACCCAAAAGACCAAAAACCCAAGGCCGGCAAGGGATAGCGCTCTTTTTGTGAGCCTTGTGGGCCCTTGACGCGCCGACACGGGCGCTTGGGCGCCAATTTGTGCCCCGCAGCGCTCACAGCCCCTGAGTTAATGATTCTTTAATGATCTGTATTGACCCTGATCAGGTTCCACGGCCAGGAGCTGAGCTAGGGTGAGATCAGAGACACAAGGAGGCCCACCATGATGACCCTGACTGAAATCATGACCGAACACCCCTTCACCCTGGGGCCGCAGAACAGCGTCAAGCAGGCGATGGAGCTGATGCAGCAGGAGCAGATCCGCCACATCCCCATCGTCGACGAGCACCAGCATCTGCTGGGACTGGTCACCCTCTCCGACATCCTGGCCACTCGCGAGTCCAAGCTGCTGCTGATCAATCCGGAGCGGGAGGCAGAATTCACCGACAGCGTCCAGCTCGACGAGATCATGACCCGCCAGGTGGCGAGCGTGGATCCCCACGCCGGCATCAAGGAGGCGGCCCTCTACCTGCAGCGCCACAAATATGGCTGCCTGCCGGTGGTACGGGGACGCAAGCTGGTGGGCATAGTCACGGAGTCGGATTTCATCACAGTGGCCATCAATCTGCTGGAACTGATGGAAGAGCAGGAGCCGCCCTCCGATTTCTGATCACAAAAAACTGTAATAAAATTACAATAAAAGCGTTTTCAGCTTAATTTACCGGCTAAATAACTGAAACACTTTCAGTTTGACTGAAAAATTACACCACAAACTTGCTTTGTGATCTTCATCACACTATGATGCCGTCCATGCAATAGTTGCCGAAGAGGAGATGAGGATTGTGCACCCGATGTCTTCTCTTCATATGTCTGCAAGTTTGCACACCCCGTAGTTAGTCTTTGCTGTAAAGCATTTTTATATCGCCATTCCTTGTTTGATGACCCGGCCCTGTCTGTGCGACGGCGCCGGGATTTTTTTGCCCGTCTCTCATGCTCTCCCCCCCTGTCCCGACGCGCCTTCAATACTCCTCTCGCCCCTCTGGCATAAAACAAGTTCCCATCCGGGACTTGAAAATGTGACATGGAGGACAGAAATTGAACTTCGACAATGAGTTATCTCTGAAGGCCTGAGATATTCATGTTAGGTACAGTTGCGATGGGCTATCTAAGAAGTAGATTTAAGTAATTCAAAATTGTGGCTTTGACCGATTAGAGAAAAGCCCTATGATGCCTCCATCGAAAGTTAAGCGCCTCGCCTGGCCAAGCACTTCACGACCAGACGGGCATATGTACATCACCAAGGAGCAAATACATGTCTACCTATATCAACACTGAAATCAAGCCGTTCAACGCTACCGCCTACCACAATGGCAAATTCGTTCAGGTGTCTGACGCTGACCTGAAAGGCAAGTGGTCCGTGGTCTTCTTCTACCCGGCTGACTTCACCTTCGTTTGCCCGACCGAGCTGGGCGATCTGGCTGACAACTACGCTGCCTTCAAGAAGCTGGGCGTCGAGATCTACGCCGTCTCCACCGACACCCACTTCACTCACAAGGCCTGGCACGACACTTCTGACACCATCAAGAAGATCCAGTACCCGATGATCGGCGACCCGACCGGCACCATCACCCGCAACTTCGGCGTGATGATCGAAGAAGCTGGCCTGGCTGACCGCGGTACCTTCGTCATCGACCCGCAAGGCGTCATCCAGATCGTTGAAATCAACGCCGGCGGTATCGGCCGTGACGCTCTGGAACTGCTGCGCAAGGTCAAGGCTGCCCAGTACGTTGCCGCTCACCCGGGTGAAGTGTGCCCGGCCAAATGGCAAGAAGGCGATGCCACCCTGGCCCCGTCCCTGGATCTGGTAGGCAAAATCTAAGCCTCCTGCTCTCCAAGACCGGCCCACTCAAGGGCCGGTCTGCTTTCTGGCCCAGCGCTTCCTGCATTCACTGTTTTTTGCATCCAGTGCTTTCTGTATTCATGAATAGTGCCGACCGCCATAACAAGAAGGAATTCGACCATGTTAGATACCAACCTCAAACAACAACTCAACGGTTACTTGCAGTACATCGTCAATCCCATCGAGATCAGCGTGTCCGGCAATGACAGCGACAAATCCGCAGAGCTCCTGGCATTGGCCAACGAGATAGCAGAGATGTCCCCCAAGATTTCCATGACCGATGGCACCGCCGCTCGCAAGCCTTCCATGAGCGTGGCGCCACAAGGCCAGGCACCGCGCGTGCATTTTGCTGGCATCCCCATGGGTCATGAATTTACCTCCCTGGTGCTCGCCCTGCTGCAAAGCGGCGGTCACCCCTCCAAGGCCGATCCGGCCGTGCTGGAGCAGGTCAAGAACCTGAAGGGCGAGTTCCACTTCGAGACCTATATTTCCCTCTCCTGCCACAACTGCCCGGACGTAGTGCAGGCCCTGAACCTGATGGCCACCCTGAACCCCGGCATCACCCACACCATGATCGACGGTGCCCTGTTCCAGGATGAGGTGAACGAGCGCCAGATCATGGCGGTGCCGAACGTCTACCTGAACGGCCAGCCGTTCAGCCAGGGTCGCACCTCGCTCGAAGAGATAGTCGCCAAGCTCGATACCGGCGCAAGCGATCGCAAGGCCGCAGAGCTGAGCGAAAAAGCCCCCTATGACGTGCTGGTGGTCGGCGGTGGCCCGGCTGGCGCTGCAGCCGCCATCTATGCCGCCCGCAAGGGGATCCGCACCGCCATCGTCGCCGAGCGCTTCGGCGGCCAGGTGATGGACACCGTCGGTATCGAGAACTTCATCTCCGTGCCCTACACCGAGGGCCCCAAGCTGGCCGCCAGCCTGGAGCAACACGTCAAGCAGTACGGCGTGGAAGTGATCACCGAGCAGCGTGCCGCCGCCATCAGCAAGGATGGCTATGTGAACGTGGAGCTGGCCTCCGGCGCCACCTTGAAGAGCCGCGCCGTGATCCTGGCGACCGGTGCCCGCTGGCGCGATCTGAACGTGCCGGGCGAGCTCGAGTACCGCACCAAGGGCGTGGCCTACTGCCCGCACTGCGACGGTCCCTTCTTCAAGGGCAAGCGGGTGGCGGTGATAGGTGGCGGTAACTCCGGCATCGAAGCGGCCATCGACTTGGCCGGCATCGTCGAGCACGTCACCGTGGTGGAGTTCGCCGATACCCTGCGCGCCGACGAGGTGCTGCAGAAGAAGGCCCGCTCCATGGGCAACATCGACATCATCATGAGCGCCCGCACCACCGAAGTCATCGGTGACGGCAGCAAGGTGGTGGGCATGGACTACGAGGACCGCACCACGGGCGAGATCAAGCACCTGGCGGTGGCTGGCATCTTCGTGCAGATAGGTCTGGTACCGAACACCGAGTTCCTGAAAGGGAGCGAGGTGGCCCTGACCCGCTTTGGCGAGATCGAGATCGACACCAAGGGCGCGACCTCCCTGCCCGGCGTCTATGCCGCAGGGGACGCCACCACAGTGCCGTTCAAGCAGATCATCATCTCCATGGGCGCCGGTGCCACCGCAGCCCTGGGTGCCTTCGATTACCTTATCCGCAATGCGGCCCCTGAGGCTCATGCCGTCAAAGCCGACGCCGTGACCGCCTGATAACGGCCTTAGCACCAACAAGAAGCCGACTCCCTGGGAGTCGGCTTTTTTATGCGCGTCTTCGGGCAGGCTGGCTCTCAGCGAGCCTGCGGCTCCTCCATCCCCTCCACATCCTCCACCTCGGGCGTGGCATAGGTCGCGGGCACCGCCTCCCCTTCCAGATCTGTTCTTGGCTCCAGCTCGGCGGTCATGGGGGTATTGGGCGGCACCGGCATGAACACCTGGTGCTCGGCCAGGGGAATGGGTGCCCGCTGCCGCCTGCGCCAGCCCAGATAGCCCGCCAGCAGGGCACCGCACAGGGCGAAGTAGACGAACAGCCCCTCTGGCCCGAACTGCAGCATGACGAAGGGGGCCAGCAGCGGCCCTATCATGGCCCCCAGGCTGTAGGCGAGCAGCAGCCCCTGATTGGCCCCCAGCACCTGATCCGGGCGCAACTCGTCGCAGGCGTGACTGAGGCTCAAGGGATAGATGGAAAACGCCATCCCCCCCAGCAGGAACACCAGGGCCCCCGCGATCGGCTCGCGCCAGCCCTCGGGCAACAACACCATCAGCAGGGCGAGCAGAGTCAGCGCTGCGCACAGCAGCAGGATCACCAGCCGCCTGTCATAGCGGTCAGACATCCGCCCTATGGGGTATTGCAGGCACATGCCCCCCAGGATCACCAGCGCCATCATGTCCGCCACCCGCGAGAGCGAGGCGCCGCTGTCGGTAAAATAGAGCGGCAACAGGCCGTAGATGGCCCCGAGAATCAGGCCCGAGGTGAAGCTGCTACCCATCCCAGCTGGGGTGAGCCGGACAAGCTCCAGCACCCCCACCGGCTGGGGCGCCACCATGGCAGGGGTGGCCACCCGGGAGAGGGCGAGCGGCACCACCGACAGGGTGGCGGCCATGGCGCACAGGGCAAAGGGGGTCAACACCATGGGATCCACCCACTTGAGCAGCAACTGGCCCATGGCCAGGGATCCGTAGAGCAGTATCATGTAGAGGGACATCAGCCGTCCCCGGTTGGCCGGGGTGCTGGAGACCAGCATCCAGGACTCCAGCACCACGAAGAGGCCGCCGGTGGCAAAGCCCCCCACCAGCCGCAGCGCCGCCCAAGCGATGGGCTCCACCACCATGCCGTGCAGCAGGAACAGGAAACAGAGCAGGGAGGCGTAGGCCGCATAGGCCCGGATATGGCCCACCCGTATGATGAGGCGGGCGTTGATGAAGGCCCCCAGCACCAGGCCCCCGAAATAGGCGGCCGACACCAGGCCGATGGCCTGCACCGACACCTGCTCTGCCGAGAGGCGCACCGTCAGCAGGGTATTGAACATGCCGTGACCCAGAATGAAGATCACCAGACTGGTCAGGGGTGACAACAACCTTGTGAGTGTCATGACGCCTCCTCGTGTCGAAAAGATCATGGTAGCGTCTGTTTCTTGCCCGGTTCAACCCAATAGTCCCGGCCCTGTGGGGCTATTCTTAACGGGATCCCATCAAGGAGGTCGTCAAAATGAGACTCATGCTGTTGTTGGCCGCCCTGCTCTTCGCCGGGAGCGCCATCGCCTTTCACTGCCCCATGGACATGAAGAAGATTGATGATGCCCTGGCCACGAACCCCGCCCTCAGTGCCGAGAAACTGGCCGAGGTGAAGCAGCTAAGGGCCGAAGGAGAGACCCTGCATAACGCGGGCAAGCATCAGGAATCCGTCGATACCCTGGCCAAAGCCATGGCCATCCTGGGCATAGACCAGGGCTAAGGTCACAAGGCCCCCTCGCGACTGTCTGCTTCGCAGCACAGCCAAACGAGGTACCCGGGAAATAACAAAGGCCCTCGCCGTGAACGACGAGGGCCTTGTCATGAGAGAGACACCTGCAGCCAGGGCGCTCACTCCTCGCTGCGATGAATGCGGTTCTTGCCGGCCCGTTTGGCTTGATACATGGCCTTGTCGACCAGGGTCATCAGCGCCTCGGGGGTGCGCCCCTGGCTTTCGCCTATGCCGGCACTGAAGGTGACCCGCATCCCCTTCTCCCGCCATTTCAGCTCACTGAGCCGGCAGCGCCACAGCTCCATCAACCCCTCGGCCTGCGCCAGCGAGTGCTGCTCGAAGAGGGCGACCAGCTCCTCGCCACCGTAACGACACAGGGAAACCCCCTCCCCCAGCAACTCCCGTCCCAGCTCGACACTGCGGCACAGCGCCGCATCACCGCCGGCATGACCATAGACGTCGTTGAGCTGCTTGAAATTGTCCAGATCGACCAGGGCGAGGACGACACTGCGCTCCTCCTGGTGCAACTGGCGCAGCCGCTGATCCAGGAAGCGCCGATTATAGCTGCCGGTGAGCGCGTCCCTGTGGGCCAGGTCAAAGGACTCTTGCAGGTGATCGGACACCTGATCCAGCTCCTGATCCAGCAAGGCCATCTCAGGGAAGGAGGGCAAGGCACTCACCGGCCGGGGTTCGCGCGCACCGGCGCCGAGTCGGCGGATGCGGCTCGCCAGACTGTCGATGAGTACCAGCAAACGCAGGCGAAAGAAGGCCGACATTGTGATGAAGAGGGCGCAGGCAACGGCCAGCAGCCCCAGCGCCAGGCTGCCCCCGATGACGGCAACCGAATCCCGCCTTGGCTGCACAGTGATGGCCATCCAGTGCTCCCTGTCTGGCAGGGTACCGTAAGCCACATATTCGTTGCTCATCTCCTCGTAGAAAGAGCCTGATTGCGCCGTCAGACGCGCCAGCCAGGGAGCCTGCAAGATCTGGCCGTTGTAGGCCGACTGCGAACTCACCAGGATCTGGTTGGTGCGGCGGTCAATCACCATGTGGCTCACGGCGTTGTCCCCATAGAGCATGTCCCTGAGCATCTGGGACCACTGTGCGACGTTCACATCGATGCCGATGACCCGCTCACCCTGCTGCTGGTCATCGGGCAGGCGGTGGGCCAGGGTCAGAATATAGTCGCCCGTCAAGATGTCCTGATAGGCAGGCGTCCAGTAGAAGGCGCGCGACGCCAGCGCTCCCTTGAACCAGGCGCGGGAGTCCACATTGACCTTGGCATTCACCCAGGCCAGATCCGCCTCTTCGCTGCCGGAGAAGAAATAGCCATTCGAATCGGCATGAAAAATCAGCATCACCAGGGGATCCAGGGCCGTCATCTTCCCCCAGCGCTCGCGATAAGCCTCCCGGGTCCTGGAGGTGGAGAGCACTGGGGTCAGTGCATCCGCAGTGACTTCGACAGACATCAGCTGCTCGAGGTGATCGAGCATCCTGGCTTCGGTCACCACCGCCATGCCGTTGAGGCTGACCAGCTTCTGCTCCACCACCACCCCGTGGTTGTAGACGGAGAGGGCGAACATGCCGCCGATCCCGAGCAGCATCGGCAAGGCCAGCAGCCAGAGATAGCCCGTAATGAAGGTGAAATTTTTCTGCGTGCGTCTGAAGGTCAACATACCCTGGGTCCTGCTCAATACCCCGCTGTTTGCCCTGCAAGACAGGCATGGCCACATCGGAAGGCGCGCAGTATGCCGCCAGCCCTTCAGGGAGGGCGACTCTTTTCACGGCCTTGTTCAAGCACGATTCAGGCAGATTTTCGGCGAAATTAGGTTTTATCAGGGGAAACAGAGAGATGCGGTCTATTTTCTGAGCAAAAAAACCAGTCGGCAACGCCAGGGGGTCGTTTTCTGCGATTAGAGAACGGGAGCCAAGGGAGCATGCCGTTCGCGCCGACTGTCACCAGTCCACGCGATTGGGCATACCTCCCCTGCCCCGTCGCCTTCATTTTCTGCATGTGCCCCGTTACACCCGGCCGCTGTAGACCAGGGTGCAATAGTTGAAAGAAACCCTGCCGCCCACCGCATTTCGGCCAAATTCGCGGCGGATGAGCGCCGTCATCTGCTCATGGGCCGGGGTGCCGACGGCGGGGGCATAGGAGGAGGAGTTGAGCCGCCCCAGCACGCCGTCCAGATCGAACAACTGGCGGTTCTCGAAGCGATCGAGCCGATACTCCCCCTCGAAGAAGGCACTAAAGTCGTGCTCGCCGAGGTTGCGATGATTGACCTCCTCGTAATCCCCGGAATAGGCGTGCACCCCCTCCTCATAGGCCCTGAGAAAGGGGGTGTCGGTCAGCCTGTCATTCCAGATGAGGGCGACCCGGCCACCGGGTCTGAGCAGGCGCTGACACTCCTGCCGAAAGGCCGCGCGATCGAACCAGTGAAACGCCTGGGCGACAGTGACCAGATCCACCGAGCCCGTCGGCAGCCCTGTGGCCTCCGCACTGCCGTGGGACCAACCGATGTTGCCCACATCCGCCAGCAGCCGTCTCGCGGCGGCGCGCATCTCGTCATTGGGCTCCACCGCCCAGACCCGCGCCACCCGGGGTGCGAGCAGGGCGGTCAGGATGCCGGTGCCCGCCCCTATGTCGGCCACCTGGGCCTCGGGCCCCATGGCAAGATCCTGGGCCAGAAAGTCCAGCATGGCCGCCGGATAACCGGGGCGGTACTTCACATAGGCCTCGACCCGGGTCGAGAATCGCTGGGTACTGTCCATCGCGCACACCTCTCTTGTCATTGGCGGGGCATAGGGTCGCCCTGCCTGTCGCTCTGCACGCCAAACCGGGCGGCCCGGATCCCTATGCCACTACACTTGACGACATCATGCAACTCCCCGGCTGGCAACAGAGGGCGCCAGGCGGCAACGCCCGGGCGAGATGAAGAGAGAACAGGATGACAGACACCAAGATGAGAGCAACCGACAGGAGCCACGAGATGATGACAGCCGCAAAGAACAGGATTTGCCTCTGGTATGACGGGGATGCCGAGGAGGCGGCACGGTTTTACGCAAGCACCTTCCCCGACTCCGCCGTCGACGCCGTGCACCGCGCCCCGGCCGACTACCCCGCCGGCAAGCGAGGGGATGTGCTGACGGTCGAGTTCAGGGTGATGGGGATCCCCTGCCTAGGGCTCAATGGCGGCCCCGGGGTCAGCCACAGCTGGGCCTTCTCGTTCCAGGTCGCAACGAAGACCCAGGCTGAGACGGATCGCTATTGGCACGCCATCATCGATAACGGTGGTCAGGCGAGCGAGTGCGGCTGGTGCCAGGACAAGTGGGGCATCTCCTGGCAGATCACCCCCCTGGCCCTCACCGAGGCGATCACGGATCCCGACCCCGAGGCCGCCAGGCGCGCCTTCGAGGCCATGATGCAGATGGGCAAGATAGATATCGCCGCCATAGAGGCGGCGCGCCGAGGCTGAACACCGTTTGGGGGCGCAACAAACAACAAGGCCACCCGATGGGGTGGCCTTGTGCTTATGGGCTGTCAGCCCTTCCGGGCGCCGCTATTACTTGGCGTAATCCTCGGTCGGGACGCAAGAGCAGAACAGGTTGCGATCGCCGTAGACGTCGTCGATGCGGTTGACCGAGGGCCACAGCTTGCTGGCGCGCACGGCCTCGGAGGGGAAGACCGCCTCGGCGCGGGTGTAGCCGCGGTTCCACTGTTCGTCCATGACGTCATCCTGGGTGTGGGGCGCATTGACCAGGGGGTTGTCAGTCAGGCTCCAGTGGCCGTCCTGCACCCGGGCTATCTCGGCGCGGATCGCCGTCATGGCCTCGACGAAGCGATCCAGCTCGCGCTTGGATTCGGATTCGGTCGGCTCGACCATCAGGGTGCCCGCCACCGGGAAGCTCATGGTCGGCGCGTGGAAGCCGTAGTCCATCAGGCGCTTGGCCACGTCCATCTCGCTGATGCCGGAGGCTTCTTTGAGCGGACGGATGTCCAGGATGCACTCGTGGGCCACCCGGCCGTTGCGCCCGGTGTAGAGCACGGGGAAGGATTCTCCCAGCTTCTTGGCCAGGTAGTTGGCGTTGAGGATGGCCACCTGGGTGGATTTTTTCAGCCCCTCATCACCCAGCATGGCGATGTACATCCAGCTGATGGGCAAAATGCTGGCCGAACCGAACGGGGCCGCCGAGACGGCGCCGTTGTCACGGCTCTCCTTGTCGGTCTTGACCACGGCGTGGCCGGCCACGAAGGGTGCCAGGTGCTGCTTCACGCCTATGGGGCCCATGCCCGGGCCGCCACCGCCATGGGGAATGGCGAAGGTCTTGTGCAGGTTGAGGTGAGAGACGTCAGCCCCGATAAAGCCTGGCGCCGTCAGACCGACTTGCGCGTTCATATTGGCGCCGTCCAGATACACCTGACCGCCATATTGGTGAACGATGTCGCACACCTCCTTGATGGTCTCCTCGTACACCCCGTGGGTGGAGGGATAGGTCACCATCAGGCAGCTAAGCTTCTCCCCCACCTCGGCGGCCTTGGCGCGCAGATCGTCCAAGTCCACGTTACCGAACTTGTCGCAGGCGGTGACGATGACCTTGAGTCCCGCCATCTGGGCTGAGGCCGGGTTGGTGCCGTGGGCCGATGCCGGGATGAGGCAGACATCGCGATGCCCTTCGCCGCGGGACTCGTGGTACTTCTTGATGGCAAGCAGACCGGCGTATTCGCCCTGGGCGCCGGAGTTCGGCTGCATGCAGACCGCATCGTAACCTGTCACCTTCACCAGCCAGTCTTCCAGGTCTGCCAGCAGCAGCTGGTAACCCTGGGTCTGGGCCAGCGGGGCGAAGGGGTGCAGCTTGCCAAACTCGGGCCATGTCACCGGGATCATCTCGGCGGTGGCGTTGAGCTTCATGGTGCAGGAGCCGAGCGAAATCATGGCGTAGTTCAGGGCCAGATCCTTGGCTTCGAGACGGTGGATGTAGCGCAGCATCTCGGTCTCGGAGTGGTACTTGTTGAACACCTCGTGGGTCAGCACGGCGTCGGTGCGCAGCAGATCCTGCGGGATGCCGTGGTGAGCCTGGGCCTTGGCATCCAGGGCCGCGACATCCAGGCCATGGCCTTGACCGAGGAACAGATCGAACAGCTCGACCACGTCATCGCGGGTGGTGGTCTCGGAGAGGGACACACCGACAGCACCGTCCAGATCGGCGCGCAGGTTGATGCCCAGTCCTTCGGCCTTGGCGATCAGCTCGGATTTGTCCGCGGTCAACACGGTGAGGGTATCGAACCAGCTGTCGTGTTTGAGGGTCAGTCCCTTGGCGGTGAGCCCCAGCGCCAGGATGCTGGTCAGGCGATGGACCCGGGAGGCGATGGTCTTCAGCCCCACAGGGCCGTGGTAGACGGCGTAGAAGCTCGCCATGTTGGCCAGCAGTACCTGGGCGGTACAGATGTTGGAGTTCGCCTTCTCGCGGCGGATATGTTGCTCGCGGGTCTGCATCGCCATTCGCAGGGCACTCTTGCCACGGGCATCCTTGGAGACGCCTATGATGCGGCCCGGCATGGAGCGCTTGTAGGCATCGCGGGTGGCGAAGAAGGCAGCGTGGGGACCACCGTAGCCCATGGGCACGCCGAAGCGCTGGGCGGAGCCGAACACCACGTCGGCCCCCAGTTCACCCGGGGATTTGAGCAGCAGCAGGGAGAGCATGTCGGTCCCGACGCAGGCCAGCCCCTTCTGGGCCTGGACGGCGGCGATCAGGGAACGCAGATCGGTCACCTGGCCTGTGGTGCCCGGGTATTGGAACATGGCACCGAACACCTCCTCGCTCACAGCATCACAGGCGGGGCCCACGGCCACGTCGAAACCGAAGTGCACCGCGCGCTCCTTGACCACGTCGATCACCTGGGGGTGTACGTCGTCGGCCACGAAGAAGAGGTTGGACTTGGACTTGGCCATGCGCTTGGCGAGCGCCATGGCTTCGGCAGCGGCGGTGGCTTCATCGAGCAGGGAGGCGCTCGCCAGATCCATGCCGGTCAAGTCCAGGGTGAGCTGCTGGAAGTTGAGCAGGGCCTCGAGACGGCCCTGGGCCAGCTCCGGTTGATAGGGGGTATAGGCGGTGTACCAGCCCGGGTTTTCCAAGACGTTGCGCAAGATGACGTGGGGCACGTGAGTGTCGTGGTAGCCCATGCCGATGTAGCTCTTGGCGATCTGGTTCTTGGCCGCATAGCCCTTGAGCTTGGCCAGGGCTTCCACTTCGGTCATGGGGGCGCCGATACCGAGCGGGCCCAGGCGGCGGATGGCGGCGGGGACAGTCTGCTCAATCAGATCGTCCAGGCTCTCGGCGCCCACGGTGGCGAGCAGGGCCCGCACTTCTTCCTCACCCGGGCCTATGTGGCGACGGATGAAATCGGTTTTTTGCTCGAGTTCAAACAGTGACTGGGTCATTTCCCTATTTCCTGGTAAATAAGTCCTGGTATGAAATCCTGATAACCAAGACCTGATGTTCCGGATCGTCGGCGGATACCGACTCCACTCATGTTCTGGGCCCCGCAGACAGGGTGCGGCGCCGGATGCTGCGACAGCATCGACAGGGGATCGCCTTGTGGCGTACCGACCCGCTTGCCCCCTGGCAAGGCCAGGCTGGCAAAGGGCAGGCTGGCAAAGGGCAGGCGCGGGCGACTTCACCCTTCCACCGGCCGGCGTGTACCCGGCTGGCGGTCATACAAAGGGGCCCTGCTGTGTTGGCAGGGCCCGGGGGCATTACTCTTCGTCCACCACGTTCTGGTAGCCTTCGGCATCCAGCAGGTTGGCGAGCTCGCCCGCGTCATCCAGCTTGATGCGGAACAGCCAGCCAGCACCATAGGGGTCGGAGTTGACCAGCTCGGGGCTGCCTTCCAGCTCTTCGTTGATGGCCAGGATCTCGCCACTCACCGGGCTGTAGATGTCGGAGGCGGCTTTCACCGACTCGGCCACGGCGCAATCTTCGCCGGCACTCACCTGCTTGCCCACTTCCGGCAGATCGACGAACACCATGTCACCCAGCAGATCCTGGGCGTGCTCGGTGATACCGATCACGGCCTCGCCGTTGGCTTCAACACGGACCCACTCGTGGGAGGTGGCATATTTCAGTTCGCTCGGGATATGGCTCATTTGTGCTTCCTTTATGCTCTTGGATCGCTTCAACAAAAATGGGGCGGCGAAGGGACACCCTTAGCCGCAATCAATGATTACACCAGGGGCTGGCCGTTGCGCACGAAGGCCGGCTTGGTGACCTTCACGGTGACCAGCTTCTTGCGGATCTCCACCTGGGCTTCAGCGCCGATGTCGCGGGGCACCCGCGCCAGGGCGATGCTGTAGCCCAGGGTGGGGGAGAAGGAGCCGGAGGTGATCACCCCTTCACGCTGCTCACCGCTCGCGCTGGTGAAGGTGACCGGCATGCCGGCACGCAGCACGCCTTTCTCTTCCATCACCAGACCCACCAGCTTAGGGCTAGTGCCGGTGGCCTTCTGGTCTTCCAGGGCGGCGCGACCGATAAACTGGCGGGAGGCAGGCTCCCAGGCCAGGGTCCAGGCCATGTTGGCGGCCAGGGGCGAGATTGACTCGTCCATGTCCTGGCCGTAGAGGTTCATGCCCGCTTCCAGGCGCAGGGTGTCGCGGGCGCCGAGGCCGCAGGGGGCCACGCCGTTGTCCAGCAGGGCCTGCCACAGATCGCACGCCTTCTCCTGGGGGACCACGATTTCGTAGCCATCTTCGCCTGTGTAGCCTGTGGTGGCGATGAAGAGATCACCGGCCTGCACACCGAAGAAGGGCTTCATGCCTTCGACAGCCGCATTTTGCTCGGGGGTGAACACCTTGGCCGCCTTGGCCTTGGCGTTGGGGCCCTGCACCGCGATCATGGCAAGCTCCGGGCGCTCGGTCACGCTCACCCCAAAGTCGATGGCGTGGTGACGGATCCAGGCCAGATCCTTCTCGCGGGTGGCGGAGTTCACCACCAGGCGGTAGAAGGTATCGGTCAGGAAATAGGTGATGAGGTCATCGATGACGCCGCCTTCCGGGTTGAGCATGCCGCTGTAGAGGGCCTTGCCGGGGACGGTGAGCTTGGCCACGTCGTTGGCCAGCAGGTGTTGCAGGAAGGCTTTGACCCGCTCGCCGGTCAGGTCGACTATGGTCATGTGGGAGACATCGAACATGCCCGCATCGCTGCGCACCGCGTGGTGCTCTTCCAGCTGGGAGCCGTAGTTGATGGGCATTTCCCAACCGTGGAAGTCCACCATCTTGGCGCCAGCTTCCAGGTGTTTGGGATGCAGTACAGTAGTCTGGATCATCGCTGTGTTTCCTTAAGCGTTCGCGACAACGCTCGCAATCCGCTCCGGCTCCCCAGCACAGCGGGAGGGCGGACCACAAGGTCTGTGCTCGTTCCCACCCGTGGGGCAGGAGTGATTCCTTGAACGGTGCGGATTATATGACAAGAGCGCCTGGGTGCCGCTCAAAAAAAACTAATACCGCCCCGACAAACTGACACCAGACACTAAGACAAAAACAGTGATAAAAACAGTACAAACCCGGCATGCGCGAGATTTAATGTTGATTTTTACCGTTACGTCACAATTTACAGAAAAACGTTTCGCTTCCCGCCAACATTAAAGGCTGACACCCCGGAGGGGCATTCAGCCTTGTCAGATTAGATTTATTGTCAAAACCCGGGAGTAAGATTAGATTTTTTCACCCTTGGCCAGGGCGGGCAGCTCACCCTCTAACCCCATGGCCGCCCGAATAACCCCTTGTTTGAGCGGCGCCAGGCCATCGACGGCCCGCAGTCCCACCCCGCGCACCAGCTTCTTGAGAGGGTGGCTGCCACCAAATAGCCGCTTGAGCCCTTCCATCGCCGCCAACATGCGGGCAGCCTCGCTCTTGCGCCAGCGCTCATAGCCGCGCAGGTTGGCCAGCAGGCCTATATCCGCCCGCGCGCTCTGGCTCTTGAGGAGCTGCTCGGCCAGGGCCGCCGCATCCAGCAGGCCCAGGTTGACCCCCTGCCCCGCCAGCGGGTGTATGGTGTGGGCCGCATCCCCCACCAGCACCAGCCGCTCGCGGGCAAAATCCCGGGCGTAGCGGGCGGTGAGCGGGATGGCGCTGCGGGGCCCCTCCACCTTGCACAGTCCCAGGCGCCCATCAAAGGCGGCGGTGAGCTGGCGATTGAACCCTTCGTCATCCAGGGCGCACAGCGCCTCGGCCCGCACGGCGGGCACCGACCAGACGATGGAGCAGAGGTCGGGTTGCCACAGGGGCAGGAAGGCGAGCGGGCCGTCGGGGGTGAAGATCTGGCGGGCCACCGCCTCGTGGGGCTCGGCACTGCGCACCGTCGCCACCAGGGCGTGGTGGCCGTAGTCCCAGCTGGTGAGCGGTATGTCCGCCTGGCGGCGCACCCAGGAGTGGGCACCGTCGGCGGCCACCACCACTTTAGCCGAGAGGGCGCGGCCATCTTCCAGCAGCAACAGGGCTCCCGCGTCGCTCACTTGCAGGCTCTGGGCCCGGGCCGGGGTAATCAGGCTGATGTTGCTCGCCCCCGCAATGGCATCAAGCAGCGCCAGCTGGATGACCCGGTTTTCGACTATGTGGCCGAGTGCCGGTTGACGCAAGCTGGCGGCATCGAAGCCGATATGGCCGAAGCTGTCCTGCTCCCACACCTCCATGCTGCCATAGGGTTGCAGGCGCCGCGCCACTATCCCGTCCCAGGCACCGACCCCCTGCAAGATGCGCTGGCTGGCGAGGCTCAGGGCGCTGACCCTGTTGTCCGGTGCCTCCCCGAGCCCGGTGTCGGGCAACTGCCCCTCGACGATGGCGACCTTGAGCGCGCTGTTCTTGAGGGCGGCGGCGAGCCCAAGGCCCACCATGCCGCCCCCCACAATCACCACATCCACATTTTGCATCTGCATCATCTCTATCCTTTCGTGGCTGATCGCCGGGATCAGCAGGGGGACGCCCGCTGGCATCCCCTCATCAAGTTGTCCGCTGTGGCCTCTTCTCGGCACACCTCATTATTTACGGCACAGGTCGGCGACGAACCCCAGGGTGCGGGAGGCAAGCGGCGCCTGCAGCCAGGGCAGTCGCCCCATCAGGGAGAGCGCCAGATTGCGGCCAACCACCAGGGGGGCATGGCCGTTGGAGAAGAGCTGGGCCAGGGAGGAGGTGAGCCAGATGGTCTGCTCCTGATCTCCCTTGCGCCGCTGCCAGTAAGCGCTCAGCACCTCGAAACTGCCGATGTCCTCCCCGGCTGCAAGCGCCCGGGCCACCGCCTGGGTGAGCAAGTCCAAGTCGCGCATGCCGAGATTGAAGCCCTGACCGGCGATGGGGTGCAGCAGATGGGCGGCATTGCCCACCAGCACGGTGCGCTGGGCCAGCGGATAGTCGGCCACTGTCAGCACCAGGGGGTAGAGGTGACGCGCCCCGGTGCGCACGAAGCGCCCGAGCCGCCAGCCAAAGGCCTGCTGCAGGCGGGCCAGAAAGGCGGCGTCATCCAGCGCCATCAGGGCCTGTGCCTCGTCCCGGGCGACGCTCCACACCAGGGAGGAGAGCCCCTCCTGCATGGGCAGCAGCGCCAGCGGGCCCCCTTCGGTGAAACGCTCGAAGGCCCGGCCGGCGGGATCCTCGGCGGTCTTGACCGTGGCGATGATGGCGCTCTGCTCATAGTCATGGCGACTGACCGGCAGCTTGAAGTGCTGGCGCACGAAGGAGTTGCCCCCATCGGCCGCCACCAGCAGCCGGGTCTGATAGCGCTCGCCGCTGGCGAGGGTCAGGGTCACCCCCTCCTCCTGCGGCGCTATGGTCGAAAGCTGGGCCGGACAGCACAGCCTGATGTTCGCGGTGGCGTCCATCGCCTGCTGCAGCTCTATGCCGGCGGCGGAGAGTTCGATCACCTGGCCGAGGGCGGGCAGACCAAACTGCGCCGCCGTGAGCCGGGTCTGGCCGCAGTGGCCCCGATCCGAGACATGGATATGGGTGATGGGGGCGCAGTGAGGGGCAAAACGGGACCAGAGCCCGTGACGGGCCAGCGCCTCGCAGGTGCCGGCGGAGAGCGCGATGGCGCGGGCATCGAAGCCGGGATGGCGATGAAGTTCGGGGGCGCTCGCCTCCAGCAGCAGGATCTGCAGGGGGGCACCGCTCGGCCCTTTCAGGGCGGCGAGGGAGAGGGCCAGCACGGCGCCGCTCATACCACCGCCGACGATAGCCACGTCGACGTGAACCGGATCAGAATGAGACATGAGAAGAGGGCATAGGCTAAAAACGTGGGCCAATGCTATCACAAAGCCGGGGGGCGGGATGCGAGGCCACGGGCAAAAAACCGATTTGGCACCGTCAGTTGGCCCGCAAGACAGCGCCGAGCGCTCCCTCCCCCCGGGCAGAGCCGTCACGTAAAAAGAGCGCCATCAGGCGCTCTTTTCTATGTCAGTGTGGGGACTCTTGCGGTATTCAGTGCAGGGTCGGCGGGGCGCTCGGGGTATCCGGGCGCTTGCCAAACTCTTCGAACGCCATCATGACCCCGAGGCGCACGTGTTCGTAGAGCACCAGGAAAGAGGCTTCGTTCTCGTCATCCTCCTGATCGAACTCCGCGGAGACCTGGGTGATGCTGGCGATGTCCTGGATCATCTCCTGCAGCTCCTCGGAGGCCTTGGAGAGCTCCTGCTGTACCACGCCGAAACCGGCCAGGAAGGCCTGGGACCAGTCCACCAGGGCGTCGATGCGCTCGTCGAGGGGCGCCTCGTCGCTTGGCAGCAGCAGCTCGACCCCTTTTTGCGCCATCAGGCTCTCGATGACACCCTGATAGAGATCTGTCATCACCTGGCGCACCGGCGCCGGCAGGCCGAAACCATCGTTGATCAGATCGTTGAAAGGGGGCAGCCAGCTCTTGTCATCCAGTACCACGCCACCACACACCAGGCCGCAGATCACGCCATGGGCCTCGACAGCCGTCGCCATCAGCTCGTGCTGCTCCATCAGGTCGGCCACGGCCGCGTATTTCAGGGGGTTCGTTTTGCTCATCGAAGATCCGCTCAAAGTTCAGGCAAATATGCAAAAATTATGGCCGAGATCCTAGCATTCTCCCCCTCCCAGAGCCAGCAAGGCCTTGAAACTTCTGCATCTGCGCTATATAGTCCCGCCCAGTTGTCCACGTGGATAAAGGCGGGAATCAGCCCCGCCGTATTGAGGAAGGCATGAGCATAGAGGCCGTAGAAATCGTCATTTTGGGACGTCCCTACAAGGTATCCTGTCCCTTGGGACAACAGGATGCCCTGCGCCAGGCCGCCGACCAGCTGAGTGACAAGCTTATCGAGCTGCGTCAACGCTCCAAGGTCTCCAGCAATGAACAGCTTGCCATCATGGCGGCGCTCAATTTCTGTCATGAGCTCTGCCTTGAAAAAGACAAGAACCACCAATACTCTGAGACCATGGACAAGCGGATCAAGATGCTGCAGCGCACCATAGAAGCGGCCTTGATCGAGCACGGACAATATGGTGATTCCAGCGATGAGGGCCTTAAGCCCTAAGCGCGACCCGTTTTAAAATTCCCTGGGGTGTGCGTCAGCCGGTTCAAGTCCCCGAGCCGATAATCATACCCAACAGGAGTTCTATCTTCTGACTATTGCGCATGCTCGGCCCGACCGAGAAGCCTGCGGCCAGTTTAGGACTCCGCCTTGAACTCACGGTTCAAGGGCCCAAACCGGCAACGGCATCTCCGGGGTACCTAGTGCAAAAGCCCGTCATTGATATGACGGGCTTTTTTTATTCGTACCCCCCACTCAGCCCCCTTCGCAGCAAAATCGCCATTAAAAATACGCACAATATCAACGCGATATCTGATTGTTATTTTTTTGTTACTTCTTCCTTGCAAACTCTCCCGGTCTCACCTAAAAATGTAATCGATTACATTTCAACCACAGGAACCAGGAATGAGCCGCTCCCCCGCCCCCGTCAATCCCGTCTCCATGGCCGCCGTCGCGGCGCGGGCCGGGGTGTCGGTCGCCACCGTGTCAAGGGTGCTGAACCATCAGGAGGGCGTCACCGGCAAGACCCAGGCCAAGGTCAACCGCGCCGTCGAGGAGCTCGGCTATCGCGTCAATCAGCTGGCCAACAGCCTGCGCACCGCCAGAAGCTGGCTGCTGCTCATCATGGTGCCCGACCTCGGCAACCCCTTCTACATCGAGATAGTGCGCGGCATAGACAGGGTGGCCCGCCAGCACGGCTACTTCGTGCTGCTGTGCGACACCGGAGCCGATCCGGGCCGGGAGCGCTCGGCCTTCGAACTGCTGCGCACCCACAGAGCCGACGGCGCCATCTGCCTGGATCCCGACTCCATCCAGCAGGGACTGAGCCAGGAGATCAACGCGCTGCCCTGGATTGCCTGCTGCGAGTTTGACCCCGCCATGCCGGTTCCCTACGTGGGCATAGATAACCAGGGAGCGGCGGCGGAAGCGATCCGCTATCTGCTGAGCCGGGGCCACAGCCGCATCGCGCTCATAGGCGCGGATCCCGCCTACCTCTATGCCCGCCAGCGGGAGGCCGGGGTCCGCCAGGCCCTGGCAGAAGCCGGTCTCGCGCTGGCGGATGAGTGGAATATCCGGGTCACCAGCCTCAGCTTCCTGGCCGGGGCCGAGGCGGCGCAGCAACTGCTCGACTGCCCGCAGCGCCCGACCGCCATCTTCGCCGTCGCCGATGCGCTGGCCATAGGCCTGATGCACCGCTTGCAGGAGGCGGGGCTGCGCATCCCGGACGACATCGCCATCATGGGTTTCGATGACATACCCATGGCCGCCCAGCTCAATCCACCGCTCACCACAATGGCGCAACCCATGGAGGCGCTCGGCGCCGAGGCCGCCCAGCTGCTGCTGCAGCGCCTGAACGCCCCCGACACCCCGCTGATCGGGCGCCTGCTCCCCCATCGGCTCGTCAGCAGAGCCAGCGCCTGATGCAAGCCCCCATCACCAGACAGCGCGAAATAAGCATCAAAGGAGAAGCTGATGAGCCTCAGTGTCGAATTTAGTGGCGTCTGCAAGGACTTCGGCCCCATCCGGGTGCTGCACGGGGTCGACTTCAGCCTGGCGCCGGGGCGGGTCTACGGCCTGCTGGGGGAGAATGGCGCCGGCAAGTCCACCCTGATGAAGATCCTCGCCGGTTACGAGCCCATCAGTGCCGGGGTGATCCGCATCGATGGCGAGGAGCGCAGTTGGCTCTCCTCCCGCGAGGCGGAACAGGCGGGCATAGTGCTCATTCATCAAGAGCTCAACCTGGCCGAACACCTCACCCTGACCCAGAACCTCTTCCTCGGCCATGAGCTGACCAGGGGCGGTCTGCTGGACGAGCGCACCATGGCGACCCGGGCCCAGCACTATCTGGAGCAGGTCGGGCTGCAACGCGCCCCTGCCACCAAGGTACGGCAGCTTATCGTCGCGGAGAAGCAGCTGGTGGAGATCGCCAAGGCGCTGTCACGCCAGGCCCGCCTGCTGATCATGGATGAGCCGACCGCCACCCTGACCCCGGGGGAGACGGCGCGGCTGTTCGCCCTCATCGCCAGGCTCAAGGCCCAGGGCACCACCATCATCTACATCTCCCACAAGCTGGACGAGGTCAAGCAGATCACCGACGAGGTGGTAGTCATGCGTGATGGCCGTTTCGTCAATCGGGGGGAGACGGCGGCCTTCACCCGCCAACAGATGGCCAACCTCATGGTAGGGCGCGAGATGTCGGACATGTTCCCCCCCAGGCTGCCGCCGCCGGAGGGCAACGAGATCGCCATCGCGGTGAGCGGGCTCTGCGTCCCCGGCTGGGTGACTGACCTCGATTTCGAGGTGCGCAGCGGCGAGATCTATGGCTTCGCCGGACTGGTGGGGGCCGGTCGCACCGAGGCCTTCGAGGCCATCCTCGGCTTGCGCGAGCGCCAGGGGGGCCGCATCCAATTGGCGGGTAAGACAGTGCGCATCGACAGTCCGCTCGCCGCCATGCGCCAGGGACTCACCTATCTGCCGGAGGATCGCAAGGGCAAGGGGCTGCACATCGACCTCGGGCTGGCCGAGAACCTCACCCTGATGACGCTGGCGCGCTATGCCCACCCCTGGCTGGACAAGGGGGCCGAGCAGGCGGCCCTCACCCAGGCCATCAATGACTTCGGCATCAAGGCCGGCTCCCACTCGGCCCGGGCCCGCATGATGTCGGGGGGCAATCAGCAAAAGCTGGCTCTCGCCAAGTTCCTGCACCCGGACCCCAGGGTCATCGTCCTTGACGAGCCCACCCGGGGGGTGGATGTGGGCGCCAAACGTGACATCTATTTCCTGATCCAGCGACTGGCCGCCGAGGGGCGCGCCGTCATCGTCATCTCGAGCGAGCTGATCGAGCTGATCGGCCTGTGCCACAGAGTCGCCGTGCTGCGGGCCGGCCGTCTCCAGGCGGTGCTGCCCGCCCATCATCTGACCGAAGAGGAGTTGATCGCCTATGCAACCGGTACCCACTGATACTCGCAAAGAGCGGTTGCTCTCACTGCTATCGGCGACTGGCCCGCTGCTGGGGCTGATCCTGCTGTGCCTGCTCGGCGCCCTGCTCAACCCCGACTTCGCCACCCTGGACAACCTGCTCAACGTGCTGACCCGCACCGCCTTCATCGGCATCATAGCGGTGGGCATGACCTTCGTTATCATGTCCGGCGGCATCGATCTCTCGGTCGGTGCCATGGCCGCCCTGATCGCCGGGGCCATGATCCTCATCATGAACCGGCTCGGCGCCGGGGTGCTGGCGGATGCCCCCCTGCTGGTGGTTGTGCTCGGCATAGGGCTGGCCCTGCTGCTCGGCCTGCTGTTTGGCGCCGGTCACGGCCTGCTCATCACCAAAGGCAGGATTGAGCCCTTTATCGTCACCCTGGGCACCCTCGGCATCTTTCGGGCCGTCCTGACCTATCTGGCCGATGGCGGCGCCCTGACCCTGGACGATGCCCTCGGCGATAGCTACAGCCCCGTCTATTACGGCAGCCTGCTGGGGGTGCCCATCCCGGTCTGGGTCCTGCTGCTGGTGGCGCTGGCGGGGGGGCTGCTGCTCAACCGCACCGCCTTCGGCCGCCATGTGCAGGCCATCGGCTCCAACGAGCAGGTGGCGCGCTATGCCGCCATCCGGGTCGATCGGGTCAAGCTGCTCACCTATGCGCTGCTCGGGCTCTGCGTCGGCATCGCCACCCTGCTCTATGTGCCGCGTCTGGGCTCAGCCACCCCCACCACAGGGCTCTTGTGGGAGCTGGAGGCCATCGCCGCCGTGGTGGTAGGAGGCACCTCCCTCAAGGGGGGAGAGGGGCGCATCTTCGGCACCCTGGTGGGCGCCATACTGCTGTCGGTCATCAGCAATATCCTCAATCTGACCAGCATCATCAGTGTTTACCTCAATGCCGCCGTGCAGGGCATAGTGATCATCATGGTTGCCTTCATGCAACACAGGCGTTGAGGCTGTTGTGGACAGGAAGATGAAAGCGAAGAAACGGCAATGACACCAGTGGCGGGGTCTCCCCTCGCCTGCGACAAGGAACGGGCGCAAGCCCAACAGTCAAGAGGCTATCAAGATGAACAAGATGCTACACAACTTAACGCTACACACCCTGGGCGCCTGCGCCCTGATGATCGCTGCCGGCAGCGCCTCGGCAGCCGAGAAGATGACACTGGGGGTCTCCATCCCGACCGCGACCCACAGCTTCACCGCCGGCATCGTCTGGTGGGCCAACAAGGCCAAGGAGGATCTGGAGAAGGCCCATCCCGATCTCAAGGTGATCGTCAAGACCGCCGCCAATGCCCCTGAACAGGCCAACCAGCTGCAGGATCTGCTGACGGTCAACAAGATGGATACGCTGGTCATCTTCCCGTTCGAGTCAGCCTCCCTGACCAAGCCGGTGGCCCAGGTCAAGCAGAAGGGGGTCTATGTCACCGTGGTGGACCGGGGGCTGACGGACACCAGCGCCCAGGATGCCTATGTGGCCGGGGACAACACCGCCTTCGGCAAGCTGCCCGCCGAGTTCATCGCCAAGACCCTCAACGGCAAGGGAGACATAGTCGCCCTGCGCGGCATTCCGACCACCCTGGACAACGAGCGCTTCGAGGCCTTCAGCGGGGTGATGAAGCAGCATGGCGGCATCAAGATCCTCGACGCCAAATATGGCAACTGGAACCGGGATGATGCCTTCAAGGTGATGCAGGACTTCCTGACCCGCTTCAAGCACATCGACGCCGTCTGGGCCGCCGATGACGACATGGCGGTGGGGGTGCTCAAGGCCATCGATCAGGCCAAGCGTACCGACATCAAGCTGGTGTTTGGTGGCGCCGGGGCCAAGGGGGCGATCAAGAACCTGATGGAGGGCAGCGACCCCCGCATCCAGGCCAACGTCTCCTACTCCCCCAAGTTCATGTATGACGCCATCATGCTGACCGCAGAGGCTCGCCTCAAGGGCGAGCGCCTGCCAGCCAACACCATCATCCCCTCGGTGCTGATCACCCCGCAAACGGCCAAGGAGTTCTACTTCCCCGACTCCCCGTTCTAAGGCTGTCATATGTAAGAACCCCGGCCTCCCCTTCACGGGAGCCCAGACCCCACCCCAAGCCTCCCCTTCGCAGGGGAGGGAGTTTTTACTCCTCCTCCTTGTGAAGGGGGAGGCCGGGAGGGGGTTAACTGCCTTTATTCAGGAGTGCCCATGAAGACCATCAAGGGACCGGCCATCTTCCTCGCCCAGTTCATGGGGGACAAGCCACCATTCGATACCCTCACCGGCCTGGCGGACTGGGCCGCCGGCCTCGGCTTTCGCGGCCTGCAACTGCCGACGGACCCGCGCCTGTTCGATCTGACCCGGGCGGCGGCCAGCCAGGACTATTGCGACGAGATAAGCGGCCTGCTGGCCGAGCGGGGGCTGGTCATCACAGAGCTCTCCACCCACCTGCAAGGCCAGCTGCTGGCCGTCCACCCCGCCTATGACAGCCTGTTCGATGGCTTCGCACCGGCGGCGGTGCGCGGCAAGCCCGCCGCCCGCACCCAGTGGGCCGCCGATCAGCTCAAGGCGGCCGCCCTCGCCTCCCGAAGGCTTGGCCTCGAGGCCCACGTCACCTTCTCAGGCGCCCTCGCCTGGCCCTATCTCTACCCCTGGCCCCAGCGCCCCGCCGGGCTCGTCGAGGAGGCCTTCGCCGAGCTGGCCCGGCGCTGGCTCCCCCTGCTCAATGCCTTTGACGAGGCCGGAGTGGACCTCTGCTACGAGCTGCACCCGGGGGAGGACTTGTTCGATGGCGCCACGCTGGAGCGCTTCCTCGAGGCGACCGGCGAGCACCCCAGGGTCAACGTGCTCTACGACCCCAGCCACATGCTGTTGCAGCAGCTCGATTACCTCGCCTTCCTCGACCTCTATCACGAGCGGGTGCGCGCCTTCCACGTGAAGGATGCCGAATTCAGGCCCTCGGGGCGCCAGGGGGTCTACGGGGGCTACGCCCCCTGGCTCGGGCGGGCGGGACGCTTTCGCTCCCTGGGGGATGGCCAGATAGACTTTGGCGCCATCTTCAGCAAGCTCGCCCAGTACGACTACCCCGGCTGGGCCGTGCTGGAGTGGGAGTGCGCCCTCAAGCACCCGGAGGATGGCGCCGCCGAGGGGGCCGACTTCATTCGCAATCATATTATCCGGGTCGCCGAGCGCCCCTTCGATGACTTCGCCGGCAGCGGCCTGGCGCGGGAAGAGGTCAGAAGCCTGCTCGGTCTCAGTGCGGATCCGGCCGGCAAGCAAGGAGACAAGCGATGACAAGACGACTGCGTCTGGGCATGGTCGGCGGCGGCCAGGGAGCCTTCATCGGCGCCGTGCACCGGCTGGCGGCCCGCATGGACGATCACTATGAGCTGCTCGCCGCCGCCCTCTCCGCCGATCCCGCCAATGCCCGCTCAAGCGCCCTCGCCCTCGGGCTGGATCCGGCCCGCGCCTACGAGGATTACGCCAGGATGGCCCGGGCCGAAGCGGCCCGGGCCGACGGCATAGAGGTGGTGGCCATCACCACCCCCAATCACCTGCACGCCCCGGTGGCGACAGCCTTTCTCGAAGCCGGCATCCACGTTATCTGCGACAAGCCGCTGGCGCTGACCCTGGCCGAGGGGGAGGAACTCGCCCGCCTCGCCCGCCAGCGGCGGCGGCTGTTTGCCCTGACCCACACCTATTCGGGCTACCCCATGGTGCGCCACGCCCGCGAGCTGGTCGCCGCCGGTGAGCTCGGCGAGCTGCGCTACGTCCAGGTGGAATACCTGCAGGACTGGCTCGCCAACCCCATCCCACCGGGTCAGAACAAGCAGGCGGACTGGCGGGCAGATCCGGCCCGCGCCGGGCGAGCCGGTTGCCTCGGCGACATCGGCACCCACGCCTACCAACTGGCGGCCTTCATCACCGGGCAGTTGCCAAATGCGCTCGCTGCCGAACTGCACAGCTTCGTGCCGGGGCGCCTGGTGGACGATCATCTGCAGGTCTGGTTGCGCTACCCCGAGGGGATGCGCGGATCGCTCAACGCCAGCCAGGTCGCCAGCGGCGAGGAGAACCGGTTGCAGATCCGCCTCTATGGCGACAAGGCCAGCCTGATCTTCCGCCAGGAGGCACCCAATGAGCTCTGGCTGACCCCCATTGGCGGGGCCAGCCAGCGGCTGACCCGGGGCCGGGTGGCGAGCGACGCGGCACGCCATGCCAGCCGAGTGCCAGCCGGTCATCCCGAGGGTTATCTGGAGGCCTTTGCCCAGCTCTACACGGACGCGGCCTTGCAGATCCACGCCCTGGCGGCCGGGGAGGCGCCGCCCCCCGAGAGCCTGGCCCTCACCACTGTGGAAGACGGAGTGGCGGGGATGCGCTTCATCGAGACCAGCCTGGCCAGCCACGCCGCCGACGGACGCTGGCTGCCGCTCTCCTGACCCGCCATGGCGGAAGGTGGGGCCCGCCGCAAAACCGGCGGGCGGCCTTCCCCCTTCAGGTGCCGGACAATAAAAAGCCCGCCGACGAGGGCGGGCTCTTCACCTGACCTGGATGCACTCAGACGGCCATCTGCTCGTGGGGGGAGCCATGGTGGCGCAGCCAGAGGAAGCTCAAAGCCACGATCAGCACCATCACCACCATGATGGCCCCCAGAGTCAGCTGCCCCTCCATGGGGAAGCTGGCGGCCAGCAGGGTCACGACACCCGCCCCCAGGTTCTGCATGCCCCCCAGGATGGCCCCGGCGGTGCCCGCCTGACCCGGGAAGGGCTCGATGGCGCAGGAGGTGGCGGTCGGGTAGAGGATGCCGCTGCCGATGAAGTAGACGGCCGCGCCCCCCACCAGAGAGGCTGCACTCACCAGCCCGAACAGGCCTGGCACCAGTATGATGAGGGCCCCCAGCCCCAGGAAGGCGATGCCAAGGCGCATCAGCTTGCCCTGACTCAGCCGGAAGCTCAAGCGGGCGGAGAGCCAGGCGCCAAACAGGTAGCCGGGCAGCGGCAACACGAACAGCACGCTCACTGTGCGGGCGCTCAGTTTGAGTACGTCGCCGAGCAGCACCCCGGCCGCCGCCTCGAATACCGCGAGCCCCGCGAAGGTCGCCATCAGGCAGAGCAGGTTGCCCTGGAAGCGCGGGTTGCCGAGCACGTGGCGGTAGGCGGCGCCGACCCGCAGTGGCTGCTGACGGGCGGTCGCCGGCAGGGTCTCGCCAAACCAGGCCAGCAGGGCCAGGGTGGTCAGGGCGCCGAAGCCGAACAGGAACCAGTAGCCGGCGCGCCAGTTGAACAGCTCGGTCAGCCAGCCCCCCAGCACGGGGGCCAGCAATGGGGAGAAGATCACCCCCATGCTCACCAGGCTGTTGGCGCGGTTGAGCTCGGCACCGCTGTAGCGATCCCGCATCACTGTCCGGCTCATGGCGCCACCGGCTCCCGTGCCCAGCCCCTGGATGAAGCTGCCGGCCAGCAGGGCGGCAAAGTGCGGGATCAGCTGAATGGTCAGGGTGCCCACCAGAAACACCATCATGCCGATGAGCAGCACGGGGCGCCGGCCGATGCGATCAGACAGCGGACCGTAGACGAACTGGGAGAGGCCGTACGGGATCAGGTAGCAGGCCATCACCGCCTGCAACTGGCCGGAGGCCACATGAAAGTCCCCCGCCATCATGGGAATGGAGGGCACATAGAGGGTCTGGGTCATCTGGCCCACGGCGACCATCAGAATGGTCAGGAAAAACAGCGGATAAAAACTGTGCCGATACATATCTCAGTCCCGAAAAATCATCGAAAAGCTGCCCGCCTCTGGCAGAAAACCGCAGAGGGGATCCAATAAACAGGGTTGATCAAAGGTGAAACGCAAGGCGGAGGACCCGCACCCGCCAGGAGCAGGACGCTCTTTGGCTTGCGGTGATCTTAGTGATTCATGTCACAAAAAACGAACGAATCTTTATAATCTGCTTTCCCAAGTTTTTCTAATGTGACGGGGTCATCGGCCCCGTCGAAGCGACATCGAAAGGGAGCGGGCGCCTGTGCCCAGGCGCCTCGCTCCCCTTAGCCCACCCGTCTCAACTCGGTGGGCACCAGCTCTTGCTCAGTTGTGCCAGCCGCCCCCAGTCGCAGGCAGCGGCTGGCGACCTTGCCTGCCAGCGCCTCGTCATGGGTCACCAGCAGCAGGGCGCAGCCTATCTCCCCCAGCGCCCCTAGCAGGCAGGCGATGGTCTGCTGCTGGCTCAGGGGATCGAGCCGGGAGCTGGGCTCATCGGCAAAGAGCAGCACGGGGCGCAGCAGCAGGGCCCGGATCAGCGACAGCCGTTGCAGCTCTCCCCCCGACACCTGGCTCGGCAGCCGAGTCAGCAGCCGCTCATCGAGGCCTAGCCTCGCCAGATAGTCGATGAGGGGCTGGCGGGGCAGCCTGTGCAGGCGCAGCAGATCGTCAAACTGGGTGGCGAGGCGCACCCGGCTGGCGAAGGCCTGCACCGGATCCTGATAGAGCTTCTGCCAGCGGTGGGGGGCTATGCCCCCCTGACGCAGCACCCGCCCCCGCAGCGGGCGCTGCAACCCCAGCAGCACATTGCCGAGGGTGCTCTTGCCCGCACCGCTCGGCGCCATGATGGCGAGCCGCTCCCCTCGGGCCAGTGGCAGATCCAGCCCCTCGAACAGGGTCTGCTCCCCGTAACCCATGGCGAGCCCCTCCCCCCTGAGCAGCCAGTCGCCGGTCGGGGGATGCACGGCCTCGGGCCAGGCAGACGGCTCTGCCGCCAGCAGGGCGCGGCTGTAGGCATGGGAAGGTGTCTGCAACACCTGCTCGGCGGGCCCCTGCTCCACTACCTCACCCCCCTTGACCACCAGCACCCAGCCCCCCAGCGCCCGTGCCAGGGCCAGATCGTGGGTGATGGTCAGCAGGTGGCGTCCCTCGGTCAGATAGTCCTGTAGCAATGTTTGCAGCCTGGCGCTGGCCCGGCTGTCGAGCCCCTTGGTCGGTTCGTCGGCGATGAGCAAACGGGCCTGCCCCAGGGTGGCGGCGGCAAAGGCGGCGCGCTGGGCCATGCCCCCGGAGAGCTGGTGCGGGAAGTGGCGCTCCCGCCCGGCGAGCCCGAGCCGCGCCAGGGCGTCCCGCGCCCGCGAGCGCGCCTCCTTGCCTCCCGTCAGCCAGCCCTCCTCCACCTGGGGCAGCAGCCCCATGGTGGGGTCCAGCGCCAGCACAGGCTCCTGGGGCAGCATGGCCAGCTCCCGCCCCCAGAGGGTGCGCAGGGCCTGGGGGTCCGCCAGGCTGTGATGCCGGCCGCCCATCGCCATCTCACCCCGGCCTCGCAGGGGGGCGGGCAGCGTCCCCATCAGGGCGTGGGCCAGCAGGGATTTGCCCGAGCCGCTCTCCCCTATCAGGGTCAAAGCACTGCCGGGGAGCAGGGTGAGATCCAGTGCCTGCAACAGGGTCTGCCGGCCGTCATCCACCTGCAGGCCCTTGATATGAATGGTCGTCATGGGGTGACTCCTTGTGGGGATGGGGTGTGAAGAGTGCCCTTCTGATTGAGCAGCACCAGGGCCAGCAGCATCATTCCCATCACCAGGATGGGGGCCAGCAGCAGGCGGGGCGCCTCCTGATAGTGGGGCAGCGCCTCCGTCATCATCAGGCCAAGCTCGGGGGTGGGCGGCTGGATGCCCACCCCGACGAAGCCCAGGGTCGAGAGGGTCAGGATGGCCCCGGCGAGGCCAAAGGCCATCATGGTCAGCAGCTGGGGGGCCAGCTCGGGCCAGAGGTGGCGACGCACTATGTGGGCGTTACCAAAGCCCAGCAGCCGGGACGCCTCCACCTGGGGCGAGGCGAGCAGCGCCCGGCTGCGGGCCCGCACCACCCGGTAGTATTCCACCCACTGGGCCATGGCCAGCCCGAGATAGAGGATGGCGAAGCCCCCCTGGGCCATGGCGGAGAAGAGCAGCACCAGCAGCAGGCTCGGCAGGGCCAGCACGCCGTCGGCCAGGCTGCGCAGCAGGCCGTCAACCCAGCCACCGCGCCAGGCTGAGAGCCAGCCCAGCAAGGATCCCAGCAGGGCCGCCGTCAGGACGCACAGCATCCCCAGCAGCAGGGAGAGCCGGGTCGCCGCCGCGAGCCGCGCCATCAGGCTGCGGCCCATCTGATCGCGCCCGAGCGGCTCCTGCCATGAGGGCTCGGCCAGGAACTGCACCAGATCCTGGGCGGCGGGATCGGGCCAGAGCATTGGGCCCAGCAGGGCAAACAGCACCACCAGCAGGAGCAGGCTTGCTCCCGCTTTGACAGAGAAAGACATGATCAGGACTCCTTGGGACCGCGGGGATCGATGGCGAGACAGAGCAGATCCGTCAGGGTATTGAGCAGCACGAAGAGCGCCGCCAGCACCAGCACGGTGCCCTGCACCATGGGGATGTCGCGCCAGAAGATGGCGTGCACCAGGGCATGGCCGATGCCGGGCCAGGCGAACAGGCTCTCCACCACCACTACCCCTTCGATAAGCAGCACCAGTTGCACGCCGGTATAGGCGATGACGCTGACCCCGCTGTTGCGCAGGCCGTGACGCCTGAAGACCCGGGCGGGCGAGAGCCCCTTGGTCAGGGCGAAGCGGTAATAGCCGGACTGCACCACGGTGAGCACGCTCTCGCGCACCACCCGGGAGAGTACCCCCGAGAGCCCCAGCCCCAGGGTGAGGGCGGGCAGCAGCAGGTTGCTCCCCTCCCCGTGGCCGGCGGCGCTGACCCAGCCCAGCTCCACCGAGAGCAGCACCATGAGCACCAGGCCGAGCAGGAAGGGAGGCAGCGCACGCATCAGCACGCTCCAGCCCAGGGTCAGGCGATCACACCATCCTCCGGGGCGCAGGGCGCTCAGGCTGCCGAGCGGCAGCGCCACCACCAGGGCCAAGGCCACGGCGGCCACCGCCAGGGACAGGGTGGCCCCCAGGTGGTGAGCCACTTCGCTTGCCACAGGCGCCCCCGTCACCAGGGAGCTGCCGAGATCCCCCTGCAGCAGGGCGCCCAGCCAGTCAGCGAAGCGGGAGAGGGCCGAACCGGCCAGCCCTAGCTCGCTGCGCACCGCATTGGCGGCCTCGGCGGTGACATAGTCATAGCCGTAGCGGCCTGCGGCGATGCGAAAGGCGAGGTCTCCGGGCAGGGATTGCACCATCAGAAAGCAGAGCCCGGCCACCAGCAGGGCCACCATCAGCGCCTGCACCAGCCGCTGACCCAGGATCCCCATGACGGCGGAGAAGGGAATCGCTGTCATTGGGCGCTCCATGTCAGTGTGTCCAGACGGTAGCTGCGCTCCTGGGGATCCAGCTCAAAGCCCTTCAGCGCACGGTTGACTGCCGCGCTCTGGCGGTACCAGGCGATGGGCAGCAGCGGCAACTCCTGCTGCAGGGTGGTGGCGATGTCACGGCGCAGTGCCGCGGCCTCCCCGGCGGGCAGGGTCTCCTTGCCAAGGCGGGCCAATTTTTGCTCCATGGTCGGGGATTGCCAGTTCATCACCCCCCAGTCGGCACCTGTCGGGGCCAGATCCCCCAACAGGGTGACCAGGGGATCCGGCACCAGGGCATAGTTGCGGGCATAGAGGCCGAGCTGGAGCGAGCCATCCTGATGCCCGGCCGGGATCTCGCTCGAGTTGCCCACCGCCACCCTGAGATCCACCCCCACCGCCTGCCACTGCGCCTGCAGTGCCGTAGCTAACAGGGGCAGTTCAGGGCGATCCGGGAAGGTGCGCAGAGTCAGGGCGAAGCGCTCCTCCCCCTTGTGCAGCACACCATCCGCCCCCAACAGCCAGCCTGCCGCCGCCAAGGCCGCCTGAGCTGCCTTGACGTCATAGGCGAGCGGGGTCAGCCCGGGTTGATGCCACTCCCCCAGGGTGGGAGGGAAGAGCTGGGTCGCCGCCATCTCGGGATCCCGCAGCAGGGCCGCCGCCATGCCACGGCGATCGATGGCGAGACTGAGGGCGCGGCGCACCGCTGGATCCTTCAGAAGGGGATCGGCCCCATTGAGCTTGAGCTGTATGGTGCGCGGCAGGGTGACGGAGGCGATGGCGACCCGGGGCGCCTGCTGCAAGCGGCGGATGCTGACCGGATCCAGCCCCCAGGCGATGTCTGCCTGACCGCTCTCGGCCATCAGGGTGCGGCTCTCGGCACGGCCCACCGTCAGGTAGCTCACCTGCGAGATGGCAGGCTGGGGGCCCTGCCAGCCATCGAAGCGCTCGGTTTCGACTCGCTGGGGCTGCTGCAACCGGGTGATGCGATAGGGGCCTGAGCCGATGACCTGGATCACCTCCCCCCTGGCATCATAGGCCTCCTTCGCCAGGATCTGGGTGCTGGGGTGAGCCAGCACGGCAGCCAAGGGGGCGAAGGGTTCGGTGAGGGTGACCAGCAGAGCCCCCTCGCGGGCCTCAATGGACGCTATGGGGGCGCTGGTCATGACGCCGGGTTTGCGCCAGGCCTGCTGCAGGGCAAAGGCGGCCTGCTCGGCGCTCACCTCGCTGCCATCGTGAAAGCGGGCCCCGGGGCGCAGGGTGAATCGCCATTGCAAACCATCCCCGGAGTTTGACCACTGGCTGGCGAGTCCGGGTTGCAGATTGCCCTGGCCGTCGACCTCGACCTCGACCAGGGTCTCCGCCACCTGCATGCGGGTAAAGAAGACCCCGTTGCTGGCAGGGTCGACACTGTGGATCTCCCAGGGCCCCACCATGGCCAGCGGCTTGCCGTGAGCGGCATTCATCCCCACCAGCAGTGCCAATGCGCACCATCCCGAACAGCTGTGTATTTTTGTCATCCATTCCATCCAAACGATAATGATTACCAACTGAAAGGTGGCGTTATAACATAACAATTAATCGGAATGAATGACTTTCCATATTTGATAAATGGCTTATTTACAGCGGGAAAGGGGTGAGCAGGTGAGAGGCCCAGCAGGCGTGAAGGGCAGGCAATGGGGCGGCGATCATAAAAAGAGATGGCCCGTCATAGAGCCATCCTCATCATGCTAGCGGGTCACCATCTGCTGCGCCCGCTTGACCAGATCCTCGGGACTTTCGTTGCGCGGCGGTATGGTGATGCCCTTCTGGCAGGCGGGTTTGGCCTCCATGCGCGCCATCCAGGCCTGCAGATGCGGCAGACCCTCGATGGAGATGCCGCTCCAGTCATAGATCCGCACCCAGGGCCAGGTGGCGATGTCGGCGATGCTGTACTCGTCGGCCAGGTACTCATGATGTGCCAGGTGACCGTCCAGCACCTCGAACAGACGGCGCCCCTCCTTCTGGTAGCGCTCTATGGCCGCCGGGATCTTCTCGGGGAAGTAGCGGTAGAAGACGTTGGCCTGCCCCATCATGGGGCCGACGCCGCCCATCTGGAACATCAGCCACTGGATGGCCTGGGAGCGGCGCTTGGGATCTTGCGGCAGCAGCTTGCCGGTTTTTTCCGCCAGATAGAGCAGGATGGCGCCGGATTCGAACACGGCGAAGTCACCGTTATCCCGATCGACAATGGCCGGAATACGGCCATTGGGGTTGATGGCCAGAAACTCGGGCTTCTTCTGCTCCATGGTCGAGAAATCCAGCGGGATCACCTTGTAAGGCAAGCCCAGCTCCTCGAGGGCGATCGACACCTTGAACCCATTGGGCGTGGCGGCAGTGTACAAATCTATCATCTTGGACTCCTTGGACGTTCAAACGTAATGATCAGGCCTGGGCGCTGGGACGGGCACTCACCCGCTCATGCCAGGCCTGCAAGTGATGCTGGTGCGGGGCGATGCGAAGACCGACGACCTTGCCAAAGTCGATGGTGCACAGGGCCAGGATGTCGGCGATGGTGAAGCGATCTCCTGCCACATAGGGCACCTCGGCAAGACGGGCATCGAGCCTGGCAAACCATGCCAGGGCCTGCTGCTTGCACTCCTCCCCCCACTCGGGGAAGACGGTCTCGCGATCCTGGTAAAAGCCGGTGATGTGGCGAAACGCCATGCCGGTGGGCAGCCAGAGATTGAATTCGACGATACGGCTCCACATCTCTATGGTGGCGCGCTCCAGCGCCGTGTTGCCAAACAGGTTGGGCTCGGGGTTGAGCTCCTCGAAGTAGCGGCAGATGGCCACAGTCTCGCTGAGACAGGTGCCATCATCGAGCTCGAGCACAGGAATGCGCCCCGCCGGGTTCTTGGCCAGAAATGCCGGTTCAAGGTTCTCCCCTGCCCCCAGATCCACTTGCTGATAGGTCATCTCGACCCCCTTCTCCGCCAGAAACATCCTGACCCGGCGGGCGTTGGGGGCACGTTTCAACTCATAGACCTTCATCTCACCTCCGTTGACAGGAACACAGCGGGCCGCTTCCCATCCCCACAGGGGACAACAGCCAAGCGGCGCAATATCGGTCTGTTATGACAAATATTGCGCCGCTTGAACAGCCCAAAGAAGGGGGGAAGCAATCAGCTGCACAGCACCAGGGGTTGACGCTGACGCAGCAGGATGAGGCGGGAGAGAAGCGGGAAATAGGACTCTAACTTGCTCTGCAGGACCAGGCTGCAGGCGGGATCCGCGAGCTCAGTTTCATCCAGCACTATGCCATTGGATACGAAGTAAAAACGCGGGTCCCTGACATCCGGCCCCTGGGGAGGGCTGTCATATTGTCGATGCACCAGCAGGGGCAGCACGGGCAAGCCCAGGGCAGTGCCGCTAGCGGGCCAGACTGGCTCCGGCCATGCCGCATCATCCTCTTCCAGCAGCAAGATGGCCGCCTCCTCCTTCGACGGTTGCCACCGATCCGGTTGTGCGACCCTCACCTCGGTGAAGTAATCCCCGTATCCGCTGGCGGCACGCAGTGCGGCCAGCACCCCCAATGTCGTCGCTGCCGACGGTTTTTGACTGACTAATGACAGATTCATGGCTCATGTCCCGATGCTCACCACAGCCTGTTAACCGGCTGTCGCGATAAGACTAGCCGATAACAGGTCTTTATTGGAGCCGTCAGATCTGCCAGCACCCGCCATGACCGAATGCGGGTACCATGGTTGCTATTCCAGAATATCTTGGTAAGATACCGCGTCCTTTTATCCCCCGTTCTTTAACATCCAGTGGTGAACCTATGCATCCGATGCTGAATATCGCCGTGCGCGCTGCGCGCAACGCCGGTCAAGTTGTAGTAAAAGCCTTCTCCCAGCCCGAGAACATCGAGGCTATCCAAAAAGGCAGCCACGACTTCGTGACCAACGTTGACCGTGAAGCCGAAGCGGCCATCATTCACACCATCAAGAAGTCTTACCCGGAACACAGCATAGTGGCTGAAGAGTCTGGTGAGATTACCGGTACCAATCCGGATTACCAATGGATCATCGACCCACTGGATGGCACGACCAACCTGGTCAAGGGCATTCCGCACTTTGCCGTCTCCATCGCCCTGCGCGTCAAGGGCAAGACCGAACAAGCCGTCGTTTACGATCCCATTCGTGACGAGCTGTTTACCAGCACCCGTGGCAACGGCGCCCAGCTGAACGGCTACCGCATCCGTGTCGGCAAGGCCAAAGAGATGGCTGGCACCGTACTGGCCACCGGTTTCCCGTTCAAGCAGAAGCACCACATCGAGCCGTACCTGAAGATGTTCCAGAGCATGTTCATCGAATGTGCCGATATCCGCCGCGCCGGCTGCCCCGCCCTGGATCTGGCCTATGTGGCTGCTGGCCGCATCGACGGTTTCTGGGAAATCGGCCTGAAGCCCTGGGAAACGGCCGCCGGTGAGCTGCTGGCCAAGGAAGCCGGTGCCATAGTCACCGACTTCGTGGGTGGTCACAACTACGAAAACTCCGGCAACATAGTGGTTGCCAACCCGCGCGTCCTGAAAGAGATGCTCGGCAAGATCCGCGAGAACCTGCCGGATTCTTTGGCTAAATAAGCTGGCCAAGTAAGTCACGAACCCTTGAAAAAAATGCCAGTCGGCCCAGCCGACTGGCATTTTTTTATCTCTGTGATCGGGATAATGAGCCGCAGCAGCCTGGGCCTGGCCCCTGCCCCGTTTCAGATGAGCAGGCTAGAGCGCAGGGTTCTTCACTTTAGATGGTGCCGTTACGCCCCATGTTGATCACGACCCGGCGGTTCTTGGCTCGGCCCGTGTCCGTCTCGTTGGAGGCCACGTGTTGTTTCTCGCCATGCCCCTCCACCGAGATCTTCCCCTCCTCGATGCCAAGATCCACGAACACCTGCTTGATGGCATCTGCCCGTTTCTCGGAGAGCTTCTGATTGGGCCAGCGCCCGCCGTAGCTGTCGCTGTAGGCGTCGATCACCACCACATCTATGCTCTTGTCCGCCTTCACATAGTCGCCGATCAGCGCCAGCCGCCGCTTGGAGGCCGGCGACAGCTGATCGCTGTTCTTGTCATAGGAGAGCACGCTGAAGGCGATGTCGTTGAAGCTGTAGGGCAGCAGGCCACTCAGGCAATCCATGAAGGCCTGGTACTTGACCCTGAAGTTGACCGAGGAGAGCGACACCCGCACCGGCCTGTCCTGGCGATACCAGTCTCTGTACTGGAAGGTGGGCATGCGCCCCCCCTCCAGCTCGTCCAGCATGGTCCAGGCGGTTTGCCCCGCCACCAGGCCGTCAAACTGTTGATAAAACTGCAACTGGCTTATCTGGCGTCCGGAGACACCGGGGCGCCAGCTGGGAGGCATGATCCCGAGGCTCACCGTCTGGGTCCTGGCCTGCGGCCGCTGCCCCTTCAGCTCGAAGTCCAGATTGATCTTGCGACCGGCCCGGCTGACGAAGGCGCCCGTGCCCCAGCGGGGAATGGGGTGTTCGAGACGGCACTCCACCTGAGTATCCGAGGTCAACCGCCAGACGGATTGATCCAGGCCGGCACCGAACTCGGTCACTCCCGCCTGCAACTGCATACTCACGGATATGCTGATCAACCCTAACACCCAAGCATTCAACGGCTTGCCCTCCATACGATCTCGGATTAACTATCGGCAGTGGCAAGCCAAGCTTTAGGGCAAAACACGCAAGGGGCGGCAGGCGCTGAGCGCCAGCGATCCCGCCCCTCCAGAAAATCATTGTCATCAATGTCTGCGCCAAGCCCCATGGCCGACGCAACTGCTGACAATAGAAGCGGTTGGCGTACTCATGGCGGCGCAGGAGGGACAAGGGCCGGCTTTTTTGCCATAATGCCGCCTCCTTTCACGCCGACCGAGATACCATGACCGACGCCGTTCACACCCTCAAGGGCCGTTTTCGTGGCTTTTACCCCGTCGTCATCGATGTTGAAACCGCCGGATTCAATGCCAAGACCGATGCCCTGCTGGAGATCGCCGCCTATACCCTCAAGATGGATGAGCAGGGCTGGCTCATGCCCGATCAGATCTTCCATTTTCATGTGGCGCCATTCGAAGGGGCCAATCTGGAGAAGGCCGCCCTGGAGTTCACCGGCATAGACCCCTTCAATCCACTGCGCGGCGCCGTGGACGAGAAGGAAGCACTCACCGAGATCTTCAAGGGGGTGCGCAAGGGCATGAAGGAGAGCGACTGCAGCCGGGCCATCATAGTGGCCCACAACGCCACCTTCGATCACGGCTTCGTGATGGCCGCCGCCGAGCGGGCCGGTCTCAAGCGCAATCCGTTCCACCCCTTCGCCACCTTCGACACCGCGGCCCTCTCCGGCCTGGCCCTGGGGCAGACGGTGCTGGCCAAGGCATGTCAGAGTGCGAACATCCCCTTTGACAACAAAGAGGCCCACTCCGCCCTCTATGACACCGAGCGCACCACTGAGCTGTTCTGTCATATCGTCAACCGCTGGAAGAGCCTGGGGGGTTGGCCCCTGGCCACTCCGGAAGACGTTCCCGCCGATGACAACCCCCAGTAGTGCCACTGGGGCATGAGAAAGAGGCTGCCTTGGCAGCCTCTTTCCATGAGGTCGTGTGGGGAACCGCCGCCGGGCATCTGGTTTGACCAGAACGGCATAAACAGGGTCATCCAGCACCGTTCTCAGCATTCCATCCCGACAGCGCTGGATAAGCTCGGCAGGAATGCCGTGAAGAGGCCATTTTGCCGTTTTTTTTCTCGACATTTGTCACGTTTTTCGCAAACTAGCTGACTTTCCCCCGACAGACAGCAACACAATCTATAAGGAAATCAAATGAATCCTGTTGTTATCGCGGTGGCGCTGATGCTGGTGCTCAGCCTGCTGCGGATCAATGTGGTGGTCTCTCTCGCCATCGGCGCCATCGTCGGCGGCCTGCTCGGCGGCCTCTCCCTCGAACAGACCCTCAGCACCTTCACCGGCGGACTGGGTGGCGGCGCAGAAATCGCCCTCTCCTATGCCATGCTGGGGGCCTTCGCGGTGGCCATCTCCCGCTCCGGGATCACCGACTTGCTGGCCCGCAAGGTGATCAGCCAGCTCGGCAAGGATGCCAGTTCGTCCCGCATCCTCTGGGTCAAGAGCCTGCTGCTCACCTCGGTACTGGGGGTCTCCATCTCCTCCCAGAACCTGATCCCGGTCCACATCGCCTTCATTCCCATCCTGATCCCGCCGCTGTTGCACGTCATGGCCCAGATGCAGATCGATCGCCGCCAGGTGGCCTGCGTCATCACCTTCGGCCTGACCGCGACCTACATGCTGCTGCCGGTAGGTTTTGGTGGCATCTTCCTCAACAACATCCTGGCCAAGAACCTGATCGATAACGGGGTGGCAGTCGAGTTCAGCCAGCTGCCGCTGGCGATGGCTATTCCGGTGCTCGGCATGTTCATCGGGCTGCTGGTCGCCGTGTTCATCACCTACCGCAAGCCGCGCCAATATGACCTGGAGAAGATCCTGGCCGCCGAGCCGGAAACCGTCGAACTGAACCTCAACCACATCTGGGTCGCCCTGCTGGCCATCGCCGTCGCCCTGGGGCTGCAGCTGATGACCAACAGCATAGTGCTGGGGGCCCTCGCCGGTTTCATCATCTTCACCTGCGGTGGCGTCATCAAGTTTCGCGAGAGCCAGGACGCCTTCACCCAGGGCGTGCGCATGATGTCCCTCATCGGCTTCATCATGATCTCCGCCGCCGGCTTCGCCGCCGTGATGAAGGAGACCCACGGGGTGGAAAGCCTGGTGCAGTCCGTCTCCGGCATGATGGCGGGCCACAAGGGGCTGGCCGCCTTCCTGATGCTGCTGGTGGGCCTGCTCATCACCATGGGGATAGGTTCCTCCTTCTCCACAGTGCCCATCATCGCCACCATCTATGTGCCCCTGTGCATCCACCTCGGCTTCTCCCCCATGGCGACCATAGCCCTGGTCGGTACCGCAGGTGCGCTGGGGGATGCAGGCTCCCCTGCCTCCGACTCGACACTCGGCCCCACCTCGGGCCTCAATGCCGATGGCCAGCACGACCATATCTGGGACAGCGTGGTGCCCACCTTCATCCACTACAACATCCCGCTCATTATCTTCGGCTGGATAGCCGCCATGGTGCTCTGACACGGCACCACGCAGGCAGATGAAAGGCGACCCCAGGGTCGCCTTTATTGTCTCTGGCACTCGTCTCAGGAGGCCGGTTGCAGACTCCGCTTCCTGGCGAGGGCGGTCAAGCAGGCCATCAGCGCCAGCGCGAGGCCCACCCAACCCACACCGACCCAGCTCCCCTGCTGCCAGGCCAGCATGGCCAGGCTCGAGCCGAGCGTCCCTCCCAGGAACATGCCCGTCATGAAGAGGGTATTGACCCGCCCCCTCGCCTCGGCCCTCAGGCCATAAATGTGCTGCTGATGGGCGACGAGCGCACTCTGCACACCCAGATCCAGCAAGATGACCCCGAGCGCCAGCCCGACCAGGGAGAGCCATGTCTCGAACAGGATCCAGGCCAGCACCGCCAGCAGGGTGCCCACCAGCACCACTGGCCTTGCTCCCAGCCTGTCGGCCATCCGTCCTGCCAGCGGGGCAGCCACCACCCCCGCCACGCCGATCACCCCGAACAGCCCAGCGACCTCGGCCCCGAGTCCGTAGGCGGGATCGGCGAGGTAGAAGGCCAACACAGTCCAGAAGGCACTGAAGGAGGCAAACAGCAAGGCCTGGGTCAAGGTGGCGCGGCGCAAGGCGGGCTCTTCACGCCACAGGCCGATGAGGGAGTGCAGCAGCCGGGCATAGCTCAGGGTGGAGCGAGGCAACCCCAGCGGGATCATCCGGGCCATCAGCAGGCCCCCCAGCAGGGCCAGCGGCACCCCGAGCCAGAACATGGCGCGCCAGCTTCCATAGGCGGTGACAAGGCCCGCCAGAGTACGGCTGAGCAGGATGCCGCCGAGCAGGCCGCTCATCACGCTGCCGACCACGGCCCCTCGCCTGGCCGGTTCGGCCAGGGTGGCCGCCACCGGCACTATCTGCTGGGCCGCCGTGGCGCCTATCCCGAGCAGAACTGAGGCCAGCATCAACATGGTCGGCCCCGTGGCCATGGCCGCCATGGTGGAGGCCAATGCAATCAATACGAACTGCCCCAGAATGAGCCAGCGACGCTCGACGACATCCCCGAGCGGCACCAGCAGCAACAGGCCGGCCGCATAACCGAGCTGGGTCAGCATGGCGATCAGGGGGATGGCGGATTGGCCGGGAAAATCCTGCGCCATCACCGCCAGCATGGGCTGGTTGTAATAGATGTTGGCGACCGCCAGACCGCAGGACAGGGCCATGGCAAAGACAAGGGCGGGGCCGGGCGTGCTGCTCGCCATGGCGGCCCGCTCGGTGGAGATTGATGAACTCATGATGCCATCCTCATAGATGAATAAACCCCGTGCAGGCACGGGCTGGATGAGCACAGCCTACCCAGGGACACGGGGCGGCAGTAGCAGGCGCCCCGCCATAACACCTATTCCCCCCCAGCATGCTCCGACCCCTGCCCCACGCTGGGCAGCCCGGCCACGAAGGTCAGGAAGGCGCGCGCCTTGGCGCTGAGTTCGCGACCTGCCGGCAGCAGGGTCCAGAGCTCCAGCGCCGGCAATTGCCACCCTGGCAGCGCCACCACCACCGCCCCCCGGGCAAGCTCGGGGGCGAACATCCACTCGGAGGCGATGCCGAGCCCGAGCCCCGCCAGCACGGCAGCCCGCATCCCCTCGGCGGCCGAGACCGTCAACCGTCCCCGCCCTCGCACCGCAATCCGTTCGTCGCCCCGGCAAAACAGCCACTGCTGCCCCATGCCGGGCTTGGGGCTGTAGAGCACCAGCTCGTGATCCTGCAACCCCTGGGGGGAGGCTGGCATGCCCCTGGCAGCAAAGTAGGCCGGAGTGCCCAGCACCCGCATCTCGCAGCGGGAGAGGCGACGGGCCACCAGCGCTGAATCCGCCTGATCCCCGAGCCGCAAGGCGACATCGATACCGGCCGAGATGAGATCGACGTTGCCATCATCCAGCAGGATCTCGAGCTCCAGCCCGGGGTGATCCCTGAGAAAATCCGACAGGTACGGGATGATGTGCAGGCGGGCGAAGGTGACGGGCGCGCTCACCCGCAAGCGACCACTCAGGCCAGCCCGGCACTGCTGCACCATGGCGTCGGCCTCGTTGACCTGCGCCAATATCTCCCTGGCGCGCCTATAGTAGGCCTCCCCCGCCTCGGTGGGGGCCAGACCACGGGTCGAGCGCAGCAGCAGGCGGCTGCCAAGACGCTCCTCCAGCTGGGCAATCAGCCTGGAGACTGTGGGTTGACCCAGTCCCAGCCGACGCCCCACCGCCGAGAAGGAGCCTGTCTCCACCGCCAGCACGAAGACCTCCATCACCCCCAATCTATCCATCCGTCTCTCCCCTGTCGTCCGTCACTGCCCGGCGGCGTCTCACCTTGCGCCGCCGGCATCCAGTGGCACAAGGTAACATCCCGCCCCCTCGACCGCACTCCACGGGTTGGCAGCTTGCCATCCTCCTCGGAGTCTTGAGCGATTGGCCTGTCCGAACGAGGCGCACAAAAAAGGCCGCTCATGGAGCGGCCTTTCATCAATCAGGTCTGGACTTAGCTGTCGCGGCGCTTGTTGCCACCGAACTTGCGATCCTTGTTGAAGCCACCTTCACGGCGCTCCCCGCTCTTGTTGAACGGACGGTCACCGCTGGGACGGCGATCCTTGTTGAAGGGACGATCGCTGCGGGGCGGACGGGGGGCGGTGTTGCTGCCGGCCGGCACCTCGGTGTAGCGAGTGATCTGCAGCGGACGCTGGCAGACACGGGCCTTCTTGATCACTTCCAGCACATCGGCAGTCATGCCCTTGGGCAGATCGACGGTGGAGAAGTCATCGGCGATGTCGATGTTGCCGATGAAACGGCTCTCGATGTTCGCTTCGTTGGCGATGGCGCCCACGATCTGACCCGGCTTGACGCCGTGATGGGCACCCACGTCTACGCGATAACGCTCCATCTCTACGTCAGGATTGTCTTTGAGCGGACGCGGCTCCAGGGACGGCATGCGACGGGCAGGACGATCGCCACGGTCACCGAAATCACGGGGAGCACGATCACCGAAGTCACGACGCTCGAACTCACGGCCAGCACGGTCGCTTGCCGGTTCAGTGATGGAGTCATCCAGCAGCAGCGGTTGGTCACCCTGCACCAGCTTGGCCAGGGCGGCAGCCAGCTCCAGCGGATCGGCAGAATCTTCTTCGATCAGCTCGTTCACCAGGTTCACGTAGATCTCAAGCTCTTCGCCCATCATGGTTTCCCGGATGCGCTCCTTGAACTTGGTCATGCGGTGCTGGTTGATGTCCTCGGTGCTCGGCATCTTCATCGGCTCGATGGCCTGACGAGTAGCGTGCTCGATGGCGCGCAGCATGCGGCGCTCGCGGGGAGCCACGAACAGGATGGCTTCGCCCTTGCGACCGGCACGACCGGTACGGCCGATACGGTGAACGTAGGATTCGGTGTCGTAAGGAATGTCGTAGTTCACCACGTGGGTGATGCGCTCGACGTCCAGACCACGGGCGACGACGTCGGTGGCGATCAGGATGTCCAGCTGGCCTTGACGCAGCTTGTCGACGGTACGCTCACGCAGCTTCTGCGGGATGTCACCGTGCAGGGCTTCACAGGCGTGGCCACGGGCGGCCAGCTTGCCAGCCAGCTCTTCGGCGGCATTCTTGGTGCGCACGAAGACCAGTACGGCTTCGTACGGCTCGACTTCCAGCAGACGGGTCATGGCGTCCAGCTTGTGCAGACCGGTTACCTGCCAGTAGCGCTGGCGGATGGTCGGTGCAGTGGACGTCTTGGTGATGATCTTGATCTCTTTCGGCTGCTTCAGGTGCTTCTGGGCAACACGACGGATCTGGTCCGGCATGGTGGCAGAGAACAGGGCAACCTGACGGGTGGCCGGGCACTGTTCCATGATCCAGTCCACGTCGTCGATGAAGCCCATACGCAGCATTTCATCGGCTTCGTCCAGTACCAGGGCTTTCAGGCCGGAGAGGTCCAGGTTCTTGCGACGGATCAAGTCCATCACACGACCCGGGGTACCGACGACCACCTGGGCACCACGGCGCAGGGCGCGGGTCTGGGTTTCGTAAGAGGAACCACCGTAGATGGGCAGGACATGGAAGTCAGGCATGTGCTTGGCGTAACGTTGGCACGCCTCGGCAACTTGCAGCGCCAGCTCACGGGTCGGTGCCAGCACCAAAATCTGAGTGTTACGGTTACCAGCTTCCAGACGAGACAACAGAGGCAAGGCAAAAGCAGCGGTCTTCCCTGTACCGGTTTGCGCCTGCCCCAGCAGATCGTGTCCCGCCATCAGGTGGGGAATTGCTGCGGCCTGGATCGGTGACGGGCGCTCATAGCCCACGTCTTGCAGCGCTTTCAATACAGGCGCGGCCAGTCCAAGCTCACTAAAAAGGGGCAGTTGTTCGGTATCAGACATAGATTCTTCCAGATTAAGGCAGGCGGCTAACACCGCGGAATAGCAAAAAGGCGGCGATTATAGCGCCACTTTGTTCTGCTGTCTTGAAAAATGTGATAAGCCTCTCAAGACGTTGGCAATTATAGAGGGATCTCGCGACTATGGCTTGCTTATTTTGCACCCATGGTGCGTTATTGCAGATCACTCCTCGCCGGAGGCCTTGTCCCGCTTGTGTTTGAGCACCGCCATGGTCAGTCTGCTGGTGCACAATAAACGCCCACGTTCGTCCCGGATTTCAATCTGCCACACCTGGGTCGTGGCCCCCAGATGCAGTGGCGAGCAACGCCCTGTCGCCACCCCTTCCCGTTTGGCACGCAGGTGGTTGGCGTTCACCTCCAGTCCCACGCAGTAGCTCTCCTCCCCTACCGCCATGTTGGCGGCCAGCGACCCCAGCGTCTCCGCCAGCACCACGGAGGCGCCGCCGTGCAGCATGCCGAGGGGTTGATGGGTGCGGTGATCCACCGGCATGCTGGCCTCGAGCCAGTCGGGCCCAAAGGCGGTATAGAGGATACCAAGGTGGGCCATCAGGGTGTTGCGGGAGCTGGCATTGAGCCCCTCCAGGCTCATGGGCTTGCGCCAGATGGGGGCATTTTCTTGACTCATGGCGAGCAGACTCCTTATGTGATCAATAGGTTGGACACGAGCCGTGTCGGCGAAGAAGAAAAAAGATGCCCCGAACCGGGGCATCTTGACAAGTACCTTGCATCACCAGGGGTAGGTCACCCCGGGCCACTCGGCCCAGGGCAGCTCACGCCCCGGCAGGCGCGGGTGGTGCCAGTGCCACACCTTGCCCAGCCAGGCGCGCAGCTCGGCCTCCAGCACGGCGTCAGCGAGGGGAGCCTCGGCCACCTTCCAGAAGAAGAGCTCCACCTCCACCTCCGGCAGCACCGAAGGGTAGAGATAGACCCCACCCCAGAACTCGGGCTCCCGCTCCGGGCTCCAGAGGCCATAGGCAAAGGATCGCTTGGCGAGAAACTCCGAGCACTGCCACTCCAGATCGGCCTCGTGCTGACTCAGGCTGAACTGGGCCGAGGGCCAGACATCATCCGGGCGAAACAGCCGATGGAGCTGCTCCCGCTCGCGCAGCATGGCGACGAACTCCACCACCGCCTGGCTCGGGCTGGCAGGCAGCAGCAGAAAGTCCGGGTGCCGATAGGCTTGCGGCACCCGAAACCGCTTGGGGAAGCGCAGCATCAGAGCAGTTCCAGCAGCGCCTGCAGCGGATGCTTGAGTTTCTCCCCCTCCATCCGCTTGACCTGACTGCGGCAGGAATAACCGGTCGCCAGACAACGATCCTTGGGCAAGCGTGCCAGGGGCTCGGCCCAGCTGAGACCATAGATCCCCTTGGAGTTCTCCACCTGTTTGGCGTCGTGACCATAGGTGCCGGCCATGCCGCAGCAGCCCACAGACACAGGCCGCAAGCTGGCCCCAAAACGCTGGAACAAGGTGCCCCAGTCGCCGTGGGTCGAGGGCTTGGCGGTCTTCTCGGTGCAGTGGGCAAACAGATACCAGGGCTCGGCCTGCTCCGGCTCTTTCGCTGCGGCCCTGACTTGCGGGGCCGGAAGAGAGAGCAGCCACTCCTGGGGCAGCAACACCTGGAAGTCGCCGCGGGCGGGGCCCAGGGCTTTCACATACTCATCGCGATAACAGAGCACCAGGGAGGGATCCACCCCCACCATGGGGATGCCCAGCGCCGCCATCTTGTTGAGGAACTGGGCGCCGCTCGCGGCGGTGCGGGCGAAGGCGCGCAGGAATCCCTTCACGTGCTGGGGCTTGCCGTTCGGCTTGAAGGGCAGCAGGTAGGGCTGATAGCCCAGCTTGCTGGCGAGCCTCACCAGATCCCGCACCACGGGGGCGTCGTAATAGCTGGTGAAGGGATCCTGCACGATCAGCACCACTTGTCGGCGCTGCTCGGGGCTCATGGCCTCGAGGCCCGGCAGATCGAAATAGCGGGCCTTGTGATCACGCAGCTCCTCGGCCAGGGTGGGGATGCTCAGAAGCGGCACATCCACCATGCCGATGCTCTTCGCAGTCGCCTTCTGGGCCCACTCTTTCTCCAGGAAGAAGTTGACCAGCTTGGGGGCCTTGGCGAGCAGCGGGGCGTAAGCTTCGACGGTGCCGACGAAGTAATCCTTGGGGCCGCGCAGATAGCGGCTGTGGTAGAGCTGCATGAAACGGGCGCGGAAGGTGGGCACGTCCACCTTGATGGGGCACTGGCTGGTGCATGCCTTGCAGGCGAGGCACCCCTCCATCGCCTCCATCACCTCGTGGGAGAAGTCATACTGGCCGCGAGCGCGGGCCAGGGTGTTGCGCGTCTTGTCGATGATGGCCTTGATAGACAAACCGCCGCTTTGCAGGGCCACCTCCTGCGCGAGCGGGTCGAAGCCCTGCTCCGCCAGCTGGCGCAGCCATTCGCGCATCAGCCCGGCCCGCCCCTTGGGAGAGTGGCGGCGGTCGCGGCTTATCTTGACCGAGGGACACATGGGGGAATCGGTCTCGAAGGTGAAGCAGAGGCCGTTGCCGTTGCAGTCCATGGCGCGGGTGTAGCTCTCCCGCACCGCGATCGGGATCTGGCGGTCAAACTTGCCGCGCTTGGGCCCGTCCACCGACACAAGCGAAGCGCCACTGCCATAAGGGATGCAGATCTTGCCCGGGTTGATGCGGTTGGCGGGATCGAAGGCGCCCTTGACCCGCTGCAGCTCCTCCCACAGCTCACCGAAGAAGGCGGGGCTGTATTCGGAGCGGAAACCCTTGCCGTGCTCCCCCCACATCAGACCGCCATATTTGGCGGTGAGCGCCACCACCTGATCCGAGATGCGCCGCAGCAGCACCTCCTGCTCGGGGTCGCACAAGTCCAGCGCCGGGCGCACGTGCAGCACCCCCGCATCCACGTGGCCAAACATGCCGTAGTCGAGACCGTGGCCGTCCAGCAGGGCGCGAAACTCCATGATAAAGTCCGCCAGGGATTCCGGCGGCACGGCGGTGTCTTCGGTGAAGGCCACCGGCTTCTTGCGCCCCTCGGCATTGCCGAGCAGCCCCACCGACTTCTTGCGCATGCCGTAGATGGTCTCGATGCTCGGCAGGTGGTCACACACCTGATAGCCGATGATCCCCGCCTCGCCGCTCGCCAGCAGGCCGTCGATACGGCGGCACAGCTCGGCCACCTTGGCCTTGTGCTCGGCTTCGTCGGTGTCCGCAAACTCGACTATGTTGAGCCCCTGCAGATCCTTGCCGGGCACGTCCTGAATGAACTCTTTGACCGAATGCCAGATGATGTCGGCACGGGCCAGCCCCAGCACCCGGGAGTCCACCGTCTCCACCGACAGGGCATGGGCCTCCACCATAAAGGGGGCATTCCTGAGGGCCGAGGGGAAGCTGTCGTACTTGACGTTGACCAGGGTGCGGTAGCGCGGAATGGGGGTGATGTTGAGGCGAGCCTCTGTGATGAAGCCGAGGGACCCCTCAGATCCGCACAGCACCCGGCTTATATCCAGGGTGTCGGTGTCGGGCTGATAAAGATGCTTGAGATCGTAACCGGTCAAAAAGCGGTTGAGCTTGGGGAAGGTCGCCTCTATGTCGGCGCGCCGCTCCTTGCCGATGCGATAGAGGGTGCGGTAGATCTCCCCCTCGCGGCTCTCGAGGGCCAGCTTGTCCGCCAGGCGCTGGCCGTTCACCGGCTCGGTGGCCATGATGTCGCCGTTTTCCAGCACGGCTTTGAGGCCGAGCACGTGATCCGAGGTCTTGCCGTAGACGAGCGACCCCTGACCGGACGCATCTGTGTTGACCATGCCGCCCAGGGTGGCGCGGTTGGAGGTGGAGAGATCCGGCGAGAAGAAGTAGCCGTGAGGTTTGAGGTAGGCGTTGAGCTGATCCTTCACCACCCCGGCCTGGGCGCGCACCCAGCCCTCTTCCAGATTAATTTCCAGGATCTGGTTCATATGGCGCGAGAGATCGACGATAATGCCGCCGCCCAGGGACTGGCCATTGGTGCCGGTGCCGCCGCCGCGAGGGAAGAAACTCAAGGTGGCGTACTCTGGCCCCTGAGCCAGCTTGAGCATCACCGCAATATCATCCGCGCTGCGCGGATAGAGAACCGCCTGAGGTACTACCTGATAGACGCTGTTATCCGTCGCCATCGCCAACCGGCTTGCATAAGACTTTTCGATATCACCACGAAATGCTGATCGCGCCAGCAACTCAAGAAACTGCAGGGTTGTAGGTGACAAACTGTCCTGGTAATCGAGTCTCGGGATCATGAATCCTTGTTCCCATCCTTTGCTTGATGCCGGCATTCCGGCGACAACGACTGGCCTTCCGCCTCTTCGGGGCGCTCTTGTTTTAGAGCCATGGGGCCAGTCCGCTCACATGTGAGCGGGCAGTATATCAGCTAGAAAACCGCTTGCGCGTTCAATCTTCACCATTTGAAAGGAGGACTTTTATGGCTCACCTCAGCCATGTTATCAGTACGTTTATCACCACCGAGAAACAGGCCCTGACCTTGTCACTGTTCGGCTGCATCAGCTTCGCCATCTTCGGGATCGGCTATGGTCTCTTCGCCGGCTCCAACGCCATCATGCTCGATGGCATCTTCACCCTGTTCAGCATGGGCATGACGGGCCTCGGACTCATCACCGCCTACCTGGTGACCCGCCCCTCAGACGCACGCTTCCAGTATGGCTACGCCCACTTCGAGCCCATCACCAACGTCATCAACGGCACCATCATACTGCTGCTCTGCCTCGGCGCCTTCCATAGCGGCATCACCTCCCTGCTCGAAGGGGGACGAGAGATAGATCTCGGCCACGCCCTCATCTACGCCGCCGTCTGCACCTTCTTCTGCGCCATCATCTACCGGATCGAGGCGGGCGTCGCCGAACGTATCGACTCCGAACTGGTGCGGGTCGACTCCAAGGAGTGGCTGGTCGACACCCTGCTCAGCGCTACCCTGCTGATCGGCTTCGTGGTCGCCATCGGCCTCGACGCCCTCGGCTACGGCCACTACAACCGCTACATAGACCCAGTGCTGGTCACCCTGCTCGCCCTCTGCGCCACCCTGATCCCCATCAAGGTGCTCGGCCGCAACCTGCGGGAGGTGCTGAAAATCGCCCCCAAGGGGGATGTCTCGGCGCGGGTCGAGCGCGAGATAGACGCCCTGCGCCAGCGCCATGGCATAGAGTGCTACAGCCATCTGGCGAAAAGCGGCCGCCGCTTCGATCTGGAATTGAACATACTGGTGGCCCCGGACCAGGAGTGGCCCATAGAGCGCCAGGATGCCCTGCGCCAGGAGCTCTGGTCCCGCCTCGGCGATACCCTGGGGGATGCCTGGCTCTCGGTCTGCTTCACCCGCGAGAAACGCTGGCTCTGATCCGGCGCTTGCCATCCTGATGCAACGCGGGGCCCCGTCGCCCCGCGTGACAAATGTCCCAAACAGGGCGCCAGCTACTTTCTCCTACTTCACGCTCGCCGCCCCTCTCCTGCCCGTTATTGCTCTGTTTTTTTTAATCTTTAAACCATTGACAGGGAAAACCGTTTGTCGAGTCCCTTGAATCAATAACCATTTTCAGCAGCACAAAAAGTTACGAAAATTTCGTTGCTAAAATTAAGTAGGCCAGCTATTTATTTTCGCCAAGGACAAACGGCAGACTGCGCGCCGAAATACAGTGATGTTGTTATCCACCAAACAATAAAAACAAATACACTTATTCCACTTTGTTAAAACAGTTAAGGTAAGTCCCATGAAAAAGGTGTTGATCACAGTATTTGCATTGACCATGGCGGGCACCGCCAGTGCTGCCCTTCCCCAGCTTAATTACGAGTGCCCGGGTAAGATCCAGATGCACAGCGATGAGGGTGGCCCCGTCTATATCAATGGTAAAGAGGCCAAGCTCAAGAAGTTCAACGACAACTTCTATGAGGCCAAGGGCGCAGGTGTCACCCTCTCCATCAGCAACACCGGGGGCCAGTACGATGTCTCCTACAACAGCAAGCAAGGCTCGGGCGTCTGCCAGCCCGCAGCCACGTCAGCAGCGCCTGCGGCCTCGGCAAGCCCTGCCAGCCCTGCCAGCCCTGCGGAGAAAGCCTGTCTGAAGGCGGTCTCCGAGAAGACGAACGTGCCCCAGGCTCAGCTTCAGGTGACCGATGTGATGGACTCCGAAGCCGGGGTCGGCGTCACCATCAAGGTGCCGGGTGCCGATGCTCCCTGGTCCTGCCTCAGTGACAAGAAGGGCCATGTTCAGGGCGCCGCCTACACGGGCCAATGAGGGGTTTCGCACCCTTCAATATGAGATCCCCGTGACATGATGGGATTGACCGACAGGGAGGCAATGCCTCCCTGTCTTCATGTAAAACTCTTTATATTGATACGCCAACGCCCCTGTCTTCGTGTTCACATCTTTATATTTAGGCGCCAGCCTCCCTTCAAATAACCTCCACCTTCCATCGCCCCCAAAGACACCCGCTGCCTGTTCGCGCCACCTTATATAACCAAATGAGCTGACATTTATTAAAAAAAGCACCAAATGACAGGTGTCTGAAATAGGTTGTTACACTTTGGCCAGGTGCGGATATATACAGAGCCTGTGTCTTATGCCTGTCCTCATCCATATGGCGAGAGACTCTCCATGGGCCGACCAGCAGCGCAGGCGCCCCCCTAGACCCGATGCACCGCCACCACTTGTGCGCCCGGTGCTTGCCAAATCGGCGATAGCCGTTATCATCAGGGCTCACTTTTGACCCGAGGTTTTATTGCCCATCATGGACAACCCCCGAAGTAGCCCTTCGTTTTTCCCCATCAAAACCTATCTGTACCTGCTCAACCAGCGCCTCTGAAAACACCCGAGCCTTGCCCTGCCACGGCCCCTTGCCGTGACCGACATCCACTGCGTCTGTTTTTATTGAGGTCATCCTAATGGAATTCTTGCTGGACCCGTCTATCTGGGTCGGTCTGTTCACCCTGATCATCCTCGAGATAGTGCTCGGGATAGACAACCTGGTCTTCATCGCCATCCTGGTGAAGAAGCTGCCCCCCGCCCAGCGGGACAAGGCCCGACTCATCGGCCTCTCACTGGCCCTGATCATGCGCCTCGCCCTGCTGAGCGTGATGTCCTGGCTCGTGACTCTCACGACCCCCATACTGCACATCTGGGATCACCCCTTCTCGGGTCGGGATCTCATCCTGATGGGCGGCGGCCTCTTCCTGCTGTTCAAGGCCACCTCAGAGCTGCATGAGCGGCTGGAGGCCAAGCCGGAGGAGCAGGGCCCGGCCGGTGTCTATGCCGGATTCGGGGTGGTGATCGCCCAGATCCTGGTGCTGGATGCCGTCTTCTCCCTGGACTCCATCATCACAGCGGTCGGCATGGTGGAACACCTGGGCGTCATGATGGCGGCCGTGACCATCGCCATGGTGGTGATGGTGATCGCCTCCAAGCCCCTGACCCGCTTCGTCAACGCCCATCCCACAGTGGTGGTGCTCTGCCTGAGCTTCCTGCTGATGATAGGCTTCAGCCTGGTGGCGGAGGGCTTCGGCTTCCACATTCCCAAGGGCTATCTCTATGCGGCCATCGGCTTCTCCGTGCTCATCGAGTTCTTCAACCAGCTCGCCCAGCGCAGTGCCCAGCGCCACGAATCCAGGCAGCCCCTGCGCGAGCGCACCACGGCTGCCATCTTCAAACTGATGGGAGGCAGCCGGGCCAACCAGCACCCGCAGCAGGATGAGGAAGAGGAGCAGGATGCCCCCCGTCCCATCAGCTTCGGGGAAGAGGAGCGCTACATGGTGACCGGTGTACTGTCGCTCGCCGAGCGCTCCATCCGCACCATAATGACACCCCGCGCCGAGATGGAGTGGATCGACGTCAATGACTCCCCGGACGAGATCCGTGCCCTGCTACAGCGGGCCCCCCACAGCCTGTTCCCGGTCTGCGACGGTGAGCTGGACGAGATCATCGGGGTGGTGAAGGCGCGGGATCTGCTGTTTGCCCTCAACGAGGGGCAACCCCTGACCGAGCTCGCCAAGCAGAACGACCCCATCATAGTGCCCCAGACCATCAACGTAATCCGGCTGCTGGCGGAGCTGCGCAAGGCCAGGGGCAGCCTCATCCTGGTGGCGGACGAGTTCGGCATCATCCAGGGGCTGGTCACCAACCACGATCTGCTGGAGGCCATAGTCGGCGAGCTGCCGGATGAGGATGAGACCCCTGACATAGTCCAGGAGGGGGAGAGCTGGCTCATCAACGGCAGCACCAACATCCACCAGATAGAGCAGACCCTGGGCCATGACGGCCTGGTGAGCGAGAGCGATGAGTACGTGACCCTCGCGGGCATGCTGCTCTCCCACTTCGGCAGCCTGCCCACCTGCGGCCAGCAACTCCGTCTGGGTCAACTCTGCTTCGAGGTGCTGGCGGTAAGCGAGCGCCGGATAGAGCGGGTGCGGGTCACCCCGATAGGCGCCAGCGCCGCCTGATCTGCCGCGACACTGAAAAGAGGGCCAGAAGGCCCTCTTTTTCATGGTCTCGGGCTCATTGCTGTGCCAATGGCAATTCTCTTCTGCAATTACCCCTCTTTTTCACAATGACAATCCCCTCTAGAGTCGCCTCCATCCCAACACGAGGAATTCACCATGAACCACGATCCCCTGTTCTGCCCCCTTCGCCTCGGCCAGTTGCACCTCTCCAATCGCATCGTCATGCCGCCCATGACCCGCTCCCGCGCCAGCCAGCCCGGTGACGTGGCCAACGCCATGATGGCCACCTATTACGCCCAGCGCGCGGGCGCCGGCCTCATCATAGGCGAGGGCACCCAGATAGATCCCCTGGGCAAGGGCTATGCCTGGACCCCGGGCATCCACAGCGCCGAGCAGGTGGCTGGCTGGAAGTTGGTGACCGATGCGGTGCACGCCAAGGGGGGTATCATGTTTGCCCAGCTCTGGCACGTGGGCCGGGTCACCCACCCGGACAACATAGGCGGCGCCCAGCCCATCTCCTCGTCGGCCATCAAGGCGCAAGGGGTGAAGGTCTTTGTCGACAACGGCAGCGACGCCCCCGGTTTTGTGGAGACAGTCACTCCCCGTGCCATGACCCAGGCCGACATAGACGCCGTGGTGGGCCAGTTCCGCCAGGCCGCCCGCAATGCCATGGAGGCCGGCTTTGACGGCATAGAACTGCACGCCGCCAACGGCTACCTCATCAACCAGTTCCTCGACTCCGAATCCAACGCCCGCACCGACAACTACGGCGGCTCCCTGGAGAACCGGCTGCGCTTCCTGAAAGAGGTGACAGAGGCGGTCAGTGACGAGATCGGGCCTGACCGGGTCGGGGTGCGTCTCGCGCCGCTGACCACCCTCAACGGTACCGTGGATGCGAATCCGCAGGAGACCTATCTGGCCGCCGCCAGACTGCTGGGGGAAATAGGCATCGTCTATCTGCATATCGCCGAGGCGGACTGGGACGATGCGCCTCTGATGGCGGAGGGCTTCAAGCAAGGGCTGCGGGATGCCTTCCCCAACACCCTCATCTATGCGGGAAAATATGACGGTGAGCGGGCCAGAGCCGCGCTGCAGGCGGGCTGGGCCGACTTGATTGGCTTCGGTCGCCCCTTCGTGGCAAACCCGGATCTGCCGAACCGGCTGCGTCACGGCTATCCCTTTGCCCCCCATGATCCCGCCACCCTGTTTGGCGGCGGCGAGCAGGGGCTCATCGACTACCCCGTCTATCAGGCCGAGACAGCGTCGCAGCCTGCCTGAGACTGGCAACCGGCATAGTCCCACGCGCCCGCCCTCATCGGCGGGCGCGCGCTATTTGCACCTCCGATGCCTAGTAGAGGGCTACCCCGTGGCAGGCACCATAGCCTCTGATCTCCTGGGTCAGCCTCACCTTGTCGGCAAGACTCAGCCAGCTCGCCTCCACCCCATTGAGGGAGAGGCGGCAGAGCTGCTCCCGCGTGGCGCCGAGCCCGTCGGCCAGGGCCCTGAAATTTGCCCCCAGGTAGCCGCCGAAATAGGCGGGATCGTCCGAGTTGATGGTGACGCAGAGCCCCTGCTCCAGCAGGGTCAGCACATTGTGATCCGCCATGGTGCCGAACACCTTGAGCCGCACGTTGGAGAGGGGGCAGACGGTGAGCGGCAGCCGGGTGTCGGCCAGGTAGCGCACCAGCTCGGGATCCTCGGCGCAGCGCACCCCGTGATCGATGCGGCGCACCGCCAGCTCCCGAATCGCCTGCCAGATATAGTCGGCCGGCCCCTCCTCCCCCGCGTGGGCCACCACAGGCAGCCCCAGCTCCCTCGCCCGGGCAAAGACCCGGGCAAACTTGGCCGGCGGATTGCCAAGCTCCCCCGAATCGAGGCCGACCCCGTTCAGCCGCGCTAGATAGGGCTCGGCCTCGCGCAGGGTGGCGAAGGCATCCTCTTCGCTCAGGTGGCGCAAAAAGCTCATGACGAGCCGCCAGCTGATGCCAAGCTGCCGCTCCCCCTGCTGCAATGCCCGCTCGATGCCGCCGAGCACGGTGGCAAAGGGCACGCCCCGGGCACTGTGGGTCTGGGGGTCAAAGAAGATCTCCACGTGCACCACCTTGTCGGCGGCGCAGCGTTCAAGGTAGGCCCAGGTGAGGTCGAAGAAGTCCTGATCCGTGACCAGCACGCTGGCCCCCAGGTAGTAGAGATCGAGAAAGGATTGCAGGCAGTCGAACTCATAGGCAGCCCGCAGGCTCTCCACATCGGGCCAGGGCAGGGTCACCCCGTTGCGTCTGGCCAGGGCAAACATCAGCTCGGGCTCGAGGGTGCCCTCGATATGCAGGTGCAGCTCCAGCTTGGGCAAGCCGGCAATAAAGTTCTCCATGATGACGGCTCCATCGTCAGCGCCTGATGGATCAGGCAGTCCAGGCACCAGCGGCGCCCTCCCTCTGCCGTCATTGTGCACCCATCTGGCGCGCCGGGGGAGACTTGTCATCAAAGCGCCTTATAATGGCGGCACAAAAAAGCCATAAGTGATTGAAGACATTCGAGGTTGGCAACCACCTCCCCCTACAAGGAGTTTCCATGAAGAAAAGCGTCATCTGCGATATCGACGGCGTCATACTGCACAACAACGATCTGGTGCCCGGCGCCGACCGTTTCGTTCACCGCCTGCTGGAGCAGGGCAGCAAGCTCCTGTTCCTCACCAACTACCCGGCCCAGACCCAGAAAGATCTGCAAAACCGCTTCCGCTCCGCCGGGATCGAGGTACCCGAGGAATGCTTCTATACCTCCGCCATGGGCACCGCCGATTTTCTCAAGCGCCAGGATGGCAAGAAGGCCTACGTGATAGGCGAAGGGGCCCTGACCCACGAGCTCTACAAGGCCGGCTTCACCATCACCGACATAGACCCCGACTTCGTGGTGGTAGGGGAGACTCGCAACTACAACTGGACCATGATGCAGCTGGGGGCCAAGTTCGTGGATCAGGGGGCCCGCTTCATCGCCACCAACCCCGATACCCACGGCCCCATGATGCACCCGGCCTGTGGCGCGCTCTGTGCCCCCATAGAACGGATGACCGGCAAGAAGCCGTTTTACGTCGGCAAGCCGAGCGCCTGGATCATTCGCGCGGCGCTCAACCGGATGGAGGCCCACTCCGACGACACCATCATCATCGGCGACAACCTGCGCACCGACATACTGGCGGGCTTCCAGGCCGGCCTCGAGACGGTGCTGGTGCTCTCCGGGGTGAGCAAGGTGGCGGACATAGACCGCATGCCGTTCAGACCGAATCACATCTTCGACTCCGTGGTCGACATCGATATCGTCTGATCCCCCTCATCGGCTCCCCCTTGGCAAGGTGGCACACATCGTTTAACGTAAGCGCAACATTGTTAAACAAACTAAACGGGAGCAGGACGCTCCCCTCGCCACCCCAAGGACGCACCATGAAGAGCCTGAATGACTGGATCCTGCTGGACCAGCACCCCGTCTCCCCCACCCCGCTGATGCCCGCCCCCGAGCGGATCCGGGCCGGCAACCCGAGCCAGACCCTCTGGAACCACTACTCGGACCCGAGCCAGCAGTTTCACGTTGGCTTCTGGGCCTGCGAGCCGGGGCGCTGGGCTGTGCACTACACAGAGCACGAATACTGCCAGTTGCTGGAGGGCGAGGCGCGGATCCACGACGGCCAGGGGGGCCAGTTGCACCTCAAGCCAGGGGATCAGTTCGTCATACCGGCGGGCTTCGTCGGCGAGTGGGAGACCCTGGTGGCCTGCCGCAAGCTCTATGTGATCTTCGAACCCGCCGCGGCCTGACGCGCACGTCAAGCACCCGCCCTTTATTGACACCATTCTCACCCGCCGACTTGACGTTGGCGGCATGATTTTCTGCGGTTTTCCCGCTTGCAAAAGGGTTTTCCGCTAGGCATTGTGATTGGCGAGGAATGTAAATGGAATTTCGAGCCCAAACGTGGGGGGCTCATATAAAAATCAAGAGGATTACCGCCAATGTGTTCTATTTTCGGCATTCTGGACATCAAGACCGACTCCGCTGCCTTGCGCAAATCGGCCCTGGAGATGTCCAAGCGACTGCGTCACCGCGGGCCTGACTGGTCCGGCGTCTACAGCTCCGACAAGGCCATTCTGGTGCACGAGCGCCTGGCCATCGTCGATCCGGGCAATGGCGCCCAGCCGCTCTACAACCCCGAGCGCACTCACGTATTGGCCGTCAACGGCGAGATCTACAACCACAAGGAACTCGAGAAGAGCCTCAAGGTCGACTTCAAGTTCCAGACCCACTCCGACTGCGAGGTGCTGCTCGCCCTCTACAAGGAGAAGGGCCCCGCCTTCCTGGACGATCTCAACGGCATCTTCGCCTTCATCCTCTATGACGCCGAGCAGGATGCCTACCTGATTGGTCGTGACCACATGGGGATCATCCCCCTCTATACCGGTCGCGACGAGCACGGCAACTTCTATGTCGCCTCCGAGATGAAGGCCCTGGTACCCGTGTGCAAGAGCGTCGAGACCTTCCCGCCCGGACATTACCTCTGGAGCAAGGATGGCGAGCTCAAACAGTGGTACAAACGGGACTGGATGGAGTACGGTGCGGTCGAGCACAACGTCAGCGACAAGGCCGAGCTGAAAGCCGCCCTGGAAGCGGCGGTCAAACGCCAGCTGATGTGCGACGTGCCCTATGGCGTGTTGCTCTCCGGCGGGCTGGATTCCTCCGTCATCTCCGCCATCACCAAGATCTATGCCGCCCGCCGGGTGGAGGACGATGGCAAGAGCGAAGCCTGGTGGCCCCAGCTGCACTCCTTCGCAGTCGGCCTGGAAGGCTCACCGGATCTCGCCGCCGCCCGCAAGGTGGCCGATCACCTCGGCACCATCCACCACCAGATCCACTTCACAGTGCAGGAGGGGCTGGATGCCCTGCGGGACGTCATCTATCACCTCGAGACCTATGACGTCACCACCATACGCGCCTCTACCCCCATGTATCTGATGGCCCGTTACATCAAGGCGATGGGCATCAAGATGGTGCTATCCGGCGAGGGCTCGGATGAGCTGTTCGGCGGCTACCTCTACTTCCACAAGGCGCCGAATGCCCGCGAGTTCCACGAGGAGAACGTGCGCAAGCTGGCCTCCCTGCACCTGTATGACTGCCTGCGGGCCAACAAGTCCATGGCCGCCTGGGGCGTGGAGGGTCGCGTGCCCTTCCTCGACAAGGAGTTCATGGATGTGGCGATGCGCCTGCAGCCTGCCGACAAGATGTGCGGCAACGGCAAGATCGAGAAGCACATTCTACGGGAAGCCTTCGAGGAGCTGCTGCCCCACGAAGTGGCATGGCGTCAGAAGGAGCAGTTCTCCGACGGCGTGGGCTACTCCTGGATTGACAGCCTGAAAGCCATGGTCGAGACCGAAGTGACGGATCAGATGTTCGAGGCGGCCGCATTCCGCTTCCCCATCAACACTCCGCTCACCAAGGAGGCCTACTTCTACCGCGCCATCTTCGACGAGCACTTCCCGCTGGAGTCCGCCGCCCGCACAGTGCCCTACGGCAAGTCGGTCGCCTGCTCCACGCCCACCGCCCTGGAGTGGGATGCCAAGTTCAAGGAGATGGCCGACCCGTCCGGCCGCGCCGTGATGGACGTCCACCAGCAGAGTTACTGATAATCCCAGCGGACAGTTTCACTGCGAGATAACCAAGCCCCTTTTGAGGGGCTTTGTTTTTTGGTTCCCCTCCGCTTCCGCTCCGGCTTTTCGCATATCACCCGCCACTCTTGCCACTTGGCGACAGAGTTCGTTCGTGGCGGCTTGGAAGCTACAAAAACGCCACAGGAAAGAGGCTATGAGAGGACAGCTATTGCAGAGGCGAGTGGTACAGCGGGTGTCAGGAGATAAACCGCTTCCTGGATCGGGAGCCCGAGTATATTGGGGCGCCTCACTTCTACGTGCTGGATGCCAGGGGCTGGCTGCTGGAGCCCTTCAATACAGGATTGCTTGAGCAGGGAAAGCGCTACGACGAGGCGACATTCGGCAGCTTTATCGACCATTGTCAGCGCCAGGGGATTCGCATCTGACAAGCGCCGACCAAGATGAGAAGGCCCCGCACTGTCGCCTGACGGTGCGGGGTGTTTGTTGTTTATCACAGGGAAGGATCAGGCTTGCGCATCCGGCTGATTGGCGGGGGCCGCCTTGATAAAGGCCTGCAACTGCTCGCAGTTGGCGACGATGCGCGCGATGGTGGGGTAGTCGTCCAGCGTCATGTTGAAGCGGCGGGCGTTATAGACCTGGGGCACCAGCATGCAGTCCGCCAGGGTCACCTCGTTGCCCACGCAATAGACGCCGGCCGTGGTCATCAGCAACTGCTCTAGGGCGGTGAAGGTCTCGTCAATCCAGTGGCGATACCAGACATCGCGCGCCGTCTTGCTCTGTCCCAGCTCCTGCTCCAGGTAGTTCAACACCCTCAGGTTGTTGAGGGGGTGAGTGTCGCAGGCGATCATGTTGACTATCTGGCGCACCCTGGCCCGCTCCTCGGGAGCGGAGGGCATCAGGGGGTAGGCCGGATAGGTCTCGTCGAGGTACTCCATGATGGCCACCGACTGACCCAGCTGCACATCCCCGTCGATGAGAAAAGGCACCAGCCCCTGGGGATTGACCCGGCGATAGGCCTTCTCTTTCTGTTCACCCTGTCTCAGATTGACCGGATGCTGCTCATAACCAAGTCCCTTGAGTTGCAGCACCAGACGTACGCGAAAGCTGGCCGATGAACGCCAATATCCAAACAACTGCAGCATATTATGTCCCTATGGTGGCAGGTGTGTGCCACCTGCCGTGTCGCCTGCCGACCTTGGCCGGCCCAGGCTTTCCTAGCTCGTCTGGCTGGCGCCCCCTTGCGTGACCCGTTGCAAAATGGTGCCAAACAGACTCATCCCATTGCGATCCTGCATCGCGATGGACACTGTATCACCAAAGCGCAGAAAGGGTGTAGTGGCTTGACCTGACTCGATAATTTCCAGCATCCGCCGCTCGGCGAGGCAGGAGGATCCCCGGCTTCTGTCGTAATTGGAGACGGTGCCCGAACCTATGATGCAGCCAGCGCCAAGGGGTCTGGTCCTGGCCGCGTGGGCAATCAGCTCGAAGAAGTTGAAGGTCATGTCGAGCCCCGCATCCGGCTCTCCGAACAGGGCGCCGTTGAGCTGGGTCACCAGGGGCAGATGCACCTTGCCCTGCTGCCAGTCGCCGCCGAGCTCGTCCGGGGTGATGGCCACCGGCGAGAAGGCGCTGGAGGGTTTGGACTGGAAGAAGCCAAAGCCCTTGGCGAGCTCCCCGGGAATGAGGTTGCGCAGGCTCACATCGTTGACCAGCATCAGCAGCTTGACGTGCTCCTCTGCCCCCTGCGCGCTGGTGCCCATGGGCACGTCGTCTGTGATGACGGCCACCTCAGATTCAAAGTCGATGCCCCACTCCTCAGACCCCATGATGATGGGGCCGCGCGGAGCCAGGAAGCTGTCTGAGCCCCCCTGGTACATCAGGGGATCGTGCCAGAAGCTGTCCGGCATCTCGGCACCACGCGCCTTGCGCACCAGCTCCACGTGGTTGACGTAGGCGCTGCCGTCGGCCCACTGGTAGGAGCGGGGCAGCGGGGAGAGACAGGCCGTCTCATCGAAGGGGAAGGCGTCGGGGCAGGCGCCGTCGTTGAGGGCCTGATAGACGGCGGTCAGTCGGGGGGCGAGCTCGGCCCACTCGTCCAGCGCCCCTTGCAGGGTGGGGGCTATGTCGGCCACGGCCACAGCCCGGCTCAGATCCCGGCTGACCACCGCCAGGGCACCATCGCGCTTGCCATTGTTCAAGGTTGCCAATTTCATATCGAATTCCTTATTTGCCGGGGGTGCCGTCTGGTCGCTGCCAGCTGGAAACATAGTGGGGATTCTCTATCCCCTCGCAGATCTGGCCGACCCCGAGGGCATCCCGGGTGTCGAGCATCACAGCCACCTCGTCGGTGAAGGTCTTGGCGTGGGCCTGCCCCGCCGCAAAGGCCTTGGGATGAGGGCCGTGGGTGAAGCCGGCGGGATGGAAGGTGACCATGCCCCGCTCTATGTTGTCCCGGCTGAAGAAGTCCCCGGCGTGGTAGAAGAGCACCTCGTCAAAATCGTCGTTGCTGTGGTAGAAGGGCACCCGCAGCGCCCCGGGATCGCTCTCTATGGGGCGCGGTACGAAGGTGCAGATGACGAAGCGGCTCGCCACGAAGGTGGAGTGGGCCGACGGCGGCAGATGGTAGCGGTGGCTCATCAGGGGGCGGATGTCCCGCCAGTTGAGGCGCACCACGCAGAGATCCCCGTGCCAGCCCTGGGCATCCAGGGGGTTGAAGGGCCAGGTGATGACAGAGACCTGATCGTGGCGCTTGACCTGCAGCGACCAGGGATTTTCGTCCTGCTGGGCCAGGAAGCGCTCGTTGATGGCAGGCACCTCCAGCGCCGCCGGATCGAAGATGGCGTGCTGACCCACCAGCCCCTTGTCCGGCAGCTGATAGCTGTCCTCCGTCGCCTCTATCATCAGGATGAAGAGCGGCGCCGTGGGCTCGATGCGCCACATGGTGCCACGGGGGATCACCACATAGTCCCCCTCTTTCAGCGTGAGATGCCCATAGTCGCAGAAGAAGTCACCGCTTCCCTCGTGAATGAACAAGAGCTCGTCGCCGTCGGCGTTGCGCACCAGAAACGGCATTGTCTCGGTCAGGCGCCAGATCCGGTAGCGGCAGTGGGGATTGCTGAGCAGATCCGGCATCACCCAGGGGGAGAGGGAGCTCACCTCTTCCTGCAGCCCGTTCAAGTCAAACGCCCGCGGCCGCAGCGGCCCTTCCCAGTGGCTCCAGTCGGTGGGGGCATGCTTGTGGTGCATGTGGGTGGCGGGGCCGAAGAAGCCGCTGCGCCCCAGCTCGCGCTCGTAGATGGCCTGCTCGGGCAGATCGGCGTGGGCCTGGCGGGAGTGGGTCCCCTCCCGGTGGGGAAAACTGATCCAGTTACGCATGGCTCTGTACCTCCCATGAAATAGATACCGGCCGACGAGCTCGCATCCCGTTACGCATCGCTCGGCTCCCCCTTCTTCTCGCCCTGCTCGGCCCCGCTCAGCACCCCACGACGGATCTGATCCAGTTCAATGGATTCGAACAGTGCCTGGAAGTTGCCCTCGCCGAAGCCCTCGTTGCCCTTGCGCTGGATGATTTCGAAGAATACCGGGCCTATGACGGTGTCGGTGAAGATCTGCAGCAGGATGCCGTCCTTGGTCGGAGAGCCGTCGATCAGGATGCGCAGCGCCTTGAGTGCCTCCAGATCCTCCTGATGCCCCGCCACCCGGCTGTTCACCTTCTCATAGTAGGTGTCCGGGGTCGGCATAAAGCCGGTGCCGCGACCACGCAGGGTACGGATGGTCTGGTAGATGTCGCTGGAGGCCAGGGCTATGTGCTGTATCCCCTCCCCCTTGTACTGGCGCAGGTACTCCTCTATCTGGGATTTGTCGTCGGAGGATTCATTGATGGGGATGCGGATCTTGCCGCAGGGGGCCGTCATGGCGCGGGAATGCAGCCCGGTCAGCTTGCCCTCGATGTCGAAGTAGCGAATTTCCCGGAAGTTGCCGATCCGCTCGTAGAAATTGGACCAGAGGTCCATGTTGCCGCGATGGACGTTGTGGGTCAGGTGATCGATCTCATAGAGCCCCGCATCCACTTCGGCCATGCGCGCCTGCCAGTCGGGGTAGAAGACGAAGTCCACGTCATAGATGGAACCCTGCTCGCCGTAGCGGTCTACAAAGGAGAGGGTGCTCTCGCCTATGCCGTAGATGGCGGGGATGTTGAGCTCCATGGGCCCTATCTTGCCGACGAAGGGCTTGGCCCCCTTGGCGATGGCGTACTGCTGGGCACGGCCCGCGTCGCTCACCCGAAATGCCATGCCGCAGACGCTGGGCCCGTGCAGGCTGGCAAATTGCTCCGCCTGGGAGTGGGGCTCGGCGTTGACCACGAAGTTGATGTCCCCCTGGCGGTAGAGCCAGCACTGCTTGTGCTTGTGCCTGGCCACCTCGGCAAACCCGAGCGACACGAACAGCGCCTTGAGGGCGGCAATGCCCTTGAGATCCGGGGCCGTGTACTCGACGAATTCGAACCCGTCGGTGCCGAGGGGATTGATGCTGTGGGAAGGGGAAGAAGAGGTCGTCATGATGCGCTCCTTGCGATGGACTGATAACGAAACGGGTCACGCCGGGAAGGCTCGACAGGCAGCCCGGACGGCATTGTTAACAACTTGTTTCATTAGAGGCAGGGGCGGGGCAGAAGAGAAGAGGCGAGTTTCAGATAGTTTGGCGAGGACCGCCGCCAGAAGATGTAAATAGATTGTGACATTGCAGCCTGGGCCTTGCGGACAGCCCCACGGCGCTCCGCCGGGCTGTCAGCTTTCCCTTACAGGTGCCAGTTTTTCACCTCGAGATGGGGCAGGTGGGCCCTGGCCTGTTGCAGCCGGCGGACGGTCGGGTTGATGAACCAGGCCTGCTGCCCCAGCGCCAGTAGCGGCAAGTCGTGCAGGCTGTCACTCAAGGCCAGCGTCACCCTGAGGGCGCGGATCTCGGGCAGGATCTTGTGCCGGCCGTGGCAATAAAAACGCGGCACCAGGCCACCGAGGCGATAGCACATTCGCGAGCCTATGATGCGATGGGGAAGCCGTGGCAGTTGTCGATGGAGCTGGGCCCGGACCAAAGCCCGGGGGCTGGCGGAGATGACCCAGCAGCGCGCCCTTTCGGCCATCAGCAGGGAGCGGGCCTCCCGAAACAGCCCGGGCCGGGTGCAGCAATAGGCCCGCACCAGCTGGCGCCAACCCAGCGGCGAGAGCCCCAGGGTGATGGCCCACCAGATAAGCGAAATTCCCTGACGCCGCAGGCGGGGCACCAGATACACCAGGCCACCCAGTGCGATCACCGGCAGCAGCAGGAGTGGCCAGCGGCGCCGGCGCAAGATGAAGCGCAGCAGGCCGGCGTGGCTGTCCCCCGGCGCCAGGGTGTCGTCAAAGTCGGCCAGGATCCAGCCAGCGCCGGGCGCCCCGCGGGTGCTTGTCATTCGCTCAATCCCGCGATGGCGGCGTGCAGTTCGGGCAGGAGGAACAGCTCCCCCTCATCCGGCGGGCAGACAAGATCGAAGGCCTCCCCTGCCAGGGTAAACTGCAGGCGCCAGGCGTGCAGATAGCCGCGATCGGCGATCGTGCCACCGTAGCGCTCGTCCCCGAGGATGGGGGCGCCAATGCTTTTCAAGGCGACCCGGATCTGGTGGGTCTTGCCGGTCTGGGGCTTGATGCGATAGAGCCGCAGCCCCTCTCGCACCGAGACAGAATCAAACCAGCTGATGGCCGGGTTCTCCTGGGTGCGGGCCAGCATCCAGCTGCCGCCACGCCCTTTCTCCATGTCCCCCTTGACCCAGCCCTGCTTCTTCTTCGGCTTGCGGTCCGAGAGGGCCAGATACTGCTTGCTCACCTCCCGGGCGGCAAAGGCCATGCTGAGTGCGCGGTTCGCCTCCGGGGTGCGGGCCAGCAGCACCAGCCCCGAGGTCATCTTGTCGAGGCGATGAACAGGGTAGAGTGTCAACCCGGTCTCGGTGCGCAGCCGGTTGACGAGCCCGGGCTCACCGCCCTCGTCATGCATGCCAAGGCCTGGGCCCTTGTTGATCACCATGAAATCTTTGTGCTGCAATTGTATCCGGTACATCTATAACCCTTTAGAATATGGATTGTTAACAAGTTGAATGCGGGCCTGCTGGCCACCCCATGGATCCTCAGCACAAGAATCGCACGGATGAAGAGATACTTGTTTTGGCTGCTATTGCTTGGCGCCAGTTACGCTTCCCCTGTCCTGGCAAGTGACCGTCCCCATGAGCCTCCGGATCGGGTCGTCTTGCAGTTGCGCTGGCTGCATCAACCCCAGTTCGTGGGCTATCACATGGCCAAGGCGAAGGGGTTCTATGCCGATGCCGGACTGGATGTCGAGATAAGACCCGGCGGCAAGGGGATAAGCCCGGTACAGGAAGTGCTGAGCGGGCGCGCCGACTTTGGCGTCGGCAACACAGAGGTGCTCACCAGCTACGTCAATGGCGAACCCCTGTTGGCGCTCGCCTGCGTCTATCAGCACTCCCCCTCCATCTTCCTGGCCCGTCGCGACAGCGGCATTCTCACCGTTGCGGACATGCGTGGCAAACGGATCATGATGTTTCCCGGCCATCAGGATGCCGAGCTGCTCGCCACCCTCTACTATCAGGGGCTGCACGAACGCCAGCTCATCCCTGTGCCCACCTCGGTCAACATAGACGATCTGATCACCGGCAAGATCGACATCTTCAACGCCTATCTCAGCAACGAGCCCTTCTATCTGGAGGAGCACGGCGTCTCTGTCTCCGTCATCAATCCCCGCAATTACGGCATCGATTTTTACAGCGACATCCTGTTCACCACCCAGAACGAGGAGCGCACCAACCCGGAGCGGGTGGCAAAGTTTCGGGCCGCCAGCCTCAAGGGGTGGCGCTACGCCCTCGCCCACCCGACCGAGGCCATCGACCTGCTGCGCAAGGAGTATGCCGTCAACCGCAGTCAGGCCCACATGGAGTACGAGCTGCAGATGAGCAAGGAGATGATACAGCCGCTCTATGTGGAGATCGGGTATATGAATCCGGATCGCTTCGCCCACATCATGCAGCAGCTGGTCGAGATAGGCCTGGTCCCGAGGGCGGTGCCGCTGACCCGTTTTCTCTATCAGGCCCCCTCAGCGCAGTGGATCTTCTGGCGCCCCTGGTTCTTGCTGAGCCTGGGGGTTGGCGCCCTCATCCTGCTGCTCTCCCTCTATCTGCTGGTCAGCAACAAACGGCTCAATCGGGAGGTGACACTGCGCAAGTTGCGCGAGCAGGAGATACTGCAGCTGGCCCGCATAGATCCCCTCACCGGCCTGCCCAATCGCCTTAGCCTGATGGAGCAGTTGAAGACGCAAGTTCAGCTCGAGGATCCCGGCTGCCTGCTGTTTTGCGATCTCGATGACTTCAAGCGCATCAATGACAACTTCGGCCACAGCCAGGGGGATGCCATCCTCTGCCAGCTGGCCAACCGGCTCCATGACGCCATCGGTCACCAATGCTATTTTGCCCGGCTGGCGGGGGATGAATTCATCCTGCTGCTGCCCGGCTACAGCTGCTCCCAGGCGCAGGATGTGACCGAGGTGATCCGGCACGCCATGCGGGCCCCCTTCGTGGTCAATGGCCAGGCCATGCAGGTCGGGATCAGCATAGGGGTCAGCCACTACCAGAGTGGCTGGAGCCCGGAGCAATGGCTCATCCAGGCGGACAGGGCCATGTATTGCGACAAGAGCGGCGGCTTCATTGCGCTGGCGGAGCAGACGAGCTGATGGTGGCCCAAGCGCCACGCCTCCACAGGACGCGCTCATGCAACAAGGCCACCCCGGGGTGGCCTTGTTGTCATCTTGTGCCTGCTCGACGCGGGCGTCAGCCGAAGGTCTGCCCCAGGGATTTGAGCTGGCGCGCCTTGGTGAGCAGGATGTCGCTCGAGGCATCCATGTCGTGCATCTTGTTGCTGTTGGTGTGGGAGTGCTGGGAGATGGCGTTGACGTTTCGGCTGATGTCCTCCACCACCGCCTGCTGCTCCTCCGCCGCCGCCGAGATCTGGGTCGACAGATCCACCACCCGCTCTATCTCGGCCAGCACCTGATGCAGACTCTGTGAGCCCTGCCGGGTCAGGGTCACGCAGGACTGGGTCTGCACCAGGTTCTGCTGCATCATCCCCTTCCAGCCATTCAGGGTGCGCTGGATCTGCCCTATGCTGCCCTGGATCTGCTCGGTCGCCTTGTGGGTCCGGGTTGAGAGGGTGCGCACCTCGTCCGCCACCACGGCGAAACCGCGTCCCAGCTCTCCCGCCCGGGCTGCCTCTATGGCGGCGTTGAGTGCCAGCAGATTGGTCTGATCCGCTATCCCCTGGATCTCGTTCATCAGGACCCCGATGCGATCCGACTCCTCCGCCAGCGCCACCGCCGCCGTGAAGGCGTGCTCCGCCTGGGTGGCCAGCTCGGTGACCCTGTGCTGGGTATCCTCCAGCTGCTGATTGGTGTGTTGGCAATGTACCTTGGCCTGGGCGATCTGGTTGTCGGTCTCCTGGATGTTGCGGGCTATCTCGTGGGCCGTCGCCGCCATCTCGGTGATGGCGGTCGCCACCTGCTGGGTCTGGATGTCCTGCTCGGCGATGTCGGCGCTCGTCTCGCTGGAAGCTGTCTTGAGATGGACCGCCAAATCCTGCAGGGAGAGGGTGGCATCGTCCACCCGCCCGAGCACTGTGCGGATCCTGGCCTGCAGCAGCTTGATGTGGAAATCGGCGATGGCGCTGGGTTCATCCCCCGAGTAGATGAGCCGGGTCAGGCTGTCGTACTCCTCGGCCAGCTGGCTCAGATAACGGGGGGTGGTGATGAGGGTGTGACGATAGAGGAGGCCGAGCCACAAGAGGGGCAGCAGCATGAACAGGGCCCCCAGGGGCCCCGTCAGATAGGCGCTCGCCGCCAGCATCAGCAGGAGCCCGGCGATGGCCAGCCCATGGCGGACGGGGCGCAGGCTCAGGCCCGCCTTGCGCTCCCCCCGCTCCACCGCCCGCAATCGCCCGTAGGTGCGGGCGGCGACTGCCTTCATCCCGGGCTCGGCCCGGTTGCGCACCGACTGATAGCCGCTGATCCGCCCCTGCTCGAAGATAGGGGTGACATAGGCATCCACCCAGTAGTAGCGACCATCCTTGCAGCGATTCTTCACCATGCCGCGCCAGGGCTTGCCCTGCTTCAGCTTGCCCCAGAGATCGGCGAAGGCCGCTTTGGGCATGTCGGGATGGCGCACCATGTTGTGGTGCTGGCCTATCATCTCTGCCCTGCTGTATCCCGCCACCCGGCAGAAGTGGTCATTGGCATAAGTAATGACCCCCTGCAGATCCGTGGTGGAAACCAACTGTTCACTGGACGGAAAATCCACCTCTTCATCAACGAGATGAATCTGGGTTCTGTTCATGGCGCACGCCTCTTGTGTGATAACTCAGTTATCGTAGTCAAGCCATGGCAGCCCGGCCAACAAGGCCCCTCAGACAGTGGGGATGACTGAGAGGCCGTCCTCTGGATCTATGACGGCGGCCTCACTTCTCCACCGCCGGATGGCATTCACGCTCCCGGATCAGCTTCTTGTTCACCTTGCCGACGCTGGTCTTGGGGATCTCCTGCACTATGCGGATCTGGCGCGGTATGGCCCAGCGATTGATGCGACCACTGTCGACGAATCCCTGCAGGTGAGCCTTGATGGCCTGTGCATCCAGATGCACCCCCTCCTTGCCGACCACCAGGGCCAGAGGGCGCTCCCCCCACTGCGGGTCCGGCACCCCGATCACGGCCACCGCATGGACGGAAGAGTGAGCGCTGATGAGACTCTCCAGCGCCAGGGAGCTTATCCACTCGCCCCCTGTCTTGATCACATCCTTGATGCGATCCTTGATTTCCACTGTGCCGTCCGGGGTGATGGAGGCCATGTCCCCCGTGTGCAGCCAGCCCCCCTCCCAGAGCTCGGCCCCCTTGCCCGGCTCTTTCAGGTAGCCCTGGGCCAGCCAGGGAGCACGCACCACTATCTCCCCCATGGTCTGACCATCGTGGGCCAGCGACCGGCCCTGCTCATCTATGATGCGCAAGTCCACCAGCCCGATGGGCTTGCCGGTGCGGATCCGCAGCGGCAGTTGCTCGGCCATGGGCAGCGCCAGCTCCTCGGGAGCCAGGTGCACCACGCACAGCAGCGGACAGGTCTCCGACATGCCGTAACCGGCGTGCACCAGTATCCCCTGTCGGTGGGCCTGGGTCGCCAGCCCGAGCGGCAGCGCACTGCCCCCCAGCAGCATCTTCCAGCCAGCAAGGGAGGTCTTTGCCGCCTCCTCGCAGTCGAGGATCATCTGCAATATGGTCGGCACGCAGTGGGAGAAGCTCACCCCCTCGTCGCGATAGAGCCGTACCAGCTTGTCCGGCTCGTAGCGCCCCGGATAGACCTGCTTCACCCCCAGCATGGTCGCCACATAGGGGACGCCCCAGGCATGGACGTGGAACATGGGGGTGATGGGCATGTAGACGTCGTCTGAGCAGAGCAGCGACTGGCCCGCATGGGCCGCCAGGGTGCCCAGTTCGTTGAGGGTATGCAGCACCAGCTGGCGGTGGCTGAAGTAGACCCCCTTGGGATCCCCAGTGGTGCCCGTGGTGTAGAACAGGGTCGCCACCGAATTCTCGTCAAAATCGGGGAAATCGAACTGGTCGTCCGCCCCGGCCAAGAGCGTCTCGTACTCTCCGAGCAGGGGCAGTGTGGTGGAAGGCAGCTCCCCATCGGTCAGCCGGATATAGCCGCGCACCGTGGGCAGCTTCTCCTGAATGCTCGCCAGCATGGGCAGGAAGTCGTCATGAGCCAGCACCAGATGATCCTCTGCGTGGTGCATGGTGAAGGCGATCTGCTCCGGCGAGAGGCGCACGTTCACCGTGTGCAGCACGGCGCCTATCATGGGCACGGCGAAGAAGCATTCGAGGGAGCGGTGGCTGTCCCAGTCCAGCAGGGCGACCGTGTCCCCCGGCCCTATGCCAGAGGCCGTCAGCAGGTTGGCGAGGCGGTGGATGCGCTGGTTGAGGGTGCGATAGTCATAGCGCAGCCGATCTGCGTAGACGATCTCCCGGCCCGGGTGCTGGCGCACCCCGGACAGCAGCAGGCTCTTGATCAGCAAGGGATAGGCATGGGCTCCCTGGGCTGGCGGTATGATCCTTGTCTTCACCATACGGACTCCTTCCGATTCGTGTCTGGGCGCAGGGAGGCATCCCTCCCTCGCAATGGGGTTAGCGGGCGTCGAGACGCCCGAGCAAGGCCTCGGCCTGGGGCCAGGGGCCAAATCCACTCGCCGGGTTGAGGTGTCCCACGGCCCCGGCGTCCACCAGCTCGCTCCCCCAGTCCAGGGCCAGGGCACGCACGGCCGCCGGGCTCGCCAGGGGATCGTTGTGGCTCATCACCACCAGGCTCGGGAACGGCATCTTCATGCGGGGCAGCGGGTGCCAACCTCCGGCCTGCATGGCCTCCGGGCTCGGGTAATGGGATGGCCAGCTGGCATCCAGATCCGGCGGCGTCACCAGCAGGGCGCCCCGGATGGGGTGGCGATGGCGGGCAGCGCCTTGCTGCGCCACCCAGTGAGCCAGCATCAGCACCCCGGCACTGTGAGCCACCAGGATCACCGGGCCCTGGATGCGCGCCAGCGCCTGCGTTATGGCCTCGACCCTGGCCTGGCAGCTCAGCTTGTCCGAGGTCAAAGGCGGCACTGTCACCACCTTCTCAAGCCCCTCGGCGAGCAGGGTCTGCCAGTGATCCGCCACATGGTCACGCAGGCCGGGCACTATCAGTACTGTGGCCTCGGGCTGAAATGCCTTCATCTCTCTCCCCCTGTTCAGGCGCTCCGGCGACGGCCGGATGACATCAAGACCACAGTAAGGTGCCAGGCCCCCGGCTGCTTTACCTTGGATGCCATGGAGTTGTCTTTATATGACAGTCACCTGGCGCCATGAGCGCCACGGGGTGGGAGAGCGTCGGACTCGAAAGGCATGAGACGGGCTGGCACGCAGGGTCATCACATGGCACCTGCGACTAATAGATCAGTTAATAAGCACTTTCCAATTTGTAAACGAAATGATAAAAACCAGTTAACAACAAGCAACCAGCAGATGAGCTGTCGCCATGGGAATTGCATCATGACCCTCCTTGCCAGAGCCGCCACCCTCACCAACTATCTCGATGTCGCCCGCCAACTGGGCCTCAATACCCCCAGCCTGTTGTCGCAAGCCGGCCTCAGCGCCTCCATTCTGGATGTGCCCAATCAGCGCATCCCCGTCTCCACCATAGTCAACCTGCTCGAGCTGTCCGCCCGTACCGGGAACTGCCAGAGCCTGGGTCTGCGCATGGCGGAGCATCGCCAGCTGTCGGACTTTGGCGAGGTCAGCCTGCTGCTGAGCTATCAGCCCAACCTGCGCGAGGCCTTGCAGGTCATAGTGCAGTACATTCACCTGTTCAATAATGCCCTGGCCATCTTCATCGAAGAGGCGGGCAAGGCGGTGATCATTCGCGAGGAGATCATCACGGACGCCCCCATGCCCTCGCGCCAGGCCACCGAGCTGGCGGTCGGCGTCATGTATCGCTTCTGTGCGGCCCAGGTCGGGGTTGGCGCCAACTGGCATCCCATCAGCGTCAACTTCACCCATGACGCGCCGGCGGATCTCTCCATCCACAAGCGGCTGTTCGGCTGCAAGCTGGAGTTTGGCAGCGAGTTCAACGGCATCGTCTGCCAGGCCGCCGATCTGGACGTTCCGAACCCCCTGGCCAACCAGGCCATGGCCCGTCATGCCCGCCAGTACCTCGACACCCTGCTGGTAGAGACCCAGCAATCCCTGATGACGGACGTGCGCAAGGCCATCTACCTGCTGCTGCCCATGGGGCGCGCCACCATAGAGCAGATAGCCCGCACCCTGGGGATGAACGTGCGCACCCTGCAGCGCCATCTGGAAGAGAGCGGCGCCACCTTCAGCGAGCTGGTCAACGACGTTCGCCGGGATCTGGTGATGCGCTACCTGCAAAACTCCGGCTATTCGCTGGGCCACATCGCCGACATGCTGGGCTACTCCATGCCGAGCTCCTTCACCCGCTGGTTCAGCGCCCAGTTCGGCATGCCGCCGGCCACCTGGCGCTCCCGCCACAAGGGCGTGCCCAAGGTGGCCCAGCCCGCACGCGCCGGCCTCGCCTACGGTTGAGCACAGGCGCCATTCGCCAGACGAGAGAAGGGAGGCATGGCGCCTCCCTTCTCTTATTCCTTTCCCTGTGTCACGGCTATTGCTAGCTGACGTCGGCCCCCACCGGAGTCCGGCAGGGCTTGACCCCCTCTTTGGCATCCCCCTCCTGCCGCTCCCGCGCCTGGGCAGGCACAGCCCCAGTCCCGGAGAGCAGGAAGTAGGAGAGCGCCGGCACCCCTATCAGGGCCCCCAGCATGTTCCACAGGAACATGAAGGTGAGCAGTATGCCCATGTCGGCCTGGAACTTGATGGGGGACCAGACCCAGGCCACCACACCGGCGGCCAGGGTGATGCCCACCAGCCCCACCACCCGACCGGTGAAGGCCACGGCCTGGCGATAGGCATCCACCAGTGACATGCCCTGGCGCTGATGGTGCAGCTGCACGCTCAGCAGGTAGAGGGCGTAGTCCACCCCTATGCCGACCCCCAGCGCAATCACCGGCAGGGTCGCCACCTTGACGCCTATGCCCATGAATACCATCAGCGCCTCGCACAGCACAGAGGTGAGCATCAGGGGCACCAGCGCCACCACGGTTGCCCGCCAGCTACGGAAGGTGATGAGGCAGAACAGGGTCACTGCCAGATAGACGTAGAGCAGCATGGTGCGGTTGGCCTCGTGCACCACCATGTTGGTGGCGGCCTCTATGCCGGCACTGCCCGCAGCCAGCAGGAACTGGCGATCCGCCGTGCTGTTCTCCCGGGCAAACCGCTCGGCGATGGCCACCACGCCGCTCAGGGTCTCGGCCTTGTGATCTTTCAAGTAGGCTATCACCGGCATCAGGGAGCAGTCGGTGTTGAAGAGCTCGGGGCTGTTGACCGAGGCCTGCTGGGCGGCATAGTTCAGCACGTTCTGGTTGCGCTGGATGCTGGCGAGCTTGGGGTTGCCCTCATAGGTGCCGGCGGTGATCTGGCGCACCGCATTGACCAGCGAGGTCGTGGCCTGCACCCCGGGATGCTGCTGCAATTCCCACCCCAGGCGATCGGCCAGGATCAGGGTCTGGTAGTCGAGGCACCCCTCGGGCGCCGTCTTGATCATCACCGCAAAGAGATCGCTGGAGAGGGCGTAGTGGCTGGTGATGTAGGCGTTGTCCCTGTTGTAGCGCGAATCCGCACGAAGCTCGGGGGCGCCGCTGTCCAGATCGCCAATCTTGAGCTGCAGGCTCACCAGGTAGCCGCCTATGCCCATCGCCAGGCCGAGGATCACCACCACTGTGGCCCACTTGCGCTCGGTGCAGCGATCCAGCAGTGCCCAGAGTCTGCCGAAGCCCTGATTGGCGGCGGCGTGGGTGTCTATCTTGAGCGCTCGCTCGGCCGCCTTGCGGCCCACCCCCACATAGGAGAGGGCCACCGGCATCAGCAGCAGCGAGGTGAAGATGAGCACGGCCACCCCTATGCTGGCGGTGATGGCGAGATCCTGGATGACGGGGATGTCGATCAGCATCAGCACGGCGAACCCCACCGCATCGGCCAGCAGCGCCGTGACCCCGGCGAGGAAGAGGCGGCGGAAGGTGTAGCGCGCCGCTATCTGGCGGTGGGTTCCGCGGGCGATGTCCTGCATGATGCCATTCATCTTCTGGGCCGCGTGGGAGACGCCGATGGCGAAGATGAGGAAGGGCACCAGCACAGAGTAAGGGTCGATGGCGTAGCCGAGCCAGGCGATGATGCCGAGCTGCCAGATCACGGCGACCAGGGAGCAGCCCACCACCAGCAGGGTGCTGCGCACGCAGCGGGTGTAGAGGAAGATGATGAGGAGCGAGGTCGCCACCGCCAGGGCGAAGAAGAGGATCACCTGGATGAGGCCGTCGATGAGATCGCCGACCAGCTTGGCAAAGCCGATCACCCGGATCTTGTACTGGCCCGTCCCCTCCTCCCCCGCCTGATGGGGGGCGCCTGCGAACTCTATCTGGCTGCGCAGCGCCTCGATGCGCTGGGAGAAGTCATGGTAATTGAGGGGCTTGCCGGTGACAGAGGCCTTGTCCAGCAGGGGCACTATCAGCATGCTGGACTTGAAATCGCTCGCCACCAGGCTGCCGACTATGCCGGCTCTGTTGATGTTCTGGCGCAGCTGCTCGATGTCAGAGGCCGATCCCTGATAGGCATCCGGCATCACGGGCCCGCCCTGGAAGCCTTCCTCGGTCACCTCGGTCCAGCGCACCGCCGGGCTCCAGAGGGACTTCATCCAGGCCCTGTCTACCCCTTCGGTCAGGAACAGCTCGTCATTGACCCGCTTGAGGACGCTTAGATAGTCGGGGTCGAAGATGTCTCCCCGGGTATTCTCCACCACCACTCGCACCGAGTTGCCGAGGCCACGCAGGGAGTCCCGGTTCTCCAGGAAGTTTTTGATGTAGGGTTGGCTCTGGGGGATCATCTTCTCGAAGCTGGGCGCCAGCGCCAGACGGGTCGCGCCCATGTAGCCAAGCACCAGGGTCGCCAGCGTCATCGCCAGCATGAAGAGCCCCCTGTGGTTGAACACCAGCCGCTCCAGCAGGTTGCCGGAGTGCCTGTCGAACGCGCTCAGCTCGCGGATCACCGGCATCGAATCTTGCTTCACATGGCCCATGTCTGGATCCTCGTTATCGTTATTGGGCCGTCATCCGGTGACGGCCTGCTTTGACAAACCTTATTTGACGCCAAGGGTGCGCACCCCGCGGCTGCCCACCAGCGCCAGGGTGCCATCCGCAGTCAGGGCGGCGCCCGCCACCGGCGATGGCTCGGCCAGGGGGGCCAGGCTCAGCGGCTCGTTGCCCCGTTGCAGCAGCATATGACCGGCCTGGGTAAACAGACGGAACTGGCCATCGGCCCCCTGCATAGCGGCGCTGATGCTGATGGGCAGCGGGCTCACGAGCCGGGTCCAGTTTTCGCCTCCGTCCGTGCTGCGATAGACATGGCCCCGCAGGCCATAGACGATCACCTCATCCGGGCGACCGACAAGGCCGAAGAAGCTGCCGTCATAGGGGCTGGGCAGTGAGACGAAGCGCTGCGTCTGCGGCTCCCATTTGCGCAGCAGGCCCTGCTCGCCCACCAGATAGAGGGCGTCACCGGCGGGGGCTATGGCATTGAGATGGAGCCCATCCGGGTTGTCGGTGCGATCCTGCATGGGCGTCCAGTGCAGGCCGCCATCCTGGGTGCCCAGTATCAGGTTGAAGACCCCGACCACGTAGCCGACCTTGTCGTCCTCAAACCAGACGTCGAGCAGGGGTTTGTCGGCCCCCTCCTCCTCCAGCCGCTGGCCCTCCTCCACCAGCGCGGCCCACTGTTCGTTGTCCGGCTCGGCCCCGGCCTTGGCGGCATAGAAGGCACTCACCAGCCCGCCTATCTGGCGACCATCCAGCTGTTTTTGCCAGCTGGCACCGCCATCCTGGCTGTGCAGCACCACCCCATCCCCCCCCACGGCCCAACCCTGCTCGGGGGTGGGGAAGGTGACGGCGTTCAGATCCGAGCTCACCGGCACCCTGGCCTGCTGCCAGCGCCCTCCCTCGTCGTCCGAGTAGAGGATGTGACCCCGTTGCCCCACCGCCACCAGCCGCGACCCGGCACGAGCCAGACCCAGCAGGGGGCTGCGCTGGGCCAGGGCGCTCGCCTTGGCTGGCAGGTCCAGCACGTCCACATAATCGGCCGCCTGCCCGGCTGTCACCCCTGCGCTTTGCATCAGCAGGGCGCAGCAGATCAATGGCGCCAACGTCTTGAATGAACCCATACCACGTCCTTGTCTCAGAGGGCGGCGGGATGCCAAAAGGCGCCCGACGCCAACATCGAGGAGCCCGGTTCATCAATGACGATCCGGACTCCTGTTACGGCTAGCGGATCCCGGCGCCAGCCAGGGACTCCGGCGACCACTTCGCCTTGGACAGGGAGGCACCGTACTTGATGCCGCCGTAGGGGCCCACCACACCGTTGATGTTGTAGGTGCCCGCCACCAGGTCATAGATCATGAAGGGGGTGGCGTCCGGGGTCTGCTTGTCGTAGCTCTGGCTCAGGAAGGCGAAGGAGCCGCGATAGAGCTGACCACGGGCGTCGTACTGATCGGAGGCCAGCGCCACCCAGCTGTCTTCGTCCAGGTAGAAGCGGCGCTTGGCGTAGATGTGGCGCTCACCGGCCTTGAGGTTGCCCTCCACCACCCAGACCCTGTGCTTCTCCCAGCGCACGTGATCCGGTGACAGGAAGTTGGGGGTGGTCAGCGCCCTGGCATCGGGCTGATAGGTCAGCCGATAGGTGTTGTAGGGGACTATCATTTCCTGCTTGCCCACCAGCTTCCAGTCGAATCTGTCCAGCGCCCCGTTGAAGACGAAGACGTCGTCATAGGTGCCCGCCCCCGAGGTGCCCGGGTTCGGGGTATCATAGGCCAGGTTCGGTGCCAGCTTGACCCGGCGCTGGCCAGGCAGGTACTGCCAGGCCTTGCGCGGCTGCTCCAGGGGGTTGGCAGCATCGCGCAGCATGATGGCCTCGCCGGCGCGACGGGCCGGGCCCGTGTAATGGAGCTTCATCTGGTAGTAGGTATCCTTGGCCGAGATGGGCTTATTCATGTCCTCGTAGATGGCGTAGTTGATGAAGGCCTGCCCCGTGGTGGAGAGGGCCGCCGTGCCGGCGGCGTCCACGTTCCAGGAGTCGTACTTGGTGGCGATGTTCACCCCCTGGTAGCGCAGCAGGAAGTTCCACATCGCCTCGGCCCCGCTCTTGGGGATGGGGAAGGGAATGCCCGGCAGCACCTTGTCCACCGCCATGCCCCCCGCCAGGGTGGTGGCGCTGAGCGCGTTCTTCCTGGTGTTGTCCAGCACCGCCTGTGGCAGCGCCACGCTGCGGTGGGTCGGGTAGAGGTCCACCCTGAAGTCCGGGAAGCGCTTGAGCAGCTCCGCCGTGGTGGCGGTCAGCGCCCCCTGGTATTGGGCCGCGTTCTTGCCGGTGATGACCAGGAGCGGCTGCTCACCCGCATAGGGATCCGGGCGCATGCTGTCACCGGCCTTGAAGCCGGCGGGGGGCGTGGTCAGGCCTCCGCTGTAGGCGGGGATGCTGCCATCGGCATTGGCGGCCGCTTCGGCGCCCACCTGGGTCAGACTGGTGCCGAGCTGTGCGGCTTCGCTGCTGGAGACGGCGGCCAGTGCCTGGCCCGCGAGGGCCAGGGTGAGAGAGGCGGCCAGCATGGTCTTGTTGAATGTCATATCTCGTTCTCCGACTCGGTCGCTTGAGGTGACTCAGTAAGTGGTCTTCAGGGTCAGGTAGATGGCGCCTCTGTCTTCCGTGGTGGCACCGCCACCGGAGAAGGAGGCGTAACCACCGGCATAACAGGTGTTGCGCTGGGCCCCATCGAGGGCATTGGGGGTGGCGCCATCCTCGGCACCGTCATTGCACTCGGCAGACTTGCCAAAGGAGTCCACGTATTTCAGATCGACGAAGTACTGGTTGTAGAGGGTGGCGCCTAGCCCCACCGCATAGCTGCCGGTGTCTTTCGCCCCGCCTGCCTGGACCGGGGAGATGCCCGCCAGCCCCCAGTTCACCGAGAGCGGCATGTTCATGTCAACCCCCGGCAGGACCTGATACCAGGTCGGGGTGAAGTTGACCGCCAGCCCCCAGTTGTCCCGGGTGGGCTTGTCGATGCCCTGATAGCTATCTTCTCCCTTGTAGAGAGCCTTGTTGTGGTCATCCAGGCTCAGCAGGTTGCTGTAGTAGAGCTCCCCGAGCAGGGCGGCGCCGTCGAACAGCGCCGTGTCCGCGAAGGTCATCAGGCCGTTGAGGGTCCAGTGCAGGGTATCGCCGGTGGCGCTGTAGCCGTCGGAGTCATCGGTGATCACCCCGGTGTCCGGATGACGGGGACCTAGCACGGGCGCCGGGATCCCGAAGCCGTTGGCCAGTCCCCCGGGACCCGTGGCACTGAGCAGGGCCGGGATGCTGGAGAGGGGCATGTGCTGGCGATAGTTGAGGTCGCTGCCGACACTCACCCCGGCCACATCCTTGGAGAGGCTGAGGCCAAAGATGTCGATGTCGTCGCCATAGGCCAGGGCGTAGCTGGTGTTGGCGATGGACTGGCGCAGGTTGGGCACGGCCCCGGCCGGCAGGGGCGCCGCCCCGCGAATGGTCATGCCACGGGCATCGAGCACCGCCTGGGGCAGGATGTCGGCGGTACGGCGGTAGAAGGCCCCCAGGGTCGCATCCAGCGCCTCGGGAGACCACTTGGCCATGATGCCCCAGTCGCCGTGCTTGCCCGGTTCTATGTCATCCCCCCGGCGAATGTTGCTGAGGGTGCCGCTCGGTCCGGCCAGACCCGGCCCGCCGGTGTGACCCAGCAGGAAGGACTGGGCACCGAAGCCCACCAGATCGGAGCTGCCGTAATAGGTGCCGGCTTCCGGCAGGCGGGCGGCGTTCCAGTCCAGGAAGTACTGGGCGGCGAAGGTCCACTCCGGGTTCAGGGTGAAGGAGGCGGAGATCTGGTTGCGGGGCACAAACAGCTCTTTCGCTTCCGTCCCCGGGGATGCCGCGAGCTTCGCGAGATCCAGGCCGGACTGGCCATAGCTTAGGGCGTGCACCGGGCTCAGCAGGGTTTCCCCCCAGAAGATGTTGTGCTGGCCTATCTTGACCCCGAGCAGGGATTCGTCGCCCACCTCCATGTTGTGGAACACGAAGGCATCGAGCAGCTCGCCGGAGGGGCCATGGTAGTAGCGATCCGCATAGTCGCTCAGATGACGGTTGCCCGCCACCGGGGGCAGCCCGACGATGCCGGAGCTGGCGCTGTTGCCGTTGATGAAGGGGTTCTCGTCAGCGCCGACGTCGCGGTAGGCATAGTCATACCAGCTGGCGGCGCTGATGCGAAAGCCGGTGTTGCCCTTGTTCACCACATCCAGCTCGGTCAGCAGATCGAAGCGGGTGGTGACGGTGTCGCCGGCATCCTTGAAGTTGTAGTCCCCGTCGTTGTTGTTCGGGGTGGCAAGCATCCGCGCATCGGCACTCTCGGTGCGCATGCCGTAGTTGAACTTGCCGGTGTTGTCGAAGCGAACGGACCAGTCTTCACTCTGGGTGTCGACTTCGACCGCCTGAACGCTGGGCATGAGGACGGCCGTGATGGCCGTCGCCAGCAGGCTGAGGCGCAGGGCACCGCAACCATGACTCGTGTGCTTGTAATCCATTACAGTCTCTCCGAGTGTTGTCGTCGTTTTGTTATTTTTGTTGCCGTTTCCGTTGGCTTTTTTATGGCGCAGACCGGGGCGTTTCGCCGGGTTTGGCAAGCTGGCCATTGGCCGGTTGCCTCCCCCCTGTATCGCTTGTCCGAATGCGCTCTGTGTTCTTAGTGCCGACTGTAAGGCCTAGCTCCAGGGGCGCGCTTGCCATTGAACGTCAGTCACTTTTCATTTGGTGACAGCGGCTGCATCCCACGGCTGGCGCGGGATTCGCTCGTCGACGACCGGCCCCATACAGCCCTTGTTCAGCTGAGAACAGTGATCCGGGCGACAGAAACGGCGCGAAGGAAACAGGAGATGGAGACAAGCGGGAGGCGACGGGTCGGTGCCGGATAGCCAAGGGGCAAGAGACGTAGATGGCGAGAAAAGATAGCGGGGAGTGCGCGAGCGCCCTCCCCGTGGATGGCTAAGCGTCAGCGCGCTATGGCGCAGCCGGTGGCGGCTTGCAGCGCCTCGAACTCGATGCCGGGGGCCAGCTCCACCAGGCGAAGGCCCCCGGGGGTCACGTCCAGCACGGCGAGATCGCTGATGATGCGATCCACCACCCCGACCCCGGTCAGCGGCAGGGAGCACCACTCCAGTATCTTGTGCTCGCCCCCCTTGGCGCAGTGCTCCATCAGCACCACCACCCGCTTGACCCCGGCCACCAGATCCATGGCCCCCCCCATGCCTTTGACCATCTTGCCCGGGATCATCCAGTTCGCGAGATCGCCGCGCTCGGAGACCTGCATGGCCCCGAGCAGGGCCAGGTTGATGTGGCCGCCGCGGATCATGGCAAAACTCTCGGCGCTGTCGAAGAAGCTGCTGCCGGGCAGTGTGGTGATGGTCTGCTTGCCGGCGTTGATGAGATCCGGGTCCAGCTCGGCTTCACTCGGGAAGGGGCCTATGCCGAGCAGGCCGTTCTCGCTCTGCAGCCACACCTCCATGCCGTCCGGGATGTAGTTGGCCACCAGGGTCGGCAGGCCGATCCCCAGGTTGACGTAGAAGCCGTCCTCCAGCTCCTTTGCGGCGCGCTGCGCCATCTCTTCACGGGTCCAGGCCATGATTTAGTTCCTCGCTGCGCACGGTTGGAAAAAGAAAGCCAATAGAAGCTCCTGGGGGGTGTACTGCACCAACTCTTCACGGGTCCAGAGCATGTCAGTTTTTCTCCATGACGGTGCGCACTTCGATGCGTTTCTCGGGGTTGGGGTTCAAGACCAGCCGCTGCACATAGATGCCAGGCAGGTGAATGTCGTCCGGGGCCAGCTCCCCCACCTCGACTATCTCCTCCACCTCGGCCACGCAGACCCGCCCCGCCTTGGCACAGAGCGGGTTGAAGTTGCGGGCCGTCTTGTTGAACATCAGGTTGCCCGCCTTGTCGGCCTTGGCACCCTTGATCAGCGCGATGTCGGCGGTCAGGGCGAGCTCCATCACATACCACTCGCCGTCGAACTGGCGGGTCTCCTTGCCCTCGGCGATAAGCGTCCCGTAACCGGTGCGGGTGAAGAAGGCCGGGATGCCGGCGCCGCCAGCCCTCAGCTTCTCGGCGAGCGTCCCCTGGGGGGTGAACTCAAGCTCAAGTTCCCCCGCGAGGTACTGGCGTTCGAACTCCTTGTTGCCCCCCACGTAGGAGGAGATCATCTTCTTTATCTGGCGGCTGTGGAGCAGCGGCCCCAACCCGAAGTCATCCACCCCGCAGTTGTTGCTGATGATGGTGAAGCCCCCCTTGCCGCTTTCCTTCAGCGCCTCGATGAGCCGCTCGGGGATGCCGCACAGGCCGAAGCCCCCCGAGGCTATGGTGATGTCGTCCTGCACCAGGCCGCTCAGGGCGGCCTGGGCGCTGGGATAAACCTTGTTCATAACTACCTCTCTGCTCTCTGGCTAGTCCGTTGGCCACAGGGGCTCGTTCGTTTTATGGCTGTTTTTTTTTGAGTCGGCATCCATGGCCTTCCTAAGGCTTGATGCCCCAATGCATCAGGGTCAGCACCAGGGCGACCAGGAAGGCGGTCTCCCCCACCATCAGCAGGATGGGCTTGATGCCGACCGCCGCCAGCTCCTTGAGCTGGGTCTTCATGCCGATGGCGGCGATGGCGATCACCAGGCACCAGCGTGACAGGCCGTTGACCCCCTCCTGCAATGGGACGGGCACCCAGCCTGTGCTGTTGATGCAGGCCAGCACCAGGAAGCCGACGGCAAACAGGGGCAGCAGGGGCGGACGCTTGCCAGAGGCGGGATCCGCCCCCTGCCTGCGGGTGATCATGGCGGCGACGACGATCACCGGCAGCAGCATGGCGACCCGCATCAGCTTGACCACGGTCGCCACGTCACCGGTCTCGGTGGACATGCTGTAGCCAGCACCCACCACCTGGGCGACGTCGTGAATGGTGGCGCCGAGGAAGACCCCCGCCTCCACCGGCGTCAGCTCGAAGAAGCGGGCGATCATGGGGTAGAGGATCATCGCCAGGGTCGAGAGCACCGAGACCCCGATCACGGTGAACAGGGTGGCGCGCTCCTTCTGGGGGTGATTGGGCAAGGAGGCGGCCAGGGCCAGGGCGGCGGAGGCACCGCAGATGGCGGTCGCCCCCCCGGTCAGCATGCCGAACAGCCGCTGGAATCCCATCAGCCTGGCCGCCACCACGGAGAGACTGATGGTGACCACCACCAGGGTGACCACCAGCAGCACCGGCATCCAGCCCAGCTCGGCGATCTGGCCCAGGGTGATGCGCATGCCGAGCAGGGCGACCCCGATCCGCAGCACGCTGCGCGCGGTGAATTCGATGCCCGCCTTGCAGGTCCCCTCGGCGCTGAGGAAGTTCAGCCCCATGCCGAGCAGCAGGGCGAACAGCAGCACGGGGGCACCGTAGTGTTCGGAGAGGAAGGTGGCGGCCGCCGCCACCGTGATGCTGACCGCCATGCCGGGGGCCAGGGTTCGCACCCGCTGATAGCGATCCGTCATGGTCAGGGTGAGCATGGGCTGACCTCCCGGGATGGGATGAGGATGGCGAGCCCCTCTCCCTCCCGCTCGACCGGGTAGCGGCCGACCCTGAGCTGGGTCGAGTTCAGCAGCAGCCCCGTCGTCAGGTTGAAGCGCAGGCCGTGGGCCAGGCACTGGATCACCTCCCCCTCCAGCCGCCCCCCGCACAATGAGGCCCCCTGGTGAGGGCAACTGTCGTCGATGGCGTGGAAGCGGCCATCGACGTTGAACAGCACCAGGCTCTTGCCCTGGGCCTCGATGAGGATACGTTTGCCCGGCTCAGGCACCCGCTCGGCTGGCACCAAGATACGCGCAGCCGTCGCCCCGGCCGCCGCATCCAGCGCCTGGCGCAGGCTGGCCAGCAGCTTCACCACCGGCTGGGCCCCGCTGAGAGTCAAGCCCTTCCCCATCACGAAGCTGGGCACCCCCTGCTGGGCCGCCCCGGGCAGATCGCAGTGGAAGGGAGTCCCGTCCCCCTGCAGGCTGCTCACCAGATCGGTGGACCCAAAGCCCGCCGCCTCGGCCAGCCCCAGCAAGGTAGCACCATCCCCCAGATCCCCGCCGTGCAGGAAGTGGCAGGCGAACAGCCACTCCAGCAACTCGTCCAGCTGCGCCGGCGATCCCAGCTGGCAGGCCCGTTGCCACAGGCGGTGGGCATCCGCCGTGTTCGGCATGCGGGGGATATTGCCAAAGTCCAGCTCTACGCCGACGCTGGCCGCCGCCTGCCGCACCTGGGCCTGACGCAGGCCCATGGCCTGTTCGCTGCCAAGGCGCCGCAGGTAGAAGTCGTGAAAATCCTCCCCCTGCACCGGCAGCGCGGGTAGCAGTTGCACCCCGCGCCAGCGTACATCGACCTGCACCTCGGGCCGCTCTGCCCGCAGTTGGGTCAGGGCCTGTGCCAGCTGGCGTTTGCCGATGAGGCACCAGGGGCAGATGAAATCGACATAGACCTCGATGCAGATCCTCATGCCCTCACCTCCGAGCCCTGGGGACCTGTGATGATCTGGCGGCCGGCGTCACCGTCGAGCCGGGCCACGTCCTTGTGGTAGTGGCGCTTGCCGTAGAAGAAGACGGCGGCCGCCGCGACGCTGATGAGGGGCACCAGCTGGAAGGCGTTGTCCAGTCCTATGTGGTCGGACACCTTGCCGGTGATGAAGGGGCCAGGGGCCAGCCCGAGCAGGTTGTTGGCAAGGGTAAGGGTCGCAAAGGCCGTGCCATGCACGCTGGCGTGGGTGAGGTTGGCCACCATGGCACCGGCGGGACCCGAGGTGCCGGTGGCGATAAACATCCCCAGACCTATCAGCAGCAGCTGGGGCAGCCCGGCCGGCAGGGCAAACGCCAGGGAGAGCAGCAGACAGCTCCCGAGGCAATAGGCGATGGCGAGGCTTATCTTGCGATCCGGCCGGTTGCGGCACAGCCGATCGCTCAGCATGCCGCAGAGGATCATGCCGGCGCCGCTGCACAGCACTATGATGGCGGCCATGAGCCCCGCCTTGTCCGTGTCCAGCCCGTAGTAGCGGTTGAAATAGCTCGGCATCCAGACGATGACGGTGCCGCCGACGAACAGTTGCAGGCCGCTGCCCACATAGGCCGAGATCACCGAGCGGCTTGAATAGAGGCTGCGCAGGGGATTGCGGCCCGCCTCCGTGCTCCCTCGTGCCGCCCGGCTGGTCTGGGAGATCCGCGCCTCCTTGACGATGAGGGGATAGATGGCCGCCAGCACCAGGCCGAACAGGGCCATGCCGGCGAAGGCCCAGCGCCAGCCGAGGAAGTGCGCCAGCACGCCCCCGGTGGCCATGCCAAGCACGGAGCCGAACATGCCGCCGGAGATGAAGGCGCCGGAGAGGGTGGCCCGCATCTCCCGCGGGAACACTGAGACCACCACGGCGATGCCGACGCTGCCGTAGGCCGCCTCCCCCACCCCCACCAGGAAGCGGGCGACGAACATCTGCTCATAGTCCTGGGCCAGGGCGCAGCCCAGGGTGGCCAGGCTCCAGAGCGCGGCCATCAGGGCCAGGCTCTTCACCCGCCCGAAACGATCGGCGAGCAGGGAGAGCGGAAAGGTCAAGAGCCCGACCATGAGCGCCACTATGCCGCTGAGCAGGCCAAGCTGAGTGTCGGATAGCGCCCACTCCCCCTTGAGCATGGGGAAGACGGCATTGAGCACCTGACGCGACATGTAATCGGAGATGAGCAGACCGAAGGTCAGCGCAAACACTATCCAGGCATAACGACGGGGCACGGCAACCTTGCCGGCCTCTGGGTCGTCATCGATATGATACGTAGCCATACAATCCCTCGCGCTACTGCAAATTGGGTTGGGTTTTTCGGTCAACGGACCGGCGGCAGAGGCCCCCGGCCAGACAATATTGATTCATCACTCAGTTACCCTGCGTGCTGCATAGTGCAAGGCGCAAGGCCGTTTGGCAAACAGTGTTGGGGGGTCGCCGCCCCACTATTTTTGCGGCGACCCATCTGGCTCAGGACCGTTGTGGCACCCCTTTCTGGCCCGGGGTCCGGTTCGGCGCCATGCCGTTGGCCAGCAGCGTCTCCTCCACGCTGTCGTACTGCACGCCGATGCGGTAGATGGCGCGCGCCTCCTTGCCGTTGGCTACCTCGCGACCCAGCTCGTGAGCGACCCGCACGCACTGGCGGATCTGCTCCACCGAGCTCATGCGCTGGCCGTGCTGACCTATGATGGTGTCCTCTATGCCGCAGCGGGGGTGCAGCCCCATGGCCATGGCCATCATGTTGAAGGGCAGCACGTTTTTCAGCAGGGACTCGGCGGTGACGCAGGCACCGTCCGGCGCACGGTGGACGAAGTTCATGAAGTTGAACGGGTTGGGACCGTCGAAGCCGCCGCCGATGCCGATCCAGGTGAGGTTGAGCGGCCCCATGTAGACACCCCGGCGCACCAGCCGCTCCAGGGTCTCGAGGGCGTGCATGCCGGTCAGCTGGAAGTGGGGCTGGATGCCATTCGCCATCAGCCGCTTGAGGTGCTCCGCCACCCAGGCCGGGCCGGCCGGCACCGTCATCTCGCTGTAGGCCGCCTGGTAGGCGGGGTTTGCCAGCGAGGTGCCCGACAGGTACTCGGGGTAGAGCAGCTCCATGATGTTCATCTGGGTGGTGTTGATGGCCACAGTGACCTGATCCGGCTTCGGGGTCAGCTCGGCCAGCATGTGGCGGGTATCATCGGAGAGCCACTTGGCCGCCTCCCCCTCCCCTTCCGGGGCGAAGGAGATGGAGCCCCCCACCTGGATGATCATGTCGGGCACCGCCTTGCGCACCCCGGCGATCAGCTCGTTGAACTTGGACAGCCGCTTGGAGCCGGTACCGTCCAGCTCGCGCACGTGCAGGTGCAGCACTGTGGCGCCGGCATCAAAGCACTCCACCGCCTTCTGGACTTGCTCCTCCATGGTCACCGGAATGTCTTCCGGGAAGTCGCCGGGGGCCCACTCTGGGCCGTAGGGGGCCACTGTGATGACCACCTTTTCCATGTTTTCCGGGTGCAGGGAATCGTCAAAAAATTGCATCTGTTCATTCCTTAAATTGGCTGGCCTTCCATGAAGAGCCGGGCGTGGTGATCTCTCCCGGGCGCGGGGCCCGGGGTTTGATCAGAAGGGGGTATCTCCCATGATCCCGGCCCGCTCCATCTTGCGATGGCTGGGGGGGTAGTCCATGGCGGCATAGTGCTGGGTGCTGCGATTGTCCCAGATGGCGATGCTGCCCGGCTGCCAGCGCCAGCGCACCTGATACTCGGGGATATAGGCCTGGCTTATCAGGTAGCGCAGCAGATCGCTGCCCCCCATGCTGTAGTCCTGACCGACACGCACGTGGGCCGGGGTGTGGAAATTGGTGAGGTGGGTGGCGAAGGCGTTGACGAACAGGATCTTCTCGTCGGTCTCCGGGTGGGTGCGTACCACGGGGTGCTCCGCATCCGGGAACTGGGCCTTCAAGGCCAGCCGCTTCTCGATGGGCATGGCCGCCCCGAAGCTCGCCTCTATGCTGTGACGGGCACGCAGGCCGGCGATCTTCTCCTTGATCTCCCCCGGCAGCTGCTCGTAGGCCACCACCATGTTGGCCCAGAGGGTGTCGCCCCCCACGGGCGGACACTCCACGCAGCGCAGCACGCACCCCATGGGCGGTTGGGTGCGCCAGGTGGCGTCGGTGTGCCAGGCATTCTCGTAGCGATCGTTCGGCACCTCCGGGGACTTGTAGATGCGCACCAGGCCGGGATTCTCCGGGTCGCTGCCCGCCACCGGGTGATCTTCCAGCTCGCCGAAACGGCGGGCGAAGGCCACGTGATCGGCGCGGCTGATATCCTGCTTGCGCAAAAACAGCACCCTGTGCCTGAGCAAGAGGGTACGGATCTCGGCGAACAGCCCCTCATCGTGAACGGCGTCCGCCAGGTTGACGCCGCTCAGTTCGGCGCCGATGTGGCAGGTCAGTTGTTCTACACGCATGTCTCTCTCCCTGAATGACAAGTCAGTGCTGCAGGCGCCGCCCTCCAGTGCGGGCTGGCCTGGGATCCTTGGCCTAGATGATGAACACGGAGGAGCCCGTGGTCTGGCGCGACTCGAGATCGCGGTGAGCCTGCGCTGCGTCCTGCAGCGCGTAGCGCTGGTTGATCTCTATCTTGATCCGCCCGCTGGCCACGTGATCGAACAGCTCGCCGGCCAGGGCCTCCTTCTCGGCGGGATCGACGATGTAGTCGGCCAAAGCCGGGCGGGTCAGATAGAGGGAGCCCTTCATGGCCAGCAATTGCGGGTTGAAGCCCTCGATGGGACCGGAGGCGGTGCCGACGCAGACCATGAGGCCGCGGCGTTTAAGGGAATCGAGCGAGCCCATGAAGGTGCTCTTGCCGACGCTGTCAAACACCACGTCGACCCCGGCGGCGCCGGTCAGGGCACGCACCCGGGTGGCCACATCTTCGCGGCTGTAGTCGATGGTGAAGTCGCAGCCGTGGGCACGGGCCAGCTCGGCCTTGGCGTCGCTCGAGACGGTGCCTATCACCGTCAGCCCCAGCAGCTTGGCCCACTGGGCGACGATGAGGCCGACGCCCCCCGCCGCCGCGTGCAGCAAGATGCTGTCACCGGGCTTGAAGTCATGGATGCGGCGCATCAGGTAGGCAGACGTCAGGCCCCGCATTGTCATGGCGGCGGCGGTCTCGCAGCTGATGCTGTCCGGCAGCCGGATGAGGGGGGCGGCCGGGATCAGGCGCTCGGTAGAATAAGCGCCTAGGGTGTTGATAAAGCCGGTGTAGGTGACGCGATCGCCCACCGCCACATTGCTGACCCCCTCGCCCACCGCCTCCACCACCCCGGCTGCCTCGACACCGAGGCCATTGGGCATGGGGATGGGGTAGGTGCCATTGCGAAAATAGGTGTCGGCATAGTTCAGGCCGACCGCGGCATGGCGCAGGCGCACCTGGCCGGGACCGGGCTCGCCCACCGCCACCTCTTCGTAGCGCAGCACGTCCGGGCCCCCGGTTTCATAAAAGCGTATGGCGTTGGCCATCTCTGTTCTCCAATCCGTTCGTGAATGAAATGCATCGTCCGGATTGAATCTAGGGGGTTGGGTGAATGGCCGCTTTTCATCGGGCGACAGCCACTTTTCATCTCATGACACCCCCCTTCGAATTCGTTGCCCGCCCTCGGGGAAGACGACAGAATCGGCCCTGTTCCCCCATGACGGCGAGGCGACATGGCCGGGCAGGTGTTGGAGCCTGAAGGTATTTAATTGAATTACAGGGATTTATCCAGGAAGCAGCCGCCTGTGCCCGCTCAGTAACGGGCCTTGGACCTAAGCATAATTGACGTTAACGTCAACGTAGTGTGAGATGGTTCTATTCACAGCAAAACATGAGCAGCATGAAAGGAGTCACTATGTCTAACTTGTCCCCCTCGGCCGGGGCGCGTTTTCGCACCGCGCTGGCCAATGAGAAACCCCTGCAGATCGTCGGCACCATCAACGCCTACATGGCGCTGATGGCCGAACGCAGCGGCTTCAAGGCCCTCTATCTGTCCGGTGCCGGGGTGGCCAACGCCTCCTACGGCCTGCCGGATCTCGGCATGACCTCCATGAACGACGTGCTCATCGATGCCGAGCGCATCACCGCCGCCACCCAGGTGCCACTGCTGGTGGACATCGACACCGGCTGGGGCGGCGCCTTCAACATAGCCCGCACCGTCCGTGCCTTCGAGCGCGGCGGGGTCGCCGCCGTTCACATGGAGGATCAGGTTGCCCAGAAACGTTGTGGCCACAGGCCCAACAAGGCCGTGGTCTCCCTCTCCGAGATGGTGGACAGGATCAAGGCGGCGGTGGATGCCCGCCAGGACGAGAACTTCGTCATCATGGCCCGCACCGACGCCCTGGCGGTGGAAGGCCTGGGCTCGGCCCTCGAGCGCGCCGCGGCCTACGCCGCCGCCGGAGCCGACATGATCTTCGCCGAGGCGGTCACCGAACTTCACCAGTACGACAGCTTCAAGCAGGCGGCTGGCGTCCCCATCCTCGCCAACATGACTGAATTCGGCAAGACGGAGCTGTTTGACAAGGAGGCCCTCGCTGCCCACGGCGTCGACATGGTGCTCTACCCCCTGAGCGCCGCCCGCGCCGCCAACCAGGCCGCCCTCAACGTCTATCAGCAGCTTCGCCGCGACGGCCACCAGCGTGCCGTGGTCGACACCATGCAGACCCGAGAGTCCCTCTACGACTTCCTCGGCTACCACCACTACGAGCAGACCCTGGACAGGCTGTTCACCAAGGACCTGTCTACCAAGGAATAACATGCCGACCGGCCGCCTCATGCTGGCAGCCGGCGCTTCAACGGACTGAATGAGGAAACCTGTGATGAGCGCACTTGTGGAAACCACCCCCGGCTTCAAGCCGAAGAAATCCGTCGCCCTCTCCGGCACCGCCGCCGGCAATACCGCCCTCTGTACAGTGGGCCTCTCCGGCAACGATCTGCACTACCGTGGCTATGACATCCTGGATGTGGCCACCAGCTGCGAATTCGAGGAGATTGCCCACCTGCTGGTGCACGGCAAGCTGCCCAATGCCGCAGAATTAGCCGGCTACAAGGCCAAGCTCAAGTCCCTGCGCGGCCTGCCCGCCGGGGTCAAGGTGGCGCTGGAGCAATTGCCCCCCAGCGCCCATCCCATGGATGTGATGCGCACCGCCACCTCTGTGCTGGGGTGTCTGTCGCCCGAGAAGGAGGATCACAACCACCCGGGGGCTCGCGACATCGCCGACAAGCTGATGGCTTGCCTCGGCTCTGTGCTGCTCTACTGGTATCACTTCAGCCACAACGGCAAGCGCATCCATGTGGAGACCGACGATGACTCCATCGGCGGCCACTTCCTGCACCTGCTGCACGGTGAGAAGCCCCGCGACTCCTGGGTGCGCGCCATGCACACCTCCCTCATCCTCTATGCCGAGCACGAGTTCAACGCCTCCACCTTCACCGGTCGGGTGATCGCCGGCACCGGCTCCGACATCTTCTCTTGCATCACAGGTGCCATAGGTGCCCTGCGCGGGCCCAAGCACGGCGGCGCCAACGAGGTGGCCTTCGAGATCCAGAAGCGTTACGACAATCCGGACGAGGCCGAGGCCGACATCCGCGCCCGCATCGAGAAGAAGGAGGTGGTCATCGGCTTCGGCCACCCCGTCTACACCGTCTCGGATCCCCGCAACAAGGTGATTAAAGAGGTGGCTCGCGAGCTCAGCCTGGAGCAGCACAACACCAAGATGTTCGACATCGCCGAGCGCCTGGAGTCCACCATGTGGGAAGCCAAGAAGATGTTCCCGAACCTCGACTGGTTCAGCGCCGTCAGCTACCACATGATGGGGGTGCCCACCGCCATGTTCACCCCGCTGTTCGTGATCGCCCGCACCTCCGGCTGGTCGGCCCACGTCATCGAGCAGCGCATCGACGGCAAGATCATCCGCCCGAGCGCCAACTACGTGGGCCCGGAGGATCTCAAGTTCGTGCCGCTCAAGGAGCGCAAGTGATGACCAACACTCAATATCGCAAGCCCCTGCCCGGCACTCAGCTTGACTACTTCGACGCCCGGGAGGCGGTCGAGGCCATCGCCCCCGGCGCCTGGGACAGGCTCTCCTACACAGCCCGCGTCCAGGCCGAGCAGAATCAGGAGCGCAAGTGATGACCAACGCACAATACCGCAAGCCCCTGCCCGGTACGGCACTGGACTACTTCGACGCCCGGGAGGCGGTGAACGCCATCGCCCCCGGCGCCTGGGACAGACTCTCCTACACAGCCCGCGTCCACGCCGAGAACCTTGTTCGCAAGTGCGATCCGGCCATCCTCGGCGAGTGCCTCGGCCAGATCGCCTTGAATAAGCGCGATCGCGACTTCCCCTGGTTCCCGGCCCGGGTGGTGTGCCACGACATCCTGGGCCAGACCGCCCTGGTGGACTTGGCCGGTCTGCGCGATGCCATCGCCGATCAGGGCGGTGACCCCGCCCAGGTGAACCCTGTGGTGCCGGTGCAGCTCATCGTCGATCATTCCCTGGCCGTGGAGTGCGGCGGCTTCGATCCCGATGCCTTTGCCAAGAACCGCGCCATCGAGGATCGCCGCAACGAGGATCGCTTCCACTTCATCAACTGGACCAAGCAGGCGTTCAAGAACATAGAGGTGATCCAGCCGGGCAACGGCATCATGCACCAGATCAACCTGGAGAAGATGTCGCCGGTCATTCACAACGATCGCGGCGTGGCCTACCCGGACACCTGTGTCGGCACCGACAGCCACACCCCCCACGTTGACGCCCTCGGGGTGATAGCGGTGGGGGTGGGTGGGCTCGAAGCGGAGAACGTGATGCTGGGGCGCGCCTCCTGGATGCGCCTGCCGGAGATCGTCGGCGTGGAGCTCAGTGGCAAGCCGCAAGCCGGCATCACCGCCACCGACCTGGTGCTGTCGCTGACCGAGTTCCTGCGTCAGCAGAAAGTGGTCGGCGCCTACCTGGAGTTTCATGGGGAAGGCGCCGCCGCCCTGACCCTCGGCGATCGCGCCACCATCTCCAACATGGCGCCTGAGTACGGCGCCACCGCGGCCATGTTCTTCATCGACCAGCAGACCATCGACTACCTGCGGCTCACCGGCCGTGATAGTGAGCAGGTCAAGCTGGTGGAGACCTATGCCAAGGAGGCGGGTCTCTGGGCCGACAGCCTGGCGAGCGCCGAGTACGAGCGCGTGCTGCACTTTGATTTATCGACCGTGGTACGCACCCTGGCGGGCCCCTCCAACCCCCACCGCCGCCTGCCGGTGGCCGATCTTGCCGCGCGCGGCATAGCGGTGGATCTGGACAAGGCCCGCGCCCAGGAGGCCGATGGCCTGCTGCCGGATGGGGCCGTGATCATCGCCGCCATCACCAGCTGCACCAACACCAGCAACCCGCGCAACGTGATTGCGGCGGGACTCTTGGCGCGCAACGCCAACCAGCTCGGCCTGACCCGCAAACCCTGGGTCAAGTCGTCGCTGGCACCGGGCTCCAAGACGGTGGCCTTGTACCTGAAAGAGGCGGGACTGGACAGCGAGCTGGAGCGGCTCGGCTTTGGCATAGTGGCCTTCGCCTGCACCACCTGCAACGGCATGTCAGGCGCACTGGATCCGGCCATCCAGCAGGAGATCATCGATCGCGATCTCTACGCCACCGCCGTGCTGTCGGGCAACCGCAACTTCGACGGTCGCATCCACCCCTACGCCAAGCAGGCCTTCCTCGCCTCGCCGCCGCTGGTGGTGGCCTATGCCATCGCGGGCACCATCCGCTTCGACATAGAGAAGGATGTGCTGGGAGTGGTGAACGGTAAGGAAATTCGCCTGAAAGACATCTGGCCGTCAGATGACGAGATAGATGCCGTGGTCAGGGCCTCGGTGAAGCCGGAGCAGTTCCGCCAGGTCTATATCCCCATGTTCACCATAGAGGAAGACCATGGCCCCAAAGTGGCGCCTTTGTATGACTGGCGTCCCATGAGCACCTATATCCGTCGCCCGCCTTATTGGGATAAAGAGGGGGAAGGGGCGCTGGCGGGGGAACGAACCCTCAAGGGCATGAGGCCGCTGGCGGTGCTGCCGGACAACATCACCACGGATCACCTCTCCCCCTCCAACGCCATCATGCGCAGCAGCGCGGCCGGTGAATACCTGCACAAGATGGGGCTGCCGGAGGAGGACTTCAACTCCTACGCCACCCACCGCGGCGATCACCTGACCGCCCAGCGCGCCACCTTCGCCAACCCTCAGCTGGTGAACGAGATGGCGGTGGTGAACGGCGCAGTGAAGAAGGGCTCCCTCGCCCGGGTCGAACCGGAGGGCCGGGTCATGCGGATGTGGGAAGCCATCGAAACCTACATGGCCCGCAAGCAGCCGCTGATCATAGTGGCGGGCGCCGACTACGGCCAGGGCTCGTCCCGTGACTGGGCGGCCAAGGGGGTACGGCTGGCGGGGGTGGAGGTGATAGCGGCGGAAGGCTTCGAGCGGATTCACCGCACCAACCTGATCGGCATGGGGGTGCTGCCGCTGGAGTTCAAACCGGGCACCAGCCGTTTGACCCTGGGGCTGGACGGCACCGAGACCTATGACGTCAAGGGTGCGCGCACCCCGCGCACCGATCTCGTGCTGGTCATTCACAGGCGCAACGGCGAGACACTCGAGGTGCCCATGACCTGCCGTCTCGACACCGCCGAGGAGGTCTCGGTCTATGAGGCAGGCGGCGTGCTGCAGCGCTTCGCCCAGGACTTCCTGGAGGCGACCACCCACAAGGCCGCCAGCTGATATATGGTATTCCCCCTCCCCTTCACCGGGAGAGGCATGATGTGCTCCCTCTCCCTTTGGGAGAGGGTTGGGGTGAGGGGATCTCCCCTCATCCGCCCTTAGGGCACCTTCTCCCCGAGGAAGAAGGAACCGTCACTCTTTTCAGGACAAGATTCATGGCCCCACTCTCTTCGACTCACACACCTCAAGTCAGGATCCCGGCCACCTATATGCGCGGCGGCACCAGCAAGGGCGTCTTCTTTCGCTTAGGCGATCTGCCAGAACACTGCCAGGTGCCGGGCCCGGCCCGCGATGCGCTCTTCATGCGCGTCATCGGCAGCCCTGATCCCTACTCTGCCCACATGGACGGCATGGGGGGTGCTACCTCCTCCACCTCCAAGTGCGTGATCCTCTCCAAAAGCCAGCAGCCCGATCACGACGTGGACTACCTCTACGGCCAGATCGCCATCGACAAGCCGTTCGTGGACTGGAGTGGCAACTGCGGCAATCTCTCCACCGCGGCCGGCGCCTTCGCCATCCATGCGGGGCTGGTGGATCCGGCCCGCATTCCCCAAGACGGCACCTGCGTGGTGCGAGTCTGGCAGGCCAATATCGGCAAGACCATCATGGCCCATGTGCAGGTGAGCAACGGTCAGGTGCAGGAGACCGGTGACTTCGAGCTGGACGGGGTCAGCTTCCCCGCCGCCGAAATCGTGCTGGAGTTTCTCGATCCGTCCGACGATGGCGAGGAGGGCGGCGCCCTCTTCCCCACCGGCAACCTCATCGACGATCTCGAGGTGCCAGGCATAGGAAACATCAAGGCCACAATGATCAGCGCCGGCATCCCCACCGTCTTCGTCAATGCCGAGGAGATCGGTTATCAGGGCACCGAGCTGCGCGAGGCGATCAACGGCGACCCAGAGGCACTGGCGCGCTTCGAGCAGATCCGCATCGCCGGCGCCCTGCGCATGGGGCTCATCAAGACGCCGGAGGAGGCGGCCACCCGCCAGCACACCCCCAAAATCGCCTTCGTCGCGCCGGCCAGGGAGTACCGCACCTCCAGCGGCAAACAGGTGCAGGCGAACGAGATCGACCTGCTGGTGCGGGCCCTCTCCATGGGCAAGCTGCACCACGCCATGATGGGCACCTGCGCCGTGGCCATAGGCACAGCGGCGGCCATCCCCGGCACCCTGGTGAACCTGGCCGCCGGTGGCGGCGAGCGCGAGGCGGTGCGCTTCGGCCATCCGTCCGGCACCCTGCGGGTGGGGGCAGAGGCGCGGCAGGTGAATGGCGAGTGGACGGTCACCAAGGCGGTCATGTCCCGCTCCGCCCGCATCCTGATGGAGGGCTGGGTGCGGGTGCCTGGGGATGCCTTCTAACCAGCAGCAAGCCTGCACACCACCGAAATGAAAAGGCCCGGGCAATTGCCCGGGCCTTCTTGTGGTGACCTTCGTATTGGGGGCTGACCTCCCCTGCTTATCCACCCGTTATTTCGGGCGCGGCACGCACTCCACATGGCGCGGTATGCTCTTCTTCGCATCGCCACCGATCAGCCGCTTCACCTGACCATCCGGGCATTGGCCGTCGTCCACATAGGCAAGCTTCCCATAAGGGAGCTTGCCCGGCGCGGGATCCTGACTCAGATAGCTGATGGGGGTCGGCGCGAAATAGGTGCACCCCGACACCAGGCCCACCAGCAGCAACCCCCCTGACAACAGCGCGCTCTTCCATATGACAGCCATAGACCACTCCCCTGTGTGCGGCAGGAGCTGCACCAAGCTGTGCATCCCCTAGTACCGACCCAGGCAGTGTAGTCACCCTTCATGGCTGCCCGATAGCCTCCCCGGGCGGCGCACCGACGGATCCAGACACAACAAAAAAAGCCCAAGTGACAGGGTCACTCGGGCTTTGTACTCCATTACGTCATAAAGGCAGACAAGCAGGATGCTACCTGTCACATCCTGTCAGGATCTGCGGCTGACACCGTTATGGCACCGAGGCGGACAGCCCATATACCCAGGCTGTCCGCACGCCGGCTGCCGCCAGACTCGCTATCCCTCCTCGCCATGCCCCCTGCGCTTGAGGGTGAGCGTTGGTCACCAGCACAAATTACTCTGCTGCCCGCCGGCACGACACAAAATGGTAGTAAGCGTCGGGAATCGAACTATGGCCGCCATACATAGTGCTGAACGCATAGTGATTGCTGCCACTGCTATAATCGCCCGTCCAGTGATAGGAGCTAGTCGGCCAACCGGCAGCTATCGACAAGTCACCGAACTCCGCAAAGAGTCCCTGGTACTCAGCCAGGGTTGGCAGGCGAAAACCTTGCCCCAGGTAAGTGCAATAGTTGTTTCCGTTAGGCCATGTCATCGTGACGTAGGTCTTTCCATTGTGTTTAATTGTGCCGTCATATGGGATCCCCGCGGCATCCACCTCGCTTTGCAGCGGCGGACAAGTCCATTCGGCACCAAAACTGTCGACCAATATGCCTATAACACAGCCAGTACCATAAGCTGGCAGGGGGTAATACACGGTTAGCTGCGTAGTGGCACTGACCCCTGAACTATCCTGCATCGTCGCAGCAATGGTGGTGGCACCACCAGCAATCCCCGTGGCCAGGCCGTCGCCATTGATGGTGGCAATGGCGCTGTTGCCGCTGCTCCAGGCGACGCTGGCACTCGCATCCACGACGCTCCCATCGGACAGAGTAGCCATGGCGGTGAACTGCTTGGTTTCCCCTATCAGGAACGAGCTATCAGCCGGCGTCACGACCAGGGAGACCGTTGTCGGAGGCAACTTAGCACAGGTCACGTTATCGTAGTTGTTGGCATCGTGTGCCGTACCACCGCTGGTGCCATTCCCCAAATAGAAGCGATAGTGGGAGCCCGCATTAGTCCCCATGGTCGACGACCAGTAGGCTCTCTCGCCCGGCCAGCCCGCATGGTTTTCCAGGCTACCAAACTCGTCGTACAGTCCCTGCAACTCATTCTGGCTCGGCAGGTAATACCCATCCCCCAGGCCGGTGCAGTAGGCGTCTGCCTGCGGCCAATTCAACAGGGCATAGATAATGCCGTTCTCGCTATAGGTCATACCGTAAGCAATACCCTCGGCATCGGCCTTCGACTGGGTCAGCGGACAGGTCCAGGTCTTGCCTGCCCCATCGACCAGAGTATCCGTGGCACAACCGGCCCCCGTCACCGTCAGCTCGGCCGTGTCGCTAAGCGAGGAGCCATCCAGCGTCATCGCCGTGATGGTGCTGCTGCCCACCGCCACCCCGGTCGCCAGGCCGGTGTTGCTGCCGATGGAGGCGACGGCGAGATCGCCGCTGCTCCAGCTGACCGAGCTGGTCATATCCTGGCTGCTGCCATCGGACAGGGTCGCCGTGGCGCCAAACTGTTGGCTCTGCCCCACCGCGACAGTGGCGCTCTCAGGGGTCACGGCCAGCTCTGTCATGACGGCATTGGTCACATTCAGGGCCGCGCTGCCGGACTGACCGCTGGCGCTATCGGTGGCCGTAATATTGGCGCCACCCACGCTGACGCCGGTCGTCAGTCCGCCGATGACGGTGGCTACCCCGGTGGCGTCGCTGCCCCAGCTGGCGGTGTCTGTGATGTCCTGAGTGCTGTTGTCGGACAGCTGGGCGGTCGCGGTGAGCTGCATGCTGAGCCCAACCGGCACAGTGGCCGGATCCGGTGTAACAATCACCCCCATCACGGCGGCGTCGCCCACCGCCAGTGAGGCGCTGTCACTCAGAAACTGGCCATTGATGCTGCCCGCCGCGCTGATGTAGGCCGAGCCCTGCGCCACCCCGGTTGCCACCCCGGTGCTGCCATCGACGGTGGCGACGCCGCTGTCGTCGCTGCTCCAGCTGATATTGTCGTTGCCGGTCAGCTCCTGGCTGGAGCCATCCGACATCCAGGCGCGCACAGTGAACGGCTTGCTCAGGCCCGTCGACACCGTCTCGATGCCCGGGCTCACCTCCAGGCTGGTCACCTTGGCGCCGCTCACCGTCAGGGAGGCGCTGTTGCTGACGGACACGCCATTGACGACGGCGGTGGCACTGATGTCTGTGGTGCCCACCCCCGTCCCGGTGGCATGGCTTCCATCGAGGGTGGCAACAAGGGGGTCGCTCACCCAACTGGCGCTGTCGGACATCGGCAAACTGGTGCCGTCCGACATCAGGGCCGTGGCTTCATAACGCTGGCTAGTGCCAATAGATACCGAGCCCCTGGCCGGGGTCACCTGCAAGGCGGTCACGGTCGCGTCGGTCACGGTCAGCTGCGCGTGACCGCTCAAGAGCTGGCCGTTGACCCTGGTGCTGGCGCTGAGGGTGGCGCTACCGGCCCGGGCCCCCGTGGCCAGGCCGGCGGCACTGATGGTAGCCATGCCGGGATCGCTGCTGCTCCAGCTGGCATCCAGCACAGGCTGGCTGCTGCCATCGGACAGCATGGCGGTTGCGCTGTACTGCTGGGGCAAACCTATCGGCGCCCTCAGGCTGGGGGGGGTCAGCTGCAGTGCTGTCACTGTGGCATCGCTCACCTTCAACTGAGCCGAGCCAGCGATGGGCTGACCATTGAAGGTGCCAACGGCCGTGATGGTCGTGGTGCCGGCACTCACCCCCTTCGCCAGCCCCCAGAGATCCTGCTCATTGCTGACGGTGGCGGTGGCGCTGTCACCACTGCTCCAGCTCACTATGTCCGTCACCACCTGACTGGTGCCATCTGAGAGCACAGCGGTGGCGATCAGAGGCTGTGCCAGGCCGATCGCCGTCGTGCTCGCTGCCGGGGTCACCTGCAAGGCGGTGACTGTGGCGTCGCTCACCGTGAGCTGCGCCGCGCTACTGACGCTCTTGCCCTGGAAGAGACCGCTCGCACTCAGGCTGGCCACGCCCGACCCTATCCCGGTCGCCAACCCTTGCGCGACTGTGGCGGTGCCCGCATCATCACTGGCCCAGCTCACCTCAGGGGTCACATCCAGGGTGGTACCGTCGGAGAGCTGCAGGGTGGCGGTAAAGCGCTTGCTCAAGCCCGACGCCACCAGGGTGGCAGGGGGCGCCACCTGCAGCCCTATGGCCTGGGCATTGCTGACCTCCAGCTGCGCCCTCGCCTCGACAGGAGTGCCATTGGCCCCCACTCCTGACGCCGTGATGGTGACCTTGCCCGGCGCCACTCCGGTCGCCAGCCCTGTGCTCGTGATGGTCGCGATGGCGCTGTCGCTGCTGCGCCACTGAAGATCGCCGAGCGCCGTCACATCCTGCACCTTGCCATCGCTCATCAGCGCCTGCGCCACATATTGCAGCTCCAGCGCCACAGGTATGCGTCCCTGGGGCGGGGTTACCTGCAGCGAGACTATGGCCGTCGCGCCGCTCCCGGACTCCGGCTGTGATGACGAGTCCTCATCTCCCCCGCCACAGGCGGTCAGCAACAAGGCCGCCATGGACGCGCATATCCACATGAATAGTTGTTTCATCGTATGTCCTAATAAGCTGTTCAACTTGTATACCTTGCCCCCCTGCCCTGTCGTTTTTGCGGCTGGGCAAGCGCCCTATTGCGACCCAGCAGAGGCCAGCCAGAATCACCGGGATCAGGTCATCACAAGGGCACATGAAAACGAGAGAGCCGGATTCACCTGGATATCTAGCAGGGCGAGCTGTGGCTGCCAACGCGGGCATGGGGTCAGACAGAGACCATCAGAGGGCGCGCCATCGCCAGGATTCCTCTGGCCGGATCCGGGCAGCCACCGGGTTATGGGTATTCCACATTCAAGACGGCCTGGGCGCTGAACACCCCGGGTTGTGGCAGGGCGCCTGTACCCACAGGGGCCGCATAGAAGAGCACTGTCCCCTCCCCGTTGAGCAGAGGCACCGACAGTTTTCCGGTATTGGGCACTATCCAGTCGCCGCTGTCGGCCACGTCACTCTGGGTCGAGAGAGCCACCCCCAGCCCCGCCTTGCCGGTCTCTATCAGCGCGGGGTTTTCCGCAGAGGCCGCCGCGTTGACACTCAGCGTCACTCCTGTGCCCATGTCCACACAGCTGATGGGCATAGAAACCGTCTGGATCAAGCCAGGTTGAGAGGGGGGCGCCCCCAGTCTGATGCTGCTGGACGGGAAGGTGCCGAAGTCCACGATTTCGGCCGCATTGTTGTTGATGACGCAACCCGGCTGGATCAGGGTAGCGCGCACCTCAATAGTCACATCCGCCGCCCCGGCGAAGAAGACGGCGCCGCACAAGGCAAGGCCGATGCTCGCGGCTATCTTGCTGTTCATCACGCTCGCCTCATTGATAGGATAAAGTGACACCCACGAGGGCCGTCGCCGTACCGGCCGTCATCTCCCCGGTCCGGATATAGCGAAAGCCAAGGGGGAAGTTGAATGTGCCACCCTGGGGACCACTCTGCCCCAGCCAGACTTGATTGATGCCATGGTTGCTGGCGTCATCGGGCCCCAGCGAATAGAACTTGCCGCTCCCTGGATTGACCACTTGAACCCCCAACCCACGGGCGGTACTGTCGGCAGTCAGCTCTACGATGCCGGTTCTGTTGCTCGGGTTGGTCTGATCCGAGAGTGTGAAGTTGATCTCGACATTGGGATCGCACTGCAAGCTGATCATGGTGGGGATAGTGCTGGTGGTGCTGCCAACGGCAGAGAAATCACGGGAACTCAGCTCGCCGAAGTCGATGTAGGTATGCGCCGGAGAGGTCACGTCGCACCCCCGGGCGGCGACATTGACAGTAAAGGCCCGCTGCCCGACGCGATCCTGATATGTCCTCCCTTCCTCATCTTGGCAATCAATCCCCAGAAACGCCTCCATTTGCGGGATCACATAACTGCCTGCAGGCAACTCACCGGGCATGGCATACAAGACATAACGAAATCTTGCATCAATCGCCCCTGCGCCAGGTACCCGCGTGGCGTTGGGAGTCGGATACCAGGTCGTGAACGTCAAGGCAAGGGGAACGGCATCACTGTCTGGGGCTGAGGTATCTCTGGTCGGGACTATGACCCCGAAATAGGGATTACCCGTTGACATGAGGGTATGTACTTTTCCATTAAATTCGACGGTATTGGCCGTGGCCGCGGTGTAGCTGAAAAAACTCCCCTCTCTGTCATCAATCGTGGGATCACTTGGGTGGCAGACATTGGCGGCTGTCAATCCGGCATTCGCCACCAGATAAGCCTCGGTATTATTCTCTGGTGCCGTTATGGTTATTTGACCACTGGGTGGCCCCAGATATGTCTTGGCCGAGACGGCGGATACATGAAATACATTCGCCATCATGCCTCCCCATATTCCAGAAACCATGGCCAAACGTATCAACCTGGTGACGGCACTCTTGCCATCCATATAGGCCCACTGGTCACCTGAAAAATATTGGCACACCCTCATTACTCACACCTTTCATTTAAATAACAGGAATATTTATCAAGCATTCAGGAGAAACACTGACGATGCGTCTATTTATTCTGATGACAGGCTATGGCTAACCGGGTGATGGGTGCCTGCTTCGCCGGTTCCGGCAGCAGGTAATCGGCCCCGCAGCGCTGATCCTGCCCGGCACCCCATCGGATATCCAGGGATCCTGTGGGAGCCAGACCAGCCAGGTACACCACCCCCTCCTCACTCACAATGCCCGATACGCCCTCCTGCTCGCTGACAACACGCGCGCCAAAGGGAACGGGGTTGCCATCGAAAGTCAGCGCAAACAGCGCTCTGATCCCTTTCCTGGTCTCAAGCGTTGCACGCACCAGGGCGCCATCGGTCGGCACCACCATGGCGACGGCTTCATCCACCTCCACGTCGTCCTGCAACGAATTCACATCCAGCGCGACGCGGTTCAGGCGATAGCTAGAGGCATAAGGGATGACGGCATAGCCATCGGTGTCGGTGACAGTGCCTATGGTGTTCTCAATCTCGACCCCCTCGGCACCCGGTGCCGCCACCAGAATATTGGTGTTGCCAAGTGGCTGGCTGAAGGTCACGCCGCCCGCATGCACCACAACACCGCCAGTTCCGCCATAGGTCACCTGCTGCTTGTCCTCGCTGTAGTTATATCCGAGCTCAATATCGCCTCTGGCGCCTTGATACTGGATCTGTGCATTGCCACTGGATCCCACGTCCTGGTTGGTATATCCCTGCTGAACGCTGTAATTCAGGTTCTTATTTTCCAAAGCGGTCCCGCTCAGCCCAATCCGGTTCGTCGTCCGTCCATCCGCATCGTAGCTGACACCATAATCAGCGTAGGCAGAGGCGTAATCATCCGAGGTTGCCAGCCATCGCCCGACGGGGAGGGAGATATTCAGCGAGATGACCTTGTCTTCCTCAGGTTCAAAGGCGCTCTGGTTATAGCTGTATGCAAGTGAGTAAGTGATGTCTTTCCACACACCGGAATAACCGAGTTGCAGATATCTGTCCTCTTCATCGGTCTCCCAATAATTTTGCACTCGCGCACTCAAATAGACCGACTCGGCATCCCCTATCTGCTGGGATATGCTGCCCTCCAACCTGCCGCGCTTGGCATAATTGAGGTCATAGCGGCTGACTGGCTCATCATCATGGCCGGAATCGTCCGACTCATTATTACCGTCATCCAGATCACCAGACATGGACTTATAGGTGCTATCGGCGAAGGTGTAATATCCCTGCGTAGAATAATGGGCCCCCAGTAGCTGCACATCAGTGCCAAGGTCCACCAGTGATTTGGCATAAAGCAGGCTGAAGGATTGTCCTTGTGTCTCGCTTTCATCCGGCAGTACCGTATTCGCATAGGATAACTCGGCCGAGATGGCACCGAAGTCCCCCATGTTTTTGCCAATCCCCACCGCAAAGGAGTAATAATCCGACGACAATTGTGTTCCGCCAAAGAGCGTCACCGTTTCCTGAACCCCCATGGCGAGGGATCCCTGAATAAACTCAGGCTCCTCCTGCATGTCGCTGCCAGAACGATATTTCCCTACCGTCACGTCATATTTCACCCGACCTTCACGGAGCAAGGTTGGAATGGATGCAAAAGGCACAACATAATGGCTGATGCTGCCATCATTCTCCTTCACTTCCACATCAAGGTCGCCGTTGGCCGAGGTCGCAAACAGATCCTCAATCAGAAATGGGCCCGGAGGAACATGGGTCTGGTAAATCACATAGCCATTCTGCTTGATGGTGACGCTGGCATTGCTTTTCGCAATGCCATGTACCGTGGGTGCATATCCCTGCAAGCTGCTGGGGTACATCTGTTCATCTGATGCCAGCTGCACGCCACGAAAACCCACGCTGTCAAATATGTCGGACAGGGTGCTGCTATCACCTATGACGAGTTCACTCTTCAATGGGATGATGGCCCGCGTAATATGATTGCTCACACTCTGCAATTCGCTCGATTCATCACCCTTGTTCCAGGTCGAGTAATTTCTAAAACGCCACGCCCCCATATTGATACCGGTGTTGAGTGCAACAAAGCTGTCATCACCTATATCTTCCTTGCCGACGCTGTTGCTGCCACTGAACATGTAGTTCAGCATCAGCGCGTTGATACCTTCATCCCACAGCTCTTCCGAGACTTCACCCAGCACGCGCCGACTCATGGCAGCCTGCGGAATACTCACATCGAGCCGCAAACGCTCAAAGTAGAAGACATAATCGGCCCCGGGGATCAGCTCCCGAATATCGACAGGCCCGGCCATCTCCTCCCCCACGGCGGGCTGCCCCTCTGACAGCGCTTGCGCATCGACGCCGAAGGCAACCAGATCATCGACGGAGAGCACTGGCCGCAAACCATCGCCATCCTTTTTGGATGTGCTGACGGCGAACACCACATCTCTGGTATCCACAAACTGATCGTTCAGAAATATATCGACCCGGTAGGTTCCCGGTAGCTGTTCGTTTTGTTCAAATGCAGCCAGATCCGCCACCGAGGACGGATCACCTGACAAGAATGCAGGATTAAACTGGACATCGGCCTGAGCATCAGAGAGCAGGCCCCATCCCGCCAATAATACGGCCAGTGACTTCGAATACGACATGGCTTGCATCCATTACGATTTAGGGCAAATGGACGGCTTGGTTTGAGAACCGTAATCATTGATTGATTGAAATGTCACATCCCCCGTCAAGTTGTCGACGTCGACACGCTCAGTCGCCAATGGTGGGACCATCATGTTGGCGATTCTTGTCTTTCCTACCTGCAGATTGACCATGGTGACAAAATAGGGCGACGGGTTGCGAACCGTCAGCATGCTGCCCTCGAGATTGCAACGCAGCATGGCGGGCGCCTCTATCGGTGGCACGGCCAGCCCTTGGGGTCGATAAAACAACTTGATGACACTCTGGGTGGCGATTTGCAGGGTATTACTATTCTGAGCTGCTTCTGAAACAGCAGGGATGGCCTTGGCATTGAGATAATAAACACTTTCACGATCGGTGGGCAGCGGATTTGCCCCCACATAAATAATTCTTAAGGTGTTCTCTTTTTTCGGCATCAATTTAAACAATGGTGGCGTGACCACAAAGTCATTGCTTTTTTTCCCCTCACTATCCGTGAACCAGGACTGAATCAAAAAAAGCGCCTTCTCATCGGTGTTGGTCACGGCCAACGACACCTGTTTATTGCCTTGAGGATATATAACGCGAGTGGCACCCAGCACCACACCACCCGCATGAATGGCAGTGCTGATGAAATAGAGGGCAGCCCCTATAAAAAGTGAATGCATGCTTTTGTGCGCTATCATAAATACCTCTCAAGGATAGGCGACTAAAAAATATACTGGAACGCTGACCGGTGACTCACTGGACATGGGCACCAAAAATTTGAATTTGGAGTGGAACCGGAATACGGGACCATTTACGAAACGCAAGAGTGTTGGATCATGGGCAACCTGAATGACCACCCGACCATCGGACCAATTCCAGGCCCCCTCTTCAACCTCATTCGATCTCCCGACATCATCTGTGCCCTCATCCTCGACACCGCTAAAACGGACACTCACATTCTGACTGACCGCAGAGGTGCATTCGCTCAGCCGAATATCAAACAACTTGGCATCGGTCCACTCTGTGGACGTGATTCGCCCCTCTTGCCACGATATCAGCTGCGCTGTTTCGGGTGCGCCAATGGCACAGGTTGAATAAACGACGCGCCCCTCAAGGTTCACATCGCCGGCAGTTCGTACTCGCTTACCCCCTTCTGCCGCGACACCCAATGGCGTCATGGCGACCAGAATGGACAGCGACATCCCTTGCAATGCTCTTAGCACCGATGGCCCCTTCGAAACGATCGACAACAAGGCGAAGACCCAATAGATTGCAGAGCCCTACTCACCAAAAAGGTGCCTCGACTCCTGCACCCGGATCCCCTGCTGCCTGCTCTCACGACCCCAGACCGTCAACCGACCATGGGCATTCATCAGTCAAGAAGGCTGCCGGTGATACCAGTACCCCATTGCCTTCTCGGACGACGGAAGTGCCGCAGGGAAACAAAAAGAGGAGTGTCATTGCGTGACAGCAAGTGCCTGTACGACTGACCCCCGATACCGAGACAACCTGCAATCTAACGTTGGGACATAACGGAATGGGTGGCTCCGACAAGGAGCCACCCAGCCAATTCCCTTACTCGTAATGCACGTTGAAATTGGCCACGCTGCTGACGGGGCCAGGTGTGACCACAGTGCTGGTGGAGATATAGTCGACCGACAACGGTATGACTGTGGTGCCATCTACGAGGGTCACCTTGCTGGAGGGTACACCGGTATTGATCTCCAGCACCTCGCTGTCAGGTCCCATCAGCACCAGACCCACCCCTTGTGCAGCACCTGCCCCCGCCGAGTTGGCCAGCACAGAGGTCTTGCCAGGGGCTGTGGTGCCCGTGAATGACACTGCGGCCGTGGCCTGTACACTCGTATCGCAATCAACCAGTTTGATTTCGAAATTTTCCGGTTGATTTGCAGGCGCATCCGCCGCGCCGTTAAAGGCGGCAGTCCGTACCTGATCCAGATAAACAGTTTGATCCAGGGAGTCGGAGCTCACCGCGCAGGCCGCATTGACAACCTCACCGTTGAAATAGACGGTGCCACCGGTCACGATTGTCGCCGGTTCGGCAGCGAATGCATTCAGGCTCATACCAGAGGAGAGCACAACGGCCATGGCCAACAGGGACTTTTTCATAAAAACCTCAAATGAATGTGTAAATTAATAAGCGCCAAAGTTTACCTCTCAGAAAAATACATCCTGAGCATTGATATACATCTGGCAAGTACCTAGCAGTAAATAAACGTCTATGTCACTGACAAAAGTCACCCTGAAAAATATATCTCCCTGATATATCTTGCTTTATTAACTTGTAATCATGGTTTTGCTCCATGGCGCCATTAATCAGCACCACGGCAGTAGGTTATTAATACCATCAAGAAGCCTCCCTCTCGGGGGGAGAATGAACATATAATGGAAAGTAGAGGCATCATCACGGCATCCACATATTGGATGCTGTCATATATGGATCATGCTCGTGGCGTTAGAATGACAGGCTCAATATCGGGCAGTTCGTCCTTGCACAATCTAGGATACCAGCGCAGGGAGTTATTCACGTTTTGATATGAACAATAAACTGCCCCCTCATCTGCCAGTGCCAGCAAGTAGAGCCTCGCTGAATAGATGGTCTCATTGCACGCATCTGCAATTTCCCGCGTCTTGGGCCAGTCATCATAAGGCGGTATATTTCCTTCCACCGCAGGGCATAACGCCAGCAACGCACCATAAATCTTCTGTTTTTTGACGTCACTCTTTTTCACAATATTCTCGATTACCAGGTTCTTGATGGCTGATGTTCTGGGTATCAAATACAGACTCACCTAATCAGCTATATAACTTCAATTGCCAGGGTCAGCATCGACTCGCCTCGACAAATGCATAAAACAGTGCCGAACGTGTCACCCCATTTTTTTCCTCTATCACCCGCCTTATCTGCCTGCGTTGTGATTCCGTCAAGGCTGATGCTCTTTGAGCCTGGTGCTCAGGGCTCACGAGCTGCTTTATCGACTCGTCTGCCTCCACATTTACCGTCAACACCAACTGCAGAACCTCATCGACCACGGCCTCGTGCAGAGGATTTATCACCCCGGCAAACCGCACAAGGTGGCTCAAGCCAGGGCAAGCCGACACTTTCGATGTATGGTGTGTCTCAGGATCGAAGTGAATGAAGAGATAACCGGGAAATAATGGCTCCCAAACGGACCTTATTTGACCTGGGCGATCCAGCCTTGGCTGATGCATGCGAATCTGGGGTATCAGCACCTCAATATTCAGATGTGCCAGAAATGCTTTAACCCTGAGTGCATTATGTTTCCCTGTCTTGTGACAGGCCAGATACCATCGTTCCACAGTGATTCATTCCCATACCCATTATCGATGGATGCGCACCGAAAACCGGCAACAAGGGGGTAAGCTCCGCCAAAATCGTACCCGGGAGCACAATCTAGACGACATGGATTCGGTGACAATATGAGAGTTCCAATTCATGCCCTCACCTCGATTTAAATAACTCCAATCGAGACTCGCAAACAGCATTAAACTCTGACATCCACATAATATCCATCAAATAGATGAATTAAAAGACAAGAACACAGATCAAAAAACCACAGCGGCATTAAAAACAGCATTAAATCCAAATGAAGTATCAGTGGCGACAGATAATCCGTTCATGGGAACGATCCCTCGATATATTCGATCGAGATTGGCCGACAAAAAAAAGTTTGCGATCATAAAAAAAACTTTTTTTATAAGTAATAACTGAACTCTGACTTAATGAAATTTAAATTAAGATATTCAGAAGCTGGCTCATGGATATAATGATTGGTTTATTGTTGATTTACATTTAAATAACACTTTTCCAATAAAATATATCGCCTCAGAATGAGGGAGCATTTGAGGCCTTAGTTCGACAGACTCAATAACCTGCACCACCGCCCATTTTCCTTTCTCCATCGCTTGCGGCTGTTCTTGTCATCCATATCAGGGGCCGGCTGGCGAGTTTCTTCCTTGCATGACGCCATACAGCGGCTCGTACTAAAAACGGCTTCAGGCGACATCCAATGGGGGGTTATCGGGGAGGCGAGATTGGGCGATCAAGCGAGGCTTGGGCGTGAGAGATCAGGACCCTCATCGCTCTGCATATATACGTCGGTTGCACCTCGGTGATGGGCGCCGACAAGAAAAAGGCCCTTTGCGGGTCTGTCTGAGCAGCAGGCCAAGCGGCCTATGCGGGGAGCGGCGGACACAGCAAAGCCCGGACAACCTCGGCCGGGTCTATGAGTGAAGCGGCGCCTGCCCTGGCGCCATCCGACAAGACAAGAAGGCCGGATCCCGCGCCCGGTTGCGTGCAAACGGCCACCCGAAAATGGCCGGGCCCAACCCCGCAGGGCGTCGCTGTCCGCCTCCACTCTTCACCTTCACTCTTCGCCTCCACTCTCCACCTTAACTGCCCGCCTTCATTACCTTTATTGATTGCCCATCCCCTGCTCATTGCCCGTAATAGTGTTCCAGCAGCGCGTCGGCTTCGGCCACGGAGATCTGCATCTGGGGCCAGCGCTCGCCCTTCTCCCTGATAGTCAGCAGGCTCTCCTTCTGGGGGCGAAGCTGGCTGCCAAGCCGCCGGTTCAGGGCCTCGTAGTGGGCGATGACAGCCTGCCGGCTGAAGAGGCCCGGGGTCAGATCCAGCCGGTAGCCCCGAAACAGCTGCTGCAACCCCTGATAGACCGCCAGGTGATAGACAGAGTGGTGGTCTTCTTCCTCGAAGTAGCGGCTGGTGACGTGCAGGTTGTAACCGGGGCGCGCCGCCACGCTGCGGGCAAACTGCCGCAACTGATCCCGGTGAAACTCGGATCGACCAAATCCCGACGTAAAGGGGTTGTTGGCTACAGCGACAAACGGCGAGGCGGGGTGCTTGAGCGGGGCAAGCAAGGCCCGCTCGATGCGCTGGTAGTTGGCCGGATAATCGAACCACAGGCTGGCCTCGATGGCGATCTAGCCCTGGAACTGGCCGCTGTCTCTGGCCACCGCATCCAGTGTCAGCAGGCCGCCGAGGGAGTGGCCCACCAGCAGGGCTGCGGAGGCGGTGCCATAGTCCCGCTCGATAAGCGCAGCATCTCCCTGTAGGAGGCCGCGAGCACGCGGGTTACAGCCATGTCGCGAACTTCATCACGGCGTTTCGCAAGCTGTTTGGCAATTCGCCCAGACAGGTCTCCCTGCACGGGCGGGCACACACTGAGTCGCCGCCGTAGCCAACCGGCACCAAGGTCTGTACATCCACCCGCCCCTTGCCGCTCGCGCTGCTTCATCCTCTTGTTCATGCGCAATACATCTTTGCTCTGGAATAGTAGAGGCGACACAGTTGGGGGGCGCTTGAAATCAGCGCTCGTCATCCACACATTCAGTGCATACAATGCGTTAACGAAGCGGAATCTGCCGCCTCACCCCGGAAATCAAGAGGACACCAAGATGGATACCCGTTCTATCTACACTGGCACCCAGAGTGCCGCGCGTGACACCAACAAGGTGCTGCGCAACACCTATATGCTGCTCTCCCTCACTCTTGGCTTCTCTGCCGTGGTGGCCGGGGTCGCCACCGTGATGAACATGCCGCCCCTGCACTGGGCCGTGTTCCTCATCGGTGTCTATGGTCTGATGTTCCTGACCGAGAAGAACCGTGACAACGGCATGGGGCTGGTGTTCACCTTCGCCCTGACCGGCCTGCTCGGCTACAGCCTGGGCCCCATCATCAACATGTACATGAACAATGGTGGTGGTGAGATAGTGATGACCGCGCTCGGCGGCACGGCGCTCACCTTCTTCGGGCTGTCTGCCTATGCCCTGACCACCAAGCGTGACCTCTCCTTCATCGGCGGCATGCTGTTCGTCGGTTTCTGGGTGCTGCTGGTGGCCATGGTCGCCAACATCTTCCTGCAGATGAGCGCCCTGAGCCTGGCCCTGTCTGCCATGTTCATGCTGTTCTCCTCTGGCGCCATACTGCTGACCACCCAGCAGATAGTGCGCGGCGGCGAGACCAACTACATCTCCGCCACAGTGACCCTGTATGTCTCCATCTACAACATCTTCCTGAGTCTGCTCAGCCTGCTTGGCGGCAACCGCAACTGATGAAAAACCCCGCTTCGGCGGGGTTTTTATTGGCTCCTGTTTCTGTCAGGATAAGTTGCAAATCAAGGATATGAAGCAAAGTGGCCCTGATCCAAATCAGGGCCACTTCGTTACCGACGAGTTATGCTGTCACTTTCGTTTCGCTCAAGGGTTGCGTCTATCCCATGCCCATGGACTTCTCCAGTTTGCTGCGTCGCCTGCTGACCGACAGCCATATCCATTTCATTTCGCTCAAGGGTGGTGCCTAGCATGCCCATGGATTTCTCAGGTTTATTGCGCCGTCTGCTGACCGACAGCCACATCTACTTCGCTCTCAAGGTGCTGCTGGCCATCCTGGGGCTGCTCGCCTTCGCCCTGGTCACAGGGGACATCCAGCTCACCGTGCTGCTCTCCCTCGGGGTAGTGGCAGGGGCCATCGCCGAGACAGATGACAGCCTGTGGGGCCGGGTCAAGAACCTCGCCATGACGCTGGTCTGTTTCCTGTTTGCCTCCCTCTGCGTGCAGTATCTCTTCCCCACCCCCTGGCTGTTTGCCCTTGGGCTCGCGGGCTCCACCTTCATCTTCGTGATGGTGGGGGCGCTGGGGCAGCGCTACGCCACCATCAGCTTCGGCTCCCTGCTTATCGCCATCTACACCATGCTGGGTGCCGCCAAGGCGCCGGATCTCTTCTACCAGCCGCTGGCGCTCGGTGCCGGCGCCCTCTGGTACGGACTGGTGTCGCTGGTCTGGCTCTGGCTGCTGCCCTACAAGACACTGCACGAGCAGCTCGCCCAGAGCTATTTCGCCCTCGGCCGCTACCTGCTGGAAAAATCCCGCTTCTTCCCGGCGGACGAGCACGGCGCACAGGCCATTCGCCACAACCTGGCCCAGCTCAACATCAACCTGGTCAATGCCCTGAACCTGACCAAGACGGCGCTCAATGCCCGCCTCAGCACCCGCCATCAGGCGGCGCCCGAGCTCGCCGGCCTGCTGCGGCTCTACCTGCTGGCGCTGGAGATCCAGGAGCGGGCCACCTCCAGCCACTACCCCTACAGCAAGCTGGAGGAAGAGCTCAAGCAGGGCATAGTGCTGGACGGCTTCCAGGAGGTGTTCCTGCAGCTCTCGGAGGCGTGTCAGCGGCTCGGTTACGCCATCCTGGTGCACAAGCCCTATGCCCATCACAAGCGCATCCACTGGACCCTGGAGGCCCTTGGCGATCAGCTGGAGTTCACCCATCTCAAGCAGCACTATCCCAAGACCCTGCTGACGCCGATGAAGTTCCTTCGCCGCAACCTCTCCAGCATCAACGAGCTGCTGGCCAGTGCCGAGGAGCTGCAAAACCCCGCCTCCCCTCCCGCCAGCCTGCCGCCCCTGGCGAGGCCTGCCTCCTTGCCGCTGCTGACCCTGCTAAAACAGCACCTGACCCCGAACTCCATGGTGTTTCGCCACGCCCTGCGGCTGTCGCTGGGCCTGGTGGTGGGTTACGGCATCTTGCAGGCCTTCAGCCTGGACAAGGGCTACTGGATACTGCTGACGGTGCTGTTCGTCTGTCAGCCGAGCTACAGCGCCACCCGACGCCGTCTGGTACAGCGGATGCTCGGTACCTTCGCCGGCATATTGATAGGCGTGCCCGTGCTCTGGCTCTTCCCCGAGCTGCACCTGCAACTGGGGATCATGGGGCTGGCCGCCTTCCTGTTCTTCACCCAGGTGCGCAGCAACTACAGCGCCGCCGTCTGCTTCATCACCCTCTATGTGCTGATGGCGTTCAACCTGCTGGACGGCATCGGCTTCGCCATCCTGGGACCACGCCTGCTCGATACCCTGCTCGGTTGTTTGCTCTCCTACGCCCTGGTGGCCTGGCTCTGGCCGGACTGGCAATACAAGCGGCTGCCGACCCTGATTGCCAACTCCCTCTCCGCCAATGCCCGCTACCTGTCGGCTGTGCTCGCCAGCCTGCACCGCCAGCGCGACGAGTCCCTCGACTACCGGGTGGCCCGCAAGTGTGCCCACCTAGCCGACAGCGAGCTGGCCATGGCCTGGCAGAGCATGCTGGTGGAGCCGAGCAAGCGCCGCCGCTTCCTCGATCTCTGCTTCACCCTCACCTGGCGCAACCACGCCCTGCTCTCCTACATCTCGGCCCTCGGGGCCCATCGGGACAGGCTGGAGCCCATTGAGGGCCTTGACGAGATCAGCCGCCACATCAGCCATACCCTGGAGCGGGCCGCCGGCCATCTGGCGGGGGAGATGCCGGCCCAGCTCGAAGGATCATGTCCGGCCATAGCCCCGGACAGCAGCGAGGAGCAGCTGATGCTGACCCAGCAGCTCAATCTCATCAGCCAGCTGGCGGATGAACTGCTGATGCTGGCCAACGACGGCCAACTGCTCACCCGGCAAGGCAACGCCTGAGGGGTGAAGGAAGACAGCAGTCCAGATAGCGCTCACCAGGCGGGGCGACGGCCCCGCCTGGTGAATTCTGTGCCTTGGCGCGCCTTGGCCGGTTGCTCGCCGAAGATCAAGGCGCTACCATGCCCGCCCAATCCCGACAGCCCGAGGAGCCTCCATGTCCGAGCACCCGTCCGAACACCATCAGCTGCATTTCAACGGCCAACTCATCGAGACCGATGCCAAGGGCTATCTGCGCCACAGCGAAGAGTGGAGTGAAGCGCTGGCGCTGGTATTGGCCGAGCAGGAGGGCATAGTGCTGGAGGAGCCGCACTGGGAAGTGGTGCGCTTCGTGCGGGCCTTCTATCTGGAGTTCAACACCTCCCCCGCCATCCGCGCCCTGGTCAAGGCGATGGAGAAGCAATACGGCCCCGAGAAGGGCAACAGCCGCTATCTCTACAAGCTGTTCCCCGAGGGGCCTGCCAAGCAGGCCACCAAGATTGCCGGCCTGCCCAAGCCGGTGAAGTGCATCTAAAAACCCGCCCGGCCTCTCGCCACGAGAGACCCTGAACGGGCGCCAAAAAAATACCGCGCCCATCTGTGAAATGAGGCGCGGTATTTTTCTGTTCGGCGTTCGTCAAACCCGCCTTAGGGGTTGTAGGCCACCACTGAGCCGCTCAGCCCCGTCATCTGGCTTATCCTGCTCTGCATGCCCTGCAGCTTGGCCTTGGAGACATCCGGCCCGATAAAGACCCGGTTGATCTGCCCCTGCACCGGGGTTCTCGGCGAGGTCTGGGCCGAGTAGCCGGCCGCCCTCAACTTGCCCACCAGGGCATTGACGCTGTCAGCATTCTTGAAGGCGCCAAGCTGCAGGATCCAGCTGCCCTGGGCCGGGGCTGCCGCCGCGGGTGCCGGGGTCGCCGCCTGGGTCGTCATCTTGCTCGCGATTAGATCGTCCATGGACTTGATCTGACCCACCTGCGGCTTGCTCTCCACCGGCTTCTTCACCTCGACCGGCTTGGGGGGCACCGGCTTGGGCTTGGGTTGCTCCACCGGTTTCTTGGCCACCACCTCGGGCTTGGGCACGGGTTTGGGCTCAGGCTTGGCCGCAACCTGGGTCGCTGGTTGTGCCTGGGCGGCAGCAGAGGCCTGATTGGCGGCCAGGGTCACCGTATCCCCAATCTCTTCTACCTGCCACTGGGTGGCGGCAGAGGCCTGCTGCTGGCTCGCTAGGTGATCGGCCGGCAGGGTGCTGGCGGCAGAGACCTGCAAGGCGGGCTTGGCGGGCTCAAGCTCAGGGCGCAGCGGGATCTTGGCAAACGCCTCTTCCTTCTGCTCCAGCTTGTTGCCGTCCATCAGGTCCGGCAGAAAGATGACAACCAGGGCGACCAGGATGACGGTCCCCACTAATCTGTTTTGAAACTTCGAAGCCAAGTTAATTTCCACCCATGTTACTTAAACTCAACTGCAATCTTGCGGACATCCACGATGAACGGTCCCCAGCAGCCATGCTGTTTTGCAACCTCGCAGCCAAGTTAATTTCCACCCATGTTACTTAAACTCAACTGCAATCTTGCAGACATCGACGATGCGAAGAGCAGGTCGGGCAGCTCAGGCGCTCGCCGCCAGCACGTCGGCGACAGTGTAAAACGAACCAAAGACGATGACCATATCATCAGGACTCGATGCGACCAGGGCAGCCCGATAAGCCGCGCTCACGCCGTCAAAGGTCGCCGCCGGGCCCTGCCCGTCCCCGAGGGCAACCGCAAGCTGCTCTGCAGTGGCGGCGCGCGGGCCTGTGAGGCTTGCCAGGAACCACTGGTCGATGAGGCCATCGAGTTCGGCGAGCGACCCCGCCATGTCCTTGTCTTTCAGCATGCCGACCACGGCGCGGCGCACGCCGGTACAGGGCATCTTGCGCAATTGAGCTGCCAGATAGGCCGCCGAATGGGGATTGTGGGCCACATCGACGATGACCAGCGGCTCGTCTTGCAGCCGCTGCATCCGCCCCGCCAGCCGGGCATTGGCCAGCCCTTCACGGATCGCGGACTCCGCCAATGGCAAACCGAGGGATTCCAGCGCCGCCAGCACGGTCACCGCGTTCATCAGCGGCAGGGCCGGTTTGGGCAGCCCCAGCCAGTGGTTCAGACCGTGGTAATCCCAACCGGAATCCTGCTCATCGCCGTGGAAGTCGCGGCCGACCTGACGCAGACAGGCACCGAGGCGCTGCGCCTCTGAGGCTATGGTCGCTGGGGGATTGGGCTCGCCGCTGATGGCAGGTTTGCCTGCGCGGTAGACGCCGGCTTTTTCCACCGCCACAGCTTCTCGGGTATCCCCGAGCCAGTCGCAGTGATCGAGCGCAATGGAGGTAATCATGGCCACATCGGACTCCACCACATTGGTGGCGTCGAGCCGGCCGCCCAGCCCCACTTCCAGCAGCAGCACATCGGGGGCGGCGCGGCAGAAGAGCCACAGGCCCGCCAGGGTGGCGAACTCGAAGAAGGTGAGCGCTATCTCGCCGCGAGCGGCTTCCACCTCGGCAAAGGCGGCGCAGTGCTCGCTGTCAGAGAGCTCGGCCCCGTCGATACGCACCCGCTCGGTAAAGCGCAGCAGGTGCGGCGAGGAGTAGACCCCTACCTTGTAACCGGCGGCCATCAGTATGCTGGCGGCCATGGCACAGGAGGAGCCCTTGCCGTTGGTGCCCGCCACAGTGATCACCTTGAACGGCAACCGGGTGAGACCCATGCGCCGGGCGACGGCGCCGACCCGCTCCAGCCCCATGTCGATATTGACCGGGTGGATCTGTTCCAAATAAGAAAGCCAGTCGACCAGCGACCGGCTTTGAGATTGTTGCATGTGCGAACTCATGTTCAGTCTTCGATGACCTGAGTGTTCATCAGCTTGGCCAGCAGGCCGGCCAGACGGTTGCGCATTTCGCGCCTGTCGATGATGAGATCGATGGCGCCCTTCTCCAGCAGGAACTCGGAGCGCTGGAAGCCTTCCGGCAGCTTCTCGCGCACTGTCTGCTCGATGACGCGGGGACCGGCGAAGCCGATCAGCGCCTTGGGCTCGCCCACGTTGATGTCACCCAGCATGGCCAGACTGGCGGAGACGCCCCCCATGGTGGGGTCGGTCAGCACAGAGATGAAGGGCAGGCCCGCCTTGGTGAGGCGATCGAGCGCCGCACTGGTCTTGGCCATCTGCATCAGGGAGAAGAGCGCTTCCTGCATCCGCGCCCCACCGGAGGTGGAGAAGCAGACCAGGCCGCGGCCTTCCTTGATGCACTCCTCGACGGCGCGCACGAAGCGGGCACCGACCACGGAGGACATGGAGCCACCGATGAAGGAGAACTCGAATGAACAGGCGACGACCGGCACCCCCTTGAGGGTCCCCTTCATCACCACCAGCGCATCTTTTTCTCCCGTCTCTTTCTGAGCGGCAGACAAACGATCCTTGTAGCGCTTGGAATCCTTGAATTTCAAGATGTCCTGCGGCTCCAGCTCGGCACCGACTTCGGTGCGGCCCTGCTCGTCGAGGAAGCTCTCGAGGCGGGCGCGGGCGCTGATCCGCATATGATGATCACACTTGGGGCACACTTCGAGATTGCGCTCCAGTTCTGCCCGGTAGAGCACCTGTTCGCAAGCGGTACACTTGGTCCACACCCCTTCCGGAATGTTGTGACGACGCGGTGTAGTGATCTTGCTCTTGGGAAGGATCTTCTCAAGCCAGCTCATGGAATTCCTTAATGCTTTTGTGCCTGACAAAACGCATCGGGCCTTGATTGTTCAATGACTTACGGCTCGATGGCAATAAATGACGGATCATTAAACCACAAATTTTCGGGCCCAGTTACTAAAAACTGGTCGTACCCGGTGCCGAGTCCGGCAGCCACAGCGGGCCGAGCGGCAACTGCGGCAGGCCAAACTCTGCCGGGTAATCCACGTCCACCAGATAGAGCCCCCCCGCCTTGGCGGTCGGCCCCGCCAGATTGCGATCCTTTGCCGCCAGCACCTCGGCTATCCACTCCACCGGTTTGAGGCCCTGCCCCACCAGCAGCAGGGAGCCGGTGATGTTGCGCACCATGTGGTGCAGGAAGGCGTTGGCCTTGATGTCGAGCACTATGTAGGGGCCGGAGCGGCTGACGCACAGGTGGGTCACATTGCGCCAGGGGGTGTTGGACTGGCAGGCGATGGCGCGGAAAGTGCTGAAGTCGTGCTCCCCGAGCAGGCTCTGGCCCGCCTGGTGCATCAGCTCGGCGTCTATGGTCTCGTGGTAGTGGCTGACGCCGCTGCCGAGAATGGCCGGGCGGAAGTTATGGTTGTAGATGACATAACGGTAGCGACGGGCGGTGGCGCTGAAGCGGGCGTGGAAGCTCTCGTCCACCTCCTTGACCCAGCGCACGGCGATGTCAGGGGGCAGGTTGGAGTTGAGCCCCAGGGTCCAGGCGCCCTCGGCGCGGTTCGCCTCGGTATCGAAGTGGATCACCTGACCGGTGGCGTGCACCCCGGCATCGGTACGGCCGGCGCACTGGATGGAGACGGGATGGTTGGCGATGCGGCTGAGGGCTTTTTCCAGTTCGGCCTGCACGCTGATCACTTCGCGCTGACGCTGCCAGCCGAAGTACCGGCTGCCGTCGTATTCAATACCTAGGGCAATTCGCATGGATGAATCTTGTCTTGTGGGGAAGGGATGAAAGAAACGGGCCGGATTATACGCCCTTGGGCCCAAAAGTCCCAGTTCGTACCGGCGACCAAAATGAAAGAGGGCAGCCCGCGGGCTGCCCTCTGTGTTCATCAGCGGCAAAGGGAGATCACCCCAGGCGCCTGAGCAGCTTCTCGGCTTCGCTGCGCTGGTGCTCGCTGCCCTGGGCCGCCGCCTCTTGCAGCAGCTCGCGGGCGCTCTCCTTGTCGTCGATCTCGAGGTAGGCCCGGGCCAGATCCAGCTTGGCCCCCACGCCGCCGTCATCGGCATCCACATCGAACCCGGTGGACTCCGGCAACACCTCGGGGAAGCCATCCAGCCCCACATCCAGGGAGAAGCCCTGGTAGGGCTCCTGCTCGGTGCTGCTGGCGTTGGCCTCGGCCAGGAGCTTGTCTATCTCCACGTAGTCGTTCGCCTGCGCCTGTTCACGGGGTGTCAGATCGCCCTGATGGGACTCCACCTCGGTGAAGGCATCCTCGAAGTCGGCCAGGGCCAGCTCGTTGGGATCCCAGGCCGGCGGTTGGGCAGCGCCCTTGGCCTGCGTCGGTTCGAGTCCGAGCTCGGCCAGCATGTCATCGATATCATCCTTGCCATAGGCGTCGTCGCCTCGGGCGTCGGTGGCAGGCTCGTGGAAGTCGGTCTCGAGATCGCTGAGATCAAAGTTGGCGAGGGCCCCATCGCGCTGGCTTCTGCTCTGCGCCTGCGCCTGGCTGAGATCGGCCTCGAGGTCGGCATCCAGCTCGGCAAACAGGGCCGCTTGCAGCTCCTCCTCGCTCATGATCTCGTCGCTGGCCCGGGCCTTGGCCTCGGACTCGCCGGAGAGATCCAGCTCAGGGGCCAGGGGCAGACCGAAGTCTCCCTCGTGGGCCAAGTCGAGCTCGGGCACCAGATCCGGATCCCGGTTGGCCGTCGTCACCGCAGGCTCCACATCGAAGGCGGACAGGGCCATCTCATCATCGCTGAAGATGACGTCAGTCGGGGCCTTGGCCCCCTCCTGGCTGCCATTGCCACCCGGCTCATTGAGATCCGGCATGGGGTGCATGGGCTCGTCATCGGCGATGCCGACCGTCATCAGCTGGTCAAACTCGCTGCTCTCCTCCCCCATTACCATGGAGGTGGACTCCGACAGGCTCTTCTCCTGCTCTTCCAGCTCGCGGCGGGCGCGGGCCCGCAGCCAGAGCGTCACCAGCGCCAGCACCAGCAGTACGGGCAGCAAAATGATCATGGCGAGGTTCAGCGGCGAGGCGAGCAGCTCCATCACCCAGTTCTGCTTGGGTTCGGGGGCCACCACGGGCGGCACCGGCTTGGCCTTGAGCTCTGCCACCTCTTTTTGCAGCGCGGTCTGATCCTGCAACTGGGCCTTGAGGGTCTCCACCTCTTCGGTCAGGGACTGCAGCCGCAGCTTGAGCCTGTGGTTCATCTCGGTGACCTGACCGAGCTGCGCGTTGGCATCTTCCAGCGCCAGCGCCATCTCGGTGGAGGGTTTGCCCACCACGGTCGCGGCACTGACCGGCAAGGGGGCCGGGGCAGCGGTTGGCGCGGCAGTACTTGCCGCCGGGGCCGGCTCGACCGCCTTGGCGATCGCCGTCACCTCGGTCGCCGCCTGGGGCGCGCTCACCTTGGGGGCGGCCGTCGGAATGGGGGCCGCCTTGGCCACGGCCTTGGCCGGCGCGCTGGCCGCCGGCTTGGTCGCCACCGGATGGGGCTGCTTCTCGGCCAGGTATTTGGGGCTCAGCCCCTTCCAGCTGGCGTTGTCGCTGTTGAAGCGGCGACGGGCCTCGGCGTCCGTGATGCGGCCCGCCTCGGCGGCGCTGGGCAGCAGAATGCGGGATCCCACCAGGATGTGGTTGATGTTGCCGTCGGCAAAGCTCTTGGGATTCTTGTCATAGATCGCCACCATGGTCTGGTAGACGGTCACCCGATTGGAGGGGCGATGCTTGCTCGCCAGACTCCAGAGGGTATCGGTAGAACGGACAGGGCCATAGCTGCCTGCCGCCGCGCTGGGCGCCTGACGCACCATGGGCTGTGCCCTGGGAGCCGGCTGGACCGGTGCCACGGGCTGGGCCTGAGGTTGAACGACAGGAGGTGCGGCACCGTCCGGGCCCTTGAGCTCGACAAAGAAAGGCTCTCGCCCCGCCTCATCGGCCTGAGCCGTGCCCAGAAGACCCAATGCGAGTATCGTTGCCAGCGTTATGCGGGAATGTCCCATATTCGTTCCTTCGTATGATGGCCCTATCACATTGAAAAATCTGGATAGTTACCCCAAAACAATCGGCTCAATATAAATCAGGCGCCGGTCTCAAGCCAGCGATCCGACATATTTCCCGTCCGGCGCCTATCAGGTGCGAGCCCGATCCAGGCCAGACATGAGTCCCAGATCTGAACCCGAGTGTAGAAAAAAACCTAGCTCACTGATATCACGCGACATTCTTAAAACCGGAGAGTGCGCCCCCGGTCACATCCCTAGCCTCTCAGTCACCTCCTAGGGCAGGGTTCCCTCCCCGCCACAGGCCACAACAGGGCCTCAGAGGTAGTCGCGCACCAGCAGTTCGGCGATCTGCACGCTGTTGGTCGCCGCGCCCTTACGAACGTTATCGGCCACGATCCACATATTGATACCGCTCGGATGAGAAATATCCTGGCGTACCCGGCCGACCAGCACCTCGTCCTTGCCGGTGCCGTCGCGCACCGGGGTCGGGTAGTCGGCATCGTCTTCGAACAGGGTGACACCCGGGGCATTGCGCAGCAGCTCCTTGACCTGCTCGGCATCCAGCGGCTGGTGCAGCTCGACGTGGACCGCCTCGGCGTGACCGTAGAAGACGGGCACCCGCACGCAGGTGGGGTTCACGGCTATGCTGGCATCCCCCAGGATCTTCTGGGTCTCCCACACCATCTTCATCTCTTCACGGGTGTAACCGTTGTCGGTGAAGCTGTCGATCTGCGGGATCAGGTTGAAGGCGATCTGCTGCGGGTAGAGGGTCGGCTCCACCGGACGGCCGTTGAGCAGATGGGCAGTCTGACCGGCCAGCTCGCTCACCCCTTCCTTGCCGGAGCCGGAGACGGACTGGTAGGTCGCCACGTTGATGCGGGCTATGCCCACCTCGTCCTGCAGGGGCTTGAGGGCAACCAGCATCTGTATGGTGGAGCAGTTGGGGTTGGCGATGATGTTGCGATTGCGAAAATCCGCCAGGGCATCCGGGTTCACTTCCGGGATCACCAGGGGGATGTCTTCGTCGTAACGGAAGCAGGAGGTGTTGTCGATGACGATGCAGCCCTGCTCGGCCGCGATGGGCGCCCACTTGGCAGAGACCTCGGCCCCGGCGGAGAAGAGGGCGATCTGCACCTGGCTCCAGTCAAACTCCTCGACATCCTTGATCTCGATGTTCTTGCCGCCAAAGCGCACGGTATCACCGGCGCTGCGGCTGGAGGCCAGGGGATAGAGGGTGGCGACCGGGAAGGCACGCTCCTCCAGGATCTCGATCATGGCCTGACCCACGGCGCCGCTCGCGCCCAGTACAGCTACGTTGAATTGTTGACTCACTGATGTTCTCTCCTGTGATATTGCCCGCCGATGAGGCCGACCGGGTCGGCATCAGGGGTGGCAAGCGTGATCTGTCTGATGGTCGGCCGGCAGGGTGCCGGGCCGAAACGGATGGCCCCGATTTGGTGATCGGAGCCCCGCATGAATTCCGGTTTATTTTTGCGAGATGGCAAAGCCCAGCCGGGCCAGCCTGTCGCAGGCGAAGGGGCCGCTGACCTGCAAGGAGGAGAGCTCGCGCCGCTCCGGATAGTCCTTGCGCTGCCCATCGAAGCTGCCAGGCACCCCAATCCGGTTGCGAAAGCGGGCATCGTCCCGGCGCACGTCATAGATGAGGTGGACCAGCTGCTTGATCAACCCCTGATCGGCGGGCTGACCCGGCGTCAGCTCACGCACCTCGGGGGCGGGCAGCAGGGATTGCAGATCCTGGCGCGGCATACGCCCCAGCTGCTGGCAGAGCGCCTGATAGAGCATCCAGGTGCCGCGGGCCTTGCCCTCTAGGCTGTAGCCCGCGATGTGCGGGGTCGCGAGCTCGGTATGGGGCACCAGGGCCTTGAGCGGCTCAGGCTCCCCTTCCCACACGTCCATCACCAGCCGCAATGGCTCGTCACCCAACTGGCGGGCGAGCAGCGCCTGGTTGTCCCACACCTCCCCCCTGGAGGCATTGATGAGGATCTGCCCGGCCGGACGGGCGACTATCTCGCGCTCCCCCAGCAAGTGGAAGGTGGCGTCCTGCCCCTCCCGGGTCAGGGGCACATGGAAGCTGACGATGTCGGCCGAGAGTGCCGTGGGGTAGTCAACGAAGCCGGCGGCGTCTTCCAGGCGGGCCCGCGGCGGATCGCAGCGCAGCACCCGCATACCGAGCGCCTCTGCCTTGCCCGCCACGCACTCCCCTGTGTTGCCAGCGCCGATAACGGCGAGGCTCATCTGATCGAGGCTGAGCTCATGGCGCTCCGCCAGCACCAGCAGGGCCGAGAGCACATAGTCGCCGACCGAATACTTGTTGCAGCCGGGGGCGCTGAAGAAGGGGATGCCCCGCTCGGCCAGGAGCGCGGTGTCGATGTGATCCGTGCCTATGGTGGCGGTACCGACGAAACCAAGCCGCGGGCAGTCGGCGAGCAGCCCGGCATCGACCCGGGTCACCGAGCGCACCAGCAGCACGTCGGCATCCTGCAGATCCGCCGCCCCTATCTGCCGCCCCGGCAGGGGGACGACCTCGCCAAATTCGGCAAACAGCTCGCAGGCATGGGGCATATTTTCATCAACGACGATCTTCATCGGCTCTCTTCTCATCCACAACCGGCCACAGGCGCGCCATTCTAGCCCAAGCGGGCCGATTTTTCAGAGACTTGTTCTCGGGCTGCCATAGATGAAGGAAGCACGCTTTCTTGGGGCCACAGGTTGCCAGGGCGTCGAAGGGGCTTCCCGGGCATCCACAGTTGGGGCGCGGCACTCATATGTAACAACATGTTGCCCTCGCGCACCCCGGCTTGACCAGGGGGGCCGGGCTGGCACAATGACGCCTCCTTATCATCTGCCCCTGTCATGCGCACCTGTTACGAGCCCTCTCATGCCGACTCATGCCTCTTCGTTGCCACGCCGTCAGGTGCTAGGTTTCAACGCCATACTGCTGCTGCCGCTGTTGCTGCTCGTCTGCCTGCCCTGGCAACCCTTCATGACGAGTGCCCTGCAATCGGACTGGCTCTGGTGGCCCTATGCCCTCACCCGCATGGTGGACCTGCCCGGCCTTGCCATCACCATCGCCGCCCTCTTGCTGCTGACCCGACACAAGCTGACGCTCGGCCACACCGCCCTGCTGGCCCTCGCGGGCGCCCTCTTTGCCGCGCTCGCGAGCGACTGGCTCATCAAGAGCCTCATCAAGCAGCTGACCGAGGAGCCAAGGCCCTATCTGCTCTGGCTGGAGAGCAAGGAGCTTATCCCCGCCATCCGCCAGTTCTATGCCGGCAGCAGTACGCTTCGCAGTGAACAGGTCCACGCCGCGACCCAGTTGCTGGCGCTGCCCGCCTGGCTAGGCCACCACTGGCAGACGGAGGTGAACTACGCCTTCCCCTCCGGCCACAGCATAGCCGCCATGAGCCTGGCCCAGTTCTTCGGGCTGATCTGGCTGGCCCGCGCCCCCACCGGGGTCTGGCTGCTGCCGCTCTGGGCCATCGGCATCGGCCTGTCGCGCACCCTGATCGGCATGCACTGGCCCCTGGACGTGCTGGCGAGCGCCCTGCTTGGCAGCCTCACCGCCCTCGTCGCCGCCCGCTGGTGGCTGCACCACTACTGATTCTCCCAGATAAAAAAACGGGCACCCTGGTGCCCGTTTTTTTATCGCAGGTGCTGCTTTCAGCCCTCAGCCCTGGCTCTGCTCTCAGCCCTGGCTCTGCCAGCCCTGAGGGTACTTGTAGCCGACGAAGCGCTTGGCGGCATAGGCCTTGAACTCGGGGGAGTTGTAGGCGGCCGCCACATCCTTGGCGAATGGCTTGTCCGCATCGGCCCCTTTGACCACCACCCAGTTGATGAAGTCATAGCTGCGCTCGAGGAAGAGCCCGGAGCTGAAGGGGATCCCGCTCGAGGCGGCGAAGTTGCCGTTGATGACGGAGAAGTCCACATCTTCACGGGAGCGGGGCAGTTGCGCCGCCTCCAGCAGCACCAGCTTGATGTCGTGTGGATTGCTCACCACATCGAACTCGCTCGCCTTGAGGGGGTTGATCCCCTCTTTCAGGGTGAGCCAGCCCAAGTCCTGCAGCATCAGCAGGGCCCGCGCCTGGTTGGTGGGGTCGTTGGGAATGGCGACTGTGCTGCCCTCTTTCAGGGCCTTGAGATCCCCCAGCTTGCCGGCATAGAGCCCCATTGGACCGGTCGGCACCTGGGTGATGGGGGCCAGGGAGAGGCCCCTGTCTTTGGAGAAGCTGTCCAGATAGGGTTTGTGCTGGAAGCAGTTCACATCCAGCGAGCCGTCCGCCAGGGCGATGTTGGGGGTCACGTAATCGGTGAACTCCACCAGTTTGACCTTGTAGCCCTTGGCCTCCAGCTGCGGCTTGATGGAGTCGGTCACCATGTCGGCAAAGTCCCCGACAGTGGTGCCAATCACTATCTCTTTCTTCGCCTCATCGATGGCAAAGGCTGACAGCGGCAGGCTGCTGGCGAGCAGCGCGAGGGCGGAGAGGGTGAAGAAGGAACGACGCTGCATAGAAACTCCCTGTCAAAATGGTCATCAAAGTGGTGGGGCTGCGCTGTCATCATCAAGGTCGACACCGCAACCATCTAGCCATCCAAACGGCTAATTGAGGACACCATAACAGAGCTTTTCCCCTTCGCCAAGCAACAAAACCGGGCAAGCTTGGCCAGATGGCGGTGAAGTCCCTCCGGCCCCGAGCTGAAAATCTTTGATAACGCACGCAGTTATCGCGTTTGCCCCCTCCCCGCTTGAGGCACAACTGGCCTATTGTGGTGGTGTGATGTTGGAGTTGCAGTATGAGGCGGGATAATTCTAGATTTTTATAAAAATTAAATGACAGGAGGCCATTTGAAAGATAAGGAAAAAATCGCGGTGTTTATTGATGCCGATAATGCTCCAGCGAGCAAGATCGAGAATGTATTGTCTGAACTCGCTCGCTATGGCGTCGTCAATATTCGAAAAGCATATGGCAATTGGAAAAACCCGACACTCAAAGGGTGGGAGGAAATACTGCATGAATTTGCCATTCAGCCAGTACAGCAGTTTGATCTGACCAAGGGAAAAAATGCCACAGATATGGCCTTGGTTATTGATGTGATGGACGTACTCTATACCAAGGATGTCGACGTCATATGCCTCGTCTCTTCAGATTGCGATTTTACTCCTCTAGTCACTCGCTGTCTGGCTGATGGTAAATTTGTGATTGGATTTGGTGAGCGCAAGGCATCAATGCCATTCGTCAATAGTTGCTCTCGTTTCCTCTATTTGGATACAGAACTTCAGGAGACTCAAGAAGAACAGCCGATTCCAAAGCAGGCTAAAAATCTAAAGAGTGATACACGACTAATTAATTTACTGAGACAAGCGATAGAGGCCGTAGAAGAAGGTGGTGGCTGGGCAAGACTAAGCCCTATTGGTAGCCATATATCAAATCACGCCTCATTTGATCAACGAAATTATGGTTTCAAAAAACTCAGTGACCTTTTTCTAGCTATTGATCTATTCGAAATGAAGAAGACTGACAATTCAGTATTATGGGTCAGAGACAAGAAACGGGCGACTCAGCTAAGCAAGCCAAAATAGGAGCAACCATGCTGACCATTTCTACCACCGGCCTGTTGGTCGTCGATATCCAGGGCAAGCTGGCCCGTCTGGTCGAGGGGAGCGAGTCGCTCATCGCCAACACGGCCCGACTGGTGCAGGGAGCCAAGGCGCTGGGGTTGCCGGTTGTCTGGCTGGAGCAGAACCCGGACAAGCTCGGGGCCACAGTGCCCGAGTTGCAGCCGCAGCAGGCAGACGCCCTTGTGCTGCCGAAGTACAGCTTCGGCGCCCTGGGGGAGCCGACGGTCGCCGCCGCCCTGGCCGGAACCGGGGTCAGTCACTGGCTGGTATGCGGCATCGAGGCCCATATCTGTGTCTACCAGAGCGTGCTGGGGCTGCAGGCAAGCGGCGCCCGGGTCTCTTTGGTGGTGGATGCGGTGTCATCCCGCACCGCCGCCAACCGGGATCTCGCCATCAGCCAGCTGGCGGCCCGAGGCGCAGCCCTCACCTCGGTGGAGATGTGCCTCTTTGATCTGATGGGAGATTGCCGCCATCCGGCATTTCGCCAGATACTGGCACTCGTCAAATAGGCCTAGGCAGACCCCTTCCCCAGCTTCTCCTGCAGATAGCGATAGCCCCCGGCGCCGTTTGGCACGAAACTCAGCCGGTGGCTGAGGCCGGGGGGCGCATCCTCGGGGTGGTGGGAGACGAACAGCAACTGGGTGCCTTCCCCTATGAGGCGCACCACCATCTCCCGCACCAGGTGGCGGTTCAAAGGATCCAGCCCCTGCAGGGGCTCATCCAAAATGAGCAGCGGCGGATGCTTGACCAGGGCTCGGGCAATCAGCACCAGGCGCTGCTGACCAAAGGAGAGGGCGTGGAAGGGCAGCGCCCCCTGATCCTTTAGCCCCAGCAGTGCCAGCCACTGGTTGGCGAGCGCCAGCTGGCGATCCCCCGGGCGGGTATAGAGGCCGATGGAGTCATAAAAGCCGGAGAGGATCACCGTCTGCACCGAACAATGGACGCGATAGTCCAGGTGCAGGGCCGGGCTGACCAGGCCGATGTGGCGCTTGATCTCCCAGATGCTCTCGCCACTGCCCCGGCGCACCCCGAACAGGCGCAGATCATTGCTGTACCCCTGCGGATGATCCCCTGTGATGAGGGCGAGCAGGGTCGACTTGCCGGCGCCGTTGGGCCCCACCAGTTGCCAGTGCTCCCCCTCGGCAATGGTCCAGTCGAGCCCGTCGATGATGACTTGCTCCCCGTAGGCGACGCGCAGGGCGCGCATCTGCACCCGGGGGCCGGCGGGCAGGGGCGTGGGTGCCTGGAGCGGCGGGGGCAGCTGCGGACTCTGCCCCTCGGCCCGTGCCAGCTGGGCCACCTCCTGACTGCCGAGCACGGCGTCACGCTCCCCCGCCAGCAGCAGGCGGCGTTCCCCGAGCAGGCCGAGGTGACTGGCGAAGGGGGGGATCTCGTCGAAGCGGTTGACGATCACCACCAGACGTTGCCCCTGCGCCACCAATTGCGCCAGCAGCGACATCAGATCCCTGCGCGAGCCCTGATCCAGGCCATCGAAGGGCTCGTCCAGCACCAGCAGCTCGGGTTGTCCCAGCAGGGCGCGGGCCAGCAGCAGCTTGCGCCCCTCCCCGCTCGAGAGATGGCGATAGGGGCGATCCCACAGGGACTCGATGCCGAAGCGCGCCAGCAGTGCGCGTGCCCGGGTCTCCTCTCCCCCTTCCTCCAGCATCAGGGTCGACACCCGATAACCCGCCTCCTCCTCTTCCCCCAGCATGTCGGTGTTGCGCCGCTGCCAGTCCAGCTCCCCCAGCCGCTGTTGCGACTCAAACGAGAGGCGCTCGGCCCTCACCCCGCCAGTCACCCCCCCTGCACGGACGGCCAGCTCGCCGCACAGGGCAGAAGCCAGCGCCGTCTTGCCACTGCCGTTGCTGCCGACGAAGGCCCAGCACGCCTGAGGCGCCAGGGTGAGGTCGGGGATGAAGAGGGTCTGGTCGCCGTGAAGAGCCAAGCTGGCTGATTGCCACTGCAAAAGAGTCATGGATCCGTCCTGAGTGCTGTTTGCCCTTACCTTAACAGGGATAGCGACCAGCGGCAGCCTTGGCAGGTGGTGAGGGGCGCTTGACAACAGGCCCTTCTATCGACAAAAAGATCATTAGCATTGAATGCGAATGACTCTCAATGAAACACGTAATCTGCCCCATTGATACCCCCATATGGGCTCGAATGAGATTTCTTTGAGCCCCATCTCAACTCCGAAATGAGAGCCTTTTGAATCGTCTTTTCTCATGTATAGATGCCCGTCGCACCTCGGACGGTGCGCCCTTAAGATGGAGTTTATCAATGAGAAAAACATCGTTAGCATTGGCAATCACGGCCCTGCTCTCGGCCCTGCCTGTCGTCTCGGCTCAGGCTGCCGAGAGTTGTACCCCCCTCACCGGCAGAGAAGTCGACATGGATACCGGCCGCACCAGCGCACAGCGCTGCCTGCCCGGCATCAACCCCTTGCAGGACCAGCAGTGGCACCTGCTCAACAGTGGCCAGCATGCCTTCAGTGCCCGTGGCGGCGTGGCGGGCAATGACCTCAACCTCTGGTGGGCCCACCGCACAGAGGTGCTCGGCCAGGGGATCAATGTGGCCGTCGTGGACGACGGTCTGGCCATAGCCCACCCGGATCTCGCCGACAACGTCCGCCCCGGTTCACGTAACGTGGTGACCGGCAGCGACGACCCGACGCCGACCGATCCGGACAGTGCCCACGGCACCTCTGTCTCCGGCATCATAGCCGCGGTCGACAACGTCATCGGCACCCGGGGCGTGGCCCCCCGTGCCCAGCTGCAAGGCTTCAACCTGCTCGACGACAATAGCCAGCAGTTGCAGCAAGACTGGCTCTATGCCCTCGGCAACAGCCAGGCCAGCCGCGACAACCGCGTCTTCAACCAGAGCTACGGCATGAGCCTGGTCGACCCCCAGGGGGCCGGCGGGCTCAACCAGGTGCAACTGGATCGCCTGTTCGAGCAGATGACCCTGAAGGCGCAAGGGGCCGCTTACATCAAGGCCGCGGGCAACGGCTTCAGCCGCATTGCCGCCGGCAACTATGTGCTCAACCGCACCGGCGGCGAGCTCAGACTGCCGTTTGAAAACAGCAACATAGATCCTTCCAACAGCAACTTCTGGAACCTGGTGGTCAGTGCCAGCAACGCGGACGGCGTGCGCTCCTCCTACTCCAGCGTCGGCAGCAACGTCTTCCTGACGGCCCCGGGCGGCGAGTATGGCACCGCCTCACCGGCCATGGTCACCACGGATCTGCCCGGCTGCGACCTGGGCTACAACCGTACCGATCGTCAGAGCGCCAACCGGCTGCACGGCAACCTGGCGCTGGATGCCGGCTGTGACTACAACGGCACCATGAACGGCACCTCTTCGGCCACCCCCAACACAGCTGGCGCCATGGCGCTGCTGATGTCAGCCTATCCGGACCTGTCGGTGCGGGATCTGCGGGATCTGCTGGCACGCAACGCCACCCGCATCGATGCCAATCAGGCAGCGGTCACACTGAGCTACACAGCCGCCAATGGTCAGCAACGCCGGGTGACAGGGCTGGAAGGCTGGGAGCGAAACGCCGCCGGGTTCTGGTTCAACCCGACCTACGGCTTTGGCCTCATCGATGTGAACAAGGCCCTGGCGAGCGCCGCCACCCACAACCCCTTGCCGGCGCTGGTACAGCTGCCGTGGCAGAAGGTCACTGTGCAAGGTAACGCCCAGGGCGCCATCCCGGATCTGGGCAGCAGCCCGACCACCTCCAGCACCCGGGTCGAGCAGGCGCTCACGGTGGAAGCGGTGCAGGTGCAGGTCACCCTTGATCACCAGCGACTGCCCGATCTGCTGATCGAGCTCATCTCGCCCTCCGGCACCCGCAGCGTGCTGCTCAACCCCAACAACAGCCTGGTGGGTCAATCCCTCGACCGGCAGCAACTGGGTTATGTGCGCACCAAGGGGCTGCGCGACATGCGCATGCTCTCCCACAAGTTCTACGGTGAATCGGCCCAGGGCGAGTGGCAACTGGCGGTGACCGACGTCGCCAGCGGCACTCGTCAGGTCTCGCTGCTCAATCGCAGCACCAACACCCGCACAACACTGACCGAGCGCAACAACAGCCAGCCGGGTCAACTGCTCAACTGGTCCCTGCGGGTGATCGGCCATGAAGCAGCTTCCCTCTAATCGCACAGGAGTCACAACATGAAACACAGCTTACTCAGCCTTGCCCTGGCAAGCCTGCTGGCCTCGGTTTCCGCTCAGGTCACGGCCCAAGAGTCGGTGGTTATCGAGGGCAAGCAGTACAGCACCATAGAGGTGAACGGCCAGACCTACCTCACGCCGGACAACGGCAGCAAGAAGCGCGTCGCCCGCAGCCTGGATGGCAAGGCGGCACAACCTGGCCTGCGCAGCGGTGACGTCTTGCTGCAAGGGGTCGCCAGCCCTGAGCTCACAGTCAGCGGAACCCTGCTGATCGAAGCCGACGAGCCTCAGGCCAGGGCACTGGCCACGCGCCACGGTCTGAGCTTCAAGCAGAGCAGTGGCGGCATCGCCCTGCTGGAGGCCAAACCCGGCACCGATCTGAACGCCATCAGCGCCCGGCTCCAGCAGGAAGGCGTGAAGGTGCAGATCGAACTGGCCGGCGCCGAGCAGCAGCCCAGGTGAAGCACGCCTCGCACTGAAGGCGTCATCTCATCGAGGGGGCCATGGGCCCCCTCGTCTTTAGCCACTACACCGCCGCAACCTCATCCTCCAATGCCCACCCAGCGATAACACTCCCATATAGAGCGAGAGAGATTAGGTCCAATTCATCTTGCATGAACGCATCATCAACACAGCACCATATTGGTAATAAAAAACGGCACCGAGAAGGTGCCGTCATGGATTATGGTAGGGAGCTGCCTGTGCTGGCTCAGCCAGCCTTATTCTGCTCGGCCAGATAGAGCCAGGTGTCGACCACGGTATCCGGGTTGAGCGACACAGAGTCGATGCCCTGCTCGACCAGCCAGGCGGCGAAGTCCGGGTGATCCGACGGGCCCTGGCCGCAGATGCCGACGTACTTGCCCGCCTTGCGTGCGGCCTGGATGGCCATGGCCAGCAGCGCCTTGACCGCCTCGTTGCGCTCATCGAACAGGTGGGCGATGAGGCCCGAATCCCGATCCAGACCCAGGGTCAACTGGGTCATGTCATTGGAGCCGATGGAGAAGCCGTCGAAGTGTTGCAGGAACTGATCCGCCAGCAGGGCGTTGGAGGGCAGTTCGCACATCATGATGACCTTGAGGCCCCGCTCGCCGCGGCGCAGGCCGTTCTCCGCCAGGATATCCACCACCTGCTCCGCCTCGCCCACGGTGCGCACGAAGGGGATCATCACCTCGACGTTGGTCAGGCCCATGACGTCACGCACCCGCTTCATCGCCTCGCATTCGAGGGCGAAGCAGGGACGGAAGCTGTCGGCGATGTAGCGGGACGCGCCACGGAAGCCGATCATGGGATTCTCTTCATGTGGCTCGTAGCCACGGCCCCCCACCAGGTTGGCGTATTCGTTGGACTTGAAGTCCGACATCCGCACTATGACCCGCTCCGGCCAGAAGGCGGCGGCCAGGGTGGCGATCCCTTCACTCAGCTTGGCCACGTAGTATTCACGGGGGCTGTCGTAACCGGCGATCATCTTGGCTATGGTGGCCTGCAGCTCAGGGCTCTGCTTGTCGAATTCCAGCAGCGCCTTGGGGTGCACCCCTATCATGCGGTTGATGATGAACTCGAGACGGGCCAGACCCACACCGGCGTTCGGCAACTGGGCAAAATCAAAGGCCCTGTCCGGGTTGCCGACGTTCATCATGACTTTGATGGGCAGGCGCGGCATGTTGCCCACCTCGGTCACCGCCACGTCGAAGTCGAGCTCGCCGTCGTAGATGAAGCCGGTATCCCCTTCCGCGCAGGAGACGGTGATGAGCTGACCCACCTCGATGCGGTCGGTGGCATCGCCACAGCCGACCACGGCCGGAATGCCGAGCTCACGGGCTATGATGGCGGCGTGGCAGGTGCGGCCACCCCGGTTGGTGACGATGGCGGAGGCCCGCTTCATGATGGGCTCCCAGTCCGGATCCGTCATGTCGGTGACCAGCACGTCGCCGGGCTGTACCTCGTCCATCTGGCTGATGGAGGAGATGACCCGCGCCGGGCCCGAGCCAATCTTGTGGCCGATGGCACGCCCCTCGATCAGCACATTGCCGGATTGCTTGAGTGCAAAACGCTCGAGCGTATTCGCCTCCTGGCGACTACGCACGGTTTCCGGACGGGCCTGGACTATGTAGAGCTGACCGTCCTGACCATCCTTGGCCCACTCGATGTCCATGGGGCGGCCGTAGTGCTGTTCTATGATGAGGGCCTGCTTCGCCAGCGCCATCACTTCCTCATCCGTGATGCAGAAGCGGTTGCGCTCGGCATCCTGAGTGTCGACTATCTTCACCTGACGGCCGTGACCGGCGTCCTCGGAGTAGGTCATCTTGATGAGCTTGGAGCCCAGCGTCTTGCGCACCACGGCGGGGCGACCCGATTTCAGGGTCGGCTTGTGGACATAGAACTCGTCCGGGTTGACAGCCCCCTGCACCACCATCTCGCCGAGACCCTGGGCGCCTGTGATGAAGACCACATCGTTGAAGCCGGATTCGGTATCCAGGGTGAACATGACGCCGGAGGCGGCCAAGTCCGAGCGCACCATGCGCTGCACCCCGGCGGAGAGGGCCACGCCCTTGTGGTCATAGCCCTGATGCACCCGGTAGGAGATGGCGCGGTCGTTGAAGAGCGACGCAAACACATGCTTGATGGCGGTCATGACAGAGTCTATGCCGCGCACGTTGAGGAAGGTCTCCTGCTGACCGGCGAAGGAGGCGTCCGGCATGTCTTCGGCCGTGGCGGAGGAACGCACCGCAAAGGAAGCCTCGAGGCCAGCGCTCAGCTTGTCATAGGCCTCGCGCACCGCCTGCTCCAGCGCAGGCTGGAAGGGGGCGTCCACCACCCAGTCACGGATCTGCTGACCAGCCCGGTTGAGGGCGGCGATGTCGTCTACATCCAGGCTGTCGAGCAGGTCGTGGATCTTGCCGTTGAGGCCGCTTAACTCCAGAAACTCGTTAAACGCAAAGGCGGTGGTCGCAAAGCCGCCCGGCACGGACACGCCGGCACCGGAGAGGTTGCTGATCATCTCGCCAAGGGATGCATTCTTGCCGCCGACGCGCTCTACGTCCTGCATACCGAGCTGTTCGTACCAGAGTACGTACTGTTGCATTTGCATGTCTCCAGGTTGGTGGGCCAGGGTGTCAACGCACCAGCTGTGCCAAGTCGTGTGTTTTTGTTAGTGTCTGTTGCCAACGACCATGAAAACGTTTTCTACTTATTGTCAAAAAAATCCCCGAGCAAGAGTTGGGGATGGCCGTTTGACACAGGCATTCTACAATACCGACACAAAAAGGTAACGACTCAGGTTTGCAAGCGAGTTCACAACTTGGGAATGGCAGACCTGTTGACAAAAGAGATATGGTTTCGAGAGATACTGATTGCTCGCAACCCCCCAGGAGCACACCACAGGAGTCCGCTGTGCACACCGTATTCTATGTATCCGACGGCACCGCCATCACCGCCGAGGTGTTCGGTCATGCCGTATTGAGCCAGTTTCCACTGGTCTTCGAACAGGTCACCATCCCCTTCGTGGAGACCCTGGAAAAGGCGCGCCAGGTGCGGGCCCGCATTGATGAACAATTTCGCCAGACCGGGGTGCGCCCCATACTGTTTCACACCATAGTCGACCCCCAGGTGCGGGAAGAGGTGCTCAAGGCCCAGGCCAGCAGCCACGATTTTCTCAACACCTTCGTGAGCCCCCTCGAGCAGGAGCTCGGGATCAAGGCCGAGCCCAGGCTCCACCGCACCCACGGCATGGAGAACCGCAAGCTCTATGACGATCGCATAGAGGCAGTCAACTTCGCCCTCAGCAATGACGACGGCATCACCACCAAGGAATATGACGAGGCCGACATCATCCTCATCGGGGTCTCCCGCTGCGGCAAGACGCCGACCAGCCTCTACCTGGCACTGCAGTTTGGCATTCGTGCCGCCAACTACCCCTTCATCGAGCAGGACATGGGCTCGCTGGAGCTGCCCGCCCCCCTCAAGGCCAACCGCCACAAGCTGTTCGGTCTCACCATAGCCCCCCAGCGGCTGCACGAGATCCGCAACCAGCGCCGCGCCAACAGTCGCTACTCCTCTCTCGAGCAGTGCGAGCAGGAGCTGGCAAGCGTGGAGCGGCTGTTCCGCCAGGAGGCGATCCGCTTCCTCGACACCAGCTCCCACTCGGTGGAGGAGATCAGTGCCAAGATCCTGGAGGCAACCGGCCTTCGCCGCCAACTCTGCTAGCCCGCATGAAAATAGCCATATCAAGCACTAATCAGATTGGCGAGTGGCAAGATAATAAGACAGCAAGACAGGGAGAAATGACACCGGCGGAACCGTCGGCGTCATGAGGATCAGGGGCGAGGACGGGAGCCGGGCTTGTTGAGCTCCCGGTTGTTCATCAAGAAGCCATGAAAACGCAGCAAACCGTGGTGTTTGCGTACCCGCTCGCTCAACCAGCAGGCGGGTAGCAGGCCAAGCCCGGCGGCGAGCGTCAGCACCATGGCGACGTTGTTAACCAGATAATCCGCCCCCTGCCATCCCCAGACCATCAAGCAGGCCGCTGTCATGGTCAACAACATAGGGGAGAGCCAGATCCCCAGCCAGAGCGTGGCGAGCAGCAAGCCACCGACAATACCTTCGATCATATGAGTCCTTCCTTGAAAAGGGCTACTAGCTCATCAAACCACCACCAGGTCAATAGCACCAAAACCAACTGACCATAAAACCAGCAATCACTTCCAAAACCCCTTCCCAGATCATGAAAAACCTGAACATTGGCCACAAAGCAAACCAATGATGAGGAAAACAGGTGCACGAGCGGTCAATTATCACTATTCTGCTCGGGTTGGTAGCCGCCATAAAAAACAGTGCGCGGCAAACCGTAACGATATTAATACGGATTTCGTCACGTTTTCGGCACAAGATGCCGTGCCGGGCACAGGAAGTGCCATGGCAGACGAGGCGCGAGACGAGTGAATTCAGCGACGTAAGGAAGGAAGAATGGATCTTCAACAAGACGGCGAAGAGCTCAAGCGCGGCCTGAAAAACCGCCACATCCAGCTCATCGCACTGGGCGGTGCCATAGGTACCGGCCTGTTCCTCGGCATTGCCGACACCATCAAGATGGCAGGCCCCTCGGTGCTGCTTGGTTACGCCATCGGCGGCTTTATCGCCTTCCTCATCATGCGCCAGCTCGGCGAGATGGTGGTGGAAGAGCCGGTGGCCGGTTCATTTAGCCACTTCGCCTACAAGTATTGGGGTGACTTTGCCGGCTTCGCCTCCGGCTGGAACTACTGGGTGCTCTATGTGCTGGTGAGCATGGCGGAGCTGACGGCGGTCGGTATCTATGTGCAGTACTGGTGGCCCGAGATCCCGACCTGGATGTCGGCGGCCTTCTTCTTCGTGCTGATCAACGCCATCAACCTCTCCAACGTCAAGGCGTTCGGCGAGATGGAGTTCTGGTTCGCCATCATCAAGGTCGTGGCCATCCTCGGCATGATAGGTTTTGGTGGTTACCTGCTGTTCTCCGGCACCGGCGGTCCCGAGGCCACGGTCAGCAACCTGTGGGCCCAGGGCGGCTTCTTCCCCAACGGGGTGGGCGGCCTGGTAATGGCCATGGCCTTCATCATGTTCTCCTTCGGTGGTCTGGAGCTGGTCGGCATCACGGCGGCAGAGGCGGACAATCCCGAGAAGAGCATTCCCAAGGCCACCAATCAGGTGATCTACCGCATCCTCATCTTCTACATCGGCGCCCTGACCGTGCTGCTCTCCCTCTATCCCTGGGGCAAGGTGGTCGAAGGCGGTAGCCCCTTCGTGATGATCTTCCATGCTCTCGACAGCAACCTGGTGGCCAACGTGCTGAACCTGGTGGTGCTGACTGCCGCGCTCTCCGTCTACAACAGCTGTGTCTACTGCAACAGCCGCATGCTGTTTGGCCTGGCCAAGCAAGGCAACGGTCCCAAGGCCCTGCTCAAGACCAACAAGAGCGGTGTTCCCCTGACCGCCATCACCATATCGGCAGCGGCCACCTTGCTGTGCGTGCTGATCAACTACCTGATCCCGGGCAAAGCTTTCGGCCTCTTGATGTCCCTGGTGGTCTCCGCCCTGGTCATCAACTGGGCCATGATCAGCCTCGCGCACCTCAAGTTCCGCAAGGTCAAGGCTGCCGAAGGGGTGACGACCAAGTTCAAGGCGCTCTGGAGCCCCTTTGGCAACTACCTCTGCCTCGCCTTCATGGCCGCCATCCTGGTGATCATGTACATGAACGACGGCACCCGCATCTCGGTCGAGCTGATCCCGGCCTGGGTACTGGTGCTGGGTCTGGGCTATCTGTTCAAGCAGAAGCGCCAGGAACGGGTCGCCACCAATCTGGGCTAAGCCTCCCTGCTCCTCTTGCAAAAATGCCGGTCAGTGACCGGCATTTTTTTATGCGTCAGATCCCCTGGCATGGGCGAAGTCGTCCATCACTCCCCTGCCCCGGGCCTGCCCAGATAAGAGCGTCCTCTGGGCGTTGCCATTCAGCTTCCATGATCAGGGCCTCCATAACGACAAACCCGAGGCAGAAGCCTCGGGTTTGGAGAGATCAGGGCCGGTTGAAGGGTCCATCATTCCAGCAGGAATACGGCTTCCACGTTGTCCGTGATGCTGATCTGCTGCTGTTGGTAGCTGTTCTCCGCCATGTCGGCGGCAGGGGCCGCTGCAGCCTTCATGGCTCGGCTATAGACCGGCATGGGGGAGCTGTTGCGATACTCGACGCTGTACACCTTGCCAAGCTTCATGCCAAAGGCCTTGGCCAGGGATTCCGCCTTGCTGGTGGCATCTGCCACAGCACCAAGACGCGCCTGCTCCTTGATGACCTGTGGCGACTTGAGGCCGTACTCAATCTGGGAAACGGATTCCAGACCCGCCTTGAGGGCGGTGTCCATCAGCTGGCTCAGCTTGTCGAGCTGGTAGAGTTTGACCGCCAGCTGGCGCTGGGCACGGTAACCGACCATCTCGGGCTGCTTGTTCTGCGGATACTGGTACTCGGGGGAGATCACCAGATTGCCGGCCTCCACATCGCTGCGCTTGATGCCGAGGCTCTCCAGTTGACCAAAGAAGGCGGCAACCTTGGTATCCACCTGCTGCTTGGCCTTGATGCCCTGTTTCTCCAGGGCGGTCACGGCGACGTTGAGCGTCAGCATGTCGGGCTCTGCCTTCTGCTCAGCGTAACCGCTGACCACCAGATGGGGAGCCTGGGGCACCTCGATGGCAAGCAGCGGGGCACTGACAACGAGCGCAGACAGGGTAAGAAGGGGACGCCACATAGAAAAAACCTCCATCGATTAGATGGAGGTCATTATGCACGTCGTCGATTGGGATTCATATATCGTGCAATGGAGGGATCTGCTCCAGCACCTGATTGGTCATGTCGATATTGATGCTGATCTCTCCTCCAAGGGGATTGCCATGGCTCGCGATCACGGACGACGGAACTTCGGCCCCGAGCAGAGACTCATCCTCGAAATGGAATGAATCCCACGACAGAACGTGACCCTGGGATGGCATGCTCGGCTCGGAAGCCGTCACCACCGCCAGACTACTCCAGTCAAGCTCTTCACCATGGCTGAGCAGCCCCTGCAAGGAGTTGTCGCTCAAACTCTGCAGTGAATATTCCTGCTGCCCCCACTCATGGCCAACCAGCACCACCATGTGAGGCAAGGGAGCATCCTCTGCCGGCGTGAAGCTGATGTTGGAGGCGGCAAAGTCCACATTGAGCAGCCCCGCCACATCGCCATCCTCACTCTCCAGCTCCAGACCATTGAGCTTGTCACCCGTCATCGCGGCCTGATAGCCAAAGCGGCCGGAGCAGACGATGTTGTCCTGCCCGTCCCAGCTATAGCGAATGCCATCGATGTCGACCCAGTTGAATGGCCCCATATCTTCCTCACTACGTCAATGTTGCCTATCTTAACGTCCTTCCCGTGTCAGCAACAGAGGGCAGGCAAGCCCGCCCTCTGTACATGCTGTCTACGGATGTGGATCCACCTTGAGGTTACCATCATCGAGCAGTTGCTTGATGATGTCCTGGTTGGAACCAGATGAGAAGCTAGGTGCATTCTGGAAGAGCACAGTCAACTGATCCCCGCCAGCAGTACCACCATTGGTGTCTATGGTCAGCGTGTTATTTGCCGTATCAAAGGTCAGATAACTGTTGAGCGTACCGGCCAAGACACTGTTGTTGGCGCTGGCAGGCACATCGACCAGCAACTGGGACAAGTCCAGCACATCGCTGTTGGCATTGCTGCCACTCAACCCCAGAGTGAAGTCGGCTATCTTGTCGATGCTGCCATCGGCCTCGCCAGCCAGCCACTTGAAGGTATCGTGCCCGGCGCCACCGGTCAGGGTATCTGGACCCAGGCCACCGATCAGCGTATCGTTGCCGATGCCGCCATCCAAGATATCGGTACCCACCCCTCCCAACAGGGCATCATTGCCTGCATCGCCATACAGGGTATCGTTCCCAGCGCCCCCTTCTATGTGGTCATGACCCCCATTGCCATGAATGGTGTCATTACCGCCATAACCCAACAGCACATCATCGCCTGCCGTTCCGTTAAGGTTGTTATCAGCACCGGTGCCTTCTATCGGAGTCGGCACAGCGGCAGCTGTGGCTCCAATGTTGATGGTCAGCTGGGCGGTGTCCTGATCACCATCGTTTTGCATGACCTGATAGGTGAAGACATCAGATTGGCCGACATTACTCAGGTTCGAGAGCGGAGTGTAGGTATAGGCACCATCACTGTGAATCTCGAGGGAACCATAGAGCCCGGCAACCGTCTGACTGGTGGTAACAGAGGTATAACTGCTGCCATTCCAGATCTTGAGCACAGCGTTCTCGCTGCCCAGAGCATCTACCGCCCCCCAGGGATCGCTGCTGTACGGGTTGTGATTGGGGTCGGTCAGCACATTGCCCTGAGCAGCCATGATGGCAATGGCGGCGGTGGCGGCGGCTGTGATGTTGAGTCTGATATTGTCCAGTTGCAAGGTTGAGTCACTGTTTCCAGAACCATCATTGACCGAGAAATAGACCCGATAACGAGTGTTTGCATCCAGTGTTGCTGTTGTGACCGTTGTCATTGAAGCGGGGTTGCTAGACAGATTGCCACTCAAACCTGCACCGGAAAGCTGGATCCAGTTAGCACCATCAAACTTGTAGAGGTTCCAAGTCACTGTATCGCTATTATTCACATTGTCTCTGTCGTACTGGAAGCTTAGCGTTGTCGCCAGTGTCGAACTCGTGACAAACTCCGGGGTCAAAAGCTGCGCTGCCCCTGCGCCATCATCATTCGAGTCGACCAGTAGCAATACACCACCGTTTACGCTGCCATCTAACGTTGAGCTGTTTAAGGTACTGACGACCCACTTGTCTCCATTACCTGCAACCGCCGTAGCGATAGTGCTTGACCCCAAATCGATCACACTGGTGCCGGTGCTGTCAGTGTCATATATCCAGGGATTATACCCAGCCCCGCTGTTGTTCGAGTTGGTGACATCACCGAAGTCAGCAAGGGTTGTTGTAGTCACCGCCCCTGGCACCATGATCTGATACACCAGCGCCTCATTGCTGTTGTCATAGACGGTGACCTCACTGGAATCCGTGGTGATCATATTCAACACCCCTGTCTTCACATCCCCATCGGCATCGCTGATGGTGTAACGGAAGGTTTCGGTGTAGTCATTGGCCACATCCAGCGACAGGCTGTAACTGTAAGCCCCGGTTAACAAATTGACCGAGAGAGTGCCCCCCCCATGAGTCGGAATAGTCAGCACATGGGTAGTAGCGTTATAGCCGGAATAAGCCGTGGTGTAGATAACATCCGGTGTCGCCGGGTTACCATCGGCATCGTGGGAAATACTGGTAATGGGCAAGGCGGCAGGACCGTCCGCACCAAAGGCCACCCCAGCATCGATCAGCAGGTTGCCCGTAGTCGGCACTTGCACAGTCCCCGAGAGGGTGCTGGCCAACTGACTCAGGTCCGTCACTATGATGGCAGGCTGATCTGTTCCCGTAGCGCCGTTGTAGGAAATAGGCTCCAATGCTGGCGCCGTCGCCCCGCCCCCCATCCCCAATGCATAGGCCTGGACATCATTGTTGGTCAGGAAATTCTGCCAAGCAGTCTGTTCAGCCGCATTGATACCGTTGTTTCCCGTCCCGACCACACCGGGCCAGCTGGTGCTTTCGGTAGGCTCACCATCGGAGAGGAAATAGAGCACGCTCTGTCCGCCAATGATCTTCCCTGCCGAATCATATGCCGCCATCGCCTTGATCAAAGCATCGTCATAATCAGTGCCGCCGTTACCCAAGGTATCGGTAATGTCATCGATCACATCCAGTGCCTGAGCTGCCGTCAACCAGATATCCCCCGAGCCGAGGAAGTTGGTGGTCGCCGTACTGGCAAACCCCACCAGACGCACCATCACATTGCCCAAGTCATCATAATCGTTGATCAACTGCAGGATGGAGGCCCTGGCAACGGCCATCCGGGTAGCAAATCCAGGTGCCTCTGCATCGAAGTCCATACTGCCCGAGGTATCCAATATGATCATCAGATTGGTACCAGGGTTAGAAAACTCTTCTACCCGGGTATTCAGCTCTACCGGTTGAACCGGCACGTCATCCACGATACGCACGATGAGCTGGTCGCTGCCACTGGTGCCACTCACCCCGTTCACCGTGATGGTCACGCTGTCGTCAAACTCCGTCAGCGTGGCGCCTGCCTTGCTGTCGTTGTCGATGGTCGCGCTCAAGGTGTAGCGGTAGTTCACCGTCCCGCCGCTGGCTGTCCCGCTGTAGCTCAGCAGGGTCAGTATTCCCTCCCCAGTGTTCACACTCTGCGTGCCATTGAAGCCCTGCAGTTGCGCCAGGGTGTACGTGGTGCCTCCTATCACCACGTTCAAGATGCCGTCCGAGGCCGATACCGTGAAGCTACCCGTCACCGTTTCAGTCGTGGCCCCCGCATTCGACCCGTTCGGATTGAGACCCGATTCGTATACCAGGTGGTCAGGACCGCTCGCTACCGCCGTCACCACGCTAGAGGTGTCGTTCGACCCCTTGATATTAATGGTCAGCTTGGCGATGCTCTCGTCACCGTCCGCGTCCTTCATGGTGTACCAGACGTCATAGCTCTGGTCGAAGGCCGACGTCAGCGCCTGGGTCGCCGGACGGCTGTTGTCCAGCGCATAAGTCCAGCTGCCATCGCCGTTTTGCACGAAGGTACCGTAGGTCGTCAGCGCGGTGACTGCCGCACTGTTGTTGTGCCCGGTAGCGCTCCAGCCCACGAAGGCCGCCGGGGTGTCTGCCCCCACGGTGTCGTTGCTCAGCACGTTGCCGTTCAGGCTGCCCGCCACGTCTTCGGTGACGCTACCGCCGTTCTCATCCTTCGCCGTCGGAGTGTCATCCACGATACGCACTATCAGCTGGTCGCTGGCACTGGTGCCACCTACCCCGTTCACCGCAATGGTCACGCTGTCATCAAATTCCGTCAGCGTGGCGCCTGCCTTGCTGTCGTTGTCGATGGTCGCGCTCAAGGTGTAGCGGTAGTTCACCGTCCCGCCGCTGGCTGTCCCGCTGTAGCTCAGCAGGGTCAGTATTCCCTCCCCAGTGTTCACACTCTGCGTGCCATTGAAGCCCTGCAGTTGCGCCAGGGTGTACGTGGTGCCTCCTATCACCACGTTCAAGATGCCGTCCGAGGCCGATACCGTGAAGCTACCCGTCACCGTTTCAGTCGTGGCCCCCGCATTCGACCCGTTCGGATTGAGACCCGATTCGTATACCAGGTGGTCAGGACCGCTCGCTACCGCCGTCACCACGCTAGAGGTGTCGTTCGACCCCTTGATATTAATGGTCAGCTTGGCGATGCTCTCGTCACCGTCCGCGTCCTTCATGGTGTACCAGACGTCATAGCTCTGGTCGAAGGCCGACGTCAGCGCCTGGGTCGCCGGACGGCTGTTGTCCAGCGCATAAGTCCAGCTGCCATCGCCGTTTTGCACGAAGGTACCGTAGGTCGTCAGCGCGGTGACTGCCGCACTGTTGTTGTGCCCGGTAGCGCTCCAGCCCACGAAGGCCGCCGGGGTGTCTGCCCCCACGGTGTCGTTGCTCAACACGTTGCCGTTCAGGCTGCCCGCCACGTCTTCGGTGACGCTACCGCCGTTCTCATCCTTCGCCGTCGGAGTGTCATCCACGATACGCACTATCAGCTGGTCGCTGGCACTGGTGCCACCTACCCCGTTCACCGCAATGGTCACGCTGTCATCAAATTCCGTCAGCGTGGCGCCTGCCTTGCTGTCGTTGTCGATGGTCGCGCTCAAGGTGTAGCGGTAGTTCACCGTCCCGCCGCTGGCTGTCCCGCTGTAGCTCAGCAGGGTCAGTATTCCCTCCCCAGTGTTCACACTCTGCGTGCCATTGAAGCCCTGCAGTTGCGCCAGGGTGTACGTGGTGCCTCCTATCACCACGTTCAAGATGCCGTCCGAGGCCGATACCGTGAAGCTACCCGTCACCGTTTCAGTCGTGGCCCCCGCATTCGACCCGTTCGGATTGAGACCCGATTCGTATACCAGGTGGTCAGGACCGCTCGCTACCGCCGTCACCACGCTAGAGGTGTCGTTCGACCCCTTGATATTAATGGTCAGCTTGGCGATGCTCTCGTCACCGTCCGCGTCCTTCATGGTGTACCAGACGTCATAGCTCTGGTCGAAGGCCGACGTCAGCGCCTGGGTCGCCGGACGGCTGTTGTCCAGCGCATAAGTCCAGCTGCCATCGCCGTTTTGCACGAAGGTACCGTAGGTCGTCAGCGCGGTGACTGCCGCACTGTTGTTGTGCCCGGTAGCGCTCCAGCCCACGAAGGCCGCCGGGGTGTCTGCCCCCACGGTGTCGTTGCTCAACACGTTGCCGTTCAGGCTGCCCGCCACGTCTTCGGTGACGCTACCGCCGTTCTCATCCTTCGCCGTCGGAGTGTCATCCACGATACGCACTATCAGCTGGTCGCTGGCACTGGTGCCACCTACCCCGTTCACCGCAATGGTCACGCTGTCATCAAATTCCGTCAGCGTGGCGCCTGCCTTGCTGTCGTTGTCGATGGTCGCGCTCAAGGTGTAGCGGTAGTTCACCGTCCCGCCGCTGGCTGTCCCGCTGTAGCTCAGCAGGGTCAGTATTCCCTCCCCAGTGTTCACACTCTGCGTGCCATTGAAGCCCTGCAGTTGCGCCAGGGTGTACGTGGTGCCTCCTATCACCACGTTCAAGATGCCGTCCGAGGCCGATACCGTGAAGCTACCCGTCACCGTTTCAGTCGTGGCCCCCGCATTCGACCCGTTCGGATTGAGACCCGATTCGTATACCAGGTGGTCAGGACCGCTCGCTACCGCCGTCACCACGCTAGAGGTGTCGTTCGACCCCTTGATATTAATGGTCAGCTTGGCGATGCTCTCGTCACCGTCCGCGTCCTTCATGGTGTACCAGACGTCATAGCTCTGGTCGAAGGCCGACGTCAGCGCCTGGGTCGCCGGACGGCTGTTGTCCAGCGCATAAGTCCAGCTGCCATCGCCGTTTTGCACGAAGGTACCGTAGGTCGTCAGCGCGGTGACTGCCGCACTGTTGTTGTGCCCGGTAGCGCTCCAGCCCACGAAGGCCGCCGGGGTGTCTGCCCCCACGGTGTCGTTGCTCAACACGTTGCCGTTCAGGCTGCCCGCCACGTCTTCGGTGACGCTACCGCCGTTCTCATCCTTCGCCGTCGGAGTGTCATCCACGATACGCACTATCAGCTGGTCGCTGGCACTGGTGCCACCTACCCCGTTCACCGCAATGGTCACGCTGTCATCAAATTCCGTCAGCGTGGCGCCTGCCTTGCTGTCGTTGTCGATGGTCGCGCTCAAGGTGTAGCGGTAGTTCACCGTCCCGCCGCTGGCTGTCCCGCTGTAGCTCAGCAGGGTCAGTATTCCCTCCCCAGTGTTCACACTCTGCGTGCCATTGAAGCCCTGCAGTTGCGCCAGGGTGTACGTGGTGCCTCCTATCACCACGTTCAAGATGCCGTCCGAGGCCGATACCGTGAAGCTACCCGTCACCGTTTCAGTCGTGGCCCCCGCATTCGACCCGTTCGGATTGAGACCCGATTCGTATACCAGGTGGTCAGGACCGCTCGCTACCGCCGTCACCACGCTAGAGGTGTCGTTCGACCCCTTGATATTAATGGTCAGCTTGGCGATGCTCTCGTCACCGTCCGCGTCCTTCATGGTGTACCAGACGTCATAGCTCTGGTCGAAGGCCGACGTCAGCGCCTGGGTCGCCGGACGGCTGTTGTCCAGCGCATAAGTCCAGCTGCCATCGCCGTTTTGCACGAAGGTACCGTAGGTCGTCAGCGCGGTGACTGCCGCACTGTTGTTGTGCCCGGTAGCGCTCCAGCCCACGAAGGCCGCCGGGGTGTCTGCCCCCACGGTGTCGTTGCTCAACACGTTGCCGTTCAGGCTGCCCGCCACGTCTTCGGTGACGCTACCGCCGTTCTCATCCTTCGCCGTCGGAGTGTCATCCACGATACGCACTATCAGCTGGTCGCTGGCACTGGTGCCACCTACCCCGTTCACCGCAATGGTCACGCTGTCATCAAATTCCGTCAGCGTGGCGCCTGCCTTGCTGTCGTTGTCGATGGTCGCGCTCAAGGTGTAGCGGTAGTTCACCGTCCCGCCGCTGGCTGTCCCGCTGTAGCTCAGCAGGGTCAGTATTCCCTCCCCAGTGTTCACACTCTGCGTGCCATTGAAGCCCTGCAGTTGCGCCAGGGTGTACGTGGTGCCTCCTATCACCACGTTCAAGATGCCGTCCGAGGCCGATACCGTGAAGCTACCCGTCACCGTTTCAGTCGTGGCCCCCGCATTCGACCCGTTCGGATTGAGACCCGATTCGTATACCAGGTGGTCAGGACCGCTCGCTACCGCCGTCACCACGCTAGAGGTGTCGTTCGACCCCTTGATATTAATGGTCAGCTTGGCGATGCTCTCGTCACCGTCCGCGTCCTTCATGGTGTACCAGACGTCATAGCTCTGGTCGAAGGCCGACGTCAGCGCCTGGGTCGCCGGACGGCTGTTGTCCAGCGCATAAGTCCAGCTGCCATCGCCGTTTTGCACGAAGGTACCGTAGGTCGTCAGCGCGGTGACTGCCGCACTGTTGTTGTGCCCGGTAGCGCTCCAGCCCACGAAGGCCGCCGGGGTGTCTGCCCCCACGGTGTCGTTGCTCAACACGTTGCCGTTCAGGCTGCCCGCCACGTCTTCGGTGACGCTACCGCCGTTCTCATCCTTCGCCGTCGGAGTGTCATCCACGATACGCACTATCAGCTGGTCGCTGGCACTGGTGCCACCTACCCCGTTCACCGCAATGGTCACGCTGTCATCAAATTCCGTCAGCGTGGCGCCTGCCTTGCTGTCGTTGTCGATGGTCGCGCTCAAGGTGTAGCGGTAGTTCACCGTCCCGCCGCTGGCTGTCCCGCTGTAGCTCAGCAGGGTCAGTATTCCCTCCCCAGTGTTCACACTCTGCGTGCCATTGAAGCCCTGCAGTTGCGCCAGGGTGTACGTGGTGCCTCCTATCACCACGTTCAAGATGCCGTCCGAGGCCGATACCGTGAAGCTACCCGTCACCGTTTCAGTCGTGGCCCCCGCATTCGACCCGTTCGGATTGAGACCCGATTCGTATACCAGGTGGTCAGGACCGCTCGCTACCGCCGTCACCACGCTAGAGGTGTCGTTCGACCCCTTGATATTAATGGTCAGCTTGGCGATGCTCTCGTCACCGTCCGCGTCCTTCATGGTGTACCAGACGTCATAGCTCTGGTCGAAGGCCGACGTCAGCGCCTGGGTCGCCGGACGGCTGTTGTCCAGCGCATAAGTCCAGCTGCCATCGCCGTTTTGCACGAAGGTACCGTAGGTCGTCAGCGCGGTGACTGCCGCACTGTTGTTGTGCCCGGTAGCGCTCCAGCCCACGAAGGCCGCCGGGGTGTCTGCCCCCACGGTGTCGTTGCTCAGCACGTTGCCGTTCAGGCTGCCCGCCACGTCTTCGGTGACGCTACCGCCGTTCTCATCCTTCGCCGTCGGAGTGTCATCCACGATACGCACTATCAGCTGGTCGCTGGCACTGGTGCCACCTACCCCGTTCACCGCAATGGTCACGCTGTCATCAAATTCCGTCAGCGTGGCGCCTGCCTTGCTGTCGTTGTCGATGGTCGCGCTCAAGGTGTAGCGGTAGTTCACCGTCCCGCCGCTGGCTGTCCCGCTGTAGCTCAGCAGGGTCAGTATTCCCTCCCCAGTGTTCACACTCTGCGTGCCATTGAAGCCCTGCAGTTGCGCCAGGGTGTACGTGGTGCCTCCTATCACCACGTTCAAGATGCCGTCCGAGGCCGATACCGTGAAGCTACCCGTCACCGTTTCAGTCGTGGCCCCCGCATTCGACCCGTTCGGATTGAGACCCGATTCGTATACCAGGTGGTCAGGACCGCTCGCTACCGCCGTCACCACGCTAGAGGTGTCGTTCGACCCCTTGATATTAATGGTCAGCTTGGCGATGCTCTCGTCACCGTCCGCGTCCTTCATGGTGTACCAGACGTCATAGCTCTGGTCGAAGGCCGACGTCAGCGCCTGGGTCGCCGGACGGCTGTTGTCCAGCGCATAAGTCCAGCTGCCATCGCCGTTTTGCACGAAGGTACCGTAGGTCGTCAGCGCGGTGACTGCCGCACTGTTGTTGTGCCCGGTAGCGCTCCAGCCCACGAAGGCCGCCGGGGTGTCTGCCCCCACGGTGTCGTTGCTCAGCACGTTGCCGTTCAGGCTGCCCGCCACGTCTTCAGTGACAGAACCACCCAGCTCATTAGTGGCCTTGGGCACATCGTCTTCGACATGGATCAGGAAGCTGCCGGCCAGGGTGCCACTGCCGCCTGTGGCCTTCAGGATGCTGGTGAAATCCAGGGTCAGCAGTTCGTTGTCATCGCCATTACCCAGCGGATGATCCAGCGACTTGACCAGGTTGAACTGATAGCTGCCATTTGAACCGACCTGAAGTGTGAACACAGTCGCCCCATTGGCCGTGGCAGTCAGGGTATCACCCACTACCGTATAGACCAGCGCCACGCCACCCGAACTGGCCGGGGTTACACCACTGGTATTAGTGTTGAGGCTGATGGTCGCGGAATTGTCCGGGCCGACAATCAAGGGGGCAACGGTGCCACTGACGCTATTGGTGACGCTGTCACTATCGGTGATCCCGCTTGGCAACTCATCCTCATCGACATAAGCCTCCACCGAGCCCACATCTTCGACATACAGATGCAGGGTGGCCGTGGCCGGATCGCCGTCCTTATCGATCAGGATGTATTGGAAGTCTTCGGTGAGATCACCATTCACATTGGCGGGAGCCTGATAACTCCATGCCCCAGTGGAGAAGTTGAAGCTCAGCTTGCCACCCGCGGGAGTAGTGACGGCCGTCAGCTGCTGATCGCCATCGAGCACCCCGTCCCAGCTGTAGGTGGTCGCGCCAATCTTGATGGACTGGATATAACCTGGACCATCAGCGCCATAGGCATCATCGTCCCCACCACCCACGACATTGTTTGAGCCGCTGAGCACATTGCCTTGCACCAGGCCGCCTATCACCTGATTGAGCAGGGTGTTGACCAGGTCACTGAAGTTATTAACCCGCAGCGGCATGTTGTTCGGGCCGGCATCCAAGTCGACTTCTTGCAGGCGGACATCATTGATCCCATTGCCAATGCCTATGGTGGTGACATTGACCAGGTTGGTATCGACGAAATTGTTCCAGTTGGTTGCCACCGTGTTGGTGAGTGAAGCACCACCTGGGCCGGTTTGTTCATTGGGGTCACCATCGCTGATGAAGACAACCTGGTTACTCCAACCCGGGATCGGCGTGTAAGAGATCATGGTCTGCTCAATGGCATCGGTGAAGTCGGTGCTGCCATTGAATGGACGTATACCGCCGGGCTCCTGCGGGTTCAACGAATTAACCAGATTAGTGAACGCGGTGACATTATCGGTTGGCAAATACGCGATGGAATCGCCGGAAAATGCCACTATCTGGATCTTGACTTGGCCACCAGAGGTATTGAACAGCGCCTGTCCTGCAGTACGTACTGCATCCAGCATGATGTTCAGCTCGCTATTGTCGATACTGCCGCTGAAGTCGAGCACGAATACCATATTGATGTTCTGAGACTGACCGGCAAGCACGGTAGCGTAGTCATCTTGGGCCACAGGAATATCATCCTGCACATCGATGACGAATGACCCTTTCGTGAAGCCCTGGACCCGATCACCATCCCCATCGGTAGCAACCAGGACACCCGAGAAGTCGATAGGTACCGGCAGCAACTCATTATCGCCATTCGGCAACCCTTCCTTGACAGGATGATCCAGCGGTCCCTTCAGGGTGAAGGAGTAATCACCGTCAGCAGCCACCGTCAAGGTGAAGATCACTGTCCCGCCTGCAGTTGCTGTCAACACATTGCCCGCCACGCTATAACTCAGCGCCACGCCACCGCTGCTCAGCCCTTGTGAGACCAGTGAACTGACGTTATTCGACAGACTGAATACGCCAGGACCATCGGCCCCGAATTCCACCAAGGTATTCAGAGAGCCCGAAGTATCACTGACCGTGGTGGTCTGCCCGGGCCCTTCATGGTTGCCCTCATGGGGAGCACCGCCAGCCAGTGTCAGGGCATCCTCCTGTACCGAGCCATGCACAGTGGGGCCTTGCCCATTACCAGACTGCACGGGGCCATCGTCCTCGAAGCGGAACACGCCGCCGGTCCCCAGATCGATGCTGGCCTTGGCGTTGTCGCCATCGGCATCGGTCACTGTCTGCACCAGGGTCAGCACACCGCTGTTCAGGGTCAGGCTGACGCTGTCATCGTGACTGCCGGTATTGCCGTGCCAGACATTGTCCAGCAGGTTCAGGGTCACGGCGCCGGTGGCCGGATCTATGGTGAGGGTGAAGTAGCTCACCCCGTTGGCGCTGCCGGTGATGACATTGCCCACTTGGTTGAGCACTATCTGAGTGCCCTGGCCATTGGCGGCCAGCGGATCAACCGCATAGAGGCCGCTCGCCACATTGCTGCCATTGAGGGCCAGGTTATAGCCGATGTTGCCGGCCCCGTCCGCACCGAAGGCATGGCTAAACTGGGCTTGCACCGTAGCAGCTGCCAGAGTCGCGCTGACGATACCGTCACCGCCCACGCCGCCCAGCGCCGGCAGACTCTCATCCACCTTCACCGACCCCAGACTCGGGGCCTGAGTTGCCAGCCCTGCAGTCGGACCATCGTCCTCGAAGCGGAACACACCACCAGTCCCCAGATCGATGCTGGCCTTGGCGTTGTCGCCATCGGCGTCGGTCACTGTCTGCACCAGGGTCAGCACACCGCTGTTCAGGGTCAGGCTGACACTGTCATCGTGACTGCCGGTATTGCCGTGCCAGACATTGTCCAGCAGGTTCAGGGTCACGGCGCCAGTGGCCGGATCTATGGTGAGGGTGAAGTAGCTCACCCCGTTGGCGCTGCCGGTGATGACATTGCCCACTTGATTGAGCACTATCTGAGTGCCCTGGCCATTGGCGGCCAGCGGATCAACCGCATAGAGACCGCTCGCCACATTGCTGCCAGTGAGGGCCAGGTTGTAGCCTATGTTGCCCGCCCCGTCCGCACCGAAGGCGTGGCTGAACTGGGCTTGCACCGTAGCGGCGGCCAGGGTCGCGCTGACGATACCGTCACCGCCCACGCCGCCCAGCGCCGGCAGACTCTCATCCACCTTCACCGACCCCAGACTCGGGGCCTGAGTTGCCAGTCCGGCCGTCGGACCATCGTCCTCGAAGCGGAACACGCCGCCGGTCCCCAGATCGATGCTGGCCTTGGCGTTGTCGCCATCGGCATCGGTCACTGTCTGCACCAGGGTCAGCACACCGCTGTTCAGGGTCAGGCTGACGCTGTCATCATGGCTGCCGGTATTGCCGTGCCAGACATTGTCCAGCAGGTTCAGGGTCACGGCGCCAGTGGCCGGATCTATGGTGAGGGTGAAGTAGCTCACCCCGTTGGCGCTGCCGGTGATGACATTGCCCACTTGATTGAGCACTATCTGAGTGCCCTGGCCATTGGCGGCCAGCGGATCAACCGCATAGAGACCGCTCGCCACATTGCTGCCAGTGAGGGCCAGGTTGTAGCCTATGTTGCCCGCCCCGTCCGCACCGAAGGCGTGGCTGAACTGGGCTTGCACCGTAGCGGCGGCCAGGGTCGCGCTGACGATACCGTCACCGCCCACGCCGCCCAGCGCCGGCAGACTCTCATCCACCTTCACCGACCCCAGACTCGGGGCCTGAGTTGCCAGTCCGGCCGTCGGACCATCGTCCTCGAAGCGGAACACGCCGCCGGTCCCCAGATCGATGCTGGCCTTGGCGTTGTCGCCATCGGCATCGGTCACTGTCTGCACCAGGGTCAGCACACCGCTGTTCAGGGTCAGGCTGACGCTGTCATCATGGCTGCCGGTATTGCCGTGCCAGACATTGTCCAGCAGGTTCAGGGTCACGGCGCCAGTGGCCGGATCTATGGTGAGGGTGAAGTAGCTCACCCCGTTGGCGCTGCCGGTGATGACATTGCCCACTTGATTGAGCACTATCTGAGTGCCCTGGCCATTGGCGGCCAGCGGATCAACCGCATAGAGACCGCTCGCCACATTGCTGCCAGTGAGGGCCAGGTTGTAGCCTATGTTGCCCGCCCCGTCCGCACCGAAGGCGTGGCTGAACTGGGCTTGCACCGTAGCGGCGGCCAGGGTCGCGCTGACGATACCGTCACCGCCCACGCCGCCCAGCGCCGGCAGACTCTCATCCACCTTCACCGACCCCAGACTCGGGGCCTGAGTTGCCAGTCCGGCCGTCGGACCATCGTCCTCGAAGCGGAACACGCCGCCGGTCCCCAGATCGATGCTGGCCTTGGCGTTGTCGCCATCGGCGTCGGTCACTGTCTGCACCAGGGTCAGCACACCGCTGTTCAGGGTCAGGCTGACACTGTCATCGTGACTGCCGGTATTGCCGTGCCAGACATTGTCCAGCAGGTTCAGGGTCACGGCGCCAGTGGCCGGATCTATGGTGAGGGTGAAGTAGCTCACCCCGTTGGCGCTGCCGGTGATGACATTGCCCACTTGATTGAGCACTATCTGAGTGCCCTGGCCATTGGCGGCCAGCGGATCAACCGCATAGAGACCGCTCGCCACATTGCTGCCAGTGAGGGCCAGGTTGTAGCCTATGTTGCCCGCCCCGTCCGCACCGAAGGCGTGGCTGAACTGGGCTTGCACCGTAGCGGCGGCCAGGGTCGCGCTGACGATACCGTCACCGCCCACGCCGCCCAGCGCCGGCAGACTCTCATCCACCTTCACCGACCCCAGACTCGGGGCCTGAGTTGCCAGTCCGGCCGTCGGACCATCGTCCTCGAAGCGGAACACGCCGCCGGTCCCCAGATCGATGCTGGCCTTGGCGTTGTCGCCATCGGCATCGGTCACTGTCTGCACCAGGGTCAGCACACCGCTGTTCAGGGTCAGGCTGACGCTGTCATCATGGCTGCCGGTATTGCCGTGCCAGACATTGTCCAGCAGGTTCAGGGTCACGGCGCCAGTGGCCGGATCTATGGTGAGGGTGAAGTAGCTCACCCCGTTGGCGCTGCCGGTGATGACATTGCCCACTTGATTGAGCACTATCTGAGTGCCCTGGCCATTGGCGGCCAGCGGATCAACCGCATAGAGACCGCTCGCCACATTGCTGCCAGTGAGGGCCAGGTTGTAGCCTATGTTGCCCGCCCCGTCCGCACCGAAGGCGTGGCTGAACTGGGCTTGCACCGTAGCGGCGGCCAGGGTCGCGCTGACGATACCGTCACCGCCCACGCCGCCCAGCGCTGGCAGACTCTCATCCACCTTCACCGACCCCAGACTCGGGGCCTGAGTTGCCAGTCCGGCCGTCGGACCATCGTCCTCGAAACGGAACGTCCCGTTGACGCCCAGATCGATGCTGGCCTTGGCGTTGTCGCCATCGGCATCGGTGACGGTCTGCACCAGGGTCAGCACACCGCTGTTCAGGGTCAGGCTGACACTGTCATCGTGACTGCCGGTATTGCCGTGCCAGACATTGTCCAGCAGGTTCAGGGTCACGGCGCCAGTGGCCGGATCTATGGTGAGGGTGAAGTAGCTCACCCCGTTGGCGCTGCCGGTGATGACATTGCCCACTTGATTGAGCACTATCTGAGTGCCCTGGCCATTGGCGGCCAGCGGATCAACCGCATAGAGACCGCTCGCCACATTGCTGCCAGTGAGGGCCAGGTTGTAGCCTATGTTGCCCGCCCCGTCCGCACCGAAGGCGTGGCTGAACTGGGCTTGCACCGTAGCGGCGGCCAGGGTCGCGCTGACGATACCGTCACCGCCCACGCCGCCCAGCGCTGGCAGACTCTCATCCACCTTCACCGACCCCAGACTCGGGGCCTCACCGGCCAGTCCTGCGGTCGGGCCATCGTCCTCGAAACGGAACGTCCCGTTGACGCCCAGATCGATGCTGGCCTTGGCGTTGTCGCCATCGGCATCGGTGACGGTCTGCACCAGGGTCAGCACACCGCTGTTCAGGGTCAGGCTGACGCTGTCATCGTGATTGCCGGTATCACCGTGCCAGACATTGTCCAGCAGGTTCAGGGTCACGGCGCCCGTGGTCGGATCTATGGTGAGGGTGAAGTAGCTCACCCCGTTGGCGCTGCCGGTGATGACATTGCCCACTTGGTTGAGCACTATCTGAGTGCCCTGGCCATTGGCGGCCAGCGGATCAATCGCATAGAGACCGCTCGCCACATTGCTGTCAGTGAGGGCCAGGTTGTAGCCGATGTTGCCGGCCCCGTCCGCACCGAAGGCGTGGCTGAACTGGGCTTGCACCACGGCTGCCGCCAGGGTCGCGGTGACGATACCGTCACCGCCCACACCGCCCAGCGCTGGCAGACTCTCGTCCACCTTCACCGACCCAAGACTCGGGGCCTCACCGGCCAGTCCTGCGGTCGGGCCATCGTCCTCGAAGCGGAACGTCCCGTTGACGCCCAGATCGATGCTGGCCTTGGCGTTGTCGCCATCGGCATCGGTGACGGTCTGCACCAGGGTCAGCACACCGCTGTTCAGGGTCAGGCTGACGCTGTCATCGTGATTGCCGGTATTGCCGTGCCAGACATTGTCCAGCAGGTTCAGGGTCACGGCGCCAGTGGCCGGATCTATGGTGAGGGTGAAGTAGCTCACCCCGTTGGCGCTGCCGGTGATGACATTGCCCACTTGATTGAGCAGGATCTGAGTACCCTGGCCATTGGCGGCCTGCGGATCAACCGCATAGAGGCCGCTCGCCACATTGCTGCCATTGAGGGCCAGGTTGTAGCCGATGTTGCCCGCACCATCCGCACCGAACGCATGGCTGAACTGGGCTTGCACCACGGCTGCCGCCAGGGTCGCGGTGACGATACCGTCACCGCCCACACCGCCCAGCGCTGGCAGACTCTCGTCCACCTTCACCGACCCAAGACTCGGGGCCTCACCGGCCAGTCCTGCGGTCGGGCCATCGTCCTCGAAGCGGAACGTCCCGTTGACGCCCAGATCGATGCTGGCCTTGGCGTTGTCGCCATCGGCATCGGTGACGGTCTGCACCAGGGTCAGCACACCGCTGTTCAGGGTCAGGCTGACGCTGTCATCGTGATTGCCGGTATTGCCGTGCCAGACATTGTCCAGCAGGTTCAGGGTCACGGCGCCAGTGGCCGGATCTATGGTGAGGGTGAAGTAGCTCACCCCGTTGGCGCTGCCGGTGATGACATTGCCCACTTGATTGAGCAGGATCTGAGTACCCTGGCCATTGGCGGCCTGCGGATCAACCGCATAGAGGCCGCTCGCCACATTGCTGCCATTGAGGGCCAGGTTGTAGCCGATGTTGCCCGCACCATCCGCACCGAACGCATGGCTGAACTGGGCTTGCACCACGGCTGCCGCCAGGGTCGCACTACCTATGCCATCGCTGTCTGCACCATCCAAGGCAGGCAAGCTCTCGTCCACGCTGACCACACCCAGCTCACCGGCCCCAGGGAGCAGGCGCACGCTGGGTACGTCATCCAGTATCACCACATCCAGACTGGCACTGGTGCTGTCACCGTCGCTGTCCGTCAGCACAACATTGAAACTGTCGGTCAGGGCAGTGTCATTGGCAGGCTGGGTGTGAGCCTCGTTATCGCTCAGGGTATAGCTGTAAGTCACAGTGCCGGCGCCTGTCACCGGGTTGTAGCTGATGCCTGTCACCAACAGCTGATTGCCCAGAGGGCTCGGGATCGCCTGCGGGAAACTGCTGATGACCTGACCGTTACTGATGAGTACCACGCCACCCAGAGTCAGGCTCTGGATGCCATCTGCCGCATTGAAGGTGAAGGCGCCGCTCTTGGTCAGGCCAGCAGCATCCGGGCTGCTGCCATCGGCCAGTGCCGCTTCATTCAGAACAAGCTCGCCCCCTTCGACCTGCAGCCCGCCCAAGGAGACTGTCTCATCCGTAGGGGTAATGGTGATGGTCAGAGTGGAGTTATTGGTGTCGTCGCCATCGGTCACTATGTAGTTGGCTGGCGGCACAGGGCCTGTGTAATTGAGTGCCGGAGTGAAGGTGTAGGAGCCGTCGGCATTGATGATGAGGGTGCCTATCCCATCCAATGAGCTCTCGACACCGGCTAGAATGCCGATGTTGCTGCCCCAGCTATAGGAGACAATGGATGCGTCGAAAGGGCCGTCGGAGTTGCTGCTGTTGAGCAGCAGGTTGCCACTGATGGCTTGGTCTTCCTGGGTGACTTCAGATTCATCCAGATCATCGAGCTCATTCTCTGGCAGAAGATCGTCTTCCTGCAGCACATTCTGATCGAGCAAGGCATCATAGCTGGTATCAAATCCGGCCTCGGCTATGGTCGCATCACCGACACGATCGATGACGACAAAGCCGCCGTTGCCACTGGCCCCCGCGACCCCGCCGATGCCGCCACCCCCACCTGCGGCAGGCGCCCCGCCGGCTGCGGCGGCTTCAAAGTCCTTGGTCGGGTCGACCCCTTGCAGGATGGATTCTTGCAAGGCCGCAATTTCTGGAGGAAGGTTGCTGTTCTCGGCCGATGATGAGGGTTGCCCTTCGGCCGGTGTATCTGTCTCGGCGGGGGCGGCTGCGGCCTGCCCGGGGTTGTCATCGTAGGGTGCCAACATCAATTTCGCATCGTCGGCAATATTGAGCTTGGCGCCTGGTTGCAATATCTCGCCAGGCTGGAGAGGACGGCTGCTGCCATCGGCAAGCAGGATCTGAACATTGCCTTCCACGGAAGAGACGACGACGGTTTTGTCGATGATTTGGGTGCGCATATCCATTGCTCCAGGGTGACAGATCTTGATGCCTACACTCTAGATGCGCGCCCATCGAGCTTCAGTTGCAAAAATGTACAACATTGAATCTGTTTGGCTTCATCCGATGCAGCGAATCGAATGAATGTTTTTTACACAGACAAATCAATACACTAACAACTCGCCTTTCAGCCCTTCTGCATGTTCATCGCAGCAAAGCACCTTCATATATTCTAAATGGATATAAAAAAGGGCCCTCATTGGGGCCCTTTTCAATATGATTGCGTGATTCACGGCAGTGGGAATGCCGGATGAACGAAGCCTTGATAACCGTCTATATGCAGACTGGCCAGCACCTCGACCTGCTGCTGATCCTCCACTCGAGTGGCGATGGTCGTGACACCCGCATTGTGGGCGGCCCGGCAGACCGCTGCCAGGAAGGAGGTATCGGCTCCCGGCTCCATGACCTGGCTGGTATAGCCGTGATCCACCTTGACGTAGGCAGGGGCCAGTTCCTCCAGATATCCGAGGGACTGGAAGTGGCGACCATAGTGATCGACCCCCCACAGGAAGCCCTGCTCTCGCAGCACCTCGACCAGGTTGGTCACATGCTGCTTGTGTTTCATGATGGCGGCCTCAGGGATCTCGAACAACAGTCTCTCCTTCAACTCGCCATTCACAGCCAGATAGCCGCTCAGCCAGGTCAGGAACTCATCCGAACAGAGCGACCCTGCGGTGATGTTGACCGCCAACACCAGCTCGGATTGTTGCTTGAACAGGGGCACGCAGGCTTCCAGAACGGCCTTGTCAAACTCGGCCCCCATCTGGAACTGCTCGATGGCGGGCAAGAACTGGCCTGCGAAATAGTCGGTCCCATCCCGCGAGATGGAAGCGAACAGCTCGGCATGCAGGCGCGTACCATCATCGAAGCGACAGGCAGGCTGCGCCTTGAAGCGCCACAAGTTTCGGGCCATTGCATCCTGTACCAGATCACGCCAGGCCAGGCGCCCCATCAACCCCTGATCCGAGCCCCCTTCCATGACGACGGCACCCCGTCGCTCGTTGCGCGCCTTGCCCAGCGCATTGTCCGCCTTGGTCAGCAGGGCGGAGAGGTCATCATCGCCATCACGGCCGGCGATCCCGACCACGGAGAGCGCACCGCTCTCACCCATGGGATTGACCACCAGATCGGCGATACGACTATTGATAAGCTCCGCCAGATCCTTGAGCTGTGACAGATCATCGGTAGGACAGAGCAGGGCGTATTCGGTGGCCGAGATCCGGGCCAGCGCCGCACCATCCCAGCCGTCCAGCAGCTCCCTGAGCACCTGGGCGATAGACTTGACCATGTTGTCCCGCGCCGCATAGCCTTCCTCACGATAGAGATCGTCCAGCATGTCGACGGCCACCAGCATGACGCCCCCCTGTCCCGCTTCGGCGATCCAGGCATTGACCTGTCCCACGAAGTAGGAGCGGTTACCAAGCCCGGAGACAGCATCCACATAGACCCGGGCGCGCAGATTCTCGGCTTCATCGGCCTGCTCCTTGAACTGCACCGCCAGCTTGCTCGAGAGGGTGTTGATGGCCTGCACCACCTGTTTCAACTCGCGGCTCTTGGGCTCGGGAATGGTGTGTCCGAAGTGGTGCAGCTCTATCTCGACCGCCTGCTCGCAGATGAGCTTGAGCGGTTTGAGCAGGTAGTTGAGTGCCCGCATCAGCAGAATGGTGGTGATCAGGAAGCCCACCAGGAACCAGGTCGCCAGCTCGCTCATCCCCTTCCAGAGCTCGTAGTAGGCCTGTCCCGGATGGCCCACTATCTTCAGCTTGCCCAGTTGCAACCAGCCCGAGGTCAGAATGGATTCGTTGGATACCTCAGGGAAGAGGCCCAGCTCGATGAACCACTGCGGCACTCCCTGTATGTTGCTGCTGTTTTCCAGTTCGATGACATCCTTGGAAGCCAGCAGATCGAGGCGGACCAGTCGATAGTAGCCGCCGTCGAACACGGCCTTCATGACGGATTCGGCACTCACCTTGTCCCCGTTCTCCAGATACGGCGTCAACGCCAGACCCAGGGCGGTGGAGGTGTTGATGACTGTGGTCTCCTGCTGTTGCGCCAGATAGTTGCGGGTCGAATTGAACTGTACCCAGTAGGTGGCGGCAAACAGCAATCCGAACAGTAACAGCATGGTTGCCAATAGTTGTCTGTAGAGCGTCATAGGTTAATCATCCAAATTCACCACAGGCCGAGCCAATCGCCCTGAAGTCATGCGATTGCGTAAGTCAGTCCATAATCCCAAGCGGGATGATTGCCCGGCCAGTTCCCCTTGACCACGCGCCTTCATCAACCACAAGTGACTACCGTTAAAGCTGTAAATTGGCACCAGATCCGCCCGCTGACTGGCCGGGCGAATGGCACCGACGAGATTGTCCAGAATGAGAGGCACTGATGCGGGCGTCTCATAATAGGCAACAACCATATGAAACTGGTTATAATCCAATGCCTTGACATATACCATCCGCATTTTTTCATCCGGGATGCCAAGCTCCAGCAGCGTAAAGTATTTGGAAATGCTGAAGTCTTCACAATCTCCGCCAGCCGCCCCCAAAAACTCCAGCGGGGTAGCCCAGTAATCCTTCTTGCGCCACAGCTTGATGTCATCGATAAACCGCATCTGATTGAAAAACTGGTTCACCTTCTCCAGCTTCTGCCGCTCCGTCAGACCCGCAGCCCGGTTCTGCATGGCCAGCGTGCGCCAGCTGGTGACCCGCTTGCCTGCACGAGGGCCATAGGTCTCCTCCGCCCGCTTGACCAGCTTCAGATCTTCCGACGACAAGGGCTGGCTGGCGCTGAGCAGCAGAGGGATAGACAGCAGCACCAGCCACAACAGCTGGAGCCGCCAACGCTGCACGGGGCTGATGAGCCATGCTGGCCAGAAGAGCCTGCGGCTCCCTGCCTTGCACCACGATGTCACATGTTTCCCCTGCGGCATGCCATTGCAATCTTCAGTTGAAAGCCAAATACATAAAAGAATGACTGCAGCAAGCTGCAGCCATTTCTTCTGACTGATATGGCATCAGCACGATGACCATCAGTTGTTGTTGGCCTGCCAATCAGCGGGCTGCTGTACATTCATGGCATTGAGCAGTCCCCCGGTGGCATTGAGGATACGGTAATCCGCCAGCAGGGAGTCATACTCGGCCGTGATGTAGCTGCGGCGAGCCTCGAACAGTTCGTTCTCCGTGTTCAGCACGTCCAGCAAGGTCCGTTGTCCCAGACCAAACTGCTTCTTGTACGCCTGTACGGTGTCGTAGCTGGCGTCCACGTGCTCTTTCAGGAAGACTTTCTGCTTGGCCAGCGACTCCTTGGCATTCCAGGCGAGGCGGGTCCCCTCTTCCACCTGACGGAAGGCATTCAGGTGAATGTCTTTTGCCTGGGAATAGAGTGCCGAGGTGGCCTTGCTTTCAGCCAGATCGGAGCCGCCACGGAACAGGTTGTAACGCATCCGGACCATGGCGGTGAGGTCGTCGTTGCGTCCTTTGACCGCATCGATGTCCTCGTTCCAGTTCTGATCCACCTCGAAGGCCACGTTCGGGTAGAACCCGGACTTGGAGCCTTCATGCTGATACTTGGCCTCTTCGATGTCTTGCAGGGAGGACAGCAGGGTCGGGTGAACCTCGGTGGCCGTCTTCAGCGCGTCCTCCAGAGTGGCCGGGATCAACTGGCTGTTGGGAGCTGGCTGCACCAGATCCTTGGGCACCTCATTCACGACCCGGATGAACTCGCTCTCGGCATCCCGATAGTTGTTCTCCGCGGCCGCCTGGTTGGAATAGGCACGTGCCACACGACCATCGATCTGGGTCTGGTCCGCGGTCGAGCCCAAACCTGAGTCTGTCCGTTTCTGGATGTCGCTGCGGATCTGCTCGTGGGTTTCCAGGTTCTGCTTGGACAGCTCCAGGATCTCCTGCTGACGCAGCATGTTGAGGTACACCTCGGCCACACGCAGCGCCGTGTTCTCCGCCTCGGAGATCATGGCCAGACGCTGGGCCTGGGCTGCGGCATCGGTCCGGGCCACGTTGCTGCTGACATCGAAGCCGTCAAACAGCATCTGGCGCAGGCTGATCCCGGCCTCTTTACGAGTCATGGAATCATCGATCGTCTGCGAGTTGGCAGGTGCCGCACGGGTCGAGGGGCTGTCGGTCTTCTCGTAACCAACGCCGCCACGCAGATCTATGGTGGGATAGTAGCCGCCCTTGGCTCCATCATGCTGGTACAGTCGTGCCTGATAGAGATCAAAAGCTTCCTTGATTTTCGGATGGGTAGCCAGTGACTGTGCCACTGACTGTTCCAGTGTCTGTGCCTGGCTCAGGCCCGGGAACAGTATGGTGCCACTAACCAGCATGGCAACAATCGTCTTCTTCATGGTATCTCCAGTCATGTTGTTTTTAGATTGTTGGCTTATCGTTCTCTCAGTGCCGACTGCTTAGCCCGCAGGATGGGCTTGAGCAAGTAGTCTAGGACACTTTTTTTGCCAGTAATGATATCTGCACTGGCTAACATACCGGGGATGATGGGAAGTGCATTAAGCTCATCGCCCAGATAACTCTTCTCGGTACGCACCCGAACCAGATAGAAGGAGTTGCCCTCCTCATCCTGGATCGAGTCGGCACTTATCTGTTCAACCTTGCCATGTAAACCTCCATAAACAGTGAAATCATAAGCGGTTATCTTGACCACGGCCTCCAGCCCGGGTCGCAGGAAAGCTATGTCCTTGGGTGATACCTTGGCTTCCACCAGCAGGGTATCCTCCAGCGGCACTATCTCCATCAGATCCATGCCAGGCTGCACGACCCCTCCCAGGGTATTGATCTTGAGCTTCTTGATGGTGCCCTTGAGCGGTGCTATCACGCTGGTACGATCGACCCTGTCCCGCAGACCGACCTGGCCTTCGGACAACTGGCTCAGCTTGCCCTGACGTTCATTGAGCTCGGTCTGGGAGTCCGCTCTGAACTTCAAGGCGATGTCATTGCGCTTGGAGATGGTCTCCCGCAGCACCGAGTTGAGTTTGGGGATGAGCAGGCGGTTGGCTTCCAGCTCGCCCTGCATCTCGTTGACCTGCCGCTCCAGTTTAATTAGCTCCACTTGAGGAACTATACCCTCTTTTGCGAGAGGCCGGCTGATGTTCAGCTCCTGGCGGGCCAGATCCACGCTGCGACTCACCGTCCGTATCTTGGCATTAAGCTCTATGGTCTCCTGCTCCTTCTGCTCGATCTGCTGACCGAGAATGTAGAGCTGGTTGTTCAAATTGTTGAGCCGCTCGTCCTGTACCGACTTTTCACGGGCCACGTATTCCGCAAAGACGTTCTCGAACCCTTCGGGGAAGACGATGGGCTGCTTGTCGATGACCACCTGCTCACGCCAGCCGAGGTTGGGTTCTCTCTTGACTACCACACTGCGGATCTCGGCACGCAGGCGGGCGATGTCGCCCTTGAGGATCACCAGCTCCTGCTCACGCTCGCGAAAATCCGACTTGAAGCGGGTATCGTCTATGCGCAGCAGCGGCTGCCCCTCCTCGACTATGTCACCCTCTTTGACGAAGATCTCCTTGACGATCCCCCCTTCCAGGTTCTGGATCACCTGCAGTTGGCGGGACGGAATGACCTTGCCCTGGCCGACGGTGACCTCGTCAAGCTCGGCCCAGGCGGCCCAGATGATGGCACTCATGAAGAACAGGAAACAGGCCCAGAGCAGCACCTTGGCGCGGGTTGGCGTGCTCAGCAAGACGGCGGCGGCACCATCGTCGACATACTCGAGGTGCTCGGGGGCGGGCAACACTGTGTCTGGTGCCGTTTTCTTGAACCAGTTGTTAGCCATTGGCCGTCTCCTGCACCCGCACCTTGCCTTCCTTCAGTTGTTGCAGCACCGTCTCCTTGGGGCCGTCAGCCACTATCTTCCCCTGTTCCACGACGATGACCCGGGAGGCCACATCCAGCATGGAGGTCTTGTGGGTAATGAGGATCAGCGTGGTTTCAGGACCCAGCCTTGCCAGCTCCTGCTTCACATGCATCTCTGACTGGTTGTCCATGTTGGACGTTGGCTCATCCATCACCAGGATGGGGGGATCGTTGAGCAGGGCACGGGCCAGCAAAATGGCCTGGCGCTGACCACCTGAGAGCTGACGCCCCCCCTCGCCTATCTGCCGGTCCAGCCCATTGGGATCCCGATTGGTAAAGTTGGTGACGCCGGCCCGCTTGGCGGCGCGCACGACCCGGGCATCATCCACCAGCGGGTTGCCCAGCATGATGTTGTCTCGCACCGAGCCAAAGAAGAGTGTTACGTCCTGCGGCACACAGCCGATGTTGCGACGGATGGCGGCCGGCGCCAGCTGATCCAGCTCGAAGCCATCGAGGCGCACCAGACCGTCGGTCGGTCGATAGAGCCCCATCAGCAGCTTCTCAAGGGTGGTCTTGCCCGCCCCGATCCGCCCTATGATGGCCACCTTCTCCCCCGGCTCGATGCGCAGGTTGATGTTGTGCAGTGTGCTGCTTTCCATGCCCGGGTATTTGAAGGAGACGTTTTCGAACTCGATGCGGCCCTGGATGATGGGGTGGTGAATGTACTGCTTGCCCTCCTCCTGCTCGCCCGGCGTCATCATGATCTTCTCTAGGATCTCCAGGGCGGACTTGGCCTGGTTGTAGCGGGTCGACAGCACGGAGAGCTGCACCATGGGGGCGATGGCGCGGCTGGACAACATGACGGCGGCGATCATACCCCCCATGGTCACCAGCCCTTCGGAGATCTGGTAGACCCCGACGATGACCAACCCCACAGTCACCACCTGCTGGATATAGCTCGCCAGAGAGGACATTGAGTTGGTGATGCGACGGGTCTGCACGCCCCAGGTCGAGATGTGGGACACCGCCTGCTCCCAGCGGTGCTGGAACATGCTCTCGGCGCCGAAGATCTTGACGGTCTCGAGGCCTGAGATGCTTTCGATCAGGTTGGCGTTCTTCTGGGAGGCCAGGCGGGAGCCCTCCTCGATGGACTGCTTGAGCGGTGCCTGGATATAGAAGCTGTAGGCCACCAGGATCAGCATGGCGACGATGGGCACCACCACCATGACGCCGGCAAACAGCCAGATGATAAAGAGGAAGAAGACCGCAAACGGCAGATCAATCAGGGTCGATACGGTGGCGGAGGTGAAGAACTCCCGTACCGATTCAAACTCCTGCAGATGCTTGGCGAACGCCCCTGTCGAGGCCGGGCGGGACTCCATCTTCATCCCCATGACCTTGGCAAAGATCTTGGCCGACAGCAGCACATCCGATTTCTTGCCGGCAATGTCGATGAAATAGCTGCGCAACTGGCGCATCACGAAGTCAAAGGTGAACACCACCATGGCCCCTACCGCCAGCACCCAGAGGGAGTCGAACGCCAGGTTGGGCACTATCTTGTCGTAGACATTCATGGTGAACAGGGGGCTGGCCACCGCAAAGAGGTTGATGAGGATGGAGGCAATCAGCACATCGCGATAGATGCCGCGGGATTCAAACAGCGTGCTCCAGAACCAGTGACCGTCCCGGGTCTCCAGCACCTTGGGGGAGCGTTCATCGAACTTGAACTGCTTCTTGACGAAGAACAGCCGGCCGTTGTACTCGTCGCCCAGCTGGGCTGTGCTGACCCACTGCGCCGCATCACCGGCCTGGGGGAAGATGACCTTGGCCTGGCTCCTGTCCTTGTTCCACTCCAGCAGGATGCAGGCGCCGCCCTGCCGCGTCTGCAAGACGCAGGGCAACAGCAGGGGAGAGATGTTTTCGAGTGGCTGGATCACCTCACGGGCGGACAAACCGCCACGCTCGGCAGCGCGACTGAAGAGTGCCGTACTCAGACGGCCCGAGACCAGTGGCAAGCCCGTGGTGAGGGCATCCTGACTATTGGGTACGCCATAAAAACGGGTCAAAAAGACCAAGCATTCCAATAGTTCATCTATATGGCTGGTTTCTGCTTGCATAGCATCCTGTCAAAACATGATTCAGACGGTTGTCGCAGGGAAATCATCACCCGGAACCTGGTGGCGACCTGTGAATGCAGAGCAGATCCCATCATCGCGAACCGACAACCCAATTAGCGCACTGGGCAATGACATCCAATGCCATCGCCAGACTCACACATCGTCAAGCCGGGAAGAGAGGAGCCACGCACGTCATCTGATGACGGCAAGGAGTGCGAGATATCCTGCCCGGTCCATTAATTACTAAAGAGTTATTGATAACAATATCTTTTTCAAGCCGACCATCTTATCAAGGCGACTTGAACGAAACTATACTGCAAAGACTGAATTTCATCTAATAACCCTCTGTTTTTTTAATGAAATTAGAGTCGTCACTCATTAAAAGGAGCGAGCGAGAAGGGTCGGCCCAGGGCAGCTCCCTGGGGGCCTGATCGAGTCAGTTCAGCGGCAATTTCTGCCATGGCGGTCCAGCGATTTTCACACCAGGCTGGGGCCAGCAGGGTCGGACGGCGTGCCGACGCAGAGATCCGGTGATAGACCACCTCGGGGGGCGTGTGCTGGATCATGGCCACAGCCGCCTCCACATAGTGTTCCAGCGTCAGCACCTCCAGCCGCCCTGCCTGCCACGCCTTGCCGAGGGTGCTCCCCTCCACCACGTGGAGCGGATGCAGCTTGATCCCCTCGACCCCGGTCGCAACGATGCGATGCAGGGTATCGAGGCTGTCCATGGGCACCTCGCCCGGCAGGCCAACGATCAGATGGGCACATACCTTGATACCGCGCTGATGGGCACGTCTTACCGCATCCTCATAAGCGGCATAACCGTGGCCGCGATTGATCCGTTGCAGTGTCTTGTCGCTTGCACTTTGCAGCCCCAGCTCCAGCCACACCTCGTAGCCACGGGCCTGATAGCCCGCCAGCAGATCCAGTACCGCATCCGGCACGCAATCGGGCCGGGTCCCGACACAGAGCCCCACCATGTCGCTGACCGACAACGCCTCCTCATACATGCGCTGCAGGTATTCCACCTCGGCATAGGTGCTCGTATAGGCCTGAAAGTAGGCGAGATAGCGCTTGGCACGGGTCACTTCGTCCCGGCGCGCCAGCAGTTGTTGCACCACTGAGAGCTGCTGGGTCGATTCGTCGGCGAAAGAGGAGACATTGCAGAAGGTGCAGCCGCCGCGGCCCAGGGTGCCGTCCCGGTTCGGGCAGGTGAAGGCGCCGTGGATGGAGAGTTTGTGGATCTTCTGGCCGTGGCGCTGCTTGAGATCCTGGCCGAATGTATTGATGAGTTCGTGTAACTGCATGACACCTCCGATATGAGCTGTCATTGTACTGGCAGAGGCTCCCCGCCAGGCTGAGCTGGATCAAGCCGCCCCGCCCCCAAAAACCATATAAATATTCACATTGCGTGCGATAAATACCCACAGACAGGGTTTTAAGGTTACTTTTGGAAACCACAGACCTTCGACAAAGAGGGGAAAGTGGAACTATGCCTCCCCTCTAACCGGCTGTTAGCACTGCAAAAATCTCGCTTAGCCCGCAACCGGATAAATGCAAGACGCAGGATCCTGAAATGTGATCACCGCCCGCCCCCGACGGGATGAATTGGTAAAATTACTACAGTTCAGCGTCGCAAAGCAGTCAACCACCAAATCCATCATTATCAGTTCAATCAACTTTAAAAAATAAATTTCATGGATTTTTGTATAGCAAAAACTGGATTGAGTCTCTGAAACCCGCATTTTGTTATGGCGGTGTAACATTGCAAACAAGCGGGATGTCCAATTGACCTTGCCCGAAAATCCCATTAGTTTGGAGATTCGCCACCTCAGGCGGACGGAACCACAAGAGCCAATCGCAATTTATGCAGTTTGCGGTGGAAGGCCGAGCAAGGGAGAAATGCAATGTCACTATATGATCCAAAGCTGGAGAGGGATAACTGTGGCTTCGGCCTGTTGGCCCACATGGAAGGGGAAGCCAGCCACAAGCTTGTCCGTCTCGCGATGTCAGCCTTGGCTCGCATGCAGCACCGCGGCGGTATCTCCGCCGACGGCAAGACCGGCGATGGCTGTGGTCTGCTGCTGCAAAAACCGGACAGCTTCTATCGCGCTGTCGCCGAAGAGAAGGGATGGCACCTGGGCCGCAACTATGCGGTCGGCATGCTGTTCCTGAACCCGGATCCCGTATTGGCCCAGCAGACCCGCGACATCATCGACGAGGAGCTGGAAAGAGAGACCCTGAGTCTGGTCGGTTGGCGCAAGGTGCCCATCGATACCAATGTGCTCGGTCCCATCGCCAAGGCGTCCCTGCCAAGCATTGAACAGGTCTTTGTCAACGCGCCGCCAGGCTGGGTCGACAAGGATCTCGAGCGCCGCCTCTATATAGTGCGCCGCCGCATCGAGAAGCGCATCAGCGACGACTACTTCTATGTGGTCAGCCTCTCCAACCTGGTCACCGTCTATAAAGGACTGTGCATGCCGGTGGATTTGCCGCGCTTCTATCTGGATCTCGCCGACATCCGCATGCAGGCCGCCATCTGCGTGTTCCACCAGCGTTTCTCCACCAACACCAGCCCACGCTGGCCGCTGGCACAGCCATTCCGCTACCTCGCCCACAACGGCGAGATCAACACCATAGCCGGCAACCGCCAGTGGGCCAAGGCGCGCAGCTACAAGTTCGCTACCCCGCTGATCCCGGATCTGCAAGAGGCGGCCCCCTTCGTCAACACCACGGGGTCGGATTCCTCCAGCCTCGACAACATGCTTGATCTCTTCCTGGCCGGTGGCATGGACCTGTTCCGGGCCATGCGCCTGCTGATCCCGCCTGCATGGCAAAAACACCCGAACATGGATGACGACCTGCGCGCCTTCTATGACTTCAACTCCATGCACATGGAGCCCTGGGATGGCCCCGCCGGCATCGTCATGACAGATGGCCGCTACGCCACCTGTGCCCTGGACCGTAACGGCCTGCGCCCGGCCCGCTACGTCATCACCAAGGACAAGTTCATCACCCTCGCGTCTGAGGTCGGCACCTGGGACTACACCCCGGACGAAGTGCTGGAGAAGGGCCGGGTCGGTCCGGGCGAGCTGTTCGTGGTGGATACCAGCAACGGCAAGGTGTGGACCAGCTTCGAGATCGATGACGATCTCAAGAGTCGTCACACCTACAAGCAGTGGATGGACAAGCACTGCAAGCGACTGGTGCCGTTCGAGCAGATGGATGACGCCAGCACAGGCGCCCGCGAGCTCCCTGACGATCAGCTTAAGACCTATCAGAAACTGTTCGGTTACTCCTACGAGGAGCTGGATCAAATCATCCGCGTGCTCGGCGAGAACGGCCAGGAGGCGGTAGGCTCCATGGGGGATGACACCCCGATGGCGGTGCTCTCCTCCAGCCAGCGTACCCTGTACGACTACTTCCGCCAGATGTTCGCCCAGGTGACCAACCCGCCCATCGATCCGCTGCGGGAAAACCACGTCATGTCGCTGGCCACCTGTATAGGTCGCGAGCAGAACGTGTTCAACGAGACCTTCGGCCACGCCCACCGGGTGCTGTTCCAGTCGCCTATCCTGCTCTACTCCGACTTCCACCAGTTGCTGGCGCTGGAAGGGGAACACTACCGCCATGCGGTGCTGAGCCTCAACTATCAGCCCGAAGAGGGGCTGCAGGCAGCGCTGGAGCGGCTCTGTGCCGACGCGGCCGACAAGGCCCGCAATGGCACCGTGCTGCTGGTGCTGTCTGACAGAGACATCAGTGCCGACACCCTGCCCATTCCGGCCGCCATGGCGGTGGGGGCGGTGCAACGCACCCTGGTGGACAACAACCTGCGCTGCGACGCCAATATCCTGGTGGAGACCGCCAGCGTGCGCGACCCGCACCACTTCGCCGTGCTGCTGGGCTTTGGCGCCACCGCCATCTATCCCTATCTCGCCTACGAGACCCTGGCCAAACAGGTCGAGGAAGGGGTGCTGAAGATGAGCCTGCGCCAGGCCATGCTCAACTACCGCAACGGCATCAACAAGGGCCTCTACAAGGTGATGTCCAAGATGGGCATCAGCACTGTGGCAAGCTACCGCTGCTCCCAGCTGTTCGAAGCCGTGGGTCTGTCCAAATCCGTGGTCGAGCTCTGCTTCCGCGGCGTCTCCAGCCGCATTCAGGGCGCCGATTTCACCGACATCCAGCAGGATCAGGTCAATCTGGCCCGTCAGGCCTGGCTCGGCCGCAAGCCACTGACTCAGGGCGGGCTGCTCAAGTTCGTCCACGGCGGCGAGTACCACACCTACAACCCGGACGTGGTGCAGACCCTGCAAGTGGCGGTGCGCTCCGGCAACTACGCCGATTACAAGGAGTACGCCCGCCTGGTGAACGAGCGCCCCGTCGCCACATTGCGCGATCTGCTCGTCCTCAAGCAGGGAACGACGCCGGTTGCGCTGGAGCAGGTTGAGCCCGTCGCCAAGCTGTTCCCCCGCTTCGACTCCGCCGCCATGTCCATAGGCGCGCTGGGCCCTGAGGCGCACGAGGCGCTGGCGGTGGCCATGAACCGCCTCGGCGGTCAGAGCAACTCGGGCGAAGGCGGTGAAGATCCCAAGCGCTTTGGCACCGAGAAGAATTCCCGCATCAAGCAGGTCGCCTCGGGGCGCTTCGGCGTCACCCCCCACTACCTGATGAACGCCGATGTGGTGCAGATCAAGGTGGCCCAGGGCGCCAAGCCCGGCGAAGGCGGCCAACTGCCCGGTGACAAGGTGACGGCCCAGATCGCCAAGCTGCGCTATTCCGTGCCCGGCGTGACCCTGATCTCCCCGCCGCCGCACCACGACATCTACTCCATCGAGGATCTGGCCCAGCTCATCTTCGACATCAAGCAGATCAACCCGGACTGCCTGGTGTCGGTCAAGCTGGTCTCCGAGCCCGGCGTCGGCACCATCGCCTGCGGCGTGGCCAAGGCCTATGCCGACTTCATCACAGTCTCCGGTTATGACGGCGGCACCGGTGCCAGCCCGCTGAGCTCGGTCAAATATGCCGGCTCCCCCTGGGAGCTGGGGCTGGCCGAAACCCAGCAGGCCCTGGTGGCCAACGGCCTGCGCCACAAGGTGCGGCTGCAGGTGGATGGCGGTCTCAAAACCGGTCTGGACATCATCAAGGCGGCCATCCTCGGCGCCGAGAGCTTCGGTTTCGGCACCGGCCCCATGGTGGCGCTCGGCTGCAAATACCTGCGCATCTGCCACCTGAACAACTGCGCCACCGGCGTCGCCACCCAGGATGAGAAGCTGCGCCGCGAGCACTTCACCGGCCTGCCGGAGATGGTGATGAACTACTTCAAGTTCATCGCCGAAGAGACCCGGGAGCTGATGGCAGAGCTCGGCGTCACCCAGCTGACCGACCTCATCGGTCGTACCGACCTGCTGGAAGCCCTGCCCGGCCTCACCGCCCGTCAGGCCAAGCTGGACTTGTCCGGCATTCTGGCAAGCCCGGTGGCACCGGCAGGCTCCAGCCTGTTCAGCCAGCAGCACAACCCGACTTTCGACAAGGGCCCGCTCAACCTCAAGATGGTGGACGACCTGCTGGAGGCGGTGGAAAACATGAGCGGTGGCGAGTTCCGCTACGACATCCGCAACACGGATCGCTCGGTGGGTGCGCGCCTGTCCGGCGAGATAGTCAAACGTCACGGCAACCAGGGCATGGCCGCCGATCCGGTACGGGTGCACTTCAACGGTACCGCAGGCCAGAGCTTCGGCGTCTGGAACGCCGGCGGCCTCGAGATGATACTCACGGGTGACGCCAACGACTACGTGGGCAAGGGGATGACCGGCGGCAAGCTGGTGGTCAAACCCCATGTCGGTGTGGCCTTCAAGTCCCACGAGGCGGCCATCATAGGCAACACCTGCCTCTATGGCGCCACCGGCGGCAAGCTCTACGCCGCAGGCACCGCGGGCGAGCGCTTCGCGGTGCGCAACTCGGGGGCCCTGGCGGTGGTCGAGGGGATTGGCGACAACGGCTGTGAATACATGACAGGCGGCATCGTCACCATACTCGGCACCACGGGCGTCAACTTCGCGGCGGGCATGACAGGGGGCTTTGCCTATGTGCTCGACGAGTGCGGCAACTTTGCCAAGCGTACCAACCCCGAGCTGGTGGAACTGCTGGACGTGGCGGACCTTGCCATCCATCAGGAGCACCTGCGCGGCATCATCACGGCGCACCTCAATGAGACAGGCAGCTCGCGCGCCGAGGAGATACTGGCCAACTTCGACTCCTATGTGCCCAAGTTCAGGCTGATCAAACCCAAGTCCAGCGACGTCAAGTCCCTGCTTGGCCACACCAGCCGCTCTAGTGCAGAACTCAGAATCCAGGCGCAATAAGGAGGGAACCCTATGAGCCAGAACGTATTCCAGTTTATCGATGTCCAGCGGGTCGACCCGCCCAAGAAGCCGCTCAAGATCCGCAAGATCCAGTTTGTGGAGATCTACGAGCCCTTCAACCAGGCCCAGGTCGGCATGCAGGCGGATCGCTGCCTCGACTGCGGCAACCCCTATTGCGAGTGGAAGTGCCCGGTGCACAACTACATCCCCAACTGGCTGAAACTGGCCAACGAGGGACGCATCCTGGAGGCGGTGGAGCTCTCCCACCAGACCAACAGCCTGCCGGAGGTGTGCGGCCGGGTCTGCCCGCAAGACAGACTCTGTGAGGGTGCCTGCACCCTGAACGATCGCTTTGGCGCCGTGACCATAGGCAACATCGAAAAATACATCACCGACAAGGCGTTCGAGATGGGCTGGCGCCCGGATCTCTCCAAGGTGGTGAAGACCGACAAACGGGTCGCCGTCATCGGCGCAGGCCCCGCCGGCCTCGCCTGTGCCGACGTCCTGGCGCGCAATGGCGTCACCCCTGTGGTGTTTGACAAGTATCCGGAGATCGGCGGCCTGCTCACCTTCGGCATCCCCTCCTTCAAGCTGGAAAAAGAGGTGATGCAGCGCCGTCGCGAGATCTTCGAGGGCATGGGGGTGGAGTTCCGTCTCGAGACCGAAGTGGGTCGTGACGTCACCTTCGCCGACTTGCTCGGCGAGTTCGATGCCGTCTTCCTCGGGGTCGGCACCTACAAGTACATGAAGGGCGGCTTTGCCAATGAAGAGGCGCCGGGAGTCTACGACGCCCTGCCCTACCTCATCTCCAACGCCAACCGCTTGCTGGGCTTTGAGAAGGCGCAAGCCGATTACATCGACTTCGCCGGCAAGCAGGTGGTGGTGCTGGGCGGCGGCGATACCGCCATGGACTGCGTGCGCACCGCCATCCGCCAGGGGGCCGATCGGGTGATCTGCGCCTACCGCCGCGATGCCGAGAACATGCCGGGCTCCAAGCGGGAGGTGAAGAACGCCCAGGAGGAAGGGGTGGAATTCATGTTCAACCTCCAACCCGTCGGCGTTGAGCTGGACGCCCAGGGCCGCACCTGCGGCATCAAGGTAGTGAGCACCGAGCTCAGTGCGCCCGATGCCAACGGTCGTCGCAATCCGGTGGTGATCGAGGGCTCCGAACAGGTGCTGGCCGCCGATGCAGTGGTGATGGCGTTCGGCTTCCAGCCCAACCCCCAGCCCTGGATGCGTGATCACGGTATCGAGCTCGACAGCCGGGATCGCATCAAGGCCCCCGAGCAGGCCGAACATGCCTTCCAGACCAGCAACCCCAAGGTGTTTGCCGGTGGCGATGCGGTGCGCGGCTCGGATCTGGTGGTGACTGCCATCTACGAGGGCCGCAAGGCCGCCGAAGGGATCATGGACTACCTGGCCGTGTAAGCTGCCATCCAAGCCTCACCAAGCAAACAGCCCCGCAGATGCGGGGCTGTTTTTTATATGGCTGTCGTCCGGGCAAGCGCCGCTAGATGCTCCAGCTCTCCGGCAGGCGCTCGGTCAGGGTGGAGATGTATTCGAAGGTGCGCGCCCGCTTGGGGGTGGTGAACATCTGGCGCGCACTGCCCGCCTCCACCACCTCCCCCGCTTCCAGAAAGATCACCTGTTGCGCTATCTGGGCTGCGAGGCGCAAGTCGTGGGTGGCGATCAGCATGGTGGTGCCTTCCCGGGCCAGCTGGCGCAGCACGGCCACCACCTCCTGGGCCAGCTCGGGATCCAGCGCCGAGGTGGGCTCGTCACAGAGCAGCACCTTAGGCGCGGGGGCCAGGGCTCGGGCGATGGCGACCCGCTGCTGCTGGCCCCCTGAGAGGGTGGCGGGCACCGCCTCGGCCTTGTGGCTGAGCCCCACCTTGTCGAGCAGTTGCAGGCCACGCGCCTCCGCCTTCTCCTTTGGCCACTTCAACACTGTCACCAGTCCCTCCATCACGTTTTCCAGCACCGTCATGTGGGGGAACAGCTGGAAGTTCTGAAACACCATGCCGGTCTGCTGGCGCAGGGCCAGCACGCATTGCCGTGACAGATGATGGGAGAAGTCGAGCTCGCTCCCCCCCAGCACCAACTGCCCCGCATCCGGTCGCTCCAGAAGATTCACGCAGCGCAGCAGTGTGCTCTTGCCGCTGCCGGAGGGTCCTATCAGGGCGGTGACGCTGCCCGCCGCCATCGCAAGCCCTATCCCCTTGAGCACAGGCTTGCCACCAAAGTGTTTCTCGATACCGCTCAACCGGATCATAAGGCGACCTCCCGGGTCTCTTTATGGGTCAATCTGCGCTCCAGCCGGTCTTGCAAGGTGGAGAGCACTGAGCTGAACAGCAGATAGATGAGGGCCGTCTCTATGTAGAGGATGAGCGGCTCATAGGTGACCGAGGCGAGCCGCTGGGCCGCCTGAAACAGCTCAGGTACTGTCACCGCCGCCGCCAGCGAGGTGTCCTTGACCAGGGAGATGAAGGTGTTGGAGAGGGGCGGCACTGCGATGCGCGCCGCCTGCGGCAATATCACCCGCCACATCGCCTGGGGCCAGCTCATGCCGATGGAGTGCGCCGCCTCCCACTGCCCCTTGGGGATGGCCGCCAGGGTGGCGCGGATGATCTCCGAACTGTAGGCACCTATGTTGAGGGTGAAGCCGATGACGGCGGCGGTAAAGGCATCCAGCACTATGCCGGCGCTCGGCAGGCCGTAGAAAATCAGAAAGAGCTGAACCAGCAGCGGCGTGCCCCGAACAAGCCAGACATAGAAACGGACCAGGGCCACAAGCGGAGTGGGGCCATACAACCTTGCCAGGGCCACCAGGAAACCGAGCAATATTCCCAGCACGAAGGTGATCAGGGTCAGCGGCACGGTAAAAATAAGCCCCGCACTGAGCAGGGGCCAAAAAGAGTCGATCATTAACTGCAACCAGGCTGGCACGTTAATTACCTCTGTCGTTATTATGTTGCCGCAATATTATTGCGAGACGTCAGTGCCAAAATATTTAACCGATATTTTTTGATAGCTGCCATCCTGCTTGGCGGTGCGCAGCGCCTGATTGATGGCGGCCAGCAATTCCGGCTGCCCCTTGGCCAGCAAGGCGGCGGATTGATCCCCCTTCGCCTCGGTGGCCGCCACCTTCAGTCTGGCGTCCGGTTTCTGCTTCTTGAAGTCCAGGAAGGAGAGACTGTCGTTGATGGTGGCATCCACCCGCCCGGTCAGCACCAGCTCCAAGGACTGGTTGAAGCCCTCGGTGGCCACCACCTCGGCGCCCGATGACTTCGCCAGCTGGGCGAAGTTGCTGGTCAGAGACTGGGAGGATTTCTTGCCCTTCAGATCCGCGAAACTCTTGATGCTATCGTTGTCGCTGTGCACCACTATCACCGCCTTGGAGGTGATGTAGGGATCTGAAAAATCATATTTTTCAGTCGCTCCGGCGTGATGGCCACTTCGTTGAGCACCAGATCGTAGCGCTTGGCATCCACCCCGGCGATGAGCCCGTCCCACTTGCCTTCGACGAACTCCGGCTTGACACCGAGACCGCTTGCTATCAGCTCGCCAATCTCCACATCAAAGCCCACCAGCTTGCCGCTCTTGTCGTGATAGGTGAAGGGAGGATAGGCCCCTTCGGTCCCTATCTTGATCACCCCGGCGCTCTGGATGGCGGCGAGGCTGGATTGGGCCTCGGCCGAGGTCATCAGGGCCAGCGGAAGCGCCGCCAGCAAAAATAGGGAGCGTACTTTATTCATGATCCGCCTCGTTATATTTATAAACACTTGGAACGCTTGCCAAATAATATTGATTGGCGCCATGCAATTGTTATTTTTAAAACCTGAATCCGTAGCGGACCGATTAATATTCTTCACTGCAATATCGAAGGTTAATCCGGCTGACTATCGGCATGGACAAAACATATCCCGGGACCTTTCATCTCCCAACCATGAAATACGAGGATATTTAGCGAAATATTGGATAACGCCAACAGACGTGGCGATGCGCTGGCAGAGGGGCAGAGCAAGGGGCAGAAAAAGAGGAACCAGAAAGAGCAAAGAGAGAAGACGAAGGCACCGGGAGGCCCCAGGATCAGGGGCTCACCCGCACGCTATTCATCGACGGGGGACAAATCCCCCAGCAAGTAACGAGGGCCGCACCCCTGGCCTGCGGCACTGTCCCCCGGGTTGTAGAGGGCGCAATGCTCGAGCGACAGGCAGCCACAGCCGATGCAGGCGCTGAGCTTGCGCTTCATCAGTTGCAGGGCGGCGATGCGGCTGTCCAGCAGCGTTTGCCACTGACCGGCGATCCGCTCCCAGTCGTGGCGATCCGGCGTGCGACCATCGGGCAGTCCGCTGAGGGCCCCGGCTATCTCCTCGAGGCTTAAGCCCATCCCTTGCGCCACCCGGATAAAGGCGATACGACGAAGGACATCCTGCGGGTAGAGACGTCGGCCGCCTTCGCTGCGCAGGCTCTGGATCAGCCCCTTCTGCTCGTAGAAGCGCAGGGCGCTGGCGTTCACGCCGGCACGTTTGGCTATCTGGCCTATGGCCAGCCACTTACGATCCAATCTCATCCTTGATCTCAAGTTAACTTCAACTTGCATAATCCTGTCTCCCCTGACAAAAGGAGTCAAACGCTAATGGATCATCTCTACGCTCTGCTCGATGCCAACCAGGCCTTCCCCCTCAATGGTCGCGGCACCACCAACCACTGCCCCATGGCGTTGCACGCCCTGCACGAGATGGGGGCCAGCCCCCGGCAGTTGCAGCGCTTCTTTACCCACTGGCAGACCACTCAAGCCCTGCCCGCCGGGGAGAACAACCAGGGCGAAGAGGAGGAGGCCCTGTTCGTGGCACTGCGCCAGCAACTGCTGACCCGATTCGCCGAAGAGGGCTGGCTGCCATGCTTCGAAGAGCTGCTGGCGCAGCGTTTCTCCCCGGCAGGAGGCGCCTTTCATCCCCTCATTCGCTTCGCCTGTGCGCTGGAAAACGGCCACTTGGGGGAGCAGGCGGCGGCGCTGGCCGCCTGGCAGTGCAAGGCCCTGATCCTGCCTGCCGGAATGGGTACCCCCTGCCGGGACATCACCCGCCTGCTGGCGGGGCTGGCGGCCCATTGGGAGGGGTCACGCTGGGAAGGAGACTGGATCAGCGCCCGCCTGCGGCAGGTGGCGGCCGATCCCCGCTGGCCGGAGTCGCTGCCGCAAAGCCTCGATAACGGGCAAGATGTGCTGGCACAGCTGGCCGAGGCCGCCCTGCCCCTCTACTGGCAGACCGGCAACTTCACCGTCTTGCATCTGGTGACCGGCAGCCGGGCCGCCGCCATCGTCGACCGCCATCTGCCGGATGAGCTGAAAGACGCCTGGCAGCGCCTGATGTGGCAGGCGGTGGCCGCAGCCTATGTCACAGTCGGGGCGCCAGAACTGCACGCCCAGCGCTGGCCGGATACGGCAGGGCTGGATTGGGCACAGGTGTTGCCGCGGGCGATCGAGAGCCTGGACGATCACCTGATCAAGCTGGTGCACTGCTGCTGGCGGGAGCAGGCCCGCTCGCCCCATTATCTGGCGATCGCCGCCCGCGCTGTGGGATTGCTCGGCGCGGCGTCTTCCTCTCCCCTCCCCCAGGGCGCCTCATAGCACTGGCGACAAGTCGCGGCGGATCCTGGATCAGAGTCAGCTCACCCTGCATCCATGGCCTGTACGACGATCAGCCATAAAAAACCCCGGCACAGGGCCGGGGTAGTGAGAGAGGCATGAGCGTCAGGGCCCTGATCAGGCTCAGCCCTCGGCCAGCAGCGCCAGGGCGGGCTGGGCATTGCCCGGCACCAGACGGTAGGCCTTGTGGTGCTTGACCAGGGTGGCCTTCTTGTCACCCTGGCTCAGCAGCAGGCCCTGCTTGAAGGCCGCCTCGGCCAGCTGTTTTTCATCCCCGCGCACATAGAGGGTAAGAGGCTTCACCAGCTCTCCCCCCTCGATATGGCCCTGATACTCGCTGGCCGAGATGACCAGGCTGGATTGACCCTGGCTCAGCAGCCGCTGTTTGGCGCTCAGTTCGCTGTCGGTAAACACCAGCCAACCCGCGCTCTCCAGCTCGGCGACCAGGGTGGCGAGCCTGGCGCCCAACTGCCCGGGCTCGGCCATGGCCCGGCCGTACTGGCAGACGATGCGCGACAGCAGCCCCTTGAGATCGGCTCCGGCTCCCAGGGTGCGGCCCAGCTGCACCCAGGCTTTCAAGTCCTCCATCACCAGACGGGAGAAGCGCTTCTCCTTGAGGGAGTCCGCCATCCAGGTGCAGAGGAAGTGGCTCTCTTGCGCCGGGGTGCGCTTGCCCGCCTTCTGCTCTGCGGTACGGGCCAGCTCGGCCAGGCTCTGGGTGGCCATGTCGAGCAGGGCCTGATTGTAATCTTGCGGGTTCTTGACTGGCGGGATCATCGCACGTCCTCTGGGTGATCGGTAAACAGCATCAAGGCGCCAACGGCGCCTTGAGTCGGGAGCCAAGGCTCCCCTGCATCATCTTGTCCGCTTACTTCGACTGGCGAGGCTTCTTGGCGGCCGCCAGACGCTTGAGACGCTGGCCCTGCAGCTTGGCCTCGGCCATTACCTGGGCGGCGGCGTTGTCTTCCCGCTGCGGGCGCTTGCCGAAACGGCGGCGCTCCTGCAACTGCTTGATCAGCTCGTCACGGCTGCTCACCTCGTAGCCCGGCACCATGATGCGGCGGATCTTCTGGCCGATCAGCGCCTCGATCTCCAGCAGGGTGCGCTCCTCTTCACGGCTGACGAAGGAGACGGCCATGCCGCTCTTGCCGGCGCGGCCGGTGCGGCCGATGCGGTGGACGTAATCTTCCGCCAGGAAGGGCAGATCGTAGTTGACCACGTACTGCAGATCCGGGATGTCCAGACCACGGGCGGCCACTTCGGTGGCGACCAGCACCCGTACCTTGCCTTCCATGAATTCGCGCAGGGCGCGGCGACGGCTGCCTTGCGCCTTCTCGCCATGGACCACGGCGGACTTGATGCCGTCGAGGTTCAGCTCTTCCACCAGCACATCACAGCTCTCGCGGGTACTGGCGAACACCAGCACCTGTTGCCAGTTCTGCTTGCCGATGAGCTCGGAGAGCAACTCGCGCTTGCGCTTCTGCTCCACCGGATAGACGGTGTGGCTGACGGTATCGGCGGTGGAGTTCTGCTTGTTGACGCTGATGATCTGCGGTCTGTCCAGCATCAGGTTGGCCAGCTTCTTCACGGCGTCGGAGAAAGTGGCGGAGAACAGCAAGTTCTGACGGGTCTTGTTCACAGCCTGCAGGATCTGCTGCACATCGGCACTGAAGCCCATGTCGAGGATGCGATCCGCTTCGTCCAGCACCAGGGTCTCGACACCGGAGAGGCTGAGGTTGCAGGCAGTCAGGTGCTCGAGCAGACGGCCTGGGGTCGCCACTATGATGTGCGCACCGGCCTTGAGTTTGCGGGCCTGCACGTCCTGTTTGCCACCACCGACCAGGGTCAGTACGCTGATGTCCAGATACTTGGCGAAGTCGTTGATGTTGCTCGCCACCTGGGCAGCCAGCTCGCGGGTCGGGGTCAGGATCAGCACCCGGGCGTTGGAAGGCTGGGCCGGGGCAGGGTTATCCACCAGACGTTGCAGTATGGGCAGCGCAAAGGCCGCCGTCTTGCCGGTCCCGGTCTGGGCGCTGGCCAGCACGTCGCTGCCACGGCGTATGGTCGGGATCGCCTGCTGCTGCACAGGGGTCATCTCCTGATAACCGCACTCTGAGACGGCACGCAAAATCTCGGGGGCAAAATCGAACGATTCAAATCTCATAATGGGTTCCTGTGTTCCAGCTGAGCTGTAGTTGGCTTAAGTGGCCTGGGCCGGCATGTGGCACGGCCGCGGCGAGGCTTGGGGCCAAGGACGGCTGGGTCTGACATCACATCAGAAGATGAGCCGGAAAATGGCGGGCGCGAAGTGTAACAGATAGGCATCAGGATTTCCGCCTCAAATGGCCTGTATTTTTACGCCACCGGTGCGAGCCGCCTGAAGCAGGCAGCCTGGGGACAAGGGACAGGCCCCTCCCCCCTATATCCCCGTGCTTAGCTCAGCGCGCTCTCTTGGTCGAGCGCTTGAGCAGTCGCATGCCGATGGCGGCCACGGCGATGACGAAGAGGGTGAAGGAGGTCACCAGCAGGCACTTGGTCAACAGCTCGTGATGATCGGCCAAGAGCGGCGTCGCCATCATGAACTTGCCGACCATGCTGAGGGCCAGGGCCCAGAGGAAGGCGCTGGCAAAGCTGGTCATAGCCACCCGCAGCAGGTTCAGGCGGGAGATCCCCATCAGCATGGGCGTCAGCACCCGTACGAAGGGGATGAAACGGGAGACGAACATGGCCCAGAAGCCATAGCGTTCGAGCAGCCGGGAGGCGCGGGGCAGGCTGCCTTCCGGGATCACCCGCTCCACCTGGCCCATGAAGCGGGTACCGTGGAGCGCATGGCCCTGCCAATACGCCATCACGCTGCCGACGCCGGCGGCCAGGGGCAGATAGAGGAACACCACTTCGGGCCCGAGCACTCCCATGCCCACCAGACCACCGGCCAGCAGCACCAGGCTGTCCCCCGGCAGCGGCAAAAAGACGAAGCTCGATTCGAGAAAGAGGATCACCACCAGACAGGTGACGAGCAGACCGACCGCCTGCAGTTGTATTAATTGCTCAAAGTCCTGATGCCATATGGCAAGCAGCATGTCCTGCATCTGGTATGACTCCCATCAACGTAATGCGCATCCGTCATGACGGCCCAAAGGCCCGGTCTGGCCACCCCTCCCTGGTACCACCCCCATAAGTTCCTGCGGGAGGCCCGTTATACACCCGGGGAACTGAACAATAAATTAATGTCTGCCATTTATGTGGATACTCTGTCATCCGGCCCCGCCAGCCCGGTACGCTGGCGGCAAGGTGATCTCGCCCCGGGAGTCCCCTTGGGCCTTAGCCGCAAAACTGCAAAGAATATAGTCAGTTGGCACTGAGCCGGGCTGCCATGGCGCCAGAAAAAACGTTACAGTGTAAGGACTCCTCAGTGGACGAGGAGGTCCACGGAGCTAGGTATGGCGCATCCCCCCTCTTCTTATCTTCATGCAAGCATGCTTCTGCTGAGCGGGCTCGGGCTCTTCAGCCAGGCCGCTCAGGCCAATGACGGGACCCTGGTTCAGCAGCGGGCCAATGCGGTCGTCTCCCTGATGAGCTTCACTGTGGTGCCGGACATCACCGCCAGCAACCTGGACATAGGGGGTGGCACCAACGAAAGTTCGGCCCTGACCATCACCCAGCTCGGCGGCGGCGCCACCATGAGCGAGGGCTTCCCCATCTATCTGGAGGGCACCCTGGGTTACAGCCGCTACGATCCCCAGTTCGTGTTCACCGATGGCAACGAGACCCGCACCATCCCCACCAAATGGAACAGCCTGAGCGCCACCGGCGGCATCGGCTGGGACTTCAGCCTGCACCGTGACCGCTTTGGCGGCAACCTGGTGCTGCGCCCCATCGCCAACTTCACCCTGGGCACAGTCGCGAGCGATCTGCGCATCGGCGCCGCCTTGATCCAGCACAGAACGGGCAGGAACCTCGACTTCCTCGACGGCGGCCGGCTCAATGTGTATGGCCTGGGGGGATCCCTGATGCTCGACTACGAGCTCTTCTCCAAGCCACAGGACATAGATGTCGAGCTGCGCTACTCCTATCAGCACCTGCAGAGCTTCACCGGCACCGCCGACAGCATCACCGGCCAGGCCGAGGCGGAGAACCTCGGCCTCTACCTGCGCCGCCGGGCTCCGCTCTTCACCTGGACCCTGCTGGATCGCCCGCTGCGCTATGTGCTTGAGGGGGCCAGAACCGAATACCTGGGAGAGCAACGAGGCCTGCTCGGCTTCAACAGCCTCAACTCCCTGGGCCTCGGGTTCGAGCTCGACAGCAGCAAGTACGACATCTTCATCACCCGCACCCGGCTGGTGGCCCGCTATATGTTCAGCCACAACACCAGCGGCTACTCCATCGGGCTGGCGATGAGTTTCTAGCGATACCGTCACTCGAACAGTTGGCATCATGGAGACATGAAATGGACTTCTTTGCCGTTATTTACCCCTTGCTGGGCCAGCTCTGGTATCTGTTGCCACTGCTGTTGCTGGCGACCCTCGTCAAAAGCCCCTGGTTCAAGGGCATGATCGGGGAGTGGTTTATCAACCTCAGCATCCGGCTCTTTCTCGACCAGCGGGAATATCACCTGCTCAAGGATGTGACCCTGCCCATCCCTCAGGGAAGCACCCAGATAGACCATGTGATCGTCTCCCGCTTCGGGATATTCGTGATTGAAACCAAGAACATGAAGGGCTGGATATTCGGCAATCCGGCTCATAAAAGCTGGACCCAGCAGATCTATCGCCGCAAGCACAGCTTCCAGAATCCCCTGCACCAGAACCACCTGCACATGATGACCCTCAAATCCCTGCTGGGGGTGGAGGATCATCAGCTCCACTCCGTCATCTACTTTATCGGCGACTGCACCTTCAAGACCCCCATGCCGGACAACGTGATGAACCGCGGGCTGATCCGCCATATCAAAGGAAAAACCACCCAGGTATTTACCCCGGCCGAGGTCATGCAAGTGGTCGAGACCATCCAGCAGGGGCGGCTGGCAGCCAACTGGCAGACCCACAGACAACACGTGGCCCAGCTGAAGGCGCGTCACGGTGAATCGCCATGCAAGCCGTTATCCGCCAAAGCAGTTCCTGACGAAAAGAGGGCCGCGCCCTCCCCTGTCACCGCCCAACCGCTCGGTGATCAAAGTCCGACTTGCCCTAGATGTGGCAATGCCATGGTCTTGCGTACCGCCAGACGGGGAGAAAACAGAGGCAATCAGTTTTGGGGGTGCAGCGGATACCCGACATGCCGGGGGATGCTGACCCTTGGGAAGACGCGCCATGGGACGGCGACGACTCAGGACACCAGGGCCTGACCCCTGAACATGCAGTTGGAACTGAAACAAGGGCGGCCACTTGGCCGCCCTTGTTGTCTCTGACTGTCAGCGAATGGTCGCCATCTTCCTGACGCAGGCCTGCTCCCTGTCATCCACCCGCTTGGCAAACCAGGCGGTGGTGAGGTTGCGGGTGATCTTGGGGCTTTTCAGCTGGATGCCGGGCAGCACGGCGCGGGGTTGGCGCTTGCCCGCCTGCTTGTCGGCCAGGGTAAAGACCCTGTGATAGAGGTCGGTCTGGGCAAAGTCGCTGCTGTCTCCCTTGAGCAGACTCTGATGGATGGCCTGCTTGCTCATGTTGACGCGGCTGGCGATGCTGTGCACCGCAAGCTCCGTCTTGCCGGGCAGGTCGGAGTCGTAGCGAACCAGATCCCCGTCCAGGGCCAGGGGCTTGCCGCTGACCCGGCTCACCGCGGCCTGGAAGGCGGCGTTGCGGCTCGCATACCAGCCGGCATTGAAGTCGGCGAAACGGTAGAGGGTGTCCGGGTAGTCGGCGGGATAGCCGAAGATGTGTTTGGTACCAAACCAGATGCCGCCCCGGCGGGTAAAGACTTCGTGGCGGATGGACTCCTTGACGGGATAGGGGTAGCCGCGGGCGTTGGCCTCGGCGAAGGCCACGCTCACCTGCATGGGGCCCCCGGTGCGTACCGGATTGAGGTTGCCAAAGAGCTGCTTGCCCATGGGCACGGCCCCTATCATGTCCTCGAAGATCTCGCTCATCTCCCGCTCGGTGCGAAGGGCATCGATGCGCGCGGCGTAGGATTTGCCCGTGGGGGACTTGATGGAGAGGGCGGTGCGCACCACGAACTCGGGGATGAGCAGCTTGGCGGCCCGGGCGTTGATCTCCTTCCAGGCTATCTTGCCAAGGCCGGGCACCACGGGATCGGCCTGATAGGTGGCCTCCTGCTCCGCCACCGCCAGCACTGAGCAGACATTGTGATCGTTCACCGTCAGCCCCTGGGTGCTGAGCGCCGTCACCACGTCGTTGGCCCAGCCCTGCTTGTCTTGTACCTGGCGCGGCAGGAAGCGCACTATGCGGCTCTTCATGTCCGCAGGCTTGCGCGGCTGCATCGCCTTGGGTTGTTTGGCGATGGCGGCGGCCTCCTCGACAGTAGGAGTAGGGGGTGTCGGTTCACTGGCGCAGCCCGCCAGCACGGCGGCAGCCAGCAGTGCGCAGAGGCGCCAGGGGGAGAAAGACAAAGGGCGAGAGGGGATCATGAGGGCTTCCGATAAAGTGCGGGCCCCTCATGCCGGATGACGGGCCCCGAATGCAAACAGGTGGCCATTGTAGTGGATGGTGCGGGCAATCTGAAGGCGGCAGAGCGGCCGGGGCCCGGGGCTGCGGCATCCCCTGGCGTCATCACGCCAGCTCGACCCGGTTGCGCCCCAGGTGTTTGGCCCGGTAGAGCGCGAGATCGGTGCGTTTGACCAGCGCCTCGACCGCCTCCCCCGCCTGGCCTATGCCGACGGCGATGCTCACGGTGAACCTTATCTCCTCGCAGGCGACCAGAGCCTCGGTGGCGGCTCTTATCTGCTCCGCCAGTGCCTGGGCCTTGTCGCTCAACATGCCGGGCAACCAGATGGCGAACTCCTCGCCCCCCAGGCGCGCCACCACCCCATCCGGCGGACAGTGCTGACACAGCAAGGCGCTGAATTCCTGCAGCACATTGTCACCTATGCCGTGGCCGTAGCGATCGTTGATCTGCTTGAAGTGATCGAGATCCAGCAGCAGCAGCGGCGTCCCCTGATCCACATGGGTTTCCAGCACGGCGCGAAACGCGCGGCGATTGGAAAGACCCGTCAGTTCGTCGGACATGGCAAGCGAGGCCAGCCGGGTCTGGACGCCATACATCTGTTGCACCATCAGCAGCACGCCCCAGGCCGTGGCCAGCATGCCGAGGGTGCGCAGGCTGTCTTCCACCGTGGAGAGCCACCAGGGCTGGAAATAGGCCTCGTCAACCAGATCTATGGTCCCCGACACCAGCCAGCTCCCCAGACCGGCGCAGAGAAACAGGTAGGTCCGGTTCGAGATCTGGGCACACTGCACCACCCAGAACATGAACAGCAGGGTCAGCACATTGATGGCCTCGGCCAGGGCGCCGATGGTGTAGAGGTTATGTTCGGGCAGGCGCTCGAAGCTGGCGGCATCCAGGCCCCCCGTCAGCAGCAACAGGCAGAGCAGGCTCAGCAGGGCGAGGCGGCGACCAGGGGAGAGCGAGAATAACCTGGCGGGGTGTACGGATAACCTGAGGGGAGTCTTCATCATCGTTATGGCTCCAAACCTGCATTGCCTCTATCCCTGGCGGCTGCACTCGGCCGCCAGCACCCAATGAACCGCAAGGCCAATTCTGGCCGCACGGCGCTCGTATTGTGAGCCGATTTTTCCATAAAAAACAATCCCCTCAGCACAGTGCTGAAGGGATCCTGGTACCATTTTCCACTATGCGCCGCCCTGTTAACGCCGGCTACCCCCTGGCACAGGCGGTGTGGAGAACGTCCTTCAGGGGGCTGTCCTCATCCTATACATGCCCGCCCCTCATGCACTCTGGCGCAGGGCGCGGATCTGGGCGGCGCCATTGATCACCGCCTGCAAGGAGGCGTTGACCACATCGCGGCCGATGGCGACCCCGCACATGCGCACTCCGTCGACGCTCAGCAGCACATAGGCGGCGGCGCGGGATTCGGTGCCGGAGGAGAGGGCATGCTCGGAGTAATCCAGCACGTCTATGTGCATGCCGGTCTGGCGCTCCCAGCCGTTGACCAGGGCGGTGATGGCCCCCTCCCCCTCACCACAGAGCTGCAAGCTGCCGTCCGGGGTCTGCAGCTCGAGGCGCAGTGTCTCCTGACTGTCGTGGCCGAGCTGGAAGCGGCCGATGCGATAACCGTGCAGCGGCTCGAGGTAGTGCCGCTCGAACAGGGCGCGGATCTGCTCCGGGCTGATCTCGCTGCTGCTCGCCTCGGCTTGCGCCTGTACCCGGCGGCTGAAATCGATCTGCAGCCAGCGCGGCAGTTGCAGGCCAAGGTCGCGCTCCAGCAGATAGGTGACGCCCCCCTTGCCAGACTGGCTGTTGATGCGGATCACCGCCTCGTAGCTGCGGCCGAGGTCTGCAGGGTCGATCGGCAAATAGGCCACGTCCCAGTAGGCATCGGGCTTTTCGGCCGCCAGGGACTTGCGAATGGCATCCTGGTGGCTGCCGGAAAACGCCGTGTAGACCAGCTCGCCCGCGTAGGGGTGGCGCGGATGCAGGGCTATCTGGGTGCAGGCGCCCACGGTGGCGACGATGGCATCCATGTCCGACAAGTCCAGCTCGGGATCTATGCCCTGGCTGTAGAGGTTCATGGCCATGGTGACTATGTCCATGTTGCCGGTACGCTCGCCGTTGCCGAGCAGGGTGCCCTCGATGCGGTCGGCCCCCGCCAGCACCGCCAGCTCGGCGGCGGCCACGCCGCAGCCCCTGTCGTTGTGGGTGTGGATGGAGATGCTCACCTCGGGGCGCGCCTTGAGGTGGCGGCAGAACCACTCCACTTGATCCGCGAACACATTGGGAGTGCTCACCTCGACCGTGGCAGGGAGGTTGAGGATCATGGGGCGGCCAGCAGGGCGCCACTCGTCGATTACGGCGTCGCACACCTCTACCGCGAACTCCACCTCTGTGCTGCTGAAGCTCTCCGGCGAATACTGGAAGCTCCACTCTGTGCCAGGATTGCGCGCCGCATGGTCTCGCACCCAGCGAGCGCCCTGTACGGCGATGGCCTTGACCCCCTCGCGCCCTGTGTTGAACACATAGTTGCGCTGGGTCGGGTTGACCGAGTTGTAGACATGAACGATGGCGCGTTTGGCCCCCTTGAGCGATTCAAAGGTGCGGGCGATGAGATCTTCCCGGGCCTGCACCAGCACCTGGATGGTCACGTCGTCCGGGATGAGATTGCGCTCGATGAGTTCCCGCACGAAGTCAAAGTCCGGCTGGGAGGCGGCGGGGAAGCCGACCTCGATGTGTTTGAAGCCGACATGGGTCATCAGGGCCCACATTTGCAGCTTCTGGGCCACCGTCATGGGCTCGACCAGCGCCTGGTTGCCGTCCCGCAGATCCACGGCGCACCAGAGCGGTGCCTGCGTCATCACCCGGTTGGGCCATTGACGGTCCGCCAGAGCGATGACGGGGGCAGGGCGGTATTTGCGATGATCGAAGCTCATATTCAGATTCCCTTGGCAGATATGCTGAGGTGCCAGGCGACCGGGCAGGTAACAGAGGGGGCAAGGAGGGGGAGCGGGCTGGCGCGATAACGCTGGCCCTGACTGGCGGTGCGGCGGTTACCCCACAGCCGGTTTCCATTGGTCCCTATCGGTGGAAGGGGCCGGCCAGACTGGCTGGATAAGCCGCTGGCCCTGATCCTCTCGCAACCCTCTGACACTGAATGCTTGCCGGTGCGGACGACCTTGTTTGCTCACGCATGTGATGAGAAACCAGTATAGGGAGGCGTTCGGGGTGAGTGATTGCGAAGATTGTTATTAATGGCACTTAATAGGCAATTTATGATTTCGTTTAGTCTATTTAAGGGCGTTTATCACCCTTCACCCTCACTATTTACGTCACCTCGTGCATAAGGTGCCCATGCGCTCGGGATCCGCCGCCCCCGCCAAAAGAAACACCCCGCCATCGCTGGCGGGGTGTTGGCAGGCTTGCATCAGGGCCGGAAGAGTCGGCCCTGACTGCGTACACCTTAGCGGTGCTTGACCTTGTGGTGCAGCTCCTGCACCGAGTTCACGTTGGCGGTGGCATCGACGCTGATGGCCATGCAGGTGGCGAAGGCCGCGTGCAGTGTGGTGGTGTAGGCCACCTTGTGCTGCAGGGCGCCGCGGCGCAGCTGCTTGGAATCCTGAATCGCCTGACGGCCCTCGGCGGTGTTGACTATGTAGGTGTACTCGCCATTCTTGATGCGATCCAGAATGTGCGGACGGCCTTCATGCACCTTGTTCACCAGACGGGGGTTGATGCTCGCCTCACCCAGAGTCACGGCGGTGCCGTGAGTGGCGTCGAGGTCATAACCCAGCTCCAGCAGCTTGGCAGCCAGGTTGACCACCCGCTCCTTGTCGCCGTGGCGCACCGAGAGCAGGGCGCGGCCTTCGCTCGGCACCTGGTGGCCGGCACCCAGCTGCGCCTTGGCATAGGCCTCGGCGAAGCTGCTGCCCACCCCCATCACCTCGCCGGTGGAGCGCATTTCCGGCCCCAGCAGCGGGTCGACACCCGGGAACTTGGCGAAGGGCAGTACCACCTCTTTCACCGAGTAGTAGGGCGGGATGATCTCGGTGGTGAAACCTTGATCCTGCAGGCTCTGGCCGGCCATGACGCGGGCGGCAATCTTGGCCAGCGGCGCGCCTGTGGCCTTGGAGACGAAGGGCACTGTCCGGGCGGCACGGGGGTTCACCTCGATGAGGTAAATCTCGTTGTCCTTGACCGCGAACTGGACGTTCATCAAGCCCACCACGCCGAGCTCCAGCGCCAATTTCCGTACCTGCTCGCGCATCTCGTCCTGGATGGCCTTGGACAGGGTGTAGGGCGGCAGGGAGCAGGCGGAGTCACCGGAGTGGATACCGGCCTGCTCGATGTGCTCCATGATGCCGCCGATGACCACGTCCACGCCGTCGCAGATGGCGTCCACGTCCACCTCGGTGGCGTCGTCCAGGAAGCGATCCAGCAGTACCGGTGACTCGTTGGAGACGCTCACGGCTTCGGCGAAGTAGCGGCGCAGATCCTGCTCGTCATAGACGATTTCCATGGCGCGGCCACCCAGCACGTAGGAGGGGCGAACCACCAGGGGGTAGGTGATGCGGGCGGCTACCTGTACCGCCTGCTCCAGGGCAGTGACTGTGCCGTTTTCCGGCTGCTTGAGGCCGAGGCGCTCGACGGCAGACTGGAAACGCTCGCGGTCTTCGGCGCGGTCAATGGCATCCGGACTGGTGCCGATGACAGGCACGCCGTTCGCTTCCAGGGCACGGGCGAGCTTGAGCGGGGTCTGGCCGCCGTACTGGACGATGACACCCTTGGGCTGCTCGACCCGCACGATTTCCAGCACATCTTCCAGGGTCACCGGCTCGAAGTAGAGACGGTCGGAGGTGTCGTAATCGGTGGAGACGGTTTCCGGGTTGCAGTTGACCATGATAGTCTCGTAACCGTCTTCGCGCAGGGCCAGGGCCGCGTGCACGCAGCAGTAGTCAAACTCGATGCCCTGACCGATACGGTTCGGGCCGCCACCTATGATCATGATCTTGTCGCGATTGGTCGGGGCCGCTTCGCACTCCTCGTCATAGCTGGAGTACATGTAGGCGGTGTTGGTGGCGAACTCGGCGGCGCAGGTATCGACCCGCTTGTAGACCGGGAAGATGTTGTGACGGGCACGGGCCTTGCGCACCTCGCCCTCGGCCACGCCGAGGATCTTGGCCAGACGTGCGTCGGCAAAGCCCTTGCGCTTCAGGGCGCGCAGGAAGTCGGCGTCCAGCCCGGCCATGCCGCGCTCTTTTACCTCTTCTTCCAGCTTCACCAGCTCTTCAATCTGCACCAGGAACCAGGGGTCAATCTTGGTCAGCTTGAAGATGCCGTCCATGGAGAGACCGGCGCGGAACGCATCGGCTATGTACCAGATACGGTCGCAACCGGCATCCTGCAGCTCGTGGCGGATGCGGGTCAGGGAGTCGGGGGCATTGAGGTCCACCATGGGGTCGAAGCCGGTCTTGCCGGTCTCGAGGCTGCGCAGCGCCTTGTGCAGGGACTCCTGGAAGTTGCGACCGATGGCCATCACTTCACCCACGGACTTCATCTGGGTGGTGAGACGGTCGTTGGCACCGGCAAACTTCTCGAAGTTGAAGCGCGGGATCTTGGTCACCACGTAGTCGATGGCCGGCTCGAAGGAGGCCGGAGTACGACCGCCGGTGATGTCGTTCATCAGCTCGTCCAGGGTGTAACCTATGGCGAGCTTGGCGGCGATCTTGGCGATGGGGAAGCCGGTCGCCTTGGAGGCCAGCGCGGAGGAGCGGGAGACCCGCGGGTTCATCTCTATGATGACCATGCGGCCATCTTTCGGGTTGATACCGAACTGGACGTTGGAGCCGCCGGTCTCGACGCCGATTTCGCGCAGCACCGCCATGGAGGCGTTGCGCATCAGCTGGTACTCCTTGTCGGTCAGCGTCTGGGCTGGCGCGACCGTGATGGAGTCACCGGTGTGGATGCCCATGGGGTCGAAGTTTTCGATGGCGCAGACGATGATGCAGTTGTCGTTGCGATCCCGCACCACTTCCATCTCGTACTCTTTCCAGCCGATCAGGGACTCATCGATGAGCAGCTCCTTTGTCGGGGAGAGATCCAGGCCGCGCTCGCAAATCTCGACGAACTCTTCGGTGTTGTAGGCGATGCCGCCACCCGAGCCGCCCATGGTGAAGGAGGGACGAATGATGCAAGGGAAGCCGACCATCTGCTGCACCTTCCACGCCTCTTCCATGTTGTGGGCGATGCCGGCACGGGGGCACTCCAGGCCAATGCTCTTCATGGCGATGTCGAAGCGACGACGATCTTCCGCCTTGTCGATGGCATCGGCGGTGGCACCTATCATCTCCACACCGAACTCCGCCAGCACGCCGTGCTTCTCCAGATCCAGCGCGCAGTTGAGCGCGGTCTGGCCACCCATGGTGGGCAGCACGGCATCCGGACGCTCTTTCTTGATGATCTCGCGCACCACTTCCCAGGTGATGGGCTCGATGTAGGTGGCGTCCGCCATCTCCGGGTCTGTCATGATGGTGGCCGGGTTGGAGTTCACCAGGATGACGCGGTATCCCTCCTCGCGCAGGGCCTTGCAGGCCTGGGCGCCGGAGTAGTCGAATTCGCAGGCCTGACCGATGACGATGGGGCCGGCGCCGAGGATCAGGATGCTCTGTAGGTCGTTACGTTTTGGCATGGCTCTCTTTATCCTCTTAGGCGCGATACTGCTTAATCAATTCAATAAAGTGGTCGAACAGACCGGCACAATCGTGGGGGCCCGGGCTTGCTTCGGGGTGACCCTGGAAGCTGAAGGCCGGACGATCGGTGCGATGTATGCCTTGCAGGGAGCCGTCGAACAGGGAGACGTGAGTGGCACGCAGGCACTCGGGCAGGCTGTTCTCGTCCACCGCAAACCCGTGGTTCTGGGCGGTGATCATCACTGTGTTGTCATCCAGACTCTTCACCGGGTGGTTGGCACCGTGGTGGCCGAACTTCATCTTGACTGTCTTGGCGCCGGAGGCCAGACCCAGCAGCTGGTGACCCAGGCAGATGCCGAACACAGGGGTGTTGGTATTGAGGAAGGTCTTGATGGCCTCGATGGCGTAGTCGCACGGCTCGGGGTCACCGGGGCCGTTGGAGAGGAAGATGCCATCGGGATTCATCGCCAGCACCTCGGCGGCCGGGGTCTTGGCCGGTACCACTGTCAGGCGGCAGCCGCGGTCCACCAGCATGCGCAAGATGTTACGCTTGACGCCAAAGTCGTAGGCCACCACGTGGTACTTGAGCTCGTCGGCCGCCGGGGTGACGTGCCCCTTGCCCAGCTGCCAGCTGCCTTCGGTCCAGGCGTAGGCCTCGGCAACCGTCACTTCCTTGGCCAGATCCATCCCCTTCAAACCGGGGAAGGCGCGGGCCTGGCTCAGGGCATGGGCTTCATCGAGCTGCTTGCCGGCCAGGATGCAACCGGCCTGGGCACCTTTTTCGCGCAGGATACGGGTCAGTTTGCGGGTGTCGATGTCGGCGATGCCAACGATGTTGTGAGACTTGAGGTAATCGGAGAGGGATTGCTGATTGCGGAAATTGGAGGCAAGTATCGGAAGGTCCCGGATGATCAATCCCTGCGCGTGGATTTGACTGGACTCTTCATCTTCGCTGTTGGTGCCGGTGTTGCCTATATGGGGGTAAGTGAGGGTGACTATCTGACGGGAATAAGAGGGATCGGTGAGGATTTCCTGATAGCCCGTCATCGACGTATTGAAAACCACTTCACCAACGGAACATCCCTCGGCGCCTATCGACACGCCTTTGAACACAGTTCCATCTTCCAGCACTAGCAATGCAGTGTGATTCAAGACAACCTCCAGTTATTTAGCTTTAAATTCAGCAATTTACCTGGGTGTTGCGGGTCCGGACGCTGTTTGAAACAGGGCTCAAACCCGGCAGATTTCTGGCAAATTGGGCGCATTCTACTTAAAAACGATCGCATTTCAACGTCTTTTCTCGTTTGAAATGCATCTAAATTCAATAAACAAGCAACATTACCCATTATCTATGCACTAAGGCGCTTTGCAACCCCCTCCCCCAAAAGAAAAGCCAAAACCCGAAACAAAAGCACCCACCCATGCCACCCAACAGACAAAAATCGATATTTTATCGTTAATAAACAGATGAATATGAATTTAAAAAACAAGCAACGAAAGCCAAAAAGTGCCATTTGACGATAGAAAACTGACCAGGAAAAATAGAAAACGTTTTTCTTTGATTGCATTTTTAGTCTGTTTGGCTGGATGTGAAAAAAGCGGACTACAGGGGAGATTGAGACCCAATCCCGTTACCCTCTGATGACATTTTTGTCGCAGGAGTGTGGCGAAGAAATGGGAAGGGGGCGATTTAGACAGGTTCACCACAAAAGCGGTGCATAACGCTTGTTTTTACAAAAACCATAAACAAAACCCCGGCGAGCCGGGGTCTGACAACCTGAACGTAGAGAGGAGAGCCCTGGTCGGGCTCCCGCTGTGTACTATTTCAGGTCGAGCACGTCCTGCATGTCGTAGAGACCCGCCCCCTGCTGGCCAAGCCACTTGCCAGCCCGCACGGCGCCATTGGCAAAGGTCAGGCGGCTCGAGGCCTTGTGGCTTATCTCCACCCGCTCGCCGATGTCGGCAAACATGACGGTGTGCTCCCCCACCAGATCCCCGGCGCGAATGGTGGCAAAGCCGATGGTGTTGCGATCCCGCTCGCCGGTGATCCCTTCGCGGCCATAGACGGCGCACTCTTTCAAGTCACGTCCGAGGGTCCTGGCCACCACTTCCCCCATGGAGAGCGCGGTGCCGGACGGTGCATCCACCTTGTGCCTGTGGTGCCCCTCGATGATCTCGATGTCGGTGTAATCCCCCATCACCTTGGCGGCCTGCTCCAGCAGCTTGAACACCAGGTTGACGCCGACCGAGTAGTTGGACGCGAAGACGATGCCGATCTGCTTGCCCGCCTCGTGCAGCGCGGCCTTGCCTGCGTCATCAAAGCCGGTGGTGCCTATCACCATCTGCTTGCCATGGGCCAGGGCGAAGGCCAGGTTGGCCAGGGTCACCTCGGGACGGGTGAAGTCGATGATGAGATCAAACTCATCGCGCACCTTGTCCAGGCTGTCGCTGATGATGACCCCAAGTCGGCCCAGGCCATTGAGTTCACCCGCATCCAGGCCTATCACGGCAGAGCCGGGCCGCTCCAGCGCCGCACCGACCACGGCGCCCTCGGCGTTGGTGATGGCCTCCAGCAGCACCTTGCCCATACGACCATTACAGCCCATCACGGCCACACGGATCGGATTGTCCATCTCCACCCTCTCATCTGTTTTTATGGAAAGATGACCGTTTTACCAGCCTGTGCCCCCTTTGAAAAGCCCGGCGTGGCCGTCGTTATGACACCGACGAATAGACGGCGCTTTTAATAAAATCCGAATATCAAACAGGTTTAATTAAAAACACAGAATCACAACACAAAAACAGTTATCCATCTGGACGTCTATCTTGACCGACAGGCCCCGACTCACTACTGTGGGCGCCCCATAGCGGCAGGAAGCCCGCCACGCTCACCCATTATCCGGGCTGGCTGCGACAGGGAGGTCATGTTCAACCACAGAGGAACACATGATCCAGACCCAACCCAGTGCCAGAGCCCTGCTGCCCCTCCTGGTCTTTCTCGCTCTCTTCATCGGTACCGGTACCTGGCTCACCCTGCAGGGGGTCGAATTCGCCTTCTATCAACTGCCCGCCCCCGTGGCCGCCCTGCCCGCCGTCATGCTGGCGCTGATGCTGGGCAAGGAAGGCTTCAACCGCAATCTGGAGACCTTCTTCAAGGGGGTGGGTGACAGCAACATCATGGCCATGTGCCTCATCTATCTGCTGGCGGGCGCCTTCGCCACCGTGGCCAAGGCCACCGGCGGGGTAGATGCCACTGTCGCACTGGGCCTCTCCCTGATCCCCGGCTGGTTCCTGCTGCCCGGCCTGTTCCTCATCTCTGCCTTCATTGCCACCGCCATGGGCACCTCCATGGGCACCATAGGGGCAGTGGCCCCCGTGGCCCTCGGCGTCGCCCAGGCCACCGGCATAGATCCCGTGCTGATGGCGGGCACCATTCTCTCCGGCGCCATGTTCGGCGATAACCTCTCCATCATCTCGGACACCACCATAGCGGCGACCCGCAGCCAGGGCTGCGAGATGAAGGACAAGTTCCGCGAGAACGTCAAGATTGCCACCCCCGCCGCCGTGCTGGTGATCCTGCTCTACCTGCTGCTGGGCTCCACCGGTGATGCCCCCACCGCCACCGCCAGCGCGGATCTGCTCAAGGTAATGCCCTACCTGCTGATCCTGGTGCTGGCACTCGGTGGCATGAACGTCTTCGTGGTGCTCGGCCTTGGCATACTGGCCGCCGGTGGCGTAGGCATGATCGGAGGCTATCCCCTGGGCCAGTTCAGCAAGGACATCTACCAGGGCTTCACCAGCATGCAGGAGATCTTCCTGCTCTCCATGCTCATCGGTGGCCTCGGCGCCCTGATGGAGCGTCAGGGTGGGCTGGCCTGGATCAGCGCCCGCATCGCCGCCCTCATCGCGCGCTTCACCCGTCATCATGACGGCGAGCAGAACGAGAAGGCGGCCGAGCTCGGCATCGCCGGCGTAGTGGGGCTGACCAACCTCTGCACCGCCAACAATACGGTGGCCATCATAGTCGCCAGCAAGGTGGCCCGGGATCTGGCTGAGCATCACGGTGTCACCCCGCGCCGCGCCGCCTCCATGCTGGATATCTTCTCCTGCGTGGTGCAGGGCTTGATCCCCTGGGGCGCCCAGGCGCTGCTGCTGGGCTCCATCTTCGCCCTCTCCCCCCTGGCCGTGGTGAGCATGAGCTTCTACCCCATGGCCCTGGCCCTGGCCGCTCTCATCGCCGTCTTTATCAAGCACCAGGTGCGCGGCGGCGCCGATAACCGACAAGTCGCCTGATCATCAGCTTCTACCGCTGATGGGCAATGGGGCTCACCGCTCTCGTCGCCGTCTTTATCAAGCACCAGGTACGCGGCGGCGCCGATAGTCGACAGATCGCCTGATCATCAGCTTCTACCGCTGAGACCTGGGGCTGGCCGCCATAATCGCGGTGTTCGTCAAGCATCAGCTGCGTACGGCGGCCGAGCCCTCCCCCCAGAGCTGAGTCAGGGCCCTCGCTGGCCGGGGACGATCCCATCGTCCTCGGCCAGATCCCGACACAGTCCCTTCCCACTTTTCATCCCGATGGCCCCTTGTTAAGGTAACCCTGCCCTTTAGCCCCACCACAGGAGCCCCCATGCCGGATACCCAACTCGAGCGGCAGAGCCTGCGCCAACACATCCGCCAACGCAGAAAGAGCCTGAGTCAGGCCGAGCAGCAGGCGGCGGCCCAGCAACTGGTCACGCGTTTTCAGGAACACCCCGAGATCCAGGCGGCCAGACGCATCGCCCTCTATCTGGCCAATGACGGCGAGCTCGATCCCCTGCCCGCCATTCACTGGCTCTGGAGCCAGCGCAAGGAGGTCTACCTGCCGGTGCTGCACCCCTTCACCCCGGGTCACCTGCTCTTCTTGCGCTACACCGCCACCAGCCCCATGACCCGCAACCGTTATGGCATCGCCGAGCCCGAACTCGATGTGCAGCAGGTGCTGCCCCACAGCATGCTGGATCTCATCTGCACCCCGCTGGTGGCCTTCGATGCCGAGGGCAACCGGCTCGGCATGGGGGGCGGCTATTACGATCGCACCCTGGCCTGCTGGCACGAACACGGGCTGGGCCCAAGGCCGCTGGGGCTCGCCCACGACTGCCAGCAGGTGGAGTCAGTGCCCCAGTCGCAGTGGGACGTGCCGCTGCCCCAGATCATCACCCCCGCCCGTTGCTGGCGCTTCTCCTAGCAGGCACTGCCCTGCTGCCGGGGGACAGGTTCCCCTTCCCCCGCACATTGGTTCAATAAACAGGCAAACGATTTACATCTTGGGGCTTTTTGCCCCGGAACGTGACCGCCATGGTCGCTCTGGGCAGGATGCTTGGATATAATGCGCCCGCTTTTTCCATAAGGATCCATCATGACTCAAGATGAAATGAAGAAGGCGGCCGGTTGGGCTGCGCTCAAATACGTGGTACCCGGCACCATAGTCGGGGTGGGCACCGGCTCTACCGTCAATCACTTCATCGACGCACTGGCGACCATGAAGGACGAGATCAAGGGCGCGGTATCGAGCTCCATCGCCTCCACCGAGCGTCTCAAGGGTTTCGGCATCCCGGTGTTTGATCTCAACGACATCGATGCCCTCTCCGTCTACGTGGATGGTGCCGACGAGATCAACGGGACCCGCGACATGATCAAGGGCGGTGGCGCCGCCCTGACCCGCGAGAAGATAGTCGCCGCCGTGGCCGACCAGTTCATCTGCATCATCGACAACACCAAGACAGTCGAGGTGCTGGGCCAGTTCCCGCTGCCGGTCGAAGTGATCCCCATGGCCCGCGAATACGTGGCCCGCGAGATCAGGAAGCTGGGTGGCAACCCAGTCTGGCGTGAGGGTGTGGTGACCGACAACGGCAACATCATTCTTGACGTCAAGGGCATGGCCATCACAGACGCCAAGGGGCTGGAAGTTCAGCTCAACGCCATCGTTGGCGTGGTCACCAACGGCCTGTTCGCCCACCGCGGCGCTGACGTGGTACTGATCGGTACTCCGGATGGGGTCGTCACCCAATAAGGCATCTGCCATGGTCGGCGTGGTCACCAACGATCTATCTTCCGCCCATCGCGGCGCTGACGTGGTATTGATTGGCACGCCAGAGGGCGTAGTCACGCAATAAGGCTGACTGTCGGAGGGCACGCGGGGTCACCAGACCCCATTATTGCCCCCGCGAATGGACAACGGCGCCTGATGGCGCCGTTTCTATTTATGGCTCAATGGGTTGCACCAAGCAGGCTGCAAAAAACGTTGATAACTTCAAAGAATTTGACTTTCGTCACAAATATTCCCTCTCCCAAACGTTTTTGCTACTTTACGGTTTTCTTCACACCGCAAGCCTGAACGCATTTTCAAACAATAGAGGGAACGTCATGACAGCCAAGTTTTCGCTGGACAAGGATAAGATCAAAGTACTGCTGCTGGAGGGAGTGCATCCCAACACGGTAGAGACCTTTCGGGCAGCCGGATACACCAATGTTGAGTATCTGAAGACCTCACTGTCGGAAGAGGAGCTGATCGAGCGCATTCGTGACGTGCATTTCGTGGGCCTGCGTTCACGCACCCAGATCACCGAGAAGGTGCTGGATGCCGCTGGCAAGCTGGTCGCCATCGGTTGCTTCTGCATCGGCACCAACCAGGTCTCCCTGGATGCCGCCCACGTGCGCGGCATCCCCGTCTTCAACGCCCCCTTCTCCAACACCCGCTCCGTGGCCGAACTGGTGCTGGGTGAGATACTGCTGCTGCTGCGCGGCATCCCCGAGAAGAACGCCAAGTGCCATCGCGGCGTCTGGGAGAAGCTGGCCAACCGCTCGGTGGAAGCCCGCGGCAAGAAGCTCGGCATCATAGGCTACGGCCACATCGGCACCCAGCTTGGCATCATCGCCGAGATGATCGGCATGAAGGTCTACTACTACGACATCGAGAACAAGCTGTCGCTGGGCAACGCCATCCAGGTGCCAAACCTGGTGGAGCTGCTCAACATGTCTGACGTCATCAGCCTGCACGTGCCGGAGACCGCCTCCACCAAGGATCTCATCGGCGCCGAGCAGCTACGCATGATGAAACCGGGCGCCATCTTCATCAACGCCTCCCGCGGTACCGTAGTGGACATCGATGCCCTGGCCGACGTCATCAAGAGCGGCCACCTCTCGGGCGCCGCCATCGACGTCTTCCCGAGCGAGCCCAAGTCCAACGACGAGGAGTTCCTGACCCCGCTGCGCGGCCTGGACAACGTCATCCTGACCCCCCATATCGGCGGTTCGACGCAAGAGGCCCAGGAGAACATAGGTCTGGAAGTGGCCAACAAGCTGGTCAAATACTCAGACAACGGCTCCACCCTCTCCGCCGTCAACTTCCCGGAAGTCTCACTGCCGGGCCACAAAGGCTCCAGCCGTCTGCTGCACATCCACCGCAACCAGCCGGGCGTGATGAACCAGATCAACCAGATCTTCGCCGACGAGGGGATCAACATCGCCGGCCAGTATCTGCAAACCAGCAGCGAGATCGGTTATGTGGTGATCGACGTGGAGACTGAGCACAGCGAGAAGGCACTCTCCCGTCTCAAGGAGATCAACGGCACCATACGTGCCCGGATCCTGCACTGATGCCCTGAGCTCGGCGCTCGGCCAACAAAAAGCCCGTCTCGATGACGGGCTTTTTTATGTCAGGAGGAAGCTTGCTCTCGCAAGCTACCACCACCCCAGCAGATTACGGCCAATCAAGGCGCCCCACACCAGGGCATTGAGGGCCAGGGCGATAAAGACGGCGGCGGAGCCGAGATCCTTGGCGCGCCCCGACAGCTCGTGATGCTCTGAGCCGATGCGATCCACCACCGCCTCTATGGCGGAGTTGAGCACCTCGACGATCACCACCAGCCAGCTGATGCAGATGAGCAGCAGGATCTCGTTGAGGGAGTCGCCGAGCCAGCCGGCCAGCGGCATCAGAGCCAAGACAAGCACCAGCTCCTGACGGAAGGCCGCCTCGTTAATCCAGGCCGATTTGAGACCCTTCATGCTGTAACCGGTTGCGTTGATGATGCGGGTGACCCCGGTCGCGCCTGGCTTTGCCACGATAACTACCTCATTTGAAATGGCTTTTAGGCTCACATCCTATCAGAGCCTCCCAAGGTTTCCATCGGGGGAGTTTTGCTTTATTTTATCCCCTTGCATTTTGGCATCCCGCCCCCCTTATTCACTCGAGAATAGAGTCGTATGTCCATTCACACCGATGAATTGCGCACCCGTCGCCTGGAGTCTCTGATCACTCCGAGCGAGCTGGCGCACGCCTTCCCGTTAAACGACACCGTCGCCCAGAATCTGCTGGATGCCCGCCACGATGTAGAAGCCATTCTGGCCGGTGAGGATCAGCGCCTGCTGGTCATCGTCGGCCCCTGCTCCATCCACGATCCGGCCGCCGCCCGCGAATACGCCCAGCGCCTCAACACCCTGCGCGAGCAATATAAAGAGAGCCTGTGCATAGTGATGCGCACCTACTTCGAGAAGCCGCGCACCATAGTCGGCTGGAAGGGGCTCATCAACGATCCGCGCCTCGACGGCAGCTTCGACGTGAATGAAGGGTTGAAGCTGGCCCGCCAGCTGCTGGTGGACATCAACGAGATGGGCATGCCCACCGCCACCGAATTCCTCGACATGGTGACCGGCCAGTACATCAGCGACCTCATCACCTGGGGCGCCATAGGCGCACGCACCACAGAATCCCAGGTACACCGCGAGATGGCCTCCGCCCTCTCCTGCCCGGTGGGCTTCAAGAACGGCACCGACGGCAACACCCGCATCGCCATCGATGCGGTGCGCGCCGCCCGCCACAGCCACATCTTCTATTCCCCGGACAAGGACGGCAAGATGACCATCTACCGCACCGCCGGCAACCCCTATGGCCACGTGATCCTCCGTGGCGGCCACAGACCCAACTACGACACCGCCAGCATAGACGAGGCCTGTGAGGCCCTGGCCGATGTCGGCCTGCCCGAGCGGCTGGTGGTGGATTTCAGCCACGGCAACAGCATGAAGGATCACCGTCGCCAGCTGCTGGTGGCGCAGGATATCTGCGATCAGCTGCGCCGCGGCCGCACCGGCATCGCCGGCATCATGGCCGAAAGCTTCCTGGTGGAAGGGCGTCAGGATGTGGAGAACGGCTGCGCCGTCACCTTCGGTCAGAGCATCACCGATGCCTGTCTGTCGTGGGAAGACACAGAGACCCTGTTGGCCATGCTGGCCGAAGCGGCCCAGGTGCGGCTTGCCAAGCGGCAGGCCTGAGTGCTGATGACGAACGCCGACTGGCGGATAGTGCCCCTCGACGAGACGCTGCTGGCGCAGTGGGCAACCCTGCGCCAGCAGCTGTGGCCGCACCATGCACTCTCAGCCCATCTGCAGGACGGTGCCGAACTGCTGGCCAATGCCCATCTCAGCACCTTTCTGGTGCTGGATGAGCAGAGCCAGGCGGTGGCCTTTGCCGATGCGGCCCTGCGCCACGATTACGTGAACGGCTGCGAGAGCAGCCCGGTGGTCTATCTGGAAGGGGTCTATGTGCAGCCGGCTTCACGCCGGCGCGGATTGGCCCAGGCGTTGATTGCCCGGGTGGCGCAGTGGGGCCGCGAGCTGGGTTGTCGCGAACTGGCCTCCGATGCCGCCATCGACAACCTCGCCTCACAGCAGTTGCACCAGCGACTCGGCTTTGCCGAAACGGAGCGGGTCGTTTTCTTCAAAAAGGCCCTCGGCTGACGCCAAGGGCCTTTCTTGTTTCTCACAGGCTCGGCATAAACCAGACCCGGCCACCGGCCTCGACGCGATCCGTCCTTATCTGGAACACCCGCTCCAGCAAGGCTTCGTCGATGACATCGACGCCCCCCTCGCTTACCACCCGACCCTGTTGCAGGCAGAGGATGCGATCCGCCCAGTCGATGGCCAGGTTGATGTCGTGGATGGCGATCACCACCAGCAGGCCTTGCCGGGAGAGGCGCTTGAGCAGCCGCAGCAGGGCCAGCTGATGGTGCAGATCCAACCCCGCCAGGGGCTCGTCCAGCAGCAGCACCCGTCCATCAGTGTTGAGGCCGGGCCACAGTTGCAGCAGGGTGCGGGCGATCAGCACCCGCTGCTGCTCACCGCCGGAGAGGCGGCTGAAGTCCCGCGCCAGCAGGGCATCCAGCTCGAGCGCGGCGCAGATCTCGGCCACCGCCCGACCCTGTGCCTCGGGCAGCCCCCCCTCCTCCAGCCCCAGGCTCAGCACCTGGAACACCGGAATATGGAACAGCTGGGGCTGGCGCTGGGGCAGCATGGCGCGGCGCCTGGCAAGCTCGGGCCAGCTCAGGTCAGTGAGCACTTCCCCCCCCAGCAGCACGGCGCCTTCGGCGGGCAGAATGCCCGCCAGAGCACCGAGCAGGGTCGATTTGCCGCTGCCGTTGGGGCCGAGCAGGGCGACCAGTTGGCCCCCGGCCCAGGCGAGATCCAGGGGCGCGAGCCGCGCGGGGATCCCGAGGGCCCGCGCCTCCAGCAACCAGAGGGGATCGGGGGAGGACTTAACGGGAGACATCGGCATCTTGCCTCAGCAGCAGGTAGATAAAGAGCGGCGCCCCGACCGAGGCGGTGATGACGCCGATGGGCAGCTCACCGGCACTAAGGGCCGAGCGCGCCACCAGATCGGCACCCAGCAGCAGGGCACCGCCCCCCAGCGCCGAAGCGGGCAGCAGGAAGCGCTGATCGCTGCCGCCGCACAGCCGCAGCAGGTGAGGCACCACCAGGCCGACGAAGCCGATGACACCGCACAGGGACACCGCGACCCCGGTGAGCAGGCAGACCGCCAGCACCAGCCGCACCCGCATCCTGTCCACGTTCATCCCCATCAGCCGGGCCTGGGTCTCCCCCAGCAGCAGTTGTTGCAGCGCCCTGCCCTGCCAACAGAGCCAGCCGAGGGTCAGCGGCAGCACCAGCCACCACCAGGCGAGCTGCTGGCTGCCATAGGAGAGGCTGCCCATCATCCAGAACATGAATTCCCGCAGGGAGCCGTCGTCGGCAAAGTACATCAGCCAGGTCATGGCCGCATTGGTGAGGATGCCGATGGCCACCCCGAACAGCAGCAGCCGGGTATGGCCAAGCCTGGCCCGGCGCGCCAGGTGGATGAGCAGCATGGTCACCACCAGGGCGCCACCAAAGGCCGCGAGCGACAACCCCCAGCCCGGCAGATAGACGCCGAGGGACTTGGCCACCGCCATCGCCACCATGGCGGCGAGGCCAGCCCCGCTCGAGACGCCGAGCAGGCCGGGCTCGGCCACAGGGTTGTGCAGCATCACCTGCAGCACGGCCCCGCCACAGGCGAGCGCCGCCCCCGCCAGCAGGGCCAGCAGGGCGCGCGGCAGGCGCAGATCCAGCAAGATGCGCAGCTCCAGCTCCCCCAGGGGCTGCCAGGGCAGCAGCACGAACTCCCCCAGGGCAAGGGAGAGCAGGAAGAGGGACAGGACCAGCAGCGACAGGGCGAGCAGCCAGTGGCGCTGCCAGCGCTGCTGGCGGTGGATAAGAGCGAGATACACGCGGGATCCCCGAAATGAGACAGGTGCCGCCCCGAACCGGGGGCCAGCAGGAAAGCAGCATGATAACAGCGCGTTACCACCCAAGGTCAAGGCTGGTAAGGCTTGGCCAGCGCCTCTATCTCGCCGCTCTCCACCATGGTCTGCAACGCCTGCGCCAGTGCGGGCCCGAGATCATGGTGGGGTGAGTGCTTGCTCATGCCCAGATAGAGCACCACAGGATGGGGCGGGCGGTAGTCCGCCTTGATGAGACCGGCGTCGTTGCGCTGGCTCAGGGCGTAATCCACCTGGCAGTCGGTGCCTATCATCAGGGGCAGATGGCCCCGCTCCACCATGCGCTGCAACTGATCCTCGGTGGGCACCCCGTGCTTGTCGAGCTGGCCGTCATCGTCGAAGGGGGCGAAATAGGCGGAGTTGAGCACATAGCCTATCTCCCTGCCGCGCAGATCCTCGTAGGTTTTCAGGGTGGCCACCGCCGCCGCCTTGCCGTAGAAGGCTGGCCGGCACTGGTAATAGGCAGGTTGCAGGTAATCGATGAAGGCCGCCCGCTCCGGGGTGTGGGCCAACCCTATCATCAAGTCCGCCTGACCTGTCTGCATCTGCTTGAGTGCCCGTCCCCAGGGCACCCGCTTGAGGGTGAGCGCTATGCCGCTGCGAGCCTGCAACTGGCGCAGAATGTCGATATCCAGACCATGGAACTCGTCGTTCTGCGCGAGCATGCGAAACGGGGGCCAGACATCGGTCACCACCGTCAGGGTTGGCGCCCCGTTTGCCATAGCGGTAACGGGCGCCATACAGGCAAACAACAGACAAAGCACTCCCCAGCTTGTCTTGCCCATCCAGTTTCAACCTTCTGTTGTCACATCCTTGTGGGTTAAAAATACCCTCATGTGCCACTTATGAAAACCCATGGAGTCGAGATAAAATGCATTGATTTCAAAGGAGAACCTAATGAACCCTATCATGACCAGTATCGGTCTGCTGATCTGCAGCAACGTCTTCATGACCTTCGCCTGGTATGCCCATCTCAAGAGCATGAACCACAAACCCTGGATCATCGCCGCCCTGGTGAGTTGGGGTATCGCCCTGTTCGAGTACCTGTTGCAGGTGCCCGCCAACCGCATCGGCCACACCGTGCTCTCGGTCGGTCAGCTCAAGATACTGCAGGAGGTGATCACCCTCACCGTGTTCGTTCCCTTCTCCATCTTCTATCTGAAAGAGGACCTGAAGTGGGACTACCTCTGGGCCGGCCTGTGCATCCTGGGCGCGGTGTTTTTTGTGTTTCGCGAGAAACTGACCGGTGCCTGAGGCTGTACACTCAAGCACATTGCTCCCCCTATTTCTTTGAGTGACGAGGCAACACATGGAATTGCGAGACATGCTACAGATCCTGGCCAAGCAGGATGGCTCCGACCTCTATCTCTCCACAGGGGCGCCCCCCTGCGCCAAGTTCAACGGCGCCCTGCGCCCCCTGAACGAGGTGCCGCTCGAGCCGGGCGAGGTGGCCAGGATAGCCGCCGAGCTCATGGACTCGGAGCAGAAGCAGCAGTTCGAGAAGGAGCTGGAGATGAACCTCGCCATCTCCCTGCCCCAGATAGGCCGCTTTCGGGTCAACATCTTCAAGCAGCGCAACGAGGTCTCCCTGGTGGCGCGCAACATCAAGACAGAGATCCCCCGCTTCGAGGACTTGAAGCTTCCCCCGGTGCTGCTCGACACCATCATGGAGAAGCGCGGCCTGGTGCTCTTCGTCGGCGGCACCGGCTCGGGCAAGTCCACCTCGCTCGCGGCCCTCATCGACCATCGCAACCGCAACAGCGGCGGCCACATCATCACCATCGAGGATCCGGTGGAGTTCGTCCATCGCCACCGCAAGAGCATCATCAACCAGCGGGAGGTGGGGGTGGATACCCGCAGCTTCCACGCGGCCCTGAAGAACACCCTGCGCCAGGCGCCGGACGTCATCCTCATAGGTGAAATTCGCGACCGGGAGACCATGGAGCATGCGCTGGCCTTCTCCGAGACCGGGCATCTGGCCATCTCCACCCTGCACGCCAACAACGCCAACCAGGCGCTGGATCGCATCATCAACTTCTTCCCCGAGGAGCGCAGGCCCCAGCTGCTCAACGATCTTGGCAACAACCTCAAGGCCTTCGTCTCCCAGCGACTGGTGAAGACCACAGACGGCGGCCGCCGGGCGGCGGTGGAGGTCATGCTCGGCACCCACACCATTCGCGATCTCATCAAACGCGGCGAGTTTGGCGGCCTCAAGGAGATCATGGAGAAATCCAGGGCCCTTGGCATGGTCACCTTCGACAGCACCCTGTTCGATCTGGTGGTGGAGGGGGTGATAGACGAAGAAGAGGCGGTCAAGAACGCAGATTCCCAGAACAACCTGCGCCTCAAGATCAAGCTGTGGAGAGAGAAGGGGCAGATAGGCAACAGTGCGGCGGCCAGCGGCTGGAGCCTGGAACCCACCAAGGATGATAACAACGATCTCTTCTAGTCTGGCGCCCCCTCCCCCGCTCAACACCCGGCCACCCTCGCGGCCGGGTGTTCAACAAGAGCGCGGCAGCCCCCCCTTCGCTCTGCCCTCTGCCCTCTGCCCTCTGCCCTCTGCCCTCTGCCCTCTGCCCTCTGCCCTCTGCCCTCTGCCCATCATTCGACCACAAACCTAGCCATCTTCCTGATTGGCAATGGCGCTCGCTCACATAAATGACAAAAAAATCAATTTGAATCCCCTGCTGATTGAAAGCCCTTTCAAACAGGCCTCAAAAGAGGCACCATTGAGGAGGTATATCAATAAAGGGGTATTCAATGTTGTTACAACCAGCCAACACAGCAAGGTCCAGGCAGTTATTGAACGAGACCATGGCGTTGGTGTTAGCCGGGGGGCGAGGCAGTCGGCTCCAGCAGCTGACGGACAGCAGGGCAAAACCGGCCGTTCATTTTGGTGGCAAGTTCCGCATCATCGACTTCGTTCTCTCCAATTGCATCAACTCCGGGATCCGCCGGATCGGCGTGGTCACCCAGTACAAGTCCCACAGTCTGCTGCGTCACCTGCAGTCGGGCTGGTCCTTCCTGCGCTACCAGATGAACGAATTCATCGAGCTGCTGCCGGCCCAGCAGCGCATTGACGAGGTCAGCTGGTATCGCGGCACCGCCGATGCCGTCTACCAGAACATGGACATCATTCGCGAGCACGGCCCCAAATATGTGGTGGTGCTGGCGGGGGATCACATCTACAAGATGGATTACGCCGCCATGCTGCTCGATCACGTCAACCTGGGCAGCCGGGTGACGGTGGCCTGCATAGAGGTGCCGCGCCAGGAGGCCAGCGCCTTTGGCGTGATGGCGGTGGATGAGAGCCGCAAGATCAACGCCTTTGTCGAGAAGCCCGCCGACCCGCCCGCCATGCCGGGCAAACCCGACACAGCGCTGGCCTCCATGGGGGTCTACATCTTCGACGCCGACTACCTCTATCAGCTGCTGGAAGAGGATCTTGCCAACGAGCAGTCCCACCACGACTTTGGCATGGACGTGATCCCGCGGGTGGTCAAGGAGGGTACCGCCTATGCCCATCCGTTCAGCCTCTCCTGCGTCGGCTGCTGCCCGCAGAAGCGCCCCTACTGGCGCGATGTGGGGACGGTGGACTCCTTCTGGGAGGCGAACATGGATCTCGCCTCGGTGACGCCCGAGCTCGACATCTACGATCAGGACTGGCCCATCTGGACCAGCCAGAAGATGACGGCCCCCGCCAAGTTCGTGCAGGATCAGAACGGCCAGCACGGCATGACCATCAACTCCCTGTTCGCCGGCGGCACCATAGTCAGCGGCTCCTTCATCGTGAGCTCCGTGCTGTTCAACAACGTGCGGGTCGACTCCTTCTGCACCCTGGATCAGGCGGTGATCTTCCCCGGGGTCGAGATAGGGGCCGGTTGCCGGTTGCGCCGGGTGGTGATCGACAAGGGCTGCCGGTTGCCGGAAGGGCTGGTGGTGGGGGAAAACGCCTGCGAGGATGCCCGCCGCTTCTACCGCTCCGAGCAGGGCATAGTGCTGGTCACCCAGGAGATGCTGGCCAGGCTGTGATGGCCACATCTGCCCACCCCGCCTATCGGCAACAGACGCAAAAAAGAGACCCGCCAATGGCGGGTCTCTTGTTGTCATATGACGCTCTCTGGTGACAGCGCGTTCAGCGCTGCTGTACCAGGCCGATCCGGCCGGGTTCGCACCACTCGAACATCACCTCCTCGCTCTTGCCGCAGCAACTGCCGCCGCACACCCGGGTCTCCCGCTTGGTGACGCGGCCCTTGCGCATCCAGACGCCGAGCATGGCCTCCACCGCATCCTCCGAGGTGTGGAAGTGGCGGGCCAGATCCCGCCGGCTCACCCTCTGCTGCGCCGCCAGATAATCACCCAGCTCTCGCAATATCATGGCGTGACCTCCCCTCGATGGGTCCATCTCCTCTCTTGCGCCGTCACAGGGTCACCACCTTGCGGGCGACTATGTCCCCGTGGCGGCGGCCGAACCACCACAGCAGCAGCAGGGAGAGCCCGTAGCTCAGGGTCCAGAGCAGGCTCTGCTCGGGGTGAGCGGCAAAGGTCGCCAGCTGATAGAAGAGGGTGGCGCACATGAAGGCCATGTAGTTGCACCAGGCGGCGGTGAACAGGGCCCACTGGCGGCCGGTCTCCCGCACCAGGGCGCCCATGGCGGCGGCACAGGGCATGTAGAGCAGCACGAACAGCAGGTAGGCGAAGGCACCGGCCGCCCCGTCGAAGTGGGTCTGCATGTTGCCGTAGGTGGAGGTATCCACCTCCTGGGCCTCGGCGGCCGCCTGCTGATCTGCCAGCTCCCCGACCTTGAGCCCCATGGGATCGGCGGGATCTATGTCCGCCAGGTTGGCGGGAATGGTGGCCAGCGCCTCCTTCAGGCTCCCGAGCAGGGAGTATTCACTCTCCTCCTCGTCACCGGCGCTGCCGGCGTAGAGGCTGTTGAGGGTGGCCACTACCGCCTCCTTGGCGAAGATGCCGGTGAGGATGCCGACCGTGGCCTGCCAGTTCTCCTCCCGGATCCCGATGGGGTGCAGCACAGGGGTCACCGACTGGCTGATCTTGCTCAGCACAGAGTTTTCCTGATCCTGGTTGCCGAAGCTGCCGTCGGTGCCCAGCGAATTGAGCACGCTCAGCACGGCCACCATCAGTACTATGGTCTTGCCCGCGCCGAAGATGAAGGCCTTGAGTTTTTGCCAGGTTCGCAGCCCCACGTCCACCGGACGGGGCCACTCGTAGTCCGGCATCTCCATCACCATGGAGTCACTCTTGCCCGGCAGCAGGGTGCTGCGCAGGAAGAGGCCGGTGAGCACGGCCACCAGTATGCCAAGCAGGTAGAGGCCGAACACCAGGTTCTGGCCCGACTCGGGGAAGAAGGCTACCGCAAACAGGGCATAGACCGGCAGCCGGGCGCCGCACGACATGAAGGGCGCCATGGCCGAGGTCATCAGCCTCTCGCGCTCCGACCCCAGAGTGCGGGTCGCCATCACCGCGGGCACTGTGCAGCCAAAGCCCATCAGCATGGGGACGAAGGCCTTGCCGGGCAGCCCCAGACGGCGCATCAGGGCATCCACCACGAAGGCGGCGCGGGCCAGGTAGCCCGAGCTCTCCAGCACGGCGAGGAACAGGAAGAGGCAGCCCACCACGGGGATGAAGGTCGCCACCGTCTGCAGACCGGCGCCGACGCCGTCCGCCAGCACGGCCCCCAGCCAGTCGGGTGCCGACACCAGCCCCAGCAGGTGATGCACCCCGTCCACGAACAGGGCGCCCCCCAGGATGTCGAAGAAGTCGATGAAGGCGCTGCCCACCTTGATGGCGAACATGAACATCAGGTACATCACCAGCAGGAAGAAGGGGATGCCCACCCAGCGGTTGAGCAGCACCCTGTCCAGCCGCTCGCTCTGGGCGACGGTGAGTTTGTCCTGATGGCGGCACGCCTGCTGACACCAGTGGTGGATGTGGCCGTAGCGCAAGTCAGCCAGTTGCAGATCTATGTCCTGGGCGTGGTGGGCCCGGCTCACCACGTTGTCGGCCGCCGCCTGCTGACCCGCCGCCAGGGTCTCCTGCATGACAACGTCCTCCTCCAGCAGACGCAGGGCACGGCCGCGGTCATTGAGGTGGTGGGGGGCGAGCAGGGTCTCAAGCTCCGCGATGTCGGCTTCCAGCGGCTGACCGTAATCGAGCACCAGGGCGGGCTGGGGCTGGCCGATGAACTGGTGGATCTGCTCCTTGAAGGCCGCCACCTGCTGGCGATTGTGGGCCGAGAGCGACACCACGGGGCAACCGAGTGCCTGACCGAGCAACCCCTCGTCTATGGTGATGCGGCGCTTTTGCAGCAGATCCATCTTGTTGAGCACCACCACCATGGGCAGGCCCAGCTCCCGCAGTTGCAGGGTGAGATAGAGAGAGCGCTCCAGGTTGGCGGCGTCGATGACGTTGAGCAGCAGGTCCGGCTGCTGGCCCTGCACGAAGCGACTGGCGATCTGCTCGTCCAGGCTCGCCTCCTGATTGGCCAAGGAGTAGATACCGGGCAGGTCCACCAGGGTGTAATCCTGCCCCTTGGCGGAAAACTCGCCCATCTTCTTGTCGACGGTGACCCCGCTCCAGTTGCCCACCTGCTGGCGGGCACCGGTCAGGGCGTTGAACAGGGACGTCTTGCCGCTGTTGGGGTTGCCTACGGTTACCAGGGAGTAGTTCATACCGGTTCGACCTCGATTTGCTGGGCCAGGCTCTTTTGCATGGAGAGGCAGATGCCCTGACACTGGATCTGGAGCGGATCCCCCAGGGGGGCCGCCCGCAGATAGAGGATCTCGGTCTGGGGCAGGAGCCCCATCACCATCAGCTTGCGTCGCAAGGTACGGCCAAGATGGTTCATGTTCTTGATGCGAGCACGCTGCCCCGGCGACAACTCTGTGAGTACCATGACGGGCTCCTGAAGTTAAACAAGAATAATTCGCTTTTAGTGGGAGGATTATAAGCTGTGCCCTCAACATTTATTTGCGTAAAATCAAACTCCGCTTAGCTAACCGACAAAGTATTGCCATGAGTCACGACAACAACAGCCGCCTGGTCTACAGCACGGACGGCGGCATGATCAAGGAATCCGCCCCCACCCAGAGCGCCTCCCCCTTCCCCGCCGACGGGGTCGTGCGCATCCGCCGCGAGACCAAGGGGCGCAAGGGCGCCGGTGTCATCACCATCCACGGCGTGCCAGCCGACCAGCAGAAAACCATCGCCACCCTGCTCAAGAAGAAGTGCGGTACCGGCGGCGGCCTCAAGGAGGGGATCATCGAGATCCAGGGGGACAAACGGGACCTTATCAAGGCCGAGCTGGAGAAAGCCGGCTTTCAAGTCAAGCTGGTGGGCGGGTGATCCCCCAGCCACACGCCTTGCTTCAGAGGACGTTTTTCCCTAGAATGCCGGCTCCCATCGAGGGGGAGTAGTCTCGCCACGGGTGCCAACCCGGTGCGCGACCCTGATCAACATACTTGGTGCCAACTCACCATGGTCAGGGTGATCCGGGCAATGCCGGATTTGACAAGACCTTTGACGGGCCAGTGCCAATACCGGGGACGGATGGCGCAGGCTTGTCTCTGGTTTATAACAATTCCGTCCCCCGGTCATATTTATGGAAGCCTTGTTAACCTCAACCCTGAGCGTGGCCATCGCCGAGATCGGCGACAAGACCCAGCTCCTGGCGTTGCTGCTCATCTGTCGTTTTCGCAAACCCTGGCCCATCATCGCCGGCATGCTGGTCGCTACCCTGCTCAACCATGCGGGTGCCGCCTGGATAGGGGAGTTCATCAGTCGCTGGATGGATCCCAAGGTGATGACCTGGCTGGTCGCCGGCGCCTTCATCGCCATGGCGGTCTGGATCCTGGTGCCGGACAAGATGGACGATGAAGAGAGTTCCCTCGACAAATACGGCCCCTTCATGGCCACCTTCGTGCTGTTCTTCATCGCCGAAATAGGCGACAAGACCCAGATAGCCACTGTGCTGCTGGCGGCCAAGTACGACTCTCTCACTCAGGTCATCACGGGCACCACCCTCGGCATGATGCTGGCCAACGTGCCCGTGGTGCTGCTTGGCAAGCTGGGGGCCGACAAGCTGCCCCTCCAGGGGATCCGCATCGCCTGCGCCATCCTCTTCGTGGGCCTGGGCGCCAGCACCCTGATCTTCGTCTGACGCGCCAGCAACGAGGGGGATGGGACTGGCGTGAGCACCCAGCCATATCCCCCTCTGCCCGTCATCAGAGCCCCCTCCTCCCGGTCGGGGCTTTTTTGTCGTCTGCGTCCTGCCTCCTTGTCGCATCAGCGCCACCGGGGTCTGCCCCGGGACGCGGCGCCGTGCCATAATGCCTTACCATTCAGGCACGACGGCACCAGGAGCCTCGCCATGCTCGTCACCTCAAGACAGACCCTGCTCGACTGGGTCAGACGCGGTCGTCTCCCCCGGGAGTCATTGCCCGCCGCCCTCGCCCTCTGCGATCTGCCCCCGGCCCCCGTGCGCTGGCAGTGGCTGTTCGACAGGCTGCTGCTCTGGCTCGGCTGCCTCTGCCTGGGGGCTGGCCTGGTGTTCTTCGTCGCCTTCAACTGGCAGGCGCTGGGCCGCCTCTCCCGCCTCGCCCTGCTGGAGCTGCCCCTGCTCGCCATGCTGCTGGTGCTCTGGCGCAAGCCCCTGGCCGACACCCCGCGCCAGGCCCTGCTGCTGGCGGTGGCCCTCAACATAGGTGCCCTGCTGGCCCTGGTGGGTCAGACCTACCAGACAGGTGCCGATCCCTGGCAACTCTTCGCCACCTGGGCCCTGCTGCTGTTGCCCCTGGCGGCGCTCGGCAGGAGCCCCCTGCTCTGGACGCTCTGCTGGCTGCTCGGCCAGCTGGCGCTGGTGCTCTATTGGCGGCTCGGCCTCATCGATCTCTTCTTCTCCTTCAATGAGGAGGCCCTCGGCTGGTGCCTGACCCTGCTCAACGCCGCCCTCTGGGGGGCGCTCATCCTGGCCCCCGCGCGGCTCGGGCTCATGCCCTCCTGGCTCCCGGGGCTGGCCGCCGGGCTCGGGGTCACCCTGCTGGCCCTGCTGGCGCTGTTCGATGCCGCCTCCCCCTGGGTCTGGCCCGCCTGGCTCGCATGGCTTGGCGCCGCCTACCTGCGCTGGCACCACAGGTTTATCGCCGGGCTCGCCATGGGGTGCCTGAGCCTTATCGCCGTGATCCTGGCGGCCCTTGGCAAGTGGATGGAGCCCGACATGAACGGCTTCCTGCTGCTAAGTCTGATTGCCATCGGCCTCTCGGTCGCGGCCAGCCGCTGGCTGCAACAACAACGGAGGCAGCATGTCTGATCTGAGTCCTTGGGAGAGGCTGCGGGCCGCCCATCTGGTGGAGGGCGACGCCCCCCAAGACGAGCAACCCCACTGGTCGAGCCGCTTTCTGCTCGGCATGGTGGGCTGGCTGGCCGCCCTCTTCCTGCTGTTCTTCCTGTTCATGGCCTTCGAGAGCCTGATCCGCGAAGCGAACCACGCCCTCCTCATGGGCACCCTGCTGATGGCCGCTGCCCTCGGCCTCAACCGCCTGGCCCCGCGTAGCGATCTCTGGGATCAGTTCGTGCTGGCGCTCGCGCTCGCGGCCGATGCCTGGCTGCTCTATGGCCTCATCGACCAGATTGACCCCCACTCGGCCCCGCTCTGGCTGGGACTGGCCCTGCTGTCGCTGGCCATCGCCGCCCTGTTCGAGCACTGGCTGGTTCGCCTCTTCCACAGCTTCGCCGTCGCCATCCTGCTGACCATGGGGCTCGCCTGCCTCGGCCTGCAACTGCTGGCCCTGCCGCTGGTGATGGCCGCTCTCACCTTCTGCTGGCTGCAGGCCGAACGCGACCCAGAACGCCATTCGCTCTATGAGTCCCTGACCCTGGGGTTGGCGCTCTCCCTGCTGGTGCTGGGCCGGTTGCACCATCCACTCTGGGACGGCGGCACCAGCGCGCTCGATGAGCTCGGGATCTCCCGCCTGCCGCTTATGCTCAATCCCCTGCTCTGCGCCGCCCTGCTGCTCGGGGTCATGGTGAAACTGAAACTGCCGTTGCTCTACGGCCTGCCCCTGGTGGTGATCAGCGCCATCATCCCCGGCATGGGGGCCGGCGCCCTGGTGCTGGTGCTCGGCTTTTATGCCGGGAGCCTGGGGCTCATGACCCTGGCCGGCCTGCTGCTGCTCGGCTTTGGCTCCCTCTACTACTACGATCTCGGGCTGACCCTGATGACCAAATCCTGGCTGCTGCTTGGCTCGGGGGCCCTGCTGCTCGGCGCCCGCCAGTTGTTGAACATCCTCGGCAAGGAGATCGCCTCATGAGACGCCTTGGTTTCTTGCTGACCGGCCTCGCCATCCTGGTAGGCATCAATGTCACCGTCTGGCGCTTCGAGCATGCCATGAGCAGCGGCGAGACAGTGCTGCTGGAGCTGGCCCCGGTCGATCCCCGCTCCCTGATGCAGGGGGATTACATGCGCCTGAGCTACGCCCTCGCCCGCCAGTTGGGGAGCCCGCGTCAGGAGGGCGCCGCCACTCAGACCCTGGTCATCCGCCTCGATGAGCAGCAAGTAGCGCAGCGGGTGGAGGGGGGCACCCCCGACGCCCTGGCCCCGGATCAGCGGCTGCTGCAGGCCCGCTGGCAGCAGGGCCAGTGGTGGATAGGGCCGGATGCCTTCTTCTTCGAGGAGGGGACAGCCGTCCAGTACGAGCAGGCGCGCTATGGCGAATTCAGGCTGCAACCGGACGGCGCAACCCTGCTGGTCGGCCTGCGCGATCAGGCCCTCAAGCCCATAGGCCATACCCGCCCGGCCTGGTGATGGGCAGTCCCAGGAGCGCGCTGCCGCCCCCCTGTTGCGCCACGCCTTGGCACAGCAACGGCGATGGCTCGCCCCTTCGGGTGGCGAAACCCCGTGGCTTGGCAACACTTGAAGCTGGGCACTCGGCAGCAGGACGGTCAGGATGAGCGCAGGAATAGGAAGGATCAGGAACAGAACCGCCCTCTTGGCCACACTTTTAGCCACACTCTGGGGCGGGCCGGGGGAGATGGGGCAGGCCAGCGCCAGCCCGGCCCTTGGCAAGCTTCACTACCTCACCGAAGAGTACAAACCCTATAACTTCACCGGGGAAGATGGCAGCCCCAGCGGCTTTGCCATCGAGCTGCTGCACCAGGTGTGGCAGAAGACGGGCACCCCGCCCCAGGAGATCAGCATCCTCCCCTGGGCCAGGGGCTACTACCTGCTGACCCAGAAGCCCAACGTGGTGCTCTTCGCCACCGCCCGCACCGAGGCGCGGGATCCCCTGTTCAAGTGGGCCTGCCCCATCGGTTATGCCGAAATCGTGCTGATGGGGCTGGCCAGCCATCCCCTCAAGATCGCCCGGCTGGAGGATGCCCAGCAGCACACCATAGGCGCCGTGCGCGCCGATGTGGGGGAGCAGCTGCTGCTCAACAGCGGCTTCGACGAGCAAAAGATAATGACAGCCAACCGCCTCCCCCAGGCGCTGCGGATGCTCACCTCGGGCCGGGTCGACCTCATCTCCAGCAACAAGGCCACCCTGATGGATCTCATCCAGGCCCAGCAGCTGGATCCCGCCCAGTTCGAGGTGCGCTGGGTGCTGAGTTCGGAGCAGTTCTGCTTCGCCTTCAGCCATCCGGTGGACGATGCCCTGGTCAAGGAGTTCCAGCACGGCCTGACCCAGGTGCTGGCCAGCAGCGAGTTCCAGCGGATCCAGCACAAGTACTTCCCGGTGCCCTAGTGCCCTTCGATGCCAGCAGAGAGGCCCGCCATGTGCCTCTCGCTTGCCGGGCACCGCTCTCCTTGCCCAGCCCCGCTCTCTTCACTCAGCCCCGCTCAACCCTTGACCCCCATCACGAACACCATTGAATGTCTGACGCCGGTCGCCCCCAGGGGTGACAGGGGGCGCTCTGGGTCCGTAAAATGACGCCGGGAGTCTGTTGGCCCTCTCTTCGGGCAAGGGGACGGGGCACAATGGCGGCCAAGCCGTTGCGGCAACGCCCCTGGTGGCGCGCACGACGGCAAGCCGCCGGGCACCCTTCCCCCAGGCACCATCTCCCTATACCCCGGAGCCCATGGCACCGGCATCTCGTTTGAACAGATCAGGATTGAAGATGCAAGGCACAGTGAAGTGGTTGATGAGTATCTCGGTTTGCGCCCTGTTGATGGCGTGCGGTGGCGACAAGACCACGGGCAAGGCCTGTCTTGGCGCCAACAATGACTCTCTGGTGGAGGGGATGCAGGACAAATGCAAGGCGGGTGACACTGTGGCCACCAAGCACCCGGCCTATTTCTGCGACTTCAACTACGCCGTCGCCTACAACAGTTACAACTCCGCCATCTGCGTCTACTCGGGGGCATTGAAACCGGAGCGCACCACCGAGAAATCATGACCCGGGCAACCCCGCCAGGGGTTGCCATCAGGCAGCAGAATGAGTGGCCCGAACCTTATGGTTTGGGCCCTTTGGGCCAAAAAGGGTCGTTATTTGACCCGCATCAGGCGGTGGCACTGCCCACCGAGCTCCAGCTGGACCACCAGGGAGAGGGCCATGGCATCGACCCGGGCCATCTATTTGACCCGCATCAGACGGTGGCACTGCCCACCGAGCTCCAGCTGGACAACCTGGGAGCGGGCCATGGCATCGACCCGGGCCATCTATTTGACCCGCATCAGACGGTGGCACTGCCCACCGAGCTCCAGCTGGACAACCTGGGAGCGGGCCATGGCATCGACCCGGGCCAGCATCTCGGCGCTGTAGCCTTTGCGGTGCATCCACTGCATGGGCTCCTCGAAGCTGCCTTCGTTAACGATGAAGGTGTCTGTGTAGGCATCCTTGATGATGCTGACCACCCAGATGCGCTGCTGAAACTCGGAAAGCTCCGCAAAGAGGGTGGCCACTTTCGCCGCCAGGGCGCGGAGCTGGCCGATAACGCGGTTTGCCATGGTAGAGAGTGCCTGTGTTGAGGGAGACGCATCCTAGCATCCCGGGCGCGGGGGCAACAATGCGCGGCATCAAAGCCGCGGCCCCTGGCCCCCTTGCCATGGGCAGGGGCGCCTCAGATGCAACCTGCCCGCCCCTCCAGCGCGCGGCGCTGGCGCTTGACCGCATACATGCGCGCATCGGCCTGGCGCAGGGCGTCGTCTATGCTGGTGTGCGCCGGATCTATGGCCACGGCCCCCACGCTGGCGCCGGGATAGTCCAGCACCCGGGAGGGGATAGGCACTTGAAAAACGCTCTGCTCGAACAACCGGCGCTGGAAACCCTGCACCGCCCCCTCGACCGTCTCATGCCCCTGATGAGGCCCCATGCCCACCACGACGAACTCGTCCCCCCCGACCCGCGCCAGCAGATCGCCGCCGCGCAGGGCCGCCGACAGTTGCTGCGCCATAGTGATCAGCAGCTTGTCCCCCGCCTCGTGACCGTGGGTATCGTTGATCTGCTTGAAGCCATCGAGATCGATAAAGGCGATGAGCACAGGGTGCCCGGCCCGCTCCGACAGGGAAAACAGGCGAGTCAGCTCCTGCATCAGCGCCCGGCGGTTCGGCAGGCCGGTCAGGGGATCGCTGAGGGCCTGGCGCGCCAGCTCCTGGTTGGCCTGCTGCAACTGCTGCAGCAACTGCTCCCGCTCCACATGCTCGGCGATCAGCCGGGCGAAGAAGCCGATAAGCTGCTCTGAGCCCGCCACGAAGGGCTTGCGCTCGGCGCTGGCGGCGCACAGGGTGCCATAGAGCGACCCCGATGGGGTGCGCACCGGGCTGCTCAGATAGGTGCGAATGCCCATGATCCTGGCCGCATCCGAATCGCCCCAGCACTCGGCCACGTTGTCGGTGAACATGCGTCCCTCATCGATGGCGCGCCGGCACAGGGTATCGCTCCAGTCCACCGTGATCCCCTCCGGGATCTGCAGCCCGGCGACCTCGTTGGCATTCTTGGCATAGCGGATGCTCTGGGTGCCCTGCTCGACATCAATCTGGGTGAGATAGGTCGACTCCAGCCCGGTCACCGCCTCGAGCATTTCCAGCAAGGGCCGGGTCAGGCTCTCCAGATCCCGCGCCTGCGTGACCCGCTCCGACAGGGTCTGCAATATCTTGTCCATGCCTCTCTCCACTGCCTGCATGTGATGGGCGACCACCTTAGCCAACCCGGGGCACGCCAGACAAGTGCGAGAAAGGGGTAGGCCGGGGAAATACCACCCCGTTCACACTTTGGCAGGTCACGCCTGAGACCCCGCCCCACCCCAGGCGTGCGACCGTAACTTTGAACCAGCGCAAAAAACCTGTCGATTCTGACACTTGAGTCAGCAATATCCATGGATCGGGCCCCGTCGGCTCCGTAGGATGGGGGTGGGTGCCCGTTGGCCCCTGTTTTGTCCCATCGGGTCAGCGGCGCATTGTGGTAGCGAGAGCCAGGGGCGGTAGCGTCGTTGGCGGATGCCAGCCCGGCATCCCGCGCCTGCGCCAAGGTGCGAGGGTTCCACCCTCGACGGGGTTTCCGACGGCCCCGGGACAAGTAGGGTCGAGTAGGGTCGATTAGCGAAGCGTAATCGTCCGCGGTAACAATCCCCTCTCCCCTTGCGGGAGAGGGTTAGGGTGAGGGGTCGCCAACCTCTTTGGCATGGCTTCGCCAGTAAGGTCGAGTAGGGTCGATTAGCGGAGCGTAATCGTCCGCGGTAACCATCCCCTCTCCCCTTGCGGGAGAGGGTTAGGGTGAGGGGTCACTAGCCTGATTGGCATGGCTTCGCCATGCAGGACACGAGGGCGTTGCCCTCGACGGGGTTTCGCCCGCCCTTCGGGCTTGGGCGAGTGACTTTTCTTTGCGTGGCCAAAGAAAAGTCACCAAAAGAAAGGCCACCCCCGCTTGTTCGCCCTCCTGCGTCGGGTGCCCTCGGTTCCCCCCTTTGTCCGACGGCACGCGCCGATGGGCTTTGACCTCCACCATCCCTGGCGTCGGTCAAAGTCCGCTGTGGACATCCTTGTCCTTGCGCCAAACCGGGCCGAGCGTTGCTCGTCCAATTCCGGTTTGGCCCCTAGCCCAGCGGCGCTCGCTCGTCGTCCTGCCTCGCAGCCTGGCCAAACGGGCTCACCTCGGCGAACAACAGGGGGCAACACCCAACCCGCAGCCCCGAGACCAGTTAACAGATAGCTCGCAGGTCGGGAAAGACGTTATCTCTTATTCAGCCCCTCAATCGCCAGCAAGGTGAGATCAGATTGTCGCGCCGATGCAATAAGCTAAATCAGCTTGGCTGCATTGGTGCAAAAATGAATTGAGTACAACAAAAGCGGCAAACCGAAATATCGGGAAATAACTTTATATTGAAGGCCAGGTTGTGAGCATTTAGCCGTGATATAACGTTATTTTTCGAACATCCGATCACTCTTCACTAATCTACGAACTACGAGCTACGAGCTACGAGCTACGAGCTACGAGCAGAGTCAACAATCATGACTCACATGATGGAAAATTAAAAACACCGCAGTTATTAACCATTTGTTTTTGCATAAGGAAATTAAAAAATGAAAATATCAAGACTACAACTTAATAATTTCCGCGGCTATAAGGATCTACTTGTTGAGTTTGATGATAGTTTTAATGTCATAATTGGAAGAAATGATATCGGTAAATCAACGATACTTGAAGCATTAGAGATTTTCTTTAACAATGAAACTGTCAAGATAGACATTGATGACCATAATGTTTATGTAATAGACGATCCATTTATGTCTATCCAAGTTTCTTTCAAGCCTGATGATAAAGAATATACTATTGATACTGTACCCACGAATTTAAGAAATGAGTTTCTTTTAGACTCTCAAAAAAATCTGACCATAATAAAACGATGGGACTGCTCCAAAGATAAGTTGACTGCAGCGTCATTAAAAACGTTCATTGTTGCTAACTATCCTTCAGGATTCCCTGAGCCCTTGATTACAATGAGAATTACAGACCTCAAAAAAACGCTAGACTCATACAAAGACTCATTAGATGTGGACGCAGTGAAAAAGAATAAAAGCTCATCAATTAGAAAGGCAATCTATGATGTTGCACAATTAGGAGAGTTGAAAGAAATAGAAATTTCCATAGATAAAGAGGACGGTAAAAATATATGGGATTCTCTAAAATTCGACTTGCCACTTTTTTTCCTGTTCCAGTCCGACAGAGCAAACAAAGACTCTGATAAAGAAGTACAAGACCCACTAAAAGCCATAACCAAATCAGCTATTGGCCAACTTGAAAAAGAACTAGAGGAAGTAAAGGAAAAGATAAGAGTAAAGGCAGAGCAACTTGGCTCGGATACGTTAAAGAAGCTCAAAGAAATGAATCCTGATATAGCAGATGTACTTACCCCCGAGATGACAAATAAACCATGGGATTCATTATTTTCATTCTCATTTAACTGCGATGACGGCATTCCAATCAACAAAAGAGGTAGTGGTGTAAGAAGGCTAATACTACTAAATTATTTCAGGGCTGAAGCAGAACGTAAAAATGCTGAGTCAAGAAATGTAATTTATGCCATAGAAGAACCAGAGACATCACAACACCCTATATGGCAGATTGAACTTTTAAATGCTCTGCTAGAGCTATCTGAAAACAAAAATACACAAGTTTTAATTACTACACACAGTCCATCCCTTGTTGGCTTAGTAAAAACAGATAAAGTACTATTTATCGACAAAGTGGATGGAGTCACAGTAGTCAAAATCGGTTCAGAAGACAACTTATCAAAAATTGTAGAAACCTTAGGAATACTTCCAGACATATCTTCATCGGCTAACGAACCTAGCATACAAGTAATATTGTGTTTAGAAGGGCCGACTGACGTCGACTTTTTTAACAATATAGGGGATTGCTTTGATTTAGATCTAAAAAATGATAATAGAATATTAGCCATTCCTCTTGGTGGTGGGACTCTAATGCACTGGGTTAATAAAAACTATCTTGCGAAATTAAATAAGCCTGAAGTACATATTTATGATAATGATGTTAAAAAATACATGCAGGCAGTTGAACAAGTCAACCAAAAACATGGATGTTGGGCAGCCTTAACAACGAAGTATGAACTTGAAAATTACATTCATCCTAAGCATATTAAAAACGTGTATGGCATCACTGATGACTTTGTTAAAACCGAGGGGGATTGGCTGAATGATTGGAATAATAAGAATATTCCAAGTGATTTGTCTGAGTTTTTGAAAGCTCTCAAGAGAAATGGCAATCCTCACATAATCGGAGAAGGGCAAGGAACTATCAAAAATATACTATCCCAACAGGCAGCAAAACTCATGAGCATTGACGACTTTAAAGAATTAGATGCATATAATGAAATTTCAGGATGGTTTGAAAAAATTAATGAGCGATTGAACTAATAATATTCTAATGACTGCAGTGTTTTACTCACAGTTCAGCTTTCACAAGTAATATTTAAATTTTTTCCACTATAAGGACCGCCGCCTTGGGCTGCGGTCCTTATTTCTATGTCCCAAACCGTTATCTACCCAAATTAGAACTCTCTTATCCAACCCTTTTCGCAGCAAGGAAAGATAGATAGTCAAAGTGTCAACTAAAGCCACGCGCGGGCACGGTATTGGTCCCCCCTGCAAACCGCCGAGTCGAGCTCAACGGGTCAGGAGCGCCATCAGGGATGATGGCGCAGCCGCAGTCGGCACAGGGATGTGCCGTCTGCGGCGCTCCGTCCGACCCGTTGGACGAGAGGAGGGAACCCGCGAAGCGGGCGGTTTGTCGGGGGAGAAGACCTTTGGTGTTATTTGCCAAAGAGAGCGGGTCTTTCCAAAGTCACTCACCCCAGCCCGAAGGGCGGGCGAAACCCTGTCGAGGGCACCGCCCTCGCGTCCTGCATGGCGAAGCCATGCCATTCATTGGCTGGCATTCAGCCGACGAATGACGTTAGCTCCCCTCACCCTGGCCCTCTCCCGCAAGGGGAGAGGGAAGCAGACCGAAAGCCGCTGAGGCTTCACGGCAGGCCACAAACAAAAACCGCAGCCCAAGGGCTGCGGTTTTTTATTGGGTCAACCGGTTGGCTCCAACAGAGCCACCGATCTTACGCACGGCGCCAGCTGGTCTTGCCGGCGCTGTCTTCCAGCACTATGCCCATCTCGGTGAGACGGTTGCGGGCGGCGTCGGCGGCGGCCCAGTTCTTGTCGGCGCGGGCCTGATTGCGCTGGGCGATCAGTTGCTCGATCTCGGCCACTTCGTCGTCCGCTTCGCCACCCTTGAGGAAGGCGTCCGGGTCTTGTTGCAGTATGCCGAGCACGGCGCCGAGTTCGCGCAGGCGGGCACCCAGGCCTGCGGCGACATTGATGTCTTCGGCCTTCTGGCGGTTGATCTCGCGCACCAGGTCGAACAGGGCGGAGTAGGCTTCCGGGGTGTTGAAGTCGTCGTCCATGGCATCGACGAAGCGAGCCACCTGCTCGTCACCACCGGCGGCGACAGCCACCGGCAGGTCGCGCAGGGCGGTGTACATCCGCTCCAGGGCGGCGCGGGCCTGCTTCAAGTTGTCTTCCGAGTAGTTGAGCTGGCTGCGGTAGTGGCCGGACATCAGGAAGTAGCGCACGGTTTCGGCGTCAAAATGGGCCAGGACGTCGCGGATGGTGAAGAAGTTGCCAAGGGACTTGGACATCTTCTCCTTGTCCACCATCACCATGCCGCTGTGCATCCAGGTGTTGACGTAGTCGCCACCGTGGGCGCAGCAGGACTGGGCTATTTCGTTCTCGTGGTGGGGGAACTGCAGATCCGAGCCGCCGCCGTGGATGTCGAAGTGGTTGCCAAGGTGCTTGGAGTTCATGGCGGAGCACTCTATGTGCCAGCCGGGGCGACCCGGGCCCCAGGGGCTGTCCCAGGTCGGCTCGCCGGGCTTGGACATCTTCCACAGCACGAAGTCGAGCGGGTTGCGCTTGGCTTCGACCACGTCGACCCGGGCGCCGGCCTGCAGTTGCTCCAGATCCTGACCGGACAGCTTGCCGTAGTCGGCATAGGACTCGACGATGAACATGACGTCGCCGTTGTCCGCCACGTAGGCGTGCTCTTTCTCCAGCAGGGTTTCGACCAGGGCGATGATTTCATGGATGTGCTGGGTGGCGCGGGGCTCGATGTCCGGGCGCAGCATGCCGAGGGCATCAAAGTCCTGATGCATGTCGCCGATCAGGCGCTCGGTGAGGTCGTCACAGGTGACCCGGGTCTCGGCGGCGCGCTTGATGATCTTGTCATCCACGTCGGTGATGTTGCGCACATAGGTGAGATCGTAACCGGCGTAACGCAGGTAACGGGCCACCACATCGAAGGAGACGAAGGTGCGACCGTGGCCGATATGACAGTGATCGTAGATGGTGACGCCACACACATACATGCCCACCTTGCCCGGGTGGATAGGTTTGAATTCTTCTTTTTGACGAGTGAGTGTGTTGTATATCTTCAGCATCTTATGACCACTGCCTGTGAGTAAAATGGCCTGACATTCTAACCGCATCCGGTGGAGAAAACGAGGCAGAAAAAGCGCCGGATCCCCCATGCCATCTATGCCGCAGCCCCTTGATGGGCTAGAATTGCCACCACTTTAGGCCATAGCCCATGCAACAGCCGCGAGCCGGCTTCGTGCTCGCGCAACATTTGAAAGGACATATCATGGTTACTCTGCACACCAACCACGGCGACATCACCCTGACCCTGAACGCGGAAAAAGCCCCCGAGACCGTGGCCAACTTCCTGCAATACTGCCGTGACGGTCACTACGACAACACCATCTTCCACCGCGTCATCGACGGCTTCATGATCCAGGGCGGCGGTTATGCCCCTGGCTTCGAAGAGAAAGAGACCCGCGCCTCCATCAAGAACGAGGCGGCCAACGGCCTGTCCAACAAGATTGGCACCATCGCCATGGCCCGCACCTCGGAGCCGCACTCCGCCAGCGCCCAGTTCTTCATCAACGTGAACAACAACGACTTCCTGGACTTCAAGTCCCCCACCACCCAGGGCTTCGGCTACTGCGTGTTCGGTGAAGTCACCGCCGGCATGGACGTGGTCAACAAGATCAAGGGCGTCAAGACCGGCAACTACGGCCGCATGCATCAAGACGTGCCGACCGAAGACGTCGTCATCACCAAGGTGACCCTTGCTGAGTGATTGTCGCCTTCTGCGCACTGATATAACTGCGGCCCCGGCCGCAGTTTTTCCATCTGCGCAGGCCACCCCCGCCAACTGGCGCCGCCTCGACTATCTGGCCCTGGGCAATCCCCGCCAGCGTTCCGCCCATGCCCTGCTCAGCGCAGGCTGCTGGGATGCGTTGGGGCGCCTGTGCCAGGACCTGGCGCTGGTGAGCACTGTCGCCATCGGGCTCGATCGGCCCGGCAGCGATCTCGACATCCTCTGCCAGCACCCTGATCCCGCGCGCCTCGCCGCCCTCTTGCGTGAGCAGGGCTGGACGGCCAGCGACAAGGGGCACCAGGTGTGGCTGCTGGAGCAGACCCTGACAGGCCCGGACCAGGTGCGCTGGCCGGTGGAGCTCTATGTCACCCAAGCACCGCTTGAGACGCTCAACGGCTGGCGTCACCTCAGCCTGATGGCCGCCCTGCTGGAGCACTTTGGTCACGACTTCTATCAGGCCGTGCTGCGCCTTCGCCTCGAGGCAGGGCTCAAGGGAGAGGCAGCCATCTGCCGTCTGCTTGGCCTTGGCGGCGATCCTTACGCCGCGCTGCTGACCCTGGAGGGGCGCGACCTTGCCGAGCTCCACTGGCAGGCACAGTCCCAGTGCGACTCGTCCACCCCGGCAGACTCCCCTGCCCTCCTTTGCCCGGATCCCATCAAGAGCACTCATCCCACATCATGAGCACCCTTTTTATCAGTGACATTCACCTGTGCGCCCAGCGGCCCGACATGACAGCCGCACTGGTGCGTTTTCTCGAGAGCGACGCCCCCAAGGCCGATGCCCTCTATGTGCTGGGAGATCTGTTCGAATTCTGGATTGGCGACGACGATCCCAACCCGCTCCACCACCAGGTGGCCGAGGCCTTCCTGGCCCTGAGCCGGCAGGACGTGCCCATCTACTTCATCCACGGCAACCGCGACTTCCTGCTGGGCAAGGCCTTCGCCAAACGGGCGGGCATGACGCTGCTTGGCGACCCCTGCGTCATCGATCTCTACGGGGAGCGGGTGCTGCTGAGCCACGGGGACCTGCTCTGCACCCTGGATGAGGGCTATCAGAAGTTTCGCCGCATCACCCAGCAAAAATGGCTGCGCTGGCTCTTCCTGCGCCTGCCGCTGGCCCGCCGCCAGGCCATCGCCTGCAAGATGAGGGGCCAGAGCCAGATGGAGAATGCCGGCAAACCACAGACCATCATGGATGTGACCCCGGCGGCGGTCGATGCGCTGCTGCGCCAGCATGGCTGCCAGCTACTTATCCATGGCCACACCCACAGACCCGCCGTCCATGACTTCATGCTGGACGGCAAGCCGGCGCGGCGCATAGTGCTGGGAGACTGGTTCGAGCAAGGATCCGTGCTGAGCTGCTCCCCGCAGGATCAGCGCCTCGAGAGTCGCCCCCTCCCCGAGTGACGGTCCCCCTCGGGGATGAGGGGTGCCCATATGACAACGTCTGTCCCCCTCCCCGAGCAGGATGCAACGCAGAACCCTGCATATACTCTGTGTCTGTGCACACAAATGAGGACTAAATGATGGGATTTCTTACTTGGGTTGTATTGGGATTGATCGTCGGCATCCTGGCCAAATGGATAATGCCGGGCAAGGATGGGGGCGGTTTCTTCATGACGGTGATCCTGGGGGTCATAGGCGCCATGGTGGGTGGCTATGTGGGCACCCTGCTGGGCATGGGAACGGTGACCGGCTTCAACCTGCCGAGCATACTTATCGCCACAGTGGGTGCCTTGATAGTGCTGTTTTTCTACAACAAGATCCGCAGCTGAGCCGCTGAATCCGTTTCTTTCAGCACTCGATGTGTATGCCCCCCGGGCCAGGATCCGAAACCTTGGGTTTCGGATTTTTTATGGGCGCTCCGCCCCTTTCGCCTCCGGCGCAGCTGGCAGCCCAACCCAGGCGCCGGGGTTCTGGCGCGAGGCGCTGATCTATCGAGGTTGGCGGGTGCGGCATTGGTGCAAACCTAGTGCTTCCGTCTATGGCATCCCGTTATTGCCATACAGACAGAAGCCGGGGCGCTCGCTCAATCGCTTGTAGTAATCGCTCACCGCCGCGAGTGGCGGGCGCTCGAAGGGGGTATGGAACCAGCGATTCACCGACAGGCCGACGGGAATGTCCGCCAGCGAGAAGCGGCTCCCGGCCACATAGCCGCCGGTGGCCTCGAGCTGCCTGTCCAGGATCTGCATATACCTGGACCACTCGGCACAACTCGCCTCCATCGCCTGGCTGTCCTGATGGGCGGGGGAGAGCCTGACCAGCGACATGAAGGCGTAGCTCCAGGCGCGGTTCAAGTCCGACGACTGCCAATCCATCCATTGATCGACCCTGGCCCTTGCCCGCGCCTCGGCGGGATAGAGCGCGCCGTCACCATAGCGCGTCGCCAGATATCGGATGATGCTGTTCGATTCCCACAGGGTGAAGTCCCCATCTATCATGACCGGCACCATACCGTTGGGATTCAACGCCAGGAACTCGGCACTCCGGGTGGACTGATAACCGCTCCCCCACTCCTCCCGCTCGAAAGGGAGATCCAGCTCGGCGCAGGTCCACAACACCTTGCGCACATTGATTGACGACCCCTTGCCCAGTATCAGTACCATGTCTTCGTCCTTGTGTGAGAAGGACCCCAGCTTCCATCAAGGGGAGAGCGCCGGTCAAGGGGAGAGCCATGACTGCAGTTGACCCATGGAACTGGCTCATGGGCCGCCCTGGGGCATGGCCTGAGCGGGCTGAGCCACAGATGAAAAAGAGGCGGTGGGCTAAACTCATGCTTGCTTGCCCGGCTTGACCGGCTCCTTCAGAGCGGCCGCGGGACAGGCCAAGCAGTAAAGGACAACATCATGAAAATATGGAAAATCTGCCTGATAGCAGCGCAGCTCATGCTGGTTGCCTGCGCCTCCTCCGACGGCTCGGGCCCTCCCCCGACCGGGGACGACGGCAGCAACGCCGGCGGCAAGAGCGGGGGTGGCAGCAGCTACCTGACCTATTAACGCGGCCATCTCCTGCAAGCCGAGGCTCAGTCAGACCCCAACGTCTAATACGACAAGACCAGAAAGCGCCGGCAGCCCGCCGGCGCTTTTCGTCTCTCCAGTCGGTGACCTCCAATCCGCCGGCCAGACAATCCCTTATCGTGAGCGAGATAGATAATGTCGCGACAACGCATTAATAGGCTTTTATCGGAAGTTTTAGGGGTAACGCCTATTCTCGACAAGAGTCACTGTCGCTACAGTGTCGACGAGCAGCACGCGATAACATGCAGGAGATGGATATTGCTAAATATCAAAGTAAAACGGCAGTGGTTATTTTTATTCGTCTTTTCCCTCTTTTCGATTTTATTGGTGAGTTTCCTGATCGTTGGCGGAATAATTGGTTGATTTCTTGCTCGTTGGTGGCGACGGAAAAAACATAACCACCCCAATCGATGACGACTCTCCTGTCGTGGACAAGGGCACCGAGCCGTTGCCGGCGCGTTGCAATAGCGGGAGGCGCACCTTTTGTGGTTCAAAATGGGCAACATCAACATCTTCCGGCTATTGCCAAGCGGCTTGAAGTAGAGAGACCGCTGGTCAGCCAACTCTCCCCTATCATTAAATGGTCCGCTTCTCTGAACAAAGTCTGGAGGCGCCTATGACTGAAAATGCAAGGGAGCGTCTGAAGATGCTCATTACCCACAGTGGGAAGTCGCTAGAGGAATGCGGGCATGATGGCGTGCTTGAAGAGCTGGTAGAAGACTCCACCCTCTTTGGCTCCGATCACAACGAAATCTTGTGTGTGCTGGAGGCCTGGAGCGGTTCATCCAGAAGAACGCAGCTGCTGGGATTCCTCTTCGATGAGTAGCATAGGAAGAAGGCCCCACATCCTGGGGCCTTCTTCCATCCGCCTGACAGCGCCACGCAGAGCGCGTGTAGTGTGGAATGCACCCGGCCACACCTTGGGAGGGAAGAAATTGAGTAACAGGCCACCGAAATCGCTGTCGCCACTCTGTCGCCAATTAGAAATAACAAAAAGGCCACTATCGCTAGTGGCCTTAGTAAGTCTTTGATTGCTTTTTTCAATAACTGGTGCCCGAGGCCGGAATCGAACCGGCACGACGCGAACGTCGAGGGATTTTAAATCCCTTGTGTCTACCGATTTCACCACTCGGGCACCGCAATCGGTATCAAGTCCGCGCCGCGGGCTTGTCAATATGGAGGCACGTTCCGGAGTCGAACCGGACTAAACGGATTTGCAATCCGCTGCATAACCGCTTTGCTAACGCGCCATGCAAAAGAGAGTTGGCTCTCTATTGTCTGAATTTGGAGCGGGAAACGAGACTCGAACTCGCGACCCCGACCTTGGCAAGGTCGTGCTCTACCAACTGAGCTATTCCCGCATCGGTCTGGCTGACTGCCTGACTACGAGAACGCATTCTAGCGATGTTCCTCGTCCAGTCAACCAAAAACATTTAATACTCTGATCGTTCGGGCATTTTTTGCCCTTCTCCCACACTTTTGCCACTCATGGCCGTTTCTCTGCCCCAACGGCAAGGAAACGGCCATTTGCCCATGGGCGGACTAGAAGCGGGAGTGGTAGGTCAGATCGCCCCAGGCGGCCTTCATGTACTGGAACATGGACCAGAAGGTGAGCACAGTGGCGACATAGAGCAGCACGTAGGCGAGCCACACCATCCAGATGTCGTATTGCCAGATGAGGCCGGTGAGCGACACCATCTGGATCATGGTCTTCCACTTGCCAATCCAGCTGACCGCCACCGAGGAGCGCTTGCCGAGCTCCGCCATCCATTCCCGCAGGGCGGAGATGATGATCTCGCGGCCAATCATGGTCATGGCCGGTATGGTGACCCAGATGGTGTTGTAGTGTTCGACGATGACCACCAGGGCGGCCGCCACCATGATCTTGTCGGCAACGGGATCGAGGAAGGCGCCGAAGGCGGTGGACTGGTTCAGCTTGCGGGCGAGGTAGCCATCAAACCAGTCGGTCGCGGCCGCCAGGATGAAGACAAGCGCAGCCGCCATGTAGGACCACTGATAGGGAAGGTAGAACAGGATGACGAAGACGGGGATGAGCAAAATCCGAAAAAACGTCAGCAGGTTAGGAATATTTGTCATTATTTTCAGCCACTTCTTGTATGCCGCTACATGGTAGCCCCAAGCCGATCACCGTTGCAACCGGACAGGCGCCCGCCTTGGTCTATTAATCCATCAATAACCTCAGGATGCATGCCATTATGGCATTTGCGGGCCCCCTGCGTCACGGCTCTTGTGCTGCCGGGGCCGGTTTGCGGGATCCACATCAAATGCCACCCACTCGAGGTGGCCCGGGTCAGACCCGCTCCTGGGTATCGCCTCTCCTGAACAACACTCTTTATCCCGGGTCAGAGCGAGTGCAGGGCGTCGTGAATGGACTGTGCCAGCTCCTGGCTGATGCCGGGCACCTTGGCAAGCTCGTCCACTCCCGCCTTCTTCACCTCCTGCAGGCCGCCCAGGTATTTGAGCAGTGCCTGCCGCCGCTTGGGCCCCACCCCGGGAATATCTTCCAAGGTACTGGTGGTGCGGGCCTTGGCTCGGCGGGCCCTGTGGCCTGTGATGGCAAAACGGTGGGATTCATCGCGAATGTGCTGAATAAGGTGCAAAGCGGGCATATCTGCCGGCAAGTGCAGCTCTTCGTGGCTCTCCCCCAGGATCAGGGTCTCCAGCCCCGCCTTGCGGGTCACCCCCTTGGCGATGCCCACCAGCAGCGGGTATTTGCCGCCAAGAAACTCCAGCTGGCGGGCCAGGATCTCCTCCGCGCGGCGCAGCTGGCCGAGGCCGCCGTCGATGAAGAGCACATCAGGCACCTTGTCCGGCTCCTGCTGCTTGCCAAAGCGGCGCTCCAGCGCCTGCTCCATGGCGGCGTAGTCATCGCCCCCCGTGATGCCGTCGATGTTGAAGCGGCGGTATTCCGATGAGAGCGGCCCCTCCCGGTTGAACACCACGCAAGAGGCGACGGTGCGCTCCCCCATGGTGTGGGAGATGTCGAAACACTCCATGCGGGCGATGGGGGTCTCGAGCTCCAACAACTCCTCCAGCTGGTCGTAGCGGGCTGTGATGGTGCTCTTGTGTGCCAGGCGCGAGCGCAGCGCCGTCTGCGCGTTGATGGAGGCGAGCTTGATAAAGCGGGCCCGTTCACTCCGAGTGCGGCTTTGCACCCGCACCTTGTAACCTGCGGTCTGGCTCAGGGTCTCGGCTATCACCGCCTCGTCTTCCAGCGCCACATCCAGCAGCACCTCGCTCGGGATCTGCCTGCCCCCCTGCCCCGACAGATAGAACTGCAGCAGGAAGGATTGCACCACCTCCTCCAGCGGCGTATCGCTCGGCACCTTGGGGAAGTAGCTGCGGGAACCCAGCACCTTGCCCTGACGGATGAAGAGCACGTGGATGCAGGCCGCCCCCTGATCGAAGGCCACCCCCACCACGTCCAGCTCATCCAGCACGTTGCCGCTCACCGACTGCTGCTCGGTGACCCGACGCAGGGCCTGGATCTGATCCCGGTAGCGGGCCGCCTCCTCGAAGCGCAGATCGCCGCTGGCGGACTCCATCTTGCCCACCAGTTCCCCTATCACCTGTTGGTTCTTGCCCGCTAGGAACAACTTGGCCAGCTCCACCTGCTGGGCATATTCCGACTCGCTCACCAGCCCAGCCACGCAGGGGCCGGCGCAGCGCTTGAGCTGATAGAGCAGGCAGGGGCGAGTGCGGTTGGCATAGACAGCGTCCTCGCACTGGCGCACCGGGAAAATCTTCTGCATCAGGTGCAGGCTCTCTCGCACCGCGCCACCGGAGGGGTATGGACCGAAATACTCCCCCTTCACCTTGCGGGCACCGCGATGCACGCCGATGCGGGGATGCTGGTGCGCCGTGATGATGATCCAGGGGTAGGATTTGTCATCCCGCAGCAGCACGTTGTAGCGCGGCTGGTACTGCTTGATAAGGTTGTGCTCGAGGATCAGCGCCTCTGTCTCTGTGTGGGTGACAGTGACCTGGATGTCGGCTATCTGGCGCACCAGGGTGCGGGTCTTGATGCTGTCGACATTGGTGCGAAAGTAGGAGGCGAGCCGCTTTTTCAGATCCTTGGCCTTGCCCACGTAGATGACAGTGCCACCGCCGTCATACATGCGGTAGACGCCGCTCTGGTGAGTGACGGCGGCAAGGAACGCCTTGCTGTCGAAGAGAGGTTCAGAGGTCGTCATGCGGTCTCCGGCGGCAGAGATCCACATGGCAGGCAACGGCGCTTGACGACGCCTGGCTGTCGAAGAGGGGTTCGGGAGAGGGGATCATCGGCGACTCGACTCAACACTAAGGGCGAAAACGGACCAAGAGAGCATACTGCGCCGGGCATGCGAAAAGCAAAAAGGCGGCACTCGCCGCCTTGGGTGGGCACTGATACTCCCTTACAGGGTGTCGGCATCCAGCATGCCATAGCGAATGGCCAGATGGGTCAGCTCCACATCGCCATTGATCCCCAGCTTGCTGAACAGGCGGTAGCGATAGCTGTTGACCGTCTTCGGGCTCAGGTTGAGCTGCTCCGAGATGTCGGTCACCTTCTGGCCCTTGGTGATCATCATCATGATCTGCAACTCGCGCTCGGAGAGGGACTTGAAGGGGTTCTCGTCCGCCGAGGCAAACTGGCTGAGAGCCATCTGCTGGGCTATCTCGGGGGAGATGTAACGCTGGCCGGAATGCACCAGGCGAATGGCGTGGATCATCTCGTCCGGCGCTGCCCCCTTGGTGAGGTATCCGGCGGCACCCGCCTGCATCACCTTGGTGGGGAACGGATTCTCGGAATGAATGGTCAGCACTATGATGCGCACATCGGGGCGCAGCCGCAGGATCTTGCGGGTCGCTTCCAGACCGCCGATGCCCGGCATGTTCATGTCCATCAGGATCACGTCGGGGTGATGCTGCCGACAGAAGGCCACGGCGGTTTCCCCGCTCTGTGCCTCGCCCACCACCTTGATCCCGCGGACATCTTCCAAAATGCGTCTTATCCCTGTACGCACCAACTCATGATCATCGACCAGGAATACATTAATCACCCAAACACCCCGTTTTTTATCTCGTTATATGCCAGTTAGGGTTAACACGGCGTCTTGCATCATAACCAAACTCGATGATTTGGCAAACCATGGCCGGGAAAAGTTTGAAATCGCTCGTAAAAGCCGTTTTAAATCAACTTATTATATAAATAATCAACGAAAAAACGGCGCCTGAAGGCGCCGTATCGGTCAACTTTGGTGTCGCCAGCCTCAGTGGGCCAGCAGCGCGCGCACCTTGTCCAGGTCCTGCTGGGTATCCACCCCGACCGGGGGGGCCTCCAGGGCCTGGGCGACGTGGATCTTCTCCCCGTACCAGAGCACCCGCAGCTGCTCCAGCGCCTCTACCTGCTCGAGCGCGCTCGGCGCCCAGTCCACGTAACGCTGGATGAAACCGGCGCGGTAGGCGTAGATGCCGATGTGGCGCTGATAATGTGCCCCGATCCGCTCCTGACTCTGGGCGAAGCGATCCCTGTCCCAGGGAATGCTGGCCCGGCTGAAGTAGAGGGCATAGCCATCCTTGTCCGTCACCACCTTGACCGCATTGGGGTTGAACGCCTCTTCGGCGTCCTGGATGGGCACGGACAGGGTGGCCATGGGGGCCGTGGCGGCGGCCAGGTTGTCCGCCACCTGGCGGATGATGGCGGGCGGGATCAGGGGCTCATCCCCCTGCACGTTGACCACGATAGTATCGGCGGCAAAGCCGTAGTGACGGCACACCTCGGCCAGACGCTCGGTGCCGGACTGGTGATCCTTCGATGTCATGCACACCTCGACGCCGGCCTGCTCTGCAAACGGCGCCAGCGCGCTGCGCACCCGCTCGTCATCGATGGCGACTATCACCCGATCGGCGCCCGATTGCAGGGCCTTCTCCACCACGTGCTGCACCATGGGCTTGCCATGGATGTCCGCCAGCGGCTTGCCCGGCAAGCGGGTGGAGGCGTAGCGGGCCGGAATGACGACGACGAAACTCATGGCTTCAGCTCTTCCAGGGGCAGATGACGCGCCCGGTTCTCCAAGAGGACGGGGATCCCCTCCTCCAGCGGATAGGCCAGTCTGTCGAAGCGGCAGATGAGCTCATGGGCGGCCTTGTCCGATTGCGGTTGATAGTGCAGCTTCCCCTTGCAAACCGGGCAGGCGATGATGTCGAGCAATTTGATATCCAGTGCCAAAACGAAACTCCTTCAACGATGTCGAGCAAGCGACGATCTCGAGCGGGCTATGCTGCCGAGCAGTTTAATGGTCCATCGCCGGAGCCGAAAGCCGGCTCCTTGCAACGGCGCCGCACGGGCTATGATGCCGTGCAGGCGATGATCTTGTGCCATTCAATGTGCATGGTCAGGGTCGGACGCTTGCGGCGGGGTCAACCGCTGCAGCAGGGCGTCGAGCAGTGAGGCGGGCAACTCGGCGCTCACCGGCAGATACCACCAGTGCGCCGGCGCGAAGGCCCGGCACTTGACCGCATCCTTCTCCGTCATCAGCAGGGGGCGCTCGCCGAAGCGGGCGAGCAGCTCATCCCGATCAAAGGCCTGATGATCCGCATAACCGACACTCTGTACCAGCTCATAACCGAGCCCGGTCAGGGTGGCAAAGAAGCGGGGGGGATGGCCTATGCCCGCCAATGCGTCCACAGGTCCGGCGAGGGGAGCCTCGAGGGGCGCATCGTCGCATACGCGGCGCGGCGCGGCCGCCACCAGCGCCATGGGGTATTCCCCCTGGGCCGGGGTCCCGCCGTTGCAGATGATGGCATCGACCCGCTTGAGGCGGGTCATGGGTTCGCGCAGCGGCCCCATGGGCAGCAGGCAGCCATTGCCAAAACGCCGGGCCCCATCCACCACCACCAGTTCTATGTCCCGGGCCAGGGCGTAGTGCTGGAGACCGTCGTCGGTGATGATGATGTCCACCTCGCCGCTTTGCTCCAGCAGACGCACCGCATCGGCCCGCTTGGGCGCCACCACCACGGGGCAGCCGCAGCGCCGGGCGATGAGCACAGGCTCATCCCCCGCCTGGGCGGTGGTGCTGGTGGCGTCCAGCCGATAAGGGTAATGGGGCGCCTTGCCACCATAACCCCGACTGACCACCCCGGGGCGCCAGCCACGGGCTTGCAGCTGTTCCACCAGCCAGACCACCACAGGGGTCTTGCCGTTGCCGCCGACCGAGATATTGCCCACCACTATCACAGGCAGGCTGGCCCGATAGCGGGTGAACCAGCCACGCCGGTAAGCGAAACGTCGCCCGCCGCTGATCAGGGCAAACAACAGGACCAGGGGGGCCAGCGCCCAGCGCCAGCCACTCTTGCCGTACCAGAGACGCTCCAGCATCAGCCCTTGTTACTCACGGCGACGTTGCCAAACTGAATGGCCCGCAACTGGGCATATGTGCCCTGTTGGGCCATCAGGGCGTCATGGTTGCCGCGCTCGACGATATGACCCTCGTCGATCACCAGGATCTCGTCCGCCTTCTCTATGGTGGAGAGACGGTGGGCGATGACCAGTGAGGTGCGCGCCTTGCACAGCTCGTCGATAGCCGCCTGGATGTGGCGCTCGGATTCTGTGTCCAGGGCCGATGTGGCCTCGTCCAGCAGCAGCACGGGGGAGTCCCGCAGCAGGGCACGGGCGATGGCGATGCGCTGGCGCTGACCACCAGACAACGAAGCGCCGTTCTCGCCGATGACGGTGTCATAGCCTTCCGGCATCTTGCGCACGAACTCGTCGGCATGGGCGATGCGGGCCGCATGCTGTATCTCTTCCCGGCTGTACTTGTCTTCTGCCGCGTAGGCGATGTTGTTGGCCACGGAGTCGTTGAACAAGTGCACATGCTGGGAAACCAGGGCGTACTGCTTGCGCAGCTCGCTTAAGCGATATTCGCGGATGTTGACGCCGTCCAGCAGTATCTCCCCCTGCTCTATGTCATAGAAGCGGGTCAACAGGCTGGCGATGGTGCTCTTGCCGGAGCCGGAGCGACCCACCAGGGCCACGGACTTGCCCGCCTCCACCTTGAAGCTGATGTTGTGCAGCGCCGGGGTCTCCTTGGTCGGGTAGGTGAAGGTGACGTTGCGAAACTCTATCTCCCCACGGGCCCGCTCCAGGGTTCGGGTACCGGTGTCCTGCTCCGGGGTGGAGTCCAGCAGACCGAACAGGCTCTGGCAGGCGGTGATGCCACGCTGGAACTGGTTGTTCACGTCGGTCAGACTTTTCAGCGGCTTGAGCAGCATCATCATGGAGGTGACCATGACGGTGAAGGTACCCGCGGTCAGGGTCGCCTTGACCGAGTCTATGGTCGCCACATAGAGGAAGACCGCCAGGGCGACCGAGGCCACCATCTGGACTATGGGGCTACCGATGGCGTCGGCCGCGACCATCTTCATGGTCTGCTGGCGCATCCGGTTGCTGACGGTGAAGAAGCGCTTGTCCTCCACCTGCTGGCCACCGAACATCAGCACCTCTTTATGGCCCTTGAGCATCTGCTCGGTGGAGGTGGTGATGTCACCCACCGCCTGCTGGATGTGACGGCTGATCTTGCGAAAACGACGGCTGATGAGACCGATGAGCACACCCACCACTGGGCCGACCACCAGGAAGATCACCGACAACTGCCAGGAGTGCCAGAACATCAGGCCGAGCAGGCCGATGACGGTGGCCCCTTCGCGCACCAGCGACACCAGGGTCGAGCTCGCGGCGGACGACACCTGACCGGCGTCATAGGTCACCTTGGAGAGCAGGTTGCCGGTATTCTGGCGGTCGAAGAAGCTCATGGGCATGGCCATCAGGTGGCTGAATACCTGCTGCTGCAGCCGCATCACCACATGGTTGCCGACCCAGGCCATGCAGTAGTTGGAGAGGAAGGCGGCACAACCGCGCAGGGCGACGATACCGAGCACGAAGAAGGGCATCCACTTGAGCACGCTGCTGTCGTTGCCGTTGAGGCCCTGATCGATGAGCGGCTTGATGGAGTAGACGAAGGTGGTATCCACGGCCGCATAACCCAGCATGCCGATGATGCCGCCCACCAGCCCCAGTTTGCGATCCCGGACATAACCGAGCAGGCGTTTGAAGACGGGCCAGCTCTCTTGTGAGGTTTCTTGTTGCATGAATAGCCGTTAATGAGGGAAATGACGGGGTATTCTAGCCAAAGCGCAGGATTACACCAAGCGTTGCCATAACTCCGGCCCCACCCCAAAGCGAAATGACAGTTAAGGGAGTGGTTCTAGCGCCATAACCTGGGTTGCCACCAGTGGCCATTGCGCCTGTACCAGGGGCCCTGCTCGCGCTCGGCCCGGATCTTGAGCCCACCCTCCCCCGCCTCGATCAGGATGGCACCATCCTGCCCCGTCACCCATTGACGGGCCCCCTGGTATCTTGCCACCACCTCGGGGCGGGGAAACTGCCACTGGTTCCTGTCGCCGGCGCTGTGGATGACGACATCCGGGTTCACCGCCGCCACGAAGCCCGGGGTCGAGGAGGTGCGGCTGCCATGGTGAGGGCTCACCAGCACGGTGCTGGAGAGGGTGCTGAGGTGAATGCTGGAAAACGTGCTGGCAAGTTCCTCTCCCCCTCCCCTCTCTTCCAGGGCCAGCAGGCGGCGCTCCGCCCCCTGCTCTATGTCGCCGCTGAGCTGGATGCGATGCTGGCCGTCGCTTATCTGCACCACGCAACTGTCGTTGTTGCGCCCCGCCCCCGGCCGCTCGGGCCAGAGCACGCGCACCTCCAGCCCCTGCCAGTGCCAGCGCTGACCGCGGCGACACAGGGTCGTGCTGCGGGCGAAGCCGAACGAGGAGAGCTCGCGGCGCACCGGCATCGCCTGCAGCATGGCGCGTCGATTGCCCGCATGATCCCTGTCCTTGTGGCTGATGATGAGGGCATCGAGCACCCGCACATCGAGGCGGCTCAGCACGGGCAGTATTGCGGCCTCCGCCATGTTGTAGCCGCCGGGGTAGCTATTCCCGGTGTCATAGAGGATGCCGCGCTCGCCACGGGTGACGAGCACCGACAAGCCTTGCCCCACATCCAGCACCCGCACCTGCCAGGGCGTGGGTGCAGGCCAGGCACCCAGCAGCAGGGCGGCCCCCACAGGGAGCAGCAGGCTGCGCCCTCCCGGCAACTGCCAGGCCCCCCACAACAGCACCAGCAAGGCGCTGACGGGCATCAGCCAGCCGGGAACAGGCCACCAGAGCTGCAGATGGTCCGCCAGCAAGCCGAGTCCCCACAACACCCAGGTCAGCCCCAGATCGGACAGCCAGAACAGGGCATGCGCCAGGGCGGTGGAGAGGGGCGCCAACAGCACGCCGATCAGCGCCAGCGGAATGATGCCGAGGCAGAACAGCGGCAACGCCAGCAGATTGAGCAGGAGCGCCAACGGGGCCATGCCCTCGAACAGCAGCAGTTGCAGGGGCAGCAGGCCGAGCAGCAGCAGGATCTGCAGCCGCACCAGTCCGGGACGCGCGTGCAGCAGGCTCGCCAGCAACAGCAGGGCCACCGCCATGAAGGAGAGCCAGAAACCGGCCGAGTAGAGGGCGAAGGGATCCCAGAGCACTATCACCACGAAGGCCCACAGCCAGATGCGGTGGCTGGGCCAGTCCCGATTCAACCAGCGCAGCAGGCTCCACACCAGCACCATGATGAGGGCCCGCTCGGTCGCCACAGCGAATCCCGCCAGCCAGCTGTAGACGGCGGCAAACAAGAGGGAGACCACAATGGCCCCCCGCAACCCCAGCAGCCGCCCCAGCCACCAGCCGAGCACCGCCACCAGGGCGATATGCTGGCCCGAGATGGCGATGATATGGGTCAGGCCGCTACCGCGAAACAGATCCCACTGGGCATCCGTGATGCCCCCCTGCTCCCCGAAGCTGAGCGCCGCCAGCAAGGGGGCCTGCTCCAGTCCCTGCCAGGCGCTGCTGGCTGCGGCCAGCCAGCGCTCGCGCATCCCGGGGGCTGCCTCCTGGACCTCGACGATCCGGCGCAGGTTGCCGGTCGCCGTGATCCCCTTGCCAAGCAGCAGGCGCCGCCCATCCATGCCCGCCTCGTTGGCCAGCCCATGGGCGGGCTTGAGGGAGCTCACCAGGGTGATGCGACTGCCGGCCGGCAAAGGGGGCAACCCTTGGTAGGCATTGATCCTGACCAGGGGGGCTATCGTGAGGGGCTGCTCGTCCAGCGTCTCCACCCGCAGCAGCAGGCGGGCAAATTTATCTCGCGGTTTATCGCCCGAGGACTCCGTACTTTGCACCCGTGCGGTTATGATGTGGCTGGTCTGTGTCTCCAGCTTGTCCAGCCAGGCCAACCGATACTGCAGGTTCAGCTGCATCCAGAGCATGCCGAGCACCAGAAACATGAGCCGCCAATGACGGCCATGGGCGAGCAGGATGGCGAGGGCCAGCAGCGCGCCGCCCCATGCAGTAGAGGGTAACCAGGGCCAGAGCAGTGAGGAGCTTGCCCCCAGGGCAAACGACAACAGACGCAGATCCATGGAGCAAGTATTTAGCAAGGTTTCAAACATGCCCAAACGACTCATAAAACGCTGGCTGCCCGATCAGGACAAGCTCAAGGAACACAAGCACTTGCGGCTGTTCGGCAAGCTGCTGCTCGATGCCAACCTCTGGCACCTCAACCGCCGCTCCGCCGCCGGTGCCTTCGCGGTCGGCCTCTTCATGGCCTGGATCCCGCTCCCCTGCCAGATGCTGCTGGCGGCCGGTGGCGCCATCCTCTTTAGGGTCAATCTGCCCCTCTCGGTCGCCCTGGTCTGGCTCTCCAACCCCTTCACCATGCCGCCGCTGTTCTATGGCGCCTATCTGGTGGGCTGCCAGCTGCTCGGGCACCCCGCACAGCACATCGATATCCAGTTCACCTGGGAGTGGCTTGTCTCGGTATTTGAAACCCTGGCCCCGCCGCTGCTGCTGGGCTCCCTGGTGCTCGCGCTGCTGAGCGCCTTGATGGGTTACGCCTTCATCCGCACCTTCTGGCGCATCAACACAGTGCGCCAATGGCAGAAGCGCAAGGAGGCGCGGGCATGCTGAGCCGCTGGCTGGCCCGTTTCAAGATAGACCCGGACACCCTGCGCCAGCAGAAGTGGTTCGCCCTCTTTGGTGAGCGCCTGCTGACCCCCGTCCTCTGGCAGGGCGGCACCCGGGCGCTCAGCGGCGCCGTGGCGGCCGGCCTCTTCGCCAGCTGGATCCCCATCCCCATGCACTCCCTCGTCGCGGTCGGACTGGCGCTGGCGTTTCGCCTCAACCTGCCGCTGGCCCTGCTGGCGGTCTGGTTCAACAACCCGTTGACGCTGCCCTTCATGTACCTCTATGCCTATCGCACCGGCTGCCTGGTGCTGCACCAGACGCCCGAGCCCTTCCACCTCACCTGGTCATTGCACTGGCTGGAGCACGAGGCGGCGACCCTGGTGCCCCCCTTCCTGCTAGGCAGCCTGTTGCTGGCGCTGCTGACCGCCGCCACCGGGGCCCTGCTCACCCTGCTGATGCTGCAACTGGGCAGACTGACCGGCGCCCGCTGAGCCTCCTGCCCGCCCTTCGGCTTCACCACAGGACGCAATTCGCGCCGCCTTGCCATCGTTTGGCTCTGCCACCACACTCCTTGTAGCCCTCAGCTTGCCGCTACCTGCAAAGACAAGGAGTTCACCATGGCCCAACCCCTGACGCTGGCCTATGCCAATGGCCAACCCATCTCACTGCTGCCCGCCATGGCCAACCGCCACGGCCTCATCACAGGTGCCACGGGGACCGGCAAGACAGTCACCCTGCAGGTGCTGGCAGAGGGGTTCTCCCGCCTCGGGGTGCCGGTCTTTCTGGCGGATGTGAAGGGGGATCTCAGCGGCCTTGGCGCCGCCGGCACCCCGTCGAGCAAGCTGGATGCCCGTCTGGCCCAGCTCGGCATCCCGGCCCCCGCCTTCACCCCCAGTCCGGCCCTGTTCTGGGACCTGTTTGCGGAGCAGGGGCACCCGGTGCGGGCCACCGTCTCCGACATGGGGCCCCTGCTGCTGGCCCGCCTGCTCGGCCTCAACGACACCCAGAGCGGGGTGCTGGAGCTGGTGTTCAAGGTGGCGGACGACGAGGGCTTGCTGCTGCTCGATCTGAAAGACTTGCGCGCCATGGTGCAGTTTGCCGGGGACAACGCCAAATCCCTCACCACCCGCTATGGCAATGTGTCCACCGCCTCCATCGGCGCCATACTGCGCAACCTGCTCACCCTGGAGAGCGCCGGAGGGGATCACTTCTTCGGCGAGCCCATGCTGGACATTCAGGATCTGCTGCAGACCGACAGGGCCGGCCACGGCCACATCAATGTGCTGGCGGCTGGCAAGCTCACCCAGTCCAGCCGCCTCTATGCCTGCTTCCTGCTCTGGCTGTTGTCCGAGCTGTTCGAGCAACTGCCCGAGGTGGGGGATCCGGACAAGCCGGTGCTGGTGTTCTTCTTCGACGAGGCACACCTGCTGTTCAACGACGCCCCCAAGGCGCTGCTGGAGAAGATAGAGCTGGTGGTGCGACTCATCCGCTCGAAAGGAGTGGGCGTCTATTTCGTGACCCAGAGCCCGGCCGACATTCCCGACAGCGTGCTGGGGCAGCTCGGCAACCGGGTGCAGCACGCCCTGCGCGCCTTTACGCCGAGCGACCAAAAAGCGGTGCGCATCGCCGCCAACACCCTGAGGGCCAACCCGGCCTTCGACGCGGCTGGCGTCATCACCGAGCTCGGGGTGGGCGAGGCCCTGGTCTCCCTGCTCGATGAGAAGGGGCGCCCAAGCGTGGTGGAGCGCGCCTTTATCGCCCCGCCCGCCAGTCGCATAGGTCCCCTGGGCGACGCCGAGCGGCAGGCCCTGACCCAGGGATCCGTGCTTCACGGTAGATACGAGACCCGCGAGGATCGCGAATCCGCCTTCGAGCGCCTCAATGGCGGGGCACAAGCCGCCTCGGATGATGCCTCCCAGACCCCGTCGGAGCAGGGCGGCGGATTGCTCGACGCCCTCAACGGTATCCTGTTCGGTCGCACAGGCCCGCGCGGTGGCCAGCATGACGGCGTGGTGCAGACAGCCGCCAAGAGCGTGGCCCGTACCCTGGGCAACGAGGTGGGGCGCCAGCTGGTACGGGGCGTACTCGGCTCCCTGCTGGGGGGCAGCAAACGGCGCCGCTGATGCCGGAAAACAGGCATGAAAAAGCCCGCCGACATGGCGGGCTTTTTACTGAGCGGATGCCGATGGTTGTGCTTACAGCACCTTGGCGATGGCATCGCACAGGGGATCTATGATATTGACGCGGGTGATTCCCGCATAGAACCTCTTCGCCTCAGTTACAGCACCTTGGCGATGGCGTCGCACAGGGGATCTATGTTGGCTCGGGTGATCCCGGCCACGCTGATCCGGCCGGAGCCGACGATGTAGATGGCAAACTCGCTCTTGAGACGCTCCACCTGATCCTTGGAGAGACCGGAGAAGGAGAACATGCCGTTCTGCTCGCGGATGAAGCTGAAGTCCTGGCTCACACCGAGGGCAGCCAACTTCTCTACCAGCAGTTCGCGCATCTCGCGAATGCGCACCCGCATGGCCGCCACCTCTTCCACCCACTCGGCATAGAGGGCCGGATCGCTGACTATGGTGGTCACCACGGCGGCGCCGTGTGACGGCGGGTTGGAGTAGTTGGCTCGGATGACGGTCTTGACCTGGGTGAAGGCCACATCGGCAATCGCCTTGGTCGCGCTGACCAGGGTGAAGGCACCGACCCGCTCGTTGTAGAGGCCGAAGTTCTTGGAGAAGGAACTCGCCACCAGCAGTTCGTCATGGCACTCGGCGAAGATGCGCAACCCTTCGGCATCTTCCTCTATACCACGGGCAAAACCCTGATAGGCGAAGTCAAACAGCGGCAGCCAGCCGGCGGCGGCGCTCTGTTTGGCCAGGGCGCGCCACTGATCAGCAGTGGGGTCAATGCCGGTCGGGTTGTGGCAGCAGCCGTGCAGCAGCACCAGATCGCCGGCCTGCGCTTCGCAGAGCGACCCCTGCATGGCGGCAAAGTCGAGACCCTTGGTCGCCGCATCGTAGTACTTGTACCACTTGACGGTGAGGCCGGCAGCCTGGAACACACTGACGTGGTTGGCCCAGGTGGGATCGGAGATCCAGATGGTCTTGGCCAGACCGTTGCGCACCACGAACTCGGCGGCGATGCGCAGGGCACCTGTACCACCCGGCGCCTGGGCTGTCTTGGCGCGGCCGCTGGCAATCAGGGCAGAATCCTGCCCGAACAGCAGTTGCTGCACTATGCGGCCATATTCGATATTGCCTTCAATACCGAGGTAGTTCTTGGTCTTCTCGTCGGTGAGCAGCTTCTGCTCGGCTTTCTTGACGCAATGAAGGATAGGAGTGGCACCGGTCTCATCCTTGTAGATCCCGACCCCCAGATTGATCTTGTGGCTGCGAGAGTCGGCACGGAAGGCTTCGGTCAGGCCCAGGATCGGATCCGCTGGGGCGGCAACAACCTTTTCAAACATGGTATTCCCTGTATTCCGTTGAGTTCATTGGCTGGCAAACTAGGTTGGCAAACAAAAGCGCTCCTTTGGCGAGCGCTCCGTCAACTCTTTATACCACTGCCTTCCATAGGGGAAAACCGCTTTCTCAAGGGTGATGGCAGCCCCATCAGCCGATGGCATGCCAGCCCGATGCCAGGGCGCATACCTCGGCCGACAGGCCGCAGTTCGACTCCACCAGATCGCCGCACAGGGCCCGCAATGGACGGGGTATTCGGCTCGGCTCCCAGGGGCGAGCGTCCTGCAAAGGGGCGGCATAGGCCTCCTTGATGGGAGCCAGGTCCCGGGGCAGCCACCAGCTGGCCGGGCGTCCCAGCCGCTGGGCCAATACCAGGACCCTGTCGACCCCGGCCGGGTCCAGGGCTGTGAGGTGGCTCCAGAGGGTCTGGGGCGGCAAGGCGGCAATCAGGGGTTGCAGGGCGCCGGGATCCTCGGCGGGTAGCCAGACCAGCAAGGCGTCGTCTGGGAGGTTCAGCTCGGCGAAGACCCCGACGGAGTCGGTGCTGATCACCCGCTGGATCTCCCCCTCGCCCCACAAAATCTTGCCAAGCCCCGCCAGGGTGCGGGCGGGTAGCGCCACCTCTCCCAGGGTGTGCAACCAGGGGGCGGCATCGAGCAGGGTGCCGCCGCTGAAGAACAGGCTGAACGGGCGGGCGGCCCGCAGGCGCAGCGGCAGATCGCTGCACAGCCGTATCCCCTTGTCTTCAAAGTTGATCTGCTCGACCGGACTGAAGCTCGCCTCCCCCTTGCGATAGAGTGCCGCCAGCACCCGCTCGTTGACCCGCTCCCCCAGTTGCCAACCCTGGGCATGGAGCCACTCCTCGGGTTCGGGGGGAGCACAGGCCAGTTCGGCCAGCATCAGCTCGCGGGTGAGATAGCGCCGTCCGGCCGGGGTCAGCTCATAGCGGTGATTGCCAAGGGGGAGCAGCAGCTGGTTGTCCCTGAGCATGCCGATGAGGGGCTGCCATTGGCGACCGCGGATAACCTGGGGCGCCTCGTCCAGCAACTGCTGAGCCAGCGCTCGCCACTCGGGGTGACTGAAATCGATCACACGCATCCTTCCCTGTCTGCAGACCATCTTTCAACGAATTGAATAATCTAGCGATTTACGACTAAGGAGCCAAGGGCGGAAAAGAGACAACGTGACCTGGCGCAGGGCCAAACGGCGGGGGAATGAAGAAGGTGAAAGGCAGATAAAACAAAACGGCCAAGCAAGCTTGGCCGTTTATCAACTAAATCCGTACTAAGACTGGATTAGAAGTTGTATTGCAGGGCAACAGTGAACTCGTCGTCCATGTCATCGATACCCTGGATCTTGTACTCGGTGTACGCCTTCAGCTTGGAAGTGAAGTTGTACTGAACACCCAGCAGGGTTTCGTCAACCATGTCTTCGTAGGAAGAACCGGCAGAGTTGTCCTTGCCTTCCTTGAAGTTGTAGCCAGCCAGGAAGGTCCAGGCATCAACGTTGTAGGAAGCAGCCAGCTCGTAGCCACGACCTTCACCCTTGTAACCGGTGGTGTCGTTCTTCAGGTCGCCTTCGGTGTAGACACCGGCGAAGTAGAAGCCGTTGATGGCGTAGTGTGCGCCCAGGGCCCACTCGGACTTGTCACCAGTGTTGGTGCTGGTGGTGCTTTCCAGGTCGGAGTAAGCGTAACCGCCGTTCAGGCCCAGACCGAAGTCGAAGTCATAACCGATGGCAGCTGCGTAGCCGTAGTTACGCTTCAGGTCCGGGAATACGGTAGTGACGGTTTGGCCACCCATGTCAGAAACCTTGACGGCTTCGTCGTCGTTGGTCTGGTAGGACACTTTGCCCTTGAAACCACCGTAGGTGTTGGAGTAGATGATCTGGCCTTCTTGACGACCGTCGTAGAAGTTACCGTAATCACCCCACTCGTTGAAGATATCGGTCGGCTCCAGCACGTCGTAGAACGCGGTGTCGGTCTGGCCGAAGATGATCTTGCCGTACTGGGTACCGTCGAAGCCAACCCAGATGTGACGGGAGTTGAACTTGTTGTCGGAGTTTTCGGCGGAAACCTGCCACTCAGTCTTGGCAATACCGGACCAGGTGTTGTTCAGCGCAACTTTACCGGACCAGCCCAGACGGGAGGAACCGATCAGCTCGGCATCACCAGCGTTGCTGGCAGTGATGGGGCTGGCGTCGTCAGCGTCAGCATAGTAGTTAGCCTGAACACGGCCGTAGATATCAAAAGAGGTACCGTCTTTGTCATAAACGACTGCGGCGTTAGCGGCAGATGCGAACAGAGCCGGGATAGCGATAGCCAGAATTGTCTTTTTCATAGTTGTTTCCAATGCCTACTGTAATTAAACACTAAGTCCTTGTTATTCCCTGTGTTAGCGATGTTCTTTGCATCACTATGCCGCCGAGACTATCACCGGGTTTTCCGATCCGCAACGAAAAAACTTGGAACTTTTTGAGAAAACCATAGTCATAGGGAAAAAATTGTGAGCTGAATCCCATATTGTTTGCCCTCCCAGGGAAAACGTTTACAGCGATACGCGCTGCCTGAAACGCCCTTTTTTGGTGGTTTATTGCACGCACAATCCACCCGATGACATAAGTGCGGATCCCGGCCCATAACCCCTGCCTCACCTTGCCTCGACCCAGGCCGCCTGTTGCGGGTATCCTGTGGCCATTCATTCCAGACACGGTCACGCCCCATTCATGCTATCGACTCGCCTCAAAGCCACCATTCGCAATACCTATCGACAGATTGCCGATGGTTTACCCGGTTTTGTGCCGCGCAAGGAGCAGAATTTTCTGGTGGCCGAAATCGCCAAGACCCTCACCGGAGAGTATGAAAAGAGTCGCCGCATCCTGGTGGCCGAGGCGGGCACCGGCATCGGCAAGTCCCTCTCCTATGCCCAGGGTGCCATCCCGGTGGCGCGGCTCACCCAGAAGAAGCTGGTGATCTCCACCGCCACCGTCGCCCTGCAGGAGCAGCTGATCCACAAGGACCTGCCCTTCTACCATCGCCACAGCGAGCTGCCGTTTCGCTTCATGCTGGTCAAGGGGCGCCAGCGTTACTGCTGCGAACATCTGCTTGAACAAGCGGCAAGCGGCGCCGATATGGCCAATTTCGAACTCGATTTCGGCAGCTTGAGCAAACACAAGCCGTCAGATTCTGACAAGGAGCGCTATCAGGCGCTGTGGCAGGCCTACACCGAGGGGAAGTGGGACGGGGACAGGGACAACTGGCCCAAGCCGATTCCAGATCTGTGCTGGGATCGCATCGCCGCCGATCGCCACAGCTGCAACAAGGCGCTGAGCCACCACCAGCACTGCCCCTTCCACCGAGCCAGGAATGACATGGACGCCGCCGATGTGCTGGTGGTCAACCATGCCCTGCTGCTCTCTGACCTCACCATGGGCGGCGGCATCATATTGCCGCCACCGGACGAGTGTATCTATGTGCTGGATGAGGCTCACCACCTGCCGACCATAGCCCGGGATCACGGCGCCGCCTCCGCCAGCATCAAGGGGTCCCGCCGCTGGCTGGAAAAGCTGGTGCAGAGCGCCGGCAAGCTGGCCAGGGCGCTGAACAAGGAGAGCCTGCTCGATCCCCAGCTCAAGCTGCAGGATGCACTGGCCTCCCTGCAACCGGATCTCAAGGCGCTGGAGCAGTGGCTCGCCGGCAACGATCAGCTGTTTGGCTCCGAGCAGCACCACAGATTTGCCGAGGGGGTGCTGCCCGATCCCCTGCCCATGCTGGCGGAGAACCTGAAGGAGGCGAGCAAGAAGGCGCTGCGGGCGCTGGACAGGATGCAGGGCGCCATCGGCGAGGCGCTCAAAGACGGCGAAATCCGTCGCAAGGAGGCCGAGCCCCTGCTGGCGGAGAGCGGTTTTCACCTGCAGCGGCTGGAGAGTTTCTGCGCCCTGTGGGAGATGCTGAGTCGCCACGTGCCGACGGGCAAGACACCGCTGGCCCGCTGGATGGCCAGGAGCGAGGATGGAGACATCTGGCTGCACGCCTCCCCCATAGAGGTGGGTTATCTGCTGGAGGAGTGGCTCTGGTCTAGGTGCCTGGGCGCAGTGCTGGTCTCGGCCACCCTCACCGCCCTCTCCTCCTTCAGCTATTTCCGCCACCAGGTGGGGCTCAAGGAGCACGACGGCACCCGCTATCTGCGGCTGCGCTCTCCTTTCGAATATCATAAGGCCGAGCTCTATCTGCCCAAGATGACCCATGAACCGAGCGCCCCCGGCTTTACCCAGGAGCTGGTCGATACCCTGCCCAGGCTGCTGGCGGGCAAGGAGGCGAGCCTGGTGCTCTTCTCCTCCTACCGGCAGATGAACGAGGTGGCGGTGGGGCTGCGGGCCAAGGGCCTCTCCCTGCTGGTGCAGGGGGAAGCGTCGCGCAACGCCCTGCTGACCTTGCACAAACAGAAGTGCGATGGCGGCCAGGCCAGCATCCTCTTTGGCACCGGCAGCTTCTCCGAGGGACTGGACCTGCCCGGCCACTACCTCACCAACCTGGTGATCACCAAGCTCCCCTTCGCGGTACCGAACTCCCCGGTGGAAGAGGCGACCGCCGAGTGGGTCGAGAAACGAGGTGGCAACCCCTTCCTGCAGCTGACGGTGCCAGAAGCGTCCCGCAAACTCATTCAGGCCTGTGGTCGTCTGATCCGCAAGGAGGCCGATCGGGGCCGGGTAACCATTCTCGATCGGCGCCTTCTTACCAAGCGCTACGGCAAGGGCTTGCTCGACGCCCTCCCCCCCTTCACCCGGCGTATCGAGTGAGCCATGCCGGGTTTATTTGACAGATAAGTCAGCAAGCTGCCTGCCGGGCGGCGCCACAAACGGCTATTGCCGCTCTGGGGCAAACCTGTAAAAATGAGCCCCTATTTTTCAGTGGGCAATCGCCTGACTGTTCAAGGAGATGAAATGAAACTGACTGTTCTGGTGCCGGCTCTGGCTGGTCTGTTGTGGGCAGGTAGCGCCCTGGCTGATAGCCAACTGGAAATACACAATCCCTATGTGGTGCAGTTGATCGATGGCGAGTCCATCAATCCCAAGCTGCTGGAGAAGACCAGCAGCTTCCCCATCAGTGCCGGCAAGCACCAGCTGGTGGTGGCCTTCGAGGGCAACTACTCCAACCGCAACGACATCAAGCTGGTGACCGCCGAGCCTCTGGTGATCAACTTCACCGCCGCCGACAACCAGACCCTGGTGCTGGATTTCAAGAAGCCCCGTAACGAAGACGAAGCCAAGGCATTCGTGAAAGAGCAGAAGGTCGTTCTCAAGGACAAGGTCAGCGGTCAGGCCCTGGCCAGCGAGCAGTTCGTCATGCCGAAAGTGGGTGGCTTCCAGCTGACCCGTGACTACCAGCAGGAGCTGCTCAAGATGGGCAAGGCCTTCAACCAGCCAGCGACCGTTGCCGTCTCCACCGCTGCCGTGATGGCCGCCGCCAGCGCGCCGGTCGAAGTGGCGCCGAGCAAGGCCCAGAGCAATCCGGAAGCCCTGACCCAGCTGCAAAACTGGTACAACAAGGCGGATGCGGAAACCCGCAAAGCCTTCCAGATCTGGGTGATCCAGCAGCAATAAGGCGCAGCACGTCGCTTTATGCATAGAGGGGAGCCTGGCTCCCCTTTTTCATATCAGTTCAGGCCTATTGCCATGTCCCTGCGCATCTTCTATCACCCCCATTACTCCTCCCTGACGCTGCCCGAGCGCCACCGCTTTCCCCTGGCCAAGTACCAGGCGCTCTACCAGATCCTGGCAACACTGGGCTATCCGCTGTCAGAGGCTCCCGCCGCGAGCCGCCAGCAGATAACCCGGGTCCACGACGCCGACTATGTAGCGGCGGCCCTTGCCGGCACCCTGGATGACGGCGCCATCCGCAGACTCGGCTTTCCCTGGTCACCCCTGCTGATTGAACGCACCCTGCGCTCGGTCGGGGCCACCCTGGCCGCCAGCCGCCACGCCCTCGAACAGGGCTGCGGCCTGCAGGTCTCCGGCGGCTATCATCACGCCCACAGGGACTTTGGCAGCGGCTTCTGCCTGTTCAACGATCTGGTGATAGCGGCCAGAGCCTGCCTCGACGAGGGGCGCTGCGAGCAGGTGCTGATCGTGGATCTCGATGTCCATCAAGGGGATGGCAGCGCCGCCCTGTGCATGGGGAGCCGGGACATCATCACCCTCTCCCTGCATGGCGAGCACAACTTCCCCCACCACAAGCCCGCCTCCCATCTGGACTTTGCCCTGCCAAATGGCATGGAGGACGACGCCTACCTCGAGACCCTGACCCAGGCGCTGTCACTGGCGCTGCGCCTCTACCGCCCCGACCTCATCCTCTACCAGGCCGGGGTCGACGTGCACCAGGCCGATGAGCTCGGCTATCTCTCTCTGAGCGACGCCGGGGTGCGCCAGCGGGACGCCATGGTGTTTGACTGTGCGATAAGCCACGGCCTGCCCATCGCCGCCGTACCTGGGGGCGGTTATAGGCGCGACTGGCGGCAGTTGATCCCGCTGCATCTCTCCCTGTTCGAAGAGGCGAAAAAGCGCTATGGCTAGCGCCCCAACCCCCCTTGCCAATCCCTGATAACAACAAGGCGGCCCCGGGGCCGCCTCTTCTTATATAGGGCACTGCTGCGTTTTGCAGCGCCTGTCACCAGAGACAGGACAGGGCGTCATCCATGGCTCTCGACGCTCTTTTCTATCAGACACTCGCCATCAGGCATGTGCTACCGGGGTCGGATGCTCACCCACGGGGCGCAACAGCATCAGCAGATAGATGAAGGACACGCTGGCGATCATGATAAACAGCAGCTTGTCCGAAAGGTGCTGCATCAAGAGCGAGGTATAGGCCGGGCCGAGCAGGCTGCCTATGGTGTAGCTCAGCAGCAGCGCCTGATTCATCGCCACCAGCTGGTGCTGCTCGACCTTCTCGCAGGCCCAGGCCATGGCCACCGGATAGAGGGTAAAACCGGCGGCGCCCAGGATGAAGAGCGCCGGACCCATCGCCAGGTTGCCAAGCATTGCCAAGGCGCCCAGGATGACCACCAGCACCTGCAGCCGCAGTACCGGCAAGCGACCGAACCTGTCTGCCAGACGGCCGGCAGGCCACTGCCCCAGGATGCCGGCGCTCACCATGACCGCCATCCAGTAGCCGATACCGGCATCACTCACTCCCTGGTGGTTCAGGTAGAGCGGCATCAGGCCATAGAGCGACCCCAACACTATGCCGGAGATGATGCAGCCATTGACCCCAAGGCGCGCCTGACGCAGGCGCAGCATGGGCCACACCCGGGTTGCCCCCTGCTGCTCGCCCTGCTCGTTGACAATGCGGGTAAACAGTAGCGGCAGGATGGCGGCCAGTACCAGGCCAGTGACCCAGGGCAGCACATCCATCAGCCCGGTCGGCAGCGTGCTGACCAGCAGTTGCCCGAGCACGGTCCCCATGTAATAGACCATCATGTAGGCGGCGAGCAGGCGCCCCCGGTTGCGTGCGTTGCCGCTGCACATCAGCGCACTCTCAACCACCACCCAGATCATGGCGCAGCCGATGCCGGCGATGAATCGCCAGATAAGCCAGCTCCAGAACCCCAGGGTGAGCCCAAGCCCGACACAGGCTGCGGCGAAGAGGGCTGAGGCCAGGTAGTAGCTGCGGTTGAACCCGACGCCTTTGATCAGCGCCCCCGCCAGCAAAGTCCCCAGCAGGTTGCCGCAAAAATAGGCGGAGCCGACCATGCCCACCTGCCAGGTCGGCAGCTTGTCATGGGCGAGCCAGAGCGGCACCAGGGTATTCAACACTGCTATGGCCAGGGTCAACAGCAGCAGGCCACAGAGCAATAACTGCACTGGCCGGGAGTATGTGGTCATGGATAAAACTCTGGGGAGAGGCAAAATGCGAGCGCATCATGCCACCGCCAATGCCATTGTCAATCGGCACTGAACGAGCCGCAGCCAGGTTTTGCCCCGGCCCGGCCATTGGCGTCATAACAGAAGAGGCGACCCCGGGGTCGCCTCTGCGTTATAGCTGCCACAACATCGGCTATTTCTGACGCTTTTTGGCGTACTTGCGACGGGCCCGCGCCTGGCGCTCCTCTTCCCGTTCGGCCTTCTCCTTGGCCTTCTCCTCAGCCTCCTCTGCCGCCAGTATGATCTCGGCGCTCACCATCTCAGGGGTCTCCAGGGAGATGCGCCCCAGCATGCCTGAGCGGAACTCGTTGACCAGGATCTCGGAGGCCTTGTGCAGATCCGCCAGGCCGCCCTTGCGCACGAAGGCGCGCTGACGGGCGATCATCTCCAGCAGCTCGATCTCGGTCTCGGGCAGATCGGTTATCTGGTAGCGGGCCTTGATGCGCTCGGGGTAGGCCTTGATGAAATAATCGGCGGCGAACATGGCGATGTCGGCGTAGTCAAAGACGGTGTCCTTGATGGCCGCGGTGATGGCCAGCCGGTAGCCGCAGGAGGGCGGGTTGAGCTTGGGCCAGAGGAACCCCGGGGTATCGGTCAGGATGACGTTGTTGTCCAGCTTGATCCGCTGCTGGGACTTGGTCACCCCCGCCTCGTTGCCGGTCCGGGCTATGATGCGCCCCGCCAGGGTGTTGATCAGGGTGGACTTGCCCACGTTGGGGATGCCCATGATCATGGCCCGCACCCCGCGCAGGTCGAAGTTGCGCTCCGGCAGCATCTCGTGGCACAGGGTCAGCAGCGCCTTGATCTTCTCCGGCTCCTGCTGGGTCAGGGGCAACGCCTTGATCCCCTTCTCTTGTTCCATGTGCGCCACCCACAGCTCGGTGATCGCCGGATCGGCCAGATCCGCCTTGTTCAGCACCTTGATGACAGGGGTATCCCCACGCAGCTCTGGCACCAGGGGGTTCTCGCTGGAGAAGGGGATGCGGGCATCGAGCATCTCGATGATGACATCGACCTGGGGCATGACCTCGGCAATTTCTTTGCGGGCCTTGTGCATGTGGCCGGGGAACCAGTTGATGGACATATCCGTTACTCTCTCATTGGGGATGCTGGCCCCCGCTGGGGGCTGCGGGCGCCTGGTGATGCGCCAAACCGCTGGCACTCATCGCAAGGGGGCGCATTTTACCTGCTGCGGCCCCGATTTGACAGGCCATTGTGGCCACAGGCGTGCACGACCGCGGCGCCGGTGCCACCACGACGGCCTGGGGCAGAAGGGCAGACAGCTATCAATAAGTGGTTGATACAACATAACATTTATACGGTGCCTTCACCGTATTGTCATCCAGACTCACTAAAAGTGTCATCTGCCCCCTCTAGGCTGCGCTCAGGTTTTACAAGGAGCGAACCCCAATGAGAAACATGGCAGGACTTGCAGTGATGATAGGCGCCACCCTGGTCGCCGGCTGCAACTCCAACAATGACAGCAGCACCCCGGAGCCCAGCGCCAAAAACGTCATCTTCTTCCTCGGCGACGGCATGGGCCTCAACACCCTGACCGCCGCCCGCATCTACGGCGTGGGGGAAGAGGGCAGCCTCACCATAGACACACTGCCGGAAACGGCCTTCATCAAGACCTTCTCCCACGACGCCCAGGTCACAGACTCGGCCCCCTCCATGGCGGCCTACATGACAGGGGTCAAGAGCAACAACGGCGTCATCAGCATGGACAGCGACGCCACCTATGAGAGCAACTGCAGCCAGAGCGCCGGCAAGCCGGTCACCACCTTGCTGGAGCTGGCCAAGGCCGACGGCCGCGGCACCGGCGTGGTCACCAGCACCCGGGTCACCCATGCCACCCCGGCCGCCACCTATGCCCACATCTGCAACCGGGATCTGGAGGCCGACATCGCCGCCCAGCTGGTGCCGGGCGGTGCCGGTTATAACGGCGCCCTGAAAGAGGGGCTGGACGTGGTGCTGGGGGGCGGCAGCAGCTTCTTCCTGCCCACCGCCGACAAGGGCAAGCGGGAGGATGGCCGCAACCTCATCAGCGAGATGCAGGCCAAGGGCTACCAGTTTGCCAGCAACCTGGACGAGCTGAACCAGGCCGAGGCGGGCAAGCCGCTGCTGGGGCTGTTTGGCGCCAGCCACATGAAATATGACCTGGACAGGCCCGCCAGCGAGCCCTCCCTTGCCCAGATGACCCTGGCTGCCATCAAGCAGCTCAAGGACAAGGAGAAGGGTTACTTCCTGATGGTGGAGGGGGGCCGCATCGATCATGCCCTGCACGACACCAACGCCAAGCGCGCCCTGCAAGATACCCTCGCCTTCGACGACGCCATCAAGGCCACCATCGACGAGGTGAAGAAGACCGACCCCGAGCTGAAAAACACCCTGATAGTGGTCACCGCCGACCATGACCATACGCTAGTGCTGAACGGCTACGCCAAGCGTACCGGCAAGACCACGGCTGGCAACCCCGGCGTGCTCGGGCTGGTGAAGAACTACGAGACCGGCGAGCCGAGCAAGGACAGCGACGGCATGCCCTACACCATCATCGGCTTTGGCAACGGCTACAACCGGGTGGATGGCCCGCGCAGCAGCGTGGCACCGCTCGACGATGCCACCGTCTCGGCCGACGACTATCACCAGGAGGTGGTGGTCAAGGTGGGCGAGCTAGGCAACGAGACCCATGGCGGCACCGACGTCTTCCTCGGCGCCATCGGCCAGGGGGCAGACAGCTTCCACGGCTCCCTCGATAACACCGCCGTCTTCGGCAAGGTCAAGGCTGCGGCCAAGCTATGAGGATCATTCCCGTGAGAAAAACCATGAACAAAACCCTGGTGTGCACCGCCCTGTTCGCCGCCCTCGGCGGCCTGTCCCAGGCCCAGGCCAGCGATGCCAAGAACGTCATCCTCTTTATCGGCGACGGCATGGGCCCCAGCGTGCTCACCGCCACCCGCCTCTACAAGGTGGGGGAAGAGGGGGATCTCGAGATGATGAAGCTGCCACGCAGCGCCCGCATCAAGACCTTCTCCCACGATGCCCAGACCACGGATTCGGCTCCCTCAATGGCGGCCTACACCACAGGGGTCAAGATGAACAACGAGGTGATCGCCATGAGCAGCGACACCCAGGCCGTGGCACCGTCCAAGGATGCCAACGGCAACAAGGGCATCAACAACTGCACCGGCGACAACGGCACCCCGGTGCCAACCATACTCGAGCTGGCCAAGGCGGCGGGCAAGTCGGTAGGGGCCGTCACCACCACGGAGCTGACCCACGCCACCCCGGCGGCCACCTATTCCCACATCTGCCACCGGGACGCGGCCTACGCCATCGCCGAGCAGGCGGTACCGGGGGGCGCCGGCTTCAACGCCGCGCTGGGGGACGGGGTGGACGTGCTGATGGGGGGCGGAGCCAATCACTGGACCCCCTACAGCGCCAGCAACAAGGGGGGCCGGGCCGATGGCCGGGATCTCACCGCCGAACTGAGTGCCCAGGGCTATCAGTACGTCACCACCCAGAGCGATCTCGCCAAGGTCGAGAGCGGCAAGGTGCTGGGTCTGTTCAGTGCCAAGTCCCACCTCGACTACGAGCTGGACCGCGTCGCCAAGGGGGCGGCCAATACCCAGCCGTCCCTCTCCGAGATGACCGCCAAGGCGATCGATCTCTTGAGCCAGAACAGCCAGGGTTACTTCCTGATGGTGGAAGGGGGCCGCATCGACCACGCCCTGCACGCCACCAACGCCAAACGGTCGCTGACCGATGCGGTGGCGCTGGACGAGGCGGTCAAGACGGCGCTCGGCAAGGTGGACTTGAGCGATACCCTGATAGTGGTCACCGCCGATCACGACCACACCATGACCATCAACGGCTACTCCGCCAAGGGCAACCCTGTGCTGGATTTGGTCAAGAATGGCGACGGCTCCACCCAAAACGACGTGGATGGCAAGCCCTTCACCACCCTGGTGTTCGGCAACGGCCCTAACCGCGCGGACCTGCGCCCCACCCTCACCAGCAACCAGGTGATGGGGGATGACTACCTGCAGGAGACAGGGGTCAAGCTGGGCTCAGAGACCCACGGCGGCGGCGACGTGATGCTGTTTGCCGGCGGAGCTGGCAGCGGCCGCTTCAAGGGCACACTCGACAACACCCTGGTGTTCGGCAAGCTCAGGGAGGCGCTCGGCCTGTAAGAAAGAGGGCCCGGTGTCACGCCGGGCCCCCTTCTTTCGAGCGATCACCCATGATGCGATTGTTACTTCCGTTATGGCTCCTTGGCAGCACCCTCAGCTTCCCCCTGCTGGCCGACGAGGCCCCCGATCTGGCCGCCCGCATCCGCTATCAGGACAGGATCACCAGCAGCGACGGCATAGCCCGGGAGAACCACTGGCAGGAGAAATGGATCCGGGTCGGCAACCAGGTGTGGAGCCAGCGGCTCATCCCCCTGCCGCTCGCCCGCGCCTATCACGCCAGCCACGATGCCACTCCGGGCCACAAGCACTTCACCCACCAGATGGCGGCCCGCTGGGTCAGCCGCAGTGATGAGGGGGATCTGCAACTGCGCTACGCCGACGCCTGGCACAACCAACTGGTGGAGGTGCCGCCGGAGGAGTATGGCCAGGTGGCCTTTACCGCAGACTGGGCGCGCCTTCGCCACCTGGTAGACCCGGCCCTGCTGCAGGGCATGACCCCCCTCGACGAGGCGGCCCCCGAGCAGGCGCTCTGGTACGAGAAACGCGAGGGCAGGCAGCGCACCCGCATCCTCTGGTCGAGCCAATGGCAGTTGCCCCTGGTGGTGGAGTCCGCGAGCCTGGACGGCTATCGCAGCTACCGGATGGAGGTGACCCTCAAGCCCTTGCCAAAGCAGTTGCCCTGGCAGCAGCTCGATAGCTACCAGACCCTGGATCTGCGGGACTTCTTCGACTGACGGCCCGCTCCCCCCAATGGGTTGACTGACTTGGGGTTACGGGATGTTACACTCTGTGTACTCATCCCTGACCCGGTCTTCTATGCGTCTTCCCCTACTGCCTCTATTCTGCTGCGCCCTCCTCTTCCCGGGTCCCGGCGCCCACGCCGTGGTGGTCCTGGCCGCAGACGTTCCCCCTTATGTCATTCGCTCCCAGCAGGGGGCCCCGAGCGGCATGGCAATCGAGGTGCTGGAAGAGGCTGCCCGCCGCCTTCGGGAGCCGCTGGAGATAGAGCTGATGCCGCTGGCCCGCGCCCTCAGCCAGACCCGCCATCGGGCGGACGTCCTGCTGCTGCCACCGGCCAGGAGTCCCCAGCGCGAGCCCCTGTTCCTCTGGATTGCCCCCCTGCTGGAGGAGGCCTTCGTGCTGGTCAGCCACCGCCAGCACCACCCGGCTCCCCTCTCGGTCAAGGCGCTGTCCGGCCTGACCCTGGGGGCGATGCGCGGCTCTCATGGTCAGAGCCTGATCCAGCCCCTCAAGGGAGTGACCCGGGAGCTGGTCACCGAGGAGGTCAACAATGCCAGCAAGCTGGCGCTGGGCCGCATCCAGGGCTGGGCCGTGGCCTGGAACACCGCCCGCTACAACCAGCAACGGGCCGGCTTGCTCCTGGCGGATCTGGTGCGCGGCGACACCTTGCAAGAGAGCGCCCTCTACCTGGCCGCCAGCCCGCAGTTTCCTGCGGCCGAGGCGCTGCGCTGGCGCAAGGCGATTGAGGAGATGCGCGAGGATGGCAGCCTGGCGCGCATCCTGCGGCAGTACGATTACCAGGCGCCCTGACCCCCGGCCGGGCATTTGCCAAAGCCATTCAGAATGGTTATGGTATCCCCATGAAAGCGCTCATGATTTTTTCCAGTCTGCTCACACCCCGTTGAGCCCCCGCCCTCGCCCCTGACAGCGAGTCGCTCGGGGGCATCGCGCTTGCGATCTATTCTCACAATCCGAACCCTTTTTCGACCAGCTTGTCCGTCATCCTGGTCCTTTCAGCCATTGATAAGGAATACCCCATGCAACAGCCACATCTCGTCATCTCCAACCTGGATCTGGATCGCATCGAGCAACTGCTCGGCAACCACCCGCAACACCTGGCCCTGCAGGAGGAGCTGAACCGCGCCGAGATCCGCGACTCCGCCGACATGCCGCCTGACGTGGTGACCATGAACAGCACTGTGCGCTTCAAGATGCAAAACAGCGGCAATGACTTCTGCCTGACCCTGGTCTACCCGAAGGACGTGCAGGGGGATGAGTCGAAGATCTCCGTGCTGGCGCCGGTCGGCAGCGCCCTGCTGGGCTTGAAGGTGGGTGACAGCATCGCCTGGCCCGGCCCGGCCGGGCGCACCATACAGGTGGAGATACTGGAAGTGGTCTATCAGCCGGAGCGGGCGGGCGAGCTGCACCGCTGACAGGGCCGGGCACGCTCTGCCGCCCCGGTGAGCAGAGCGTGCCTCTCCTTATATTGCCGCCCTGAATCACGCACTCAGGTGAAGCACCCATAGCCGCGTCTCCTGCGCAGGGGCTCTCCTCCCCCTTGAGCCAGGGGGCGAGCGGGAGTATCTTGTTGGCCGCGCCAGCGCCCTGGCCGCAGATCTCAGGCTGACACCATGATAAAAATTGCCCTCATCGACGATCACCAGATAGTCCGCTCCGGCTTTGCCCAGTTGCTCAATCTCGAACCCGATCTGCGGGTCGTCGCCGAATTTGGCAGCGCCGCCGACGCCCTCGCCGGCTTGCCGGGCAGCGGCGTCCAGCTGTGCGTGTGCGACATCTCAATGCCGGATCAATCCGGGCTGGATCTGCTCAGGCAACTGCCCGCCGGCCTCGCCGTGGTGATGCTGTCGGTGCACGACAGCCCGGCCCTCATCGAGCAGGCCCTACAGGCCGGCGCCAAGGGGTTTCTCTCCAAGCGCTGCAGCCCGGAGGAGCTGATCGCCGCGGTACGCACCGCCGCCCAGGGTGGTTGCTACCTCACCCCGGACATAGCCCACAAGCTCGCCAGCAGCCACAGAGATCCCCTCACCAACAGGGAGCGGGAGGTGGCGCAGCTGCTGGCCGGCGGCATGGAGGTGAAGGCCATCGCCGAGCGCCTCGGCCTCTCCCCCAAGACGGTGCACGTGCACCGCGCCAACCTGATGGACAAGCTCAACGTCAACAACAACGTGGAGCTGGCCCACCGCATGCTGGACAGCTGGTGATCTCCCGCCTTGCCAGCTATGTCGCCATCTCGCTGGCGGCCTGCTTTATCTTCGCCGCCGGCTGGTTCTGCCTCTGGAGCATAGGGCTGCATCTGGTGGAGAGCCCGGTGCTGGCGGTGTTGCTGTTCCCCTTCGGGCTGCGGCTGGGTCTGCTGTTGCAGAGCCCCCTCCCCTACTGGCCGCCCCTGCTGCTCTGTGAAGCCCTGCTGCTTCACTGGCTCGATCGGGAGGTGGGCATGCCCCTGTGGCCCCTCATCCTGGCTGGCAGCCTGCTCACCTTGCTGCCGCTGCTCATCGCCCGCCGCCAGCGGGTGCGAGACGACTGGCAGCAACTGCTGGTGCTGCTCGCCACCGTCACCGTGGCGGCGGCCCTGCAATCCCTGCTCTGGCATCTGGCAGGGGAAGATGGCCTCACCGCCCTGCTGCTCACCCTGACCGGCGGCCTGACCCTCACCTCCACCTGCATGCTGATCTGGCACTATCTGACCCGCGCCACCTGGGTGCCGCTCGGCCCTGCGCTGGTGGATCAGCCGGTGGACTGGCGCTTTCGCCATCTGGTCTGGTATCTACTGCTGTTCCTGCTGAGCCTGGGGCTGCAGCTCGGCCTGCCGGATTCCCTGGTGCGCTTCACTCCGTTTTGCCTCGCCATTCCCATCATGGCCATGGCCTGGCGCTACGGCTGGCAGGGGGCCCTGCTCGCCACCCTGATGAATACGGTGGCCCTGATGGCGGGCCAGGCCTGGCACGAACATCCCCTGGATCTGCTGCTCTCCCTGCTGGCCCAGAGCCTGACCGGCCTGCTGCTGGGGGCCGGCATCCAGCGCCAGCGCGAGCTCAACCAGGCGCTGACCCGCCAGCTCGCCCACAACCGCCAGCTCACCGAGCGGCTGCTGGAGACCGAGGAGAGCATCCGCAAGGAGGTGGCCCGGGAGCTGCACGACGACATAGGCCAGACCATCACCGCCATCCGCACCCAGGCGGGCATAGTGCGCCGCCTCGCGCCGGACAACACCCATGTCGGCCAGAGCAGCGCCCTTATCGAGACCCTGTCGCTCGGGATCTACGATGCGGTGCGCGGCCTGCTCGGTCGCCTGCGCCCGCGCCAGCTCGACGACATGAGCCTGGAGCAGGCGGTGCGCGGCCTGCTGCGGGAGCTGGAGCTGGAGCGGCGCGGAATCGTCACCCGGCTGGAGTGGGGGCTGGCGGATGAGGCGCTCTCGGACGCCCAGCGAGTCACCCTGTTTAGGGTCTGTCAGGAGGGGCTCAACAACGTGGTCAAGCACGCCAATGCCAGTGCTGTCACCATACTGGCCCGCCAGCAGGCCGATCGGGTGCTGCTGCAACTGGACGACGACGGCTGCGGCCTGCCCGAGCAGACGCCCCAGGGCTATGGCCTGCTCGGCATTCGCGAGCGGGTGCAGGCGCTGGGGGGGACGCTGCGGCTCTCCTGCGTCCAGGGGACCCAGCTGACTGTCAACCTCCCCAGCCGCAAACGGGAGGAGTCCCATGACTGATCCAGGCTCCAGAAGGCAGGGCGCCCCATGCTGAGCTTTATGAAGAGCCGCCCGGCGGCCCCTCTGGTGCGGGATCAGGCCGAGATCGATGCCAGCTATCGCCATTGGCGCCTCCACATACTGCTGACCATGTACCTGGGCTATGCGGTCTTCTATTTCACCCGCAAGAGCTTCAACTTCGCCATGCCGGACATGCTGGCGAGCGGCATCCTGGACAAGGCCGACATCGGCATGATGTGGACCCTGTTCTACCTCACCTATGGCTGCTCCAAGTTCGTCTCCGGCATCATCAGCGACAGGGCCAATCCCCGTTACTTCATGGGGCTGGGGCTGATGGCGACCGGGGTCATCAACATACTGTTCGGCCTCTCGTCGGCCCTCTGGATGTTCGTGGCACTCTGGATTGCCAACGCCTTCTTCCAGGGCTGGGGCTGGCCCCCCTGCTCCAAGCTGCTCACCAGCTGGTACTCGAGGACCGAGCGCGGCTTCTGGTGGTCGGCCTGGAACACGGCACACAACGTGGGCGGGGCCCTGATCCCGCTTATCGTCAGCACCATAGCCCTGCAGCACGGCTGGCGCTACGGCATGATAGTGCCCGGCCTCATCGCCATACTGGCCGGGCTGCTGCTGTGCTGGCGACTGCGGGACACCCCGAGCACCCTGGGGCTGCCCACGGTCGGACAGTGGCGCCAGGACGCCCTGGAGATGGCCCAGCAGACCCAGGATGTCGGCCTGGACCCGCGCCAGATCCTGCGTAAATACGTGCTCGGCAATCCCTACATCTGGCTGCTCGCCTGCTGCTACGTGCTGGTCTACGTGGTGCGCACCGCCATCAACGACTGGGGCAACCTCTACATGACGGAGCAGCGCGGCTTCAACCTGATGAGCGCCAACTCGGCCATCTCGATGTTTGAGGTGGGGGGCTTTATCGGCGCCCTGGTGGCGGGCTGGGGCTCGGACAAGCTGTTCAACGGCAACCGGGGGCCCATGAACCTCATCTTCGCCATGGGGATACTGCTCTCTGTGGGGTCACTCTGGCTGATGCCCTTCTTCAGCTACGTGATGCAGGCGGCCTGCTTCTTCACCATCGGCTTCTTCGTGTTCGGTCCCCAGATGCTGATCGGCATGGCGGCGGCGGAGTGCTCCCACAAGGATTGCGCCGGGGCCGCCACCGGCTTCGTCGGGCTCTTTGCCTACATGGGGGCGGCGCTGTCGGGGTATCCGCTGGCCAAGGTGATGGAGATCTGGCACTGGAACGGCTTCTTCGTGGTCATCTCGGTGGCGGCCGGGGTCTCGGCCTTGTTGTTGCTCCCCTTCCTCAAGGCCCAGGCGCCGCGGACCCTCGCAGCCGAAACGGGCTAAGAGGCCGACCCCCGACCCTGCTGCTGCACCTCTTCAGGCTGAAGGCCCAGGCGCCCCGCCCCCTCGCAACCGAACCGGGCTGAGCATCACGGCTCAGGCCGGCAGGCAGACCCGGTTCTTGCCGCTGCGCTTGGCCTGATAGAGGGCGCGGTCCGCCTGCCCGAACAGGGTATCGAGATGCCAGCCCCTGGCATAGGGCACCAACCCCAGGCTAGCGGTGACCTGGATGCCGTCCAGGGGCAGCGTCGCTATGCCCTGACGGATCTGCTCGCAACGGGCCTGCTGAGCCAGGGCATCCCCCTCGGGCAGCAGCAGCACAAACTCCTCGCCGCCGAAGCGGCTGGCCACCAGATCCCCCTGACCGGCCAGATAGGCGCCTACCGCCGCCAGCACCCTGTCCCCCGCCTCGTGACCGTGGCGATCGTTGATCTGCTTGAAGTCATCGAGATCCAGCACCACCAGCGCCCCCTGTTTGGGCGCAGTCACACAGCGATCCATAAAGCCACGCCGGTTGAGCAGGCCCGTCAAAGGATCCTGGCTCGCCTGCCGACGCAGGGCCAGGGCCCGGTACTGGGTACAGAGCAGCAGCACCCCGAAGGTGGAGAGGTAGTTGCCCATCAACATGGAGAGGAAGGGCAACACATTGACCACGTGCGGATCCATCAGCACCCGCACCTCGCCACTGAGCAGGGCCCCCATGCGCACCAGGTTGAAGCCGTAGAGCAGTATGTTGACCACGGTAAACACCAGCACGGCCGGCAGGTAGGCCGGATAGCCATGCCGCCAGATGAGCAGCACCACCACGGCCCCCAGCACCATGTAGCTCAGGCAGGCCAGCAGCACCCGGGGGGCCATCTCATCGTTGAACAGCACGCTCCAGCAGAGGATTAGCAGGTAGACCAGCATGAAGATCGCAAAGGCCCGCCAGTTCGGCGGCTCGCCGAAGAAGCGCTGCAGCGCCAGCGGCATCAGCGCTATGCAGAGGGTGATGAGCAGGTTGGCCAGCCAGATCCCCGCGATATGGGGGGCGAACGCCTGCATAAAGAACAGCGCCTGGGCCGCCAGGGCACAGAGGCTGGACCACCACCAGAGCCCGAGGCCGGGGATCTCCCTGTGGGTCGACCAGATGATGGAGAGGGTGATGAATCCCAGGCTGTAGCCCCCGAGGGCCATGAGCATCAGCGTGAATACATCCAGATTGAGCAGAATTGAGGTGTCCATTCCCGAGCCTTCCATTGGGGATGGCTGAGTATATGGGAAGCCCATGACAAGACACAGAGGGAGCCTACTGGCGCGATGAAATATTTTCCGGCTCCCCCAGCTGGCCCGATGCCTGGCACTCAAGGTTCGTTCGGCCCAGATTTCCCACCGACCACACAGCAAAATGCCTGCCAACTATTTTTGCACTTGAACCCGCGCCATTAGATAGATATGTTGTTTTCATGTGGTTTTATGAGCCGTGCCGCGAGGAAAAAGCGCCACTAACCTATTGAGTCGTCTGACACAATCGGATTTTGGTACATTTTTCACTCAATGAATGGGGAGTAGAATCTCATATGGGGCTTTTGCCTCAATCAAGACAATAATCCTGTCTTGCCTGCTGCCGGATGCAGCAGTCTCTTGTGCCATGGAGTCGCACGGAGCAGGTTCAAGGCCGAACACACTTTCGACAGAGACGTCACTTATGATCAAAAAACTCATTCTCTCTACCCTGCTGCTGTGCGGGCTCGCCAACGCCGCGCCCAGCTCCACCCTGGACGCCGTGCTGGAGCGCGGTGTGCTGCGGGTCGGCTTCGACGCCGGCTATCAACCCTTCGAGATGACCAACAAGCAGGGCCAGTACATCGGCTTCGATGTGGATCTGGCCAAGATGGTCGCCAAGGAGATGGGCGTGAAGGTGGAGTTCGTCAACACCGCCTGGGACGGCATCATCCCGGCCCTGCTGACCGACAAGTTCGACGTCATCATGGGCGGCATGACGGTCACCCCCCAGCGCAACCTGCGCGTCAACTTCGCCGACCCCTACATAGTCGTGGGCCAGACCATAGTGCTGCGCAAGGACAAGGCGGGGGAGATCAAGTCCTTCAGCGATCTGAACGATCCTAAGTACAAGATCGCGGTCAAGCTCGGCACCACTGGCGAGCAGGCGGTCAAGCGCCTGATCCCCAAGGCCACCTTGCTGCAGTTTGAAACCCAGGACGACGCCAAGCTGGAAGTGATCAACGGCAAGGTGGATGCCTTCGTCTACGACCTGCCCTACAACGCCATCTTCGCCTCCCAGAACACCGGCGCCGTGGTGCACCTGGACAAGCCCTTCACCTTCGAGCCGCTGGCCTGGGCCATCCGCAAGGGGGATCAGGACACCCTCAACTGGTTCAACAACTACCTGCGCCAGATCAAGGGTGACGGCAGCTACGACCGTCTCTACAAGAAGTGGTTTGAATCCAACGCCTGGCTCAACCAGCTCAAATAACCTCTCAAGGGGCGGTTCGCCGCCCCTTCACGCAGACCCCACACAATAACGACAAGAGAGGTTGTGACAGTGATCAACCCCAAAATCACAAGACAGATGGAAAAACAGCCCAACCTGCTGCTCTGGCACGGGGTTTTCCTGCTGATGCTGCTGGCCGCCATCTTTGGCATCTACAAGGCCGTGCAGGCGGTGGATTACACCTGGCGCTGGGAACGCATTCCCCAGTACATCGCCTATCAGGCCGAACAGAAACAGTACGCAGAATTTGACGGCACAGTGGTGGCTGGCACCACCTCCGCAGAGAAGGGCCAGCTCTTCCTGCAAGACGATCTCGACCCCAACCGTCGTCAGGCCATCGCCAGCACAGGCGCCCAGGTTGCCGAAGGGGATACAGTCTTCCAGGGCGACACCCTGGACACCCAACTGAGCTGGACCGCCGGCCCCATCGCCTGGGGCGTCTGGGTCACGGTCAAGCTTTCCCTGGTCGCGGGCATCTTCGCCATACTGCTGGGCACCCTGGCCGGCCTCGCCCGCCTCTCCCCCAATCCCGCCCTGCGCAACCTGGCGGTCACCTACGTGGAGCTCATTCGCGGCACTCCGCTGCTGGTGCAGATCTTCATCGTATATTTCTTTATCGGCACTGTGCTCAACCTCGACAGATTCACCGCCGGGGTAGCGGCGCTGGCCGTCTTCACCGGCGCCTATGTGGCCGAAATCGTGCGCGCCGGCATCAGCTCCATCCACAAGGGCCAGATGGAGGCGGGCCGCAGCCTTGGCATGACCTCGGCCCAGACCATGCGCTACGTCATCCTGCCCCAGGCGTTCAAGCGGGTCTTGCCCCCCCTGGCGGGCCAGTTCATCAACCTCATCAAGGACTCCTCCCTGGTCTCGGTCATCTCCATCACGGATCTCACCAAGGCCGGGCGGGAGGTGGTCAGCTCCACCTTCAGCCCGTTCGAGGTGTGGTTCACCGTGGCCCTGCTCTACCTGGTGCTCACCGGCACTCTCTCCTTCCTGGTGCGTCGTCTGGAGGTGAAATATGCGCGCAGCAACTGATCCCATTATCAAGGCTCAACAGGAGCCGAGAAGTGCAGCCATCACCGGCACGCCCTGCCCCTTCCCGGTACGTCGTCTGGAGGTGAAATATGCGCGCAGCAACTGATCCCATTATCAAGGCTCAACAGGAGTCGAGAAGTGCAGCCATCACCGGCACGCCCCGCGCCTTCCCGGTACGTCGTCTGGAGGTGAAATATGCGCGCAGCAACTGATCCCATTATCAAGGCTCAACAGGAGTCGAGAAGTGCAGCCATCACCGGCACGCCCCGCGCCTTCCCGGTGCGACATCTGGAGGTGAAATATGCGCGCAGCAACTGATCCCATTATCAAAGCTAGCGGCGTGGAAAAATTCTACGGCACCGAGGTGCACGCCCTCAAGAACGTCAGCACCCAGGTGGCCGAAGGGGAAGTGGTGGTGATAGTGGGGCCGAGCGGCTCTGGCAAATCCACCTTCCTGCGCACCCTCAACCAGCTCGAGACCATCAACGACGGCCATATCGAGGTGGATGGCATCAGCCTCACCGAGCCGGGCGACGTCAACAAGCTGCGGGAAGAGGTGGGCATGGTGTTCCAGTCCTTCAACCTCTTCCCCCACTTGAACGTGCTGGACAACATCAGCCTCGCCCCCCAGAAGGTGCGGGGGTTGTCCCGCAAGGATGCCGAGGAGCGGGCCAAGGCCCTGCTGCTGAAAGTGGGGCTGTCGAACAAGGCCCAGAGCTACCCGTCCCAGCTCTCCGGCGGCCAGCAACAGCGGGTGGCCATAGCCCGGGCGCTCGCCATGCAGCCGCGCATCATGCTGTTTGACGAGCCCACCAGCGCGCTGGACCCCGAGATGGTGGGTGAGGTGCTGGACGTCATGAAGGGCCTGGCCCGGGAAGGCATGACCATGGTGGTGGTGACCCACGAGATGGGCTTTGCCCGGGAAGTGGCGGACAGGGTGCTCTTCATGGAGAGCGGCGAGCTGCTGGTGGATGAAAAACCCACCGACTTCTTCGACAACCCTCCCTCACCGCGCCTGCGCCAGTTCCTGAGTCAGGTGTTGTGACCGCAAGCTTCGACAACCCAGAGCGCCTGCGCCAGTGACTGCGTCAGTTGCTGCAAGGGAAAGAGATACAACAGAGGGAGCCCTGGGCTCCCTCTGTTGTTGAGGCTGATGGGTGCGCCTCAGAAGCGATAACCTGTCATCAGCCCGGCGTAGTGTTGTTCGGGCAGCACTAGGGGGGCCAGGATCCAGCGATCGGTGGCAAAGGCGCCAAGTGCCGCGCCCAGCGCATTGACGCTCGCGTCCAGGGCAGAGAAGTCGCCGTTTCTCGACGCCAGCTCCCCCACCACCCCGATCCCGGTGGAGATCCCGAACCCTATCCAGCCTCTGTGCTCCCGATAGCCGTAGTGATCGGCCACTGCCGTGAAGCCCGCCCCCATGGCCGCGCCCCCGGCGAAATGACTCAGCTCGCTGTTGAAGCTGTCATTGGCCTGCGCACTCGCGCTCAGCAGGCCGAACATGACACACAGATGAACCGCTCTCACTCTCCCCTCCACTGGCGACACCCTGCCGCCCCTGGCAACCTCGTTCTCCCAGTGTATGCGAGGCCCCGCCGGACGACGGGTGCCGCCCAGAGCTGACTCATCCAGGGCTTATCGCCAACGGCCAGGCTTTGTCAGCAAAAACAAGCTATTGGATCTCGGTACCGGTAGCGGCAGGCACACCTGGGTCATCAAATGTTAATGAATTTTTAAATTCATTCGGTATGCTGGAACCCAACTGGTCCAACCGGATGCCTCACATGGATGTGCAACTGCTGCTGCTCTACCTCTCCCCCCTCTTTCTGGCCTTTGTCGGCTGGGAGATGCTCTATCTGCGCAAACACGGGGCAGCCTTTCCCACCGCCTCCTACCAGTGGCGGGACCTGTTCGCCAACGCCGCCCTGGCATTGATGCACCAGGGGGGCGATGCCCTGGCGGCCATCGCCATCGCCTACCTCTATGAGGGTCTGTGGGGCTGGCGACTGTTCGACATAGAGCTGAACCTCTGGAGCCTCTTGCTGCTCTTCCTGCTGCAGGATCTCTGCTACTGGCTGTTCCACTTTGCCAGCCACCATGTGCGCTGGCTCTGGGCCTCCCACGTGGTGCACCACAGCTCGGAGCGGCTCAACCTCTCCACCGCCTTTCGCCAGAGCCTGATGTACCCTGTCTCCGGCATGTGGCTGTTCTGGATCCCCATGATCCTCATCGGCTTCCCCCCCGAGGCCGTGGTCGCCACAGTGCTGCTGAGCCTGGGCTTTCAGTTCTTCGTTCACACCCAGGTGGTGGGCAAGCTGGGCTGGCTGGAACGGGTCTTCAACACCCCCTCCCACCACAGGGTGCACCACGCCAGCAACCCCAAATACATAGACCGCAACTTCGCCGGGGTGCTGATCATCTGGGATCGGCTGTTTGGCACCTTTGTGGAGGAAGACTTGGGCGAGCCCTGTCGCTTCGGTATCACCAAGCCCGTCCACAGCTTCAATCCCCTCACCCTCACCTTCCACGAGTGGCGCGACATGCTGCATGACGCCCGTGGCCTGCCGTGGCGACAAAAACTCGCCGTGCTGTTTGGCAAACCGGCGGGCCCGGGGGACGCCTGAGTTGCGCGCCACCCGCCACCAAAAAAGAGAGCGCCACCAGGGCGCTCTTTTCATCGGGTCACCACCTCACTCAGACATGGGCAAAGGACCAGATGGCCGGCACCAGGCTCACCAGGGTGATCCCGGCCAGCAGCCGCTCGCGCAGGCTGAGCCGCTGATCCGCCCCGAGCTGGCGGCGGCTGTAGAGAAACAGCAGCAGACCCGGCCCGTAGAGCAGCAAGGAGAGCAGCAGATACTCCACCCCGGCGGCATAGAGCAGCCAGAGACCGTAACCGCTCGACACCAGGGCCACCACCCGCACCAGGCCACTGCCCTGCCCGCTTAAGGAGAGCTTGAGCAGGAAGAGGCCGATCAGCAGGTAGGGCACCAGTATCATGGAGGTGGAGATGAGCAGCAGGTTGGTATACCCCTTGCCGAGCAGCCACACCAGCAGCAGGCAGCCCTGCACCGTCAGGCTGGTGAGCCAGAGCGAGGCTATGGGGGTGCCGTTGCGGTTCTGGCGCCGGAAGATGGCCGGGAAGGCGCCGTGGCGCGCCGCGCTGAAGGGCACCTCGGCCGAGAACAGGGTCCAGCTCACGTAAGAGGCGAGCACAGAGACGATGAGGCCGACGCTTATCAGCACCTTGCCCCAGGAGCCCGTCATCTGGGCCATCAGCCCCGCCATGGAGGGGTTGGGCAGGGCCGCGAGCTCGGGGCGACTCAAGATCCCCAGCGCCAGCACAGAGATGAGCACATAGAGCAGCAGCGCCAGTACCACGCCGAGCACTGTGGCCGTGCCCACGTCCCGCTTGTTTCTCGCCCGGGCCGAGAGCACGGCCGCCCCCTCGATGCCGGTGAAGACCCAGAGAGTGATCAGCATGGTGTTGCGCACCTGCTCGGAGACCGGCACCGCCAGTGTGCTGCCCTGCTGATCCGCCGCGAAGGTGACGGGATCGAACCAGTAGCAGGCGAACAGGATGAACAGCAGCAGCGGCAGGCTCTTGGCCAGGGTCGCCACCAGGTTGAACAGGGCCGCCTGCTGCACGCCGCGGGCCACCAGCAGGTGCACCGCCCAGAGGATGCAGGACTCGCCGATAAAGGCCGCCAGCGTATTACCGTCACCAAACCAGATCTGTTCGGGGGTATCGACAAAGCTGCCCAGCGCCGCGAAGGCGATCACCAGATAGCCCACCACGCCTATGGTGGCGCAGAGCCAGTAGCCCCAGGCGGAGAAGAAGCCCACCAGATCCCCAAAACCGGCGCGGGCATAGCTGTAGATGCCGCCGTCTAGCTCGGGTCTTAGCCGCGACAGGTAGAGGAAGCTCGCGGCCAGCGCCAGTATGCCCACCCCGGTGACGCCCCAGCCGATCAGCACGGCGCGGGCACCGGCCACCTCGGCCATGTTCTGGGGCAGGCTGAAGATCCCCGCCCCCACCATGGAGCTGAACACCAGGGCGGTGAGAGACCAGAGGCCTATTTTGCTCTCTTTCATGGACTCTCCTTAGCGCAGCCGGCTGCTCAGGGCCTGGATGTGCTCCGGGCCTATGCCGCAGCAGCCGCCGATGAGGGAGGCCCCGGCACCGCGCCAGCGCTCGGCCCAGCCGAGGTAATCCTGCGGCCCCAGATCGGCGCGGATCTCATCCAGCCCGTCGTTGGCGGTGGCCTCCTTGGGCTGGGGCGGGAAGGCGTTGGCATAGGCGCCGAGGCGAATGTCGGTGCGGCCCAGGGCCTGCAAGCGGGCGCTCGCCACCTTGAGCGCCCCTTCAATCACCTCGGGCTGGCAGCAGTTGAACAGGATGGCGCTCACCCCGGCCGACGCCAACGCGGCGACCGCATCGGCCACCCGCTCACCGGAGCGCAGAGTCGGCTCGCTGCCCGGCGCCTCGTCCTCCAGGGTGAAGGAGACCCAGAACGGCTTGCCATCGCCTGGCAGCAGCGCCTTGAGGGCCAGCGGCTCGGCGATCAGGCTCATGGTCTCGGCCAGCCAGAGATCCACATGAGGTGAGAGGCCCCGGATAAGCGGTGTGGCCAGCTCGCTCACCCTGTCCGCCTCGAACAGGTCGGCACGGTAGGAGCCAAACAGCGGTGGCAATGAACCGGCCACCTGCACGGCACCAGCCTGCCCGTCGGCCACGTCGCGGGCCAGCTGCCCGGCCAGGGCTGCAAGCCGCTCGCCATCCGCGGCGAAGCGCCCGTCACCGATATGAAACGGCACCAGGGCATAGCTGTTGGTGGTGATGACCCGGGCACCACTGACCACATAGGCCTGATGCACCTCGCGCACAGTCTCTGGTGCCTCCATCAGGGCCAGGGCCGACCACTCCGGCTGGCGAAACGGCGCGCCCCGCCGTGCCAGCTCACGCCCCATGCCACCATCCAGTACCCACAAATCCTTTGTATCCATCTCTGTCTCTCTGCGTGTCCCCGTCATGACGGGTGTTTATTGTGTGAAAAAACATTAAGCCATCAAAACATCTAGACGGCTACAAGTCCTGTGCATCATGGCGCAAAGCAGAGGGAGAGGCAATCGGGAACTAGGAACAAATCTGAGCAAGCTCAGGATGATAGCGGCAAAGGGAGGCCCCTCGTCCTTGCCACCCAGGGCCCGAGTCCACAGGCCTGAACGACAAGAGGCCACCCCGGGGGTGGCCTCTTGTGAAGCATGGATGGGCTGGCGACTCAGCGCCCCGCCAGTACCCGCTTGGTCTGCTTGACCCAGTCGGAGACTCTCCCCTGCTGGTGGAATCCTTGCCAGATCTGCTCCCACTGGGCCGGACTCAGGGGGCGGCCCAACCTGCGCTGCACACCGGCATAGAGGTAGTCGTGGGCCGTGGTGCGGGCCTGGGCCGAGGTGAGGAACTTGGCCACAGGATCGGTCAGGCGCACATCCCGCATGCCGAGCAAGGGGTAATCGCTGTGCACCGCCGCCAGCATGGTCTCACGCATGGCCGACTCTATGTAGCCACGGGCGAACAGGGCGGTCACCGACTCCAGCGACCCCTGATCCGGACCATGGTACTCCTCATCGAACACCGGGCTCGGCTCTGCCACTGCGCTTTGCACCACGGCATCGGGGTCCGGCTGCGGCGCCACTACAGCGGCCTTGGGAGCCACGGGCTTGGGAGCGGCGGCGGGTTTGCGGGGAGCGCTCTGGCTGCAGGCCCCCAGCGCCAGGGCGAGAGCCACACAGCTCAACGCACGGGAATAAGACGGCATCTTCATGACTCCTTGGTAACTCCTTTCACGATTCCAGGGCGGGTTTCTCGGCCAGCACAGGCTCCACCCGGGTGACCAGCAACTGATCGATCTTGTAGCTGTCGATGTCCACCACTTCGAACTTGTAGCCCGCATATTTCACCGAGTCCGTCCGCTTGGGGATCTTGCGCAGCATGAACATGATGAAACCGGCGATGGTCTCGTAGTTCTGGTTCCCCGGGAACTCCTCGATATCGAAGGCCCGCATGACATCGGAGATGGGGGTGACCCCGTCCACCAGCCAGGAGTTCTCGTCCCGCTGCACTATCTGCTCTTCCATCGCATGGGTGGCCCACTCGCCCATGACGGTGCTCATCAGGTCATTCATGGTGACTATGCCCACCACCAGGGCGTACTCGTTCATCACCACGGCGAAATCACCGCGATGGTTCTTGAAGTACTCCATGGCCTCGTAGAGGTTCAAGGTGTCGGGAATGATGATGACGTTCTGCACCAGGGAGCCGCTGTTGAGATCTATGCTCTGGCCGCTGATGACGCGGATCAGCAGCTCCTTTGCGTCGACGAAGCCCTTGATGCTGTCGAGGTTGTGGTCACAGACCAGGAACTTGTTGTGGGGGTGCTCGGCAATCTTGGCCTTGATGCTCTCTTCGCCCTCTTGCAGGGTGAAGTAGATGAGGCTCTCGCGGGCCGTCATGGCGGAGGTGACGCCCAAGGATTGCAGCTCGAACACGTTCTCGATGAGCTGGTGCTCCTCACGCTGGATGACGCCGGCCTCGGCGCCCGCATCCATCACCGCATAGATGTCGTCCGAGGTGATCTCGTCGTTGCGCACCATGGAGACCCGCAGCAGGCGGAACAGGGCGTTGGCCAGGCCGTTGAAGAACCACACCAGCGGCATCAGCAGGGTCACGCACAGCAGCATGGGACGCACCACCACCACCGCAACCCGTTCCGGCATCGTCATGGCCAGGCGCTTGGGCATCAAGTCCGCTATCAGGATGAACATGCCGGTGACGAACACGAAGGAGGCGATCGAGCTTATCTGGGAGAGCCAGGGGCCCTGATAGAAGCCGGAGATCAACGACTTGATGGCGGGGTTCAGGGCGGATTCGCCCAGGATGCCGCCCAGGATGGCGACGGTATTGAGGCCTATCTGCACCACGGTAAAGAAGTTACCTGGCTGGGCCTGCAGTGCCAGCACTTTTTCGGCATGGCGATTGCCCTCGTCGGCCATCACCTGCAACTTGATCTTGCGGGAGGCGGCGAGAGAGATCTCGGAAAGCGAGAAGAACACGCTGCCGGCGACCAGCAGCATCAAAAAGAACAAACTATCGGCAAAACTCATGATTAACCTATTGCTACAGCCGCCTTAGCACAAGACGGCAAACTGGGCCCGGGAAACCGGACCGTGACTCCATCCGGGACTCACACAGGGGCAATATTCTAGCAGAAAAGCGCCCCGTGGGGCGCGTTATCTTAAGCCGCCCCCCAATGCAATAAAAAAGGCGCTCAAGGCGCCTTTTTATTCATTTCTGTCTCAATGCTTGCCCAGCAGGTCGCTCAGCTCGTCCGCCTTGGTGTGGCGCACGTCCTTGCCCTTGACGTAGTAGACGATGTATTCGCAGATGTGCTGGCAACGGTCGCCGACCCGCTCTATGGCCCGCGCCGCCCACAGTACGTTCAGCACCTGGGGAATGGTGCGGGGATCTTCCATCATGTAGGTCATCAGCTCGCGGATGATGGACTCGTATTCCCTGTCCACCTTGTCATCTTCCTTGTAGACGGCGATAGCCGCCTCCAGATCCATGCGGGCGAAGGCGTCGAGCACGTCGTGCAGCATCTTGATGGTGCGGCGGCCCATGTTCTCGAGGGACACCAGCGGCGGCTGCGGCTTGTTGGCGTTGTCGGTCAGCATGCGGGCTATCTTGTCCGCCACATCGCCGATGCGCTCCAGATCCGTGATGGTCTTGATGATGGCCATCACCAGGCGCAGGTCGGACGCGGTGGGCTGGCGCTTGGCGATGATGCGGGTGCACTCCTCGTCGATGGCCACTTCCATGGCGTTGACCTTGTGGTCGTTGGCCACTATCTTGCGCGCCGCATCCAGATCCTGGATGTGGATGGCGGAGATGGCGTCCGTCAGCTGCTGCTCCACCAGACCGCCCATCACCAGCACCTGGTTGCGCACGTTCTCGAGCTCGGCATTGAACTGACCGGAGATGTGTTTATTGAGGTTCATATTGTCCATACAAATAATCCTTGTTGCTCCGATTATGCCTTAGCCGTTGAACCGACCGGTAATCTGTTTATTGATGCTCATCTTGTTCATACCAATAACCCTTGTTGCACCAACCATGCCTTAGCCGTTGAACCGACCGCCAATCTGTTTCTTGTGGTTCATGTCAGTCATCCTCATCTCTTAGCCGTAACGACCGGTGATATAGTCCTCGGTCTTCTTCTTGGCCGGGGTGGTGAAGATGGTGTTGGTGTTCGAGTACTCGATGAGCTCACCCATGTACATGAAGGCGGTCTGATCCGACACCCGCGCCGCCTGCTGCATGTTGTGGGTCACTATCACCACGGTGAACTGGCTCTTGAGCTCGTTGATCAGCTCCTCGATGGTGAGGGTGGAGATGGGGTCGAGCGCCGAGGTCGGCTCATCGAGCAACAGCACTTCCGGCTCGATGGCGATGGCCCGGGCGATCACCAGACGCTGCTGCTGACCACCTGAGAGGCCGAAGGCGTTGTCGTGCAGGCGATCCTTCACCTCTTCCCACAGGGCTGCGCCGCGCAGTGAGCGCTCGGCGGCCTCGTCCAGGGTGCGTCTGTCGTTGATGCCCTGCAGGCGCAGGCCATAGACCACGTTCTCATAGATGGATTTCGGGAAGGGGTTGGGGCGCTGGAACACCATGCCGACCTGACGGCGCAGGGCGGAGACATCCACGCTCTTGTCATAGATGTTGTGGCCGTGCAGCTGGATTTCCCCCTCGATGCGGCAGATCTCCACCAGATCGTTCATCCGGTTGATGCAGCGCAGCAGGGTCGACTTGCCACAGCCGGACGGGCCGATAAAGGCCGTCACCTGCCCTTTCGGGATCTTCATGTTGACGTTGAACAGCGCCTGCTTGTTGCCGTAATACAGGTTGAGATCCTTGACCTCAAGGGCGGTCTGCTCCGGGCTCAGGTTGAGCAGGTCCAGGGCGGTATGCTGGGTCGAAGTCGGTGTTACGTTGATCATCTGTTACCTCAAATCTCTCTGGGGTGGCCGGATACATTCCGGCGACCATCATGCTGTTGATGGCGGCCGCTGGGCCGCGCATCTCTTGTCTCAGTCAGGTGGCCGGATTAATGCTCCAGCGACCGGAATTTCTCGCGCAGGTGGTTACGAATACCGATAGCCGTCAGGTTGAGGCCCACTATCACAGTCACCAGCAGGAAGGAGGTGGCATAGACCAGGGGCCGCGCCGCCTCGACGTTCGGGCTCTGGAAGCCGACGTCATAGATGTGGAAGCCCAGGTGCATGAACTTGCGCTCCACGTGCAAGTACGGGAAGTTGCCATCCATCGGCAACGTGGGAGCAAGCTTCACCACCCCCACCAGCATCAGCGGTGCCACTTCACCGGCGGCCCGGGCTATCGCCAGGATGAGGCCTGTCATGATGGCCGGGCTCGCCATGGGCAGCACTATGCGCCACAGGGTCTCGGCCTGGGTGGCCCCCAGGGCCAGGGAGCCCTGGCGTATGGTGCTCGGGATCCGCGCCAGCCCCTCTTCGGTGGAGACGATCACCACCGGCAGGGTCAGGATGGCCAGGGTCAGCGCCGACCAGATGACGCCGGGGGAGCCAAAGGTCGGGCTCGGCAGCGCTTCCGGGTAGAACAGCTGGTCTAACGAACCACCGAGCGTGTAGACGAAGAAGCCGAGGCCAAACACGCCGTAGACGATGGAGGGCACACCCGCCAGGTTGATCACCGCGATGCGGATGATCTTGGTCAGGCTGTTCTTGCCCGCGTACTCGTGCAGGTAGACAGCGGCCACCACGCCGAGCGGTGTCACTATGATGGCCATCAGCAACACCATGAAGACGGTGCCGAAGATGGCGGGGAAGACGCCGCCCTCGGTGTTGGCCTCACGGGGATCGTCGGAGACGAACTTGCCAATCTGGTGGAACCAGTGTCCTACCTTGGCGGGCAGGCTCATGTCGTTGGGCCAGACCACGTCCAGCACCTTGGACATGGGCATGGTCACCAGCTCGCCACGCATATCCTTGACGGTAATGGCGTCACGATCCGCCTGGGCGCGCAGGGAGAAGAGCTCCTTCTCCAGCACCAGATAGCGATCGTTCAGGGCCTGGCGCTGGGCGGCGAGATCCGCCTTGAGCGCGTCGGTCAGCTCCCCTTCCAGCTCCGCCTTGCGCTCTTTCAGACGCAGTCGCTCCAGCTGGTAGTTGATGCCGCCGATGTCTCCCTTTTGCAGATCGTTGGCCTGCTCCGACAGGGCGTTGGCTCGTGCCAGCACCCGCTGCAGGGCAGGATGCAGATCTGCCGTCAGCTCTTTGCCATCCTCTTTCACCGAGGTGATGTAACCGTAGAAGTTGCCGTTGGTGGCACGCTCCACCATGGCGAGCTCGGCCGGCTGGCTCTGGGACTTGATGTCGGTCTCCAGCACCCAGCGAAAATCGAGGTCGACAAACTCACGGTTGCCGGTCTTGACCAGATATCGGGTCAGCAGCTCGCGCTCCTCCCCCTCCAGCGCCTGGCCCGCAGCGCGCAGCCGCTCCACAGGTACCATCTCGCGGTCATTGATCTCGCCGATCAGCACGCTCTTGTTGCCGCTGGCATCTTCAAGCTGCCACTCATAGATGGGGTGCGGCCAGAAGTAGACCAGACCACGCCAGCCGATCAGCAGCAACAGACCCAGTACGGCTACCAGACTCAGGCTGACGGCGCCGCCTGTCATCCAGATCCAGGGGGCCCCTGATTTAAACCACTTACCCATTGTTGATTCCTTGTCCATATACAGAACGCCGCTTTTTAAGAGAACGGCTCATTACAGAGAGCTGTATTTTTCGCGCAACCGCTGACGAATGAACTCGGCCAGGGTGTTGAACATAAAGGTGAACACAAACAGGACGAAGGCCGCGAGGAAGAGCACCCGGTAGTGGGAACTGCCCACTTCCGACTCCGGCATTTCCACCGCTATGTTCGCCGCCAGGGTACGCAGCCCCTGGAACATGGAGAAGTCCATGATGGGGGTGTTGCCGGTGGCCATCAGCACTATCATGGTCTCGCCCACGGCGCGGCCCAGGCCCATCATCACCGCCGAGAAGATGCCCGGACTCGCGGTCAGGATCACCACACGGCTCAGGGTCTGCCAGGGGGTCGCCCCGAGCGCCAGAGACCCTTGGGTCAGGTGCTTGGGCACCGAGAAGACCGCATCTTCGGCGATGGAGAAGATGGTGGGTATGACGGCGAAGCCCATGGCGATGCCGACCACCAGGGAGTTGCGCTGGTCAAACTTGATGCCCATCTCATGGGTCAGCCAGATGCGCGAATCGCCGTGCATGAAGGCATTCTCGATGAGCGGGCTCAAGGCGAAGGCGCCCCAGCCAATCAGCAGCAGCACGGGGATCAACAGGATGGCGTGCCAGCCCTCCGGCAACCAGGACTTGCCGCGCTCCGGCAGGTAGTTCCACACCAGCGCGGTGAGCAACATGCCCATCGGCAGCAGCAGCAGCAGCAGGATCACCCCGGGCAGCGCACCCTCGATGATGGGCGCCAGCCACAGACCCGCCAGGAAGCCCAGGATAACGGTCGGCAGCGCCGCCATGATCTCCACCGTCGGCTTGACGTATTTGCGCAGGCCCGCCGACATGAAGTAGGCGGTGTAGATGGCACCGGCCACGCCAAGCGGTACCGCAAACAGCATGGCGTAGAAGGAGGCCTTGAGGGTCCCGAATACCAGGGGCACCAGGCTCAGCTTGGCTTCGAAGTCGTTGCTGGCAGAGGTGGACTGCCACACATACATGGGCTCGGGATAACCTTCGTACCACACCTGCTGCCACAGGGCCGACCAGGTCACCTCGGGGTGATCGTTCTCCACCTCAAAGACCTTGAAGTCATTCCCCTGCTGGGTCAGCAGCAGGTTGTGGCGGGGAGAGATGGCCAGGGCCGCCAGGGCGCCGCCTTCTATGGTCTCGCCGAGAAGCTTGGCCTCGCCGGTGGCGTGGAAGAAGTTGATGGTCCCGTCTTTGGCGGCGCTGATGAAGCCCTTGCGGAAGTGCTCCGGGGTCAGCAGCGCGACCGGGCCGTCGCCCTTGAAGTCACGAATCTGGGTGAACTGGCGCTTGCCGTCCTTCGCCACCTCGAACCACTGGGAGATGACGCCATTGTCATTGCCCACCAGCAGGGAGGAGGCGCCGGAGAGCAGGGCAACCTGGGTCACGTCGGCGTTGGGAGCATTGATCTCCATGACGTCGCGCAGGGAGATGTCGCTCAGGTTGTGGATGTCATAGACCGACAGGCGATTGCCTTCACGCACGAACAGGATGCGCAGGTTGGGGGTCAGCAGCATCTGATCCACGTGACGAGGCAGGGAAGGAATGGCGTAGTTCTGGCTGCTCCACTCGACTTCACCGGAGAGGAAGTTCTCCTCACCGCTCATCACCGTCATCACGCCGCGGCCATCCTCGGTCACAGCGGCGGTGGCCATCTTGTCCTTGGTCGCCTCGAACACCATGCGGGTCAGCGCCTTGCCTTGGGGATCTATCACCACAGGCTCTTCGCCGAAGGGATATTGCAGGCTGGGCTCGATGACGCGCACGTCGTTCGGATAGGAGACCTTGAAAGAGGGCTGCACCACAGTGGCCTTGCCGTCGGCAAAGCCATAGGCGATGAGCTTCTGGCCCGGCGCCGGCACGGCGACGGCGGTGACGTCACCGGCGACACTGGCCTGGCCCAGCACCTGGCCTACCTTGACGCCGCCATCCGCCTTGACGGCGAAGAAGCTGACCTGACCCTGGTCGTTGAAGCGATACCCTATCTCGTTCTGCTCCTCGACCCCGAGCCAGGCGGTCTTGCCCTGCGTCGGCAGGGTAAAGGAGGAGGTTGCCTCTACGCTGGCGCCATTGAAGATGGGTTTCACCACATAGAGCAGGTAGAAGAAGATAAGCAGCAGGGCCACCAGTACCAGGGCTCCCCCTGTGGTGACGCCGTATTTGGCCAATTTATCCTTGATCCGGCGTTTTCTACTGCCCGCCATGACCAGGTTTAACGATTCCGATGACATGCAAGACCTCAATGTGAGCTAGGCTTGGCGGCATTATATGGCGGTTGCATGACAGTTTTGTTACATCAGGAGCCTCTGTGAAGAGGTTATTTCAGGGGGGATACAGGCAGGAGGATGAGGGCAAGCAGCAGTGCCAACCCTCTGTTTTATATGAGGATGTGTGAAGAAATTCAGAGCGGGGGCAAGATGATGCCCCCCGTCCGCCTCAGAGGGCGGGGCCACTACTTTGTTTCAGCGCCTCTCTGGCCGCCTTCTTCTCGGCGCGCCGCCGCTTGAAGAAGTCCGACAGCTGGGCCGAGCAGGCCTCTGCCAGCACCCCTCCCGTCAGCGCCACCCTGTGGTTGTGGCGCGGGTCCTGCAAAATGTCGAACACCGAGCCCGCCGCCCCCGTCTTGAGATCGCGGGCCCCGTAGACCACCCGCTTCACCCGGCTGTGGATGAGGGCGCCGGCACACATGCAGCAGGGCTCCAGCGTCACATAAAGGGTGGTATCGAGCAGCCGATAGTTCTGCTGCGTGATGCCAGCGGCACGGATCGCCATGATCTCCGCATGGGCGCAGGCGTCATGGGCGCTGATGGAGCGGTTCCACCCCTCGCCGACCACCTCGTCCCCCAGCACCAGCACGGCACCGACCGGGATTTCGCCTATCCCTTCCGCCCTGGCCGCCAAGGCCATAGCATGACGCATCCAGCGCTCGTCCTGGGTGATCTGCATCTCGGCTGCGTTCATCTGTGCTGGCTCCACGGCCGCTCCTCTCATTTATCTGTATTCATCATCAAAGACGGCCCTGTTCGCTCGGCCCGGATCCAGGGCCACCGGCACCGGGCGAGGTGGGCGGCGATTATGCCAAAACTCCCGCCAAGGCCCAAGTTGCATCTTGGTTGAGCAATAAAGAAGCAATCGGCATCTCCCTGATAAAAAAGGAGTTGCACCCTTAGGATCATCCTATTAGACTCCTTTCCCGTCAGCCGAGCTGACTCCGTCGGTGTGTAGCGCAGCCAGGTAGCGCATCTGCATGGGGTGTAGAGGGTCGGAGGTTCGAATCCTCTCACACCGACCATTTTCCCCGAAAATAGCCCAGTCAAACGACTGGGCTATTTTTTTACCTGTTTTCTGCCCGTTCCCTGCACGTCCTCTTCTTATCTCACCCCTGTGGCTTGCACAGAGGCCGTGCCGGCATAAATTTTATACAGAACCACTTGAAGCTTTCATAAAGTCCCGCTAGGATACGCAACTTTTCCGCCGGCCATCAGACAGGGAGGTGGCGTCAGGGTGAGGGAATCACCAACCGGCTTGCAATCCATTGAGGCAAGCACCCATGAACCAAGCAGTCGACACACAGCCCGATCAGCCCCTTCTCTCCTCACCCCATTCCGATCCCGAATCCACCGACACCGGTCTCGGCGGCACAGTGCATCTGGACGTGATCGATCTCGCCGCGCCGGATGATGACTACTGAGGCGGATCTGGCCCAGTCCCTCTCCAACTTTGCGGACGAAAGGCCGGTTTTGCTGTCCGGCACCCCGTCCCGACCCGGCTAAAAAGCCGCCAACGAAAATAACCATAAAATGCTGATAAACATCCATGGATTGGTGTTATTCACTACTCCGTTCCCCGTCATCTCCCTCCCCCCTGCTCCAGCCCCTTGATACAAACCTACGTTATTGCTCGTCATTTCCACCACACGCTCTGCGCTGCCCCCGCTTCGCAAGATTTGACCATTTGGTTTTAAACAGCAGTTCACCTGTCAATGGCTTCACATGCCAGATGCCGACTGTGTTGGCAGCAGGCATTTCATACAGCTGTTTTCTCAAAGCCTGGAGTAAGGTCGGGATTTGTTTTTGCATTGGTAATTTTATTACGTAATTAATTACATTTTTGATGTGCCGCACCTGGCTCTTTCATCCCCCCTGACGGCCTTGCCAGCCGAGAGCATAACCATCTGCGTAGAGCTTTTATGCTAATCACATAAACATTTTAAAAACATAGACTTAAATACCAACCAAAAACACCTGTTTTAAAAATCAAGTTGACGAACCAAGCATTATTTTGCACCTTATGAGTCGTATTACCCCGCTGTTACGGGGAGTTTAAGAGAAACGGATATAGACGTTAGTCGTAGTTAGTAAGTTCAAAATGTAACTTTCAAAGGAGTGAAACCTATGTCGGCACCGGCCCAGACCATCAGCAGCACCCGTCTGCGCATCCAAGGCGAGATGCTTCCCGATTACGCGCAGATCCTGACGCCGGATGCGGTGGCCCTGGTGTCCGAACTGGTGGAACGCTTCGCTCCTCAGCGCAATGAACTGCTGAAACAACGGGTGGCTCGCCAGGCCCGCATCGATGGCGGCGAGTTGCCGGACTTCCTGCCCGAAACCGCCCACATCCGCGAAGGCAGCTGGACAGTGCGCGGCATTCCCGCCGATCTGCAAGACCGCCGTGTGGAGATCACCGGACCGGTCGAGCGCAAGATGGTCATCAACGCCCTCAACGCCAACGTAAAGGTGTTCATGGCGGACTTCGAGGATTCACTGGCCCCCGCCTGGAACAAGGTGATCGAGGGTCAGATCAACCTGCGCGATGCGGTCAACGGCACCGTCTCTTACACCAGTCCGGAAGGCAAGGCTTACACCCTCAATCCCGATCCCGCAGTGCTTATCTGCCGGGTACGCGGTCTGCACCTGCCGGAAAAACACGTCACCTTCGATGGCGACGCCATCCCTGGCGGCCTGTTCGACTTCGCTCTCTACTTCCTGCACAACCACAAGGCGCTGCTGGCCAAGGGCTCGGGCCCTTACTTCTACCTGCCCAAGCTGCAGAGCAATCTGGAAGGGCGCTGGTGGAGCGAGGTGTTCGCCTGGACCGAAGACAAGTTCGGCCTGCCCCGCGGCACCATCAAGGCCACGGTCCTCATCGAGACCCTGCCGGCCGTGTTCGAGATGGACGAGCTGCTCTATCAGATGAAGGATCACATAGTCGCCCTCAACTGCGGCCGCTGGGACTACATCTTCAGCTACATCAAGACCTTGAAGAACCACCCTGATCGCGTCCTGCCGGATCGCCAGGTGGTGACCATGGACAAGCCCTTCCTGTCGGCTTATTCACGGCTGCTGATCAAGACCTGCCACAAGCGCGGCGCCCTGGCCATGGGTGGCATGGCCGCATTCATTCCGGCCAAGGATCCGGCAGTGAACGCCGAGGTCTTTGCCAAGGTGAAAGCGGACAAGGAGCGTGAAGCCAACAACGGCCACGACGGCACCTGGGTCGCCCACCCCGGCCTCGCCGATACCGCCATGGGAGTGTTCAACGTCGCCATCCCGGCAGGCGCCAAGAACCAGATAGGCGTACTGCGCGAGCAGGATGCCCCCATCACCGCCGCCGAGCTGCTGGCCCCCTGCGAGGGCGAGCGCACCGAGGCGGGCATGCGCACCAATATTCGGGTCGCCCTGCAATATCTGGAGGCCTGGATCAACGGCAACGGCTGCGTGCCCATCTACGGCCTGATGGAAGATGCGGCCACCGCCGAGATCTCCCGCACCTCCATCTGGCAGTGGATCCGCCACGGCAAGAGCCTGTCGAACGGCCAGGTGGTGACCAAGGCGCTGTTCCGCCAGATGCTGGCCGAGGAGCAGCAGGTGGTCAAAGCCGAGCTGGGCGATGCCCGCTGGCAGGCAGGTCGCTTTGCCGAGGCGAGCGAGCTGATGGAGCAGATCACCTGCGCCGACACCCTGATCGATTTTCTGACGCTGCCCGGTTACGAGCGGCTCTGAATCCGGGCCCCGAAAGGGACTCGTCCATAACAAATCAATGGAAACGTGAAATCAATGAAAGAGGGAACTGATATGGCACTGACCCGTGAGCAACAGATCCAGGCTATCGAGAAAGACTGGGCAGAAAACCCCCGCTGGAAAGGGATCAAACGCGGCTACAGCGCCGAAGACGTGGTGAACCTGCGTGGCAGCCTGCAGCCGGCACACACCCTGGCCCAGCGCGGCGCCGACAAGCTGTGGGAGCTGATCCACGGCGGCGCCAAGAAGGGTTACGTCAACTGCCTCGGCGCACTGACCGGCGGCCAGGCGGTGCAGCAGGCCAAGGCGGGCATAGAGGCCATCTACCTCTCCGGCTGGCAGGTGGCGGCGGACAACAACTTGTCCTCCACCATGTACCCGGATCAGTCCCTTTACCCGGCCAACTCGGTGCCCTCAGTGGTGGAGCGCATCAACAACTCCTTCGCCCGTGCCGACCAGATCCAGTGGGCCAACAAGGTGGGCCCGCAGGATGCCGGTTTCATCGACTACTTCCTGCCGATAGTGGCGGATGCCGAAGCCGGTTTCGGTGGCGTGCTGAACGCCTTCGAGCTGATGAAAGGCATGATTGAAGCGGGCGCCGCCGGCGTGCACTTCGAAGATCAGCTGGCCTCGGTCAAGAAGTGCGGCCACATGGGTGGCAAGGTGCTGGTGCCGAGCCAGGAAGCGGTGCAAAAACTGATCGCGGCCCGTCTGGCGGCCGACGTCTGCGGCACCACCACCCTGGTGATCGCCCGTACCGACGCCAACGCGGCCGACCTGCTGACCACGGACGCCGATCCCTACGATGCAGGCTTCCTGACCGGTGAGCGCACCGCCGAGGGCTTCTACAAGGTGCAGGCCGGTATTGAGCAGGCCATCTCCCGCGGCCTGGCCTACGCCCCTTACGCCGACATGGTGTGGTGTGAAACCGCCAAGCCGGACTTGGACGAGGCACGTCAGTTTGCCGAAGCCATCAAGGCCCAGTACCCGGACAAGATCCTGGCCTACAACTGCTCTCCCAGCTTCAACTGGAAGAAGAACCTGGACGATGCCACCATAGCCCGCTTCCAGCAGGAGCTGTCCGACATGGGCTACAAGTACCAGTTCATCACCCTCGCGGGCATCCACAACATGTGGTTCCACATGTACGAGCTGGCCTACCAGTACGCCCGTGGCGAAGGGATGAAGCACTACGTCGAGATGGTACAGCAGCCGGAATTTGCCGCCGCCGAGCGTGGCTACACCTTCGTGGCACACCAGCAGGAAGTCGGTACCGGTTACTTCGACAAGGTGACCACCGTCATTCAGGGTGGCCAATCTTCAGTGACAGCCCTGACCGGCTCCACCGAAGAAGATCAGTTCCACTAATCACCCCATGACGCGAGCCACCACGTTCGAACAAAAACCCCGGCCTGGTGCCGGGGTTTCTTTTTGCTCGCCACTCAAGGATGTGGCGCAGACAGGCAATCACCATTGGCTCAGAGTTCGAGGATCTCTTTGACAAAGGGAATGGTGAGCTTGCGCTTGGCGCGAAAGGAGGCGTTGTCGAGCTGATTGAGGGTGGTGAGCAGGGTGCGCATGTCGCGGGACAAGCGGTTGAGCAGGAAGCGGCCCACGTCTATGGGCAGTTTGAAGCCCCGCAGCTCGGCACGCAGCTGCAGGGCACTGAGCTTGCCTTCGTCATCGAGCTCGTCGAGATGGAAACTCACTCCCCAGTCGAGGCGGGAGGCGAGATCCGGCAGTTGCAGCCCCAGCTTGCGCGGCGCGCTGCAGCCGGTGACCACCAGGGTCCCCTCTCCCTTCTCCCGCCAGCGATTGTAAAAATCGAACAGGGCCCGCTCCCAGAGCCCATTGCCGGCGATGGCTTCCAGGCTGTCGAGACAGACCAGGGGCAGGCTTTCGAGGGCGTCGAGCATGCTGGGATCCAGCTGTTCGAACTGATCCAGGGAGAGATAGGCGGCGGCAGCGTCGCGGGCATTGACCTCGGCGCAGGTGGCGTGCAGCAGGTGGGAGCGTCCGGAGCCCTTGGCTCCCCAGAAATAGAGGAAAGGAGCGCCCTGACCGATGGCCGCATTCTTGAGGGCGGTGATCAGATGGGCGTTGTTGCCGGGATAGAAACTGACGAAGGTTTCATCATCCGGTAATTGTACGGCTAAAGACAGTTGGGCCGGTTGCTTCACTCGTTGGGCTTTGACTGTGATATTTGCGGGCAAGTGTATCACCAGAGCGGCAGATAGAGAACCGCCCGGGTCATGCCGGGCGGTCTGGAACTTCCCCTGGGATCAGGGCTGCGACCATTGGTAACGCAGACCGCTCTCATTGTCTTCGATCTGGTGCAGGCGGCTCTCCAGTTGCAGGCCCCTTACCAGCTCGGCCTTGTCCCCCTGAAGCGACAGGTTGAAGGTGACCTTGTCCCCCTCCAGCTTGCCGATCGCCACCTTGGTGACGCTGGCCATGCCCTGCAACATCTTCTGTATCTGGATCATGCCGTCGATGCCGGACAACCCCTCCACCACCAGGGTCTGGCTGGAGACGACCCCGGACAGGCGAGTGCCGTACTGCTGTACCAGCCAGCCCGCCAGAGCATCGGCCATGCCCTGCGCCACCTCGGCCTGGGTACCTGAACCGGCCCCCTTGGTCAGCTCGGTCAGCTCTGCGCCGCCCGAAGCCCCCGGCTTGGCGCCATAGAGCCCCCAGTCGATGCTCCACTTCTCCCCTTCCGGCGTCAGCTTGCCCAGCACCACCATCTCGGCGCCATAGCGCTCGCTCGCCTTGAGGATGGGGTCGGCGAAACGACCCCAGACATCGGTGGCGCTGACCGCCATGTTGTCATCGAGATCCATCAGCGGAATGCTGACCGGCAACCCCATGGCCTGGGCCTGACCGCGCAGGGCGGCGGACCAGCCGTCGCTGGACTGATCCGGCAGTATGCGACGCTCCCCTTCATCTATTACCAGCCAGATCGCCATTTGCGGGCGGACGGGTCCGAGCAGGGGGAACTTGCTCTGGCCTACCAGGGCATTGACCTTGGCCACGTTGAAATCGGCCTTGAGAAACTTGACCGGCCCCACATCCTGATAGCCGTAGTGCTGCACATAGTCACCGGGGGCCGCCAGCGCCTTGGCCACCTCGGGCTGGGTGAGGATGTCGCGCCTGCCGGTCACCTTGACGAGTACCTCCCCCAGAGCCTGGGACTGGGCGGCCGTCATGTCGCCGCTGGTTGGCGCCCTGCCCTGGTAGAGATCGGTCACCTGGGCAGCCGACACCATGAGTGGCAGACAGCAGAGGAGAGTCGCTAAGCGTTTCAGCATAAAGAAGATTCTCGAAATGGGGGATGCTGCTTATGGTAGCGGCAAGGCGCGCATGGCAGCAAGCAGGAGGGCGGGATAAACGACGAAGCCGGCAAGGTGCCGGCTCCGTTTGCGCTCAGAGAGAGCGGCTATGACGTCAGGGGTTACTTGGTGCCGAAGATCTTGTCACCGGCATCCCCCAGACCCGGGACTATGTAGCCCTTCTCGTTCAGCCCCTGGTCGATGGAGGCGCAGAACAGCTCCACGTCGGGGTGAGCGGCTTCCAGCGCCTTGATCCCTTCCGGGGCGGCAACCAGCACCAGCACCTTGATGGACTGGCAGCCCTTCTTCTTCAGCAGATCTATGGTGGCTATCATGGAGCCGCCGGTGGCCAGCATGGGGTCGATGACCAGGGCCAGACGCTCTTCGATGTTGCTGACGATCTTCTCGAAATAGGGAACCGGCTGCAGGGTCTCTTCATCGCGGTAGATGCCGACCACGCTGACACGGGCGCTCGGCATGTGCTCGAGCACGCCATCCATCATGCCAAGACCGGCGCGCAGTATGGGCACGACTGTGACCTTCTTGCCCTTGATCTGGTCAACTTCCACTGGCCCGTTCCAACCATCGATGGTAACTTTCTCGGTTTCGAAGTCAGAGGTCGCTTCGTAGGTCAACAGACTGCCCACTTCCTTGGCCAGTTCACGGAAACGCTTGGTGCTGATGTCGCCTTCGCGCATCAGGCCGATCTTGTGCTTGACCAGGGGGTGTTTGACTTCAACGACTTTCATTATTATCTCCTCGAACCGGCGCCAAAAAATCGCGGAATCATACAACAAAAGCCACGGCTTGTAGAGCTTTTCCACGTAAAAACGCGCAAACGATTTTCTTTCTGCTTTTACCCGCCCGCTGGTAGAATACGCCCCGAATTTTACCCTCCACTTCTCTATATGACGGGGAATACGCGTGACTGACAAAACCTCACTGAGCTACAAGGATGCTGGCGTAGATATCGATGCCGGCAATGCACTGGTTGAACGTATCAAGGGCGTGTCAAAGCGCACTCGTCGTCCTGAAGTCCTTGGTGGTCTTGGCGGCTTTGGGGCCCTGTGTCAAATCCCTGCTGGCTACAAGGAGCCGGTACTGGTATCCGGTACCGACGGTGTGGGCACCAAGCTGCGTCTGGCCATCGACCTGAAGAAGCACGACACTGTGGGCATCGATCTGGTGGCCATGTGCGTCAATGACCTCATCGTGCAAGGCGCCGAACCCCTGTTCTTCCTCGACTACTATGCCACCGGCAAGCTGGATGTGGACACCGCCGCCGCCGTGGTCACCGGCATAGGTGCAGGCTGCGAGCAGTCCGGTTGCGCCCTGGTGGGCGGCGAGACCGCCGAGATGCCAGGCATGTATGAAGGGGAAGACTACGACATCGCCGGTTTCTGCGTCGGTGTGGTGGAGAAGAGCGAAATCATCGACGGCAGCAAGGTCGGCGAAGGGGATGCCCTGATCGCCCTGGCCGCGAGCGGCCCCCACTCCAACGGTTTCTCCCTGGTGCGCAAGATCCTGGAGGTCTCCCAGGCCGACGTGCATCAGCCGCTGGGTGAGACCACCCTGGCCAACGCCCTGCTGGAGCCGACCCGCATCTATGTGAAGCCGGTACTCAAGCTCATCAAGGAGTGCGAGATCCACGCCCTGTCCCACATCACAGGTGGCGGCTTCTGGGAGAACATCCCCCGCGTGCTGCCCGCCAATACCCAGGCGGTGATCGACGAGCAGAGCTGGCAGTGGCCGGCGGTGTTTAGCTGGCTGCAGCAGGCCGGCAACGTCACCCGTCACGAGATGTACCGCACCTTCAACTGCGGCGTCGGCATGATCATCGCCCTGCCGGCGGATCAGCTGGACAAGGCGCTGGCCCTGCTCAAGGCCGAAGGCGAGAACGCCTGGCACATAGGCCACATCGCCAAGGCGGCCGATGGCGAAGAACAAGTCATCATAAAATGACCTCCCCTATGAAACGGATCCTGGTGCTGATCTCCGGCAACGGCAGCAACCTGCAGACCCTTCTCGACCACTGCGCCAGCGGCAAGATTGCCGGTGATGTGGTCGGCGTCATCAGCAACAGGGCCGATGCCTACGGGCTGGTACGCGCCAGGGAAGCCGGGGTGGCCACCGCCATCCTGGCCCAGCAGCAGTTTGCCAGCCGGGCCGAGTATGACGCCGCCCTGCTGGCGCTGATGGCGGACTATCAGCCGGATCTGGTGGTACTGGCCGGCTTTATGCGGATCCTGAGTGCCGATCTGGTGCGTCACTTCGCCGGGCGGATGATCAACATCCACCCCTCGTTGCTGCCGAAATACCAGGGCCTGCACACCCACCAGCGCGCCATCGAGGCGGGTGACAGTGAACACGGCGCCAGCGTCCACTTCGTCACCGAAGAGCTGGACGGCGGCCCGGTGATCCTGCAGGCTCGCGTCCCCATCTTTGAAGGTGACAGTGCCGACGAGGTGGCGGCCCGGGTCCAGGCCCAGGAGCACAGCATCTATCCCCTGGTGGTGCAGTGGTTCTGCGAGGGACGGCTCAAGATGCAGGAGGGCGCCGCCCTCTTGGATGGCGCCGAACTCGGCCCCGCGGGCTATGCCAGCGAGTAACCGCTACTCGCTGCATGCAAAATGTAACAAGGGAGGCTTAGGCCTCCCTTGTCATTTCTACCTATTGCTGCTGTCACGTCCGATTACGCCGCCACGCGGCTAATCGGCCCTACACCGGATTGTCGATATCGATAAAGGTCACATCCAGGCCATGTACGGTCGCAAGCCACTCCCCCAGCGCCTTGACGCCGTAACGCTCGGTGGCGTGGTGACCGGCGGAGTAGAAGTGCATCCCCATCTCCCGGGCCGTGTGTATGGTCTGCTCCGAGGCTTCCCCCGAGATGAAGGCATCTATGCCCTGCTCGGCCGCCTGATTGATGTAGCTCTGGCCACCGCCGGTGCACCAGGCCACCGAGCTGATGAGCTCGGGGCCGCTGTCGCCGCAGTGGAGTGGCTCGCGGCCGAGGCGCTCGGCAATCAGCCTGGCGAAGTCGCTGCCGCTCATGGGGGCTTCCAGCTTGCCCACCATGGCCACGCTCTTGCTGTTCCAGGGCTCCAGGCCGCGGCGCACCTTGATGCCGAGCAGCCTGGCGAGCTGGGCGTTGTTGCCCACCTCGGGGTGCACGTCCAGCGGCAGGTGGTAGGCGAAGAGGTTGATGTCGTGGGTCAGCAGGGTCTTGAGACGGCGCTGCTTCATGCCGGTGATCTGGGGCGGTTCCCCGCTCCAGAAGTAGCCGTGATGGACCAGGATGGCATCGGCATCCAGGGCCACGGCCGCATCGATCAGGGCCTGGCTGGCGGTGACGCCGGTGACCACCCGGCGGATGCGCTCGCGCCCCTCCACCTGCAGCCCGTTGGGACAGTAGTCCTTGATGGCGTGAGGCTCGAGCAGGTGATTGAGCACGGTTTCCAGTTTGCGATGAGAGATCATAGGAGTCCCTTGTAAAGGCGCTGCTCCCCCTTGTCTGCGATCAGGCTCTTGTCTGCAGTCACAACGGGGCCCAGGCTCATGATGCCGAGGGCCCCATGATAATCGAGCCGGGCCGGCAAGGCCATGACACCGGCAACAAGGGCTAGGCGGGCAGCTCTATGCCAGCGTCACGCATCTGGGCCAGCTTGTAGCGCAGGGTGCGCGGGCTGATGCCAAGCTTGTCGGCCACCTCCTTGCGGCTGCCGTTGCACTCCTGCAGGGTGTCCAGGATGATCTGGTGCTCCTGCTGCTTGAGCTCGCCCCCCAGTCCCTCCCCCGACAGGCGCTCGAGAGGGCGCACCAGCTCCTCGTCCGTCTCCTCCAGGATCAGATGCTCGCAACCTATGAGCCCCTCGGGGCAGAGGATCAGAGCCCGCTGCACCACGTTGTCCAGCTCCCGCACGTTGCCGGGCCAGGGGTGGGCCAGCAGGCGCTCGCGCGCCTCATCGGCCAGCTGCGGCGTCGGTAGCCCCTGCTGACTGGCATGGAGCGCCAGCAAGTGCTCCGCCAGCGGCAATATGTCGCCGGGTCGCTCCCAGAGCGAAGTCCAGCGCAGGGGAAAGACGTTGAGACGGTAGTAGAGATCCTCGCGAAACAGGCCATCCTGCACCGCCTTCTTGAGATCCCGGTTGCTGGTGGCGATGACCCGCACATCCAGCGGGATCATCTTGCGGCTGCCGAGCCGCTCCACCTCTTTCTCCTGCAGCACCCGCAGCAGCTTGGCCTGCAGCCCCAGATCCATCTCGGTGATCTCGTCGAGCAGCAGGGTGCCCCCCTGGGCCTGCTCGAACTTGCCCGGGCACCCCTGCACGGCGCCGGTGAAGGCCCCCTTCTCGTAGCCGAACAGGGTCGCCTCCAGCATGTTTTCCGGGATGGCGGCGCAGTTGATGGCGACGAAGGCCTGCTCGGCGCGGCTGGAGTGGTCGTGGATGTAGCGGGCCAGCACCTCTTTGCCCGTCCCGCTCGGGCCTGTCACCATGACGGTGGCCTCGCTTCTGGCCACCCGGGTCGCCAGCTGGAACAGCTCGGCGGTCTTGGGATCCCCGTACACCACGGCGCGCTTCTCCACCTTCTGGGCCGGCACATAGCGGCTGACCTGGTTGAGCAGCACCTCGGGGGAGAAGGGCTTGGCCAGATAGTCGATGGCCCCTTCCCGCATGGCGCGCACGGCCCCGTCGATGTTGGCGTAGGCGGTCATCAGGAGTACAGGCACCTGGGGATATTGCTGGCGGATGTTGGCCAGCAGGGTGAGGCCGTCCATGCCTCCCATCTGAATGTCCGAGATCACCATGTCAAAGCGCTGGCGGGAGAGCGCCAGCAGGGCCCGCTCGCCGCTGTCCACCTCGCGGCACTCGTAACCGCCGAGCAGCAGGGTATCCACCAGCGCCTCGCGCAGACCGTTGTCGTCTTCCACCACCAGAATGCGGGCCTGGGTCATGCCACACCTCCAACCACCGGCCCGCAGGCCTTGCACCACAGGGACAAGATGGGATTCATGCTACACCTCCAAGCTGCACCGCTTGCTGATGCAGGGGGAACGACAGGGTAAAACAGGTCCCTTCTCCGGGGACCGAGGCCACGCTGACCTCCCCCTGATGGGCACGCACCACGGATTGCACCACGGCAAGTCCGAGGCCTGTGCCCTGGGAGCGGGTGGTGAAGAAGGGTTCGAAGATCTGGCTGAGCAACTGGGCAGGCATCCCCTTGCCATTGTCGAGGATGCGCATCTCCACCCGGTTGCCGCTGCGCACCGCGCTCACCAAGAGCGAATCGGCCCCGGCCTGTCTGGCGTTGGCGATCAGGTTGTTGATGGCACCGGCCAGGGCGCTGCTGTTGGCGAGCAGGCAGAGGTCGGGCTCAGGCGCCTCCATGTGCAGCGCGCAGCCCTGCTGCTGGCAGAAGGCCTCGGCACCGGCCTGCACCTCAGCCAGCAGCCCCTGTACCGAGACCGGGGCCACCACCTGGTTGTCGCCGTTGCGGGCAAACAGCAGTATGTCGTTGATCTGCTTCTCGAGATCCTGCAGCCGGGCCATCAATTTTTGCTGGAACTGGGTGCGGGATTCCGGTTTCAGGGTGCGATTCGCGAGGTTGGCCGCATAGAGCATGGCGGCGGAGAGGGGGGTGCGGATCTGGTGTGCCAGGGAGGCCGCCATGTTGCCCAGGGCAGACAACCGTTTCATGTGGTTGACCCTGTCCTGCAACTGGCGCGTCTCGGTGAGATCCGTGATGAACACCAGCTGGCCGGGCTGATCCGGCAGCGGCTGGGTGGAGAGTTGCACCCGGCGCCCATCCCGCAGAGAGATCTCGTGACCATCGTCTTCCCTGGGCTGGAAACAGCGGGCGATGATCTGGCGCCAGGCCTGTCCCTCCAGCGGCTCCCCCAGCAGGGTCAGGGCGGCCGGGTTGGCGCGGGTGATCCGCCCCTCCCCATCGAGCAGCAGCACGCCGGTCGGCAGTGCCGTGAAGATGGCATAAAGCTGACTCACTTCGTGTGACTGGAGCGGATTGTCCTGCTGCGAGATTGTCATAAAGCTGACCTCAAACTGGCGATTGGGTAAGCTTATTCAATTTCCATGCCAGTAAATTACTGGTTATATATCAACACCTTGACTCTGGCCGTCAAAGCATTGACCTCAGTTGTCCTTGCTCATGCCGTATTTTTTCATCTTCTCCACTAGCGTGGTGCGGCGCATGCTCAGCAGGTCGGCGGCCCGGGCCACCACCCCGTCCTGGGATTCCAGGGCCTGACGGATCAGCTCCACCTCGAGATCCGCCAGCATCTCCTTGAGATTGAGCCCCTCCTGGGGCAGTTGCATGGGCAGCGGCGCGGCAAGGCCCGGATCCAGCACAGGAGGCGTCTGGAACACGGCGGCCAGGGCATCCCGCTCGTCCATCTCGGTGAGCCGCTCGTCCCTGGGCTCGCTTGGCAACAGACGGTAGCGACCGGGCAAGTCCGCCACGTCGATGATCTGGTTCGGGTAGAGGATCAGCAACCGCTCGATGAGGTTCGACAACTCCCGCACGTTGCCAGGCCAGGGGTACTGCATCAGGGATTCCATGGCCCGCTGGGTCAGGCGGATGATCCCCCTGTGCTGCTCCGCATGGCGGTTGAGCAGCTCCTGCAGCAGCAAGGGGATGTCGTCGCAGCGCTCGCGCAGGGGCGGCGTCTCTATGGGGAAGACGTTGAGGCGATAGTAGAGATCCTCACGGAAACCCTGGGTGCGGATCATCGCCTCCAGATCCCTGTGGGTCGCCGCTATGATGCGCACATCGGCCTGGATGGGCTTGCCGCCCCCGACCCTGTCGAACAGTCGCTCCTGCAGCACCCGCAGCAGCTTGACCTGCATCGGCAGCGGCATGTCGCCGATCTCGTCGAGGAACAAGGTGCCCCCCTGGGCCAGCTCGAAGCGGCCGCGACGGGCGGCGATGGCGCCGGTGAAGGCCCCCTTCTCGTGGCCGAACAGCTCGCTCTCCAGGAGCTCCGCCGGAATGGCACCGCAGTTGATGGGTACGAAGGGGCCGGCGCTGCGGGCAGAGAGTTCGTGGATGGCGCGGGCCACCACCTCCTTGCCGGTCCCGGATTCCCCCAGGATCAGCACGTTGGCGTCGGTCTGTGCCACCTGGCCTATGAGGCGGCGCACCTCCTGGATCCCCCGCCCCTTGCCCACCAGCAGTCGCAACAGGGTCTGGCCCTTGTCGTGCACCTGCTGGCGGGGATGGAGGGAGATGAAGGCCTGACAGAAGTGCAGGTGACGTGTCAGGGACTCATAGGTATAGGGCTCGTCGCTGCCGCCGATGAAGTTGCTGTTGGGGTGATCCGCCTGCATCAGGGAGAGGAAGGGGATGCGGGGGAAGGCGGCCAGCAGCTCGCCGAGGGAGCGCTCCAGCAGCTTGCCCGTCAGTATCCCTTGCAGCGGGCCGGAGGATTCAATGGCCACATCGAGATCGGCTTCCACCACCTCCTGCCAGGGGATCCCCATGAACGAGAGCACGGTACCCAGTTGCTGACGCCGCTGTTCATCGGCATCAACGATCAACACCCCCATAGCCATCATAATTTATCTTCCTTACACACCTGACGCCAAGTTATTGTTTTTTAAGTGCTTATGATATTGAGCTATGCACTGTGTTGCAGAGGGCACAAAGTGCCAAAATTCTGGCGGTTTGTCAAAACTTGTCGCGATCAGCGCGATCCGACCGGGATGGGGATCACACTCAGACAGCCTCTGTCGGCCAGACGCCCTGGGACGGAGTGGAACGCGGTGCAGGAGGTGCAAGGCGCCGACCGCAGCCGGCGCCAGAGAGGGGATCAGTGCCTGGCCTGCTCCTGGGGGGCGGCGTAACGGCACTCGGGGAAACGGCTGCAGGCCAGGAACAGACGACCGGCATGGGGACCCTTTTTCGCTTCCCGCGCCACCAGGGGCGCAGCGCAGCGGGGGCAGTGGGGCGCCGAGGTGGAGGCGCCCTCCTCTTCCTCGTCCGGACCGATGAAGGGGTTGTCCATCAGCACCGGCTCCTGCTCGTCAAGCTGGGGCGGCTCGGCCTGTGGCGCCCTGGGCATGCGCCCCCCGTGGTGGGAGGCACTCAAGTCCACCCCATCGAGCAGCAAGGGATTGAAGGTCGGCTCGCGGCGCTCCCCCGGCAACAGATCCTCCACCGGAAGGCTCGTCTTGACCAGCAGGGGCAGCAACTGCTCGCGCAGCTCGTCGACCTGGTAGTGGCTGCTGGCCGGGATCTGCAGCAGCGGCAGGCCAGCACTGTCACAGGCGGACTTCAGCAAGAGATCCCGCACCTTGCGTTTCTGGTGGCGATGGGCGCTGTCATCGAGTTCGACGGCGCAGAGGAAGGAGAGATCCGTCGGGTGGCAAAGCAGATAGTCAAAGCGCTTGGCGCTGATCATGTCGAACGCCTGCTGCCACTTGCCCTTGCCCAGGCGCGCCTGGGGGGTCAGCACATCCGCCACCCTGACCTTGGCAAAGACCCGGGCCTGGTCGCCGACCGCCAAGTCCAGCACCCCGAGGAAGGCGCGCTCCGCCGGACTGAACAGGGTCTCCTGCAACTCATAGGGCTCGGCCTTGCCCCGCTTGCTCCTGCGCCAGAGGATCACCAGCAGGAGCAGCACCAACAACACGGATCCCGATACGACAAGGCTATTCATAAACACATACCCCGTTCACAAGACATATCCAGTTCATCAAACACGAAGGGGCAACACTCTACCACGGGGGAACCCCGGCAGGCAGAGCTGAAATCACCGCTGCTCCGGCATTCGCGTTTTTTCACTAAATTTGCGTGGAGCGGGCTTCATATGGCCTGTCGCAGCAGGCACAATGCTAGAGCCTATGGACGTTTCGGCGCACAGAGTCGCAGCCAGACGTCAACCGACCCCAGGCAGTCCCATTCAAGGAGAGCAGGATGCAAAAGCAATTGGTCGTCACCGTGATCGGCGCAGACAAGCCCGGCATAGTCGAGAGCCTGGCCGACACCATCACCCGGCAGCAGGGCAACTGGCTGGCCAGCTCCATGAGCGAACTGGCGGGGCAGTTTGCCGGCATCCTGCACGTCGCCGTGCCGGACGAACACTACCGCAGCCTGTGCGAGGCGCTGGTGATGCTGCCGGGTCTCACCGTGAGCTTCGCCGAAGGCCAGCTCAGCCCCGAGCCCGCCCACCAGCTGATGCTGAGCGTCACCGGCAACGACAGGCCCGGCATAGTCCACGAGGTGGCCAGCATATTGCGTCAGCTCAACATCAACGTCGCCGACCTCACCACGGGGTGCGAGCCAGCCCCCCACTCCGGGGCCCCGCTCTTCTATGCCCATGCCCTGGTGGCCCTGCCGCCCCTGCTCGAACTCGACGATCTGATCACGGCGCTGGAGTCCCTCTCCGACGATCTGGTGGTCGACATCGATCACGATCTGACCGAATAACGCGGGTTGTCATAAATTTGTCATGGTTTGACGCCATAACTTCCGCGCAGACGCAACCTGAGTACAGAGGCACCAGATGAGCACCGACAAGCAGTATGAAGAGAAAGAGCTTAGCTGGCTCTCATTCAATGAACGGGTGTTGCAAGAGGCAATGGACAAGACGGTCCCCCTCATCGAGCGGGTCCGTTTTCTGGGGATCTTCTCCTCCAACCAGGATGAGTTCTTCAAGGTACGGGTCTCGGACGTCAAGCGCCGCATCCTCATCAACGAGGTGCACGGTGGCGATGACGAGGCCAAGGTGTTGCTGCGCGCCATCCAGCAGAAGGTGATGGCGCTCGGCGAGGCGTTTGACAACACCTACAAGGAGTTGCTGATCGCCCTGGCCCGCCACAACATCTTCCTGGTCAACGAGAACCAGCTTTCCGAGTCGATCCAGCAGTGGCTGCGGGTCTTTTTCAGGGAGAAGGTGCTGCGCCACATCATCCCCATCCTCCTCAACAAGGAGGTCAACCCGGTCAAGTTCCTCAAAGACGAGCACACCTATCTCGCCATCGAGATGAAGAAGAACGGCCAGGTGATCCAGTACGCCCTGGTGGAGGTGCCGACCGACGATCTGCCCCGCTTCTTCCAGCTGCCGCCGGAGGGGACCCGCCGCAAGAAGCAGATCATCATCCTGGACAACGTCATCCGCTTCTGTCTCGACGAGATCTTCAAGGGCTTCTTCGACTACGACGAGATAGCGGCCTATGCGGTCAAGCTGACCCGGGATGCCGAATACGATCTCTCAGACCAGCTGGACCTCAGCCTGGTGGACAAGATGAGTGATGGCCTCAAGCAGCGCCTCACCGCCATGCCGGTGCGCTTCGTCTATGAGCGGGAGATGCCCGCCGCCATGATTAGCTTCCTGAAACTCAAGCTGCAGATCAGCTCCTACGACGCCATCATGCCGGGTGGGCGCTATCACAACTTCAAGGATTTCATCGGCTTCCCCAACGTGGGCCGGGACTATCTGGAAAACCCCAAGCTGCCGGCCCTCGATTGCCGCGATTTCGACGGTTTCGTCAACGCCTTCGACGCCATCACCAAGCAGGACATACTGCTCTACTACCCCTATCACAAGTTCCACCACTTCACCGAGCTGGTGCGCCAGGCGGCGTTCGATCCGGCGGTGAGCGCCATTCGCATCAATATCTACCGGGTCGCCAAGAAGTCGCGGATCATCCACTCCCTCATCGACGCCGCCAACAACGGCAAGAAGGTAACAGTGGTGGTGGAGCTGCGCGCCCGTTTCGACGAGGCGGCCAACATCGACTGGGCCAACATCCTGACCGATGCGGGGGTCAAGGTGGTGTTCGGGGTGCCCAGCCTCAAGATCCACTCCAAGCTCTGCCTCATCACCCGCCACGAAAATGGCGAGGCGGTGCGCTACGCCCATATCGGCACCGGCAACTTCAACGAGAAGACCGCCAAGATCTACACCGACTTCTCCCTGCTGACCCGCCACCCAGACATCACCGCCGAGGTGGAGGGGGTGTTCGAATACATCGAGTACCCCTATAAACGCTACAAATTCAACCACCTGCTGGTCTCCCCCATCAACAGCCGCCGCCAGCTCTATCGTCTCATCGACAGCGAGCTGGCCAACGCCAAGGCGGGCCAGCCCAGTGGCATCACGCTCAAGATCAACAACCTGGTGGACAGAGACCTCATCAACCGCCTCTATGCGGCCGGTCAGGCGGGGGTGCCCATCCAGATGATCATCCGCGGCATGTGCGCCCTGCGTCCCGGGGTGCCGGGCCTGAGTGACAACATCCAGGTCATCAGCATCATAGACCGCTTCCTCGAGCACCCCAGGGTGATGGTGTTCCACAACAAGGGCAACCCCCAGCTGTTCATCTCCAGCGCCGACTGGATGAGCCGCAACATCGACGGCCGGATCGAGGTGGGTACCCCCATCTACGACGATCGGCTGAAACAACGCATCCTGGACATCCTCGAACTGCAGCTGAGCGACACCTGCAAGGCGCGGGTCATCGATGCTGACCAGAAGAACGAATACGTGAAGCGGGGCAACCGCCGCAAGATTCGCTCCCAGGTTGCGATTTACGACTATCTCAAACGTATCGAGTCAAACAATGGACAATAGTCTGTACGCCGCTGTCGATCTGGGGTCGAACAGCTTCCACATGGTCATCGCCCGCCTCAACGAGGGGCGGATGCAGATCGTCGATCGCATCAAGGAGCGGGTTCGCCTCGCCGAAGGGATGGATGAACAGCGCCGCATGTCGGCGGAAGCCATGGCCCGGGGGCTCGACTGTCTCGCCCTGTTCGCCGAGCGGCTGACCAACATCAAGCCGGATCAGATCCGCATCGCCGGCACCTACACCCTGCGCCGCGCCAGCAACGCCCGCGACTTCGTGCGCGAGGCGGCCGAGGTATTGAACCATCCCATCGAGATCATCAGCGGCCAGGAAGAGGCGCGCCTCATCTATCAGGGGGTCGCCCATACCCAGCACATCGAAGGCCAGGTGCTGGTGGTGGATATCGGCGGCGGCAGCACCGAACTCATCATAGGCGAGGGCTTCGAACACAAGGCCCTCACCAGCCGCAAGATGGGCTGCGTCAGCTTCACCCAGAGCTTCTTTGGCAACGGCAAGCTGAGCGAGAAGGCCTTCAACAGCGCCGTGCTGGAGGCGCAGCACCAGCTCGCCCCCATCATCAACCAGTACCGCAAGCTGGGCTGGCAGAGCTGCCTCGGCAGCTCGGGCTCGATTCGCACAGTGCGCGACGTCTTGCAGGGGGAAGAGTGGACCGATGGCGCCATCACGCTGGCGGGACTGGAGCGGCTGAGAGAGGAGATGCTGAGGCACAAGCGGGTCGACCAGCTCAAACTCGCCGGCCTCACCGAGGAGCGCCAGGGGGTCTTTGCCGCCGCCGTGGCCATACTGCTCGGGCTCTTCACCTCATTGCCCATCGATCGGATGGAGTACTCCGACGGCGCCCTGCGCGAGGGGCTGCTCTATGAGTTCGAGGAGCGGCTGCAGCACCACGACATTCGCGAGCGCACCGCCCTGGCCCTCAGCTCCCACTACCACATCGACAAGCGCCAGGCCACCCGGGTGGAGCAGAGCGTGCTGGCCCTGTTCGATGCCCTGAGCGATCCCTGGGAGATGCCCATCGAGCCCTATCGCGCCATCCTCGGCTGGGCGGCGCGGCTGCACGAGATTGGCCTGGCCATCAACTACAGCGGCATCCATCGCCACTCCGCCTACATCCTGCAGAACACGGATCTGCCCGGTTTCAACCAGGACGATCAGGCTCTGCTGGCGGCCCTGGTGCGCTTCCAGCGCAAGGGGCTCAAGCTCTCCGAGCTGCCCGCCCTGCCCAACCACGACGAGCAGACGGTGCTGCGCTGCATCCGCATACTGCGCCTCGCGGTGGCCGCCCACCACAGGCGCCAGGACAACCTGCTGCCAGAGTGGCGAGTGCAGGCCGCCGGGGATCAGCTGGTGGTCACCCTGCCAACCGACTGGTGCGAGGAGAACCGCCTGCTGATCCAGAACCTGGAGAAGGAGCACCGCTATTGCCAGGAGCAGGGCTGGCCCCTGCTGTTCCAGCTCGGGTGATCGTTCACCTCAAACGAAAAAAGGCAGCCGATGGCTGCCTTTTTGCTTTCTGTCGTTGTCACTGCAGCTCGGGCAGCAGCCACTTGGCGATTTCAAAATAGATGATGAGGCCGGTGCCATCCACCAGGGTAGAGATGAAGGGGGCCGACACCACGGCCGGATCGATGCGCAGCCGACGCAGCACCATGGGGATGATGGAGGCGACCGTCGCGCTCCAGAGTACGATGGCGATGATGGTGAGGGTGACCACCATGCCGATCTCGGGACCGACCCCCAGGCTCCAGGCCCGCACCCAGGCCGCGATGGCGATGGCCACCGAGATGAGCAGACCGGTGGAGAGCTCCTTTTTCAGCACTGTGCCGAGGTTTTTCAGGCTCACCTCCCCCACCGCCATGGCCCGTACTATGGTGGTGGTGATCTGGGTGCCGCTGTTGCCGCCGGTGCCGATGAGCAGGGGGATGAAGAAGGCCAGGGCGATGGCCGCCTCCAGCTGCTCCTCGAAGGCCCGCAGCACTGTGCCCGTATAGGCCTCCGCCACGAACAGGATGAGCAGCCAGCCCACACGCTTGCGCCACAGCTGCCAGGGAGTGGCCTGCAGATAGGGGGTATCCAAGGGGGATGAGCCCCCCTGCAACTCCGCATCCTCGGTGGATTCGAGCTCCAGGATGTCGGCGGCGTCATCCACGTGGAAGACCCCCACCAGACGTCCCTGATCCTCCACCGGCAGGGTCGAGATGTCGCGATCGATCAGCAGACGGGCGGCCAGCTCCTGATCCGCCCGGGCATTGATCCGCACCGCCTCCCGCTCCATCAGCTCGCTCACCGGCCGCAGGGGATCGGCGATCAGCAGGGACTTGAGGGAGACGCTGCCGAGCAGGCGCCGCTCGCCGTCGACCACATAGAGGTGCTGAAACAGCTGGGCCTTGTCCCAGGCGTCGTGGATCAGCCGCTTGGCGCTCTCCACCGTGGTCCCCTGGTCGACGGCCAGGTACTCGTGGCGCATGTTGGCACCGACCGACTCGCTCGGCCAGTCCAGCAGGGAAGCGTAGATGGCCTGCGCCTGGGTCGGGAAGCGGGCCAGCAGCCTGGTGCGATCCTGAGAGCCCAGCTTGCGCAAGATGGCCACCATATCGCGCCGGGGAATGGCCTCCTGCAGCACGCCCACTATGCTGCCATGCAGGCGCAGCAGCAGCTGGCCTGCGCTCTCCGCCGACAGGGAGGCGAGCAGGGCGGCCCCTCGCGGCGCAGGCAGGGTATCGAAGACGCAGTTGAGCTCTTCCGGGCGCAGGGTCAGCAGTTGATCGGCACGCTGCACCGGGTCCAGGTTGTGGTCTAGCCAGCCCTGCAGGGCGGCGAGATCGAGCAGTTGATGACGGTTGAGCAGGGTGTGTGTTTTCTTCATCACAGATATCCTCATGTGATTTCAGGCAGGGCCTGAAGGCAACCGGCTCGCACCGGTCGCTGTCGACAAGAAAACAGCAATTTGATTGACGAGTAACAGGCAGGAAATGACGCCGTCCGGCGTGTCTTCATCCCCACGTACCAGCTTTAGCACTGCATAACGTATCCGGCACGCCGGAAGCCACTTGGGTTGACACCTTAATCCGATGAAAACTGTCCTGATCTTGGGCGTCTCTGGACGTCGTGAGATCAGTGGCCTGTGTTTATGCAGGAGCCTCGCCTAACGAGATGCTGCGAAAAATGCGCGCCACCTGGGTGGTGCGGGCGGCATCATCTGTCCGGGGCCTCCCCGAGTCAAGGCCATTGGGCTGCTGGCAACGGGTTGTTACAAATTGGAGGGGGAAAGGGCAGTAGGTAGAGCGGACTCCCCCTGCCGGGGGAGCCAGCCATCAGCGGATGTAATCGAACAGGGTCAGCTTGCTTATCTTGCCGAAGGCGAGCTGGGAGGCGCTCATGGCCGCGTCCTCCTTGGAGAGCGCCGCAATCACCTCGTACATGTCCGCCTCGGAGACCTTGGCCCGCGCCTGCTGGTTCAGGGTGCTGAGGCCATCGTTCGACCCCATCACCTGCTCCAGGCTGTTCATCCGGCCACCCAGCTCGCCGAGCCCCCTGTCTATCTTGGTCCTGGCGTTGTTCATGTGGGTGGTGGCATCCGCCACCGCCAGCTGGAAGCCGTCAGCCGAGAGGCTGGGGTCGCGCAGGGCGGTGAGGAAATCGGACATGCCGTTGAGCACGCTGTCGTTCTTCGGCTTGTCCAGCACTAAGGTCTGATCCGCGCCCCCTGCCGGCAGGTCCAGGGTCAGCTCCAGTCCGTTGAAGGCTATCTTGTTGCCCGCGCTGTAGTCCCCGTCCTGGATCAGACCACCGCCGCTGTCCCGGATCTCGTACCTGTCCGGCGGTCCCACCTGAGTGCTCACCGTGAACTGGTTGCTGGCAAGAGACGAATCGTAGTTGTTGCGATAGAAGCTCTCGAAGTTCCCCTGATCCCCCACCCCTACCTTGATGTTGGCGCTGGTGCCACTGGCGGTGCGCCGGGTCGCCACCATCTCGAACAGATCGAAGCCGGAGTCATTGGCCGGGATCTGCACAGTGGAGGAGACCTGGATGCTGCGCTGCCCGGTGTCCCCCTGGAACACATAGTTGCCGCTCGCATCTTTCACGAAGGGCTGGGTCTTGCTCTGGTTGCCGCCGAAGATGAACTCCCCCTGGGAGTTCTTGCTGTTCATCAGATCGAACATCTGCTTTTGCAGCCCCTCCAGCTCGCTCGCGATGGCGTTGCGCTCCTCCGAGCCCATGGCCGAGCTGTTCGCCTTCTGGATCAGGGTCTGGGCGCTCAGCATGGCGTTGTTGAGGGAGGTGAGCACAGTCTCCTCGTGGCCCAGGCTGTTCTCCAGCAGGCTGCCGTTGACGCCGTATTGCTTGAAGAGATCGATCTCCTTGGTCAGCGCCAGCTTCTGGCTCATGCCGGCGGGGTCTTCCCCCGCCCGGGAGAACTTGTCCCCCGAGATCAGCTGCTCATAGGCGGTATTCTGGCGCTCGCTGACCTTGCCCATGGAAGCAAGGTTGCGGTCATAGATCATGTTGGTGGTGATGCGCATGACTTACCTCACGGAAGACAACAGGGTATCGAAGATGGTCTTGGCGGTATTGACTATCTGGGCCGAGGCCGCATAGGACTGCTGGAAGCGGATGAGGTTGGCCGCTTCCTCCTCCAGGTTGACCCCGGAGACGCTCTCGAAGATGGCGGTGCTCTGGGTCAGCTTGGCCTCATTGGCCTGCAGCAGCGTCTTGGCCTGGCTGGCCTTGTTGCCCACCCCGGTCACCAGGGCGCTGTAGGCGTCGTTGAAGGTCATCTTGTCGTTGCTGGTGGCGGCGTTGTTGTTCTTGCGCACCAGCTCCTTGTTCTGCAGCTCCGCCAGCGCCAGCCCGTTGCCGTTGTCGGCAAAGCCATCCTTGTTGTAGCTCAGGGTGAAGCTGTCGTTTGCTTCCACCTTGCCGGTGATGCTGAAGTCGTAGCCCGGGGTCAGGGCCGGCACTATGGGCGTCCCCAGCGGCATCTCGAGGGCGGACATCAGGTTCTGCCCCTTGCTGGAGGCAGGGGCCACCCCGAGCAGGTTGTTGTTCTTGTCATAGACCTCGTAGTTGCCGCTGCCGTCGATCTTGATGACCTGGGGAGCGTTCGGGTCCAGGGCATTGGTGCCAAAGCCAGACCCAGTGCCTGTGTTGTAGACACTGTTCACCTTGATCTCGCCCGAGCCCAGGTTCTGGGAATTCTTGTCCGCCTTGATGGGGGATGCCAGGGCAATGTCTTCCGGCCTGGTAGCGGCCTGCTCCATGCCAGCGGCGGCGTGCTTGGTGGGTTGCAACACTATCTTGTCGCCCCCGACCGGGGTGCCGGACAGGTCGATCTCGATGCCGTGCCCCGCCACCTCGAACTTGGCGGGGGGGGTGGTGCCAGTCGCCACCGAGGTCCGCTGGCCTGAGCCGTCGATGGAGAAGACCTCATAACCGGTGGCGCTGTTGAACTGCACTTCGTAATCGAAGGTGGTCACCTCTGAGCCCTTGCCGGGCACGAAGTTCACGCTGGCCGCCCCGTTGCCCTGGTTGCCGGCATAGGGGAGCCCCTGGCTCCCCTTGAGGGAGAAGAGATCCCCCCCCAGCTCGTTGTCCAGATCCATGCCGAGGCGGTTCTGCTGGTTCATGGCATCGGCCATGGCGACCGCCAACTGGCCCAGCTCCCGCTTGGCGGGCTCCAGATCGTTGCGCGCCGTGAAGAGGCCGCCGATGGCGCCCCCCAGATCCTTGTCATTGATGTTGGCCTGGTTGGCCCCCAGGGTGAGTTGCAGCCTCGCATCCCGGGAATCCGGGCTGCCCGGCACCACCTTGAACTGGGCCACGCCGCCGTCCAGCACCAGGGAGTGCCCCGTGCTCATGTTGACCAGCATGCTGCCGTTGGGCTGGGTCACGGTGCGGACTTCCATCTTCTCGGAGAGCTGGCGGATCGCCTCGTCACGCTGATCGAACAGCATCAGGTTCTCCTCCGGCGAGCCCTGGGTGCGGACTATGGCCTGGTTCAGATCGTTGATGCTGCTCAGCAGGCTGTTCACCCTGTCCGTCTCGTCCCCTATGGTGGAGTTGATGGTGTCGCTCTGCTTGTCGAGCTGGGCGGAGAGGGTGTGGAAGCGATCAACCATGCCGCTGAGCTCGCTCAGGGTGGTCTTGCGCCCGCCCACTTCCGCCGGCGATTCGTTGGCGGTGTGGAAGGCCTTGAAGTAGGAGGTGATGGTGGTGCCCACGCTGTTGCTGGCATCCCCCAGCAGGCTGTCGAGCTGGAACAGCTGATCGTAGCGCGAGCCTGCGGCATGGTAGGCGGAGGTATCGCGGCGCACCTCAGCCTGGGCGTAGGCGTTGATGACCCGCTCGCTCACCATGTCGCCCGTGCCCAATCCGACGGAATTGGTGTAGATCAGGGTGCGTTCACGTACATAGCCCTGGCTGTTGACGTTCACTATGTTGTTACTGGTGGTCTGCAGCAGTCGCTGCTGGGCCAATACACCCGAAGTCCCGATTCCAAGCAGATCGCTTGCCATAGCTTACAGCTCCATCTCTGTGTTCCTGGTCGCAGCGTTGCCGGGCATCGAGTAGCCGGCGATGGCATCACTGCGCAACACTTGTTTAAGTTTGCTGGCGTACTGGGGATCGGTGGCATAACCGGCCTGCTGCAGCGCCTCGAAATAGCGATCCGGACTGTCCACCTTGGCCAGCGCCCCCTTGTAGCGGGTCCCCGAGGTCAGGAAGTCCACATAGTCGTTGAAGCTCTCTTCAAACGACTCGTAGGAGCGAAACGCCGCCTTCTGGCGCGACGCCACCCCTTGCTCGTACTCCAGGGTGCTCACCACGGCCTTGGGCCCTTCCCAACGGGGATCGGCCTTGATGCCGAACAGGTTGTGGCTCATCTGCCCTTCCCCATCCTTGATCACCCGCTTGCCCCAGCCGCTCTCAAGGGCTGCCTGGGCCACCAGTACCGCCGGGCTCAGTCCCAGCTTGTCCGCCGCCTTCTTGGCCAGCGGCATCAGGCGCTCGACAAACTCCTCCGGACTGTCGAACACCTTGGCGCTCTCATCCAGGGCCGAGGCCCGCGGGCTGCTGCCCATGGGAGGCACGGTACGATGGGGGCGTCTGGGCAGGTTCAACGGAGACTCGGCCCCATTCATCTCGCTCTTCATTTCGTTATCAGCAAAATCTTTGCCAACTTTGGAGGCTGCGATCAGATCGTTGGAGGCGCTGGGGGCTTCATAGGGTTTGTAGACCCGCTCGGTGCGCTGGGGCAGCTTGAGAACCCGGCCGTCGTTATGGGTGAAGGTCTTCTCGGGAGAGAACTGCTTGGCCACCATCTCGGCGATGCCAAGCCCCCCCTTGCTCGACATATCGGAGACCCGCTGCTCGTCCAGCATCCCCTCGTAGAACTGGGTGTAGCTGCTGTTCATCGGGTTGTCCTGGGTCAGCACCGAGTTGGCCTGGCGCATCCCCTTGAACAGGGTCTGGGTGAAGATGGACTCGAACTGGCGGGCCGCCGCCATCAGTGCCTCTTGCTTCCCTTCCTTGCTGTGGCTCATCTGGCGCAGCTTGTCCAGGTTCTGAACGTCCTGCACCATGCCAAGATTGATACCACTTTGGGTGTCGAACTCTGCCATAACCTTCCTCTTTGCCGCCCGTGGCAACCTCTTGCCGCTCAAGAAATGACTGTTTTACCTATTGGCTCTCTGGGCTGGCTGCTGCGCCGCCAACCCAGAGACTCGCCGGGACAGCCTGTTACAAGATGACCAGCTGTCCCTGAATGGCGCCCGCCTGCTGCAGGGCCTCCAGGATAGCCATCAGATCCCCCGGGGCTATCCCCACCTGATTCACCGCCCGCACCAGATCGTCCAGGGTCGCCCCCGTGTCGAGCTTGAACATACGCCCCGGATCCTGCTGCACGTTGATGGTGGAGTTGTTGGTGACCGCCGTCTCGCCCCCCGCCAGCGGATTGGGCTGGGAGACCTGCTGGTTCTCGGCTATGGTGACCGTCAGGCCCCCATGGCTGATGGCGGCGGGCCGCAGCTTGACCTCGCTGCCGATGACTATGGTGCCGGTGCGCGAGTTGACGATGATCTTGGCGGACTCGGTGGCCGGATCCACTTCCAGGTTTTCGATGGTCGCGAGGTAGGAGACCCGCTGGCTAGGATCCCGCGGGGCAAACACCTTGATGGAGGTGGCGTCCAGGGCCTGGGCCGTATTGGGACCCACCAGATCGTTGACCACGTCGGCCACCCGGCGGGCCGTGGTGAAGTCGGGCCGGTTCAAGTTGAAGGTGATGGTGTCCCCCTGGGAGAAGGAGTTCGGCACTTCACGCTCCACTGTCGCCCCGTTGGCGATGCGCCCCACTGTCGGGGTATTGACCACCACCTTGGAGCCATCCGCCCCCTCGGCCCCGAGACCACCGACCACCAGGCTGCCTTGAGCCACCGCATAGACGCGGCCGTCCAGCCCCTTGAGGAAGGTCTGGAGCAGGGTGCCGCCCCGCAGACTCTTCGCCTCGCCGATGGCGGAGACGGTGACGTCTATGGTCTGCCCCGGCTTGGAGAAGGGGGGCAGATCGGCGTGAATGGCCACGGGCGCCACGTCCTTGATCTTGGGCTTGATGTTGTCCGGCACCTTGATGCCGAAGTTGTTGAGCATGGTCCTGAAGGTCTGCTCGGTGAAGGCGTTGTTCTTCTCGCCCGTGCCGGGCAGACCCACCACCAGACCGTAGCCGATCAACTGGTTGCTGCGCACCCCTTCCACCGAGCTGAGATCCTTGATGCGGGAGGCGTGCGCCAGCCCGAGCGGCAAGATACAGCACAGCAGGCCGAGCAAACGGAGTCGGTTCATGACATCTCCTAACTAAACCATTCCGGCCCCGGGTCGCCACTGACGACCCGGGGCCCGAGTATTAAATGGGCCACCAGGGACCGTTGAAGAAGCTGGTCAGCCACCCCTGTTCCTGGGTGTTGGCCAGATCGCCGGTGCCGCCGTAATGGATGCGCGCATTGGCGACCCGCTGGGACGAGACGCTGTTCTCCGAACTCACGTCCTCCGGGCGCACCAGACCGGTGATGCGGATGTATTCGTTGCCGTTGTTGAGCATGATCCACTTCTCGCCGCGCACCAGCAGGTTGCCGTTCGGCAATACCTTGATCACGCTGACCGAGATGTTGCCCTGCAGGCTGTTGCTCTGATCAGCCTTGGCCTGGCCCTTGAACGCGCTGCTCTGGCCGATGGAAGCCGACAGATCATAGGCGCCTGCCGTCACCGGCACCCCGCCCAGAGTGACGGGTTCCAGCTCCATCTTGTTGTTCTTGCCGCTCTGGGTATTGGCCTTCTTCGACGCCGAGGTCGATTCCGCCAGCTCTATGGTGATGATGTCACCCACTCTATGGGCCTTGATGTCCGAGTAGATGCCGTTGACCTGTTCGGGCTGGAAGATGGCCCCGGTCGGGCGCACCGACACCGGCTCCGACTCGCCATACACGGGGGCGAATTCGGGGTCGTCGGGTCTGGCGGTATTGGGGGTGCTGGTACAGCCTGCCAGTGTCAGCAGGCCCAGCATCCATAGGGCTTTCATCATGGGCCTCCGCTTATGTTTCAGGATTAGGTGCGCTGGGTCAGGAAGGACATCATCGAGTCTACAGCCGAGATGACCTTGGAGTTCATCTCATAGACGCGCTGGGCCTGAATGAGGTTCACCAGCTCCTCGGTCACGTTGACGTTGGAGGTCTCCAGCATGCCCTGCTTGACGACCCCCAGGCCGTCCGCACCGGCTGTGCCCTGGATGGGGGCGCCGCTCGACTGGGTCTCGAGGAACAAGTTCTCCCCCATGGGTTGCAGGCCGGTCGGGTTGACGAAGTCGGTGGTGTTGATCTGGCCCACCACCTGTGACTGACCATCCCCCTTGAGCTGGACGGACACCTGACCATCCTCCCCCACCGTCACGCTCTGGGCATTCTCGGGGATCTGGATTTCCGGCTGCAGCGGGTAGCCGTTGCCCGGGGTGACTATGGTGCCCTCGTCATTGAGGGTGAACTGGCCGTTGCGGGTGTAGGCCGCGCTGCCGTCCGGCAGCTGGATTTCGAAGTAGCCGCGGCCGCTTATCATCAGATCCAGGGAGTTGTCCGTGGTCTGGACGTTGCCCTGGCTGTGGTTTTTCTGGGTGGCGACCACCTTGGCCCCCGCCCCCAGCATCAGGCCGGAGGGCAGCTCGGTATCCGCCGAGGAGCGACCACCCGGCTGGTTGATGTTCTGATAGAGCAGATCCTCGAAGATGGCGCGGGCCTTCTTGTAGCCCACAGTGCTGGCGTTCGCCAGGTTGTTCGAGGTGACCGAAATGTTGGTCTGCTGGGCATCGAGGCCGGTCTTGCTGATCCAGAGTGCAGGATTCATTTCATCTTCCTTAATTAGCGGATCTAGGGTGCAGGGTCATGTCATCTTTTGATGTGCGAATCCAGAGTGCAGAGTTCATGTCATGCTCCTTGATTAGCTGATACGCAGCAGCTGGGTTTGTGCCTCGTCATTCTCCTCGGCGGTCTTCATGATCTTGACCTGAGTTTCGAACTGACGTTGCAAGCGAATAAGGTTGGTCATCTCGTCGACCACGTTGACGTTGCTCCCCTCGAGGGAGCCGGCGATCAGGCCCACCTCGGCAGAAGCGGCCTCCTTCTGGCCATCCTTGCGACGAAACAGGCCATCCTGGCCCTTCTCCACCGCATCGCTCGGGGGATTGACCAGCTTGATGCGCTGGAAATCCTCCGGCAGGTTGGCGGCGGCCCCCTCGGGACGGCCGCTGATAGTGCCATCCCGGTTGATCTCGATCTTCTCCATGGGCAGCGGCAGCACTATGGGCTGACCGGCGTCATCCACCACGTTGAGCCCGGTGGAGGTCTGCAGATTGCCGGTAGCATTGAGCTGCAGATTGCCCATGCGGGTATAGGCCTCTGCCCCATTGGGATCCTGCACCGCAATCCAGCCCTGGCCGTCGACGGCGACGTCAAGATCCCGCCCCGTGGTCTGCAGCAGGCCGTGCTGCAGGTTCTGACCCGGCCGCTCCGTCATGGCGAACACCCGCGTGGGCAGTCCTTCGCCAAACGCCTGCATGCTGCGCGCCTGCTCGAAGTCAGACTTGAAGCCTATGGTGTTGGCGTTGGCCAGGTTGTTGCCACGCACAGCCAGGCTGTTCATGTTCTCCTTGGCCCCGGACATGGCGATATAAAGCAGGTGATCCATGGGATCCTCCGTCAAACAGATGACTCTCGCAGGACAACTGCAAATTGAGTGCCAAGAGATATGGGAAGGGCGAAACAGCGGAGGAAAAAGCGCCGCATCGGAAACGACAAGGGGCGCATGAGCGCCCCTTGCAACCGCGAAAAACCTTAGCGGATCTGCAGTATGTTCTGCTGCAGTGAGCTGTTCACTTCCAGCGAACGGGAGTTCGCCTGGAAGTTGCGCTGGGCGGTGATGAGGTCCACCAGCTCAGTAGTCAGATCCACGTTGGACTGCTCCAGGGCCGACGACTTGATGGAGCCGAAGGTGCCGGAGTTCGGGGTGCCCGGCAGGGCATCACCGGAGAGCAGGGACTGGCGCCAGGAGGTGTCCCCCACCTGGGTCAGCCCCTGGGAGTTGGCGAACTTGGCCATGGCCACCATGGCCACCTTGACGGTGGTGGCATTGCTGTAGGTCGCCGAGACTATGCCGTCTGCGGTGATTTCGACCTTGGTCAGCCGGCCGACGGTGGAGCCATCCTGGGTCAATTTGTTGACCTCGAACGGCGAGGCGTACTGAGTCACTGTGCCGAGCTTGAGCTCGATCTCCTGGGTGCCATCGGCACCATTGTTGATGATACCGGCGCCCGGGGTGCCCAGCGGCTCTGTCTTGATGATGGCTGGCGTGGTGGGAGTCTGCATCTTGCCGGAGGCATCGAAGGTGACGCGGGCGCTCAGAGGGGCCTGGCTCAGGCCGGTGGCCATGGTGGTGGCGGCACCACCCACGACGTCGATGGGCTTGTCCCCTTCATACATGTACATGCGCCAGGCCGTCGGGCTCGCAGGCTGGGTCAGGTTCGCGGGATCCGCCTCCTTGACGAAGTACTGGGTGATGGTGTGCGGCTCCCCCAGGGAGTCGTAGACCACCACAGAGGTGGAGGAGGAGTAGGTGCTCGAATCCTTGGGGTCGAACTTGGAGGCATCGGCGGCGCCATTGCCCGCTGCCAGCGGCGAGGCGGTGGACGGCAGGTTGAAGCTGGCCTCTATCTGCGAGGTCTGGACCGGCTCACCGGCCTTGTCCGGGATCTGGATGGGCTTGGTCGCGTTGATGCTCACCGCCTTGGGAGTGCCATCAGAGTTGATCTCGTACCCCTGCAGGTAACCGCCGGAGTTGCTGACCATGTAGCTGCTTTCGTTGAGCTTGAAGGCGCCGGAGCGGGTGTAGCTGCGATCCAGGTTGGTCAGGCCATCGGAAGTCACGAAGAAGCCATTGCCCTGGATGGCGAGATCCAGCGCGTTGTTGGTGAATTGCAGCGCCCCCTGATGGAACTGCTGCGCCACAGCCCCCGTCGCCACACCGTTGCCGACCTGGGTCTTGGCATTGACGAAGATGGAGTTGGCGTAGACGTCGGCGAACTCGGCGCGGGACTCCTTGAAGCCGGTGGTGTTGACGTTGGCAATGTTGTTCGCGGTGACGTTCAGGTCTTTTTGAGCCGCATTGATGCCGCTGAGGGCATTGTTGAATGACATGTCTTTCTCCTTAGATCACTGCGTTAGGGGTCGGCGTCGGTGTCGCAGTCGACTTGCCGGTCGTCCCGCCAATTTCCAATACGTCGGTCAGATAGATGCCACCCAGTCCCTTGAGCTTGAGGGTGCTGGGGTTGGTGCTGGTGCCCAGGGTGACGCTCTCCACCTTGGCATAGGTCAGGGCCGGCACGCTCTCGGACTTGCCATTGACGGTGGCGTGCGCCTCTATCGAATACTTGCCGCTCTTGGCCAGGTTGCCGTCCTTGTCCTTGCCATCCCACTCGAAGGCCACATTCCCCTTCTGGTCCCCTTCGATGGAGAACTCCTTGATCACCTGACCGCTTTCGTCCTTCACCGTCACCTTGACGTTGCTGCCACCGTCCCCGGTGGCGATGACGCCGGAGAGGGTGCTCCCCTTCTCCAGATAACCGGTGTTGGAGGGTATGAGCACGTTCTGACCCACCAGGGCCGAGGCCTGCAGCGCCTGGCTGGAGGTCATCAGGCTGTTGAGGCTCTCCATCTGGGTGGAGAGGCTGCTGATCCCCTGGGACGTCGACATCGAGGTCATCTGGGAGAGCATCTGGGCGTTATCCACCGGCTTGAACGGATCCTGGTAGGAGAGCTGCATGGTCAGCAGCTTCAGGAAAGACTCCTGATCCAGCTCCTTCTTCTGGGTCGGGGTGTTGGTGGTATTGGTCTGGGCGGACGACGTCCGGTTGACCCCCAGCAGGCTGTCATAGGTATCTGCCACTTATGATTCCCCCTCTGTCCGGGTTTGCCGGGCGCCATACAGGTCGAACCCATGGTCGCGGTCATGCAGACCGTCACTGCTCTCTCTCATCCGGGTTCACCTCTATCAGGACTTGCCAAGGCCGAGCGTCTGCTGCAGCATCTTCTTGGCCGCATCCGCCACCTGGACGTTGGTCTGGTAACTGCGGGAGGCGGCTATCATGTCCGCCATCTCCTCCACCATGTTGACGTTGGGCTTGAAGATGAAGCCATCCTTGTCCGCCATGGGGTGGTTCGGGTTGTACTCCTTGAGCAGCGGCGCATCGCTCTCGACTATGCCCTTCACATCCACCCCTACCGAGGCCTGCTTGTCTGACATGGCCTGATCCAGCTGGGCGGCAAAGACTGGCCGCCTGGCATGGTAAGTTTTTTCCACGCTGGAGCTGACGCTGTCGGCGTTGGCCATGTTGCTGGCCACCGTATTGAGGCGGACGGACTGCGCGCTCATGGCAGAGCCTGCAATGTCAAAGACCTTGAACAAACTCATTACTGATCTCCTTTCAACGCCTTGAGCAGGCCGCTTATCTTGCCATTCATGAATTCGAGGGAAGCCTGGTACTCGAGGCTGTTGCGCAGGAACTCGCTGCGCTCCTGTTGCACATCCACGGTATTGCCGTCACCTGTATCCGGTTGCAGGGGGTTGCGATACTGGGTCGACCCGGGGGCATCCATCTGCAAGGCGAAATGCTTCTCGCTGGTGGTGGACAGCCCGAACCCTTGCTGGCTCTGGGCATCCTGCAACGCCTGGGAGAAGTTGATGTCACGGGCCTTGAAGCCCGGCGTATCCGCGTTGGCGATGTTGCTCGATAACACCTCCGCACGCTTGGCGCGAACGCTCAGCGTGTACTGGTGAACACCGAATGCCTTGTCGAATGAAATTGCCATAGCGCACCTCCTGCTTCACGAATGTTTAGCAAGAGGTGTGCCAAAGAGGGACGAGGGGGAGTTATTTGACCTTGTAGACGATGCCGGGGTTGCAGCGGATCATCTCGAACTTGTCGGTGAGGCCCGCCAGGGACTCCGAGGCCCCCAGCATCAGATAGCCGCCAGGATTGAGGCTGCTGGCAAACTGGTTGAGGATCTTGGACTTCACCTCAGGCGCAAAGTAGATGAGCACGTTGCGGCAGAAGATGATGTCAAACTTGCCGAGCAGGCTGTAGCTCTCCAGCAGGTTCAGGGGCCGGAAGCTGGTCAATTTTCTGACACGCTCCGATACCCGCATCTTGTTGTCGCCGCAGGGCTCAAAGAACAGCCGCTTGCGCTCGGGTGACAACCCGCGAGCCAGTGCCAGGCTGTCGTAGACCCCTTCCTTGCACTGGTTGAGCATGGTGCTGGAGATGTCGGTCCCCACTATCTGCACCCCGCCCGGCAAGGTGCCGGGACGTTTGACCTGCTGCTCCAGCGCCGTCATGGCGATGGAGTAAGGCTCCTGCCCGGAGGAAGAGGCCGCAGACCAGATCTTGATGGGACGACCACTCTTGCCGAGCTCGGGGAAAATCTTGTCACTCAGCAGCTGGAACGGGTAGGTATCGCGAAACCACAGGGTTTCATTGGTGGTCATGGCATCGACCACGGCCATCTTGAGCTCCCGTTCACGCACGTTCATCGCCCGGGTCACCAGTTCAGACAAACTCTCGATACCAAACTGAGTCATCAAGGGCGACAGACGGCTCTTGACCAGATACTGTTTGTTGTCACCCAGCACTATGCCGCTCTGCTGCGCCAGAAAATTGCTGAATTGCCTGTATAAGTCGTCCGAAAGTGTCTTCATGCAGTTGTTCTTCTTTATTAGAGAGCGCCTTGTACGGCCTTGGCCAATTCATCAGGCTGGAATTTGGCAATGAAGTTGTTCGCGCCAACTTTCTGCACCATGGCCTGATTGAACACCCCACTGAGGGATGTGTGCAGGATAACATGCAAATCCTTGAGGTTGGGATTGTTGCGGATCTCGGCGGTGAAGGTGTAGCCATCCATCTCCGGCATCTCGATGTCGGAGATGACCAGGGCAATCTGATCGAGGATGGGGCCCTGCTTGGTCATCTCCAGCAGCATGTTGAGGGCCTCCCGTCCATCCTTGGCCAGCACGCACTGCACCCCTATGGCCTCCAGCGCCCGCTGTACCTGCTTGCGCGCCACCGAAGAGTCGTCGGCGACCAGCACAGGACGGCCGTGGGGATTGCGCTCCACGCTGGCTTCCACCAGCTCGGCACTCACCTCGGTGGAGACAGGCGAGATCTCGTTGAGAATGCGCTCCACATCCAGGATCTCCACCAGCTCGCCATCCACCTCGGTCACCGCCGTCATGTAATTGATGCGACCGGCGCCCTTGGGGGGCGGCAGTATGGACTCCCAGTTCATGTTGATGATGCGCTCGACCGAATGGACCAGGAACCCCTGAACGGATCTGTTGTACTCGGAGATGATGATGAAGCACTTGGAGATGTCCTGGATGGGACGCTTGCCCATCGCCATGCTGAGATCGATCACCGAGATGGTCTGGCCGCGAATGTGCGCCACACCGCGAATGCAGGAGTTGAGCTTGGGCATGACGGTCAAGGGAGGGCACTGCAGCACCTCACGTACCTTGAATACGTTGATGCCAAATCTTTGACGTCCGTTGAGACGAAACAGCAGCAGCTCCAACCGGTTTTGTCCCACCAGCTGGGTCCGTTGGTTGACCGAGTCCAGAATACTCGCCATAAACACTCCCTAAAAAAACGCTTGGCACTGATCGTGCATGTTGTGTGTGCATGCACATTGGCTTGCATCAGACTATCGATGTCTCGACAACCGAAATCTGCAGCAAGCATAGTTAACTGCGATGGTGTACGTGAACAACTTATCGACCGGTAAGCAAAAATGATTAATAGACTTTTCCTCATCTTACTGCCGTTTTGCAGTCTCTCTCACGCCCTGGCATCCGAGGTGACGGACTATCTGCAGGAGCAGGCACAGACGTTCGTCCTCGACCAGCTGGATGTCGCCCTCGATGCCCAGGCCGAGGTGACCGCCGGTACCATAGATGAACGCCTTCCCCTGAACCACTGCGAAGAGGGGCTGACTATCTCCCTCCCGGCCAAGATGGAGATCCGCCGCAACACCACCGTCTACCTCAAGTGCGAGGGAGACAAACCCTGGGATCTCTATCTCCCGGTGCGGGTCAGCATCCAGAAACCCTATGTCACCGTCGCGGCTCCCGTGGCCAAGGGGGACATACTGAGCGAGTCCATGCTGACCCTGGCCTACCAGGATCAGACCCTGATCCGCGGTGACTATCTCACCGACCCGGCCGCTCTCATCGGGGTGCGCAGCAAGCGTGAACTCAAGCCGGGCCAGCCCATCAGGCTCACCCAGGTCTGCGTGGTCTGCAAGGGGGACCAGGTCACCCTGAGTGCGGAAAACAGCAGCATGCAGATCAAAACCATGGCCCGAGCCTTGCAAGATGGCAGCTTCGGAGACATGATCAGGCTCGTCAACATTCGTTCGGGCAGAGCGGTGCAGGGCCAGGTGAGTGCCGTTGGCTCTGTGGTGGTCACATTCTGACTGCTTTATTAATGCAGCAATTTTTTTCTAAAGTTCTGACCGCCGTCACCGATAAACAGGTAAGCGAACAGCAAAGCAGACGAAGGTAAACCGTATGGCTATCAACAATATCAACAACTTGGCAAACAGCCGGTTGCAAAACAGTGGGACCAGTCAAGGTGTAGCCACCAAGTCCGCGACCTCTGCCGAAAGCAATCGCGCGGCGACCGTCAAGACCGACTCTGTCTCCTTGACCAGTGAGGCGCAGCAATTGCAACAGATGCAGAAGTCCCTCAACACCGCCTCCACCGGTAACGAGAGCCGCGTCGAAAGCCTGAAGAAGGCCGTGGCCAGTGGTGAATACAAGGTCAACAGCGAAGCCGTGGCCAGGAAGATGTTCAGCTTCGAAGCGGATCTGGACAAACGGCTGGGATGATGGAACTGCCTTCGCTGCTGCACGCCCAGGACGACAACCTCTCCCAGATGCAAGGTTTGCTGGCAGAGGAATTTGACCTGCTCAAGGCACACCGGGCCCTGGCCTTGCCGGCGCTGGCCGAGCGCAAGCAGCAACTGCTTGAGGCCATAGAGACCCTGGACAAGAGATTGGCCGAGCTGCCCGATCTGCAGCAACAACTCGGCGCCTTCCCGACCCAGTTGCAGGCCCTGCAAGCCAAGCTGGACGCCTGTCAGGAGCAGAACAACCTCAACGGTCGGCTGCTCGAGCTCAGCATCATCTCCAATCGCCGCCTGGCGAGCTTTCTCAGCAAGTTGCGAGACAGCAACTCCCTGACCTATGACGCCAAGGGCAATACCCGCTCCGGTACCCGCTCCCTGGGGATCAAGGCCTAATTCTCTCTCCTTCCTTCTCTTGATACCCTGCCGTCAGAGCACCAGTTCCATCAGCCTTGCTCCATCGCGGCAGGCATGAATGCTCATGACGCCATCCTCATAACGGCCATAGCTGGCCGCCCATTCTCCCCTCGGAAAGCAGATGGAACCCGGGTTCACCAACACCAGTTCCCCTTCTTGCCGCGCTTCTCGTCGCAATACGGGCAGGTGGGTATGGCCGCTGATGAAGAGGCTGCCCGCCGGCAGGGGCACCGCCTCGGGATCATAGAGATGTCCATGGCTGACGAACCAGCGCCGCCCGTCCACCAGCAACTGGTTGTAGGGGGCCGTGATGGGGAAGTGCAGCAGCATCTGATCCACTTCGGAATCGCAGTTGCCCCGCACCGCCATGATCCGGGGGGCCAGCTGGTTGAGCCGCGCCGCCACGGCGGCAGGATCATAACCCGCCGGCACCGGATTGCGCGGGCCGTGGTTGAGCAGATCCCCCAGCAACAGATAGTGATCCGGCTGCCAGGGTGCAAGCTGCGCCAGTACCTGCTCCAGGGCAGGCAAGCTGCCGTGCAGATCGGAAATGATGGCTATCTTCATCGCACACTCCTCATGGCTGGCTGAAGTAGAGATCCTTGGTGGCGATGGCCCCCTTCAGGTTGCTGCTCGGCAAGCCGCGCAGGGCGGGGTCCACCAGCCTCATCTGGTTGTAGTGATAGACGGGGATGACGGGCATCTCCTCCATCAGCAGCTGTTCGGCCTGGCGGTAGAGCCCGGTTCGGGCGGCGCCATCCAGGGTGTCCGCCGCTTGCTGCAACAGGCCGTCGAAGGCCGGGTTGCAGTAGCCGCTCTCGTTCTGGGGATCCTGACAGCGGAAGCTGCCCAGCATGGACGAGGGCTCGACATAGTCACCAAACAAGAAGGAGCGGGCCAGCATGAAGTCGCCGCTGTCCTTGGCCACCTGATAGGCATTCCACTCCATGTTGTTGAGGCTGACCTCCACCCCCAGCGGCTTCCACATGGCCGCGACCGCCAGGGCCAGCTTCTTGTGGTTCTCCGAGGTGTTGTAGGTCAGCGTCAGCTTGAGGGGGTGGGCACTGTTGTAGCCCGCCTCCGTCAGCAGGGCGGCAGCCCTGGCCAGACGGGTCGGCATGTCCTCCAGGGCCAGCGCCGAACCCAGCTCTTCGTAATCCGGCATGCCGGGCAGCAGGGACCAGGCCGGCCGCTCCCCCTGACCGCTCACCTTCTCGGTCAGCAGGCGGCGATCTATGGCCATGGAGAGCGCCTGACGCACCCGCACATCCTGCAGCTCGGGGCGGCGCAGGTTGAAGGTATAGAGGTAGGTGCCCAGCAGCGGCAGACCCCAGATCCGCTCCGGGGTCTCTTCCATGGTCTTCTGGTAATACTCCAGCGCCACCTTGTTGGTGAGCTGGATCTCCCCCGCCTCGTAGCGCAACCGCTCCGCGTGCTGGGAAGCCAGGGGCAGATAGGTCACCCGCTGGATCCGGGTGTGGGCATCATCCCAGTACTGGGGGTTGCGCTCGGCTTCGATACGCTCGTTCGGCACCCAGTTCACCAGCCGGTAGGGGCCATTGCTGACCAGCTTGCCAGGCTGGGTCCACTGCTTGCCAAACAGGGTGATGGCCCGCTCGTTGACCGGCACGAAGGGGCGCTGGCTGATGAGCTGCAGGAAGTAGGGTACGGGCCGCTCCAGGGTCACCTTGAGGATCTGATCGCTCTCGGCCTCCACCCCCAGGGCATCGAGATCGAGGGCACCGGCATAGATGGACTGGGCGTTGTTGATGCCGGTCGCCAGCAAGAGACCGGCGGAGGGCGAGGCCTGCGCCGGGCTCAGAAGACGCCGCCAGGCGTAGACGAAATCCCGGGCGGTGAGCGGCTCGCCGTTGGACCATTTGAGCTGCGGACGCAGGAAGAAGCGCCACACCAGGCCATCCTCGCGCGTCTCCCAGCGCTGGGCCTGCGCCGGCACTATCCTGCCCTGCCCATCCTCGCTGACCAGCCCCTCGAACAAGTCCACCAGCACCACCTCCCCCGGGAAACCGGAGCGGATCTGGGCAGGGTCGAGGGACTCGGGTTCGGCGCCGTTGCCCTTGACCAGGGTCTGTCTGTCGGAGAGGGCAGGCTGCTGCACCACTGTGGTCGCCTGCAACGGCGGCGCCAGCATTAGTCCGAGCAGCAAGGGAGAGAGCCAGCGACGGGCTGGCCGGGCGGCGAAACGGTAAAGCATGACATCAACCTCGTTCAATTCACTTTATTTCAAGAAGGGGAAGGCCGGCGGCGCGCCTTAAAACGAATGCATGATGCCGCGCTTGTTATCCCCGAAGACGCCCCGTATTGTATCGGGCTTGCCCGGCAGATGGAGTCTTTCGGGCTATTTTTTTCAGGGGATTTTTCCCAACTATCAGCCATGGGTGCGCAAGATCGCCTGAGGGCCCCCTCGACTCGCCTCGCATGAAGGTCAGTCAGGCCGCCATGGCGCTCGATACTGGCATCAGCCCGGCTGATTTTTACCGTTTCAGGGGTCTTTATGGGGTATGAGTGGCTGGCGCTGGCTGCCGCCAGTTTATGGGCCGTCGCGGCCCTGATTTCCGTCAAACCGGCGCGCCATCTGGGGGCCTTTGCCTACAGCCGCTGGCGGATGTTTCTGGTCAGCCTGATGCTGGCCAGCGCCAGCCTGATCACGGGGGGCTGGCAGACACTCACCGAGAGCGCCCTGCCACTGCTGGCGTTGTCGGGGCTTATCGGCATCTTCGTCGGTGACACCGCCCTGTTCGCCTGCATGAACCGGCTTGGCCCCAGGCGCAGCGGCTTGCTGTTCTCCTGCCATGCGCTCTTCTCCGCCCTGCTCGGGCTCTGGCTGTTCGGCGAACAACTCGGTGGCTGGCGTCTGGTGGGGGCCTTGCTGGTGCTAGCCGGGGTCATGCTCGCCATCCTGTTCGGCCGCCGTGGCAACCCGCAGCAGGCCCAACAGCACAACGAGTGGGAGCAGGTGCGCGGCCACCTCGCCGTCGGCATCGCCCTCGGCCTGACCGCGGCTCTTTGTCAGAGCCTGGGGGCCATCATCGCCAAACCTGTGATGATGGCTGGCAACGTGGACGCGGTGAGCGCCTCCGGCATCCGCATGGGGAGCGCCCTGCTGGCGCACTGTGCCCTGCGGGTGCTGCGGGTGCCGCTGGCCATGCCGCACAACCCCATCAACCGCCAGGTGCTGGGCATGATAGGCATCAACGGTTTCCTGGCGATGGCGCTCGGGATGACGCTCATCCTGGTTGCCCTGCGCCAGGGGGACGTGGGCATGGTGGCCATCCTCTCCTCCACCACCCCGGTCATACTGCTGCCCCTGCTGTGGTGGCACTCAGGGATGCGCCCTGCCCTGCCCGCCTGGGCCGGTGCCCTGCTGGCCACCCTGGGCACGGCCATGGTATTGGGAGCGGGGTAAGTCGGGGGTTGATGTTGGGCTTAGCTCCGCTTCGCGCCAACCTACACCCAATCCTCAGGATCGTCCGAACAGGCTTCGCTATTCGAATCTTGTATCTTACTTGCGTGATGATTAGCTCTCATCACATGAGGCTGAGGAAGCCAGATTCGAACCTTAAGGAACTAAACCTTGTGCCGTAGATATGGCCCTCATCCTCACCTCATCGCCAAACCCGACACTGAACGGTAGCCAAGGGCTCAGACCCTGTATGTACAAGGCAAGTGGGCGATTTGGTCATTAACATGAGGAATTTGCCATGCACTATCTCGGTATTGATGTGGCCAAGGCCAAGTTGGATTGTTGTCTATTGCTTGAGCTCTCGAGCTGTAAGCGAAAGACAAAGTCCTTTTCCAACAACGACTCTGGTTTTACCGAGTTAGTCCATTGGCTTGATAAGCAACGGATCTCGGCTTCTGATACCCATGCGGTAATGGAAGGCACTGGGGTTTATCACGAACGAGCTGCCATCGCACTACATGACGCGGGGATGCAGGTATCGATCATCAATCCCGCACAGGCTCGCGATTTTGCCAAAGGATTAGCTATTCGAAGTAAAACGGATGGGCTCGATAGCTTGGTGCTGGCGCGCTACGGCGCATTAGTCCAGCCCACCATTTGGATACCCCCAACGCCACAGGCTCGAGCCCTGCAAGCTTTGCTGTCTCGAGTTGATGCAGTCCACCAAGACCTGCTGCGTGAGAAAAATCGGCAGGAAAAAGCCGACGCAACAGACACGCCAGAACTGATTCGCCAGTCACTGGCTGACTCAATTATGTTCCTGCAAACGCAGCTCAAAAAGCTTCGGCAAGACATAGATGATCACATTAATCGTCATCCGGAACTTCGTGACGATGCCGCATTGCTGATCACTATTCCGGGCGTTGGAATAAAAACAAGTCAGCACCTCTTGTCAGTCATACACCTCCACCACTTCCATACAGCTGAACGCCTCGCGGCCTATTTGGGCGTGGTGCCGATACAGCGGCAGTCTGGCAGCTCGGTACTTGGCAGGCCCAAGCTATCCAAGACTGGGCCTTCGCATATCAGAGCGGTGCTCTATATGGCAGCCGTGGTTGCAAGCAGACATAACCCCCATGTAAAAGCACTTTACGAACGGCTGATCGCGTCTGGAAAAAGCAAAATGTCGGCATTAGGTGCTGCAATGCGCAAGCTGGTACACCTGTGCTTTGGCGTCATTAAAAACCGTCAGCCGTATAACAAAAACTACAGCCAGGAATCTTGCTAACACAGACGGTATCTACAAAATTCAATTGGTTCTGCAGGTTCGATTAGCCGCGTCGCGGCGTAATCGGACGCGGTAACATCATTGCGAACGTTCGCCGTCGGATGGCGCGATTAAAACTGGGCCACTTCCTCGGCGGTCAGCTCCCGGTATTCCCCCGGTGCCAGCTGGTCGTCCAGGCCGAGCGCCCCGATCCGCTCCCGATGCAGCCCTATCACCTTGTTGCCGATGGCGGCAAACATCCGCTTCACCTGGTGGTACTTGCCCTCGTGAATGGTGAGGCGCGCCTCGCACTCCCCCAGGATCTCCAGCTGGGCGGGGCGGGTCTTGTCGGTCTCGTTGCGCAGGTAGACGCCATCTTCAAACAGCGAGATGGCATCCTCGCTCACGGGGTCGGCCAGCCAGACATGATAGGTCTTGGCACACTCGTGGCGCGGCGAGGTGATGCGGTGGGACCACTTGCCGTCGTCGGTGATCAGCACCAGGCCTGTGGTGTCGAGATCGAGCCGGCCCACCACGTGCAGCTTGCCCATGGCGGGCTCATCCAGCAGGTGGAAGACGGTGGCGTGATCGGGGTCCTCGTTGGAGCAAACGTAGCCTTCCGGCTTGTGCAGCATGAAGTAGCGATTCTGCTGATTCAGGGTCAAGGTCACGCCATCAAACTCGATCAGGCTCTGCTCATTGATGTGGAAGGCGGGCTGCTTGACCAGGATACCGTCCACCATCACCTCCCCCTGACGGATCAGCTTGCCCGCCTGGGAACGGGTCAAATCGGAGCAATCGCAAAGAAATTTATCGAGCCGCATGCACAAAACCTCGGAATCCAACGTTATCAAGGGGCGTCATTATATAGGCCGAACCTCACAACGCCAGCACTAAGGGAGAAGTTAGGCAGATGGCGCCTGACGCCATGATGTGCCAGTGATAGACTGCCGACAGAGCGCCGACACCACGCATAATAATAATCCCAGGAAGCCCCCATGAAGCCGACTCAGCCTCATCCCGTCATCCCCGTCAACCAGTTGCAACCTGGCATGTACGTACTAGCCATCGCCAGCCAGACCGGCGCCATGGAAATCGCCCAGACGGGGTTGGTGACCAACCGTCAGCAGGTGGATGCGCTGATCCGGCGCGGCGTGCTGACGGTGAGGGTGGATCTCGCCCGCAGCAAGCTGCCCGGGATAGAGCAGGTCGTCTCCCCGAGCCCGGCCCACAGCGCCGGCTCGGCGCGTCCCGCAGGCAGTGGCGAAGGGCGCGAGCTCAAGATCCGCCGTCTCTATCAGGAGGCCCGTGAGCTGCAGGGCAAGTTCATTCGCCACCTCAAGGCGGGGGAGCCCATCGACATCACCCCGCTGGCGGCGGTCGCCGAGGAGATGGTGGACACCATGTTCACCCATGGCGACGCCATGCTCTGTCTGGCGCGGATCCGGGCCAAGGATGCCTACCTGATGGAACACTCCATGAACGTGGCCATCCTCTTGGCGAACTTCGGCCGTTATCTCGGGCTTGAGCGCAACGTGCTCAAGGAGCTGACCCTGGGCGGCCTGCTCCACGACGTGGGCAAGATCATGACTCCGGACGAGGTGCTCAACAAGCCGGGCAAGCTGACCGACGAGGAGTTTGGCGTGATGCGTCAGCACGTGGTGCACAGCTACGACATCCTCAGCAATACCGCCGGCATCACCCCCACCATGCTGGAGGTGGCCGCCAACCACCACGAGCGCCTCGATGGCACCGGCTATCCCCAGCGGCTCAAGGGGGAACAGCTATCCCTCTATACCCGCATGAGCGGCATCGTCGATGTCTACGATGCGGTGACGGCAGACAGGGTCTACAAGCAGGGGATGCAACCGACCCAGGCGTTTCGCATCCTGCTCAAAGGCATCGATCAGCACTTTGATGCCGAGCTGGTCACCAAGTTCATCAAGTGCATGGGGGTCTATCCGGTGGGCACCCTGGTGCAGCTCTCCAACCAGCGGCTGGCGGTCGTGATGCAGCGCAACGAACAGCAACCGCTCAAGCCGGTGGTCAAGGTGATCTATCACGCCACCCAGCGCCACTACCTCGAGGTGCAGTGGCTGGATCTCGCCAGAAACGGGGGGCAGGAGAGCATAGAGAGCACGGTCGATCCCAAGGAGTTTGGCATCAACCTGGCCAACTTCGTCTAGCGAGCCTGGGACTCAGGTGCCTGCTCGCGGCAGTAGCGGAGAAGGAACTCTTCATCCAGCGGGGAGAGATCGAAGCGGACGCAGGCCTCTTCGATGGCCCGGATGTCGTGTTCATGGTGTTCGCTGAGCCAGCGTACGGCGCGGCGCAGATCCTCACCATGGGGCAGCAGGGTATGGTCGCTCATGGTACACCTCCAGTCAGCCATAGATACTCGCCCGTCACATCGAGCGCTCTCCTACTAGCTTAGTCCTCCCCCGACATGCCGCCCTCTCCTCCCGAACCACCCGGCGCGATCGCACGCCACCCCGCTTGCGGCTTGACGCCGACCACCCCATCGAGGGTATGCTCGTTCCCTTCCGGCGCCATCTCATGGCCCTGCTTCTCACACAAGGACGCTGTATGCAAGCCAAGGACAAGTGTCTGGCCGCCCTGGTCATTCTCTGCTGGGGACTCAACTTCGTGGCGATCAAATGGGGGCTGGAGGGCATACCGCCGCTGCTGCTGGGAGCGCTGCGCTTCGTCGGCGTTGTCTTCCCCGCCATCTTGCTGGTGCCCAGACCCGCCATGCCCTGGCGCTGGCTGCTGGCCTATGGCGGTGCCATCAGCCTGGGGCAGTTTGCCTTCCTGTTCTGCGCCATGAAGTTCGGCATGCCGGCGGGCATGGCCTCCCTGGTGCTGCAATCCCAGGTGGTGTTCACCCTGCTGTTCGCCATGATCTGGCTGGGGGAGCGCTGGCAGCCCCACCACTGGGTGGCGCTGCCGCTGGCGGGGGCCGGCCTCTATCTCATCGCCACCAACGGCGAGGGCAACCTGACCCTGCTCGGCTTCGTGCTGACCCTGTGCGCCGCCGCCTGCTGGGGCCTTGGCAACGTCATCAATCGCCAGATTGGGCTACGCTATCAGACCTCATTACCCAGCCTCATCGCCTGGGGCGGCCTGGTGCCCATACTGCCCTTCTTCGCGCTCTCCTGGCTGTTCGAGGGGCCCGATGTCATTGCCACCAGCCTGCTCAACTTCAGCTGGCAGGGGCTCTTGTGCGTGCTCTATCTGTCGCTGGTCGCCACCTGGCTTGGCTACGGCCTCTGGGGGCGGCTGCTGATGCGCTATCCGGTGGCCCAGGTGGCGCCACTCTCCCTGCTGGTGCCCTGCGTCGGCATGGTGGCGGCCGCCCTGCTGCTCGATGAACACCCCACGACCCTGCAGTGGCTGGGCTCGGGCCTGGTGCTGCTCGGCTTCGTGGTTCATCTGCTGGGCGGAAAAATGAGGCTGTTCAAGGCACAAGCCGAACATTGACCTCGATGGGGAAACTTCCCATGATGGATCAGGCCCTCACGGGCCTCACAGCTTGACCCCGGCAGGACGCCAACCATCAGGAGAGCAAGGACATGCTGCACAGTTCACCCTCGGTCATCCCCACTTTGCCGCGTGTCATACGGGTCGCGGCCATGATGCTCCCCCTTTGCTGGAGCGCCTTCAGCTGGAGCGCCACCCTGCCGGCGGATCTCAAGTGGGAGAGCAACGACACAGACCCCGTCTATGCCGATCCACAGGCCAAACGGGGCGGCACCTTCCGTGACTTCATGTCGAGCTTCCCGCTCACCTTGCGCAAGTACGGGCCCGACTCCAACGGCAGCTTCGCCGGTTACGTTCGTGAAACCAATCTGCCCCTGCTCGCCACCCATCCGGTGACCGGCAATCCCATCCCCATGCTGGCCAACCAGTGGGCCTTCGGCGCCGATCACAAGACCCTCTATTTTCGCCTCAACCCCAGGGCGCGCTGGTCGGACGGCCAACCCGTCACCGCCGATGACTGGCTCTTTACCCTCAAGATGATGCGCAGCAAGGAGATAAGCGACCCCTGGTACAACAACTACTACAGCACCCAGATAAGCGAGGTGACCAGGTTCGACGATCACACCCTCGCCATCACCAGCGGCACCGAGAAGAGCCGGGAGGATTTGCTGGAATCCCTGCCGTTCAGCCCGGAGCCGAGCCATGCCATCAAGCTCACGGCCAACTGGGTCAAGGAGTACAACTGGAAGGTGCTGCCGGTCACCGGTGCCTACCAGATTGGCGAGCTGAAGAAGGGCAAGTCGGTCACCTTCAACCGGGTCAAGGATTGGTGGGGTGACGGGGAGCGCTACTTCCAGCACCGCTTCAACCCGGACCGGATAGAGATCAAGGTGCTCAGGGATCAGAACATCGCCTGGCAGCACTTCCTGCGTGGCGATCTCGACACCTTCCCGCTGGTCATGCCCAACTGGTGGCACGACAAGAGCAAGACAGCCGAATTCGAGAAGGGCTATATCGAACGGCTCTGGTTCTACAACCAGACCCCGCAGTCCCCCATGGGGCTTTACCTCAACACCGCAGACCCGCTGCTCAAGGATCTCAATGTGCGGCTCGGCATCCAGCATGCCCTCGCCTTCGACAAGATGATCGCCACCCTGCTGCGGGGGGACTACCAGCGTCTCAACAGCTACGGCTCGGGCCAGGGGGCCTTCACCAACACCGATATCAAGGCACGCCCCTTCGATCCCAGGCTCGCACGGGACTACTTCGCCAAGGCGGGCTTCACCACGACGGGGCCGGATGGCATCTTGCAAAACGACAGGGGTCAGCCCCTCTCCCTCAGCATCACCTACACCACGGCGGAGCATGCCCAGCGCCTGACCCTGCTGCGGGAAGAGGCGAAGAAGGCGGGCCTCACTCTGGAGCTGAACCTGATGGATGCCTCCGCTGGCTTCAAATCCATGCTGGAGAAGAAGCATCAGAGCGCCTGGATGGCCTGGAGCAGTGGCCGCTATCCCGCCTACTGGGAGCACTTCCACAAGGTCAACGCCAACAAGCCCCAGACCAACAACATCATGAACCTCGATGACGACGCCATCTCGGCCCTGGTGGATCAATACGACAAGGCCTTCGACTTCGGCAAGAAGGCCGAGCTCTCACGCCAAATCCAGCAGCGGCTCTATGAGCTGGCCAGCTTCGTCCCCGCCTATCAGGTCCCCTATACCCGGGCAGGCGCCTGGCGCTGGATAAAACTGCCCAAGATTCCGGCAACCCCCCAGAGCGATCTGCTCTACTGGCCCCTGGATGGCGCCAACTCGGGCTACAGCTTCGGCGGCCTGCTCTGGATTGACGAGGAGCTGAAAGCGGAGACAACAGCCGCCATCAAGCAGGGCAAGACCTTCCCTCCCGTCACCCTGATCGACACTCGCTATCAAAAGCCCTGAGCCCTCTTCACGCTCTGGCTCGGCACAAACAAAAGACCCCGCACTGTGGCGGGGTCTTTTTTGTGGCAGCAGCGCCTGGGCGGGACTTAGCCGCGCTTGGCCTGCTTTTGCGCGATGGCGTCGGCCACGTCGGCCGGATCCAGCACTATGCCTTCCTGCTCCGGGGTCGGGAACACGGCCACGCAGAGCTCGTCCTGTTCCATGCCGTCGACCCAGCGATCCAGCCACACCTTGAGGGTGATGGACTGCGGCTTGCAATCTGCCCACTCGCCTTCGGCCCACGCCTTGGCGTATTCCGGATGCGGCCAGACCGGGATGCAGTCTTCGTCTTCGGTGGTCAGCATCATGACGCCGTGCTCGTCGGTCAGAACAAACAGCTCTTCGTGCTCGACCAGCTTGCTGATGAAGTGATCAAAGCGGTAGTCGGCGTTCAGTTGCAGCGCGGCATTGCGCTCGGTGTCGCTAAGTTCATAGCTCATTGGTCAAGTCTCTCATTCAATAAAGGGCGACATGTTCACATCTTGCTGGCGCCTTGTCCAGCAAGAGTGCTCAGTCGCTCCTGTTTCGGTTATCTCAGCCCAGCGCCGGGGTCACCAGGGTGATCTCCGCCGTCTCGCAGAAACGCTGGCGCAGCCAGTAGGCGGACTCCACCTCCACGAAGCAGAGCTGATCCCGACCGGCCCAAACCCCTGCCATGATCTGCTCGAAGCGTCTCTGCTGCTGCTGCTCCCAGGCGACCGCCAGCTTGGAGCCATGGGCTTCATCCACCACCCCACGGCGCAGCTCGAACAGGTTATCGGTGATCGGGCTATTTATCTTGCCAGGGCTGTGCCAGTACATCAGCAGGTTGTCCAGCATCTCTTCGTCGTAACTCGCCAGCGCGTCCAGCTCGGGCGTCTCACCCTGGCCGCCGGCCCCGAAATCGCACCACCCCGCCGCCAGAGGAGCCAGACTCTGGGCCTCGCGCCCCTTGGCATGCTGGCGCAGGGCGGTGACATCGGCCCCCTTGATGGATGGCAGCCAGAGATCCCCCTGATGCTCATCGAGCAAGGGGAGCAACAAGGACGGTGCATAAACAGGAAAGCGGGGACCTAGGGTGTGCAGCAGAGATACCAGTGTGACAGTGATCATGAGACGCGCCTTGAGCTGGAAGACCTGGGTTCATACCTGGCCAGGAGGACAAAAGAGAGACTATTCTACCATGTTTGCCGGCACGCAGACTCTGCTCGTCCAACCAGCCGGGGCATGACGCTTCCGGCCAAAAAAGCAGCGTTCAGGCAAAGCCGGCCCAGAGAAAGCCCAATACTTTGAGCCAGCGCCCACTAAAGTCAAACCGGGAATGCTAGTTTGCATACATCTTTAGCGTAAGGAGTGCATCCATGAGTGGGATCGACCAGGTTTCTGACGATTTTGTGAATGAGCTGAAAATACTGGCATGCTTTGATCCGGCGAACATGAGTCTGGGGATCAAGTTACGCAGCGACATGTCTGAAGAGTTGTGCCTCGCGGCGCAGCGTCTGCATCAACAAGGCATGATCAGTGCCGTCGATGGCGGCTATCTGACCCCCTTCGGCATGACCATGCTGGAGCATCTTCAACACCTGCTGGTGGCGCTCAAGCCGAATTGAGTTCCTGCGGCGCCCAGAGCGAGAAGTTGAGCAATTCCCAGCGCTTTCCCTGCCGCAGCAGACAAGCAAACAACAAAGGACCTTCGGGTCCTTTTACCTTGCCATCGATCAACCACTCCCCCGCCCGCTTCGGGACAGGCTGCGCCTTGATCTCCTCGGGCTGCTCAGCCTTGCCCAAACGGACCTGCACGAATTGCTGGCACACTGTCACGGCCTCGTTTGCCGCGGGATCCGGCACGGTGGTATTGGCAAGCGCCACTGTCAGCAAGAGTGATGGGATCATGATGATGGTCATTGGCAAACGTGGTTTATGAATATGCCATAAAACAAAAAGCCGTGGCACCAGAGGTACCACGGCTTTCTTAAATTCTGTAAGAATTACAGAGCAGTTACGTTCTCAGCCTGCGGGCCTTTCTGACCTTGGGTCACGGAGAACTGTACGCGCTGACCTTCAGCCAGGGTACGGAAACCGTTACCGCTGATAGCGCTGAAGTGAACGAAAACGTCCGGGCCGTTTTCTTGCTGGATGAAGCCAAAACCTTTGGTTTCGTTGAAAAACTTAACGGTACCGGTGATCATGTTAGACATATCTTTAACCTGTATTCAAAATAATTACTTATGCTTTTCAGCGGATAAAGCTCAAAAACGGGATTAACTTATGAACAACAGGAAAAGATGCAAAACATCATATTCATTGACATAACTAACGCCCTTTCAAGCTGGTTTAGATTATACGTGCCTTTGTCGATTACGCAACCAAATTTGCACCCCGCCGGGGGCAGGGTGCAATCACTTACGCATCCGCCGCTTCCAGTGCCTGAACCAGGGCTTTGAGGAAGCGCGCCGCCTCTCCGCCGGTACAGGCTCTGTGGTCAAATGTCATCGACAAGGGCAGTGCCCGGACCGGCCGTGCCTCCCCATGGATGAAGACCACTTTTTCGAACAGCTTGCCCGCCCCTATGATGGCCACCTGGGGTGGCGTGACTATGGGGCTGGCATAGCGGCCTGCAATGGCGCCAAAGTTGGTGAGGGTGATGGTCGCCCCCTGCAGCATCTCCCGCGGTACGGCGCGCGCCTTCACATCGGCGATCATCCGATCCAGTCCGTGCCGAATGTCCGCCCTCTCCCGCTCAGCCACGTTCTCCATCACCGGCACATAGAGCCCGTGTTTGGAGTCGACGGCAATGGCCACATTGACCTCCCTGAACAGCCTCCTCGACAGGGTATCACCGTCAAACCAGGCATTCATGGAGGGCTCGGCACGACAGGCCACCCCGATGGCCTTGATGAGGCGTACCGTCACGTCTTCGTCTGCCCGCCAGTGACGCAGGTCCACCTCGTCGGTGATGCTGACCGGCACAACAGTCTGATGGGAGTGCTCCATCGCCTTGGCCATGGCCCGGCGCGAGCCCTTGAGGAACTCGTTGCCGCTGCTCTGCAACGCTTCGAAGGCGCTCTGCACGTCCTGCTCGGTCACCATGCCGGCGCTGCCAGTGCCTTTGAGTCTGTCGATGTCCAGCCCCAGCTTTTGCGCCAGCAGACGCACCGCCGGCATGGCCTGCACCAGGGCGCCACCGGGCGCCATGGCACCTACCACGAAGTGATCCTCGATGTGCTGTTGATGGGCGCTGACCTTGCCCACCACGGTGCCGTCGTCCTCACCCCCCTCAAACTCCACCAGGGGAGCGCCGATGTGGAGAATGTCTCCCTCCTGGCCGCACAGCCTGGCGATCACCCCCGCCACTGGCGAGGGCACATCCACCAGCGCCTTGGCAGTTTCCACCGACAGCAGCACCTGATCGACACTCACTGTGTCGCCAGCACTGACCTTCCATTCGACTATCTCGGCCTCGGCCAAGCCTTCGCCCAGATCCGGTAATTTAAAAAATTTCATGACCAGTTCTCCATACACGGGAACATCACCAAAGGTTGACCGACTTCATGGCTCTTCCTTGCTCGTGCGCCTGGGCGCCGACAGTTGAAAAACGTCATAGCCACTTGTTCTCCATCAGTTGGTGAGCCGCATCCGCTATATCCTGCTCGGTGATGAGGTAATACTCCTCGTTGCGGTAGTAGGGAACGGCGGCATCCACCCCGGTGAGCCTTCTTGGCGGCGCCTTGAGGGAGGTCAACGCCTCCTCGGTGACCCGCGCCACGATTTCGGCACCCACCCCGAAGCTGCCACAGGCCTCGTGCACCACCAGCAGACGCCCGGTCTTGCGCACCGAGGTCAGGATGCTCTCCATGTCCAGGGGTTTGATGGTCGCAAGATCCAGCACTTCGCACTGGATGTCCTGCTCCGCCAGCAGGGCGGCGGCCCGCATCACCTCCTGGATGCAGGCCCCCCAGGCGACCACGGTGAGATCCCGTCCGGGCCTCAGGGTGAAGCAGACATCCAGCGGCAGGCCGACGCCGTCATCCACCACGTCCGACTTCATGGAGCGATAGATGCGGTCCGGCTCGAAGAACATCACGGGATCCGGGTCGCGAATGGCCGACAGCAGCAGGCCATATGCCCGCCTCGGGCTCGAAGGGATCACGACCCGTAGCCCGGGGATATGGGCAAACAGGGCTTCGACGCTCTCGCTATGGTGCTCGGGCGAATGGATGCCGGCCCCGTAGGGGGAACGATAGACGATGGGACAGGAGAGCCGGCCACGGGTGCGGTTTCGCATCCGCGCCGCCTGGCAGATGATCTGCTCCATGCCGGGGAAGATGAAGCCCTGGAACTGGAATTCGGCCACGGGCTTGAGTCCCTGGGTCGCCATGCCGACCGCCACCCCGGCGATCAGCCCCTCGGCGAGCGGGGTGTCTATCACCCGCTTGAAGCCGAACTTGTCGCGCAGGCCCACGGTGGCGCGAAACACCCCGCCGTTGACCCCCACATCCTCGCCGAGCACCACCACGTCAGGGTCTCGCTCCATCTCATGATGCAGCGCCAGATTGATCGCTTCGAGCAGCGTTATTTCACTCATGCAGCCTCCCCAGACCCATCTCGTGATGCAATGTCAGGTGAATCGCTTCGCGCAGTGTCATGTCACTCATGGTGTGTCTCCCCGCCGCGCTGCTGCATGCCCTTGGCGATGATGCGCTGACGCTGGGCACGGTACTCCCTCGGCAGCTCGGCAAACTGGTAATCGAGCAGGGTTTCCGGCGCCTGCGGTGCCATGCCTTCATAGGCGGCCACGGCACGCTCGACCTCCCGGCTCGCCTCCGCCAGCAACGCCTGCTCCTGATGCTCGTCCCACCAGCCCTGATCGGCCATGAACTGGCGTAGCCGCTTGACCGGCTCCTTGGCCCAGGCGGCTTCCACCTCGGCGGCCTCGCGATAGCGGGTCGCGTCATCGGCAGTGGTGTGATCCCCGAGCCGGTAGCTGACGGCTTCGATAAGCGTCGGTCCCTTGCCGCTGCGGGCCCGCTCCATGGCGGCGCGGGTCGCCTCATAGACGGCCACCACGTCGTTGCCATCGACCTGCAGGCTGCGCACTCCGGCCCCTATCCCCTTCTGGGCCAGAGTAGGCGCGCTCGACTGCAGCTTGCGCGGCACCGAGATGGCCCACTGGTTGTTGTTGATGATCATCACCATGGGGAGGTGCCAGACACCGGCGCAGTTGAGCCCCTCGAGAAAATCTCCTTTGGAGGTGCCGCCATCGCCTATGGTCACCACGGCAACCCTGGGCTGGTTGCGCAGCTTGAAGGCGGCCGCTATGCCAGCTGCATGGGTGATCTGGGTGGCGATGGGGACGCAGATGGGCAAGTCTTCCGACAACTCGCCATCGGCCTTGTAAAAGACACTGCCCCGCTCATCCCCGCCCCAATATTGCAGGTTCTGCTCCATGGGCACGCCCCGCACATAGAGGGTGGGCATGTCCCTGTAGTAGGGCACATAGACATCCTCTGGCCGCATGGCGAGACCGACCCCGATTCCCACCGCCTCAGCCCCCAGATGGGAGGGAAAGGTGCCGAGCTTGCCGGTTCGCTGCAGTGCTATCGCTTTCTTGTCGTAACTGCGCACCATCACCATGTTGCGGTAGAAGGTGTGCAGCATCGCCTTGTCCAGCCAGGTCGGCAGTGTCGCGACCGGGCGCCCCTCCTCATCGAGGTAACGAAGGAAGGGGATGTCGACATGGGTCATAACTGGCTCCTTGCCGTTGTCAGCGTCACCACCATGAGGTGACACTTAGAATGTAAATAAGATGTTAAGCAAAGGACAAGGTGATTCAGTCAGGTAAGACCAGTAGAAACTTCTTTAATTTCAGAAAGAAGATGAGATTTTCGGCGAGCAGAAACGAAGAAGGGAGCCCTTTCGGGCTCCCTGTCAGGGTGAGTTCGGGATCACGTCCATCCTGGTCACGCCGCCTGGGGCGCAGGGTTGACGTGAAAAGATGGGTTCAGATCACTCCCACAGACGGGTCGGCACCACCAGCAGCATGGTCCGCTGGCCGATGGCCACGTTGGCATTGGGGAAGACCACCGCCTCCCGCGCTTTCTCTACCCTGTACTGCCGATCCCCATCTTCCGCCAGCACAAACCCCTGGGGAAATTCGGTGAAATTGTCCACGTCGCTGGCAAACAGGAAACGAAACGCGGCCGTTTGCTTGTTGATCACCCGATCGATGGCAAAAATCGTGAAGTCATCAGCCCGCCAGGGCTCGAGCACCACCTCATCCTGGGTCACCAGCTCCTGCAACGCCTGACGCGCCTCGATGAAGCGGGTCATGTCGTTCTCGCCAAAGGGGCGCACCTTGCCGAGCTCCACCGTGAAGGCATGGGCGCCATGCTGGTGCGAGCTGTAATAGCTGAAGGTGGTGGTCGGGCCGCTCGAGAGCAGTATGGTGCGCACCCCGCAGGCCCCGAGGAACTGCACCTGCTCCTTGCAGTGCGGCCGCTCGTGGGGGAAGGGGTAGACCGCAAACTTCTCGTGGCGGGAGCCGCGAATGGCGGTGTGCAGATCGTAGTGATAACGGGGCCGGGCGGGATCGGCAAAGAAGCGGCTCACATACTGCTCCAGGCGCATGGCGCGAATGCGCTCCCTGTTGCACAGCCCCTCCCCCTTGCTGTGGGCTCCAGAGAAGAGCCGGTTCATGTTCTCCTCCACCTCGCGCGCCCCCTGGTTCATGGCGGCGGGGTTGCCAAAGAGGAAGAGCACCCGGTGGCGAGCCTGAAGCTCCCCGCCGAGCAGCCGGGTCAGCAACTGGTTGCAGATCTCGATGGGGGCTGTCTCGTTACCGTGAATGCCGCAGGAGAGCACTATGTCCTTGCGCCCGCCAGGCAACTGACCCATGGGCTCCAGGCAGAGCACGCCGGTGTCCCACACGCTCACCCGGGTGCCGTTGGCCAGGTCGAAGGCAAAGGGCTCGAGCTGCCACTCATGGCGGCGGGTCAGGGCCAAAAAGTCATGCTGGGGAATCATCCATCTCACCCTCTTGTCTGGAATGCTATGGCCGGATTATACGCAAGGCAGGCGGGCTTAAAATCAATTTTTAAACAAATTCAAACAGTAAGGATACAAAGTTGGCGAGGGATGATGACAACTCATGCCACAGGGGGCAAACAGAAGGAAAATCAGACAAGGGGAAATGACAGGAAACGGCAACAGGGAAAAAGTGAGGCCCGTTTGAGGGCGAAAAACATCAGGCAGAGCAGTTCAGATCAGCAAGAAAACGAGGCATCCATGCCCGGTATATCAACCACGCCAGAACGGCTTGGTGGTCTCTTGATAGCGGTCAGCTTCGTTCAGACCGATGTCCTTGAGCAGGTATGCGGGCAGCTCGGAGAGCTGGCGACGGCTGCGGCTGCGTTCCAGCCAGGTCAGGACGGTCATCTTGACGCGAGCAACCAGATTCGATTCGCTGGAATCCTGGTAACCGGCTTCGGTATAAGTCATGTTGGCCATGATATGGCTCCTCTCTCTAGTTCTGCGCAAGGCTCGGATTTGATGCGCAAAGCTTAGTCAGGGCGAGGAGGCGCCTCAATTGACGAATTTTGATACATGAGATTAGTAAAAGTAATGGCTGATCTCGCCATGGGGTAAAATACAACCTATTGATTTATATGTGAAATATTAGCTAGAGATTCCCTCCCCCAGCCGTGCAGCATTTTCTCCTGCCCCATCGGCTTCTAACTATGCAGTTTCCCACGTTAGCTATGCAGAGCCCGAGTTCGAGACAGGACGCTGCCGCCCCTGCCGCACCGCCAATTGTTAACCATTGGATCACTTAAAGATCGTTATTTAACAGGATGATACAGACAGGCAACCCCCGAAAGACGGCCACGGCAGCCGCTCTTGCACGGCACTTGAAAGGCGGCACTTGGCGCCTTCCCGTCATGCTGGTATGGTTATTTATACAGTGGTTTAATCATGCCCCCCGATCGCCACCTTTAGGGCGACGGATTGGGGGAACACACAGGATATGCCGATGGACACCTTTACCCCCACCGCCGCCCTGCGTCAACAGATGGACGCGCTGGAAGACGCCCTAGCCCGTCTCGCCAGACTGCTCGGCCAGCTCGAGTTGCTGGAGGCCCATGTCTATCCCCTGCCCGCCGTACCGCAAGGGGAAGAGCATGATCCCATCGAGGCCATCGAGGTGGGTTATCTCTCGGGGGAGGCGGCACTGGCCGCGGCCGTGACGGCCTTTCAGGATCACAGCGCCCGCCCCGGCTGCTCCACCAAGGCGACTCACCGGCTGCCTGGCTGGTTGCGCTTCCCCGCCGCCAGCGCCCCCTTGCTGCAGCCGCTGCTCGACGAGATCAACGGCCACAAGCTCGCCTTCAAGGCCCTGGTGCAGGCCGCCGGCGGGCGAGACGAGAAGTTCGAGCTGGTGCACAGCGCACTGCCCGGGGTCATCACCCTGCAGGTCTATCGCAAGCTGACCCTGCTCACCGGAGAGCTCCATTCCCTCGGTTTCACCTGGGCCGACAAGCAGAGCATCAGCCGCCTCAGCCGCGAGCAGGTGCTGGAGATGCTGGAGCGCAGCCGCCGCTATGTGCCGGCGCTCTCCAGCAACGAGGAGTGGAGCAAGATGGTGGATCAGGAGGTGTATGACATTCGCCGCCTGCCGGCGGATGCGCAGCTGCGCATCCGCCGACCGGTCAAGACCCACCCCATGATCAACCTGCTCTGGCTGGACAGGGAGCCGCGCAAGCAGCAGCTCAAGGCGAGCCTGCCCCTGCTGCTCTGCTCGGACAACCCGCCCAGCGTCACCCACCTCGGCCACTATCCGCCCAAGCTGCGCCAGGCGCGGCGGGATCGCAAGATTGGCGGCGAGGCCATCATAGAGCGGCTGCACCTCTATCGCTATCAGGGCTAGCGCCTCTTAACCAGACCCATGAGAGGGGCCCCAGACGCGGGCAATGAGTCCCTGAAACAGAGAAGGGGGATGGCCACCAGGACCATCCCCCTCTCGCACCCAGGCAGGCAGCACCGCTCCTAGCTCATCAGCAGGGCGCGCAGGCTCTCCACGTCCAGGCCACGCACCTCGGACTGGCCGCTCAGCAGGCCATCGGCCAGGGCCCTCTTCTCGTCGTGCAGCGCCACTATCTTCTCCTCCACCGTCTGCTCGCACACCAGTCGATAGACTGTCACCGGCTGGGTCTGGCCCATGCGGTGCGCCCGATCGCTCGCCTGATCCTCCACCGCCGGGTTCCACCAGGGATCCAGGTGCAGCACGGTATCGGCCTGGGTCAGGTTGAGGCCTGTGCCCCCCGCCTTGAGGCTGATGAGGAACAGGGGAACCGGTTCATGACGAAAACGCAGTATGGACTCCTGACGGGACTTGGCGGAGCAGCCCCCGTCCAGGTAGCAGTAGTCCCATTTTTTGAGCTCGATGCGGGCTCGCAGCAGGCTCAGCAGATCGACGAACTGACTGAACACCAGCACCCGGTGGCCGCCATCGATGGCTTCTTCCAGGAGTGCCATGGCCTCGTCCAGCTTGCTGCTGGTCTGTGACCACTCCGGCATCACCAGCTCGGGGGAGCAGCAGAGCCGCCGCAAGCGGGTCAGGCCGCTCAGCACGTGCATCAGGGCGCGGCCATCGGCGCTTTGCACCTGCTGCACCACCTCGCGCCTGGTCGCCTCGTAGAGCTGACGCTCTTCGGGGGAGAGGCTGATGTGGTGGATGATCTCGGTCTTGTCCGGCAGCTCGGTCAGCACCTGCTGCTTGAGGCGGCGCAGGATGAAGGGGCTGATCACCGCCCGCAGCAGCGCCATGTGCTGGGGATCCTTCACCGCCTTGCCGAAGCGACGCTTGAACTCGCCGAGGCTGCCGAGCAAGCCCGGGTTGATGAAGGTAAACAGGCTCCACAGCTCCCCCAGGTGGTTCTCGATGGGGGTGCCGGAGAGGGCCAGGCGAAAATCCCCCTCGAGCTGGAACAGCAGCTTGGCACGCTGGGTGCCGGCATTCTTGATCTGCTGCGCCTCGTCCAGCACCATGCTCGCCCAGCGGCGGGACTTGAGGGACTGGGCCAGGCTGCCGAGCATGCCGTAGTTGACCAGGATGATCTGGCCCGCCTTGGCCTCCTGGATCAGGGTCTCCCGCTCGGCGGGATTCTCGAACACCACCACCTCCAGCTCGGGGGCAAACCGGGTCACCTCCTCCTGCCAGTTGGTGACCACGGACTTGGGCACTACCACCAGGGCGGGGCCGAGGTGCTGGCGCATGCGCAGCACCATGAGCGCCTGCAGCGTCTTGCCAAGGCCCATGTCATCGGCGAGACAGGCGCCAAAGCCATGGTGGGCCAGGGTCGCCATCCAGCGCACCCCGTCCTTCTGATAGTCCCGCAGCGCCGTCAAGAGCTCGGGGGCACACTCCACCTCCTGCTGCCACTCCTGCTGCAGGGAGTGCCAGGCATCATCCCCGGCCGTGGTCACCGCCGACAGCAAGCGGGCCAGGGGGTAGGCCAGCTTGTTGTTGATGCGCTGCTCGGTATCCAGCATGGCCCCCAGCATGGTGAGGCGCTCCACCAGCTTGTCGCTCAGCATCAGGCTGGTCTTCTCGTCGAGCTGAACGGTGCGCTGGCCCGGGGTCAGCTGGCGCAGGATAAGGCGCAAGTCGAGGATCTGATGTTCGTCCAGTGCCAGTGCCCCCTCCACCTGGAACCAGTCCTGGCGACGCTCGATGCGCAGGCTCAGGGCCGCCTCGTCGAGGCTCTTGAGACGGGCGCTGTCCTGATGCCAGTGAACGACCACTCCGGCGTCCACCAGCTCGGGCAGCGCATTGACCAGGGTCAGTGCCTGCTCACCGTCCAGCTTCCATTCGTTGCCCGGCAGACCTATGGGCAGCTGGTTGCGCAGCAACTGGGCCTCGGCCTTCTCGGCAGCCAGATCCCGTTGCCAGTAGTGATAGTCCCTGACGCCCTGGCGCACTATGGCCTCCCCCTTGCCAAGGGGCAACGGCGGCAGCTCCCCCTCCCGGGTCACCAGCTGGACCAGCAGCTGACCATCCTGCCAGTCCAGCTGGACCGAGGGCACTCCGGGCCAGGGGGTCAACTCGGCATTGCCGCTGAGCCCCTCGACCTGGCTGTGCCAGGGCAGCTCGGGAATGGCGTCCAGGGTGCGTTGCAGCTCGGCGAGCCCGCCCGCTGGCAGCAGCGGGATGGATTCCAGCGCAGGCAGTCTGTCCAGCAGGGCCTGCGGGGTCAGGATGAGCTGCCACAGATCCTGGGCAAGCGGCACTATGTGCGCCCCTCGCGCTGCGGCGGCCGGGCTCAGGACGGCGCTCATGCCCTGCTCGGTGGCGACCACCTGCAGCAAGGGGGCGCTGATGGCCAGTTGCAGCTTCTGCCCCTTGGCGTTGAACAGGCGCGGATGGCTGGCCAGAGGGGCCCAGGCGTCCCGCGGCAGCTTGCTCATGCCCCGTGGCAGGGTGCGCACCAGGGCCCAGTCCGCCTCGTCGAGCAGGGCGGCATACTGGGTGGAGAGCAGGGCAGGATCGACCCGGCGCCCGGCGGTCCACTCCCCCTTGGTGCTCTGCTTCTGGATCTTGCACTCGAGCTCGGGCCCTTCCGCGTGGAGCAGCCATACCAGCCGCTCCTGCGCCTTGCGCACGCCGCTGGAGCGCCCCAGCCCCTGCAGCCAGTTGAGCCAGCTGGCCGAGGCGGGGGTCTTGTCCTCATCCTCTGCGTCGCTGGCCGCCTCGGGGGCCGGGGTGGCACGCAGTTGCTGCAACGGGGGCCGCTCGGCCCCCTCTCCCAGCAAGAGGCGCAACAGATCCTGGCAGAAGGCCATCAGGCGATGACGGGGCTCGGCCTCCAGCACATGGGAGAGATCCCACTTGTGCAGTATGGCGACCTGGGGGCTCTGCTCGCCGTGGCGCGCGAGGGCGCAGAGATCCAGCCAGAGGTAGCCCCAGTGGAGCTCCTCCAGCGGCAGTTGCAGGGTATCGAACAGGCCTATCGCCTGACCGTGGCGATCACCGGCCCACTGTCCCAGCAGATCCGAAAGCAGGGGGAAATGGTTGCCGAGGCTGCGCTGCCACTTCTTGCGCTGCTCGCTGGCGAGCACGGGATCGGCCTGCTGCAGCCAGCCAAGCCAGAGCAGGGCGCTGAACATCCTGGGCCAGGGCTCTTGCTGCACCGCGGCCTGCCACTGCCCCAGCGCGCCGAGCAGCCGCTCCGCCAGGGGCTGTTCATCCCCCTGCTCGGCCAGTTGTTGCAGGGCCGGCCAGTGAGTGGTCACCTCGCCGGCCAGCGGGCCGCAGAGCCACTCCCACTCGCTGGCCAGCGCCTCAAGCCGGCTTGCCAGCGCAGGGGCGCAGGCCGCGGTCACGGACGTCAGCGGCCAGTGCGCTTCGGGCTCGGCATCGAGCAGGGTCTGCAGGGCTAAGTGTTCCAGCAACAGTTGTTGCCAGGCGGGGCTTGAGCCCGGCAGCAGGCGGTGGGCATCGGGCAGGTCCAGCAGGCTCAAGAGATCCGCGCTCTGGTAGTAGGCGGGGATCTGCCCCGCCTCCCCCAGGCAGAGTTCGCGCACCACCCCTTGCGCCATCTCCTGACCCGTGACCGAGGGGACCCGGGTCCAGTCCGGCATGGGGCAGGCTCCTCCCCGCACCGCCAGGATCAGGGTCAGGGTGCCCTCCGCCGTCAGGCTCCACTGCTGCTCGTTGCGCAGCCGTATCAGTCCCTGTTGCTGCAACTGGTTCAGCGCGTCCGTCAGCGCCTGCCCGGGCGAGCGCTGCGCGTACAGCGTGTCTTGCAAATAACGGGTACTGGCGGCGCGCTGCAGTTGCAGCTCGCTGAGCAGGGCATGGCAATCCGAAGAGAGGGTAAAGGCTGACATCAGAACTCGCGGGCAGGTGCAAAGGCGGAATTTTAACGGGAAAGCGGCGGCGGCTCGACCCTTAACCGCGAATTAGTACAAAAAAAGCGGCCAGGCTCATAAAAGCGGGGACAGGGGGCCGGCGGACCATCCTCTGCGAGGCGCTCTGCGGGCGGGCAACGGGCCATGAAAAAAGGCGCCGCAGCGCCTCTTGATAGGGTAAGCAAACTCGCAGGATTCAGCCTTCCAGGTGCGCCAGACGGGCCTCCAGGGCCTGCAACTGCGACTTGAGGCGCTCAACCTCCTCTTCCAGCTGGCTCAGGCGATCGGCGGCAGGAGAGGCATAACTGCTGGCAGGGGCGGCCTCGGCCAGGGCTTCCAGATCGATCTCGCCACCAAACAGGTGGGCATAGCGGGATTCCCGCTTGCCCGGCTCCCGGGGCAGCTTGACCACATAGGGGCCGCGCTCAACCAGCGCGGCCAGCACCGCATCCACCTCGGTCACATCGTCGAAGCTGCACAGCCGGTTGGTGCGCGAGCGCAGCTCACCCGGGGTCTGGGGGCCCCGCAGCAAGAGCTCGCAGATAATGCCGAGCTCCTGGGCGCTGAATTTCAGTTCACCGAACTCGGTGTTGCAGAAACGGTGCTGATAGCGCGGCACCCGGGCATTGAAGCCGGCGGTGTTGACCACCAGACGACGGCGGATCAGCTCGTCGATGACGGCGCGGATATCCAGCTCGGCGAGCTCGAGCACGGGTTCGCGGTTGCTCTTCTGGTTGCAGGCATTGACCAGTGCATTGAGAGAGAGAGGGTACTGATCCGGCGTGCAGATCTCTTTCTCTATCAGGCAGCCGATCACGCGAGCCTCTAATGGGCCTAGTACTATCTCCATTTCATACTCCCTTGCCAAACAAGACGTTAAGACGGTTATCTTAGCCAAGGCGCTCTCGCCGTCCAGCACTGAACCGCATTTTTGCGAGCCGATGAAACCCTTGATGAAACATCGTACAATCCGGCCGCAACCAGGTGGCTAGCCCCTGGCATCATACCGCCAGGCAGCCCCCTAGACGGACTTGTCGACCCGGGTATCCGTTCCCGTGGTCAGGATGCGCACCTTGTCCCCCTTGTTGAACGTGAGCACGGGATCCTGATCCTGCACGACGTTGAGCAGTTTTCCCGCCTCGGTCTTGATCAGCAGCTCGACCGTCTGCTTGCCCTGCACGCTCTGTTGGTTGCCCTGACGGCGACGGGAAGCCTCGGCCCCCGCCACTGCCCCCACAGTGGTGGCGACTGTCTGGCCCGAGCCACCACCAAATTGGCTGCCGACGGCCGCCCCCAGGGCCGCGGCCCCTATGGTGCGAAGTGGCCGGGTTCCGCCCTGCTGGGGCGCCGCCTCCTGGGTCAAAATGCGGCTCTCTTGCACCGTGCCGTATTCCACCTGGGCGCTGGTGCCTGCGAGGGCCGGTGTGCCCATCAGAATGAGCAGGCTGGTAACCATGAATGCAATCTTCTTCACTATGTCGACTCCGATGATGACTGAGACCCGATGGCGCCGGCACCGCGCCTGCGCAGCCCCGCCATCCCCATTCGGGAGACTACACCGCCGATCCTGACTGTGAGCTTGCCTGAGGTGGAAATGATCACGGCCGCAAGGCGGCCGTGATGGGAGAAGAGAAAGCGGTGCCCGGCCTGCTCATGAGGAGGGCTTGGGCTCCAGGGTCGCGGCGACCGACTTGGCCGCCGAGGCGGTGAGCAAGGGCTCACCCGGATAGAGCATCAGCGCCTGGGTCCGCAGGCGGTCGGCCTCTTCGGTCCGCCCCAGTGCATTGAGGGCAATCACCATGTTGGCGTAGATGTTGGCCCTGGGGGTATGACGCACAAATGCCTGTCCCCAGTCGAGATAGGCTTCCAGCTCGGCCTTGTTGTTGGCCTGCAAGCCCACCATCAGGCGCACCGCGTTGACGTCGAACTCCACCCGGGTCAGCCAGGCCATGGGGTTGACGATGTCGAGCAGCAACGCAGGCTGCTTGTAACCACCACGTTCATACTTGGTCACCACCCAGGCGGTATGCAGAGCCGTCAGCATGAAGGGGACGACGATCAGGGGAATGCCAATGGCCAGGAAACGCAGCAAGAGCCAGGGGCGGTAGACATACTCCCGCCAGTTGGCGTGGCCAGCCGTTCCCCCCTCCTCCACTTCCGCATCCAGCACATGGATGAGCAGCAGCAGCGCCCACCACAGGGCGATGGCGTGGTAGAAGGGATACTCGGTCTGGGTGTGCAGCAGTATGGGGATCACCAGCGCCAGCAAGGCCGTCCCCTTCACCCAGCCAGCCCTACCCAGTCGCCACAGCAGAGCCCCGCCCATCAGCACCATGCCGAGCATGGGGGCAAGCCCTCCCTCCACCGCCCAGTAGAGAAACTCGTTGTGGGGGTGATCCAGGTTGTACTCGATCTGCACCATGGCGGGATTGAGCGCCTTGTCCGCCATGTAATGCTGGAGGAACACGGACTCGAAACTGCCATAGCCCCAGCCGGTCCAAGGCGCCTCAGCAATCAGCCTGGCGGCATAGGGCCAGTAGATGGATCTCATGCCGCCGGACTGATACATCTCCAGCCCCCGCCTGGCCCCCGCCATCCAGTACTGGGATGCCAGCCCGAGCGCTATGCCCAGCCCAACCAGCCCCAACACCCGGCCCAGCTGCCGCTCGCGATGCAACTGCGGCAGCAGCAGGATCAGAGCCAAGGCCCCGCCCAATTGGCCCACCCGGGACTGCAGTACCACCAGCAGCAAGGCGGTCGCCAGGATCACGGCATGACGCAGCCCCTTGAGCCAGTGGTTGGCGTGCCCCCGCATCTGAAGCCAGATCGCCAAGGCAAGCCCGGTCGCCATAAAGGTCGCCATCACGTTGGGTTGCTGGAAGATGCCGTAAGGGCGATTGGTCCGGGTGTCGTAGCCTATCCAGTTGCCCGGTACCAGCAGGTAGTACTGTACCAGGCCGAGCAGCGCCTCTATGGCTACTGCCCCCAGCAGCAGGTAGAGCAGCCGATCCCGCATCTGACGGTCCAGTCGCCATTGATAGAGGCAAGCGAGAAACAGCAGACCGGCAAACAGCCCCAACAGGCGGGGGATGGCATAGTCCTTGAGCTCGAAGCCCGGATAGGCCACGGGCAGCAGCAGCAGCAAGGCCCCCAGCCACAACGCCGTCAGCAGCGGAGAGACCACCAGCCGCTGGCTGAGGGTGACCTGCCACAGTCCCAGCGCCATCACCAGGCTCGCGAATATCCAGCCCCAGGCGTTGAAGGGCAGATAGAGCCCGGCCCCGCCCGGGTTGTGCATGAAAAAGTGCATGCCCAGTAGCCAATAGAGGATGCTGAGCATGCCGAAGATCCCTGTTGTTGTCCTCATCGTCCCTGATCCCTGCAGTGTCATTTCCATGTGTCGTCACCAAGCAACCAATACGTAAAAGGGGGCAATCGCCCCCTTGTTCACTTCCTTGCCATCATGCCGACTCTGGCCTACGAAACATATGACGCACCAGCACTATGCCCACTCCCAGCATGCCGCCGAGCAAGGTAGCCAATACCACGACCAAGGGACGCTTGGGCTTGTCACGGCTCAGGGGTTCACTCGGCGAAGCCAGATAGGCGAAGGACTGGAACGGCAGCGCCTCAAGCTTGATAGCCTGGAGACTGCTCAGTTGCAAACGCAGATCGCCGATCCCTGGATTCATGAACTCAGGGTTCTTGATCTCCTTGAGGATCTTGAGCTTCTCCGCCAGGGCGCGAGCCCCCAGATCGATGGCCAGGCTGCCCTGATCCTGCAGGTTCTGCACCGGCGCCTCCAGCCCGGCCGCCTGAGTGATACGCAAGCTGTATTCGGTACGCAAGATGTCGTCTTGCAGCTGTTTGAGGGTATCGGCACGCGCGCTCTCATACTGGGTCTGCAGCGTCTTGAGACGGTTCTGCCAGATAGTGTTTAGCTCCTTGCCCTTGGCCGCCGACTCCTGCAGCTGGATGAAGGCGATGTATTGCTCCAGACGCTGTATGGCATCCTCTGCCGTGCTGGCAGCAAAGGAGAGGGTGATATTCTCACTCAGCTTGTCCAGCACTTTTGCGCTGATCCCCTCTGTCATTTTCTTGAGCAAGCGCCGCTTGTCTTGCGCATCCGTTGCCCCGGACTCCACCGCCTCGGCATCCAGATAGCCTTTCTCCATCAGGAACTGTCGCTTGTTATTGAAGCTGTTGAAGCTGTTTACAAAATCACCGTAAAGTGCCTTCTTGTCAAAGGAGGTAAAGGCTGTCGCCGGTATCTGAGCGTTGATCAGCTGGTTGATATTGAGCTCGAGTGATTCTACCTCCTTGAGGGTGGGCTGCTTGATCTCGGCTTGGCTGACCCAGACCTGGGAGGCCAGCAGGGCATAAGCGATACCTGCCGCGGCAAAGACGCCTGCGACCAGCAGGATCATGAGTTTCTGGCGCCATAACACCAGAATTAGCTCGCGTAGATCAATCTCATCGGATCCAGCGGGCTGTACCCACTGAGATGGTACATCTGGGGTTCTCTCTTTCATTTGCTATCTCTTATCTATTAAATGCAAAAGCCAAAAATGAATTAAAGTTTTAACTACACGAGAAAGTCACAACTGATTTTATAAATGAGCATTAGTTCAGTTGATTGGGAGCGTTATCAGCGTCAACTGTTAAAAAATTAATTCCATGAGAATGAACTTTTGCAGTGTTAAGATTGCCCTCCTGACGCGCATGCCAAACAAGATCACAAATACCATCAGTAGGGCTAAAGCCTGTTGGTGCAGTTAGCAAAATTCGCCGTATTTCATCATGTTCAAAAGAGTGGCAAGCCTTATCAAGTTCAAGAAGAATTTCGCGAAGTTCTTCCCATGGCAGCATGCCTTCATGAGCAGTCATGATTCGGGGATGGTCTGTCCCTTGAACATCATCACCAATGAGTAACTCTTCAAACAATTTTTCTCCTGGGCGTAATCCAGTAATTTTTACTGCAATATCCCCATTGGGATTTTTCTCATTCTTTAATGTTAAACCGCTTAAACGAATCATTCGATGGGCTAGATCCAAAATTTTGACTGGTTGCCCCATATCTAGCACAAAAACGTCACCACCATTGCCCATTGCCCCGGCTTGGATAACCAATTGAGATGCTTCAGGAATAGTCATAAAATAGCGAATTATATCTGGGTGGGTGACTGTGAGTGGCCCCCCATCCAGAATCTGTTTACGAAATAAAGGGACGACAGAACCAGACGATCCTAGTACATTACCAAAACGAACCATACAAAAACGAGTTTTATTTTGAGCAGATGCTAAGGCTTGTAATACGAGCTCAGCCAAGCGTTTGGTCGCCCCCATTGTATTAGTCGGGCGTACCGCCTTATCCGTCGAGATCAGTACAAATGTCTCAACACCGCTCTCAATAGCGGCCTGAGCACAATAGAGTGTTCCAAATACGTTATTACGTACCCCTTCCACCACATTATATTCAACCAATGGCACATGCTTATAAGCTGCGGCATGATAAACTGTTTGAATCTGGAAATTACTCATTACTGCACTTAAGCGGTGCTGGCGCTGCACCGAACCCAATAATGGAATTATTTCCAAATCAATATTTTCACGTAAACAAAGCTCATTCAGCTCTTTATCAATGGCATATAAGCCATATTCTGACAACTCATATAATACTAGCTTAGCTGGCTTGCAACACGCGATCTGGCGACACAACTCAGAACCTATTGAACCACCAGCACCGGTAACCATCACTCGCTTACCACAGATATTGGCATTGATCAGCTCCGGAATGGGGTCAACGGGATCCCTTCCAAGTAGATCTTCAATAGAGACCTCCTTGAGTTCGTCGATCAGAGCCCTACCACCAACCAAGTCAGACATACCTGGAATCGAGAGAACCTCGCATGGAAAATGCTCCAAGCGGTGAATCACTTCCTGGCGCACTGAACGTGGTGCACTGGGCATTGCCAGCAAGATTTTCTTGAGACCAAAGCGAGCGACTAGTTCACCTATCAGATCCGGACTGTAAACATTGATTCCTTGAATGACTGCCTTACGAATTGCAGGATCATCATCCACAAAAGCAACAGGGAAAAATTCATGACCTTGATTAAGAGCAAGCTGTAACTGACGACCAGATGAGCCTGCACCGTAAATTAATACAGGAATCCGGTTATGATTACCACGATTGACCAGCATTCTAAAAAACAGTCTGGCTCCACCCACTAGTAATACAGCAAAAGCAAAATAAATCACAGATACCGTTCTTGGTAATGGGGCTTCCAAAAAGAAGGCCAACATAACTAAAAACATGGTGGAAAGAGACACACCAAGCATAACTGTCCATAACACTTTAAACCCGACATAACGTAATACTGCTCGATAAAGCCCCAAGCGCATAAAAATGATGATAGTAACTGGAATTAATAAAAGCAGTGTTTGCCAATGCAATACACTCTTAATAGGAATTGCGGCATCCAGCCGAACCCAGAACCCTCCCCAGAATGCCAGTGAGAGCAGTACACTATCGACAAGAACACTAATGATTCGTTTGTATAAACGAGGAATGCCAAGAAATGAAGTGAACATTATCACACCATGATGATTATGAAATTTAAATGGTTATAAACTATTTTGGTCTAACAGCATCACCACTACCACTACCACTTATTGTCATGATGATATAACTAAAATAGCTTCGCACATTCAGGGAGTCGATCATGTCACGATCTGTTTTAGCTAAAAGTCTAGGAGTAGACATATCGATATTCTGAATTTGAGCAAGCCCGGTAATTCCAGGTAAAACATCATATACACCCAAGGCATCACGCTCGGCAATAAGTTCATCTTGATTAAATAAATTTGGACGAGGTCCAACTAAACTCATATCTCCTTTCAGAACATTGATCAGCTGCGGCAATTCATCAATCTTTGTTTTACGCAGAAAAGCGCCAAGCTTTGTAATAGAAGCTGCGCTAGCCAAATGACTTGCAACCGACTTGGTATCAACCGCCATAGTACGGAATTTAATGAGCTTGAATGGTTTCTTATGCTTACCAACTCGAGTTTGTACAAAAATAGGAGAACCAGTGTCAAATTGACCAATTATTATAACAACCAACAGAATAGGACAAAGCAATAGTAAACCAAAAAAGGCAGCCAAAAAATCTAGTAATCGAATCAACATGATTTATCCTCGAAAAAACAACGCCCAATGCCTTCTTCCAGCGAGATTGGCGGTAGCCAACCCAAAGTCTCTTTAGTATGTGTAATATCTACCTGCAAGTTACCACACAGCCTATCGATCACCGCCTGCTTACCTGTAAGTCTGCCAGCCAACCTTAACCACCTTACGGGTACTGGCAACAACCGTGGCACTTTCCCTGCCGCTCGGGTCATAAACTCTAGCAACTCAGTGGTAGACACATCACGATCATCACTGACCAAAAAAATTTGATTAGCTGCTCTGGGATGATCAAGACAGGTGATAATCAAATCGACCAGATTATCGAGAGCCACTAAACTACGCTTATTGTGTATCGCACCAAAAGGAAGAGGTAAATTTTTCTTAGCTAAATTCATCATCGCGGAAAAGTTAGCTTTGACGCCCGGTCCGTATACCAGTGGAGGGCGGATGATTACAACCTCCATTCCAGACTCGATAGATATTTTCCTCAACCCAGCTTCAGCTTCAGCTTTCGAGACACCATATGGATCGTTGGCATGGATGCAGTCAGTATTTTTAAATGGGGCATCAATCTCTGTCGATTCACCATTTACTTTAATACTGCTAATGAAAATAAAGCGTCTAACCCCTGAATTCACCGCCTGCCGCGCCAAATTCAATGTTCCAGCCACATTGACATTACGGTATGCAATCAATGGGTCAGTTTCAACGTCATCCATTACATGAGATCTAGCCGCAGCATGAATAATTACATCAACACCAGTCAAAGCCGATGAGTAATCCGTTACAGCATCAATTGTCCCCATCACATGTGATATAGATTGACCATTTATTATTTTGCGGCCATAAGTACGAATGTGCGTGCCAGAAGTACCACTTAAACGCTTCAAAATAGCACTACCAATAAACCCAGTGGCCCCTGTCAATAGAATCATATTGGTTCTCAACATTCAGAATAAATTAAACAGCAATGCGATAGCTAAAGCCAACCTATCGCGTCCCCGCCTTCGCAATTCGTTAATTTTTGTCAGTAAGTATAAATTACCTAAGTAATTGCCAGATAAACCATACTTTATGATAGCAATATCATGTAACTCCAATAAGCCTGCAATGTTTACAACCTGTTCTCTGTACCAATGGCTTTTAATTAATTGCAATCTTTTTTTAGCTGCAAGCCAATTACTATTCGTGCCTACCTGATTATTAGCATGCTGGCGATAGCGCATACTCGGCTCAGAATCTATAATCCAACGATAGCCATGATAACGTGCAAAGGCATACAGTAACCAATCGTGCAACGATACTTTACTTACGACTTCATCATGATTTTTTATAAGCCATCTTTGAAAGACAATAGCCAAGTCACGCTTAAATACATAGGTACAACCCGGTCCAGCAGCTTCAAATAAGAAATCCCATTTTCGCTGCGATTGAGCCTTGTCAATGAGTAACTCTCGGTCGTCATCCCAAAAGGCGATTACGTTAGAGGAATAGCAATCATATCTGTCTAACTTCCTCACAGCACCAATCAACTTATCCGCATGCCAAATATCATCCTGGTCACTAAAGGCTATAAAATCATATCTATTGAAATCAACATCCATAACTAATCTGAAAAAATTCTGCCCTGCACCACCGAATCTCTCTCCATAAGGCAGCAAGGTGATATTATCATACTTGGACGCATAAAAAACACACAACTCCAGTGAGTCATCATTGGAATGGTCAAGGCTAATATATATATGAATATCAACTTGCTTTTGCACTAAGATGCTATCGATCTGCTCCGTGAGCCACTTTTCACCATTATAGGCAGCCAAAAGAACAGCAATACTATAATTGTTGCGACTATCCATAACTAAGATTCACATCTAAAGACATCATTAACAGCTTCGAGATATTTATGCCCGTTGACTGTGTCAGGTTCAAGATAAGCACCTTCAGACCATTCATTCCACGCATTAATAAAGACTATTTTTTCATCATATTCATTAAGCTGTGATTTTATAATCTCTAGTGCCTCAACAAATTTTTCAAGCTTCACATTATAAAAAAACGTTGCGCGCTCATTATACCTAGGAGCATTATCCCAGTCAGGGAATGCGACTTGATATACAGGTTTGTCAAGGAAATTCAAGTCAGAGCGAACTTTCAATGTGTCTAGATATGAATCATAGGAGAATTCACTATACGTCTTATTCTTTAACATTGTTGCAATATTTAATTGCATAGATTCAGGTAAACGCCTAGCTATCTTTCCCAGTACATTTTTTACAACACCATTCTTTTTAAGGTATTTGTTGATGGCATAACGAGGTTGAAAATTAACGATTGCACTGAAGTTTTTATACAGATTCTCTGCATTAATTACATCATATGCTCGGAGTGCAATAAAATGAACACCGTCAAACCCTGACTTTATAGCTTCATCGTTAAAAAAAGACATAAATTTATCTAAATTATTTATCAGCTCAGGCCTATAAATACAAAAAACTGGTTTATTTGAAACCTTAAGATATCTTATATCTTGGAAGTGCTGATTTAAATATTGATAATGTGCTTTCCAAAGTTCAGTGTCGACTATATGCTGCTGTTTTATTAGAATATCTTTTGGCTTACCTACCCACTGACGGGTCCATGTTTCATTCGCCCAAGTAAAAAAGTACTCGATATCAATATCTTTATTTTCCAAAAGATTTTCCGCTGGTTTTTCCAAGATTAATTTCCCATCAAACCAATAATGGTAAAAATTGAATCCAGAAATACCATAACGCTTAGCGAGAGCAGCTTGCTCTGATAAAGTCATAACTATTGATTGATCGTAAAAATCCGTTCCATACGGTATCCTAGGCTGCCTTTGCTTTGTTGATACTGCTTTAGCATTCTCCACCAATTGCCAATCAGTAAACCCCTCACCCCACCAAAGATCATTCTCCGGGGTCGCATAAAACTGGGGAAAATAAAAAGGAAATACTTTACATTTATTCATACTGCTCACCGAGATTATATTTTTGCCATGAAATTTATAAGTTTTTTATTTTTCACTGATTCTCTAAAGCTTAAATAAAATAGATAAGCATACAAAATAATCAAATGAAAAATATTTTTCCCATAATGGGATTTCCAAAAACGAACAACGTTAAACAGAGCTCGATGATACTGCTCTGAGTTTCCTTTAGGATGAAAGGATAGCTCATGCTGAATGCGTGAATCCATAACAACAACTGGTATATCAGCACTGTGGACATACTCAAAAAGAACAGTATCTGTACCATAAAAGCTGACATAAGGGGGATAACTATAGTTTTTTATCTCTTTAATATTTGGCAAGAAAACACCACTATTTATTGCATATATATTTTTACATGTGCCATGAACAAGGTCACGAATAGCCCGAGAGAAAAACAACCATGATTTATATGGACTAACTAACTTATCGAAAACGATAACTTTTGGTACAAAAATACTTTTCGTACCAAATTCTTGTTGAGCCTGATGAAACTTATCAAGATAATCATAGGGAAGTGATGTATCATCATCCAATATCAATATATAATCACTGTCGAAATTTTTAAATTCAGCTTCATAAATCACATTCAAACCATTATTATTTCCATCATGGATATAACTTACCTTTAGCTCCCTTCCAATTTCAGATAGTTCATTATCATTAATCATCGCCAATGGACTATTATCATGAATTGACAGTGACACGCAGATATTATCTTTCGAGTATTTCTGTTTTAGAATACTGTTAATTGATGCACTATCAACAATTTTTTTATTATACAAAACTATTACTATTTTAATAGAAGTCATAGCGACTCCTAAATGCATATCCAAACATGGTAATGATTCCTAATGGCACGGTTCCCTCATTTGCTCATGAGTAATGTAGCTGCGCTACATGATGTCCTTTCATCCATAAATCGTCGTATCACTTACGTTTAGCCCTATCACCGACTGAACTTGACCTGGATGGGTGGATGTCTATAGGTCAAACTTGATGATGGCAAAAAGGTGAGGTAACAACTGATGGCGGTAGTGATTTTATTACATTACCTGAGGTCGGCTATTGAAGGGTCTTGTGGTCATACTCAGGGCAGATAAATTTTTGTAGAACGCGCTAAAGCAGAGCATTCTCACACCGGGACTGTATCTTGCTCGTGACCATGACGCCCCCTCGTAGGTGTAGCGTAACAACCGATCATAACCAATTAAGGTAATTGAACCTGATTTAATATATCACTTTTTATTTATTCTTTAACTACCACAAAAAACTGCCAACATAATCGCTTTAAATTTTCAATTTACTGAAACTAACATTGACATAAGAAGAGTTTTCACGAGAAGAAAAAGTAATAGTCATTTAGCAAATTGCCTTTATAAAGAAAAGCAATAAACCCTAGCAGACTGTATATGGACGAAATGATAAATGTTTTTCCTGTCATTTTCAATGAAATATATGGAACTACAAATACAATCGAAAACAAAAATATTTGACTAATCCGTCCGGACAATACTGGAATTGCTGACATGGAAAACCATATTATTTGTGAAAGTATCACATACTTCATCATCAGTACAATCCAAGGATCGTTTACACCTCTATTTCTAATACCATAATAACCTACTACCAATGCAATGCTGACATTAAGGAGAGGGAACAGTCCAAAAACATTGATAATATTAGCACCTTCATTGGCCAACCCCTGATACATTAATAGTATAGGGATGTTGGTAAATGTAATAAATGAATTTAAAACCAAATCAAACAAATCAAAATAACAAAAAACAACACTGACAACCAATGCAATAGTCAAGAATGAAAACGAAACCCCTCTTATAAACAAACTAACTAAACATAAAAAAATGAGTGATGGATGAACCATGGTACTGACTGCTAGGAGTATTAAAGCGCTCTTTCTTCGTTTTAATACAACCATTAGATAAAGTGCGAAATAGGCTATCGCTATTGCCAGGCTAACTCTTATTTGCGTAAAGTCGTGTAAATATACAAAAAAACCAACATACACTAAAAAAACAGAACCGATATCAATTCCAGCCTTATAAAACAAAGCCACTTTAATTGGTAATGCTAAAGCATAAAACACGAAAACCATAACTACTGGAATACCAAGAGTAAATGTTATAGTAACCAGTGAATCAAAAAATGCACCTCCTAATGTAGGAACATTTCCATTTTTAATATTATTAATATACTCTAAGTAAGTTAGATAATCTCTATCAACAGCATCTCCACGTAATATAATCAACATAAAAAACAAGAGAGACAAGATAAAAACAAAACAACTCTTTATAGCTTTCGAGTATGCTAATGTATTTAAGAAGGTCACACACCACAATAGTATATATACCACAACGGTCTAATCCCTTTAGCGTTCATTCACAATGTCATTGAAGCTGCGTGATATATTATCCCATGAATATTTAAGCATTGCATTTTGATTTCTTTCAATCTCAAAATACTCCCCACTTAAATAGATATTCATTGCTTTATTTAGTTTCTCAATAATTTCATTTTGTGAAAAACCAATTATTTTCAAACAACTATCAGTATCTGTCAGCGGTGCATAATTAGATATCGTCAAACAACCTGCCACCATCGATTCAGCACATGGATAATGAAATGCTCCATACTCAACCAATCCTGTAGCAACAAAAATATCATTCAACTTGTAAAAGCCAGCCAATTCGACATCATTATTAACTTCGTGGTATTTAATACCCTTTGATTTATACTCATCTGCTAAATATACAGCAACATTAATGACAACTTTATTCTCTAGTTTATTATATTTTATATATTTTAAGAGGGTATCCAGAACCTCCTTTGTTCCTTTATACGGCTCCTTTCTACCTATGATGCCAATATTGATTGGCCTAGATCCACTAGTTGCGTTTCGACGCTCGCCAAAAAATAAATTGTAGTCTACTCCTGCGGGAATGCATGCGCGATAATTATTGATAAAACGAGGTAATATACATTCAGAGTTAACAATTTTTTCAAATGGCATCATATATGTAAACCCAGCAAAAAACTTACCAATAATATTGGTGTAAAAATTAACCTCATATGCTTGAATATAATAAATTCGTCTCATCTTTCGAGGCAGAAAAAGTGCTATATAAGCCATCTGATGATATGTAGCTATTACAGCATCAGCATTTACATTTTTGCACGACACTAGCATATTAAAATAGTTACTTATCCACCTAAATATTTTAAAATGCGACTTTGAACCTTCAAAAGTAATTATTTTGGCAGTAGTTGCATAATAAGGAACATCATTTCCTTTAGGAACAATAAATGTAACATCATGCCCCTCTGAACTCAAACCAGAAGCTAATTTTGATATTACACGCTCACCACCAGAACGGCCAAAGCGAAGAATAGGTATTACAATCCTCATATAGACCCTTGAACATTAAAACTAAAGCATATGAATGCATGGCACTACAAAATACAATGTAAACTGTCATTGTAGTTATTTAGAAAACTTCTTTATATTTAAAAACACAAAAGAAAAATACAGTGTATAGTTAATCGCATATGCTATAGGAGCACCTTCTACACCATACATAAAAATAAAATAATAGCTCAAGCCAATTAATATAGCAGAGAATATAATTTCGGTAGACACATACCAGCGAACAGCCCCACGAGATAACATTGGATATGCATATAGCCAGCTAACAACTTTAATTACATCACCACACAACTGAACTAGGAATAAATCTCTAGCCGCACTGAAATCTTTAGTGAACAGTAGTAATATTGCAACATCTCGCAACAAATAAACCCCTAATGCCATAGCGGCAACGATTGGGATGATAACCATTACTGTTTTATGGATTTCATTAACTATAGCATCAACACCGACCAAAGATGACAAACGAGGTAAATAATATGTCCCTAGCGCCATCGTTATGACGCCTAAATAGACTTCTGATATCTTCCATACCGCTTGCCACTGTCCGGCAGCATCCCAACCGACTTGCTCGATCAAAATAGTACGAACTATAATCTGTGATATTGGTACGGTCAAAGCACTGGTGATGGCCATTACCATATAACCACCAATCGCCTTCCTAGCCTCTTTATCAGTTCCTCCCCACCAATAACGCAATCTCAGCCAGGGTTGACGAAGGTTGGCAATAAGCATTACCACTCCGACCAAAGCCCCCTGCAATGCGGCTGCAAGTAAAGCACCTTGAATATTCGCCTTTACTATCATGGCTAGCATCAACGCCCCAGATATCAAAACAGATAGCATTCCAAGGCACACATAACGACGATAATGTTGCAGACCATTTATCACTGAATTACATAAAGTGCCCATGGCTGCTAGGGGTAATACGCAGATCGTTGCCATCACAATCCAAGCCAGCTCTTTATCTTGGAATAACCAAATAGCGATATGATCTGCCAACAGCAAGCCAGCAGGAATGATTATAGCAGAGATGATCAATACCCATTGAAGGGCGGCTTTCCACCATGGGGAACAGGCATAAAAACCTTCGACCTGCTTTTCTGCGGTGTATCGTACAATACCGTTGCCAACTGGGGCATTAATAATCCCATTGAGACTAGCTACCATACTTTGTATTTGCCCGAGCATGGCCATTCCGGTGGGGCCGGTATACACGGCCACCACCTTGGCAATAACAAACCCCATCGCCATTCTCAGCAAAGTCAGTAGTCCAGTCATGGCTGTGACTTTAAGTAAACGCTTCATTCATTGAAATCATTTATTGCAGTGATAACTTTCTCAATCGCGTCATCAGACATAGTTGGATATAATGGCAATGAGATAACTTGTTGATGGATTAGCTCCGTCAACGGCAAATATTTATCTGCATACTCGCTATAAGCGGGTTGTTTGTGTGGAGCCACAGGATAGTGGATCAACGTCTGAACTCCTTGGGCGGTGAGCCATTGCTGTAATGACTCACGCAACTCGCAACGTACCACAAACAGGTGCCATACATGCAACTCTTCTACTGCTACTTGTGGCAAAGTAACCAACGGATTGTTGATGCCTGAACGATAACGCAAAGAGATTTGCTGTCGACGCTTCGTTTCAGCATCCAGATTGTTCATTTTTACCCGAAGCATAGCGGCTTGGATTTCATCCAGACGACTATTGCTACCTTGGTACAAATTTTCATATTTTTTGTGAGAGCCGTAATTACGCAGTGCTTTTAGGGTTTCGGCCAGTTTATCATCATTCGTTGTGATTGCCCCAGCATCACCCAATGCCCCCAGGTTTTTACCAGGATAGAAGCTGAAGCCTGCTGCATGCCCCCAATTCCCAGCACGCCGACCTTGCATTTCAGCACCATGTGCTTGAGCACAATCTTCTAGCACCAATAGGTTATGTTCTGAAGCAATCATCATTAACTCAGGCATAGAGGATAGCAGCCCATAAAGATGCACGGGCAATATTGCCTTTGTTTTAGGCGTAATGGCAGCACGAACAACTTCAGGATCGAGATTATAAGTGGTCAGGTTTGGTTCAACCAATACCGGAACCAGATCATTTTCAGTAATTGCGAGAATGGATGCAATATAAGTATTTGCCTGTACGATCACCTCATCGCCAGCTTGCAACTTGCCAAGTTCTTTCCATGCCCGCAGCACCAATATCAGAGCATCCAAGCCATTAGCCACGCCAATAGCATGTTTAGTGCCACAGTAGGCCGCAAACTCGGTTTCAAATTCTGCCAACTCATTACCCATAATATACCAGCCAGAATCAATCACTCGGGCACATGCATCTTTCAACTCTTGCTGGCATTGGTTATTAATTGACTTTAAATCAAGAAAAGGAATCATTTATCTGTCTCAACATAGCGAACTATCTTTGCGGGGTTACCAACAACAACCGCATAATCTGGTACATCTTTGGTGACAACTGCACCGGCACCTACCATTGCGTATTTACCAATGGTTATACCAGGTAATAAGGTAGCATTTGCACCAATCGAAGCATTGTGCTTAATGAGAATTTTAGAAAACTGCTCAGGGTACAACTTGGATCTTGGCTGCTTATCGTTTGTGAACGCGACACAAGGGCCAATGAAGACATCATCTTCTAGCGTGATGCCATCCCAGATATAAGCACCTGACTTTATTGTAACGCGATCCCCAATAATGACATCATTTTCAATCAGAGTGTGTGCACAGATATTGCAGTCCTTACCTATCTTTGCACCTTCAAGTATCACTGAAAATTGCCAAACTCGGGTGCCCGCACCAATATCAAGAGATTTCACATCGCTTAGTTGATGTATGAACATCATGCACCAACCTTACTAGCAGCAATGAATTCATCATAATTTCTGATGTAATCAGACTCATCGTAGATATCACTTGCCAGTACAAGTAATACACAGTCATGGCTGAAGTCATACATTTCATGCCACTGCATAATATCTATTAACAACCCTTGAGCTGGCGAGTCCAGTACGACACTTTGTTTATTTGAACCGTCATCCATCACAAACCGGCAAGAACCTGTTAAACATATTGCCACTTGCTTGACCGCTTTGTGGGCATGAAAACCACGGGCCACATCGAGTTTAGTATCAAACAAATAGTAAACACGTTTTATCTCAAATGGGACATGTCGATTTTCTTCAATCGCGACTAGATGCCCTCTATCATCACCGAGAGCATTAAAATTTATAAGATTGATCAACATTGCAATACCTCAAAATAAATCTGCATCATTTAGACTTTTTGCCAATTTATCTTTATCTGATAACAATACGTTATTAAATGGCCAATCAATATTTATCTCAGCATCATTGAATGATATTGCACGTTCACAACTCGTATTGTAATAACCAGTAGTTTTATATAAAAATTCTGCAGTCTCACTTAAAGTCAAAAAACCATGAGCAAAGCCTTCAGGGATCCATAATTGACGCTTGTTTTCACCAGAAAGATGTACACCAACCCATTGACCAAATGTCGGGGAGGTTTTTCTGATATCCACCGCCACATCGAACACCTCACCCGCAATGCAGCGCACCAGTTTCCCTTGGGCGTGAGGAGGAAGTTGATAGTGTAAGCCGCGCAATACACCTTTGGATGACTTGGAATGATTATCCTGCACAAACGTCACTTGATGGCCAATCGCCGCTTCAAATTGCTGGTGGTTAAAACTCTCAAAGAAAAAACCACGCTCATCGCCAAATACTTTTGGTTCGAAAATCAACACGCCGGGGATATTGGTTTGGATCACATTCATCATTAATACCTGATTTAAAAATTGGGCAGATAACCCCATGGTAAATTGTTATTACTTGATGATTTTCAGCAGATATTGGCCATATGCATTCTTGGCCAGCGGTACGGCTAATGCCCTTACTTTGTCTGCGTCGATAAATTTCTGGCGATACGCGATCTCTTCTGGACAGGCCACCTTCAACCCCTGACGAGTTTCGATGGTCTGAATGAAGTTGCTCGCCTCAATCAGGCTTTCATGAGTACCGGTATCCAGCCAGGCATAGCCACGGCCCATCATGGCTACCGACAGGTTGCCCTGCTCAAGGTAGATACGGTTAACGTCGGTGATCTCCAGCTCGCCGCGGGGGGATGGCTTCAAGCTCTTGGCGATCTCGACCACGCTGTTGTCGTAGAAATAGAGGCCAGTCACCGCATAATTGCTCTTGGGCTCCAGCGGCTTTTCTTCCAGCGAAATAGCCGTTCCCTTGCTATCAAACTCCACCACGCCATAGCGCTCCGGGTCATGAACGTGATAAGCGAAGACGGTAGCACCACTTTCTTTGGCCGCTGCACCTTCCAGCTGCTTTTGCAGGTCGTGGCCGTAGAAGATATTGTCGCCCAACACCAGTGCACAAGGGTCTGAGCCGATAAATTCTTCGCCCAAAATAAAGGCTTGTGCCAGACCATCCGGGCTCGGTTGCACTTTGTATTGCAGATTCAAGCCCCACTGGCTGCCATCACCCAGCAGTTGTTCAAAGCGAGGGGTATCTTGCGGGGTGCTGATGATCAAGATATCGCGGATCCCCGCCAGCATCAGGGTGCTCAGCGGGTAATAGATCATCGGCTTGTCGTAGATAGGCAGCAGCTGCTTGCTCACCGCCATGGTTACCGGATAGAGACGGGTGCCTGAACCACCGGCCAGAATAATGCCTTTACGTTTGGTCATGATGCTTATTTCTTATTTTTAAACTGCAAAAGAAAAGGGTGGTTTGATGGCTAACCTTTACGTTTAGCCCTTGCCACTGATTTACTTGCCCAGGATCTCGGTCAACATACGCTCCACACCAACGGTCCAATCTGGCAGTACCAGATCAAAGGTGCGCTGGAATTTGCTGGTATCCAGGCGTGAGTTATGTGGGCGCTTGGCTGGTGTCGGGAAGGCGTTAGTTTGTACGGCATTTAGTTGCGTGACCGCCAGTTCAACACCTGCTTCCCTTGCTTTGGCAAACACTAGCTGGGCGTAATCAAACCAGGTGGTGGTGCCAGAGGCGATCAGATGATAGAGACCCGCCACCTCAGGCCTACTTTGCGCAGTACGGATCGCATGGGCCGTGCAGTCGGCCAGTAACTCCGCGCCGGTCGGCGCACCAAACTGGTCATTGATGACTGACATCTCGCTGCGTTCCTTGCCAATGCGCAGCATAGTCTTGGCGAAGTTGGCGCCACGGGCGGCATACACCCAGCTGGTACGGAAGATAAAATGGCGAGAGCAAAGCGCTGCCGCCTGTTCCCCAGCCAGCTTGGTTTCCCCATAGACGTTGAGCGGTGCAGTCTCATCGCTCTCGACCCAGGGGCGATCGCCACTGCCATCGAATACGTAATCGGTAGAGTAGTGGACTAGCCAGGCGCCCAGCGCTTCGGCTTCTTTGGCAATCGCAGCCACGCTGGTGGCGTTGAGCAGTTCGGCGAATTCTCGCTCGCTTTCCGCCTTGTCGACGGCGGTGTGGGCCGCTGCATTGACAATCACATTCGGCTTGAGCAGGCGTACCGTTTCAGCCACGCCAGCCGGGTTGCTGAAATCGCCGCAATAGTCGGTGGAATCGAAGTCGACTGCGGTGACGAGCCCAAGGGGCGCCAATGCCCGCTGCAACTCCCAGCCTACTTGGCCATTCTTGCCGAACAACAGGATATGCATCAGGCACGCTCTCCGTAGTTCTGCTTGATCCAGGATTGATAAGCCCCGCTCTTGACGTTGCCGACCCACTGCTGGTTTTCCAGATACCACAGTACGGTCTTGCGGATGCCGGATTCGAAGGTCTCTTGTGGCTGCCAATCCAGCTCGGCACTCATCTTGCTGGCATCGATGGCATAACGGCGATCGTGACCGGGGCGGTCGGTCACATAGGTGATTTGATCACGATAGGACCCGGCTTTCGGCACCATCTCATCGAGCAGATCGCAGATGGTGTGTACCACTTCCAGGTTCTGCTTCTCGTTGTGCCCACCGATGTTGTAGGTCTCGCCCATCACGCCAGTGGTGACCACGGTATAGAGTGCACGGGCATGGTCTTCCACATAGAGCCAGTCACGGATTTGATCGCCCTTGCCATAGACAGGCAGCGGCTTGCCATCCAGTGCGTTCAGGATCACCAGCGGGATCAGTTTCTCGGGGAAGTGATAGGGGCCGTAGTTGTTGGAGCAGTTGGTGACCACGGTCGGCAAACCGTAGGTACGACGCCAAGCGCGCACCAGATGGTCGCTGGAGGCCTTGGACGCAGAGTAGGGGCTACTGGGGGCGTAAGGTGTAGTTTCGGTAAAGAGCGGCAACGCCTCACCGGGAGCCACTTCATCGGGATGGGGCAGGTCGCCATACACCTCGTCGGTGGAGATATGGTGGAAGCGGAAGGCCGCTTTGCGTGTCTCGTCCAGGCCGTTCCAATATGCACGGGCGGCTTCCAGCAGCATATAGGTGCCGACGATATTGGTTTCGATGAAATCGGCAGGTCCGGTGATGGAGCGATCGACGTGGCTCTCTGCCGCCAGATGCATCACTGCATCGGGTTGGTGGGCGGCAAAGACGCGATCCAGCTCGGCGCGGTTGCAGATATCTACCTGCTCGAACGCATAACGAGCGTTGGCTGAAACCTCTGCCAAGGACTCCAGATTACCCGCATAGGTCAGCTTGTCGAGGTTGACCACTGAGTCGTGGGTATGCTGGATGATATGGCGAACCACGGCAGAACCAATAAAACCGGCACCACCAGTCACAAGGATTTTCATTTAAAGGTTCCTGATTTCAATATAATAACGAAATGAAAAGACAATATTTTGTATTTTACTACCGGGAGTACGAGAGTAACTTCGCTTCATTTTTACTTTACGTATAAAAAACGCGCAGTCATGGTGGCAATTGGTCATAATCTGGTGAAGGAATATATAGCAGGCTAAGTTTGCTTTCTCTTGCTACAAGAGAAACCAATATCGCTCAAAACAAGATTAAGACCGGCAAAAAGTTACGCTACCGCCCTTGAGTTACAGCTCCCAACATACTGCTTTTAACCTGATTGTGCGCGCTGTTGGTCATCATATCCTCCAGCTTCTTGTTTTACTTGATGTTTGACAATGGCGTCACATCACATTGCTCACTAGGTATTCCTGGTGCCTGCATTGCCCACATCTTGGGCAGTTAACCCGATTTTGGGCCAGATTCTATCTCGTTTGGCCTGTGAATGAACAGTCAAAACATCACAGGCTTCATATCCACGACGGACTCATTGATATCTTTGTAGCTATTGTTAACGCTCCACCAAAGAATCCTAATCCCAACAATGGGAGACATAGACTTACCTAGCCGTAACTATTATAGAAGAGAAAAGTCACTTGTTTTCAAATTCTTACAAACGATGTGAGTGGACATGACATCAGAACCAAGATTGTGTTGCCAGGCATGGCCTCCACGCTGTAAACCGCCTAAAGCATGAGGATTTCTCGGCCCCGGCCCGTGCGATAGGAACGGTCGCAACCCTTGGTACTGAAGTGCTGGGTGAGCCCAAGGTTGCCGATAGCTTTGGTTGAGGGGTCATGGATCTGCCTGGTCACGGAGTGAGGCGGAGCGATGATAATAAAGGCAGACACGATTCAGTCCCGATACAGGGGGGTTATGTAGGATCCTCGTTGACTCTCCCCCTTAGACACCCTCTAATTGACAGCCTGGACCCTTATCATCATGCATCTTATGAAAATCCTACTGGTCGAAGACGACAAGCTGCTCAATCATCACCTCACCACGCTGTTGACCGAGGCCCAGAATCAAGTCCACAGCACCGACAGTGCCCAGGTGGCGCTGCACTATGCGGCCGACTACCCCATCGATGTGGGCATCATCGATCTGGGTCTGCCGGACATGGACGGCCTGCAACTCATCAGCCGGCTGCGCGAACAGCAGATCCCCTTCCCCATCATAGTCCTGACGGCCCGGGGCAACTGGCAAGACAAGGTGGAGGGTCTGGAGGCCGGCGCCGACGACTATCTGGTCAAGCCGTTCCAGAAAGACGAGCTGCTGGCCCGCCTCAATGCCCTGGTTCGCCGCAGCGCCGGTTTCATCTCCCCCAGGGTGAAGGCGGGTGACTACGAGCTGGATCTCTCCCGCAAGGAGCTCACCGTCGCTGGCGAAGTCACTGTGCTCACCAGTTTCGAGTATCTGATCCTGGAATACCTGATGCGCAACGCCCGCCAGGTGGTTTCCAAGCAACAGCTGCTGGATCAACTCTATGGCGATGGCGAAGGGGATCCGAACACCATAGAGGTGATGGTGAGCCGACTGCGCAAGAAGCTGGATCCGGAAGGGGTCATATCACCCATCTCCACCATCCGCCGTCAGGGTTACATCTTCAACCTCTCCTGCAGCTGATGCCCCGTTTCATGCTGCACCCCATGCAACTGATCCGCCGCTCGCTGCACCTCAAGCTGATGCTGAGCGCCATGCTGGTCATCGCGCTCATCATGACCTTTTCCGTCTATATCCTCTATCTTGGCCACGCCGAGGAGCAGGCGCAAAAGGCCAGCATCCGCATGCAGGAGAATCTCTCCAAGCTCTTCTCCTCCAAGCAGCCCGATCCCCATGCCATCACGGATCTCGGCAACATTACCCCGGATGCCATCGACCCCAATCTCGACACCCTGATCTGCCGCTCCGACGGTGAGCTGAGCTGGTCCAGCCTACACATGCCTGAGGTGATCACCATGAAGGGGACCATCTGCCGGGATCTGATGAAATACCTTGGCGGCCTGGATCAGGACTATTTCTTCAAGCTGCACACCATCAAGAATGGTGAGAGCTACTTCATCTACAGCCTGCGCTTCCTGCGCAACCATGGCGACGGCCCCACCACCTACTACGTGGTCATGGTCGATTCCGCCAAGCGTTACCAGGCCCAGACCCGGGAGTATCTCTACCGCTGCATTCGTCAGGCGCTGCTCTCTTATTGCCTGCTCGGGGCCCTGCTGCTGCTCACCAGTTTCTGGAGTCTCTCCTCCCTGCGCACCATGGCGCGGCAGATTGACGAGATCCGCGCAGGCTCCCGAGAGTCGCTCTCCAACGACTACGAGCGGGAGCTGACGCCACTGACCGAGTCGGTCAACCAGCTGCTGGAGAATGAACGCCAGCAGACCCAGCGTTATCAGCACGCCCTGAACGATCTGGCCCACAGCCTGAAAACCCGGCTGGCGCTCATCCAGATCACCGCCCAGGAGCTCAAGCTCGGCCACGATATCCATGACAACATCAGTGAGCAGATCACCACCATGGATCAGATCATCCAGTACCAGCTGCGCCGGGCCGTCACCGGACGAAAACGCCTTGCCAGCAAGGGTACCGAGCCGGTGCCCCTCATAGAGAAGCTGCTGGCCAGCCTCACCAAGGTCTACCGCCACAAGAAGCTGCAGACCGGCTTCCAGTTTGATGACGACGTCTTCTTTCACGGTGAACAGGGCGACCTGATGGAGTTGATGGGCAACCTGCTCGACAACGCCTGCAAGTTCGCCATCAGCGAGATCCAGGTGCGGGTCAACCGCCAGGGCAGCGGCCTGCTCATCGTGGTGGAAGACGACGGCCCCGGCATAGACCCCGGCAAATCGCAGCAGATCTTCCAGCGCGGCGTGCGGGCAGACAGCTCCCCCGGCCAGGGGATAGGACTAGCGGTGGTGACCGAAATCGTGCACAGCTATGGCGGCAAGATCCGGGTGGACGAGTCACCACTCGGCGGCGCCAGGTTCCATATCACCCTCCCCTGATACTGCGATAAGGGCCCATGCCATGGGCCCTTCCTTACCTCTATCTCCATGCAGGCTCTGCCCTGTCTGGATCCAGCACCTTCTAGATCCTTCCATCATTCCCAGACCACTTTATGAGGGTTCACCGGCCCTGCCACATCCTCCTGGATACGGCGTCGCCTATGGTTCCCTCATAGGGGGAATGCCACGACATCAGGTGGACAGACATAAAAAAACCGGCCGCAAGGGCCGGTGAAACAGTTCAGGCTTGTCAGGTGACAATTCGCACCCAGCGGATGAAGACAGCTTCCAATTCCCTGTGAAACCCTGCCCTCTTGAGTACGTGATGTCACTCTACGCCAGGGTCACTGAATCGGGACTGAACCATTTGTGCATTCTTTATCCGCCTCAGAGGCGTATCCCGAGGGACTGGCGCAGATAGGCGCCCGCCCCCAGCAGGCCTGGGCCCTCATGGGTGATGAGGAACACCGGGATGTCCTTCAGATAAGGCTTGAAACGCCCCTTATCCTCGAAGGCGACCCGAAAGCCGGAGCCGATGAAGAACTCCTGGAAGCGGGGCACTATGCCACCGGCGATGTAGACGCCGCCGAAGGTGCCCATATTGAGGGCCAGGTTGCCGGCAAAGCGGCCCATGAGCACGCAGAACAGGCTCAGGGTGCGGCGGCAATCGAGGCAGTCACCCGCCAGCGCCCGCTCTGTGATATCTTTGGGGGCAAAGGGCTCGGGCTCGCGGCCGTCGGATTTGACCAGGCCGCGATAGAGGTTGACCAGCCCCGGGCCCGACAGGAAACGCTCGGCAGACACATGGCCCAGCTCGCCACGCATCACCTGCAGCACAGCATCTTCCTCTTCCGTGTTGGCGGCGAAATCCACGTGACCGCCCTCCCCCGGCAGACTGAGCCACTGCTCGCCCGCCTGCACCAGGTGCGCCACCCCAAGGCCGGTACCTGCGCCATAGATGGCGATGGGCTTGCCGGCCACCGGGGCGGCGCCGCCGAGCTGGATGCGGTCACTCTCACCGAGCACGGGCACCGCCATGGAGACGGCGGTGAAATCGTTGATCACCTGCAGGCGATCCAGGCCCAGGTTGCTCTGCATCTCGCGGATGGAGAACTCCCAGCTGTGGTTGGTCATGGCGACCCAGTCGCCGTTGATGGGACAGGCGATGGCGATGCAGGCCTCGCCCACCTTGACGCCATGCTCCTCCAGATAGAGGCGCACCACGGCCTCGAGGCTCGGGTGGGCCAGCCCGGAATAGGTCTTTGCCTGGGAAATGGCGCCGGTCGCCAACTCGCAGAGGGCCAGCCGGGCATTGGTACCGCCTACGTCGCCCACCAGCGCATGGGTATGCTGCATAACAAACTCCTTCGTTACCGACTCGGGGCGGCCCTTACCGTCCCGACATTGTTATTTGGTTGCAATACTACCCGAGCCCCTTCCCTTGCGGCGCGTCGGATGAATGCAACTGTGCGCCCGCTCACAGTGTTGTTGCTTTGCAACATTTGTAAGCGTTTTCAAGGGTCGGATGGAAGTTTGTAACCAAAAGCACGAAATAATTAGACATGAGTCATACTTTGTGGGGACGAGATTAGTTCCGATAAGCGCTTGTCTTGTATAGTCATCAAGTAGATTGGAAACCTGCTTGAGCTGTGAATTTAGTGCACAGACACTGAAGTTAAATTACAAAAATGCCTGGTGGTAATGATGAATACCCTCGATAAAATTACGAACAATTTGGAAAGTTTCAGTAAATCAGAGCGTAAGGTGGCTGAAGTGATCCTGGCGTCGCCCCAGACCGCCATTCACTCCAGCATTGCCACCCTCGCCAAGCTGGCCGATGTCAGCGAACCGACCGTCAATCGCTTCTGCCGTCGTCTCGATACCAAGGGCTTCCCCGACTTCAAGCTGCACCTGGCCCAGAGCCTGGCCAACGGCACCCCTTATGTGAACCGCCACGTGGAAGCGGAAGACGGGCCCGACACCTATACCGCCAAGATCTTCGAATCCACCATGGCCTGTCTCGATGCCGCCAAGAACAGCCTGGACATCTCCGCCATCAACCGCTGCGTCGATATCCTGACCCAGTCCAAGAAGATCAGCTTCTTCGGCCTGGGCGCCTCTTCCGCCGTGGCCCGCGATGCCCAGAACAAATTCTTCCGCTTCAACATTCCCGTGGTGAGCTTCGACGACATCGTCATGATGCGCATGAGCTGCATCAACAGCAGCGAAGGGGATGTGGTGGTGCTGATCTCCCACACCGGCCGCACCAAGGCGCTGGTGGAAATCGCGGCCCTGGCCCGTGAAAACGATGCCACCGTCATCGGCATGACCGCCAAGGATTCCCCCCTGGCCCGGGAGTGCAACCTGGTGCTCTCCATGGACGTGCCGGAAGACACCGACGTCTATATGCCGATGGCGTCGCGCATCGCCCAGCTGGCCCTGGTGGACGTGCTGGCAACCGGCTTTACCCTGCGCCGTGGCATGAAATTTCGCGAAAACCTGAAGAAAGTCAAAGAAGGTTTGCGCGAATCCCGCTTTGATACCCCGCATAATTCCTGAATCATTCGGGGGTCCGCCCCCGACTGTCTATGCCACCGGGCTTGGTGTAGTATCGTAATTTAATAACACAAGGCCACCCAGATGGCCTGCAAGCAGGCGCCATGCCACATGCTTGACGGGGCAGTATTTCAAGTCATATCAACTTCACATTGGAGTCTTTCATGCCAAGACGTACAAAGATTGTAACCACACTCGGTCCGGCGACCGATCGCGACGGCATCCTCGAGGGGATCATCCGCGCCGGTGCCGACATGGTGCGGATGAACTTCTCTCACGGCACTCCTGAAGATCATATCCTGCGCGCCAACCAGGTGCGTGAAATCGCCGCCAAGCTGGGCCGTCATGTGGCCATCATGGGGGACCTGCAAGGCCCCAAGATCCGCGTTTCCACCTTCAAGGATGGCAAGATCTACCTCGCCATCGGTGACAAGTTCATTCTCGATGCCGCCCTCGGCAAGGGTGAAGGCTGCCAGGAGCAGGTCGGCATCGACTACAAGAGTCTGCCAAACGACGTGGTGGCCGGCGACATCCTGCTGCTGGACGATGGCCGCGTGCAACTGAAAGTCGAGCAGGTCGAAGGCACCCGCATTCACACCACAGTCACAGTTGCCGGGCCTCTCTCAAACAACAAGGGCATCAACAAGAAAGGGGGCGGTCTCTCCGCACCGGCCCTGACCGAGAAGGACAAGGAAGACATCAAGACCGCCGCCCGCATGAACGTGGATTACCTGGCCGTCTCCTTCCCCCGCAGCGGCGATGATCTGCGCTACGCCCGCGAACTGGCCCGCGAAGCCGGATCCAACGCCAAGATAGTGGCCAAGGTCGAGCGTGCCGAAACCGTCGCCAGCGACGAGGCGATGGAAGACATCATTCTCGGCTCCGATGCCGTCATGGTGGCCCGTGGCGATCTCGGCGTCGAGATCGGCGACCCAGAGCTGGTGGGCGTGCAGAAGAAGCTCATTCGTCACTCCCGTCGCCTGAACCGCGTGGTCATCACAGCGACCCAGATGATGGAGTCCATGATCAACGCCCCGCTGCCGACCCGCGCCGAGGTAATGGACGTGGCCAACGCCGTGCTGGATGGCACAGATGCTGTGATGCTCTCCGCCGAGACCGCCGCCGGCCAGTTCCCCATAGAGACGGTCACCTCCATGGCCAGCGTCTGCGTGGGCGCCGAGAAGCACCCTAGCCTGAACGTCTCCAACCACCGCATGAGCTACACCTTCACCTCGGTGGAAGAGGCCGTGGCCATGTCCACCATGTATGCCGCCAACCACCTGGAAGGGGTCAAGGCGATAGTGGCACTGACCGAGTCCGGCACCACACCGCTGCTGATGTCCCGCATCAGCTCCGGCCTGCCGATCTTCGCCATGTCCCCCCACAACAAGACCCTGGCCTGGACCAACCTCTACCGCGGTGTCACCCCTGTGCTGTTCGACGGCGACGAGAGCAAGCCGGTCTACGAGGTGTGCCGCGAGGCGCTGGACGTGCTCAAGGCCAAGGGCCTGGTCCAGAGCGGCGACATGGTGCTGCTGACCCACGGCGACAAGATGGAAACCGTGGGCAGTACCAACACCTGCAAGGTGATGATGGTCGAGTAATCCCTCGCTTGGACATCGACAAGAACGGCTCCCGCGGGAGCCGTTTTTTATGGCGCCAGACCAGGTTCAGCCACGAAATAGCTCCACCTTGTCCCCATCCTGCAGGCTGCCGGCGCCGCGTACCACCACCCTGTCCCCCTGCTTGAGGGCCCCGCTCACCGCCACCTGCCGGTTGTCCCCGAACAGCACAGTCACCGGCACCCGGTTCACGGTCAGCACCTCGCCGCTCTGCTCCACCTGATAGACCACGCTCCCGTCGGTGCCGAGCACCAGGGCATCCCGCGGCAGCAACATGGTCTGCTGCTCCCCGAGCGGCAGCGCCACCCGCACCGGCGAGCCAATGATGAAGCGGCCCGGCTCTGGCCTGAGGCGCAGCTCGATGAGGCGCGACTTGGGATCCGCGCTCGCCGCACGCTGGTAATAGACGGCGTGGCCGCTGAGCTGCTCCCCCTCTACCCGCAGTCGGGTTTGCGGCGCCAGCTGCTGGGCCCAGAGAATGGGGGCCTGCAGGCGGATATCCGGCTGATCCGGGTTGACCAGCTCCAGCGCCTGTTCGCCCGCATCCACATGCTCGCCGGGCTGGATGAAGTGGTTGTTCACCACGCCATCGAAGGGGGCGAAGATGTGGGTCCTTTGCAACTGCGCCTCGATCTGGCGCACCTGTACCCGGGCCAGCTGGTCGGCCAGCTCGGCCTGCTCCACCTCATAGCGCGCCTTGTCGTACTGGCTCTGGGAGGCACTCTTCTGCTGGTGCAGCCGCTCGAGCCGCTGGAACTCGGCGCGGGCATAGCGCAGCTTGCTCGCCTCCCTCCCCTGCACGGCCCGGGACTGCTCGAGGGATAGATGCAGGGTGGCGGCGTCCAGGCGCAGCAGCTCGTCCCCCGCCTTCACCCGGCTGCCGAACTCGGCAATCCACTCCACCCGACCACTCACCTCGGCGCTGAGCGCCGCCTGCTGGCGGCTCGCGACAGTGCCGCTGACCCAGATGCTGGCCCCCGCCTCCCCCTGGGTCACGGCCGCCAGGGTCACCACCTTTGCCCCGGCAGGCCCTGCTGCCAGCAGGGCCAGGGTCATCATCATCCTTGTGAACATCTGCATCATCGATAGGCTCCTTCTCAGGCCCGCTGCCGGATGGCGTGGGGCGCGTCGACCCGCTCACCCAGCCGCAGGAAGGCGGGTAACAGGATCAGGGTAAACAGGGTGCTGCAACTCATGCCGCCAACGATGACGGTGGCGAGCCCGCGGTAGATTTCGCTGCCCTCGCTCGGGCTCAGCATCAGCGGCAGCATGCCGAAGATGCTGGTGAGGCTGGTCATGGCAATGGGCCTCATCCGGCTTTGCAGGGCATCGGCCACCGCCGACTGGCGGCTCATCCCTTCCCGCTCGGCCATGCGGGTCTGGTGCACCAGCAGGATGGCGTTGTTGACCACCAGCCCCAGCAGGATCACGAAGCCGATGATGGTGAGCAGGTCCATCGGCAGCGGCACCAGCAGGCCACTCAGGTGCAACGCCAGCACGCCGCCCACTGTGGCGAGCGGCAGGGTCAGCAGCACCAGCACGGCATCCTTGAGGGAGGCGAAGACCCCCCACAGCAAGATGAGCAGTATCATCACGGCGAACAGGAAGATGCCGCCGAGGTTGTCCAGGGCCTGCTGCAGGCTGTCGGCGTTGCCGGCAACCCGCAGCTCGCCCCCGACTGGCAGCAGCGGCCGGATGGCGGCGAAGCTCTTGGTCTGCAGGGTCTCCAGCACCTGCTCCATGCTCATCCCCTCAGGCGGGGTGATCTGCAGGCTGATGCTGCGCCGCCCGTCGGCCCGGAAGATACTCTCAGGCCCGAGGCCAGGCTCCACCCGCAGCAACTCGCCGAGGGGGACTATGCGCCCGGACGGGGTGGCGAGCGGCACCGCCTTCAGCTCGTCCGGGTTGGCGGAGGCCTGGCCCATCAGCAGGATGTCGAGCCGCTCCTCCCCGTCGAAATACTCGCCGACCCGCAGGCCATCGCCGAAGGTCTGGATGATGGCGGGCAAGGGGCTGCGATCCCAACCCACCTCGGCCAGACGCCTGTCTTGGGGCACCAGCCGCAATTCGGGGGCGGTGAAGTCGAGCCCGGGCTCAGGCCTTATCTGGGCCCCCGGCAAGTCGTGCTGCACCATGGCCATGCTCTCTCTGGCCGCCTGATAGAGCGCCGGCAGCTCGCCCCCCTGGATCAGCAACGAGATGCCGTTCTCGCTGTCGAAGCCGCCAAACAAGGAGCCCTGGCCGCCGAAGACCCGGGTATCGGGTATGCCCACCAGCAGCTGTTTCATCAGGAGCTGCTCCAGCGCCTTGATCCGGGTCTCGTCCCTGGGGCGCACCCCGATCTGGGCGCCGCCCGGGTAGCGCAATATGTAGTAGTTCTTGAGGGCCGGCTCCTGCTCCCCCTTCATGTAGGGATCGAGGCGGGCGATCAGGGTATCTATCACCTCCTCCCGCTGGGCCTTGAGGTTGACCCCGGGGGTGAAGCTCATCCACACATCGATGGCATCCCGCTTCACGTCCGGCAGGTAGTTCATCTTGGGCAGCAGCAGCCAGCTGGCCAGCACGGGCCCGCTCATCATCAGGACGATGAGGGTCCAGCGCCGGGGGGCAGTGCCGGTCCAGCGGATAACATGGCGGGTAGTGCGCCGCCAGAGCCCGTCATAGGGATCGACCAGCCGCTCGCGCCCCATCCAGCGCGCCGCCACGGCAGGCAGCACTGTGACCGCCACCACCATGGAGACGGTGACGGCACAGGCGATGGTGAGCGCCAGATCCGCAAACAGCTGCCCCTCCACATCGTTGAGCAAGAGCACCGGCAGGAAGATGGCGACAGTGGTGAGGGTGGAGGCCACCAGGGCGGTCCACACCCGGCTGGTGCCTTCCAACGCCGCCTCGGCCTTGCTCAGATCCCCCCGCTCATGGCGCCGGTAGATGCTCTCCAGCACCACTATGGCGGCATCCAGCACCATGCCGACGGCGAAGGCGATCCCCGCCAGGGAGATGATGTTCAACGTCCTGCCCATCACCTTGAGCAGGCAGAAGGTGAGCATGATGCTTATGGGGATGGCGACAGCTATCATCAGGGTCGCCTTGAGCTGGCGCAGGAAGACCCAGAGGATGGCGCAGGAGAGCAGCACCCCCAGCCCCAGGTTGGCGGTCACCATGCCCACCGCCCGGTTGATGTAGAGGGAGGCGTCGAACGACTGCTCCATGTGCAGACCGACCGGCTCCAGCACCTCGCGGTTGAGCTCCTCCACCCTGAGCTTGATCCCCTCCAGCGCCGCCAGGGCATTGGCCCCGCTCTCCTTGAAGATCTGCGCCGCTATGGCGGTGTTGCCGTTCTGGATGCGCAGCACAGGGTTCTCCTCCCGGGCCAGCCGCACCTCGGCCACATCCCGCAGGTAGATGGGCAGACCATCGCGCCAGTCCACCACCTTGTCCCCCAGCGTCTCGACATCGTAGCGACCGGCGAAGCGCAGCTTGTACTCCCAGCGGCCTATATCGAGGGTGCCGGCCGACACGTCCCAGCCAGTGGTTGCCCGGCTGGCGAGCACGGGTATCTCCACCCCCAGTTCGGCGGCACGATAGGGGTCGAAGCGGATCTGGATTTGACGCTCGTTGATCCCCTCCACCTCCACGGTCGACACCCCGGGGATGCGCTCAAGCTCAGGCTTGACCCTCGCCTCGATCAGCGCCTGATGATCGTCGATCGCCCCCTTGGCACCCGGCAATTGCTGGATGAAGAAGAAGGTGAGGGTGTCGTTGCTGCTGTAGTTGTTGACGTAGGGGCCGCCGATCTTGTCCGGCAGGCCGGAGACCCGGTTCAGGCGCGAGATGACGTCGAGCTGGGCCCGCTGCATGTCGGTGCCGAGGGCAAACTCCATGTCGATTTCGGTAAAGCCGGGATAGCTGTTGCTGGTGAGGTTTTTCAGCCCCTGTACCCCCTGCATCTCCTGCTCTATGGGGTCGGTGATTTCCGACTCCATCTCCTGGGGCGAGGCCGAGCGCCAGTCCACCGAGATGTTGAGGTGAGGACGATCGATGTCGGGAAACAGCTGGACAGGCAGTCCCCGGATGCTGAGCAGGCCCAGCAAAAAAATAAGCACGACCGAGACCGCCACCCAGATGGGGCGTTCGATCGCCGTTTTGGCGAGGTTCATTCACTCTTCCTGAGTTGTTGTTATCGGCCATTCCGCTGGCCTTGCTTCCTGCCCCAAGGGTGGGGGCCATTGCATTTAACTGGAATTAATCGAGGTTGTAAATGCCTGGTTAACAAACAAAAAAACCGGCCACATGGGCCGGTTGTCGGTTCACTCTCGGGGTCAGGCGGCGTGCACAACCGGGTTCGGTTGAGACAACCCTTCCAGCTCGCCGGGGGCGAAGTTGTCCACCTGGATCGCCTCGTAGCGCAGGGCATCGGCGGCCAGCAGCTTGTCCGCCTCCTCCTTGCCGAGGATGGACTGGGACAGGGCCGCGGCCACCAGCTCCGGCAGGGCCATCTTGCGGGGCAACTTGCCCTCTTTCTGGGCCTGCACCAGCTTCTTCTCGATGGGTTGCACCGCCACCATGGCCTGGAAGGCGCGCTCCATCAGACCGACCGGATCAGCGTCATCCTTGCCCACGTAGCAGAGCGCGGTCAGACGGTCGCGGAACTCGCCCGGGGTCATCATGGCCAGACAGATGGCGTGGCAACGCTCGTCTGCCGGCATCTTGTAGCCCACGCCGAACGGGAAGACCACGCGTTTGAGCACGGCCCCCACCACCTTGTTCGGGAAGTTCTGGAAGAAGCCCTCGAACGCCTTGCCGATGAGATAGAGGTTGCGCTCCACCGCGTACTGCACGAACGGCAGATCCGAGACCATGCGGCCCTGATCCTCGTAGTGCTTGAGGGTGGCGGAGGCCAGGTAGAGGTGGCTCAGCACGTCGCCAAGACGGGCGGAGATCATCTCCTTGCGCTTGAGATCGCCACCCAGCATCAGCATGGAGACGTCGGCGCACAGGGCCAGCCCTTTACTCATGCGAGAGAGCTGCTTGTAGTAGCGGGCGGTTTCGCCAGCCACAGGGGCATTGTTGAACTGACCCAGGGTCAGCCCCTGGAACAGGGCGCCGAAGAAGTTGCCGGCGCCGAACGCCACGTGCTTCATCAGCAGGGCATCGAACTTCTCGAGGCCGCGCTCCACGTCGGTGTCGGCGGCGGCTTCCAGCTCGGCAAACACATAAGGATGGCAACGGGTGGCCCCCTGCCCGAAGATCATCAGGTTGCGGGTCAGTATGTTGGCCCCTTCCACCGTGATGGCGACCGGAATGCCCATATAGGCGTAGCCGGTGTAGTTTTTCGGGCCGAGCTGAATGGCGCGACCGGCGTGGATGTCCATGGAGTCATCCATGATCTGGCGCGCCATTTCGGTCATGTGGTACTTGGAAATTGCGGTGACAATGGCAGGCGCCTGACCCAAGTCCAGCGAACCTGCGGTCATGCGACGGGCCCCTTCCAGCTGATAGGTGAGGCCGCCGATGCGGGCCAGCGCTTCCTGCACCCCTTCAAACTTGCCGATGGACATGCCGAACTGCTTGCGCACGTAGGAGTAGGCCCCCACGGTACGGCTCGCCATGTGACCGCAGGCGGTGCCGAGGGCAGGCAGCGAGATGCCGCGACCGGCGGAGAGGCATTCGACCAGCATGCGCCAGCCACGGCCAGCGTAATCCGGGCCGCCGATGATCCAGTCGAGCGGAATGAACACATCCTTGCCGAAGGTCGGGCCGTTCAGGAACGCCAGCCCCATGGGGTAGTGGCGATCACCAACCCGCACGCCCGGGTGGCTGGTGGGGATGAGGGCGCAGGTGATGCCGAGCTCTTCCTTGTCACCCAGCAGTTTCTCCGGGTCATAGAGCTTGAACGCCAGCCCCAGCACGGTGGCGCGGGGCGCCAGGGTGATATAGCGCTTGTTCCAGTTCAGGCGAATGCCCAGCACCTCTTCACCCTTGTACATGCCCTTGCAGACGATCCCCTTGTCCGGGATGGCGCCCGCGTCCGAGCCCGCTTCCGGCCCGGTCAGGGCGAAGCAGGGCACTTCCTTGCCGTTGGCCAGCCCCGGCAGCCAGAAGTCCTTCTGGGCCTGGGTACCGTAGTGCATCAGCAGCTCGCCCGGGCCAAGGGAGTTCGGCACCATGACGGTGACCGCCACGCTCAGGCTCTTGGTGGCAATGCGGGTGACTATGGTGGAGTTGGCAATCGCAGAGAATTCGCGGCCGCCGTAGGATTTCGGGATGATCAGGGAGAAGAAGCCTTCCTTCTTCAGATAGTCCCAGACCGGCTCTGGCAGGTCTTTGGTTTCGTTGACGATCTTGAAGTCGTCCACCATGGCGAGCAGGGTCTCGACCTGATTGTCGATGAAGGCCTGCTCCTCGGCGCTCAGTTCGGCCTTGCCGTAACCGTGCAGTTTCTTCCAGTCCGGGTTGCCGCGAAACAGCTCGCCATCCCACCAGACGGAGCCGGCTTCCATGGCCTCCCGCTCGGTGGCCGACAAGGGCGGCAGTATCTTCTTGAAGATGCCGAACACAGGACGGGTTACCACCTTTTTACGGATGGCGGGCACGCCGAGCACCACGGCTATCGCCAGCACCAGCAGGACAAGCAATGTGATCATACCGAAGTTCCTTCTATTTCACTGTTTCCGTTGATTATTGTTAGGTGTTACACGGCCAGGGAGAGCCTGGTCGACTCCACGGGCGCCCCGACACCGGACGCCAGATAAGGAATAACGTTGCGCACCAGCCCTTCCACATCGAGCTGCTGGCCAAAATCGGCCTGGGCGATGTCACGCAGGGCATCGGCGGAAGCCATGGTGAACACCACTGTGCCCAGGGTGAAGTGCAGGCGCCAGAAGAGATCCGCCGGCGACAGGGCCGGGTTGGCCTTGGAAATCGCCTGGGTGATCCCGTGCAGGGTCGCCCCGTAGTGGGTGGTGATGAAGCGACGCAGGTGGCCCTGGCTGTCGATGTAGCCGCGCCCCAGCAACTGCATGAAGAGCGCAGGGCCGTTGGCCCGCACCGCCACCAGCTTCATCAGGGGGTCGACGAAACTTTCGAACACCTGCAGCAGGGTCAGCTGCTCCTGCGCCATCAAGGTCTGCAGACGAGCATCCAGCTCAGGCATGAAGATACTCAGGTAGCGATCGAGCACCGCCTGGATCAGCTCCTTTTTGGAGCCGAAGTGATAGTTGACCGAGGCCAGGTTCACATCGGCCTCGCTGGTGATCAGACGCAACGAGGTATCGGCGAATCCCCGCTCGGCAAACAGCACCTCGGCGGCATCGAGAATACGGTTTTTGGTATCGATTTTACTCACTGGACACCTCACTTAAACGAATGTTTAAAAAGTACGTTTCACGCCCAGTCATGTCAAGAGAATGTGAACGGGTGTTGGCGAAATGTTTTCAACCAAAAAAAGCGGGAACAAGATGGGAACTTAGCGGCCAGGCAGGACTCTATATCTATGCCACTGCAATTAAACATTAAGTCTCGCCCAACTTGCGCCATGCTAGTTGGGCATTTTTTTATCCGGATGGCGGCAAAAATTGCGGGCGAAAAAAAACCGTCGCAGGGGCGACGGTGGGGAAAAGTGAGTCGAATCATCCAGTTTCGACTCATCGATGAGAGTTCAGGCTTGCATCGATGGGGCTATGCTCGCAGACAAAGATGGTCAGACTTTGTCAGTCCTGGCGTAATTTGTGACAAAGTATGGCAGGCCGCCGCATGGCCCGACTCCGCCAATCTTGCTATGCTGGCGCCTCATGCCAGAGGGGAGAAAAGATGAAGTACCAGGTCGATACCCACACGCACACCGTCGCCAGCACCCACGCCTACAGCACCATCCACGATTACCTGCCCATTGCCAAGGCCAAGGGGATCAAGCTCTTTGCCACCACGGATCACGGTCCCGACATGGCCGATGCGCCCCACTTCTGGCATTTCGTCAATCTGCACGTCCTGCCACGGGTGGTGGACGGGGTCGGCATACTGCGCGGCATCGAGGCCAACATCAAGAACATAGACGGCGAAATAGACTTCCCCGAACGCTACGAGTCGCGCCTCGACATGATCATGGCCGGCTTTCATGAGCCCGTGTTCCCCCCCTGCGATCAGGCGACCCATACCCAGGCCATGATCAACGCCATCCGAAGCGGCCGGGTCGACATGATAAGCCACCCCGGCAACCCCGCTTTCCCCATCGACATCCAGGCCGTGGTCAGGGCTGCCGCCGAATACAGGGTGGCGCTGGAGATCAATAACTCCTCCTTCAGTCACTCCCGTCCGGGCAGTGAAGGCAACTGCCGCGCCATCGTCGAGGCGGCGAGGGATCTGGGTGCTTACCTCACCTTCGGCTCAGACTCCCACGTGGCCTTCAGCCTGGGGAATTTTGACCACTGCCACCGGCTGGTGACAGAGGCTGGCTTCCCCGAGGAGCGGATCCTGGCGCGCTCCCCCCGTGCCCTGCTCGCGTTTCTCGAGAGCCGTGGCCGCGCCCATATCCCGGAATTCGTCGATCTCTGAGGTGTACCCGTAACTCCATGAGCAGGCTCATAAAAGCAGTCCTGGCTCATTGACTTGCCAGCACATTTTCGGGAATCTAGGGACAAGCCGGTGTAGCTCAGTTGGTAGAGCAGCGCATTCGTAATGCGTTGGTCGGGGGTTCGACTCCTCTTACCGGCACCATATAAAACAAATGGTTAGCTTCATGACGAAGCTAACCATTTGTGCTTTTTGGCTCACAGGGCCACCACTGGGGCCACCGGGGATGCGGTGCTAGATTTGTTTGCGGTGTTACCTGGGCATTATTACAGCGGTCGCTATCCCGCCCGCTTCATCCTCAGCCGCAACCGCAACCGCCTAGCCTCATACCCTCGCACCAGAGGCAATACCCGTTCCAGCTCCCGCAGTGTCAGCCAGACGGCCCCACCCTTGGCGATTGTTACCCGGTCACCGGAATCGGTCAGATCGAGCCAGGGCGTGGCAGGCTCCACCCCGGCCAATGGCAGATACATATCCAGGAATACGGGCAGGGTTATATCCGGGGCCGCCAGTAGATGAAGCTCACGGGCGTCTACACAGGCTGCGCCGTTGGCCCTCTCCGGCCTCTCCACGGCCAGCACACCACCAACTAGCCGGGTAGGCTCCGGGGCAATCCTGGGGGCGCTGTGGGGTTCAGGCTGCCAACTCGCCCCCAGGTGAGCCAGGAACGACGATTCAACAAGGGAGGCGCGGGTAGCAGCAGCCAGGGAAGCAGGACGACCAGCCACCAGGGCAGGCGATACAGGGAACGGGACAGCAGCGGCGAACATAGGCAATGCTCCTTGGAAAAAGGGGCACTAGGCCCCGACAACTTGCTATCTTTTCACGTAGAAGCGCAATAAACGGCGGCAAACCTTCTGCATAACGGCCCCCGCAATCGGTTAAGCTGAAATGCTTGGCAACTCATAGACGACACAATTTCCCAGCTCGCCAAGATTCGCTCAAGCGACGGGGATGCTAGCAATATGGGGGGCGTTCCGTGATGGTGACACCGGAGCAAGCTGGTGAGCTCTTGCAAGCTATCCACACCGCCAGCAGGAAGCAGCGAACCTCTGACCCCTTACACCCCATGCAGATGCGCTATTTGGGGGCTCAAGGCGTCTTGGCGTACCCCCAGAATATGAGCCTGCTCACCCACTTGCCGAGCGTTATCGGTTAACTTTGGCGTTATGTCTGAAGCATCGAAATGGAGGTTGATGTGAGATCTGCACTGGTACTGATAGGAGATGGGTGATGCGCTTCAGTTACGCCACAACGCTTGCCTATGAGAAGTACGGCATGATCGTGCTGTTATGGATTCCTATTTTGTCCTGTGCGATTGCCGATAGTTTCAATCCTTTTTTTCACAGTTCAGAAATCCTGTATTACGCAATCAACATAGGTGCATTTCTGTTCGGTTATTCGGCAGCGTTGGTGTTAAACGGGAATCTAGTGGAATGGATGAGGGAGCGCACTATTTGGAGCTCAGAGTGGGAGAGTGAGTACGGCGAATGCCAGCCCTTCATAGAAAAACCTACTAAAGAAAAGGTTACTGTAGTCATCGCCGTCTTAAAGCTAGTCGGCATAAAAATTGGAAAAGCACTCAAGGTGATCTTGCGTTATGTAACCACCGTGGTCGTACTTACCTTCTCAATAGTTTTCAGATTGGTGATCAGCTGTATACCGCTTGCCCTTGCGATAATAGGTTTAGGAGTTTTAGGACTGATTATTCATTGGCTAGGTTGGATAGGTGGCTAACCGCTCAAACGACGGAGGAATGAAAGGTGCTCCGTGGATAACGTCCCCGCCCACAGTCCGAACAGATTGCCTATGGACGGCCTACGGTTCGGATGTTCCCCACCTCGCAACGATCCCCTCTCTCGAATGACCATTGAAACTCAAAAGATTCCCATTGACGCTGTTATCTGAAATGGCTTGTTACGCTTACCAGCGATGCCAGTCGGCCCAGCTTGATGGTGTCCTTGTTCAGTGCGACTACCTGCTTGCGAGTTATCGGCACTTCCTTATCGCCGCCGCCACGAAAGGCTGCTCTTGTTCGAGTTTGGCCTTCTTGGCTGCCAGTTCTGCACGCTCTCGGGCTGCCCTAACGTTGCTCTGCTGGCTGCTTAACCAGCGGGTCAGCCAACGTTCGTTCCACAGCTTTGTTTGACCCAGTACCGCGTGTGGAGGCGGGAGCTTTCCATCTGCCAGCCAGCGACGAAGAGTCGGACGGGATACCCCGCACCGCTCGGCGAGCTGCTCGGCATTCAGCATACCTTTCATCGAAAACCCTTATCGTTTCAGTATATGAAATATATAATGATAAATTGATGCGGAAAACGCAACAACATGAGCACCTTTTGACCGTAAATAATTCAGTTCTGAGCGGGTAGATTCTGGGGCACAAGTCAGGCGGGATAAGGCGCGGTGCGGGGTTCTGGGCGGAAAACATCAAAAAAATGGGCTGAATGTTAACTTTTGTCTACATCTGGAGGGGGCCGCCCTGTGGGATTGAGTTCGCCCCCTCTTCGGAATAGCTCCTATGCGGCGTTCCCTTCGCATGCCGCCGCTTTCGCCGTGCTGCGCTGGTCATCTCCATTGAATGCAATCACTTTGCCGCCATCCTGGCGCAAGCGGCTCATTACGCGCTCGCCCAGGTAGAATTTCAGCTCCTCAAAGGGCAGGTTCGACAGAAAGACGGTCGGCTTCACGTTGCGGTGCCGTCCATCCAGCACCTCAAACATGAGTTGCATCTCGTTTTCGCTGCCTGCTTGCACCCCCATTTCATCAATGACCAGCAGATCCAGGCTGGTGAGATAGTCGAGCACCTGCCCCTCGGACTTCTCGGACTTACGATCCCAGGTGGCACGGATCTGGCGGAACATGCCAGACGCTGTGGTATAGCCAGCGGTCGGGCGGTTGTACTTCTCGCCCTCCAGGGCCAGGGCGGTCGCCATGGTGGCCGATGCAATCAGACTCTTACCGGTTCCGGGCTTGCCCAGCATCACCAGGGACGGCGCCGGGGTGCCCTCCTTGATGGCCTTGATGATGGTCTGCCCTTGGTCAATGGCCTTTTGCTGCTCAGGGGAACGGGCCACCAGCCCGCCCAGAGTCCAGCCCAGCTCCCGCTCGGAGATTCCGGCATGTTGGCAACGGGTCAGCCAGTTGCGCCCAGCACGTTGGCGCTGCACCTCATCGCGGTGATCACGATCCAGCTTGCTGGCGTTCTGGCGGGCCGCATCTGCGCAGGCTTCGCAGCAATCCACCTCCTCGACCATGCCCCTGGTGTTCTGGTCACGGTAGCGGAAGCGGCCCATCAGGGGGTCTATCCTCTGGATGCGGGTCAGGTACGGGCCATGGGTCTGACAGACCACCTCACGGGGATGGCTACCCTCTGCCACCAGCACTGTTACGCTGCAGCTCTCAGGCTTGATACCCTCACCGGATTCCAGGGCCTTGATCTGCTCGTTGGTCATGAAAACAAGTTTGCTCATTACAGCTCTCCAGATTGGTATTCAGTGTTTGCGTAGTTGGTTTGCGTCGGCAGCTTCTTGGCCGGGGCGCTGGTGGCGGTGGAGTAATTCCCCTCCATCACCTTGATCATGTTCTTGGGCTCCAGCAGCCAATCCAGGCCACATCCCTTCCAGCCTTGCAGGAATGCACTGGCGTTCACTTTGTAGAAGAAAGCAGCCCAGGCTTCCAGGGTGTTCAGCTCCAGCTCCTTGTCAGCCCACCGGCGCTTGATGGCGTTCTGCCGGGTCGTGGTCATCTTCATTACCTTGGGCAGGTTGCCGCGTTTCTCGTTGAACAGGTCGATGATGGCTTGGCAGGGGATTGCGTTCTTCTTCTGCCCGGCGCCCTGGCCCTTGTCGCTGTCCATATCAAGCAGACTAATTTGCTGATCGCCCGCGCCATCGCCAGATGGCAAATAGCTCTTTTCCTGGTAGAGGGGTTCAGGTATCAGGGTTCTGGAATCAGGATTCAGGAAGAGGGAATCAGCAGGAGCGGTTCCGTTCTCCTCGCGATTACTCTCGATTACTCCAGATTTATCGCGATTAATCGTGGGGGCTTGCGAATCAACAAGTTGCAAGGCCCCATCCCAGGCCGGAATATCGCTGCCTTTCTCCCTCTCGTTTTTGTGCGGGTTCTGGTGCTTGATGAAGTTGCAGACGGCAAGGCACTCCCGCCCCCCTGTCGTGTACCTCCTCACCACCCCCGCCGATACCAGTTCAGCGGTCAGGGCTTCCACATCGCACAAGTCATAGGGGAGCAGTTGGGCCTTGAGACGCTTCGGACGCCACTCCAGATCCCCCTTGTAATCGGCCTCCGTCCACAAGCCGATGAACAGCAGGCGGGCCAAGGGGGAGCACTCCCCCAACTCCTCATTGGCAAAGAAGGCAGGCTTGATGTTGCGGGCTCGACTCATGCGCCCCCCTTCTCGCTGGTGGCGATCAGGGCGCGAACCTTGGGGGCGTCAAACCCCATGCCCTCAAACACCATTTGGGCAGCCCCGGCAATCACCTTCTCCTGCTTTACCAGGTCGCGCTTGGCCTTCTTGCGGGCTGCCAGACGACGCCCGGCATCGCTGCCATCTGCCACGCTGGCCCGCTCCTGCTTGGTGTGTTCATCCATCATTACCTTGAGGCTGGGCAGGGTGGCGATATAGAGCGCCATCTGGTTAAAGGCGCCGATGTAGCGTTCAACCAGCGTGGCGGCCTGCTTGCCTCCCAGGCGACCGGCCAGCATAACCAGCCCGTCCTTTGTTACCTGGTAAGCCCGTTGCATCTTGCCGTTGGCACCCCGGTAGGAGTAGCCCTCAAAATTGAGGGCCTTAGACTCGTTTGAGGCCTCTAGCTTATCTATGGCTCTCAGCACGTTGTCATGCCGCTTGCCGAATACCTCGGCGATCTTGAGGCTGGTGGTAGTGGCCTTGCCGTGCGGGCCAGCGGTGATCTGGTCAATTTCAGGAAAAGCGGCGGCTTCCGGGTGGATACGGTCTTTGTTCATTTGGGGCTCACTTTATTGTTGAGTGCTTCCCGGTTGGTGGCCCTGGTGGTGGCCCTTTTGTCGGTCGGCGTTGTTCTTGTTGCTCAGCTCATGGCCAAGCCTTTGATCTTGCTGACTGGTGGCTTATCAGGCCCCGGTCAGTCGTTCGCATTACGGATTCGGTGCTGGGTCTTAGGCGCTCGCGGCGGCGGCGATAAATGCCTCAATGTCGGCGCGGCGGTAACGGACAGCACGGGGGCCAATACGCACGGGAGAAGGAAAGTTAGGAACGTCCTTGCGCCATCGCCACAGAGTCGGCCGGGACACGCCGAACAGGGCGGCGGCCTCAATGTCGGTCAGAAGGGGGGACTTGTTTTCGGTAGTCATTGCAGAGCCTCTTAATAATGTTGCGTTCGGTTGCATACATTATTGAGAGGTAAGAGGATGGGGCGTTAGGGGGTTAAATATGGGATTTTATCGGGTCTTGTGCTCGGCCAGGATTTCGGCCATCAGCTCGGCGTCCAGGCCGGGGGGCGCCATAAACGTAAAAGTGAAGCCCTTCACGCGAGCCACCAGCTCGGGGACGTCCCTTGCCTCAATTCCGGTCCCCAGCTTGACCGCCACAACCTCCAGCGCGAGCCCTTGGTCTCGCAGATAGGCCGCCATCAGCTCCCGCTTGCGACGTTGGCGAACGGACATCCGAGCAACTGGCCGCCCCTTGGGTCGCGGGGTAGCCTTCCCGGCAAGGTCAGCTTTACCAGCCTGCACCAGCGCGGACAGATCGCCATGGGTGAGTTGTCTGCCGCGCTCATAACGCCAGATAGCCGCGGCAAGCCGATCTCTGTATGCCTCCTCGTCCCAGTTGGGGATCACCAGATCGTCAGCAACCATGTCCCACATCTCCTCCCAGAACTCGCGATCAGGGGCCTCCAGCCACATCGCTTCCTGCTCGGTTTCCCAGGCTGCGTATTCTTCGTCGGACAGGTCGTCAATACTCCACGGTTCCGGCATCATGCTGCTCATACTCGGCCCCCAAACTTCACTCTAACCACGTTATCCGCCACGGCGGCGGCCTTGGGCTCCTGAGCCACGTTAGCAGCCATCCAATCCCCCCAGTCTAGCCACAGGCGCCGCAGCTTCTCGGCCTGCTCGCCTGCCTGATAGGTGCGCACCAGGCGATCTTGCACCTGGTGGTTGAGCAGCTTCTCGATCAGACGCTCGGGCGCGTCCAGGTACTCACCACATCCGGTTGCCACACTACGGCGCAGATCATGGACATGGAACGGCTCAAGCTCGGCGAGGTGCTTTACTCGGATGCGATCCAGGGCTTTGGTCACGGCGTCGGCGGTGACAGCCACCATGGGGTTGCTGGTGGAGGCGAACACCCAGGCACCGGCAGACAGCTTGCGCTGACGCACCAGGATATCCATGGCAAGGGGGTGCAGGGTCACGACATGAGCTCGCCCATTCTTTGTTACCGGGATAGTCCAGCGGTCGCCCTCGATCTGGTCGAATCGCATCCCGGCAGCCTCAGCGCGTCGGACGCCGGTTAGCATGATCAAGCGCAGGCAGTCGGCCACGGCCAGGGATGTTGCGCTGGCCTCAGCATCCCCCAGGATGCGCCACAGCATGGCCAGCTCGTCCACCAGCAAATGACGCTCACGGGGCTGACCCATAGTGCCACCAACTGCGGCGGGTTTGATGGTGCGGGCAGGGTTCAGCTCGATGTGCTCCAAGTCCACGGCGCGATCCAAGATCTGGTTCAGCAGGACAAGCGATTTGCGGGTCGCCTCCTGTGCACCTGTGTTTTCCAAGAATGAGAAGATCACCGACCGGGACAGGTCACAGACCCGAACCTTGCCGAGCTTCTTACCCAAGTGGCCGTCGAACACTCGCTGATAGTCGAGCAAGGTACGGGCCGAGATCGGGGCTCCGCGCTTGGTCTTGGTCTTTGCCTTCATCGCCAGCCACTCGGCAAACAGCTCGGCCAGAGTGGGCATAGCGATGTTCTTCACCTTGGCGGCGTTCAAGGTGGCTTTGGGGTCGATGCCATCCTTCACCATGGCGACCGCTTCGCCGTGCTTCTTCCTCGCGGTGGCCAAGCTGGTGCTGGGGAAGTAGCCGAGATCCAGATCAGGACGTTTGTCCCCCAACCGGTAGCGGTAGCGGAAACGCTTGGCGCCGTCCTTCTTGATCTCCAGCCAGAGCCCGGCACCATGCTTGGACTTCACCGGGTACTTGTCGATGGTCTTGCCTTCACGGATGGAGGCGGCCTCTATCTCCTTGTGGCTATCGAGCGGCACGGCCTTCTCGATGCTGGTTGTCATCACTTCGCCGCCTTGGACTTGGCGACGATCCAGCCGGTGTCCTTGCTCCACGTGCGGGCCATCCAGTCACAGAAGCCGGACTCGCCACCCATTCCATTCTCCACCCCGGTCATAAAACCACTGGCCCATGAGCGGATAAGCCTGTAATCGTCATCAAGGGTCTCCCGACTCTTGCCAGCAGCAATACCAAGGCGGTCTGATGCTTCGCCCAGCTCGATTGCCCGAGCTACCCATTGGCTTTCGTACTGGGGCTGAATCTTGATGCAGATGGACGCCCACGCTGAATAGCGGGTGGCCTGCTCATAGGCGTCTGCGGTGGCGGCGATCACCGGGCTGGTGGGGAGCGCCAGCAGGGTGATCAAGGGGATGATGGCAACCTTGCGAATGGTGCTGGTCACTCGGGCAAGGATGGCATTATCGAAAGCATGGAAGTCGGGCATCAGGACTATCTCGCTGTTTGGTGTGCGTCGTTACAGGGCCACCGCAGGGGCCACCGGCAACGATGAGATAGCGACGATAGCTCATGAAACCTTAATGGCAGCTAGATGAGGGTAAAACTCAGGCTGGGCGTGGGGCTCAGGCAATTTATCAGGGCCACCATGAAACAACCTGAAATGTGACGGAATGGAATTCGTAATGCGAAGGTCGCAGGTTCGACTCCTGTTTCCGGCACCAGGTAAAACAAAGGGTTAGCTTCGTTCAGACGCTAACCCTTTGTGCTTTTTAGCTCTATACCCCTCCCCATACCCCGCTTTTGTTCTTCATTACCCTCCTGTCCTTCACTTTCTGATCCGGCTACGTCCAAAATACACTTCCCCTTGTTTCAAGTACTGAATACGTCTCATTACATTATTTTACAGATATATGTTATTTCCATGAACCTACCCAAGGGACTGCACAGAGCAGTCCCTTTTTTATTGGAGATTTTTCTATGGCTCATCTGATCAACACCATGGTCTACACCGGCCAAACACCCTGGCACGGCCTCGGCAATATCTTGCCCCCACAACAATCTCTGGATATCTGGCTGCAAGCTGCCGGGATGGCTTGGACCATAGAGCAGAGCGAGGTGATGTTCAACGTCGCCTCCAATGCGCTGCATATCAGGCCCTATACCGACAGCAAGGTGCTCTACCGCTCCGATACGCTCGAACCGCTCTCGGTGGTCTCCCCGCGCTACAAGGTGGTACAGCCGCACGAGGTGCTGCATTTCTATCAGGATTTGGTCGAGGCAGGCGGCTTCGAGCTGGAGACCGCCGGTTCACTCAAGGGCGGCCGCAAGCTGTGGGCCTTGGCCAAAACAGGTCAGGACATGCGTCTCAAGGGCGGGGATGTGGTCAAATCCTACCTACTGCTGGCCACCAGCTGCGATGGCACCCTCTGCACCACTGCACAGTTCACCTCCCTGCGGGTGGTCTGCAACAACACTCTGCAAATAGCGCTGCGGGATAGCACCGGCGCTATCAAGGTCCCCCATTCCACTCAGTTCGATGCTGCTGCGGTGAAAGAGGCGCTGGGGCTAGGGCTTTCTCACTGGGATGAGTTTGCCGCCCAGACCAAGGCCTTGGCGCAGCGTCCTGTCGCGCCAGAAGAAGCATTGCGCTTCTTTAGCGATCTGCTGGCCCAACCGCTGGACGCCGATAACCAGATCATCCTTACCCGACCCGTCCAACAGCTCCACGAACTCTATCAAGGCGCGGGCATGGGCTCGGATCTCGCCAGTTCCCGCAATTCCGCCTGGGGACTGGTCAATGCGGTCACCGAATACGTGGATCACCATCGCCGTGCCCGTAGTCAGGATTATCGCCTCGATTCTGCCTGGTTCGGCCAAGGATCCCAACTCAAGTCCCGAGCCCTCAATCAAGCGCTCACCCTGCTGCAATAGCTCACCGCCCTATTTATATCCAGACATACCACCCCGACCCGGCCATTAGGCCGGGCGGGGATTTATGCCGTCAACAAGGAGCCTCTATGAAAGCAAAAGCCAGATACGGCCAAGCCATTCGGCTGGCCTCTACCACTGAACTGACCCGCGAGCAGTGGCTGGACATCCGCCAGCAGGGCATCGGCTCCTCCGATGCCGCCGTGGCCGTCGGCCTCTCCCCCTACAAGTGCCCGTTGACGTTGTGGCTGGAGAAAACCGCCCGCAAGGCGCCGGAGGATATCTCCCAAAAAGAGGCGGTGCTGTGGGGTGTCGAGCTGGAGCCGGTATTGGCACAGGTCTACGCCAAGCGCACCGGCTACAAGGTGCGCCGGGTCAATGCGGTACTCCAGCATCCCGAGCACACCTTCATGCTCGCCAACCTCGACCGCGAGGTGGTGGGTCACCCTGATGGTCCCGGCATTCTGGAGATCAAGACCGCCAGCTATCACAGCGCCCCCCAGTGGGAGGAGGGCGTGCCGGTGGCTTACCAGTGTCAGGTACTGCACCAACTCGCCGTCACCGGCCATGCCTGGGCCGAGGTGGCGGTGCTCATCGGCGGTCAGGATTTTCGGATCTACCGCATCGAGCGCGACGAGGAGAAGATCGGCGATCTCATCCGGCGGGAAGCGCACTTCTGGCAACAGGTGCGGCAAGACTGGCAACCCGAGCCCGACGGCTCCAGCGATGCCGCCGCCGCACTGGGCTGGCTGTTCCCCCGCGACGACGGCCAGACGGTCGATCTCTCCGACTCCAACCAGTTGTTTGGGCAACTGCTGCAACTGCGGGAACAAAAGGAAGTGGTCGAGCAACAGGAATCCCTGATCAAGCAGCGACTGCAAGCCACCCTGGGTGAAGCCACCGCCGGGCTGTTCGCGAACGGCAAGATCACCTGGAAACGCAGCAAAGATAGGTTGGCACCGGATCTGGAGCGGCTTGGGCAGGATCACCCCGATCTGCTCAGCCATTACGTCAAACCGGTGCCCGGCATTCGCCGCTTCACCATTCAATCCCAGAGGCAAACATCATGATCAAAGGACTGGCTATTACCCCACCCGTGATCGGGCGGATCTGCATCGGCAAGCTGGTGCAGAAAAACGATAAATGGGTGCCGGAGAAGGACGACAGCTTCACCCTCACCACACAGGTACAACAAAAGGGGGGATGGTTACTCCATCCCTTACACCAACAGTTTGCTCAGGGACATGAGCACGCCAAGATCCGTGCAATCCCAGTACGGGTGCTGTTCAACGACAGCGACCTGAACCTGAGAGCAGAGTACAGCGCCTTCGACCGCCAGAGTGGGCGACCGCTTTGTGTCGGCAATGGGGAGGCCGCGAGACGCGTCGGCGCACAGGGGATGGAGGAGGTCGGCTGCCCCGGCCCGGAACGCTGCGCCTATGGTGGGCTGCAGGGCTGCAAGCTGTATGGGCGACTGAACCTGTTTGTGGAGGGACAGGGGGATGAGCTGGGCAGCTTTATCTTTCGCACCACCGGCTACAACTCGGTGCGCACTCTAGCGGCGCGGCTCAAGTACCTGGAGGCGGCGAGTGGCGGCCTGACCCGCTATCTGCCGCTGACACTACGGCTGCGGGCCAAGAGTACCACCCAGTCCTATCGAACACCGGTCTACTACGTGGACTTGACCCTGCGCGATGAGCTGACCCTGACCGAGGTTGTCGGACAAGCGAAGGAGGCGGCACTACGTGATCATGAGGCAGGGCTTGATATCGAGCAGATGGAGCACACGGCCCGCGAGCTGCTGCGCAACGGCCAGTTCGAAGAGATGGATGAAGAGGTGCCGTCTCTGCTGGAGGAGTTCTATCCCGAGCCAGAGGCGGGCGAGGCATCATCAGCCTCACCGCCGATGGCAACAGCGGTGGTAACGACGCCAGCACGCTCCCGCCCTCGCCCCTCCCCCTTGACCAACAAGCTAGGCAGCGGTGCTGACCCTTCGTCACCCCATGCCTGAACTCGGTACTACCGACCGTTAAATCCTTTCAAATCAATTCGTAGCGATGCGTTCGGCTGCGACCTCACGACGGGACGTCTGTCACAAAACGGCCCGTCGCGTATTCCCATCACTGGTTTGGGGTCAATAGATCAAGCCCTATTGCCCCTCACGAAATAGGCACCTTTTTCAGCTATTCCCCACCCATTTCAGGTCAATAAGGTCTCTTTGAGGCTTTTGACCAGGGGTGTCAGTGTACCTTGCCCTATTGACCGGGAGGAGACCATGGCACTGGTAGGTTATGCACGCGTGAGCACGGTAGGCCAGAGCCTGGATACCCAGCTTCAAGCGCTGGCCGAGTGCAGCAAGATTTTCCAGGAGAAGGTGAGCGGCGCCAGCGATGACCGGCCCCAGCTCGCCCTGCTGCTGGATTGTGTGAATGCAGGCGACGTGGTGATGGTGACCAAGCTCGACCGTTTGGCACGCAACACCCGCCACCTGTTGGAAATTTCGGAGTACCTGCAACAGCGGCAGGTGGCCCTGCGCATCTTGAACCTAGGCGTCGACACCTCAACCCCGACCGGCAAGTTGATGCTGACCATGATCGGCGCCATCGCCACCTTCGAGCGGGAGTTGATGCTGGAACGCCAAGCCGAGGGGATTGAGCTCGCCAAACGGCGTGGGGCCTACAAGGGCCGCAAGCCCACCGCGATGGCAAAGGGGCGCGAGGTGCTGGCGCTAGCCAAGCGCGGGTTACCCAGGGCCGAGATCGCGAGGCAGACGGGGATCAGCATTTCCAGCGTGCAACGCATCCTCAGGACAACAGAAAAATAATGCCGGGGTATCTCCCGGCGCATCGGATTCGTATTCAACACAAGGAAGAAAAATAATGAAAAAAACATCATCATCTCTCGTTAATCGCCGCGTTGGTCCTCAGTGCTTGCGGCGGTGGCAGCGACAGCAGCAGTAGTGATAATGGCAGCAATGGCGCTCCCGCCGATATCACCCTAACCGGTCGCGCCCTCTCCGGCGACTATCTGGCTGGGCAAGCCGTCTGCCTGGACCTCAATGCCAACCAGCAGTGTGACAACGGCGAACCGCAGACCACCACCGACAGTCAGGGGCGTTTCAGCTTCACCTTGCCAGAAACGCAGCAGGCCGACGCCAGCCAGGCATGGGCCATTCTTGCTTCTCCTGCCACCTCGCCAATGGTTGCGGCTCGGGCCGCCACCACCCCAACCCTGCTCGGTTACGTTGACGGCAGTGAGTTTGTGGTCAGCCCCTATACCCACCAACTGGTCACCAGCACCGACCCTGAGCAGCGCAAGACCCACTATCAATCCAGCATCGCCACCAAGGAGAAACAACTGATTGCCAGCGAGCTGGGGCTGACGACGCAGGAGGCCAGCGAACAGAAGCTGTTTGGCGACTATCTGGCGGCGGGTGACGAACACAGTACGGTTCTGGCTGAAGAAGCAGCAACCAAAGAGCAGCAGCTTGTTGAGGCAAGCACCCTGCAAGTCGAACTGGCGGCGACCCTTGCCACCGACAACCCACAAGGATGGCAATCGGTCACGGTCAGCATTCGCAACCTGCGCGAGTACAACCGCAATCAGGACATCTGGCAGCAAATCCGCCTGCAAGAGGTTGTCTACACCAAACGGGTTGAGGCCATCGAGATGACCCGCACCGAGAGCACCCGCTGGCTGCTCGATGGGCAGGGAGGCTACGATGCCCAGCAGCCACTGCGCCGCTTTATCGACGAGGAGCACAAGAACTGGGACAGCAAGCAATATAGCCTGCACTCCGCTTGGGACTGGACCTACAACGAGAGCGGCAATGCCACCGTCAAGGGCGAGAGCATCAGTAGCGGCACCTTCAGTCAGGATGCGAATGGTCTCTACAGCTACCACACCACGGAGTTCACCAACGAGGGCACGCCCGTTCCCCAGGACACGACCCCGTTGCCTGAGGAGAGTTATTGCGAAGGCTTCGATATTCAGGCCGAGTTCGCCCGCTGGCAAGCCAACCCAAACCTGACGGCACTCGACCAGTGTGTCGGCAATGTCCTGCAAAGCGATGACCAGGAGAACCTCGACAGCCAGGGCGCATGGACACAGCGCCGCGCCCTGACTTTCTGGCTCAGAGGGGAAGACCCCATCAATCCCAATGGCCCGCCCAGCAGCTACGAGACCCGCACCAGCGTTGTCACGGCGCAAGGGGACACGCAGTTTGTGAACCAGCAGGATAACCAAGCCCTGACCATCAACGCTCCGGCGCTGGGTCAGTCTCCCTTCAACCTCACCCGCGATGACACGCTGAGCCATACCGGTGACAGCGCCATCAAACTGGCACAGCCGGTTTGTGGCGGGTGCGCGGCGACCGAACTCGACAGCAGCATCCCCGGCTTTGGCAAGGTCGAGCTGCAAAACTACAACCCGACCCGCTGGCGCTCGCTGGCCGGGGCCTATCTGGAGCAGGATCACCAGAAGCAGGCGAACGGCTTCACCCTCGCTAATCGCTTCTACCAGCTGGATGTACAGCAGCCTGATGGGCTGGCCAAGCCATTGTTCTTGAAATACGCGGGCAATAGCACGCCATTTATGACTCAGGACTGGCAGTTTGATAGTGCCAGCCAGACCCTGACTGCCACCCATCACTACACCCCCGTTGCCGACCTTGCCGATGTCTGGCCACTGCCACACCAGGTCATGCAAGGTGACGCGTTGGAACTGAAGGCAACCGTCACGCTCGTGCAATCCAACGGCTTGCCCAGCGCCACGCAGACCATGACAGTCGATGGTGGTAATGCCATCAGCACGCCCACTTTCGCAGAAGGGCTCTTCAGCTCGCCGCTGCGCTGGAGCGTGCAGAGCAGCGATACCAGCCCAGATGGCCAAGAGTTCGCCGAACTGCTGTTTGGCACCGCGCCGCTGAGCTTCAAGGCCAGCCGTGAGGCGGGTATCAGCCAGGGTATCTGCGGCGGCGACCCCGCCACCGTGCGTCAGGAATTGCTGTTCGCACCGGTTGGCGGGGACATGGTAGTGAGCGTGGTCTGCGATGGTGTCGATGTGGCGCAGCAATATCTGTTGCGCGTGACCACACCGTTCAACGGCACAACCTTCCAGGCAGAGCTGCAATTCTTTGCCGATGGCGCCAACATCTACCGGGAGGCCCCATTCGAGCGTACCCAGCTCACCTTCACCAAACAGTAAGCCTCACTCGTTCAACAACATAAATCCCACAGGGCGTCACCACATGGTGACGCCCTTTTTCATTTTCAGTTCATAAGGAACCGCTATGACCATGCCCCCTCTCACCCTCGGCGACCACCTCGCCGTCCAGCGCCTCGGCTACAGCCACCACGGTCTCTATGTCGGCGACAGGCTGGTGATCCACTACCAGGGACCGTTTGTCAACGATGGTCAAACGGGCCAAATCGTGCTGTGCTCGCTCGATGATTTTCACGGCGAGCAGCCGCTACAGGTGATCTCTCACCAAAGCCGTCCGTTCAGCCTGGAAGAATGCGTGGCACGGGCGTTCTCCCGCTTGGGCGAGCAGGACTATCACCTGCTCTTCAACAACTGCGAACACTTCGTCCTGTGGTGCATCGAAGACCGGCACAGCTCACCCCAGGTGAACCAGGCCACCACCGCCCTCGCGGCCACCGGCAGCCAGTTGCTTAAATCCAGCCAAGGCAGTCAGGCCGTCACCAGCGCCTTGATGGGGGCCTCCGCCAGCTTGGCCAGCGTTCCGGCGACCAGCGGCACCATCTTGTCTGTCACCGCCATCAGCGCCCCGGCATGGGCACCGCTGGCCGTGGGCGTTGCGGTCGCCTATGGCACACACCGGTTATTCAAATGGCTCACCGATGACTAACCCCTTCATTCGTCGCTCAACCACTTCATCACCACGCAAGGAACAATCCCATGACCATCATCTTCAGCCAGGACGGTATCAGCCTGCCCGTGAGTCAGGCGCTGCTGATCCTGCTCAACCAAGAAGCAGAGCGTACCAACCTCGACCTGGTGCGTTGCACCCAGCTCACCTTCAACTTCCGCAACCCCGGTTACAGCGCCGAGCAAGGTGGCGTTCACCCGGTCGAGATCCGCCTGGTGCGTGGTCTCGACGACTGGCTATTCGATTACGTCACCGACTTCAGCTACCAGGGGCTGGGGCAGTATGCCGAGTTGTGCAAAGAACTCGATTTCAACTTCATCGACGGCGAGCACAGCATGTTGGGCTGGGGACCAATACGGCTAACAGAGGCGCGAGAGCTGTTTGAGCTGTGGCAGAGCAACTTCATCGCCTACTGCGGGCTGGAGTGTTTCAGCGTCACCGTCAGCGGGAACTAGGAGGTATCGGTAATCCGTTGACCACCTACCGACCCACTCACCGCCCTTTATCGCAAAAAAGCACACCCCACTGGCCGATGGGCCAGTGGGGTGAACGCATTTGGAGAAATCACTATGTTGCATCAGAAATTGATCGCAGGAGAACAACCCGACACCTACCGGGTGACTGACCTTGTCACCGACGACGACTTGCTCACCATCGCCCAGGCGGTTGCCCGCCAGAAACTCGCCAAGGGTGTCGCTATCACCGATAAACACTTGGCCCATCAGGCCCTGCAAGGGTTACTGCAAGCACGGGATCGCGAAGTGTTTGCCGCGCTATTCCTCGACACCCAACACCGGATATTGGCCTATGAAGAGCTGTTTCTCGGCACCCTATCTGCTGCAACCGTCTATCCCCGCGATGTGGTCAAGCGGGCACTGCATCACAATGCCGCAGTGCTGATGCTGGTGCACAACCACCCCTCGGGTTACCCGGAGCCAAGCCGAGCAGATATTGAGATCACCCAGCGGCTGCAAAGTGCCTTGGCCTTGGTAGATATCCGCACTCTGGATCATCTGGTGGTCGGGACGGAGGGCGTGGTGTCGCTGGCAGAGCGGGGGCACTTGTAACAGTCACGCCGGTCAGTTTGGAAAGTAATAAAGCATGGTCAGCAGCGATCAATGCAATGACTCACCATCATTCGGAGTAAACAGAGTATGAGCACAATAGGCAGCTGGGGATTACATACCCAAGTTCAACCACGTTTTGGCGCACGTGCCATTGTCGAGCGCTGCGGGGTCTCACTGCTATGGGATCGCAGCGGCGTCTATGGCAATGCTGACGAGCAGTGGCTTACCGATATCGACACCGTTTTACCGGGGTTTATTGAGCGCCTTAGCAAGCTCTTTCAACAAGGAGAACTACTGAGTGACCAAGATAAATTGGTGACGTTGAGGCAGGGGGATTGGGTCTGCCTGGCCAATCCAAGGGCCAGTTACGGCTATCTCTATCTGGATATATACCGGCAAGAAGACGCGCAAACAAACTGAGGCAGAGGGCGAGCATCGCTCGTCCTCTGTCTGTTACTTCTTTTTTATCTGACTACTGAACTCCTAATGCTCGCCAGTACCTAACCACAAAACATACCCGTTTTGCCGGGGGCTCCCGTGATAAACTCTGCCGCCCATTCATCGAACGCTAAGCCTCTAATGAAACTTCTCAATACCTACGACGACAAAGACGAAGCCGAATTGGCGCTGACCAAGATCACCGGCGAAAAACGCCTTGCCAGCGAGCGCGATAGCACTGTGGTGATCTACAACTTGTTTGGCCAGCCCACCTGGGGCAATTTCTACCGACTCGGTATGTTTAACCTACCAGAATTGCAGGAGATGCTAGATCTACGCAAGGCTGGGCAGCCTATCAATGCCGCTCGGCATAGCGAGATCCTGGGCATGCTGCGCTATGTAGCCCGATCCTTTGAAATATCCATCCCTGCTCATTGGTTATAAAAAAGGCCGGATATTCCGGCCTTTTTTTGCTTTTTACTCTTCAAACTCGGCATTGCCAAATTTCAGCATGCTGCAGTTCTCTTTGATGGCACGTTGCAGATTGGCATCAAATCCTTTACTGGAACGGGCACTAATCTCAATTGAGACCTCCACATCGACACCAAATTGGCTGGTAAAGTTTTGCACCACTTCTTCCATTAGGGTTGCAAACTCAATCTTGGCTTTGATCGGATCAAGCCGCACCGAACCATAGAAGCGAGTTTTCTCGGCACCTGAAAGTGTTGGTTCTGGTTTAGTCTCAGTTCCCGCTTTATCTTTATCCTCTTCAGTCCCTGCTTCATCCTTCTTGTCTTTATCATCGCCTGTTGAGCGTTCATCGATGAACTTGACTCTTTCTCTCTCTCGTTGCTCTTCATCAAGCCTGGCTTGATAACGCAACGCGGCATCACGGCTGATCAACAGGCTGTTTTCATCCAAAAACACAGTCGCAGACCGGCCAAAAGCAAATCCCTCGAAGCGATCCTCACGTTGGCCAGAAGCAAAGGCAAAGAAGTCGGTACTCTTGATGGCCTCTTCGATTGTGCTACGTAGTATCTGGTCATTCACGAGGCGGTCCATATAAAGATACTGACAGGTATCTTGCCACACCTTGAGCGCGCTTACTGTCTCATTGTTTTTGAAGTAGTAGCGCTCCAAGGCATTGCGCAAATGCACAGGAGACCATGCCTTGATAAGCCACTCCTCTTCAACCAATTGGTTTTCGATCTCCTGAGCCAGTTTGGGTGCACTCGACGATATTTGGGCGACCTCCCACTCAAGCTGCTGACCCGGCTCCTGGTGCGGTGCTATCAACCATTTGTAGGTGTCTCTGAGCAAACCATTGAACTGCTGTAACGCCCCGTCTCGATTGCTCTTGGCCTGAGTTAGGTGTGCCAGATCCTGGTTCAATACTCCGCTCTCGATATCCGTCACAATCGAGTGCCAAGCCAGATAGGTTCTGACTTGCTCCTTGAGCCGGGTCAAGCTGTCGTAGTCTGCGGCTAAGAAGAACAGGCGATTTTGTTTCACTCGTGGCTGCTCGCCACGCTTAAGCAGAATGAGCTCAGCGGCCTTAAACGCCTGATTCGTGCTGTGGCTTCGGCTATAGGCGGCCATGGTGTTTGGCTCAAGCACCACTAACCTTGGCCCGTTACCAAATTCATCGGGAACGTCGTTTGCTTGAGTGAATACATGGATCCCGGCAAAGCAATGCTGGGAGCCAAAGCAGCCGGTCACAGACTTTTTCAACAGCGGGATCAACGCCTCACGCTCATTGATATTACCCTTGCGGGTTTCCATCTCCCGCCGCAGGTTGGGCTTGGTATCGAGCCACAACCGCTCTTTATCGCCATAGAGATACGTCAGCCGATCACGCAGACGCGACAGCGCATCTTCAAAGGTGCCGACCGTCTGTTGTGGGGAGCAGGCCCCCAGCAAGACGCGCTCCATCTGCAAACCACGGTGCATCTGGTCGCCACTGCTGGGCGCACTGCCCAAAAACAGTGTGCGCATCACCCGGCGGGCAGCATGATACTGGCCAAAGCGAGTATCATTTTTATCCAAATCGGCGGCTTCTGAACGATGACCGTCCACCTCTTTCTCGATGACCGGCTCCCAACCCTGCGGCAAATAGTGGATGCTCTTAGCACGCACATTGCTGTCATCGAGTGGCAATGAACCGGGCATGATCAACGCATCCCGGTTATCCGCCACCCACAGGCGATGGATCACAATGGCCATATACTGCAACACACCACGGGTACGCTGGAACTTATCCAGGGTTGACCAATCCTCATACAGCCGGTCAAACACCTCGGGGTGGATAGGGTATGAGTGGCACAGCCGCTCGTAGTAATGACTAGATTGCGTTTCGTTCGGGAATTTCTGCGCATGTTGGCGATAGAAATCGGCGTACTGCTGGGCAATGCCCTGCACCTGTGCCATGTCACCTGCGTGCTCAAATAGACGGCGACGCACAATTTCAAATGCCTCTTCGGTAGCAACTGGCTTCCAGACCGACTCCACCCGCGCAAAATACTTCTCAAGAGAATCAAGGGCCTTCTGGCCCATGGTGCCGCCCACTTCCAATGCAGACTCGGGCAAAGACGCCAGCAACATGGCATTAGGTACGGCTTTGAGTGCCTCGGTCAGCGCCTGAATAAAGGTGATATTGGAATCGAAGGTGCCTGCATTGAACTGCTTACCCACCTCCAACTGGCGCAAGAACGCGACCATCTCATCCATCAGGATCACGCAGGGGGCCGCCTTGGTGAGCAGGGCAACCAATACCTCTTTACCCGGTGAGGTGCCATCGCTGTCGCTCTGAGCTACCAGCTCATAGCCTTCGTCACCCAGCAGTTGCCAAGCCAGCTCACCCCAAAGGGTGTTAGCGGCAATAGCGCCATGGGGCCGTGGCTGACTCGGAGAGAGGTTAATACCATCCATGACAGCTACCCGTGCATGGGGTAACTCATCAATATCGGCATTGTCGAGGATGGGGGGGATCCCCTGCAACTTATCGGTACTGACTTTTCGGGAAGCGAGGTGATACACCGCCAGCATGGTGTGGGTCTTACCACCACCAAACGCAGTTTGCAGTTGGATCACCGGGTCGCCGCCTTTGCCAGCTAGGCGCTCAGCCACAGAGCCCAGCAGCAAGCGCATGCCTTCGGTAATAAAGGTGCGAGCAAAGAACTGCTCGGCATCCTGATATTCGAGAGGGGCCTTGCCGTTGGCCACCTGGGTGATATCGGCAGCAAATTCAGATTGCTTGAAGGTGCCTTCCAGCACATCGCGATGAGGGCGCGCAATCTCGCGCCAGGGCTTAAGACTCATTTTTATGCCTCGTGCGTTAAACGTTGTAGCCCTGTAATCAGAGCTCTAAAACTGGTAGAGCAGTGCCCTGCATCCAAACGAAGATGAGGTGCGATACCTCGGGAGCCACTCAGCTTCTGGTATTTATTTTTTGTAAGTTTTTTCAGCTCTTCAGCAGCATTAACCAATCTATCGGGATCACGAAATTTTTGACTACCTTGCTGCTTTATAAGTCCAGACAGAGCCAGCCCCTTTTCTACTGCAGCAAGATCGCCCAGGTAAAAGCTTTCCAATTCACAGCATGCAATTCGGATCAAGGCACCGGGTCGTCCGGCCTGTTCACACAAAGTTCGTAGCTGAGCCTTTATTTCTCTACAATTCCCAGAGTCTTGATCGCGCATCACGACAAATGTGGCCTCTCCCTGCCAGCCTCGTAATCTCATCACCAACCGCTTATGCAGATCCTGTTTCCCTTCAAAAACGATATATCGAGCCTGAATATCTGGGAATAAGCGGGGTAATACACCTTCCAACATGGCCCTGGCAGAGGGCTCTTCCAAGCAAAAAACCAGCGTCGTCATTGAGGGTCAACTCCCTCAAAGAAACCATGCTTCCACAAGTAACCTAACTGATCTCCTTCGGCCATATAAGCAGCAACTTGCTGATTGTCTCTGGCCCTAACAATCTCTGTTGCTCCCTGTTTTTTTACCAACCAATAAACAGAGTCGAGCTCGACCGCATTGAGAAAATCAGGTGAATGAGTCGACACAAAGACTTGCCCGCCGCGCTGGGCATAGGCGCTAAACTCTTCGGCAAGCTCCCACAACAGGCCTGGATAAAGCTGATTTTCAGGCTCTTCCACGCACAACAAAGGATGAGGAGCTGGATCGTAAAGCAAGATCAGATAGGCAAACATCTTGATCGTGCCATCCGATACATACCGAGCCAGGAAGGGGTCTTCAAAAGCCCCATCCTGGAAACGCAGTAACACACGGCCCTCTTCCGTTGTCTTGGCATCCACCTTGGTGATACCCGGAACTCGGTGGGTCAATTTATCCAAAATTTGATCAAAAATGGCCGGATATCGACTATGCAAATACTGTGTTACTAGTGAGAGGTTATCGCCCTCTCTGGACAGATGTTCTGCATAGCCAGCCTCTTGTTCTGGGCGAGCACGATTGATATGAAAGTCAGAAATATGCCAATTTTCAATCAACGAGCCCAAGGTCACCACTGCAGGAAATTGTGCAAATTGCGCCAACCCTTTAATTGCAAGAATATCAGCAGACTTCAGCTTTTGTGGTTCACGTACCAGTTGATTAACGTCCAGAACTTTCTCAATTTCGTTAGTAACGGCCACACCTTCACCGCGAGAGAAATCGAGAAAATGCCAGGGCTGACCACCACTGCCTCGACGGTATTTTAAAATTTCCCGCTCAACGATAGGCCGACCATTCTCCTCACCGACCTCCAGAAAATAGGTGACTAACGGCGCTGTATCATGTTCACGAAATTTCAATTCAATTTCGATATTGCCAGTCGAACCACGACTGCGCACCTCTTGAAAGCCACGACTACCACCTGCCTTGACCAAGGCGGTATGTAGATTACTGGAAAGCGCCTCGCGCAAAAAATCAAACACTCCAAACAAGGTGGATTTCCCTGTGCCATTGGCACCGACTAGCACACAAAACTTAGGGATCCCTTCCATTTTCGCATCACGAAAACTTTTGAAATTTTTCAGAGTAATTGACTCAATATGCATAGCGCTTTCCTGCTCAGTCATGGTCTGTGTTCAGTGATGAACAACACCTATCAAAAATCAAACCCTTGCTGGTCACCCGCCTGGCCGCTCTCGGCCATAGCCGTTTGCATCGCATCCCAGGAGGTTACCAACTCGTTATAGGCGCGGGCATCGCTGGCCCAACCTTTGCGCTCGCACAGGGTATAAAGGCGATAGGCCAAGGAGCGGATCGCGTCGCTCTTACTCGACATACGTGCCAACATGGCTCCGGCGGCGCTGGCACCCTGGCTATTCAAGATGCGGATAAGCTGATGCAAGCCTTCCCACACCGGGGTACGGCTATCGCGCTCCGGTGCCCAGTCGATGGGTAACTCAGCCCATTTGAGCAATCGCAGATCGCCCTGACCGGCTTCGACTACCCCGGCATCGACCAAACCTGCCACGCTGGTGCCCTTAGCGCGAGCCAACACATCGGCCTCGCCGAATTTACCGATACGCCAGTCCTGCTGCTCAAACCAGTGCAGGCAGAACTGGGTGTCTTGGTCGAAATCATCCTCAGCGAGGAAACGGTTGATCAATTGCAGCGCGGTTTTGACGCTCATCTTGCTGCCGTCTGCTTCCAGCACCGCCGCATATTTGCTGAAGATGCCCATACCGGGGCCGATAATGGCTTGCGATAAATCCACCGGTGCCACCGGCGAGTTGATACCACCTTGAGTCATCTCATCGAGTGCCTCTGGCAGCACGGCATTAAGCTCACGAATAAATTGGCGACGGCTAATGGTTTCGGCACTGGCGAGGCGTTTATTGCAGACGAGAACGATGCTGGAGGCCAGGGCATTGGTGCCGATGCCAATTGATCGCGCATCCCGTTCGGTGCGCATCGGCCAGGTGCCACTGATGGCAAAACCGGCATCGATCACTGCCTGTAAGAAGGTCTCCCAGCCCGCGCTGGAGGTGCCATCGGCCTTGGTCTCGGACTGCTTAAAGGCGTAGTAGATGGTGACCGGGAAGGCGGGATGCGCCTGCTCCGCTAACTGGTGGATCGCCTTGCCCATACCATTGAGGAAGAAGGCCTCGGCTCCCTCTTTCCCACCATGGCGATAGGGGGTCGCCACCAACTCCTCGGCCTTGGGTACCGCCATAGTGGCGTAGAGACCGGGGAAGATAGGGCGCAACGACTTACGTAGCCAAACGTAAAAGAAGTCCGACAGATCGGCGTAGCCGATGTTGTCGTAGTACGGTGGATCAGTGGATATGACCTTTGCAGCGCTGATCTTTTGAGTCTGTGCGTCGCCTTGGCTTACCCTACCGACTCGCCCGGTGCTCAACCCCCCCATAGCACGGCAGATACCCGAGAGTGAGATGTCGAAGTCACCAGCAGCCCCCGCAAAGGCATTGATTTCAGCGTAATCCCAAATCATCGGCAAAGCTTGACGCCCAAATGTCGTCTTGGCTTGATCGCGGGTAGGACTCCAAGCGACAAGAGAACTGCTGTAGTCAGTCATCTTGTCTACTGCAATGCCCAAATACACTCCCACAGCCTGCGAATAGGCCGTTGCTTCTATTCCCCCGGCATCCAGGCCAATCCCATCATCCGCCATTCCGGCAGAGCGGGCATCATTGTGGCAATGGGCAATGGCCTCACCGACCAGATCGGAGAAAGTGGTCAGTGCGACTAATTGGCGGGGGGTGAAGAGATCCCCAAATTTATCCAAACCATAATTAGGCGTCTTAAAATCACGGGGATTATTGGGTAGTTCCATCTCTGGTGACCACTCAGGTTTAGCTTGCCGGGCTATAGCCAACTGCTCATCTGTCGGAGATAAATAGACTCGCCCCTTTTTACCCTCAGCCACAATGGCCATCAAGCGCTGGTCCATTCGACCAGCACTGCCTTCACTGCGAATGTATTTGTAATCGACTGGAGAGCCTGACATCAGGCAGATAAAAGCGGCCCGCTTGCCCGCTGTGGTGCCGCCTTTGGCTGATTCTGGCGGCGTCCCGACCTTAACGGTAAAACGATAATGATCACCCTCAATCACCGGCTCAACATAGGCTTCTTTCCCTGCCTTGGAGGAGAGGATAAAGCTTGAGGCCAGTGGCACAGCAACATGAGAAAAGGCCGGGTTGGGACTCTGCACGGTACGAGCCCAGAGCCAGGCGATCACGGTGAGCTTATCGCCCAGATAGGGGGCGAGATCGGGCCGCTCGGCCACCATGGCCTCGGTAACCAGTATCCTGGGATAGAGATGGCCGATACGCTTTTGCGCTTCATCCCGCATCCAGGCACCGTAACGGCGCACATCTTCGGCCAGCCCCTTGGCACCAGACCAATCCTCAAACGCATCTTTGGTCGCTTTTTTCTTGCTGAGCTTATCGCTGGCAGGCTCTGGCCCTACGGGAGAGCTCCCGGCAAACTTGGGCGGGATCTCGATCATCGCCTTATTGATGGTGACCGCCACCGGGTTTAGGTCAGAGGCGTGGGATTCAAGCCCCAACCGCTGGGCTTCTAACGGTAATGCCCCGCCACCGGCGAAGGGATCGTGGAAACCGGGTAGCTTTTCCGGATTAAACAGCTCGGCGGCTTGGGGGTGATCCTTATTTAACCCGCAGATCTCGCGCCAGCTCTCCCAGATCGCTTCTCGGGCTTGGTTTAACACCACCTCGTTATTGGTGTTCTCCCATTTCACCAACTCGCGCAGGATATTAAAGAGCTTCTCGCGCTTCTTGGCGGCTTCCTGCTTGTTGACCCCGTACTTAAAACCCGCCCCCTGCTGATAACCGGGGTCATTGACCATCTGGGCGAAGATCACCGCCCGCGCAGCCGCCAAGGGGCGACGCGCCCACCACAGATGCAGGGTCGAAGGGTGGCCATGGCGAATGGATTTCTCGCGCGCCGCAGCGGCGTTGATATCGTCGAGCGGCAAGGCCACTTCGATCAGTTTTTTGGGGGATTTGATGGGGGTCATGTTTGTTCCGACATTAAATGGATGCGGTAATCAGCACTCGAAATGGGGCTGATTGCAAAAATTGATCGATATCGTCTGGCGCGACTTTTAGCACCTCAATGACCTGGGCGAACCATTTTTTTCGTTCATTCACCAGATTTGAATCTGTGTTCAAACCCAGCATATCGCGCGTTTGTACGACAGGATGGCGCAGCCGTCGAGTCAGAGTTGTCAAAGGCTCTATCAGTCCACTGTGACTGACAATCGTCCATTGGACATTGCAACCAGAACCTGGCTCTATCGGTAGTAAACGGTCCCGTTTACGCTGACCACAGGTCTTATTGTTGATGCAGCTATGGGCATAGTTGTTGTAGTCAAAGCAGAGATGAGGATGAGCATAGGCCCCTGCCTTAGGCTTGATGTGCTCTACCTGCCCCTCGTTGGCCTCAAGCAACTGCTCACAGTAGACACAGAGGCCGTCTTGATCTTGATGAAGGTCTGCCTTCACCAAGCGTTTCACTGGCCCAAATAGCGGGCTATCGAAATCTGCCACTGTGGCAGCCGGGTTATCCGAGAGGTATTGAGTCAATGCGGGGGTGGGGATGGCACGATGCTCTAGTTCTACCATCGGTTATTTCCCTTTTTTCGCCAGCTTGCGCTGTGCCAAGAAGCGCCAAGTAGCCAGATCACTCTCATGAAACTGATAACCAGCCTGCTCAAGGGTTGCCAGCAACGTGGTTGCCCGTGCAGATGTTTCCTCCCCTGCCCTAACCAGCAATTCGTATTCACTGATTGCCTCTTGTAGAGGCAGGTTTGGCTGACTATGGGTTTCCATCACCTTCGCCAGCGCATCGCTGTTGTCATGGGCCAGCGGGCTAAAAGGCGGCATTCTGGCATAGGCGCCCTGTTCATCAGCGCCAAGTTGACGAATGTTTTCTTTGGCCACTGTGGTCAACACCTGCGGACTATGGGTGGTGACAATAAATTGGATCTTGGGAAACGCCTGCTGCAACGAAGCCAGTACGGTTTGCTGCCACGCCGGGTGAAGGAACATGTCCACTTCATCGATCAGTACGATGCCTTGGGTTTGTTGCGCCGCATCCACACCTAAGTGAGGATTTAGCTTGATACAGCGAAAGGCGATATCCGACACCATGGCCACCATATTACGCACGCCATCGCTGAGCAGGGAAAGCGGCATATAGCCCAGTTCGGGATGCTCCATCACCAGTTGCTGACCCATGCTGGAGCGGTATTGCAGATCCCGCCAACCGGTCAGCGAAGTCGTGAGGGTGTTGATGGCACGCTGCACGACTTCAATCGCAGCCGCGAAGTTGGCCAGCGCACTCTGATCCTGCGGCTTGAGCCGCTTCTCAAGCTGATCGATTTGCAGCTCGCGATAACTGCGAAATACCCAGCCATACCAGGTTTCAAACTGCTTGTAGCTGGAGAATGCCGTCAGGCAGTTCTGGTAGCCCCAGAGACGGGAAAACACGCTGGTATCGAGCTTTTTATCTTTCGCTTCAGAGGCATAGCGCCCCTGATACCAGAGACGACCGGTCCCTAAATAGACCACCAAGGGTAAATCGATAGCGTCTATGTTGGCTTCCTGCCCTTTATAAATTGTCGACTGGAATTTCTTTGCGAGCCGAGTCAGAACTTGTGTCGACTGATCCCCCTTGGTTTGGGTTCGTGGCTTGACCTGATCGCGGCTCTGTTGCCAGTGGAGCGGACGCGGCTTCTGATCCTGATTGGGGATACTACTGGTCTGGGCCGTAATCTGGCTGGGCAATATCGGTTCCATCTCTTGTTCACGGCGTTCAAGACGCACGTCTTCAATCTGAATGGTGGCAGATTTGCCGGTTTGGCTGCCCAGATCAAAACCTTTCACAAAGGGCCACAGCGCAATGCGCACCGCATCAAGGATAGTGGTCTTGCCCGCACCATTGGGAGCGGTCAAGACGGTCATCTGGGGATGAAAGGTGACATCGAGCTGTTCAAAGCAGCGAAAGTTACTGAGCTGGATCTTGTCGATTCTCATAGGGTCTCGTTAGCCTTGGTCGCTCTTGCCAGCAGGTCTGCCAAGTCATAATTGATGCTTGCCACTCCCAAATCAGGCTCCTTGGTAAAAGGCTGGCGAATATAGAAGGGGCCATCTGCGCTATCGCCCTCCACCAACACAATGGCCAGCAAGAATTTGTCAGCCTGGTTGAGTGCATAGAGGATCTCATTGCGACTCACCGTGATGGTGGTCTGCCCTTTGCTACGCCCTTTGACTTCGATATGGCGATCTTGCTTAAGCGAGCCATCGGCATTCACCGGCGGACGGGCGGTAATGTCCCAGCCACATTTATCGGCCGATACATCGATAACGCTGTGACCGAGAGCCTGTTCGGCCTGGGTAACAGCGGCCATGGCAACCCGCTCGACATGGGCACGACTGGCGGCATCGGGACTAAACAGCACTTCTCCTTTTCGCTTGGCCAGCAAGCCTTGCGGGATCACCAAGGCACTACCAATGACTACCGGTGTGCTGGAGACCACTTGCTTGAGGGCTGTGAGCTCTGCGGTGCGCTGTTGCAGTCGAGCAGTCAAGTCGTCTACCCGGCGGCGGGCATTCTCTGGCTGCATTCTGGGCTGTTTGCCCGCTTTGACGTCATCGCTCAATTTCAGGAAGCGATCCTGCCAGTAGTTGATCTCTTTCACCAGCCGTTCATGTACCGCAGCCAGGGTTTTATCGGCTTGAAGCTCGCGGCGTTCTTTGACCTCAGCGAAGTGTTCTGGCACCAATTTTTCAGAGGCCAGTTGCAGTGCGAGCGGCTCCAGCGGCTGAGATAACCAAGGGGAGTGCAGAATGTACTGCACCAGCGCCAGATCAGCGTCCGCTATCGGTTGCAGGTCTAAATGTGGTGCCCACCCGGCATAGCTCGCGCGGCAGGCTGTATCGATGGCGACAAATTGCAGTCGGCGCGAGGCGATGCTTTTAGCCTGTTCGCTGGTTTCGCGGATCGAGTGCTCCAGCATCATGACGAGACGTGGCTCATCCCCCTCATCGGCTGGGTCCACCAACACAGCCCCTTGTTTGAGCTTGGCGCGGTGCGCTTGCAAGGTGAGATCGAGCACCGAATGCATCAATGGATGTACCGGATGGAGCAGTTCAGCAAGCACCTTGCCTGTGGGTCTGATTTGCTGTTTTTCAAAGCAGACGCGCTCATAGCGCTGCAATACCGGGGTACGGCTCTCACCGATGCTGCGATCCCGCTCGCGGATCACTGCTGGCACATGCTTGATCTCATAGCGACCTTGCTCGCGCTCCCTCAACTCGCCACTTAATCCGGCAAAGGCTTCTTGGAAGAACGCTCGTACAAAAAATGGCTGCAAGCGACGGGCTTCGGCTTTTTCCATCTGCTCTTTGATGGCGTAGAGCCCTTCTAGCCCCATATGTGATTCGACCAAAGCGTTGCGACGCATGATCTCCTTGAGGTGATCGCTATCGAGCGCCCCTTCGATGACCTGATCCATCTTGGCCCGAACACTTGGGTCCTCGCCGTAACGAATAGCGTCGATTAACAAGTCCTTCAGGGAGACGTTGTCAAAGGCTTCACCCAGGATGTCGAACACCTTGCCGCCCAGTGCCGCCTTTTCAATCTCCAACTTATCAAACAGCTTTTGGAATACCTCGCCTTCACGGGTCTCATTGGCCACGATATTCCACAGGTGGCATACCTCTTTTTGGCCGATACGGTGAATCCGACCGAAGCGCTGTTCTAGGCGATTTGGGTTCCAAGGCAGGTCGTAGTTGACCATCAGGTTGGCGTTTTGCAGGTTGACACCTTCCCCGGCCGCATCGGTGGCAATCAGCACCATGACTGTGGGGTCACTGCGAAACTCGCTCTGGATTTTGCGACGTTCATCCCGATTGGTGCCGCCATAGATAACCCTGACTGCATTAGGTTGACCCAGTAGATCCGAGACTCGTTGACGCAAGTAGTTCAGGGTGTCTTTGTGTTCGGTGAAGATGATCAGCTTGCGACGACTGCCATCGCGGTTTTTCATCTCGGGGGAGTCTTGTAGCAGTGATGAAAGCTGCTCCCACTTTTTGTCGTTGCCCGACTGCACCAGGGTGAGTGCCTGTTGCTCAAGGTCCTTAAGCGAGTGAATTTCAGCTTCCAGCTCAATGATGGTTTCTGCTGCCGTGGCTTGATCCGCCACCTGCTCTGCATAGAGTTCGTACTCTTCGGCACTGAGATCTTCATCCAGCTCATCCCAGTTATCTGGCAAGTCGAGCTGTTTGGTGACGGTGTAAGTACTGAGGGTTTCAGCCACACCCGCTTGTTTAGCCTTCTGACCACGGGCTAGCAGCTTCATCTCAGCAAGTTTGTCTTGCAGTCGATTACGTCGGCGCTTCAACGATTGATAGATGGCCTCCGGGCTGGAAGCTAAACGCCGTTGTAGCTGAGTTAATGCAAATCCCACAGTGGTTTTTTTCTTGTTATCGAGCTTGTCAGCCCGATTCATCTCTTCCCTGACGTACGTCGTTACCTGCTCATAAAGGCTGGCTTCAAGGGGGGAGAGATCATAGTTGGCCGTGTAGGCCCTGCGCTCGGGGAACAGTGGAGTGCCGTCGAAAGTGAGCAGCTCTTCCTTCACCATCCTGCGCATCATATCGGTGATATCGACTTTGTGGGCCCCTTCTCGGAACTTGCCATAGAAGCGGTCACTGTCGAGCAGTGACATCCAGACTTGAAAGTCTTCCTCTTTGCCATTGTGTGGCGTGGCGGTCATCAGCAAGAAATGGCGACAAATAGAACCCAACAACTCACCAAGCACGAAACGCTTGGTCTTATTGACCTTGTTGCCAAAGTAGTTAGCGGAGAGCTTATGGGCTTCATCGACTATGATCAGATCCCAGTCGGTATTGCGCAGCTTCTCTTGTAGTTCTTCGCTGCGAGAGAGCTGGTCCAGTCGGCATATCAGGCGATCTGTTTCAGAGAAATAGTTACCGGTCGCGCACTGCTCTTGTTTTTCTTTACTGAAGATTTCGAATTGCAGACCAAATTTTTCAAACAGTTCGTCCTGCCACTGCTCAGTCAACGAGCCCGGCGAGACCACCATGACCCGCCGAGCATCGGCCCGAAGCAGCAGTTCAGAGATGAACAAACCCGCCATGATGGTTTTGCCCGCACCTGGGTCATCGGCCAGTACATAACGCAATGGCTGCTTGGGTAGCATGTATTCGTAAACTGCTGAAATCTGGTGCGGCAGTGGGTCAACGTTCGCCATGTTGACTGCCATCATGGGATCAAACAGTGCAGCCTGCGAGATCCGGTAAGCTTCCAAGCCAAGCTTAAAATCTGTCCCATTGGCATCGAATGCCCAAGGGCGGCCCACCGTGGCCAACTCCAGTGCAATCTCATCGGTTCGGAACAACATCCGCTCCGCCAATTTACCACTGCTGTCTTTGTAATAAACTGTAAGCGCATGTTCACCAATAGGTTCAACTGTCACAACTCGCACCACTTGCCCTTCGATAATGCCGAGAACCTGAGCATCCTTTTTAATTTCTTCGAGCTTGAGCATATTGTTCCTATCGATGGTCAGACGGATAACGAGCGGAGGAAAACAGGGTCAGATCTTGGCAGGATCGAGTCCTGCTGCTTTCAAACGAGCTGTAAGGTTGCGCATCTTGCTAAATTCGGTGCCAAGACTCTCTTTGAGTTCCACTTTTTCGCAAAACTTTTTAGCCGTCACGTGCTTGAGTTCGTCAGCATACTTGAGCATTTGCAAGTGCATTTCGACCATGTATTGGTTGCGAGGTGCCGCTAACAAGGCACTTTTGATCTGCTGATAGATCTCTTCCTCAGTCACTCAGGAACTCCAAATCGGTAGGGCACAGCTAATTTAGCTAAATTAGCTTACAGCACACTGAATGGCAAGCTGAAAAGCCTCAAATGTAACTTTCAACTAATACAACAGAACACATTTACAGTGCATTCTCAGGCAAGATGCCCCATCACTCTCCTTCGAGAATCGCAGGCGGCGCACTCTGGCCATCACACCTGACTTGCCCCAAGGAGTTGGTGCGGCAGTTGGTGCCATCGGAGGCTCGCAGGTTGCCGAGACTATCCTTGCGCCAGGTGACCGTATCGCCGGTACCGGGATTGCTGACGCGCACATTGCCCAGACTGTCTTTGCGATAGGTGGTGCCTTCGCTGCTGCGGACATTGCCGAGGGAGTCTTTCCGCCAAGTCGTGCCACTTTGCGAGTCCCTGACGTTGCCGAGATTGTCTTTGCGCAGGGTGCCGCTCTTGCCATCGTCACACTGGTAGCGAGTATTACCGAGGCTGTCTTTGCGGTAGGTACAGTCGGTAGCCTGCACTGTTTGAAACAATAACCCCAGTAGCAAAACAGCCACTAAGGTACAGGATGGGAAACGGGCAGCCTTGATGCGATAACGCTTGGGACCTTCGCAATCACAGCTAGTATTTTGAGTGCTACAGGTCATATCTCCCCCCTGACCGTTGACTGATAGACTGCTGATTTCTTTGGGCTGACTATATCCATCCCGCCTGACCATCTCGATACTGTGGTTTTTCACATGTCGTGTTTTCAGGCAGATGAATTAAATAGAAGATGAAGGATTCGCAGAGATGGTTGCCGTATCTACATGATAGAAGGCCCCGCACAGCATACCGTAGACCAAGCGCACCCGGCTATCTGGCCCCAGCAACACACCTAACAGAGCCTCCCCACCTTTCAGATCATCGCTGTGCCAAAAACACCAGAGCGAGGCTTCTACCACATCGAGCCAACTGGCGTGACCGAGTTGATTGCGCGCCTTGCGCCGCCAACTGCCTCGCATCACGGCGCCCGTATTGAGGGACTCAGGCGCCAGGGCGCGGATCTCCATTGCCGTCATAGTGAGACCATCCAGCTTGGCCTGCTGGCCACCATGGTTTCCCCGCAACAGTTTGTCGAGCAGCAGCGCCAACCATCGCATTGCATCTTGGCATTCGAGGCTGCCATCCTCACCCAGCAAGGCGGCAGCGCCAGCCATCAGTTGCTCCCTCCCCTGGTAGACAGGCAGGTCCGTGCGATCCAGCCGGTTTTGCTCGATATGCATAGCCAACCGTGCCAACCTGCACACTTCAGACTCAGCTCTGGCATGCACTATCTTGGGTAAGCCAATTGCTAACTCTTCCCTTGCGACCACCGTGATGAGCTCGTGAACCTGCTCGGCAGTGGCCAGACAACAAAGTCCTTTGAGCAAGGCAGTATCCTGATAGCGGCTCATAAGCAGGCTCCTTTGGCACAGACTTCAGATGCGAGCAGTATATGTAGCTTGTATACTCATGCCGATACTGGTTACATCCACATGTCGTATTTTGGAGCACGTATGACCCCCAAGGAGCTCACCTGGGATCAGACCCTGCGCTTTCGTCTGCTGGAGATAGTGCTGCAGTGGGAAGGTCGCCTCACCACCAATCACCTCTGCACCGCATTCAACATCGGCCGTCAGCAGGCATCGCGAGATATCAACCTCTACCTCAACGACTATTCGCCAGAGGGGCTGGTGTATGACAAAAGGCTGAAGGGATACAAACCTACCGCTCAGTTCGCCCCCCGTTTTAGCGAGGGCAAGGTGGATGAGTACCTGATGCTGCTGCACCGGGAGAAACAACATCAACGCCAGCATGTAGCTGGGGTTTTGAGCCTACCTCTGATGGACCTGCGCTATGGACATATCGAGATCCTGGATGTGCCTAACCGCCATATCGACCCCGTCATCGTGCGGGGTTTGGTACAAGCAGCCCGCCATCAACTTCGGGTGGATGTGGACTATGTGTCGCTGAGTTCGGCTGAGCAGAGCGGGCGCAATATTGTTCCGCACACACTGGTCTATGACGGCATCCGCTGGCATGTGCGGGCCTATTGCGAGAAAAAAAGGGACTATCTGGACTTTGTGATGAGCCGGTTTCGTGGCGAACCTGAGCTGCTTGATACCTCCCCTCACGGTCGGGATCAGGATCTTGAGTGGAACACCCAAGTCACTGCGGTGGTCATCCCCAATCCAACCCTCAGCGCAGGGCAACAGGCCATCATTGCCAGTGACTATGCCATGCAAGATGGCAAGCTGCAGCTCAACCAGCGCATCCCTTTGATGCATTACGCGCTGGAGCGCATGCAAGTGAGCTATAACGGCGATCACGAACAGCATCCGCTGCTCTACCCGCTGGTGCTGGCAAACCGGGACGAGTTGGTAGCCAAGGGCTGCATCTTCAAGCTCCGAAGCCCGGATTTGCGCGAGAGTTAAGGTACTTAGGGTGTTCCCAGAATAAAAACATGGCTACAGGAAGGCTAGCCCCGTTTGTACCTACTTACTTGCTCAAGAAAGTAGCTGCCCAGCTCACCCTTATGCTGGCTTGCTTCGCTTTCTGCGCTGGCCAAGTGACCGTTGCGCTCTTTCCATACCGCATATGCGGCAGCCTTCTCGACCTCGACCCGTTCTTGCTGCTCTTTCGGTAGGGCACACAGATTGTGACTCATACTGGCCTCTTTGTTATTTGTTGGCGCCATGGTACGCCATCACTGGCATGCGGGACTTGCGCTGGTTCAAAGGTGGCGCGCTATAATGCCTGTGTATAAATACAGGTGTTTTGCCATGAAGCTGTTAACCCCAGACCCATCACCCGCCGAGGTGACCATCCCGCTGTTCTTGCACCGCGCCTCTTGCGGCTTTCCCAGCCCAGCCAGCGACTATCTGGAAGGGAAGTTGGACCTCAACACCCATTGCGTGTCGCACCCTGCAGCAACTTTCTATCTGCGTGCCGAGGGGGAGAGCATGACCGGGGCCGGCATCTTTCCCGGTGATTTGCTGGTGGTCGATAAGAGCCTGACCCCGCGCCATGGTGACGTGGTGATTGCACTGCTCGATGGCGGCTTCACGGTCAAGACCTTGCAGCTCAAGCCGAGGTTGCGGCTGTTGCCAGCCAATCCGGCGTTCGCGCCTATCGACCCTTGTATGAGCCTCTCCCTGGAGTTGTTCGGAGTGGTCACCCATGTGATTGGCAATCTGAGGCAGCGTGATGGCTATAGCGCTCGTTGATGTAAACAACTTCTACGCCAGCTGTGAGCGGCTGTTTCGCCCTGAGCTGCGTGGCCGCCCGATCGTGGTGCTCTCCAACAACGATGGATGCGTGGTGTCGCGTAGCCCCGAAGCCAAGGCGATGGGTATCAAGATGGCCGGACCCTACTTCAAGATCCGCGAGCAGTTCGAGGCGCATGGCGGTGTGGCATTCAGCTCCAACTACGCGCTCTATGGAGATATGTCTGGCAGGGTGATGAGCACGTTGGAGACCATGGCCCCCGAGCTGGAGGTCTACTCCATCGATGAAGCATTCCTGTCACTGTCGGAGTCGTTTGCCGGGGACCTGACAGCCTATGGACAACAGATCCGGCAGCGAGTGTGGCAGTGGACCGGCCTAACGGTAGGGGTTGGGATCGGCCCCACCAAGACCCTCGCCAAGCTGGCCAACTATGCAGCTAAGAAGTGGCCTGCCACTGGCGGCGTTGTGGACTTGCGTGACGAGCTGCGCCGTGCCCGGCTGATGGCTATCACCCCGGTGGATGAGGTGTGGGGCATAGGACGGCGCTTGGGAGCCAAGTTGGTGGCACAAGGCATCAACACCGTGGCTGACCTAGTGGCTAGCGATGCCAAAGGGTTACGCGCCCAATACAGCGTGGTGGTCGAGCGGATCGTACAGGAGCTGCGTGGCCTGCCTTGCGCAGAGCTGACCGTTGAACCGGCGGCGAAGCTGCAGATCCTCTCGAGCCGTTCCTTTGGTGAGCGCGTAACTGACCGTGGAGAAATGGCCCAAGCGTTGTCAGGCTTTATGGCTCGCGCAGCCGAGAAGCTGCGGGCCGAGTGGATGTGTTGCCAGAGGGTGCACCTGTTCGTGCGAACCAGCCCCTTTGACGAACTAGCCCCTTACTACAGTGAGCAGGCTGGCGTCCGGCTGGTCTGCCCTAGCGATGATACCCGGTTGCTGCTGCAGCAAGTGAACGTGCTGCTACCGCAGATTTGGCGCGACGGTTACCGCTATCAGAAGGGTGGGGTCATGCTGAGTGAGTTCACCCCCAAGGGGCAGCAACAGGCTGACCTGTTTGCCCCGTCCTCCGCTCAATCGGATGCGCTGATGGCAGTGATGGACCAGATCAAAGCCAAGGGATTGGGACGCGTAGGCTTTGCCAGCCAAGGCACGGGGTCGCCTGAGTGGATGATGCGACAAGAGCACCTGAGCCCCTGTTACACCACTCGCTGGGAGGACCTGCCGGTGGCCAGGTAGTCCTGAGTCTGTTAGTTGCGGGGCTGGATGGTTTACGCGTCAGGATCCAGTACCTCCCAACGTCCGCTCTTACGCGGCCCAACAAAACGTAATCGCCCATCTTTGACCAGCACGGCAACAGCTCTCTCCACTGTACTGGTCGACTTGCCAATCCGCTCTGCAACTTGCTTGAGCGTTATGGTCGGCTCAGCCGTCAGTTCCGCCAAGATGGCCTGCGGTGTTTTCACCCGTTTTTCTACCTGCGTTTCAACCTTCATTTCTACCCGCATTTTCTCCTGATGAGGTGATACTGCTGCTGGTTGAATCGAAATCGCCTGGGCCAGCGCATCGCGCAGCGCTTCCAGTAAAAAGAGGATAAACTCGGTACAATTACTGCGACGATCAGCCTGACTTAGCTGCTGATAGTAGTGATCTTGCCGTGCCTTAATGAGCGTTTCCACTGGTAAGAAGGCCATGACAGGCTGCCAGCGACTCAATATCACCGTCTGCCATAAACGTCCCATCCGACCATTTCCATCCGCAAAGGGGTGTATAAACTCCAACTCATAATGCAAGGCACAGGAAGCGATCAACGGATGAGCCTCGGTCTCAGCCAGCCAGGCCAATAGTTGCCCCATCAGACGAGGGACCTGGTTCGCAGGGGGAGCCATATGCACTAACTGCTCGCCTCGATAGATACCTACGCCACCGCTACGCCAGTGACCCGCATCATCACAGAGTCCACGCATCAGGAGTCCATGAGCACCAAGTAAATCTTCCGCTGAAGCAGGATCCCAATCAGGCATTACCTCATAGGCAGCAAACGCATTACGGACCTCTTGGATTTCCCGTGGAAGCCCAAGTACCGTCTTCCCCTCAATCACTGCCGTCACCTGCTCAACACTCAGAGTATTGTGCTCAATAGCTAGCGAGGCTTGGATGGTGCGGATCCGGTTCTCTCGACGCAGCATCGGCACCTGGGAGCTCTGAGCAAACCGCCACTGCCCCACCAACTCGGCGATCTCCGCCACCCGGCTCAACATGGCGTGGGTCAGGGTGAAGGGTGGGGAATAGGCTGCCATGGGTTACTCCAACTGATGCGATAACAAATGAGGGTTAGCTTAACAGATCCGGGAGCAGAAACTCCCGGATCAGATGCCATCTAAAACTGCAGTAAAAATCTTTTTATCAACACCAATAAGCCTTCAAAGGTTACTCCCCCCGAAACACTGATATCCCTCTCCACGGCGCTTCGATTCCTTTTTGGCAAGGTAGGCCGCATGGAGCAGCACTTTTTTTATAGCCACAGGATCATCTGAGAACACTTCGTGCTGTCCCTCCTCAGAAAGTTGAACCAACCCTCGCCTCCTGCAAAAATCAATTGATAAATCCGTTTCAAAGACGGCTCGATGCCAAGCCACTCGAAGCTTGTTTGCCAGATTCATATTCTCAGACTTAAATCTTCCCAGAGAGCAATAGGCATCCCCATTTAAGAAAAACATCAAGTGATAGTGAGGAACGACAGCCTCTGCTGTTTGCTCCCTCGCCCAAACATATCTGATTACTGTTTTGCGAACCCTTTTCCCATTTGTAGCTTGGCACAGCTGATCCAGCACAAACAGTTTATCAAGTTCCGCAAAGAATGCTTTCAGCACAGCGCCATGATAACGTGAACTACCTTCTGATAGCATCCTAGTAAACAAATTATCAGGGAAGCGAAGGTCAACTCTAAAGGCAAAGACCCTAGAGTATTGAGTAAAAGCATCATTCATCACAGCAACAATTTTACTGAGGTTATCCTTATCGAAAGTAAATCCATTTTTCTGATAGTGGCGTTCAGCCGCAACTCGATATTCATTAAGAGTGTCGAACATATTAAACTCCATAAATAAAAGCATGGCCACATGCTTCGAATGTATGCCTGCATTAAAATTAAGGTAGCGGTTTGCAAGTGTGCATTAGCATATCTGCATTGAAGATTTGAAACAGTACTATCAGCTTAGCGATATGATGGGTTATGGATTTCGGTATGCTGATGGTTATGACATCCACATGTTTGTACTGTCGTTCTGCATACTTGAGTATGCAGTGTTATTCGATGTTTACTTGCACTCCTTATTTATATATTACTATTGCCGACACCAAAGTATTGAATGTAAAACCAACCAAATAACTCTAACCCTAGATAGGACAAGACTTGTAACCTGAACAACGAGCCAATTTATTTCAATTGCTCGTCAGAAATTAGCCCTAGCGAAGATTTATTTTCTCTTCAATCCACGACTCTATTTCAGAGCTAACCCAAGCAACAGATCTTGGGCCTATCTTGACTGATGCTGGAAATTTACCGTCATTCATCTGACGATAAACTGATGCTTTAGAGAGTGATGTCATTGCGATGACATCTTTCAACTTAAGTAGTTTCATGATGAGCTCCTTTGTCGTCCATAGGACGTGGTGCTCGTGTAAAAACATAGCGAAACAGAAAACGTAAACCCCATATATCTTGATCAAATTCCGTTACCCAAGAGAGCCTTTAAAAGGCACAGGTCTACATCTCATTAGTAGAGCTGAGGCACCAACTTGGTGAGCTAAGCTAAATACCTGATCCTAATAGTGCTACACCTTCACTGTTTCATAGCCATTTCCAGGGAGAGACGACACTGTATCCATGAAGTGCTTCACTCAAGCCAATAGGTTGACCATTCCTCTGCATTGGTGATTGCGTGTGATGGCTTCATGTAACTTGTGCCATGTATTCAACGCTAACGATCCAGATATCATTACCCAACATTCACTAAGTGAAGGCATCTCTTTATGCTCCTCACTCACAGAGGATAACGTGGCCCAATTATGGGCACAGGCATTCAAGTGCCTAGGGTTGTACTGCGCGCCTATCTACATGCCCGTTGATAGAGATTACATGCCATCCTCCCCGACACGGTAGGCCTTCAATACCTTCATCGGAACCCAAGAAAGTAAGCTGGTGATGGACAAAAGCACGGTGATGCCGCGCTCAAGCATGGAAAAACACGCTACAAAAAGACATTGCAAATCACTCAAAAACAAGCTAAAAAACAACCAACAAACAACCTGAAACAGCAACAAAATTACTTAGTAATGCATTTTTGATAGGCTGATAAAATTATGCCAACAATATATAGTGAGAATGGTCTAGAAATAAAACCCACTATCTCTTTATCCAAAAGGGAAAGGGAGTTCACCCTCAGATTATTAAATAAAGGCGTATCCTTACCTGTAACTGATGAGGAAATAATCAGTTACCTTTCCAATAATAGTAGCATCCTTATAAATAGAGCTAATTGTGGACTTGGCTCTCCCCTCAAAAATTTTGAGGGGAGCATTGCCCCTCGAGAGTTAATAATAAGTAGTATTAAATCTGAGTGTATAAACGAAACAAATTTTAATTGGATAGATACAAAAAACGATCGCTTGTGTAATTACGTATGGGCATACATACGCTCTTTAACTAAATATCCTGATGCATCACCTTTAACTATGGACGTTGGGATCAGAATAGATGGCGCATTTGAAGCACCCCAGACATTTCATGTATATAACAACTGGAGTCTAGACCTTTCACCAACTAACAATATCAGCAAAAAAAATGGCATCATTTCTTTTTTTGATATAATCGATGCAAAAAATGAACAGAAAATAAAGGATGTTGAATTTTTAAAATTGAGATGGCAAAGTACTGGCCAAAAAATGGATGTGAAGACATGGATAGAAAATTGTGATAGCAAATGGGCATGGAGTTATTTGTTTGAAAATCCAAAGACAGGAAATAATAATCCTCCGATATGGTTTATCAACAGAGATAATTCTTCGGCAACCAAAGACTGCATTGTTACACTCTTTGACCTGCTAAATGAAGTTCCACCAGCCAGAGAACTGACGCTTAGAAAAATGAAGTCAGCCTGGTCACAAAAATCATTTCGTGACAAGAACAATGGGAAAAAATCAGTTAGTGTTGTCTTGCCAGAAAAGATAATTAGCATGCTAGACGAAATTTGCATGAAAACTGACAGAAGAAAAAATGAAGTAATAATTAGACTCATTAGGAATGAGTACGAAAAGATATCCAAATAAAAAAACACCAGCATTTGCTGGTGCTTTCTTATTTTTTCCTTCTGAAATCCACAGAAACTATATTTCCAGTATCATTTTCTTCCATGGTTACGGTAATTACTGACTCTATGAATCCGCCCCATGATAAGAATAGCACTCGCAACTTATCTGCCATCCCTCCAACTTGGTAGGTCCTAATGAGACGGTCTTTTGGTACATGATTAAGTAGTAATTCAATTAGTCGTTCTGGTGCATCCAAATATTCTGCTGTACCTGTTGCTACACTTCGACGCAGATCATGCGGGCTGAATGGTTCAAGCTCAGCTAAGTATTTTATCCTTACACGTTCTAACGCCTTGGTAACCGCATCACCAGTAATAGGATGTCCAATCTTGCTAGTAGATTCAAATACGAATTGTCCCTGTGATAAAGCCTCTTGTTGTTTCAGTATACGCTGCGCTAGTGGGCATAATGTTACAACATGCGTTCGTCCATTTTTCGTTTCAGGAATTGTCCAACGATCACCATTAATTTGTTCCCATTTCATAGCTACAGCTTCTGAGCGCCGGACAGCAGTTAAACAAATTAGTCGTAAACAATTTGCGACCGAAAGAGACAACACCACATTAGAAGCTATACCACGCCCTCCATTCGCTTTGGCGCCAGCTCCTGATGTTGCTTGCTCAAGTGCAAGCCATAATTTCCTTAATTCCTCTTTAGCCAGCCACCGCTCACGAGGAGGCGGCATTGATGCTCCAAACATGGCTGGTTTTAACAGTCGAGCGGGATTTATTTCAATGTAGCCTTGAAGAACCGCATGATCCAGACATTGATTCAACACGATTAATCCCTTTCGTGTCCCTTCAGCCGTATCTACTTGGCGAAAATGCTCATACAGTACGGCACGTGACAAGTCACAAACACGAAGATTGCCCAAAGCTCTTTCAATATGGCGTGTAAAAGTTCCCTCATAGTCAGCCAGTGTTCGTGGACCTATTGGCTTTGACTTGGCGCGTAACATCAACCAATCACGATACACTTCCCGCAGTGTTGGCATCTGGGTATTTTTGATCTTGACCTCTTTCGCTGCCTGGCGCGGATCAATTCCCTGCTTCACAAAAGCAACAGCATCAGCATGGGCGAGACGAGCAGCAGCCAAACTCATAGCGGGGTGACTTCCCAGCAGCAACTCTCCTTCTTTTCCAGCCAATTTGTAACGATAGATAAAACGCTTCAAACCGTGCCTACGAAGCTCCAACTTCAAGCCGCCACCATGCTTGGACTGAACTGCAAACCGCTGCACTGTTGCACCTTCTCTCAAGGCCGCAGCAGAGATTTCTGTAGCTGTATTGAGTAGCTTATTCACCACGTTTCATACCCCTCTCCATACCCCGCTTTTGTGATGATATGGCGTGGAACTACCTGAGACAACATGAGTCTTCAGAAAGATCGCATTATATTGATTTTATTTATGTTATTTAGAATTTGTCGTTCTTGGTGAAACTTCTTGATTCTATAAAAATCTGGATTCGTAATGCGAAGGTCGCAGGTTCGACTCCTGTTTCCGGCACCAGGTAAAACAAAGGGTTAGCTTCATTCAGACGCTAACCCTTTGTGCTTTTTGTGATGTGGGCCCCCGCCAGGGGCTCTGATTGTCCCCGCGAGCACCCAGCCCATTTCTTTCATATACCGGCGATGTCCGGTTCTTCCATTCTGCCCCTGACACGCCAACCGGGAGGCTGAGCAGTCAAGGCGTGAGCCCCAGGCGAATGGCCCCAAGATGGCGGCACCTGGCCGGGCTTTGGCCGCTCGGGTGCGTCTTATTGCACGGCATAGATCTGGTCGAACACCCCGCCCTCCTTGAAGTGGGTGCTCTGGATAACAGGCCACTCGCCAAAGGTCTTCACCACGTTCAGGAAGGTGGCGTTCGGGAAGCGATCGGCAAATTCGGCGAGAATTGCCGGGCTTCGCGGGCGCAGGTAGTTGTTGGCGGCGATGCGCTGGCCTTCGTCAGACCACAGGTAGGCCAGGTAAGCCTCGGCCTCCTTGCGGGTGCCCTGCTTGTCGACCACCTTGTCGACGACCGCCACCGGGAGCTCGGCCACGGCGGTGACGCTCGGGTAGACCACCTCGAAGCTGCCGCGGCCGAACTCGCGGGCTATCATCTCGGCTTCGTTCTCGAAGGTGATCAGCACGTCGCCTATGCGGTTCTGGATGAAGGTGGTGGTGGCCGCGCGGCCACCGGTGTCGAGCACGGGGACTTGCTTGAACAGCTTGCCGACGAACGCCCTGGCCGCCTGCTCGTCGCCCCCCTGCTCCAGTACATAGCCCCAGGCCGACAGGTAGGTGTAGCGGCCGTTACCCGAGGTCTTGGGGTTGGGCACTATCACCTGCACCCCCTCCTTGAGCAGATCAGGCCAGTCCTTCAGCCCCTTGGGGTTGCCCTTGCGCACGATGAACACAGTGGCCGAGGTGAAGGGCGCGCTGTTGTCCGGCAGGCGGGCCGCCCACTCTTTCGGGACCAGGCCGCCATGCTCGGCCAGGGCGTTGATGTCGGTGGCCATGTTCATGGTGATGACATCGGCGGGCAGGCCGTCGATGACTGCCCGCGCCTGCTTGCTCGAGCCGCCGTGGGACATATTGATCTGCAGCGGCTCGCCGCCTTCCGCCTGCCAGTGTTTCTGGAAGGCGGCGTTGTAGTCCTTGTAGAAGTCACGCATCACGTCGTAGGAGGCGTTGAGCAGGGTGGCGGCCTGGGCCATCGGGGTGAGGGCCAGTCCTGCGGCGAGCAGGGTGGCGGGCAGGAGTCGTTTCATTGCACGTCCTTGGAATGAGAGTCGAGTGACCAACTATAAGAGCCACCCATTTATTCTTTGAAAGAATAATTAGTGCGCAGCTTATGCAATTAATGGCATCCCCTCGGCCGGGCTCAGCGAACGAGCCGGATGCCGGCTGCGAGTCGGTCGCCGGTTTTCTCTGGCCGGTGATGACGGTAAGGGCCGGTGCACATCATGGAAGGCGCTTGTGCAGCGCTTGCTCCCGGTCTGGGCGGGTTTATCCCCGCGACCAGGCTGGGCTTTGCATGGTCAATCGCACCTAAAAAAACAGGGCGAACCAGATGGTTCGCCCTGTGGCTGTCACGCTGTCAGCGAGAGAGACTAGCCCTGCCCTTCGGAGGCCGCCGGGGCCTCCTTGGGTGCCTGCCAGCCGCCACCGACCGCCTTGTAGAGGGCGACCTGGTTGCTGAGCTGGGCCAGGCGGGTGCTGATCAGCCCCTGTCTGGCGCTGAACAGAGAGCGCTGGGCATCCAGCCTCGTCAGATAGCTGTCCACCCCTTGCTCGTAGCGGAACTCCGCCAGCTTGAAGTAGGTCTGGTTGGCATCCACCAGATCCTGCTGGGCCTGCAACTGCTGCTGGTAGTCCGCCTGGGCACCGAGGGTATCCGCGACCTCCTTGAAGGCGGTCTGGATGCTCTTCTCGTAGCTCGCCACCGCCTGCTTGGTGCCGACCTCGGCCACGTCCAAATCTGCCACCCGCTTGCCACCGTCGAAGATGGGCAGGTTTATCTGGGGCATGAAGGTCCAGGTGCCGGTGCCGCCGTCAAACAGCCCGCTCAGCTGGTTGCTGGCGGTGCCCGCCGTCGCGGTAAGCGAGATGGTCGGGAAGAAGGCGGCACGGGCCGCGCCTATATTGGCGTTGGCCGCCTTCAGGCTGTGCTCCGCCGCCAATATGTCTGGCCGCTGTTGCAGCAGGCTGGAAGGGGCCCCCACCGGGATGGCCGCCAGTTGCACCTCGGCCAGGGTCGCCGGTTGCCCCTCCAGCACCGGCACCTCAGTGCCGAGCAGCAGGGCCAGACCGTTTCTGTCCTGTTTCACCTGACGCTGGTATTGCGCCTGGCTGACCCGGGCGTTCTCAAGCGCCGTGCGCCCCTGCGCCAGCTCCATCTCGGAGGCCGCTCCCAGCCGGTACTTGTGCTGGGTCAGGGCATAGCTCTCCTGCTCGGTCGCGAGCGTCGCCTGGCTCAGCGCCAGCAGCTCCTGATCCGCCAGCAGGGTGAGGTAGGCATTCGCCACCGAGGCGATCAGCGCTATCTGGGTGCTGCGCTGGGTCTCGATTTGCGCCAGGTAGTTCTCCAGCGCCTGATCTTTCAGGCTCTGGATCCGGCCAAACAAGTCCAGCTCATAGGCGGTGATGCCGATGTCGGCGCCGTACTGGCTGCTGATGCTCCCCTGCCCCGTGCTGCTGAGATCGTCGGATCCCTGCTGACGGGTGCCTGAACCGCTGGCGGCCAGGGTCGGCAACTGGGCCGCCCGCTGGATCCGGTATCTGGCCTCATAGGCCTCGACGTTGAGGGCCGCGAGCCGCAGATCCCGGTTGTTCTCAAGGGCGGTATCGATCAGCTTTTGCAGCGCCGGATCGAGGAACTGTTGCTGCCAGGGGGCCAGCGCCCCCTTGGTGGCGAGGTTCTCTTGCCAGGAGGCGCCTTGCGGCACCTCGGGGCGTTGGTAATCGGGGGCCATGGAGCAGGCCCCCAGCAGCAGCGTCACACTCAGGGCGACCAGGGTCTTAGTCATGTTGGGTCTCCTTGGTCGGCGCGGCGCGCTCCTCGGCTGAACTCTGCTTGGTGAAGTAACGCATCACCAGCACGAAGAAGAGCGGCACGAAGAAGATGGCGAGCACTGTGGCCGTGATCATCCCCCCCATGACGCCGGTGCCGATGGCGTTGCGGCTGCTGGCGCCGGCACCAGTGCTTATCACCAGCGGCAAGACGCCGAGGATGAAGGCGAGTGAGGTCATCAGGATCGGGCGCAAACGCTGGCGGGAGGCTTCCACCACCGCATCGCCGAGCTTCATCCCCTTGTCATGGAGCTCCTTGGCGAACTCCACGATCAGGATGGCGTTCTTGGCCGACAGCCCTATAGTGGTGAGCAGGCCCACCTGGAAATAGACGTCATTCTCCAGGCCCCGCAGGGTGGCCGCCAGTATGGCGCCCAGCACCCCGAGCGGCACCACCAGCATGACGGAGAACGGAATGCTCCAGCTCTCGTACAGCGCCGCCAGACAGAGGAAGACCACCAAGAGCGAGATGGCGTAGAGCGCCGGCGCCTGGGAGCCTGCCTGACGCTCCTGGAAGGAGAGCCCCGTCCACTCTATGCCTATGCCTTCCGGCAGCTGTTTCACCATCTGCTCTATGGCCGCCATGGCGTCACCCGTACTCTTGCCCGGGGCCGCTTCACCGACTATCTCCATGGCGGAGACGCCGTTGTAGCGCTCCAGGCGCGGCGAGCCGAAGCTCCACTCGGTGCTGGCGAAGGCGGAGAAGGGCACCATCTGGCCCGCGCTGTTACGCACGTACCACAGCTTGAGATCCTCCGGGTTCATCCGGAAGGGGGCATCCGCCTGCAGGTAGACCTTCTTGACCCGGCCTCTGTCGACGAAGTCGTTCACGTAAGAAGAGCCCCAGGCCGCCGACAGCGTGTTGTTGATGTCGCTGATGGAGAGCCCCTGAGCCAGCGCCTTCTCGTAATCTATCTTGATGTCGAGCTGGGGGGTATCTTCCATCCCGTTCGGGCGCACCCGCACCAGGTTGGGATCCTGCGCCGCCATGCCGAGCAACTGGTTACGGGCCTGCATCAGCTTCTCGTGCCCCAGACCACCGCGGTCCTGCAGGAAGAAGTCGAAGCCGGTGGCCGTGCCGAGTTCCGGGATGGGAGGCAGGTTGAAGGCGAACACCTGCGCCTCCTTGATGCTGAACAGATAGCCCATGGCGCGGCCTATGATGGCATTGGCACTGCGCTCCTCGCCTTTACGCTCGCTCCAGTCCTTCAACTTGATGAAGGCCATGCCGCTGTTCTGGCCGCTACCGGCGAAGCTGAAGCCCGCCACCGTCAGCACCGAATCGACGTTGTCCTTCTCGTTCTTGAGGAAGTAGTCGCGCATGTCGGCCAGCACCACCTCGGTACGCTCCTTGGTGGCCCCCACCGGCAGCTGCACCATGGACATGATGACCCCCTGATCCTCTTCCGGCAGGAAGGAGGTGGGCAGGCGCATGAAGAGCACCGCCAGCACCGCCAGCATGGCCAGGTAGATGATGCTGTAACGGGTCCCCTGCTTGATCACCTTGCGCACGCCGTTCTGGTAACGGTTGGCATTGGTGTCGAAGAAGCGGTTGAACCAGCCGAAGAAGCCGCGCTGGGCACCGAACTCCCCGTGTTTCATGGGTTTGAGCAGGGTGGCACAGAGCGCCGGGGTCAGGATCAACGCCACCAGCACAGAGAGCACCATGGCCGAGACTATGGTGAGGGAGAACTGGCGATAGATGGCGCCGGTCGAGCCGCCGAAGAAGGCCATGGGCACGAATACCGCCGACAGCACCAGGGCTATGCCCACCAGGGCACCGGTGATCTGGGTCATGGACTTGCGGGTCGCTTCAAGCGGGGAGAGCCCCTCCTCGCTCATCAGCCGCTCCACGTTCTCCACCACGACGATGGCGTCATCCACCAGCAAGCCGATGGCGAGCACCAGACCGAACATGGTCAGGGTGTTGATGGAGAAGCCGAAGGCCGCCATGACCCCGAAGGTACCAAGCAGCACCACGGGCACCGCTATGGTCGGGATCAGGGTCGCCCGGAAGTTCTGCAGGAACAGATACATGACGCAGAACACCAGGAAGATGGCCTCGATCAGCGTCTGCACCACCTCCTCGATGGAGATCTTCACGAAGGGCGTGGTGTCGTAGGGGTAGACGATCTTCATGTTGGCCGGGAAGTAGCCCGACAGCTCATCGAGCTTGCCGCGCACCTCGTCCGCGGTATCCAGGGCATTGGCCCCGGTGGCCAGCTTGATCGCCAGCGCCGCCGTGGCCTGACCGTTGTAGAGGGCGGAGGCATCGTAGCTTTCGCCGGCGAGCTCGACCCGGGCTACGTCCTTGAGCAGCACCTTGGAGCCATCCTGGTTCACCCGCAGCAGTATGTTGTTGAACTCCTCCGGGGTGGAGAGACGGGTCTGCCCCATGATGGTGGCGGTGAACTGCTGATCGTTCACCGCAGGGGTGCCCCCCAGCTTGCCGAAGGCTACCTGGGCGTTCTGGGCCTGGATGGCGGCCTGCACGTCTCCCGGGGTCATCTGTACCCGGTTGAGCTTGTGGGGATCCAGCCAGACACGCATGGAGTACTGGCTGCCGAACAAGGTGATGTCACCCACCCCATCCAGTCGGCTCAGGGGCTCCTTGATGTTGGAGACCACGTAATCGGCGAGATCGTCGTTGGTCATGCTGCCATCGGTGGAGATGAAGGCGGCCACCATCAGGAAGCTGCTGGAGGTCTTCTGGACCCGCACACCCTGCTGCTGCACCTCTTGGGGCAGGAGCGACATGGCCTGCTGCAACTTGTTTTGCACCTGCACCTGGGCGATGTCGGGATCCGTACCCGGCTTGAAGGTGAGGGTCACGCTGACGTTGCCGGACGAATCGGACTGGGCAGACATGTAGAGCAGGTGATCCAGCCCCGTCATGTTCTGCTCGATGATCTGGGTCACCGAGTCTTCCACCGTCTTGGCGGACGCCCCCGGGTAGCTGGCAGAAATGCCGACGGCCGGCGGGGCTATGGTCGGGTACTGGGCGACCGGCAGGCCTATGATGGCCATGGCCCCGGCCAACATGATCACCAGGGCAATCACCCAGGCGAAAATGGGTCTGTCTATGAAAAATCGTGCCATGAGGCGACTACTCCATCCTACTGCTTGGTGACCTGGGTCTGATCGGCTTGTGCTGTCGTGGTGTTGTTGGCGCGCTCAGCGGGCGCCACCAGGGCACCGGGTTTGACCTTCTGCAGACCAGCCACTATCACCTTCTCGCCGGCCTTGAGGCCGGACTCCACCACCCAGCTGTCGCCAACCACGCGGCTGAGCTGCACTTCCCGCAGCTCGACCTTGTTGTCCGCGGTCACCACCATGACGGTGGCACCGCCTTTTGGCGTGCGGGTCACGGCGGTCTGCGGCACCAGCAGGCCTTGCGGGCGCTCGCCCTCTTGCAGGGTGGCGCGCATGAACATGCCGGGCAGCAGCAGATCATGGGGATTCGGGACCAGGACCCGCAGGGTCACCATGCCGGTGGTCTCGTCCACTGTCACGTCGGAGAACTGCAAGGTCCCCTGCTCGCCGTACTGACTGCCATCTTCCAGCTGGAAGCTGACCTTGGCACCATCCTGCTGACCCTGGGTCAGCTTGCCGGCAGCGACCTGGCGCTTGAGGCGCAGCAGATCGGCGGTGGACTGGCGCACGTCCACATACATGGGATCGAGCTGCGAGATGGAGGTGAGGCTGTCGGCCTGCTGGGCGGTGACCAGGGCACCCTCGGTCACCGCAGACTTGCCGATGCGGCCGCTGATGGGGGCGGTGATCTTGGTATAGGCCAGGTTGATGTTGGCGCTCTGCAGGGCGGCCTTGGCGGCCCCGATCTCGGCAACCTGCTGTTTCCAGGCTGCGTCGGCGTCGTCATACTCCTGACGGCTGATGGCTTTCACCTTCACCAGCTCGGCATAACGCTGGGCCTTGAGACGGGCGCTCTGCTCGTTGGCCTGTGCCTTGGCCAGGTTCGCCTTGGCGCTGGCGACGGCGGCCTGATAGACGGCGGGATCGATCTGGTACAGCAACTGGCCGGCCTTGACGTCGCTGCCTTCGGTGAACAGGCGCTTGAGGATGATGCCATTCACCTGGGGACGCACCTCGGCCACCCGCAGGGGGGCGGTGCGGCCGGTGAGCTCGGACATGAGTTGCAGCGGTGCGGCATGGAGAGTGACCACGTCCACGGCGGCAGGCGGCATCTCGCCCGCCCCTTGCCCGGCCTCGCCCTTGTCGCCACAACCAGCCAGCAGGCCGCTTGCCAACAAGGCAAGGCCCACCGAACGTGCGAGAATGTGTTTATGCATGGAGTTTCTGAGCCTCTGTTTCAAACAAAAAAAACCACAAAACCACAGGGTTTATAGGGCCCCTGTTGGTAAAACTGCGAAGATGAGGCAATATACATACATTCATAAATGTATGTAAGTAACTTTTTCCCCTTTTAACAGGTACAGATCCGATGGCCAGAAGAACCAAAGAAGAAGCGCAGCAGACCCGCTGCCACATCATGAGCACGGCCCTGAATCTGTTCTGCCAACAGGGATTGGCGAAGACCAACCTGACCGACATCGCCAAGGCGGCAGACCTGACCCGGGGGGCCATCTATTGGCACTTCAAGAACAAGGAGGAGCTGTTCGTCACCCTGTGGGAGGAGCTGTGCGCCCCCCTCTCCCACCAGCTCGATGCCTGTGTGGATGAGCAGGAGCCGGATCCCCTCGGCAAGCTGCGCCTCTTCCTCAAGGAGGTGATATGCAAGATCAGCACAGAACCCGCCCACCAGCAGATGTTCACCATCATGTTCAATCTGGAGTCGCTGGAAGGAGAGGCCATCTCCCTGCGGGATCACATGCGTCAGCAATCCATCAACTTCTTCCGGGATCTGGAGATCACCCTGGGCAACGCAGTACGCCTCGGCCACCTGCCCCAAGGGCTGGATCTGCGCCGCGCCACCACGCTGCTGCACTGCACCCTGGATGGCTACATCATCAACTGGCTGCACTTCCCGGAGCGCATCAACCTTGTTCAAGAGGCCGACTTCCTGCTCGACACCCTGTTCGGCCTGCTCGCCAACCCCTCTCCCTCGCTTCTGCGCCGTCCATGATGACGCTGGTTGCACGCAGGGCCGGGGAGGATCCTCAGCAGATCTGAACAGAGCGGGGCAAATTTGCTAGAGTAGCCGCCCACCTTAGAGACGAGCCCTATGCCACTGTCACTCTCACCCGCCCAAGGCACCCAAGGTGCTGTCCTTCAGGCGCCCCGCCCCGCCCTCATCGGCCAGGCCCACTCCCCCTTCCTGGCCCACTTGCAGCCGGGTGCTCACCTGCTGGAAGCCGGCTGCGGCGCGGGGGAGGATCTGCACCATTTTCGGGAGCTGGGGTTCATGGTCACCGCCTTCGATGCCAGCCTGAGTCAGGCCAGCGCCGCCTCGCGCCTGTGCGGCCAACCGGTGCGGGTCTGCCGCTTCGAGCAGATGCACAACGTGCTGCCCTATGACGGCATCTGGGCCAGCGGCTCGCTGCCCTGCCTGACCGAGGAGGAGCTGGCCCCTGCCCTGATGCACCTCGCCGGCCTGCTCAAACCACAGGGGCCCCTCTACTGCTCCTTCCCCTATGGCGAGAGTGAACCCGCCAGCCCCTTGCCCCCCTCACAGGAGGAATATCCGCTGCTGACCCGGCTCGATGAGGCCCGGTTGACGCAGCTGATCGCCCCCCTGCCGTTTGAGCTGCATCAGAGCTGGTGCAGCCAGGATGCGGTGCACGGCCGCTGGCTCCATGCCCTGCTGATCCGCGACCCCAATCCAGCCACAATTAATCAATATCGCGGCCGTCGATCCAGACAGGGTGCCCGACGTGATTCAGCATCCAGGTAACAATATTTAACTCTGAGTTAACCAGGTGATGGCAGACAAGATGCGGCATTTGTGTTAAAAAGCGGCATTAAAATCAAGATTAAATAACAAAACAGACACCAACACCTGGATTCCCCCATGAAACTCGTCCTCAATCTGATTGCCGGCATCCTCGCCGGTCTCCTGCTCGGCCTCTACGCCCCGGAATGGGTCGCACGGGTGCTGTTCACGGCCAAGACAGTGATAGGTCAGCTGATCACCTTCACCATTCCGCTCATCATCCTGTTCTTCATCATGAGCGGCATCGCCAGCCTGCCGAAGAACTCCGGCAAGCTGCTCGGCAAGACGGTGGCCCTCTCCTACTGCTCCACCATACTGGCGGGCCTGTTTGCCTTCACGGTGGCGAGCCAGCTGATCCCGCAGCTGACCACGGCCGCCGAGCCCACGGCGCAGGCCGCCATCAAGCTCAGCTCCTATATCAATCTCGAGATACCGCCGCTGTTCGGGGTGATGTCGGCCCTGGCCGCCGCCTTCGTGTTCGGTATCGGCATCAGCGCCACCCAGGCCACCGACCTGCGCCGGGTCGCCGATCAGGGCCGTGACATCATAGACCGCCTGCTGGCCCGCGTGATCATCCCGCTGCTGCCCTTCTACATCGCCGGCGTCTTCGTCGAGATGACGGTGGAAGGCACCGTCTTCGCCACCCTCAAGACCTTCGGCGTGGTGCTGGTGATGGCCATCGTCATGCACTGGCTCTGGCTCTCCGTGCTCTTCATCGGCACCGGGCTGGCGCTGGGCCGCTCCCCCGCCATGCTCATCAAGAACATGCTGCCCGCCTACTTCACCGCGCTCGGCACCATGTCCAGCGCCGCCACCATCCCGGTGGCCCTGCAGGCCAGCAAGAACAACGGCGTGAGCGACGGCATCGCCAACTTCACCGTACCCCTGTGCGCCACCATTCACCTCTGCGGCTCCACCATCACGCTAGTAACCTGCGCCACCGCTGTGATGTTCCTCTCCGAGCACCTGGCCATCCCGGGTTATGGCACCATGCTGCCCTTCATCATGATGCTCGGCGTCATCATGATTGCGGCGCCGGGTGCCCCTGGCGGCGGCGTCATGTCGGCGCTCGGCCTGCTCACCTCCATGCTCGGCTTTGGTGAAGCCTCCATCGCCCTGATGATCGCCCTCTACCTGGCCCAGGACAGCTTCGGCACCGCCTGCAACGTCACAGGTGACGGCGTCATCGCCCTCTGGGCCGATCGCTTCGCCCAAGTCGGGGAAACCACGCGTTCCCCCGAGCGCGACGCGGCCTGATCGCACACGCCATAAAAAAACGGGAGCCACTGGCTCCCGTTTTTTTATGGCTGACATTTGAGGTCAACCGCGCCGGCGGATAACCCCCTCCTGCGCTGTGCTCGCCACCAGCACGCCGTCACGGGTGAAGAACTGACCGCGTACCAGACCACGGCCGCCGCTGGCGCTCGGGCTGTCCACCACATAGAGCAGCCAGTCATCCAGCCGGAACTCCCGGTGGAACCACATGGAGTGATCTATGGTCGCTACCTGCATGTCCGGCTCCCAGTAGGAGACACCGTGGGGCTGCAGGGCGGTCAACAGGAAGTTGAAATCAGAGGCATAGGCCAGCAGGTAGTTGTGCACCCGCTGGTCATCCGGTATCTGCCCATTGGCCTTGAACCAGACGTGACGCAGGGGCGCCTCTATCGCCGGACGGATGGGGTCAACCAGGGTCACCGGGCGGATTTCGATGGGCTGCTCGCAGAGGATCTTGTCGCGCAGGGTGGCCGGGATCAGCTGCTCGTAGGGACGCACCAGCTCCAGCTCGCTCTTGAGCAGTTCAGGCGGGGTGATCCCCACCGGCATTTGGGCCTGATGCTCGAAGCCGCTGGCCTCCACCTGAAACGAGGCATTGAGGTAGAAGATGGGCTTGCCGCCCTGAATGGCCTTGACCCGGCGGGTGGAGACTGTCTGACCGTCGCGGATATTCTCTACGTCATAAACGATGGGACGAGTCACATCCCCGGGGCGCAGGAAGTAGGAGTGGAAGCTGTGGACCTGGCGATCGGCGGCCACCGTCTGCTTGGCAGCTGACAAGGCCTGCCCCATTACCTGTCCGCCAAACACGGCCCGCAGACCGAGATCCTGGCTCTGGCCCCGAAACAGGCCCTCCTCTATTTTCTCCAGCGCCAGCAGTGCCAGCAGCTCATCCAGTACCTTGCTCATTCTTATCTCCTGTATTCAGTGCGGGAAAGGCTAACAAGCCCGCCCCGCCAGGGCAACCTTGCTGACGCCCATTCTCCCGCAGCCACCCTTTTCCGACCTCCTCCTTCAAAAGGGGGGAGGAGAATCACCACAAACAAAAAGCCCGCACCAGAGGGTGCGGGCTTTTGCCTGGCCCGGGCCGACCACGTCATGCCACAGGCATCGGCTTACTTGCTGCCGGTACCGGAGTTGCGGGTCGAGGCTTGTGGCTTGCGACGGGCCGTGGTGCTGCGAGCGCGCGGCTCCTTGCCCTGCATATCCTTGTGGCGCTTGACGGCACGACGGATCTGGGCGGCCTGCTTGTGGCGGGTGCTCTTGCCATCCTGCTGCAGGTCGACCTTGGACTCGGTCTCGTTGGGCAGATTGACCAGGCCGCGCAGGTAGTTCACCTCGGGCAGTTTGAGCTCCTGCCAGCCACCGCGGGGGATGCCGCGATCCAGGGTGACGTCACCGTAGCGAATGCGCATCAGGCGGCTCACCTGCACTTCCTGGGATTCCCACAGGCGGCGCACTTCACGGTTGCGACCCTCGGTCAGGGTGACGTTGAACCACTGGTTCAGCCCTTCACCGCCGGCCGGCTTGATCTTGTTGAACCTGGCCATGCCGTCTTCCAGCTGCACGCCCTTGCGCAGGCGCTGCAGCATGGCTTCGGTGATCTCGCCAAAGACGCGCACCGCGTATTCCCGCTCCACTTCGTGGCTCGGGTGCATCAGCCGGTTGGCCAGCTCGCCGTCTGTGGTGAACAGCAAGAGGCCGGAGGTGTTGACGTCGAGGCGGCCGACCGCAATCCAGCGGGCCCCGTCCATCTTGGGCAGACGATCAAACACGGTGGGACGACCTTCCGGATCGTGACGGGTACACATCTCCCCTTCGGGCTTGTGATACGCCAGCACGCGGCAGATCTGCTCCTCGGCCGCACGGGTCTTGACCTGGTGACCATCCACCCGGATCACGGCGTTCACTTCGACGCGATCCCCCAGCATGGCGACCTTGCCATCCACGCTGACCCGACCTGCGGTGATCAGGGCCTCCATCTCACGACGGGAGCCTTGACCCGCGCGGGCCAATACTTTTTGCAGTTTTTCACTCATCGGGTTTACCTGATTGTTGATCGCTGCCCGCTGACATAGCGGACAACATTGACTCCTGTGACGCGCCCTCTGGGCATCGCCACCACGTTAATGCGCAAGACGGCCTGCCGCTTATTGACCGTCGCTCCCCTCGCCCAGCATGACCGGCAAGGGGGAGTGCAGCTCGGGATCCAGCTCGGGGAGCTGCTCCAGACTCTGCAGATTGAAATAGTCCAGAAATTCTCGGGTGGTGGCGAGCAGCTCGGGGCGACCCACCACCTCCTTGTGACCTATGCTGCGCACCCAGCCGCGCTCCTTCAGGGTATTGATGATCTGGCTCGATACCGCCACCCCGCGGATGGCTTCTATCTCGGCCCGGGTGATGGGCTGACGATAGGCAATCAGGGTCAGCGTCTCCAACACGGCGCGCGAATAGCGGGGCGCCCGTTCGCTCCACAGGCGCGACAGCTCCTCGGCATACTCCTGGCGGGCCTGGAAGCGCCAGCCGGAGGCGACCTCCTTGAGCTCCACCCCCCGCTCGCTGTAGTCCTGCCTGAGCTCCGCCAGCAGCAGCTGCACATAGCGGCTGGTCACCGGATAATCGGCCAGTACGCTGCTTTTCAGCTCGCTGACATTGAGCGGACGACCGGCCACGAACAGCGCCGCCTCGATCAGGGTTTTTAAGCGTTCAGCAGGCAGCGCCATCACGCATCCCTCCCTGAATCAGGGTCTTGAATCGTTCAGTGGGCAGCGCCACGGTTGCCCTCCCCGTCCGGACTGCCCGGGGCGAACCGCCACTCAGTGTACCTGCTCATGCTCTCCCCCTTCCCCCTGGCTCGCCAATGCAAAATGGATCGGCCCCAGCGGCTCGGCCTGCAGGATCCAGATCAGCTGCTCCTTGCACAGCTCCAGCAGGGCCAGGAAGGTCACCAGCACCCCCATGCGCCCCTCTTCGGCCCGTAGCACCTGCTCAAGGCGCAGGGTCTGGCCCAGGGAGAGCATGGCGAGGATCTCCGCCATGCGCACCCGGGTCGGGATCTGCTCGCGGCGGATCTGGTGATGTTCAAAATGAGTCGCGCGTTTTACCACACTTTGCATGTAAAGGGCGAGCTCAACCAGCGAAACATCGGGGGTCAGCGGCTTCAAGGCGCCAAAATCCGGTGGCAGGGCGGTGGCGATGAAGATCTCTCGCTCCAGCCTCGGCAAGGCGTTGACCCGCTCCGCGCCCAGCTTGTAGCGCTCGTACTCCTGCAGTCGGCGGATCAGGGTGACGCGGGGGTCTTCCCCCTCCTCCTCGTCTTCCAGCTCCGGGGCCTTGGGGAGCAGCAGGCGGGATTTTATCTCCGCAAGCCAGGCCGCCATCAGCAGGTATTCCGCCGCCAGCTCCAGATTGAGCCCCTGCATCAGCTCCACGTACTCCATGTACTGGGCGGTGATCTGCAGGATAGGCAGGTTCAGGATGTCCAGCTGCTGACGCCGGATGAGGTAGAGCAGCAGATCCAGCGGCCCCTCGAAGGTGTCGAGGAACACCTCGAGCGCATCGGGCGGAATAAACAGATCCTGGGGCAGCTCATGGTAGGGCTGCCCCAGCACTTTTGCGATGGGCGAGGGGGCCATAGGCGGGGGAAGCAGGCCCTCCCCCGTCGCACCCGGCGCGATCATCGCCTCGGGTACAGGCTCGGCAGTATCACTCAAACGGCGTCGGATCCCCGGCACCGCGACGGCGCAGCACGGGCTCGTCGTCGGAGAAGTCCACCACAGTGGTGGGCTGCTCGCCCAGATAGCCACCGTTGACCACCAGATCCAGCTGCTTGCCGAGCTTGTCGGCGATCTCTTCGGGATCGAACTCCGCCATCTCGGAGCCCGGCAGGATCAGGGTGGTGGAGAGCAGCGGCTCACCCAGGGCCTCCAGCAGGGCCAGGGCTATGTTGTTGGCGGGCACCCGGATGCCGATGGTCTTCTTCTTCTCGTTCATGAGGCGGCGCGGCACCTCCTTGGTGGCCTTGAAGATGAAGGTGTAGGGGCCTGGGGTGTTGTTCTTCACCAGCCGGAAGGCGGTGTTGTCCACCTTGGCGTAGGTGGAGATCTCCGAGAGATCCCGGCACACCAGGGTGAAGTCGTGGTTCGGATCGATGCGGCGGATGCGGCAGATGCGCTCCAGCGCGTCCTTGTTGCCCATCTGGCAGCCCAGGGCATAGCCGGAGTCGGTGGGATAGACGATGACGCCGCCGTTTTGCAGTATCTGCACCGCCTGACCGATGAGGCGAACCTGGGGATTGTCCGGATGTACGTAAAAATGCTGACTCATATGCTCTTCTCGCGATAGGGGCACACCGGGTGCCCGCTTCATGGTCACGGGCCGCCTGGCCCATGACATTACCTTAACCTGTTTGGCACAGACTCGCCCGTACCAAAGACGCGATCCGACCGGATCGGCCTCCTCCTGTCAGCGGCTGGCCAACAGGCTGGCATGCTGCTCCTGGCTGAGCCCGAAGTGATCGGGGTGGCCTAGCCAGAGTGGCATCCCCTCCTTGGGCAGCCACAGATGACGCCCCAGCTCGGTCCAGTTGGAGGGGAAATGAAAATCCGATCCCACCGAGATGTAGAGATCGTGATCCTTGGCCCACTGGCCGAGATTGGCCCGCTCCTGGGGGCTCTGCTGGGGCAGGGAGACCTCCATGGCATCGCCACCGGCCGCCTTGAAGGCCACCAGCAGCCGCTTGACCCACTTGGCGGTGAGACTGTAGCGGCTGGGGTGGGCCAGCACCGCCAGCCCGCCCGCGGCGTGAATGGCGGTGATGGCCTCGCCCATCTCGGGCCACTCGGCGGGCACATAGCCCTTGTTGCCCCGGCTCAGGTACTTCTTGAATACCTTTTGCATGTTGTCGGCCACCCCGCGCGCCACCAGCACACGGGCAAAATGGGCGCGAGTCACGGCGGCGTCACCGGCGAGCTGCTTGGCCTCTTCATAGGTGCCCGGGATCTGGCACTTCTCCAGACGACGCCCTATTTCCAGGGCGCGCGCCTCGCGGCGGGCCCGCTGACCGGCCAGGAAAGCGACCAGCTGCGGATTTTTTTCATCCACCCCGAGCGCCACTATGTGGATCTCGTGGTGCTCCCAACCGCTGGAGATCTCGACCCCGCTCACCAGTCGCAGCGGCAACTGCTCGGCTTTGATCGTTGCGCGGACTTCATCAAGCCCGTCAAGGGTATCGTGGTCAGTGACCGCTAACACTTCCACCCCTTTCTCGGCGGCGCGGCGCACCAGATCGGCGGGGCTCAGCACGCCATCCGAGGCCGTGGTATGACAGTGAAGATCGAATCTCATCGGCTTGTTTCGCTCTCATCAGGGGGCCTGCTTGGGAAAAAGAAGGCAAAAAAGCGACTTGACTTGGCCGCGGCTTTATCGTTTTCTGTAGGCACTTCATTGCAAACATCTTTTTACAGGACTCTATCATGCAAACGACTTCCATCCTGACCATCTGGTGGTGGCACACTCCCTGACATGCGGGCGTGTGGTCGTTGCTGTACCTGTAATCTGACAGCAAATTAAGAACCCAAAGAAAAAGCCCGCTGACCCCAGCGGGCTTTTTTATTATCCGGCAAATGGACCTGTGATGAAACCGACAATTCAGACAAGTGCACTGACATGGCGATGGCGAACTCGCTGACGTGACGAAAACCCAATCCCAATTCGAGAGAAACGCCATGACCATCGGTTACACACAACACATGCAAGGGAAGGCATTATGACAGGCAACAAGACCCGGTTACCCCTGGGCGAATTCGATACCATCAGGCTCAATGCCCCTTATGTGACAGATCCCCTGGCGCTCTACACCCGGCTCTGCCAGCACAACCCCAACAACCTGCTGCTGGAATCGGTGGAGATAGACTCCAAGGCCGGTACCCAGAGCCTGCTGCTGGTGGATGCCTGCCTGCGCATCGAGTGCCGTGGCCGCACTGTGCGGGTCCGCGCCCTCACCCGCAACGGCATCCAGCTGCAGCGCCTGCTCGAGCAGCGCCTACCCGCCGTCGTCACCCAGACCCGGGTGGCGGACGAGCTGCAACTCGACTTCCCGGCCTCCGATCGCACCCTTGACGAAGACAGCCGCCTCAAGGGCAGCAGCGTGCTGGACGTGCTGCGCACCCTGCAACGGGAGCTGCAGTGCCAGCAGGGTAAAGAGGCCCTCTTCATGGGAGGCAGCTTCGCCTACGACCTCATCGCCTCCTTTGAAGACCTGCCCGAAGTGCCGGAAGGGAGCAACGACTGCCCCGACTACTGCTTCTATGTGGCCGAGACCCTGATCACCATAGATCACATCAAACAGAGCACGGCGCTGCTGGCCTGCCTCTTTGGCGGCGAGCAGGACGAGAGCCAGCTCGATGAGCGTTACGCACAGCTGACCGCGCGCCTCGAGGCCTTCAAGCAGGCCTGCCAGCAGCCGCAACCGGGGGCGCAGGGCGCCAAGCCCCTCACCGGCAACCTCCATATCGACAAGAGCGACAAGCAGTTCTGCGCCGAAGTCGAAAAACTGAAGGGCTTTATCCGCCGTGGCGACATCTTCCAGGTAGTACCGTCCCGCAGCTTCTCCCTGCCCTGCCCCGACCCGCTGGCAGCCTATCGCCGCCTCAAGCAGACCAACCCCAGCCCCTACATGTTCTATGTGCAGGATGAGGGCTTCACCCTGTTTGGCGCCTCCCCGGAGAGCGCGGTCAAGTTCTGCGCCGCCAGCCGCCAGGTGGAGATGTATCCCATCGCCGGTACCCGCCGCCGCGGCCTCAACCCCGATGGCAGCATCAATCTGGATCTGGACGGTCGCATCGAGCTCGAACTGCGCCAGGACGAGAAAGAGGTGGCAGAACACCTGATGCTGGTGGATCTGGGTCGCAACGACATCGCCCGCATCTCCGAGCCCGGCACCCGCTACGTGAAGGATCTGCTGAAAGTGGATCGCTACAGCCACGTGATGCACCTGGTCTCCCGGGTGGTGGGCCGCCTGCGCTCGGATCTCGATGCCCTGCACGCCTATCAGGCCTGCATGAACATGGGCACCCTGACCGGCGCCCCCAAGCTGCGGGCCAGCGAGCTTATCCGCATGGTGGAAGGCAAGCGCCGCGGCAGCTACGGCGGCGCCGTGGGCTACCTCAACGGCGCGGGGGAGATGGACACCTGCATCGTCATCCGCTCCGCCTTCGTGAAAGCGGGTCTGGCCCATGTCCAGGCCGGTGCCGGCGTGGTCTATGACTCCAAGCCCCAGGCCGAAGCTGACGAGACCCGTGCCAAGGCGGCCGCCGTGCTGGCCGCCATCGCCGCCAGCCATGGCACCTCCCTGCAAGCCCTGAGCGCCCAGCAGGAGCAACATAAGGACGTGAGCCATGACTAACATCTTCCTGCTCGATAACTTCGATTCGTTCACCTACAACCTCGTAGACCAGTTCCGCACCCTGGGCTACCCGGTGCGCATCTACCGCAACAGCCTGCCGGCGACCCGCATCATGCAGGAGATAGAAACCTGCGACGGGGATGCGGTGCTGGTGCTCTCCCCGGGACCGGGTGCCCCCCATGAGGCCGGTTGCCTCATCGACCTCATCAAGCTGGCCCGCGGCCGGGTGCCCATCCTCGGCATCTGCCTCGGTCATCAGGCCCTGTGCGAAGCCTACGGCGGCACTGTCGGGGCTGCCGGAGAGATAGTCCACGGCAAGCGCTCGCTGATTGAGCACAACGGTCACGGCGCCTTCGCGGGGCTGCCAAGCCCCTTGCCGGTGGCCCGCTACCACTCCCTGGTGGCGACCTATGTACCCGAAGAGCTGCAGGTGATTGCCCACTATCAGGGCATGCCCATGGCCATAGAGCAACGGGACGAGCGGGTGCTGGGATTCCAGTTCCACCCGGAATCCATCATGACCTCGGAAGGGGCCCGCCTGCTGACCCAGGCGCTCGCCCACATCACCCGTCCAGAAAGCCACGTGCGGTAAGGAGACCCCATGCATCATCATCTCAACACCCTCTATCAGGGGCAGTCTCTCACCCGCGACGCCGCCCGCGACGCCTTCGGCCAGGTGGTCCGTGGCGAAGTGGATCCCATCGTCCTCGCAAGCTTGTTGACTGCTCTCAAGATCAAGGGGGAGACCCCGGAGGAGATCGCCGGCGCCGCCGAGGCGCTGCTGGCGGAGGCCCGTGATTTCCCGCGTCCGGACTATGGGTTCTGCGACATCGTCGGCACAGGTGGCGATGGCCTCAACACCATCAACGTCTCCACCACCTCGGCCCTGGTGGCCGCCGCCTGCGGCCTCAAAGTGGCCAAGCACGGCAACCGCTCCGTCTCGAGCAAATCGGGTTCCAGCGATCTGCTGGACAAGATGGGGATCAAGCTCGACATGAGCCCGGAGCAGGCCCGCCGCTGTCTGGACCAGCTCGGCATCTGCTTCCTGTTCGCCCCCCAGTACCACGCCGGGGTGCGCCACGCCATGCCGGTGCGCCAGGCCTTGAAAACCAGGACGCTATTCAACGTCTTGGGGCCGCTTATCAACCCCGCCCGCCCCAGCTATCAGCTGATGGGGGTCTATGCCCCCGAGCTGGTGCGTCCCATTGCAGAAACCCTGCTGGCACTGGGGCTGAAAACCGGTATGGTGGTACACGGCGCCGGGCTTGACGAAGTGGCCATTCACGGACCGACCCAGGTGGCCGAGATCCGTGACGGCGAAATTCGCGAGTACCTGCTCACCCCGGCAGACTTTGGCCTCGAGACCTATCCGGTCAGCGCCATCCAAGGGGGGGAACCGGAGGAGAACCGCGCCATCACGGACGCCATACTGGCGGGCGAAGGCACAGCGGCCCACAACGCCGCCATCGCCGCCAACGTGGCGCCGCTGCTGGTGATGGCGGGCAAAGCCCCGGACTTCAAGCAGGCGGCCGCGCAGGTGCTGGCCAAGCTTGCAAGCGGTGAAACCCGCCTGCTCGCCCAGGCACTCGCCACCCTGAGCCATCAGGAGGCATGATGTCAGTCACCACTCACGGCAGCCAACAAGGCAGTACCACTCTTAGCAAGGATATCGAGATGCTCGACCCCCTCTCCTCCCCCGATGCCTTCCTGAATCGGGCTTCCATCAACCAGACCATTCTCGGCAAAATCGTGGCCGCCAAGCAGGAGTGGGTCGCGGCCCGCAAGCTGGCCCAGCCCCTGGCGAGCTTCCAGGGCGCCCTGGTGCCAAGCGATCGTGACTTCGAGGGAGAGCTGCGCGCAGGCTCCACCCGCTTCATTCTCGAATGCAAGAAGGCCTCCCCCTCCAAGGGCTTGATCCGCGACGACTTCAGCCCCGAGGCCATCGCCGACATCTATGGCAACTACGCCACCGCCATCTCTGTGCTGACCGACGAGCAGTTCTTCCAGGGGGATTTCGCCTTCCTGCCCAGGGTACGCGCCCGGGTCAAGCAGCCGGTGCTGTGCAAGGACTTCATGATTGACCCCTATCAGGTCTATCTGGCCCGCCACTATCAGGCGGACGCCATACTGCTGATGCTCTCGGTGCTCACCGACGAGGGCTATCGCGCCCTGTTCAAGGTGGCGAAAGAGCTGGGCCTCGGGGTACTGACCGAGGTGAGCAATGCAGAGGAGCGGGATCGCGCCCTGGCCCTCGGCGCCCCCGTGATTGGCATCAACAACCGGGATCTGCGGGATCTCAGCGTGGATCTCGCCCGCACCAAGCAGCTGGCCAAAGATATTCCGAGCGATCGGGTGGTGATCAGCGAGTCTGGCATCAACCACCGCGCCCAGGTGGCGGATCTGCGCGCCCATGCCAAGGGCTTCCTGGTGGGCTCCTCCCTGATGAGCGAGCCGGATCTGGAGGCGGCGGTACGCAAGCTTGTGCTGGGCCAGAACAAGGTGTGCGGCCTCACCCGCCCCGAAGATGCCGCCGCCGCCCATCAGGCAGGTGCGGTATTTGGCGGCCTTATCTTCGTGGCCAAGAGCCCGCGCTACGTGGACATTCCCGCCGCCCGCGCCGTCATGGCCGGGGCGCCGCTCTGTTACGTCGGGGTGTTTCGCAATGCCCAGCCCGCCACCATCGCCAAGACGGTGGAGGCCTTGAACCTTGCCGCCGTGCAACTGCACGGGGATGAAGACGCCGCCTATATCGAGAGCCTGCGCCCCCTGCTACCCGCCGCTTGCCAGATCTGGAAAGCCGTAGGCGTCACGAGCGGCGAGCCGCTGCCCGCCCTCGACTACCCGGCGGATCGTCTGCTACTGGATACGAAAGTCGGCAGCCAGAGCGGCGGCACAGGTCAGGCGTTCGACTGGGCCATGCTGGCCAATCTCGATAAAGCCAAGCTGATGCTGGCAGGGGGGCTCAATCCCGACAACGCCCTGCAGGCCGCCCAGGTGGGTTGCCTCGGCCTTGATTTCAACTCCGGGGTGGAGAGTGCCCCGGGCCAGAAGGATGCGCACAAGATAGCGGCGGCCTTTGGCGCCCTGCGCCAACTGTAAGAGTGCCCTGCGCGCCCTCTGAACATGCACCAAATTAATGAACTGCGTTTGCCTATAAGCACAAGGAATAATCTATGACTCTGCTCAACCCGTTTTTCGGTGAATTTCGTCGATGACATGTATGTGCCCCAGCCATACGCCTCAGCCCGCCAAGGCTCATACCTGATCTCAATTGCAGAATGTAAAGGAAGATAACCATGACCCTGCTCAATCCGTTTTTTGGTGAATTTGGTGGCATGTATGTGCCCCAGATCCTGATCCCCGCCCTGCTCCAGCTGGAGAAGGCCTTCGTCGATGCCAAGGATGACCCGGCCTTCGTCGCCGAATTTGGGGAGCTGCTCACCGAGTATGCCGGTCGCCCGACCCCCCTCACCCTGACCCGCAATCTGACCAAGGGCACCAAGACCCGCCTTTACCTCAAGCGTGAAGATCTGCTGCACGGCGGCGCCCACAAGACCAACCAGGTGCTGGGTCAGGCCCTGCTCGCCAAGCGCATGGGCAAGAGCGAGATCATCGCCGAGACCGGCGCCGGTCAGCATGGCGTCGCCACTGCCCTGGCCTGCGCCCTGCTCGGCCTCAAGTGCCGGGTCTATATGGGTGCCAAGGATTGCGAACGCCAGAAGCCGAACGTGTTTCGCATGAAGTTGATGGGAGCCACCGTCATTCCGGTGCACTCCGGCTCATCCACCCTGAAAGATGCCTGCAACGAGGCGCTGCGCGACTGGGCTGCCAACTACGACAGCGCCCACTACCTGCTCGGCACCGCTGCCGGTCCGCATCCCTTCCCCACAATCGTGCGGGAGTTCCAGAAGATGATCGGCGAGGAGGCCAAGGCCCAGTGCTTCGAAAAAGAAGAGCGCTTGCCCGACGCCGTGATCGCTTGCGTCGGCGGCGGATCCAACGCCATCGGCATGTTTGCTGACTTCATTGACAACAAGGAAGTGCGCCTTATCGGGGTCGAACCCGGTGGCCACGGCATCGAGAGCGGCGAGCACGGTGCACCGCTGGGGCACGGCAGCAAGGGGGTCTTCTTTGGCATGCACTCCTACCTGATGCAGGACAACCAGGGCCAAATTCAGGAGTCCTACTCCGTCTCGGCGGGGCTCGACTTCCCCTCCGTCGGCCCCCAGCACGCCCACCTGGCCGCCATCGGCCGCGCCGAGTATGTCTCCATCACCGACAAGGAGGCGCTGGACGCCTTCCAGGAGCTGGCCAAATCCGAGGGGATTATCCCTGCGCTGGAGTCCTCCCACGCCCTGGCCCACGCCCTCAAGATGGCCCGCAGCGAACCCGAGAAAGAGCAGGTGCTGATCGTCAACCTCTCCGGCCGTGGCGACAAAGACATCTTCACCGTTGCCGACATTTTCGAGAAAGAAGGAACCCTGTCATGAATCGCTACGCACAACTCTTCTCCCGTCTGGATGCCGTCAATCAGGGCGCCTTCGTGCCGTTCGTGATGCTGGGTGACCCCACCCCCGAATTGTCCCTGGCCATCGTCGATGCCCTGGTCGAAGGGGGCGCCGACGCCCTCGAATTGGGCATCCCCTTCTCCGATCCGGTGGCGGACGGCCCCACCATCCAGGGGGCGGCCCTTCGTGCCTTTGCCAGCCACACCACCCCGGACGACTGCTTCACCCTGCTCGCCCGTATCCGCGCCAAGTACCCGCAGCTCCCCATTGGCCTCTTGGTCTACGCGAATCTCGTTTATGTGCGCCATATCGACGGCTTCTACGAGAAGTGCCAGCAGGCAGGGGTGGACTCGGTGCTGGTGGCCGACGTGCCGGTGCAGATGTGCACCCCCTACAAGGCGGCGGCCGACAAGTTCGGCATCGACAGCATCTTTATCGCCCCGCCCAACGGTGACACCGAGACGCTCAAGGCAGTTGCCGAGCTTGGCTCTGGTTACACCTACCTGGTGAGCCGCGCTGGCGTGACAGGCGCCGAGACCAAGGCCGGCATGCCGGTGGATGGCCTCATCAACACCTTGCGCGGGTTCGATGCCCCCCCCGCCCTGCTCGGTTTTGGTATCAGCGAACCGGCGCAGGTGCGCGAGGCCATCAAGGCCGGCGCCGCCGGTGCCATCTCCGGCTCCGCCGTGGTGAAGATCATCGAGACCCACCACAAGAACCCGGAGCATATGCTCACTCGTCTGAAGGAATTTGTGGAAGGGATGAAGGCCGCGACCAATAAGTAGGGGCAGGCATTGGGTCATATGCCGTTGACCCTGATCAGCCAGCCAGCATAAAGGGAGCCCACTTGGGCTCCCTTTTGTTATCCGGCGTCAGCGGTTGGCTTCTCTGTAGGTTTGATTAGCAAAGCGTAATCAGACGTTCGCGGAGTTGATGTGGTGACGCGGCTTCGCCACGCAGTGGCACACCGTAGGGTGCAATAAGCGCAGCGCATTGCACCGCAAGAAATCGTCTGTTCCACGACGACAGACTCTCGCCGGATTCCCGAACCAGCGGCTGGCCCCTTGATGCGGCTACGCCGCATGGGATGCGAGGACTCCGTCCTCGATGGGGTTTCGCCCGCCCTTCGGGCCTGGGCGAGTGACTTTTCTTTGCGTGGCCAAAGAAAAGTCACCAAAAGAAAGGCCACCCCCGCTTATTCGCCCGACTGATGTCGGGTTCCTTCGGCTCACCCTCTTGTCCAACGGCACGCGCCGATGGGCCGTCCATGGCCCAGCGCCGCTCGCTCGGCATCCTACCTCGCGGCCTGGACAAGAGGGCTCACCTCAGCGAATAAGAGGGGGATCAAAACCGTGCCAACCTGAGGCTACCGTGCAACCGTGAACAAGCCCCCTCTCCCCTTGGGAGAGGGCTGGGGTGAGGGGATGGTGCATTTACAGCCAAGCAAGCTGCTCACTCTGCGCACGTCTTAATGTCTAATTTATTGATCAAACACAGATTCCCGCCAAAACACGCTTCTCAACGCACCAGCCTCCCCCTTAAGATACCCGAATGACAATCAACCTCTCGGGAACACCATGACAGCGATTGTTGCAATCTCGCAGGTTAACAGCAACGGACTGGGGGCTGCCACTCAGGGGCGGTAGCGTGGTTTTTGTAGGTTGGCGCAGAGCGTAGCGAAGCCCAACAGGCGAGCAATATTACTCCACCCAAAGCGGGATAAACATGGATGTGGCTGATCCATAAAACAGCTTTTCAGATATTTACGGTAAACGTTGGGCTTCACTTCGTTCAGCACCAACCTACGATTTTTAGCCCAACATACGAGATTTATAAATAGAGCTAACTGAGAACAACATCACCAGCTAACACATTTATCATTATAAAAAGAGGTTTTATGGAAAACTTAATAATCAATGGTGCTTTCTATAAGCATTTTCTTAAATCTGCTCAATTTCCTTATACCGATAGTGAACGTAGATGTATTGAGTCTACAGTTGTTAAGTTAAACCGTCATAAAACTCAGGGTGATCATCCTGGTATGTTGCTGGGGAAAATTCAGTCTGGAAAAACTAAAACTTTCATGGCTATTATTGGGCTTGCCTTCGATAATAATTATGATATATCAGTTATCCTGACAAAGGGCACTAAGGCCTTATCCAAGCAGACCCAACAGAGAATTCAGAGAGAGTTCAAGCCTTTTTGTGAACAAGATGATGTATTGGTATTTGACATCATGCATATGCCAACGGAGTTAGTTGGTTATGAATTGAAGAAAAAGATCATCTTAGTAGCCAAGAAGCAAAAGGATAACCTAGAGAAATTAGTCCATATTTTTTCGAAAAAATACCCTGAATTGGCACAAAAGCGCGTGCTGCTTATTGACGATGAGGCAGATTACGCCAGCGTCGGTTTTAAAAAACAGCAGGGGGAGATTGATGCAAACCTTACTGCTGTAAAACTAGAAGAGTTACGTACTTACGCCACTGCAGCATCGTTTTTACAAGTCACAGCCACACCATATGCTCTTTATTTGCAACCAGATAATACTGAAATTCATGGTGAGACTTTTAAGCCAGTAAAGCCTGCATTTACCGAGTTAGTCCCAGTAAATGATGCTTATGTAGGAAGCGATTACTATTTTTCCGACTCAGAGCAAGAGGATACTGTCGCAAGTTATCTTTACCATCCTCTTTCACTAACAGAATTACATGTTATGAAACAGCCGGATAGGAGGCGTTTTAAGCTAGAGGATGTTCTTACCTCTAATGCGATAAAAGGGCTACGAACTGCTTTTTTGAATTTTTTAGTTGGTGGTGCGATCCGTCAATTGCAATCAAAACAAGCTCAAGAAGGCCATCAAAAATTTAGTTTTTTAATTCATACTGATGTATCAAAATCTACTCATGGCTGGCAAGAGCAAGTTATTCAAGAACTGAGCGAGAAAGTTAAGGCCGCAGCTGAAAATACTAGTGACATTTTCCAATGTCTCGTGAATGATGCATATGATGGTTTGGCTAAATCCGTTTGCCTTGCAGGATATTTCATGCCGCAATTCCCTGCCGTGCTTGAGCGTTGTCGCGAAGCATTGTGTGATGGGGAACTGCTAATTACCACGGTCAATTCAGAAAAAGAAATTGAGTCACTACTAGATGATAGTGGTCAGCTAAAACTACGTACACCATTGAATATATTTATTGGCGGCCAAATTTTGGATCGAGGTATAACCATTGGTCGTCTTATTGGATTTTATTACGGAAGAAGACCTGCAAGATATCAACAGGATACTGTGCTTCAACATTCTAGAATGTACGGTTATCGCTCTAACGAAGATTTAGCTGTGACTCGTTTTTACACCGAACCTACAATTTATAGCGCAATGAGAAGTATGCATGAGAGTGACATAGCTCTTCGTGAAGCAATAGAGAATAACCCAGAGCAGGGTGTTGTGTTCATTCAAAAAGCCAAAGATGGCTCAGTTATTCCTTGTAGCCCCAACAAAATACTCCTCACTGAGACCACAACACTAAAACCACACAAGAGATTATTGCCTGTTGGATTCCAAACACAGAGCAAAGGTAAAACTAGGGATATCACTGACAAAGTCGACACTATGTTAGCTATTCTTCATCCAAGTGGCGCGAGTAAAGAGCCATTTCTGATCCCAACAAATAAGGCCCATGGAATTCTGACATTAATAGAAGAAATTATTCTCATGGCTGAGGATGAAGGATACAGCTTTGATTGGCAAAGTATGCACTCAGCTATTGATTACTTGGATAAACGTTCATCAACTCCAGGTAAAATTTGGTGCTTGTGGCTCACTGACCGTAACAACAGCCGTCTAGCTGGAGAAGGAAGTCACACACGCTATGTCGCAACACCAGATACAGCCACAACCGAAGGCAAAATAGCACGAGAAACCGCAAAAGATTCACCCATGCTAATGCTATTTAGGCAAAATGGCGATGAGGAAAGAGGTTGGAAAGGCGCACCTTTTTATTGGCCATTACTCTGGGCCCCAGCTAACACTCCAGTTGCTATTTATGCCAATCAAACCAGTGAATAGCTGAGTTAACATAAGACAAAATGAAGTAATTAGAACACCCACCTTTCTAATCAAGCCGCAGCATAGTCAGCACGCAGGAAGGTGGATGTTCTATATCGATATAAAGAGCAAATCATGGTTGGAATGCTGCCTTATACTTGCCATACCACGATATTTCCGACAACCCTTTCCAATCACACCACTACCGCCCCCAGCCCCACACCCGCCATCCCATCAACACCAGCATCAATACAATCCCCGGCAGCCAAACCCAGTAGAGTTCGGAGAGGATCACCGCCTCACCTCGGGCGGTGAGATAGGCCTCCAGCTTGAAGGGGGCGACCCGGATAACCTGCCAGGGAGCGAAGAAGCGTTCGTCCCGCCACGGCCAGAGCCAGCCAACCCCCTTGCCGCCGGTGGTGTGGGAATCGAGCAAGCTGTGGGAGAGCAGAGAGACCAACAGAAACGACCAGACGGTGGTGGCGCTGGCCTTAAGCTGGCGGTGAAACAGCATGGCCAGAGTGGGCAGGGCAAAGGCGAACAACAAGGAGTGGGTAAAGCCGCGGTGACCAAAGACATGGCCGTAGGCAACCCCCAGCTTAAAGGCGAGCACGTCGGCATCGGGCAGCATGGCGATGGCAACCCCCGCCAGCAGCAGACGCAGCGAGATAATCCGGCTGCCAAGCCCGAGTCCAAGGCAGATAGGTACGGCGGCATGGGTGACTATGGTGGGCATAGAATAAAGCTCCAACTGAAAACTGGTGCCTACCCTACCCCCGCTCGATGAAGTGAACATGAAGTACAATGCTGCTCTGCAAGCGACATCCTCCCGGCCCCTCGGTCATCCCCCAGACCATCCCTCACCACCTTTCTGTTCTAAAAAGTGAACCCCTCTACACTTTTCTCTCGCAACCAGTACCAGGACCATAAAAAGTGCACTATCGTACACTTTTGATTGCTGTCTGCTCTTACCATGAGTTAAGGTGTAACAACCTACACTTTTTTTCGTGATCATTATGGCTGACACATCCTTGCAAACCGGCCCGAAAGAACTGGATCCCGCCTCGCTGGGGCTGGCGATCCGCGAGAGACGCAAAGCAGCCAGGATGACCCAGGAGGTGACGGCCTCACTGTGCGGTATCTCCAAGAAGACCCTGATCAAGATTGAAAAGGGGGGGGATGTCTACCTCTCGACCCTGTTGCAGGTGATGAAGGCGCTGGGGCTGCACTTGCAACTGGTGCAGGAAGTGGGCTCACAGGTAACGAGCGGCAACAGCCAACCCGAGGTCGGTGATGATGAGTGGTTCTGAGCACCATCGGCTGGAACTTCGGCTGGGTAATCAGCTGATCGGCCATCTCGAATATGACTCCAGCCGGGATGCGTTTCAGCTCGGCTATACATCTGCGTGGCAGGCGCGCGGATTCCCGCTCTCCCCCCCGCTGGCGCTGGATGGCTCGGCCAGCAGCGCCCAGATCCGGGCGTATCTCGGCAACTTGCTGCCTGAAAATCGCGGGCTGGATCATCTGATTGAGGCGCTCTGCGTTTCGCGCAGCAATCTCTTTGCCCTGATCCACGGCATCGGCCGCGATGTCTCCGGGGCTGTCACCTTTACCCTGCCCGCAGAGCCCGACGTCCCCACCCAGTTTCGCCCCATCACCCCGGAAGAGCTGTTGCTACGCCTCGATCAGCCCGAGATCTGGCCGCTGGAAGTCTGGGATGGCCGCCCCCGCCTCTCGGTTGCGGGCGTGCAGGCCAAGCTCAACCTGCTGCGACTCGAGGGGGCGCTGGGATTTGGCGAGGGCGAGCTCTGTTCCACCCACCTCCTCAAGTTCGAGCACCATCCTCATCTGGTGATCAATGAATTTGTGACCATGCGGCTGGCCGCACTGCTGGGCATGCCGGTGGCACAGGTCGAACTGCACAGGGTCGGCCAAGGCGATAAGTCCTACCGAGGTTTGCTGGTAGAACGCTTCGATCGGCGCCTCAATGAAGATGGCTTGAGGGTACGCCGTCGTCACATGATCGATGCCTGTCAGGGACTGGGGTTTCCCGTCGCCCGAAAATATGAACGCAACTTCGGTGACGGGCGGGACGTGGCCCATATTCGGGAAGGGGTGAGCCTGCCACGGCTGTTCAGTCTCAGCGCACTTTGCGTCAATCCGGCGCAGGCCAGACTGGACATGCTGCAATGGCTGCTCTTCAACCTCTGCGTCAACAATCACGATGCCCACGGCAAGAACTACAGCTTCTTCGTATCAAAAGCAGGGCTGATGCCCACCCCCTGGTACGATCTGGTCAATGTGGGGCTTTACCCCGAGTTCAACCAGCATCTGGCCATGGCCATCGGCGACGAGTTTGCTCCCGAGGCGGTCAACGCATGGCAGTTGCTGGAGATGGCTGAAGCATGTGATTTGCCCAAACGCCTGTTGCAACAGACCTTGCACAAGGTGGCCAACGACATCCTTCACCATCTGGATGCCGCCATCGCCATGGTTGAGACAGACAATCCCGCCGAGCTGGCTTATCTGGCAGGCTACCGAGACGACGTTGAGTGCCGTTGCCACCATTTTCAGAAGCAGGCAGCGCTGTTGCCCGAGCTGCAACTGTAACCTGACCTTGTCCACTCCCATGGGACGCAGCCCAGCCTTGAGCCCGTGGCGGGCATTGCCTACAATGACCCACTTTTTATCACACTCAGGTAAATAAAATGAGCGACAACAAACCGGCCCTGCCCGACCGCCTGGCGGCCAACCCGCGCAGCCCGCACCACGTGGCAGAGTGCTTCGAGCACGAGATCGGCATTCGCCTCAACGGCAAGGAGCGCACCAATGTCGAGGAGTACTGCATCAGCGAAGGTTGGGTGAAGATCCCCTCCCCCAAGGCCAAGGATCGCTACGGCAACCCCATGCTGATCACCGTCAAGGGCACCGTCGAGGCCTTCTACGCCTAAGCTGCGTATGGCCGCGACGCCCCGAGCAGGGGCGCGACCCTGTTATCCCAGAACACCGGCCTAGCCCCGGTGTTCTGCTTTTTGGGGCTGGCCCTGGCCCACAGGCGGCCTCTCTTTCTTTCCCTTCATTTCTCTTCCTTTCGCCTTTTCCCTTCCGCTAGGGCGTGATCTGGTTGGTCCTTGCCAAGGCAAGGGCGGCGCGCAGGCCTCCCAGATGTCGCCACGCCAGCTCCCCTCATGTTGAAGGGCGCGGCTTGCTGGCCTGCCAGCGTTGCAGCGCGGCGCCGGCCAGCACCAGCACAATGCCGAGCAGATCACTCGCGGCCAGCCGTCCGGCCAGGGCATCGAGCAGCGCGCCCCCCAGCAGTTGACCCGCGACGATCAGCAGGGCGCAGGCCAGGGCACCGACCCGGCCTATGGCCCAGCTGCTGATGGCGACGAACAGCGCCCCCAGCACGCCGCCGAGCAGCAGCCAGGGATCGAGCCCGGCGAGCCGCTCCCAGGGCGCCCCCTTGAGGATGAGCAGGGCGCCGAGCAGCCCAAAGCCGAGCAAGTGGTTGGCAAGGGAGGCCGTCATGGCGCCCCGGGCGCTGGCGAGGCGGCCATTGAGGGTGCGCGGCAGACTCACCGCCACGCCGTTCAGCAGTCCCAGCAGGATCAATATGGTCATGGTGTATCTCCTAATGCAGCACGATGAGCAGGGCGCCGGCCATCACCAGCAGGGCGGCGAGCGCGTCCTTCCCCGAGGGGCGGCGGCGGGTCAGCCCGAACCAGCTTCTGGCGTCGCACAGGGCGCCAAACAGCAGCTGGCCGAGCAGCAGCAGGGCCAGGGTGCCCGCCATGCCCAGGGGCGAGTTGAGACAGAGGGCCGCCAGCACCACGGTGAGCGCCCCCGGCAGGCCGCCGAGCCAGGCCCAGGGCGGGGCGGCCTCCGGCGTCGGAGATCGGGGGGCGAGACACCACAGGAGCGCGGCCACCAGGGTGCCGACCCCGTGGGCCAGCCAACTCCCGAGCCAGGGATCGGTGGCGCTGGCCAGGGCGCCGTTCTGGGCGATCATCTGCGCCAGCAGCAGGCCGGCGGCGAAGGCGGCCAGGGCACCTATGGTCTGGCCAAGTGCCTGGCCGAGGGCGAGGCGTCCGGGGCGGCGGTCAATAAGAGGGGGATCATGGGGTCACTCCTTGGTTGAACAGAGGAGCAGGGTAAATTGTTTTCGATATGGGGATAATCTACCCTTATGGAACAACATTGTTTCCACATTGAGAACAACATGAACCAGGATGCCTTCGCCCTGCTCCCCGCCTTCGTCGCCGTGGTGGAGGCGGGCACTTTCTCCGGCGCCGCCCGCCAGCTCGGCCTCAGCAAGTCGGTGCTGAGCAAGAAGGTGAGCCAGCTCGAGCAAACCCTCGGTTGCCAGCTTATCTACCGCACCACCCGCTCCCTCGCCCTGACCGAGGCGGGGGAGCGTTACTTCGAGACGGTGCGCCATGCGGTGCGCCTGGCAAGCGAGGGGGAAGATGCCATCGGCGCCCTGCAATCGGCGCCCCGCGGCCTGCTGCGGGTGACTGTGCCCATGGTCTATGGTCGGCGCCACATAGCTCCCCTTATCCCCGAATTTCTCGCCCTCTATCCCGAGCTGCAGTTGCAACTGGAGATGAGCGACGCCCTACAGGATCTGGTGGCCGAGGGGTTCGACGTGGCGGTGCGCATCGGCGAGCTGGAAGATTCGAGCCTGGTCGCCCGCCGCCTCGCCCCCTGTCACAGCACCCTGTGCGCCGCCCCCGCCTACCTGGCGCGGGCCGGCACGCCCCGCACCCCGGCCGATCTCGAGCGCCACAACTGCCTCTTCTACTCCCTGTTTCGCGGTGGCACCCAGTGGCGCCTGCAAGGCCCCGAGGGGGAGGTGGCCATCACCCCGCGGGGCAATTTCGAGGTCAACAACAGCGACGCCATCCACACGGCGCTGCTGGCGGGGCTCGGCATAGGCAACATGCCGGACTTTATCGTGGAGCGGGATCTCGCCACCGGTCGGCTGGTGCCCCTGCTGCCAGACCACGCCCTGCCCGAGCACGGCATCTGGTGCCTCTATCCGAAGCGCCGCCACCTGCCCGCCAAGGTGGAGGCCTGGCTGGGGTTTCTCCACGAGCGTCTGGGTCTGCGCTAGGGGGTGACCGGGATAACCGAAGCGGTTCACGTTTTTTTCATCGGGAAAGGAGTAGAGTAGGCAATTACCAAGCGCCTGTTTTAATTGAAAAAGGCTCCAGGGGAGCATGCCATGGCATAGCGCCCCTCCCCCTAGGTGGAACGCCATGATGAAGAAAACTGCGATTGCCCTGACCCTGGCCAGCCTGCTGGCGCTGCCGGTGGTCACCGCCTCCGATGCCTGGGCCGCCCCGGTGCGCTCCCTGCAAAAGGAGCAAAATTACGACCAGTACATCAGCAAACGCCAGGTGGTGGACCAGCTGCTGGCGGATGCCGCCCGCATCTTCCACTCCCCCGCCCGGGTCTCAGATGCCGGTTTCACCGCCAAGATGCCGAGCAACATGGAGCAGGTCACCGAGCTCCTGCTGCAGGCCCATCAGCTCGAACCCTACCGCACCGACCTGCTCATCTCGGCGGCCAACGCCCAGATCTACAACGGCAACGTGGACAGAGCCATCGCCCTGTTCGAGCAGGCCCTCAGCACGGCGCCGGACGATCTGGATCTCAACACCTATCTGGCCACCTGGCAGCGCTTCAAGGGCGATCAGGCCAAGTCCGACGCCTATTTCAAGCGGGTCGGCGAGCTCAATGCCGGCCGGGCCGCCGATCTGCAGCGGCTGTTCGATACCGTGGACCGGGTGGTTGCCACCCCCCTCAAGGAGCGCCAGGGGCGCGGCGAGAAGAAGGGGCGACAGGCCATCGTCACCCTGGGCTATGCCCTCAACCCCGATGGCTCCATGCACGAGATCCTGCTGGGGCGCCTCGAGACCACCCGCGCCCTGGCCCAGGCCAACCCGGCGGCCCTCATCATACTGACCGGCGGCGTGCCCCAGAACCGCCAGACCGAGGGCAAGCTGATGGCGGACTGGCTGGCGAAGAAGGGCATAGACAGATCCCGCATCATCGAGGAGAACTACGCCACCAGCACGGTGGAGAACGCCCTCTACAGCGGCTATGCCCTCGCCCGCCACGAGATTGAGTACGCCACCCTGGTGAGCTCGGCGAGCCACGTGCGCCGGGGCCAGACCCTGCTGGAAATCGCCTGCTGGCAGAGCGGCCCGGCCAATATCCGCATCGACAGCGTCGCCTACCCGGACAAGCCCCTCTCGGCCCTCGCCAAGGCGAGCCCGGAGGAGCTGCTCGGCATCTACCGCGACGCCCTGCGCACCTATGGCCTCTGGAGTTACCGCTCGGCCCCCCTGCTGGAACGCTGATCCCCTCCCCGACCCAGCAAAAAGCCCGCCGAATGGCGGGCTTTTCCATCTCTGGCTGGGTATCAGCCCTTGAGCTCCAGCACTGTGGTGAAGCCCCCGAAGATCATGCGGGCGCCATCGAAGGGCATGGTCTGGTGCATGGGGCTGGCCGGATCCATCCTGGGATCCTTCATCATCTTGGTCATGGCCTCGTCCCGTACCGCCTTGCTCGGCCACTCCACCCAGGAGAAGACCACGCTTTCGTCCTCCTTGGCCGCCACCGCGCGGTAAAAGTCGGTCTGCTTGCCGTGGGGCACGTCATCCCCCCAACATTCCAGCACCCGGGTGGCCCCATATTCGAGAAAGATGGGGTCAAACAGCCCCGCATGGTCGATCAGGGCCTGCTTGTTGACCGTGGGCACGGCGATCACGAATCCGTCCACATATGACATGAGCCTTTCCTCCTGTGATTGAGGATCTCAGCATAGCAGCCGCGCCCCTGGCTGCCCTCAGAGGGCCACCAGCCGCTCCAGATCGCTGCGGGTCAGGCGCTTGCTGTCCACCTTCACGTAGAGGGAGTGCTCCTCAGGCACCAGCAGCACGTCGCTCACCCCGTCACAGGCGCGGATCCGCTGCTCCAGTGCGGGGGTCGCGGCCACCCCTTCCGGCAGCACGATGCGCAGACTGCTGACGTAGGGAGGCTCGGCCATGGTGAGGCTGACGCCGAACCAGAGCAGGGCAAGCAGGGCACAGCCGCCAAACACCAGGGGGCCGCCCCCCAGGCTGTATAGCAGGCCCCCCAGGCTGCCGCCGATGGCGACGCCGAGGAACTGGCTGGTGGAGTAGACCCCCATGGCGGTGCCCTTGTAACCCGGGGGCGACTCCTTGCTGATGAGAGACGGCAGCAGCGCCTCCATCACGTTGAAGCCGACGAAGAAGAGTTGCAGCCCCAACAGCAGGCCCCACAGCTGCAGGCCTGCCTGCCACAGCACCAGCTCGGCAACCAGCATCACCAGCACACAGGCCTGGAACACCCGCTTCATCTGGCGGTGCTTCTCGGCATAGATGATGAAAGGCACCACGCTCACGAAGGCGATCAGCATGGTGACCAGATAGGCCTGCCACTGGTGTTCCCGAGCCAGGCCTGCTTGTTCGAGCAGCGGCGGCAGCGCCACGAAGCTCGACATCAGCAGGGTGTGGACGCAGAGGATGCCGAGGTTGAGCTTGAGCAGACGCCCGTTGGTGAGCACGGTGCGAAAACCGCCGCGCACCATGGCGGACTCGCGATTTTGCAGGTGGGCCGCCGGGGTCGGCACCACCCAGATCACCATGGCGATGGCCGCCAGTGCCAGCAGGGCGATGAGCCAGAAGAGGCCGGATAACCCCACCGCCTGGGTGATCAGGGGGCCTGTCACCATGGCGATGGCGAAGGTGATGCCAAAACTCACCCCAATGAAGGCCATGGCCTTGGTGCGGTTCTGCTCCCGGGTGAGATCAGACAAGAGTGCCATGACGGCGGCGGAGATGGCGCCGCTCCCCTGCAGGGCGCGCCCGACGATGACCCCCCAGATGGAGTCGCTCAGGGCGGCGATGACGCTACCGAGGGCAAACATCAGCAGGCCGCCGACGATGAGGGGCTTGCGGCCGATGCGATCGGAGAGCAGCCCGAAGGGGATCTGGAACAGGGCCTGGGTCATGCCGTAGATGCCGATGGCCAGACCAATCAGCGCCTCCGAGGCGCCCGCCAGGGACATGCCGTAGGTGGTCAGCACCGGCAGGACCATGAACATGCCGAGCATGCGCAACGAGAAGACGGAGCCGAGCGCCCAGGTCGCGCGGCGCTCGCCCCTCGTCATGGTGAAATCATTCATGATGGCCTCGATAGGTCAGAGAGAAGAGACACAAAGGGGCGGATGACAAGGCACGCCACACCCGAAAAAGCCGACAATGCGCCCCGTGGGGCGGGCCACATAATAACAGAGCCGGGAAGGTTCCCGGCTCTGGATTCTATTGATTTTCCTGCGTCATATCACAGTGACTCAAGGCAGCATGCTCACCAATACAGGCGTTGCGTCCGGCTGGAAGTCCACCGACATCATCACGCTCAGGCAGGTAATGGTGACGATGGAGAACATGAACAGCTTGCGGGCCCAGAGGGAGTCATCCACCGCCGCCTTGTAGCCAGACAGCGCCATCCCCAGCCACCAGACGCTCACCGCGGTGGCGACTATCAGGTACTTGTAACCGGCGTAGCCGCCGAGGAACAGCATCAGGGTCGGCACCATGAACGCCAGTATGTAGAGGGTGATGTGGTGCTTGGCCACAGATATCCCCTTCACCACCGGCAACACGGGTATGTTGGCGGCCTGGTAATCCTTGAAGCGGAAGATGGCAATCGCATAGGAGTGCGGCATCTGCCACAGGCTGAAGATCGCCAGCAGGATAAGCGCCCCCGAGTCGAACTGGCCGCTCACCGCGCAGTAGCCGATGACGGGTGGCGCGGCGCCGGAGAGGCTGCCGACCAGGGTGCCATAGACGGAATGACGCTTCATGTAGAGGCTGTAGACCCCCACATAGACCAGGAAGCCCAGCACCGCCAGCAAGGCGGCCAACGGATTGGCCGCAAAGTAGAGCAGTGCAATGCCCGCAACGCCCAGCGCGCTCGCATACCAGAGCGACACACCGGGAGCGATGAGCCCCCTCACCAGGGCGCGGTTCTTGGTGCGCTCCATGATGCAGTCAATGTCCCGGTCGATGTAGTTGTTGAACACACAACCGGAGGCGACCACCAGTGACACCCCCGCCATGGTCAGGATGAACAGGGGCACATCCAGGCTCCCCTTCGAGGCCAGCAGGAAGCCGCCGATAACCGAGATGAGGTTACCGAAGATGATGCCCGGCTTGGTCACTTGCAGGTATTGCTTCATCATCACATCAAGCCGCTCAGTGAACCATCATGTTGATGTTGAGGTTGTACATGATCCACAGGGAACCCACGACCACGATGGCGATGATGAGCACGGTAAAGACCAGTGCCACCAGGTTCCACCGCTCCTCGGAGGAGGTGTTCATGTGCAGGAAGTAGATCAGGTGCACGAAGATCTGCACCACCGCCATGGCCACTACGGTGCCGAGCACCATGGCATGGGAGGCGGAGCCGTCCATCACCATCCAGAACGGGATCGCGGTCAGGATGAGTGACAGCACGAAGCCGGTCATGTAGGACTTGACGCTGCCGTGGCTGGCGCCGTGATTGTCAACAGAATGACTCATTTACATGACCCCCATCAGATAAACCACGGTGAAGACGCAGATCCACACCACGTCCAGGAAGTGCCAGAACAGGCTCAGGCACATCAGGCGCGTGCGGTTGCGCTCGGTCAGCCCCTTCTTGCTGATCAGTACCATCATCACGATGATCCAGATAAGGCCGCTGGTCACGTGGATACCGTGGGTACCGACCAGGGTGAAGAAGGCGGACAGGAAGCCGCTGCGATCCGGGCCCGCATCATTGACGATCAGATGATGGAACTCGTAGATCTCCATGGCGATGAAGCCGGCGCCAAGAATGAAGGTGACCAGCAGCCAGGTGTTGACCGCGGAGACCTTGTTCTTGTTCATGGCCAGCATGCCGAACCCGAAGGTGATGGAGCTCAGCAGCAGCAGCATGGTTTCGGCAAACACGAACGGCAGTTCGAAGATATCCTTGCCGGCGGGGCCGCCGGCGGTGCCGTTGACCAGGACTGCATAGGTTGCGAACAGGGTCGCGAACAGGATGCAGTCGCTCATCAGGTAGATCCAGAAGCCGAACACCTTGGTGGCGCCGGCATCATGGTGCCCATCCTCATGGGCACCGTGAGAGTGATGTAGAACGTCAGTCGCCATGGAGTTAAGCCACCTTGTTGATATTGTCGAAATGCTGACCTTCGATGCGCTCGATTTCGTCAACCTGTACGTAGTAGTCCACATCGTCGTTGAAGCTGTGGATGATCCAGGTGGCGATCATGCCGACGAAGCCGGCGATGGCCATCCACCAGATGTGCCAGATCATGGCAAAGCCAAACACCACGCTGAAGGCGGCGATGATGACACCGGCACCTGAGTTCTTCGGCATGTGGATGGGGGCGTATTTGGCCGGCTGGCGATAGGCGCTGCCGTCCTCTTTCGCTTCCCAGAAGGCGTCCAGACCCTTCACCTTGGGCTCGATGGCGAAGTTGTAGAAGGGGGGCGGAGAGGAGGTGGCCCACTCCAGGGTACGGCCACCCCAGGGATCACCGGTCCAGTCACGGTTCTTCTCGCGGTCACGGATACTGACCACGACCTGGATCAGCTGGCACAGTACGCCGATGGCGATGAGGCCGGCGCCGCAGGCGGCAACCACCAGCCAGCCGTGGAACTCGGGATCTATGTTCTGGCTGACACGACGGGTCATGCCCATGAAGCCCAGCACGTAGAGCGGCATGAAGGCCACGAAGAAGCCGGTGATCCAGAACCAGAAGGCACGCTTGCCCCAGACGTCATCGAGCTTGAAGCCGAACGCCTTCGGGAACCAGTAGGTGATACCGGCGAAGCAACCGAACACCACGCCGCCGATGATGACGTTGTGGAAGTGGGCGATCAGGAACAGGCTGTTGTGCAGCACGAAGTTGGCGGCCGGCACGGAGAGCAGTACCCCCGTCATGCCACCCACGGTGAAGGTGATGATGAAGCCGACGGTCCACAGCATGGGGGAGCTGAACTCGATGCGACCGCGGTACATGGTGAACAGCCAGTTGAAGATCTTCACCCCGGTCGGGATGGAGATGATCATGGTGGTGATGCCGAAGAAGGCATTCACGTTGGCGCCAGACCCCATGGTGAAGAAGTGGTGCAGCCAGACCACGAAGGAGAGCACTGTGATGGCCACGGTCGCCCACACCAGGGAGGTGTAGCCGAACAGCTTCTTCTTGCAGAAGGTCGCCACGATTTCGGAGAAGATCCCGAACACCGGCAGCACCAGGATATACACCTCGGGGTGACCCCAGGCCCAGATCAGGTTGATGTACATCATCATGTTGCCACCCATGTCATTGGTAAAGAAATGGGTACCCAGGTAGCGGTCTGCGGTCAGCAGGGCGATGGTGACGGTCAGGATCGGGAAGGAGGCGATGATCAGGATGTTGGCGCACAGGGCGGTCCAGGTGAACACCGGCAGACGCATCATGGTCATGCCGGGGGCACGCATCCGGATGATGGTGGCAAAGAAGTTGACACCGGTCAGCAGGGTACCCAGACCCGAAATCTGCAGACTCCAGATCCAGTAATCGACCCCGACCCCGGGACTGAACTCCAGCCCCGACAAGGGCGGATAGGCCAGCCAGCCGGTCTGGGCGAATTCACCGACCCCGAGGGAGACGTTGATCAGCACCACGGCCGCGGCGGTAAACCAGAAGCTCAGGTTGTTCAGGAAGGGGAAGGCGACGTCACGGGCACCGATCTGCAGCGGCACCACTATGTTCATCAGGCCAATCACCAGCGGCATGGCCACGAAGAAGATCATGATGACGCCGTGGGCGGTGAAGATCTGGTCGTAGTGGTGCGCGTTCAGGTAGCCTTCGCTACCGGCGGAGGCCATGACCTGCTGACCACGCATCATGACCGCATCGGCGAAGCCGCGCAGCAGCATGACCATCCCTAAGATGAGATACATGATACCGAGGCGCTTGTGGTCCACCGAGGTGAACCACTCTTTCCACAGATATTGCCACTTGCTGTAATAAGTGATGAGACCGGCAATCGCCAGCCCACCCAAGATGATACCGGCTATCGTGACCATGATGATGGGTTCATGGTACGGAACAGCCTCGAGTGTCAATTTTCCAAACATCGATTATTCCTCGGATCCTGCTTTCACACTCTTGTCAGCCATAGACGTGGCCATGTGTCCGGCATGCTCGTCATGACTCATGGCCGCGTGGTCCATGGTCTCTTCTTTCGCAGCGTCATGGTTCATGGCCTTGTGGTCCATGCTCCCTTCTTTTGCAGACTCATGGTTCATGGCCTTGTGGTCCATGGCGCCGTCTTTTGCAGCGTCATGCTTCATGGCCTCGTGATCCATGGCGCCGTCTTTTGCAGCGTCATGGCCACCATGGGACATGCCGCCCATGAACTTGTTGATCACGTTGACGAACAGCTTGGGATCGGCGCTGGCGAAGTACTCAACCGGGTGGTTTTCGCTCTTCTTGGCCAGGGCATCGAACTCACCCATGGTGCTCAGCATCTTGGGAGACTGTTTCACCTTGGCGACCCAGGCATCGAAACCGGCCTGGTCCTGGGTGGCAATCGCCTTGAACTTCATGCCAGAGAAACCGGCGCCGCTGTAACTGCCGGAGATCCCCTTGTACTGACCCGCCTCGTTGGCAATCAGGTGCAGCTTGGTCTGCATCCCGGCCATGGCGTAGATCTGACCGCCCAGCTGGGGGATGAAGAAGGAGTTCATCACAGTGTCTGAGGTCACCCGGAAGTTGATCGGGGTATTGACCGGGAAGGCCAGCTCGTTGACCGAGGCGATACCCAGCTCCGGATAGACGAACAACCACTTCCAGTCCAGGGAGATCACATCGACCTGGATCGGTTTGACGTCAGATTCCAACGGCTTGTAGGGGTCGAGGGAGTGGGAGGTTTTCCAGGTAATCACTGCCAGGATGGCAACAATAATGACGGGCACGGTCCAGACGACCGCTTCAATCTTGTTGGAGTGGGACCAATCCGGGGTGTATTTGGCAGTGGTATTGGATGCTCTGTATTTACGAGCAAATGCCACCGTCATAATAATCACAGGAATCACCACGATTAACATCAACCCGAGTGCGGTCAATATCAGTGACTTCTGCTCCAGACCAACCTGCCCCTTGGGGCTCATCAGAGCCATGTCGCAGCCACTCAGCAAGCCAGCGGTTGCCATCAACAGCAAAGCGCCCAAGCCCCTCTTTACTTCAAAAGGTCTCATGCAATGTCCTCATCGTTTCAAGGCTTATTGGTATAATAAAAATGCCGCATTTTATTGCATCAGACCGGCATGTGAACAACATGAAAAATTAATCCCAAAAATGTTCCAAGGGTGGTGAAAACAGGTATCAGATGTTAATCGCTTGACAGCGACCAATTTATTAAATTCACAGACCCTCGATTCATCTCCCGTTAATTTATCTCCCCGCCAAAATCGTTCACCAATTAATCAATCAGGCTCATTACCCTTATTTTTTGAGGGAAAAACAGGACAAAAAAGAGCCATTCAGACCTCCCTTGATGCACAGGTGCCCTCTCCATTCCTTGATCTGGATGCGTATATTCCGAGGGAGAATAAAAAAATAATTAATCAAACGAATGTATGATTAACTTCCCGAGGCCGACGGAAGCGCAGAAAGAGCTGCCCTGTCTGAGACCCACCATGAAAAACGGGCCTCGGATAGGCCCGTTTAAGACGACTCCCCACCGCAGGGTCTCCCTCAGGGGTGTTTATGCTCCATCCGGGTCGCCACTGCGATGCGGTTCCAGGCGTTGATGGTGACCACCTGCATCAGGCACTGGGCCAGCAAGGTTTCCCCCAGCAGAGTCAGGGCCTGCTGGTAGGTCTCCTCGGTGAGCCCGTTTTCGGCTATCAGAGTCACCTCGTCGGTCAGGGCCAGCACCGCCCGCTCCCGCTCATCGAACAGCGGGGATTCGCGCCAGGCGGACAGCGCCAGCAAGCGCTGGGGGCTCTCCCCATGCTTCATCGCCACCTCGGCGTGCATCTCGATGCAGTAGGCGCAACCGTTGAGCATGGAGGCCCGCAGCTTGATGAGCTCCTTGAGCGACAGCGGAATGTCGGTCCCGCCGAGATAGGACTCGAGGCCCATCATGGCCGAGATGGCGGCGGGCACCTGGCTGGCAAGCTGGATACGTTCTGACATGGCAATACTCCTAGGATGAGCGCCCCATGGGCGATGAGCACATTGTTCACGCTTTCATCCATGGATAGAATACCGCCACAAGCTGCAACAGTTTTGCATTTACCGCAAAGGTGCTCCCATGCTGGATCGCGTCCGTATCCTGGCTCAGGTGGTGGAGTCGGGGAGTTTCTCCCGGGCCGCCCGCGCCCTCAACCTGGCCCCCTCCTCGGTGACCCGCACCATAGATGCGCTGGAGCAACAGCTGGGGATCCCGCTGTTCAAGCGCAGCACCCGCCAGCTGGTGCTGACCGAGCAGGGGGAGTACTTTCTTGCCCGCTCGGTACGCCTGCTGGAGGAGGCGGATCAGCTGGTGCAATCCCTGCAACCCCTGCCGGTGGCGCCAGAGGGCCCGCTGCGGGTCTCGGTGTTCGAGAGCTTCGGAACCAGCTGGCTGGCGCCGCGCCTGCCGGCCTTCCTGGCCCGCTACCCCGGGGTGCGGCTCGAGATCGAGCTCGACAACCGGCTGGTGGATCTCGACGCCGAAAACGTGGACGTGGCGGTGCGCGTCGGACGCCCAGTGGACAGCGGTCTGCATAGCCGCCACCTGCTCACCAACCGGACCCTGCTGGTCGCCTCCCCCGCCTATCTGGCCCGCCACGGCGAGCCCGCCCATCCCGATGAACTGGCGCACCACAACTGCCTGATCCGCGGCCATGGCCGTCAGCGCCAGCACTGGTATTTCCGGCAAGGGGCCCAGCGGCACAGAGTCGCGGTGCGGGGCAACCTCGCCTCGGTCGGCGGCACGCCGCTGCTGTGCGCGGCCGAGGCGGGCTCCGGCATACTGCTGCTGTCGAGCTGGATGGTGCAGCAGGGGCTGGACAAGGGCACATTGCAACCCCTGCTGCCCGAGTGGCTGGCTTCCCCGTACGAGGATCGTCATGACGAGATCCATGCGGTGTTTAGGGGCGGCCGCTTCTTGAAGCCCCAGACCCGCGCCTTCATCGACTTTCTGATAGAGGTGATGAAGCCCTTGCAGGGGCCGCGCTGATAGCGGCGGCCTCTCCAGGGCTTATGGGAAATGAAAACGCCGGGCAAAGTGCCCGGCGCCGGAAGTGAACGACAGCATCAAGAGAAAGCGGTCAGCGAGCATTACGCCCATCCGGGGTCTGGGCCGCACCTCTATAGTCCCCGTAAGGAAAGACGTTGCGCAGGCGCTGGGCCACGGGCTCCGGGATGGAGCGGGAGAAGACGAGCCTGACCCCGTTGCCATCGCGCTGACCCAGGATGCGCCCCCGCACCGGATCCTGCTGCAGGATCTGTTTGGCCTGGGCCAGGAAGCGCGGCGGCACAGAGCCTCGCTTCACCTGCACCTTGCCAGGGGCAAGCCGGATCTCGAACAGGGCGCCGCGCCCCAGGGTCATCAACCACCCGATCAGGGCGACTGCCACCAACAACGACAACCAGGCCATCTATCTCTCCCTTTGCCAGCCTCGATGTGCGTCAGTATATGTGGCGACGGCCGGCGAGGAGTGGGCGGACATCACGTTTTGCCCATCCCCGAGTCAGCAATCCTTGCCCCAGGCCACCAGGGTGTCGCGATAGAGCGCCAGCAGGGCTTGATCCCGCACCGCCACCCCGACCCGCTGGGCCGGGTAGTCAGCCCACTCATCGTGGGGATGGGACTTGCCGTCGAACTTCTGCAGGGTGTGGCCTATGGCGGGGCCATGGTCGATGACCCGCACCGGGCCCTCCCGCAGGGTGAACAGCTCGGGATCGATCACATAGGCGATGGCGGACGGATCGTGCACGTGGCAGCCATTGAGGCCGATGCGCTCGGAATAGAAACGCAGGTAGAAGCGGCTCACCGCCCACAGGAAGCGACCGGGCTCACCGGCATCGTCCCGCAGGGCATCCAGGTAGGCGCTGCTGAAGAAGCTCTGCTGGGTCACGTCCAGCCCTATGATCACCACGGGCCAGGGGGCGGTGAACACCCGATCGGCCGCCTCGGGATCGTCGTGAATGTTGGCCTCGGCATAGGGGGTCACGTTGCCGCGATGACCGTTGACGCCAAAGGCGCCTCCCATCACCACCACCTGCTTCACCAGCGCGGTGATCTCGGGGGCGGCCTCGAGCGCCAGCGCAAGGTTGGTGAGGGGCCCTATGGTCACCAGGGTGATCTCGCCGGGGTTGGCCTTCAGCGTCTCGACTATGTATTGCCAGGCCGGGCGGGGATCCGGGGTCAGGGTCACCTCCCCCGCCTCCACATCACCCAGCCCGCTCGGGCCGTGCACCACTGTCGTCGGCCCCACGGGCTCGCGCAGCAGCGGCGCGGCGGCACCCTGGGCTACATCCGCCTTCATGCCGTATTTCTGCTTGAGCCAGAGGGCGTTGCGGGTCCCGTTCTCTATGGTGGCGTTGCCAAACACTGTGGTGATGGCGAGCAAGTCGATGACGGGGTGGGCCTCGGCAAAGAGTATTGCCATGGCGTCGTCGATACCGGGATCGGTATCCAGAATGATCTTGTGGGTCATGGGGCCTCCATACGGCAGAAGTGCCAGTGTAGCGACCTCGGGCCCGTTTAACAGCGTCAGGATCACAGCCTCGACCTTTGGCCTGCCATCCCCCCGCCGACCGGCGATATCTTGAGCACCTCATCCGGGGGCCCGTCAGGGTCAGGGGCCGCAGTGGCGACATTCTGGGCAGTCGGCCCGCCCCCAGGCCCCCACGCCTTGTGGGCGGGCCTGCGGGATGGTATCACTTGGCCTCACTCTCCCCACTCCTCGCCGAGGCGCCAACGTGATCACCCTGATTAAAGAGTCTGACCAGCTGAAGATGCCCTGGAAAAACAAGCAGGGCACCACGGCCCAGATCCTGGTCTCCCCCCCGGGCTCGAGCCTGGAAAAACTCGACTTTGACTACCGGCTGAGCTCGGCCCCCATCAAGGCGGCGGGCCCCTTCTCCAAGTTTCCCGGCTATCAGCGCATCCTGCTGCCCGTCAGCGGCGCCGGTTTCGTGCTCAACGGCCACCCCTATGCCACCTTCGAGGCGGCCCATTTCAGCGGGGATGACGAGACCCACTGCGAGCTGCTGAAAAAAGAGGTGACGGATCTGGGGCTCATCTACGATCCCGCGCGCATCAGCGCCAACGTGCGGGTGCTCAATGTGCCCTTCCCCCTGACCCTCACCCTGGAGGCGGACAAGACCTACCTCTGCCACCTGCTAAGCGGCCAGCTAACGGTGGCAGGCCAGGCCGTGGCCATCAACGAGACCCTGGTGGTCAAGGGGGAGGAGAGCATCCGCTTCGAGTGCGGGAAAAAGACCACCCTAGCCTTCTTTACCCTGCAAGCCAGATAGCGGGGACAAAAAAGCCGGGATATCCCGGCTTTTTCCTGTCAGGCCAGCGCGGCTCAACCGACCTTGAAGGCCCCCTTCATCATGGCGAAGTGGCCGGGGAAGGAGCAGAAGAAGGTGAGATCCTTGCCCGCCAGCCCCTCGGTCTTGAAGGTGACGCTGGTGCTCTCGCCGCCCCCCACCAGCTTGGTGTGCGCCAGTATCCTGGCATCGTCCTTGGGCAGGTAGTCGTGATCTGCGCCGGCGCTCATGCCAGCGGTGGCGACGGCCTGATAGTCGGCGGTGTTGGCCAGCACCCAGTTGTGACCCATGTTGGCCACCGGCAGCTTGCCCGTGTGATTGAGGGTGATGGTCACCTCCTTGCAGGTGGCCGGCACGCTCATCTCTTTGAGGTTGAACTGCATGGCGTCATTGCCTTCGATGACCAAGGCGCACTCATCGGCCAGCGCCGGGGCAGCCAGGGAACTCAGCAGCAGCAGGGTTAACACCTTTTTCATCATCTTCTCCTTTGATTGGCGAGGAATGGCAACCCCCTTGTCTGTCGCATCGCACGGCGACACGCAAAGATGCTGTCATGATCGATCTTCATTGTACCCAAATGTCACCGGATGGCAGCGGCTTTTGCTCAAAGCTGCGGACCAGGTCACTCCCGGGGTCCATAGAACTGTGGAACAGATTTGCCGGCGTCACCCCGGCGCGGCTTAATTATTTCCACCCAGGCCCGGCGCCCGGGGCTCGTCAATTGCGGCGCCCTTGGCTAAGCTGCTCCCCCGTCGATGACTCCCGCGAGAATGCAAGATGAAGACCCTCTCCCTGGCCCCCCGCGGCCTGCTGCTCTCCCTGATGCTGCTGTTGACCGCCTGTCAGCCGGCGCCGACCCAGACCCGCATTCAGGGCAACACCATGGGCACCTACTATGCGGTGACCCTGAGCGACCCCTTCCCCGGTGGCCAGGCCGCGCTGCAGGGGGAGCTCGATACCCTGCTGGCGCGCATCAACCAGGAGATCTCCACCTATGATCCTGACTCCCTCATCTCCCGCTTCAATCAGGGCTCAGGCAAGGCTCCCATGGTCATACCGGCCAGCATGGCCAGGATAGTGCAGCAGGGTATGGATGCAGGGCGCCTCACCCAGGGCAAGCTAGACGTCACAGTGGGCCCCCTGGTCAACCTGTGGGGCTTCGGGCCGGACAAGCGCCCGGTCAAGCGGCCCACCGCAGAGCAGATTGCCAAGGCGCGGGAGCGAGTCGGCATCGACAAGCTCAGCCTGACGCCGCAAGGGGAGCATTTCCTGCTCGGCAAGGCGATCCCCGACCTTTATCTGGATCTCTCCACCCTGGGGGAAGGGGCGGCGTCGGACGACATCGCCGCGCTGCTCGAGCGCAAGGGGGTGCACAACTACCTGGTCGAGGTGGCGGGTGCCGTGCGCAGCAAGGGACACAACGACAAGGGCAACCCCTGGCGGGTGGCCATAGTCGAGCCCTCGGACAGGCCGGGCGCCATCGAGGATGTGGTCACCCCGAACGGCATGGCCCTCAGCACCGCCGGCAGCTATCGCAACTATTACGAGCTCGATGGTCGGCGCTACTCCCACATCATAGATCCCGCCACCGGCGAGCCCGTCACCCACAAGCTGGTCTCCGCCAGCGTCATCACCCCCACGGCGCTGGAGGCCGATGCCCTCGACACCGCCCTCATGGTGATGGGGCCCGAGCAGGCGATGGCCTTTGCCACCGAGCAGAAGCTGGCGGTCTATCTCATCATCAAGACGGAGCAGGGTTTTGCGGCGAAGCACACTCCCGAGTTCGCCCCCTACCTGGTGCGCAGGCAGCCATGAACGACGAGGCCCCGCAATGCGGGGCCTTTTCATGACGGCGCGCTATTCGATGGGGACGCGATGGGGCGCCGGGGTGACCGCCTGTTTGGGCAGTTGCAGGGTGAGGATGCCGTTCTCGAAGCGGGCGCTGACCTGATCCGGCGCCACCTCCACCGGCAGCTCGACGGTACGCGACACGCTGCCATAGTAGCGCTCGCTGCGCAGGGAGCGATCTTCCTTGCCCTGGCTGTCGTGCTGGCGAATTTCCGCCTTCAGGGTCACCAGTTTGCCGTGCACATCTATCTGGATGTCCTCCTTGGCCACCCCGGGCAGCTCGGCCTGCAGCAGGTAACCGCCGTCGCTCTCCCTCAGATCCAGCGTGATCCGGCTGGGCAGGGGATCCCCGTGCAGGGGCCGGATGTAGAAGCCGGAGGCCATGTCGTGGAACAGGTCATCAAACAGGCTGGTTCGGCTCGGTAGCAAACTCATTTGATTCCTCCTTGTGGTACGGGTGATGGCTGCAGATCGCCGGGATCTGCCTCCCTTCAAGTCTAAAAACCGGGCCGAACCGCGCCACTGCCATCTCGCGCCCAGTTGACGAAGATCAAGGGCGCGCCATGATTTTTTGCAGGCCGCCTCTTGTCTTGGCGGGAAAAACAGGGGCCCCTTCCCATGTTCAATTGCCTGTCTGCGGACTTTGGTGGCACACTTCTCCCACCAGCCCGCAGCGCCTCGATGCAAGACAGATGCAGACACCGGATCCCGCACCAGAGAAGAAAGCCCAGCCCAAACCCAGGCGCATCCTGCTGGTCAACGAGCAGCGTTCCTTTCAGATGATGATGAAGGCGATGCTGATCAACATCGGCATCAACCGCATCACCTACATCAATTCCGCCGACGAGGCGCGCCGCCGCTGCCAGAAGGAGAGCTTCGACATCTATCTGCTGGACTACGAGCTGGGGGCGGGCGAGAACGGTCGCCAGTTGCTGGAGAGCCTGCGGGACCAGCAGCTGATCCCGCCCCAGAGCGTGGTGATCATGGTCAGCAGCGACAGCTCCCGTGCCATGGTGCTGAGCGCGCTGGAGGCCGAGCCCGACGAATACCTGATGAAGCCCTTCTCTCAGGAGCAGTTCTCGTTTCGCTTGAAGCGCGCCCTCGCCCGCCGCCAGTCCCTGGAGAGCGTCTTCATCGCCCTCACCCAGAACGATCTGCCGGCCCTGGTCGAGGCCTGCGCCAGACAGGCCGATGCGGTGCCGCGCTTCGCCAACTTCTGCCGCTGCCTGCAGGCCGACACCCAGCTCAAGCTCGGCCAGGCCAAGGAGGCGCGCAGCCTGATGCGCCAGCTGCTGGCCGGCCAGGAGAACAGCTGGGCCAGGTTGACCCTGGGTAAGGCCTGCTACCGTCTGGCGCTCTATGACGAGGCGGTGAGCCACCTGCAGGCGACCCTGAAGAACACCCCCCTGATGGTGGAGGCCCACCTCTGGCTGGCGGAGTCCCTGCTCTCCCTTGGCAAGGAGGAGCTGGCCCAGCAGGAGCTGCGGCGGGCGGCGGACATCTCCCCCCAGTCGGTGCAGCTTTCCCGCCGGCTGGCAGAGGTGTGCCTGCAGCGCCACGACTACGGCCAGGCCAAGGATGTGCTGCTCGCCCTCATCGATCTGTCGCGCAACTCCATCCACCGCACCCCCCACTATCTGGGGGCCTACATCCAGACCCTGACCCTCTACGCCCTCAACAGCAACGACGGCTATCACATCGCCAACCTGCAAAAGCAGGTGAACTCGGCCCTGTCGCGCATCCGCGATTCCCTGATGATGTCGGAGTTCAACTACCCGGTGTTCGAGCAGATCTGTCAGGCCAGGGTGCGCATCGCCCTGGGGGAGCTGCTCAAGGGCAAGAAGATGCTCTATCGCGCCAACCAGAACTGGCTGGACAAGCCCGAGACCATGCCCCCCGCCCTGCTCGGCGAAACCATACTCGCCCTCTACCAGCTCGGTGAGTTCGAGTACGCCGAGAGCCTGCAATCCTTGCTGGCGGAGGATGAAGACCGGCTGCTCACCACCTGCATCCAGGTGACTCGGGACGACAAGACGGTGCAGGAGCGCCGTCAGCGCTACCAGCAGCTCAACGATCTCGGCATCAAGGCCTACCAGAGCGGGGAGCTGGAGCAGGCCCTCGGCCATTTCCGCGAGGCCCTGCGCCGGGCTCCCGCCAATACCGGCGCCGCCCTCAACAAGATCCAGGTGCTGCTGCAACTGATGCAGAAGAACCGCAAGAGCCCGGAATTCGGCGCCGAGTGCAAGGAGACCCTGGAGGTGCTGGAGGGCATCCCCCTGAATCCCGCCCAGCAGGATCGCTTTCGCAAGCTGCGCCAGGAATTTAACCAGCTCGCCTAGCCAGCGGCGCCTCTCCCTCACCTATGCTGATACAGACTCAGGCAAGGAGGGGCGACAGCATGGCGATGTGCCGATACTTGGTGGCAGATGGCCGCCACTGCAGCGAAGAGGCGGGGGATCACGACCTGTGCCACTGGCACGACCCCCACGCCTCTCACTCATCCCCGGAGACAGCCGCGGCGCTGGAGCACTATGTGCGCCAGGGGGGCCTGTGCCACGGGTTGCAACTGGCCCGCGCCGATCTCGCCGGTCTCAACCTGGTGAACAGAGAGGGCCCCCAGGGATTCCTGCTGGAGCAGTGCAACCTCTATCGCGCCAACCTGCGGGGCGCCCACCTCTACGGTATTCGCATCAAGGGCGGCAGCCTGATGAAGGCCGACGTCAGTGACGCCAACCTGCACTGCGCCGAGTTGCACGACGTCAACCTGCTCGGCATCCGCTGGAAGAACACCCGGCTCGACAACCTGGATACCGGCAGGCGGCTGATGCAGGACAGGAAGGGGCGAAGCGAGCGGGATCCGGTACAGGCCCGCGTCTGGTTCAAGGAGGCGGAAGAGACCTACCGGGATCTGCGCAAGGCCTCGGAGGCCCAGGGGATCTTCACCATGTCAGGCCGCTACATCCAGCAGGAGCTCACCATGCGCCGCCTGCAGATGCCGTTCTGGTCCTATCACCGCTTCGCCTCCTGGATAGTGGATCTCTTCTGCGGCTACGGGGAGGCCCCCATGCGGGTGGTGCTCTTCTCCCTGCTGCTCATCTTCATCTGCAGCATCTTCTACTTCTTCTGCGGCCTCAACTTCGCGGGCAACCACCTCATCTACCGCCCGGAGGCGACCCTCGAAGAGAACGCCATCTTCCTGCTCGAATGCCTCTACTACAGCGTGGTGACCTTCACCACCCTGGGCTACGGCGACTTCACCCCGGTCGGCCTGTCGCGGATCTTCGCCGCCTTCGAGGCCTTCACCGGCAGCTTCACCCTGGCGCTGTTTGTGGTGGTGTTTGTCAAGAAGATGACCCGCTAAGCCCGGGGCCGGGGCACAGGGAGGCTGCACGCCCCCTCCCCTGGCCCCTCTTGCATCCAGACCGGATTCCTAGTCCAATAGCGACTAATAAAAACGACATGAGCATCCCTGACATGAAGATCATCTCTTTCAATATCAATGGCCTGCGCGCCCGTCTTCATCAGTTGCAAGCCATCATCGACAAGCACCAGCCGGATGTGATCGGCCTGCAGGAGATCAAGGTTCACGACGAGGCCTTCCCGGTGGCGGACGTGGAAGCCATGGGCTATCACGTGGTGTTCCACGGCCAGAAGGGCCACTACGGGGTCGCCATCATGAGCAAGCAGCCGCCCCTCGACGTGCAGAAGGGGTTCCCCACCGATCCCGAGGATGCCCAGCGCCGGATGATCATGGCCAGCTTCAAACGGGAAGATGGCTCCCTCATCAAGGTGATGAACGGCTATTTCCCGCAAGGGGAGAGCCAGGATCACGAGACCAAGTTCCCGGCCAAGCAGAAGTTCTATGAGGACCTGCAGCACTACCTCGAGACCCACCACACCCCGGACGATCCCCTGGTACTGATCGGCGATGTGAACATCTCCCCCACGGATCTCGACATCGGCATCGGCGAGGCGAACCGCAAGCGCTGGCTGCGGGATGGCAAGTGCTCCTTCCTGCCCATAGAGCGGGAGTGGATGGAGCGCCTCAAGGGGTTCGGGCTGACCGACACCTTCCGCGCCGCCAACCCCACCGAATGCGAGCGCTTCTCCTGGTTTGACTACCGCTCCAAGGGCTTTGACGAGAACCGGGGCCTGCGCATCGACCTCATCATGGCGTCCAATGCCCTCAAGGACAAAGTGACCGAGACCGGCATCGACTACGAGCTGCGCGGCATCGAGAAACCCTCGGATCACGCCCCCATCTGGGCCTGCTTCGCCTGATCCCGGCGCCAGGCACGCCCTAGCAAAGAGACCCAGCCCCCGCCGATGCGGGGGCTTTTTTGTTCACAACCCGCCATTTCTTAATCCATATCAACTCTTTGGCAGACGGGGTTTGCCACGCCTTGACCTTCACCTTTCGGCAAGGTTTACATTCGGCCCATCCGTCGCAGGGAAACCGCCCATGTTGTCATCGAGATTGCCCACAGTGCTCATCGCCCGGCTGTTGCTGGCGCTGCTGCTCGTCTGCAATCTCACCCTCTGCATCAGCTGGCATGGTGCGGCGGCAAGGGAGGAGGCGACATCCCCATCCCTCGCCATGACCAGTGCCGCCAATCTGCCCGCGGCCATGCAGGGGCTCCCCTGCCACGACGGCGGTGATGGCTACGCTGCCGCCGACCTCAATCAGGACGAGTGCCAGATGCACGGCGGCCTCACCTCGCCAATGGGCGCCGGCCTGCCACTGCTGGCCGCCCTGCTGACCCTGCTCGCTCTGCCCCTGTTGCTGCTGCCCCCCGGGACCACCAGCCAACAGCTGGAAAACTGGCTGCGGGACCCTTTCCTGCGCAGTCGCGGTACCCACCCTCCCTCCTGGCCGCGCCGACACCTGATGCTGTCGGTGCTGCGTCACTAGAACGATCTTCTCCCGTGCATGGGCTAGTCCCTATTTGCACACCTTGCCTGACCCTGTGACCACTGGCCCCGCCAGCAACAGGGAGCCGTGCGTCCGCTGACTCGTCAGCAGCGCCCCGTTTGCCGCCTCGTCGTGATGCCTTGTCCATCACCCGCCCGGCGGCCTGCACAAGAGAAGACGTATGATGTCACCAGCCCACTGTTCACCCACCCAGGTTGCCGCCTTCGCGGGCGCCCTCTCTTCCTGCACTTTCTGCATGCAGATCCGCGCCGGAGGCCAGTCATGAACAAGAGAGTCCTGATGTCGGCCCTGCTGCTCGCCCTCGGCGCCGGTGGCGGCTACTGGGCCGCCAAACAGAGCACTGATGGCGCCACCGTCAAAGAGAAGACGCCGCTCTACTGGGTCAACCCCATGGATCCCCGCGACAAGCGCGACGGCCCGGCCAAGGACAACATGGGGATGGACTTCATCCCCGTCTATGAGGAGCAGAAAAACGGCTCGCCGGGCACAGTCACCATCAGCCCCGAGATCCAGCAGAACCTGGGGGTGCGGCTGGCCAAAGTCGAAAAGCTGCCCATCCACCAGCAGATCGAGACGGTGGGCTATGTCGGTTATGACGAGGACAGGCTCGAGGCCATCAACGCCCGCATGGCGGGCTGGATCCGCACCCTGGCCATCAAGAGCGAGGGGCAGAAGGTGGCCAAAGGCACCTTGCTCTACGAGATCTACGCCCCGGATCTGGTCAACGCCCAGCACGAGTACCTGCTCGCCCTCAACACCAGCAATCCCCTGCTGCTGCGCGCCGCCGAGGGCAAGCTCAAATCCTTGCAGGTGCCGGCGGATCAAATTGCCGCCCTCAAACGCAGCCGTCAGGTGCGCGAAACCATTGGCATCTATGCCCCCAGCAGCGGCTATGTCTCTGAGCTGAAGGTGCGCGAGGGCCAGTATGTGGAACCCGCCGCCGCCCTGTTCAACATCAGCACCCTCAAGCAGGTGTGGGTCAGCGCCGAGGTGTTCGAGCGCCAGGCCGCCCAGCTGAAAGTGGGGGATCCGGTCACCATGACCCTCGACTACGCCCCGGGCCGCCGCTGGCAGGGCCGGGTCGATTACCTCTACCCGACCCTGGATGCCGCTACTCGCACCCTCAAGGTGCGGCTGCGCTTTGACAACCCGGATGAATTTTTGAAGCCCAATATGTTTGCCAAGGTGACGATTCAGGCGGGCAAGGGAGAGCCGCAACTGGTAGTGCCGAGCGAAGCGGTGATCCGCACCGGCAGTCAGGACAGGCTGGTGCTGGCACTGGGGGATGGCAACTTCAAGTCGGTGGCCGTCACCCTTGGCCCCCAGTTTGGCGACAAGGTGGCCATCAAGGCGGGCGTCGAAGCGGGGGACAGCATAGTCAGCTCGGCCCAGTTCCTGCTCGATTCGGAATCAGCCATCGATTCTGACTTCCAGCGCATGACGGCGGTGCGCCCGGCCCAGGTGTGGACCCAGGGGACTGTACAGAGCATGGATCTGGCCAGCCGCACCCTGATGGTGGCCCACCAGCCCATCCCCGAGTGGCAGTGGCCTGCCATGGAGATGGAATTCATCGTGGCGGACGGTGTGGACATTTCCCGGCTCGCCCAAGGGCAAACCCTCCATCTGCAGGTGATGCAGGAGGGGGACGAGTACCGCATCACCAACATCCATCAGGAGAAGGCCCCGACCAGCGGCCACCCGCCGGAGCAGGCAAAGGATGAGATGGAAGGCATGGACCATAGCCAGCACGATATGGGAGCCAAGCCATGATCCCTTCCATCATTCGCTGGTCCGTGGGCAACCGCTTTCTGGTGCTGCTGTTGACCCTCATGCTCACCGCCTGGGGGCTCTGGTCGGTCAAGCAGACCCCGGTGGACGCCTTGCCGGATCTCTCCGACGTCCAGGTGATCATCAAGACGGCCTACCCGGGGCAGGCGCCCCAGGTGGTGGAGGATCAGGTCACCTACCCGCTCACCACCGCCATGCTGGCGGTGCCGGGAGCGACCACAGTGCGCGGCTACTCCTTCTTCGGCGACTCCTTCGTCTATGTGCTGTTTGACGACGACACAGACCTTTATTGGGCCCGCGCCCGGGTGCTGGAGTATTTGAGCCAGGTGGCCCCGAGTCTCCCCGCCTCCGCCCGCCCCCAACTCGGCCCAGATGCCACCGGGGTGGGTTGGGTCTATCAGTACGCCCTAGTGGACAGAACCGGCAAGCATGACTTGAGCGAGCTCACCTCCCTGCAGAACTGGTTCCTCAAGTACGAGCTACAAACCGTCAATGGCGTCTCCGAGGTCGCCACCGTGGGCGGCATGGTGCGCCAGTATCAGGTGCGGGTCGACCCGGACAAGCTGCGCGCCTACGGCATACCGCTCTCCCTTATCGAGACGGCCATCAAGCAGGGCAATCAGGAGACCGGCGCCTCCGTCATCGAGATGGCGGAAGCGGAGTATATGGTGCGCTCGAACGGCTATCTGAAGAGCGTGGAGGATCTGAAGCAGATCCCGCTCGGCACCACTGTGCGCGGTGCCCCGCTGCTGCTGGGTGACGTGGCAGATGTGGTCACCGGCCCCCAGAGTCGGCGCGGCATCGCCGAGCTCAACGGCGAAGGGGAAGTGGTGGGCGGCATCATCGTCATGCGCTACGGCGAGAATGCCCAGCACACCATAGACGGGGTCAAGGCGCGGCTGGCTGAGCTCAAGAGCAGCCTGCCACAGGGGGTGGAGATCGTCACTGTGTACGACCGATCCGATCTCATCCAGCGCGCCATCGACAACCTCTCCGGCAAGCTGCTGGAGGAGTTCGCGGTGGTGGTGCTGGTCTGCCTCGCCTTCCTGTTCCACCTGCGCTCGTCCCTGGTGGTGGTCATCACCCTGCCCATCGCCATTCTGGCGGCCTTTATCGTCATGCACCTGCAGGGGATCAACGCCAACATCATGTCGCTCGGGGGCATCGCCATCGCCATCGGCGCCATGGTGGATGGCGCCATAGTGATGATCGAGAACGTCCACAAACATATGGAGCGGGAGGCGCTCACCGACAAGAACCGCTGGCGCATCATCACGGAGGCGAGCATAGAGGTGGGGCCCGCCATCTTCTTCTCCCTGCTGATCATCACCATGAGCTTTTTGCCGGTGTTTGCGCTGGAGGCGCAGGAGGGGCGGATGTTCCACCCCCTCGCCTATACCAAGACCTATGCCATGGCCGCCGCCGCGGCGCTCGCCATCACCCTCGTTCCAGTCATGATGGGGTACTTTATCCGCGGCAAGGTGCTGGCGGAGCAGGCCAACCCCCTCAACCGCTGGCTCAGTCAGGGCTATGTGCCGCTGCTCAACGCCGTGCTGGCCCGCCCCAAAACCACCTTGCTGCTGGCGCTGGCGGTGACCGTCATCGGCTTCTGGCCGCTCAAGTACCTGGGCTCGGAGTTCATACCGCCGCTCGATGAGGGGGACATCATGTATATGCCCACCACAGCAGCCAATATCTCGGTGGGCAAGGCGCGGGAGATCCTGCAGCAGACCGACAAGCTCATTCGCACCCTGCCCGAGGTGCAGAACGTGTTCGGCAAGGCGGGGCGCGCCGAATCGGCCACAGACCCTGCGGATCTGGTGATGATGGAGACCAGCATCCAGCTGAAGCCCCGGGATCAGTGGCGCCCCGGCATGACCCCGGAGAAGCTCAAGGAGGAGCTCGACTCCCTCATCCGCTTCCCCGGCCTCACCAACGCCTGGGTGCCCCCCATCAAGACCCGCATCGACATGCTGGCCACCGGCATCAAGACCCCGGTCGGCATCAAGATTGCGGGGCCCGATCTCAAGGTGATCCAGCAGCTCGGCCAGCAGCTGGAGCAGATCATCGGCAAGGTGGAGGGGGCAGCATCGGTCTACGCCGAGCGGGTGGCGGGCGGTCGCTACGTCAAGGTGGATATCGACCGACTGAAAGCGGCCCGCTACGGCCTCAATATCGCCGACGTGCAGGCGGTGCTTGCCACCGCAGTGGGCGGCATGGAGGTGGGCCAGACCATAGAGGGGCGCGAGCGCTACCCCATCAACCTGCGCTACCCCCAGAGCTATCGCGATTCGGTAGCCAGTCTCGAGCTGCTGCCGGTGGTGACCCCGAGCGGCGCGCGCATCGCGCTGGCGGACGTAGCCCGGGTCTACATCAGCGACGAGGCCCCCATGCTGCGCAGCGAGAACGCACGACTCAACGGCTGGGTCTACGTCGACATTCATGGCCGCGACATCGGCTCCTTTGTGGCAGAGGCCAAGGCCGAGGTGGACAAGCAGCTGGTGCTGCCGGCGGGCTACGCCCTCACCTGGTCCGGACAATACGAATACATGGAGCGGGCCAAGGCGCGCCTCGCCTACGTGGTGCCATTGACCGTCGCCATCATAGTGCTGCTGCTCTATCTGGCATTTCGTCGCTTCCAGGAGGTGCTGCTCATTCTCACCACACTGCCGCTCGCGGTGGTGGGCGGGATCTGGACCCTCTGGCTGCTGGACTTCAACCTCTCGGTGGCGGTGGGGGTGGGCTTTATCGCCCTGGCAGGCGTCGCAGTGGAGACAGGTGTCTTGATGCTGGTCTACCTCAACCACGCCTGGGATGAGCTGGTGGCGAGCGGCAAGCCGGACAAGGCGGGGCTGCATCGTGCGGTGATCCACGGCGCCGCCCTGCGCCTGCGCCCCAAGATGATGACGGTGGTGACCATCATAGCCGGCCTCTTGCCCATCATGTGGAGCCAGGGCACCGGCTCCGAGGTGATGCAGCGCATCGCCGCGCCGATGATAGGCGGCATGGTGAGCGCGCTGGTGCTGACCCTCTTGGTGCTACCTGCGGCCTACTACCTGTGGCGCAGCCGAAGCCTTGGCAAGGCCGAAACCCGGTAAGCCGACTGACCACCACTTTTGAATCAATGAGAATGAGGAGTTAAAACCATGAACTACAAGACGCTGACCCTGACCCTGCTGCTCGGCCTTGCTACCCACACCGGCCTGCAGGCCGAGGAGATGATGAACCACCAGGGCCATGACATGAGCCAGATGGGGCAAATGGAAGGCATGAACGAGATGGGCGAGATGACGATGACCAAGGGGGTCATCAGCCGTATCGACGAGGCCAATGGCAAGGTGGGGATCAAGCACGAGGCCATCGCCAACCTCAAGATGCCCCCCATGACAATGGTGTTCCTGCTGGCGGATCCGGCCCAGCTTCAGGGGCTGAAAGTGGGGGATGCGGTGCGTTTTCACGCCGAGAACCCGGCGGGCAAGCTGACGGTGACGGCCATCCAGAAGCAGTAACGGCTCACCACAACAATAACAACGGCGGGCACCATGCCCGCCGTATTTTATCTGCGATCTCGGCCGGAGTCAGCCGCGAATATGGTCGATAAAGGCGTCGATCTGCTCCCGGGTGCAGGCGGGGTTCATAAAGACCGCCTTCTCCCCTGCGATATAGGAGTACTTGCCGCGGGCGTCGTACTCCGAGTGGGCCACCGCCTCCACCCAGTTGGTGTAGAGTCCCACCTTGCCGCGCTGCTTGAACAGGTTGCGGTGGTATTCGGTGTTGCGGGCCAGCCGCGCCTTGTAGGCCGCATCCGGGCTGCGGGCCAGCTCGAAGGCGAACTCGGCCTCCGGATCCTGCACCCACTCGGGGTTGTAGATCTTGAAGCCCACGCTCGGCCCCTGATTCTTCTGGGCCACCAGCTTGACGTTGCCGAGCTGGCTCAGACGGAAGCGGAAGTAGTTCGCATTTTGCAGGCAGTGGGCCAGCACGGTGCGATAGCCCTCGACCCCCAGGTAGTTGAGGGCCGCGTAGGCGCCGAACAGGCCGCTCGCCCCCCGGGAGCACTCGATGGTGGACTGCAGGTGGGTCTGGCCCTGGATGTCCCGCTCGAAGTAGGAGAAGTTCTCCGGATCGTTCTCCATCGCCTTGAGGTCGTCCTGCTCCTTGATCATCACCAGGCTGGAGGTGTAGGGCACATAGCCCCACTTCTGGAAGTCGACGGTGAAGGAGTCGGCGTATTTGAGCTCGGCGAAGCGGGCCACGTTGCGCTCTATCCCCGCCAGGGTGGCGCCATTGATGGCCAGCGGGTTGGCGGCAAAGTCGTACTCCAGGAAGAAGATCATCGACCAGCCGATGGCGGCATCCACGTGAATGTGGGGCTTAACCGCCACCTCGAAGCGCTCGCAGAGCCTGTCCCGCAGGTCCACCACGGGTTTGACCTGGTCTACCCCGAAGGTGTCCGTGGTCCCCATGGTGAGCATGATGGTGGGCACCACGTGTTTCAGGGCGAAGCAGGCGGTCAGGGTGCGCTCGAGATCCAGCAGATCGATGTCGTTGTTCTCCCCCACCTGGATGCGAATGGTCTTGTTCTCTATGTCCACCCCGAGCAGGGAGAGGTTGGTGATGTTGGAGTAGTGGCCGCCCTGGGAGTTGATGATGCGATAGTCCTGATAGTGACCTAGCCCCTTGTGCTTGGCCTCGGGCAGGCTCTTGCGAATGCCGAGCAGGTAGCCGTAGAGGTTACAGAAGGTCCCCCCCTGGGTGAAGATGCCGGTGGCGCGGGCCGGGTCGTAACCCGCCAGCAAGGCTATCTGGCGCACCACCTTCTTCTCCAGCTCCTCGGCCACACCGGCATATTCGGAGTAGACCAGGTTGGGGTTGGCCAAGATGCCCATCTGGGCGCCATAGATGGCGGGATCCGCCGACATTGTGATGACGTTCTCGACGCTGGAGGGGTTCTCCCAGTCTTTGGAGAGGGCGCCGGCAAACAGCAGCTCCGTCATGGGCTCCCCCGGGGTGCGCATCTGCGCGGGCACCGGCATGGTCTCGCAGAGATCGGCGAGGCGGGCGTGGCCATCTGGCCAGGCGTTCAGGCGCGCATCCGGGGCCAGGCCACGGGCACGAAACTCGTTGAGGGTGGCAAAGCCCGGTTCGCGAAACACCGGCCAGAGATCGGGATTGCGGGAGAAGAAGTTGGCTTTGACGGTGGCGAAACGGGCGGAGAACTCGGGGTGGACGGCGTTGACGCCGTCATCTTTCAGATAGACAAGATCGCTCATGATAAGACCATTAGTACTGCAAATGTGCCCCGGTTATACCCCCGGGGCGGCACTTGAGACAGCGACAATAACTAATGGCCTGCCCTACTTTTTATCATGACCACGGCAGTCGGGGGCTGGCGGCAACCTGGCGCCGGAGCCCGTGCTCCGTTTCGTGATCCGGGTCATGCCTCTTAGCGCAGGGCCGTCACCAGCCAGGCCTCCAGCTCCGCCAGCTCATGGGCCCTGGCCGGGAAATCCCCCATCAGCGAGCGCAGCAGCGCCGCCATCGCCTCGGGTCGGTAGGGCGCCCCCACCAACCGCTCTGCCAGGGCATCCAGGGGGGCCGGATCCAGGCTGTCGCTGAAGATCTGCGCCCGTCCTATCACCCCCTTCTCCACGTCGAAGTGCAGCTCCACCCCGCCCCAGCCGAAACGCTCGTCCAGCTGATGGCTGAAGGCCGGGGCATGGCCGAAGTTCCACTCCCAGCTGCGTTGGCGGGCGAAGGTCTCGGCGAAGCCGGGCAGGTCCGGCATTTGCTCAGGGGAGATATGCTCGGGCGCTACCCGCTCACCGTAGTAGTGGAAGAAGGCCTCGATGAGGGCGTCATTCACCTGCTGATGATCTATCCCCGGCAGCAGCTCGCAGAGGTTGGCCACCCGGCTGCGCACCGAGGTGATCCCCTTGGCCGCCAGCTTCTTGGGGTCGGGGTTGAGGTAGTTCGCGAGTCGGCCGAGGTCCGCGTCCAGCAGCAGGGTGCCGTGGTGAAAGCCGCGATCCTGGGTCTCCCGGTAGGCCGAGCCCGACACCTTGCGATCCCCGTCCGCCGTGGCCACCAGTAGATCGTTGCGCCCCGAGGCAAAGGCCGCTATCCCCAACCGCTTGAGGGCATCGAGTACGATGGCGGTGGAGACGCTCTTGTCATAACCGGGCTTGCCCGCCATGAAGGTGAAGCAGCTGTTGCCGAGATCGTGAAACACGGCCCCGCCCCCGCTGCTGCGCCGCGCCAGGGTCACGCCATCCTCTTCCATGCGGCGGGTGTTGCACTCCTTCCACGGATTCTGCGCCCGGCCTATCACCACCGTATTGGCGTTGCGCCACAGGAAGAGCACCCGCTGGGCGGGATCCATCTGGCGGAAGATGCACTCCTCCACCGCCAGGTTGAACAGGGGATCCTGAGAGTCGGAAACGAGCAGGCGTAACGGAGACATGGGAGGAGACATAGGGGGACCTCATTGGAAAAGGGGGAGATTACCATAACACCCTGCTCCCGGGGCGTCGTCCCCTGACATCTGGCCCCTGACCGCCTGCCGCAGCGGCGGCGCAAAGAGACGCTCCGGCGGGCAGCCACTACTTCGTGCTGTTCGCGGCGCACGGCGCTCGCCTAGTCACCCCGCAGGGCGACCACGGGGTTCAGGCGCACCGCCCGCAAGGCGGGAGCGACCCCGGCCAGCAGACCGACCAGGGCGCTGCACCCCAGGGCCAGCAGCAGATAGAGGGGATTGAGGCTGAGCGGCAAGCCGGCCGCCAGCAGCGCGAATAGCAGCTTGAGCCCGCCGAGCAGGGCCAGCCCCATGGCTCCCCCCAGCAGTGCCAGCACCACGGCCTCCAGCAGGAACAGCAATAGAATGCGGCGCCGTGGGCAGCCCAGCGCCATCAGCAGCCCCACCTCGGGGATCCGCTCCTGCTGGGCGATGCTCATGATGCTGAAGATGCCGACCGCCCCGATCAGCAGCGAGATGATCCCCAGCCCACCGACCGCCAGCTTGATGATGGAGAGTATCTTGTCGAGGCTGGTCAGCATGTCCTGCTGGGAGGTGAGGGTAAAATCCTCGGCGCCGTGGCGAGCGATCAGCACCCGCCGGATCTGGGCGGTGATCTCGGGCTCCGCCTGCCCGGCGCCATAGATGACGTCTATCTCCTGCAGCCCCTCCTTGTTGAACAGCGCCTGGGCGTGGGCGGCGGGCAGATAGATCATGTCATCCAGATCGAAGCCGAGAAATTGCCCCTTGGGGGCCAGCACCCCGGCCACCCGAAAGCGGCGATCCCCGGCCCGCAGCAGGCTCCCCGGCGCATCGCCGCCGGGGAACAGCTCAGCCGCCACCTTGGCGCCCAGCACCGCATAGGCGCGGGGCATGGCACTGTCATCTGCGGGCAGAAAGCGCCCCTGCACCAGGGTGAGTCGCCAGCCAGAGAGCGCCGCCGGGCCGGTGCCCAGAATGGCAGTGCTGCGGGTCAGTCCGCGGCTGCGCACCTCCCCCTGGCCCTGCACCACTGGCAGGGCGGCTTCGACCCCTGGCAATCTGGCGAGGGCATCGGCATCCTCCAGCAGCAGGGGACGGCTGCTGGAGAGGATGCCGGGCGGGCCGCCGGCGGTCTCGGTCTTGCCCGGGGTCACGGCGATCAGGCGGGTACCGAACTGGGAGAAGCTGTCGAGCAGATAGAGCCTGAGCCCCTCGCCGATACCGGTGAGCAGGGTCACAGAGGCGATCCCGATGGCGATGCCGAGCGCCGACAGCAGGCTGCGACTGCGCCCTGCCAGCAAGGCGCGCCAGAGCCAGAACAGCAGATCAGCGAGGCGCATCGGCCACCACGCCATTGTCCGCTACGTTGGTCACTGGCTCGCGCCCCATCAGATTCATCAGCCTCAACTCCATTGTCCGCTGCGCAGACTGGTGACCGGATCCTGCCGCGCCGCCCGGGATGCGGGCAGCCAGCTGAAGAAGAGCCCGGTCAGCAGGGCCGCCGGTATGGTGCAGAGGGTCGCGAGCCAGGGCACGGCCGCCGGGAAGCCGGGCCAGATCAGCGCGGCGAGGGCCACCAGGGCATAGCCCAGCAGAGTGCCGATGAAGGCGCCACCGCCGCTCAGCAGCAGCGCCTCCCACAAAAACAGCTGGCGGATCTGGCGACTGTCGGCCCCCAGCGCCTTGAGCAGACCGATCTCCCCAGTCCGCTGGCGGGTGCTGATGAGCGCCAGATTCATCATCATGATGCCGGAAACCAGCAGGCTGATGGCACCAATGCCGGCGACCGCCAGGGTGAGGGTGGCCAGAATGGTGGAGAAGGTGGCCAGCATGGCGTCGCGCCTTACCAGAGTCACATCGAGCACCCCGTGGCGCGCCTGCATCAGCAGCTCCAGTCGCGTTACCAGCGGGGGCACAGCCTGCCCTCCCAGCGGCTGGATCAGCAGACGAAACAGCCCCTCGGTATTGAACAGCCCCATGGCACTGCCCACCGGGATCAGCGCCGCCTCGGCCATGTCCATCCCCAGATTGCTGCTCTGGCTGGTGAAGACCCCCACCACCCGAAAGCGGCGATTGTCAAAGCGCAGCCACTGGCCGAGGGGATCGGCCTGACCGAACAGCTCCCGGGCCGCCACTTCCCCGAGCAGGGCCACCGGCCTGTCCTCCCCGGCGTCCCCCGGCAACCAGCGGCCGGAGAGCAGCTCAAGTCCATGGGTATGCCGCAGCCCGTTGCTGCTGCCAAGCAGCATGGTCTGACGCACCCGGGCCCCCTGCTTGGCCTCGGCAAAGCCCATCACCAGCGGCACCAGCCTGAGCTGGGGTTGATGCTGGCCCAGGTAGTGCATGTCATCCAGAGTGATCTCCCTCAGGCTGTTACCGGTCACCGGCGGCAGCCCGCCCGTGGTCTCCTTGCGACCCGGAAACATCACCAGCAGATCCTTGCCAAGGGAGCTGAACTGCTCGGCCACATAGCGCCTCGCCCCCTCCCCCAGCGCGGTGAGCAGCAGCACCGAGGTGACGCTCAAACTCACCGCCAGGATCAGCACCAGCGCTCGCGTGCGCTGGCGCAGCAGGGCCACGGCGGCGAAGCGGAGAGCATCGGGGCGCCGCATTCAGCCCCCACCGCTGTCGCTGCTGATGCGGCCGTCATCCATCGAGATCCGCCTGCCCGCCCGCTCGCCGAGGCGGGGATCGTGGGTCACCACCATCAGGGTGATCCCCTGCTCCCGGTTGAGCCCCTCGAGCAGGGTGATCACCTCCTCCCCGGAGCGGGAGTCCAGATTGCCGGTGGGCTCGTCCGCCAGGATGAGGCGCGGCGCCATGGCCATGGCCCGGGCTATGGCCACCCGCTGGCGCTGACCGCCGGAGAGCTCGGCGGGTCTGTGGTCGGCCCTATTCTCCAGCCCCAGCTCTCCCAGCAACTGCTGACTGCGGCGATGGCGCTCGGCGGGGAGGACGCCGCACAGCATCAGCGGCAGCTCGACGTTTTCCCGGGCGGTGAGGCGGGGGATGAGATGAAACGACTGGAACACGAAGCCGATGCGATGGCCGCGCAGCTGGGCCAGCGCGGGTTCTGACAGGGTGGCAATGTCCTGGCCCCCCAGCCAGTAGCGCCCCTCGTCGGGCCTGTCCAGCAGCCCCAGCACGTTGAGCAGGGTCGATTTGCCGGAGCCCGAGGGGCCCATCACCGCCAGATACTCCCCCTCGGCGACCCGAAGAGAAACGCGATCGAGGGCCGCCACCTCAGTGCCCCCCAAGGTGAATCGACGGCTGACGGCATCCAGGCGAATGAGCTCACTCATCCACCGGCTCCGTGGCGGCGCTGAAGGGCCCCTCCCCGACTATCTGGCCGGGCTGGGCCGCCAGCTGGTCACCGGCGGCGAGCCCCTCTGCCACCTCAATCCAGTTCCAGTTCTCCACGCCCCAGCGGGGCAGGACCCGCACCAGCTTATCCCCTTCCAGCCGCAGCACGCTGCCATCGTCGGCCCGGCTGCTGGCCGCCACCCTCAGCACATCGGTGGCGCGGGTCACCTCGACCTCGAGATCGGCGCTGTAGCCGATAAGCAGGGGCACGTCGCCGGGCGGGGCTGTGAGTACCGCCTCCACCTCCACGGTGCGGGCCTGTTTCTCCAGCTCCTTCACATAGGGGGCGATGCGGGTGACGGTGGCGGCAAAGTCGCGCCCGGGCATGGCGTCTAGCAGTACCCGGGCAGACTGGCCCACCTTGAGGCGGGCGGCATCCACTTCATCTATGGGGGCTGAGACATAGAGGCAGTTATCGTCGATGAGATCGATGACGGGGGGCATGGCCACTCCTGGGGGTGAGGGGGTCATGTATTCGCCAAGCTTGCTGTTGACCTCGGCCACCACGCCGGCAAAGGGGGCCTGCAGGCGGCGCTCGGCCAGGCGGGCCTCCACCTGGGCGACCAGCGCCTCGTCGACCCGCTCCTGCTGGCGGGAGGCACGGCAGATATAGCGGCGGGTATGGGCCAGGTTCTGGGCCTGTTCGGCCAGGGTGCGGGAAGTGAGGTTCTTGGCGAGCAGGGTGGCCAGCCGACTGGCCTCCCGCTCGTAGTAGGTGGCCTCGCTGCAGCGCTCCTCGCGCTGGGTTTTGCCGAGGGCCTGCTGGGCGCGGGCTCGGCTGAGATCGGCACGAATATCTTCGCTCCAGAGGGTCAGCAGCAGATCCCCCCGGGCCACCCTGTCCCCGGCCTTGACGGCGATCTGCTCCACCACGCCGCCGCCGGGCAGACTGAGCCCGGCCCGCTGGCACGACTTGATGGTACCGGCCCGGGTGTTGACCAGGGTCACCAGCACATCCCCCCGCCCGACCGCCACCAGCTTGACCGGCGTCGCCTGCGGCCACCACCACAATGCCAGGGCCGCTAGCGCCACCCCGGCGCCCGCCGTCCACCACAGCCAGCCTCTCTTCATCGCGCATCCTTTCGCTATCGACCCCCGTCACGACTGACGGGAGAGCAGGGCATCATTTCGCCTTAGCTAGTGACTCCCGTCATCAGCGTCGGGAGAGCAGGGCGTAATAGAGCAAGGGTATCACCACCAGGGTGAGCAAGGTGGAGACCAGGATCCCGAAAATCAGGCTGATGGCCAGTCCGTTGAAGATGGGATCATCGAGGATGAACAGGGCACCTATCATGGCCGCCAGCGCCGTCAGCATGATGGGTTTGGCCCGCACCTGCGCCGCTTCGATCACCGCCTGCTCGAACGCCATCCCGGCTCTTCGCTGCTGCTCGATAAAATCCACCAGCAGTATGCTGTTGCGCACTATGATCCCGGCCAGCGCTATCATCCCTATCATAGAGGTGGCGGTAAACTGGGCCCCCAGCAGGGCGTGGCCCGGCATCACCCCGATAATGGTTAGCGGGATGGGCGCCATTATGATGAGCGGCACCAGGTAGGAGCGGAACTGGGCCACCACCAGCAGGTAGATGAGGATCATCCCCACCCCGTAGGCCAGCCCCATGTCGCGGAAAGTCTCGTAGGTTACCTTCCACTCCCCGTCCCACAAGAGCGCCACCTCACCCAATTTATCGGGCTGCTGCACGTAATACTGGGGCAGATCGATGTCGGCACCGGCGGCAAACATGCCGTAGAGCGGGCTGTCGGTATGGCCGCCCATGTCGGCCACCACCATTACCATGGGCCGCATGTTCTTGTGCATGATGTAGCTCGGAGCCACCTCATCACGGCGACTCACCAGCTCTGATACCCGGATGAGCTGCCCGCTCTGACTGCGCACCTTGAGAGCCAGTACACCCGCCAGATCCCGTTTGTCACCGGGGGCGAGCTCGATGCGCACTGGCACCGGATACTTGGCGCCGTTCCCCTGCAACCAGCTGGCATCCTGATAGCCCACCCCACCATTGAGGGTGCTAACCAGATCCCCGAGATCGACCCCGAGCAGGGCCGCCTTGCTGCGATCCACCACCAGCCGCCACTGGGGCTGGGGGTCGGTCAGATAGATATCCACGTCCACCAGATCCGCGGTGGCCACGAAGCGGGCCTGTACGGCGCGTGCCGCCGCTTCACGGGCGGCCGGCGTCGGGCCATACACTTCCGCGACTATGGGGGACCAGACCGGCGGGCCTGGGGGCACTTCCACCACCTTGAGGTTGCCCCCCGCCGCACTGGCGATGGCCTGCAGCGGCGCCCGAACCGACTGGGCAATCTGGTGGCTGCTGCGATCCCGCTCATGCTTGTCCACCAGATTGACCTGAATATCCCCCAGGTTGGCGCCGCTGCGGATAAAGTAGTGGCGCACCAGCCCGTTGAAATTGATGGGGGCCGCTGTGCCGGCGTAGATCTGGTAATCCTTCACCTCCCCCACCCTGGCAAGCTCTCGCCCAACCGACAGCAGGGTGCGCTCGGTCTGCTCCAGGGTCGCTCCCTCCGGCATATCGAGCACCAGCTGGAATTCCGACTTGTTGTCAAAGGGGAGCATCTTGAGCACCACCCACTGCACCACCGGCATGGCGGTAGCCGCCCCGACCAGCAGCAACACCACCAGCCAGAGCTTGCGTCTGGCGCGCTTGGCGCCATCACCGATCAGGAAAGGGGTCATCAGCCGCTGAAAGAGTCCCGCCTTGGCCTCGCCGTGGGCAGCCTGCACCTCCCCTTTGAGCAAATGGCTCGCCAGCCAGGGGGAGAAGATAAAGGCCACCAGCAGGGAGATGAGCATCCCCATGCTGGCATTGATGGGGATGGGGCTCATATAGGGGCCCATCAGGCCGCTGACAAAGGCCATCGGCAGCAGAGCCGCGATCACTGTCAGGGTCGCCAGTATGGTCGGCCCCCCCACCTCGTCCACCGCCCCCGGAATGAGATCCTTGAGTGCCCCCTTGCCCAGACCGCGATGACGGTGGATGTTCTCCACCACCACTATGGCGTCATCCACCAGGATGCCGATGGAGAAGATCAGGGCAAAGAGCGACACCCGGTTGAGGGTAAAGCCCCAGGCCCAGCTGGCAAACAGGGTCAGTGCCAGGGTGATGACGATGGCCACCCCCACTACCAGCGCCTCGCGCCAGCCCATGCTCACCAGCACCAGCAGCACCACAGCCGTGGTGGCAAAAATCAGCTTGCCGATGAGGGTGTTGGATTTGGTCTCGGCGGTGACGCCGTAGTCCCGGGTCACCGTCACCTCGACCCCAGCCGGGATCAGCCGATTCTTGAGACTCTCGACCCGCGCCTCCACCCGCTTGGCCACCTCGACCGCGTTCTGGCCCGGCTGCTTGCCGATGGCCAGGGTCACCGCCGGATAACTGGCTTGCCCCTGCCCCATCCAGCTGCGCTTGGTCGGGGTCTCCTGACCCAAAGAGACCCTGGCCACATCGCCGAGATAGACAGGCCGGCCATCGTGCAGCCCCACCACCAGTTCTCGGATCTGCTGCTCGCTTTGCAGGAACTGCCCCACCTGCACCTTGATCTCACTGTTGTCCTGCTCGATGGCCTGTGTCGGGCCCACCTGATTGGCGGCCGCAAGGCGCTGGCTCAGCTCGCCCCAGCTGATGCCGTGGGCGCTGAGGGCCGCCGGATCCGGCATCACCCGCAACACGGCGCTCTGGCTGCCCAGCGTGTAGATATCGCGGGTACCGGGAATGCGCTTGAGTTCGGTCTCCAGCTCATGGGCGACCCGGGTCAGCTCGGGGGCGCCCAGTTGCTTGCTCCAGAGCGTGAGACTGACGATGGGGACATCGTCGATCCCCCGAGGTTTTACCAGCGGCTGACCGACCCCAACCCCCTGTGGCAGCCAGTCGCGGTGGGAGTCGAGCTGGTTGTTGAGATCGACGATGGCCTGCTCGCGGCTCACCCCCACCTTGAACACCACCACCAGCAGGGCGCCATCGGGCTGGGAGAAGGAGTAGAGGGTATCTATCCCCTTTATCTGGGAGACTACCTGCTCGGCAGGTGTGGTCACGAGAGATTCCACTTCAGCCGGAGTGGCCCCCGGGAAGGGGATATAGACATCGGCGAAGGTGACATCGATCTGCGGCTCCTCCTCCTTGGGGGTCACCAGCACCGCAAAGAGGCCGAGCAAGAGCCCCACCAGCGCCAGCAGCGGGGTGATGGCCGAGCCCTGAAACAGCGCAGCCAGCCGACCTGCAGGTCCCAGCCTCTCCCTGTTGCCGTTCAGCTCGTTACTCATGGGCCAGCTCCTGCTGCTGTGCCCAGGCATCGGGGGCCAGCTTGTCACCGGCTTGCAGCCCGGCCAGGATCTCGCACTGCCCCGCCAAGCAGTGACCTACCCGCACCGGCGTCAGGGCCCAGCCAGCGGGCTGCAGCAGATAGACGCCGTCGAACTCCCCTTGCCGCAGCAGGGCGCGTACGGGCACCTGCAATACCTGACGCTCACCCTGCTTGAGCCGCACCTTGAGCCACATGCCGGGCAATACCCCGGCGGTTTGCGGCGGCAAGTCGAGGCGCAACCTGAAGGCGTGGCTCTGGCTGTCGGCGTAGTTGAAGCGGGTCAGTTTAACCGGGGTAACGGTGTTGCCATCAGGTAGCAGCACCTGCACATCCGCAGGCTGGCGAGCGAGCGTCAGGGCAGATTGGGGCAGCTCTACCTCCACCCGCAAGGTGTCGAGGGAGAAGCCCGACAGCAGCGGGGTGCCGGGGGCCACCGTCTCCCCCAGCTCCACCAGCCGTTTGGTCACCACTCCGGCGTAGGGGGCCAGAATGCGGGTATAACCGTAAGTCTCGCGAGCCTGGGTGAGGGCCGCCTCGGCCGCATTCACCTCGGCACGGGCGGCGCGATCCGTCGCCTCTGCGTTATCGAGCTGGGCGCGGGTGATCACTCCCTTGGCAATCAGCGCCTGAAAGCGGGCGAGCTGGCGCTCGGCCTCCACCTGCTGGGCCTGAGCCCGGGCCAGCCGCGCCTCGGCCCCTGTGACGGCGGCGAACTGCTCCTTGCCGCTGATCTCCAGCAGCGGTTGCCCCGCCTGCACCTCGTCGTTCACATCCACCAGCATGCGGGAGACCCGGCCGCTGGTCTGGGCCGCCACCGTCCCCTGATTGATGGCACTGACGGTGCCATCCAGGGTCAGCCAGTCGGTCACCGGCTGTGGCGCCACCGTCAACGGGGCCTGACTCTCCCCTTCTGCAGCCAGGGCGGATGTCATGGCCTGCGATGTCATCACCAACAAGGTGATCCCCAGCAACCGGATGTTTTCCATCATCACTCTCCTTCCCTGGCGTAATCAGTCACTTCACGGGATCAGGCGGTATGGGACTGGCGAGCCTTGTTCCGTATGCGAACCAGCCCCCGGTCGACCAGCAGGATCCCGGCCACCATGGCCGCGATAAACAACAGTATCATGGGCTGACCGCTGGAAATGAGGCTCAAGGCCGGCCCGGGGCAGATGCCCACCAGCCCCCAGCCTATGCCAAACAGCGCGGCCCCGCCGATCAGACGGCGATCCAGCCTGGGGGCCGGTACGGCGACTATGGGCTCCCCCAGCACACTCCGGCGACGGGGTTTCACCAGCAGAAAATAACCCGGCATAAAGACCAGCAGGGCGCCCCCCATCACGAAGGCGAGGCTGGGATCCCAGGCCCCCGCCAGATGGAGAAAACCGGTGACCCGGGCGGGATCCACCATGCCGGAGATGGCCATCCCCAGCCCGAACAACAGGCCCGCAAGCAAACTTGTCAGCAATCTCATGGCAATCAACCTGTCAGAAAATGTGGTGGGTGAAAAAGACGGTGATAAAGCCCGCCGCCATAAAGGTCAGGGTCGCGACTATGGAACGCAGGGAGAGCCGCCCCATGCCGCAGATGCCGTGACCGCTGGTGCAGCCATTGCCAAGGCGAGTGCCTATGCCCACCAGCAGGCCGGCCAGCAACACCACCGGCCAGCCGGGCAGGGTGGTGAATGCAGGCATGCTGGCCCAACCCAGGGTCAGCGCCAACCAGGCGCCCGCCCCCAGCCCCAGCAGAAACAGCACCCGCCAGGGCGCCCGCTGTTGCAGTGCGCCGGCCAGAATGCCGCTGATCCCGGCCACCCGGCCGTTGAACAACATCAGGATCAGGGCCGACAGCCCCGCCAGCATGCCGCCGCCCAAAGAGAGCAGCCATTGGCTTTCAATCATCGAATTTCCTCATCTGCGTGACAAAAATGGGTTTGCAGCGCCGCCAGCACATCGGCGGCCGCCTCGCTCACCAGGGAGTAGTAGATCTGCTGGGAGACCTTGCGCGAAAGGATAAGGCCATGGCGCTTTAGCACCGACAACTGCTGGGAGAAAGCCGACTGCCCCAGCTGGCTGTGGGCCAGCAGCTCTCCGACCCCCTTCTCCCCTTCCACCAGCTGGCAGAGCACCATCAGGCGTTCGGGATGAGCCAACGCCTTGAGCAGGGAGGCGGCAGCCGTCGCGTGTCCGTTCATCTCGTCGAATGGGCTCATAAGCATAAATTAGCAATTGCTGATATTTAGTCTATTGTATAAATCAACACTAAATTAGCAACTACTAAATAATAGAGGAAAGGGAGAGAGACATGACAGTCGATAACGGAGTCAGAGTGGTCGCGGGCTGCATCTTGCTGCTCTCGCTGCTGCTCACCGCCTGGGTCCACCCGGGCTTCGTCTGGCTGAGCGTCTTTGTCGGGGTCAACCTGATCCAGAGTGCCTTCACCGGCTTCTGCCCCGCCGCCATGATCCTGAGGCGCCTGGGCATGAAATAGCACCGAGCGGACGATAAAAACGAGGGGGCTCTAGCTCCCTTTTGCTAAAACCTCATTTTGTTTCAATATGTTGCTGCCGGGGGCCCAGGGTTTACCCCGGCGGCCGTATCGGCTACCATGTCGCCTCTAATCAATAGCGGAGACCGTCGGTGGGCAACTCATCAAGTGACAGATCCACGCCGACTCCTGTCGTCGGCACCCGGGTCGCGAGCTAGCCGCAGAGTCCCTCTGCCGCAACTCGCAACCCTGCGAGAAGCGGAAATCCACTCCCCTCTTCTCTTTTTACACTTGACGTCGGGTGACTCCTGGCCAACTGCCATGGGCGCCTTGCCTGCATAGTTTCTGCTTCCCACAAGGAGGCTGCTATGCGTTTGATATCAACCCAGTCTGTATCGACTCACCCCCTGCTGAACAAGCTGGGCCTTGGCATGTTGCCGCGCTGGCTGCGGGGCAAACAGCGCCAGCACCACTACCGGCTGCAGATCCGCTGCGAGGATCGCGCCGATCTGGAGCTGGTGCTGGAGATGGTGAGCCACACCCTGCAACCGGCCGGGCTGCACCCGGTGCAGTCCATGACACCGGGTCGCAGCGGCGGGCGTGAGCTGGTGCTCAACTTGCGCTGCACCCCGCCCCAGCGCCGCTATCTGGTGCAGTTTGTCCATCAGGTCGGGGCTGCTCACCCGGTTCGCTGGGAACTGCGCCCTCGCGGTGGCGATCCCGAGCGCGCCTGACAGCACCATACTCTGTCAACCAGCGTTCAGGGGGCCGGCCATGCTGGCCCCCTGAACTGTCAGCGGCGCCCTATGGGGCATGCGCAGGGGACGCCCGCACGCCTTGTTTCATTTTTTGCTGGCCAGCAGCGCAATCATCGCCGGGTTTTTCAGCCCTCTTGTGCGGCGTTTCATCATGGATTGCGCGCAGCCATCACTCATCAGAAGGAGTACCCCATGAGAATGTGGCAACAATTTGATCTGCTTGCCCTGCTCGACACCCTGGCCAGCCTGCTGCTCGCCTTCGTGCTCGGCAGCCTGGTCGGCCTCGAGCGCCAGTACCGCCAGCGCACCGCCGGCCTTCGCACCAACGTGCTGGTCGCCGTGGGGGCGGCCCTGTTCGTCAACCTGGCCCAGCGCATCTATGACCTGCACGGCGGCAGCTATGGGGTGGTCCACGTGGTGGCCTATATCGTCTCCGGCATCGGCTTTCTCGGCGCCGGTGTCATCATGCGTGAGTCCGGCAACATCCGCGGCATCAACACCGCCGCCACCCTCTGGGGTGTGGCGGCGGTGGGGGCGGCCAGCGGTGCCGGCTTCGCCATGGAGGCAGTGCTCGGCGCGCTCTTCGTGCTGGCGGCCAACACCCTGCTGCGCCCCCTGGTCAATCAGATCAACCGTCATCCGGTGGACAATACCGACACCGAGGTGACCTACCGCGTGACGGCGCTCATCCGCCGTACTCATCAGAAAGAGGTGCTCCCCTGGCTGGAGCAGAAGCTGGAGCAGGCCAACTACCCCCTGAGCGAGCTGGATATAGAACCCTTCGGGGAGCAGGACATCGAGATCTCGGCTGTGCTGCTCGCCACCTCCATCGATGGCGACGAGCTGGACGCCCTGATGAAGACGCTGGGGGAGCATCCCCGCATCAAGCAGATCTTCTGGCGCGCCAGCACCACGGATTGAGCCCCCTGCCAACAGCAAAAAGCCCCGCCAGTATCGGCGGGGCTTTTTCATATGAGACGTGATGAGTGACTAGCGGCGGCTGCGCCAGCGCACCCTGGGGAGGATCACCTGGGCGGTCTGTGCGGGAGGATTGCCCGCGATCAGTTGCTGCATCAGCTCGAAGGCGGCCCGGGCCAGGGCCGGACAATCCTGGGCCACGGAGTCAATGCGCATGGGAATGCAGTCGAGCAGATCGTGATCGTCGAAGGTGCAGAGCCGCATCCCCGTCTCCATCAGGCCCGCCTCGTTAAGGTAGCGCAGCACCCCTTCCAGCAGAGTAAAAGAGGCGGTGAATAGCCCGCGGGGCGGCGCTCCCAGCTCGGCCACCAGCTCGGCCATCAGCTGATAACCCGAGCGCGGCTGATAGTCGCGATGGCGCACCCGAACGGCATCCGCCTCAAAGCCGGCGCGATGGAGCCCCAGCTCATAGCCCGCCAGCCGGTGGCGACTGGGGGAGAGATCCAGCAGGCCGCCGAAGTAGTAGATCTCCTCGTCGCAATCGATCGCCATGTCCTGCACCAGTTCGGCGGTCGCCTTGCAGGCGTCCGAAATGACCATGGGCAGGCGCGACTCGCCGATGTGGCGGTCGAGCTGCACCACGGGCAGGCGGTCGTGAATGCGGGCATAGATGTCGTCGCTGTGGCCACTGGAGGCAACAATCAGCCCATCCACCTGACGGCTGATGAGATTGTCCACCACCCGCTGCTCCAGGGTGGGATCATCCTCGGAGCAGGCAATCAGCAGCTGGATCCCCGCCTCCCGGCAGTGGGCCTCGAGGGCGCGCGCTATGCTGGCAAACCCGAAGTTGGTGAGATCGGGGATCACCAGCCCCCAGGTGTAGCTGCGGGTCTCGCGCAAGGAGCGGGCATGAAAGCTCGGCTGGTAGTGGCACTCGTCCGCCACCGCCTGGATCCGCTTGCGGGTATCGTCGGCAATCCTGTACTCCGCACTCTTCCCGTTAAGCACCAGACTGGCGGTCGCCTTGGAGACCCCCGCGAGCGTGGCTATCTGGGCAATAGTGATCCGTTTCTTCTTCTCCACCTGGCCTCCCGGCTGACTAGCACCGGGCTATTGTACTAGGCAAGCCGCCAGCGGCCAGTGATCAAGGCAAATTTTGCAGCCATCATCGCCGTTACCCGATGAAAGTTGCGGCTTTTCCCCGGGGAAGTAGCGCGCCGACAGGCTCTGGCGACCCTGATCCACGAAGCACTCCAGGCTGGAGCTGTCGCACAGCACTGTGATCTTGCCTCCGAGCCAGGGGGCGGCTCTCTCTTCCCAGACCCCGCTCTGCCAGTTCTGGCGCCGCAGTGTGATGCGCCCCGGCTGCCACACCAGCTCGGCCAGGGCGCCAAACCAGAGGCTGCCCTCACCGCCAAGCGCCAGATCGAGCCAGGCCGAGTCGATGGCCAGCCCCGGAAACTCCCTGAGCGTCCCCTCGAAGCGGGTCTGCTCCCCCTTCAATGCCGCGAGCTCCGCCACCGGCCGCTGGCAGAGCCAGTCATCCTGCCAGAACAGCTCTCGCGGGCAGCTCATCTGATGGATCCAGCCGTGAGCGACAGTGGGCTGGCTCATCTCGTTCTCCTCCGGCAGCCCCAGCCAGCCGAACAGCAGGCGGCGCCCCTGACCGTCCAGGGTGCTCTGGGGGGCATAAAACTCGAAGCCTCGGTCCAGCTCGTGGAAGGCCCCGTGCTCGAACTGCTCGCCGTCGAAATCCCCCGCCAGCCAGCCGCACTGGTAGAGGTTGCGATAATCCTCTCCCGCCGGGGCAATCCCCTGGGGGCAGCAGATCAGCAGGTGACGATCCCCTAGGGGGAAGAGATCCGGGCACTCCCACATATAGCCAAAGTCCCCGAGACCGCCGCGCCCGCTGCCGGCGATGGGGCCCACCAGCGTCCAGGCATCAAGCGCGTCGCCGCGATAGAGCAGCACCTCCCCCCGATCGTCCAGGGTGCGGGCCCCCAGCACCATGAGCCACTGCTGGCCGTCGTGCCACACCTTGGGGTCGCGCACATGGCCGCTGTAGCCTTGGGGCAGATCGAGCACGGGGCCCAGCTTGGCAAAACCACCCCGTCCATCGTCGCGGGCCAGACACTGGAAGGCGGTGCGGCTGCCATCCGGGTATTTGACGTTGCCGGTGTAGACGAGGGTCAGGCGCCCCTGCTCGTCACTCACCGCCGAGCCGGAATAACAGCCGTGGCTCTCATAGGCCTCGGTGGGCAAGAGCGCCACCGGCTCGTGCTGCCAGTGCAGCAGATCGGTGGAGGTGACGTGGCCCCAGCCCTTGTTGCTGTGCTCGCAGCCGAGCGGATTCCACTGGTAGAAGAGGTGGTAGCGCCCGTCGTGCTCGATAAAGCCGTTGGGGTCGTTGAGCAGCCCCACAGGGGCTGCCAGGTGCCAGCGGGGCCTATGGGGATCGGCCGCCGCCTTGAGCTGTCCGGCCAGCAGGGACCGGACAATCTGGTTGAGGAGATGGCTTTCCTTCATCACTCCACCTTGTACTTGAGCAGGTAGGAGGCGACGAAGGCGGCACCGAAGGCGATCACCAGCCCGATGACGTAGTGGATGAGGCTCATGGGCTGGACTATTGCCATGCCCGGAATGCCGGTCAGCCCCACCGCCGTCATGCCCACCTTGGCCGCCACCACGTAGGCGCCGCCGCAGGCACCGCCGAACAGACCGGCCAGGAAGGGCTTGATGTAGCGCAGGTTGACGCCGAAGATGGCGGCCTCGGTGATGCCCAGCAGGCAGGACATGGCCGCCGGCACTGTGATCGCCTTGATCTTCACATCCCGGGTCTTGAAGTAGACAGCGAGACAAGCCCCGCCCTGGGCCACGTTGGCCATGGCCCAGATGGGCAGCAGGAAGTTGACGCCTATGGCCGGGTTGGTGAGCAGCCCCGCCTCTATGGCGTGGAAGCTGTGGTGGATGCCGGTGATGACGATAAGCGAGTAAGTACCGCCAAACACCAGCCCCGCCAGCCAGCCCGCCTGCTCATAGAGGGCGCTCAGACCAAAGGAGATGCCATCCCCCAGCACCCGACCCGCCGGGCCGATGAAGAGCAGCGCCACGAAGCCGGTGATGATGACGGTCAAGAAGGGGGTGAGGATCAGATCCAGCGCGTCCGGGATGCGCTTGCGCAGCTGTTTCTCCAGATGGGACATGAACCAGACCGCCAACAGCACGGGGAAGACGGTGCCCTGGTAGCCGATCATGGCCACATCCAGCCCGAAGAAGTCCATGGTCTTGAAGCCCCCCGCCACGCCCCAGGCGTTGGTCAGCGCCGGGTGGGTGAGGATGCCGCCGAGGGTCGCCCCCAGATAGGGATTGCCGCCAAATTCGCGCGCCGCGGTAAAGCCGATCAGGATGGGCAGTATGATGAAGGCTGCCGAGCTGAACATGTCGAGCATCACAAACAGGGCGCTGTCGGCGTTGACCCAGCCGTAGGTGCGCACCATGCCGAGCAGCCCCATCAGCAGGCCGGAGGCGACGATGGCCGGAATGATGGGGACGAAGATGTTGGAGAGGGTCCGCGCCAGCCGTTGGGCCACGTTGAGCTTGGCCGTCGCCATGTCGGTCAGCTCCGCCTTGCTGGCGGTGCCGGTGCCGGTCAGCGCCACGAACTCGGCATAGACCTTGTTGACCAGACCGGTGCCGAAGATCACCTGAATTTGACCCGCGTTGCTGAAGCACCCCTTGACCCCGTCCAGCTTGTCGATGGCGGCCTTGTTGACCTTGCTGTCGTCCGCCAGCACCAGCCGCAGCCGGGTGGCGCAGTGAGCGGCGCTGACGATGTTCTCCTTGCCCCCGAGCAGGGGCACCAAATCCTTGGCTATCGCACTGATATTCATAATCTTCCTCTTATGACCCGCCGGCTGGCGGGCCCTTGTCACATGAGAGTAGGGGCTGTTGACCCGGGCTTCTAGCCGCAGATCAACGGCCGCTTGCGCTCGATCGCGCCCAATAGCAAAAAGGCATCCAGTTCGGTGCGGGTCGGCAGCGCCGTCATGGCCCCCTTGGCGGTGGTGGCGAGCGCCCCGCAGCCGTGGGCCTGAGCCAGGATGGCGGGCAGCTCGGCCAGCGTCGGCAGTGACGGACGTCCAGCCAGCGCCGCCAACAGTCCAGCAACGAAGGCATCCCCCGCCCCCGTGGTGTCGAGCGGGGTCACTTTCGGCCCCACCCACTCCAGCAGATCGCCACCCAAACGGGCTACCACACCGGCCGCCCCCCGGGTCACCAGCACCAGGGCCGGGCCCGAGAGGGTGGCAAGCCCGGCGAGCAGATCATCCTCGCCGCTCAGCAGTTGCAGCTCCTCCACCGAGAGCTTGACCACGTCCGCCAGGGCGATGGCCGCGCTTACCTGCGGCAGCATCTCGGCGGGATTGCCCCACACCTCGGGCCGCAGGTTGGGGTCGAAGCAGACCCGTCCTCCCGCCGCCTTGATGGCGGCCATGGCCTGCAGGCAACTGTTGCGCACCGGTTCGTTGGCGAGCGCGATGGAGCAGCTGAGCAACCACTGACCGGCCTCGAAGCGGGGCAAGTCAGCCGGTTCGAGGAACTGGTCGGCACTGGGGCGCACCATGAAGGTGAAGCTGCGCTCCCCTTCTTCATCGAGCTCCACCAGCACAGTGGAGGTTCGGTGGGCCGGATCCTGAGTCAGATGACGGATATCGACGCCCTCTGCCACCAGGGTATCGGCCATAAAGCGGCCGAAGGGATCGGCGCCGACCCGACCGATAAAGGCCGATTCACCGCCGAGCCGTGCCACCCCCACCGCCACGTTGGCGGGTGCGCCACCCGGACACTTGAGGTAGTGCAGCTCCCCTTCCGGGATAAGATCCACCACCGCATCCCCCATTACCCACACACGATTCCCCACCTTGCTACTCCACTGCTGCATCGGATCCACTGCCAGAGCCGGGCTCTGTTCTCTTGGTCGGCATTATCAGCTAAACCGTTTTAGCTAACCAACAGATCCCGGCGCCGTCTGCCATTTTTGTGATCGGGATAACGAACTAGAACCAGGTTTCCATCTGCACGCCAAAGTTCCACTCGCCACCGGCGGTGAAATCGCTCTGGCCCATGGCATCTGTGCTGGCGTAGTTGTCGAGCTCGGAGGACCAGTCCATCCAGGTGGCGAATACCCGCAGCTCGGGCCGCTCGAAGAAGCCGGCGGTCTGCGCCTTGAAGGTGGGGGCGAAGGTGAGCTTGGTGAAGTTGCCGCTCACCGCCTGACGCCCCTTGTAGCCCTTGGGATCCAAGTCCATGTACTGCCAGGCGGCCTCGTAGACCAGCTCGACGTTCTGGCTCAGCACCTGGGCAACCCGGGTGTTGAGGGTCAGCCACTGATACTCGTCCCCCTTCACGTAGCGATCCTGGCTCTGCTCCGCCAGCAGGGCAGGGGCCAGCCGCCAGCGCGGAGTGATATCGGTGGCGCCAAACACGGCGACCCGTACCGCGTCGGCATCCGGCAGCAGCTCGCTGTCGGAGCCCAACCCCTTGAGCTCGGCCCCCAGGCCATGGCCGTAGAGCACGGCGGCCTTGGAGAAGCCGGGATTGATGCCGAAGAAGCTCTCGCCGTGGTAGGCCAGCAGGGTGTGCGCCCCCTTGTTCGCCGCCTCGCTGCCAACGCCGCCGTCGTTGATGCGCGCCTCGTTGTCCTTGGCGGAGAGGCCGCTGAGCATCCACTGCCAGTTGCCGAACCTGTTGTTCATGGTGAGGATGTAACTCTCTATGTCCGAGAGACCGCTGGCGCTGATGTCGCCGTAGTCACGACCGTAGAGGGAGAAGTTCGCCTTCCAGCTGTCGGCCAGCTGCACGTCGTAGACGCCGCCACCTGTCCCGGCCAGGAAGACCACGTCCGAGTCGAGCCAGTGGATGTCGAAGTTGTCCCGATCGAAGCGCTTGCCCGCCCAGAGCACAGAGTGCTGGAAGGGGCCGCTGAAGCTCGCCAGGTCGCCGATTTCGGCAAACACCTGACGGGTGTTGAGGCTGGAATCGCTGGCGGTCCAGTCGTTGCTGGTCTCCACCCCGTCCGCCAGCATCAGCTTGTAGCGGGCCCAGCTGCCGTCATCGAAGGTCTGGGTCTTCAGCAGATTCGCCTCCATGTAGGTGTCGTCTTCGTTGCCAAGGCGACCCACGGCCCCGCCCACAGAGCCGGCCGGCGTCACGTAAGGGCCGCCGCGCCCGCCGTTGCCGTTGCTGTTGACCAGGAGGCCCGAGCGGGCATAGCCGTGAAACTCGAAGCCCTGGGCACCGGCGGTCTGCTTGTCCACCTTCTCGCTCTGGGCCTTGGCCACCACGGCTGTCTCCCGGGCCTCGCTCGCCTTGCTCTGGGCCTCGTCGGCCCGCGCTTCGGCGGCGGCGGCGCGGGACTCAGCCGCCTGCACCCGTGCCTCCAGCGCCGCCAGACGCGCTTCGATACCGCCCTCGGCCGCCCACAGCGGGCTGCTCATCCCCAATCCCAGCGCCACCGCCAGCGCCAACTTGCTCTTGAACATCGTCATCTTCCTCACCTGTCATCTGCCGCCCGTCCGGGCGCTGTTGTTATGGACGAGCAGAGAATAGCTAAACCGCTTTAGCTAACTCAATATGCCAGCTAAACCGTTTCAGCCACTTGTGATCAGAGTAACGTTTGCACAGGGAAAACCGCCGGGAGTTGTGAGGAGGATCCCTCATCGGGATCCACTCAATAGGGCGGATCCGGGGCAAATGGCAGGCAAAAAGAAAGCCGGCACTGAAGGCCGGCTTGGGTCACGCGGGTTGCGGTTACTTGGTCAGATCGTCGAAGAAGCGTTTCACCCCTTCGAAGAAGCCTTCGGATTTCGGCTTGTGGGTCTTGGCGGCGGCACCGCTGAAGGACTCGTCCAGCTGGCGCAGCAGATCTTTCTGGGTCTCGGTCAGCTTGACCGGGGTCTCGATCACCACCTTGCACATCAGATCCCCCACCTGGCCGGAGCGCACGGACTTGACGCCCTTGCCCCGCAGGCGGAACAGCTTGCCGGTCTGGGTTTCCGCCGTGACCTTGAGCTTGACCCGGCCATCCAGGGTCGGCACTTCGATCTCGCCACCGAGCGCCGCCGTGGTGAAGCTGATGGGCACCTCGCAGTAGAGATCGTTGCCGTCACGCACGAAGATCTCGTGCTCCTTGACGTGGACCTGTACGTAGAGATCCCCGGCCGGTGCGCCGGCCTCCCCCGCTTCCCCTTCGCCGGAGAGACGGATGCGATCGCCGGTATCGACGCCCGCCGGGATCTTCACCGACAGAGTCTTGGTCTTCTGGTAGCGGCCTTCACCGTGACACTTGCGGCACGGATCCTTGATGATCTTGCCGCGACCGTGACAGTGGGGGCAGGCCTGCTGCACCGCGAAGAAGCCCTGGCGCATCTGCACCTGACCGGAGCCGTGGCAGGTCGGGCAGGTATGGGCCTGGCTGCCGGTGTGGGCACCGGACCCGTTGCAGACCTCGCAATGGACCTGGGTCGGGATCTTGATCTCCTTGGAGACCCCGCGCACCGCCTCTTCCAGGGTCAGCTCCATGTTGTAGCGCAGGTCGGAGCCACGGGCCGGGCCGCGACGACCACCCCCACGACCACCGAAGATGTCACCAAACACATCGCCGAAGATGTCACCGAAATCGGCACCACCGCCGTGGCCACCGCCCTGGCTCTGATCCACGCCGGCATGACCGTACTGGTCATAGCGGGCACGCAGGTTCTCGTCGGTCAGGACCTCGTAGGCTTCCTTGACCTCTTTGAACTTCTCTTCCGATGCGGCATCACCCTGATTGCGATCCGGGTGATACTTCATCGCCAGACGCTTGTACGCCTTCTTGATCTCGCGCTCGTCGGCACCTTTCGATACCCCGAGCACTTCGTAGAAATCGCGCTTCGACATACTCATCCTGTTCTACTTAAGCCGTTATGCAGACGGGCGTTGGTTACCCAACGCCCGTGAAATCATTGACTGAGCCGATGGGCAGAGTCTGCTCTGCCCATCTGGGTTGGGCTTATTTCTTGTCGTCTTTCACTTCTTCGAACTCGGCGTCGACCACGTCGTCGTCAGCCTTGGCGGAAGAAGAGGAGTGACCGGCCTCGGCACCGGCGCCTTGCGCCTGAGCCTGCTGCTGGGCAATCTCCATCAGCTTCTGGGACGCTTCCATCAGGGCCTGTTGCTTGGCTTCGATGGCAGCCTTGTCGTCACCCTTGATGACGGCTTCCAGCTCGGACAGTGCGGTTTCAATCTTGGTCTTGTCGTCGGCAGGCAGGGCGTCACCGGCTTCGGTGACCTGCTTGCGGACCGAGTGGACCAGACCGTCAGCCTGGTTGCGGGTCTGCACCAGCTCTTCGAACTTCTTGTCTTCCGCCGCGTTGGCTTCGGCTTCGCGTACCATGCGCTCGATCTCGTCATCAGACAGACCAGAGGAGGCCTGGATGGTGATCTTCTGCTCCTTGTTGGTCTCCTTGTCTTTCGCGGAGACGTGCAGGATACCGTTGGCGTCAATGTCGAAGGTCACTTCGATCTGCGGCAGACCGCGCGGTGCCGGACGGATGCCTTCCAGGTTGAACTGGCCCAGGGACTTGTTGTCGCTGGCACGCTTGCGCTCACCCTGCAGCACGTGAATGGTCACGGCAGACTGGTTGTCTTCGGCAGTGGAGAACACCTGGGACTTCTTGGTCGGGATGGTGGTGTTCTTCTCGATCAGCGCAGTCATCACGCTGCCCATGGTTTCGATACCCAGGGAGAGCGGGGTCACGTCCAGCAGCAGTACGTCTGTCTTGTCACCGGACAGTACGGCACCCTGGATGGCAGCACCCATGGCCACGGCTTCGTCCGGGTTGACGTCTTTACGCGGCTCTTTGCCAAAGAAGTCGGCAACGGTCTTCTGAACCAGCGGCATACGGGTCTGACCACCCACCAGGATGACGTCGTCGATTTCGCCAACCGCCAGACCGGAGTCTTTCAGGGCGACACGGACCGGCTCCAGGGAGTCTTTCACCATGTCTTCCACCAGGGATTCCAGCTTGGCGCGGGTCACCTTGATGTTCATGTGCTTCGGACCTGTGGCATCTGCGGTGATGTACGGCAGGTTGACGTCGGTCTGCTGGGCGGAAGAGAGCTCGATCTTGGCTTTCTCGGCGGCATCTTTCAGACGCTGCAGAGCCAGCTGGTCGTTGCGCAGATCGATGCCCTGCTCGCGCTTGAACTCGTCTACCAGGTAGTTGATGACGCGGTTGTCGAAGTCTTCACCACCCAGGTGGGTGTTACCGTTGGTCGCCAGTACTTCGAAGGTGGTTTCACCTTCCACTTCGTCGATCTCGATGATGGAGATGTCGAAGGTACCGCCACCCAGGTCATAGACGGCAACCTTGCGCTCGCCCTTGACCTTGTTCACGCCATAGGCGAAGGCCGCAGCAGTCGGTTCGTTGATGATGCGTTTTACATCCAGACCGGCGATGCGACCGGCATCCTTGGTGGCCTGACGCTGGGCGTCGTTGAAGTAGGCCGGTACTGTGATGACCGCTTCGGTCACCGGCTCGCCCAGGTAATCCTCGGCGGTCTTCTTCATCTTCTTCAGCACTTCGGCAGAGATCTGCGGCGGTGCCATTTTCTTGCCTTTGACTTCTACCCAGGCGTCACCGTTGTCAGCCTTGGCGATGGCGTACGGCATGATCTTCAGATCGCGCTGTACTTCTTCATCTTCGAAACGACGGCCAATCAGACGCTTGATAGCGAACAGCGTGTTTTTCGGGTTGGTGATGGCTTGGCGCTTGGCCGGCTGACCAACCAGGATTTCGCCGTCATCGGCATAGGCAATGATGGACGGAGTAGTACGGTCGCCTTCCGCGTTCTCGATCACGCGAGCATGGTCGCCATCCAGAATAGCAACGCAGGAGTTGGTAGTACCCAGGTCAATACCGATGATTTTACCCATTTGACGAATCTCCAAATACTTTGAATAAACTGGCGAGGGGCTCGCCTTAAATACGTTAACGGCTAGGTGGGGCCTGCCACTGTGGCTTTCAAGCACCCGACATCAAATTCTTTCCGTGTCACCTAAGTTTCCATGCCACTGAAATCAGATGCCGCCGTGGCCTTGCCACCTATATGGGGTCTCGAGCCGACGCTTCAAGCCCTGACCTTAAAAAACCGCGCATTCTTGCCCCTTGGGCGCAAGAGTGCTTGCCAAATGGCGCCAACGAATACCCTGATGGCGCCGCTACCAATAAAAAGCCCGCCGAGCGGCGGGCTCAGCACAGCGACGGGACTCAGGCCGGGGCCTTGGAGACCATCACCATGGCCGGACGGATCACCCGACCGTTGAGTTCATAGCCCTTCTGCATCACGGCGATGACGGTGTTCGCTGCCACTTCGGCATTGTCGATCATGCTGATCGCCTGATGGGCGTTGGGATCGAACGGCTGGTTCAGCGGATCCAGCGGGAGCAGGCCAAACTTGGCTACCGAGCTCTGCATGGATTTCAGGGTCAGCTCGACCCCTTCGATCATCGGCTTGAGCGCCTCATTTTCCTTGTCGGCCAGCTCGATGGCACGCTCCAGGTTGTCCAGCACCGGCAGCAGCTCGCCGGCGAACTTCTCCAGCGCGAACTTGTGGGCCTTCTCCACGTCCTGAGCGGCGCGGCGACGCAGGTTTTCCATCTCGGCGACGGCACGCACGGCGCGCTCACGCTCTTCCAGGGAGGCCTGCTGGGCTGCCTCCAACTGGGCCTCCAGCTCGGCAATGCGGGCCTGCTCGGCTGTCACTTCACTGTCTACATCGGTCGGCTCGACTGGCTGGGCTTCCACTTGCTCCATCGCTTCAACCTTTTGTTCTTCGTGGCTCATGACATCTCCAATATTCAGGGGTTACTTACGAGGGGTTGCTGACGTTCAGGTAAGCGACACGCGTCAACGGACCCTGTGTTGGCGCTATTATGGGGACGCAGCCCCGGCTTTCAAGGGGAAAAGGGCATATCAGGCACAATGCCTCCTGCCAGCTGGCCAGCTTGCCGCTTTTCGGGGCCGATTGCGCCAAGGGGCATGGAGACAGACAAATCCCCGGCAAAGCGCGGTATACTCCCCGCAAGACTTCCCCAGACCCGATAACCTATGGATTCTCCGTTCAAAACCGTTGCCCTCATCGGCAAGCCCCATCATGAAGGGGCCAACCAGACCCTCAGCGGCCTGCATCAATACCTGAGTACCCGCGGTTTTCGGGTGCTGCTGGAGAGCCGGGTCGCCCAGACCTTAGGGCTCTTGGGTGACAACGTGATGGATCTGGTGCAGCTCGGTGAGCAGGCGGATCTGGCCATAGTGGTCGGCGGTGACGGCAACATGCTGGGGGCGGCCCGAGTGCTCTCCCGGTTCGATGTGGCTGTGATAGGGGTGAACCGGGGCAACCTCGGCTTCCTGACCGATCTCTCCCCCCAGGACTACCTGCTGCCCCTGGAGCAGGTGCTCTCCGGCCACTTCAAGAGCGAGCACCGCTTCCTGCTGGAGGCTGCCGTCTATCGCCACGGCGAGCGCAAGTCCAGCAACCTGGCGGTCAACGAGGCGGTGCTGCACCCGGGCAAGATAGCCCACATGATAGAGTTCGAGGTCTATATCGATGGCAGCTTCATGTACAGCCAGCGCTCGGACGGCATCATTGTCGCCACCCCCACCGGCTCCACCGCCTACTCGCTATCGGCGGGGGGCGCCATCCTCACCCCCAAGCTCAACGCCATCACGCTGGTGCCCATGTTCCCGCACACCCTGAGCAGCCGCCCCATAGTGCTGGATGCGGACAGCGAGGTGCGGCTGCTGGTCTCCCCCGACAATCAGGATGACGCCATGCAGGTGAGCTGCGACGGCCAGGTGACCCTGGCGGTCCACCCGGGGGACGAGATCCTCATCAAGAAGAGCCAGCACAAGCTGCATCTGGTGCATCCGCTGGATTACAGCTACTTCCACGTGCTGCGCAACAAGCTCGGCTGGGGCAGCAAGCTGTTCTAGCCAGCGGGCCCGGGCCGCAGCAAGGCTGGCGGCGAGAGCCTAGCCCTCGCCGCCCTCAACCAGCCGAAGCGGTCCGGGTTCGAGCTGCAGAAGCACGCCATTTCGCCCCGCCACCTTGACCCTGTACATGGCCTCGTCGGCCTTCGTCAGCAAGTGCGCCAACCCTGTATCAGCACAGGCGCAGACGCCCCCCACACTGACAGTCACCCCCTCGCACGGCGGGCAGGCCCCCTGACGGGAGCCCGTCTCTATCTGGCGGCGGATCCGGTCGCAGATGTCATGGGCCATCTGGCCGTTCACCCCTCCCATGATGATGGCGAACTCCTCGCCACCTATGCGCCCCACCAGATCATCCTTGCGCGCCTCGGCCACCAGCACCCGGGCCACGAACCGGATCACCTCATCACCACAGCCGTGACCAAATCTGTCATTGACGCTCTTGAAGTGGTCTATGTCGAGCACCACCACGCAGCACATCTGCCCCGGCCGCGCCCGCTCCCCCTGTCTGAACAGGCCCCGCCGGTTGAGCACCCCGGTGAGGGGATCCCGCTCCGAGAGGGCCAGCAGCGCCTGCTCCGCCTCCACGTAGGCCACCAGGGGCAGCAGCAATACCGAGCCTATGGTCAGCACCATGTGCATGAAGAAGATGCCATCGAGCAGCCAGTCTCCGTTACCCATGGGACTATCAGGCCCCAGCAAGAGCAGCAACCCCTGGCTCAGCAATATGGTGAAATGCAGCAGGTAGATGACGGCGACGGCATGAAGTACCCGCTTCTGGTGGCGGCTGAGGGAGACGATGAGACAAGCACACCAGAGGTAGACCACAGACTCCATCAGGGCCAGCACCATGCGCACCTCGAAATGGCTCGACAACCCCAGATAGGCAAGCAGCAACAGGGCAACCCCTGCCCACAGGGGGCGGGGGCGCCAGGACAGGCCGTAGAGGGCATAAAAGCCGGCCAGCAACAGCAATATGCTCATGAGGGAGACCAGGCCACCGACCCTGATCCCCAGGGCCGGATGGCCACTCCCTATCCCCAGACTGAGCAGCAAGATGGAGAGGGAGAAGAGGAAGGCAGACAGGGACCAGAACAGGAAGTTGCGCCGACCAGGCTTCAAGAAGTGGATGAACAACATGAGCAGTGCCGACATCAGATTGATTGCCAGGGAGATCAACAACAGGGTCGGGGTGTGGATCATCTAGACGCATCCTTGGTGAAGAGCATGGTGGCCTGCCCGTTGAACCTGAGCCTAGCCTGTCTCGAGTGTGTCTCAGCCACCCCGACTCCACAAGTTCACTGCCTCGACAAGACCCCAAAAAGGTGAACGAATACAGGCTGATCGCGCGCCAGCCCTCCAGGATAAAATCACCCATGGGATGCCATGACGGCTCTGTGCCTCTCCCTGTACAGCCCCCTCCCACAGCCCCTCATCCCCTTGCCCGGCAAAAAATCCCGCCCCGCACACTTTACTGTATATAAGACCAGTATATACTGGATGCATACACAGTAATGTTGACCCATACAGGATGAGACCATGCTGACCCAGCTGACCGTCAACAACTTCGCCATCGTCAAGTTTCTCGAACTCGATCTGCAATCCGGCATGACCTGCATCACAGGGGAGACGGGGGCAGGCAAATCCATTGCCATCGACGCCCTTGGCCTCTGCCTCGGCGAGCGGGCCGAAGCCAGCATGGTGCGGCCGGGCAGCGACAAGACGGAAGTCAGTGCCCGTTTCCTGCTGGACGGCAACCCTGCCGCCCGCGCCTGGCTCGCCACCAACGAGCTGGAGAACGATGGTGAGTGCATAGTGCGGCGGGTACTCTCCGCCGAGGGGCGCTCGCGCAGCTACATCAACGGCGTCCCCGTCCCTCTGGTGCAGCTCAAGAGCCTGGGTCAGTTGCTGGTCAACGTTCACGGCCAGCACGCGCATCAGCTGCTGCTCAAACCCGACTATCAGCTCGCCCTGCTGGATGGCTATGCCGGTCACCACCTGCTGCTCGATGAGGTGCGCCAGCACTATCAGCTATGGCGCCAGCTGCAAAACGAGCTCAACCGCCTCAAGGCCGAACAGCAGCAGCGGGAAGCCCGTCGTCAACTTATCGAATATCAGGTGCAGGAGCTGGATGAGTTCGCCCTGCAACCCGGGGAGTTTGAGGCCATCGAAGAGGAGCACCAGCGCCTCGCCAACGGCACCGAGCTGATGCAGGAGTGCGGCTATTGCCTCGACCTGCTCTATGACAACGAGGAGACCACCATAGCCGGCCTGCTGCAGGTGGCGGTGGACAGGGCCGAGACCCTGGCCGGCATGGATAGCCGCCTTGGCAACGTGCTCGGCATGCTGAACGAAGCCCTGATCGGGGTGCAGGAGAGCCACAGCGAGCTGCGCAGCTATCTGGATCTGCTGGAGCTGGATCCTGAGCGTTTCAACGAGCTGGAGGCCCGCCTCTCCAAGGCGATCAATCTGGCCCGCAAGCACCACGTCAAGCCGGCAGATCTCCCGTCGCACCATCAGGAGCTGGCCAAGGATCTCGCCCGCCTCCACTCCGATGAGGAAAGGTTAGAAGGGATGGAGGATGAACTGGCCGAGGCCCGTCAGGCCTTTGTCCAGGCGGCAGAGGTGCTCAGCCAAAGCCGTCAGCGCTATGCCCAGGAGCTGGCCACCCAGGTGACCACCAGCATGCACGAGCTGGCGATGCCCGATGGCCGCTTCGCCATCGAGGTGCGCCCCGACGCCCAGAGCAGCCTGTCGCCACTCGGTATCGATCGAGTGGAATTCATGGTCACCACCAACCCTGGGCAGCCCATACAGCCGCTGGGCAAGGTGGCCTCCGGCGGCGAGCTGTCGCGTATCAGCCTCGCCATAGTGGTGATCAGTGCCCGCAAGATCTCCACCCCCACCCTGATTTTCGACGAGGTGGATGTGGGGATCAGCGGCCCGACGGCGGCCGTGGTGGGCCGTCTGCTTCGCCAGCTCGGCGAATCCACCCAGGTGATGGTGGTCACCCACCTGCCCCAGGTGGCTGGCAAGGGCCACCAGCACATGGTGGTCAGCAAGCACACGGACGGCAAGACCACGGAGACCCAGATGCAGGCGCTCAACCAGGGTGCCCGCCTCAACGAGCTGGCCCGTCTGCTGGGGGGGGATCAGATCACCGACAACACCCTGGCCAACGCCCGCGAGCTGCTTGCCTCCTGAGGGCGGTGCGGCAAGCCCTCGCCGCCCCTGAGGCGGCGAGCCATCAGCCCCTTCGATGACCTGACCGGGAGTGAGTCACCTGCCTCCCGGCGCCAGCCCTGGCATGTCATCAACCTTTTCGGTGGCCTGACCGGGGAGGTGAGTAACCACTCTCCGGCAGCCTGCCTTGAGTGGCGAGCCATCCAGCCTTCGGCCACCTGACTGGATAAGCGAGTAGCAAACCTCTCCGGCAACCTGCCCGGAAAGGCAAATCATCCTCCTCGGCGGCTCGTCCGGATAGGCGGGCCTGCAATCCTGCCGGTGGCCTGCCCGGAAAGGCGGATCATCCCCTTTGGCCGCATGCCCAAAGTGGCGGGTCTTCAATTCCTTAGGTGATCTGCCCAAAATCACGAACCCAAACACTCCCACGCAGTGACCCCATGCCCCGGACCCGCCGCCAGCGGCCCTGATCAATGACGGCGGTGCACCCTCTCCTTCTCCGACTCTAGGTGCCCAGGCCAGAGGCCAGAGCCTGGCCGGATTTGCCCCCATCACCGCCAGACAGTAGAGTGGAACCGACTCGGGCCCCATGGCCCTCTCAGGCCCGGCGCCGCGACATGCGGCCGAGCCCATCACCCCACATCAGGAACCGCCTCATGCTTCATGTCTTTGGCCACAAGAATCCCGACAGCGACAGCATCTGCACCGCGCTGGTCACCGCCGACTGGCTCAACCGTCAGGGTCGCACCGCCCAGGCCTATGCATTGGGTGACCCCATTGCCGAGACCCGCTTCATCCTGGAGACGGCAGGGGTGGAGGCCCCCCCGGTTCTGACGGGCAGCGTCGCCAACAAGCCGGTCTTTCTGGTGGATTTCAGCGAACTGGAGCAGGGACCTGAGGGGTTGGCCGAGGCCGATGTGCAGGGCCTCATCGATCACCACCGCATCGGCACCCTCATCACCCGTGGCCCCCTCGATGCCTGGGTGAGGGCTGTCGGGTGCAGTGCCACCGTGCTGCTGGAGCTGATGGGCCATGCCAATCTGTCCCGCGCCCAGGCCAGGTTGTTGCTGGGGGCCATCATCAGCGACACCTTCAACTTCACCTCCCCCACCACCACGGCAGAGGACAGGCTAGCGGTCGACCGGCTGCTGCCCATCGCCGATCTGGCCCTGGCCCCCTTTGCCCAAACCCTGCTGGAGCGGCGCACCCAGTTGGGCGATACCCCCCTGCGCGAGCTGCTCGTGGCCGACGAAAAGGCCTACCAGATAGCGGGTCATTCCCTCATGGTCAGCCAGATCTGCGTGATGGATCCGAGCCAGGTGCACAGCCGGATGGAGGAGCTGCATCAAGCCATGGATGCGAGGCTGACCCTGGACTCGCTGGATGGCTATGTCTTGATGCTGACCGATCTGGCCAAGGGGAGCAGTGAGCTCCACTTTGCCAGCAGGGGCATACTGCCCGCCGAGCCGGTCCAGCTGGCGGGGGCCCTCAGCCGCAAGAAAGAGGGGCTTCCTTGGTTGACCCAGCAGCTGTCAAAAGTACCCCGCTAAGCCCTGTCACAGTGGCGGCCCGCCGACCGCCACTGTGATTGCCCGCCCTTCGAGACCAGATCCCGACACCTTGGCTTGAAGCCGGGCGAGCAGCATGATCACCAGGCACATCCAAGACAAACCCCACTGCTGTGCTGCCCATAGACCATTTTCCCATCTCATTCCTCCATCAAGGGAGCCATGGGCCGCATGCCTTCATTCTCCGTTCAACTGCGTCTGTTATGCTGATGTAAACGAAGATGATCTTGCGCGCCCTCACCGACAAAGGATGACGTCTGGCGCCCACAGACAGACAAGTGAGTACCATGCAATACAGAGCGGGATCACTGTGGTAGGGGACAGCTCCTTTGTCCCCGGTGACCCGCGCCATGCCAAGGAGAACTGCTTATGACCCACACCAACATAGTGCTGTTGCTGGAAGGCAAGGATTACGAGCAGGAGACGCTGGCCAAGGCGAGCCGCCTGGCACAAGGGCTGGGCTGCGACCTGACCCTGCTGCACCTGACGCACAGCAGCAAGGTGCGCCGCAAGAGCCTGTCACTGTCCGAGGAGGAGCGCAGTGCCCAGGGCACGCTGGATGCCAAGGCCATCATCAGCGAACTCATCACCCTGCTGCCTCATCCTGTGGATTACCACTGCCTGGTGGTCGATGACGTGGTCAGGGATCTGGGCCAGTGGCTGAACGCCCACTCGACCTCGCTCCTGCTGGTCGGCAGCCGCCACCACTGGATGGAGGGATCGCTGGCACGCCTGCTCATCTACAAGCTGCCCGTCGATATCCAGATCTGCCACGAGCCCTATGCCGAGCAGCTCAAGGCCGTCGGCTGAGTACCCGGGAGCCCGCTCAACGAGCGGGCTCCCTGCATTTATCCCCTCGTAGACCTCCCAAGCCCCTTGCTCCACCCAGCGGGTATCATGCAGGTCTGGCCTTCCCTCCCCCTGCCGACATTCAGCCCCTTCTAATTGACAACTTCATCTACATGATTTCTTACACATTGCTCGCTTCTTTTTAAGTGCCATTTGCTGCAGGATATCGCCCTTGCACGCCTTCACTCGTTTCGTTCAGGTGATAAATGAAGACTCTTCCAAAACCAGGCAAATATGCCCTGCTTGCCCTGGCACTGCTGGCCCTCGTGGTCTGGCTGGCCTGGCCCGGCAAGACCCCGGACCCCGTGCTGACTGCGACCGTGACCCGCCAGGACGTGGAGCAGACGGTGCTGGCCAGCGGCGTCCTGCAGGCCATAGAGCAGGTGGACGTGGGGGCCCAGGTCTCGGGTCAGGTCACCTATCTGGCGGTAGAAGCCGGGCAACAGGTCAAGCAGGGGGATCTGCTGGCAGAGATAGATCCCCTGATAGCCCAGAACAACCTCAAGACCGCCGAGGCCGAGCTGGCCAGCCGCCGTGCCCAGCTCAAGATCAAGCAGGCGCAGCTCAAGCAGAACGAGCTGGCCTGGCGCCGCCAGCAGCAGATGTTCAGGCAGGAGGCGAGCTCCCGGGCCGATCTGGAGAGTGCAGAGGCGCAGCTGGCCGTCACCCGGGCCGAGTTGCAGAGCGCCCAGGCGGACATCGACAACGCCCTGATCAAGGTGGAGCGCACCAAGACGGAGCTCGGCTATAACCGCATTCAGGCCCCCATGGATGGCACAGTGGTCAGCATAGTGACCCGCCAGGGGCAGACCCTGGCCGCCAGCCAGACGGTCCCGACCCTGCTCAAGCTCGCCAACCTGGACACCATGACGGTCAAGGCACAGATCTCGGAGGCGGACGTCACCAAGGTCAGGGCCGGCATGCCGGTCTACTTCACCCTGATCGGAGACCCGGACCGCCGCTATCACGGCACCCTGCGCACTGTCGAGCTGGCCCCCACCAACATCAACGAGCAGAGCGCCAACACCACGACCACCAGCAATGCCGCCATCTACTACTACGCCCTGTTCGATGTGCCCAACCCCGACCATCAGCTGAGGGTCGCCATGACGACCCAGGTCACCATAGTGCTGGGTGAACGCAAACAGGTATTGGCCATCCCCCAGACCGCCCTCGGCAAGAAGCTGGGGGAGAACGAATATGAGGTCACCCTGTTCAAGGAGGACGGGCAGAAAGAGACTCGCCGCATCAAGACCGGCATGAAGGATGACATCAAGATAGAGGTGGTGAGCGGCCTGAACGAGCAGGACAAGGTGACCCTGGAGCAGGGCAAGCCCGTCCAGAACGATGAGATGGAGATGGTTCCGTGAGCGAGCCCCTGATCCAGCTCAAGGGCATAGAGCGCCGCTACCAGAGCGGGGAGCACGAGGTGACTGTGCTGCATCCGCTGGATCTGACCATAGCGGCGGGGGAGATGGTGGCCATAGTCGGCGCCTCCGGCTCCGGCAAGTCCACCCTGATGAACCTGCTGGGCTGTCTCGATCGCCCGAGCGGCGGCCAGTATCTGTTTCGCGGTCAGGACACCGCCGGCCTGGATGCCCTGGCCCTGGCGCGACTGCGCTGCCACCACTTCGGCTTCATCTTCCAGCGCTACCATCTGCTGCCCCATCTGGATGCGGCCGCCAACGTGGAGATCCCCGCCATCTATGCCGGCACATCCCGCCCCGAGCGCCAGATACGTGCCCGCACCCTGCTGACCCGCCTGGGCTTGAGCGATCGCAGCCACCACAGGCCGGGCCAGCTCTCCGGCGGCCAGCAGCAGCGGGTCAGCATAGCCCGGGCGCTGGCCAATGGCGGCGAGGTGATCCTGGCGGACGAGCCCACCGGCGCCCTCGACAGCCACAGCGGCAAGGAGGTGATGGCCATCCTGAAGGAGCTGCACGAGCAGGGTCACACCATCATTCTGGTGACCCACGACATGGCGGTGGCCAACCACGCCAATCGCATCATCACCCTGCGGGACGGACGTGTGGTGGAAGACAGCGGCCAACCGGCTGCCAGCCCCGTCATCTCTGCGAGTCAGGCCCACGGGGAGGAGAGTCAGCAGATCCCGCAGGCCGCAGTGGATCAGGTATCTTCCGACCTCCCCCGACCAGCCGCCGGGCAGGAAGCGCCCGATCCGGCGCCGGGCCGGATCGCCACTGCCTCCGTCGCCAGGCGGGGCAGCCAGGGCTGGGATCGCTACCGGGAGGCGGGTCGCATGGCCCTGCACGCCATGCTGGCCCATCGCATGCGTACCTTCCTCACCATGCTCGGCATCATCATCGGCATCGCCGCCGTGGTCAGCGTGGTGGCGCTGGGCCAGGGGGCCCGCGCCAAGGTGATCGACGACATCAACGCCATGGGCACCAATACCATCGACATCTTCCCCGGCAAGGATTGGGGCGACGAGAAGGCCGCCAGCATCCAGACCCTGAACGAGCGGGATCTCGACGCCCTGCTCGGCCAGCCCTATCTGGAGGGGGCCAGCCCCCAGATCGCCACCTCGGGCCAGCTGCGCTATCGCAACAAGACCAGCAGCGGCAGCGTGGTGGGGGTCGGCAGCGACTTTTTCCGGGTCAAGGGGATGACCCTCACCCAGGGCCGCCTGCTCGATGAGCGGGACATCCGCAGCCGGACGGCGGTAGCCGTGGTGGATGGCAAGACCATAGCCAGCCTGCTCGGCAAGACGGATCCCGTCGGCCAGGTGGTGCTGGTCGGCACCCTGCCGGTGCGCATCGTCGGGGTGGTGGCCCAGGAGACCGGCTTTGGCCCCAGCAGCCAGTCGGTCAATGTCTGGCTGCCTTACAGCGCCGTGATGAGCCGCCTCATCTCCCAGAATCACTTCAGCCAGATCACCATAAGGGTCAAGGACGGGGTCCAGCCCGCGCTGGCCGAGCAGGCCGCCGTGGCGCTGCTGACCCAGCGCCACGGGGTGAAGGATTTCTTCACCTTCAGCAGCGACAGCATCGTCAAGTCGGTGGAGAAGACCACAGCCACCCTGACACTGCTGGTCTCCGCCATCGCGGTGATCTCCCTCATCGTCGGCGGGGTCGGGGTGATGAACATCATGCTGGTGTCTGTGGTGGAGCGCACCCGCGAAATAGGGATCCGCATCGCGGTCGGCGCCCGCCAGTCCGACATCTTGCAACAGTTTCTGATCGAGGCTGTGATGGTCAGCCTGCTGGGGGGCCTGCTCGGCATCGGCCTGGCCATGTTTATCGGTTTTATCTTCTCCCTGCTCGTGGAGAGCTTCCAGATGCGTTTCTCGCTCTTCTCCATCCTGATGGCCTTCGGTTGCTCCTCGCTCATCGGGATCCTGTTTGGTTACCTGCCCGCCCGCAATGCGGCCCGGCTCGATCCGGTCGAGGCACTGGCGAGGGAATGATGATGCATAACTTATCCGGCCGGGGGCAGCGCCTCTCGTCAAGAACGGCGCTTAGCCTGGTGCTCACCGCCTGTCTCAGTGCCTGCAGCCAACAGAGCACCTACCACAGACCCGAGCTGGACGTGGCACCAGCGTGGCAGCAGGACGCCCGGGATCTTGGCAGCCAGCAGGCCGGACTCTGGTGGCAGGGGTTCCAGGATCCCGCCCTCAACCAACTTGTCGATGAGGTGCTCGCGGCCAACCCGGACATGCAGGTGGCGGGGCTCAGGCTCAAGAGCGCCCTGCTCGGCGCCGATCTCGCCGACACCAACCTCACCCCGTCGGTCAACGCCAGCCTGGGGGCGAGCGGCAACAAGAACATCAAGGACGGCAGCGCCAGCAGCAACCTGGGCCCCTCCTTCAACCTGAGCTATGAGGTGGATCTCTGGGGCAGGCTCGCCTCGGTGCGGGATCAGGCCCAGTGGGAGGCAGAGGCCAGCGAGCAGGATAGCGCCGCCACCCGCCTGATGCTGGTAGGCAAGACCCTGGAGCAATACTGGCAGCTGGCGTATCTCGGCTCGGCCCTCTCCCTTGGCGAGCGCCAACTGGCCAACTACGAGCGGATAGAGCGGCTGACCCGGGCAAAATATGACGCCGGGGCCGTCACCCGCCTCGATCTGGTGCAGGCCAGCCAGCAGAAAGCCGGCAAGCAGGCGGAGCTCGCCTCCCTCACCCTGCAACGGGAGCAGGCCGGCAACGCCCTGCGCCTGCTGCTCGGCCGCAGCAGCGGCCCGCTCACCTTTGCCCCGGCTTCCCTCGCCATGGGCCCCATTCCGACGCTGGCGGTCGGCATCCCCGCCGATGTGCTGGCCAGGCGCCCAGACGTGCGGGCCGCCGAGCTGCGCCTTCGCAAGACGCTGGCCAGAGGGGACGAGATCCGCACCGGTTTCTACCCCACCCTCAGCCTCACCGGTGGCGCCAGCACCACCTCGGACACCCTGACCCAGGTGCTGCAAAACCCGGTGGGGACCCTGGGCGCGACCCTGGCGCTCCCCTTCCTCGAGTACAACAAGACCCGGCTCTCCATCGCGAGCTCCGAGATTGACTATCAGATAGCCGAAACCGAGTTTCGCAAGCAGCTCTATACGGCCCTGCTGGAGGTGGAGGACGGCCTGGCCGCTCGTCAGCAGGGGGAGCAGCGGCTGCGTTATCTCGAGCAGCAACTGGCCTATGCCAAAGAGGCCGAGCGGCTGGCGGGGGCCCGCTTCCTGGCGGGCGCCACCGGGGTTCAGCCCTGGCTGGACGAGCAGAATCGACTGTGGGATGCGGAGCTCGGCGTGCTGGCCCAGCAACAGAGCCAGCTCAAGACCATGGCCGGGATCTACCGGGCGCTGGGAGGGAGCGATCGGAGCTAGAGCACGGTCATCCCCCAGGGCAGCCGGCATGGCCTCCATGCTGGCTGCCCTTGCCCCTTCCCTGCCACAAAGCAATTGATAATAATTTTCATTTAATGAAAAATGAGCGCTCTCGTCTGTCAGGAGTACTCAAATGTCACAGTCCGCCCCGGTCAATCGCCCTCGCCTGCTCACCGTCAAGCATGTCCATGATGTGAGCCCTCATCTGCGCCGAGTCTGCCTGACCAGCCCCGAATTGGCGGATTACCCCTTCAGCTGTGGCGGCGCCCATATCAAGATCATGCTGCCCCGACCGGGCCAGAGCGAGATAGTGCTACCAACCCCGACCCCCAAGGGGCCCCGTTGGGAGGATCCGAGCCAGAAGCCCATCATCCGCACCTTCACCATCCGCGCCTTCCGCCGCGAGGCCCTGGAGATCGACATCGACTTCGCCCTGCACGGTGATGTTGGCCCCGCCAGCCGCTTCGCCCTCCACGCCAAGCCGGGGGACAGGCTCGCCATCTCGGGTCCGGGCGGCCCGGACCCCATGTTGCAGCTGGCCGATCACTACTACATGGCCGGCGATCTCACCTCCCTGCCCGCCATCAGCGCCATGGCCGAGGTGATGCCGGCAGAAGCCCGGGGCCATATCGCCCTGCTGGTGCCCCATCAGGAAGATGTGCAGGATCTGTCGCTGCCAGTAGGCGTCAGCCTGCGCTGGTTTGTCGGCACGCCGGACCAGACCGGCCCCCTGGTGGAGTACTTCACCGCCCAGCCTATGGCAGCCGAGGGAAGTTATTTCTGGTTCGGGGGGGAAGAGGGTCTGGTGGTGCCCCTGCGTCGTCATGTCAGGCGAACCCTGGACACAGATCGCCAGCGGGTCTATGCCGTGCCTTACTGGCGCAGCGGCAAGGATGAAGACGCCTACCATCAGGATCGACACGTCGTGATGGATAGCTGATAACCATCTGTATTCCTTGTACTTATCAGGCCTTCTCCCGCTCGGGGGCGGGCCTGGTTGCCATTCTCCCCTCCCCTCTTACGGCCCGCCCCCCATCTCTGGTGATCCTCTCGGTAGTGCTTGCATTTGAGACTGGCAGCAAGATAATGATAATCACTCTCAACAAAGATGATATGTCCTAGGCGCAGATCCCCTGAACCAGACACCCGAGCGTTACGGGCCCATCGTCGACCCCATTTCCACAGCAAGGTAATCCCAGATGGCTGTTTTGAATTCGGTAATGCGCGCCTTCGCGGTGGAGGCGCTCCCCACCCCTGCCGACCTGTTGGCACAGCACCCCTGCTTGGCCGATATGGCGCAGCATATTGACCAGCACCGCCACCAGGTGCGCCAGATCCTGAGCGGGGCGGACGATCGCCTGCTGGTGGTGATAGGCCCCTGCTCCATCCATGATCCCGTCGCCGCCCTCGACTATGCGAAAAGGCTGGCACGGCTCGCCACCGAGTATCAGGAGAGCCTGCAGATAGTGATGCGCACCTATTTCGAAAAACCGCGCACCACTGTCGGCTGGAAGGGGCTGGTATTCGACCCTCATCTCGATGGCAGCAACGACATCGGTCACGGGCTCCACCTGGCCCGTCAGCTGCTGCTCGACATCAACCGGCTGGGGCTGGCCACCGCCACCGAGTTCCTCGATACCACCAGCTTCCTCTATCTGGCGGATCTCATCAGCTGGGGGGCGATCGGCGCCCGCACCACCGAATCCCAGGTACACAGGCAGCTGGCTTCGGCCCTGCCCTGCCCGGTCGGCTTCAAGAACGGCACAGATGGCAACATCCGGGTGGCCATCGATGCCATTTTGGCCAGCGAGGCCTCCCATCTGTTCACTGCTCCTGGCAGCCAGGGGGGCATGGTGGTGATCAAGAGCGAAGGCAATCCGGGCGGCCACATCATTTTGCGCGGCGGCACCCTGCCGAACTATCACCAGAGCGACGTGATGGACGCGGCCGAACGCCTGGCGCGCCAGGGGCTCAACCCTCGGCTGATGGTGGATTGCAGCCACGGCAACAGCCAGAAGCTGCACCAGAACCAGATCCTGGTCGCCGGGGAGCTCTGCCGCCAGTTGCGAGGCGGGAGCACTGCCGTCGCCGCCGTCATGGTCGAGAGCTTTCTGCAAGGTGGCAACCAGAAACCGGCGCCACTGAGTGAGCTGCAATATGGCTTGTCGGTCACCGATGCCTGCCTCGGCTGGGAAGAGAGTGAGAGCCTGCTGGCCATGCTGGCCGATGGGGTCATGGCGCGCCGTCAATTTGCACACAGTCGTTCCATTCCCCTTCGCAATGATCTCGGCCAGCCAGTCAGCTGACCTATTTCCTATTTATTCGCAGCGGGGTCGCCAGGCCCCTATTCAATCTCCCACCCGATAAATGACATTCACACATTGTCTGAACAGGGGTGTCAAATAGGGCAGTCATAGGGAAAGAAAAATAGTGCGAGAGGGACAAGAACTTCCCCATTGATAGAAAAATGGGCGACCAGGCAAAGCGGGAAGCATGCCCGCAAATCCATCTATTTCATCCCACAGCGACGGGCCATTATTTGTCATCTTGTGTCATCAGAGATAACAAATGGGCTGTATGAGTCCTCATTGTGTCGCAGGGGAGGTGCGACAGCGATTGGCTTACCGCCAATGGATAGTTTTTATTGGCTCATGATGGTCATGGCTATTGTGGACGGGCGACCCAAATTAGGTGACTTCCTGGATGGGCAATAGATAGACAGGATCCTGAAAATAATAATGCCGCCCCTTGGGCGGCATTATTGACGACGCTATCCTGGCAATCAGATCAGGAAGTCGTTCAGATCCTTGCCCAGCGCAACTTGCTCGGCAATGGCTTTGGGCATGCGGCCCTGGCCGGTCCAGGTCTTCTCCTGGCCATCTTCCTGATACTTGTATTTGGCAGGGCGCGGAGCACGCTTGCTCTTGGTCGCGCCAGCAGCGGCCGGAGTGGCCACGCTGCCGATCAGCTCGCGCGGATCTATGCCAGCCTGTTGCAGCATCTCGGTAAATTCGCTCAGCTTGCGCTGACGCTCTTCCTGCTCGGCCCGCTCTTGCTCTACGGACTCGGCACGCTCGTTATATACCAGATCAAACTTTTCTTTCGCTTCTTGCAGTTGCTCAAACGGCAGTTCACGAATGGCAGCGCGCAAGCTGCGAATGTTCAGCAGAACCTTCAGAAACTCGTTCATTACTTCCTCACAGAATTATTTTTGTATGTCACAGGGATAACTCATTTTGAGAATAGCATGTCCACTCGATAACAACATAATGATTTTATAGTGCCAGCGCTATTCCTGACAATCTCATGGTCATTATTCACTGTGGTTAATTCACATCAGGGATCTTATCGGATCACCGCTCAACAGACATTATTTCTTCAACATGGGTTAATCGGTCCCACTTCCCCAAGTATTTGTCACAGAGATAAAAGGGGTGTCATCCAAGCACCTGCATTCATATATAACAAGCCATAGCGCTGCCCACAGCCGTCAGCACAGAATGTACGAATATTGGCCACCTCATTCTAACGGCGAATGAAATGAGAGCGAGTCCGGGCAGCACTCTGTATCCCTCTCCCTGATTCAATCAATTTCCTTTGCCTGGGCGCTTATCCATTCGATGAATGCCTGGATCTTGGGGCACTGACGATGGGGGAGCGTGGCCATGTAGTAGCGTTGATTGCAGCGAACCGCCTTGCCCGGGAAGGGCTCCACCAGTTCGTTTCGCTCCAGCCGCTGGCGCACCAGGTTCTTGCGGCCCATGGCCACGCCGGCATGATTGATGGCGGCTATGATGGCGAGATCGGAGCGATCGAAGCCCATGCTCGACTGGCAGCCATCGAGGGAGATCCCGGCCTGGCGAGCCCAGCTGCACCACTCGTCGGTGTCGGAGTCATATCCCCAGGCCTGCCTGTCGTGCAGCAGGCGGCAGTGGTTCAAGTTATCCGGGTTATCGAGCAACTGGTGCCGCTCGGCATATTCGGGGCTGCACACAGGCACCATGTATTCATCCATCAGCGGGTGGATGGCGAGCCGCTCCGGCACCTTGTCGTCGAAATAGATCGTCAGGTCGATGCCATAGCCGTGCAGGTTGACGTTCTCGTTGCCGGTCATGATGTTGAGATCGATCTGGGGGTGCAGGCGGGAAAAATCCGCGAGCCGCGGCACCAGCCAGCACTGGGCGATGGAGGGGCGGGAATAGACGGTCAGGGAACCGGACAGCTCCTGATTCTTGATCTCCAGGATCTCCTGATTGATGAACTCGAGCGACGACTTGAGTGCCCAGAAGACCCTTTGCCCCTCAGTCGTCAGCATCACCTTGCGGTGAAAGCGCTGGAACAGCTTGAAGCCGAGCTCCTCTTCCAGCGCACCTATCCGGTGGCTCACCGCGCTCGGGCTGAGCGCCAGCTCATCCGCCGCCAGGGCGAAGGAGCTGTGGCGTGCCGCCGCCTCGAAAGTGTGCAGCTTGGAGAGCTGATAGCCGCTCAGCAGCTTGTTTCTCGATACGTAGTTGTCTTCGGTATACATACGCCTTCCCCATCACAGGCTCAACATCGCCGTCATGATATCCCGGACTCCCCTATTTAGGATGACGTAACCGAACCCAAGTCACAGAAATACCGCTAAATGTGATGAATGTGGCACCTTTGCATCAACTCAGATCATCCAAGAAGCCATTTTAATCATTTGTCAGCCCGGCGCCCTTGCCGTTCAATAGGCCCATCATTCATCTCTTACCATCCTTGTCGAGGCGCAGTATGAATTCTGAAGTGTGGGTCGTCGGTACCTTGCTGACTAGCATCATTCTGATTGTCTTCACCATAGTGAAGGGCAAGGTGCATCCTTTCCTCGCCCTGCTGCTGGCGAGCTTCTATGTAGGCACCATGATGGGGATGAACCCGGTCAAGATGGTCAATGCCATGGAAGAGGGCATAGGCGGCACCCTGGGCTTTCTCGCCGCCGTCATCGGTCTTGGCACCATACTCGGCAAGATGATGGAGGTGTCGGGGGCGGCGGAGCGCATCGGTCTCGCCCTGCAAAAGTGCCGCTGGCTCTCGCCCCAGGTGATCATGGTGCTGGTCGGTCTGGTGTGCGGCATCACCCTGTTTGTCGAAGTCGGTGTGGTGTTGCTGATCCCGCTCGCCTTCTCCATCGCCCGCAAGACCAAGACCTCGCTGCTGACCCTGGCCATTCCGCTCTGCACCGCACTGATGGCCGTGCACTGCATAGTGCCGCCCCATCCCGCTGCGCTCTATGTCACCAATCAGCTGGGTGCCGACATAGGCTCCGTCATCGTCTATGGCCTCGCGGTCGGGCTCTTTGCCTCCCTGGTGGGCGGCCCCCTGTTCCTGAAACTGCTGGGCAAACGGGTGCCGTTCAAGGAGGTGCCCGCCGCCTTTGCCGACATCAAGGCCAGGGATGAGGCAAGCCTACCGACCTTGAGCGCCTCCCTCTTCACCGTGCTACTGCCCATACTGCTGATGCTGGCCAAGACGGTGGCCGAGCTCAACATGGATCACGCAAGCCACCTCTACACAGTGCTGGAGTTTATCGGCAACCCCATCACCGCCATGTTCATCGCCGCCTTCACTGCCTACTACGTGCTGGGGATCCGTCAACGCATGAAGATGGAAGGGCTGCTGGACAAGACCGAAGAGTGCTTCTCCTCCATCGCCAACATCTTGCTCATCATAGGGGCGGGCGGCGCCTTCAACGGCGTGCTCAAGGCCAGCGGCCTGGGGGACAGCCTCGCCACCATACTCTCCCAGCTGGACATGCACCCCATACTGCTCGCCTGGCTGGTGGCCATAGTGCTGCACGCCGCCGTGGGCTCCGCCACCGTCGCCATGATGGGGGCCACCGCCATCGTCTCCCCCATCATGGTGCACTACCCGAACATCAGCCCCGAAATCATGACCCTGGCCATCGGCTCAGGCGCCATCGGCTGCACCATGGTGACCGACTCCCTGTTCTGGCTGGTCAAACAGTATTGCGGTGCCACCCTGAACGAAACGCTCAAGTACTACACCAGTGCCACCTTTGTCGCCTCCCTGATGGCGCTGGCCGGTACCTTCCTGCTCTCCTATATCGTGTAAAAGACAGAGACATCCCATGAAAAACATCGACGTCCAACAGCTCATTACCCAATTCCCGCTGGTGCAATCCCTGATAGCACTCGAGCCTGTCACCTGGTTCAATCCCAACGCCACTACGCTGGCTGTCGGTCTGCCCTATGTGGGGCTCGATGGCAACGATGTGGCGGATGCGTCGGCTCGCCTGGCCCGCTTCGCCCCCTATATGTGTGACGCCTTCCCCGAGACCCGTGCCAGCAAGGGCATTCTGGAGTCCGAGATAGCGGCTATCCCGGCGATGCAGGCAACGCTCAATGAGCGTTATGGGGTCGAGCTGACCGGCAAGTTGTTGCTTAAAAAAGACAGCCACCTGCCCATCTCCGGCTCCATCAAGGCCCGCGGCGGCATCTACGAGGTGTTGACCCACGCCGAACGGCTGGCCATCAAGGCCGGGTTGCTCTGCGAAGAGGACGACTATCGCAAGCTGTTCACGGACGAGTTCCGCCAGTTCTTCGGCCAGTACAGCATTGCGGTGGGATCGACCGGCAACCTCGGCATGTCCATCGGCATCATGAGCGCCAAGCTCGGCTTCAGCGTCACAGTCCACATGTCCGCCGATGCGCGGGAGTGGAAGAAGCGCAAGTTGCGCGAACACGGGGTGATCGTCGTGGAATACGCCGAAGATTACGGGGTAGCTGTGGAGCAGGGGCGCAAGGAGGCCGAGCGCGATCCCAACTGCTTCTTCATCGACGACGAGAACTCCCGCACCCTCTTCCTCGGCTACTCGGTGGCCGGCGAGCGGGTGAAAAAGCAGTTCGATGAGATGGGCATAGTGGTGGATGCCGAGCACCCGCTCTTCGTCTACCTGCCCTGCGGCGTCGGCGGTGGCCCGGGGGGCGTGGCCTTTGGCCTCAAGCTCGCGTTCGGGGACAACGTCCACTGCTTCTTCGCAGAACCCACCCACTCTCCCTGCATGTTGCTCGGGGTCCACACCGGATTGCACGACGCTATTGCGGTGCAGGATCTGGGCATCGACAACCTCACCGCCGCCGATGGCCTGGCGGTGGGACGCGCCTCCGGCTTCGTCGGTCGCGCCATGGAGCGGCTGCTCGATGGCTTCTACACCCTGAGCGACCAGGAGATGTATGACCTGCTGGGGCTGCTGGCCCGGGACGAGCAGATCCGCCTCGAGCCCTCGGCCCTGGCCGGCATGCCGGGCCCCTGGCGGGTCAGCGCCGATGGCGACTGGCAGGCATCGCGCGCTCTGGATGCCGGGCGCATGGCGCAGGCCACCCACCTGGTGTGGGCCACCGGCGGCGGCATGGTGCCCGCCGAGGAGATGGCAAAATACCTCGCCACCGCCCAGCTCTGATCTTTTTTTCAACCGAAAAACCCGCCACCCCGGCGGGTTTTTCTCTTCTGGGATCAGCAAGATGGCATGCTCTTTGCCCAAGATTGGCTCCCCCCCGTGCCCCTCCCCTTGCCGTCAATCCCCCCAAGTTGGTTATTTTGTGATACGATAGAGGCCGTTTTTTGACATCTGCGCCCCGTTGTCGCCTTGATCCTGCAAGATCACCACCCAGTCCGGTGGGCACAACGAGCTTGGGCGCAGCACCACAAGTGACCCGGTTGAGTCAATGCTGGCGGCCTGTGCCGGCGAGCGACACCAGGGGCACCTTAGATAAGGAGATCGGGCTATGAAACAGTATCAAAGCTGGCTTGGACAATATCTGATGAGCCGTCGCGATGGCGATCACGCCATGGCTTCCGAACTCGCCAACTCCATCTGCGAGTTCTGGCAGGCGCAGGGGGATGAGGCCGAAAGCAGCAAATGGCAGCAGCTCTACCAGCAGCACGTGGAAAAGACCACCTGAGGGCGGCACCTTCAGGCTTTCTGGCCTGTCACCCATAAAAAAAACCGGCGCTCATGGCGCCGGTTTTGCTTTTTCAGATTTCCGATCACATCTGGTCGACCATGTCCTGGGCGAACTGGGAGCAGGAGCGCAGGGTGGCGCCTTCCATCAGTCGCTCGAAGTCATAGGTGACTGTCTTGTTGGCGATGGCCGCTTCCATGCCCTTGACGATGAGGTCGGCCGCTTCGACCCAGCCCAGGTGGCGCAGCATCATCTCGGCGGAGAGGATGAGGGAACCCGGGTTCACCTTGTCCTGACCTGCGTACTTGGGCGCAGTGCCGTGGGTCGCTTCGAACAGCGCCACGCCGTCACCGATGTTGGCGCCCGGGGCTATGCCGATACCACCGACCTGAGCGGCCAGGGCGTCGGAGATGTAGTCACCATTCAAGTTCATACAGGCGATGACGTCATACTCGGCCGGACGCAGCAGTATCTGTTGCAGGAAGGCATCGGCGATGACGTCCTTGACGATGATGGTCTTGCCGGTTTTCGGGTTCTTGAAGGAGCACCAGGGGCCGCCGTCAATCAGCTGGGCATCGTACTCTTTCTGGGCCAGGGCATAGCCCCAATCCTTGAAGGCACCTTCGGTGAACTTCATGATGTTGCCCTTGTGCACCAGGGTCACGGAGTCGCGATCGTTGTCGATGGCGTACTCGATGGCGGCACGGACCAGACGCTCGGTACCGGCCTTGGACATGGGCTTGATGCCGATGCCGCAGGACTCGGGGAAGCGGATCTTCTTCACGCCCATCTCGTTTTGCAGGAAAGCGATGACCTTCTTGGCTTCATCGCTGTCCGCCTTCCACTCGATGCCGGCGTAGATGTCTTCGGCGTTCTCGCGGAAGATCACCATGTCGGTCAGCTCGGGGTGCTTGACCGGGCTCGGGGTCCCTTCGTAGTAACGGACCGGGCGCAGGCAGACATAGAGGTCCAGCTCCTGGCGCAGGGCCACGTTGAGGGAGCGAATACCGCCACCGACCGGGGTGGTCAGCGGGCCCTTGATGGCCACGCAGTATTCACGAATGAAATCCAGGGTTTCGGCCGGCAGCCAGGCACCTTCGCCATAGATATGAGTCGATTTCTCGCCGGTATAAATCTCCATCCAGGCGATTTTGCGCTCGCCCTTGTAGGCTTTCTCGACCGCAGCGTTCACCACGTTCAGCATGGCCGGGGTCACGTCCACACCTATGCCATCCCCTTCGATAAACGGAATGATGGGGTTGTGGGGAACGTGCAGCTTGCCGCTGGCATCGACTGTGATTTTCTGACCCTGGGTCGGGATAACTACTTTGCTTTCCATCGGCATCTCCTAACTTCCGTTTGTTATCAATCTGATCGTTGCGCGCGGCCATCTTAGCCCATCCATTTGCATAATCAAATGGCGGGCGTGCATGTCCGACCATAGTCGGGGACTGGATCACAATGCGCCACTTCTGTCCGCTCCCCAAGAGGCACAAGCCCGTGCAGTTCGGCCATGGCGAACGCCGCCGTCATGGCGTCAGGCTCTCGCTCTGCCCCTGAGGCTGGCTCAGGGCGCGGTACTGGGAGGGGGTCAGCCCTGTCTTTTGCTTGAACACCCGGCAGAAATAGTTCACATCGCTGTAACCACAGCGGCTAGCCACCTCTTCCAGCCGGAAGCGGTATTTTTTCAGCATGAACTTGGCCCGATCGATGCGAACCCAGCTGATGTAGTCCGCCAGGCGCATGTGCCCCTGCTCGCGAAACAGGTGGGAGAGGTGGCTCGCCGAGACGTTGAAGCGGTGGGCGATGGAGTCACGGGTGATGGGGCGGTGAAAGTTCTCCTGGATATAGATGCAGATGCCGTGAAACAGGTCAGCCCCTCTCGGCCGCTCGAAGGTGGACTCCGCCAGCAATTGACGGGCACTGGTGAGCAGCGCCTGCAACAGGTGGTTGTCGGTGGGGGAGCGGCCCGGGTCTTCCACCAGCACGTTGAGTGCCGCCAGTATGTGTTCATTCACATGGCCGGCCCGGGCCATGATGCTGTGCTTTTGCACATCGAAGAAATCCGGGTCTTCCCGGCGCTTGCTCACCAGGCTGAAACCGAGCTGGCGCTTGCCAAACAGCAGGCTCAGCACAGAGCAGTCCGTGGTCCAGAGCGGCTTGTTCCAGCCGTTGGGGGGTATGTAGAGCGCCTGCCCCGGCAGCACGCTGACCTCCTGGCAACCCGACCCCCTGTCCCAGATCTGATTGAGGTATTCGCCGCTGAATACCAGCTCGAGGCGGGGAAAGTTGACCTGGTAGCTGAAGCCGGGCGGCACCCCCTGATCCTGGGCGAACCAGATCTGTTCGAAGGGAACCTGGTCGTGAAGGGCGCCGTCGAGCAGCTGGCTGAAGATGAGTGACATGATGATCCCGATCAAGAGAGAGGCAAGCGATTGCGGCGGCAAAGGCCGCCCATGTTATAGTCCGGGCCGGACCGTCAATTCCACCCTTTTCTTCAAACCACTTTCTTCACGACAAATGAGGCGTCCCTTATGAGCAGTCGAGATCTGCCCTCCTTTCTGTTGATGCAAAATCCGATTCAAGGTTATGACTGGGGCAGCCATGACGCCCTCACCACACTGTTTGGCATCCCCAATCCGGCTGGCAAACCCCAGGCGGAACTCTGGATGGGGGCCCACCCCAACGGCTGCTCCGAGGTGACCCTGGCGGGAGATGTGCAGAAACTCTCGACCCTGATAGAGAGCGCCCCCGCCGCCGTGCTGGGGGACGCCACCGTCGCCCGCTTCGGCAGCCTGCCCTTCCTGTTCAAGGTGCTGTGCGCCGAGAAGGCCCTCTCCATCCAGGTGCACCCGAGCAAGGCCCAGGCCGAAGCCGGCTTTGCCAGGGAAGAGGCCGCCGGCATCGACGCCAAGGCCGCCAACCGCAACTACAAGGATCCCAACCACAAGCCGGAGCTGGTGTTTGCCCTCACCCCCTATCAGGCGATGAACGGCTTTCGCGCCATCCCGGCCATACTGGCGCTGTTCGATGCCATGGCGCTGCCGGCGCTGGCCGAGCTGACCGCGGCGCTGCGCCAGTCACAGGATGAGGCTGGCTTGCAACACTTCTTCCACCAGATGCTGATCCTGGACGGCGCGCGCAAGGAAGAGGCCCTGACTGGCCTGCTGGCCTATGCCGCCGCCCGTCAGGATGACGAGACCTTTGCGCTGATCACCAGCCTGGCCGCCCAGTACCCGGGCGATGTCGGTCTCTTCTCGCCGCTCTTGCTGAACGTGGTGACCCTCAAGCCGGGTCAGGCCATGTATCTGGACGCCTGCACCCCCCACGCCTATGTGCGCGGCACCGGCCTTGAGATCATGGCGAACTCCGACAACGTGCTGCGCGCCGGGCTCACCCCCAAATACATAGATGTGGCAGAGCTGCTGGACTGCACCCGCTGCCTGCCCAAGCCGGACGATCAAATCCTGCTGGCCCCCCACCTTGAAGGGGCTGTGCAGCACTTCGAGGTGCCGGTACCTGACTTCACCTTCAGCGTCTACCCGGCCGGTGAGCACGCACTCACCACCGCCAGCGCCGAGATACTGTTTGCCATAGATGGCACAGTGACCCTCCAGCAAGGTGAGCAGTCACTGCGCCTCGAGAAGGGGCAGTCTGCCTTCGTCCCCGCCGCCACCGGCAGCTACCGGCTGCTGACCGAGGGGCGGGTCGCCCGCGCCGGCAACCGCTGCTAGGGAGCGCCATGCCCCCCTGAATCCACAAGGGCCATCTTCGGATGGCCCTTGTCGTTTCTGCCCCAAGGAAGAGTGGCCGGATCCCGACTAGGCTCTTCTCCATCGGTCAGGATTTCAAACGAGTCACTGACCACTTGACGAGGGCACGAGAGAAGGAGAGCACAGTGTTTATAGTGACCAACCGTGTGGTGAACGAGGGGAGCAAGAGCCCCCTTGGCGTCTTCGGCGACAGGCCGGAGGCAGGCCCGAATGAGTTGCGACTGGCGGAGGCCAGCCGCCAGGGAGACAAATGGCAGCTGGACTTGCTGCCCGACCAGATCACCCCCGAGATGGCCGAGAGCGTGGGGCTGGATCCCGCCGCCAGCTACCCGGCCAGCGCCTATGTGGCCCGCAAGCTGCTGGAGCGCTGCGCCGGCACAGGGACGGGCAAACAGAAGCTCAAGACCGGCAAGCACCTGCTGCTGTTCGTCCATGGCTTCAACAACGATCTGAAGGATGTGCTGGAGCGGGCGGCCGGTCTCGAAGCCCAGTATGGAGTCGAGGTGCTCTGCTTCAGCTGGCCCGCCAATGGCGGGGGCGCCCAGGGGGTATTGAGCTACAAGAGTGACAAGCGAGATGCCCTGGCCTCCGCCGGGGCTCTGGATCGGGTGCTGGAGAAGATGAGGTTGCTGCTCGAGGAGTTCAATGCCCAGTATGTGACCGAGCTGGAGGGCAAGGCCCAGAAGAAGTTTGCCGGCAACGGCGAGGCCTGGGATCGCTACTTCTCGAAGGAGGTGAACAAGCGCTGCCCCTTCACCATCAACCTGATGCTGCACAGCATGGGCAACTACCTGTTCAAGCACCTGCTCGGCAGCAGCACCTACAACGCCAATCACCTGCTGTTCGACAACGTCGTCATGGTGGCCGCGGACACCAACAACGAGCACCACGCCGAGTGGGTCGACCGGATCCAGTGTCGCAACCGCCTCTACATCACCATCAATGAGCGAGACAGCGCCCTTCTGGCGTCACGGATGAAGATGGGGGAGCAGCAGAAGGCGCGGCTCGGCCACTACACCAAGCAACTGGACTCCAGGACGGCCACCTACGTCGACTTCACCGATCAGCCACAGGTGGGGGACTCCCACGCCTACTTCGAGGGGGACGCCATCACCAACAAGAAGGTGGCGGCCTTCTTCCACACTGTGCTCAACGGCGGCACGGGGGAGAGTGCGGCGCACTTCGACATAGCCCAGAATGTCTACCGCCTGTAAATCAGGGCACCCTTTCACCTTGAAAAAAACCACCGCCCTGAGTCAGGGCGGTGGTTTTTCATTATCTGCTCAACCGATGGCCATCATGGCCGTCGGGGGCTAGTGTTCTGCCGCTTCCGGCTGGGGAACTTCCGAGCGTTCCCGCTGCAGTTCATCGACCCTGGCTTGCCATTTGTCATGGGCCTGTTTTTGCCCCTGTGACTCAAATTCCTGGCGCATGGTGTCGATTTCTTGGTCAAGTTTTTCCATCAGGATGTCTCCTTACATCTCGGGTTACACACTGGCTGACGGCACTGTTGGCCAACCTGCTCTACCCGATTGGACACCAAGTCTTCCCCGATTGTCCAACTAAATAAACGATTTATTATGCAAAAACCAATCTAAAAAACAGTTTCAGGCCCCTTATGAAACCATATAAAAGCCACCTGAAGCGATCTGGTTAAACTCAATATTTTCTTTGATTATCAATACATTGAAATTATCCACCTCGGCCTTGTCATCGCCCTTACCCGGGGCTTCTGGTTATGCACATTTTTTTCACGACCTCCGATTGGGCCCGCCTTGCCCATGCGAAGCCGCTCCCGGGCCGCACTTTTGCCGGGCCGCTCACATTTCAGGGCGCGGCCACAGCACACAAATCTCCAACCCGCGCTCCTGGTGTGGGATAGGTATATCGCCGTCACTTTCTGACAATTGCATCAGAAGCACACTTAACCAATTGTTTTTAAATGAATTAAAAACCAGCCATCCAAACTGGAAAGACGACCTAAAAATGCGAGCGGGGTCACAGGACGGGGGTGATGACACAAAAATCCAGTAAAGGGCACATATATCCGATTTCGACTCTGGGGGAAGAGCGAAACAATAGGCGGGTCAATTGTTACCCATCGCAACGGCTCCACGAAGGAGCCAGGAGACACCTATGCTCACCTCCTTGATAGACGAAGGATTGATCTGCCTCGACATAGCGGCCAACGACAAACAGGGGCTCTTTGTCGAGCTGGCCGCACGGCTCAAGGCCTGCGGCAAGATAGCCAGTCAGGATCAGTTCGTGCGCGACCTCTGGGCGCGGGAAAACCTCGACAACACAGGGTTTGAACAGGGGGTCGCCCTGCCCCACGCCAAGAGCGAGGCCGTGCTGCAGCCCGCCATCGTCATCGGCATCAGCCGCCAGGGGATAGACTACGGCGCCGAAGATGGCTTGCCCTCCAGGCTGTTCTTCATGATTGCCTCCCCGGCAGGGGGCGCCAACCATCATATCGAGGTGCTGGCCGAGCTCTCCACCAAGCTGCTGGAGCCGGGCTTTATCCCGCAAGTGCAAGCAGCCACCAGCAAGGCCGAGGTGCTCGAGCTGCTGGCGGCCCAGGCTCCCGCCAGTGCAGCCAGCAGCAAGCCAGCCCAGCTCAGGGCGCCGCAACCCAGCGCACCCGAACCCCAGGATCGCAGCATCAAGGGCCAGCTCAACACCCTCAAGCAGCACCTGCTGTTTGGCACCTCCCACATGATCCCCTTCATCGTCGCGGGGGGCGTCTTGCTGTCGCTCTCGGTGATGATGAGCGGCAAGGGCGCCGTGCCCGAGGCGGGTGTGCTCAAGGACATGGCCGACATGGGGATAGCGGGGCTCACCCTCTTCACCGCCGTGCTCGGCGGCTACATCGCCTACTCAATGGCGGACAAGCCGGGTCTGGCGCCGGGCATGATCGGCTCCTGGATAGCGGTGCAGCAGTACCACACAGGTTTTCTCGGCGCCATCCTGGTGGGCTTTATCGCCGGCCTCATCGTCAATCAGCTCAAACGCATAAAACTACCGGACTCCATGAGTTCGCTCGGCTCCATCTTCATCTATCCGCTGATCGGCACCTTCCTGGTGTGCGGTATCGTCATGTGGGTCATAGGTGCCCCCATCGCCGCCATGATGGAGGGGATGAACCACTGGCTCTCCAGCATGGCGGGCTCCGGCAAGGTGATGCTGGGGGCCATCCTCGGCGGCATGACCGCCTTTGACATGGGCGGCCCGGTCAACAAGGTGGCCACCCTGTTTGCCCAGACCCAGGTCAACACCCAGCCCTGGCTGATGGGAGGCGTCGGCATCGCCATCTGCGTGCCGCCCCTTGGCATGGCACTGGCGACCCTGCTCTCCCCCCGTCGCTACAAGAAAGAAGAGCGTGAAGCGGGCAAGGCGGCCGCCATCATGGGCATGATCGGCATCAGCGAGGGGGCCATTCCCTTTGCCGCCGCCGACCCGGTGCGCGTCATTCCGGCAATCGTCGCGGGCGGCATAGTCGGCAACATCACCGGCTTCATGATGCACAGCATCAACCACGCCCCCTGGGGCGGCTGGATAGTGCTGCCGGTGGTGGAAGGCAAGATGGGTTACATCCTGGGCACAGTGCTCGGCGCCCTGACCACGGCCCTCATCGTCAACCTGCTGAAAAAACCGGTGACCGACGAGGAAGAGGTCACTACCCCGGGTGGCGGTTACGACGTCATCGAAGCGGAAGGTGAGGCAGAAGTGCTCGCCATCACCGCCTGCCCCTCAGGGGTGGCCCACACCTTCCTCGCCGCCAAGAGCCTGCAAAAGGCGGCCGCCAAGGCCGGCATCAAGCTCAAAGTGGAGACACAGGGCGCCAACGGCATCATCAACCGCATCACCCCCAAAGACGTGGCCAACGCCCGCTGCGTCATCCTGGCCCATGACGTTGCCATCAAGCACAGGGAGCGCTTCAATAGTATCGAAATAATCGATGTCAAAACGAAGGATGCTATCCACAATCCAGATGGATTGCTGGCCCGCACCCTGGCTGGCAGCAGCAAGGTCGCCTGACGAGAGCGGGTTTGCCGTGCTGAACATAAGGGGCCGCCAGGCCCCTTTTTGCATGTCAGCATTCCCCCCTCTAGCGAGGCGAAACTGGCTCTCTTAAAGTGCTGTCGCTGCGGCCGGGCCCACCTGATACAGTCATATGGATACTTGGTCGGCAGCCTGACTGGCTGCCTGCGATCGACCCAGGTGGGGATGGCAGTATCCCTTGCCGGGTCGCTAACATACTGACGCCGTCCTTCCCCCATCCGGAGCCCCTGCATGGACCTGTTCTTACTGTTTGGCCTGCTCGCCATGGGGGCAACGCTTTATGCCGTGCGTTTCCGGGACAGGCGGCATGCCCATCCCGACTGGCAACGGTTGCCTACCCGCGCCGAGTATTTGAACGCCTACCCCGAGTGCGCCACCGGGGATGAGCTCAGCGCCCGCTGCTATGCCTGTGGATCGGACAAGGTACTCGGCCATCCCCAGAGCGGCTGGTTCGACAACCGCTTTCGCCATACCTGCCTGGCCTGCGGCAAGCTGTTGTTTCACACCGAGGAGCCGCGCTGAGCTAGTGTCCCAGATTGGCAGATCGCGCTATGCACTAGATGGATAACTTAAGAGGGCTCTCATGAGTGACTACATCCTCACCACCCGTTGGCGCTGGCTACGCCAGCATGTGAAAAAGCTGCGAGCATCCAAGTCGGAGCTCGAAGAAAAGGAAACTACTTGGCGCTTCGTGGGGCTAGTGATGACGGCGATTCCTGCCCTGACTGCTGCAACCTACCTGCTGGGTATGGCTTATCACTATGGCTATACAATGGCATTCGGCATCGACTATGCCGAATTCTCTCCACCAGCAGACTACATCCTGGCTTTTGGATTATTCAGTACCCTTCAGACACTCAAACCATGGATGTGGCCAGTGTTGGGTAGCATATTTACGATTTTTTTAGTAACCATCACCCTAATAGTGTGCCCGCGCAGGAGAATCCGCCTCACATGGTTGTGGCAACGATCATGGCTCTATCACGGTCTTGTCAAACGAGCAAAGAAAATAGGACGCTACCCTGCCCCATTGCTTCACCAGCTATTCATCTGCCTTGGAAATCACTACTACAAGTTTGCCTTCCTATTTTTAGCGGTACTGTTACCCGTTTGGGGAGCCCTGAGCTTTTTCCTTCAAGGAGCAACGGAAGCACAAGCCCAAATTTTGCGCCTCGAGCAAGGCACCTGGCCAGTGACCGAGGCCCATAGCCAGTCGCCCCTGCTGGGGAATGAACCCCATATCCGCATCGCCTGCAACGGCACCTACTGCGCCTATCGCCTCAAGGAGGGGGATACCCTGCTGCTGCGACACGATCAGATTGAGCAGACCCGTTACCGGCCTGAACCTCCCCTTACGGACGAAGCCAAGCCACCTGAAGCGCCCGTGCACCCTTGACCCATCCCCATAAAAAATCCGGAGCCAGTGACTGGCTCCGGATGATTGTCCCTCACGGGCGGGCGGCATCGGCCGTGTCACCCGTCCGTTCGCGGCGCGCTCGCCTGTCACATAGCCGGATTAAGGGGTCGGCTTGACCAGGGTATCCAGCCCGTTCACCGTCAGGGTGCCTCTGCCTCGGGTCATCTTGTGGAAGTTGGTGCCTTGCTGGGACGGGTTGTCTGTCCGGGTCAGCAGGGTGGCCCCGTTGTTGTAGTTCTGGATCTCGGTGGCGGTGAGCGGCCGATCAGACAGGATCAGCAGCAGAGTACGAAACGCCCTCTGCGAGGTGGCCGCGCTCGGCACCCTGGGCTTCTGGTCGGCCGGGATCAGGGCATAGGCATCGAGGCTGGCGGGATCCGTCATCTCGGAGGCGTCCATCAATCCCATCAGGTAGAGCTCGATGTCGGCGTAGTTGGCACTCACGTTGTTCAGCTGGCCGACGATGCCGAGCCAGGGAGCCCAGTGCCCGGTAACGGGTGGCACCACCCAGTTCGCCCAGCGATGAGCCATCTCGTGCAGTATGGGGCCATAGGTCGAGGTCGACAGGTACTTCTTCTTGTAGAGGAAGAAGACTCCCTGCAGCTTGCCGTCCGAGTGAAACGCCGCCGTCTCATCAAACATACCCAGGCCTATGCCCGCCACATCGTTTCTGACGTGGGCATATTCACCTGTGGGCATGTCCGGGGGGACATCGTCGTTGTTCATCACCACAGTGATGAAGTCGAAGGCATCGCTGAACTGGTTGTAGACCTGTCCGGTCAGATCCTTCAGGGCACTCTGCCCCTCGAGGGAGTTGATGGAAGTCGTATTCCAGAATGCAAAGGCTTCCGGGCTCAGTTGCAACGAGGCCAGCTGGTTTTGCCGTGGCTCGATGATGATGGGGGCCTCGGGGGCCGTCGGCATCACGCTCAGCCGGGCCGCCGTGCTGGTGACGCCCCCCAGGCTGGCGCTGATGAGTGCCACCCCCTCGCTCAGGCCGCTCGCCTCCCCCCGGCTGCCAGAGGCATTGCTGATGAGCGCGATGGCGGGCGCATCGGAGGACCAGAGGATGGCGTCGTCGTCCGTCACCTCCTGGTTGCTGCCATCGGAGAGGCTGGCCATGGCCTGATATTGCACCTTGTCTCCCACCATCACAGAGGCAGCCGCCGGCGTTACCTCCAGGTTGGTCACCACGGCGGATGAGACGGTCACCGGGGCAGAGGCGGTGAAGGCAGTGCCATCCAGGGTGCCGCTCGCCATTATGGTGGCAGTTCCCACCGTCTGGCCCGTCACCAGCCCCTTGCTGCCCGCCTGGTTGCTGACGCTCGCTATCCCGGGTTGATTGCTTTGCCACTGAATGAGGGCGTTGTCGGTGACATCGAACGAGGTGCCATCGGTGAGATAGGCCGTGGCGACATATTGTGTTTGCAGACCAGCCGCAATGGCGCTCCCCATGGACTGCACCTCAAGCCCGATGACGGCGGCCGAGCTCACCCTGAGCGGCTCGGTCGCCTCGAGGGAGACACCGTTGATCATGCCGCTCACCCCTATGGTGGCACTCCCCGGAGTCAGCCCGGTGACCAGCCCGGTCTCGCTGATGCTCGCCACCGCCGGATCGCTGCTGTGCCAGGTCAAGGCATCATGCTCGGTCACCTCCATGGGATCACTGTCATCGGACAGGGTGGCGAAGGCGTGCAACTGCGCACTCAACCCCATGGGCAGCGGATCCTCGGGGGCATGGATGTCCAGCCCGGTGATCACCGCATCCGTCACCGTCAGCGGGGCCGACGCCTGGAAGGAGACGCCGTTGAGAGTGCCGCTGGCCTCAATGTTCGGCTCCCCGACCGCCACCCCGGTGGCAAGACCCTTGTTGCCGGCCTCGTTGCTGACCAGGGCGCTGCCCTCGTCACTGCTGCGCCACTGCAGACCTGCGGCCTTGGTCACGTCTCGCGACTGGCCGTCGGAGAAGGTGGCGATGGCCACGAAGGGCTGGTTCAATCCCACCGGCACCCTGGCCGTGACCGGGGTCAGTTGCAGCTCTGTCACATAGGCATCGATCACCTCCACCCTGGCGGTGGCGCTATGAGACTCACCATTGACTGTGCCCGTGCTGGTCAGGGTGGCCGTGCCCGGACCGACCCCCGTGGCGAGGCCCTGCTCATCCACCCTGACCACGGCGGTGTCGCTGCTGCTCCAGACAAGGTCGGGATGCCCGGTCACATCCTGCACGGCGCCATCATCCCAGGTCGCCTGTACCTGAAACTGCTGCTCGACGCCGACGGGCACCCTGATCTCTTCCGGACTAATCCGCAACGAGGCGAGGGTGGGACCCTCCCCCGTTGCGCCCTCCTCGTCATCACTACCACACCCCAGCAGCGCCAGCGCTGCCAATCCTGCTATCAACCACTTGCCCACTGCCATGCCCATTTCTCCCTAAACCAATCCCTTGCCCGGTGCGCTTAGCGTGCGCCGGGGCCGCCTGTCGCTGCGGCTGTTTGAACCTGACGGGGAGTAGAGCAAGGGGGTATTTTACCGTCCACCGAAAGCCACGGCGCAGACAGCCTGGGTTAAGAAAACCGCGATGAAACCCGGCAACCCGCCCCCAAGTCCCTGACCAGCCGCCCTTTATCCGTCGCCGAACCGCGGCATACGCCAATGAATGAGGCCCTTTCGGGCCCCTGTCATTGCCTGCCCGGAGTCATGGAGCCGGGCGCAGGCTGAGGGTCATGCCAAGGCTCATGCGATCCCCTCTGTCGAGCAGCCGCAAACCGGGGTGACCGGCCAGGTGGTGGGCATTGGCAGCGTGACTCTGGGGCTCCAGGCAGACGAAGCCGCTCCCCTCGTCGGGCTGATAGAGCATCAGGAAGGCGCACTCGCTTGAAACCAGCAGGCGCTGCTGGCGGGCAGGTTGGTCAATCTCCGCCTGACCGCGCCAGCCGCCATAACAGTGGTTGAGCCACCCTTGTGGCCGCTGCCACTGGCGAAAGTCGAGGTTTGACAGCAATTCGCTGCTCCAGCTAGTCGGCAGATGATCCGGCCCCTCTTGCCAGACGCCGCTCGCCAGAAAGCGGATGCGGGTCTGCTCGTCACGCCAGAAGAAGGGGTGAAACCCTGCACCATAGAGGCAGGGCACCTCCCCCAGATGGGTCAGGCTGATCCGCGCCACCAGGCTTGCCCCCTGCAGCCGATAGTCGATCTCCGCCAGATAGTGAAAGGGGCCATTTTGGCTGGTGAGCTGCAAGGTCACCGAACTGCCGGTCAACGCCACCGGCTGCCATGGCTGTAGCCAGCCATCTCCATGCAAAAAGAAGTCGGGATCGCGCTCGCTTTCGGGCAACGAATAGTCCTCTCCCCACAGTTCGAACCGGTTGCCGGCCACCCGATTGGCCAGGGGCAGCATGGGAAACAGGGCGCTCTGCCCGGGATGCCAGGGCTGCGCCGGGTCTGTGTCTCGCAGCAGCGGGCGCCCTTGTTCATCCTCCAGCCCCAGCAGGCAGGCCCCCTGTGCAGAGACCCGCATCCGAAGATGCGGGTTACCCAATGTGTATACAGTCATACCGCCGTGCTCACCTTGGCCGGGGTCAGCTCCACCTTGCCCTGGGCCAGCTGGGCTTCCAGCGCTTCCAGGGTGACCCCCTTGGTCTCGGGCACCTTGCGGTAGATGAAGATGAGGCCGGCGAAGCAGATGAGGCCGTAGAGCAGGAAGCTGCCAGCGGCCCCCAGCCCAGCGTTGAGCAGCGGGAAGGTGTAGGTCAGCACGAAGCAGGCAATCCAGAGCGCCAGGGTGCCCGCCGACATCGCCAGCCCCCGCACCCGATTGGGGAAGATTTCCGAGAGCAGCACCCAGGTGACCGGCGCCAGGGTCAGGGCATAGATGGCGATGGCCGTCAGCACCAGCAGCAGCACCGGCAGTCCCAGCACGCCGCTGGCATAGGCCGCCGCCATCATGCCGTAGATGATGGTGAGACCCGCCGAGCCAATCAGCATCAGCTTGCGACGGCCGATCTTGTCCACCATGGGCAGCGCGATCAGGGTAAACAGCAGGTTGATAAGGCCGGTGGCGACGATGGATTTGAGGGTGCTGTTGATGTCAAAGCCGGCGGAGGCGAAGATCTCCTGCGCGTAGTTGAAGATGACGTTGATGCCGCACCACTGCTGGAAGACCGCCAGCACGATGCCGATGATGAGGATGGGGCGCACCGAGGGCTTGCCCAGCTCCGACAGCGACACCTTGTGGGTCTCCCCCACCAGGGTCTGGCGGATCTCGGCCAGGGTCTGCTTGGCATAGGCATCGCCGCCAATCTTGCCGAGCATGCGGGAGGCCTTCTCATACTGACCATCTTTGGCCAACCAGCGCGGGGACTCCGGCACGAAGAACATCAGCACCAGAAACGCCAGGGCGGGCACCAGTTCGGCACCGAACATCCAGCGCCAGCCGGACTGGCCATTCCAGGTCGCCAGAATGTCGGCCTGGGTGGCGTTGCTCGCCACCGGATCGGCGATCATCAGGTTCACCAGCTGGGCCGCCAGCACCCCCAGGACTATGGTGAGCTGGTTGATGGCCACAAACTTGCCCCGCTTGTCGGCCGGGCTTATCTCGGCGATGTACATGGGGGAGAGCGCCGACGCGAGACCTATCCCTATGCCGCCTATGATGCGATAGACCACGAACAGATCGAAGTTGCCGGCAGCGGCCGTGCCCCAGGCCGAGATGGTGAACAGGACGGCGGCCAGGATCAGCGGCTTCTTGCGACCGAAGCGATCGGCGGTCCAGCCGGAGATGGCGGCCCCCAGCACACAGCCCACCAGCGCCGAGCTCATGGCCCAGCCGGACTGGGCCGGATCCGTGATGGCGAAGTAGGCCTCATAGAAGGGCTTGGCCCCGCCTATCACCACCCAGTCGTAGCCGAACAGCAGGCCACCGCAGGCGGCCACCAGGCAGATGATCCAGATGTAGCCCATATTGAGCCCACCCGTATCCAATTGATTTCGCGAACTTTTCATGACGCACTCTCTCTATCTTGTCGATTGTAGGGTACTGGGGCGCTTCGCACCGTGGCGAAGCGCCGGTTTTTGTTATGAGTGTTATGAGTTGAGTGAAAGATCACGGCAGATCAGGGCAAAGAGGTGCCCCTTGTCGTGAGCCGGGTTAAGGGTGAGCAGCTCTCGCAAGCTCTGTTCACAGCCATAGTGCTGACCCAGCCCCAAGAGGCCGAGCGCCCTGACCAGCAGGCAGTGCTGGCGGTGTTTGTGCTGGGGGTCGTCATCGAGCACGATGAGATCGGGCAGGGAGACGGCGAAGAAGTCCGCCTCGACCCGCTCGCCCATGGCCTGCTCGGCCCAGCCGACCATGCCTTCAAACAGACGCTCCGCCTCCGCAACCCGGCCGAGACGCGCCAGCGCCATGCCCTGATAGAAGAGGTAATCCACCGGCTGATCGTTGTAGTAGCGGCTGGCCCCCAGCGACCCCTGACCGAGGCAGGCCTGTTGCAGGCACTGGGCCGCCAGACTCTGGTTGTCACAGGCCAGATGGCAGAGCGCCAGCAGGTAGTGGATGTCGTTGTCGGTCTGCCCCACCAGACGCCCCTCCCCCAGATTGAGGGGGTAGTGCAGCGCCTGTTGCAGCAGCGGTATTGCCTGCTCGTGACCTCCTTGCGCCATCAGTGCCAGCGCCCGGCGCTGCTGGTTGATGAGGTACTGACCTGTCACCTTGCCCTCGCCCCCCTCCCAGGGATGGAATTCACGCAGCCGCAAGATCTCGGCCGCCGCATCCAGCTGGCCGGTGATGTGATAAAGGCTGAGCAGTTCGGCAGTCAGATCGTCGCGCTTGAGGGCCACCTCACTGTGTGCCTCCAGCAGCGCCAGCCGCTCGGCGGGTGCCATGGCGCCGCGCTTGTGCAGCTGATCCAGTTCAAACAAGAGGCGGGCATCATCCGGCTTGAGGGCGAAGGCGCGACTCAGGCACTGCTCGGCCGCCGCCAGATCGCCGCTCTTGTTGAAGTGATAGATGCCAAGGTTGCGCCAGGCAGGGGCAAACCCGGGCGCCTGCTCGCACACCCCTTGCCACAGGGCGATGGCCTGCGGGTAGTTGCGCTTGCTGTAGTGGAAGCAGCCCAGCAGATAGCTGGCAAACCAGCTGTGGGGCAACTGTGCCAGCATGGCCACCTCCCCCAGGGTATTGGGGAAGCGCACCTTGCGGCCAAAGGCCTGCTCGGCCCGTTGCAGCAGGGCATACTGCGCCTCACCTTCCGGCAACAGACTGGCCTGGAACAGCAGCGGCAGGGTCTCTTCCACCGGCAGCAGCGAGAGCAGTTGCTGCGCCAGCTCGGGGCGACCCAGCGCCAGCAGGTCACTTGCGAGGAAACAGAGGTTCACCCCGCGCCCGTTGCACAGGGTTCGCAGCGCCTCGAGATCGGTCGGCTGTTCACTCGCCAGCCAGCGCAGTAAGGCCAGCTGATAGTGGAGCGGATAACGGACTCGCTGCTCGTCTATATAGGCAAGGGCCGCCTCCCGCTGACCGCACTCCAGCAGCGCCAGCCCCTTGAGGGCGATGGCACCATAGTGGGTACCGTTGACCGCGAGACTCTTCTCGACAAAGGGCAACGCCTGCGATGGGTCACGGCGCACCATGGCGATGCGGGCCAGCCCGAGGAAGCCGCCGTCGCGGCAATTGCCGCTCCAGGTCGCCTTGTAAAAATCATCGAAGGCGGCGTCCAGCTGGCCTTGGCGCTCCTCGATATGGGCCCGCAGCAGGCTGGCCTTGCCGCACTGGGGGTTCTTGTTGAGCCGATGGGCCCGGGTCAGCGCCTGATTGACGTAGACCAGCGCCTGCTCATAGTTGGCGCGGTTGTACTCCAGGGTCGCCAGCGACAGGTTGCAGCGATAGTCGCCACTGTCGAGCTCCAGCGCCCGCAGGTAGTAATCAAAGGGGGAGCGGCTGGCGTGCAGATACTGCTCAAGATGTTGGCCGATGAAGTAGAGCTCGTCGACCGAGTCGAGATTGACGGCAGGCTCAGGTGCCGTGGCCGGATCCGGCAGGGCTTCGCCCGCGGGCTGATGCTCGAGATAACTCAGGATCGGCTGGCCCTGCTCATCCAGCAGGCGCACCTGCAAACGTCCCTCGCTGGTGATGGCCTGCGGCTCAAGCCAGGCCTGGCCCGGTTGCAACTCCAGCGTCTGGGTGAACAGCACGCCGCCCTCGTCACTCACCTCGAAGCGGGCGTGGCACAGCGGCGCGATCGCGTAGGCGCCGCACAGCAGGCCGTCATCGGTGCGCTCCAGCTTGATGGCGGCGCGGGTGTTGGCGTTTTGCAGGGTGCCCAGGGTGTTGTAGGGCAGGAAGTTCTGCACGAACACCTTCTCCTCCCCCGCATCCAGCCAGGTGAAGTCGGGCTGGTTGTCGGTGTAGACCCCTGTCATCAGCTCTATATAGGGGCCGTTGTGGTCGGTCAGGTTGCGATCCCAGGCCAGACCGAAGTCACAGTTGCCCCAGCTCCACTGCTTCTTGCCTGGGGAGACGTGGTGATCCGCCACGTGCAGCAGGCCGCCCCGCTCGTCATGGCAGTAGGCACCGACGAAGTCGTAGTCAGACTTGTCCGCCATGTAGGAGGTGGGCACCGGGATGTTGCGGTAACGGGAGATATCGACCCCGGCGGAGTAATCCACCTTGTAGTAGGTGCCACGGGCTATGGGGAAGGCGCTCACGTCGCGCTTGCCGTGGTCATAGACGGCGGTGACATCGGGCGGGAAGACGCTCTGGTGGGCATCGCCCCCCTTCACCGCCGGATTGGACCACCAGAGGAAGTGACGCGGGGTGTCGTTGCCGTTGAACACCTTGCCGGTGATCTCGATCAGCGCCTTGTCCGGGTAGAGGGTGAAGCCCGCCATCACCTGCAGACCGCGCATCGCCTCCACCTCGCCGAGCCAGACGGTCTTGGCGCCGCCCTCGTGCTCCTGGATGGTGAAGTCTACCGGCATAAAGGTGGTGGGCCTGTGGTGCTGGGGCCAGTTGAACTCGATGCCGCCGGAGATCCAGGGCCCCACCAGCCCCACCAGCGCCGGCTTGATCACCTCGTTGTAGTAGACAAAGTCGCGCTGCATCACCTTGTCGTAGGCGCGGTGGATGCGCCCGCCCAATTCCGGCAGCAGCATCACCTTGATAAAGTCATTCTCCAGCCAGACCGCCTGATAGGACTTCATCTGCTTCTGACCGGTGAGGGTGTCGATCACCCCATAGGGATAGACGGCCCCCGAGGAGCCCTGATAGACCCGCTTCTCGAGAAACATGGGGTTGGGATCTTCGGCACCGACCTCGTAGGTCGGCAGGGTGACGGCTTCTACCCAGACTCTTACATCAGCTCTCATCAATCTCGCCTCATTCAACATTTATTAGTAAACGTTTCGATGAAGCCAGTTTAAGATGGCGATGACAGCGATTTTCGCTTAAAGATCACGCAATACAGTAAGCGGAGTTTAGTGAACAGATGATCGTCGGCCTGAACAACCAGAAGGTACGCCACCACAACAAGCAGGTGCTGCTGGCGCTGCTCTACCAGCTCAAGGAGGCGAGCAAGTCCACCCTGGCTCGCCACTGCGAGCTCTCCATCCCGGCGGTCAGCAAGATCCTCGACGAACTGGTGGCCGATGGCGCCATCAGCCACAGCGAGCAAAACCTCTCCCTGCGCGGCATCAACGGCGGCAGCTACCGCATCGCCAGCGGCCAGGGGGCCATCCTCTGCCTCAACATCAGCCCCACCAGCCTGGAGAGCATACTGGTGGACAACCTGATCACCCCGCTGGATGAGTTCAGCGGCCAGAAGATAGCGCCGCAGACCCCGGAGGAGCTGCTGCGCCTGATTGAAGCCCACTACTACCAGCACAAGCGCCGCCACAAGGGGCTGGCGATCCGGCTGGCGCTGGCGGTGCACGGCCAGGTCAACCCGGCCACCGGGGTCTCCCAGACCATGCCGCAGGCCCCCTGGCACGCACCGGTCGAGCTCAAGTACCTGCTGGAGGAGCGCCTCGGCTGCGAGGTGATGGTGGACAACGACTGCATCATGCTGGCGCTGGCCCAGAAGTGGCAGGGCCGGGAGAGTGGCGGGGATTTTTGCGTCATCAACGTCGACTACGGCATCGGCTCCGCCTTCATCATCAACGGCCAGATCTACAGGGGCGCCCTGTTTGGCAGCGGCCAGATAGGTCACACCATCATCAACCCGGACGGCAGCGCCTGTGCCTGTGGCCGCTACGGCTGCCTGGAGACGGTCGCCTCGCTGTTTGCCATCAAGAAACGGGCGAGGGTCTTTCTCAAGCAGCAAGCCAGCGCCGACAACCCCGCGCCGGCGGGCGGGGAGCTCGACACGACCCAGTTGCTCGCGCTCTACCATCAGGGGGATGCCATGATCCGCGCCCTGGTGGACGAGGGCGCCCGCGCCATTGGCCTGAGCCTCTACAACTTCCTCAATATCCTCAACATCAACCGCATCTACCTGTATGGCCGCAGTTGCGACTTCGGCGAACCCTGGTTGCAGACCATCGTCAGCCAGACCGGTGCCAACCCCTTCGACTGCAGCGATGCGGTCAATGCGACCCAGTTGCGTTTCGGCGAGCTCAACCGCCCCCAGCAGGTGATGGGCATCGGCTATCTCTACGTGGAGCGGGCATTGGCGCAGCGTGATGCGGCAGGCTTTAGCCAGTGAAAACGGGTCGCCCCTGCCCCGACAAAGAAAGGGTCTCCCTCACTCAGTGGACCAACACCACATGGGGGTAGGAGAGCCAAGCGGAGAGGAATATGATGGGCGCGCCATCCAGAACAGGAGCCAGTGCATCATGACAGCACAGCGTGAACAGCAAAAACAGAGCGAACCGCAGGCGCAGAGCGAAATCCATCGCTGCGATAAGTGCGGGGAGCGCACCCGCCATATAGTGGTGCTGGTCCCTCGCGATCACAGTCAGGACATCATGCCCAAAGACCCGCGCAAGGCCTTCTGGCACGCCTTTCGCACCAGCACCCTCACCAACTGGGCATTCGGCTCGACTCTGGCCTATCAGACCACCCATGTGCGGCATCTGATCTGCGAGCGCTGCGGCGAGAAGTTTCTCGAGTATTGAGTACCTGTTGCCCCGCAAGGGGCGATAGCCAGCCTGCTGCCGCACAAATATACCCGCACTCTCACTCATTTGTTGATCACCGACCGGTTTCTCGCAAAGGGCCGTTTTACCCCCTTCCACCACAGCTTGCTATGCCCCGCTTGCAACCATTCTCCCTCGGGAGCGCTGCCTGTGCCGCAACAAGGTAATCGAGCGGCCATGTCCCGTTATATCACCGGTTAACCGCAGCAGACTGGAAGCTGTCGTCACAGGGGGTAGCGTGGTTTTTAGGTTGGCGCAGCGCGTAGCTAAGCCCGACAGGCGAGCATTATTGCGCCAGCCAGAGCGGAATAAACGTGGATGCAAGAGATTGGCACACCAGAATTAACGATACATTTCGCGGTAAACCTTGGCTTCACTTCGTTCAGCACCAGCCCATGATTTTTAGCCCAGGATACGAGATGAGCCATATATCCAACGAGACGGTAATCGAAACGACGGTACCTTGCTCATGAAGTGCTTCCTGATCGCACAAACCGGGCTGAACCTCCTTTATTCAGTGCTCTACTGTCCTTCACCATCATTTGGCGTTACAACATTATGCTGCATTTCTCTTAGAAAGAGATTGGTTAAATCTTGAACCGTTCCATCCATCTCTCCCCGCTGGCGATAAACTGCAATTGTAATATTTGGGAGTGCAGGGAGCTGGGTCAATCTCTGGCTATGCTTTGGGGGTGTTTGAGAAAATAAAGCGACGACGCCCAGCCCAGCCTCTGTAGCAGCCTGTAAAGCTGCAAGGCTACTGCTCTCAAATACTATATGCCAAGGAATACCTTCTCTATTCAATGCCTCTAATATACGATTACGCCATGAGCAGGGTTGACTGAAAATGACTAAAGGTAATGATTCACCTTGATGTTCGAACCCATGCGCTGCAAACCAATAAAGTGGAAAACTAAATTCCTGAATTGGTGCTGGTGCATTGACTATCGGCATGCTGACCAACACATCCAGCTCACCACGTTCAAACGCAGCAAATAGTGACTGCTTGTTAGCAACCTCAACCCGCAAGCTTAATCCAGGATGCACACAAGCAAAGTCTGCTAGTACGCGGGTAAAGTGATTACTCACAAGATCTTCAACCAAACCAATACTGCAATGCAGTTTACCTTGTGATGCAGGCTTTAGACTCAGTTGATCGGTCAGACTCAAAATGCGTTCTGCATAAGGTAATAACGCCTCTCCCTCAGTACTTAAACGTATTCCTCTGTTGGAGCGAAGCAGCAATGCATGGCCTAGTTGCTGCTCTAAACGCTGAATTTGCTGGCTAAGCGCTGGCTGTGTTTTCCCTTGTAATATTGCGGCCCGGTTAATGCTGCCACATCGTACAACACTCACGAAAGAGCGCAGCAGCGCGGTATCAAAGTCATTTGTCATAAAGGAATCTTATATCTGCCATTCATTTTTGCAGTCTACCTATGAACTGTGGCATCCGCTAGACTGAGCATGCTTTTATTTTTTAGCTGGAGTTCACGATGTATGTTTTAGCTGTCATTCTTGCGATCGTAGGTTCGGTCGTATACCACCTTTCGATTAAATTTGTTCCTAGTGGTGTCAATCCATTTTTATCTCTGTCCTTGAGTTATGGCATCGCCCTTTTATTATGTTTACCTGGCATTTATTTTTATGACGGTAGTCGCAGCTTCCAAATATTAAACTGGAGTGTTGCGGGCGTGGCGCTGGGAATTTTGGGGATTGAGCTTGGATTCTTGTTGCTATATCGAGCCGGTGGTCATTTAGGAATATCTTCATTCCTGACCAATGCGGCAGGTACACTCTTGCTTTTACCTATTGGATTGTTGTTTTTTCGAGAAGCCTTTTCAGTCACTCGATTGCTGGGCATGGGTGTCGCCCTCTGCGGTCTATGGATGATGATGCCACGTAAATAATAAAGCCCGTAGGTTCGACTAGCAAAGCTGATTCGGGTATTGGCGTATCTTGGATATTGAATTTTCGAACGCCACGGCAACCTTTAGCGAAGTAGGTGGATGCTTAATTCAATGGCTCCTCATGTTCATTTATAAAGAGCAAACTGAAAAGTATCCAAATTAAAGCATGTCCTTACTTGCGCCAATAGAGCTAACTGAATTATACAAGAATGAATCTATACAGACGTCCCCCAATAACTAAACCAGATTGCTTGTGAAATTCATATCCAGCCTGGCCATTACGGCGCCACTCGGCTTGACCCCGGAACTTATCCGGCAGGATTATCATATGGATTTGCTTTAGCGGGCGGTGGGACGCCTTTATCAGATCGTGATCGGTGTCGCGGCCGTTATGGCGGGAATTGGCTGGCGAATACAGCGCCATCACGCCAGATAACGGTTCCGTAGGTTGCCTCCACAAATCCCGCTCGCCAAGCCCATTTCTCCAGCTTGCACTCCCCCAAGCTCCCCTGATGACAGCCATTTATGTGCGTTGGCTCACATCTAGCCCCATCATAAACCCTCACAAATTTACAGAAGAAGCTTCTCTCTCCCGTCCAGACTGGTAGGGCCACGGCAATACGGTCACAAGGAAATTCCTGCTAACAACATGATTTTATATGTAAAAACCAATTAAATTCTCTGCTGCTGCCCAACTCCTTGCTTTGGGATCCGGCTCACACTCGGGATTTTACCGCACAAAAATCCAGTCATTCGCACATTTGTCCGATAGGGTTGCTTGCGCCCCGACGCGATAATAGTCGTGTCAATTTTGTCTGCATGCCGTGTGCACGGCATGCCAACAGGCTCCATCAAGGGAGCAGGGAGAACGCCATGATCACCACCCTTATCAACGAGCAACTGATCGCGCTCGATTTAAAGGCCAGCCGCAAGGAGGAGGTCTTCAGCGAGATGACCCGCTTGCTGGTCGCCCAAGGCAAGGTCAGCGACGAGCAGCAGTTCATCAAGGACTTGTGGGCCCGGGAAGAGCTGGACAACACCGGCTTCGAGGAAGGCGTAGCTCTGCCCCACGCCAAGAGCGCGGCGGTGAGCACTCCGGCGGTGGCCATCGGCATCAGCCGCAGCGGCATCGATTACGGCGCCGAGGATGGCAAGCCCTCTCGGCTGTTCTTCATGATTGCCTCCCCGGCGGGCGGCGCCAACCACCATATCGAGGTGCTGGCCGAGCTCTCCGCCAAGCTGATCGAAGAGGGCTTTATCGACGCCCTGCTGGCGGCCAAGAGCCCGGCCGCCGCGCTGGCACTCTTGCTTGAGAAGAGAGAGGAGCAAGCCGCCCCCGCCGCCGACAAGGGCTTCATCATAGGTGTCACCGGCTGCCCGGCCGGGATCGCCCACACCTATCTGGCGGCAGAATCCCTGGAGCGTGCCGCCAAGGAATTGGGCTACGAGGTGAAGGTGGAGACCAATGGTTCCATCGGCGTCAAGAACAGCCCGACCGCGGCCGAGATTGCCCGCGCCAGCGCCATAGTGGTGGCTTGTGACAAGCAGGTGGACATGGCCCGCTTCAACGGCAAGCCGCTCATCAAGACCGGGGTGAAAGCCCCCATCAAGGATGGCAAGGGATTGATCGAGCAGGCCCTCAAGGCCCCCGCCTATGTGGCGGACAAGGATGAGCGCAAGAGCGAGGAGAAGAGCGCGGGCGGCAGCTCGGATCTCTACCGTTACCTGATGAACGGCGTCTCCCATATGATCCCCTTTGTCGTCACCGGGGGCCTGCTGATTGCGCTGGCGCTCGCCATCGGCGGGGATCCGACCCCGAGCGGCATGCAGATCCCTGCAGGGAGCATGTGGAACCAGATCCTCAACGTGGGCGTGGCCGCCTTCACCCTGATGATCCCCATACTGGCGGGCTACATCGCCTACGCCATAGGTGATCGCCCCGCCCTGGCGCCGGGCTTTATCGGCGGCTGGATAGCCAACAACGGCAGCTTCTACGGTGCCGACGCCGGTACCGGCTTTATCGGTGCCATCATAGCGGGCCTGCTGGTCGGTTATCTGGTGCGCTGGATTGCCACCCGTCACTACCACAAGATGGTGCAGCCGCTGGTGCCGATCCTGATCGCCCCCATCGTCGGGTCGCTCTTTATCGCTGCCGTCTTCATCTTCATCATTGGTGCGCCCATCGCCGACATGATGACCGGCCTGAACGCCATGCTGCTCTCCATGAGCGGTGGCAGCCTGGTGCTGCTGGGCATAGTGCTCGGGGGCATGGCTGGCTTCGACATGGGTGGCCCGGTCAACAAGGTGGCCTTCCTGTTCTCAGTCGGCATGATTGCCTCGGGCCAGACCCAGTTCATGGGGGCCATGGCCTGCGCCATCCCGGCGGCGCCGCTCGGCATGTCGCTCGCTACCGTGCTCGGCCGCAAGCTCGGGATCTTCGATGCCTCCGAAATCGAGGCGGGCAAGGCCGCCGGTGCCATGGGTCTGGTGGGGATTTCGGAGGGCGCCATTCCGTTCGCCGCCCGTGACCCGCTCGCCGTCATTCCCGCCAACGTGCTGGGCAGCATGACAGCCGCCGTGATGGCCTTCCTGTTTGGCATCACCAACAGCGTCGCCCACGGTGGCCCCATCGTCGCCCTGCTGGGTGCGGTCAACAAGCCGCTGCTGGCGCTGCTCTGCATGATCTGTGGCGCCATAGTCACCGGCGTGGTGGCGGTTGCCCTGAAAAAACTGCGGGTGAAGAAAACCGACCAGGTGGCGCTGGCCAAGGCGGCATGAACCTTGTCCACCACAGGCACTTGAGATGACAGTAGGCCACCCCCGGGTGGCCTACTTGTTTTTGCACGCCCCCTTTTTGCGAGCCTGACGGCGCCTGCCCCTGCGGCGGCGCCCCCATCCAGGCTCTCGGGCTCTTGAGCAAACTCTGTGATCCCCTTCACGCTTCACGGCCACAAGCCGCCAAACTAGGAAATTTTCTTAATCCCCCTAGGCATGGCTCTCACGCCATCCACAGCCCGCCTCTTTACAGTCGACCTACCTGATGTAGTTACCCGGCACGCCATGGTGCGTTCGGGCATGGGTTCAATCGACAGGGGAGCGCTCTGCAGTTCGCCCTCTTCCTGTCGCCCTTCCCGTGGCGTGACCTCCCATAACAGATTGAACGAGTTCAATACACAAATGAGGAACGCGGCGGGAATAGCGTCTATCTCGCAGAGGATGAACGAAGATGTTTAAACTGCTCGAACAGGTCCGGATCCCCACCCTGGACCTGCCGGTCGAAGCCCGGCGCAAGCTCTGGTTCAAGCCATTCATGCAATCTTATCTGGTTGTATTCATTGGCTATCTGACCATGTATCTGATCCGCAAGAACTTCAACATCGCCCAGAACGACATGATCCAGGAGTACGGTCTCTCCATGACCGAGCTTGGCATGATAGGCCTCGGCTTCTCCATCACCTACGGGGTGGGCAAGACGGTCGTCTCCTACTATGCCGACGGCAAGAACACCAAGCAGTTCCTGCCGCTGATGCTGATCCTCTCCGCCCTCTGCATGCTGGGCTTCAGTGCCAGCATGGGGGGGACCGGATTTAGCCTCTACTTCATGATCTTCTTCTATGCCCTGAGCGGCTTCTTCCAGAGCTGTGGTGGCTCTTGCAGCTACTCCACCATCACCAAGTGGACCCCCCGCAACAAACGCGGCACCTACCTCGGCATGTGGAACCTCTCCCACAACGTGGGCGGCGCCGGTGCGGCCGGTGTGGCGCTGTTCGGTGCCAACTACCTGTTCGATGGCAACGTGCTCGGCATGTTTATCTTCCCCTCCATCATCGCCCTCATCGTCGGCTTCGTCGGCCTGCGTTTTGGCAGCGACTCGCCGGAAGCCTATGGTCTGGGCAAGGTGGAAGAGCTGTTTGACGAAGTCGCGAGCGAAGAGGACATAGCCACCGAAGAGCAGAAGTTGACCAAGGGTCAGATCTTCGTGAAGTACGTGCTGATGAACAAGGTGATCTGGCTGCTCTGCTTCGCCAACATCTTCCTCTACGTGGTGCGCATCGGCATCGACCAGTGGTCCACCGTCTATGCCCACCAGGAGCTCGGCTTCTCCAAGGAAGTCGCCATCCAGGGCTTCACCTTCTTCGAAGTGGGCGCCCTGGTCGGCACCCTGATGTGGGGCTACCTCTCGGATCTGGCGAACGGTCGCCGTGGTCTGGTGGCCTGCGTGGCACTGGCGCTCATCATCGCCACCCTGGGGCTCTACCAGCACGCCACCACCCAGTTCATGTTCCTGGGCTCCCTCTTCCTGCTGGGCTTCCTGGTGTTCGGGCCGCAACTGCTGATCGGCGTGGCCGCCGTGGGCTTCGTGCCCAAGCAGGGCATCAGCGTGGCCGACGGGGTCAAGGGCACCTTCGCCTACCTCATCGGTGACAGCTTCGCCAAGCTGGGTCTGGGCATGATCGCCGACGGCACCCCCATCTTCGGCCTGACCGGCTGGACCGGCACCTTCGCGGCGCTGGACATGGCCGCCGCCGCTTGCCTGGTGCTGATGGCCTGCGTGGCCGTCGCCGAGGAGCGCAAGATCCGCCGTATCAAGCGCGAATTGAAAGCCGCCGAACTGGCCACCCAGTCCGCCTGAACCCGCGTTAACTGAATACAACCGGCCCCGCCTTCTGGTGGGGCCGGTTTTTTATTGTCGCCCCCATCAGAAACATATGAATCCACACCCTTGCCATCCTCTGTGCACGCAGGCACCACAGGGCGGCCAAGATCCCACTTTCACCCCGCACCTTTGGCAAACCCGCTCGCTTGGCGCTATCTTGTGGCCCCATCCCCACTTACCTAGAGAGCCCATGAAGATCCTCGCCGTCACCGCCTGCCCCACCGGCATAGCCCACACCTACATGGCCGCCGAGGCGCTGCAAAACGCCGCCGACAAGCTGGGACTGAAGATCAAGGTGGAGACCCAGGGCGCCATGGGACTGGAGAACGTGCTGACCGCCCGGGACATCGCCAGCGCGGATCTGGTGCTGATCGCCTCCGACATCGAGATAGAGCAGAAGGAGCGCTTCCTCGGCTGCGCCGTGCGCCAGGTATCCCTTGAGTCCGTGCTGCTGGACGCCGCCGCCGTGCTCAAAGCCGCCACCCCCGGCGCCTGAATGCTCCGCCGCGAGCTCACCTTCTGCTGCCACCAGGGCTTGACCATCACCCAGGCCAAGCAGCTCTGTCGACTGGCCGGGCTGTTCAAATCCCAGATCCTCTTCATCAACATCAGCCGTCGCCAGCGGGCAGAGGCGAGCAGCCAGCTCGCCCTGCTCACCCTGGCCACCCAGCCCGGGGATCTCTGCCAGCTGCTCATCGAAGGGCTGGATGCGGAGCTGGCCCACATGGCCTTCACCTGCTGGTGCGTGGAGCTGGGCCAGCCGCTGGGGCGCCCTGCCACCTCGGCCCGGGCCGAGCAGCGTCTCGCCGCCGCCCTGCCCGACTACGGCTTTTCCCTCGCCCAACTCGGCCACAGCTCGGCGCCCCTCGACAAGGCGCTGGCGTTGCAGGTCCTGGTGAATCTGCTGCCAGGGGAGCGGGTGCGTGACAGAGCCACGCTGGAGCAGGCCATAGCAGCGCGGGAACAACTCGCCGCCACCATCATCCGGCCAGGGCTGGCCATGCCCCACGTGATCTGCCCCGCCATCACCAAACCCGCCCTCTCGCTGCTTGGCTGCGATGAGCCCATCGACTGGGGATCGGCACTCGGGCCTGTGCAGACCATCATATTGCTGGCCATTCCGGCCGCTCTGGCCCCCGAGCAGTTGCGCCCCCTCACCCGGCTGGCCCGCGCCCTGATGGACGAGGTGGTCAGCACGGCGCTGCTGCACGCAAGCTCGGCCCCCGCCCGCCAGGCCATCGTCATCGACAGCCTGCTGAGCTGAATCTCCCAGCCCCCTCTCCCTGCAAAGGGGAGGCAGGGAGGGGGTCTGTCGAACCCTTTCCCTCTATGCCCCTATGACCCAAGGCGGGCGCCTCCGTGATACACTCCGGCATCCCCTGTTTTTGGTATGCATGCGATGAAACCTGCCCGTCCCCGCCTCTCCCTCTCCGGCCGCACCAGCGCCGCTGGCCGCCCCACACAGGATGAGGCCCACAAGCCCGGCCCTGCCCGCTCACGGGCCGGTACCCGGCAGGCGGGCGACGCTAGAGTGGCGGGGCAAAAACCAGAGGTGGCACCGGCAGATCGCAAGCTCTTGCTGCTGAACAAGCCCTACATGGTGCTCTGCCAGTTCACCGACGAGGCGGGGCGCGAAACCCTCAAGGATTACATCAAAGAGCCCGGCATCTATGCCGCAGGGCGGCTCGACCGCGACAGCGAGGGGCTCTTGCTGCTCACCAACGACGGCAAGCTGCAGGCGCGCCTCACCCAGCCGGGGGAGAAGACCCCCAAGACCTATTGGGTGCAGGTGGAAGGGGTGCCGAGCGAGGCGGCGCTGGCCAGCTTGCGCGCCGGGGTGGAGCTCAACGACGGCATAACCCTGCCCGCCGGCGCGCGCATTATGGATGAACCTGCCGTGTGGCCGCGCAACCCGCCCATACGGATGCGCAAGGAGATCCCCACCAGCTGGCTCGAGATCAAAATCATCGAGGGGCGCAATCGTCAGGTGCGGCGCATGACGGCCCATATCGGCCACCCCACCTTGCGCCTCATCCGCTACGCCATAGGCGACTGGACCTTGGGTAACTGGCAAGAAGACGGGCTGGCACCCGGCCAGAGCCGCAGCCTGCCCGCCCCCGAGCTGGCACCGGCCAGGCGCCAGCCGTCATCACCCCGAGCGAGTGGCAGCGCAGCCAAACCGGCAGGCGAAGCCCCGCGCCGGGCGAGCCAGTCCCAGCAACGGGACAAGCAGCGCGGCACGGGCAAACCCGGATCACCCACGGCGGGCGAGAACAAACCCCGCAGCAGCGGCCGGGGCACGGCCCGCCGACCCGCCCATCATCCCGGCGACAAGGAGTCATCATGATCGAACACCCACCCCTGCCCGCCCGCCTGACGGTGGCCGCCCTGGTGCACTGGCAGGGTCGCTTCCTGCTGGTGGAAGAGGAGATCAAGGGGCAGCGCCGCTTCAACCAGCCCGCCGGCCACGTGGAGCCGGGGGAAAACCTGATTGAGGCGGCCTGCCGCGAACTGAAAGAGGAGACGGGGCTGACTGCCGCACCCAGCGCCTGGCTCGGGGTCTATCTGTTCAAACCGGCGGACAGCGAGTCCACCTTTGTGCGCACCGCCGTCATCTTCGACCTTGAAAAGGCGCCGGGTCAGCACCATCCAGAGGATCCTGACGGCGATGTGCTGGCCTGCCACTGGCTCACCCTGGAGGAGATAGCCGAGTGCAAACCGGCCCTGCGCAGCCCTCTGGTGTGGCAGTGCATCCAGGATTATCTGGGGGGCACTCGCCTGCCCCTGTCGGCGCTCAAGGCCTTTATTTGAAGCCTGTCCACGATCTTACTGCGAGGCCGTGATCAAGGCTCATGTGCTGCTCGCTTGTTTGTAATCAGGAAAGCTCATGTGTATTTACACACTCCGGTTCCTGCGCTGCTCTTTACCGAGCTTCCGACCTCTCGTGACAGCTCCTGAACAGGCCATTTAGGATCATTTGGCACCATTTATTTCATCATGGTGCCGACAAACAGAAAAACGATTTCCCGTCGCCGGGCTCCCGAGGGGAACGACGGCAGGGAGATGTGACCGGGGGCGCAAAACTCTGGTAGAATACGCCCCGTTTAAACGAACTGGTAACTTCGACTAATGACAGACAACAGCCAAATCAAGGTGATCGTCGGCATGTCCGGCGGCGTGGATTCTTCCGTCTCGGCCTACCTGCTCCAGCAGCAGGGTTATCAGGTCGAAGGCTTGTTCATGAAGAACTGGGAAGAAGACGACACGGACGAGTACTGCTCCGCCTCCCAGGATTTGGCTGATGCCAAGGCCGTCTGCGACAAGCTGGGCATGAAGCTGCACACCATCAACTTCGCCGCCGAGTACTGGGACAACGTGTTCGAGCACTTCCTGGAAGAGTACAAGGCGGGGCGCACGCCGAACCCGGATATCCTGTGCAACAAGGAGATCAAGTTCAAGGCGTTCCTCGAGTTTGCCGCCGAAGAGCTGGGTGCCACCTACATCGCCACCGGCCACTATGTGCGCCGTGACGACAGCACAGGCCGCCCGCGCCTGCTGCGCGGTCTCGACAACAACAAGGACCAGAGCTACTTCCTCTACACCCTGAGCGAAGCCCAGGTGGGTCAAAGCCTGTTCCCGGTCGGGGATCTGGAGAAGCCGGAGGTGCGCCGCATCGCCGAGCAGCTCGAGCTCATCACCGCCAAGAAGAAGGACTCCACCGGTATCTGCTTTATCGGTGAGCGCAAGTTCAAGGACTTCCTGGCCAAGTTCCTGCCCGCCCAGCCCGGCCCCATCGAAACCGTGGATGGCAAGGTGATAGGCACGCACCAGGGCTTGATGTATCACACCCTGGGCCAGCGCAAGGGGCTCGGCATCGGCGGCATGAAGGATGCGACCGAAGAGGCCTGGTACGTGGTGGACAAAGAGGTGGAGCGCAACACGCTAGTGGTGGCGCAAGGGGAGCATCCCCGCCTCTACTCCGATGGCCTGATCGCCAGCCAATTGCACTGGGTGGATCGCACCCCGATCCGGGCGCCGCTACGCTGCACCGTCAAGACCCGTTACCGCCAGCAGGACATCCCCTGCCTCATCCAGCCCATCGATGATGAGACCATCAGGGTCATCTTCGACGAGAAACAGGCTGCGGTGACCCCGGGTCAGTCCGCCGTCTTCTATGACGGGGAAGTCTGCCTGGGCGGCGGCATCATAGAACAGCGTTTCAGCCATCCGGTTTGAATCCTTAACAGAAGGCAGCAGACGTGAGCGACAAATTCCAAGACAGAACCATGGCTTTCGCCGGCATCTGCCAGGCGGCCTATCTGGTGCAAAAAGTGGCCCGTGACGGCAACTGCGACGAGGCCTCCCTGCGCGAGAGCCTGCAAAGCGTGCTGGTGACCAATCCCAAGCAGCCCCTGGAAGTGTTCGGCAGCCACCTCGCCATCCGCGACGGCTACCGCGCCCTGGTGGAGCAGCTGGGGGCCGACGGCAGCCAGAAGAACGCCGAGCTGACCCGCTACGTGGTGAGCCTGATTGCGCTGGAGCGCAAGCTGGCCAAGCGCAAGGACATTCTCAACATGCTGGGGGAGCGGATCGGACAGATCGGCCGCCAGCAACAGCATTTCGATCTGCTCGACGAGCAGATCCTGGCCAACATGGCGAGCATCTACAGCGATCTCATCAGCCCCATAGGGCCGCGCATCCAGGTAGCGGGCACCCCGCTGTTCCTGCAGCAGCCCCTGGTGCAGCACAAGGTGCGCGCCCTGCTGCTGGCGGGCATCCGTGCCGCCGTGCTGTGGCGCCAGCTTGGCGGCAGCCGTACCCAGATCATCTTCGCTCGCAAGAAGATGGTGGAACTGGCCAAACGTTTTTGAGTTTCTAACCCCCCACACACATCAGGAGTTCACCCCATGGAGCTGTCCGCGCTGACTGCTGTTTCCCCGATTGACGGTCGTTATGGCGACAAGGCCGATGCCCTGCGTCCCATCTTCTCCGAATTCGGTCTGCTGCGTTTTCGCGTCGAAGTCGAGGTGCGCTGGTTGCAAAAACTGGCCAGCCACGCCGGGATCCCGGAAGTCCCTGCCCTGAGTGCGGCCGCCAATGCCGTGCTGGACGGCATAGTCCTGAACTTCAACGAAGCGGACGCCGCGCGCATCAAGCAGATAGAGCGCACCACCAACCATGATGTGAAAGCGGTGGAGTACTTCCTGAAAGAGAAGGTGGAAGTGAACCCTGAGCTGGCCGCCGTCAGCGAATTCATCCACTTCGCCTGCACCTCGGAAGACATCAACAACAACTCCCACGGCCTGATGCTGAAAACCGCCCGCGACCAGGTCATCAAGCCTTATTGCGAGAAACTTATCAGCGAGCTCAAGCGCCTGGCCCATGAGTACCGCGACATGCCGCTGCTGTCGCGCACCCACGGCCAGCCCGCTACCCCGAGCACCATGGGCAAGGAGATGGCCAACGTCGCCTATCGCCTGGAGCGCCAGTACAAGCAGATCATGGCGGTGGAGATCCTCGGCAAGATCAACGGCGCCGTGGGCAACTACAACGCCCACGTGAGCGCTTACCCGGAAGTGGACTGGCACCAGTTCTCCGAGGAGTTCGTGACCTCCTTGGGCCTGACCTGGAACCCCTACACCACCCAGATCGAGCCCCACGACTACATCGCCGAGCTGTTCGACGCCATGGCCCGCTTCAACACCATCCTGATCGACTTCGACAGGGACGTGTGGGGCTACATCTCCCTGGGTCACTTCAAGCAACGCACTATCGCGGGCGAGATCGGCTCCTCCACCATGCCCCACAAGGTCAACCCCATCGACTTCGAGAACTCCGAAGGCAACCTGGGGCTGGCCAACGCCGTTTTCCAGCACCTGGCGAGCAAACTGCCCATCTCCCGCTGGCAGCGTGATCTGACCGACAGTACAGTGCTGCGCAACCTGGGTGTGGCCGTGGGTTATTCGCTTATCGCCTATCAGGCGACCCTCAAGGGCATCTCCAAGCTGGAAGCCAACGCGGATGCCATGGCCGCCGATCTGGACGCCAACTGGGAAGTGCTGGCCGAGCCCATCCAGACAGTGATGCGCCGCTACGGCATCGAGAAGCCCTACGAGAAGCTCAAAGAGTTGACCCGCGGCCGCCGCGTGGATGCCGAAGGGATGCGCACCTTCATCGACACCCTGGAACTGCCCGAGGCCGTCAAGGTCGAACTGAAGAAGCTGACCCCGGCCAACTACCTCGGTCAGGCCCAGCGCCTGGTCGATCTGCTGAAGTAAGCGGCTAAACCGAACCGGCGGGGGCTCTGTCATGACGGCAGGGCCCCCGTTGATTTTGGCCCATTCGATAGCGTCATAGGCTATCGGGCCATTTCAGAGCCCTTGCCCAAGCCAAGTTTGGGCAAGATCTCTCACAAGATACGAGAAGCACCATGTACGAACTCAATCTGGATATTGCCCACTTCCTCGAACATCATTGGCAGAAGCGCCCGCTCCTTATCAAGGGCGGCTTCAAAGACTTTCAGGATCCCATCAGCCCGGACGAGCTGGCGGGCCTGGCCATGGAGGAGGTCATCGAATCCCGCCTGGTGACCCGTTTCGACGGCAAGTGGGAAGCTGCCCACGGCCCCTTCGAGTCATACGACCACCTGGGGGAAGAGAACTGGACAGTGCTGGTGCAGGCCTGCAACCACTGGGCCCCCGAGGTGCACGAGCTGGCGCTGCCGTTCCAGTTCATCCCGGGCTGGCGCTTTGACGATGTGATGGTGAGCTTCTCCACCCCTCACGGCGGCGTCGGTCCCCACATCGACAACTACGATGTCTTCATCACCCAGGGCCAGGGCAAGCGTCACTGGCGGGTCGGCGATGCCAATCCACTCAACGAGTTTGCCGCCCACGCCGCCCTGCTGCACTGCGAGCCGTTCGAGGCGATCATCGACGTCATCATGGAGCCGGGCGACATCCTCTACATTCCGCCTGGATTCCCTCACGAGGGCTACGCCATCGAGCCCTCCCTGAACTTCTCCGTGGGCTTCCGCGCACCGGACGCAAAGGCGCTTATCTCGTCCTTTGCCGATCACCTGATCGACAACGATCTGCGCACCGAGCGTTACGGCGATGCGGATCTCAAGCCCCGCGCCCGTCACGGCGAGATCCAGCCCCATGAGCTGCACCGCCTGCGGGAGCTGATGCAACAGGCCCTGGATGACGAGACCCTGTTCAAGGAGTGGTTCGGCACCATGATCTCCGAGGCCAAGCACGATCTGGACGTGAGCCCCATGGAGCCTGACTACAGCGCCGAGGAAGTGGCCGATCTGCTGACCCAGGGCGAGCCCGCCATCAAGGTGCCGGGGCTGCGCTCTGTCTGGTTCAGCGGCGAGAGCCGTAGCTGCTACATCGACGGCGAGGCCTGGACCCTGCCAAGCGAGGACGCCGCCGCCATCTCCCTCTTGTGCGACAAGGACATCATCACCCAGGCCGACATGGTGGAGCTCGCCGATCAGGCCGGCTTCCTGCAACTGCTGACCCGTCTCATCAACCGCGGTTACTGGTTCTTCGGCTAAGCCTGCGCAACAGGCGCGCCGCCTGCGTGGGCGACGCGCCTGGTCGGACGCTGACGCCTCTCCTGCGTTGTGGCGGCCCAATGACTACACTGGGTGACGGCCAGAGGGGGAAAGGGGCCCAGGTTCCCTCGCTGGCGGTCTCATCCCTTGTTGGTCATTTAACTACATGGGAGCAGGCCATCGAGGGGGCGAGAAATGGGAACCAAATGGCCTCACTCGCGGAAAATCAATTATTTTAGCCCCTAAAATCAGCTGTGAGCGAAAACGTTATCTTTCAAATTGAGGCGTTTTTAGCTCAAAACGTTGTTTCTGGATCATAAAAAGTATCCAAAAACTGGTGTATATTGCACGGCGGAAACTCCTTAACCATGAAGACTGACATGAAAAAGACCAAAATCGTCTGCACCATAGGTCCCAAGACCGAATCCAAAGAAATGCTCGGCAAGATGCTCGACGCCGGCATGAACGTCATGCGCCTGAACTTCTCTCACGGTGATTACGAAGAGCACGGCACCCGTATCCGCAACCTGCGTGAAGTGATGGCCGAGACCGGCAAGCACGCAGCTATCCTGCTGGATACCAAGGGTCCGGAAATCCGTACCATGAAGCTGGAAGGTGGCAACGATGTCTCTCTGGTCGCCGGCCAGACCTTCACCTTCACCACCGACCAGACAGTGGTTGGCAACAAGGACAAAGTCGCCGTGACCTACGCCGGCTTCGCCAACGACCTGCGCGTCGGCAACCGCATCCTGGTGGATGACGGCCTGATCGGTCTGGACGTCATCGAAATCACCGAGCGTGAAGTCATCTGCAAGGTGCTGAACAACGGTGATCTGGGCGAGAACAAGGGCGTCAACCTGCCGGGCGTCTCCATCAAGCTGCCGGCCCTGGCCGAGAAAGACAAGCGTGACCTCATCTTCGGTTGCGAGCAGGGCGTGGACTTCGTTGCCGCCTCCTTCATCCGCAAGAAAGAAGACGTGCTGGAAATCCGTGAGCACCTGAAGGCCCACGGTGGCGAGAACATCCAGATCATCTCCAAGATCGAAAACCAGGAAGGCCTGGACAACTTCGACGACATCCTGGCTGTCTCCGACGGCATCATGGTTGCTCGTGGCGACATGGGTGTGGAAATTCCGGTTGAAGAAGTGATCTTCGCCCAGAAGATGATCATCACCAAGTGCAACAAGGCACGTAAAGTGGTCATCACCGCCACCCAGATGCTGGATTCCATGATCAAGAACCCGCGTCCGACCCGCGCCGAAGCAGGTGACGTGGCAAACGCCATCCTGGATGGTACCGACGCCGTCATGCTGTCCGGCGAATCCGCCAAGGGCAAGTACCCGCTGGAAGCCGTGACCATCATGGCCACCATCTGCGAGCGTACCGACGCCGTGATGCCGTCCAACCTGTCTGCTGCCAACGACAGCAACAAGCTGCGCATCACCGAAGCCGTCTGTAAAGGCGCCGTCGAGACCTCCGAGAAGCTGGATGCCCCGCTGATCGTGGTTGCCACCGAAGGCGGCAAGTCTGCCAAGGCCATTCGCAAGTACTTCCCGAAAGCCTGGATCCTGGCCATCACCACCAACAAGAAAACTGCTGCCCAGCTGGTCCTGACCAAGGGTGTGGTTGCTCACGTGGTTGACAGCATCGCTTCTACCGACGATTTCTATCGCATCGGCAAAGAAGCGGCACTGCAAAGCGGCATGGGCCTGAAGGGTGACGTGGTCGTCATGGTCTCCGGTGCCCTGGTACCGAGCGGTACCACCAACACCGCCTCCGTTCACGTACTCTAATCAGTCTTGAACCGATAAAACGGCGCCCTGGGGCGCCGTTTTTTTTATCTCTCCCCCCTGCTGCCTCTCGTGCGCCGGTGCTAGAATCCACGCGGATTTCCCCCCAGTGGGAAACCTCCCGAATTTCGCATAATCACCCGGACGTTTTATGCCCTCAATACAGTTCAGAAGAGCCTCGGCCATCCTGTTGCCGCTGCTCTGTTTACTCATCAGCCTCTGCGCCCCCCAAGCCATGGCGCAGGATCTGCCCCAGCGCGCCACGGTACAGCGGGCGCTCGATGCCCTCGGCAAGTCAGAGACCCTGACGGTCAGCCAGCAGGCGGATCAGAAGTTGCTGACCGATACCTTAGCCCTGCTCGACAGCATCGAGAAGGAGCAGGCCAAGGCCAAGGCGCTGACACAGCGGGTACGCTCCCTGCCCGGCGAAATGAAAGAGATAGGCGCCAAGATAGACTCCCTGACCCAGGACAAGGGTCCTGAGCAGCTCAAGAGTGAATACGCCAGCATGAGCCTGGCGGAGCTGGAGAGCCGTCAGCCGGAAGTGCTGGCCAACATGCAGGATGCCCAGGAGGCCCTCGGCACCATAGGCAGCCAGATCACCAGCCTGCAGACCCTGCCGGAGCGGGCCCAGGCCAACATGAGCCGCGCCTATCAACGCAGCCAGGAGATCCGCACTCGCCTGAACTCCGGGGACGGCGTGAGCAGCGCCGAGAAGATGAAGCTCAATACCGAGCTGGCGTTGCTGGACCTGCAACTGGCCAACCTGCAAAAGGATCTGGACAACCGCACCAGCATGCAGGATCTGGCGGTCAAGCAGCGCGACTACCAGAGTGCGCGCCTCGCCCATGAAGAGCAAAAACTGCAGGCCCTGCAGGAGCAGAGCAGCGCCAAGCGCCTCGGCGACACCGAGAAGGCCGCCGAGCAGACCGGCGAGCTGGTCGCCACCCAGGACAATCCGCTGGTGCAAAAAGAGCAGGAGATCAACCACCAGCTCAGCCAGCAGCTCATCAGCGCCACCACCAACCTCAACCTGCTCGCACAGAAAAACCTGCAGGCCAAGAGCTGGCTGGAGCGCGGCACCCAGACCGAGCGCAACCTGAACGAACAGGTGCAGATGCTCAAGGGCAACCTGCTGCTCTCCCGCATCCTCTATCAGCTCTACCAGCAGCTGGAGGCCGCCCCGTCCACCCTGGTGAAGAACCTGGAAGAGCAGATAGCCGACCTGCACCTGGCCCAGTTTGAACTGAGCCAGCAACGGGATCAGCTGTTCCAGAAGGGCCAGTATCTGGACAACCTGATCGCCAACAGCAGGGAGACCGTCAGCGAAGAGGACAAGGCGAACCTGGTCAAGCTGATCGACACCCGCATCAGCCTGCTGGATCAGCTCAACCGCCAGATGGATGCCCAGCTGACCAACGCCATCAGCCTGCAGCTCACCCAGCAGCAGCTGACGCGCATCTATGCCTCCATCGAATTCACCCTGCAACAGCACATCTTCTGGGTCAGCAGCAACAAGCCCATCGATGGCAAGTGGTTCATCAACTGGCCGGGTCATGCCTACAAGCAGGTCTCCGACTGGGTGCTCAAGCCGGATTGGCAAGGCTGGGGCGATATGCTGCTGGCGGTCTCCCTGCTCGCCTTCCCGCTGCTGCTGGTGGGTGGCCTGCTGCTGTGGAAACGCCCGACCCTGGTCAAGCGTCAGCAGAAGATCGCCAAGGATCTCGGCCGCTTCCGTCAGGACAGCCAGTGGCACACCCCGCGCGCCCTGCTCTACACCGTGTTGCAGCGCCTGCCGGGTACCCTCTTCATCCTGGCCGCCGGCCTGCTGCTGGCCTATTGCGGCCTGCTGAGCCCGCGCCTCATCTTCCAGATCACCCTGAACCTGGCACTGGGCTACCTGGTGTTCAGCGTCTACCTGTCGGTGATGCGCCCCGGCGGCATAGGCGAGAGCCACTTCCGCATCCCGCGGGACGAGCTGCAGGCCAAGCGCACCAGCATGCGTTACCTCTGGCTGCCCCTGCTGCCCCTCATCATGCTGTCGACCAAGGCGGTGGTAGAGCCCTCTTCCCTTGGCAATGACGTCATCGGCCAGGCGCTGACCATGCTGCTGCTGGGTCTGACCGCCTACCTGGTGCTGCCCATCTCCCGTGCCCGCATCAAGGGCGAGGCCAGCATGCTGCAGACCATGACGGCGGTCGCCCTGGCGCTGGCGCCTGTGGCCCTGATGGTGCTGGCGGCGCTCGGCTACTACTACACGGCCCTGAAGCTGACCGGTCGCCTGATCGAATCCTTCTACCTCATCATCATCTGGAGCCTGGTCTATCGCACCGCCCTGCGTGGTCTGGAGCTGGCGGCCCGCCGTCTGGCCTACCGCCGCGCCGTCGCCAAGCGCGAGCACAAGCCTTCGGAAGATGCGGAAGGGGGCGAGGCCATCGAAGAGCAGCCCATGGATCTGGAAGAGGTCAGCCAGCAGTCCCTGCGCCTGACCCGCATCATGTTGCTGCTGGTGTTCGGCGTCGCCTTCTACTGGCTCTGGTCCGATCTGGTCGCTGTCTTCACCTACCTCGACAGCGTGGTGCTGTGGCACAAGAGCGAGGGCACAGGTGCCAACGCCGTGCTCTACCCCATCAGCCTGAGCGATGTGCTGACCGGCCTCTTCCTGTTCGGGGCGGCCCTGTCGCTGGCCCGCAACCTGCCAGGCCTGCTGGAGGTGCTGGTGCTCTCCAAGCTGCGCCTCGCCCAGGGCACCGCCTACGCCTTCACCACCATGCTCAACTATGTGCTGATCGGGATGGGCTCGCTCACCGCGCTGGCCATGCTGGGGGTCCAGTGGGAGAAGCTGCAGTGGCTGGCCGCCGGTCTTTCGGTCGGTATCGGCTTCGGCATGCAGCAGATCGTCTCCAACTTCATCTCGGGCATCATCATACTGTTCGAGCGCCCGGTGCGGATCGGGGATACTGTCACCATCGGCACCATCTCGGGCACGGTCAACAAGATCCGCATCCGCTCGACCACCCTCACCGACTTCGACCGCAAGGAGGTGATCATCCCGAACCAGCAGCTGATGATAGAGCGACTGATCAACTGGTCCCTGTCCGATACTGTCACCCGTGTCATCGCCCGGGTCGGGGTGGCCTATGGTTCGGATCTGGAGCTGACCCGCAAGCTGTTGATGCAGGCCGCCACGGAGAACAGCCGGGTCTTGAAGGACCCTGCCCCCATCGTCTACTTCCTCACCTTCGGCCCCAGCACCCTGGATCACGAGCTGCGCTTCTTCGTGAGCGAGCTCGGGGATCGCAACCCGGCCATCGATGAGCTGAACCGCCGGATAGACGTACTGTTCCGTGAACACGGCATCGACATCGCGTTCAACCAGATGGACGTCCACATCAAGAACCGGCAAGGGGACGAGCAGAAGATAGAGTCCCGCCCGGCCCTGCCGCCGCCCAATGGTGGCAAGCCGGCCTGATGCCGAACTCCTGCCCTCGCAAACAGGCTCCTCATTGGAGCCTGTTTTTTTTACCCGGGCAGCCGGACTTGAAAGCGGGAGCCGGCCCCCAATATAGGGAAGACAACGGAATGCCACCCACGAGGATCTCATGGACTATCTCTACGCCGTGGTGCTCTTTGCCATCTCGGCATCGGTCACCCCGGGACCGAACAACATCATGGTGATGAGCGCCGGTGCCAACTTCGGGATCAGGCGCAGCCTGCCGCTGCTCATGGGGATCTGCGTCGGCTTCACCCTGATGCTGTTGCTGGTGGGGCTGGGTTTCGGCCAGCTGTTCACCCTCTTCCCCAGCCTGCACTTCGTCATCAAGTGTGTCGGCACCCTCTATCTGCTCTATCTCGCCTGGCTGATTGCCCGCTCAGCCGACGAGGTGACGGGAGACGCCTCTGCCCGCCCCCTGGGGTTCCTCAAGGGCGCCCTGTTCCAATGGGTCAATGCCAAGGCCTGGGTGGTCGCTACCGGCGCCATCGCCGCCTTCACCAGCGCGGGGGCCGACTTCCACCAGCAGAACCTGACCATAGCCCTGACCTTCTTCATCGTCTCTTTCCCCTGCGTCGGGCTCTGGCTCCTGTGCGGCACCCTGCTCAAACGCTGGCTGACCAATGCCCTCGCCCGCCGCCGGTTCAACCATGCCATGGCGGCCCTGCTGGCCCTCTCTGTGGTGCCCGTCATACAAGAGATCCTGAGCCGACCCTGACGCGGCTCCATGAGGCTGTGGATGGCGGGCGCCATCCATGGGACCATGCCTTATCTCCCTGCCCCTCGCTGGGCACTCTTTTTCTCTGGAGCGTGCAATGGAACAAGTGGTGTATGTGGCCAACCCGGTGAGCGGGTTGATCCATGTGTTTCGACTGGAAGAAGCCGAGCTGGCCCCGATGCAGCAAGTCCAGACAGGCGGCGAGGTGCAGCCCCTGGTCATCAGCCCGGACAAGAACTGGCTCTATGCGGGGGTGCGCCCCGACTTTCGGGTGCTGAGCTACCCCATAGCCGCGGATGGCCGGCTCGGAGCGCCCTCCTCGGCGCCGCTCGATGGCAGCGCCTCCCACAGCTGCACCGATGGGACCGGGCGCCTCTTCTTTGCCGCCTCCTACGCCTTCGACCATGTCAGCGTCTCGCCCATGGACGACGCTGGCCGTGTGCTGGCGCCCCACCAGCGCATCGACCGGCTGATGGCTGCCCATTCGGTGACCCTGTTGACAACCGAGCAGGGCGAGCAGGAACTGCTGGTCGCCTGCCTCAAGGAGGATGTCATTCGCCGCTTCACCCTGGGAGAGGATGGTCAGCTGAGCCCCCATCCCCTGGGTGACATCCACACCGCCGCCGGCGCCGGGCCCCGCCATCTGGCGCTGCACCCCACCAACGGCGATCTCTACTGCCTCAACGAGCTCGATGCCACCCTCAACCGCTACCACAGGGAGGCGGATGGTCGCATCGGCGCGCGAGAGAGCCTGGACATGCTGCCCGAGGGTTATCAGGGAGAGCGCTGGGGGGCCGACATCCACCTGACCCCGGATGGGCGTTTTCTCTACACCAGCGAGCGGGCCAGCAGCCTGCTCAGCCTGTTCGGGGTCGACGAGGAGGACGGCGCCCTGACCCTGCTGGGCCACTTCCCGACCGAATCCTGCCCCCGTGGCTTTGCCATCGACCACAGCGGCCACTATCTGATCGCCACAGGGCAGAAGTCCCACAGCCTGGCCGTGCACCGCATCGCGGCGCAGACGGGGGAGCTCAGCCTATCATCCCGCCAACATGTGGGGGACGGGGCCATGTGGGTGAGGGTGCTGGCGCTGGACAAGCCCGCCTAGCGCGGTTCAAGGCCGCAGAAATGCGCGCGGCGCTCTGATGAGCGCCGCGCAGTGGCCATTAATGTCTGGGCGTTATTTGGTGCCGTTGAGATCGTCATCCGGCCAGTATTTGTAGCCCTGCATGGTAGCCTGCACCGCCACCCCCTTCTCGGTGAGCTGGTACATCTTCACCTTCTGGAAGTCGGCATTGGCCGCCTCGCTGACCACCACCTTGCCATCGTCCGCCGACTTGGCGGCCAGATCCGCCTGGGCGCTGGCATCGAAGCCTGTGGTGATGAATCTGTCCAGGGCGGCGGCATCGTTGAAGATGATCACGGCCTGGAATTTCTTGATCCCCATGCCGATCCCCATGCCGGCGGTCGCCATCTTCATGTAGGTGTCGCGACCGGTGCGGTTGTCACGAAGCACCCCATAACCACTGCCGGCGCTCAGTACCAGCAGGTTGTTGTTCACATTGGTGAAGACGGCATAACCCTTGGATCTTGCCACCTCCTGTCTGGTGCCCGCATCCTGACCATACAGGGTGGAGAGGGTCTGCTGGCGCATCTGTTGAATGTGGTTGCGTTGCTCGGCGGGGGTATCCCCCTTGGCACAACCAACCAGCAGCAGAACGGCCAGAATATGAGTCCATAGACGCATGTCATTACTCCTTCGTGTCTCGTGTGCGGGGGGCTGAGGGGGCCTCCCGCGCCAGAATCGGGTCAGAGGCCATCCCTGCGACCCGTTATCAGCATTCACCGTCCGGTGCCCCGGGGGCGCTGGCCAGATACAAGTACCTCATCGAGTCAGTATAACCAGCGCCACTGAACTTCTGCTGACCCGGCAAGCCGTGGTGCCCCGCCACGCGGGGCTATTGGCGGCATGATCCCGCTTCGCCGCCTAAGGCTGCCCTACCCCTTGGTCACCTCGCCGAGAAACTCGGTGAAGCGCCGCCAGGACTTGGCATCGGCATCGGCGCGGTAATTGTCCGAGCCAAAGACGCTGAAGGCATGGGGGGCGCCGCTGTAGCTGGTCGCCTCATGCCGGATGCCGGCGCTCTCCAGCTCGGTGATGAGGGCCGCGAACTGGCCCAGAGACACCGCCTGATCCGCGCTGCCATGCTGGATCAACAGACTGGCCCTGGTCTGCTCGTAGTTCTGACCGGCCGGGGTCTCCAGCCCCCCGTGGACGCTGACGATCCCCTTGAGGCTAGCGCCGCTGCGGGCCAGCTCCAGCACGGCGGCGCCGCCAAAGCAGTAGCCCATCGCCACCGCATTGTCGAGCCGGCCGCCCTGCCTGCCTGCCTCGGTGAGCCCTGCCTGCAACAGCTTGCGCATCCTGGCCCTGTCCTGATAAAGCGCCCCGGTGAGCTTTTTCCTCTCCTCCACGGCGGTCGGTCTGACCCCTGCCCCGAACAAGTCCACCGCGAACACGCTGTAACCGAGCGCCACCAGCATCTCGGCCCGCTTCACCTCGTAATCCGTCAGCCCGTCCCAGTCGTGAACCAGCACCACCAGGGGCGCATGCTTGTCGGCAGCGGCCAGGTAATATCCTTCGAAGGGCTGACCGTCGACCTGGTAGCGCACAGCACCGGCCTGGGCCGCGCCCCCCCAGATAAGCCCAAGCAGGGCCAGGATCCATCTCGTCTTCATGTTCGTCTCCTTGACTGTGAACAACGCCACTGATTGTAGTCGCCGGGCCGAGCCCCGAGGGATCAAGGCCCTCACGGTGGGAGGCCACAAAAGCAGGAGGCCACCCTGGGGTGGCCTCCTGTCATCGCTGCGGCTGAGGGGTCGTCGCTCAGTCCGCTCAGTCCTTGGCCGACTCCATGGCACCCTCTTCGGAGTGCTGGGGCAGGATGAGGTTGAGCAGGATAGCGGCCACCGAGGCCAGGCCGACACCGGCCAGGGCAAAGTCACCTATCTTCATCTCCAGCGCGCCGACACCGACTGTCAGGGTCACGGCGACAATGGCGATGTTGCGGGCCAGCCCCAGATCCACCTTGGACTCCACCAGGGTCTTGAGACCGATGGCGGCGATGGATCCGAACAACAGCAGCATGATGCCGCCCATCACCGGCATGGGGATGGAGGTGAGCAGGGCGTTGAACTTGCCGAAGAAGGCCAGAATGATGGCAAACACGGCGGCCCAGGTCATGGTGACCGGGTTGAAGTTGCGGGTGATCATCACGGCACCTGTCACTTCCGCATAGGTGGTGACGGGGGGACCACCGATGAAACCGGCGAAGCAGACACCGATGCCGTCACCGGCCAGGGTGCGGTGCAGGCCAGGATCCTTGGTGTAGTCCTTGCCGGTCACACCGCCGATGGCCAGCACGCCACCTATGTGCTCAATGCAGGGTGCTATGGCCACCGGCAGCATGAAGAGGGCAGCGGCCCAGTTGATCTCCGGGGTCTCGAAGTGGGGCAGCGCCAGCCAGGGGGCGTTGACCATGCCATCGAAACTCACCTGACCCATCAGCACGGCGGCCACATAACCGGCGATGACGCCGGAGAGGATGGGGATGAGCTTGATCCAGCCCTTGCAGAACACGGCCGCGATCAGGGTCACCGCCAGGGAGATCCCCGCCAGGGTCAGCGCGGTGGCAGGCGCCACCACCTGCTCGGCCCCGGCACGGCCCATGGCCATGTTGCAGGCCACCTGGGCCACCGACAGGCCAATCACCATGATCACCGGGCCAATCACCACGGGCGGCAGCAGCTTGTGCACGAAGCCCATGCCGCGCACGCGAATGAGGGCCGCCAGGATGAAGTACATGAAGCCGGCGGCAAACAGGCCGAACATGGTGGAGGGCAGGCCCCAGGTCTGGGTGGCATAGATGATGGGGGCGATGAAGGCGAAGCTGGAGCCGAGGAAGATCGGCACCTGGCGACGGGTGCAGAGCTGGAACAGCAGGGTGCCTACACCGGCGCCAAGCAGGGCCATGGAGGGGTTCAATCCGGTGAGCAGGGGCACCAGAACCATGGCACCAAAGGCAACAAACAGAATTTGCAGCCCGGCGACGCTTTGCTTGACCAAGGAAAACATGGGTATCCTTAATTTTTTGATAACTGACAGGGATAATTGACACTTTTCAGTCATCACAAGACTTTTTCAAGGCATGAGATGCACCATTCGGCGTCATTCGTTACCTTTCACTGCTTGGGGAGGGCATGAAACTGGCTTTTTAGGCGGGATTCGTTGCTACAAGCATCGAGTATGCGATTTTACGCACTTTTGTAGCCGACGCCAATCGTTTTTCTGGCGAGATAGCATGGCAAGGGTTTCAGCGGGCTGCCCTCTATACTTGACTGCGTGAATCCAGCCAGACAAGGAGCTCCCCATGTCACTGCCCTCGTTCAAACCCAGCCAGCGCCGACTGCTGCTGGGATCGGCCATCGCCCTGGCCCTGTTTGCCACCCCCTTCAGCTATGACTTCGACCACCACCAATGGCAGCCGAACCAGGCCCATGCCAAGTCCTGCTTCGTCGCCGGCACCCGCATCCTGATGGCCGATGGCAGCGAGCGCCCCATCGAAACGCTGCAGGCCGGTGAACAGGTGCTGGATCAGCATGGCCAGAGCAACCGGATCCTGGCGGTCGAGCGCGTCATCCTGGGCAACCGGAGACTCTACGGGCTCAATCGTCTGCCCCCCTTCTTTACCGCCGAACACCCCTTCTTGAGCTCCCGCGGCTGGGTGGCCATCTCGCCCGCCATGACCCGCGCCGAGCAGCCCACCCTGGCGGTGCAGCCGCTCTTTACCGGCATGCGCATCCTGTGCGGACCGGCAGCGGTCGCGCTCACTGGCAATCTGGCGCTGGCGGCCCAGCCCGCCGAGCTGCTGGTCGAGTCTCTCTACTGGGTCGACAGCCCGCCCACCACGGCGCTGTTCAACCTCATTCTGGATGATGGCAGCCACAGCTATATCGCCAACTCGCTGATCGTTCACAACAAAGGGGGTGACGGCGGAAGCGGCGGCAATAGTGGCAGCGGAGGCGGCAACAGTGGTGGAGGCGGCAGCAACAGTGGCAGCGGGGGTGGCGGCCACAGTGGCGGGAGCAATAGTAGCAATTCTGGAAACAATAGCGGCGGGGGCGGCAATAGTAGCCAAAACGGAAACAATGGTGGGGGCGATGACCGCAGCGGCGGCCACGGCAGCGATGACAGCGGCAGGGGCGAAGATGCCGGCGGGCGGGATGACAAGGGCAGAGATGCCGTCGATGGGAGCGGCAACAAGCTAAGAGGTGACGGCAGCATAGATGACAACGGTGTGGACGCCGTCGATGCCAATGGCAACAAGCTAAGAGGTGACGGCAGCGTAGATGACAACGGCGTGGATGCCGTCGACGCCAATGGCAACAAGCTGAGAGGTGACGGCAGCATAGATGACAACGGTGTGGACGCCGTCGACGCCAACGGCAACAAGCTAAGAGGGGATGGCAGCGTCGATGACAGCCTGCTGCCACCGCCTAGTCAGCCCTGAGGGGCGAGCGGCCCGAGCCCCTGAGGGAAGCGACCGGGTCAACAAGAAGAGGGTGGCCAGGGCCACCCTCTTTCATTTTATCCGCGCGGCCATCAGGCCCGGCGCTCTCCTCAGACCCTGCGGTAGGGCAGATAGACAGGCTCCCACATGTGGCTCAGGATGTGCTGCTGCAGGTCCTGGCCAATCAGCGGGTGGGAGGGGTCGCGGCGCACTATGTCCTTGAGCACGGCGGTCGCCACGTGTACCGAGATGCTGCGCAGCTCGCTGATCCGCGGGTAGACGGTGCCCCGGGCCAGATCCGCCTCATCCACGCACTCCGCCAGGGCGAAGGCGGCTGTGGTGAAGATCTCCGGGCTTATCTCGCGAAGCTGGCTGACGATGGCGGCCAGCCCCACCCCCGGGAAGATGAATACGTTGTTGCCCTGCCCGACCCTGAACGTCTGGCCCTCATGGTGCACGTCCTTGAACGGGCTGCCGGTGGCGACTATGGCGCGGCCCTGGCTCCAGCGGAAGATGTCCTCCGGCAGCGCCTCGCAGTTGGCGGTGGGGTTGGAGAGGGGGAACACCATGGGGCGCTCGCAGTGGGCCAGCATCAGCTGGATATGCTCCTCCTGGAAGGCGCCACCGGCGCCGCTGGTGCCGAGCAGCACGCTGATGGGCACGTGGCGCAGCACCTCGGTCAGCCCCGCCTTGCCCTGCAGATCCCACTGGGCCAGCAGCAGGCCCGGCTTGGCGTAGCGGCGCTTGTATTCATCCAGTCCCTCGCGGTTGTCGCACACCAGCCCCTGGGTATCCAGAATGTAGATGCGATCCCGCGCCGCCTGCGGGTCCAGCCCCTCGCGGATCATCCCGGCGCAGATCTGATCCGCCACCCCGACCCCGCCAGCCCCGGCCCCATAGACTAGGTAGTGCTGCTGGCCCAGGGTCTCGCCCTTGGACTTGACCGCCCCTATGATGCCCGCCAGCACCACGGCCCCTGTGCCCTGGATGTCGTCGTTGAAGGACGGCAGCGTCTGCTGGTAGCGGGAGAGGTTGTTGAAGGCGTTGGACTTGCTGAAGTCCTCCCACTGCAAGACGGCGTTGGGGAAGTGGCGCTTGACCCCGGCCACGAACTTGTCGATGAAGTCGTCGTACTCCTTGCCGCGAATGCGCTTGTGGGGCTGACCCAGGTACATGGGATCGTCCAGTAGCGCCTGGTTGTCGGTGCCCACGTCCAGCGCTATGGGCAGACAGCAGGCGGGATGGATCCCGGCTCCCAGGGTATAGAGGGAGAGCTTGCCGATGGGGATGCCCATGCCCCCCACCCCCTGATCGCCGATGCCGAGGATCCCCTGGCTGTCGGTGACCACTATGATGCGCACCGCCTTGGCGTCCATGTGGCGGGCGAGGGAGCCCATGTCATCGACGTTCTTCGGGGTGATGTAGAGACCGCGCGGCTTCTGGAAGCGGTGGCTGAACTCCTGACAGGCCTTGCCCACGGTCGGGGTATAGATATAGGGGGTCATCTCCTCCACGTGGCGCGACAGCAGGGCGTAGAACAGGGTCTCGTTGCGATCCTGCAAGGCCCGCAGGTTCTGGTACTTCTCGATGTCGCTGCAGGCGCTCAAAAAGCCCTGATAGACCCGCTCCAGCTGGGCCTCGAAGGTCTGCACCTGGGGCGGCAGCAGGCCATCCAGCTCGAAGTCGGCCCGCTCCTGTTCGGTGAAGGCGGTGCCCTTGTTGAGATTGCGATCGTTGAGCAGATCGGTGCCTGTCAGTGCAACGGGGCGAAAGTCCTCTCCCTGTGCGTCTTTCCACAGCAGATATTGTCCGGTAGCCATAGTCATTCTCTTTGATTTACATGAAGTTGCCATTAGGCAGGAGAGCAAGACTCAGATTGCAGGGGATCATATGACGTTTGGGGATTCGGTTTTGTGAGCTTGGGCATACCCTGCGGCCAAAGCCCCTCTCCTGCCGGGCTCATGGCCGCCGGGCTTGCCCCGGCGGGGCGCTTGGCGCAAGATCGGCAGACTCTCGATGCCGCAAGCGCCCTTGCTAGAGCAGACGCTGAACACCCGGCATATCACCTCACAGACCCCTGGAGCCCCATGAGCCGCAGCGACCTCCCCTTCCCCGTCTCCGCCGTGATCCTGGCCGGCGGCCGTGCCACCCGCATGGGGGGCGACGACAAGGGTTGGGTGCCCCTGGCGGGCAAGCCCCTGATAGTCCACGTGCTCGAGCGCCTGCGCCCCCAGGTGGACGAGGTGCTGATCAACGCCAACCGCAGCGAGGAGCGCTATCGGGCGCTGGCCCCCGTCATCGGCGACGCGCAGGCCGACTTTCAGGGGCCGCTGGCGGGCATGCAGGCTGGGCTGGCCGCCGCCCGCCACGACTGGGTGCTGTTCGTGCCCTGTGACGGCCCCGCCCTGCCACGGGATCTGATGGCCCGCTTTCGCGCCGCCATGACGCCGCAGAGCGAGCTGGTGGTGGCCCACGACGGCCAGCACCTGCAACCCGTGGTCGCCCTGCTCCATCGCGCCCTGCTGCCCTCCCTGCAACTGGCCCTGGCAGAGGGAGAGCGCAAGACGGGGGCCTGGTTTGCCCGCCACCGGATGACGGTGGTGCCCTTTGCCGATGCGCCTGATGCCTTCGTCAATCTCAACAGCCCGGCCGAGCTCGCCGCCTACGAGGCCAGCCTGTCACATCCCGAGCCGCTGGCGGGGGGCCTGCGACCATGAGCGCCCCAGGGCCCCTGCTCGGCTTCGTCGCCTGGAGCGGCACCGGCAAGACCACCTTGCTGGAGCGCCTCATCCCCCTGCTCGGCCAGCGCGGCCTGCGGCTCGGGGTGCTCAAGCATACCCATCACCACTTCGACATGGACAAGCCTGGCAAGGACAGCCATCGCCTGCGCCAGGCCGGTGCCCGCCAGGTGATGGCGGCCTCCTCCCTGCGCCACGCCCTGATCTGCGAGACCCCGGAGCAAGAGCCCTCCCTGGAGGCACTGCTGGCCCGCTTCGACTGGGAGCGGCTCGATCTGCTGCTGGTCGAGGGGTTCAAGCATCACCATTTCCCCAAGATAGAGCTCCATCGCCGCGCCCTCGGGAGGCCCCTGCTGTTCCCGGGCGACCCGGACATAGTGGCGCTCATCAGCGATGAGCCCGAGGCAACCACCCTGCCCCAGTTTCGTTTCGAGGCCCTGGACGCCATCGCCGACTTCATCTGCGCCCGGCTGCCCCGGGATGCAAGCAACCAGCCCCCTTTGCCGCCGCCGCTGCGCCTGCTCGCCCTGGCCCTGGAGGCCATTGCCAATCCGGCGGGGGAGGCTTGCCTGCCCGGCCACCTCAGCCAGGATGCCAGCGGCTGCTTGCAGGTGCGCCCGGCAAGTGCTTTCATGCCCTCTGCCCTGCCCTTGGCCAACTGCGTGATCGAATGCCCCGCCCGATCGGCCATCATCCCAGGTGAGCGGGTCCGGATCCGCCTCTTGCCCTGATGGCGAGCGTCAGCCGGCACGGCAACACGAGAAGATCAACCTGACATGAGACGACTCCCTTGCGCCTGAACACGCCGCTCTCCCGCTTCGATCTGCTGATCTATGGTCGCTACCGCCTGGTCCACGGCCTGCGCATCGCCCTGGCCTTCACCCTCACCTTCCTGCTGACCCGGGAGCTCAAGCTGCCGGAGAGCACCTGGCCCCTCATCACCCTAGTGGTGGTGATGGGCCCCATCTCGTTCTGGGGCAACGTGCTCTCCCGGGCGCTGCAACGGGTGGTCGGCACCATCTTCGGCGCCGCCTGCGGTGTGGTGGCCCTCTATCTGGAGCTCTACTCCCTGCCGCTGATGCTGGTCTGGTGCTGCGCCATCATGTTCCTGTGCGGCTACCTGGCGCTCGGCAAGCGCCCCTATGTGGGGCTGCTCATCGGCATCACCCTGGGGGTCATAGTCGGCGGGGTGCCGGGGGACATAGAGACGGCGCTCTGGCGCAGTGGCGACGTCATCCTGGGTTCCATGCTGGCACTGCTGTTTTGCAGCATCTACCCCCAGCGGGCCTATACCCACTGGCGGCTGCAGATGCACGACAGCCTGCAGCAGGCCGGGCGTCTCTATCACACCCACCTCTCCCCCAATATCCTGGAGCGCCCCAGGCTGGCCCAAAGCCACGCCCGTCTGCTCACCAAGATAGTCAGCCTGCGCCCCCTGCTGGCGCCCGCCGTCAAGGAGACCCGTCTCAACAGCACCCTGTTCGAGGCCGTCCAGACCACGATGCGCAACACCTTCTGCACCCTGGAGATGCTGGCCAACACCTACTGGCGCGATCGCCAGAGCCACTTCCTGATGCAGAGCCACCCCGGGCTGCGCGCCTGCCAGCAGGCCACAGAGGCGGTGATCATCCAGCTCGCCCTCATGCTCAAGAGCGGTGACAGCAGCGCCGCCGAGCAGGCCATAGCCAGATTGCAGGCGGCGGCCGCAGAGGTGCAGGCCGAGGTGCGCCCGGGGGCCGATGACGAGGCCACCATCAGCGGCTACCTCTGGCTCAACCTGCAGCTCACCGAGCAGATAGCCCACCTCCACCGCCTGCTGGGGCTGGTGATGAACCCACCCCGCAGCCAGGGCAACAAGCCGGGCTAACAAAACGCCCCGCAATGCGGGGCGTTCCTGTCTTTGGTCTCCGGCCACCCGGGCCATGACGACGCCGTCGGCCTTAACCGGCCTGCGCCAAGGGCTGCTCGGGGCTGAGGTAGAGGGAGAAGTCCCGGATCCCCGCCTGAAGGGCGGCGAAACAGTCGGGATCGATGGCGCTGCCCAGATGCTCGGCCATCATCTCCAGCGCCTGGGGCACAGGGATGGCGTCGCGATAGGGGCGCTTGGCGGTGATGGCGTCGAAGATGTCGGCGGTGGTGATGATGCGAGTCTCGAGAGCAATCTCTGCGCCGCTGAGCCCCCTCGGATAGCCCTTGCCATCGAGCCGTTCATGATGGGCCCCGGCCACCTGGGCCAGCTCCCTGAACGCCCCTATGCGACCCAGGATCTCCTCGGTATAGGCGGCATGCATCTGCACCGCGGCCCACTCCTGCGCATCTAGCTTGCCCGGCTTGTCGAGGATGGCGTTGCTCACCCCAAGCTTGCCCACGTCGTGGAGCAGGGCACCCCGCTTGAGCCAGCGCCGTCTCGATTCAGGCAGCCCCATCTGGGCGGCAAGAATGTCGGTATAGAGCGCCACCCTGCCGCTGTGGCCCGCGGTATAGGGGCTCTTGGAGTCCACCACCTGACCGAAGGCCGCGGCTATCTCGTCCAGATAATCTTCATCGAGCGCCACCTCCCCCTGCCCGGCCGGGTGGTCGAAGACCCACTCGGTCAGCCTGGGGTCCACCAGCCCCTGCCAGAAATCCTCGTCCGCCAGCGCTTCAAATTCGCCGACCAGGGCAGGATCAAACCAGCTGCCGCTGCGCTCGCGCAGCTCCCTCAGCGCCGCATCCGGGCCTGCGGCGGCGTGAAACACATCCACCACCTGACAGAGCAGGGCAATGCGGGAGAAGAGGGGGATAGCCTCCCCCGCCAGTTGCAGCGGCCGCCCCTTGCCATTCCAGTGTTCATCGAGGGAGAGGATGCCGTTGGCCACCTCGTCACTGAAGCGCAGCTGGCGAGCTATGTCCGCCCCCCGGTGACAGCGGGTCTGGATCAGCTCGTTGGCTATCTGATCGCCGTTGCGAAAGATGTGGAACAGGCTGCGAAAACGGCCGAGCAGATCCGCCTGCAAGCCGGTGTGACCCAGCACGAAGTTGACCACCTCGGAGAGGGAGCCATCCACCAGCTTGAAGTCGCGCTTGAAGTGAAGATCGTCGGTGAGATAGAGCTCGCAGATGCGGGCGGCATTGCTGCTGCACCCCAGATCTTTAAGCAGAAGGGTGTAATAGAGGTCATGGCGCTGCCGGGCATCCAGTCCCAGCCGCTCCCCCAGACGTGCACCTATCCAGCAACAGCGGATGCAGTGCCCCCGTGGTTGACCCTCAGTCATGTCCAGGGCATGGCTGAGGGAACCAATCAATTCAGCCAACCGCAATCCGGTCACCGTCATAGCCTACTCCCTTAGACATAATGGCGATCTTGCCAGCCGCTTGTTTATACCCTTTTCAGAGAAAAAAAGATCAGCTTTCTGAAGAGGTTAAACCGCCACCTTGCCTGCGCTTGCCTTCTCGTCCAGCTGCTTGCGGGTCAGGGTCGAGACCAGCTTGTCATCCAGGTAGATGTCCAGCAGCTCGCCGCGCATCTCCCCGCGCATCATGTCGCGATGACCGTCGATGTAGTGGATCTCCATCTGGGCCGTGCGCTCGTCCGGGTAGCTCACCTTCACCTCGCGCACCCCTTGCGGCAGCATGGCGAGCGGCACCTTGTTGAGGGCCGGATCCAGATGCTGGTTGACCTTGATCACCGCATCGGCCTTGTGATCCACCAGGGCCGGCGACTTGCCGGTGATGGGGTTCTTGCCCGACCAGAATTCGATGGTGTTGAACACGAACAGATCCGCCGTCGCCGCCAGGCCATAGACGGGGGAGAGCAGCACGAAGACACCGGCACGGCCGTAGCGATTGTCCACCACGCTGAGGTTGCCCTTGGTCACCATGGAGGAGAGCCCCATCTGCCCCATGCAACCGCTGAGCCCCATGCTCGCTACCGTCCCCAGCAGCAGGGCCAGGGCCCTGCCTTTGTGTCGTACTGCCATTGTTTTCTACCCGCTCAATGAAAAATGAGGCGGCAGCCTAAACAAGGCGGCGAATCGCCACAATTCACAAGGCCGGGGTCATACAGCCAGGGTTCAGCTTGGAGGCTCGTTCGCTCACTCTTTTGGCGATCTCGTCAGAGGGTGTCGCCAGAGCAGGGGGGTCAGATGGAGAGTGCCGAGACCGTCTGCGAGACCCGGCTCGCCTCCTGGTGGATGTCGCTCATCAGCTTGTCCACCTCGGCTATCTGCTGTTTGCCGAGTTCGGCGCTGCCCGCCACCCCGGCCATGTCGTCAGTCACCCTGGCGGTCAGCTCGCGGTTCTTCTGCACCACCTTGGCTATCTCGGCGGTGGAAAGAGAGGTGCGGGCCGCCAGCTGGCGTACCTCGTCGGCGACCACGGCAAAGCCCCGTCCCTGCTCCCCCGCCCGCGCCGCCTCTATGGCCGCATTGAGGGCCAGCAGGTTGGTCTGATCGGCGATGGCGCTGATGGTGGAGACGATGGCCTCTATGCTCCTGGACTGCTCGTTGAGCTGACCGATGAGGGCGATGGCCTGATCCACCTGGGCGGCGATGAGGGAAGAGGTATCGACCACGGCGCGCAGCAGCTCGGCACCGGCCTCGGCACTGCTCAAGGTCTCCTGCGCCGTGCAGTGGGCGAGGCGGGCCGCTTCCCGGGTGGCGTGGTTCTGCTCGATGCGGGCCGTGATGTCGCTGGCGAACTTGACGACCTTCACCACCTTGCCGTTCTGGTCACGAATAGGGTTATAGGTGGCCTCCAGCCAGACGGCCTCCCCCCGGCTGTTGTGGCGCATGAAGAGGCCGGACTTGAACTGGCCACGGGCCAGCTCCTCCCAGAATTTGGGCTGCTCGCGCAGGAAGGCCTCGTCACAGAAGATCCTGTGATGCTTGCCCGCAATCTCGTTCAGGCGATAGCCCATGGCGTCGAGGAAGTTGGCGTTGGCGCTGATGATCTCGCCGCTCGGGGTGAACTCTATCATGGCCCGGGAGCGGTCCAGCGCCTGGGAGAGCGCCTCCAGGTGTTGCAGCCGCTGATGCCTGGCCGTCACGTCGCTGGCCAGCTTCACCACCCGGGTCACCCTGCCCTGGGTCTTCACCGGGAAATAGCTCGCCTCCAGCCAGCGGGTCTCGCCCTTCTGGTTGACCCGCTCGAAGATGCCAGACTGGGGCTGACCCTGGCGCAGGCGGCTCCAGAACTGCTGATAGTCGGTGGAGCCGGTCCAGCCCTTAGGGCAGAGCAGGCTGTGGTGACGCCCAAGCAGCTCGCCAGCGCCATATCCCATCAGGCTCAGGAAGGGGTCGCTGACCTCCAGGATCTCCCCGTCCGGGCTGAAGATGATGGTCGCGGCACCGCCCTTGATCCCCTGGGCGAAGCCCTGCTCTTCATCGAGCCGGGCCTGACAGGCCTGCAATTGCGCCTTGAGTTTGTGATTGAACATGACACTCCTACCTCGTTGACGATCCGGATCGGCACCACAGCCTCCCCCCACTGACTGTATCGGCCCCGCAAGTCCCAATATGAGTGGTCAGATGACCTTGGGTCATGGGGGGCGCGCAGTGTATAGAAAAGCGACTAGGCCGCCAAGGGCTGCCAGTACGTAAAAGAATCTGCCGAGGATCACTGCGGCTAGTTCAGGGGGCGGGACACCACTCCAGGCAGGCCGGATTGGAAACAAAACCTAGTCGCTCGTAGAGCGGACGCCCCTGCTCGCTGGCGTGCAGCCACAGCTTGCCCAGTCGCTGTTCCCGGGCATGGGCCGCCATGGCATCGAGCAGGGCGCTCGCCATGCCCTGCTTGCGCCAGGCCGGCACTGTATACATGTTGAGCAGATAGGCCTCGCGCCCCGCCAGGTTGCCCGGATAGGGTGGGCGCACGAAGAGCGCCAGGGTGCCGCACGCCACCGCCTCCCCCTCGACCTCCACCAGCCAGGAGCGGGCGCTGCCATCTGCCTGTGCCGCGCTGAAATAGGATTGGGTCGCCTGCCACAGCGCATCGCTCGCCTGCGGGTCATCGAGCTCCCCCAGTTCACCAAACAGCGCCATGCGAAGACGCACCAGGGCGGGAATATCGGCGGCCAGGGCCTCGCGAACCATCATCTCTTTCTCCTCGAATGGCATGACAAGAAGGGGCCCGCAGGCCCCTTCATCTGACAGCCACGTTAATGGCCGCTGCGTCCCCTGGCAAGGCGCCAGTGATCCAATGACAGGGGGCCTGCGCCCCACACCGCCAGGGTCAGCAGCATCCAGCCCCACAGCTGGTGATCGTGAAAGCCCCCCGCCCACAGGGTGGGATAGGAGATGACCGCCATGGCGTTGAAGCCAAACAGCAGCAAGGCGACCGGGCGGGTGAAGAGCCCCGCCAGCAGGAAGAGCGGCAGCAGCAGCTCGGTCGCGGTGCCCGCGTAGGCCGCCCACTGCCAGGGCAGCAGGGGCACCTGGTACTCGAACTCGAACAGGTAGAGGGTGGAATCCCAGGCCGTGAACTTGAGCCAGCCGGATCGCAGGAAGACGGCAGCGACCCAGAGTCTGGCCAGCAGCAGCAGGGCGCCGCTGCACCAGGGCAGGATGCGTTCGGCAAAGTGGCCAAGCGGCTTGGAGAGAGTCTGTGTTGTCATGGGGCAAGCTCCAGATCGACCAGCAGATCGAGGGTGATGAGGGGGGCCAGGTGCTCGGCCATGGCCGGATCCTGTGCCAGCAGGCTGGCCAGCGGCCTGCCCTGCTGGCAGCCTTGCAGCAGGCGCCAGGGGGTTGCCTCCAGAGGAATGGGCTCGACCCTGTGGCCGGGGCGTTTTTTAAGGGCCAGCGAGCAGGGGGCATCCAGCTCGCTGACCGTCTCCCCGCCGTGCAGTGCCATCTGCCAGAGCGCCAGCACAGGATGCTGGCTCTCGAGGAGCAGCAGATCGCAGGCGGGGTGCAGCACCAGCCGATCCCACTGGCTCGGGGCAAGGGCGGCGAGCCGCTCGGCGGGCCAGCGCCTTGCCTCGGGCGCCAGCAGGGAGGCGCGCTCCAGCAGCCACTCGAAGCGGGCCAGCTCCCCGAGCCAGGGCAGGGCTTGGGTGGTCGGCAGGCGGGTGAGCCAGTCGCCAAAACCTTCCCCATAGTGCATGACGCTCCCCTCCTCAAGGGGCTCGGCCAGCACGAATCCCCGGGCCGCAGCGGCGAAGAACTCTTCCCCCACCATGGCCGCGACGGCGGGATAGCTGCTGGCGAGCACCTCGGTGAGGCCGAGGATGACGTTGTTGCGATAGATCTGCAGCACGGCGTCGGGGGCAAAGCGCCCCGGCTGGATGTGCCCGAGGATGGCGTCATCCTGGCCGAGCAGGCCGCTGGCAAAGTCCTGTTGCAGGCGGGCAAGCTCAGACATGGGCTACCTCCTGCAATGTTTGCTGCGCCGCGCTCAGGATCTCGCTGGCAAGTTGCGCCTCCCCCAGCAGCACAGGCAGCGGGGGTATCTCCAGATCCCACTCGATCAGGGTGGGGATGGCGCGCTGCTGGCACAGCTGCCGATAGAGCGCCCAGACGGGGGGCGCCACCGGGGTGCTGTGGGTGTCGATATAGAGGTGCCCCTGGGGCAACACCTTGTCGGTAAAACCGGCCAGGTGGATCTCCCCGACCGTCTCGAGGTCGATGGCGGCCAGGTAGTCGGCGCAATCCAAGCCGTGATTGACGCTGCTGACATGGAGGTTGTTGAGATCGAGCAGGATGCCGCAGCCGCTGCGCCGCGCCAGCTCGGCCAGAAACGCCGCTTCACCCATCTCCCCGGGCAGTTGCAGATAGGAAGAGGGATTTTCGATGAGCAGTTGCCGACCCAGGGCCTGCTGCACCCTGTCTACCTTGTCGCTCATGTGCGAGAGGGCCTCACGGGTGTAGGGCATGGGCAGCAGATCGTTGAAATAGCGCCCGCCTATGCTGCCCCAGCTCAGGTGCTCGGAGACCCGCACCGGCGCTATGGTCGCCACCAGGGCCGCCAACTGGCGCAGGTGCGCAGGGTCGAGCGAGTCGGCGGAGCCCAGCGACATGCCGACCCCGTGCAGGCTGACGGGATAGTGCCCGGCGAGTTCGGCCAGCACCTCAAAGCCTTTGCTGTGGCGCTCGAAGTAGTTTTCGCTGTGCACCTCGAGCCAGCCGACCCCGGGCAGGGTCTGGCGGATCTCGTCATAGTGGGGGGGGCGTAAACCTATACCGATCAAGGGGTTCATGGCAGGGCTCTCTCAAAAGAAGGGGCCATGATGTGGCGGGCGCCACACCATGGCACTGGGCTTATTTAGGTTGCAGCGACCCGCCCGCCAGTTTCTCGCACAGGCCCTTGGGCATCACCACGAAGGCATCGCCCTGGGCATCCATCTTGGCGGTACCGGCGCAGGAGCCGCCCTTGGTGGCGCAATCGTTCTTGCCCGCCTTGACCACGCCGTAGCACTTCTCCTTGTCGTCCGCAGCCATGACTGGCGCGGCGATGAACTGGGCACCCAGGGCCAGCAGACCCGTCATGGCAGAGGCGATGGCAGTACTCTTTTTCACGTTCATATCCATATTCCTTGTTGTCTAGAGTGGTGTCTCCGGCGGATGTCATCCGGTTACGTCCAATAGAACCGGCCCAGGGGAGAAAAGATTTCCCAAAAATTGAAAAAACCTGAAAAAAAGCCAACAAAATACCAACAAGCAATTGTTTTTTAAGGGATATAAATTTAATCAAAAAAAGGCGGGTCGGCGCGACCATCCCTCACCAAGGGGGCCTTGCGCCGCCCTTGCCGAGGGCGCCGGGATAACGCCCATCTTGCTTGGGCACCACACCGGCATCACAACAAGAGAGGGGCCCATGGCCCCCCTCTATCCCTTAGGCGAGCCCCTTCCCAAGGCGCTCGCTCATCCCTGGCCCCAGGGCTCAGGTGGTCTTGACACACTTTTGCACGAAGCTGTTCTTGGCCGCCCCGGCAAGCTTCTTGTCGGCCGCCGCCTTCTCGCACTGAGCCGCCTTGTCGGTGGCGGCATCCGTCTTCACACACTTCTGGATAAAGCTGTTCTTGGCGGCCCCCGCCAGCTTCTTGTCGGCGGCCGCCTTCTCACACTGGGCTGCCTTGCCGTTGGCCGAGGCATCCTTGACGCACTTGCCCACAAAGCTGGTCTTGGCGGCCCCCGCCAGCTTTTTGGCCGCAGCCTGCGCCTCGCACTCCTGCTGCGCCGCGCTGTGGGCAGTCCCCATACCGAACAAAAATACCGTCATCAGGATGGCAATGGATTTCATCTGACAAGCCCTCATCATTGATTTGATTGTGGTTCTGGCACCGAGGGAACAAGGCTCAGCCGCCTCCCCCTTCCGATTGCACTATAGTCCCCCGCCGTGTTACAACCAAAGCGCCCCGATTCGCAGAAAACGCCATCCTACGCCCCTCTCCCTCCATCCTGCGTTAAACTGCGATTGTTGAGCTGGCGCAAAAAACGCAGATCTTCCTGATAGTTACGTCAATTTTTGACTGGTTTATCTGTAAAGGAAAAGCCTATGATTGCCACTCAGTGCCTATTGCCTGCGATGGGTGACTGCCTCGCTGGTTAATCGAGCATATTGGAAGCTGTAATCCACGGGCGGTAGCAATTCTCGCGGAATTGGGCCGAATTCCCGCGCCTGCGGCAATGCAGGGTCACGAGGGCTCCACCCTCGATGGGTTTCGCCGCAGCTGCCCGGCTTGGCGAGTGACTTTGGAAAGACCCAAAGTCACCAAAGGTCTTCTCCCCCGTCAATCCGCCCGACTTCGTCGGTTACCCTCACTACGATTACAAGGTCTGACGGAACGCCGCAGACGACACATCCCTGTGCCAACTGCGGCTGCGCCGTCATCCCTGACGGCACTCCTGGCCTTGTGATCTCCGCTCGGCAGATTCAAGGGGGAATAATCTACCCGCGGCTAGTTTTAACGATTTATTAGTTTTTTGATAGCTGTTGGCTTAGCTATTAGCAATCATTCGATTACGCTTCTCTAATATACCTGTGGCCTTGTGCCACTTAGACCAAGTCGAGAAATATAACGAGGTCAAAAACTAGGTATCAGAATTGCTTTTAAAGACCAAGGATAATACATGCTAGATGCAATAAGATTAATTAATCTGAGAAGTTTTGAAGACTCAGACTTCATATCCCTCAAACCTATAACTATTTTGGTAGGAAAGAATAGTAGTGGGAAAAGTACGTTTTTGAGAACTTTTCCATTATTGAGACAGTCAGTTGAATCGAAGACCAAAGGTCCTATTTTATGGTATGGTTCATATGTCGATTTTGGAGCATTCTCAGAGGCTAAATCAACCTTAACATCTCAAGATACTATTAGCTTTGAGTTTTCTCTTAATTTACCCCCTCATGTTCTAAACCAATACTCTCCTCTTAGAAATTCTTTACGTCGAGTAAAGATAGCTAACGACGATATCGCTGCCAATGTAAAAATATCAGTAACAAACAACAAAGGCGCAACGGTCTTTGACTCTGTAGAAATAGAAATAGAAAAGAGAAAGATCTATATTAAATACTCTGGAGCAGACCGATGCTCTGTGAAAATAACTTCTGAAAATGGTTTTGAATACGTAGATTCCTCACTATTTTACTCCTCATCAAACTTAATACCTCCACTTTTTCAAAAAGTAAGAGAGCAATTTTTTATTGTTGGTGAAAATAATCAACCAGAAACAAGAACCATAACAAAAATTGTAAAATTGGAATCATATAATTGGTTAAAAAACACCGCTTATACTGCACTGAAAGATTACTTCTATCGCACAACAAGAAGTGAAACCATTGTTTCTGGAATACAAAAGCTAATCATCACCAATGATTCATCATTTTTTAGCAATCTAGTCCATACTGTTTACAGAGACAATCAATATTTTCTTACAAAACATGATGTACTAAAAGAAAAAATAAATAGCGACTTAATGGACTATGTTATTGCTCTTAATATAAACAATGTTATTGATGCAATTAACAGAGTTCTGATAAACTCATTTAAAAACACGAGATATATAGCACCATTACGCTCAACTGCAGAAAGATATTATAGATATCAAGATCTACAAGTAGACGAAATTGATCATACTGGTTCAAATCTGGCAATGCTATTAAACTCTCTAACTGAAGCAGAAAGAGAGTCATTTTCAACATGGACTATGAAACACTTCGATTTTTCAGTCAAAGCTGAAGAATCAGGTTTACATTATGCTATTAAAATAAAAGCTAAAAACTCCAAGTTAGAATACAATATAAATGACATGGGGTTTGGTTACTCACAAATATTACCGATAATAACATCAATATGGTTGGAAACTAATAACAAAAAAAATAATAGAATGATGATGAGAGAGATCACTTTCGCAATTGAGCAACCAGAGCTTCACCTACATCCAGAGTTGCAAGCCAAGTTAGCAAAGCTATTTGTCACTACAATTAGCGTAGCAAAAGATAATAATATACAACTACGCTTTATTTTTGAGACCCACAGCAAAACAATGATTGATGCTGTTGGTGAGTGTGTTGAGGTTGGGCACATAAGCCAAGAGGATGTCAATGTTGTAATTTTTGATAAGGCTTCAATAGAAGACAAAACTAAAGTTCATGTGTCATATTTTGATGAAGATGGTTTCTTAGTTAATTGGCCCATTGGCTTTTTCTCTGGTAATTAATATGTTTATTAAGCTAACAAATATAATCTCCAGTGATATAGCTACAAATGTTAACAAGCAAATATCGCTAAGTAATCTTTTACGCTCTCATTATTCTGGGTTCAATATCACAAACATTGACATTGATGATCTGAATTACATAATAAAATTAAATTCCTTAAGTAAAGCAGATATATTTACAGCATGTGATATCAAAGACACCAGAAGGGAATATGGTAGAATAAAAAAAGAAACAACACATTATATAATAGTTGACTTCGCCTTAGATAATAATATTGAAAAAAATGAAACAGATGGTAACCAAGTATTTTTATACTGTAGTCATCATAAATTCCACGATTTCGACAAAGCAATCGCTTGCTCTTTGGTTTCAGAGTGTGAGACTGACATAGAATTATATAAAATAATTGGAAAATATTATTCATCAGCAAAAATAAATTCATCTATACCACTAAATTTCAAGATAGAAGATGGGCGAGGAAGTGGAACAAAACCAATTTTTGATCGACTTAAAAATCATGGGTGCATGTGCTTATGTTTAATTGATAGTGATAAGAAACACCCAAATGGTCCCTTGGGAGGTACAGCGAAAGCATTTACTACACATGATTTGATTTTTCACGGTTCAACCTTGACAAAAATCATTGAGTCTCATGAGGCAGAATCATTACTACCATACAAGGCCATTAGTTCAGCCATGTATGCTTATTCATATTCGGCCTCTAAATTTGATGCTCTAGATCTCATGTCAACACATTCTAAAAGAAAACCAGAAATAAAGGATTTCATAGACCATAAGAAAGGAATATGTGCAGAAAAATATACTGCCTTAGATAAGGTCTATGGAAAATTCTGGACTGAATTGCCAGAAATAATAAAATATGCACAAAAAAAACCACATGGCAAAGAATGCGATGCAGACTGTATTGTTATTGAGGGATTGGGTGATAATATCCTTGCTCATACACTTCAAGAACTTCAACGGATGACACCATTTAAAGTAAAGGAGTCTCTTGAACCAATATTAATTCCCATTTGGGATGACTTAGGAAAGTTAATTTTTAGCTGGGGTTGCGCACCACACAAAGTACAAACGCGAGCATGAATCCTTATAGTTTCATCTCTAAGCCAAGTATATTTTAATACTGTGACAAAAATTATTTACGTGTCTAAATGAACAACCAAAAACAATTTCATGATAGCTCATATCTAGAACACTTGTTTATATAGATTTATTCAACGAAAACTCCTTTAAAGTGGGTTCTGACCCAGCGAGCCGCACAAGCCCCCCCTAAAAAATAGGAGAATCACGCAAAGTTAAACATTTATGTTTCCAATAATTTAAAGGTTAAGCCAATATAATTTCGAGAAGCTAATTATTATTGTTTCTACCTCATCCTCTAGCTTCCTTGAATAAAAAGAGGGAGGCATAATGCCTTCCTTTTTTTCCAGTCCTTGTGCCACCTAGCTTGAGACTAATATTCTCTTAACTTAACGGAATTACTCGACCGGAAGATTTTTTATTTCCAAAAAACACTCATTTCACCAAAAACTCCCGCCCCCTTGTAAATTCCGCAGACAGATTGTGGGAGGGCAGCGTGTTTGGCGAGCGGGATGGGCGGTGCATCGTCATACGGCCGCATCCAGCAATGACGTCCCATAAGAGTTATCTATGGTGCAGCGCCACTGGCCATCCGCTTCTTTACGAAACACATAGGTGGCGCGGCGAGTCTCGTCCACCAGGCTACCTTGCCCGTCTGGGTAGCGCAGCCGGGTCTCCATGATCACCAGGGCGTTGTCGGCCCCCTCTATCACCTCCATGGCCCCTTGGGTCACCTCAAGCTGGCCCTGAAAGTAATCGGAGATGGCGGTGAAGGCGCGGCGGATGGCGGGGATGCCGCGCACCACCATGCCGGGTTTGACCACCAGGGCGGCGTCCTCGGCGTAGAAGGCCATCAGGGCGTCGAAGTCGCGCCGGGAGATGGCGGCGTCACAGGTCTCGATCAATGTGCGAAGGGGATGCTGGCTCATACCGTGATCCTTGTTTCAGGGTGATCATCCAGGGCTGGATTCCCCGCCCTATGCCGGAAATAAAAAATCCCCCGCTCTTTGCAAAAAGGCGGGGGATTATCATTTTTTCATCAGTGCTTAACCGAGCAGGAAGGCCTTGAGGCGGCCAAAGTCTGCGGGCAGGTTGTGGGAGAGCAGCGGCAGGGCGGCGTGCTTGGCAAGCGGGCCGGGCAGCGGCACATCCAGATCCAGGATCTCGTCCACCGACTCCTTGAACTTGGCGGGATGGGCGGTGCAGAGGAAGACCCCCACCTCGTCCTCGGCGAGCTGCTCGTTCAGCAGATCCCAGGCGATGGCGCCGTGGGGCTCGCACAGGTAATCGAGCTGGTGCAGGCGTTTAAGAGCATCGCGGGTTTCGGCATCGCTGCGCATGCCAGAGCCCAAGGTCTCCAGCGCCCAGCCTTCCCGGCGGCACAGCTCTTCCACTCGCGGCCAGTTGTTGGGGCGGCTCACGTCCATGGCGTTGGACAGGGTCGCGACCGTCTGGTGCGGCTCCCAGCTGCCGGTTTTCAAGTAGCGCGGCACTGTGTCGTTGGCGTTGGTGGCGGCGATAAAGCGCTTCACCGGCAGCCCCAGCGCCTTGGCGATGAGACCCGCGGTGAGGTTGCCGAAGTTGCCGGACGGCACGCTGATGACTGCCTTGGCACGGTCGGCCTTGGGTAGCTGGGCCACCGCCTCGAAGTAGTAGCAAACTTGCGCCAGCAGGCGGCTGATGTTGATGGAGTTGGCGGAGTTCAGGCCAATCGCCTGTTTCAACGCCTCGTCGTCGAAGGCATCTTTGACCAGCGCCTGGCAGGCATCGAAGTCGCCGTCGATGGCGATAGTGCGGATGTTGCCGCCCAAGGTGCAGAAGAGCGCCTCCTGCAAGGGGCTGATCTTGCCCTTGGGATAGAGAATGACCACCTCAATCCCCTCCAGGCCATAGAAGGCGTGGGCCACGGCGGCGCCGGTGTCGCCGGAGGTGGCGGTGAGTATGGTGATCTTGTCGTTGGTCCTGAAAGTCGCCAGACACTGGGCCATAAAGCGGCCACCGAAGTCCTTGAACGCCAGGGTCGGGCCGTGGAACAGCTCGAGGGCATAAGTGCCGTCTTTGAGCTTCACCAGGGGCGCCGGGAAGGTGAAGGCGGCGTCGATCAGCTCGCTGACCTTAGGCAAGGGCACTTCGTCCCCCAGCAGGTGGCTGATGATGCGAGCCGAGCGCTCGGCCAGCGGCAAGTCCAGCAGGGCATCCACATCGGCCAGGGGCGCGATGGTTTCGGGGAAGAAGAGCCCCTGCTCGCGGCCCAGACCCTGACGCACCGCCTGGGCGAAGCTCACCTGTTCACTCTTGTCCTTGATATTGTAAAGATTCATAGCTCGCTTCCTGTTACCCGTGCCCCGGCCATGTCCAGTTTGCAGACCCGGGCAAATCCATCTTCGTTCTGCACGAAATGTGCATCCATCCAATCCTTCATCCGCTCGGCCTGGGCCAGATCCTTCATCACCACGAAGACGCTGGGGCCCGAGCCCGAGATGCCGGTGGCCAGGGCCCCGTTCTGAGCCGCCTGGGCTCGCACCTCGTTGAAACCTTCGATGAGCGCCGCGCGGTAGGGTTCGGCAATCACGTCTTTGAGCACGCTCGCCGCCAACCCCTCCTGCCCTGTGTAGCTGGCGTGCACGAAGGCCGCCAGGCGACGGCCATAGGTGAGGCAGTCCTGGCGGCGATACTGGGCCGGCAGTATGGCGCGGGCGGCGGCGGTGGAGACCACGGTGCCCGGGTAGCAGACCACCCAGTACCACTGCTCAAACACCGGAATGCCCTGGCTGATGACGCCGTGCTCTTCCAGCACCAGCTGCATACCGCCGAGATAGCAGGGGGCCACGTTGTCGTAGTGAACCGAGCCGGAAATCTTGCCTTCCATCTCCCCCATCAGCAGCAGCATATCGTGCTCATCAAGCGGCTCACCGTGGAAGGCGTTGAGCCCTTCCAGTGCTGCCACCACGCTGCAGGCGCTCGATCCCAGACCGGATCCCACCGGCAGGTTCTTCTCCAGCACCATCGCCAGCGGCTTGAGGGTCAGGCCGCGCTTCTCCAGCGCCTCCCCATAGGCAAGCCAGCAGTCATAGAGGATGTTCTTCTTGGGATCGTCCGGCAGCTTGTGGGCGTAGCGGCCCACGGAGGAGAGGGCGAACGCCACATCGGCAGCCTTTACCTGAACGCGATCCCCCAGCAGGGAGCCATCCACGGGGGCGAGCGCCGCCCCCAGGACATCAAAGCCCACGCTCAGGTTGGCGCTGGAGGCCGGAGCATAGGCGACCACGCTGCCGCCCTGCACCATGGCATCTTGTTCAAAATCGGGGTTCATCGCTGAACTCATGTTACAGCTCCTGCTTCCAGTTCTGGGTGCGCAGCACGTCGGCGAAGACGCCGGCGGCGGTCACTTCGGTCCCTGCGCCATAGCCGCGCAGCACCAGGGGGATGGGCTGGTAATAGGTGGAGAAGAAGGCGAGCGCGTTCTCTCCGTCTTTCACCTTGAACAGGGGCTCGTCGGCACCGACCGCCTTGATGGCGACCTTGCACTTGCCTCCTTCGATGGAGCCCACGTAGCGCAGCACCTTGCCCTCGCTCTGAGCCAGGGCGAACTGATCGCGGAACCAGCCATCGGCCTCGGGCAGACGAGCCATAAAGGACTCCACATCGCCGCTCACATCAAAGCCAGGTGGCAGCGCCTGCTCCACTTCCACATCGGAAAGCTCCAGCGCCATGCCGGCCTCACGGGCCAGGATCAAGAGCTTGCGAGCCACGTCCATGCCGTTGAGATCGTCGCGAGGATCCGGCTCGGTGAAGCCGTTGCCACGGGCAATCTTGGTGGCGTCGGAGAAAGCCATCCCCTCGTCCAGCTTGCCGAAGATGAAGGAGAGCGACCCGGACAGGACGCCGTCGAAGGCGCGCAGCTTGTCACCGGCCTTGATGAGGTTCTGCAGGTTCTCGATGACCGGCAGGCCCGCGCCCACGTTGGTCTCATAGAGGAACTTGCGGCGGGTCTGGCGGGCGGTGCGGCGCAGCGCCTTGTAGTAATCCAGCGACCCTGTGTTGGCCTTCTTGTTCGGGGTGACCACGTGGAAACCGGCGGCCAGGAAGTCCGCATACTGGACGGCGACGGCCTCGCTCGAGGTGCAATCGACGATCACCGGGTTGATGAGGTGGCTCTCTTCCACCAGCTTCTTCACCGCTTCCAGGCTGAAGCTGTCACGGGCTTCCACCAGCTGCTCACGCCAATTGGCGAGGCTCAGCCCATCCTTGTTGACCGCCATCTGGCGGCTGTTGGCGATGCCGACCACCCGCAGGCCAGTGCCCTGCTCGGCCAAGACCGGCTGCTGGCGGGCAATCTGATCCACCAGGGCCGCGCCGACGCCGCCCACACCGACCACGAAGAGATCGATGAACTGCTGGCTGCCGAAGAAGTTCTGGTGGCACGCCTTGATGGCTTCCGCCACCTTGCGATCCCGCACCACGGCAGAGATGGAGCGCTCGCTCGAGCCCTGGGCGATGGCGACTATGTTGATGGAGGCCTGGGCCAGGGAGGTGAAGAAGCGCGCAGCCATCCCCTTGCTGGTGCGCATGCCGTCACCGATGAGAGAGATGATGGCGAGATCTGTCATGATCTCGAGCGGGTCCAGCAGCTGGTTCTTGAATTCCAGCTCGAACTCGCGCTCCAGCACCTTGCGGGTCTTGTCGCTGTCATAGCTGTGGATACAGAAGCTGACGCTGTACTCGGAGGATGACTGGGTGATCAGCACTATGCTGACCCCGGCGCGGGAGACGGCGGAGAAGATGCGGCCCGCCATGCCCACCATGCCCTTCATGCCGGGGCCGGAGACGTTGAACATGCACATGCCGGAGAGATCCGAGATGGCCTTCACTTTCAGGTCATCATCCCCCTGATCGACCCCGATCAGGGTGCCCGGCCCTTGCGGGTTGAAGCTGTTCTTGATGAGGCAGGGAATGTGGAACTGGGCCACGGGGGCTATGGTTTTCGGGTGCAGCACCTTGGCGCCGAAGTAGGAGAGCTCCATCGCCTCTTTATAGGAGAGGGTTTTGAGCAGATAGGCATCCGGCACCAGGCGCGGGTCGCAGTTGTAGCAACCTTCCACGTCTGTCCAGATCTCGCAGCACTCTGCATCGACGCATGCGGCCAAGACGGCGGCGGAGTAATCAGAGCCGTTACGGCCCAGCAGCACAGTTTCGCCCTTGTCGCTGCCACCGGTGAAGCCCGGCATCAGGTAGAGACAATCGGTGCGCAAGCCTTTGGCGGCAAAGCGCAGGCGGGAGGCCTCGATGTCCACATGGGCTTCGAGATAACCGCCGTCGGTCACCAGCAACTGCTCCGGCACTATGAGATCCAGTTCGAGGCCGCGCACCCGCAGCAGCTCGTGCATGAAGGCGATGGAGAGGTTCTCCCCCCGGCTCAGGATGCGGGCCTGGACGTTGTCCGGGCAGAGGCCCAGCAGGCGGATGCCCTGCATCAGGCGCTCGACCTGATCCAGCTCATTGGTGAGACGAGACTGCAGCGCCTTGTCATCCAGCGCCGGGTAGGCCGCCTTCAGGCCCGCCAGCAGACGGGAGAAGATGCCGTTGATCTCGAACAGGGTGGCGCTGGCATCCATGCCGCGACTGGTCTGCTCCACCAGGGCGACCAGGTGGTTGGTCACCTTGGCCGGTGCCGACAGCACCAGGGCAACCTGGGATTGGCCGTGGGTGTTCACCGCAATATCGGCGACCCGTAAGAAACGCTCTGCGTCGGCCAGTGACGACCCGCCAAATTTCAACACTCTCATCGCTTTCTCTCCCTGTAAATCTATGAAATTCAATCTAAAAACCAATCCAACAAAAAGGCCCGTACTGGGTGGGTACGGGCCTTTTAAGATTTCTGTGCTTGTTCGTCAGCGCATCAACCGGCCCCAGTGCCACCTGTGGTGGTACCGGTAATAATGGTGGTGGTGGTGATGTTGGTGAATAGCTGCATGACGAACACTCTTGAACGAAACTGGTTGTTAGCAATACCTTGCCGGACCTTGGGCTGTCAACCTAAACCTCTTTGCTACTCACGCCCAAATCGGCGCGCAAGGTCTTTGCAGAGCAGATGCAGCATATTCAGATCCCGCTGCGGCAGCATGGGCACTCGGTCCATTACCCATTGATGCAGTTTTTCATCCTGAGAAACTCCGAGTTCACCAAGTAATTCTGCTGTTTTTGATTTGAGTACGCGAACCTGCCCGGCACCATCAAAATTTTCTGCTACCACCTGGGGCTCGTCCAGCAGGGGACTCATCTCGTAGGCATACAGCATGATCGCCTGCCCCAGATTCAAAGAGGGATAACTCACCTTGAGGGGCAGGTAGCTGATGAGATCCACCTGGGCAAGCTGCTCGTTGGAGAGACCCGACTCCTCGCAGCCAAACACGATGGCCACCTTCCCAAGGGAAGGCTTGGCGCGGATCTGATCGCGGATCTCGGCCGGGGTGAGGTAGTGCTGATAGCGGCCGCGCTGGCGGGCCGTGGTGGCGACCACCAGATCCATGTCGGCCAGGGCCGCTTCCAGGGTGTCGAAGGCTTCAGCCTCGGCCAGGATCTCCTGGGCGCCATGGGCGACCCAGCTCGCCTCCTCCTCTTCGTGTACCCGGCTCCCCACCAGTCGCATGGCATCGAAGCCCATGGTTTTCATGGCGCGGGCGGCCGCACCCACGTTCGCCGCGCGAGCGGGGGCCACCAGTACAAAATAGAGTTTCATCGGGTTTCTCCTGAACAGGGCCGACGCCGCGAACTGCAGCAAACCGCCGGCAAAACAGGGGCGCAATCTACCGTTTATCCCCGAACATTGCCACTTGAACAGATGTTTGGATGTTGCCATAGTGGCCGGACGAGTGGGCCCCCGACCTACCGGCACAGACGCCATGGGCCCGATACATCACAAGGAAGAGAGAGATGCAGCAGCCATTGGAACAGGCGGTCGCCGAGACGATCTTGCAGCGTTTCGAATCGTTTTACAGCCGCTTTCTCGAGATAACCCAGGGCAGCAAGAGCCGCTTCGAGAACAGCGACTGGTTGGGGGTGCAGCTCGCCGGGCGCGAGCGCATTCGCCTCTATGATCATCACGTCGGCGCCACCACGGCCCTCATCAAGCAGATGATGGGGGAGCAGTTGCCGACCCAGGCCCTGCTCAAGCAGGTGAAGGGAGCCTTCAGCGATCTGCTGCCCCGCTGTGAGAACTTCGAGGTGGCGGAGTCCTTCTTCAACTCCGTCTATCGCCGGATCTTCCGCCATCGCAACATCCGCGACGAGAACCTCTACATCCACCCCTTTCGCAGCCGGGGGGAGCACCCGGATCTGAGCGCCTTGCTGCGAGTCTATCGCACCGACCTCGCCCACCTGCCCCAGACCCTGAGCCAGCTGCTCGGGGATTACAGCTTCACCCTGCCCTTTGAGGACAAGCAGCGGGACATCATCGACATTCACCGCCATCTGGCAGAGAGCGGCCCGGCCATATTGCACGAGGAGCCGTTCGCCATCGAGCTGCTCAAGGAGGTGTTCTACCGCAACAAGGGGGCCTACCTGGTGGGGCTCATTCGGGTGAAAGGCGAGGTGCATCCCTTCATCCTGCCCCTGCTCAGCACGGGCCAGAGCATCTATGTGGACACCGTCATCTTCGAGCCGGAGCTGGCCTCCATCGTATTCGGCTTCGCCCGCGCCTACTTCATGGTCTATGCCCCTGTGCCGGCCCTGTTCGTGCTCTTCCTGCGCCAGATCATGCCCCGCAAGCCGGACTACGAGATCTACAACGCCATCGGCTGCCAGAAGCACGGCAAGACGGAGCTCTATCGCCACTACCAGCAGCACCTGGCCCAGAGCCGGGAGCAGTTCGTCATCGCCCCCGGCATCAAGGGGATGGTGATGAGCGTGTTCACCCTCCCCTCCTACGATGTGGTGTTCAAGGTGATCAAAGACGAGTTCACCCCGCCCAAGGATGTGAGCCACGAACAGGTGAAGGCGAAATACCGGCTGGTGAAACAGCACGACAGGGTGGGCCGCATGGCCGACACCCAGGAGTTCACCAACTTCGAGTTTCCCCTGGACCGCATCTCCCCCGAGCTCCTGGCCGAGCTCAAGTCGGTGGCGCCGTCGGCACTCACCATCACAGCCGACAAGCTGGTGATCAAGCACCTCTACACAGAGCGCAAGATGATCCCGCTGAACCTCTATCTGGATCAGGCGGACGAGCAGCAGACCAGGCTCGCCCTGGAGGAGTACGGCAACGCCATCCGCCAACTGGCGGCGGCCAACATATTCCCGGGTGACATGCTGTTCAAGAACTTCGGCGTGACCCGCCACGGCCGGGTGGTCTTCTACGACTACGACGAGATCTGCTACATGACGGAGTGCAACTTTCGCCAGATCCCGCCGCCGCGCTACCCGGAGGACGAGTGGAGCGCCGAGCCCTGGTATTCGGTGGCCCCGAACGACATCTTCCCCGAGGAGTTCGCCACCTTCCTGCTGCAAAAGCCCCAGGTGCGGGAGATCATGATGCAGGTACACAAGGAGCTGTTCGATGCCAACTACTGGAAGATGCTGCAGGGCAACATCAAGGAGGGGGTGTTCGAGGATGTCTATCCCTACAGGCGCAAGAAGCGCTTTCGTTTTCAACGGGGGGGATGAGCCCGGTTGAAGCAGCAAAAAGGGACGCCGTGGCGTCCCTTTTTCTGGCGTCAGGCTGCGACAGCCCCTGACGACAAGCCCGCTTATTTCACCGCATCGAAGGTCAGCAGCGTGGCCTTGCCCGCATCCTTCAGCACCAGCTGTTTACCGCTTATCTGGAAGCTCGCCACCTTCTCCAGCGTCTGCAGGTAGTTCATCTCCTTGCCGGCCAGATCCCCTGCGCACATCATGCGCGTCGAGCCCATGGCGCCCAGCGTCAATACGCCGTCGCCCTGCTGGGTGATGCCGCCAAAGTAGCGGTTGCAGCCGCCCTTGCCCGCCACCTTGTCACCGGCGACCTGCAGGGTGAAGGTATCACCGCTCGCCCCTTGCAACTGCCAGGTGGATGCTTGCAGCTCTGCCAGGGTGGAACCCGTTGCCATGGCGCAGCCTCCCAGGGCCAGCGCGGCCAGCAGGGTCAGTTTCTTGTTCATGAGTTCACCTCGTGATGGAGAAAGTCGTGAAGACACAGAGTGAGGGGGCTTGTTTAGCACGACTCTGGCGTCGATTAAAACTCTTTTATTGTGATCGGGGTTCCCTTTACTCCCTGCTGGCATGTGCCATGCTTGTAGTCCTGTTCGGACCCAGGGAGGGGAAACGAATGGTCAAGTCTCTCGTCATCGCACTCGCATCAAGCCTCGCCTTTTCGGCCCAGGCTGCCGACTGGAGTTTTCTCCAGACCGAATCAGACAGCCAGCTCTACGTGAAAAGCTATTCCGGCGTATTGCTCGGCAACCAAACCCATACCGGCGACAATTTCGATATCTGGCTCATCAACACCGGCTACCAGTATCCGGTAGAGGATGACATCAGCCTCTACATGGAGGCCGGGCCCGCAGTGGGGCGCCACAGCGAACAGGCCGGTTTCAATATCAGCTCGGGGGTGCGCTACCGCCTCTCCCCCTCGCTCAACATCGGCAGCCAGCTCAAACAGCTGGAAGTGAGCAAGGCCAGCACCCTGGTGGAGCTCAACAGCAGCCTGCTGGTGACGCCGCAGCTGGCCATCACGGCCAACTACGGCCTCAGTGCCTTCAGCACAGAGCACTTCCTCACCCTGGGGGTAGGTTTCAACTTCTGAGGGATCAGAGGAGCCTGGCGCCACTGACCAGCACGCCATTGAGATCGGCGTAGACATAATCCCCTGGCGCTATGCTGACCCCGGCAAACGACAGCACCACATCCAGCTCCCCTTGTCCGCGTTTCTCGGTCTTGACCGGACAGGCCGCCAGCGCCTTGACCCCCAGCGCCAGCGTCGCCAGGGTACCCAGATCCCGCACGGCACCGTGGATAAGGATCCCTTCCCATCCCTGCTCCACCGCCTTGATGGCCAGTTGGTCCCCCAGCAGCGCCCGGCGCAGGGAGCCGCCCCCATCGATCACCATCACCTTGCCATGACCTGGACGGTTAACCAGTTCGCGCACCAGGCTGTTGTCCTCGAAGCAGGAGAGGGTGACCGCCTGGCCGTAAAACAGCGGCTTGCCGCCATAATCGTGAAACAGCGGCTCTGCCACCTGCAGGGCATCGCCATGTTGATCGCAAAGGTCGGGCAGTAGATCCAGCATTGTCAGCATCCTTCCATGGAGTGAATGAGTCCGCTCATTCTTTCATCATGTGGACAGGCTGACAATCCAGCGAGCCGCCGCTATCCCCGTATGGTGTGACCCGTTCAGCCTCTCATCATGCACAGGATCTGAGAGTCCAGCGGGACGCCAGCTTGCCAAGGTGGCATGGCGCCCCCTTCAGCAGGACGGGCACCAGCCAGAGTTCCCCCTCCTCCACCCAGTAGAGGGCGTTCTGCCCGAAGCGGGCGGCCAGCCGCATGGCTTCGGCCCGAGGGAGATGCAGCAGCAGGGATGCCTCCTGCCAGCGCTCATCCGGATCGCTGCCCCACACGGGCCCCATCACCAGGGCATCGGCAAGCTGGCGTGACAAGGCGCGTTGACGCCGGGCGTTGCGGCGCATCCCCACCCACCGGCTGGCCGGATTCCATGCCGTGACGATGGCATAGGCAGGCCAGGGGGGCGGGGCGAAGGGGGCAATAAAACACACATTTCTGTAGTTTTCCCACAAAGTCATGTCAACCACATGTTGCATCCCATTACATTTCTTAAGGGCGAAAAAGCGGGCCAGCCCAAGTATGATGCAGCGAACCTCGGGATTGACTTATATCAAACCTGAGTTAAAAAGTTGCTATCTGACGGCAAAGAGTGTTGTTATGCGCCTGTTAACTGATAAAATGCAGCAACTTTTGTAATGGACTACCCTTCCAGGCTTCTCTCGATCAGACTTGTTGAGAGCCTATGTGCGGCACAGGGATGTTTGCCAACATAGATACCAAATTCGCGATGATTCGACCTGATATTCATACCCAGGATGACGTAATAAATTTTCAGGACCGGTCGGATAACGCCAAAGAGTGTTAAAATTTCGATAATTAACTGATAAGAATCTGGGAATACTCATGCAAACACCACATATTCTGATCGTCGAAGACGAGCTGGTCACCCGCAACACCCTCAAGAGCATCTTCGAGGCCGAAGGCTACATAGTGCTGGAAGCCAACAATGGCGACGAGATGCATCAAGCCCTGACCAGCCACACCATCAACCTGGTGATCATGGACATCAACCTGCCGGGCAAGAATGGCCTGCTGCTGGCACGCGAGCTGCGTGAAGATGACAACATAGCCCTGATGTTCCTGACCGGCCGTGACAACGAAGTGGACAAGATACTGGGGCTGGAGATTGGCGCCGATGACTACATCACCAAGCCGTTCAACCCCCGCGAGCTGACCATTCGTGCCCGCAACCTGCTGAGCCGCACCATGAACGTGGCCGCCGGTGGCGAAGAGAAGAAGCTGGTGGAGCGTTACCTGTTCAATGGCTGGGCGCTGGACATCAACAGCCGTGCCCTGGTCAGCCCGGCGGGCGACATGTTCAAGCTGCCCCGCTCCGAGTTCCGTGCCATGCTGCACTTCTGCGAGAACCCGGGCCAGATCCAGACCCGTGCCGAGCTGCTCAAGAAGATGACGGGCCGTGAGCTCAAGCCCCACGACCGTACAGTGGATGTCACCATACGCCGCATTCGCAAGCACTTCGAGAGCGTGGGCGACACCCCGGAGATCATCGCCACCATTCATGGCGAAGGTTACCGCTTCTGTGGCGAGCTGGAGCAGGAATAACCCCCTGCCCGGTGAAGCGAGAGGCGCCTGCGGGCGCCTCTTCTGTTTGTGGCGGGCGCCACTGCGCGAGCCCGCCAAAACAAAAAGCCCACTCGGTCGAGTGGGCTTTTGCATGAAAGCTGGAGCGGGCAGCGGGAATCGAACCCGCATCATCAGCTTGGAAGGCTGAGGTAATAGCCATTATACGATGCCCGCAAGGCATCAAGAACGCAGTAGATACAAGGCATGGAATCGGCGTCTGAAGAGACGTGCCAGAAGGAGGCAGCAACGAGACGGGACAGGTACCGGGTATCAGAATGTGGAGCGGGTGATGGGAATCGAACCCACGTATGCAGCTTGGGAAGCTACCGTTCTACCATTGAACTACACCCGCGTCAGTGGCCTCTACTATATGCATTTTGCCGACGAGCGCAATCACCGCCTTCGTGTTTTTTGCCATAAATCAAGCTGTTCGACCAACTATTGAGCATGAAGCTGCTTTTTCAAACAAAGACCTTCACACTCCCGGATCTGCGAGGTTGCCAAGCCGTGGGGGCGACGATAGTCTTGCGCCACTCGACCGAGGAGGGTGGTAATGGACAAGAACAAGCAGAAACATCTCTATGGCTGGTTGCGCAAACAATCGGGCCATGGCCGGCGCTGGATCGGCCTTTCCATTGGTCTCGGCATGGGTCAGGGCATACTGATGGTGATGCAGGCCTGGCTGCTGGCCACCCTGCTCCACGGCTTCATCATAGAGGGCACCACGCCCGAGCAGTCCATTCCCCTCTTTATTACCCTGCTGCTGGTAACCCTGACCAAGGCCGCGCTGGCCTATGGCCGTGAGGTGGCAAGCTTCAAGGCGGGCAGTGCGGTGCGCCAGGCCATCCGCGAGCTGGTGCTCACCCGCCTAGCCCGCCTCGGCCCTGCCTATATCCAGCGCCGCCCCGCCGGCAGCTGGGCCAGCCTGCTGCTCGAGCAGATTGAAGACATGCAGGAGTTCTTCTCCCGCTATCTGCCCCAGATGGCCATAGCCGTCTTCATCCCCCTGGTGATCCTGGTGGCCGTGTTCCCGGTCAACTGGGCCGCCGGCATCATCTTGCTCGGCACAGCGCCCCTCATCCCGCTCTTCATGATCCTGGTGGGCGTCGGCGCCGCCGATGCCAACCGCCGCAACTTCCAGTCCCTGGCGCGGCTCTCCGGCCACTTCCTCGATCGCCTCAAGGGCTTGCGTACCTTGCAGCTCTTCATGCGCACCCAGGCGGAGGGTGAGGCCATTCGCGACGCCTCGGAAGATTTTCGGGAGCGCACCATGGAGGTGCTGCGACTCGCCTTCCTGAGCACGGCCGTGCTGGAGTTCTTCGCCGCCATCGCGGTGGCCCTGGTGGCGGTCTACTTCGGCTTCTCCTACATAGATCACCTCAACTTCGGTAACTATGGCGTCAAGGTGACGCTCTTTACCGGCCTGTTCGTGCTGTTTCTCGCTCCCGAGTTTTACGCGCCGCTGCGGGAACTCGGCGCCCACTACCACGCCAAGGCGCAGGCCATAGGCGCCGCCGAGCAGTTGCTGGAGTTTCTCGAGGCCGAGGTCAGCGAACCGGCCTCAGGGAGTGCCCCCTTCCAGGCAGATGGCCCCATCAGGGTGGAGGCCCGCGCCCTGGAGGTGCTGAGCGCCGAGGGCAAGGTGCTGGTCGGCCCCATCGATTTCACCCTTGAGGCAGGCACGCGCACCGCTCTGGTCGGGATCAGCGGGGCTGGCAAGAGCTCGCTGGTCAACGCCTTGCTCGGCTTTGCCCCCTATCGCGGTTCGCTCTGCGTCAACGGCCAGGAGCTCGCCGAGCTGGACATGAGCCAGTGGCGGCTGCAACTGGGCTGGCTCTCCCAGAACCCCCAGCTGTTCCACGCTTCCCTGAGAGACAACCTGCTGCTGGCCAGGCCCACGGCCAGCGATGCCGAGCTGGAAGCGGCCCTGGTACGGGCCCAGGCCTGGGAATTTGCCAAAGAAAAGGGGTTCGACTATCCGGTCGGGGATCAGGCCGGTGGCCTCTCCGTCGGTCAGGCCCAGCGCCTCGCCCTGGCCCGCACCCTGCTCAAATCCACCCAGTTGATGGTGCTTGATGAACCCACTGCCAGCCTGGATCGCCACTCCGAGCGCGCCATCATGAGCACACTCGAACAGGCAGCAGTGGGCCAGACCCTGCTGATGATCACCCACCGCCTCGATCAGCTCAGCCAGATGGACAACATACTGGTGCTGGAGCGCGGCCAGCTGGTGGAGCAAGGCCACTTCGCACAACTCTGCCAGGCACAGGGGCCCTTCGCCCGTCTGCTGTCCCAACGTTCAGGGGATTCTCTCGATGACTGATCTACTGCCGTTCCTGCGTCTCTACCGCCAGCACTGGCTCAGCCTCTCCCTCGGCCTGCTGCTGGCCCTGGTCACCCTGGTGGCCGGGATGGGGCTGCTCTCTTTATCAGGCTGGTTCCTCTCCGCCGCCGCCGTGGCGGGGCTGGCGGTCGCCAGCCGGGACACCTTCAACTACATGACCCCGGCCGGCGGGGTGCGCTTCTTCTCCATAGTGCGCACCGCCAGCCGCTGGGGTGAGCGAGTGGTGAGCCACGACGCCACCTTCCGGGTGCTCACCCGGTTGCGGGTCTGGTTCTGGCAACGACTCTCCCCCCTCTCCCCCGGCACCCTGGCCGGTTTTCGTCAGGCGGATCTGCTCAACCGTCTGGTGGCCGACATCGACGCCATGGATCACGTCTACCTGCGCCTCGTTACCCCCATAGGAGCGGCCCTGCTCAGCTGCGCCGGGCTGGTGTTCTTCCTCTCCTTCTTTGACAGCCGCCTGGCGCTGACCCTGGGGGCCATACTGCTCTTCGGCATGCTGGCCCTGCCGCTGGTGTTCTATTTCGCCGGTCGGGCCCCAGGTCGTCGACTCATCGCCGAGAAATCCACCATGCGCACCCGCATGGTGGATTACCTGGACGGCCATGCCGAGCTGCAGATGTTCGCCGCCGCCCCCAAGGCGCTGGCCGAGCTGCAACAGGCCGAGCAGGCCCTGATCCAGGCCCAGGCCCGCATGGCCAGGGTGAGCGGCCTCGCCAGCTTCTCGGTGCAGCTGCTCAGCGGCTGGACCCTGACCCTGATGCTGTGGCTCGCCGGTCACGGCGTCGGCGGTGGCCCCCCGGACCCCATCACGGCGCTGATGGTGTTCGCCACCCTGGCCAGCTTCGAGGCGCTGCTGCCCCTGGCGGGTGCCTTCCAGCACCTCTCCACCAGCCTCACCTCGGCCCGTCGTCTCAACGAGATACTGCAAGAGGCCAAGGCGCCAGAGTGGGGAGAGGAGCAAGCGCCCGCGACTCAAGGCGCCTTGCAGATACGGGATCTCCACTTCACCTACCCGGGCCAGGACGGCCCCGTGCTGCGAGGCTGCACCCTGCAACTGAACCCCGGCGAGAAGCTGGCGCTGCTGGGACAGACAGGGTGTGGCAAGTCCACCCTGATGGGCTTGCTGACCCGGGAGTGGACGGCCCAGACCGGCGAGATACTGCTGGATGGCAAGCCGCTGACCCAGTATGGCGAAGGGGCCCTGCGCGCCTCCTGCTCAGTGGTGAGCCAGCGGGTGCATCTGTTTGCCGATACCCTGCGCGGCAACCTCAAGCTGGCCGCCCCCGACGCCAGCGACGAGCGGCTGACCGAAGTCCTCACCCAGGTGGGTCTCACCACCCTGCTGGCAGGCGAGGATGAAGAGGCCGAGAGCGGGCTGGACGCCTGGCTCGGGGATGGCGGCCGTCCCCTCTCCGGCGGGGAGCGCCGCCGCATCGGCATAGCCCGCGCCCTGCTGCACGACGCGCCGCTCTGGCTGCTGGATGAGCCGACCGAAGGCCTCGACAGCCAGACCGAGCGGGAGATCATGGCCCTGCTGCTCAAGCTGGGGGCAGAGCGCTCCCTGCTGCTCATCTCCCACCGCCTGCTGGGGCTGGAGCAGATGGACAGGGTGGCCCTGATGGAAGAGGGCAAGATCCGCCTCTGCGCCCCGCACCAGGCACTGCTGGAAGATGACTACTACCGCAGCCTGCACCAGCGGCTGGCTCCCGCCTGATGAAAGCAAATGAACAAGGGGCACTGATGTGCCCCTTGTCGTGTGGATAGTGCCAAGATCCCCGTCACACCTCGCCTCCCGGGCGAAAAATGGGGCTGGCCGCAGGCAGCGACTGACCCCTATAATGGCCCCCTCACTGTTCAACAAGACCTCGACATGAAACGCCTGATCCTGATGATGCCCCTGATTGCCTCCGGTTGTGCCGACTTCGCCTTCAACAGCAATCTGGACAAGGAAAACTTCGACGAGTATTTCAAGCCGGGCGGCGTCCGGATCTATGAGCAGAACCAGCTCGCCGACCTCAACTACCTCTACCTCGGCACAGTCGAGGGCGAATCCTGCCAGGCCGACGCCAACCAGGCGGTGCCCAATGCCGGTGAGGCCCGCACCCTGGCTCGTCGCCGCGTGGCCGACATGGGCGGCAACGGCGTCAGCTTCGACAAGTGCGCCGAATTCAGCGACGTGCCGGGCTGCCTGAAGCAGGTGATCTGCTACGGCCAGGCGCTGAAAGTTGCCGAAGAGAAGTAAGGTCTCGGCATGGCTCTCGCCATAGTTCGCCTCGGCAGCCCCCGTCTCGAGGGTGAAGGCTTGCGCATCGGCACAGTGCGCCGTCCGCCTCGCGGCGTGCCCAAGAGCGATTTTGCCAGCCAGGATTGGTACGACGTCTGGTTCCCCAACCTGGCCCCCAGTCCCGAAACCATGAAGCTGGGCCAGGCCGCCGAGACCCCGGCCCAGTGGGCCGCCTTCTGCAAGCAGTACAAGGCCGAGATGGCCAGCCCCGCTGCCCGCCACGATCTGGCGCTGCTGGCGGCCCTCTCCCACCATACCCAGCTGTCGGTAGGCTGTTATTGCGAGCAGGAGTCCCGCTGTCATCGCAGCATCTTGAAAGAGCTGCTGGTCGGCTGCGGCGCGCTGCTGCGCTGACGCCAGGGAAAAACGAGAGAGGGCACCCCGGGGTGCCCTCTCTCGTTTGCCTCTGCGCTCCCCCTGCCGACCTATGACGGTGAGAGCTCCCGCACCCGCTGCCGCAACGCCGCCTCCTCGGCCAGGGTCATGCCAGCCAGGGGCGTCTGCTCGTTGGTCACCAGCCACGCCACCAGATCGGCCACCGTCTCCTCCAGCGGCCGGAAGTTCAGGCCATGAACGATGGCGGCCTCGGCACTGATGCTGCCATAGCCGGCAAACTCGGCCTGGGTGTTGGGCAGCAGCGTGGGATAGCTCTGCCAGGGTTCGACCCCGGCCTCGATCAGGGCGGGCCAGGGGGTCCACTCAGGTTGCAGGGGGGAAGCCGGTATCAGGCGGGCCGCCAGACGCTCCACCCAGTCCACCAGCAAGATGCCGGGCTTGACGAGGTTGAAGCAGCCCTCCAGCCGCTGTTCGGCGGCCCGCAGCACGAACTCGGCGCAGTCACGCACGTCCAGGTATTGCAGCCTGTCCTGCCCCTCCCCCGGCAACAGCCAGGATCCTCCTTGTTGCACCCGCTGCACCCACCAGGCCAGGCGGCCGGTCGGGTCGAAGGGGCCGCACAGCACGCCGGGGCGCAGTATGCAGAGCCGCTCCCCCCAGCGGGCCCGATACTCGGCCTCGCACAATACCTTGAGCGGACCATAGTCACTGGCTGACTCGCCGGGGGCCACTTCGTGCAGTGGCGCCGACTCGTCCATCTCGGGCCGGGCGAAGTCACGATAGACGCTGATGGTGGAGATGAAGATGAGCCGCTCGCAGCGCCCGAGCAGGGCCGCCGAGAGGCTGGCCGCCTGCGCTGGGTCATAGCAGCAGGTGTCTATGGCCAGATCCCAGTGCAGTCCCTCCCCCAGCAAGGGATCCAGGTTATGATCCCTGTCCCCTTGCAGCTGGGTCAGCTCGCGCCAGTCAGGGTGCTGACGGTGACCCCGATTGAACAGCGTCACCTCATGACCCCAATCCAGGGCCAGCGAGGTGAGGTGGCGGCCCAAGAACCCGGTGCCGCCGATAATAAGCAGTTTCATCCCTGTCTCTCCTGTGCGCCGCGGTGCCATGACCCGGCCAATCCCTTTCTTCCCCACCCTACGCAAGTTGACGCCAGGGCACAGCCTCGGATGCCACGCTCTGCGACCGGGATCACAGCGGGCGGCAAGGGCTCCCTCCTGTGGCGACGCCTGCGTTTTCGGTCCGGCTGTGCTACATTGCCGGGGTTTTCAGCCAGGATCCGCCATGAAGTTCGACATCGACACCCTAGGGATCATCCGCTCTCCCTACAAGGAGAAGTTCGCCATCCCCCGCCAGCCCGGCCTGGTCAAATCGGCCCGCGCCCGCCTGGAGCTGCTGCCTCCCTACGATCAGCCGGATGTGCTGCGGGGCATAGAGCAGTTTTCCCACCTCTGGCTCAGCTTCGTGTTTCACCAGACCATGGCCCAGGGCTGGCACCCGACGGTGCGTCCGCCGCGCCTCGGCGGCAACGAGCGGGTCGGGGTCTTTGCCACTCGCTCCACCTTCCGCCCCAATCCCCTCGGCCTCTCCGTGGTCGAGCTGCACGGGGTGGGCCGAGAGCGTGGCAAGCTGTGGCTCGATCTCGGCGCCGTGGATCTGCTGGACGGCACCCCTGTGGTCGATATCAAGCCCTATATTCCCTATGCCGACAGCCTGCCCCACGCCCGGGGCGGCTTCGCCCCCGAGGCCCCCACACCGCCGCTGTCGGTGAGCTTCAGCCCGGAGGCGGAGCAGCAGCTCACACCCTGGCTCAAGGCCCACCCCGAGCTGCGCCAGCTGGTGAGCGAGGTACTGGCCCAGGATCCCCGCCCCGCCTACAAGAAGGGCAAGACGGACGACAAGGAGTACGGCGTCAGGCTGTTCGACCTCAATGTGCGTTTTCGCATCAGCGAGCCCGACTGCCTGGTGTCGGCCATAGAGCCCGCCTGATCTTCGCCAGCCCAGGCCCATAAAAAAACCACCCGCCCGGGTGGTTTTTTGCTGCCGCCGGATGGCGGCACTCAGAGGCGCTGCAACAGCAGGCTGCCGATGGAGTAACCGGCGCCGAAGGAGCAGAGCACACCGCGGGCCCCGCTCGGCAAGTCCTGGTTGAACAGGTGGAAGGCGATGACGGAGCCCGCCGAGCTGGTGTTGCCGTAGCTGTCCAGGATCACCGGCGCCTCCTGCTGGCTGGCATCGTGCCCCAGCAGCTTGCGGCCGATGAACTGGTTCATGGTGAGGTTGGCCTGATGGAGCCAGAGCCGGCTCAAGGAGTCTGCCGCCCACCCCTGCTCATAGAGCTGAGCGCTTATCTGGTCGCACACCAGGGGCAGCACCTCCTTGAACACCTTGCGCCCCTGCTGGCGGAACAGCTTGTCATCTCCATAGCGGGTACGCGGGCTGAAGCGGTTCAGGAAGCCGAAGTTGTTGCGGATGTTGTTGGAGTACTGGGTCACCAGCTTGCTCGCCACCAGTTGCCAGGGATTGGCTACCTTGCAGTCGGCCTCCCGTTCCAGCAGCACTGCGGTGCAGGCGTCGCCGAAGATGAAGTGGCTGTCTCTATCGCGGAAATTGAGATGCCCCGAGCAGATCTCGGGATTCACCACCAGGGCCAGTCTGGCGGTGCCGGCCGCCAGCAGATCCGCCGCCGTCTTGATGCCGAAGGTGGCGGAGGAGCAGGCCACGTTCATGTCAAAGGCCATGCCGCTCGCCCCCAGATAGTGCTGCAGCTCGATGGCCAGCGCCGGGTAGGGACGCGGCATGTTGGAGGCCGCCACTATGACCAGATCTATCTCGCCGGGCTCGCGACCGGCGGCGATCAGCGCCTGCTCGGCGGCGGCCACCGCCATCTCCACCATGATGGAGGGCTGGTCATCGGGGCGCTCCGCCAGCAGGGGCTGCATGATGTCGGGATCCAGCACCCCCTCCCTGCTCACCAGATGGCGGCTCTTGATGCCCGAGGCCTTCTCGATGAACTCGCAGCTCGAGTGCTGCTTGGCCGCCAGCTGACCGGCGTCGATGGCGGAGGCGTTCTCCTCGTTGTAGAGATCCACATACTGGTTGAAGGCCGCCACCAGCTCTTCGTTGCTGACGGCAAAGGGCGGGGTATAGAGGCCTGAGCCACTGATTACGATAGAGGTCATCTTTGCTCCTGGCCGGGTGCAATCCCGGCTTGTCTGTTTTTTTGGGTTCAGAGGTTCATAGCTGATCGATCGCTGCGGCGAGACCAGCCAGGGTCAGCGGGTGCATGCGCCCGCCAATCACGTCATTCATCAACTTGATGGAGGGGTACCAGAGCCACTCCTGCCTGGGGACCGGATTGATCCACACCAGCTTGGGGAAGTGATGCTGCAGGCGCTCGAGCCACACCTGGCCGGGCTCCTCGTTCCACTGCTCCACGCTGCCGCCGGGCCGGGTGATCTCGTAGGGGCCCATCTTGGCGTCCCCCACAAAAATCACCCGATAGTCGCTGCCGTAGGTGCGCAGCAAGCTCAGGGTATCGACGCGCTCCTGGGCCCGGCGGCTGTTGTCCTGCCAGACGAAGTCGTACAGGCAGTTGTGAAAATAGAAGAACACCAGGTGCTTGAACTCGTGGCGCAGGGCACTGAAGAGGCGCTGCACCTCGGCCACGTGGGCATCCATGGAGCCCCCCACATCGAAGAACACCAAGAGCTTGACCCCGTTGTGACGCTCGGGGCGCAACTTCACATCGAGCCAGCCCTGGCGGGCCGTGCTGCTGATGGTGTCGTCGAGATCCAGCTCCGAGGGATTGCCCTTGCGCACCCAGCGCCTGAGCTTGCGCAGGGCCAACTGGATGGCCCGCTGGCCGAGCGGCGAGTCGTCGCTGAAGTTGCGGTAGTAGCGCGCCTCCCACACCTTGGTTGCCTTGCCATGCTGGCCCTCGCCTCCCATGCGGATCCCCTCCGGGTGAAAGCCGCCATGGCCGAACGGGCTGCTGCCCCCTGTGCCCACCCACTTGTTGCCGCCGGCGTGGCGCGCCTTTTGTTCGCGCAGGCGCTGGTTGAGGGTCTCCAGCAACTTGTCGAGCCCGCCGAGGGAGTTGAGCAAGGCTTTCTCCTCAGAGCTCAACAGCCGCTCGAACTCCTGGCGCAGCCAGTCATCCGGCAGCGTCTCGGGCAGCAGGGGGATGGCCTCCAGCCCCTGGTAGTATTCGGCGAAGGCGCGATCGAAGCGATCGAGGTGGGCCTCGTCCTTCACCAGCAGGCAGCGGGACAAGCGATAGAAGTCGTCCATGTCCACGCTGGCGAGTCCGGCCGCCAGGGCACCATGGAGATCCAGCAACTCGCGCAGGCTGCAGGGCAGCTGGTGACGACGCAGATGGGTGAAGAAGTCGATCAGCATTCAGCCGCCGCGCCGCGCCAGGAAGGCCAGCTTCTCGAACAGGTGCAAGTCCTGCTCCGTCTTGAGCAGGGCGCCATAGAGGGCGGGCACCAGCTTGCCCGGCTCCCGGCTGCGCAGCGCCTCGGGGGCTATGTCATCGGCCAGCAGCAGGCGGATCCAGTCCAAGAGCTCTGAGGTGGAGGGTTTCTTGCGCAGCCCCTCCACATTACGCAGCTCGAAGAAGAGATCCATCGCCTCAGCGAGCAGGCTCTCCTTGAGATCCGGATGGTGCAGCTGGACTATGGCCTGCATCTCGGCCTTGTCGGGGAAGCGGATGTAATGGAAGAAGCAGCGGCGCAGGAAGGCGTCCGGCAGCTCTTTTTCATTGTTGGAGGTGATGATGACCACGGGACGCTGGCGCGCCTTGACCCGCTCCCCTGTCTCGTAGACGTCGAACTCCATCCGATCCAGCTCCAGCAACAGATCGTTGGGAAACTCGATGTCGGCCTTGTCAATTTCATCGATGAGCAGCACAGGGCGCTGCTCGGCGCAAAACGCCTGCCACAATTTGCCCCGACGAATGTAGTGGTGGATCTCCCCCACCCGGGGATCCCCGAGCTGGGAGTCCCGCAGCCGGGCCACCGCATCGTATTCATAGAGCCCCTGCTGGGCCTTGGTGGTGGACTTGATGTGCCAGCTGATGAGGTCGGCACCGAGCGACTCGGCGATCGCCTCGGCCAGCACCGTCTTGCCGGTGCCCGGCTCACCTTTGATCAGCAGCGGCTTCTCCAGCACTATGGCGGCATTGACGGCCATACTCAGTGACCTTGATGCGAGATAGCGATCGCTTCCTGCAAATCCCATGAGATCCATTCCTTTGGTCGCAGGAGAACCTCAAGGTCCTTCGGCGAGAGAGAATAAGTTCTATATGTTGTAATAACATATTGTTATAACGATTCGTCACTTCTCATTCAGAAACCACAGGGTAATCTTGTTTCATCGCCTTAACAAACACAGGGATAGCACCATGAGCAAAATTTTTGAGGACAACAGCCAGACCATAGGCAACACCCCGCTGGTTCGTCTCAACCGTGTTACCAAGGGCCGCGTGCTGGCCAAGATCGAGAGCCGCAACCCCAGCTTCAGCGTCAAGTGCCGGATCGGTGCCAATCTCATCTGGGATGCCGAGAAACGCGGTGTATTGACCCAGGGCAAGGAGATCATCGAGCCTACCAGCGGCAACACGGGTATTGCCTTGGCTTTCGTGGCGGCTGCCCGTGGCTATCCCATCACCCTGACCATGCCGGCCACCATGAGCCTGGAGCGTCGCAAGCTGCTCAAGGCGCTCGGCGCCAACCTGGTGCTGACCGAAGGCCCCCTCGGCATGAAGGGCGCCATCGCCAAGGCCAACGAGATCCTGGAATCCGAGCCGGGCAAGTATGTGCTGCTGCAGCAGTTCGAAAACCCCGCCAACCCCGAGATCCATGAGCAGACCACTGGCCCCGAGATCTGGGATGCCACCGACGGCGAGGTGGATGTGTTTGTGGCAGGTGTCGGTACCGGCGGCACCATCACAGGGGTCTCCCGCTATATCAAGCAGACCAAGGGCAAGGCCATCATCTCGGTCGCGGTCGAACCGACCGAGTCCCCCGTCATCAGCCAGAAACTGGCGGGTGAAGAGATCAAACCCGGCCCCCACAAGATCCAGGGCATAGGCGCCGGTTTCATTCCGGGCAACCTGGACCTGACACTGCTGGATCGCGTCGAACAGGTGAGCAGCGAGGAGTCCATCGAGATGGCTCGCCGCCTGATGGAAGAGGAAGGCATACTGGCGGGGATAAGCTCAGGCGCCGCCGTGGTGGCTGCCGCCCGTCTGGCCGAGCTGCCGGAGTTCAAGGACAAGACCATCGTCGTCGTGCTGCCGAGCGCCGCCGAACGCTACCTCTCCAGCGCCCTCTTCGCCGGCGTGTTCAGCGAGCAGGAACTGCAGCAGTAATTGATCGTCTTACATCAAAACAACGGCGCCCCTGGGGCGCCGTTTTCATTATGCGCTAAACTCAGTAGCCATCAGTGTCAGTCGGCCCCTTATTTTTTGGGGTAAAATAACAAACTTGGGCCTGACAAAAAAAGCAGACATTCTGTGATAAATCTCATATCCTGTGCCGCGTCACGAGGTGTTTACCGGCTAGGTATCACAAGGTAACAAAGTGTTATTTTTCGTTATAAATTAATTTCAGGCCAGTCCTGACGCGGCTTTCAGCCCGATAACGAAAAGACTTAGCCTGGACGCCGAATACTGCACAGAAAATTGACCTGGATTAAACCATTGCAGGTCTGATTTCGTTACTTTACAACATATCCATACTGACACGGTGAGACAGGAAGCCTCATTAGCGACCATCTCTCCACACAATATCAATAATATGGGGTGAAACCATGTACGAGAAGTCTGTTGTTATTACTGCTGAAAACGGCCTGCACACCCGTCCCGCAGCTCAGTTCGTGAAAGAAGCCAAAGAATTCCAAAGCGAGATCACTGTGGTCTCCGGTGGCAAATCCGCCAGCGCCAAGAGCCTGTTCAAGCTGCAGACCCTGGGCCTGACCAAAGGCACCAACGTGACCATCCAGGCCGACGGCCCGGACGCTCAGAAAGCCGTTGAGAAGCTGGTTGCCCTGATGGACGAGCTGGAGTAATCCAGCTTTACTCCTCCCCCACAGTCGTTTTAATAGGAAGGATTATGATATCTGGCATTCTTGCGTCCCCCGGTATCGCATTCGGTAAGGCGCTTCTTCTGAAAGAAGATGAAATCGTTATCAATCAGGGCAAGATTTCTGCTGACCAGATTGACGTCGAGATCAACCGCTTCCTCGAAGCCCGCACCAAGTCAGCCGCACAGCTGGAAGCCATCAAAGAGATGGCCGGTCGTACCTTCGGTGAAGAAAAAGAGGCCATCTTCGAAGGCCACATCATGCTGCTCGAAGATGAGGAGCTGGAAGGGGATATCAGATCCTTCATCAAAGACAACAAGGCGTCCGCCGACAAAGCCATCTATGAGGTGATCGAACAGTACGCCAAGATGATGGCCGAGCTGGATGACCCCTATCTGCGCGAGCGCGCCACCGACTTCCGTGACATCGGTACCCGTCTGGTGAAGAACGTGCTGGGCATCGCCGTTGTCAACCTGAGCACCATAGACGAAGAGGTCATCCTGGTCGCCAAAGACCTGACTCCGTCCGAAACCGCTCAGATCAACCTGAAATACGTGCTGGGTTTTGTCACCGACATCGGTGGCCGTACCTCTCACACCTCCATCATGGCCCGCTCCCTGGAGCTGCCGGCCATAGTGGGCACCAACGACATCACTGCGCGCGTCAACAACGGTGACATGCTGATTCTGGATGGCATCAACAACCAGATCATCATCAACCCGACCGCCGAGCAGTTGGCTGAAGCCAAGAAATTCCAGGCCCAGTTCCAGGCCGAGAAGGACGAACTGGCCAAGCTGAAAGATCTGCCCGCCATCACGCTGGATGGTCATCAGGTCGAAGTCTGCGCCAACATAGGTACCGTCAAGGATACCGAGGGTGCCATCCGTAATGGCGCCGAAGGCGTGGGTCTGTACCGCACCGAGTTCCTGTTCATGGACCGTGATGCGCTGCCGACCGAAGAGGAACAGTTCAAGGCCTACAAAGAAGTGGCAGAGGCCATGCCGGATCAGCCGATCATCGTCCGCACCATGGACATCGGCGGCGACAAAGAACTGCCCTACATGAATTTCCCGAAAGAGATGAACCCCTTCCTGGGCTGGCGTGCCGTGCGTATTTTCTTCGATCGCGAAGACATCATGCACGCCCAGCTGAAGGCCATACTGCGCGCCTCTGCCTTCGGCAAGCTGCGCATCATGTTCCCGATGATCATCTCCGTCGAAGAGTTCCGCAGCCTCAAGGCAACCGTGGAACAGCTGAAGGCCGAACTGCGTGCCGACGGCAAAGCCTTTGATGAATCCATCGAAGTGGGTATCATGATCGAGACCCCGGCTGCTGCCGTGATGGCTCATCATCTGGCCAAGGAAGTGGATTTCTTCAGTATCGGTACCAATGACCTGACCCAGTACACCCTGGCTGTCGATCGTGGTAACGAGATGATTTCCGCCATGTACAACCCGCTGTCACCCTCCGTCCTGACCCTGATCAAGATGGTAATCGACGCTTCCCATGACAATGGCAAGTGGACCGGTATGTGCGGTGAACTGGCTGGTGACGAACGCGCCACCCTGCTGCTGCTGGGTATGGGTCTGGATGAGTTCTCCATGAGCGCCATCTCTGTACCGCGTATCAAGAAGCTTATCCGCAACACCAACTTCGAAGATGTGAAGGCAATGGCAGACCAAGCTCTGAGCTATGCGACCGCCGCCGAAATCGAAGCCTGTGTAGATAACTTTATTAAGCAGAAGGCAGTCTGCTAAGATCGGCTGCAAACAGCGACAATCATCTCTAGGAGCTTTTACTATGGGTCTGTTTGATAAACTGAAGAAACTGGTCTCCGATGACAGTTCTGACACCGGCGGCATCGAAATCTTCGCTCCGCTGTCTGGCGAAATCGTGCCCATCGAAGATGTGCCTGACGTTGTCTTCGCCGAGAAGATCGTCGGTGACGGCATCGCCATCAAGCCGGCTGGCAACAAGATGGTTGCTCCGTGCGACGGCACCATCGGCAAGATCTTCGAGACCAACCACGCGTTCTCTCTGGAATCCGACTCTGGTATCGAACTGTTCGTTCACTTCGGTATCGACACCGTCGAGCTGAAAGGCGAAGGCTTCACCCGCATCGCCCAGGAAGGTCAGAAGGTCAAGCGCGGTGATACCATCATCGAGTTCGATCTGGCCGTACTGGAAGCCAAGGCGAAGTCTACCCTGACTCCGGTCGTCATCTCCAACATGGACGAGATCAAAGAGCTGATCAAGATGACTGGCGCCGTGACCGTGGGCGAGACCCCGGTTATCCGCATCAAGAAATAATGCAACGCTGGCTGGTGCCAGCTGCTGCAACAAAAAACCGAAGCCCTGGGCTTCGGTTTTTTTATGCGCAACACCTTGGATCCACCTGCCCCTTAGCCATCTGGGGTTAGCTAGTCCCCTGACCGGGCAAGGGCAATCCGATGCAAAAGCGCGTTCGAGATCAAGGCATTGTCCGGCCAGCCTTGTAGCATGGGTGTGGAAACCACGGGATCCCGGCGCCGTGCGTGACGGGATGGACCAGGGCGATGCAATGCGCCCTCCGGAAGGAGATGAAGATGCTGAAGAATACGGAACAACGTTATGGCAGCCTGAGCATAGGGTTGCACTGGCTGACCCTGCTGCTGATGGTGGCCGTCTATGGGCTGATGGAGTTCAGGGATATTTTCCCCAAGGGCTCGGCCGGACGCGACCTGATGAAGGAGTGCCACTTCATGGTGGGCTTGCTCATTCTGGCGCTGGTGGTGGCGCGACTGCTGGTGCGCTTTGGCAGCCCCTCACCGCGCATAGTGCCCGCCCCCTCGCCCCTGATGCTCAAGCTCGGCCACCTCGCCCATCTGGCCCTGTACGGCTTCTTGATCCTGACGCCGCTGCTGGGTTGGCTGCTGCTGAGCGCGGGTGGCAAGCCCATCCCCTTCTTCGGATTAGAACTGCCCGCCCTTATCGCGCCGGATGATGGCTTGAAGGGAACGATAAAAGAGCTGCACGAGACGCTGGCCAACATAGGCTATGCCCTGATAGCCCTGCATGCTGCGGCGGCCATCTATCACCATCATGTGCTCAAGGACAACACACTGACCAATATGTTGCCCGAGAAAAAATAGCCCGGGCGGACAACAGCAACAAAAAGGCTCCGATACCGGAGCCTTTTTGTTATGGCTGAAGCGTCACCCTCAGGGCAAGACCACCCGGCTCTCGCCGCCGCCGAGGGCTTCGACCCGGATCTGCACGCCGATCCGCTCCACCAGGGTCTGAACGTGGGAGATGACCCCGATCTGGCGACCGGCGGCCTGCAGGGAGTCCAGGCTGGAGAGCGCCAGATCCAGACTGTCCGGATCCAGGGTGCCGAACCCCTCGTCGATGAACAGCGATTCGACCTGGGTCTGGCGGGAAGAGAGGCTGGAGAGGGCCAGCGCCAGCGCCAGCGACACCAGGAAGCTCTCGCCGCCGGAGAGGGAGTCCACTGACCTCACCTCGTCCCCCATGTCCAGATCCACCACCTGCAGCGCCAGATCCGTGCCGGGCACCCGCTCCAGCCGATAGCGCGGCGACAGTTCGCCAAGCTGGGCGTTGGCCTCCAACAATAGACGTTCGAGCGTGAGGCTCTGGGCGAAGGTGCGCAGCTTGGCGCCGCTGGCGGAGCCGATAAGCTCGGACAGTTGCAGCCAGTGATCCGCCACCGCCTGCTGGGCGGCCAGCGCCTCCTGCAGGCTCCCCGCCTTCAGTGCCGCCGCCTCGGCCTGAGCCAGGGTGCTCTTGCACTGGAACAACTGCTCTTCCAGCTCGCCGCAGCGGGCCTCGCAGGCCCCCAGACGCTCGGCAAGGGCCTCGGCAGTGAGGGCGGCCAGCTCTCCATGATGCTCCCGATAGCGCGCCAGCTTGGCCTCCTCCTGAGCCAGCGCACGCTGACGCTCGGTCAGCCGGGTGCGGGCCTCGGCCAGGGCATCGTCCAGACGCTGCAAGGCGGTGCGGCGAGCCCTGAGCTCCTCCGGCGTGATGGCCAACAGCCGACGCAACTCATATTCGGCGATGCCGAGGGTGCCGGCATGGGCCGCCCAGCGCCCCAGCGCCTCGCGGCGACGACGGCTGCTCACCTGCCTGTCCTGCTCGAGATGGGTCAACCTGGCCTTGAGCTCGGTCTGCTTCTCCCGGGCGACCCGCAGCGCGGTCACCGCCTCCTCGAGCTGACTGGCCGCCAGTTGCAGCCGCTGCTGCCACTCCTGCTCGACCAGGGCGATGGCACGGCCTCCGAGGCAGGCCTCCCGGCTGGCAAGCAGCCCCTGACGCTGCTGCTCATGCTCCTTGTAGTCGCGCTCCAGCTTTTGCAGCAGCTCGTTCTGGCTCTGCACCCGCGCCTCCTGGGCGCTCAGGGCCGGGGTCAAAGTGGCCAGCTCGCCCCCTAGCTGCTCCCATTCGCTCTGTCCGCGCAGATACTCCTCGCAGGTCTGCTGCCACTCCTGCCATTGCCGGCTGCCAAGCCACTGGCGCCAGGGCTCGGCCCCCATCTGTTCATCGAGACGGGCCTCCCCCAGTGCAAGGCGTTGGCGCAGTGACGCCTCCTGCTCGGCCAGCGCCTTCAGCTCGGCCTCCCACTCAATCTTCTGCCGCTCGGCTTCCTGCCACTGCTGCTCAAACTGCTGATGGCGGGCGGTCAGCTCGGTCAGCTGGCTGCGCAGCCCCAGCAGCCTCTGCTGCCCCTGCTGGGCCTGCTGCAGTCGTCGCTGCCCGGCCACGAGATCCGACTCCAGAGCCTCTCCCTGTGCCAGCAGGCGAGCCAGCAGCTCGGTCCACTGCGCCGGGCTTTGCCGCAAGGGCAGCCCCTGCCCCAGCAGGGCATCCCCTCCCAGTTGCAGCCAGCGCTGTACCATCTGCTCGGAGCGCGCCTCCAGCTCGGGTTGATGCTGCTGACGGGCGACCAGCTGACGCGCCAGCTCGACCCGCTCGCTCTCCCCCTGAATATGCTGATGGTTGAGCTGCTCCCACTCCAGATCCAGCTGACTGACACGCTCGGCCAGTTGCGCCAGTATGCCGGCCACCTGGGGCTGGCTCCGGGTGTAGGGATGCTCCTCGGCGCCGCAGAGCGGGCAGGGCGTGCCATCGCTCAGCACGTGGCGATACTGCTCGAAGCTGGCCACGGCGCGGGCCTGCTCCAGGGCATGGCGCGCCTCGCCGCGCTGGGTGGCGAGCCGAGCCAGCGCCGGAGCCAGCTCCTCATGCTGGGCCTTCAGCCGGGCAAGATGCTGCTCGAGCAGCGTCATCTCCTGCAGCAAGCGCTCCTGCTGTTCGCTGTGGTTGCGGCCCGCCTGGGCCAGCTCCAGCAGTTGGCGAATCCGGGCCAGTTGCTCTGTCTGGGCCTGACGCTGCTCCTGCGCCCTGGCGACCTCGGCGTCCCACTCCTGCGCCTGCAGCTCATCGTGCAGCTGTTGCAATCGGGTGCGCTCCTGCTGCCAGTAGTCGCGCTCCTGCTGCCCCTGCTCCAGCCGGCTGGCAAGATCCCGCAGGGCATGGCCCTTGTGCTCGCGGCTTTGCAGCACCCGTTGCAACAACTCCCTGTCCGCCGCCCAGTCCTGGATGGCCGCAAGCAAAGGCTGCCACTGGCGCGCCAGCGGGGCCAGGGCCTTGCGCTCCTCGAGCCAGAGAGCCCACTGCTGACGGCGCACCGTCAGGGCCTCGACCCGACTCGCCTGCTGCTGCCACTCCTGCTGCAGCGCCAGTTGCAGGGCGCGAGCCTGGGTCCCCTGCTGCCGGGTCTCCTGCAACTGCTGGCCCTTCTCCTTGAGCCGGGTATCGAGCTCCTGCGCCCGCTTGAGCTCGGGTTGCAGGGCGCCCCACTCCCGCTCGGCGGCAATCTTGTCGGCCAGCAGTTGCTGCTCGCGCAGCGCGGCCTGCTGCAACACAGGTTCAACTTGCTCCAGCTGGGGGGCAAGCTGGCCTATCTGCAGCTCCTGCTGCTGCACCTCCAGGGTGAGGCGGGCGAGTTCGTCGTGATCGGCGCGGGCCACCTGGGCCTGTTCGGCGCGGGCAAACTCTTCCCGCCCGGACGCTGCCTCGCCGTGGGCCGCCTCGGCGGCGGCCAGCGCCTCCTGCCCCTCCCGGCAGGCCTGCAACTGGGCTGCAATCCGCCCGTTGAGATCCCGCAAGTCCTGCAACAGCTGACGCTGCTGCTGTTCGTGCTTGAGGCTGGTGGAGAGGCTCAACTGCCGGGCGACCCAGTGCTCGCGTGTCTCGTCGTCCATCAGGGCCACGTCGCCGAGCCGCTGCTGTATGGTCGCCAGCGCCTGCTGCTCGGCCCGTGCCCGCTCATGGGTCTGGATGGAGATGGCGGAGTAGAGCTCGGTGCCCGTCATCCGCTCAAGCAGGGCGGAGCGCTCATCGGCGCTCGACTTGAGGAAGGCGGCAAACTCCCCTTGCGGCAGTATCACGGCGCGGCGGAACTGCTCCCAGGAGAGGCCCACCAGCTCGTCGATGCGATCCTGCAGCTCCCGCTTGCTGCCACAGAAGACCTGCCCCGACTCGACGTCGGTCAGGCTGCGCTCCTGGGCCTGAAAGCGCCCTTCCGAGCGATTGCGTGCCCGCCGCACCGCCCAGCGCGCCAGCCAGATGCGGCCGTCACAGCCGCGGAACTGCACCTCGGCACAGCCGCTGGCGTGGCCGCGGCTGAGGATATTTTTCACATCATTGGCGGTTAATTTTTCTTTTTCGTCTTCATCCGCTCGGCCAATTTTCTCAACATTCTTGCGATTGGCGATAAAGCGCGGCATCTCGTCATAGAGGGCGAGGCAGATGGCGTCGAGCAGGGTGCTCTTGCCCGCGCCCGTGTTGCCCGTGATGGCAAAGAGCCCGGCAGCCCCCAAAGCGCCACCTGCGAAGTCGATGGTGAAAGCCCCGGTCAGGCTGGCCAGGTTTTCCCCTGCAAGAGACAAGATTTTCATGTATTGGATTCCTTCACCTGCTCCAGGATCTCTTCAAACGACGCCACCAGCTCGGCCGCCGGCTCCCCCTCGAACTGCCGCTGATAGCAGAGGCGGAACACCTCTGTGGGGGATAGCTCATCCAGCCTGCGCCGCTCGCGGCCATCGGCCAGCCCCTCCCCCGAGCCCTGATACTGGGTGCTGATGCGGGCCAGACGCACCGGCTTGCCCGCCATGGCCGCCAGAATGCGCTCGCGGATGCGGGCCTCGGGCTTGGGCAGCAGCAGCCGCACCTCGAGGAAGGGCTGCGCCTCCTGGGAGCAGTCGGGCAGGGAGAGCGCCTCTATGGCGGTGAGCGCCTCCTCGAGTGTGCTCTGGGGCAGGCGGATCATCTCCACCGCACGGGGCACGGGGATCCGTTCAAGCCCCACCAACTTGCCCCCCTCAAACGTCACTTCCAGCACCTGATGGTTGTAGTTGGCCTCGGCGAGGGAGAGCGGCAGCGGCGAGCCACTGTAGTGCACGCCCTCGGCCGGGCTCTGGGCCAGATGGAGGTGGCCAAGGGCGGTGTAGTCGGCGGTGGCGAAGATGTCGGCGGGCAGGGCATGCTGATTGCCGCCGAGCACCCGCCGCTCGGAGAGCTCGGAGAGCTGGCCCGCCGCCAGGTAGGCATGGCCCATGGCGATGAGCGCCTGGCCGGGTTCGCAGCGCGCACGGCCTTGCGCCAGCACTTCCTGGTAGATCTGGCGAACTCCCTCGATCAGCCGATCCTGCCCCTCTTCGAGCGGCTCCACCCTCAGGTCGCTGCTGCGAAGAAAAGGCACGGCGGCGCACCAGGCGGCGACCTTGCCCTCCCTGTCTTGCAGTGGCACCAGCAGGCGATCGGCTTCGAGCCTACCCTCCCCGTCCCGGCTGATGCTGCCCACCAGATGCAGGTCGAAGGCCCGCAGCAGCTCGTGGGGGGCGTCCAGCTTGGAGGGAGAGTCGTGGTTGCCACCGATAAGCACCATGTTGAGGCGGGGCATCTCGGCGCGCAGCCTGGCCAGGAAGCGATAGAGCTGCTGCCAGGCGCTGGCGGGAGGGTTGGCGGTATCGAACAGATCCCCAGCTACCAGCAGGGCGTCGATCTGCCGCGTCTTGATGGTGTCGGTCAGCCAGTCGAGAAAGGCATCGTGTTCGAAGTGGCGCTCATGGCCATGGAGTTGATGGCCAAGGTGCCAGTCGGCTGTGTGCAGGATCTTCATGAAAAACGGCTCGAAAGATAAGAGGGGGGGTGCCAGTGGTACCCGATGAGGACAAGATGAGGATACGCCCCTCTTTTTTCAAGCAAAACAGGCTGGTGACGTCAGATTCAGACGGCTTGGAAATGCATCTGGTACTGGGGATGACCGGTCAGGGGATCCGAGACCTCACCCCCTATCCTGAACCCGTGGCGGCGATAGAAGCGCACCGCCGGCTCGTTTTCCACGAAGACCCGGGTATGGAGCGCACCCACCTGTTGCTTGGCCTCCTGCAGCAGGGCATGACCGACCCCGCGCCCCTGGCGGTCGGGTCGCACGAAGAGGGCGGCCAGGTAGTCATCCACCAGGGCCATGAAACCGAGCAGCTCCCCGCGCTCTTCAAACACCCAGATGCGGGCGTGGTCGAGGTAGCGGGTACGCAGCTCCTCCTGAGCCTGCCACCAGCAGGAAGCGTCAACGAAATCATGAGCCTGCAAGGATGCCAGCAGCCAGATCTCGACGATCTCTTCCATGTCTTCCGGCCGGCTCGCTCTCAACATATTCGCATCCTTGTTAACAATTTGAACACTCGCAGTCTAGGGGAGTTCGATGACAAGACGGGCAGTCAAGATGAGGCCATGTGAAGTCGATCGCCCTTTATTTAGCGAGAATGATTGGCTGATCACAAAGCGCCTCTCTAGTACAATGCCCGCCGGACAATCTATGAGACCGAGGACGCCATGTGGTTTAAAAACCTGCAGATTTATCGCTTTACCCGCCCCTTTGACCTGACCGTGGATCAGCTGGAAACCCAGCTCGAGGCCTGTGCCTTCACCCCGTGCGGCAGTCAGGACATCTCCCGGTTCGGGTGGGTCAAGCCCCTCGGTAAATTCGGCGCCACCCTGACTCACAGCGCCTCTGGCCATATCCTGCTCTGCGCCCGCAAGGAAGAGAAGATGCTGCCGGGCACGGTGGTCAAGGAGATGCTGGCGGAGAAGGTGGAAGCGATCGAATTCGAGCAGGGCCGCGCCCTCAAGAAGAAGGAGAAGGAGGCGCTGAAGGAGGAGATCATGCATACCCTGCTGCCCCGCGCCTTCAGCCGCACCAGCCAGACCTTCGCCTGGATCAACCCGGCCGACAACCTGATGGTGGTGGACGCCGGCTCCGCCAAGAAGGCGGACGATCTGCTGGCGCTGCTGCGCAAGAGCATAGGTACCCTGCCCGTGGTGCCGGTGGCCCTCAAGAACCCGCCCGAAATCACCATGACCGAGTGGCTGAACGAGGGCAATCTGCCCGCCAGCTTCACCCTGGAAGACGAGGCCGAGCTGCGCAGTGCCATGGAGCACGGCGGCATCATCCGCTGCAAGCAGCAGGATCTGATGAGCGACGAGATCAAGAATCACCTGGCCAACGACAAGCTGGTGACCAAGCTGGCCCTGAACTGGGGCGAGACCCTGAGCTTCGTGCTGGGGGACGATCTCTCCATCAAGCGCCTGAAATTCAGCGAAGAGCTGCGCGAGCAGAACGACGACGTCACCAGCGAGGATCCCGCCGCCCGCCTGGATGCGGACTTCGCCCTGGTGACCGCCGAGCTGGCCCAGTTCATCCCGGCGCTGTTTGCCGCCCTGGGTGGCGAAGAGCAGTCCCTCTGAGTTGTCCCTTGCCTGTAAAAAAAACCGCCTCGGCGGTTTTTTTTGATCCCGGGCGATCCTGCCGACGCGGCAGGAGCATCGGCCTCAGAACGCGCCGCGGGCCTGCAAAAGCCGGTGAAGCCGCTCGGCCAGGGCGCCATATCCCTGCGCGTTGAAGTGCACGGCGTCGGACTTGAGCCCGGGAGTGCGCAGCAGCTCGCCAATGCTGTCCTCGTCCAGCACCAGTCCGTACTGCTGTGCCAGTTCCCCGTAGAGGGGCGCACCATCGGCAAACAGGGACTTGCGGGGCACGGCCACCAGCAGCACCTGGGCACCGCTGCCCTGCACCGCCTCAATCATGGCGGCGAGATTGGCCTTGAGCGCCACCTCACCACTGCCGCGCAGCATGTCATTGCCTCCCTCCAGCAAGATCACCAGCGCGGGCCTGTGCTCGGCCAGCAGCGCCGGCAAGCGGGCCCTGCCCGCCTGGCTCAGCTCCCCCGACACCCCGCCATTGATGACGGGGTGGCCGCTCAAGCTCGCCAGCACGCTGGGATAGCTCTGGGCCGGACTGACTCCGCGCCCCTCGGTCAGGCTGTCTCCGAACGCCAATATGGTCTCCCCCGCCCCCAGGGGTCTGAACCCCGGCTCGCCACAGGCGGTCAGAAGCAGGCAGAGCAGCCCCGTCACGCAACGCCTCACCAGTCCCTCCTTGTGCATCCTGGGCCCCTCCGTGATATTTTTGTAACCATATGAGTATAAAGACAATCTTTCAATCGGGCTCCAACTGTGCCACATTCCGATGACTGTACAAGAAACCGACAAGGAGCCTGTCATGTCCCTCAAACCCCTCGCCCTGCTGGTGGCCTTCGGCCTGCTCACCGGCTGCGCCCCCCAGAGTGCCTTTCATTATGTCCCCCCTCCCCAGACCCTGACAGCCCCCGAGGCGGCCAGCGGCTGGACCGACAAGCCGGGCTGGCAGGGGCGCGACTTCATGGTGGCCGCGGCCAACCCGCTGGCGGTGGATGCGGGCTACCAGATCGTCAAGGCGGGAGGCAGCGCCGTCGATGCGGCCATCGCCGTCCAGCTGGTACTGACCCTGGTGGAGCCGCAGTCTTCCGGGATCGGCGGCGGCTCCCTCATGCTGGTGTGGGATGGCAAGCAGGTGGCGGCCGTGGATGGCCGGGAGACTGCACCGGCGGCAGCCACGGATCAGCTGTTCATGAAGGATGGCAAGCCGATGGCGTTCTATGACGGTGTGGTGGGCGGTCGCTCGGTCGGCGCCCCCGGTACTGTACGCGCCCTGGCGCTGGCCCACGCCCGCTATGGCAAGCTGCCCTGGGCCAGCCTGTTCGAGCCCGCCATCACGCTCGCCGAGCAGGGCTTTGTGATAAGCCCTCGTCTGGCCACCCTGCTGGCAAAGGATCCCTATCTGGCCAAAGACCCCGAGGCCAGGGCCTACTTCTACCAGGCGGATGGCAGCCCCAAGGCGGCGGGCACCCGGCTCACCAACCCGGCACTGGCCGGGGTACTCAGAACGCTGGCACGGGATGGGGCCGATGCCTTCTATCGAGGGCCCATCGCCGAGGCCATGGTGGCCAAAGTCCATGCCCATCCCACCAACCCCGGGGTGCTGAGCGTCGCGGATCTAGCCAGCTACAGCGCCAGGTTGCGGGACGGCCTCTGCTTTGACTATCGCCAGAGCGAGGTGTGCGGCTTCCCGACCCCCTCCTCGGGCACCCTGACCCTCGGCCAGATCTTCGGCATGCTGGAGAGCCGCGACATGGCGGCCCTCAGGCCGGTGCAGGGGGCTGACGGTCGGCTGGCAGCCTCAAGCGACGCCATCCACCTTTACAGCGAGGCGGCGCGCCTCGCCTTCGCCGACCGCAACCAGTACGTGGCGGACGGCGACTTCGTCGCCGTGCCGGTGCGCGGCATGCTGGACAAGGGCTATCTCGCCGAGCGGGGTCGGCTCATCGGCGCCAAGTCCATGGGCGCAGCCCAACCGGGCACGCCGCCGCGGGCGCTGGCCCGTGGCCAGGATGCCACCCCCGAGCTGCCCTCCACCAGCCACGTCTCCATAGTGGATGGGGACGGCATGGCGGTCTCCATGACCAGCTCCATCGAGGACGGCTTCGGCTCCCGGCTGATGGTCAACGGCTACCTGCTCAACAACCAGCTCACCGATTTTTCCTTCACCTCGGTGGATACCGCCGGTCTGCCGGTGGCCAACCGGGTGGAGCCCGGCAAGCGCCCGCGCTCCTCCATGTCGCCCCTGCTGGTGTTCGACAAGCAGAGCAAGCAGTTGGAGATGAGCCTGGGCTCCCCCGGTGGCTCGGCCATCATCAACTACGTGGGCAAGGCGCTGCTCGGCACCCAGGACTGGGGGCTGAACCTGCAGCAGGCCATAGATCTGCCCAACTTCGGCAGCCGCAACGGCCCCACCGAGCTGGAGCAGGGACGCACGCCCGAGTCCGTTATCCAGGGGCTCAAGGCCAGGGGGCACGAGATAGTGCTCAGCGAGCAGACCTCGGGCTTGCAGGGGGTGCAACGCAATGCCGGTGGCTGGTTTGGCGCCGCAGACCCGAGGCGGGAGGGGGTTGCCAGGGGCGAGTGATCCCCTGGCGCACATCAACGGAGGCGGCCCGGAGGCCGCCTCAATCATCTGGGCTCCCCGGCGAGCCAAAACCCATCAAGGATTGATTACTCCTGCCAATATTTACCGGGAAAGACTTTTTAACCACTCAAAAAACAATGCTTTATATGTGTTTAATGTCAAATTAGATCTTAAACTTGGATAAGTGTTGTTCGAGCCATAAAAATACATTACTTTTCAATGGAAACGGCATCTGTTGCCCCCAAGATATTGTGCTTGATGCGGCCAACTTCTGTCTCTTTCGCCCCCTGCTCATTGACAGCTGCCCTCTTCGCCTCCGGGTGATCTGGTAGCCCCTGACTGCCATTAGCGAGGTGACGACATGGACCACTCACTCCCCCTTATCACAACCCTGGTTGGCGGCTTCGTGCTCGCCTATCTCTTTGGCATGCTGGCTCAACGCCTGCGCATCTCCCCCATGGTGGGTTATCTGGCGGCCGGGGTCGTGTGCGGCCCATTCACCCCCGGCTATGTGGCCGATTTGAGACTCGCCCCCGAATTGGCGGAGATCGGCGTCATTCTGTTGATGTTTGGCGTCGGCCTGCACTTCTCCCTGAAGGATCTGCTCTCGGTCAAACACATCGCCATCCCGGGCGCCATAGTGCAGATCACCCTGGCGACCCTGCTCGGGCTCGGTCTCTCCCAGTTGCTCGGCTGGAGCATCACCGCCGGCCTGGTGTTCGGGCTGGCACTCTCCACCGCCAGCACAGTGGTGCTGCTGCGGGCGCTGGAGAGCCGGGGGCAGCTGGATACCAAGGAGGGGCGCATCGCCATCGGCTGGCTCATCGTCGAGGATCTGGTGATGGTGCTGGCCCTGGTGCTGCTCCCCATACTGGCGAACCTGCAGACCGGAGGCGAGACCCTGACCCTGGCCCATGTGCTCCGGGATCTGGGCTTCACCCTGGCCAAGGTGGCCGCCTTCATCGCACTGATGACCATAGGGGGCCGCCGCCTCATCCCCTGGATGTTGGCCCGCACCGCCGCCACCGGCTCCCGCGAACTCTTTACCCTGGCCGTGCTCTCCTGCTCCCTGGGTATCGCCTTCGGGGCGGTCAAGCTGTTCGGGGTCTCCTTCGCCCTCGGCGCCTTCTTCGCCGGGGTGGTGATGAACAGCTCCCACCTCAGCCACAAGGCCGCCAACGATACCCTGCCACTGCAGGATGCCTTCGCCGTGCTCTTCTTCGTCTCTGTGGGCATGCTGTTTGACCCCACCATCTTGCTGCGCGAGCCGCTGGCGGTGCTGGCAACCATCTTTGTCATCGTCATCGGCAAATCGGTGGCGGCCTTCGCCATAGTGCGCCTGTTTGGCCACAGCGTGCGCACGGCACTGACCATCTCGGCCAGCCTGGCCCAGGTGGGGGAGTTCTCCTTCATCCTGATGGGGCTGGGTACCATGCTCGGTCTGGTGCCCGATGTGGCACGCGATCTGGTGCTGGTGGGCGCCTGCTTCTCCATCATGCTCAATCCACTGGTGTTCAACCAGGTCGAGCGCTGGCTAAGAAGCAAGCCTGAGCCCCGGGTCGAGCCCGGTACTTCCCTCTGTCCCCTGCACGGTCATGTGGTGGTGGTCGGGGCCGACGCCATCGGCAGCCATTTGATTCGGCAACTGCACGAACTAGGAAGGGAAATGGTGGTGATAGACCCGGATGAGCAGTTGCTGGAGCCCTGGCGCGCTCAGGGGATCCGCTGTCTCGCAGGCCACCCCATCCAGAACGACCTGCTCTCGGTGGCGCTCCCCGATGCCAGCTGGTTGCTCATCACCCTGGATGACAGCCTGCTGGCCGGAGAAATCGCCGCTAGAGCCCGTGAGCAGGGAGACCTGCTGCGCATTGCCGCCTGTGGTCACCAGGCGGAAGAGGTGCATCACCTGCTGATCCGCGGTGCCCATCAGGTGGTCCAAAGTGAAGAGGAAGCGGCGCGCCGTCTGTGCCAGCTGGCAACGCACGCCCCCTGACGGCGACATACCCCCTAGCGCATCTGCCGCCAAACCGGTTTGCGCACATTTGCACCAATAAAAAACCGGGCCTATTGCCCGGGCTTGGCACTGAACGGCAGGGGCGAAGGCCGCCATGCCCGCAATGACGGGAACTACAGCAGATCGTGCTTGTCCAGCAGCCGGTAGAGGGTGGCGCGCGAGATGTCCAGGGTGCGCGCCACCTCCTCCAGCTGGTCAGGGAAACGGGCCAGCGTCCGTTGCAGCGCCTGGCGCTCTGCCGCCTCACGCACGGCCTTGAGCGAGCCATCGAGCAACAGGGAGTCCATGTTGGTCAGCTCCATGTCATCGGCCTCGATGAAGGGGCCAGAACTCATGACGGCTGCCCGCTGTACCCGGTTGCGCAGCTCCCTGACATTGCCGGGCCAACCATAGGACTGCATGGCCTGACGCGCCTTGTGGGTAAAACTCAGCATCCTCCCTCCCCGCACTTCTGCCAGGATATCGTCGGCAAGCAGCTGGATGTCCTCCGCCCGTTCGCACAAGGCAGGGGTGCGCAACCGCACCACGTTGAGCCGATAGTAGAGGTCCATGCGAAATCCACCGCTGGCAACCGCCTGCTCCACATCGATATTGGTGGCGGCAATGACCCTCACGTCCACATTCCGAGTCAGATGACTGCCCACGGCCTCTATGCTCTGCTCCTGCAAGAAGCGCAGCAGGGTCGCCTGGTCCTCCAGTGGCAACTCCCCGATCTCGTCGAGGAACAGGGTGCCGCCATCGGCCGCCTCAATCTTGCCTATCTTGCGGCTCTGGGCACCGGTGAAGGCGCCCTTGACGTGGCCGAACAGCTCGGACTGGATCAGCTGATGGGGCATGGCGCCGCAGTTGACGGCCACAAAGGGACTGTCTTCGCCGAAGGTGCTGTAGTGCAGCTCACGAGCCACCAGCTCCTTGCCGGTTCCGCTGGGCCCGGTCACCAGCACGGGCAGGCGACAATGTTGCAGCCGCATGATCTGCTCGCGCAACTGGCGAATGGCGCTGCTCTCACCCTGGATGAAGCGCAGCTGAGCCGGCATCTTGGGGCGATGGCGCCGGATGAGCTGCGCCATTCCCAACGCATGACCCAGGCTGTGGGAAAGTCTTTCCTGATCGAGCGGGAAGGTGTGGAAATCATGGAAACAGGCTGCAAGCAGGTTGCGCAGGGCCTCGCTGGCCAGGCAATCACGCTCGATCAGGCCAATCCACAGGCTGCTGGAGTGTTGGCCAATCAGGGAATACAAGGCGTCATGCTGATCCGGCTTGATGGCCACCAGCACCAGGGGATAAGTCTTTTCCTGCAATTTCTGTTCTGCCACCGCCAGGGAACTTGCCTGCTCCACTTGCCATTCGCTTTTTATCAGCAGGCTTTCCAGCACGGCACATGAATTGATGAGTAACAATGCCGTTTCTGTCATAGGGAAAACTCCTTGTTATAGCCTCTGCATGAGAGAGTCTGACCATTGCTCTTTGAGGCTCACTCCTTCATCTGGCAAGGGCATGGCGTTCATCAAATGACGCCAACTCCAAGTAACCAGACGATGATAACTATAAACCATCCCGCATTTAGACTGATGACACCACAATAATGAGACAGCAAAATTAACGGTGAGAAACAATAAAGTCATTGATAAACAATATGTTGATGGATCATATAAAAGTTCATTATCAAAATTGAGACTTAAACACAAATAGCTCAAATACAAAAACAATACATATCAATAAGTTACTAACTGGCACATTCATTGCTCTCTCTAATAAGCCCTCCTGGCATATGGAGACAGAGCATGAAAACATATATTGCACTGGCAATTATTTCCCTTTCCGCATTCGCACAACAGTCACAAGCAGAGAATCGTGTTGATCTCGGCTCGCAAGCGCTCAGCAATATTCGTGGCGCCATGGGTGTCAATATGGTCGCCGGTAATAACAACCAGCAGGGCAATCTCGCCGCCATAGCGCTATCAGGGCCGGCCATCGTTCAATTTAGCCAGCAGAATCAATCCACTACCAATCTCAATGGCAACCAGAGCGTGGCCATTCTGGGCTCGGCGCTGAGCCAGAGTCAGGGGCTGGTCGGGATCAATCAGGGCGCAGGTGAAGCCAACCAGCAGCTCAATGCCTTCGCCTTGTCGCTGGATGACAGCGGCATCGGCGTGGTGACCGACATCAACCTCAGCACCACTGTTGCAAAGACACCTTCAGGCAAGGTGCCTCCCAACACAACCACCAGTATCTATCTGGATGACAACGCCCTGACGGGCAGTAAAGGCGTCATCCAGGTGAACCAGGTCACGGGACAGGGAAACCAGGCAGTCAACATGGTCTCCCTGCCTCTGGCTGGCGCAGTAACGACATCCCCATGATGTCGCAGGGATCGGAAGCCGAGTCCGGGGGCGTAGGTTCAGCCGATGGGCAAATCTTCCACAGAAAGTTCAATGGAGAGACTCATTATGCGTGGACTTATTTATAGCTCATTAGCCGCTGCGGTTGTCATGGCCATGTCGGGCACCGCCTCCGCCGATTACCGCGGTGACAGGGATGAGACAGGGGCAACCTTGACCAAGAAGGTCAAGGCAGAGGTCGATGTAGAGTACGAAGGCACTGTCCGTGTCGGCGGCTACATCAATGTCAACAAACTCGGCATGGCGGTGGTGGACAACCAGCAATCCAGCTCCATGATCGGCACTGGTAACTCAAGAACAGAAAACACGAGCAAGATTGACGGCTCGTTCAAGGGTGCATCCGGTAACGTCGGCGCCAACGTAGCAGCCGGTGACTCCAACGTACAAGGCAACAGCGCTTCCCTGGCAGCCTATGACGAAGTCGATGCCGAGTTCATCATGGGCCGCGGCCAACAACAAGGCATGCCTGGTGGATCTTCGGATGCCGAGATCTTCTCCACCCAAAGTGCCAGCCAAAACTGGACTACCAACCACGGTCATCAGAACAAGGCCGGGATCGGCGATGGGGCATTCAAGGATGCCGCGGGCAACATAGGTGCCAACGTGACGTCTGGCTCGGGTAACGTTCAGGCCAACAACATGGCGGCCTCGGTGTCCACCGGCAACATGGCCGTGGCCACAGTGGCAAACAGCCAGAGCGTGTCCAAGAACATGACCGAGAACAAGAGCCTGAGCGCCACCAGAACCGTGGACTACAACCCCATCTTCCTCAAGCTCAAAGCCGAGGGTGAGTACGAAGGGACGAGCAAGCAGACCAACAACGTCTATCCGGAAATCTGGAAAGATGGTGATCATCCCAATGGCGGCAGTCTCTGGGGCCACATCGACTATGACAATCAGGACGATGATGGCAGCAAGGACTCCAAGTTCAAGTTCGAGGAAGAGGGTGATATCAAGCTCAGTGGCTATGCAACTGGCTTCATTCCCGTGGTCAATACCTATACCAGCCGCGAAACCTTCAACCGGGCAACCATCGATGGCGGCGCCTTCAACGGTGCCGTGGGCAACATCGGGGTGAACGTGTCGTCAGGCACCAACAACCTGCAAGCGAACAACCTCTCGCTGGCCGCAGGTTTTGCCAAGTAATGCTCTTCAGAGGGGGCCTTTGCGCCCCCTTTTTTCCAGGACATGGAGGTCTCAATGCGCTGGCTACTGCTGTTGTTATTCTGCCCTGCTGCCTGGTCGGCCAATATGCCATTGGGAGAACATCTCCCGGCACTGGGGGATCTCAACAAACCGGTACAGAGCATTCTGGAGCGCCGTTATGCCAATATCGAGCGCCAACATACAGATTTCAGCTGTGGGGCTGCCGCCGTCGCAACCATACTGCGCTACTCCTACGGCCATGTAACCAATGAACGCTGGGTGATGGATGGCATGCTGGCCATGGCAGACCCAGCACAGGTCAAACACTATGGCTTCTCCATGCTCGACATGAAGCAATATTTGCAAATGCTCGGCATGCGCGTCAGAGGGTATCGCCTGGGAGATGAAAAATTGCGGCAGGTGAGAGTACCCACCATAGTGCTGCTCAATATTCGCGGCTATCAGCACTTTGCCGTGCTGCGAGCCATCGATCGCCACGACCGTGTCTATCTGGCAGATCCGGCCCTCGGAAATCGTGTCATTACGTTCCAGGAGTTCAAGGAAAGCTGGAACGGCATACTGCTCGCCGTTATTGGTGCCGGTTATCGCCCGGATGCGCCTCTGGCCAATCCTTCTCCTCCACTCTCAGCCAGAGGAAAAGATGGGCTGTTCGCCCCCGTCAATGAAACATCCTTGCTGGAATTTGGTTTTCAGCACAAAGAGCTAATGTGAGGTCATCATGAATACCCGACCCGCTATATGCCTCATCTGCAGTCTGGGTGGCTTTGCCTGCCCACTGCTGGCCGATTCGGATCCTCTGGCACTGCTGTCAGACCATTTTGCTCCTGAACTGGCCGATGGAGAGCTGGCCCATTTACGCGGTCGCTATGTCAGTACCCACGGGATCAGCTATTTCGGCATCGAGTTCATTTCAACCCTGACGACGGCTCAGGCCCAGCAAACTGCCGCCATGAACCTGGCGCTGAGCGTGGTGCAAAATAAACCCAAACTAGATGTACGCATCAAGGATGAGGTCAAAACAGTAACAACGACGCCCCAGAGTGCCCCCGTACAAGGCGCGGGCTTGGTGCAGGTCGTGCAGTTGGAGGGGAGCGGCAACAGCTCGGTGAACCAGGCGGGTATTACACTGACGGCCCCCGAAATGACGGGGCAGATCGTCTCCGCGGGTAATTACGAGCATCAGGGGAACCTTGGCACTGCCAGTTACCGCGTTTCGGGCAATTATGCCGGGCTGCAACTAAACTCATCCGATGGACGAGTCCGATTGGAACAGAGTCTGAGAGGAACCGATTTCAGTCGAGGTCTGCTGCAACTCAATAGAGTCAGGGGTGACGGTTTGCAGACGCTCAATCAGACCAGGATCTGGCTTTCTCGCTGAGAACAGATGAATCCCATGGACTGAACTATAAAAAGGATAATAAACAACAAGGACGTATCTCGATGAAACAGTCTACCGTGCTGTTGATTGCACTGACCCCTTTCGCCTGCTGGGGCGCGACCGCAGAGGAAGAGGCCCTACAACAACAGCTTGATCAGCTGCGTCAGCAATTGATCCAGCAAAATCAGGCACTCCATCAGTTACAGGCCCGCCTGGAAGCCGTCAAGGCCACCGGTGCGACCGCGGTCGCCGCAGAAGGGGCTACCGCCGCGGCCCCCTCCCAGCCTGACCCGGCTCGCCGGGCCCCCGAAGTCGGTCGCAGTACCGAAGACCTGATGATCGAGCAGCACAACGTGTTTGATCGTGCGTTGACCCTCGATTTTGGCCTCTCTTATCAGCACTACAATCGCAAGGATCTCGCCCTGCGCGGTTTTCTTGCCCTGGACGCCATCTTCCTTGGTGAAATCAATCTGGACAGAGTCCGTTCCGATCAATGGACGGCAGATCTGGTGACCCGTTACACCCTCAATGATCGCTGGCAGCTGGAACTGGCCGTGCCCTATATGTACCGCAACACCAACTACCAGAGCACTGGCAAGGAGAACTCCAGTCGTGAGTTTGAGGAGCAGACCGTCAGCGATGGCGGGCTCGGCGATCTCAGCCTCGCCATCTACTACAGAGTCCTGGCCGAGGATGAAGATTGGCCGGATCTGGTCTGGAACCTGCGGGCCAAGGCGCCGACCGGCAAGGATCCCTACGGGATAGAGATCATGACCTCGGAGTCCGGCAACCTGATGGTCCCCAAGGATCTCGCCACCGGCAACGGGCTCTGGCAGTTGTCCACCGGCTTCTCCCTGGTCAAGACCATGGATCCCGCCATACTGTTCGCCAACCTCAACTATGGTCACAGCCTCAAGCAAGACTTTGACGATGTCTCCTACCAGCCCGGCGATCAGCCAGGCAGCATCCAGCTCGGTGACTGGTATGAATATGGATTGGGGGTCGCGTTTGCACTGAACGAGCGCTTCAGCCTCTCCTTCAACATCAACCAGCGCATCACCCTCGAATCCAGCCAGGGAGCCGAAGGCTTTGACATGGAGAAGGTCACCGGCTCCGATGCCAACGCCGCCAGTTTCGGCATGGGGTCAACCTGGGCCATTACGGACAAGCTCTCCATGGCGGTCAACTGGTCGGCAGGGCTCACCACGGATGCGCCCGACTACAGCATAGGGCTGCGCTTCCCCTATAGATTCTGAGACCGGCGAGTCGATGCAGCCTGAGCGGGCTGATGATGGCCCCACACAATTGAGGTTGGTCCAGATTGTTCACCCAGGACAGAGGGAGGCATGATGCCTCCCTCTGTCGTTTCATCAGCCTCCTGGCTGCCAGCGACCACCTGTGGGCAGCCGCGTCCCCGTGAAAAGAGTGCCTGGGGCGCCCTCGTACTCAACGCACCTCAACCTAAAAGGGAGTGGCTTCCCCCTATTCGGCCGCCGTATCACCAGAAGCGCACATCCTTCACCATTCGGCAGTCATGACGCCATAGTGCGATCATCGTTTATGAGCGACCCCAGTTTTTCTTGCAGGGTAAGCGGCTCCTCTGCGGTACAAGGGATGGCTTGCCACTCCCCCTATGCGGCCGCCGTATCACCAGAAGCCAGCGCCCTTCACCATTTGGCCGTCATGACACCATAACGCGAACGGCGTATATGGGCGTCACACCCCCAACCTGTCTCGCAGGGTATACCAGGCGGCCCCGGCGGCGGTGAAGGGGATGCGGAACAGACGCCCGCCCGGGAAGGGGTAGTGTGGCAGCTTGGCAAAGGCGTCGAAGCGCTCCGCCTGGCCACTCAACACTTCCGAGAGCAGCTTGCCCGCCAGATGGGTACAGGTCACGCCGTGGCCGCTGTAACCCTGCATGTAGTAAATGTTGTGACCGATACGGCCAAACTGTGGCAGGCGCGACAGGGTCAAGAGGAAGTTGCCGGTCCAGGTGTACTCCACCTTGACGTCCGCCAGCTGGGGGAAGGTCTTCTGCATCTTGGGGATGATCAGCCGCTCTATGTCTGCCGGATCCCGCGCTCCATAGACAACGCCGCCGCCGTAGATCAGCCGGTGATCCCCTGTGGTCCTGTAGTAGTCGAGCAGGTAGTTGCAATCTTCCAGGCAGTAGTTCTGCGGCAGCAAGGCGCGGGCCCGCTCCTCCCCCAGCACCTCGGTGGCGATGACTTGCGTGCCGCACGGCATGCTCTTGCTCGCCAGCTCAGGCACCAGGTTGCCGAGATAGGCGTTGCCGGCCACCACCACGAAGCGCGCCTTCACCGCCCCCTTGGCCGTCTTCACCAGGGCAATCTGGCCCGGAGTGATGCTGGTGACGGCGGATTGCTCGAAGATGCGACCACCCAGGGTGCGGATGGCTTCCGCCTCCCCCAGCGCCAGGTTGAGGGGGTGGATATGGCCGCCGCGCTTGTCCAGCAGGGCGCCGATGTAGCGATCGCTTGCCACCACCTCGCGCACCCCTTCGGCATCGAGCAGCTCCAGCTGATCGTTGCCCCACTTCTGCCAGCGGGCATGCTGTGCCTTGAGTTCGTGGAGCTGCTTCTGGGTCTCGGCGGCAAAGACCCCCCCCTGCTGCAGATCGCACTGGATGTTGTAGCGCTGGATCCGCTCGCGGATGATGTCTCCCCCCTCAAACAACATGGAGCCGAGCAGCCTGGCCTGATCCGGCGGGCAGTTCGCTTCTATGGTGTCGATGTCACGGCTGTAGGAGTTGACTATCTGGCCGCCGTTGCGGCCGCTGGCGCCAAACCCCACCCTGGCCGCCTCCAGCACCACCACCTTGTAGCCCTTCTCCACCAGGTGCAGGGCGCTGGAGAGGCCGGTATACCCGGCCCCTATGACACAGACGTCGCACTCAAGCTGCTCGGTGAGCATCGGGTAGGAGGCGTGCTGGTTGGCACTGGCTGCGTAGTAACTCTTTACATGTTCGGTCATGATCCCTGCTTCCTTACCGGTTCGTTTCCAATATTCGCGCTGTTCAATGTCAAAAGCTGGCGGGGGTGTGGGCGCTGACGATGCGGCAGACCTGCCCCGACGGATTGCTGAAGCTGTGGGGCTCGCCGGTGTCGATCACATAGCTGTCCCCGGCGCACAGCTGATAGGTCTGCCCGGCCAGGCTCAGCACGACAGAGCCCTCCAGCACTGTGCCCACCTCCTCCCCCAGGTGCTTGACCTGGCCCCCGGTGTCCGTGCCTGGGGCATAGGTCTCCAGCATGAAGCCGAGCTGGCGACGATTGTTGCCGTTGTGCACCAGCTTCATGGAGACCCCCTGGCTGCCCAGCTCGATGAGCTGCTCCGCCCTGATCACCACGCTCGGCGCACGCGCCTCCTCCTCGGCGAAGAAGCGGGAAAGCGGCAGCTCGTAGACGCTGAGCAGCTTCTGCAACGAGGCGACCGAGGGGCTCACCTTGTTCTGCTCTATCATGCAGATGGCACCGTGAGTCAGGCCGCTCAGCTCGGCGGCCCGGCGCTGGGAGAGCCCGAGGCGACGGCGAAGGAGGGCGAGCCGCTCCCCCATGGTTTTATCCATCCCTTTGTCAGACAAGGGGTTATCCGTCATGGTCTGCCACTGGACCTCACCTTGTGGTTGCTGCATCCCCACCTCCTTGTATGGCTATTCGAATACCTTGTGGCGGCTGGTTAAAATAATGCGTCAATCCCGGCACCCTGTTCGCTATCCTGCACAGCCGAGAGCGTTCATTATTTTGCACACCTCACCGAATGAGAAACGCTAGAATCGTCCTGAGAGCCCCATTTCTAGCATGCACCGTACCATTCACTCAAATATATTTAACACTTGAAAAACATTTCGGCTCACTTTATGGTCGTTACGTGCTTATTATTCTATACGGTGGCACCACGGGATGAGTTGGCCACCCAGACCCACAATCGAGGCTTCCTATCTATGTCAGCATCACAACCCGCACTCTCCTTGATCAAGTCCCTTGCCTATATAGATGGCCGCTGGTGCGAGGCCCATGGCGGACAAAGTTTCGAGGTCCTGAACCCGGCGACCGGCCAGCTCATCACCCAGGTACCCGACATGGACGAGGCGGACACCCGGCTCGCCATCGCGGCGGCTCACAATGCCCAGCCCGCCTGGGCCGCCCTCACCGCCAAGGAGCGCGGCAGCCGGCTCCACGCCTGGTTCGAACTCATCATGGCCAACCAGGATGAACTGGCCCGCATCATGACCTGCGAGCAGGGCAAACCGCTCGCCGAGGCTAAGGGCGAGGTGGCCTACGGCGCCAGCTTCATCCAGTGGTTCGCGGAAGAGGGCAAGCGCGCCTATGGCCGCACCATTCCCGGCTTCTCCGGCGACCGGCGCCTGGCCACCATCAAGCAGCCGGTGGGCGTGGTCGCCGCCATCACCCCATGGAACTTCCCCATCGCCATGATCACCCGCAAGGCGGGCCCTGCACTCGCCGCCGGTTGCACCATAGTCATCAAGCCCGCCGCCGAGACGCCCCTGTGCGCGCTGGCGCTGGCAGCCCTGGCCGAGCAGGCGGGCATTCCCGCCGGGGTCATCAACATAGTCACCTCTCATCAGGCGGCGGCCGTGGGCAATGAGCTGTGCAGCAACAAGAGGGTGCGCAAGCTCTCCTTCACCGGCTCCACCCGCATCGGCAAGCTGCTGATGCGCCAGTGCGCCGACACCATGAAGCGGCTCTCTCTGGAGCTGGGTGGCAACGCCCCCTTCATCGTGTTTGACGATGCCGATCTCGACGCCGCCGTGGCCGGGGCGCTCGCCTCCAAATACCGCAACGCCGGCCAGACCTGCGTCTGTGCCAACCGCATCCTGGTGCAGGCCAGCGTCCATGACGCCTTCGCCGAGAAGCTGGCCGCTGCGGTACGTGGCTTCAAGGTGGGGGATGGCATGGGTGAAGGCACCCAGATCGGCCCCCTCATCAATGCCGCCGCCGCCGACAAGGTCGCCTCCCTGGTCAGCCAGGCCGAGGCCGCCGGGGCCAGTGTGCTGGTGGGGGGGCAAGCCCATCCCGCCGGCCCGCTCTTCTACCACCCCACCATCCTGACCGGCGTGACCCGGGACAACCCCATACTGCAGGAGGAGATCTTCGGCCCGGTGGCGCCGCTGGTGCGCTTCGAGACCGAGGCCGAGGCCATCGCCATCGCCAACGACACCCCTTATGGCCTGGCTGCCTACTTCTATGGTCGCGACATTGCCCGGGTGTGGCGGGTGGCCGAGCAGCTGGAATACGGCATGGTGGGCATCAACGAGGGGATCATCTCGACCGAGCTGGCCCCCTTTGGCGGCATCAAGGAGTCGGGACTGGGTCGGGAAGGGGCGGCAGAGGGGCTGGAGGAGTACCTCGAGACCAAATACCTCTGCTTTGGCGGCATCCGTTGATGCCCATGGCCCGCAGAGGCATCGCTGAAAAAGATGTCTCTGACACCAGTCCATCGTTTTTATAGATAGACATGGGCGCCAGCTCGGCCTCACGAGAGCCTCGACGGCGCCCTGCGGTACGCCACCCGCGCCCCGCACCAGACATGCCGCCCTGCCAGATGGCAGTGCGCGGTTCAATCGATGAGCAGATTGCACAGGAATATCAGGGGCCCATGCCCCTCAGGGAGGAAAGATGAGTCAGTCAGAACAGCATTCAAACCAGGCGTGGCAAGCGCGCCGCGAAGCGGCCGTGGTACAGGGCGTCGGCACCCTGCTGCCGGTCTTCATCGACCGGGCGAAAAACGCCGAGCTGTGGGACGTGGAGGGCAACCGCTACATCGACTTTGCCTCCGGCATCGCCGTGCTCAACACCGGCCACAACCACCCCAAGGTGGTCGCCGCCGTGCGCGAGCAGCTCGAGAAGTTCAGCCACACCTGCTTCCAGGTCACCCCCTACCCGGGCTATATCGAGCTTGCCGAGAAGCTCAACGCCCTGGTGCCGGGCCCCACCCCCAAGCGTACCCTCTTCCTCTCCACCGGCGCCGAGGCGGTGGAGAACGCCATCAAGATAGCCCGCGCCCACACCGGTCGCAGCGGCACCATCGCCTTCAAGGGCGGCTTCCACGGCCGCACCATGATGGGGATGGCGCTCACCGGCAAGGTAGTGCCCTACAAGACCGGCTTCGGCCCCTTCCCGGGGGAGGTCTATCACCTGCCCTTCCCGGCCGACTACCTGGGGGTGAGCGAGGCCGACGCCCTGGGGGCGCTGGATCTCTGCTTCAGCGCCGACATCGAGCCGGCCCGGGTGGCCGCCATCATCATAGAGCCGGTGCAGGGTGAGGGGGGCTTCTATGTCGCCTCCCCGAGCTTCCTGCAAGCCTTGCGCAAGATCTGCGATCAGCACGGCATACTGCTCATCTGCGACGAGATCCAGACAGGTTTCTGTCGCACCGGCAAGACCTTCGCCACCGAATACAGCGGCGTCGAGCCGGACATCATGACGCTGGCCAAGAGTCTGGCTGGCGGCTTCCCGCTCTCCGCCGTGGTGGGCAAGAGCGATGTGATGAACGCCGCCAAGCCCGGTGGCCTGGGGGGCACCTATGCGGGCTCCCCCATCGCCTGCGCCGCCGCCCTGGCGGTGCTGGAGGTCATCGAGGAGGAGCGCCTGAACCAGCAGGCCCTGGTGCAGGGGGAGCAGATCAAGGCGCGCCTGCACCAGCTGGCGGAGCGATTTGACAGCATAGGCAACATCCGCGGCCCCGGCGCCATGGTGGCCATGGAGCTGGTCAAGGGACGCGATGCCACCCAACCGGATCCGGATCTCACCAAACGGCTGGTGGCAGAGGCAGGCAAACGGGGCCTGGTGCTGCTGGCCTGCGGCGTGCGTGCCAACGTCATCCGCTTCCTCGCCCCCCTCACCGCCTCCCCGGCGCTGATCGACGAGGGACTCGACCTGCTGGAGCAGGCGCTGGCCGCCGCCAGTCAGGGTTAGTGCCCGCGTTTCTCGCTGGCACGAACAATATCGTCAGATAACGACAGGCCGTCCATCGCGGATGGCCTGCTTATACGGTATCATCTCGCCCCCAAAAATGATGGCAGGAGCACTTGGCTCCCTCTGTGACCAGTCACCCTGTCATGGGGCCCTATCCCTGCCCGGCAGGCGGGCCCTTCACCACTGCATTCTTAGGAGACAGGCCCCATGGCCCCACGCCCCGCGCGACTGAAACAAACCCTGACCCTGTGGCAAGTGGTCGTGATGGGCCTGGCCTACATGACCCCCATGGTGGTGTTCGATACCTTCGGCATCGTCACCGACATCACCCAGGGTCATGTCACCACCGCCTACCTGCTGGCCCTGGTCGGGGTGCTGTTCACCGCCTCCAGCTACAGCAAGATGGTGCGTCACTACCCGATCGCGGGCTCGGCCTACACCTATGCCCAGCGGGAGTTCTCCCCGGTGGTGGGCTTCATGGTGGGCTGGTCCTCCCTGCTCGACTACATCTTCCTGCCGATGATCAACATGCTGCTGGCCAAGATCTATCTGAGCGCCCTCTTCCCCGGCGTCGAGCCCTGGATCTTCATCCTCGGCATGACGGTGCTGATGACCGCCATCAACCTGCGCGGCATCGATCTGGTGGCTAACCTCAACGGCCTCATCATCTTCATCCAGGTGGCCATCATGCTGGTCTTCCTCGGCCTGATCGCTCATGGGGTCTATCAGGGGGAAGGGGTCGGCACCCTCAGCCTGCAGCCCATCTACAGCAGCAGCACAGAGATCTTGCCGCTGCTGACCGGGGCCACCATCCTCTGCTTCTCCTTCCTCGGCTTCGACAGCCTGAGCGCCCTCTCCGAGGAGACCCCGGAGGCCGGCAAGGTGATCCCCAGAGCCATCATCCTGACCGCCCTGCTTGGCGGCCTCATCTTCGTGGTGGTGGCCTATGCCCTGCAGCTCTACTTCCCGGATGCCTCCCGCTTCAAGGCGCCGGACGCCGTGCTGCCGGAGATCGCCCTCTATGTCGGCGGCAAGCTGTTCCAGAGCGTGGTGCTGGTCTGCGCCTGCGTGGCTGTGCTGGCCTCGGGGCTCTCCTCCCACGCCGGGGTCTCCCGCATCCTCTACGTGATGGGACGGGACAAGGTGCTGCCCCAGCGCACCTTTGGCTATATCCATCCCAAGTGGCGCACCCCGGTGTTCAACATACTGCTGGTGGGCCTGCTGGCCTTGTCGGCCATCAGCTTCGATCTGGAGATCGCCCTGGCGCTGATCAACTTCGGCGCCCTGGTGGCCTTCACCGTGGTCAACCTGTCGGTGATCTCCTGCTACTACCTGCGTCAGGGGCGCAACAAAACCTGGCAGGATCGCCTGCAATACCTGGTGCTGCCCCTGCTCGGAGCCGGGACAGTGGCCATACTCTGGCTCAACCTGGAGCAGACCTCCCTGATGCTGGGGCTGATCTGGGCCGCCATCGGCGGGATTTACCTGTTTTTGCGCACCACTGTCTGGCGCGTCTCGCTGCCGAGCCAACCGGCGCAAAGCCTTGCCAGCAGCGGGCTGGCCCCCCTGCCGTCGACACCGGAATAGGCGCGGTTTATTGATGTAAACCCTGTCCTTGTGCATTCTCTTGTCGGGAATGCCGATCCTGGCTTGTCATCCCCCCCCATCTGGGGCAAAATGCGCGCCGATTTGAATAACCGATGTGATCCTCACATCGGTTATTTTTCATTTTGAAAACAAGTGTCTACTTCGAGGCCGGAACCACTCCGGAAATGATATCTAGGTTCAGATGGACCTAATGCCGCAATGAGGAAAAACATGGGGCTCTTATTGGCTTTGTCTCCGGTTGTCGCCGGAACCTGCTTTGGTCGCCGCGCGACCAACGTCTGTGGTTTGCATACCGATCCGCTGCGGATGCGAGAAACCAGTCCCATGGCCTCACGCCATTCCACCTCCTGCCTGCCGTGCAAGGAGGAAGCCTGAGTGAGCCAGCAACCCGTTCGTCTGATAAAAACCCTCAGCATGTGGCAAGTGGTGGTGATGGGCCTGGCCTATCTGACCCCCATGGCCGTGTTCGACACCTTCGCCATCGTCGGTGACATCACCGAGGGCCGGGTCGCCACCGCCTACCTGCTGGCACTGGGCGGCATCCTGCTGACCGCCTTCAGCTACGGCCACCTGGTGCGTCGCTTCCCCTCGGCGGGCTCCGCCTACACCTATGCCCAGAAGGTGTTCCACCCCTATGTGGGCTTCATGGTGGGCTGGTCCTCCCTGCTCGACTACATGTTCATGCCGATGATCAACATACTGCTGGCCAAGATCTATCTGACCGCCATGTTCCCGAACGTCGATCCCTGGATCTTCATCTTCGGCCTGGTGACAGTGATGACCTTCCTGAACCTGCGCGGCATCAAGCTGGTGGCCAACCTCAACGGCTTCATCGTGTTTATCCAGGTTGCCATCATCCTCACCTTCCTCGGCCTCATCGCCTGGGGACTGCTGCACGGCGAAGGAACCGGCACCCTGCTAAGCAGCCGCCCCTTCCACCTGGAGTCCGCCGGCATGCTGCCGCTCTTCACCGGCGCCACCATTCTCTGCTTCTCCTTCCTCGGCTTCGACGGCCTGAGTTCGCTGTCGGAAGAGACCCCGAACGCCGGCAAGGTGATCCCGCGCGCCATAGTGCTGACCGCACTCATCGGCGGCATCATCTTCGTCACCGTCTCCTACAGCCTGCAGCTCTTCTTCCCGGATCTGGCCCGCTTCAAGGAGCCGGACGCCGTGCTGCCGGAGATCGCCCTCTACGTCGGCGGCACCCTGTTCCAGAGCGTGGTACTGGTGTGCACCACGGCGGCGGTGCTCGCCTCCGGCATGGCGGCCCACGCCGGCGTGTCGCGCATCCTCTACGTGATGGGGCGCGATCGCATGATCCCGGAGCGGGTGTTCGGCTACATCCACCCCACCTGGCGCACCCCGGCCATCAACGTGCTGCTGGTGGGGGCCCTGGCGCTCTCCGCGGTGTCGTTCGATCTGGACATGGCGCTGGCGCTGGTGAACTTCGGCGCCCTGGTGGCCTTCACCTTCGTCAACCTGTCGGTCATCGGCCAGTTCTGGGTACGTGAGAAGCGCAACAAGAGCCTGAAGGATCACCTGCTGTTCCTGGTGCTGCCGCTGCTGGGGGCCGCCACCATAGGGGCGCTCTGGATCAACCTGGAGCAGAGCTCCCTGGAGCTTGGCCTCATCTGGGCGGGGATCGGGGTTACCTACCTCTTCCTGCGCCTGGCGGTATTCCGCATCCCCTTCCGTCAGTACGAGGAAACGGCCGACGGCCAGTAAGTCCGGCCGGATGACAGCCAAACAGAAGGGGAGCCCATGGCTCCCCTTCTTGCATGCAGACCTGCGCAGGACTATCCCTCACCCCTGGTTGATCACCGCGGTGGCGGCCGCCTTGACCGGATCCTTGGCCACGGCTTTGACATCCTTGCGGGTCTGGTTGACCTTGTCCTGAGTCTGTTTCAGATCGGCGGTCTGCTTGTCCAGGGCCGCATTGGTATTCTGCTTTGCCTCTTTCAGGCCCGCCGTCTTCTTGTCCAACACATCCGTGGTGGTGTTCTTCATCTCGGCCTTGGCCTTCTCCTTCTGCTGACGCACCAGCTTGTCCGCATCGCAGTTGCCCTTGACCCCCAGGGTCGCATTCATCGCCTCGTTTCTGGCCGCCTTGTCGAGGTTGCACTCGGACTTGAACACGCTGGCCTGCGCACCGGCAGACAGCAGACCCAGGGAAAGACACAAAACCCATGCACGCATCATCACTTCCTCAGTTTGAAGACAGGAAAGCCTGGCAGCATATAACCCAGGGATCTCAGTGCAAGGTCAGGGGCTGACTCTGAGCCGGATGGCGCCATATCGGCATTTGCTCCGACACTTTTTGTCTGCGACGCCCCCTGCCGCCCTGTCACCAAAACATCATAAAAGTGTCACTTTGTCATATTTCTGTCATGGAGCGCTGCTGTAATGCGCCCGTCCATTTCAACGCAGAACGACCCCAAGAGGCCATATGCACAGCACCGCATCTTCCGCACCCCAGCAGACCCGCCGTCCCGGCCCCCTGTTCAACTGGCTCGCGGTGATCACGCTGATCTACCTGATCCTGGTCGCCGTTGGCGCCGTCTCCCACGGCTTCAAGGGCTTCTCCGGCGGCGCCGAGGGCGCGGCCCAGATCTTCGCTTTCGCCAACAACCCCTTCGTTGCCCTGCTGCTCGGCATCCTGGCCACCGCCCTGGTGCAATCCTCCAGCACGGTCACCTCGGTGATCGTCGGCCTGGTGGCCGGTGGCCTGCCCATGGAGATGGCCATCCCCATGGTGATGGGGGCCAACCTCGGCACCACCATCACCAACACCATAGTCTCCCTCGGTCACATCCGGGACAGGGAAGAGTTCCGCCGCGCCTTCGCCGCCGCCACAGTACACGACTTCTTCAACCTGCTGGCGGTCTTCATCTTCCTGCCGCTGGAACTGATGTTCGGCCTGCTGCAGCAGAGCGCTGAGTGGATCTCCGGCCTGCTGATGGGCTCAGCCGACATGTCGATGAAGGGGATGGACTTCATGAAGCCCCTCATCTCGCCGTCGCTGGATCTCATCGACGCTGCCGTCGCCTTCCTGCCGGGCAAGGGCCCCGCCATCGCCACCATAGTCATCGGCATACTGCTGATCCTGGGTTGCGTCACCAGCCTCGGCAAGGTGCTGCAACGGGTCATGGTGGGCCGTGCCAAGGAGCTGCTGCACAAGGCACTGGGCCGTGGCCCCCTGACCGGCATCGCCTCCGGCACCCTGGTGACTGTGATGGTGCAATCCTCCTCCACCACCACCAGCCTGATGATCCCCCTGGCCGGCGGCGGCGTGTTCAACACCCGCCAGCTCTACCCCTTCACCCTGGGGGCCAACATAGGCACCACCATCACAGCCCTGCTGGCCGCCACCGCCATCAGCGGTGCCGGTGCCCAGCTGGCGCTGACCATAGCCCTGGTCCACGTGCTGTTCAACCTGTTCGCCGTGGTGCTCATCTACGGGGTCCCCTTCCTGCGGGAGCTGCCCATCAAGGCCGCCGAGACCCTGGCCCGGGTGGGCAGCGAGAACAAGCTGCTGGCGCTGGGCTATGTGGCCGGGCTCTTCTTCGCCCTGCCCGCCCTGATGATGGTGGCGGTGAAGTAATCCGCCACATGAGACCAGGGGCCAGGTTCTGGCCCCCTGGTCCTCTGTCAGCCCCGTCACATCCTCCTGCGTCCCACTCGCCCTCCCTCCCCGACTGGGATAAGATGCCGTTCTCATTGCACTCTTTGCATTTCAGGGAATAGGAAAACCGATGAAATTCATTCTGATAGCCTTGCTCGTCGCCGGGGTGGCCTACTACTTCTACTCCAGCAGCAACAACAAGAAACTGGCCGAAGAGAACGTGCGCAAGGGCGCCGAGTTCCTCGCCAGCAACAAGGAGAAGCCCCTGGTGACCACCACGGCCTCCGGCCTGCAGTACGAAGTGCTGACCCAGGGCAGCGGCACTGTTCACCCCACTGCCACCAGCAAGGTGAAGGTGCACTACGAGGGCAAGCTGCTGGACGGCACCGTATTCGACAGCTCGGTCGCCCGCGGCGAGCCCATCGAGTTTGGCCTCAATCAGGTGATAAAGGGCTGGACCGAAGGGGTGCAGCTGATGGTGGAAGGGGAGAAGACCCGCTTCTACATCCCCGCCAACCTGGCCTATGGCGACCGTGCCGCTGGCAAGATACCGCCAGGTTCGGTGCTGATCTTCGATGTTGAGCTGCTGGGTATTCAGTAAGGCTTCTGGCTCGGCCACCACCAGGCGAGAGCCCGCCGGGCATCCAGCAATAACCGGCTGATGAAGAACAACGGGGCCAGCATGGCGATGCTGGCCCCGTTGCTTTAAGGTCATCTTCCGTCTTCATCTATCAACTCATAGTGAACAGTGCTTATACATATTGCCGCATTGTTAACTTCCTATTGGGGGCAGATAATGACCCCATCGTCAGTGCCCCCTTGCCCTGACCCGGCCATGCTCTGCGTGCCGGCCTCATTGATAGGAGTCTCCCTATGGCTATCGCCCCCGTCTGGTTTATCTCCCACGGCGCCCCGGATCTGGTTCTGCGGGATCAGCCTGCCACCCGGTTCCTGAAACAGCTGCGCCTTGAGGGTATCAGGGGGCTGGTGGTTCTCTCGGCCCACTGGTTCAGTCGCAGCGAGCTGCAGCTCAACGTCGAGCCGAACCCGGCCTTGATGTACGACTTCTACGGCTTCCCCGAGCCCCTCTATCGGATCCGCTGGCCGGCCAAGAGTCCACAATGGCTGCAGGAGGCGGTGAGCGATCAGCTGCTGCTGGCGGGCTTGCCCGCCACTCCGGTAAACCGCGAGCTGGATCACGGGGTCTGGTCGCCCCTCTCCCTGATGGATCCCCAGAGTGAGCTCCCCCTGGTACAGCTCTCCATCCCGGCCGGCTTCACCCCGGCCCAGCTGTGGCAACTGGGGGAGGCGCTGCAAGATCTGCGCGCGCAGGGCATCGCCATCCTCGCCTCCGGCGCCATCACCCACAACCTGAGGGCGCTCGGGCCGGACGACAGCCCTGTGCCCCGCTGGGCGAGCGATTTTGTGCACTGGCTGGAGCAGACCATGGATGAGGGTGACAGGGCGGCGCTGGAAGATTATCGGGCCCGGGCCCCTGGCGCCGTGGAATCCCATCCCCATGACGATCACCTGCGTCCGCTGTTCGTGGCGCTCGGGGCGGCGGGGAGCGACAGACCGACCAGGCTGCACCAGAGCTGGGACTATGGCAGCCTCTACATGGGCGCCTACCGGTTCGGCTGATCCCGGCAACCCCTGGGTATGGATGGCGGCTCACGCCGCCATCTTTGTGCCTTTCATGCTGGCTGCGGCCAAATAAGGGACTCGTTATAGCCATTTTCCGGTAGAATGGCCGCCTTTGGCCCAGACCCGGCAAGGATGGCTGTCCCGTTCCAGGTGGCATGATGAACCTCTATCGATCACTGATCCTGCTCTGTCTGCTGTTCATCCAGCCTGCGCTGGCGCTGACGCTGCACAGCCGTCACGACCCCGAGATAGCCCCTCCCCGCTGGTCCAAGGCCGAGCAGGCCTGGTTACGGCAGGCAAGGCAACTGCGGGTCGGCCTCCTCGCAGAGGATTACCGCCCCTTCAGCATGATCGTCTCAAAGCACAGGTTCGAGGGGATCTCCGCCGATTACCTCGGCATCCTCGCCCATCTACTGCAAAAGCCCCTGTCACTGCACCGCTTCGCCGACAAGGAGAGCGCCCTGCTCGCCCTGCGCCGGGGAGAGATCGATCTGGTCAACCTCGGCAACCTGACCCTGGCGGACACCGAGGCCACCGGGATCCGGCTGAGCAACCCCTACTTCAGCAGCGCCCTGGTCTTCTCGACCCCCAAACCCTATCAGGGCCCCCTGCTGGCACCGGGCCAGCGCGTCGCCGCCGTAGCGGGGCAGATTGATACCCAGAGGTTCAGGCTCTACTACCCCACCCTCACCCTGGTGACCCATCCCTCCAACATGGAGGCCTTCGACGCCGTCTTCTTCGGCCGCCAGGAGATACTGCTCAGCGACGCCCACGCCATGCACTACCTCAACAGCGAGCGCTTCGACCACCTCAGGCAGCGCGGTGAGGCACAACCCAGCCTGGCACCGGCCGACTTTCGCTTCGCAGTCTCCGCCCGGGTGCCGGCCCTGCTCGGCCTCATCAATCGCGGCCTGGAGGCCATCGACGACGGAACCCGCAACGCCATCTTCAGCCAGTGGAACGGGCCCATACGTGACATGAATGACAGCGCGAGCGAGCGCTATGACGCCGCCGAGCTGGCCTGGATGCGCCAGTCTCCCCCCATCAAGGTGTGGCTGATGGACAACCTCTACCCCTATGGCGCCATGGATCACGACGGCCAGCTCACCGGCATGACGGTCGACATGCTGGCCAAGGTGAGCAAGCGCACCGGCCTCTCCTTCGAGTTCATCCGCTTCGACTCCGACCGGCAGCGGGACAAGGCCATCCGATCGGGGCGCCTCGATTTCATCGGTGCCATCTCCCGGCCCGTGGCCGAGCGCTATGGCCTGCGCCCCTCGGTTCCCTATGCCACGGACGACATCTACGTGATCCTCACCCATCAGGGGGAGGAGAGCATAGACTCGCTGCGGAGTCTGGCGGGCAAGCGCGTGGGGATGACCCGCTACACCCCGCTCGCCAATCAGCTGGAGGGCAGCACGCTCACCATCATGGAGAGCGCCGAGGAGGCGATGCAGGCCGTCGAGGGGGGCAGGCTGGATGCCGCCATAGTGCCACTCTATTTTGCCCGCCACGCCCTGGACAATGATCCGCGAACCCGGCTGCGCATCGCGGGGCCCGCCGATGACGAGCCCATACGGATGGGCTTTGCCAGCCAGCCCGGCAACGAGATGCTGATGAATATCCTCGACAAGACACTGCTCGCCATCCCGCCCAACGAGCTGGCCATGACGAGCTACGAGTGGCGCAACCGCAAACTGCCGGTACCCGGCTTCGTCGAGCGCCACGCCCACGCCTTCTACCTGTTGTTTGCGGTGCTCCTCGCCCTGGCCCTGGTGCTGCTCTATCGCAACCTCATGCTCAAGCGGCTGGCCCGCGCCGAGCAGGCCTCCCGCCAGCAGTTGGAGGCCCACGTGAGGTTCATCAAGGCCCTCGGGGAGAGTCAGCCCCACCCCATAGTGGTGCGGGACAAGAGCGGCAAGGTATTGTTGTGCAACAGCAAATACCTGGCCCAGCTCGGAGCCCGCCCGGAAGAGGTCATGGGTCAGCCCTTCGCTCAGGGACTGGAAGGGCTGATCGACTCCCGGAGCATCTCAACCCTGGAGCAGGACTTTGCGAGGGTGCTGCAGCATGGCCAGCCCATCTTCGCCGATCGGATTTTCAATCGCGAAGGGAGCCAGACCCACATCTATCACTGGATGGTGCCCTACTTCGATGCCGAGGGGGCCATCAGCGGGGTGATCGACGGCTGGATCGACATCACAGACCGCAAGCAGCTGGAGGAGGCCCTGCGCCAGGCCAAGCTGCAGGCCGACAGCGCGAGCCGGGCCAAGAGCGACTTTCTCGCCACCATGAGTCACGAGATCCGCACCCCCATGAACGCCATCCTCGGCATGCTGGAGCTCGCCACCGAAGATCCCGCCCTCAGTCGTCACAGCGCCGAGCTGCTGCGCATTGCCGCAGACTCGGCGAACGGTCTGCTGGATCTGCTCGGGGATACCCTGGATATCGCCAGCATAGAGGCGGGCCAGATGACCCTGACCCCGACCCCCTGCGAGCTGACGCCGCTGCTGCTGTCGGTCACCCGGGTGTTCGGGGGCATGGCCGGGCAAAAGGGGGTGGCCTATAGTGTCGAACTGCCCGTCACCCCCCTGCCGACTGTACTGATCGATTCCCTTCGACTGCGGCAGATCCTCTTCAACCTGATCGGCAACGCCATCAAGTTCACGGAGCAGGGCGAGGTGAGCATCAGCGCCTCCCTGGCGGGAGACTCCCTACAGGCCCCCATGCTGCATCTGGTCATCGCAGATACCGGGGTCGGCATCCCGGCGGACAAGCTGCCCCAGCTGTTCACCCCCTTCTACCGTGCACACTCCCCCGAGCAGTACCCGGGCAGCGGCCTTGGCCTGAACCTGGCCCGCATCCTGTGCCAGATGATGGGAGGAGAGATAGGCATCGACAGCGAGACGGGACGGGGGACCCGCCTCGAGATAAAACTACCCCTGACCCTGGCCACCCCGGATCTCCCGCAGGTGACGGCCCCCCTCCCTCCCCGGGAGCCAGGGCCCCGGCTGCGGATACTGGTGGTGGATGACAACCATGCCAACCAGATCCTGCTGCGCCAGCAGCTCAAGCACCTGGGACACGAGGTCAGCGTGCGCAGCAACGGGCTGGAGGCCTTGCGTGCCGTCGGCAGCCACCCCTTCGATCTCGTCATCACCGACTGCCAGATGCCGGTGATGGACGGCTTCGAACTGACGCGCAACCTGCGCGCCCGTGGCCATGAGCTGCCGGTCTGGGGCTTTACCGCCCACGCCTTGCCTCGCGAGCGGGAGCTCTGCCTGGCCGCCGGCATGAACGACTGCCTGTTCAAACCCATAGGCCTAGCCCGCCTGCGCGCGGCGCTGGCCGAACTCGGCCGGGAGGCATGACGGGGCGCCATCGGGGGCAATCGTGGGTATGAAGGGGGAAGAGAGAGGCGCTGGGTGAGGATAAGCGCGGTGGAAACCCGCCCTGGTGCAAGCCAGGGGCTGACTTCTCAGCCATGCGGGAAAGAGGCCCATGCCGGGAGCCGGCCATAAAAAAAGACAGCCTGGGCTGTCTTTTTTCATTGTGGGCAGGGGATCAGTAGAAGATCCGCTCGCCCCGTTCGCTCATCTTGAGCCACACCGGCTTGGTGCTGGTCTTGTTCCAGATCCGGTGCAGGTAACTGTAGAAGCGTGCGCGATCGCGGCGAAACAGCATCACCGGGAAGGCGAGCAGACCCACCATCAGTACGAAGATGCGGCGAAGGATTATCTGAGTCAGGGAGAAGGGATGAAACATGATTTAACGCCTCACTGGTAAGACCACTGAGCAAAGATTACTCCACAAGCTGTAGGATTACTACACCAACAAGCCCCTTTTTTTATAAAAAAACCGCCTAAAAACCAGAAAGTGAAACTGGGTTACATTATTTAACCAAAGAGTAACAAGGCTGGCAAAAACCACGCCTTGGGCAAGAGTTAGAACATGGGCAGATGAATGGGGGGAGAAGCACATGAAACTGGCAGATGTTGCTGTCCTGAGCGTGCTCGGTCTGCTCGCCTGGTCACAGTGGCAGGAGTGGCGACTCAATCGGGATGACTCCATCACGCTGGCGTACCAGGGAGTGCCCGTCGTCAGCCTGTGGCAGTGCGGTCAACTGAAGCAGAAGATGGCCGATCTGACCGACCACGCCGCCGAGCTGCAACTTCAGTATCGGGGGCAATCCCTCGACGAGATAAGTCACTATCTGCAAAGAGAGTGGCGCCATCAGGGCTGCGAGTTGTTATTGACCCAGCAAGGATATTGAACGCAAGGGGATATGCCGAAACACGTTTCCGGGATGAAACAGGGCATGGAACAAGAATGAAACTGAGGAAGAAGATGGAGGCACGTTCCGGAGTCGAACCGGACTAAACGGATTTGCAATCCGCTGCATAACCGCTTTGCTAACGCGCCATGCTGACAAGACTGATTGTCTTGAAAGTGATATCCACCGTTGGTGCGATGGAAAATTGGAGCGGGAAACGAGACTCGAACTCGCGACCCCGACCTTGGCAAGGTCGTGCTCTACCAACTGAGCTATTCCCGCCTGACTGCCGTGTGCCAGTTGCCTGACAACGAGGCGCATTATACGTACCCCGAGCCCGGGCACAACCCTTTTTTATGACTTTGCGCGCTTTTCCGGAGCGTTTGCTCAGGCTTTAAACGCCTTGCTCAAAATTCCCGCCACTCCCTGTGACCCGACGAGCGAATTTAAGATAAAGCCATTGAAATAGTTAGTCTTTAGTCAGAAACTCACTGCGCTTAGTAACTGGATTCTCAATTGAAAATCACACAATGAAATGGATCTTCAGGCCTCGTGGGCTCAGACCGCAGCTGATGCTGGCTTTCTTCATGTTGGGCCTGGTGCCCTTCCTGGTCGTCACCCTGTTTTTCCTCTACAGCCACGGCAAGGACCTCACCACCCAGACTTCCAACCATCTGGTCTCGGTGCGCAACATCAAGAAGAGCCAGCTGGAAGACTACTTCGGCAACCTCAAAGAGCAGATCATCAACTTCTCCCAGCAGGACTTTGCCGGCAACAGTATCGGTCGCTTCTACGGTTTCACCGGGGCCTTCGAAAAGCTCGGCACCACGCCCCAGGAGGCCCGCGCCCGTGCCCAGGCCCGCTATGTACCCGGCTCCTGGGACAAGCTGCAACAACCGGACAGCCAGGTGGAGATCGAGCCCTCCATCAGCGCCCTGATCCTGGCAGACGAGATGTATGGCCGGGTGCACCAGCGCTTTCACCGCGGCTACGCCGACATGGTGCGCAAGTCCAACTACAGCGACATCTTCCTTGTGGATCTCAACGGTGACGTTGTCTACTCGGTCACCAAGCACCCTAATTTCGCCACCAACCTGCTCTCCGGCCCCTATCAGGCCAGCGGCCTTGGCAACACCTTCGCCAAGATCAAGCGTCGCCTCGATGGCGGCCAGAAGCCCCAGCAGATCTTCGAGTTCACCGACTTTGGCCGCAACGAGCTGACCGGCCAGGTGGTCGCCTATCTGGCAGCCCCCGTGATGCAGTACGACTATGTGCGCGGCGTGGTGATCTTCGAGCTGCTGCCGGACAAACTCAACCAGATCATGGCGGAGCGGGAGGGGCTCGGCGAGACCGGCGAGACCATCCTCATAGGCCCGGACAAGCGGATGCGCGCCAACGCCTGGCTGGCCCCCGAATTCAGCGTGGAGAACAGCTTCAGCCCCAATTTCAGGCCACTGCAGACGCCGCTCGTCATCAAGGCCCTCTCCGGCGAGCAGGGGGTCGGCCCCTTCCTCTCCTATCACGATGACGAGGTGCTGGCCGCCTACACCCAGGTCAAGGTATTCGACACCGAGTGGGCCTTCATCGCCGAGGTCTCCACCAGCGAGGCCTATGCCCCCATACGCCAGCTGGAGACGCTAGTGATCCTGCTGGGGGCAGGCTCACTGCTGCTGCTGATCCTGTTCTCCCGCTGGCTCTCCCACTCCATCACGGCGCCGCTGCGCTCCCTCACCGCCGCCGCCGAGCAGGTGGCCGATGGCGCCCTGGAGCACCCCATCACCATTCCCCGCACCGACGACGACATCGACCGGCTGGCCCAGGCATTCCGCCACATGCAGCGCTCGGTGAAAGACAAGATAGAGCTCATCGAGCGCCAGACCCAGGAGCTGCAACAGCAGGTCAAACTGACCCACAAGCAGAACCTCAGCCTGCAGCAGGCGGACAAACTCAAGGATGAGCTCTTGGCCAACACCTCCCACGAGCTGCGCACCCCCATCCACGGCATCAAGGGGATGGCAGAGTCCATGCTCGCCAGCCAGCAGGACCTGACCGAGGGCCAGCAGAAGCAGCTCGGTCTCATCATCAAGAGCGCCGACGGCCTGGCCCGGCTGGTGGACGATCTGCTCGACTATCACCAGATGCGCTACGGCCAGCTGGAGATACACCCCCAGCCGGTCTCTTCAAAGGGGGTGATCCGGCTGGTGCTGGATCTCTGCCAGCACCTGGTGCAGGCCAAGCCCCTCACCCTGGTGGACATAAGCCCGGCGGAGCTGCCGCCGGTACTGGCGGACGAGCAGCGGCTCGAACAGGTGCTCTACAACCTGGTGGGCAACGCCATCAAGTACACGCCCCAAGGCAAGGTGGTGCTGAGCGCACTGGTGGAGGGCAACTTCCTGCGCATCAGGGTGACAGACACCGGCATCGGCATTGCCAAGGACCACCTGGAGCACATCTTCGAGCCACTGGTGCAGATGAGCCCGGAGGTGAGCAAGCAGGGGGCTGGGCTCGGGCTTTCCATCACCCGCCAGCTGGTGCACCTGATGGGGGGTGAGCTGTTCGTGGAGAGCGAGCCTAGCGTCGGCTCCACCTTCGCCTTCACCCTGCCGCTCGCCAGCGGCAAGGCGGGCAGCCTGACCCTCGACAGCCGCCAGATAGAGCATCAGCTGGTGCGCCAGCAGCCCCTCATACTGCCGGACTGGGAGAGCGACGATCTGCCCCCGCCCCCACCAGACGCCCCCCTCATCCTGGTGGTGGATGACGAACCCATCAACCTGCACATACTGCGCCACCTGCTGCAGCCCTGCGGCTATCGCATACTGCCGAGCAGCGACGGCCACGACGCCCTGGCCAAGCTGGCCCAGGAGCCGGTGGATCTCATACTGCTGGATGTGATGATGCCGACCCTGTCCGGCTTCGACGTCTGTCGTCGCCTGCGCCAGCAGCATCCCAAGGACAAGCTGCCGGTGCTGCTGCTCACCGCCCTCAACCAGCCCAAGGACATCGAAGAGGGCTTCAACGCCGGGGCCAACGACTACCTGGTGAAGCCGTTTTGCAAGGAGGAGCTGTTTGCCCGGGTCAGGGCCCTGCTGGAGGCCAGCGCCGGCCGTGCCTCCCTGGTGGAAAATCACCTGCTCAAGCAGGAGATAGAGCACCGCCTGCGCCTGCAGGCCCAGCTGCATCAGGATCAGGAGCGGCTGCTGGCGCTGCTCGGGGAAGGGGCAGACCCCATGGTCTTCATCGACGAGCAGGGGGTGGTGCTGTTTGCCTCCCGCGCCCTGGCCCGCTTGCTGGGCCAGGAGCCGGAAGCCATGGAAGGCTTGCCCCTCGACGAGTGGCTGGCGACCCCGCTGGCGAGCCAGTGGCCCGACATGGCGGCGCGGCCGGAGCAGGATCTGAGCTTCCTGGTGGCGGGCCAGAAGGATGGACTCAATGCCCGGGCCCTGCCCATCAGCCTGGGGGGACAGCACGCCTTCGCCCTCACCCTCAGCACCGAGCAGCGCCAGGATGACAACAGGGTGATGGCGCTGGAGAACGCCCTCAAGAGCCTGTCGCGCCAGGCCATCATCGAAGATGGCCAACTGCTGGGTGAACTGAGCCGGCTGGGGGGGGAGTTTAGATCGCTGGCCGACAACCTCATTCGCCAGCAGGATGACGAGCCTCTGCGCCGGGCCCTGGTGGACACCATGCGCCTCACCCTGGATACCTGGCAGCAGAGCACCGGCAAGGGCAAGATAGTGCTGGCGGAGAAGAGCAAGCTGTGGCGCGTCTACATGGACAGATCCAGCCCCCAGACCCGCACCCTCGACAAATACCTGAGCCTGGACACCCTGCCCAAGGCGCCGCGCTGGAAGACTGTGGTGGCCAGCGCCGAATACGTGCTCAAGCAGTGCCCCCTGAGCGAGGTGCAGCAGCAGAGCCTGCACCAGAGTACCCAGCTGCTGCGCCAGCTCGCCAGCCGCAAGGGCTGAGCCCCGTCATCCAGGCAGCAGGGCTACTGTTGCAATTCGCGCTTCACCTGGGCGAATGACTTGGGCCAGGGATCCGCCTTCTGCAGGGCTGGCGACAGCGTGCGAATGGCCGCCTGGGCCTGGCTCATGCCGGCATACTCCCCCTTCAGCACTACGTACCAGGGGCTGCCGTTGAACCGGGTCTGATAGACCCACACCTGGCCGGCGAGCCGGTTGGCGAGCACAAACTGCTCTATGGCCGCCAGGCTGCGGGACCCCATCAGTTGAACGCTGAGGTGGTTGCCGTTCTTCTGTTGCAGGACCTTGGCCGGCGTCAGACTCACCTTGCCGGGCGCCGTGGCTTGCGCCTTGGCCGCAGGCTTTATCTCGGGCTTGCTCTCGGACGTGGGCGCCGGTTTGGACGCGGGCTCGGAGGGGACGGGATCCTTGGCCGCAGGCTGAGGAGCTGCTGGGGGGAGGCTTGCCGGTATCCCCATGGGCGGCTGATGGGCAACCTTCTCTTGCGCCGCTATCTCTTGCGGCGCTGTAAAGACGGCCGCGCTCGGCTCGCCCATCATGGGGGTGACTGTCACCCCGGCGGTCATCCCCTCCCCTTTCTCCCCATCAGCCCCGGCCGTCAGCGCCGGCAGGAGGAAGCTCGCCTCATCCCCTTGGCGGGCGGTTGCCGCGGCGCCGCTCGTCCGGGATTGGGGCGAGGAGGCTTCTGCTGGCGCGGGGGCCGTCTCGGGCACGCTCTGTCGAGCAGGGCTCACATAGCTCAACATCAGCAAGCAGAGGGCGCCGGCCGCCAGACCTATCCCTATCTGGCGAATGAGAGAAGCGGGGTTGCACTTGGGCAGATGGCATTCGGTCATATGTCCTCCTGGACGGCATGAGAATGGGGGGCCGCCGGTGCGGCAGAAAGAGATCATGGACCGGCATAGTGACGGCCGCTCGTCGCGGCAGAAAATGGGCGTCGTCCGTGAGAGCAAGCCCGAGTCAGGATGTCACCCCATACCGCCGTCCCTCAGCGTCTTGGCGGGCAACGGGCAGGGCTCAACCTGCTGCCACCTCGCTTGCCATTCGTTGCCTCGCATCGACGCCGAGCACCATACCGGGGTAGCGCTGAACTTGGCCTGAATCCTGCGCCTATCCAGGGGCCTTGATCCTGACCAGGCGCTTGTTTCCTCTGGTATTTGTCCAAAAACGCCCTGATGGGCGATGTCGCCATCAGCGCCCGTGCCCGAGTCCATCCTGCGAGCAGGGTTGAGGCATCATGGCGTTCACCCTGTCGGCGCCATATGCCAAGGCATCTGGCTTCTCTCCTCACAGTTTCAGCGTGTCGATGAGGGCTCTCAAGGCGGGCGACACGTTGCGATGGGGGTAGTAAAGATAGAGGCCATCCAGGCGGTGGCTGAACCGCTGCAACACCCGGATCAGGGTTCCCCGCGCCAGTTCATCAGCGACCAGCTCCTCAGGGACATAGGCCAATCCCAACCCCATTCTTGCTGCCGCCGCCTCCATGTAACTGTCGGAGAAGACCCACTGTCCCTGGGGCCTATGCTTGACCAGTTTGCCCTCCTGCCACAGCTCCCACTGATAGAGGCTGCCATCGGCAAACTGATAGGCAATGCAGGGATGCACCGCCAGCTCGGCCAGTGTCTGCGGAAAGCCGTATTGCAGAAAGTGATCCGGCGTCGCCACCATCACCATCTCCATATCCGGGGTGATGCGCACGGCCACCATTCCTTCGTCCACCTCCCCCCCCAGCCGCACGCCGGCATCGAAGCGCTCATCGATGATGTTCACGAAGCGGCTCTCGCTGATGAGTTCCAGCCGGATATCCGGATAGTGTTGCCTGAAGAGGGCCAGCTTGGGCAGCAGCACCTTGTCGATGGCGTGCTGACTGGCGTTGATCCGCACAGTGCCGGAAGGGGTATCGCGAAAGTGGGCGAGGGTGGCGAGCCCCGCATCCAGAGACTGAAAGCCGCTTTGTGCCGTGCGGTATAACTGCTCGCCAGCCTGGGTCAGTGACAGGCTGCGGGTGGTGCGCACCAGCAGTTGCACCCCGAGCCGGGTCTCGAGATCCCGGATGGTGCGGCTGATCCCGGACTGGGCCAGCCCCAGCCTGGCAGCCGCACGGGTAAAGCTGCCTTCCCGGGCAACCAGCATGAAGACGTGGAGATCGTTGTAATTCTCGCGGCTTGTCATCTTGTTCCACCCACATTTTTCATCCAGCCAGAGTTTGTTCAACGTCCATTGGACGCCCTAATTAAGAACACAAGCGCATCAATGTTATCAAAAAACCCGATCTAATCATCATCAATAGTTCTAACTAGAATGCAGCTCATGGTTCACAACACCATCAAGCCACCCTCAGGACCACGAATCAGAAATCCGATTTCAAGGAGCTTTACCATGAATGTTATCCCCAAGAAGCTGACCGCTATCGCGTCTGCCCTGCTGCTGGGCGCCGCATTGACCGGAGTCTCCACCATGAGCCATGCCCAAACTGCCAATCCCACTGAACCCGTCTCCATGGTGACCCAATGGGACAAGACCTTTGCCCAGAGCGACAAAGTCGAGCATCGTAAGGTGAGCTTCAAGAACCGTTATGGCATCACCCTGGTCGCTGACCTCTATCTGCCGAAGAACCGGGGAAACGCCAAGCTGGCGGCCATTGCCCTGGGCGGCCCTTTTGGCGCGGTGAAGGAGCAGTCGAGCGGTCTCTATGCCCAAACCCTGGCCGAGCGCGGGTTCGTCACTCTGGCGTTTGACCCCTCCTACACCGGCGAAAGCGGCGGCCAACCGCGCGATGTGGCCTCACCCGACATCAACACCGAAGATTTCAGTGCCGCCGTCGATTTCCTTGGCCTGCAAGGGGAGGTGGACCGTACCCGGATCGGTCTGCTGGGGATCTGCGGCTGGGGTGGTATGGCCCTCAATGCCGCCGCCGCCGATACTCGCGTCAAAGCCGTGGCGACCAGCGTGATGTATGACATGAGTCGAGCCATGGGGCATGGGGTGGGCGATGGCAAGGATCGTTACACCACTGCCGATCGCCGCGCCATATTGAAACACCTGAACGAACAACGCTGGCAAGACGCGGAAAGTGGCTCTTTTGCCCATAGCAATCACGATCTCTATGTCGATCAGAAGGGTAAGGTCACGGCAGCCAGCCGGACCCTGCCAGAGGCACTGCCGGACAATCCGCATCCGGTACTCAAGGAGTTCTTCGATTACTACCGTGTCCCGCGCGGTTTCCATGCGCGTTCGGTGAACTCTAACGGTGCCTGGACCACCACCATGCCGCTGTCGTTTATGAACATGCCGCTGTTGAGCTATGCCAGCGAGATCACGATTCCTACGCTTGTCGTCACCGGCGAGAACGCCCACTCGCGCTACTTTGCCGAAGATGCCTTCAAGGCCGTGGGAAGTCAGCAAAAAGAACTGGTCGTGGTACCGGGCGCCAACCATGTGGATCTCTACGATAACGTGGCAGGCAAGATCCCCTTTGGTCAGTTTGAGCAGTTCTTCAAGACCAACCTGAAGTAAAGACCAAGCACGCGGCGGGCCATACCGCCGCGCGTTTTCCATCGGATGTGGTGTCACATGACATGTCTGCTGCACGAAAGCTGATGTCGGGAGAGCGGCAATGACCACTAAAACACGCACCATACTGCTGGCCTTGCTGTTGATCGCGGCGGCACTGGCCGCCTCGGCCATGCTCTTTATCGGGCAACCGCAGATGGGGGCCATCCCTTCAGGCGCACGCCTTGATGCCATCACCCGCTCACCCCATTACCGAGGCGGTGAATTTCAGAATCTAGAGCCCACACCTGTACTGACCGGTGACAGCAGTACCCTCTCGATCATCCTGTCGGGGTGGCTGAATCCTGCCAAAGATCTGACTCCCGCCGCCCCCCTCGCTGCCGTCAAGACCGACCTTCACCGTCTTGACCGCCATGCGGATCTGGTGATCTGGCTCGGACACTCCTCCTATTACGTCCAGTTGGCGGGCAAACGCATCCTGATTGACCCCGTCTTTAGTGACAATGCCGCCCCCCTGCCCTATGCCAATGAAGCTTTTGCAGGCAGTAATCCGTATAGCGCCGGGGATTTCCCCGACATTGACTACCTGCTGATCAGCCACGATCACTGGGATCATCTCGACTACCCAACCCTGAAGGCACTGCTGCCCAGGGTCAAGGCGGTGGTCAGCGGACTCGGTGTCGGCGCTCATCTGGAGCGCTTTGGCTACCCACAGGCCCGCATCCATGAGGCGGATTGGAACAGCACCCTGCAACTGGATCCCGAACTGACCATCCATCTCTTGCCTGCACGTCATTACTCCGGGCGATTGTTTAAGAAGAACCAGACGCTCTGGGTCGCCTTCGCCCTTAAGAGTGTCCGGCAAACCCTGTTCTTCAGCGGTGACAGCGGCTACGGTCGCCACTTTGCCGATATCGGCCGGCGCCTGGGGCCAATCGATCTGGCCGTGCTGGACATGGGGCAATACGACCCGCGCTGGCCACTGATCCACATGACACCGGAGGAAGCCGTCAAGGCAGCAGAGGATCTGCAAGCCCGTGCCCTGATGCCAGCTCATTTGGGCAAATTTGCCCTGGCCAACCACCCTTGGATGGCGCCGCTGGATCGGATCAGCCTTGCCAGCGACGGCAAGCCCTATCGCTTGCTGACACCACGAATCGGCCAGCCCCTCGCCATGGCTAGCCTCCCCGACACCACGGCCTGGTGGCAGCAGGAGTTCGCTCAAAACGTCACCCTCAGCCTCAACGGACAAGACAACATGCGCATCAAGATGACCATCAATGGCCGCACCGCCGTGGCGACGCTCGACGATACGCCGAGCGCCCGGGACTTTTTCTCCCTGCTCCCCCTGACCCTGGCACTGGAGGAGTACGCGCAGACGGAAAAAATTGCCTACCTGCCGCGCAAGCTGACGACTCAGGCGGCGCCAGAGGGGATAGACCCGCAAGTCGGAGACATCGCTTACTACGCACCCTGGGGCAATCTGGCGATCTACTACCGGGACTTCGGTTACTCGAGCGGCCTAATCCGACTGGGACGCCTTGCATCGGGTCTGGATGCCTTAACCGCCCAGCCTTCGGGCACCCTCACCATTGAAGCCGTCAAATGACGCACCTCCATCCTTCAATATCAGGTCGTGAAATGAATACTGAACATCCATCTATTGCACCCACTGAATACTCGCCCGTGGTACAGGAGCATTGGGGAGCCGTGGGGGCCATGTCCCTCTGCGTGGCTCTGCTGATCGCCGCCGAGTTTATGCCGGTCAGCCTGTTGACCCCGATCGCCCGCGATCTCGGTGCCAGCGATGGCCAGGCGGGCCTTGCCATCTCCATCTCGGGTCTCTTCGCCGTCGTCGCCAGCCTGCTGGTCACCCGGGTCTGCGCCCACCATGAGCGGCGTCATGTGCTGATGGTATTGGCACTGGTGATGCTGCTCTCCCTGATCCTGATCGCGCTAAGCCCCAACTTTGCGCTGCTGATGCTGGCCCGGGCCCTGCTGGGCGTGGTGGTCGGTGGATTCTGGGCACTGGCCACCGCCACCATCATGAGGCTGGTGTCCCCCGACTCGGTGCCTAGGGCCCTCGGCCTCATGTACACCGGCAATGCCGTCGCCACCGCCTTTGCCGCTCCGCTCGGCAGTTATCTGGGTGGCATCATCGGCTGGCGGGGCGTGTTCTGGCTGCTTACACCGCTGGTGGTGCTGAACCTGCTGTGGATGGCAGTCAGCCTGCCCTCGATGCGAAGCAAGCACAGTGCTGATCCGGTTCTGGGGCTGCTCAAGAGACCCAATGTGGCGATGGCCATGCTCGGCGTCATGCTCACCTTTGCTGGCGCCTTCTGTGCGTTTACCTACTTCCGACCGTTTCTGGAGACACGTACCCAAACCAGCCTGCCGGAGCTCTCCTCCCTGCTGCTGGCACTGGGAATGGCCGGTTTCGTGGGTACCACAGTGGCCAGCGCCACCCTGCATCGTCACCTCTATCGGCTGCTGCGATGGCTGCCCCTGATGCTTGCACTCATCACCCTTGGCCTGCTCGCCATGCAGCACTCCTTCTGGGGCGTCGCGCTGATGCTGACCCTGTGGGGTGCCATCAATGCTGCCATTCCGGTTGCCTGGTCAGCCTGGATAGCCCGGGGGATCCACGATGCCCCCGAGAGTGGCGGCGGCCTCATCGTTGCCGCCATCCAGCTCTCCATCATGCTGGGGGCTGGCATCGGTGGCTGGCTGCTCGATCACTACACCATAGGCGCCACCTTGATTGGCAGCGCCGCCCTGTTGATGGTGGCCACGCTGGTGGTCGGCAGCGGCAAGCGGCTGCACCCCTCCCAGGTGAACGGATGAGGTTCCGATCCCGTGACTCAACCCGTTCAAGACGCCGTGCAGCCCCTGCGTTGCACAGAGATACCCCGGCAACTGTTGCCACCCCATCGGAGAGAACACCATGATTAAATCCGTCAACGCATATGCGGCCGCCTCGGCCACGGCACCGCTGGCACTTCATCCCATCACTCGCCGACTGCCACGCCCCGATGATGTGGAGATCGACATTCTCTACTGCGGCGTCTGCCATTCGGATCTGCACACCGCCCGCAATGACTGGGGCTGGACCCGCTATCCCATAGTGCCGGGCCATGAAATCATCGGCCGGGTGGTTGCCATCGGCAGCCAGGTCAGCAGATTCAAGGTTGGCGATCGGGTCGGGGTCGGCTGCATGGTGGACGCCTGCGGTCATTGCGAGGCGTGCGAAGAGGGCCATGAGCAACACTGCAGCGAGACAGCAACCTACACCTACGGCGCCCCCGACCGTATCGATGGCAGCCTGACCCAAGGCGGTTATTCCGAGAAGGTCGTGGTCAAGGAGGGATTCGTCGTGCGCATTCCCGATAACCTCGCCTTGCAGGGGGCGGCGCCGCTGCTGTGCGCCGGCATCACGACCTGGTCACCCCTGAAAAACGCCGACATCGGCCCCGGCAGCCGGGTCGCCGTCGTGGGACTCGGCGGTCTCGGCCATATGGCCATCAAGCTGGCCAAGGCGATGGGTGCCGAAGTGACACTGTTTACCCGCTCGCCCGGCAAGGAAGAGGATGCCCATCGGCTCGGCGCCGACAGGGTCGTCATCTCGACCGATGCCGCCCAGATGGCTCAGGTTGCGGGTCACTTCCACCTCATCGTCGATACCGTGCCCTATGTGCACGATCTCAATGCCTACATTCCCACCCTGCGTTTCAAGGGGTCCCTGGTGCTGGTGGGTTATCTTGGCCCGCTCGAACCGGCCCTGGACAGCATGCCCATGGTGATCGGCGGCAAGGCGGTAGCGGCCTCCATGATTGGCGGTATGGCTGCGACTCAGGAGATGCTCGATTTCTGCGGCCAACACGACATAGTGTCGGATGTGGAAGTGATTGCCATCCAGGATATCAACGATGCCTATGAACGGATGCTCAAGAGCGATGTGAAGTACCGCTTCGTCATCGACATGGCCTCCCTCAAGGTGGAAGCCTGACAATCCCGGGCGGCCTTCCGAGGTGGCGGCCGCTCGGGTCTTCGCACATGAGAGGAAGAGCGCACAGTCACACAGGGACGATTGCCGTGAAGCCATGACCTGCACAGTCATGGCATCTCTGATATTCAAGGGGCCTGGAGTAGGCCCCCATCGCATGCCGATGCCCTGGAGCGCCGCAGTGCGGCCAGTTTGATCGAATGCCTACAGCCGGGTCATGGTCGATGACTCGCTTTTTCAGCCGCCTTGCGGCTGTTTTTTTGCCATTTTCTGATGGTAAAGGGGCTGCCCTCAGGTGAATGAGGAGTGCGCAGGCGATGAAGACATGTGGATTTCACAGAACCGAGTACGGCAGCAGGAGCCGGTATTGCCACCACTTCCTCGCGGGTGTCATGCCTCAGGCTCAATGCCATGCACTATGGCCGCGCACCATAAACAGCACATAAACAAAAAACCCAACCTGTTTGACAAGTTGGGTTTGATAAATGGCGGAGAGACAGGGATTCGAACCCTGGGTGGCATTGCTGCCACAATTGATTTCGAGTCAATCCCGTTCGGCCACTCCGGCATCTCTCCGCGGGCCCTCATATTGACCCAACCCGAGTCGGGAAATCAACGTAAATCTCGTTGCAGATCAGACGACTGGCTATTAAACCGTCAGCCTGTGGCGACTCTGACTCCCCTTGTCAGGCCCAGGCCTGCTTGCCGACATGCGGCGCCAAGGTGTCAGACATGGTCTCAGGGCCGACCACCCCGGCGCCGATTCAGGCTTATCCGCCTTTCCCCGGCAAACAGGGGACTGAGGGCCGAAAATCCCCCTCAACCTGCCTCAATCCGGCCCGGGAGAAGGGTGGTCCGGCGCTGGTAATCCCCGGTCGATTGGTTGACAATCTCCGCTCATTTTTGGGGAGGGAAGCGCTTCCCTCGAGAACTGCCGATAGGAAACACCATGCACAATACCCGTATCGTCTCACTGCTGCTGGCCGTTGCCAGCCTCTGGACCACGCCGGCCTGGTCGAAAACCTATCCGCTTCCGCCAGCGGACAGCCGTCTCATCGGTGAGCTGGAAGACTACATAGTCCAACCTGGCGATCATCTGGAGCTGGTTGGCAAACATACCCAGATTGGCTTTTTGGCGCTGCTCGAGGCAAATCCGGGGGTAGATCCCTATTTGCCCACCCCAGGCACCCGGCTGACCCTGCCGACCCAGATGCTGCTGCCCGATGTGCCGCGGGAGGGCATCGTCATCAATCTGCCGGAGCTGCGCCTCTATTACTTCCCCAAGGACAAGGCGGAAGTAATGGTGCTACCCATCGGCATAGGTGACATAGGCCGCGAGACCCCTGAGATGACCACCACCGTCATCGCGAAGAATCCGAACCCGACCTGGGTACCCGGCCCCATGGTGCGCAAGTCCTGGCTGGAGCAAAAGGGCATAGACCTGCCGGCCGTGGTGCCCCCGGGCCCGGACAATCCCCTCGGCAAGTTCGCCATGCGCCTGGGCTATGGCAACAAGGACTACCTCATTCACGGCACCAACAAGGAGTTCGGGGTCGGTCTGCGGGTCAGCGCGGGCTGCATCCGGCTGCGCCCGGACGACATAGAGACCTTGTTCAGCCTGGTGCCTGTCGGTACCCGGGTACAGGTGATCAACCAGCCGGTCAAGACGGCGCTGGAGCCCGACGGTCGCCGCTGGCTGGAGGTGCACTCCCCCCTCTCCCGCACCGAGGAGGAGATGTCCGAGGGTGCCCCGCTGGTGCTCTCCCCCGAGGTCGAGCAGTTCATCGCGGCCCCCGAGATAGATGGTTCCCGGGTGACGGCCCTGCTCGACGACAAGAACGGGCTGCCCCGCCCCATCAGCGGCTAAGACTCTCCCGGAGATCACCATGACGAGATGCGGCCTTCCCCTGCTGGCGCTCCTGTTGACCCTGCTGCCGGGCTCAGCGGCGATGGCGGACATACTGTGGATGCAGAACGGCGATCGCCTGACCGGCACCATAGAAGAGATCACGGACGATCAGATCCGCATCAAGCCATCCTATAGCAAGGCCCTGACCGTCCAGCGCCATGCCATCAAGCGCTGGCGCCTGGACAAACAGGAGAAACCCAAGCCGCTGACCAAGACGGGGATCCCCTTGCTGGACTCCCCTGACGAAGTGAATGCCTGGCTCCTGACCGGCACCAGCGATCTGAACATCAAGCTCAAGGAGAACACCAAGAAGACCAACAACGTCAACCTCAAGGTCTCCACCGAGCTGGCCAATCTGGACTGGCGTTACAGCCTGGATGGGGAATATATCTACGAGACGGCGAACAACATCACCGACAGCCACGAATACAAGCTCAAGCCCAAGCTCGACTTCTTCTTCGACGACCACTGGTTCCTGAGCTCCTCCATCGACATCGACTACAACCTGATCGAGGCCGGATACCTTGAAATAGACTATGCCTCCGGCCCCGGCTACCGCTTCTGGAATGACAAGCGACGCCGTCTGGAGCTTATTAGCCAGCTGGGTCTGGAGCGGGCCTACTTCACCCCTGATGTGTGGAGCAACTCGGATCTGTTCGACGAGCGGATCATCAACTACCCCTTCCTCAGCCTGGGGTGGGACTATCGCCAGCCCCTCGAGCTGTGGCAGGAGAAGTTTGAACTCTTCAGCAAGGGGCGCTATGAGAAGTTCATCGACCAGCCCTCACCCTATCTGACCAGACGGCAGTCCATCAGCGGCAGCCTGGGGCTTCGTTACTATTTCAACGATCACCTGCGCCTCTCCTGGTCGAGCGAGCTGGATTGGGACGACGCCTGGCTCGATTATCAGGACGCAAGAAGCAGCCTGAGCGAGAAGGAGTGGCGCCATATCATCACCCTGGGCGCCAGCTTCTAGGGACCCGGAAACGACACAGGCCCACCGAAGTGGGCCTGTGTGTATCGCCGTGAGGGACGGGCGTCAGAAATAGATACGGGTGACCGACTCGATGACGCAGCCAGGGCGGCGGATCCCCTCGATCTCAATCTTGATCTCCTTGAGCAGCTCGAGCCCACCCTTGATGGGGGTCACTCTGGACAGCCTGGTACGGGCACGGATGTTGCTGTCCACCTTGATGGGATACGGGAAGCGAACCTGCTCCAGACCGAAATTCACCACCATGCGGGCACTCGGGAATTCCGGCGTCGCCTCGTCCACCGAGCCGGTGAGCTGGGGCAGCAGGGCCAGAGTCAGGAAACCGTGGGCAATGGTGGTCTTGAACGGCGACTCGGCCGCCGCACGCTCGGGATCGGTGTGGATCCACTGATGGTCCCCGGTCACCGCCGCGAACTGATCGATCAACCCCTGGCTTATCTGCAACCACTCACCCACATGGGTCTCTTCCCCGATCCGGGCCTGCAGCTCGGCGTAGAGGGTGGCGGCTTCGCCACTCAGCTCCACCGCATTCTCTTCGATCAGGGTCGGCTGGCTGTTGACCGCCTGAGCCTGGGATGCGCGCTGCTGCCGCACCTGCGACTGCTCCGCCTGGAGATCCAGCACCCGTCCCAGCAAAGGGTGAAGATGTGCCTTTTGCTGAAACTCACGCCAGTAGTCACGGATCGCCGGAGAGAGCCAATCCTTGAGCTCAAAGGGGTGCTGCGCCAGGATTTCGCGCTTGTGCTTCAGAAAATCGACAACTTTCATGTACCGATCCCTATTCGATTCAAAGCCTGTAAAGAGGTCTAACCAGTCCCATTTTATGAAAGTTTCACAGGTAAGTACAAAAAAATCTCGGCGTACAACTGTACCGGGGATGAAAGTGGTCACTAACACGCAGGGAAAAACAGCCAGGCATAAAGCGGAAAAACGATTGCGGTGACGGCTCCTGGACGGAAACCGTCAAGGCAGGAAAAGGAGGCAGTCTGGGGTGTTTTTACTCTCAACCCCCCCTTTCCCTCAGCGGCCGGGGGCAGACCACCAGGCGGTTCGGCTCGCCTCGTCCAGGAAGCTCCAGGCCAGGATCCGGCTCACCTTGTTGCCCTGCGCCATGTCGATCACCCTGACATCCTGCGCCCCCACCCGAGCCAGCACCTTTCGTGCGGCAGGCAGATTCTCTTTTTTCGACACCAGCGAGCTGAACCAGAGGCACTGGCCTGAAAACTCCTTGCTCTGCTCTATCATGCTGGCCAGAAACGCCGCCTCCCCCCCTTCGCACCAGAGCTCCGCCTTCTGGCCGCCGAAGTTGAGCACGGGAGCCCCCGTCAGCGCCTTGCCGAGGTTGCGCAGCTTGCGCTCAGTCCCCTTGCTCGCCTCCGCCAGAGAGGCGTGGAACGGCGGGTTGCACAGGGTCAGGGCGAAGCGCTCCTTCGGCCCCAGGATGCCGCGAAAGATCTGCTTGGGGTTATTCTGATGGCGGCACGCTATCTGGCTGCCCAGGCCATTGCTCGCCGCCAGCAGGGTCGCCGCCTTGACCGACACGGGGTCGATATCCGATCCCACGAAGCGCCAGCCATACTCACGGGCCCCCAGCAGGGGATAGATGCAGTTTGCCCCGACACCTATGTCCAGCACCCGCACCCCCTTGCCCCTTGGCACCTCCCCCGCACTCTCGGCCAGCAGATCCGCCACCCGATGCAGGTAATCGACCCGGCCCGGAATGGGAGGACAGAGGTAGCCCGGCGGCAGATCCCAGTGCTGGATGCCGTAGTGCAACGCCAGCAGGGCCCGGTTGAGCGCCTTGACGGCGGCCGGATCGGCGAAATCCAGGGTCCGGGTGTCATGCTCGTTGACGAACACGAAGGGCAGCAGCTCGGGAGTACGCTGACAGAGGGCGTCAAAATCGTAAGGGGTCTGGTGGCGATTGCGCGGGTGCAATCCGGATTTGTGCTGGGTCTTCATGCTGGGCCTGCCAAAGATCGAGGGGGCCACACTATAGAGAGTCGGCCAGGGAAAGTCTAAACGAGAGCCATAAAAAACCGGGCTTCGAGGAGCCCGGTTCAAGTGAGGTTGGAAAAACAGTCCGTACTGCGAGCCGTTTGTCCAGCCTGACTCAGATCTCGATCCGGCGTGCCTGCCAGAACTTGCTGCGCCAATAGGAGTTGTCTAGCTTGGAGCGGGTCACCCCGGCGCGGGTGGAGGCGTGGATGAATTCACCGTTGCCGACATAGATGCCTACATGATTGAGGCGGCGGTTGATCTTGAAGAAGACCAGATCCCCTTCCACCAGATCCTGCTTGGAAACGCGGGTGCCTTCATGAACCTGGGAGCGGGTATCGCGGGGCAATTCGATGCCGACGGCATTGCGGAACACTTCACGGGCGAAGGCGGAGCAATCTATGCCTCGCTGGCTGCTGCCCCCCATGCGGTAAGGGACACCACGCCACTCTTTGTATACGGTCAGGATTTCGTTGACATCTGGTGTGGGTGAAACTTCGGGTTCAATCACGGGTTCCATCATGGAAACCTCGATCTTGCTCGCGACCTCGGTCTGGGGTGCAGAAGCACAACCCACCATTCCGAGCGCGACCAGCAGTAGCATCAGGTGGCGCAATCCTTTATCCCCGCAAATAGAGTGAAACTTGTTAAAATGCAGCCCGACAGGGCAATTTATAAGGCAACAGCACCCGACTATATCCAAGAATTCTATCGAGGCAAGCGAAAATCCCTATCGACCTCACATTTTTGCAAGGAAATGCACTGTTTTGCATGATTAATGTGATCATGGCCAAACAATATACAATCGCAAAAGTACCGGTTTTGCCCTGTCAAAACGGATCGTTATCGCTGTTTCGACCTCATTTTAAAGTGAAATATTATGCTCTATGCGGATCTCTATTTGTTAAAACCGGCGCTCATCGACGCCGAGCAGTTGATCAGGCTGCAATCAGAGCTCTCGCCGGACGAATATCGCCATTGGCATGAGATCCGCCAGCCTGGCCGCCAGCGAGAGTACCTGCTCGGCCGGATACTGCTGCGCCGCCTGCTGGCCGAGCGGCTTGGCTGTCCGCCCGATACGCTGGTGTTTCGCACCAGCGAGCACGGCAAACCCACCCTGGTCAGCCATGACTGGCAGTTCAATCTCAGCCACAGCGGGGACTGGCTGGTGCTCGCCCTCTGCCAGCAAGGCCCCCTCGGCGTGGATGTCGAGATGGGCTTGCGCCAGCGCCCCGTCCTGCCATTGGCCCAGCGTTTCTATGCCCCTGACGAATATCAGTGGCTGCTTGCCCTGCCATCCCGGGAGCAGGCCTCGGCCTTCTATCGGCTCTGGTCACGCAAGGAGGCAGTGCTGAAAGCCCAGGGGGCCGGCATTGCCGCCGGGCTCGACAAGGTGCGTTTTGTGCCAGAAGAGGGGTGGCGGCTGGACAACCGGCTCGATACCCGGAGCTATCAGGTGCTTGACTGGCGTTTTGGCAGCGGCTGGCTGAGCCTCGCCGCCCCGACTCGCCAGATCAATGGCTACCTGCTGGACGAACGCTTGAAATCCACGCCCCTGGACCCCATGTTGATCCACACCATTTTCCGAGAGTCAGCCTCATGATCGTCGACATCAATCCCCAGAACTTCCACGCCGAACTGATCGATGCGTCCATGAAAAAGCCGGTCGTCATCTATTTCCACGCCCCGCAGATGCCAGAATGCCAGGGCATGACCCCGCTGGTGGAAACCCTGGTCGGCCCGGCCAATCCCGCAGTCACCCTGGCCAAGGTCGACATGAACGATCCCCAGCTGCAACCCCTGGCCAGCCAGCTGGGTCTGCGCGCGCTGCCCGCACTGGTGCTGTTCCATCAGGGGCGCCCGGACGAGCAGGCCATCCTGGAAGGCCCGCAAGATGAGGCCACCCTGCGCCAGTACTTCGCCGCCTTCGCCCCCAAGGAAGAGGAGCTGCTGCTCGAGCAGGGTCAGCAAGCCCTGGCTGAGGGTCAGGCAGATATGGCCCATGCCCATCTCACCCAGGCCCACCGACTGGCCCCCGAGCGTCACGACATCAGCCTCTGGCTGGTGCAGGCGGCGCTGGATCTGGCTCTGCTGGATGAGGCACAGGCCCTGCTCGCGACCATTCCCATGGTGGCACAGGATGATCACTATCAGACCCTGAGTTCCCGCCTGGCCCTGGCGCTGCAAGCCAGCGACAGCCCCGAGTTGCGCGCCCTGGAGCAGCGTCACGCCGAGACACCGGACGACGACGCCCTCAGCCAGGAGCTGGCGGTGCAATACAGTCAGGTTGGCCGTCAGGAAGAAGCCCTGGCATTGCTGTTCAACATTCTCAAGCGCGACATGGCATTTGGCGATGCCAAGAAGATCTATCTCGATATCCTGACCACCATGGGGGCACACCCGGCTGCGCAGGGTTATCGTCGCAAGCTCTATAGCCTGCTTTATTGATCGATGAAGATATCAGGGGATGCCGAGCAATCGGCATTGCCTTGTTCAGGCAGGCAGTGCAGTAATAAGGGAAATGACGAATTTCAGGCAAAAAAAAATGGCGCATTAAAATGCGCCATTTTTTCGCATGGATTACTTCTTGTAGGAAGTAGCCATGTTGTCGATGCGCTGGTTAGCACGAGCTGCTTCTTGGTTAGCAGTTGCGATATCAGCAGCCATCTTGGATTGATCAGCACGAACTGCGCTAACATCTTGAGCCAGTTGGTCAACTTTGTTAGACAGATTCTGAACGGAAGTTTCCAGTTCGCTGGTGTTTGCACAACCGCCCAGCAGGGCAGACAGACCAACAACACCTACCAACAACATTTTCTTCATTTTTAAAGCTCCCTTTAACTCGCCAGACGTTTAGCAAGCGGCGTGATTATGGCACAAATAAATACGAGTTTGGATAGGCCCCATCACAGATAAATGCATTAAAACCCTCATTTTTTTTTAAACGCACACTTTCTGTGCAAATCTAAGTCAAAAACGAGTGCTCTGGATGAGGTTCGCACCAAGCGTAACCAAAAAATGCCCTTATTACAATTTCGTATGAAGCTTAAGCCGAACGTTCTGACAGCATTTGACGATATTGCACCAGATCTTCGATGGTCAGCACCGGCATCCGGTGCTGACGACCAAAGGCCACCAGATCGGGCAACCTGGCCATGGAACCATCGGCCTTGGTCAGCTCGCACAACACCCCGTAAGGCTTGAGGCCGGCCAGCTGCATCAGATCGACAGTGGCTTCGGTATGGCCACGCCGGGTCAGCACGCCGCCGGTGCGGGCACGCAGCGGGAAGACATGGCCTGGGCGATGCAGATCCGATGGCCGGGCGCCGTCGGCAATGGCGGCCTGGATGGTGGTGATGCGGTCGGCGGCGGAGACACCCGTGGTGACGCCCTGGGCCGCTTCTATGGTCACGGTGAAGGCGGTCTGATAATGGCTGGAGTTGGCCTCCACCATCATGGGCAGCTCGAGCTGGCGTACCCGCTCGTCAGTCAGGCAGAGGCAGACGATGCCGGAGCACTCGCGGATCATCATGGCCATCTGTTCGTTGGTCATGGATTCTGCGGCGAAGATGAGGTCGCCCTCGTTCTCCCGATCTTCATCATCGGCCACCAGCACGCCACGGCCGGCACGCAATGCGGCCAGCGCGGCTTCGACGCGGGCAATGGGATCACCAAATTCACTGAGTAGAGACTGATTCATGGTAAGACTCCTAGACAAGACAAGGACCAGAATCAGGGCATGGAAAGGCAGACAGAGATAGGTATGCAGCAGCCGGCCCGCGGGAGCCATGACTGCAATATCTGTCTTATCCTCTTTCATCCGGACTGTGACCGTCGGCTCCGGCATCTCACCGGATCTGCTGACCCCGTCCCGGTGCAATACCGGGTCGGGCGCTCGCGGGCTCCCCGAGTCAGATCGGGATACCGCCGGTGGGGAATTTCACCCCGCCCTGAGAATAAGCGCAGACAGCCTAAAGAAAAAAAACGCAGGATACCAGCCCAAAACCCATCAAAGATGAATAGGATGCCGCGCACCGCCGCCCGCTGGCGACTTGCCACTCAGCTGCACGGCGCGCTGTCCTTTCTGATTTTGTTTATGGCATAGTGCCAGCAAAAACGTGCAGCCCGCGCAGACTCGGGCGCCAACACCACAAACGGAATCATGACAGAGATGGAAAAGAAAATACTGCTGACCGATTGCCCCGACGCCAAGGGGCTCATCGCCAAGATCACCAACATCTGCTACAAGCACCAGCTCAACATCAACAAGAACGACGAGTTCGTGGATCACGAAAACGGCCGCTTCTTCATGCGTACCGAGCTGGAGGGGCGTTTCAATGACGAGACCCTGCTGGCGGATCTCGACGACGCCCTGCCGGCGGGCGCCCAGCGCCGTCTGGTCAAGGCGGGCAAGAAGCGCATCGTCATCCTGGTCACCAAGGAGACCCATTGCCTCGGCGACATCCTGATGAAAAACTACGCCGGCGCGCTGGACATGGACATAGTGGCGGTGATCGGCAACTACGACACGCTCGCAGAATTGACGGGCAAGTTCGACATCCCCTTCCATGCCGTGAGCCATGAAGATCTCAGCCGCACCGAGCATGAAGAGCAGGTACGCGCCCTCATTGACGGCTACCAGCCGGATTACGTGATCCTGGCCAAATACATGCGGGTGCTGACCCCGAGCTTCGTGGAAGCCTATCCGCGCAAGCTCATCAACATCCATCACTCCTTCCTGCCCGCCTTCATCGGTGCCCGCCCCTATCGTCAGGCCTTCGATCGCGGGGTCAAGCTGATCGGTGCTACCGCCCACTTCGTCACCGACGATCTGGATGAAGGCCCCATCATAGAGCAGGACGTGATCCACGTGGGTCATGCCTTCAGCGCCGACGACATGGCCAAGGCGGGACGGGATGTGGAGAAATCCGTGCTGAGCCGTGCCCTGGAGCTGGTGCTGAACGAGCGGGTCTTCGTCTACGGCAACAAGACTGTGGTGTTCAAGTAACCCTGTCCGTCGTTCGACGCCCAGCAAAAAGGCTCCCGAGGGAGCCTTTTTCGTCTGGCTGCGCTTATTGAGGCAGGGGCAGACCGTTGATGGTGACCAGCCCCTTGTCGAGCTTGAGCTCGGCATTGAGGTGCGCCGGCTCCGCCTTCAGATAACCCAGGGCCGTGAACTGGGCCAGCATGGGCGCCAGCTGCGGCACCGCCTTGCCCAGCTGATCCCCGAGGCTGGCATTGAGCAGCCCGGACAGGGCCTGCATCCCCTCCTCGCTTCCCATCAGCTGTGCCAGGGTCGTTGGCGCCAGCTTGGCCTCCCCTTTCAGGCTGACGGGCTCGCCGTTGAGCTGGGCGCTGAGATCGGTCAGCTCCAGCGTGGCGCCCCGTTGCAGCATCTTGTCCAGCGCCTGCTGGACAGCCGCCTCGTCCACCCGCTGGCTGCTGGCCTCCTGCAGGGTCTGATAGCCCTCCAGATCCAGCCCCTTGAGCGCCAGATCCAGACTTCCCTGGGTCAGTGCCAGGCTGTCGCTCTCGTTCTCCAGGTTGAGGGTCGCCACCTTCATCTGATAGCGGCTGGAGAGGGTCTGGGCATCATCCCCCGCCAGCTGGGTGTTGGTACTGACCCCCTGCAACGAGAGCTTGACGCTCTCCGGCAGTTGCAAGGAGAGGGCGGACAGCGTCATCTCGCTGTTAGGAGATAGCCAGATGCCGCTGATCTCGGCCATGTCGGCACTGCCCTTGAGATCCGCCAGGGCCAGATCCATCTTGCTCTGCGCATCGTGAACCGTCATGCCCAGCCACTGGAAGACCAAGTGGCCATTGCCATCGAGATCCCCGCGATAATCCCCGCTCAGGGGCAGGAAGCTGAACTCGTTGAGCCCCTCCTTGACCTTGAAGTCGCTGGCCCAGAAACGGGAGCTGTTGCTCATGGTCCAGAGGCTGCTGGCCGACTCCAGGCCAAGCTGCCACTGCTGCATGCCGAGGGCGGTGAAGACCGGGGCCAGGGTCCCCGCCGAGGTGTCGAGCAGCATGTTGCTCTTGATATAGAGCGGCAGCAGGCGGCTGTTGACGCGCAGTTGCAGCTCTATGGGCTCACTTCCCGCCATCTGGGGATCGAAACTCGCCAGCGTCTGGGGTGTCACCACCACCTTGAGCACCCCATCACGGGTGAACAGGTTCTCGCTGGTGGGTAACCAGGTGATCTCGACCCCGCTCTCCTGCTTGGCCCTCACGATCTGCTCCCCCAGGATGCGGTCGAAGGCATTGCCCGTGTACCAGCAGGCGCCCAGCCCACCCACCACCAATGCCGCTCCGGCAGCCATGGCCACTGTCTTTTTCATCTGCTCTCTTACTCCTGATTTTTCTATGGCGGGTGCATAGGCGCACTCTACGGGGAGGATGGGAACACAAGCAAGCCAGATCCCGGCTCATGGCCCATTCTCGACTGTCACAGCAAGGGGCTGAACAGGTAGAAGATGTTCTCCAGCAATTTTTTGTACCAGGGGCGGGCCCGCCACTGGGTCAGCGACATGGGGGTCGCCTCCAGCATGTAGCCCTGCACCAGCTGATTCATCTCGGCGACAAACACCGGGTTGTCGATGAGCAGGGTGATCTCGAAATTGAGCCAGAGGCTGCGTCTGTCGAGGTTGACCGTGCCCACCAGGGCGAAGTCGTCGTCCACCAGCACGCTCTTGGTGTGCAGCAGACCGGCATCATAGCGGTAAATTTCGACCCCGGCCGCCAGCAGATCCTCCATGAAGGAGTTGCTCGCGTGGTTGGCCATCAGGGAGTCGTTGCGCGCCGGCAGCACCAGTTGCACCAGCACGCCCCGCGCCGCCGCCGAGGAGAGCGCCGCCGCCAGGGGGTCGTCCGGTACGAAATAGGGGGTGGTCAGCACCAGGTGGTGGCGCGCCTGGTAGATGGCCAGCAGCAGGCTCTGCTGGATGCAGTCACCGCCGACGAAGGGGCCTGAGGGAATGAGTTGGGCCCGATAGTTGGTTTGCGGCCAGGCCTCGGGTTCGTGCTGCAGGCTGTCGAGCAGCCGCTCGCCGGTCTCCATCTCCCAGTCCCAGACGAAGGTGGACCACATCAGGGGCACCACTGGCCCCTGCACCCGGATCATGATGTCGACCCACTGGCCGACACCGGCATCCTGCTTGAAGAAGCGGGGATCCACCATGTTCATGGAGCCGGTGTAACCGACCCTGTCGTCTATCACCACCAGCTTGCGGTGCATGCGCAAGTCCTGGCGCTGGAACGGGATGCGCCAGGCCCCCACCGGCAGCACCTCCACCACCTTGACCCCGGCCGCCCGCAGCGACTTAGGCCAGCCGGAGCGGAAGAAGGTCTTGCTGCCGACGGAATCGAGCAACACGCGACAATCCACGCCGCGCGCCGCCACCTCGACAAGGGCCTCGCACACCGCGTCCACGTCCCCGCCTGGATGCCAGATGTAGAACTCCAGATAGCAGGACTGGGAGGAGCCGCGGATGTCGCGCACTATCTCCTGAATGATGGTGTCGGGCTTGTGCAGCAGTGTCATCCGGTTGCCCGAGAGCATGGGCATGGCCAGCCGCCCCTGGATCAGATCATGGAGCGGGCGCGCCTTGCTGCCCACCTCGCAGCAGTGCTGGGGGAAGAGGCGGGCGAGCTGGCGGATCCAGATGGCGTAAGGGCGGTACATGGCCTGGGCACGTTCGGCCCGCTTGCGGCCGAGCCGTATCTCCCCAAACAGCACATAGAAGCCGACCCCGGCAAAGGGGATGGCATAGATAAGCGCCAGCCAGGCGAGGGATACCCCTATGGGGCGCCGCTTCATCACCACTCGCAGGGAGATCCCCGCCACTATCACGGTGTGAAACAACAGCAACAGCCAGCCGAGAAAGCGGGAGAACAGCAACTGAATGTCGTATTCCAGACCGTCGAGCAAGACGACTCCTTGGTGTAATGAACAAAGGGCATGGGCAGATCCCACAGGGCCACAATGGTATGCTGTGGGACAAACCCATTCTATCAGGTCGTTAGCATGATCCTGCAATCTATGCTGCTGAGTCTGGCCATGCTAGGTCAAGGCTCATATGACATCAATGAGCAACAGATAAACCAGTACCTGCAATCCCAGGTGCAAGTCGACAAACAGCTGGAGTTGCCCGGCATCATCAAGGCCCATGTCCAGCTCGAGCAGAGCGACGTCCAGATCGGCCGCCAGAGCCCGGATACCGCCAGGGTCTTTGGCAAGGGCAAGCTGAAGATCTCCCTGCCGGACCAGACCCAGTACGATGCCCTGCTGAACATGACCTATGAGGCGAGGCCGCGCTACGACAAGGCCCAGAGCGCGCTCTTCCTCGACAACATGAAGCTGATTGACTACAAGCTGGAGCCCGCGGCGGCGGAGCAGAAGTTCGGTTTCATGCTGAGGATGCTGCTGCAGAGCATGGAGAAGCGGCTGGAGACCCAGCCCGTCTACAAGCTCGACGACAAGGATCCCAACCAGGCCTGGCTCAAGGAGAATCTGCTGGGGCTGGAGCTGTCACCGGGCAAGATCCGCCTGCTGACCAAGCCGAAGGATCAGTTGTAGACAGTGGCCGTCGCCTGACGCACCAGCAGCTCGATCTGATAACCCTGTTCGCGCTGCTGGTGATAGAGGGTATGAAGCGGTCCATCGAGTTCATGCAAAGGAAGGTGGGCAAAGCCCGCCTTGAGGTAGAAGGGTTTTTCGAAGGGCAAGGCGTGGCAGATCACGGGCTTGTCCAGCAGATCGCTGCAGGCATGCTGCAGCAGCCGGGAGCCCAGCCCCAGTGACTGGTAGTGCGGCAACAACCGGAAACCGCACAGGTGATAATAGTCCTGTTCGTCGCGCAGGCGCACGGCCCCCACCAGCCAATGGGCATCCCGTACCACGAAGATCCGTTCGGCCAGATCCGGCACATAGTGGGAAAACGTCGTCTCGTAATAGTCCCTGATCAGGGAAAGATCCGCATCACAGTATTCTTCGAATCTGAGCTCCATCGCCCGCCTGCTTCTCATACCCATTTCGCTCTGGCCACCTGGCCCTCTCTTGACCCATCAACCGGCCCCACGAAGAGATCAGACCAGAGTGGAGCAACAGCAAGATAACACGCCTTTAACTTACAAAAAAGCCAATAGCCAGCTGGGGAGTTGCGGCGCCGTCCACTGCCTCTTGCGAGGCTGCAGTACCCGCCTCGGGGAGCCAGTGGCCCCCTCTGCCCGGGCTTTTCTTGTGACTTGTCACTGGGCCCTTGTTCTGCCTCGCCACGGATGCTTTACTCAACGTGGCTAACAAGGCTTAAGGAGCAAGCCGTTGAAAGCATGGATGTTGCTGGGAGCCATTTTGCTGTTCCCCCTCAGTGCCTGGAGTCAGACGCCGCCACCGGCCGAGGTGGTGGTCCTGACATCCGAGTCGATCCCGTCACCCAAGGTGGCAGAGCCCGCACCGCCCCCCGCCACGCGCCAGATCCAGGTCTACAAGTCGGTGCAAAAGAACGGTGTGGTGCGCTATTCCGACATGATGCCGGAGCAGGGTCATTACGAGCTGCTGCTGTTCAACGACTGCTACGCCTGCGATCCCGCCTCCAGGGTCAACTGGCGCACCACAGGCCTCTTCCTCTACGACTATGCCAGCACCATACAGGCGGCGGCCAAGACCTATCAGGTGGAGCCTGCCCTCATCCGGGCGCTGATCCACGCCGAATCCGCCTTCAACCCGCTGGCCGTCTCCCGCAAGGGGGCCATGGGGCTGACCCAGCTGATGCCGGCGACCGCCCGCGAGCTCGGGGTCGGCAATGCCCTGATGGCCGAGCAGAATATCTTCGGCGGGGTGAAATACCTGGCGGGCCTACTCAAGCAATATGACGGCAACGTTGCCCTGGCCACAGCCGCCTACAACGCCGGGGCCGGTGCGGTGCAAAAACACGGTGGCATACCGCCCTATGCCGAAACACGGGCCTATGTGGCGCGGGTCAAGCTGCTGCACCAGCGCTATAAAGAGATGCTGAGCGCCCGGGGCCTGTAAGCCCTTTGCAAGACACAAGCATGGCGGCATCCCCTCCCATCCTTACTGAAACCCGGGCCTAGGTGGCGCGGGTCAAGCTGCTGCACCAGCGTTATAAAGAGATGCTGAGCGCCCGGGGCCTGTAAGCCCTTTGCAAGACACAAGCACGGCGGCACCCCCTCCCATTCTTGCCGAAACCCGGGACTAGGTGGCACGGGTCAAGCTGCTGCACCAGCGCTATAAAGAGATGTTGAGCGCCCGGGGTTTATGATCCCCTCATCCTCTACCTTAGAAAAAGAAAAACCGGGGTCATCCCGGTTTTGCTGCCCTCCAGAAACAAAAAAACACGCCCGCAGGCGTGTCGATACCACACATAGTTCAGTAACAGCTCACTCTTTGGTGGCGATCACGCGATAGGCCAATGCCCCCAGAATGGCACCGACGATGGGAGCGACCCAGAACAGCCAGAGCTGGCTGACAGCCCAGTCACCCACGAACAGTGCCACACCCGTGCTGCGAGCCGGGTTCACCGAGGTGTTGGTCACCGGAATGCTGATGAGGTGGATAAGGGTCAGGCACAGACCGATGGCGATGGGGGCGAAGCCCGCCGGTGCACGGCTGTCGGTGGCCCCCATGATGACGAACAGGAAGAAGCCGGTCATCACCACCTCACACACCAGGGCCGCCAGCAGGCTGTAACCGCCCGGTGAGTGCTCACCATAACCGTTGGAGGCAAAGCCGGCGCTCACGTCAAATCCGGCCTGGCCGCTGGCGATCACATAGAGCACGCCGCCCGCAGCGATACCGCCCAGCACCTGAGCCACGATGTAAGGCACGACACCCGATACCGGGAAACGGCCACCGGCCCACAGACCCAGGGTCACGGCCGGGTTCAGGTGACAACCAGAGATGTGACCTATGGCGAAGGCCATGGTCAGCACGGTCAGACCGAACGCCAGAGCCACACCCAGCAGGCCTATCCCCACATTCGGGAAAGCGGCAGCCAGCACGGCACTGCCACAGCCCCCCAGCACCAGCCAGAAGGTGCCCATAAATTCAGCTGCAAATGGTTTCACTCTCATATCTCCCGATGATGACTAGAACAGGAGCCTGGAAAAGGCTCATACGGACACTGCTATTCAACAGGCGCCATATTATGGGAGTGTGGTGGAGTAAGACGAAGCCGGCTTTATTTACGCAAAATGTGTGATGTGTGTCACAAGTTGTTGATTAAACGGGAGCTTCCGCACCTGCGTCGCCCCCATTTCTCATCAGAGTCCCCCCTGATCCTGCGACAGCTTGTGACCCAATCAGCGCTTTTGACAACAGCACGCCGGGCAACAGGATTGTGCCAGGCGCTATGGGCGTCCTCGCAGAGCCCGTCTGGGGATCAGCGGTAACGACCACGCACCGAGCCGGTGGCACGCCCCGCCATCTTGATGAGGCTCTGGCGGGTGTGGAAGTGACAGAGCGCCACCCCGAGGGCATCCGCCGCATCCGCCTGAGGGGTGGCAGAGAGCTTGAGCAGATGGGTCACCATATGCTGTACCTGCTCCTTGGCTGCCCCGCCCGTGCCCACTACCGCCTGCTTGATCTGGGTCGCCGAGTATTCGCTCACCGGCAGCAGGGCGTTGACCGCAGCCACTATGGCGCTGCCCCGTGCCTGACCTAGCTTCAAGGCCGAATCGGCGTTGCGGGCCATGAAGACCCGCTCGATGGCGAAGTCATCGGGCTTGAACTGGGTGATGATCTCGCTCACCCCGTCATACACCTGCTTGAGGCGTGACGGCAGCTCGCCCAGGTCGGTGCGGATGCAGCCCGATCCCAGGTACTCCGCCTTGCCCGCGACTATGCGGATGACGCCGTAGCCGGTGATCCGCGAACCGGGGTCTATGCCCAGAATAATGCTCATGAAGGGATCACCATGTCCGCCGCGACCGGGCGCTCTTCAGCGGCCCGTGGCAGGCCCGGCGCCATTTGCGAAACGTTGCTCATCACACTCTGTTGCTCTGCAGATCTTTCATGGGCGCCAAGATAGCAAACAAGCGCCCCCTTGGCTCGCGCGGCGGCGCCCTCCCCTGTCAACCGCGCAGGGATGCGTCATCTTGTACAGTACTTCGGTTGTTTTCTCGCCCCTGTGGCCCATCGGCAGTCCATGGGAAGGGCGAGCCGGGCTCACTCCCCCGCCAGCTCAACCAGTCGCTCCGCCAGCCGGTGGCTGTGCAGATAGCTCTCGATAAGTCCCCCATCTGCCTTGCCTGTTTCAATTTGCTGATACCAGTGATCCAGCATCGCAACGAATCCCCGGCTCGCCAATACTGGCTGCCAGTCATCGGGGGTCAGGTTCTGCACCACCTTGCCATGGGCCAGGGTGCCCCGGGTGCAGTTCTCCAGGTGGAGCGACAGGTTGTCGCCATAGGCATCGATGCGCTCCTCGGTGATACCGGCGCTGCGGTTCATGCTGCCGCTCACCGCCGCCTGCCCGCTCTGCCAGGCGACGCTCACCCCGGCCAGCAGCTCGGGCTGCTGGGCACTGCGCCTTAGCACCGCATGGAGATCCCCGCTCGGGGCGCCGCCATAGAAGCAGAGACTATCGAGCACATGGATAAAGTCGTCGAACAGGAACTGGCGCGGCAGCCCCGGCAGATCGTGCCTGTGTTTCTGCCAGTGAAGCTCGGTGAGCGGCTGAGCTCGGGCATCGGCCATGGCAGGCAGATAGCGGCGGTTGAAGCCCACAAACAGCGGGCAATCCTGCGCCATAGCGAGGTTGGCGAGCGCCTCCACCTCGGCGACGTTGTCACATAGCGGCTTGTCCACAAAGGTGGGGATGCCGGCGCGCAGGCACAGCTCCGCCAGCTTGCCATGCACGGCGGTGGCGGCGTGGATCATCACGGCGTCCGGGCGGCTCGCGAGCAGCGCGTCCACCTCGGTGAACAGCTCAGGCGTCCGGTACTGGCGGGCCAGCTTGTCCAGCACTTGGGGATTGCGGGTGCAGAGCAGCGGGGTGACCCGCTCGTCGCTCGCGAGCAGCGGCAGATAGGCCTTCTGGGCGATATCACCTAGGCCAATCAGGGCAATGCGCATGGGAACTCCTTGTGATGAGTGCGATGGCACAGGGTAACATCCGGCCTTTCTATAGAGAGTTTTCTATTCGAGCTCTTTCGAGAGCCCCTTGGCCTGCTCTCTGGCATCCAGCCATTTGCCCACTCTGGCCCCCAGCTCGGAGCAGAGCATGGCGCTGACCACAGCCCAGAGCAGCTGGTTGAAATCAAAGTTCGCCTGCTTCTCAAACAGCAGGGGCACCATAAGGTTGAAGGCAATGATCCCGAGCACCAGCCCGAGCCCGCTGCCAATCTTCTCTCTTCTGGATCTCGTTTTAATCGCCATCTGCTCACTCCTGTCGGGGATGACCGCTGCAATATGTATGGGGAAGAGGTCATTATCTCCTCCCCCCTTAAATCAGCCGCCAAGATAGCAAAGTCACTGTCACCTGGCCGCTTTTGATTGCGTCTTGCTATGCGCTTTGATGACCTGGTTCAAAAAACGACAACTTTCTGATGGTCATGCCACTGCTGATACTCGCTTGAGCAGCTTCGTTTGGCTTACCATGGCAATTCAGGACCTGTTGAATCGCGGCGGGTTGCTGCAACTGCGGGTCAATGGAGCATATTGGAGGCTGTAATCCACGGGCGGTAGCGTGAGATTTGGTAGCGTTACACCTTGCTCAAAAAGTGGATGTTACAGATTTCTAAAGTTGAGGAATGTTATGTCTACTTGGTTAAAAACTAAAAGCGTCATATGGCAAGTGAGCCCAATAGCTGGTTTAGTTGCAGAATTAGCAGAGAAAGGGTCACAATTAATTTCGAGCGCATCTGAGAAAGGCGTTGCGGAGCTGGAAGATGAGGCCACAAAACAAACCATTCAAATGCGGTTTGCACAACAGCAGGCCAGAGTAGCTCAAGAGCTAGCAATCGCAAGACGTATCGACAATGCTGAAGAGGTCGAAATAGAAGAATATTATGACTTATCAGGAAAAGGTACTCTCGGCCTATCTTTAGATCAGAAGAAACAGACAGGAACCCTTGGTCTAGGTGGTGAAGGTCATCAGGTAACAAAGCGAATCTATCGTTTTAAGGGATGGAATCAACCTGACGGAGACGTTGAACAAAGCTTGGACAAGGAATAGCTATAGCTCAACCTAACTTAAGTATCATATAAAAATGGCACAGGAATGAGCCCCGAGCTCTTCCTACTATATCTCTGCAGCTATTAATTTAGACCCCCGCCTTTGGAACAAGCAGCTATCAGCTTGCTTGCTGAAACGATTAGGGGGAGTGGATTCAAGCTGATGCTTGCAGCAAAAAGGTTGGTGTCCCAGAGTCCCTGTCCAAGTAAAACTTAGCACACAAGAGAATCTGCTTACCTAGGCCCGATTGTCATGAGATAACGAATTCACATGCGTATTATAGACATATTTACCTTTCGGAGCGGCGATGGATATTTCTGCCAGTAAAATACTTCCCATAGATAATCTTAGTGAGTACAAAATTCATTTTGCTGTTTGGAATGGTGAAGAGCAACCACTGGATGTTTTTGTTCGAGACCCGGATGAATGGAAGGGTTGGAATAGTTGGCGCGGCAGCCGCAACGATTTTAGTAGAAAATATATATTCAGCTTAATTCGATATTATCATCAGTCCGATAAATGGCTCTTTGGTGGGATTTTCGAAGTCACCCATCGCAACTCTGAGTCATATACAGTTCAACTATGTGACCTTCACCATGAATATATTGGACGTCTCCTTCTTAACTATCCCGGTCCAGGTGTGAGAGGACGAGCCTTTTATCTCGAAAATCATTTCAACGAGCTAAAAATCGCACAACTTTTCGAAAAGACATTTGAAGGTGAAGCATTCTGTGGATACGAAAATGTTGAGCATGGCTTTTCACAAATTGAAGCAATTATCAAGCAAAGTAAGCCTGACTGGAAGGCTGCCCTTGAAAATGTAAAAGGTGTCTATCTGATAGTAGATAAAAGCAATGGGAAGAAATACGTTGGCTCTGCTTATGGTGACACTGGCATTTGGTCAAGGTGGGCTTCTTATATCAGTACAGGTCACGGAGGAAATGAGGAATTAACAAAGCTGATTAATGCCTATGGGTTCGAGCACGCACGTACAAACTTTCAGTTTTCAATACTAGAATTTCGCTCAATGAGAACAGACGACGAAACAATTAGAAATCGAGAGCAATACTGGAAGAGAGCACTTCAAACCAATGCATTTGGCTACAACAGAAACTAAACACCTAAGACAAATTATATGTATTGAGTCTCTGGTACTAAGCCATAATATAAAAATCAAGTTCTGATATAGACAAGGGCGACCATCTGGTCGCCCTTTTTATTTTATATCACTTCCCAAATCAGGAATATCACCTTGCCGGTCGCTTGGCGCCATTGCCTTTGGCCGCGGGCTTGCCGCCATGGGCTACCGCTTTGGCACCCGGCTTGGCAGAGCCTGCACGGGTCGGGGCCTTGCCCTTATGGGCGGGTTTGCCGGCCGGTTTGCCTTGAGCTGCTCCTTGAGCGGCGGGCTTGCCGTTGCCAGCCCCTTTGCTGAGCTGGGAGCCTACTGGCTTGCCATTGCCCGCCTTGCCGCCCTTGCCGGCGGCAGGGGTGTCGCTGCGAGGCTTGCCTTGGGAGGCGGCGGCCCCTTGCGCGCCTGCCCCCTTACCGCCAGTGGCCTTGTTGCCAGACCCATTGCTGCGCTGATGGGTGATGGCGCTATGGCGGGTCAGGGCCGGTTTCAGCCCCTTGTTGATGCTGCGCTCGGCCTTGGCTTCGCCACGTCCTTCCGGCGGCACCAGGCAGTTGGGGCCGTTGCCGATGAGGTGGCCCTTGCCCATCTCGAGCAGGGCCTCGCGGATCATGGGCCAGCCGGCCGGATCGTGATAGCGCAGCAGCGCCTTGTGCAGGCGACGGCGGCGCTCACCCTTGACCACGAACACATCCCCACCCTGGCGGCTCACCTTGTTGAGGGGGTTTTTCTCCGTGTAGTACATGGTGGTGGCGTTGGCGAGCGGCGACGGGTAGAAGTTCTGCACCTGATCCAGCTTGAAGCTGTTGGTCTTGACCCAGAGCGCCATGTTCACCATGTCTTCATCCGTGGTGCCCGGGTGGGCCGAGATGAAGTAGGGGATCAGGTACTGCTGCTTGCCCGCCTCTTTGGAATACTTGTCAAACAGCTCCTTGAAGCTGTAGTAGCTGCCCATGCCCGGCTTCATCATCTTGGAGAGCGGGCCCTCCTCTGTGTGCTCGGGTGCGATCTTGAGGTAGCCGCCGACGTGGTACTTGGCCAGCTCCTTGATGTAGCGCGGATCTTCCACCGCTATGTCGTAGCGCACCCCGGAGGCGATCAGTATCTTCTTGATCCCCTTCACATCCCGCGCCTTGCGATAGAGGTTGATGGTCGGAGTATGGTCCGTGTCCATGTGCGGGCATATGGTCGGCCAGACACAGGAGGCGCGGCGACAGGTCTGCTCGGCCCTGGGGCTCTTGCAACGCAGCTTGTACATGTTGGCGGTGGGGCCGCCCAGATCCGAGATGACGCCGGTGAAGCCCGGCACCTTGTCGCGGATCTCTTCGATCTCTTTGATGATCGACTCTTCCGAGCGGCTCTGGATGATGCGCCCCTCGTGCTCTGTGATGGAGCAGAAGGAGCAACCGCCGAAGCAGCCGCGCATGATGTTGACCGAGGTCTTGATCATCTCGTAGGCCGGGATCTTCTCCTTGCCATAGGCCGGGTGCGGCACCCGCTGATAAGGCAGGCCGAACACGCCGTCCATCTCGTCGGTTTCCAGCGGGAAGGCGGGCGGGTTGACCCAGATGATGCGATCGCCGTGGGCCTGGGAGAGCGCGCGGGCACAGCCCGGGTTGGTCTCGTGGTGCAGGATGCGCGACGCATGGGCGTAGAGCACCTTGTCTTCCTTCACCCGCTCGAACGCCGGCAGCTTGACGTAGGTCTTCTCCCAGGGCTTCTGCTTCGGCGGCTGCACCAATACCGGCTTGGCCTCCTGCTCCACCGGCGCCGTGCCCTCGTCATCCGAGCAAGGCGCCCCTTCCATATAGGGGTTCATGATGGGATCGATGCGGCCAATCTGGTCCAGCTTGCTCGAATCCACACCGCGCCAGCCCGGCAGCGGCTCCTTGCGGATCACGGCGGTACCGCGAATGTCTTGCATGGTGTCTATGGTCTCGCCATTGGCGATGCGGTGCGCCACCTCGATGAGGGGCCGCTCGGCGTTGCCATAGATGAGGATGTCGGCTTTGGCGTCCAGCAGTATGGAGCGACGTATGGTCTCGGACCAGTAGTCGTAGTGGGCGATACGGCGAAGGGACGCCTCTATGCCGCCTATGACGACCGGCACCTCTTTGAAAGCTTCTTTACAGCGCTGGGTGTAGACCAGGGTGGCGCGGTCCGGCCGCTTGCCGCCCACATCCCCGGGAGTGTAGGCGTCGTCGTGGCGCAGCTTCTTGTCGGAGGTGTAGCGGTTGATCATGGAGTCCATGTTGCCCGCGGTCACCCCGTAGAAGAGGTTCGGCTTGCCAAGGCGCATAAAGTCATCCTTGGATGACCAGTCCGGCTGGGCGATGATGCCGACCCGAAAGCCCTGGGATTCCAGCATACGGCCGATAACCGCCATGCCGAAGCTCGGGTGATCCACATAGGCGTCACCGGTCACCAGGACGATGTCACAGCTGTCCCAGCCGAGCTTGTCCATCTCCGCTCTGGACATGGGCAGGAAGGGCGCAGTGCCGTAGCACTCGGCCCAGTAGCGGGGATAGGAGAAAAGGTGGGTAACCGGCTGCATTTTGAACACCTGGAACAATTCGGGTCGCGCATTATACCGGCAGAGACAGGCGGGGGCGATGGCTTTTTGCCCCCATAGAACAAGGGGAGAAGCGGCCGCCCTCAGAGAGAGGGGCGGGCCGGCATGAACCTGTGGTGGTGGCGCAGCAGCAGCTGATAGCCGCCGAGCAGGCACCAGATGAAGGCTGGCGCCAGGAAGATGGGGTGAGTGGCAAGGCGCAGCATCAACAGGCCCAGCAGGATGAGGGCGAAGGGGCGGCTCTCGTAGAGCAACTGCGGCCAACCTCGCCGCCGCGGCTGGCGCGACTTGTCTGGCCTGCGATGGGCACTTCGCCTGAACCAGGCGAGCGACCCGGCCAGATAGAAGGCCAGCCCGGCCAGCAGCAGCGCAGGCTGCCCGGCAAGGCTCAACAGCAGCAAGCCGCTGCCCAGATAGAGAAAAGGCAACGGCTCGTAGATGGCGGATGGCAGCATGAAGGATGACCCCTGTGGGAACTGGTCATATGCTAACCAGCCCGGCCTAGGCCGCCACCTCTTTTGCATCCCGCCCCCCGGATGGGGGGCAGGATCAGGCCGCCGGCTTGTCCCGGCTCTCGGAAGCGGCCTCGCTGACCCGGGCGTTCCCCTCGGCCAGCGCCTCGTCCACCAGCTGATCCCGCGCCCCCGTCATCCCTGCCCGTCTGGCGATCAGGTGATAGATGGCCGGCACTATCAGCAGGGTGACCAGGGTCGCGAGCGACAACCCGAAGAAGACCACGGTCCCCACGGCCATCCGGCTCTCATACCCAGCCCCCATGGAAACCATCAGCGGCACGGCGCCTATGATGGCGGTGAGTGAGGTCATCAGTATGGGGCGCAGACGGCGCACCGAGGCGGCTATAATGGCCTCCTCGAAGGATTCCCCCCGCTGGCGCAGCTGGTTGATGAACTCCACTATGAGGATGCCGTTCTTGGTCACCATGCCGATCAGCATGATCATCCCTATCTGGCTGTAGATGCTGAGCTCCTGCCCCGTCAGCCAGAGGCCGAGCAGGCCGCCGAAGATGCCAAGCGGCACAGTCACCATCACCACGGTCGGGGTCAGCAGGCTCTCGAACTGCGCCACCAGCACCAGATAGACCACCAGCAGGGCGAGGCCGAACACCATCACCATCTCCCCCTGGTTGTCGCGATAATCCTTGGACTCACCGGCGTAATCCACCGTCATGCCGCTCGGCAGATGCTCCCCTGCCCAGCCATCGAGGAAGTCGAGCGCCTCCCCCAGGGTGTGGCCGGGGGCCACGTCTGCGGTCAGGGCAATCGCCTTCTGACGCTGGTAGTGATTGAGCCGCTGCGGGCTCGCCACCTGGGTGACGGTGGCCAGGGTGGAGAGGCTCACCATCTCGCCATTGGCGGCCTTGAGATAGATGCGGCTCACATCCGAGATGCCGTTGAACTCCATCTGGTTGGCCCTCAGGTAGACGTCATACTCCTCCCCCCTGTCCACATAGGTGGTCTGGCTGACGCCGCCGAGCAGGGCCTGCAGGGAGCTCGCCACTGTGGAGACCGGAATGCCAAGCTGGCTGGCCCGCTCCCGCTCTATGGTCACCTGCAGCTCAGGGGTCTTCTCGGCGTAGTCGAGATCCGGGGTCAGCATCAGCCCGCTCTGGCCGGCGGCCTGTTGCAGTGCCAGCCCCTGCTGATAAAGCTCCCCATAGTCGGAGCCTTGCAGCACGAACTGCACAGCGGCGGTGGAGCCCCCCCTGAATCCGGGTTGGAAGGTGCGGATCATCACATCCGGAATGCCGGCCAGCCGCCCGCTCAAGCTGCGGCTAAACTCGGTGGCGGTCTCGTCCCGCTCCGCCCAGTCGGTGAGCTGTATGATGACCATGCCGGTCTGATCGCCGCCGCGCCCGAAGGCCGGGGTGCTGAAGCTCATGGCCTGCACCACCCCCTTGCCGAGCAGCGGCATGATGGCGGCCTCCACCTGCTGCATGTTGCGCTTCATCCGCTCTATGCTGGTGCCCTCGGCTCCTTTCACGAACACATAGATGACACCGCGGTCCTCGGTGGGGGTCAGGCTGGCGGGCAGCTTGCCAAAGAGGGCGCCGATGCCGCCAAGGCAGAGCAGCAGCACCAGCGGCATCCAGACGGAGCGGCGTAGCACGGCACCCAGCAGGCGGCGGTACTCTGTCTCTACCCGGCCGAGGCCCCGATCCAGCGCCGCCGTCAGGGCATTGGGCTTGTCGACGGCACGCATCAGCCAGGAGCCCATGGCAGGGGTCAGGGTGAGCGCCACCAGGGAGGAGAAGAGCACCGCGAGCGATAGCAGGATCGCAAACTCGGTAAAGAGTCGCCCGACCATGCCCTCCATGAAGGCGATGGGCACGAACACCATCACCAGCACGGCGGTGGTGGCGATGACGGCAAAGCCCACCTCCCGGGTGCCGTGCCAGGCAGCCATCAGGGGAGATTCACCCCGCTGCAGGTGGTGGTGGATGTTCTCCACCACGACGATGGCGTCATCCACCACCAGACCGATGGCGAGAATAAGCGCCAGCAGGGTGATGAGGTTGATGGAGAAGCCGAGATACCAGGCGCCGATGAAGGCGGAAATGAGTGACACCGGCACAGTGATGGCGGGGATCAGGGTGGTGCGCGCCTGCCCCAGGAAGAGGTAGAGCACCGCCACCACCAGCAGGGCGCAGATGGCGAGAGTCTCGTAGACCTCGTGGATCGCCTGCTTGATAAAGATTGTGGAGTCATAATCCACTTCAAGACTCGCCCCCTCCGGCAGAAAACGCTGCATCTCGGACATCTTCTGCTCGATCCCTTGCGCCACCGCCAGGGGGTTGGCGGTGGATTGGGCGACTATGCCTATCCCCAGGCTCTCGCGACCGTTGCGCTGATAGGCGCTGTCTTCATTCTTGGCTCCCACCTCAACATCGGCGATGTCCGCCAGATAGATGCTCTGGCCATTGACGGCCGTCTTGACCGGCAGGGCGCGAAAATCCTCGGCACTGTGGTAGAGGCGGGCGATCTGCACCGCCATCGTCATGCTGTTGTTGCGGATCTCCCCCCCGGGCAGCTCGATGTTCTCCCGCTTGAGGGCATCCTGCACGTCGGCGACCGAGATGCCGCGGGCCGCCATCTCGGCGGGGCGCAGCCGCACATACATGACTTGAGCAAGATCACCGGAGAGCATCACTTCGCTCACCCCGTCCACCAGACTCAAGGAGTCGACCAGCATGCGGTTGACGTAGTCTGTCATGGCGGTACGGTCCATCTGGGTGCTGCTGAAGTTGAGCCAGATGGCCACATCGCCGTTGCCATTGTCCTTGGTGACCATGGGCTCGTCCGCCTCGTCCGGGAGCTTGGGCCGGGCGCGGGAGATGGCGTCGCGCACATCCGAGGTGCCCTCCAGCATGTTCCAGCCGAGCTTGAACTCCACAGTGATGGAGGAGCGCCCCTTGCGGGTCACCGAGTTGATGTTCTTGATGCCGCTGATGCCGGAGAGCTGATCCTCGATGGGCTTGGTGACCTGGCTCTCCATCACCTCGGGGGCGGCCCCCTCATAGGTGGTGGTGATGGAGACGGACGGCGTCTGTACATCCGGCATCTCCCGCACCGTCAATTTGCTGAAAGCCACCAGGCCGAATACGGTGAGCAAGGCACTGATGACGACCGCCACCAGGGGGCGACGAACAGATATATCGGAGAGCCACATCAGCCTTTTACCTCGGTCAGATCACGGACCAGGGCGCCGTCACGCAGGTTGACCAGCCCCTCCACCGCGATGCGATCGCCGACGTTCAGCCCCTTGAGCACCCACACTTCTTCCCCATGGGTGTCGCCCAGCTCCACCGGAATGCGTTTCACCCGGCCGTCCGCCTCCAGGCGGTAGACGAAGCGAAGCTGCCCCGCATACTCCACCGACTGGGCGGGGATCAGGGTCATCTTCTGGGCTGGCAGGGAGAGATCTACATTCATCAGCATGCCGGGCCGCAGCTGGCCGTCGGGGTTGGGAAGTATGACCCGCGCCTTGATGTTCTGGGTATCGTTGGAGACGCGACTGTCGAGGGTTTCCAGCACGCCGGAGAAGGATTGATCCGGCCAGGCAGAGCTGGTGGCGGTCACCGTCATGCCGGGTTTGAGGAGAGAGAGGTAGCGCTCCGGCACCGCCAGATCGAGCCGCAATCTTGCCAGCTCGTCCAGGTGAAGCAGCACGTCGCCGCTGTTGACCAGGGCCCCTTCGCTGAGATCGATCAGGCTGACGGTGCCGTCGAAGGGAGCCGCCAGGGTGCGCAATGACAGCTCATAGCGCGCCGCGTCTACCCGGGCCTGGGCCTGGGCCACGGTCGCCTCCTGCCCTTCCAGCTCGGAGGTGGTGATGGCACCGCGCGCCACCAGGCGGCGCATGTCCCGCAGCTTGCGGCTCTCGTCGCGTACGCTGGCGCTCTGCTCGGCGAGTTCGGCCTGCTGCTTGCCCGCATCCAGGGCGATCAGGGTCTCCCCCTGCTTGACCCGCTGACCGGAGCGCACCGCAATCCTGACGATGCGACCCGTGACCTCGGGGCTGACCACCACGGAGCGATTGGCCGCCAGCTTGCTGACCAGCTTGATGGAGGGCTCTGCCAGGCTCTGCCTGACCGTTTCCGCCCTGATGTTGACCTGTCTGAGTTCGGGCTTGCTGACCGGTTTGGCCTGCCGGAAATACCAGGTGCCGGCCCCCAGCAGCAGGAGAAGAGGAACAAGCCACAGCCATACGCGCATTTTCATCAAACAATCCATGCAAGGTAAGAGATAAGGAGAAGAGGGAACTTCATCAATGATGGCATCATGTTACCCCCTGACTATGCCGTGACTATGTATAAATGTGACAAAACGTAACAGCCCGGGGGATAGATCATCAAAATCACATCCAGTTGAGACTGCGCTTTTTTTCTGCCTTACACTGATGTGCCGCTCCCGTCATCTTCCCGGTGCCCCATGCCCACATTGCCCCATGCCTTTGCCAAATATCGGTTGCAGTGGCTGCTGCTGGGACTGAGCATGCTGTTGCTGCTGCTCGCCCTGCAGCACGCCTTGCGCCAGATCACCGAGCTGAACAGGCGTGACGTCATCAATGCCGCGGCCCAGCTCAGCAGCCAGCACCAGAGGATGGAGGCCTTTCTCGAGGCCATGCGCGGCCAGGCCGAAGAGCGGCTGCGCAGCAACCCCCAGTCGGCCCTCTCTCGCCAGCTTTATCCGGCGCTACAAGCCGATTCGAGCGGCAACCTCAGCCTGGATCGCATCCCCGTCGATCTGCCCCCCGCCCTCATCGGCAACCTGACCGGGCTGGGCCCCTTGCCCGCCCCGGGCAGCGAACGGGAGGCCCGACTACACCTGGCGCTCAGCCTCTCTCCCCTGCTCGCGACCGCCAGCAAGCTGCTGGACAAGGCCGTGGCCTGGATCTATTTCACCAGCACCGACAACTTCATCTATCTCTACCCCTGGGTGCCCTCCAACCAATTTCGTTTCGACCCCGGCATCTACCACAAGTCTTACTGGCAGGAGGCACTGACCCGCCACCCGCCCGCTGAGCACGCCACGTTGTCGCGGCCCTATCAGGATTTTGCCGGCAAAGGGCAGATGATCACCCTGTCCCAGCCCATCACCCAGGTCGGGCAGATCATAGGCCTGCTCAGCATCGACATAGAGATAGCCACCCTGGAGCAGACCCTGCGCCGACTCTCCCCCCAGAGCGGCACCCTGTTTCTGGTCAATCAGCACCGGCAGATCCTGGCCAGCAGCCAATCCGGCACGGCGCCGCCCCTGAAACAGGAGGCATCACGGGCGGATTATCACTGGCAGCAGGGCGCCTTCCAGCTCGTCCATCCCGTCCCGGACACGCCGCTCATCCTGATCCACCGCATCGCGCTGCTGCCCCTGCTCGAGATGCTGCTGTGGCAATCGGCGACGGCGCTCCTCACCCTGCTCTGTCTGGTGGTGGCCATCTTCTCCAGCCTGCGATCCCGCCGTCTCAATCGTCGGTTGAACTACCTCTCCAGCCATGACGCGCTGACCGGCGCCTTCAACCGCCACCACTTCGATGCCTTCGAGCGCCGCCACATACTGGCAGGCAGCCGCCACATAGGCGCCATCATGTTCGACTGTGATCACTTCAAGCTGGTCAACGATCGCTTCGGTCACGGGGTGGGGGATCAGGTGCTGATCCGTCTGGTTCAGCTCTGCCAGCCTCTGCAGGCCCGGGGCTGCACCCTGATCCGCTGGGGCGGCGAGGAATTTCTGCTGCTGGTCACAGACAAGGATCTCCCGCTGGCTCAGCTTGCCGAACAGCTGCGGCTGCGCATTGCGGAACACGACTGGACCGAGATAGCCCCCGAACTGAGAGTGACCGTCAGTCTGGGCCATTGCCGCCAGGGCCCCGACGTTCGCCTGCAGGAAGTCATTCGCCGTGCCGATATTGCCCTCTATCAGGCCAAGGCCAATGGCCGCAATCGCAGCGAAGGCTGGCAGGGTGACGCACAGGAGAAGCAGGAGTAAGCTGGAACCCCAACTCACAACAGGAGACGCACAGTGGCACGAAAACCCCGCCTGGGCCTGGCCCTTGGCAGCGGCGCCGCCCGTGGATGGGCGCACATCGGCATCATACGGGCGCTGGAGCGCCTCGGTGTCAAACCGGATCTGGTGGCCGGCTGCTCCATCGGCAGTTTCGTCGGTGCCGCCTATGCCGCCGGCGAGCTGGACAAACTGGAGTCCTGGGTGCGCGGCTTCAGCCGCTTGCAGGTGATGGGGTTGCTCGACCCCGCCCTCTCCGGCGGCCTGTTCCGCGGTGACAAGGTGTTTGGCATCGCCGCCAACCACCTGGGGGATCCCGCCATCGAGAGCCTGCCGCTGCCCTTCGCCTGCGTCGCCACCGAGCTCGATACCGGCCGCGAGATCTGGCTGCAAGAGGGGCCCCTGCGCCAGTGCGTGCGCGCCTCCTGCGGCATGCCCGGCATTCTGACCCCGACCCGGGTTGATGATCGCTGGCTGGTGGATGGCGCCGTGGTCAACCCTGTCCCCATCTCCCTGGCCCGGGCCATGGGGGCCGAGGTGGTGATCGCCGTCAACCTCAACACAGACCTGCATCAGCCCTGGACAGACGAGCCGGACGAACCCGCCCCGGGAGGCCTCTTCAGCCAGTGGCTGGGTCGGGGAGAACCCAGCACACCCGGCATGTGGGGGGTGATGACGGGCTCCATCAACATCATGCAGGAGCGTATCACCCGTGCCCGCATGGCCGGGGATCCCCCCGAGATCCAGCTCTGTCCGCGCCTTGGCAGCCTCTCCATCATGGACTTCCACCGCGCCAGCGATGCCATCAACGAGGGGGAGGCTTGCGTCGAGCGCAACCTGGATCAGCTCAAGGAGGAGCTCTCCCGACTCGGTGTGATCTGAGGGCGCCATCGGGACACGCCAATGAAAAAGAGCGCCATCAGGCGCTCTTTTTCTGTCCGGACCGCGGGGTCAGAACAGCCCCAGTCCCTTGAGCATGACGATCAGGATGAGCGGCGGCGACACGTAGCGGATGATGAAGAACAGGGGCTTGAGGATGGCCAGCTCCAGCTCGCCCCCATTGGTCAGCGCCGTCTTCATCCGCTCGAAGCCCCAGACCCAGCCCACGAAGAGGCAGAGGAAGATACCGCCAAGGGGCATCAACACATTGGAAGAGACGAAGTCGAACAGATCGAAGAAGGTCTTGCCCGCTATCTGCACATCCGCCAACGTGCTGTTGGAGAGTGCACAGGTCGATCCGACCGCCCCCAGCACCAACAGGTTGATCAGGGTCGCCCTTCTTCGGCTCATGTGGAAACGCTCGGAGAGCACCGAGACCGGCACTTCCAGAATGGAGAGCATGGCCCCCGTTGCCGCTATGGCGGAGAGCACGAAGAAGAGCACCATGAAGAGGTGGCCGAACGGTATGCTGGCAAACACCGCCGGAATGGTGATGAACAGCAGGGAGGGGCCGGCGGTCGGCTCGAAACCGAAGGCAAACACCGCCGGGAAGATGGCGATCCCCGCCAGCATGGAGACGAAGAGGTCGGCGCACATCACCCGGACCGTGGTGAGCGGTATGTGCTGATCGTCCCGAAAGTAGCTGCCATAGGTCATCATGCAGCCCATGCCGATGGAGAGCTTGAAGAAGGCCAGCCCCATGGCCGTCAGCACCACGCCGGCGGTGACCTTGGAAAAATCAGGGGAGAACAGGAAATGCAGCCCCTCGCTCGCCCCGGGCAGGGTCAGACTGCGCACCCCGATCACCAGCAGCAGGATGAAGAGCACCGGCATCAGCCGCTTGGTGACGGCCTCTATCCCCTTCGACACCCCCATCAGCAATATGCCCCCCATCAGTGCCAGCACCAGCCACTGCCAGAGCAGGCTCTGCAAGGGATCCGTGATGAGCGAATTGAAGGCCGCCCCCGTGACGGCGGGATCGGTCGAGAGGATCTCGCCGCTGGCCGCCTTGAAGATGTAGGCAAACACCCAGGCTGCCACTTCGGAGTAAAACGACATGATGAGGAAGGCCGCCGTCACCCCCATGGCCGCGATCAGCCACCAGGGTTGCCCCTTGGGTGCCAGCTTGATGAGCCCGCTCACTGCATCGGATTTTGCCTGACGCCCCAGCATGATCTCCGAGATCATCACCGGTAGCCCCACCAGCAGGGTGGCGATGACATAGACCAGCAGAAAACCGGCGCCCCCGTTTTCCCCGGTCAGATAGGGAAATTTCCAGATGTTGCCAAGGCCTACCGCCGAGCCCAGGGTCGCGGCAAGCACGCCGAAGGTGCTGGTAAAGCCATCTCTGGCTTTGGGAAGGGTATTGCTCATGCGTGTCTCGCTCTGTGGATCAGGGGCCTGAAATTAAAGGGTCGGAATTTTCCGGGGATTAATCCAGCTTGCCAAGGTGATTTAGTTGAAATCGCCACATGAAGCACACAACGCACTCTTTATTTAAATAAATGCCTGTTTTGACAAATAAAAAATGCCGCCTCGCGGGCGGCATTTTTATCAAGGCTCAGGCAATCAAGCCTTGGCAATATCGTCCGGACCGATCTGACCGATTTCGGCGACTTTCTTGTCGGCCAGCAGCCAGAGGGTGAACTTGTGCAGTTCCGGGTGATGAGCCAGGGCGACCAGGAAGGCGCCTCCAACTTCACGGTAACCCAGTTCATAGTTCTTCAGGGTAGTCGGGGGGACGCCCAGCAGATCGGCAAACTTGGGACGGCTCAGGCCAACCGCTTCGCGGATCTGACGGATCTTCTTGCCAACAGTTACGATATTTGAATTCATGTGTTCCATACTCCGTTCGGCGGATTCACTCCACCTTTATTTTTCGCGACGACTCGTAGTCAAGTGTATCAGTTTTGAACGGACTCGTTATGGTCGAGCCTCTATCTTTAATAAGCGTCTTTCGACGACAACCCTAACAAACCTCGGGGATGGTAATCGCAGAGTCGCTTCAGGTAAACAGTCTCGAAGAGAAACCTTTATTGTTGCCACGGCCATAACTCGTATAATTCGCCGGTTATCCCTTAAAGAGTATTCAGCATGGCCTTTCCCGGCATCATCTCCCGACTTCACCCGGATTCAGACCCGGATTCCCTCCCCCGTCAGCTCCGTCAGAGTCAGCAAACCCGGGCCGAGGCACTCTGGCTGCCCGCCGCCATGCAGAGCGAGGCCGCATCCGTACTGGCTTCCCTCCCGGACAAGTGCAGCCTCTATCTCGAGCAAGCTACCCCGCTGCCCCTGCGCAGCCACGACGGCGTCCTGCAGCAAGATGGCCGCCTGTTACTTGGCAACGGTAACCACATGACGCTGGCGACGGAGAAAGGGGATGGTGGACTGGTGCCCGAGCAGGGCCTGCAGGAGATGGCCCAGTGGCTGGAAGCCGGCCATCAACATTTCATCTGTTCAGCCGCGATTCAGCCGGTGGCCAGGGCCATCCTCAATATCTGGCCCCTGGACCCCTATCTCGCCCGTCATTTTTTACTCGGCTTCACACCCTTGCTGTGCGAAGCAACCGAGGCCGACTATCTCGCGGTTTTTGCGGCCAGGGACGCCATCGCGACCCCGCAGCACGCTTGGGTTGAGGCCTATATGAAGCTTGAGCGAAAGCTGCATCGCGCCTACTTGGATCACTAATAAATCCAGATAAACAGCCAGTTATCCATACGACACAATCTGCCCCACAGATTATCTGTGAGCTTGATCATGTTTTGAAATGAGCATAAAGTGCGCCACGTCATCGGAATGACATCGGCTGTTCGTGGCGAAGTATGCGCTCTCGATAGTGCAACTCGCTCACTTGTGCACCCAGATAACGTGCCTCCTGGATGGATCTAGGATCCCTGCTCGGCGCAACCCTTGTTGCCCGGCAGAGCCAGCAGCTTACATAAATTACAAAGTGCGAAGCACGTGAACAACGTGCCATCTCAACGAGGATTAATTTTATGATGAAAATGGCTCCTTCCCTGATCGCCATCGCCATGGCTGCCATGGGTGCAACTGCTGCACACGCCGCTGATGATATCTACTTCGGTGCCGGTGTCGGTGCAACTCACTTCAACGGTCTGAACAAGATCGAAGGCGTGAACGCTGGTGAAGAAGACGCGGCTGCTGCCAATGCCTTCGTCGGTTACAACTTCAACGAGTACTTCGGTTCCGAGCTGGGCTACCAGTACACCGGCCGTGGTAACACCGATGGCAACCGTTACGAGAGCCAGGGTGCCACCCTGTCCGGTATCGCTCGTCTGCCGCTGGGCAACGACTTCTCCCTGTTCGGTGAAGCTGGCGCCTACTGGGGCCACACCGACGGTATGGGCACCAGCGATACCAAGGTATCCCCGCTGGCCGGTGCCGGTGTGACCTACAAGGTCAACGACGCGCTGGATCTGCAAGCTCGTTACCGCTACATGTGGGACGTGGCTGACCTGCACGCCGACAACGTACGCTACAAGTCCAACCAGAGCGTTGCGACCCTGGAAGCCGTTTACCACCCGTTCCGTACTTCCTACGTAGCACCGGCTCCGGCTCCTGTTGTTGAAGAAGCTCCGGCTCCTGCTCCGCAGATCGTTGAGAAGAACTTCGCCCTGAACTCCGACGTGCTGTTTGCCTTTGGCAAAGACAGCCTGAAGGCCGAAGGCGTGGAAGCTCTGAACGCCCTGTACCAGCAGATCGTTGAGTTCCAGCCGAAAGACGGTAACGCCGTTGTTGTTGGTTACACCGACCGTATCGGTTCCGACGCTTACAACCAGAAGCTGTCTGAAGCCCGTGCCCGCACCGTTGCCAACTTCCTGGTCAGCAAGGGTATGGCTGCCAGCAAGGTTGCCATCGAAGGTCGTGGCGAAGCCAACCCGGTTACCGGCACCAAGTGCAACGGCGTAACCGCCAAGGCTCAGCTGATCTCCTGCCTGGCCCCGGACCGTCGCGTAGAAGTGCGCGTATCCGGCGTACAGGAAGTTCAGCAGTAATCTGATTCACTCAGATAACGCAAAAAGGGGATGCCACGGCATCCCCTTTTGCATGTCTGTCGCCTCAAACGTCACCCTCTGTCTCATCACGCTGTACCTGCCCCCCCTCTCTGCTCAGGCCCCGCCCCCGTCGCGCCACCATAGTAGCTGCATATCTGTGCAGAAACTTGATCAAGCCGATTCAAAAGAATACAGTAGCTGCGCTTGTAAGACATTGGATGAACTATTAAAAGTGCCCATTGCCCGGTTAGTTGTCCATGGAGAAACAGCTTCATGAGAATCCAGGTTACCATCCATTTTTTATTCAAGCCGTCCGTGACCAGGTCACGGAATCGCAACATGACAACATGAAGTGTCATCTGCGATCGGTATAACAAAGAGTGCGCAGTACGCCCATAGCACGGCAACTCAACGAGGATAAAATGATGAAAATGAAAATGGCTCCAACCCTGATTGCTCTGGCTATTGCAGCCATGGGAACCTCCACCGCCCAAGCGGCCGATGACTGGTACACAGGTATGGGTGCAGGTTGGGCTTATGGCCATGACCTGGACTCCTTCGGTCTGGATGCTGACAAGGACGCCACCGCGATCTCCCTGTTCGGCGGTTACAACTTCAATGATTACTACGCGGCCGAGCTCGGCTACCTCTACGCCGGCAAGGGTGGCGTCGATGGCGTCGACTTCAAGACCCAAGGCGCGACCCTGTCCGGTCTTGCCCGTCTGCCGCTGGGTGACATCTTCTCCGTGTTCGCCGAAGGCGGTGCCTACTTCAACCATGTCAACGGCAATGGCGAGAGCGACAACGGCACCTCGCCCCTGGCCGGTCTGGGTCTGACCGCCAAGGTCTCCGACCTCATCGATCTGCAGGCCCGCTACCGCTACATCTGGGATCTGGGTGACGAGCAGAAGACCTGGAAAACCGACATGAGCGTCGCGACCCTGGAACTGGTGATGCACCCGAACCGCACCTCCTATGTGGCACCTGTGGTCGCCCCCGTGGTCGCCGAGCCCGAGCCTGTCATGGTCGACAAGAACTTCTCCCTGAGCTCTGACGTGCTGTTTGCCTTCGGCAAATCCACCCTGAAGCCGGAAGGTACTGCCGCCCTCAACACCCTGTATCAGCAGATTGTTGACGTTCAGCCGAAAGATGGCAGCGCCGTGGTGGTAGGTTATACCGACCGCATCGGTTCTGACGCCTACAACCAGAAGCTGTCCGAAGCCCGTGCCCGCACCGTGGCCGACTTCCTGGTCGGCAAGGGTCTGCCGGCTGGCAAGGTCGCCATCGAAGGCCATGGCGAAGCCAATCCGGTCACCGGCACCCAGTGTGACGGCGTCAAGGGCAAGAACGAGCTGATCGCCTGCCTGGCGCCGGATCGTCGCGTCGAAGTGCGCGTCACCGGCGTGCAGGAAGTCAAACAGTAAGTTCAGCTGCATGCGGTCAATCCGCACCTGAAAAAAAAGGGGCCGTACGGCCCCTTTTTTTGTTGTCCTCCCCGCCAGCCCAGGGCGGCGTCCAAGGCGCCACTCTTGCCTGCTTCCTCACAAATTCTCCATATAGATGCGCCACTTAAGTGGTTAAACCTCTCATATCGCCTATACATAATGGTGGCTATACATAGCAAAGGGCTGGGAGCCCTATAACACCCAACATCGACGAGGATACGCGATGAACATAAGATTGAAACCCGTGTGGATTGCATTGGCATTGGCGGCGAGTGGCGCCCAGGCGGCGCCTGTTCACGACTGGTATATAGGGGCTGGGGGAGGCTGGGCCATTGCCCACGACATCAATGATTTCAGTCAGGATGTCGACAAGGACGCCACCGCCATCGACGCCTTTGTCGGCTACAACTTCACCGAGAACCTGGGCGCCGAACTCGGCTATCTGTCGACCGGTGACTGGGACATCGCCGGCAACGACTTCAACAGTCAGGGTGCCACCCTGTCGGTGATAGGCAGACTGCCCCTTGGCGACATCTTCTCGGTGTTCGCCGAAGGTGGCGGCTATCTCTACCACGTCGACTCCGTCAACGGCGGCGATGACAACCTGGCCCCGCTGGCAGGTCTGGGGCTGACCGCCAGGCTCACCGACTGGGTCGACATCCAGGCGCGCTACCGCTATCTGGTGCGGGTCGGGGACGATCCTGACAACGACAAACTGGGCAGCGGCACCCAGCGCTGGGTCAGCGACATCAGCACCGCCACCATAGAGCTGGTGCTGCACCCCAACCGCACCGTGGCCGCAGTGCCGGTGGCCGCCCCCCTGGTGGTGACCCCGCCGCCGCCCGAGCCGGTGGATCAGACCTTCAACCTGAGCTCTGATGTGCTGTTTGCCTTTGGCAAGGCCGAGCTCAAGCCGGAAGGCATGGCCGCCCTGGACGACCTCTACCAGCAGATAGTCGACGTCAAGCCCAAGGATGGCAACGCCCTGGTGATGGGCTATACCGACCGCATCGGCTCGGATGCCAACAACCTGACGCTGTCCGAGGCCCGCGCCAGCACGGTCGCCAACTTCCTGATCGGCAAGGGCCTGCCCGCCGACAAGGTGAGCATCCAGGGCAATGGCGAGAGCAATCCGGTCACCGGCACCCAGTGCGATGACGTCAAGGCGAGAGCCGCCCTCATCGACTGCCTGGCCCCGGATCGCCGGGTCGAGATCCGGGTGACCGGCGTGCAGGCCGCCGCACCAGCGGCCACCGAGCCCGTGGCCGAACCCGCTGCCGAGCAACCGGCACAATAACCCCTCATCCGCCTCTGCCGTGCACAAAAAAAGGGATGCTTGCGCATCCCTTCTGCTTTTGCGGCCTCTTCGCTCAGAACGAAGTACGACGATAGCGGCGGTATTCCGGCCGCCAGAAGTTCGCCTCTATGGCCTGGTCTATCACATCATCGGGGGTCTGTACCGCCTTGCCCTGCAGCATGGCGGTCTTGGCCACCATCTTGGCGATGTAGCGGGACACCCGATGGATATCCGCCAGATCCGGCAGTAAGGAGCCCTCCTCTCCCTTCACCAGGGGGGAGCACTCCGCCAGCGCCCGGCTGGCGGACATCAGCATGGCGTCGGTCACCCGGGTGGCGCCCGAAGCGATGACACCAAGGCCTATGCCCGGGAAGATGAAGGAGTTGTTGCACTGGGCGATGACGTAGCGCTTGCCCTTGTACTCCACCGGTGCGAACGGGCTGCCGGTGGCCACCAGCACCTGGCCGTCGGTCCAGCGGATGAGATCCGCCGGTGTCGCCTCCACCCGGGAGGTGGGGTTGGAGAGCGGGAATATGATGGGGCGGCTGCAGTGCTTGTGCATTGTCTTGACCACCTCTTCGGTGAAGAGGCCAGGCTGGCCCGAGACCCCGATCAGGATGTCCGGACGACCGTGCTCCATCACCTCCAGCAGGGAGATGTTGTCCCCCACCGGCCACTCCTTGATCCGCTCCAGCGGCTGGGAGAGCTTGCGCTGGAAGTCGAGCTGGTTGGGGATCTTGTCGGTGATGAGGCCGAACCTGTCCACCATGAAGACCCGGCCGCGAGCTTCGGCATCATTCAGTCCTTCGGCCTTCATCTGCGCCACTATCTGCTCGGCGATGCCGCAACCGGCGCTGCCCGCGCCGAGGAAGGCGACCCGCTTCTCGGAGAGCTTGGCTCCCGAGGCCTTGCAGGCAGCAATCAGGCTGCCGAGCGTAACGGCGGCCGTGCCCTGGATGTCATCGTTGAAGCAGCACAGCTCGTCCTTGTAGCGGTTGAGCAGCGGGGTGGCATTGCCCTGGGCGAAGTCTTCGAACTGCAACAGGATCTCGGGCCAGCGGCGCTTGACCGCCTGGATGAAGGCATCGACGAACTCGTCGTACTCCTCCCCGGAGATGCGCGGATGGCGCCAGCCCATGTAGAAGGGATCGTTGAGCAGTTGCTGGTTGTTGGTGCCCACGTCCAGTACCACCGGCAGGCAGTAGGCGGGGGAGATGCCGCCGCAGGCGGTGTAGAGGGAGAGCTTGCCGATGGGAATGCCCATGCCGCCTATGCCCTGATCCCCCAGTCCCAGGATCCGCTCGCCGTCGGTGACCACTATCACCTTGACGTTCTGCTTGGTGGCGTTTTGCAGCATGTCATCGATCCTGTCCTTGTCCGGATAGGAGATGAAGAGGCCACGGGCACGGCGGTAGATGTTGGAGAACTCCTCGCACGCCTTGCCCACGGTCGGGGTGTAGATGACCGGCAGCATCTCGGTCAGGTGGTTGGTCAGCAGGCGATAGAACAGGGTTTCGTTGGTGTCCTGGATGTTGCGCAGATAGATGTGCTTGTCCATGTCGTTGCCAAACGCCATGAACTGGCGATAGGCGCGTTCCACCTGCTCTTCTATGGTCTCTATGTTCTGGGGCAGCAGGCCTTCCAGATTGAAGCTGCTGCGCTCCTCGCTGGTGAAGGCACTGCCCTTGTTGAGCAGCGGGGTCTCCAGCAGGGCCGGGCCGGCGTAGGGAATGTAGAGGGGACGTTTCTGATTATTATCTTCAAACATGGATCTGTACCTTGACTGTGTGGCCCGCCGATCCTATGGGCTTGGGCCAACAATTTCAAAGGGTTTGCACATCAGTGGCAACAGGTTTGCGACCCAGGCGACGAAAGGCGCCGGGGGTCTGACCAGTGAGGCGGCGAAAACGGTTCGCAAAGTTGGCGCCGTCACTGTATCCGACCCGGGCCGCCAGCTCGCCGAGAGGCCAGTTGGTATAGAGCAGCAACTGGCGCGCCTTGTTCATTCGAAGCCCAGTCAGCCAGGCCATGGGCCCCATGCCGAACACCTGCTGGCAGAGCCGATGCAGATGGGGCACAGAGCAGGCCATCTGGCTGGCGAGCAGGGCCACGCTCCAGGGCTCATCAAGGCGCGCCTCCACCCGGCGAAACAGCGCCTGCAGCCTGAGCTCAGGGGTGCCACGCACCTCCCCCTGCAGGGTTCTGTCCAGCAGGGCCAGCAACAGACTGAGCAACTGGGGCTGCAAGGGAGATCGCACTCCTTCCCCCTGCATCAGGCTGAGCAGATGGTAGAGCTGCTCCCCCTCCTCCCCCTGCCAGATGCGGTGGCCGAGCCGGTGCAGGTGGCGCCAGCGCGGCACATCATCGAGCAAAATCCAGCTGATCTGCCAGCGCTCGCCGATGAGCCTGATCCCCCCCGGCACGGCCGCCGGCAGGAAGATGAGCGAGCCCGCGGGGATGGGCTGCTCCCCCTGATCCGTCAGCAGGGCCCCTCCCTCGTCGTGGCTCACCATCAGGATGTGGAACTCGGGTCTGTTGCGGCGAATGAGGTAGTGATCCCGCAAGCGGGAGAGGCCGGTCAGGAAGATGCCCGCCTCTCCCAGCAGGGGCAAGCCTTCGCGCCCCAGCATCCGCTCCTCGCAGCCGGGAGCTATCTCAAGACACTCGTTGACAAATGTCATAACGCCTCAACATGATAGTTTTGAACAAGAAAGCAGAGAGCTGCTCACAGTGAAGCCTCTCGTATCAGCCCCTATCATACCCATGACAAACCTTGCTTTTCACATACCCGGTTAACATAAATGAATTATTGGCAAGCGATTTTAAAACAAACCACCGATCGTGAGTTCATGACCCGACTGTGGCGACTGGCCCTGCCGGTGTCGCTGCAATCCATGATGTTCTCCCTGCTCGGTCTCATCGACATCATGATGGTGAGCCAGCTTGGCACCACGGCTGTGGCGGCGGTCGGCTTGGGTAACCGGGTCTTCTTCTTCAATCTGCTGGTGATAGCGGGGCTCTCTGGCGGGGTCTCGGTGTTGGCGGCGCAATACTATGGCCGGGGCGAGCTGGCCGGGGTGCGCCGCTCCCTGGCGCTGGCCCTGGTGGGTGCCCTGCTGGTGAGCCTGCCGTTTGCCCTCATCTATGTGCTCTCGCCGGGCAGCGTGCTCGGCTTTGCCAGCCAGGATCCCGAGCTGCGCCTGCTGGCCGACGAGTTTTTGATGATCACAGGTGCCACCATCCTCTGCACCGCCATAGTCGTGCCCCTGGAGGCGGCCCTGCGCTCCGTGGGCAACGCGGCGGCGCCGACCCGGATCGGCATCATTGCCATCATCGCAAACGTCATCCTCAACTACGCCCTCATCTTCGGCAACTTCGGCTTCGAGGCCATGGGGGTCGCGGGATCGGCCTGGGGCACCACGATTTCACGGCTGCTGCAGACGGCGCTGCTGCTTGCCTATGTGTGGCGCCAGGAGCCACGTCTGGTGCCGCGCCTGGCGGACTGGCTGGCGGCCTTCAAGCGCAAGGAGGTGGTGCGCTTCACCCTGATCGCCCTGCCGCTCTTGTTCCATGACGGGCTCTGGGCCTTCGGCATGCTGCTCTACGGCTTCCTCTATGCCCACCTCGGCACGGATTCCCTGGCCATCATGACCACGCTTGGCACCCTGGAGAGCATCCTCATCTCCCTCTTCTTCGGGCTGGCGGTGGCCTGCTCCACCCTGCTCGGCCACCGGCTCGGGGCCGAGGAGTACGAGGCGGCCTGGCAGCACTCCCAGCTGTTCCTGCTGCTCGCCCCCATAGGCGCCCTGCTGGTGGGGATAGCCGTCTGGCTGCTGCAGACCAACCTGCTGCAGTGGGTCGGCAACCTGCCGGGCGAACTGATGGGAGAAGCGGGCCAGGTGCTTGCCATCATGTGCCTCGGCATGTTGCTCAAGGTGTTCAACATGGTGGGCATAGTCGGGGTGCTGCGCTCGGGGGGGGACGTGAACTACAGCATCTTCATCGACATAGTCGCCATGTGGTGCATAGGCCTGCCGCTCGCCTGGGTGGCAGTCAGCCTGCTGGGCTGGCCCCTCTCCTGGGTGGTGGCCGTGGTGCTGCTGGAGGAGCTGTGCAAGGTGCTGCTGGTGCAGCGCAGGATCCGCCAGCGTCACTGGCTCAAGAATCTGGTGATGGGGTGACGGCTGCCCGCAGCCGGGCAAAAAGCGGGGTCATATCAATGACAGAAAATCCCCCCTTGCAGTATGCTAACCGCCTCTTCAATCAGCGGCGGGGCACACCACGCCCTGCCAGTAGTCGTTTAAGGAGACGCACATGCAACCACAAAAAGAGCTGATCACCGAGACGGCTCTGCTGGAGATGGCCAACGGCATCATCAAGAGCCACGAAGACTTCATCCACGGCATGCGTGCCGATTCGGTGGAGCAGAAGGGGGAGATCCTGGTGTTCAAGGGGGAGTTCTTCCTGGCCGAGGATGGCACCCCGACCGGCAAGACAATGGCGGTGTTCAACATGTTCAAGCTGCTGGCCCAGCAGTTGTCAGGCAAGTACCGGCTGAACTGATATAGCCCTCCAGACAAGATGCCGCCCTCAGGCGGCATCCGTCTTTGTGGGCCCGGGCTTGCCCGGCGTCTTCGCCAGCTCGCCCACCACGCAGTTGCGCCCCGCCATCTTGGCCATGTAGAGGCACTCGTCCGCCCGGTTGAGCAGCTCCTCGACGCTCTCCCCGCGCAGGGACAGGGTCAGGCCTATGCTCACAGTCACCTCCAGCAGCTCATCCGACGTCGGGCTCTTCACCAGCCGCGCCTCCACCGCTACCCGCAGTCGCTCGGCGACCCGTTTCGCCTGGGCCAGATCGGCGCAGTTGGGCAGCAGTATGGCAAACTCCTCGCCACCGTAGCGACCGAGCACCATGCCAGGCTCCAGCTGCTCCGCCAGAGTCGCCGCCACCTCTTTGAGCACGGCGTCCCCCGCCAGATGGCCGAAGCTGTCATTGATGCGCTTGAATCTGTCCAGATCCAGCAGCAGCACGGCAAAGGATGCCTGCTTGCGGATCATGGTGACCCTGGCCTTCTCGAGCTGCTTCATCAGCAGGCGGCGGTTCATCATGCCGGTCAGCTCGTCCGTGGTGGACTCCCGATAGAGCTGCAGCAGCATGTTGAGCTGGCCGCACTGCACCCAGGCACTCGCCACCGTGAAGAGCCCCAGCAGCCAGACCTGGTTGAGGGTCTGCACGCTCAGCAGCGGCTGGCCCACCAGCAGCCAGTTGCCCGCCAGCATGGTGATCAGAATGCCCCCCGCCAGTTGCAGGCTGAGAGAGAGCGGTATGGGGAAGATGGCAAACAGGCTGATGAGCAGATAGGGGAAGGCCATGTAGCCCGCCTGCAGCTCCTGATCCGTCCCGAAGCTGTGCAGACAGATGAGGGAGAACAGCATCATCACCGCCATCAGGTAGCCCAGCGCCAGCCTCATGCGCTCGCGCTTGAAGTGGATGAGATACGAAAGAGGGATCAGGGGAGAGAGGGCCAGCAGGCAGAAGATCCTGACCTGAAACAGTTCGTCGAACTGGGTGGCGGGCAGGGTCAGCCAATCCACCAGCGCCCAGGCGGGCAGTCCCACCATCAGCAGGCAGGTGAGCAGGCGCAGACGCACCGTCATAAAGCCCATGCGGGTCAGGGTGAAATCTTCGGAGTGGGCACGGGCACTCCAGAACTCCGACAGCTTCAGCATCCAGAGCCTCCATTTTACAACTGAGGGCTCATTCTACACCGTCCCTCCCTGGATGCATCAGCATGTCCCCTATTTATAACGAGAACTGCCTCACACAAACCGGCGGATCATAATCGCCGCGCGCAAACGTTTCAACCCATCAAAAAATAAACCCTTTATTGCTCCAATTAGCGCTGGTCAGCCCAGACTCAGCCACTAGAATAGCGCCCAATTTTCTCCCCCTCCCCACACTTAGAGGTATTTATGGAACAGGCTGCCGCCGTGCGCGCGACCCCAGAGACCCACCCCCCCAGGCGAGCCCACAGCGAACTCATCTACGGCATTGACGAAGTCCCACCCCTGCCCCAGACCCTGTTCGCCGCCCTTCAGCACATGCTCGCCATGTTTGTCGCCATCATTACCCCGCCCCTCATCATCGCCAATGCCCTGGGCCTCCCGGCCGCCGACACCCGCTACATAGTCTCCATGTCCCTGGTCATGTCCGGCATCGCCTCCTTCATCCAGACCCGCCGCTTCGGCCCCCTCGGCTCCGGCCTGCTCTCGGTGCAGGGCACCAGCTTCAACTTCCTCGGCCCCATCATCGCCTCCGGCCTCGCCCTCAAGCAGGCCGCCATGCCCACCGAGGATCTGCTGGGCACCCTGTTTGGCACCATGCTGGCGGCAGCCCTCACCATAGTGGTGATGAGCCGCTTCCTCCATCTGGTCAAGCGCATCATCACCCCCCTGGTGACCGGCATAGTGGTGCTGCTCATCGGCCTGACCCTGATCAAGGTGGGCCTCATCAGCATGGGGGGCGGTTATGCGGCCCTCTCTGACGGCAGCTTCGCCAGCCACACCAACCTCTTCCTCTCCCTGCTGGTGCTCGGCCTCATCGTACTGCTGCAGCGCAGCCGCAACCCCTGGCTGCGCCTCTCCGCCATCATGATCGCCATGCTGGCGGGCTATGCCGTCGCCCTGCTGCTGGGCAAGGTCAGCCCTCCCACCTTCGAGGGCCCCCTGGTGATGGTGCCCATTCCGCTTCACTACGGCATCGGCTTTGACTGGCAGCTGTTTGTGCCGCTCGCCATCATCTTCGTGGTGACGGCGCTGGAGGCCATAGGCGACATGACAGCCACCTCGGACATCTCGGGCGAGCCGCTGGACGGACCCGTCTACATGGCGCGAATCAAGGGGGGCGTGCTGGCCGATGGCGCCAACTCCATGCTGGCGGCTCTCTTCTCCACCTTCCCCATGTCCACCTTCGCCCAGAACAATGGCGTCATCCAGCTGACCGGGGTCGCCAGCCGCCACGTCGGCCTCTTCATCGCCGCCATGCTGGCCCTGCTCGGCCTCTTCCCGGCGGTCGCAAGCCTGGTGCAGCAGATCCCCGAACCCGTGCTGGGTGGCGCCACCATCGTCATGTTCGGCACCATAGCCGCCGCCGGGGTGCGCATCATCTCCCGCGAGGAGCTGGACCGCCGCGCCCTGATGATACTGGCGGTGTCGCTCGCCATGGGGCTGGGGGTCGCCCAGGTGCCCGAGGTGCTGCAGCACCTGCCGGAGCTGGCCCGAAGCGTGCTCTCCTACGGCGTCGCCACCGGCGGCCTGACCGCCATCATCATGAACCTGCTGCTGCCCAAGCGCGGCGGCGTACAGGCCTGACTCTCTCGTCAACAAACAGGTAGCGCCCCGCCGTGCGGGGGGCTTTACCTTGTTTACCGCCCCGGGTACTGTGCAGGGCAGCCTCTGCTCAGGATGCCCTTGATGCCCTATACCCTGCTTCCCCCCCTGCCCACCCGCCACACCCCGGATCAGATACTGGCCGAGGAGCAGCGCTGGCTGCGGGACTGCGCCCATGACGGCCTGCCCCGCGCCCACCTCTGGCAGGCGCCCCAATGCCTGATTGTCACCCGCAAGGACATGCGTCTGCCCCGCTATCAGGCGGCCTGCGAGCAGCTAACCGCCGAAGGCTGGCCCGTTCATGTGCGTGACAGCGGCGGCACAGCCGTGCCCCACGGGGCCGGCATCCTCAACCTCTCCCTGCTGCTGCCCCGTACCACCACGGATCTGGCCCACTACTACCGACTGCTGGGGGCGCCGCTGCTGGCCCTGCTGGAGGAGCACGGCCTTGAGGGAAACTATGACTTCGTGCCCGGATCCTTTTGCGACGGCCAGTACAATCTGGTGATCGGGGGTCGCAAGGTAACAGGCACCGCCCAGCGCTGGCTGGCGCCGGGCCAGGATCATGGCGGCGCCGTGCTGGCGCAAGCCATGCTGCTGGTGGCGGGGGATGTGGATGAGGGCACCCGGATGGCGAGCCGCTTCTACGAGCTGGCGGGCGGGGAGCTGCGCTTTGCACCCGGCACCTCTACCACCCTGGCGCACTGCATTGGCTGGCAGGAGAGCGATGAAAAGCTGGTAGACAGGGTGCGAGCACGTCTGGATAGCCTGCTGAGCGAGGGACTATCTCCCTCACCCTGACCCTCTCCCGGAGGGAGAGGGAAAACGCCCGTCCATGGAAATAACGCCGCGCACAAAAAAGCCACGACCCGAGTCGTGGCTTGTTCTTTTCAAGGCGAACGTAAAATGAGCTGAGGAGTTCAGGCCGTCTGCGGCTCGGGCTCGGCTTCACTATCCAGATCCCGGTTGAAGTAGGCCCGGGTCTCGGCGATCACCACGTGACGCAGGCCGATGAGGCCGATGAGGTTCGGCACCGCCATCAGGCCGTTGACGATGTCGGCCAATAGCCAAATCATGTCCAGATGGAGGAAGGCACCGCTCGCTACCAGCACCAGATAGATGAGGCGATAGGGCTTGATCGCCTTGACCCCGAACAGATACTCGGTGCAGCGCTCGCCGTAGTAGTTCCAGCCGAGGATGGTGGTAAAGGCGAAGAACAGCAGCCCTATGCTCACCAGATACTGACCTATGTGGGCATCCAGCCCCTGGGCAAAGGCCTGGCTGGTCATGGCGGCGCCGCTCAAGTCCCCGCTCCACACCCCGGTCACCACCAGGGTGAGGCCTGTCATGGTGCAGATGATGATGGTGTCGATGAAGGTGCCCGTCATGGAGACCAGCCCCTGCTCCACGCACGAATCCGTCTTGGCCGCCGCCGCGGCTATGGGGGCCGAGCCCAGCCCGGACTCGTTGGAGAAGACCCCGCGCGCCACCCCGGACTGAATAGCCAGCATGATGCCAGCACCGACGAAGCCGCCGGTGGCCGCATGGCCGGTAAAGGCACTCTCGATCACCAGCATGACGGCATCGGGCAGCGCGCTGGCATTGTTCACCAACACACCGGCGCAGGCGAGTATGTAGAAGATGGCCATGAAGGGCACCACCTTGCTCGACACGCTGGAGATGGACTGGATACCCCCCAGGGTCACCAGGGCCACTATCAGGGTCAGCACCACGGCGGTCGCCTCACGGGGCACCGAGAAGGAGAGGCTCATGGCATCTGAGATGGCGTTGACCTGGGGGAAAGTGCCGATGCCGAAGAAGGCCACACCTATGCCGAACAGGGCAAACAGCTTGGCGAGCGGCTTGGAGCCGAGCCCCTTCTCCAGATAGTACATGGGGCCGCCCGCCATCTGGCCGTTGGCATCCTGCTCGCGATACTTGACCGCCAGCAGGCACTCGGCGTACTTGGTGGCCATGCCGAACAGGGCCGCCATCCACATCCAGAACAGGGCGCCGGGGCCGCCGAGCTTGATGGCGGTGGCAACCCCGACTATGTTGCCGGTACCAATAGTGGCGGAGAGAGCGGTGCAGAGGGCGGCGAAGCTGGAGACATCCCCCTGCTTGCCCTGGCCCTGATCCCGGCCAAAGACCAGCTTGAGGGCGAGCGGCAAGCGCACCACCTGAAGCAGACCCAGACGCAGGGTGAGATAGATACCGGTCCCGACCAGCAGGATCAGCAGGGGCGGCCCCCAGACAAAGCTATCGATGGCGGCGAGCGCCGATTGAATTGATGACATGCATCCTCCTTAAAAAACAACGATTAAGGAGGAGAAGGATGATCTTCCCATAGGTGTCGCGATCCCCAGAGGCGATCGGATGCGGGCCAAGAACGTGTTCACACTCTTACTGCGAGGCCGTGATCAAGGCTCATGCGCTGCTCGGAATCCTCACGTATGTCTATACGCTCCAGTTCCTGCGCTGCTCTTTACCTTGCTGACGGCCTCTCGTTACAGATCGTGAACAGTTCCAAGCTCAGGTACAACCATCCCATCCCCTCTGTCCTTTTGCCTGAGAGTTTCCGGCGCCAACCAGCCCTTGCGGGTCGTCATGGTGCCTTGCTCCTTCGGCGCCCGATCTAACGGGTCTCTCCAGAGTATCGTCCAGTAGCAGTCCACACCGGTTGCCCGGTACCTGAAAGATTCACTTCTTCGGTGGATGGTCCCCCATCGCTCTCCTGCTACCTTCATCCGAACTAGTTTGGATTAGGAAGCGGGCATGTTAATCCAAAAAATGTGAGCTGTCTCCCACTCGGCCAGCCTCAGCGCCGCTTTTTTCTGCCCCGACCATGAGCGGAACACATGTTAAATGTTCGTTAACTATCAATGGCTTATGAGGACTTCTCAGCCAATGGCGCGCACAAGCAGGGACAGGCTGCTCCATATCAAGATGATGTTTCGTCTCGACCAGAAATACTTGCCAACATATCCAATCAAAATGCTTGCACACAAACTCAATAAGTCGATAATCCCGCGCATAACTAAGCACTTTGCAAGGGAGTTATGCATTGTGCCTGGTCGGTCCCTCCGGACCACTCGCCTGAGCCGGCCGTCGCCGGTTCAATCGCATATGGCTTGGGCATATCACGCCCCCTAAGGATGATCAAAAGAGAATGAACGAGACCCTGGTCGCACAAGATTACCGTCAGCTGGTTGAACAATTTGGCTCCCCCCTGCTGCTGCTCGACAAGGCAGCCGTCCGCAAACAGTATCGGGCCCTGGCCGCGGCCCTGCCCGATGTGCGCTTGCATTATGCACTCAAGCCCCTGCCCCATGAGGCTGTGGTCTCTGTCTTGAAGGAAGAGGGGGCCTGTTTCGATCTGGCCACCAATGGCGAAGTGGATCTGGTGCGCAGCCAAGGGGTTCGCCCGGGACGCTGCATTCACACCCATCCCATCAAGCGCGACAGCGACATCCGTTATGCGCTGGAATTCGGCTGCACAGTGTTTGTCTATGACAACCCGCTGGAGCTGGAGAAGTTCCTGCCCTACAAGGACGAGGTCAAGCTGCTGCTGCGCGTCAGCTTCCCGAATCCCGAGACCAAGGTCGATCTCTCCAAGAAGTTCGGCTGCACCCCGGAGCAGGCACTGCCGCTGCTGCAACTGGCGCAGGCCAAGGGGATCAAGGTGATGGGGCTGTCGTTCCACGTCGGCTCCCAGGTGCCCCACGCCCGTCGCCACGTGCAGGCCATCGACGCCTGCCGCGAGATCATGGAGCAGGCCTGGGATCTGGGGCTCAAGCCCTGGGTGCTGGACATCGGTGGTGGTTTCCCGGTGGATTATGACGGCGGCGAGTTCGACATCGACGGCTTCTGCGCCCCGATCCGCGAAGCGCTGGCCAAGCTGCCCGCCACTGTGCAGAAGATTGCCGAGCCGGGCCGCTTCATCAGCGCGCCAGCCATGACTTCTGTCTCCAGCGTGATGGGCAAGGCCCACCGCGGCGACAAGATCTGGTACTACCTGGATGACGGCCTCTACGGCAGCTACAACGGTCAGCTCTATGACCACGTCACCTACCCGGTGAGCACCCCCTACGCCCAAGGCCCGCTGCACAATGCCGTGCTCTCCGGCCCCACCTGCGACAGCGTGGATGTCATTCGCGACGGCATCATGCTGCCGGATCTGGCCATCGGCGAGCTGGTCATAGGCCGGGTGATGGGTGCCTACACCTGGGCGTCGGCCTCCACCTTCAACTTCTTCCCCAAGGCGAGCATCCTCATCCTGGACAGCGCCCAGAAGCAGAAGCTGGTGGCAGTGGCCTGAACGCTTTGACCACGCCAGCAGCATAGAGAAGGGGAGCCATTGGCTCCCCTTCTTGTGTGTATCGTCGTGCCTGAATCAGAACTGGCTGGTCAACAGCCAACCTGTATAGGCGACGAAGATGCAGAGCAAGATGCCCCCTTCCACCCTGTTGATGCGGCCCTGTCCCTTGCGCCCCAGGCACATCACCAGCAGCAGCAGGGTCAGCCCCATCATCAGGCTCCAGTCGCGAGAGAGCACCGCAGGATCCACGTCCAGGGGCGCTATGCCGGCGGCGATACCGACCACAGCCAGGGTGTTGAACAGGTTGGAGCCGAGCACGTTGCCGAGGGCCAAGTCATGTTCCTTCTTCTTGATGGCCATCAGGGAAGAGGCGAGCTCAGGCAGCGAGGTGCCCACCGCCACTATGGTCAGACCGATGACCAGATCGCTGATGCCAAATGCCTGGGCTATGGTCACGGCGCCCCACACCAGCAGGCGTGAAGCGCCGACCAGGAGAACCAGGCCCACGATCAACCAGAAGATGGCCTTCTTGAGCGGCATGGCTTCGCTGTCGATCTCCACATTCACATCGGCGTCCAGGGCGTCTCCCTTGCCCTTGATCCCGGTCCAGATGGACCAGCCCAGCAGTACGATAAAGACGCCACCCAAAATGAGGGCGTCGCCACGCCCCAGGTGACCATCGATGAGCAAGGCACCGGTCAGCAGGGTGATGCCGAGCAGTATGGGGATCTCCTTGCGCACCACCTGGGAGGAGACGGCGATGGGGCTGATGAGGGCTGTCAGACCGAGAATAAGGGCGATGTTGGTGATGTTGGAGCCATAGGCATTGCCCAGGGCCAGGCCCGGGTTACCCTGCATGGATGCCAGGGCCGAGACCACCATTTCGGGAGCCGAGGTACCAAAACCGATGATCACCATGCCGATCAAGAGCGGCGGCATGCCGGCATAACGGGCGGTGGCGGCGGCGCCGTCCACAAATTTATCCGCACTCCAGACCAGCAACGCCAGTCCGGCAATCAGGGCAACAAAAGCCAGGGTCATATTCTTCCATCTCATCGGCTGCAAACACGAGAGCCAGGGGTCAGCCTGGCTCCATCCAAAGGTGGCTCAGTGTAGCGAGCCGCCTTGCTATTTCAAGCTGAAATCAAACGATGATTAACAATTCACAAGGCGGCCAGCAGACTCTGCGCATCAGACACCTCGAACTTGCCGGGGGCCTCCACGAACAGCTGCTCGACCACGCCATCATTGGCAATCAGGGCAAAGCGCTGGGCACGCAGACCGCCAAAGGCGCCTGTCTCCTTTGCAAGGCCCAGTGCCCGGGTCCAGCTGCCGTCGCCATCCGCCAGCATGGTGATGGCGTCGGCATTCTGGGCAGCCTGCCACGCCTTCATCACGAAGGCATCGTTGACCGAGAGACAATAGAGGGCATCGACGCCCTTGGCCTTGAACTGATCCGCCAGCACCACATAGCCCGGCAGATGGGCGTTGGAGCAGGTGGGGGTGAAGGCCCCCGGCACCGCGAACAACACCACCTTCTTGCCCGCAAACAGGGCCTGGCTGTCTTGTACCTGCTTGCCCTCGGCGGTGATGAAGGTAAATTCCCCCGCTGGCAGGGATTGTCCGACCGTGATCATGATGTCTCGTCCTTAAGTGACTGAAAGAGGCCCAGTCTACTCCAACCCGGAAAGAGACGACACCGGCTCCCCTGTCGCCGCCCGCACCTCGCCTTTATTGCGAGCGCCGCGCCTGCCAGGTGGCCATAACGAACAGGGAGTTCAACCTGCATTCGGCGGCCCGCACCTCGCCCTTATTGCGAGCGCCGTGCCTGCCAGGTGGCGATGGCGAGCAGGAAACCCAGGGTGAACTCGACGTCTCACGTCGCTCCCTCACCCGTGCCGCCGTGCCTGCCAGGTTGCGATGGCGAGGAGGGAATCCGGCGTGAACTCGGCGGCCCGTTCGGCTATCTCGGCCAGGCTCATCCAGTGCACCTCGCTCACCTCCTCCGCCTGGAGTTGCAGCGGCCCCTGATATTGGCAGCTGAACAGACCGCCCCAGACCCGATAGCCTCCCCCGCTCGCCTCCCCCTCGGCGTAGAAGGTGCCGAAGTCTTGCAGGGGCACATCAAAGATACCCAGCTCCTCGGCCAGCTCGCGCCGGGCGGAAGGCTCCATCGCCTCCCCAGTTGTCACCACGCCACCGGCGCAGGCGTCCAGCATGCCGGGGCAAAAATCCTTGCTCGGGGTGCGCCGCTGCACCAGGATTCGACCGGCCTCATCGAGCACCAGGATGTAACTGGCGCGATGGCGCAAATTTTCCTGACGCACCCGGGCGCGCTCGGCCACCCCGATCACCCTGTCATGCTCGTCTACTACGTCCACCCACTCCACGTGCGGTCCCTTTGTCCATACAGCGATGGCCGCAGTATATCGGGGCCGAGGCCAGGGGCTGCACTACTTTTTCAACGCCGGGAACAGGACGCCAGCCCGCCATAACAAGGATTCATACAAACCTTTATAAAGTGTCACATCAGTGTCACGGTGAGGCGGCATAGTGTGCCCTGTCCAAACAACAGGGTGTCTTGCCATGAAGGTGTTCAAGCAGTTGTCTCCTCGTCGAATTGCCCGCTATATCAAAAGCTTCCATCACGGCAGCTTCATGATCGAGGCACTGGGACGATTCGAGTTTCAAGGGGGAGTCATCGATGTGAAGACGCTGGACTGCCGTCAGGCGCTAAGCCTGGCCCGGCAGATCAATCTGGCCGTGCGCGATCTGCGCACCACCACCCTGTTGCCGGGCTGACATACTCCTTTCCGTTTGTAGTCTGCTTTCATGCATGTCTTTGCCCGCAGCTCACCGAGCGTGCGGGCTATTTTCCATGGGACGGGCCGCGTCTTATCCGCATCAGTGCTGCAGGATCTGGGAGAGAAACAGCTTGGTCCGCTCCGACTGGGGATGGTCGAAGAACTGGTCCGGCACGTTCTCCTCGATGATCTGGCCGCGGTCCATGAAGATCACCCTGTCCGCCACCTGCTTGGCAAAGCCCATCTCGTGGGTGACGCAGAGCATTGTCATCCCCTCGTGGGCCAGCTCCACCATGACATCCAGCACCTCGCGCACCATCTCGGGATCCAGCGCCGAGGTCGGCTCATCAAACAGCATCACCTGGGGATTCATGCAGAGACTGCGGGCGATGGCGACCCGTTGCTGCTGGCCACCGGAGAGCTGGCCCGGGTACTTGAGGGCCTGCTCCGGGATCCTGACCCGGCGCAGGAAGGTCATGGCGATCTCCTCGGCCTCCTTGCGCGGCAACTGCTTGACCCAGATGGGGGCCAGGCAGCAGTTCTCCAGCACCGTCAGATGAGGGAAGAGGTTGAAGTGCTGGAACACCATGCCCACCTCGCGGCGTACCGTCTCTATGTTCTTGAGATCCGAGGTCAGGGCCGTGCCCTTGACCAGGATGTCACCGCTCTGATGTTCCTCCAGCCGGTTGATGCAGCGGATCATGGTGGACTTGCCCGAGCCCGAGGGCCCGCAGATGACGATTTTCTCCCCCCTGCCCACCTGCAGATTGATGTTGCGCAGCACATGAAACTCACCGTACCACTTGTTGACGTCCTTGAGTTCTACCACAGCGTCCGTTTTCATCTCGAAACTACTCCTAATGCTTGTGACCGGTGTTGAGTTTGCGCTCCAGATAGATGGAGTAGCGGGACATGCCAAAACAGAACATCCAGAAGATCATGGCGATAAACACATAGGCCTCGGTGGAGAAGCCCAGCCAGGCCGGATCCGCCAGCGCCACCTTGGAGATGGCCAGCAGATCGAACAGCCCTATGATCAACACCAGGCTGGTGTCCTTGAACAGGGAGATAAAGGTGTTCACCAGGGAGGGAATGGTGATCTTGAGGGCCTGGGGCATGATGACCAGTCCCATCACCTTCCAGTAGGAGAGCCCCAAGGCTTCACCCGCCTCGTACTGCCCCTTGGGGATCGCCTGCAGCCCCCCTCTGACCACCTCGGCCACATAGGCCGCCTGGAACAGAATGATGCCGATGAGCGCCCTCAGCAGCTTGTCGAGCTCCACCTCGCTGGTCATGAACAGCGGCAGCATGACGGAGGCCATGAAGAGCACTGTAATGAGCGGCACCGCCCGCCAGAACTCGATGTAGACGGTGGAGAGGCTGGAGATGACCGGCATGTGGGAGCGGCGCCCCAGCGCCAGCAGGATCCCGAATGGCAGGGCAACCACTATGCCCACCACCGCCAGCACCAGGGTCAGCATCAGGCCGCCCCAGCGGTTGGTTTCCACCACCTCGAGACCGGCTCCGCCGTGGATCAGCACGAAGGCGATAATGGGAAACACCAGCAGGGTGAAAAGCGCCAGCCAGCCCTTGCGCGGGGTGCGCGGCCAGATCAGCAGCGCCAGCAGCACGGCCAGGCCGGCGAAGGCCAGATTGATGCGCCAATACTGGTCGACTGGGTAAAAGCCATAGAGGTATTGCCCCAGACGGCTCTCGATAAAGACCCAGCAGGCCCCGCCCTGGGTGCAGTCGGCACGGCTGCTTCCCTGCCAGTTGGCGGAGAAGATAGCCCAGTCCAGCGCCGACCAGAGCAGTGGCAGCAGCAGATAGGCCAGCACCAGGGTCAGCAGGCCGTTCCACCAGTTGGGGAAGAGGTTCTGCCTGATCCAGGCGACCAGCCCCCGGCGATGATTGGGAGGCGGCAACGCCTCCTGCAACTCGTTCACAAACATGACAGCTCCCTAGCGCTCGACCAGCGTCATCCTGCGGTTGTAGATGTTCATCAGGACTGAGGTGGTGATACTGATGATGAGATAGACCCCCATGGTCATGGCGATCACCTCGATGGCCTGCCCGGTCTGGTTGAGGGTGGTGCCCATGAACACAGAGACCAGATCCGGATAACCGATGGCGGTGGCCAGCGAGGAGTTCTTGGTGAGGTTCAGGTACTGGCTGGTCAACGGGGGAATGATGACCCGCATCGCCTGGGGAATGACCACCAGCCGCAGCGTCTTGGTGGGCGAGAGCCCGAGGGCGGAAGCGGCCTCGGTCTGCCCCTTGCTGATGGCCAGTATGCCGGATCTCACTATCTCGGCGATGAAGGCCGCCGTATAGATGGTGAGCGCCAGCAGCAGCGCCGCGAGCTCGGGCAGTACCGTCAAGCCGCCCCGGAAGTTGAAGCCTTGCAAAATGGGCACACTCCAGGAGAGCGGGCTGCCTGCCAGCAGGAAGGCGATGGCGGGCAGCAGGATCACCAGGCCGGCCACACAGCGCCAGAACGGGAAGATCCTGCCGGTCAGCGCCTGACGGCGCCTTGCCCAGCGGCTCAGCCCCCAGCTCAGGACGACTGCCAGCAGCAGGGCACAGATCACATAGCCAAATCCCTCTTCAAACAAGGGTTTGGGCAGATAGAAGCCCCGCACGTTCAAGAAGGCGAGCCCTCCCAGCTCCACGCTCTCACGGGGAGACGGCAGGGTGCGCAGCACCGAGAAGTACCAGAAGAAGATCTGCAGCAGCAGCGGAATGTTGCGGAAGGTCTCTATGTAGACGGTGGCTATCTTGGCCACCAGCCAGTTGCGGGACAGACGCGCTATCCCGAGCACGAAGCCGAGCAGGGTGGCAAACAGGATGCCGAGCACCGAGACCAGCAGGGTATTGAGCAGGCCGACCACGAAGGTGCGACCGAAGGTATAGGTCTCGTCGTAGGGGATCAGGCTCTGCAAGATGCCGAACCCGGCGGTGTTGCCCAGAAAATCGAAACCTGTGGTGATGCCACGGGTTGCCAGATTGGTCAGGGCATTGTTGATGATGTAGAACAGAAACGCGAGAACGGCCGCAATGGCCAGGCACTGGAAGATCTGCGCCCGCACCTTAGCGTCATACCACCAGCGGCCCTGTTCTTTCCTATGGTTTGATGCTTGTATCGCCATGAGGATGACTCCGACAAAGCCAGGGCAAGGGGGAAATGGGGGGCCAGGCCCCCCGACTGCAGTCTATTTAGCGGATGGGCGGGGCATACATCAGGCCACCCTTGTTCCAGAGCGCGTTGATGCCACGGTCGATCTTGAGGGGGGAGCCGGCGCCGACGTTGCGATCGAAGGACTCGCCGTAGTTGCCGACCTGTTTGACTATGTTGTAGGCCCACTTGTCATCCAGCCCCAGCACAGCGCCCTTGGGCTCTTCCAGCCCCAGCAGGCGACGGATGTCCGGGTTGGTGGATTTGAGCATCTCGTCCACGTTGGCGCTGGTCACACCGGCCTCTTCGGCGTTGAGCATGGCGTAAAGACTCCAGCGCACCACCTTGAACCACTGCTCGTCACCCTGGCGCACCGCCGGGCCCAGCGGCTCCTTGGAGATGACCTCGGGCAGCACCACGGCATCCTCCGGCTTGGTCAGCTTGATCTTGAGGGAGTAGAGCTGGGATTGATCCGAGGTCAGCACGTCGCAACGCCCCGCCTCGAAGCCCTTGACGGTCTGATCCGAGGTGTCGAACACCACTGGGGTATATTTCATGGCGCCATTGGCGCGGAAGTAATCCGCCAGGTTGAGCTCGGTGGTGGTGCCGGACTGGATGCAGACGGCGGCTCCGTCCAGCTCCTTGGCGCTCTTGACCCCGAGGGACTTGTTGACCAGGAAGCCCTGGCCATCGTAGTAGTTCACCCCGGCGAAGGTCAGGCCCAGCGAGCCGTCCCGGGTCAGGGTCCAGGTGGTGTTGCGCGACAGCAAGTCCACTTCACCGGATTGCAGGGCGGTGAAACGCTCCTTGGCGGTGAGGGAGACATACTTGACCTTGCCGGCATCCCCGAGCACGGCCGCGGCGACGGCGCGGCACACATCCACATCCAGCCCGGTCCAGGTGCCCTTGGCGTCCGGATTGGAGAACCCGGGCAGGCCATCACCGACCCCGCACTGCACGAACCCCTTCTTCTTCACGGCATCCAGAGTACCCTCTGCCCAGACATTGGCTGCCGCCAGCGACAGCACTATCACCATACCCGCCTTGTGTATCTGCTTCATGTCACTCTTCCCTGTGGTTTGATTCGAATTGGCACCCAAACCGAGCAAGATGCCATCGTTTCCCTGCTTTTTTGCAGCTTATCCAGCGCTTCAAAAACCTGTCAATCGGTGCAACCCGGCACAACAGTGGTGCAACAGCACAAAATGTTCGCGCGGGGCGATATGCACTCTCAGAATCAAAAGTAGACCCTTATTCACCAAATAGCCTGCTGTTAAAAGCCATTCCCACTGTGAGGATTATTTTCGCAAAAAAATGGGACGCACCGGGATGGGGCAGCGAAATCGGACTCCAACTGACTCATCAGGCTCACTTTTCTCTCGGCAAGCCCCAACGCGGGGAAGCTGGGGCAAATATTGGGCGGCGTCGACATGGTGCTATGGCGGGGGGCGATCAGGCTCCAGCAGCCTATCTTCTGGCGGGAAACGAGGCCGGGATGAGGAGCCTCAAGATCGGGGCGCCGACCCTAGATCGGTACGCGGTTCAACCGCCGCGGGGGCCGTCTTCAATCTCGGTGATGACGCCGTTTTCGACGGTGACGAACTGCATGAATTCGCTCCTGCCGAAGTTGTAGGTCCAGCGCTCGGCATACTTGACCGTCATCCGCGCCCCGAAGCCGTTTTCCTCGTAACGGGTCAGATCCTCCTTGAGCATCGGCTGACCGCAGCGGATCAGCAGCTCGGCCGTGGTGTCCCCCTCGGTCAGCAGGGCACTCTTGCAGCGCAGGGTGCCGGCATCCACCGGCAGCGTCGCCACCAGCAGCAACCACAGTATTGGCTTCATTTTGCGCTCCATTTGAATAACGCCGCCCCTAGCGTGATGCACACCAGGGCAAACACCATGACCTGGGCCAGCATCCCCGCCACCGCCTGCCAGCCCGCCCCTTCCAGCATGACGGCGCGGGCCGCCTCTATGATCTGGCTAAGGGGCAAGCGGGCTGCCACGGCCTGCAACCAGGGGGGAGACCCTTCCAGCGAGAACCAGACGCCAGATAAGAACATCATGGGCAAGCTGATGAGATTGAGCAAACCGCTCGCCAGCTCCTCGTTCTGAATGCGGGCGGCGATGAGCAACCCGAGGGAGGCCATGGCGGTCCCGCCGACCAGGGCGATGAAGAGCAGCAGCCAGCCGGAGCCGAGCAGGGGCACATCCAGCAGCCAGTAAGCCACCAGGAAGACCAGCAGGCTCACCACCAGGGTGATCAGCACCCGCGACAGCAACTGGGCGCAGAGAAACTCGGCCGCCGACAGCGGGGTGGCTCGCAAGCGCTTGAGCACACCGTTCTTGCGATAGCGCACTATGACGAACCCGACCCCGAACAGGCCGGAGAACATCAGGTTCATGCCGATCACCCCGGGCAGCAACCAGTCGCCATAGCGAATGGCCCGTCCGCTCAGGGCCTCTCTTTGCAAGGGCTCGTGCACCGCCTGGCGCAGCAGGTATTCGGCCATGGCCCCCTGGGGCGCATCCGGGTTGACCCAGTAGTGGCCGCGAGCCGGTGACAGCAGCAAGTCCAGCTGATGATGGCGCACCTTGAGGACGCCCCTCGCCTCGTCGTCATAGGGGATGAGCTTGAGCAACGGGATATGGGTCAGGGGCTGATAGGCCGTCGTCAGCTCCCCCACCACCCCTATCTGCACCAGCGGCTTGGGGGGGCCGGAGAAGATGAGGGAGAAGCCGATCACCAGCAAGAGCGGAAAAAGCAGGTTCCAGACCAGGGCCGCCCTGTCGCGCACGAATTCCAGGGTGCGGGCGTAAAAGAGGGCACCTATGCGCTTGAGTGCTCCCTTCATGTTCCGCTCCCAGGTCGAGATGACAAACCCAGTGGCCATGGCAAGGCTCGCGGGTAACAGAGCGCGACGACATTGCGCTTGATGACGCCCTTCATGTTCCCCTCCTCGGGCTCGAACCCAGTCGAGATGACAAACCCAGTGGCCATGACAAGGCTTGCGGGTAACAGAGCGCGACGACACTGCGCTTGATGGGATTTTTCATGCTCCGCTCCGGAGGCTATGGCCGGTCAGGTGCAGGAAGAGATCCTCCAGGTTGGGGGAGCGCACCTGCATGCCGGTCAGCGGTACCCCCAGACTCAGCAGCCGTGGCAGCAAGGCCGCCACGTCGGGACAGTTCAGCTCCACCTGATCCCCGTGGGGCAGCAGCGGATAACCCAGGCTGGCGAGGGCCGGGTGATCGGTCAGGCGCACCAGCACGCCGTCGAAGTGCCGCGCCAGCAGGGCCGCCGGCGTGTCCAGGCTGAGCAGATGACCGTGATCCACGATGGCGATGCGATCGCACAGTTGCTGCGCCTCGTCCATGTAGTGGGTGGTGAGCACCACCGTCTTGCCCTGGGCCTTGATCGCCTCGATCCGCTGCCAGAAGTGGTGACGGGCCTGGGGATCCAGCCCTGTGGTGGGTTCGTCCAGAAACAACAGTTCGGGGTCGCCGAGCAGGGCCAGGGCCAGCAGCAGGCGCTGACGCTGGCCGCCGGAGAGCTTGCGGCTGTCCCTGTCGATGAACTCGCCAAGGGCGCACAACTCGATGAGCAGCTCCCGTGGCAGGGGGTTGGGATAGAGGCTGGCGAACAGGCGCAGGGTGTCGCGCACCGTCAGAAAATCCTGCAGCGCCGTGTGCTGGAACTGGATGCCGATGCGGGAGCGATAGTCGGGGCCACGGGGGGCGCCATGAAACAGGATCTGGCCGCTGTCCGGGGTGAGGATCCCCTCGAGCAGCTCTATGGTGGTGGTCTTGCCCGCCCCGTTCGGGCCGAGCAGGCCGAAACAGCTACCGGCGGGAATGGCAAAGCTGAGTCCGTCCACTGCCCTGACACCGGGAAAGTGCTTGATGAGATCGACGACTTCGATGATGGCGGCCATGGCCTGTCTCCCTGGGTGGCCGAGAGTGCGACGTCCTGACTATATCCAAATCTCCCGAGAAGACCATGGCTCATCCACCAGGGCGTGGCGGCGCGCAAAAACAAACGGCGACTCAGGGGTCGCCGTTTGCATCACACCAGCCGGATCACAGGATGTCCAGCAGCTCCACTTCGAATACCAGTGCGGAGTAGGGCGGGATGGAGCCGGCGCCACGGGCACCGTAGGCCAGATCCTGCGGAATGTAGAGCTTCCACTTGGAGCCAACCGGCATCATCTGCAGCGCTTCCACCCAACCGGCGATGACGCCGGTGACCGGGAACTCGGCAGGCTGGCCGCGGGCGACAGAGCTGTCGAACACGCCACCGTGGGTGAAGGTACCGTGGTAGTGCACGCGTACGGACTGACCGGCCACCGGCACGGCGCCGTTGCCTTCTACCATGACTTCGTATTGCAGACCGGAGTCGGTCACTTTCACGTCGGCGCGCTTGGCGTTGTCGGCCAGGAAGGCTTCGCCATCGGCGGCGGCGGCCTTGGCAACGGCTTCCTGCTCTTCCTGCATGCGGGCGGTGATGACCTGGAAGGCATCATTGATATCGTCACGGCTGACCGCGAACTCCAGGCCGTTCAGGGCATCTGCCAGACCTTGTTGCAGGGCAGGGATATCCAGACCTGCGAAGGCTTGCTGCGCCAGCTGATCACCCATGTTGCGGCCGATGCCATAGCTGGCCTTCTGTTCGATAGAGTCGTATTGGGACATTGAGATGTTGCTCCGGGTCCTGAGAGTAAAAGAGTCGAGATAATATCAGACTTTTTGGCGAGGTGCTGCCGGCTGCCGTTCTGATTTCCCCGCCCGTGGGAGAGACTTCACATCCCCCTCATCCCCGGCCCTTCTCCCGCGAGAGGAGAAGGGAGAGGAGACGACAACCACAGGCTGACTCAGGCGCGATCCAGCAGGGCCCGCACCGCTGCCACCTTGGCGCCGTCGGTGATATTGACCCGGCCGTCGTCCGAAGTGCCCATGTTCACTCCGTGGGGCACCATACCGCCGCGCCAGCCCATGCCGGACATGTGCACCTCGCTCACCCCGGTGAACTCGAGAATGGTTCGCACGTTGTCCGCATTGACCCCGGCGCCGGGCATCAGGCTGGCGCGGCCCGCCAGGGTCTGTTGCATCGCCTGCAGTGTCTCCAGACCCGCCAGGGCGGTCGGGGCATGGCCGGAACTCAGGATACGCTCACAGCCGGCCGCCACTATGGTCTCCAGATCGGCGCGCCAGTTGGAGCTGAGATCGATGGCGCGATGGAAGGTGACCCCCAGGGGACCGGCCGCTTCGACCAGTTGTTGCAACTGGGTGGCAGGCACCCTGCCCCCCTCGTCCAGCAGACCCACCACCACACCTTGCAAGCCTGCTGCCCGGGCGGCGGCGATGTCCAGCAACATGAGTTCGAACTCGGCGGCACTGAAGCAGAAATCCCCGGCACGGGGGCGGATCATGGCGTAGACGGGAATGGTGGCGTGGCGCGCCACCTGCTGCATGAAACCATAGGAGGGGGTGAGACCGCCCAGCCCCAGCGCAGAGCAGAGTTCGATGCGATCCGCCCCGGCTTGCTGGGCGGTGAACAGGGATTCCAGGTTGTCGATGCAGATTTCAAGACGGGTCATGATGACTCCTTATCCAGGGAGATCAGACCCAGTGCCTGATCTCATAAATTCAGCAGGGCGGCGCCACGCACGCCACCGGCGCCGCCGAAGCGGGCCTGGCGGATAGCCGGCAGGGCGACGCCGGGCAGCAGGTGGCCGGGCAGACGCTTGGGCAGCTCTTCATACAGGGCAGGCAGCCCGCTGAGGCCGCCCCCCAGCACCACCACCTCGGGGTCTATCACCGAGATGGCGGTGGCGAGCCCGGCGGCCAGGATCTCCAGCCAGCAGTCGATGGCCGAGAGCGCCGCGGGTTCCCGGGCCTCGGCACGGGCGACTATCTGGTGGCCGCTGGCGCGCTCGCCGTTGAAGTGGTGATAGAGCCGCTCCAGGCCGGTGCCCGAGGCATAGGTTTCGAAACAGACCAGGCGGCCGCAGCCGCAGCGGGGACGGGGCAGATCGGGATACTTCATCAATATGGTGGCCGGCAGCGGGTAATGGCCTATCTCCCCCGCCAGCCAGTTGCGGCCCTGGATGAGCTTGCCCGCCAGATAGACGGCGCCACCTATGCCGGTGCCAATGGTCACTCCCAGCGCACTCTCGGCCACGGCGGCGGCCCCCTGGTGCACTTCGGACCAGAGGAAGCAGTTGGCGTCGTTGTCGACGCTGACGGTGCGTGCCAGTCGTGCGGCCAGATCCGCTCCCAGATGACGACCATGAATGGCGGGCAGGTTTGCCGCCACTATGCTCCCATCCAGGCGATTGATGATGCCGGGAAACCCGATGCCGACGGCGCCTTTCGCGCCGAAGCGGACGTCCGCCGCCTCCACCCGCGTCAGGATCAGCTGCAACAGCCCCTCGTAATCATTGCCGGGAGTGCTCATGCGCTCTTCGTGACAGAGATTCAGGCCACCGTCATACACCGCGAAGGCAATCTTGGTGCCACCAATATCAAATCCGTAATACATGCCACACTCCCTTGCCGGTGAACCGGGTCACCTCAGTCTGTCCAGATGGGGCACATTGTATTAATTCGCCAAAAAAATAAAGTGACCATGGGCGAAAAACGGGAGCCAGCTCAAAGCAAACGGAACATTTGCCGCTGCAGACAGGGTTGTCCCAGGCTCGTCAGGGTGCGCTCCTGGCCGTCAAACACGAAGCCGCGGCGCAGGTAGAACCCCTCGCCGATGTGATTGCCATCGAGCAGCCATAGCCTGACGCACTCGCAACCGGCCCGGCGCATCTGCACCGCCACCGCCTGCCACAGCCGCTTGCCATGGCCCCGACGCCAGTGATCCGGGTGCAGATAGAGCGCCCGGATGCGCGCCGTCATCAGCCCCTCCTCATGGGCCGGGTGCCAATAGAGCAGGCCGATGACGACCTCGTCCTGACAGAGCAGCATGGGGATGGGGGCCGGTTCGGCGAGCCGACGGCGCCAGATCTGCAGATGCTCGGTGACCGCCAGCTGGGCCAGCAGATCCTCACCGAGCACGCCACCATAGGCCGCCAGCCAGCTGGCCCGCTGCATCACCGTCATGGCGGCAGCATCGGCGGGACGGGCCAGACGCAGTGTTATGCCTTGCACTGGGGAGTCAACCCAGCGGCACGGGCCTGCCGATACAGGGGCTCTGCCTGAGCCTGTTGGGCCTGCAACTCGGTAATGCGGTTCTCATCGCTCGGGTGAGTAGAGAGCAACTGGGGCGGCGCCTTGCCCCCGGCGGCGGCACTCATGTTCTGCCACAAAGGAATCGCCTCGGCCGGGTTGAAACCGGCGCGAGCCATCAGATCCAGCCCCAACCTATCGGCCTCGCTCTCCTGAGCCCGGCCATAGGGCAGGGCGATCCCCACCTGGACCCCGAGCCCGAGCGCCGCCATGGTGGCACCGCCCCCCTGGCTGCTGCCGATGGCGGCATCGGCCACCGCCAGCCCTATGCCGGTCAGCTGATCCCGGGAGAGGCGTTCGTTGGAATGCTGTGCCAGCACGTGGGTCAGCTCGTGACCGATGACGGTGGCGAGCTGATCCTGATTCTTGGCGACCTTGAGCAGGCCGCTGTAGACGCCGATCTTGCCCCCGGGCAGGGCGAAGGCGTTGACCTCCTTGGAGTCAAACACCACCACCTCCCAGCTGGTGATGCCATAGCTGGCAGGCACCTGGGCGGTGACCGCCTTGGCCACGCAGGAGACATAGGCATTCACCTTGGCATCCTTGCTTACCTTCTCCTGCTTCTTCATCTGCTCGAAGGAGTCGGCCCCCAGCTGGTTCATCTGCTGGGGGGAGAAAAGCAGCATCTGGCTGCGGCCGGTCGGCGACTGGGCACAACTGGCCAGCAGGGCGCTGCACAAGGCCGCCAGGCCGAATTTGGACAGGGAAGATGCACGCATGAGAGGGTCCTTTACCGTGGAGTTGCCCTATTCTCGGGAATGCCGCCGTCCGGTGCAAGCCAGGCGCCACCCCATGCGACCAAAAAGATCCCGTGGCGCCAAAATAAAAACGAGCCCGCTTGGGCTCGTTTTGGAGGCTCGTCTGTATAGAGTGCGAAAGCGGGATTACATGATACCCAGCTTCTTCAGGTCGGCCTGGACAATCTTGGCGGGAACCGGCACATAGCCATCCTTCGCCACTATGGTCTGACCGGCCTTGGAGAGCATCATCTTCACAAACTCTTGCTCCATCGGGGAGAGCGGCTTGTTCGGAGCCTTGTTCACGTAAACGTACAGGAAGCGCGACAGCGGGTACTTGCCGGTCAAGGCGTTCTCTGCGGTCGCTTCAACGAAGGTCTTGCCATCCTTGGAGAGCGGTACGGCACGCACGCCTGAGGTGACGTAGCCGATGCCGGAGTAGCCGATGCCGTTCAGGGAAGCGGAGACGGATTGCACCACTGAGGCGGAGCCCGGCTGCTCGTTCACGCCGCTCTTGAAGTCACCGTTGCACAAGGCGTGCTCCTTGAAGTAGCCATAGGTACCGGAGACCGAGTTGCGACCGAACAGTTGCAGGTCCTTGCTGGACCAGTTGCCATCCAGACCCAGATCGGACCATTTGGTGGCGGCCTTGGCTTCGCCGCACTTGAGGGTGCTGGAGAAGACGGAGTCAACCTGCTCCATGGTCAGCCCCTTGATGGGGTTGTCCTTGTTCACGAACACCGCCAGGGCATCGACCGCGACGCGGATGGCGGTCGGCTTGTAGCCGTAGCGCTTCTCGAATGCTTCCTCTTCACCGGCCTTCATGGCACGGCTCATGGGGCCAAACTGGGCGACGCCCTCGGTCAGTGCGGTCGGGGCAGTGGAAGAACCGGCGGCCTGGATCTGTACGTTGACGTTGGGGTAGACGCGCTTAAATTCTTCGGCCCACAGGGTCATCATGTTGGCCAGGGTGTCCGAGCCGACAGAGGACAGGTTGCCCGAGATGCCACTGGTCGGGGTATAATCCGGCAGATCTTTATCCACACCGGCAGCCAGGGCGCTGACAGAAAACAGGGTTGCTGCGGTGAATCCGATTACACCAGCCAGTTTGTTGAGTTTCATCCAATCTCTCCAAAGTTACAGAAGGCAATTGCCAATACATGGCGCCGATTAACACTGTCTTGCGGTGATCAAGCTGACTGCGTCAGTCAGCTTGTTGAGTTGTATTCCGTCCCCTCTTTCCCAAGGTGACGCTGGGTCTGTTCTTAAGACGGCGCCAGTATCTGACCTGGCAGTGACAAATTTATGGAATTTATATGACACTTTGATGACATGGGCCCAGCGCGGAACAAATGCCAAGGGGGCCGCTCTCGCCGCCCCCTTTTTTATTGCTAACCAGTTGTCAATAAAGACTATTTTACCACCACCATCCTGGCAGGAATGAGGAAGCTGAAACGGCTGCCCTGGCCGACCCGGCTCTCTATCTCGAGCTGGGCATCGTGATGGCTCAGGGCATGCTTGACGATGGCGAGGCCAAGGCCGGAGCCGCCGGTGTGGCGGGATCTCGCCTTGTCGACCCGATAGAAGCGCTCGGTGAGCCGCGCCAGGTGCTCCGGGGCTATCCCCTCCCCCTGGTCCTGCACCACAAAGAGCGCCATGGCCCCCTGCTTGCGCCACTCCACAGTGATCTTGCGACCGGCGGGGGTGTAGTGAATGGCGTTGTAGACCAGGTTGGAGACGGCGCTGCGCAGCTGGTCCCTGTCACCCTTCACGAACAGATTGGATTGCACCTGAAACTCGATCTGATGGGCACTCTCTCCCGACAGGGCCCGCGCCTCCTGCTCCAGCAGCCCCAGCATGGCGGGCATGTCCACCAGATGGGAGAGATCCACGGTCGGGGCCGCCTCGATGCGCGACAGGGTGAGCAGCTGGTTGACCAGGTTGTCCATGCGAATGGTCTGCTCCATCATCACCTTGTGCGCCTTGGCCCACATGGCGGGGGGCGGCGGCTCCTCGGTCATCTCCAGGTACCCCTTGAGCACGGTAAGCGGGGTGCGCAGCTCGTGGGAGACGTTGGAGACGAAGTGCTTGCGGGTCTTCTCGAGGCTGCGCAGCCGGGTCACGTCCCGCACCACCAGCATGGCCTGATCCTCGGCATAGGGCATGATGCGAAACTCGAGAAACTTCTCCTCGTTGATGGGGGAGCTCATCTCGAACGGCTCGTCATACTGCCCCTTGCCGAGGTAGGCGACGAAACCGGGATGACGGATGAGGTTGCCTATGTGCTGGCCGGCATCCTCGGGCCAGCGAAAACCGAGCAACTGCTCCGCCAGCCGGTTGCACCAGAGGATGCTGCCGTCGGTGCGAAACACCACGGCGGCATCGGGCAGGGCCTCGGCCCCCTCCCGGAACCGGCGGATGAGACCCGCCAGCTCGCGGCGCCGGGCACGGTGGCGCTGCTGCAACTTGTAAATGCCATTGAAGATGTATTCCCAACTGCCGCTGCCATGGGGCGGCACCAGGCTGCGATCGTGCCACAGCCAGTCCGACAGCCGCTTCTGGAAGCGGTAGTGCCAGCCCAGGTGCAGCACGGTCGCCACCAGCAGGCAGAGGGAGAGGTGTTCTATCAACCAACCTACCAAGACGAAGGGGGCGTAGAAGAACGCCATTCGCCACAACTGTCGCCGCCAGGCGTAAGGTTGCAACATGTTATCCCCTAGAGACGGGTTGAGAAGCGGTATCCGGCTCCACGCACCGTCTGGATCAATCTGTCGTGCCCGGTCTCTTCGATCGCCTTGCGCAGACGACGGATGTGCACGTCCACCGTTCTGTCTTCCACATACACATTAGTGCCCCAGACGTTGTTGAGCAGTTGCTCGCGGCTGTAGACCCGCTCGGGATGGGTCATGAAGAAGTGCAGCAGCTTGAACTCGGTCGGCCCCATGTCCAGCGCCTTGTCTTCGGCGCTGACCCTGTGGGAGACAGGATCCAGCTTGAGCCCCTGCACCTCGATCACCTCGTCCACCGAGGTGGGGGAGACCCGGCGCATCACGGCGTGCAGACGGGCGGTCAGCTCCTTGGGAGAGAACGGCTTGGTGATGTAGTCGTCGGCGCCCGCCTCGAGGCCGCGCACCTTGTCCTCTTCCTCACCACGGGCGGTCAGCATCACCACGGGGATCTGGCGGGTCACCTCGTCCTGCTTGAGCTGCTTGATGAACTGGATGCCACTGCCGCCTGGCATCATCCAGTCCAGTACGATGAGCTCGGGGTAAGGTTCACGCACCTTCGCCAGTCCATCGGCATAATCTTCTGCCTCAACCGTCTCATATCCTTTTTGCTCAAGCACGAAGCAGAGCATCTCGCGGATTGGTGCCTCGTCCTCGACCACCAGAATTCGCTTAGCCATATCCCTTCTCTCTCCTCTGTGAAGATGGGTGCGCCAATTATTAGAACTTTCTGTGACACTTTTATGACTTTATGACAGGCGGGATGATAAACGTTTTCAGATTCAGTTGGCAGCAATGCGTTGCAGCAGGTCCCAGCGGTTGCCACTGATGTCCTCGAACACCACCACAGTGCCATAGGGCTCGTGGCGGGGCTGTTCACAAAAATGCACGCCGTACTGCTGCATGCGCTGGTAGTCGCCCCAGAAATCGTCGGTCTCGAGAAACAGAAAGACCCGGCCGCCCCCCTGCTGGCCGATGGCGGCCTGCTGCTGCGCATTGGCAGCCTGGGCCAGCAGCAGGGCCGACCCTGGGGCACCTTTAGGGGCAACCCGCACCCAGCGCTTGCCCGGTTTGCCCGGCTCGTCGAGGGGCGTGTCTTCCAGCAGCTCAAATCCGAGCCCCTCGGTAAAAAAGCGAATGGCCTGATCGTAGTCGGCCACCAGCAGGGTCAGGGCACCTAGGTGTTGGGACATGGGAAACTCCTTGACTGAAGAGGGGGCCCGCGCCCCGGCTGGCGCGCATCATAACGGCTGGGAGACCGGGGCTCCAGCCGCAATCACCTTAGCGAAGGCAAGGCCCTTAGTCGGTGGGCAGGGCGGCGCCCTAACCCACCTCGACCCGGTTGCGACCCCGTTCCTTGGCCTGATAGAGCGCCTCGTCCGCTCGCTTGAGGGTCAGCTCAAGGGAGTCCCCGCGCCGCTCCGCCACCCCGAAGGAGGCGGTGATCCTGAGCCCGAGGGGCCACTCCCTGTAGGCCTCCAGCGCCCCCCTCAGTCGCTCGGCCAGCCGCTCGGCCCTCGCCTGCTCATGGTGCAGGCAGACCAGCACGAACTCCTCTCCTCCCCAGCGCACCAGGCGGCACAGGCTGTCACAATGGCGCAGCAGCTCGCTCACCATGTGCTTGAGCACCTCGTCCCCCATGGGGTGCCCGTGGGTGTCGTTGACCCCCTTGAAGTGATCGATGTCGATATAGATGAAGGAGAGCGGCATCTCCCCCAATTCGCTCAAGAGCTTCTCGCCACCGAGCCGGTTGAGGGCCCCGGTCAGGGGATCGTAGCGGGCCTCCTCCTCGGTGCGGCGGTACTGCTCGGACAGGCTCTGGCTGAGCGCCTCCGCCGCCAGCCGCGCCTCGCGAGCCTTGCGCAGCTTGTCTCCCATCAGCAGGTACTGGGTCAGAAACAGCAATATTCCGTATATCAGCCAGCCCAGCAGCAGCTGGCGGTAGAAGTCCCCCGGCTTGCCCCAGCGGCCATAGAACTCCAGCTTTTCCAGGATCAACCTGTAGTCCCCGGGCTGCATCCTGTCGTCGGTGGCAAGCTCGATGGCATAGACATGGTGCAGATCCGCCCCCTGCTGCGCCAGCGGGATCCGGTACTGCTGCACCCACCAGGAGCTGGGGGCGAACACCTTGAGGGGGATGTCCTGGATGCGGCCGTAATCGTCGGGACGAAAGAGCACCTCGTTGAACTTGTGGGAGATCTCGTCCCCGGCTATCGAGTAGGCGGGATCATAGTTGCGCAGATAGAGGCGCCAGCTCTGCGGCTCGCTCCCCTCCACCCTCAGCTTGACCCGCACGCCGTTGAAGTGGGAGAGATCCAGCCCCCACTCGGGGGCAGACAGGGTCAGGATCAGTTCACAGAAGGGGGAGCTGTGGCCCGCGCGCAGCTTGCAGTCGATGGCGGGCTTGTCACCCACAGGGATCAGCGTGGTGACCGATTGGCCCCCATTGGCGCGATCATCCTGGGCCCTGACGGCCAGGCTGGCCTGGCTCAGGATGTCCAGCCGCCGCTCTGGCCCGAACTCGAACACCAGTATGGCCAGCAGACTGCCGAGCAGCAGGCTCCAGAACAACATATTGGTCACGCGGGAATAGGATGGGGTCATGACGATCACACCTGAAAAAGAGCTTTTACTCTACACCTTGAAATTCTGCACCGTGCTGATCCAGATCCAAGGTTATTACACGCGCCCTCACGGGCGCCGGGGCATTGGTCGGCTCAGCCCGCGAGCAGGGCGTCGCCTGCCATCCGCCGGGCTGAGTCCTGTCGGCATTGCACCGCAAGAGGCGGACGCCAGCTCCTGGGGAAACGGGTTCCCGATGTCATCATTCCTTTCACCACTGAGCGCTCCATGCCATGGAAAAATAAAGAAAAATCATCGCAGAGCCCCAGTCTACACAAGCAAGCGGTGTGGCAACACCCCTATCCCTCTTCCCGCAGCGCCCGGTAGAGGGTGGTGCGGCTGATGCCAAGGCGGCGCGCCGCCTCGCTCACGTTGCCGCCGCACTCCGTCAGGGTCTGCTGCACCCGCAGCCGGCTCTGTTCGCGCAAGGTGGTGGCGCCCCGGGGAGCCGGCATGGCGGCCACCTCGGGCAGATGCAGGTGGGCGGGTTCAATCCAGCCCTGCCCTTCCGCCAGCACGCAGGCCACCTCCAGCGCCTGCTTGAGCTGGCGCACGTTGCCGGGCAGAGGATGGGCCAGCAGTTGCCGCTCCGCCTGCGGCGTCAGTTGCAGGGCCGGGTCCATCTCGAGGAGCAGCCGCCGGATCAGCCCCAGGCGCTCGCCCTGGGGCCAGGCCCGCAGCGGCGCAAGCTGCTGGCGCCAGCCACAGATGCGGTAATAGAGGTCTTCGCGAAAGCCGCCATCCTGCACCATGGCCGCCAGATCCCGGTGGCTGGCGCTGACCAGCCAGAAATCCACCGGCTCGGGTTTGTGGCTGCCAACCGGGGTAACGGCGCGCTCCTGCAACACCCGCAGCAACCTAGTTTGCGCCTGCAGCGGCAACTCGCCGATCTCGTCCAGCATCAGGATGCCGCCGTGGGCGGCGCGCAGATACCCCTGGCTGCCCTGGCTGCGGGCGCCGCTGAAGGCCCCGCCCACATAGCCAAACAGCTCGGCCTCCACCAGCTCGGCGGGCAGGGCGCCGCAGTTGACGCAGACCAGGGGCTTGTCCCGTCGGCTCGACTGACTGTGCAGGGCACGCACCAGGTGCTCCTTGCCACTGCCGGTCTCCCCTTCGATGAGCAGGGAGATGCCCCGCTCCAGCATCTTGAGGGGCACCCCGGCGGTAACGGCTGGCTGAGGCTGGTTTTCGGTTTGAATCACCACAGGCTCGGGCTCCAGCCGCAATCCGCGCCGATCCCGCAGCAACTGCCGGCCATCGAAGGAGTGCTGGCCGAGCCAGAGCCGTCCGGCCCGGTTGGCGCCGAGCAGCTCGCCCCCCTCCCCCAGCAGCAGGCGGGCGGACCAGAGACTCTGGGGATCGAGATCCACCAGCCAGCCCGGCTGACGCGCCAGCAGCGCGTTTTCCAGGGTCATGGCCAGGAGCCGCACAGTGCCCAGCATGTCGCCGTCGTGGTGGGCCGCATCGGTGGAGATGTCGAGCACCCCCAGCAGTTGCCCGTCCGGCCCGAGCAGGGGGCAGGCGCTGCAACTGAGGAAGCTGTGCTGGGCGAAGAAGTGCTGGGCCCCCAGCACCTGCACCTCGCTCTGCTCGGCCAGCGCTGTGCCTATGGCATTGGTACCCTTGCTCGCCTCCCCCCAGCGGGCACCGCTGCGCAAAAAGATCCGCTCGGCGTGGCGGGCGAAGCCATCGTCACCGCTGGCAGCCAAAATGGCCCCCTCGCCGTCACACAGCAGCAGGCGACAGGGCCTGCCCGCCAGCAACTGGGCAAACAGCGGCAACACGAAGCGCTGGAAGCAGGTGATAAGGGTTCTGTGCTGCTCCTGGCGGGCCGACAGCTCCCCCTGGGGCAGCAGATCCAGCTCGGCGCTCTGCTGGCGGAGCAGGCCCTGATGCAGGCAGCGCTGCCAGGAGCGCTGGATCGGGCTGGGGCTGGGACTGGGAATGGACTGAGGTAACTCGCTCATCACGCCTCCTGTTCACAAAGGGCACAGTGTCACGACCACTGTCCAGAAACGGCACAGTCTCATCGCCACGACCGGGGTCACTGGTTAATCAAGATACGCCGCCGCACCCCGTTTGATAACGTTTTATTAACTTTCGTCGCTCTGGTCAGACCCTCTGGCACGGCCCTTGCGATAGCAGCTGGTCACCGGCCCCGGCCGGTCAGGACCACACACATAAGGATGATGAGATGATTTACACCGCTCCCGGTCAGGCAGGCGCCCTGGTCAGCTTCAAGTCCCGTTACGACAACTTCATCGGTGGCGACTGGGTGGCCCCCCGCGCCGGCCGCTATTTCGAGAACGTCTCGCCGGTGGATGGCCGGGTGTTCTGCGAGGTGGCCAGATCCGACGCCGCCGACATCGAGCTGGCGCTGGATGCCGCCCACAAGGCGTTCGCCAGCTGGAGCAAGACCAGCGTCACCGAGCGCAGCAACCTGCTGCTGCGCATCGCCGATCGCATCGAGCAGAACATAGAGGTGCTCGCCGTCGCCGAGACCTGGGAGAACGGCAAGGCGGTGCGCGAGACCCTGGCCGCCGACCTGCCGCTGGTGGTGGATCACTTCCGCTACTTCGCCGGCTGCATCCGCGCCCAGGAGGGCTCGGCCGCCGAGCTGGATCAGCACACCGTCAGCTACCACTTCAAGGAGCCCATCGGCGTGGTCGGCCAGATCATCCCCTGGAACTTCCCGCTGCTGATGGCGGCCTGGAAGCTAGCCCCTGTGCTGGCGGCCGGCTGCTGCAGCGTGCTCAAGCCCGCCGAACAGACCCCGGTCACCATCATGCTGATGATGGATCTCATCAAGGACATACTGCCCCCCGGCGTGGTCAACGTGGTCAACGGCTTCGGCGCCGAGGCAGGTCAGGCGCTGGCCACCAGCGACAGGATCCAGAAGCTCGCCTTCACAGGTTCGACCGAAGTCGGCGCCCATATACTGCGCTGCGCCGCCGACAAGCTGATCCCCTCCACCGTCGAGCTCGGCGGCAAGTCCCCCAACATCTACTTTGCCGACGTGATGCAGCATGAGAGCAACTACATCGACAAGGCGGTGGAAGGCATGCTGATGACCTTCTTCAACCAGGGCGAGGTGTGCACCTGTCCCTCCCGCGCCCTGGTGCAGGCCAGCATCTATGACGACTTTATGGATCGGGTGCTGGCCCGCGCCCGCACCATAGTGCAGGGCAACCCCCTGGACACCGCCACCCAGGTGGGCGCCCAGGCGTCCCGCGAGCAGTTTGACAAGATACTGAGCTACATGGAGATTGGCCGCGGCGAGGGGGCCAAGATGCTGATAGGCGGCGGCCCGGCCAAAGTGAATGGCCTTGAGGGGGGCTTCTACATCCAGCCCACCATCTTCTCGGGTCAGAACAAGATGCGGGTGTTCCAGGAGGAGATCTTCGGGCCGGCGCTCGGGGTCACCACCTTCAAGGACGAGGCGGATGCCCTGGTCATTGCCAACGACACCCAGTATGGCCTGGGGGCGGGGCTCTGGACCCGGGACAGCAACCTGGCCTGGCGCATGGGGCGCGGCATCCAGGCTGGCCGGGTCTGGGTAAACTGCTACCACGCCTACCCGGCCCACGCCGCCTTCGGCGGCTACAAGAAGTCAGGCATAGGTCGCGAGACCCACAAGATGATGCTGGATCACTACCAGAACACCAAGAACCTGCTGGTGAGCCACGACATCAACCCGCTCGGCTTCTTCTAGGCGGGCAGTCGCTCATCCCAACCGACAAGGGCGCCTTAGGGCGCCCTCCCTTTATCCGTCGATCTCATCCCGACTGACGCCAGCCCGGGCTCAGCCCCCTGGCTGGGCTAGCTGCTGACGATAACGCTGGGGGGAGCAGCCCAGCTCCCGGTTGAACATGGCGATGAAGGCCGAGGTGGAGCCGTAGCCGAGCCGCCAGCCTATCTCCTGAATGGGCAGCTCCCCCTTGAGCCAGGCCAGCGCCTTGAGCAGCCGCAGCCGGGCCCGCCACTGACCGAAGTTCATGCCGAGCTCGCGCACGCAGCGCCGGGCCAGGGTGCGCTCGGTGCTGTGCAGTTGCTCGGCCCACTGGGCCAGGGTGCGGGGATCGGCGGGATCACTGCGCAGGGCCGCCAGCATGGGGGCCAGCAGCTTGTCCTGGCTCATCGGCAGGTAGCTCTCCTGGCAGCGAGTCCGGCTCAGTTTTTCTACCAGCAGCTCAGCCTGGCGCCTGTCCCACTCGTCCTCCATGTGCCCCAGCCGCCGATCGCAGAAATCCGCCAGCAGGGCCCGGATCAGCGGCGTCATCTCCAGCAGCCTGGGCTCGGTGGGCAGCCGGGCGGCCAGGCTGTCGTTGACATAGATGGAGGTGTAGTCGAGGGCCTGCTGGTTGTAGGAGGCGTGCTCCAGCCCGGCCGGCACCCAGATGAGGTAGTCCGCCGGGGCCAGCAGCCGCTGCTCGTCCAGCACTATCTCCATCACCCCCAGGCTTATCATGCTGAGCTGACCCCAGGGGTGGCTGTGGGAGGCGCAGGCGCTGTCGGCCTGGATCTGCTGATAGCGCAGGTAGAGCGGATTGGGCTCGGCCAGTTCGGCATCCTGGCGCTGATGGGGACGCGGCTGCATGGGTTGTCCTTTCTGCGGGATAGATTGTCAGTTTTACGTTACTTGCCAACAAAAAGACAAGAGTAGACTGATGGCCTGATGCTAAGGAGTCTTTAATGCGTATCTTCTCCCCCCTCCTGTTCCCCCTGATGGCGGTGCTGATCTGGGCCACCAACACCGTGGTCTCCAAGGCCGCGGCCGGTGTCGTCGATCCCGCCGCCATCTCGTTCTACCGCTGGGTGCTCGCCGCCCTGGCGCTCTCCCCCTTCTGCCTGCCGCAGCTGTGGCGCCGCCGCGCCGAGGTCCGCCTCTGGCTCGGCAAGCTGCTGGTGCTCTCCCTGCTCGGCATGGTGCTCTACCAGTGCCTGGCCTACTACGCCGCCCACAGCACCTCGGCCACCAACATGGGGGTGATCGGCTCATTGCTGCCGCTGCTCACCCTGTTGATCGGCGCCTGCTTCTTCGGCCAGCGGCCCGGCAAGCAGGCGCTGGGGGGCATGAGCGTCTCCCTGTTCGGGGTGTTCTGGCTGCTGAGTCAGGGCCAGCCCCTGGCGCTGCTGCACAACGGCATCAACCCGGGGGATGGCATGATGCTGCTGGGGGCGGCCAGCTATGCGCTCTATGGCCTGCTGATCCGCCGCTGGCAGCTGCCGTTCGGCCCCTGGCTCAACCTCTATGTGCAGATCCTGCTGGCGGTGCTGCTGCTGATCCCGGTCGCCCTCAGCGCCGACTCGCTGGCAGTGCCGCGGGAAGGCTGGAGCATGGTGCTGTTCGCCGGGCTCGCCTCCTCCCTGCTGGCGGCCTACTGCTGGATGCGCGGCCTGGCCAGCCTCGGACCTGAGCGCACCTCGGTGTTCATGAACCTGATCCCGCTGTTCACCGCCATGATCGCGGTCAGCAGCCTGGGGGAGCCCATCCACGGCTATCACCTGCTCGGCGGCGGCCTGATCCTGGGGGGCGTCATGTGTTCCCAGTTCAAGCCGAGACGGCGCGCGCCCCAGCTGGAAGGGGCCTGATCCCCGGCCGCACCAAGGGTGCAGGATGCAGATAAACAACAAGGGAGCCGAGGCTCCCTTGTTGTTTATCCTGCTCGCCTCAACCGGGGCGGCGCCAGTGATAACGCCGCTCGGGGCGGCCGCGCTGACCGTAGTTGAGATCCACATCCAGCTTGTCTTCGGACTCCAGAAACTCCAGATAACGGCGCGCCGTGGTGCGGCTAAGCGACAGGCGCAGCGCCACTGTGTCGGTAGAGAAGGCCTGGTCCGGCTCCCCTGCCAGCAGCTCCAGCACCTGGCGCAGGGTGATGGCATCTATGCCCTTGGGGGTGTCGCGCACCTCCCTCGGCTGAATTCGCCCCTTGCCCATCAGGCGATCGAGATCGCTCTGCTCCAGCAGGCCGCGCTCGCACAGGCGGCGATGCAGGGTCAGGATCTCGTCCAGGCTCTGCTGGATGCGAAACAGCCGCAGCGGCTTGATGATGTAGTCCTGCACCCCGAGATTCAGGGCCTGCTGTATGGTCTCCACGTCGCAGGAGGCGGTCACCATGACCACGAAGACCTCCCGATTGTGGCTGCGTAGCCGGTTCACCCACTCAAGACCCGAGCCGTCCGGCAGGGAGATGTCCACCACCAGCAACTGGGGTTCGGTGGCACGCATCATGAGATCGGCCTGGGCCAGGCTCTCGGCCCGCCCCAGCAGGGAGTAGCCCGGGGTCGAGGAGATAAGCTCCGCCAGGATGGCGCCGATCCGCTCGTCGTCCTCGATAACAAGAGTGAAAATTGGCTTCATGACTCACACCAATTGGTTTTTATTCAAATAGATACCGAACAAGGTGGTCTGTTCGGCGGTGCGGCGCCATTCTATCACACCCCCACGGCGGGCCACCGTCTTCTTGACCAGGAAGAGGCCTACGCCATGATCGCCGGTCTGGCGACTGATCCCATAGTCGAACAGGTGATCCGCCAGCGCCTCGTCCACCCCTTCGCCGCTGTCCTCCACCTCGATCACCAGCCGGCGCCCGAAGTCATCCACCGAGATGAGCACCTGGGGCGCGCACCGCTGGCGGTTCGCCCAGGCGGCCCTGATACCGTTGTCCAGCAGATTGCCGATGCAGGTGATGAGATCCGCCGACACCTCGGCCGGGTACTCCCCGAGGGCCGAGCCGGGATCCAGCACCAGCTCGACTCCCAGCTCCCGCGCCCGGCTGAACTTGCCGAGGATGAGACCGGCCACCGGCTTGTTCTCGATGGAGCGCAGCAGATCCTGCAGCATGGTCTGGCAGGCCTCGTTCTCCTGCTGGATCAGCTCCACCGCCTGATCCACGTGACCGAGCTGCAGCAGGCCGGAGAGGCTGCTCAGCTTGTTGGCGAACTCGTGGGTCTGGATCCGCAGCATCTCGGCATACTGGCGCAAGTGAGTCACCTGCATCCCGAGGCTGCCGGTGCCGTCCGGTCGGCTGAAGATCAGCATGCGGCCCGGCTCGCGGCCGCTGAGATCCTGCCAGTGGCCGACAAAGGCCTCCCCCTGCACGGTGAAGTTCACCCCCCCCTGCTGGTTCAGGGCCGGCAGAAGGCTGGGGGCCAGCTCGGCCAGGGATTGCCCCAGCAGGGCGTGACGGCCGGTGCCCGGTAGCCGCAACTGGTAGAAGGCCGCGCTGTTGAGCATCTTGATGCGATGGTTGCCATCGAGGGCCACTATCCCCTCCGAGATGCCCTCCAGCACCAGATCCTGCTGGGCGAAGCGGTTGACTATGGTCTCCGGCTCCAGATCCAGCAGGGTGCGCCGCAGCCGGTGCTGCAACCAGAGCGCCAGCAGCAGGCCGCAGCCCAGCACGGCGCCGATGGCGCTGATGAGCAGGGCGATCCGCTCCAGATAGATGCCCTCCACAGTCCGCATCAGATAACCCACCGCCACCGCGCCTATGGCGCGCCCGTCCGCCCCTATCACGGGCGAGAAGCAGCGGATGGCCGGGCCGAGCGTGCCTTTGTCCCTGGAGCAGTAGCTGCGCCGCTCCTGGATCGCCGGCCAGATGTCCTCGCCACGGAAGGTCGCACCGACCAGCTCGGGAGAAGGGTGGCTCAGGCGGCGGGCGTGCTCGTCCGTCACCACCATGTAGGCGGCATCGGTGCGGCTGCAGATCCCCTGTACATAGTCCCGCAGGCCGGGATCATTGCCCTGCTGCAGGGCCTGCACCACCCGGCTGTCCGCCGCCAGCACCCGGGCCAGATCGCTCCCCTTCTCCTCCAGGTTGCTCTCCAGCAGGTGGCGGATGAAGAGGGCGAGCAAGCCACCCAGGATCAGGATCAGCAGCAGTGACAGCCCGAGGGAGAGGGTGACCAGTTGGTGGCGCAGTTTCATCGATTAACCTTGCAAGCTCAGGAGGCGGACCAATAGTGCGGGCGCCACCAGGTCTGGTCAATGAGCGGCGCGGGATCACCGTCAAAATCCGCCAACCCCTCCTCACGGGCGGTCAGGGCCACGGCCCTGGCAACCGCGCGGGCCACCTCTCCCACCTGTTCGATAGGGGGCAGCAGCCGACCCGTCACCAGCGGATAGGCACCCACAGCTCGCACCGCGGCCAGCAGCATGCCATCGCTGATGCGCCGCGCCTTGACCGCGCAGGCCCCCAGGCCAATGCCCGGGAAGACATAGACGTTGTTGCACTGGGAGACCACCCGGGCCTCTCCCCCTACCTCGACCGGGGCGAAGGGGCTGCCGGTGGCGAGCAGGGCACGCCCCTCGGTCGCCCGCCACACCTGCTCCGGGGTCGCCTCGGCGCTGCGGGTCGGGTTGGAGAGCGGCAGTATCACAGGGAGCTCGCACGCCTCCCCCATGGCGCCAAGCACCTGCTCGGTGAAGAGTCCGCCCTGGCCGCTCACCCCGATCAGCACCCCGGGGCGCAGCCGGGAGATGAGCTCGGGCAGGGAGCCGCAGGCCTCCTCTGCCGGGCGGGCGAAGGGCTGCTGGGAAGGGGTCAGGTTGGCCCTGTCCAGGCAGACCAGGCCGTCCTGATCGAACAGCTGCACCCGCTCTGGGCTGCCCGCCAGCCGGGCCAGCATGGCGGCGATGCCGCAGCCCGCCGAGCCCGCGCCGACGATGAGCACCGGCGTGTCGGCAAGGGTGCTTCCCGCCTGTTGCAACCCCGCCAGCACGCAGGCGGAGGCGACCGCCGCCGTGCCCTGGATGTCGTCGTTGAACATGCAGAGCTCGTTCCGGTAGCGGGCCAGCAGGTTGGCGGCATGCTTGCCGGCGAAGTCCTCGAACTGCAGCACCACCTGGGGCCAGCGTTTATGGATGGCCGCCACTACCTTGTCCATGAAGTGGTAGTAGGTCTCGCCGTCGATACGCGGGGCCTGCCAGCCGAGGTAGGAGTCATCCTCCAGCAGGGCCGGGTTGTTGGTGCCCACATCCACGCACAGGGGCAGGGTGCGGGCCGGGTTGATGCCACCGGCGGCGCTGTAGAGCGCCAACTTGCCGATGCAGATCCCCATGCCGCCGATGCCGAGATCGCCGAGCCCCAGCACCCGCTCCCCGTCGGAGATGACGATGACGTCCACCTCCTGTTCGACCGCAGCGAAGATGGTGTCCAGCTCGTCCCTGTCGTGCCAGGAGAGGTAGAGACCGTGGCTGCGCAGGTAGAGATCGCTGTGGCGCTGGCAGGCCTCCCCCACCACTGGGGTGTAGATGATGGGCAGCAGCTCGGGCAGATGGTGGCGCACCAGATCGTAAAACAGCACAGGGTTGTCCTCCTGCAACTGGCGCAGCAGCAGGTGCTGATCGAAGGGGCTTTGCATGGCCGAGACCAGGCGGTAGATGCGGCGGCGCTGCTGGGAGAGGGACTCCTCCTTGTGAGGCATGCGCCCCATCAGCCCCTGACGCTTGCGTTCGGCATAGGGCAGGCTGGTGCCCATCATGATGTCGTTCATGTCGTTTTCCTGTATCCGGTCGTCACGCGAGCAGAGAGATGAGGGCGGTGGCCAGGATCAGCATCACGGCCCCGCCGAGGCGAGAAGAGATCTGGGCGAAGGGCATCAGCTTCATGCGCTGGGCTGCCGACAGCACGGCCACATCGCCCGTACCGCCCATGTTGGCCATGCACAGGCCACCGGTGATGGCCGCCTCTATGGGATAAAAACCTATCATGCGCCCCACCAGGGCCGCCCCCAGGGCGCCGCCGACCACAGTGGTCAGCACCATGATGAAGTAGTTGACCGAGAAGGCGCCGATGAGCTCGGGGATACTGGTGTAGGCCACCCCTATGCCCACCAGCAGGGAGGGGGTGAGGTTGCTCACCACGAACTGGTACCAGTCGGCGGCCGCCTGTTCATAACGACGGGGCAATACACCACTCACCTTGATAAAGGCCACCGCCAGTATCATCAGGGCGAAGGGGTGCATGGGGATGAAGTTGCCGAGCAAGGATCCCAGCACGAACATGCTGGAGCTGATGAAGAGGCCGAGACCCAGGCTCTGCAGGGTCGGCGCCTCAGCCTGCTCGTCGGCGACGCTCTGGCTGTCTTCCTTGACCATCAGCTTGCCGTTACCGGTCAGGGAGGGGTAACGACGACCGAGGCGCGCCAGCAGGGAGCCCACCAGTATGGCCAGGGTGTTGGCGATCACCACGGCGGGCACCATGCGCGACAGCAGGTCTGCGCTGGACATCTGCAAGGGGCCGGAGAGGATCTCCACCAGGGGCACGGCGCCAGCGCCCATGCCGCCACCCATGATGGGCAGACCGATGAGCAGCACCGCATTCTTGAAGCCGTATCCCATCAGGGAGCCGACCAGACCGACGCTCAGCAGCGCCAGGGCCACGCCCCCCAGGATCACCGGCAGGTAACGCATGGCGGCGTTTTTGAGCAGGGCGCCGCTCATGCCGAACACAGACCCTGTCACCAGGCTGGCGATGAAGAAGTTCAGAAAGCCCCCCTCCTTCATGAAGCGGGTGATCACCTCACCGGCCTCGACCGGCAGAATCCGGTACTCGAACAGCGCGGCGCCGCCGAAGATGGCGAGTATGGTGCCGCCCCCCAGGTATTCCCGTATGGGGGGGATCCGCTCGCCCAGCTCGCTCAGCAGGGTGCCGAGCACGAACATCAGCGCCAGGGCGCCGACCATGCCGAGCGGCAGGGAGCCGTTCCAGCCGGCGTAGAGGACGCAGGTGGCAAGCCCAAGGAAGATCATCATGGGCATGCCGGCGATCTGCTGGTCGCTCCAGGCGCCCTTCATCTGTACTTCGGGGGTAGAGAGGTTTTTCATTGTTATGCTCCAGCTTGTGGTGTGGCGCCACTCTACGTATCCCCTCCTCTGCTGTCGGTTAGCGGGCCTGCAAAGCCATATAAAAACATTGAAACCTTAAGCACCATTGCCCTCCCCGCGTCCCCTGCCCCCGAAACTGAATGTGAGCTGAATCACGCTTTACTTAGCCTGCGAAATAAATATAATGCTTAGCAGGCTAAGTATATGAGGTATCTGCCATGAAAAAGGATCTGGAGATGTTGCGCGAGCTCTCCCTCGCCGAACAGCTGGGGCGACTGCACCGGCTGTGGCGCACCGTGGCCGATATCGAACTGGCCCCCTTGGGTTTGACCCATCCGCGCTGGACCGCGCTCTGGAAGCTGAGCCGCCTCGGCGGCCACCTCAGCCAGAAGACCCTGGCCGAGGCGCTGGAGATAGAGCTGCCCTCCCTGATGCGCACCCTGGGTCAGCTGGAAGAGCTGGCTCTTATCGAGCGCCACTGCTGCAGCCAGGACAAGCGCGCCCGCATCGTCACCCTGACCCCGGCCGGCAAGGCGCTGCTCGACAAGATCGAGGATCGCATCATGGAGGTCCGCCGGGATCTGCTGGCGGGTATCAGCCAGCAGGAGCTGGCCCAGTTTGAAGAGATAGTGCACCGCATCTCCGCCAATGCCCTCGGCAAGATTGGTGCCCAGCATGAAGAGAGAGAATAAGATGACCCCGGATCAACAATTCAAACGCTGGATCAAGTGGGCCATGGCCTGCTTCATCCTGGTGTTCGGCTACTTCCTGCTGGCCGACATCAAGATGCCCCTCACCCCCCAGGCCATGGCCACCCGGGTCGTCACCAAGATGGCGCCCCAGGTTAGCGGCAAGGTGGTCGAGGTCGCAGTGGTGAACAACCAGCACGTCAAACAGGGGGATCTGCTGTTCGTGCTGGATCCGGCCCCCTTCGAGCTCGCGGTCGAGCAGGCCAGACTCGCCCTGGATCAGGCCGAGCAACAGAATCGCCAGCTGGATGCGACCCTGAACGCCGCCGCCGCCGACTTCAGCTCGCTGCAGACCCAGACCGCCCAGAAACAGCGGGAGGCCGAGCGCATCGATACCCTCTATCGCCGCCACATGGTCTCTGAACAGCAGAAAGATGATGCGGACAGCGCAGCCCGCACCGCCCGTGCCAACCTGCTGGCCAGCCAGGCCCGCATGGAGCAGGCTCGCGTCAACCGTGGCCTGGCCGGTGATGACAACCTGCTGCTGCGCCAGGCGCGCAACCGCCTCGCCCAGGCAGAGCTCAACCTCACCTACAGCCAGGTCCATGCGAGCCAGGATGGCATCATCACCAACCTGCAGCTCAAGCCCGGCAGCGTGGCCACTGCGGGCTCTCCCCTGCTGGCCCTGGTCTCGGAGCAAGTGGACGTGATCGCCGATTTTCGCGAGAAGAGCCTGCGTAACATCACCCCGGAAAGCCGCGCGCTGGTCGCCTTCGACGGCGAGCCCGGCCGCCTCTATGCCGCCCGGGTCGCCAGCCTGGACGCCGGGGTCAGCGCCGGCCAGTTCGACGCCAACGGCCTCTTGGCCAACCCCATCGAGTCCGATCGCTGGGTGCGGGATGCCCAGCGGCTGCGGCTGCACCTGACCCTGGATCAGTTGCCCGCCCATCTGCCGGCCGGGGCCCGCGCCACCGTCCAGCTGCTGCCGGACAACGCCCTGAGCGCGCTCTTTGCCCGCGGCCAGATCCGCCTGCTCAGCCTGCTGCACTACATCTACTGAGATGACGACCATGAACCTGTGGCACAGACCCCTCACCGCCAACGAGCTGCGCCAGTGTTTGCGCATCGCCTTCGGCTGCACCCTGGGGTTTGTACTGTGCAAGATCTTCGGCTGGAGCAACGGGGTCTTCTTCACCGTCACCCCGGTATTGCTGCTCGGCATGATCCCGGTGATGAACGGCCACGCCGCCCGCCAGCTTATCGCCTCCGCCGCCATGTGCGGGCTGGAAGTCGGCCTGCTGGGCGGCCTGTTCGGCAGTCATCCCGGGCTGATGACCCCCCTGGTCTTTTTGCTGTTCCTCTACCGCTTCGCCGCCATGTCCCGGGGCAGCCTCTTCCTGTTTGGCGCCAACGGCGTGCTCAGCCTCAGCATCATGCTGCACTTTGCCAGCTATCCCGGAACCGATCTGAACGATCTCATCTTCAGCAACCTCTGGGCCAGCATACTGTCGGTGCTCATCGCCTACCTGATGACGGCCCTGATCCCGGATGTGGAGGCGCGGCCCGCCCCCACCCCCTCTCCCAAGGCGCCCCACCGGATGCGCCACGAGGCCCTGCTCGGTGCCAGCATCGCCACCCTGTCGTTCCTGGTATTCCAGCTGTTCGATCTGCGCGACTCCATGTCCGCCCAGGCGACCACACTGCTGGTGCTCTTTCCCATGCACTGGGACGGGGCCCTGAGCTATGCCCGCAAGCGCGCCATGGGCACATTGCTGGGGGTGAGTTTCGGCATCCTGGGGCAGCTGGTGCTCTATGACTGGTCTGGTCTGCTGCTGCTGGTCACCCCCCTGCTCTGGCTCGGCGCCATGCTGTTCAGCCATGCCCATGTGAAGGAGGCGAGCGGCTCCGGGGTCGGCTTCGGCGCCCTCACCACCCTCGGCATACTGTTTGGCCAGTACCTGACCCCGGGCAACGATCTGGTGTTCAGCGCCCTCTACCGGGTCAGCAGCATCCTCTTTGCCATCGTCGCCACCCTGCTGGCCTGCTACCTGATCCACCGTCTGCTCAACCGTTTCGAGGCAACCCGCTTCGGTTATTGATCCCCTTTCCAATGGCCAAGGATGTGCTGTCTTTCGCCCCGCAACCCTGCGGGGCGTTTTTTTGTGACAAAGGTGCTGGCCTGCGAGACTGCGGTGAATATGGAGAGCAGATCTTGGCTCCATTGAGTGACGATTTGCCGCACAGGCGATAAATGCCGAACCTGGCCAGAACCGTGCTACTGTGGCCCCTCACTCACCGGCCGATTGCGCTCTGCACCTGATGACAGGCTTGTCATGCAAAAGAGTCGCCAGCCAGGGCAGCCCTTGCCCACCTCTCACCCTCAACCTGATGTCGCCAGACCCGCTGTATTGACCCGATGCCATAAGGCGCATCCCTCCCTGTCGCAGCCTGTTCTCACTGTTGTTATCTGCTATCCACTCTTTTTTACTGCGACAGCGGCCATCCCGACGGGAACCAGCTTCAAGCCATCCGCCTGAGGCACTTTCTGTTTGGCGCAGCCCTGCCGCCCACACAGGACACATAGACATGATTGCCTACCTCATTCTGGTTCATCGCTATCCCGATCAGTTCAAGCGCCTGTTCAAGACGATTTACCACCACAGCAACCACTACCTGATCCACGTGGACAAGCGCTCTGGCCCCGAGCTGCAGCAGGAGATAGCCGACTTTCTGGCCGATTACCCCAACGCCGCCATGCTGCCCAGCAAGAATGCGCTCTGGGGCGGTTACAGCCTGGTGGATGCGGAGCTGCGCGGCATAGCGGCGCTGCTGGAGCAGAACCAGGAGTGGGAGTTCTTCATCAACCTGAGCGCCCAGGACTTCCCGCTGCGCTCCCAGCGCGACATTCACGACTTCCTGCGCGATCACAGGGGCAAGGATTTCCTCAAGGTCGCGGATCAGCGCCAGCACAGACCGGACACCCTGCACCGCATCGATCACTATGTGACCGAGACCGCCCAGGAGTTGGTGTGCAAGCCGGTGAAGACCCGCCCCTATCTGGACAATGTGACCCCCTACATTGGCAACCAGTGGATGATACTGAGCCGGGCCTTCTGCGAGTTCGTCAGCCACAGCCCCGAGGTCGATCGCTTCAAGGCCTTCTACCGCCACACCCTGATCGCCGACGAGGGCTTCTTCCAGACGGTGATCATGAACACCAGCTATCAGGGCCAGATAGTCAACGATGACAAGCGCGCCATCGACTGGATCCCCATGGGTGACATCAAGCTGCGCCCGCGCGACTACACGGTGGATGACGCTGACGCCCTGCAGCAAAGCGAGCACCTGTTCGCCCGCAAGTTTGACGAGACCATAGACAGCGACATCCTGGATATACTGGAGCGCGCCATGATGTGCCCCCTCGCCACACCGGACATCCGCCAGCCCGTACCGGCCTGACTCATAGATGCATCCGGACACTTACCGACGCGGCCAGCACTCATCAAGATTGCGACGCTGGCCCAAACTGTTAGGCTCAACGCCATATGACGCCGATTAAGGAGACAACATGAAACAGGCCAATTTGGCACTACTGGGTCTGGGTACCCTGACCCTGCTGAGCGGCTGCGATCTGGGCGCTGGCAAGCTGGGGGTCACAGGGGGCGATCCTGTCACCTATCTGTGCGAGCAGAACCAGAAGGTGCAGGTGCGCTACTTCTCCCTCTCGGACGAGAGCCTGAACTTCGTCAAGCTCTCCCTGCCCGATGGCAAGGACTACACCCTGCCTCAGGCTGTCTCCGCCTCCGGGGCCCGCTACACCGACGATCACGAGGTGGTCTGGTGGAACAAGGGGAAGGAAGGCTTCGTGGAGATGCGCGATGAAGCCGGGGAATGGCAGAGCCGCTACAACGACTGCAAGGAGCAATAAGCCCCGACAGCAACAGCTCCCCCGCACAATGACAAAGACCCCGGCCAAGGCCGGGGTCTTTGTCATTGGGGAGTCCCCTTGAGCCGGAAGCGCTGCACCACCTGGACGGGGATAGCCTCCGGATTCTGCTCGGCGACCCGATAGCGCATCTTTGACAGTGCCGTCAGGGCGGCCAGCTCCAGCATCCCAGCCGGCTCCGCCGCCAGTATCTCGGGGCTGAACAGATTGCCGTTGGAGTCGATGAGGTAGCGAATATCCACGACCCCCTCAACCGGCGCCTTCATAGGCCGTTTGAGGGGCAGGTTGAATTGCGTCACCTCCCCTTCCTGCACCCAGTAGAGACACAGATCCTCCTCGGAGACCTCCCGTGGCGGCTGGTTCAGCTTCACGGTGGGACTGGGGCTGGCGCAGCCCCCCAGCATCAGGGCGGCCCCCAGCAGCACTATCTTCAAGTTCATTCAACACTCCTTGTCCTGTGACCGCTCGGCTCCCTGAACGGTCGGCTTGACCAGGGGGCAGTGTCAACCAATCAGCCTCATTCAGGAATCCCCCATCTGGCGGGCGAGTCTCGCACGCAATAAAAAGGCCAACCCTAAGGTTGGCCTCTGCGGCAAGGGGATGCCTCAGGCGCGCTTGTCGCTGACTACCAGCCAGAGCGCGTGGACCATGCCGGGCAGGCCGCCGAGCAGGGTCAGCACTATGTTGATGAAGAAGTGCAGGCTTAAGCCCACCTGGATAAAGGCACAGACCGGCGGCAGGAAGATGGCCAGCAGGATCTTGAGCAAATTGTTCATCTCATGGTTCCTCATGAAAGATGTCATGTGATTCGGATGGGCTAACCATAAACAGCCTTGCCCACAACTGCAAACCACAGCGGACACCTTTCGCGCCTTTATCACCCGGGATTGAGCCAGGGTTCAGCTGACGGAGGTCGGCGCACCCAGGAAGCGCAATCATCAGGCCAGCAGTTGGCAGGGGATCCGGCTCTTGTGCTCCCGCTCCCGCCAGGCGTCGAGGTCGTGGATGATCTGGTTGCCGCTATCGTCACGCCAGCAGCTGGCAGGGGATCCGGCTTTTGTACTCCTGCTCACGCCAGGCGTTGAGATCGTGGATGATCTGGTTGCTGCTGCCGCGCCAGAGCAGGCCGGGGTCGGCCAGCTCCTTCTCGAACTTGCCATCCACCAGCACATCCAGTAAGCAAACCAGCTCGCGCTGGGCCGGGCTGAGCTCGCCAAGCAGGTAGCCGGTCCAGCACCAGATGTCCTTGCCGGGGCACTCTGCCCGCACCCGTTTCACCAGCGCCAGCACCTGGGGCACATTGGCAGGGTGAAGCGGATCGCCGCCGGAGAGCGACAGACCTCGCCGCTTGATGCGCGTGTCGTTGAGGTCGCTAATGACGCGATCGCTCATCGCCTCATCGAACGGCTTGCCCCCATCGAGCCGCCAGGTGCTCTGGTTGTAGCAACCCGGACACTGGTGCTCGCAGCCCGACACGAACAGGGTGGCCCGGGTGCCGGGGCCATTGATCACATCGACCGGATAGTATTGGTGGTAGTGCATCTTGTCTCTCGGTTCACTGTTTGGCAGGCAAGTGATGATGGATTTTCAGCCCTCTCATCCCCAGCCCTTCTCCCACTCTTTTCAACGTGAGCGGGAGAAGGGGGCAGAGCGACGTATTGCGGATAGTCCCGAGGAAACCAGCTTGCCAATCAGAACAAGAGATGACTGTCGCTCTTCGGCCCCCACAGCTCTGCTATCGGTTCCCTCTCCCTCTGGGAGAGGGCCAGGGTGAGGGCTCGGCTTACATATGCTTGACGCGGCGCTTCACTTCTTCCTGCTTGCCCGCATTGAAGGGGCGCGCATCCGGGCTGCCGAGGTAGCCGCAGACACGGCGGGTCACGGACACCTTGGCCGGATCGTGGTTGCCGCAGCGCGGGCAGGTGAAGCCCTTGGAGGTGCACTCGAACTCGCCGGTAAAGCCGCAGTCGTAGCACTCGTCGATGGGGGTGTTGGTGCCGTAGTAGGGCACCTTGTCATAGCTGTAGTCCCAGACGTTTTCGAGCGCTTCCAGATTGTGCTGGATGTTGGGGTACTCGCCGTAGCAGATGAAGCCGCCGCTGGCGATGGGCGGATAGGGCGCCTCGAAGTCCAGCTTGTCGTAGGGGTTGACCTGCTTCTCCACATCGAGGTGGAAGCTGTTGGTGTAGTAACCCTTGTCGGTCACCCCGGCCACCACGCCGAACTCCTTGGCGTCGATGCGGCAGAAGCGGGTGCAGAGGTTCTCGCTCGGGGTGGAGTAGAGGCTGAAGCCGTAACCGGTCTCCTCCTTCCACTCGTCGGTGGCCGCCTTGAGCCGCGCTATGATGGCGATGGCCTTCTCCCGCAGCACATCGCTATCGAACAGATGAGTCTGCGTGCCGAACAGGGCGTTGATGGTCTCGTGCACCCCGATATAGCCCAAGGAAATGGAAGCGCGGCCATTTTTAAAGATCTCGCTGACGTTGTCGTCGGCCTTGAGCCGCACACCGCAGGCCCCTTCCATATAGAGGATGGGGGCGACCCGCGCCTTGACGCCATCCAGTCGCTCGATGCGATACATGAGCGCCTGCTTGGCCACTCGCAGGGCCGCATCCAGCTTGTCCCAGAAATCCGCCTCGTCACGGGATTTGAGGGCGATGCGCGGCAGGTTGAGACTGACCACCCCTATGTTGTTGCGCCCTTCATGAATGAGCTCGCCATCCTCCTCATAAGCGCCGAGGAAGGAGCGGCAGCCCATGGGGGTTTTGAAGGAGCCGGTCACCTTCACTACCTGGTCATGGTTGAGTATGTCCGGATACATCCGCTTGGAGGCGCACTCCAGCGCCAGCCGCTTGATGTCGTAGTTGGGATCTCCCGGCTTGTGGTTGAGGCCATCCTTGATGGCGAACACCAGTTTCGGGAAGACGGCTGTCTTCTTGTTCTTGCCAAGGCCGGCGATGCGGTTGCCGAGGATGGCCCCCTGGATCATCCGCGACTCCCAGCTGTCGCCCAGGCCGAAGCCGAAGGTGACGAAGGGGGTCTGGCCGTTGGCGGTGTGCAGGGTGTTGACCTCGTACTCCAGGGACTGGAAGGCGTCGTAGCACTCCTTCTCGGTGCGGGCCATGGCGTAGGCGTCCACGTCGCTGATGCCCCACTCCTCGGCCACTTCCCTGTGTTTCTGCCAGCTGATGGTCACATAGGGGGCCAGCACCTCGTCGATGCGGTTGATGGTGGTGCCGCCATAGATGTGGCTCGCCACCTGGGCGATGATCTGGGCGGTCACGGCGGTGGCCGTGCTGATGGATTTGGGGGTGTCTATCTCCGCATTGCCCATCTTGAAGCCGTGGGTCAGCATCCCCTGCAAGTCGATCAGCATGCAGTTGAACATGGGGAAGAAGGGGGAGTAGTCGAGATCGTGGAAGTGCAGATCGCCGCTCTCGTGGGCCTGCACCACCTCGCGGGGCAGCATGTGGCTGATGGCGTAGTGCTTGGCGACTATGCCCGCCAGCAGGTCGCGCTGGGTCGGGATCACCTTAGAGTCCTTGTTGGCGTTCTCGTTGAGCAAAGCCGCGTTGGTCTGCTCCACCAGGCCACGGATCTCCTGGGCCAGCCGGCCGCGGGCCTCGCGAGCCTGATCCCGGTCGTGACGGTATTCGATGTAGGCACGGGCGATGGCCTTGTCGTCGGAAGCCATCAGGTGGTTCTCGACCCGGTTCTGGATCTCGTGGATATCCACCTCACCCCGCCCTTCCAGCTCCTGACTGACCGCGCTTGAGATACGCTCGGCCAGCGCCGGATTGGCCTGATTGACCGCTTCCGCCGCCCGGCTCACCGCCTCGGCGATCAGCTGGCCATTGAATGGTGCGCGACATCCATCACGTTTGATCACTACCGGTTTCATCGATTTTCCCCGCATTAAAGGCCTGGCAGCCACCCTGGGCTCACCCTTGTTGAGTCCCCTTCTCCACACCCAATCCCCGGCGCACATGCATTCAGCCGAGGCCTGAGAGGCCCGGGCTGACGCTGAGAGGAAGACGACTTATGCACAGCTTGATAACACTATATATGGGTATTTTTATTATGCTAACCCCTATATGTGGTAGCTATTAGGCCCCAAAGCGATTGCCCGTTTCTTGATCCAGGACAGGTTTTGGAAGGAGTGGCGCAGTTCACAACCAGCTCCAAAAGAGGCTATTTCTGTGCATCCCAGACGGGGTGCGGGCTGGCGCCCGATGAGGGGTGCCAAGAAAGAATGGCACCATCTGACAACAATTGACTAAGACATCAAGGAGCCGGAACGCACATAATGGGTGCAGTGTCCTGCCAATGGAAGATGAACGTGACCAAGGTGTTGCTCCTGCTAGCCCTTTTCCCGCTCCAGTTGATGGCCGCAGAGATCCTGGTGATCAGCAGCTACCATCAGGCCAATCTGTGGGATCAGAGCTACAGCGCCGGCCTGAAGAAGCACCTCAAGGGCGAGCATCACATCAGCCACTTCTACCTGGATACCAAGCGTCAGCCTCACCAGACCCGGGAGCAGCTCGTCAGCCAGGGGATGGCGGCCTATCAGGCGCGTAAACCTGCCCTGGTGGTGCTCGGCGATGACAACGCCATCAACGCTCTCGCCCGCCCCATCGCCGCCCTGGGCACCCCTGTGGTGTTTCTCGGCATGAACGAAAACCCGCGCCCCAAGGGACTGGTCGGCCATCCCCAGATCACAGGCGTGCTGGAGCGGCCCCTGCTCAAGCGCAACATCAGCGAGATGAGCCAGCTGATGGGGGGGCTGGGCAAGGCGCTGGTGCTGTTCGATGCGAGCGAGGTGTCGCGCACCGCCATCGAGGATGAGTTCACGACCCCCGACGAGCAGCGGGTCGGCCAGACCAGGGTCAACAACCAGCAGATCGATGACTACCGGCGCTGGCAGGAGGTGGTGCTCGCCAGTCGGCAGAACGGCTATGAAGCTATCTTCCTCGGCCTCTATCACACCCTCACGGACGAGCAGGGGCTCCATGTGAGCGAGCAGCAGGTGCTGGCCTGGACCAGCGCCAACAGCCCTGTGCCCCTGTTCGGTTTCTGGGAGTTTGCAGTGGGGCCGCACCGCACCATAGGCGGCCTGGTGCTCGATGGCCACACCCAGGGGGAGAAGGCGGCCGAGCTGGCCAATGCCATACTGGCGGGCACGGCGCCACAGGCTCTTTCACCCCGCGCCGCCCAGCGTGGCGAATACCTGTTCAGCAAGAGCGAGCTGGCACGCTGGCAGCTTGAGGCACCATCAAGATGGCAGGGGCGGGTAACCTATGTCGACTGAGCCCGAAAACGACAGACCCGGCCAGATGGCCGGGTCTGTTTTATTGTGCGCCTGCCGACTCAGGGCTGGAGTGCCGCCTGCAACTCGGCTTCGGTCCAGACGGTGATGCCGAGCTCCTGCGCCTTGGCAAGCTTGGAGCCGGCGGCTTCCCCTGCCACCAGCACATCCGTCTTGGCCGACACCGAGCCCGCCACCTTGGCCCCCAGGGCCTGCAGCGCCGCCTTGGCATCGTTGCGCGACAGGGTGGTGAGGGTACCGGTCAGCACGAAGGTCTTGCCGGCGAAGGGCTGATCGCTTGCCTCCTTCTTCTCGATGGCCGGCCAGTGGATACCGGCCGCCAGCAGGGCCTCCAGCACTTCGATGTTGTGAGGCTGGCGCAGGAAGTAGTAGACATGCTTGGCCACTATGTCGCCCACGTCGGCCACCTCGAGCAACTGCTCCACCGAGGCGGCACGCAGGGCATCCAGGGTGAGGAAGTGGTTGGCGAGATTGAGGGCGGTCGCCTCCCCCACCTCGCGAATGCCCAAGGCAAACAGGAAGCGGGGCAAGGTGGTGCTGCGGGCCTTGTCGATGGCCGCCACCAGATTGAGGGCAGATTTTTGCCCCATCCGCTCGAGACCCGCCAGCTGGATGGGGTTGAGGCTGAACAGATCCGCCGGTGTCTTCACCAGCCCCTTGTCCACCAGCTGCTCCACTATCTTGTCACCGAGGCCATCCACATCCATGGCGCGGCGAGCGGCGAAGTGCTTGATCGCCTCCTTGCGCTGGGCCTCGCAAAACAGGCCGCCGGAGCAGCGGGTCACCGCCTCCCCATCCAGCCGCTCCACCGCCGAGCCGCACACAGGGCACTGGGTGGGGAAGAGGATCGCGCGAGCATCCGTGGGGCGCTGGGCCTCTACCACGGCCACTATCTGCGGGATCACATCCCCCGCCCGGCGCACTATCACGGTGTCGCCGATCATGACGCCGAGGCGTTCAATCTCGTCGGCATTGTGCAGGGTGGCATTGGAGACGGTGACGCCGCCGACAAACACCGGTTTAAGCTTGGCCACCGGGGTCACGGCGCCGGTACGGCCCACCTGGAACTCGACGTTCTCCAGCAGGGTCATCTCCTCTTCTGCCGGGAACTTGTGAGCCGTGGCCCAGCGAGGGGCCCGGGCCACGAAGCCCAGCTCCTGCTGCAGTGCTATGTCGTCCACCTTGTAAACCACGCCATCGATCTCGTAGGGCAGCTCGCTGCGGCGGGCCAGGATGTCGTCGTGGAAGGCCTGGCAACCGGCCGCCCCCTCCTTGAGCTTCACCTCGGGACTGAGCGGCAACCCCCAGGCCTTGAGCTGGTTGAGGCGAGCGAAGTGGGAGTTCCCCAGCTCGTCGCCGCCCACACCCACGCCATAGGCGTAGAAGCTCAAACGGCGACGAGATGTAATACGAGAATCCAATTGTCTTAGACTGCCAGCTGCAGCATTACGTGGGTTAGCAAAAACTTTCTCACCTGTAGCTAAAGCCCGTTCGTTCAGATCATTGAAGTCCTTCTTTTTCATGAAAGCTTCACCACGAACTTCCAAACGTTGAGGCCAATCCTCCCCCTGGAGAGCCAAGGGAACAGATCTAATCGTTCTCACATTATCAGTAATGTTCTCCCCAACTCGTCCATCCCCACGAGTCGCAGCCTGAACCAGTATCCCATTCTCATAGAGCAGACTAACCGCAAGCCCATCCAACTTAGGTTCACAACAGAATGTTAACTCACGACTAGACCGTAAACGTCCTTCAATTCGATGGACAAAGTCAGCAAGATCTTCATTATTAAAAACATTATCCAAGCTAAGCATAGGGATTTCATGCTGAACTTGTCGGAATTCCGTCGATGGGGGACTACCAACACGCTGGCTCGGTGACATAGAAGTTCGCAGAGCTGGTTGTTGTCTTTCTATATCAATTAGCTCTCGCATTAGACGATCATATTCAATATCAGGGATCGTTGGTTCGTTGAGCGTATGGTATTGATAACCATAAAGAGTAAGCCGTCGGCTTAACTCACGATGACGGGAATACGTATTACTCATTGGTATATCTCGTAATTTAGTTAACAGATACACAAACAAAAATGCGGTACCTGGGTACCGCATTGTTATTCTCAATCGACCGCAGGCTGCCTTAGTCGCGGCTGGCCTCGTAGGCCGCCAGCTCATGGCGATAACGGGCAATGTCGTCGTCGCTCAGCGGGCTGCGCGAGGCATCGGTCAGCATGGCATCGAGATCGCTCGCCAGCTGATCCGCCGCCTGCAACATGTGCTCGAACGCAAAGGCCGCGTTGCTGCGCAGGGGCAGTTGCATGAAGAGGGACACACCCGGGGTGCTGAACTGCTCCATGCGATAGGGGTTGAAGGTACCCGGCTTGACCATGTTGATCATGGAGAAGAGCACTTCACCCTTGCCGTTGAGATCTTCATGGCGGTGGAAGATATCCATCTCGCCAAACTTGAAGCCCAGCGCCAGCAGGGAGGAGAGCAGGGTAGCCCCTTGCAGATCGTGGCCAGGACGGGCCATCAGGTTGATGACATAGACGTCCTGCCAGATCTTCTCGACCGGCGGCAGCTCCTGGACGGGCTCGGCCACCTGGACCGGCTCTTCGTAGGCGGGCTCGTCATCATAATCGGGCTCTTCATACGCAGACACGGGCTGGGCATAGCGGGCTTGCTGCTGCGGCGCGGGCTCGCGGGCACCGAAGGTCGGCGCCTGGGCGTAAGCCGGCTCCACCAGCGGCTCGTCGTCCAATGGCTGCATCATGGGTTCGCGCTGGGGGCGGGAGCGGTGCACCGGGGTACGGCGGATCACCTGGGCAGGCTTGCGTACCGGCGCGGCAGGCACCTCTTCGACAGGCTCGGCGCTCGGCTCCTCATACTCGTCTTCTTCTTCATAGACGGGCGGCGGCGTCACCGGACGAGGGGCTGGCTTGCGAACCACGGGCGGCGGCAGCTCGTCATCCTCGTCGTCATCGAAGGCGGGCACTGTGGCGGCACGGCGGGGTTCCGGCTGATGGGCCTCGTCGCTGCGCAGCTTGGGCTCGGCACGACGGCCGCCGCTGACCACGCGCACCTGGCCAATGCCATCGCTGTCAAACGCATCGCTGTCACGATCCCGTGACTTGGATTCCATCCGACCCAGGGGTTTTTCCTTGATCGGTGCCTGACGGTTCTTTCTGTTGCTCCACAACCCGTGAATGAGCAATGCCGCAATGGCAATACCGCCCAGGGCAACCAAGATGTAACGCAATTCCTGCATTAGCTGCTTCTCTTTCTAGTTTTGCTCAGCCAAAGCGACGGCTTCACCGATGTCAACCGACACGATGCGAGAAACCCCGGGCTCTTGCATCGTGACGCCTATCAGCTGCTCGGCCATCTCCATGGAGACCTTATTATGACTGATGTAAACGAACTGTACTGTGCTCGACATCTCTTTGACAAGAGAACAGAAGCGACCCACGTTCACTTCATCGAGCGGTGCATCCACCTCATCCAGCAGACAGAAGGGTGCTGGATTGAGTCTGAAGATGGCAAAAACCAGCGCAAGGGCGGTTAGCGCCTTCTCCCCCCCGGAAAGCAGGGCAATGGTAGCATTCTTCTTGCCCGGAGGTCTTGCCATGATGCTCACTCCGGCTTCCAAAAGATCGTCCGAGGTCAGCTCAAGCCAGGCACTGCCCCCCCCGAACACTTTCGGGAACAGGGATTTTAAATCTTCGTTGACCTTATCGAAAGTGTCGCGGAAGCGTATTTGTGTTTCTTTATCAATTCTTTTAATGGCTTGGCTCAAGGTTTCCAGCGCCTGCTCCAGATCCTGGCACTGGTTTTCCAGGTAGCTTGCGCGGGTTTTCGCCTCTTCATACTCCTCCAGCGCCGCCAGGTTGATGGCGCCAAGTGCCTCCACCTGTGTCTCCAGGGTCTGGATCTCCTGGCGCAACTTGCCGCGATCGGCGGCGATCAGCACGGCCTGATCGAGATCCACCAGGCGCACTCCCAGCTCTTCGAACTGCTCGTGCAGCCCCTGTCGCCGAGTCAGGTTGCGCTCCCGCTCCAGTCTGAGCTGAGCCAGCTTCTCCTGCAGGGTCACCAGCTGCTTGTGGTCGGCGCTTCTGGCTTGCTCCAGCTCGGTCAGCTGACGCTCTAGCTCGGCGAGCCGCTGATGGCAGGCCAGCTGCTGCGCCTCCAGGTTGCGTTGCTCCGCCAGCAGGGGCGAGATGTCCTGCACCGCCTGGGCGTCCGGTCCCTTGAGCTCGGCCAGTTCCAGCCCGAGCCGGGCCAGCTCCTGCTCGCGCAGGGCGATGAACTGCGCCAGATTTTGCTGCGCCAGTTGCCAGCGCTGGCAGCTGGCCTGCTGCTGCTCCCGGCGCGCACGCGCCTCCTCCAGCGCCCGCTCGGCACCTGTGACCCCTTCCTGGGCCAGCAAGAGTGCCTCGGCAAGGGGCTCTCCTTGCTCCTGCAGCTCGGCAAGGTGCGCCTCTTCCAGCTCGAGCCGCTGCTGGGCCGCAGCCAGTCGCTCGGCCTCCTCGGCCTGCTCCTTGTCCAGCCGGATCAACTCTTCCCCAAGCTGGCCGAGGCGCAGCAGCCGCTCCTGACGCTGACCCTGCTGCAGGCTCCAGGCTTCCCGCAGTTGCTGCCATTGCTGCTCCTGCTCGCGCAGGGTGCGCTGGCTCGCCTCACAGGCGCTGTGCAAATGGGCACGATCGGCATCTGCTGCCTTCAACTGGGCATCCAGCCGAACCAGCGCCTGCTCCCCTGCGGTCAGTTCGGTGTGTAACCGCTCACGTTCACCGAGCAGCGCCAGGGTGCCGAGGGCGCCACCCTGGCCGAGATCGGCCCAGTTCGGGCCAAACCACTCCCCCGCCGGGGTCAGCACAGACTCACCGGCCAAGAGGGATGACTGGCGGGCCAAGGCAGCTTCCCTGTCATCGGCCAGCCAGATGACGTTGAGGAAGGCGGGGATGTGATCCCCCTCGAGCCGGGCCGCCAGGGTGCCGGGCACCGCAGGGTGTGCCGGGCCTATCCAGAGCCCGCCCTGCTCGAGGTTGCATTGGTCCCCCGGCTGGGCGGTGAGCCAGCGCCCGAGCACCTTGTCCAGCGCCTGGGCCCACTCGGGGGCGACCTGCAGCCGATCCGCCAGGGTGGCGCCCAGCATCTGCTCCCCCAGCATCTGATTAAGAGTGGTGAGGCGGGCGCCGAGCTCGCGCAGCAGGCCGCCCTGCCGATCCCGCTCTCCCTTGAGAGCCTCGTGGCTGGCCACGCTGGCCTGCCATTGCGCCTCCAGCTCCCCGTGGCGGGCCCGGGAGAGCGCCAGCTCGGCCGACAGGGCATCCAGCGCGGGTTGCAGACTCTCACCTTCCCCGCCGAGGGGGCCGGCCTGTTCATCCGCCAGCTTGAGTCGCGCCAGCCGGGTCTTGGCCTGCAGCTCCTGCAGGCCATTCACCTGGGTGCGGGTCTGGTTGAGCCTGCCCTGTGCCTGGCCGAGCTGCTGCTGCCACTGCTGCTGGCGTTGGCGGGCCAGCTCCAGCCGCTCGCCGGCCGCGAGGCGAACGGCCTGCTGATCGGCGAGTAACTGCTCACACTGCTCGAGGCGCGCCGACTCCACCTCTCCCTGGAGGACGCCCTCGGCCTGCTGCTCCTGCTGGCTGGCCAGCTGGGCCTTGATGCCGTCGATGCGCTCGCCGAGGGCCTGACGCCGCACCTGCCAGTCGCGACCGAGCTCGGTCTGGTGAAGCTGCTGTTGCTCGAGGCGGGCGATGGCCTGGCCGCCGAGGAAGATCTGCTGCTGGCGACTCGCCTGCTCGGCCTGGGCCTCCTGGCGGGCCACCGACAGGGTGACGTGGCGCCCCTCATCCTGGGTACGCTTGGCATCGAGCGCCGCCAGCGCCTGCTCGGCCTGGACCAGCTCGCTCTTGGCCTCGCCGAGGCGGGTCTCCAGCGCCCACAGCTCGGAGCCGATGAGTTCGGCCCTTGCGGCGCGCGAGCGGCCCTTGAGCTGCTTGTAGCGCTCGGCGGTTTCGGCCTGGGATTTGAGGTGCTCGAGGCGGGAGCCCAGCTCGCCACGAATGTCGCCGAGGCGCTCCAGGTTCTCCTGGGTGTGGCGGATGCGCTGCTCCGTCTCCCGGCGCCGCTCCTTGTAGCGGGAGACCCCCGCCGCCTCCTCCATGAAGAGCTTGAGGTCCGCCGGGCGCGACTCCACCAGCCGGCTGACGGTGCCCTGCTCTATGATGGCGTAGCTGCGCGGGCCCAGGCCGGTGCCGAGGAAGAGATCGGTCACGTCCTTGCGGCGGCACTTCTGGCCGTTGATCTGGTAGTGGTTGGAGCCGTCTCGCAACACCTCGCGGCGCACCGAGATCTCGGTATAACGGCCAAATTCACCGGGCATCCGGTTGTGGGGATTGTCGAACACCAGCTCCACCGAGGCACGGCCATGGGGACTGCGGTTGATGGAGCCGTTGAAGATGACGTCCGTCATGTTCTCGCCGCGCAGGTGGCGGGCCGAGCTCTCCCCCAGCACCCAGCGCACGGCGTCGATGACGTTGGATTTGCCACAGCCGTTGGGGCCCACCACGGCGGTCATGTCGGCCGACAGTTCGATGCGGGTCGGCTCGACGAACGACTTGAAGCCGGCGAGTTTGATCAGTTTCAGACGCATGGCGGCCTATGTGGGTAGCGAAATAAAGAGGAGGCGGGCAGGCGACTTTACCAAATTGGAGGCTTGTTTGTAATATGCTGGCACCCTACCCCTTCATTGATGGATCTCAGATGAGCCAATCTCCTCACATGGTCAAAGATTCGGTCAGCGGTGCAGACTACTTCCTGCGCGGCTTCTCCCTCATCCGCCAGCCGGGCATCCGCACCTTCGTGCTTATCCCCTTGCTGGTCAACTTCGTGCTGTTCGCCGGCGCCTTCTATGCCCTGTTGCTGCAACTCGACGGCCTGTTCGCCTGGCTGCACCAGCAGATCCCGGCCTGGCTCTCCTGGCTCGACTACCTGCTGTGGCCCATCGCCCTCATCACCATACTGGTGGTGTTCTCTTTCATCTTCAGCTCGGTGATCAACTGGATAGCGGCCCCCTTCAACGGCCTGCTGGCGGAGAAGGTGGAGCAGATCCTCACCGGCGAGGCGGTGAGCGACACCGGCATGCTGGATGTGGTCAAGGACGTGCCGCGCACCTTCAGCCGCGAATGGACCAAGCTGAAGTACTATCTGCCCAAGGCCATCGGCTGCCTGATCCTGTTCCTCATTCCGGTGGTGGGCCAGACCCTGGCTCCCGTGCTCTGGTTCCTGTTCAGCGCCTGGATGATGGCGATCCAGTATGTGGACTACCCGTTCGACAACCACAAGATCGACTTCATCACCATGCGCGATGCCTTGAAGCAGCGCCGCGGCAAGTGCCTGAGCTTCGGTGCCCTGGTCACCCTCTTCTCCGCCATTCCCGTGGTCAATCTGTTCGTGATGCCGGTGGCCATCTGTGGCGCCACCGCCATGTGGGTGGATCAGTATCGCAGCGAGCAGCTCCGCCGCTGAGCCACGCAGCCATAACCAAAAACGGGGGCACAGGCCCCCTTTTCATTACTTAATCTAATGCAAAGGTGAGAGTGCTTGTCGTGCCAGACCAGGCTTGTTAGGATGCGGGCCTTTCTCGCACCCTGGGATAACTCATGTTACATGCACTCTTCTTGCTCGGCCTGGTGGCCGAAGGGATGACTGGCGCGCTGGCGGCGGGCCGGCGGCGGATGGATCTGTTTGGTGTCGTCATCATCGCCTCGGCGACGGCCATAGGGGGAGGTACCATCCGGGATGTACTGCTGGGCCACTATCCCCTGCTCTGGGTGGAGCACCCCGAATACGTGGTGCTGGTAGCGGGGGCTGCCATGGTGGGGGTCATCTCTGCCCCGCTGATGCGCTATCTCGGCAAGCTGTTCCTGGCGCTCGATGCCCTGGGGTTGGTGGTCTTCTCCATCTTTGGCGCCGCCCGGGCGCTCGAGATGGGACACGGGGCCGGCATCGCCTGCATCATGGCGGTGGTGACAGGCGTCTTTGGCGGCGTGCTGCGGGATCTCCTGTGCCAGCGCATCCCGCTGGTGTTCAAGCGCGAGCTCTACGCCGCCGTCTCCCTGGTGACGGCCGCCCTCTACTGCTTCGCACTGGATCAGGGCCTGCCCAATGACTGGGCCGCCTTCGGGGCCATCGGCATCGGCTTCGTACTGCGGCTGCTGGCGGTGCGCTTCAAGTGGGGACTCCCCACCTTCAATTACCAGTACGCCACCCATTGAGCGCGCCAGTTTCTGGCCAGATTGGCTGGATTGCACGCAACAAAAAAGCGCCAGATGGCGCTTTTTTGTTGCTGATGACAGTGAAAAACTGACTCAGTTGATCCCTTCCGAACTGAAGAAGGTGGCCTTGTCGGCGATGAAACGGATCTTGATGTTCTTGCCGTCCCCGCCCCAGACACAACTGGTGGTGCCGAGCGCATCGTCGCAACGCTCCGCCTTGCCCAAGATGGCGCTCGCCTCGGCATAGCTGATCCCCATCTTCAGCTTGTCGTAGTTTTCCCGGTTCAGCTTGCTGCACCCGGTCAGCAGCAGGGCGATCAGCCCGCCAAGCAAAATATGCTTCATCTGTCTCTCCTCTGGATAGTGTCCAGAGCCTAGCAGCTCGGGGCCACCCTGTGCCAACCCGTTACCAGCTCCGTACCGGCCCGGTATCGAGGTGAACGAAGTTGTCGGAGGGGTAGTAACCCACGCCGCCGACCTTGAGGTTCAGGGCCGCCTTGCGCAGGTGCGCCAGCTGCACGCCGGGGATGCGCACATCCACCGCCTGCCCCAGGGTGTGGTAGCTGTGTTTGGCGACCCCACGGCTGCGCTGGCGCTTCTGGCGATTGGTGGCCGGGGAGCGATAGCCCGAGATGAGCTGAATTTCCCCCTTGCGGCCCAGCTTGTGCTGCAGCAGAAACAGTTGATCGAACAGCTTCCTGTCGATGTTGAACACTTCGTTGCGGCGATAGTCGCGGAAGATATGGTTGAGCTCCGCCAGGCCATCGTTCAGATAACGGCCATTCTCCCAATAGCTGGCGTTGACCCGCTCGCCGGTATTGAGGTTGAAGAAGCTGAGTTCACGCCCTGTCGTGCTGCGGCTAGCCGCGGCCGGGAACGACAGCAGGCTGGCCCCCATCAGGCAACCGGCCCCCAGCAGCAGACGGCGTCGGCTTATCTCTTGTTCCAGCATCCGTTGTCCGTCCATTCCAGAGTGAAGTAACAGTGGTGAATGAAAATGATACAGAGGCCGAAACTACCCGCCCGTAAAAGTCATGTCAAACCGCAAGCGCCCATGAAAAAGCCCGGCATGAGCCGGGCTCTTCACTCTGTGGCGGGGATCACAGCAAGCGGCTCTGGAAGCTCACTCGATCGAATCCGTAAATGTCATTGCGCAGTTGCTGGCGCCCCTCTTCGTCGATCCAGCTGCTCCAGTAGACGGTGAAGACAGGGATAGGGGTGGTCAACGGCAGCCACTTGGTCTGGGTCTCTTTCAATATGCTGGCGACCTTGTCCGGCTGATAGCGGGAGTCCGCGAGCAGCAGCTCGGCCAGATCGTCCGCGTGCTCGACCCGGATGCAGCCGGAGCTGAAGGCGCGCGCCCCCTGCTCGAACAGGGCCTTGCGCGGCGTCGAGTGCAGGTAGATGGCGTCGTTGTTCGGCAGATAGAACTTGTAGCGCCCCAGGGCATTGTGATCCCCCGGCTTTTGCCGCAACCGATAAGGGAAGCCGGACGCCAGCGCATGGTGCCAGCCATCCTCGCTGAACTGCACCGGGTTGCCCTCGCCGTCGATCACCTCGAACTGCTCGCGGTCCAGATAGGCGGGATCCCGACCCAGCTTGGGCAGAATGTCCTTGCTCAGGATGGAGCGCGGCACATGCCAGGCGGGGTTGAGCACTATGGAACGAATTTCGCTGGCGAGGATGGGGGTGGCCCGCTGCTCCTTGCCGACGATGACCCGACTGGTGAAGACCTCGCTGCCGGACTCCACCACGCTCAGGCGGTAATCCGGGATGTTGACCAGCACATAGCGACCGGCGAGGTGATCCACCAGATCCCGTCGCCACAGGTTGCGCAGCAGCAGGCTGGCACGCACTTGCGGCCCGGTATTGAGCCAGGAGCGGGTCTGGCGACCTATGATGCCGTCTGCGGTCAGGCCGTGGCGGCGCTGGAACTGCTTGATGGCCTGCTCGGTGTCCGCGTCGTAGAGGCTGTCCTGATGGGTGGGGGCACCATCCCCCAACTCGTTGAGGATGGAGCGGATCTGCCCCAGCTCGGTGGCGCTCTCCCCGGCTCGCAGGGTCGGCATGTCCAGGGTCGGCCAATGCTTGGCCATGGGCATGGCCAGCAGCTTGCGCACTTCGTCGCGCACGGCCTCGTATTCGGCGACCTGGGGCCTGAGCTGCTTGACCTGATCCAGCAGGTTGTCACCCAAGGGCTCGTGGGCCAGGGGCTTGGTCAGGTCCAGCTTGAGGGTCTGCATCTGCTCGCGGGCGACCAGGTCCATGGCGCGCCAGGCTTGCTGGAAACGCGCCAGCTTGCCGAAGGCTTCGTCATAGAGGGCACCACGCCTGTCGGCCGGGGTCTTCTGCAACTGCTGCCAGAGCCGGTAGAAATCCGGGTGCAGCTGGGCAAGCACCGCCTCCTGCAGCTGCAGTTCGAGCTCATGGCGCGCCTGCTCTGCGGTGCTGTTCTGATACCAGTCATGCTGGATGCTGGGACTGGCCACCACCATCTGTTCTGTGCTGGCGTGGACCATGCCCGCCGGCCAGCAGCCCAGCCAGATCAGGTTTGCCAATGCCAACCAATACTTCTTACCCATGCTTCTTACCACGCTTACCTCATATCGGTTCACTTCGGCCTGTCAGGCGCCACGGTCAGGTGCCCATGATGCGTGAATGCTGGCGACTTTGCTAGCGGGCGGGCAGGTAACGGCGCCAGATGAGCGCATGCTCCTCGCTCTTGCCAACGGCCTCGAGCGCCTGGTTGAAACGCCGCACAAACTCCCCCGACAAGGTCTTCTTGCTCAGCATGAAGAAGGTCGGCGTCTCATAGACCCCCATGATATGGGGGACGACCTCCTCTGCCAGCCCCTCTCTCTTCAGACCCCAGGGGGTGGCCAGAATATCCCCAAGAAATCCGTCTATCCGTCCCAGTTGCAGCTTGCGATAGTTTTGCACGTCATTGACCTCGCTCACCTGGGCGCGGTAGCGCTGCAGCAGACGGGCTATCTCGGGGCCATAGTTGTAGTCCCTGGTCACCCCCAGCCTGTTGCCCCTGGCCAGCCAGCTCGCCAGATCCTGCTCCCCCTTGTCACCGGACTTGCGCACCCAGAGTGCCGTGCGCCCCGGGTTGTAGGCGTTGGAGAACCAGGCATAGCGCGCCCTGTCTTCAACGAAATAGGCTTCCATGGCGATGTCCAGCCGGCCCTGCTCCAGATCGTGCAGCCCCCGCTTCCAGGGACGCTCCAGATAGACGAGACGACAGCCCAGCCTGGCCGAGACGGCGTTGAGATAGTCGACCGCGAAGCCGCGCAGCTCCCGGTGGCCGTTCTCCTGCTGGTAATAGTGATAAGGGGGCCAGTCGTCGAAACCGACGCGCAGGGGAGCAGTACAGAGCGGTTGGGCCAACAGCGAGTGGAGGGGCAAGCAGCAGAGCAGGCACAGAACGAGCAGTCTCATGAGTCATCCTTGACGGCGGGACGGCCCATCTTAATTCTGCCGAAGCGAAATGGCGACAGATCCTGCCACAGCAATGCGCAATATCAGCCATTTGCCTGATGAAGCCATGGGCAGGACAGGGCCCCAGGCCACGCTGCAAGCCCACCGCAAAGGCAGGATGCGCACGACCCCAAAGTCCCTTGGTCTGCAGGGGCATTGGGGGTTAATATGTGAGCAAATTTATTTTTGTGATCCACTATGCTTTTTTTGCAATTGGATTAGCATATGCGCGAATCCAGCCTACCTATCCGTCGGGCGTCGAGTGAGTAATATGACCTACAAAAAGTTCGGTTTTCTGGCTGCCATACTGGCATTGAGCGGTTTTTACCTTTACACCCTCTACCTGGCCGCTCACCCCAACGTGAGCCTGGCTTACAAGCTCTATTACCTGGAAGGCAAGACCCGCTTCTGGGAGCACAACTCCAGCATGACTTACCAGCCGGGCAACGAGCTCAACCTGACCAAACCGAGCCGCTTCCTCTCGAGCGAAGGCTGGGCCAAGAAGCCCAGTGCCGAAGGCACCCAGCTCAGTGGCAAGGGAGGCCTCTATTTCGTGCTGCCCAAGCAGCAGGCGCAACCTGAGCAGCTCACCATCCAGGCCAGGATCAACAGCCCGGAAGCAGGCACCCTGCTCAAGGTGGCCCTGGGTCATGATTTCACTACCACGGTCAAGCTGGCCAAGGCAGGCATCAACGAGATCCGGCTCAACCTGCCGGGCGACTCCCTGACGGCCGATCCCAAGCATCCCAACTTCCTGGCGCTCTCCGCTCCGACACCGCTCAACGTCCAGTCGGTACGTCTGACCGTCGCTCAGTGAAGCTGAAGATCCCAGCAGTCTTATAAAATAATTCTTTCAATAAGGAAGTTCCCATGTCCCGTGCCGATTTTCGACTCTCTCTGGTCGTGCCCGTTTACAACGAGGAAGAGAGCATAGACGCCTTCATCAGCGCGATAGATGCCGAACTGGCCCCCCTCAAAGACCGGCTTGAAATCGTGTTCGTCAACGACGGCAGCCGCGACCGTACCCGCGAAGTGGTCGAGCAGGCCATCGCCCGCGACCCGCGCGTGACCCTGGTCAACCTGGCCCGCAACTTCGGCAAGGAAGCGGCCATGACCGCAGGCCTGCATCAGGCCAAGGGCGATGCCATGGTCCCCATGGACGTGGATCTGCAAGATCCCCCCTCCCTCATCCTGGAGTTCGTCAAGCTGTGGCAGACAGGTGACTACGACACCGTCTACGGCATCCGGGTCGATCGCAGCGCCGACACCCCGATGAAGCGCCTCACCGCCGGCGGCTTCTACCGCTTCTTCAACGCCCTCTCCACCAGCACCAAGCTGCCGGAGAACGCCGGTGACTTCCGACTCATCGATCGCAAGGTGGTCGAGGCCCTCAAGCAACTGCCGGAGCGCAACCGCTTCATGAAGGGGCTCTTCGCCTGGGCCGGTTTCCGTGCTGTCGGTGTCCCCTACGAGCGTCCCGCCCGCCACGCTGGCGAGACCAAGTTCAACTACTGGAAGCTGTGGAACTTCGCCCTCGACGGCCTGATGAGCTTCTCCAGCTGGCCGCTGCGGGTCTGGAGCTACGTGGGGGTCGGTGTCTCCTTCATCGCCTTCCTCTATATCCTCAAGATCATCACCCAGGTGCTCTTCTTCGGCATCGACGTGCCGGGCTACGCCTCCCTGATGTCGGTGATGCTGTTCCTCGGCGGCATTCAGCTGCTGTCGCTGGGCATCATAGGCGAGTACATAGGTCGCATGTTCGTGGAAGTGAAGCAGCGCCCCGTCTACCTCATCGAGGGGATCTACGGCCAGTATGCCCAGCAGGACGCGGGCAAGCAGCCGGATGTGGCGGCAACCCAAAGTGAAGAGGCGCAGGATGCGGACAAGCAGGAGCCGGCGTCCCAATGATCTCCCGCGAGGAATTCTGGCGGCTGGTTCGCTTCGGTTTTGTCGGCGGGGGTGCCACCCTCGTCGATCTGGGCACCTCCATCGCCCTGTTCCACACCTGGCCCGCCATCTCGGAACATCTGGTCACGACCCTGGCCTTTGCCATCGCGTTCTGGTTCTCGTTTTTCGGCCATCGCTACATCACCTTCCAGAAGCAAGGTGCCGCCAGCAAGTTTCTGCTGGTCGCCCTCTTCTCCCTGGCGGTGCGTAACCTCATCCTGAGCGGCCTGCTGTTTGCGGGTCTCTCCGGACTGCTGCCGGTGGTGATTGCCACCCTGACCGTTACCGTACTCACCTACATACTCTCTCGCGTCTGGGTTTTTGCCTGATGAATGACATGACCAATACTCCTCCCCTCGCCGGGGATGCACTCCCCTATCGCCCGTCACTGCGCATCAGCAGCCGCGACTGGCTGATGATCATCGCCGCCTTCGTACTGAGCCGGGTGGCCCTGTACGGCATGGGCTATTTCGGTGTCCAGCTCTACGGCGCCCCCGACATTGGCCCTCTGCAAGCCTACTGCCAGTTCGACTGCGTCTGGTTCCAGCGCATCATAGAGAACGGCTACGACCTCTACCCGCGCTGGCTGAGCAAGGGCAACGCGGCGAACTGGGCCTTCATGCCGCTCTACCCCATGCTCGCCGGCGGGCTCTCCAGCCTGCTCAACATGGAGAGCCTGATCGGCCTGATGCTGGTGGCCAACATCGCCTTCTTCATCAGCCTGCCGCTGATGCTGCTGGTGCTGCGCCAGCTCAAGCTGGGGGATGAGACAGCCCGTTTCGGGGTCTGGCTGCTGGCCTTCTCCCCCTTCTCCGCCTACTTCGTCTCCGGCTACACGGAACCCATGTTCATGGCGCTGATGCTGGGCATGTTCCTGTTCGCCTACCGCGAGCAGTGGCTGATGGTCGCCTTCCTCGGCATCTTCATCTCCGGGACCCGCAACCTGGGGGTCATGATGGTGTTCCCCGTGCTGATCCTGGCGCTGCAGGCCTATGGCTGGCGCGAGTTCTTCCGCTTCACCGAGCGGGCCTTCAAGGTGGTGTTCACCCTCTGGCTCATCCCCCTCGGCCTCTTCTCCTACATGGTCTACCTCTATCACCTGACCGGGGATGCGCTCGCCTTCAAGCACATCCAGGTCGCCTGGGGCCGCTACATGGACAGCCCCCTGGACTGGTGGCTGAGCGGCTTCGAGCTGGGCGGTCGCAAGGCCTACCTCTCCATCATGGTGATCTTCGGCTGGTGCCTGAACGGCTACCTGTTCAGCCAGAAGCGCTGGGCCGAGGCGACCCTGATGTTCATCTGCTGCACCATACCGCTGATGACAGGGCTCAACGCCATGCCGCGCTACATGTTCGGCCTCTACCCGACCCTGCTGGCCATCATCTTGCTGGCCCATCGCTGGCCCGCCATCCGCCCTGCGGTGCTCTGCATCAGCGGCATGGTCGCCTCCTTCATCGCGGTGGCCTTCGTCAACTTCAAGTTCTTTACCGTCTGACGAACGAACAGCACCACCTGAACATGCCGGTCCATCGACCGGCATTTTTTATGGCCGCGACACCCGCTTCACACTTTTCCATTCTTGAAAACGTAACCATTTGAACTGACGTCACAAATCGGTGTTTTACCGGTCCAACCCCGGCCCTGCGCCCCCTAGAATGAGTGCCTCAACGGACCCCACTCAGCTCAAGGAATGGCCTATGCGTCCCTCGCCTCGTTTCGATCTCCGCCCCTCCTCCCTGTGGCTCGCCCTGCTGGCCACGCCACTGTTCGTCGGTCAGGCGCTGGCCGCCCCCGAGGTGCATCTCTATGTGGATGGCAAACCGGTGGCCGAGGCGCTGACGCTGGACAAGGGCACCATCACCCTGACCCACAAGCTGGACAAGGGCAGCCACCAGATCCGCATCGCCGATGCGGGCAACAGCTGCGGCACCAGCTTCGGTCCACCTGAGGCCAGGCCGCTCCCCTTCGGTACCGCCCAGCCCATGGACAAGTGCAGCAAGGGGGCCAGCTTCAACCTGAGGGTGATGCTGGCGGGGGACTACGAGTTCACCTTCAACCCGGATACCCCCAGCCTCAAGGTGCTGCGGGCGACCAAGAAGAGCGAGTTCAAACGCCAGCCCCCGACAGAGCCCTGTATCGCCTGGGATGGTGGCCCGGTGACGGTATCGCTGAAAGGAGTCTGGCCCGACGGCACCCGGCTTCGGGATGCCTACTCCAGGCAGGAGGCCGTGGTCACACAGGGCAAGCTGACCCTGACCCCGAGCAAGGAGAGTGGCGGCCTGCTGCTGCTCGAACCGGTCAAGGCGGCCAAGGCGGCTCCCTTCAGCTGGGATCAGGCGAGCGTCTATTTCCTGCTGACCGACCGCTTCCACAACGGCGATCCCGCCAACGATCACAGCTTCGGCCGCCAGAAGGATGGTCAGGACGAGGTCGCCACCTGGCACGGTGGCGACTTCAAGGGGCTGACCGAGAAGCTCGACTACATCAAGAGCCTCGGCATGAACGCCATCTGGATCACCCCCATGGTGGAGCAGGTGCACGGCTTCATCGGCGGTGGCGAGCAGGGCAACTTCCCCTTCTACGCCTACCACGGCTACTGGGCGCTGGACTTCACCAAAATTGATCCCAACTACGGCGACGAGGAGAGCCTGAGAACTCTGATGGACGAGGCCCACAAGCGCGGCATGCGGATCATCCTGGACGTGGTGATGAACCATGCAGGCTATGCCACCCTCGCCGACTTGCAGGATCTGGGGCTCACCGACCTCACCCAGAACAGCGGCAAGTTGCCGACCACCTGGAACCAGTGGCGCCCGAGCGGTGGCCTCAACTGGCATGGCTACAACCAGTTTATCGACTACCAATCGAGCGAGTGGAGCAAATGGTGGGGCCCTGACTGGGTGCGTGCCGGCCTGCCCGGCTACCCGCAACCCGGTACCGACGACGTCACCGGCTCGGTGGCGGGGCTGCCGGACTTCCTGACCGAGTCCACCAAGCCGGTGGGCCTGCCCCCTCTGCTCGCCGCCAAGCAGGATACCCGGGCCAAGGCGCTGCCCAACGCCACGGTGAGCGATTACCTCATCGCCTGGCACACCGACTGGGTGCGCCGCTTCGGCATCGACGGCTTCCGTGCCGACACCGTCAAGCACCTGGAGCCCGCGGTGTGGGCCCGCCTCAAGCAGGCGGGCACGGCCGCGCTCAAGGAGTGGAAGGCCGCCAACCCGGGCAAGGCCCTCGACGATCTGCCCTTCTACATGGTGGGCGAGGTGTGGGATCACGGGGTCGCCAAGGATTTCTGGTACCAGAACGGCTTCGATTCCCTGATCAACTTCGACTATCAGCGGGAGTTCGCCCTGCCCCAGGCCCAGTGCATGGCCGGCGCCGAGCCGACCTATGCCAGCTACGCCAGCCGCATCAACCAGGATCCCGAGTTCAATGTGCTGAGCTACATCAGCTCCCACGACACCAAGCTGTTCTTTGGCGACTATCAGGACGTGCCGCTGCAACGCAGAGTCGCCAACAGCTTCATGCTGCTGCCGGGGGGCATACAGCTCTACTACGGGGACGAGTCTGGCCGGGGGCTGGCCAAGGATGGCGGCGTGTTCGATCAGAGCGTGCGATCCGACATGAACTGGCAGGAGCTGGGGAGCGGCGAGAAGGCCGAGCTGGTCAAGCACTGGCAAAGGCTAGGCCAGTTCCGCGCCGCCCATCCGGCGGTGGCGGCAGGCAGCCACCAGAAACTCTCGGATGCCCCCTACAGCTTCGTGCGAGAGAAGGGGGAGGACAAGGTGGTGGTGGTGTTCGCCGGCCGGCAGCCATAACAGGTCCCGCACCAGACAAACGAGAGGGGAGCCAGTGGCTCCCCTCTCTCATTGCGCAGGCCCCTTCACCTCATGCCGGCTGCCGGGCCATGGCCGGCCACTGCAGCCGCGCCTTGACCAGGGTCTCCTGCCACAGGGGCCAGGCCAGCAAGGCTTGCTGATAGGCCCCCGCCTGACCGGGCAAGTCTATGCCGTAGCTCGCCAGCCGATAGGCCATCACGGCATAGAAGGCATCAAGGATCCCCGCCTCCTCAAAGTAGAAAGGCCCCCGAGCCTGGGACCAGAGCGTCTGCAACCGGGCCAGCTCCCCCAGGGTCTCTACCGGGGGCTCGCTCTGGGTCGGCGCACCGAGGAAGAAGGGCAAGCGACTGCGGATCTGGCCAAAGCCCGAGTGCAGCTCGGCGCAGAGGCTGCGGGCCAATGCCCGCTCGGCCCTATCCACCGGATAGAGGTGGCGCGCCGGGCACAGCTCGTGAAGATACTCGGCGATGGCGAGGGAGTCGTGGATCCGCAGCTCGCCGTCATCCAGCCAGGGCACCAGCCCGGCCGGCGCCGTGCGCTTGAGCCGCGCCAACGCCTTGGCATCCTCCAGATCGAACACCTGCTCCTGCCACTCCAGCCCGCTCATGGCGAGCACCAGCGACGCCCGCATCGCCCAGGTGGAACCTGTGCCTACCGTCAATACCAAGGATCCCATTTATTGCCTCCTGCGTTGGGGTTGTTCGTGACCCGGCATCGGCCCCGCGGGCACGACATCTCATGGTCGCCTCACATTTGCACACCTGCGAGTTTGACCCCCTTGGGGAGCAGTGCTAGTTTGATTTTTCAAAACAATCAGTTAGCAAAAATGTGAGCAATGGACAGCCAATTTACCATCGTCATCGCAGATGACCACCCCCTGTTTCGGGGCGCCCTCTATCAAGCGGTGCACATGGCCATCGACGAGGCCAGGCTGCTGGAGGCCGACTCCATCGACAGCCTGACCCACCTGCTCGCGGAGCACCCCGAAGTCGATCTGCTGCTGCTCGATCTCAAGATGCCGGGGGCCAACGGCTTCGAGGGGCTGGCCTATCTGCGCGGCCAGTACCCGGACCTGCCCATCGTAGTTGTCTCCGCCTCGGAAGATGCCGCCATCATCCAGCAGGTACTGCGCCTCGGGGCCCTGGGCTTCATTCCCAAGTCGGTTCCCATGAAGGAGCTGGTCAGCGCCCTCAATACGGTGATCGGGGGGGATAACTGGGTGCCGGAAGGGATCTCCCTTCACCCCGAGTCCGAGGATGGCCCCGGCTTTGCCAGCAAGCTGGCCAGCCTCACCCCCCAGCAATACAAGGTGCTGATCATGTTGCGGGACGGCAGTCTCAACAAGCAGATCGCCTGGGAGCTCAACGTCTCCGAGGCCACCATCAAGGCACATATCACCGCCATCTTCCGCAAACTCGGCGTCAAGAATCGCACCCAGGCGGTCATCGCCCTGCAGCAGATGGACATCAAGGACAACTGAGCCGTAGCCACAAACCCATCGCACGTTCGGCGCCGAGGGCAACTGAGTCAACCCCTTGTCTCCACCACAGCGACGGTTTGTTGCTCGACAATTAGCACGATCGTACTTTATGCTGCAGGACCCAGAGAGGAGAGTGCGATGAGCAAGGGCCGCCTGACCCGCGACAACATTTTGCAGACAGCGTTCGAGCAGGCGAGCCAGCAGGGGCTGGAGAGCCTGACCATAGGCTCGCTGGCCAGTGCGTGCGAGATGTCCAAGAGCGGCCTGTTCGCCCATTTCCAGTCTCGCGACAACCTGCAGATCGCCGTGCTTACCCATTCCGCCGAGGTATTCCGGGAGCGGGTGATCCAGCCGGTGCGCCAGCAGCAGCACGGCACCCAGCAGGAGAAACTGCTGGCCCTGCTGCGGGCCTGGCTGGCCTGGAACCAGAGCTTTGCCGGACGCTGCATGTTCCTCGACGCCTGGACCTCGGCCCAGGAAGGGGAGGTGCAGCAGGCGGCCCGCCAGCTGGTGCGCTTCTGGCTCGACTACCTGGCTCGCCAGGTGGTGCAGGGCCAGGAGAAGGGAGAGTGGCGCGGGGACCTGGATCCCTGGCGCGCCGTCTACCGGCTCTATGGCCTCTATCTGGGAGATCAGGTGTTCAACGCGCTGGACTTGTGTCAGGATCCGGGCCGCCACTTCTGGCCCGAAGTGGAAGATCTGCTGACCAGCTGGCGCTGAGGTTTTGGCTCTTCTTTTTAAAAACAGATAAAAAAGCACGACCGTTCGCACATAAAAACCACAGGATGACCATGAGCAGCAAGATCTATTTCAACACCCGCCGCGTCAGCCCGAGCAAGTTGCTGCTGGGGCTTGGCACCCGGTTGCACCACGCGCTGGCCCCGGCCCACGCCAAACGCACCGCCAGCAAGTTGCTGCTCACCCCGCAGCGCCCCACCCGTGAGGTCGCCGCCCCCGCCGGGCTGGTGCAGCAGGCCATCCACACCGGTGAGGGCACCCTGATGAGCTATCGCCTCGGCCAGGGACCGGTCTGGCTACTGATGCACGGCTGGTCCGGCAGTGCCAGCCAGTTCTATCCGCTGATGAGCCATATCGCCGCCCAGGGCTTCACGGCGCTGGCCTATGATCACCCCGCCCACGGCCAGAGCGAGGGCAGCACGGGTCACCTGCCCCGCTTCGTGCGTGCCTTCGACGAGATCCTCGCCCGCGTCGGCCCGGTTCAGGGGGTCATCACCCACAGCATGGGGGGCGCCGTCACCCTCAGCAGCCGCCACCCCGCCCTAGACGCGCTGCCGCTGCTGCTCATCTCCCCCGTGCTCGACTACGTGCCCCAGCTCTATGGCATGGTGGCCCGCTCCGGCTACTCCATCCGGCTGTTCGATGCAGTGGTCAAGGAGATCGAGCACGAATACCAGCATCCCTTGAGCACTGTGGATCCCCTCGGCCGGCTCGCCAATCGCGCCGGCCATGCCCTCATCGTCCACGACGAGGAGGACAGGTTTGCCCCCCATAAAGACTCGTTGCGGGCGGCAGAGGACGGCCGTACCCGGCTGGTGAGTACCCGGGGGCTCGGCCATGGCCGCATCCTGGCAAGCCCCCCCGTTTTCGCCGCCTTCGATCAGCTGACCCAGTCCCGGGGCACGGCCTGATCCCGCCGCACCGGTCGCCTCAAAAAATGATGAGGCGGCCCATTTTTATCCGGGATACAACGTCTTATAGTTAAATTGCGCGGTGGCAACCCGCCCTTGCAATCACAATAAGGCGCACCATCATGGCCAGACCCAATACAGCTCTTCTGCTCACCGGTGGTGGTGCTCGCGCCGCCTATCAGGTCGGCGTACTCAAGGCAGTGGCCGAGCTCTATCCCCGCAACCTCGGCATCCCCTTCCCCATTTTGTGCGGCACCTCGGCGGGGGCCCTCAACATCACGGCACTGGCGTGCTACGCCTCCTGTTTTCACCTGGGGGTGCGCAAGCTGGAGTGGGTCTGGCGCCGTTTCGAGACCCATCACATCTTCGACTTCCGCCCCTGCCAGCTGCTGTGGCGCACCCTGTATCAGGGCTCGGCCGGTCTCATCAGCCCCCAGAGCAACCGCGCCTTCCACCTGTTCGACAACGCCCCCCTGCGCCGCCTGCTGGATCAGCTCATCGACTATCACCGCATCGATGACAACATCCTCTACGGCAGTCTGGAGGCCATCGCCATCACCGCCTCCGACTATGACGACGGCCTCTCCACCACCTTCTTCCAGGGGCGGGCCGAGCATCTGCCCTGGGAGCGGGCCAGGCGGCGCGGCCTGCGCACCCTGCTTACCTCGGATCACCTGATGGCCTCGGCGGCCCTGCCCTTCGTCTTTCCGGCCACCCGCATCGGCGAACGCTTCTACGGTGACGGCTCCATCCACCAGCTGAGCCCCTTGAGCCCCGCCATTCACCTGGGGGCGGAGCGGATCCTGCTGGTGACCCTCGACTCCCCCCATCAGGGGAGCGCGGCCCCCCGTCAGGATCACCTGACCAGCTCCAACATCGCCAGCCACCTGCTCAACACCGTCTTCTCCGACACCCTCAATTCGGATCTGGAGCGGCTGGGGCGCATCAACCAGACCCTGTCGCTGATCCCGGCGCGGGAACGTAACCGCCTGAAGCTGCGTCAGGTGGAGACCTGCGTCATCAGGCCGAGCCAGGATCTGGATCTTATCGCCCTCGACTACCTGCCCAAGCTGCCGACCCAGTTGCGCCGCCTGCTCCGGGTGCTGGGGGTGAACGGCCAGGAGAGCAGCAGCCTGGCCAGCTTCCTGATGTTTCACCCGGGTTACTGTCAGCAGCTGATAAGGCTGGGGTATCAGGACGCGCTGGATCAGCGCCAGCGCATCGAGTCCTTCCTCGACATCGAAGAGCGGATCCGCGAGGAGGCCTGAACAGGCTTGCTTCCACCAGGGGAGCCGCCACCCGGCCAAGGCCCCTGAGCGTGTTGAGAGCACAGCCTAGTGCCCCTCCAGCAGGCGCTGCTCCGCCTGCTCCATCGCCACGGCCGTCCCAAAGAGTACCAGCCGATCCCCCGCCACCAGCCTCAGGTCGGCCTTAGGCTCCAGGCTGCGCTCCCCGCGATGCACCGCCTTGATGCGCACCTCCCCAAGGGGCAGTTCCCGCACCCGGCGCCCCACAGCCCAGGCCTGATCGTGCAGCAGCACGGGGTGCAGCCGCTCCAGCAACTGATCCGTCTCCAGGTTGCCCGCACTCTGATCCCCCCAGTAGAAGCCGTGGAGGAAGCGGTACTGACTGCTGCGCTCGTGCTCCATACGCCGGATCACCCGACCTATGGGGATGTCGCAGTTGACCAGCAGGTGGGAAACCAGCATCAGGGCCCCCTCCTGGGATTCGGGGATCACCTCGAATGCCCCGGCCTGCTTGTAGTGCTCGAGGAAGCTGTCGTCCCGGGTTCGCACCAGCACCTTGAGATCCCCCGCCAGTGCCCGGATCTGCATCAGCATGGCATCGACCCGCTTGCGATCGTCGAAGGTGATGATCACCAGGCGGGCCCGCATCAGACCGGCCGCCAGCAGGATGTCGCGCCGGCTGGCATCGCCGAACGCCACCTGCTCCCCCGCCAGCTTGGCCTCGCTCACCCGCTCGGGATCGAGATCCAGCGCGAGAAAGGGGATCTCCTCAAGCTTGAGAAAGCGGGCGCAGGTCTGCCCGGTGCGCCCGAAGCCGGCGATGATGACATGCTGGTGCTTGCTGAGCCCCGACTGGGCGACCCCGGCGCGGGACAGCAGGGTCGCATCGGTAAGGGAGTGGGCCAGCCCCAGGGCCCGCTGCACCAGCCAGGGGGTGAGAGAAATGGTGATGACGCCGACGCCGATGAGCAGGGAGACCATCTCGTGGCCGAGCAGGCCATGGTGGCTCGCCAGCGCCAGCAGCACGAAGCCGAACTCGCCGACCTGGCTCAGCATGATGCCGGCGGCCATGGCATCACGCTTGCGCTCCCCCATCAGCCGGCCCGCCAGCAACACCAGCAGCGACTTGCACAGGATGAGCCCGAGCACGCAGAGCAGCACCTGCCACCAGGCGTTCGCCACCAGCGCCCACTCCATGGTCATGCCTATGGTGATGAAGAAGAGCCCCAGCAGCACGTCCCGAAACGGCTTGATGTCCACCTCCAGCTGATGGCGGTAGTGGGACTCCCCCAGCATCATGCCGGCCAGGAAGGCCCCGAGTGCCATGGAGAGCCCCATCCACTGGGTCAGCGACGCCGCCAGCAGGGCCACCAGCAGGGTGCTGAGCACGAACAGCTCGTCGGATCGCGCCCGCGCCACCTCGTGAAACACCATGGGCAGCAGCCACTTTCCCACCGCGAGCAGGACGATCAGGGCGAACAGCCCCTTGAGGGAGGCCCAGGCCACCTCCGCCAGCAGGGCGCTGCCCTGCACCTCGGGACTGGCCAGTATGGGGATCATCACCAGCAGCGGCACCACCGCCAGATCCTGAAACAGCAAGACGCTCACCCCGAGCTGGGCACGCCGGGTATGGAGTTGCTGCAACTCCCCGAGCTGCTTGATCACCACGGCGGTGGAGGAGAGGGCCAGGGTGCCGGATACCACCAGCGCCTGGGGGAGACTCAGCCCCCACCACCAGCCGAGCCAGAAGAACAGCAATGAGGTGAGCAGCACCTGCAGGCCGCCGACCCCCAGCACCAGCTTGCGCATGGCGAGCAGGCGCGGCAGCGAAAATTCGAGACCGAGGGAGAACATCAGGAAGACGATGCCAAGCTCCCCTATGGTCTGCATCATGGCCTGCCCGGTGACGATGGCCGCCCCATGGGGGCCGAGCAGCATGCCGACGAACAGATAGGCGAGGATCACCGGCTGGCCCAGGCGTCGGAAGATGGCCACCAGCAGAACGGCGGAGAGCAGCAGGATCAACACATCGGCGTACACACATCCCTCCCTCTTATCTGTCCCCATGGCCCTAAGACGCTGCGCCTCAGGCTCCTGGCACTCTCCGACCCTCGTCGCTGCGGGGCAGGATACCGCCCTTGCCGCGGGCGTGCGGCCAGCGGCGCACGGGGTTGTTTGCCCTCCCATTTCATGTTGCTAAGCCTAGCCAGCCCCTTTGTTTTCCATCGAACATATTTTGGGCACGGGGATTGCAAGAACCAGCCCAATGAGTGGAGAGGTGTAAGGCTGCAACGTGGAAAACACATCGTCTTTGAACGGCTTCGGACATGGCATAGAGCAGTGGGTACAGCAGATGGAGCGGCTCACGCCGCTGACCGGGCAGGATACTTATCAGCAGCTTCAGGAGCTGCTGAGGCAACGGGATCTTGACGCCTTGCTGGCAATCTTTGCCGAGCGGGTGGCAAAGATTGTCCGGATCCACACGCTCCACCTCGACTGCGGTCAGCCCCATAGCCTCATCGCCCACGCCCCCCAGGCCAGGCAGGTGCTGCATAGCTATCGCTTCGAGCTGCGCGGCCAGCACGAGCAGTTGCTCGGACAGCTGCAATACGAGCTGGAGCAGCCCCTGAGCGACGGCCAGCGGCGGCAGCTGGGGCAATATCACCAGCTGTTCTGCCTGCCCCTGCCGCTCTATCTGCGGCTGAGCCGGCTGGAGCAGCAGGTGCGGCTCGATCACCTGACCGGGCTTGGCAACCGCTCCTACTTCGACGAGGCCATTGGCCGGGCGGTGGAGCAACACTGCCGGGAGCCCCACGGTCTGGTGCTGGTGCTGCTGGATCTCGACCGCTTCAAACAGGTCAATGATACCTGGGGCCATCCGGTGGGGGATCTGGTGCTGAGCCGCTTCGCCCAGCTGCTGCAGGGCTGCATTCGCGGCACGGATCAGGCATTTCGCCTCGGCGGCGACGAGTTCGCCCTGCTGCTGCAACCCGCCGATCCCGAGGCCTGGCGCCCGGTCTGGCTGCGGCTGCAACATGTGCTGCACAGCCACAAGGAGCTTAGCGCCTTCTCGGTGGGCTGCAGCCTGGGGGCCGCCAGCTGGCACTCGGGCATGGACGTGCAGCGCCTCTATGCCACGGCGGATGCCCACCTCTACGCCCGCAAGAAGGCCAGCGTGACAGGGCCGTCCGAATAGGGCGGCCTGGCAGTCCCTCGGCGGCGGCCTTCAGTCAAGAGCCGGGGTGACGGCTCGCCGCCAGTCTCCCTTGATGCCCCCCTCGGGCGCCAGAAATCCGTCGCAGACGAAGAGTCCGGCCACCAGTGCCACCTGCTCCCCGTAATAGAGGATGGGAATACGCCCCCGTTGCCAGGAGGGCACCCCGTACTCTTGCAGCAGCTTTTTCAGGCGCCGGCTGCCAACCCGTCCCACCGGCTTGAGCATGACGCCGGACGCCACCTGAAAACGCACCGACAGGGGCTCGTCCTCCCGTGGCGGGCGCAGCCCTTCCCCCCCATCCGATGACAGCAGCCTGAAGGCCCCCAGTCCGTCCGGCAGGCAGAGCGTCTCCCCCACCCGGATGGGCAACACCTCCTCACGGGGGGCAAGGCCGGGCGTCACCAGGTGGAGTCCTCCCTGAAAGCGGCGGCACTCCAGCCCCTGCAGGCTCAGCCTGGGGTTGGCATCCTCCCGCGCCAGCGCCACCTCCTGCCAGAGCAGCCCCAGCAGCTCCCTGGACGGCATATCTCCCCCCTGACGGCGGATCCAGTGGCGCAGCAGGTTGTTGCGCCGCACCGGGGAGAGCGGCTGCAGCGCCTCGATGCGCAGCGCCTCCCCCTCCCCGGCCCGTTGCCAGTCCGCCTCCGCCAGCTCGCTGATCAGGGCCTCCTGCTCGGCGCACAGGGCCATGCTGCGCGCCGCCGTCTGGGCCATGGCGGGCCAGCGCGCCTTGAGCTGGGGAATGAGCTGCTGGCGCAGGAAGTTGCGATCGTAGCTCACGTCCTGGTTGCTCTCATCCTCCACCCAGCCATAGGGCAGGGTCTTGGCCAGCGCCGCCAGCTCGGCCCGGCTCACCTCGAGCAGCGGGCGCAGCAAGCGGCCGCCGGCAAAGGGCTGGTTCGGTACCATGCCCGCCAGCCCCCGCAATCCGGCGCCTCGCTTGAGCGCCAGCAGCAGGGTCTCCAGCTGATCGTCCTGATGATGGGCGGTGAGCAGCCACTCCCCCTCCCCCAGGCAGGCGGCGAGACGCTGGTAGCGGGCCTCCCGCGCCTGGGCCTCCAGGCTATCGCCGTTGCCCCGTTGCAGTTGCACCCGCTGGATGATGAGGGGCACCGCCAGTTGCTGGCACACCCCTTCACAATGGGCCACCCAGTCGTCGGCATGAGGGCTCAGGCCGTGGTGGACGTGCAGGGCACGCAGGGCAAGGCCCTGCTCCTGGGCAAAACGCGCCGCCAGCACCAGCAGCACTGTGGAGTCGAGCCCGCCGCTGAAGGCTACCAGCAGGCCCCGGGAACCTTCCGGCGCGGGCAGAGTCTGACAAAAACGAGAATAAACACGAGAAATCATAGGCTTCCCCTATACGACCAGGCCGATCTTAGCAGAGTCGGGCTTATCAAGCGCTAACCCGACTGCTAGAGTGAGTCTCCTCCCGACCTGGGCCGGGACGCTGAGTAACCCGAATTGGAATAAGACAATGAACAATAAGAAAAGCATACTGGCCGCCCTCATCGGGCTGGCCTTGCTGGCCGGTTGCAGTCAGGGGCCGGACCAGGCAGACAAGCACTCCGGCCTCGCGCTGGCCAACATGGACACCAGGGTCAAGCCCGGTGACGACTTCTTCCGCTACGTGAACGGCCACTGGCTGGCCACCGCCAAGATCCCGGATGACAGGCCCGCCGACGGCGCCTTCTACCTGCTGCGGGACAAGTCTCTGGCAGACGTGCGGGTGCTGGTGGAGGGGCTGGACGGCAAGGCCGCCACCGGCACCCCGGCCCAGCAGATCCACGACCTCTACCAAAGCTATCTGGATCAGCAGACCCGCAACGCCAGGGGCACCACGCCCCTGCTGCCCCTGCTCGGCGACATCGATCAGATCCATGACAAGCAGGGTCTGGCCCAGGCCTTCGCCCGTGCCGGCAAGCTGGGGGGCAGCGCCCCCTTCGGCTTCTGGATAGATGCGGACGCCAAGGCGCCGGACAGCTATGCGGTCTACCTCTATCAATCCGGGCTCGGCCTGCCGGACAGGGACTACTACCTCAAGCAGGATGCCGCCAGCCAGTCGCTGCGGCAGAAATACGAGCAACATATCGCCGGCATGCTGAGCCGCTTTGGCGAGGCGGATGCGGGGGCCAAGGCCAAGCGCATCCTGGCCCTCGAGACCCGGCTCGCCCAGATCCAGTGGGACAACGTCACCCTGCGGGATCGGCAGAAGAACTACAACAAGGCCCCCATCGGCGAGCTCACGCGCCTCGCCCCCAGCATCGACTGGAACAGCTATCTGGATCAGGCCGGCTTGAGCGGCCAGCAGAGCCTCATCATAGGCCAGCCGAGCTACCTGACGGCCCTGGACGAGGTGATGAAGCAGACCCCCATGGGCGACTGGCAGGCCTACCTCAAGTGGCAGCTCATCACCGATTTCGCCCCCTACCTCGACAGCCAGACCGACGCCCAGAACTTCGCCTTCTTCGGCACCACCTTGAGCGGCACACCCAAGCAGCGCGCCCTCTGGGAGCGAGCCCTGGGGGTACTGGACAACAACCTGGGGGAGGCGGTGGGCAAGCTCTATGTGGAGCGCTACTTCCCGCCAGAGGCCAAGGCCCGCATGGAGCAGTTGGTGGAGAACCTGCGCACAGCCTACGGCCAGAGCATCCAGGAGCTGGACTGGATGTCGCCGGCCACCAAGACCCAGGCCCTGGCCAAACTCGCCAAGTTCAGGCCCAAGATAGGCTATCCGGACAAGTGGAAGGACTACAGCGCCATCGAGATCCGCGCCGATGACCTGGTGGGCAACCTGCAGCGCGCCCGCGCCTTCGAATATGCCGACAGCCTGGCCCGCCTCGGCAAGCCGGTGGACAGGGACGAGTGGCACATGTCGCCCCAGACGGTAAACGCCTACTACAACGCGAGCAACAACGAGATCGTCTTCCCGGCCGCCATACTGCAACCCCCCTTCTTCGACATGAGCGCGGACGACGCTGTGAACTACGGCGCCATCGGCGGGGTAATAGGCCACGAGATGGGCCATGGTTTCGACGATCAGGGGGCCAGATCCGACGGTGACGGCGTGATGCGCGACTGGTGGACGCCCCAGGATCTCAAGGAGTTCCGCTTCCGTACCAGCCGGCTGGTGGCCCAGTACAACCGCTTCGAGCCCATCAAGGGGCAGTACGTCAACGGCCAGTTCACCCTGGGGGAGAACATAGGCGATCTCGGCGGCCTCACCATAGCCCACAAGGCCTACCTGCTGTCGCTGGATGGCAAGGAAGCCCCTGTGCTGGACGGCTTCACCGGCGAGCAGCGCTTCTTCCTCGGCTGGGCCCAGGTATGGAAGGGCATGTATCGTCCCGAGCTGATGCAGATGCTGCTCGCTTCGGATCCCCACTCCCCCCCCGAGTACAGGGTCAACGGCGTGGTGCCGAACATCCCCGCCTTCTACGAGGCGTTCAACATACAGCCGGGTGACAAGCTCTATCTGGACCCGGCCAAACGGGTCAAGATATGGTAAACACGAGGTCGACAGGGGCTGGCCAAGCGCCAGCCCCCGGTCGGCCACAGACAAGGCGGGGGCCTGGCCCCTGCCCACTGACACCGCAACACAAGCAGCAACAAGGGTCACATCCATGAAAGCCTTACTCATTACTCTCGGCCTGCTCAGCCTGCCCCTGACCACCCAGGCGGCGGAGGGATTCTTCCAGCAGCTGACGCTGCCCACGGGCCAGGTGCTCACAGTCAGCGAGGGGCGCGGCGAGCCCGCCTCCACCGGCAGCTACGACGTGCGCCTCTACTCAGGCGCCAACCCCGAGTTTCCCCTGGATCAGTTCATCGACGGCAAGGTGATGCCCCGCGATGGCAGCATCAAGGCGCTCAAACTGCTGGATCTCAACGGTGACAAGCAGCCCGAGCTCATCGTCCTGGTCGAAAGCGCCGGCAGCGGCAGCTACCAGAGCGCCGACGCCTTCACCATCAATGCGCAGGAGGGGCTGGAGAGCTTCAACCACGTGGAGGGGCTGGCCCCCAATGACGATGTGATCCAGGCGCTCAAGACCCCCCGCGACTGATCCGCCGCCACCGCCATCACAACGCCCCGCCTCGCGGGGCGTTTTGCTGTTGCCGCCCCTCTTGGCCCCGCGCCCCCAGCTGCCCTCAGGCTGTCCCTCCGATAGACGACTGTTTTTTATGCGCTTATACTCGCCTCACCCAGCCATCACTGAACACAAGGAGGTAAAAAATGGTTATCCAAGCGTGTCCGATGTTCTCGGCTCGCCTGTTCGGCACATTCGCCTGCTCTTGCCTGCATACCATCGCGCTGCGATAGCGGGTTCGAGCAAAGCCGACTCCTTCCACACCGAGACCTTTCTCGACCGTTGTCGCCAGCGCTCCTGATGACAGGGATTTCCGATCCCGCCATTTAAGAGAGCAAGAGCATGACGACACTGATGAGTACCCACTCCCTGCAGATGACTGCGGGACACCTTCCCTTGTTTGACCACATCAATCTCGGCATCCAGAGCGGCGATCGCCTGGGCCTGATTGGCGCCAATGGCTGCGGCAAGAGCACACTGCTCGCCCTGCTGGCCGGTGAGCTGCAACCCCATGACGGACGGGTGCAGCAGGCCGCCCCCTGCCGCTGCGAATTCGTGGCCCAGCACCTGCCCCCAAGGCTGCAAGGGCTAAGCACCCGCGCCGTGCTGCAAGATGCCCTGGCGGGTGATCCCGGCGCCGACTGGCAGGTGGACAAGATGCTGACCGAGCTGCAGCTCGAAGAGCAGGCCGAGCTCCCCGTCAGCGCCCTGAGCGGCGGCCAGCACACCCGGTTGCAGCTAGGCCGCGCCCTGCTGCGCCAGCCCAACCTGTTGCTGCTCGATGAACCCAGCAACCACCTGGATCTGCCCGCCCTGCTCTGGCTGGAGCAGTTCCTCCTGGGCTGGCGGGGCGCCCTGGTGCTGGTCTCCCACGATGCCCGCCTGCTCGATCGGGTGACCAGCGAGACCCTGATCCTGCGGGATGGACGACTCCATCGCTTCGCCCTTCCCTGCAGTCAGGCCAGGGTGGCGCTGGCCGAGGAGGACGAGCAGGCCCGCCTGCGCCGGGCCGACGAGCAGAAGGAGATTGACCGCCTGAGCGCCAGCAGCAAGCGCCTCGCCACCTGGGGGCGGGAGCATGACAACGAGAAGCTGGTGCGCCAGGCCAAGTCCATGGAAAAACGCATCACCCGCCTGCAGGAGGAGCAGAGCCAGGTCGCGGCGCCAGCCCCCTGGCGCCTCGAGCTGCACGGGCAGGCACTGCCCGCCGATGCCCTGCTGCGGCTGGAAGCCCTGGAGGTGCGCCCCGCCCCCGGCTTGCCGCCCCTGCTGCGAGCCGAGGATCTCTGGTTGCGGGCCGGCGACAGGGTCGCCCTGCTCGGCGCCAACGGCACCGGCAAGTCCTCCCTGCTGCGCCAGTGCTGGGGCGAGGTGCGCGATCAAGGGCCGGGTGAGGGCTGGTATCGCCACCCCGGCGCCAGCATCGCCTACTACGATCAGTCCCTGCAGCAGCTGGACGGCGACGCCACCCTGAGCGACGCCCTCTATCCCCTGGCGCCCTTGCCGGAGGTGACACTGCGCCAGGCCCTGATCCGCGCGGGCTTCCCCTACTCCCGCCATGGCCAGCGGGTGCACGCCTTGAGCGGGGGGGAGCGGGCCAGGCTGCTGTTTCTCGCCCTCTCCCTGGCGAGCCACCATCTGCTCTGGCTCGATGAACCCACCAACCACCTGGATCTGGCGGGCAAGGAGGAGCTGGCCGAGGCCTTGAACGCCTTCCCCGGGGGCGTCTTGCTGGTCTCCCACGACCGGGATCTGATCGAGCGCAGCTGCAACCGCTTCTGGCTGATCAGAGATGGACGCATCCAGGAGGCCCACAGTGCCGAGCGGGCCTATGCCGAGCTGATCGACCACCAGCAGAGAGTGGTGGCTGAGGGGCCATCCGGGCATGACGCCCGCCAGGCTCCTGCCAGCACGGTGGATGACGAAGAGGCGCTGCTGGCCCGCTGGTATGAGCTCGATGCCCTGCTGGCCGCCGATCTCGCCCGCAAGCCCAGGCACCAGACCCCGCGGCTGCAGCAGGAGTGGCGCCATGAGCTGGCAAGGCTTGCCGGCTTGCTCGGGCTTGTCGAATCATGAGCACAGCAATGAACCGCCTTGGCCCTCCACCTCTTTTTGACTCAACACAAGCGGCCAGCCACGGCTGGCCGCAAGGAGCCCCCATGACGTCAACTACATCGCCAGAGATCAGGCTGGATCCCGTCATCTATGCCGACCTGCCCCACATCTATCGTGGCCTGTCGGATCCGCGAGTCATCGCCTACTACGGCATCAGCTACGACAGCTTGGCAGAATGTCAGGCCCAGATGGAGTGGTACGCCGAGCTGACCCGCACGGGCCGCGGTGCCTGGCACCTCATTCGCAATCCGCGCACCAAAGAGCCGCTGGGAGCCATCGGCTACCACGATGCCGACCCGCAGCACAAAGGGGCCGAGATCGGCTACTGGCTCTATCCCGAACACTGGGGCAAGGGGGTGATGATCGCGGCGCTGCGGTTGTGGCTCCCGCTGACTTACCACACCACTGAGCTGCACCGCTTGCTGGCGGTGGTAGAGGAACCCAACCACCCCTCCGCCAGCCTGCTGGAGCGAGCCGGCTTTCGCTACGAAGGCACGGCGCGGGAGTGCGAGTGGAAGGGAGATGGCTTCATCTCCCTTCGCCACTACGCCCTGCTGCGCAGCGACCTGCCAGACCTTTAAGCACCACCACATCTGATAGCCAGTCAAAAGCCCCGCACTGCGGGGCTTCTTTTGGGTGGCTACTTGATGGCGCAGACTCGCTCGCCTGATGCCGATCGACGGCGCCTGCGTCGCCACAGGGAGAAGCAGCCGTAGCCCGCGCTCAGCACCACCGCATAGAGCACCTGGGAGGCGAGCGCCACCAGCACCGCCGCGCAGAGCAAGACGCTCACCCCCGCCAGCCCCTTGCCCATGCCGCCGAGCAGGCGCCAGCCCGCCGCCATGCAGAGCAGATAGACCAGCACGAAGTTGCCGTTGGCGTAGCGGATGAGCTCATCGAGCGGCAGCTTGAGCCAGAGGATCAGTGTGATGGAGACCAGGCAGATGGCGAGCACCCAGCACAGGGCATTGAGGGGGGCACCATGGGCCGAGAGGCGGGAGAGGGAGGCCGGCAGCTTGCCCTCCCGCGCCATGCTCCAGATAAGGCGTGCAAACCCTTGCAGGTAGATGTTGATGCTGGCAAAGCAGGAGAGGTAGCCGAGCACCGCCACCAGCCACTTGGCGGTGGGGCCGAACAGCAGGGAGAGCAGGGCCGGGATGGCGGTGGCATTGGTCGCCTCGTCCCCATAGAGACCGTATTTGAGCACCACCAGGGAGTGCACCCAGTAGATGAGCCCCGCCAGCAAGACGCCGCCGAGCAGGGCCAGGGGATAGTCCCGCTCCGGTCGCTTGAACTCCTCCCCCATGTGGGCGAAAGCTTCCAGCCCCACGAAGCACCAGAACATCACCGCCAGCGCCGTGCCCATGGCGGGCCATTCGGCGGCCGTCGGCAGCGGCTGGGCCCCGTCACGCCAGCTGAGATCCCCCTTGAACCAGATGAGCAGGGTCAGCCCCAATATGGCCAGGGCAATCAGCAGTTGCAGGTTGCCGGAGGAACGCGCCCCCCGCAGGCCGAGCAGGAAGACCCCAAGCAGGGTCAGCAGCTGGATGGCCCACAGGGTCCACTCTCCCATGTCGAACAGGGCGTGCCAGAAACCGGCGGCTATGGTGAGGGCGGCGGGCAGCCCCACCGGCAGCACCGCCAGAAACAGGAAGGCGGAGAAGCGCTCGGCGCCGTTGCCAAAGGCGAGCCCGATGAGGTGCGGCGCCCCGCCCGCATGGGGGTAGCGGCGACCGAGGCGGGCGAAGGTGAAGGCGATGGGCAGTACCAGTACGATGAGCAGCACCCAGGCCCACAGCGACGCGCCCCCCGCCAGCGACGCTGCGGTGGCCGGCACCACGAAGATCCCGGTGCCGAGCAATGAGGTGGCGAGCAGCCCCATCCCCTGCCAGAGCCCGAGATCCTTTTTCAACCCAGACATATCCTTTTGTCCTGTCTAGAAAAAACATCCCGCCATGTTAGGCCGCCGCCACGGCTTTGTTAAGCACTCTGCGCCGCAAATAAAGAAGCCGCCTCTTGGGAGGCGGCTTCTTCATTCAACGGCGTAACCGGAATTATCAGGCAATCAGCTTGTAGATGATGCCGGACATGGCGATCAGGCCAATCAGGGTCACGAAGCCGTTGCTGAGGTTGCCAGCGTATTTGCGCATGGCCGGGATCTTGGCGATGGCGTACATCGGCATCAGGAACAGCAGCATGGCGATAATGGGGCCGCCCAGGTCTTCGATCATGCCGAGGATGCTCGGGTTGATGGTGGCGATGGCCCAGGTGGTCAGGATCATGAAGACAGCGGTCACCTTGTTCAGCTGCTTGATCTCGACCTTCTTGCCCTTCTCGCGCAGCGCCTTGGCCATCAGGCCGTTCATGCCTTCTTGCGCACCCAGGTAGTGACCCAGGAAGGACTTGCTGATGGCAACCAGGGCGATCAGCGGTGCCACGGTGGCGATCACCGGGTTGTCGAAGTGGTTGGCCAGGTAGGACAGGATGGAGATGTTCTGTTCCTTGGCAGCCGCCAGATCAGCCGGGGAGAGGCTCAGTACGCAGCTGAATACGAAGAACATCACAGTCATCACCATCATGACGTGGGCGCCCAGCAGTATGTTGCTGCACTTCTTCTCGGCACCTTCACCGTAACGACCTTTGTTGTCCACCGCGAAGGAGGAGATGATCGGGGAGTGGTTGAAGGAGAACACCATGACCGGGATAGCCAGCCACAGGGTCTTGATGAAGTCACCGTTGAAGGCCTCGGACAGCGCAGGCGCTTCGGTCACAATGGCACCGTTCCAGTGCGGGATCAGGTAGAGCGCCAGGCCCATCAGGGTGATCACGAAGGGGAATACCAGCACGCTCATCGCCTTGACGATCACCTGGCCGCCGAGGCGAACGATCGCCATCAGACCCAGGATCAGCACCAGCGACAGAATGGCACGGGGAGGTGCAGTCATGCCCAGCTGGTGAACCATCAGGCTCTCGACGGTGTTGGTGATGGCGACCGAGTACATCAGCAGGATGGGGTAGATGGCAAAGAAGTAGAGCAGGGTGATGAACTTGCCTGCGGTCTTGCCGAAGTGCTCTTCCACCACTTCGGTGATGTCGCCATCACGGGTGGAGCCGGACAGCACGAAGCGGGTCAGGCCGCGGTGTGCGAAGAAGGTCAGCGGCAGGGCCAGTACCAGCATGGCCACCAGCGGCCAGAGGCCACCGACGCCGGCATTGATCGGCAGGAAGAGGACACCGGCACCGATGGCGGTACCGTACAGGCCCAGCATCCAGACCAGGTCGGCCTTGTTGATGCCACGGGAGGAGGCTTTGCTCAAGCTGCCTTCAACTGCAATATTCATGTCAGACATAGGGATGTTCCTGTCATCAAGGAAGGTGGATTCTTACTAGTCAGTGGGCATGGGCCCGGTTCCTCTCCCTGGAACACCTGCTGTTCGTCCTTTTTTTATTCTCAGGCCCCGGCTATCCGGCCATCACTCCATGTGACAACCAAATTGCAACAAACGAAGGCATGAGATCGTGATGCTGAGGGTGCTGCTCGCGCCATTTAACAAACTGGCAACGGTCACCTCATCCGATGAGCTGACTCTAGTTAAAAGGCCCTATTAATCACAGCGTTTTTTTGAATTAATCAACCAAAGTTTGACTTCAGTCGCCTTTCAAACGAGCAAGATCACATTACAGGCCCCGTGTTGCGAAAATTTTTTAACAAATTAAAAATAGGTGGTGATTTTCAGCTCCCAGAGAAACGCAACAAAACGGTTACAACCCCCGCGACAGCGTGCCGATTGTCTCCCGTCCCCCCTTGGCGTACCCTTGGTTTTCCCCCACTGCCCCTTGCTGAACATGACCATCACCCGCACCGATCTTGCCGAACTGGCGGTATTTGCCGCCGTCGCCCGCCACCGCAGTTTCAGCAGGGCCGCCCTCGAGCTCGGGGTCTCGGCCTCGGCCCTGAGCCACTCCCTCAAGGGGCTGGAGAGTCGTCTGGGAGTCAGGCTGCTCAATCGCAGCACCAGAGCCGTGGTGCCGACCGATGCGGGGGAGCGATTGCTGACGCAGCTGCTGCCGACCCTGGGTCAGCTGGAGGAGGCGCTGGAGGAGTTGACGCGTCATGGGGATGAGCCGGTCGGAAGGCTGAAGATCTGTGCCCCCAGAGCCGCCATCCAGGAGGTGCTGGCCCCAGTGCTTATCGACTATCTGGTGCGCTATCCGCGCATGCAGGTGGAGGTGGTGGAGCAGGAGCTGATGCCCCGTCTCATCGAGGATGGCTATGACGCCGCCCTCTTCTACGGCGATCTGCTGCCCCAGGAGATGATAGCCGTGCCCCTGGGCCCGTTGCAGCGCTATCTGGTGGTGGGCTCCCCCGACTATCTGGCAAGGCGCGGCATCCCCCTGCACCCCTCCGAGCTCAGCCAGCACGACTGCATCGGCTATCGCCTCACCCCTCATCACCACTATCGCTGGGCCTTTGCCGCCGACGGCGAGCTGCTGGAGATAGAGGTGAGCGGGCCGCTGACCACCAGCACTCCCGCCCTCTATCTGGGGGCGGCCGAGGCGGGCCTGGGGCTGGCCTACTGCTATGAGGAAGAGGTGAGCGAGGCCCTGGCGGCGGGTCGGCTGGTGACTGTGCTGGCCGACTGGAGCCCCACCTTTGCCGGCTTCAATCTCTTCTACCCCAGCCGCCACCAGCTGGGCCACGGCCTGCGGGCCCTGATAGACATGTTGAAGGCCCACCATAGCCCGCGAGACTGATGAGCAATATTCATCAATCCATCAAATAAACACCTGATTATCAATGGAAAGCTAAGAATCTACACTGTGGCTTCGATCCCCGACCCGGCAGAAGCACAGATATGTCAGCCTATTTCATTCGCCGTCAGCGGGCCATGACCCGCCGTTTCTGGGGCTATGCCCTCCCCTCCATCATGGCCATGCTGGTCTCCGGCGCCTATTACCTGGTGGATGGCATCTTCGTCGGCCACTATGTGGGGGCCGCCGGTCTCGCCGGGATCAACCTGGTCTACCCGGTCATCATGGTGCTGATCGGCCTCGCCGCCATGGTCGCCATGGGGGCGGCGACCGCCATCTCCCTCCAGCAGGGGGCCAGAAACCTCGCCCTGGCCCGCCAGGCCCTGGTCAATGCATTCTGGCTGCTGGGGCTGCTGGGGGCCCTGGCCCCGCTGCTGCTGCACCATTGGCACATCGACATCCTGCTGGCCCTGGGCATAACACCGGATACCGAGACCTGGCAACAGGCCAGCGACTACCTCGGCTGGATAGGGGGCGGCACCCTGCTGCTGGCCAGCAACCTGGCGGTGCCCTATCTGCTGCGCAACGACGGTCGCCCCCGCCTCGCCATGGTGCTGGTGAGCTGCGGCGCCCTGCTCAACATACTGCTCAACTACATCATGGTCGGCCGCCTGGGGCTGGGGCTGGTGGGCACGGCCCAGGCCACCCTCATCTCGGAAGGTGTGGTCAGCCTGCTTGGCCTTGGCTATTTCTTTACCTCCCACGCCAGGCTGCGCCTTGGCTGGCGCCAGCTGGTGCCCAGCTTCCCGGCCATGCCCAAGCTGCTGTTCACCGGGCTGCCGAGCCTCATTGCCCAATTCAACCTGGGGCTGCTGCTGCTGCTGCACAACAGCCAGCTGATGGTGCACGGCTCGGTCAAGGATCTGGCGGGCTTCACTGTGGCGGGTTACACAGAGGCGGTGTTCATCGTGATCCTGCAGGGGCTGGCCTTCGGCATCCAGCCGCTGATCAGCCAGGCCACCGGAGCCGGGCGCCTGCGGGATCTCAGATTCCTGATGGCCATGGGACTAAAGATCACGCTGGTCTATGGCATGGGAGTCTGGCTGCTGATCCAGCTGCTGCCCCGCCAGGTTGCCATGCTCTACACCGGGGATCAGGATGCCGAGCTGCTGGCCGCCGCCGTCAGCAGCCTGACCCTCAACCTCGCCGCCATACCGCTGGAGGGGATCATCATGTTCGGCATAGTGCTGCTGCAATCCATGGCGCGCACCCGTCAGGCCCTGGTCATCTCGGCCGCCAAGACGGCGCTGCTGCTGCCCCTCATCTTCCTGCTGCCGCTCTGGTGGGGCCGCGACGGCGTGCTGCTGGCCCAGCCCGCGACCGTGCTGCTGCTGACCCCGCCGCTCTGCTGGCTGTTGTGGCGGGAGTGGCGTCGCCTCGCACAGGCCAAGGCCCGCCATCACCAGCACAGCCCCGCCCTGGCCAGCCGGGCGCTGGCCAGGGGGGAACGGTTCGCCTCGACCGATCTCGGCTGACGGCTGAGGCGGCGCGGTGAACTGCCCCTCCCCTTATGTACGTTAACGAACAGACAGCCCCCTTCCCCTCCCCCATAGTCTCAGTGTTGCCAGCCCCCTTCCCCTGCGTTTGTCAGGCCGGGGGCGCGGCGACCCATCGCGGTTGCCGGCCCGGGAGCCCATAGCCCAGGCACTGTGGCAGCCCCCCTTGCGCGTGACCAGGGCGGGGTTTTCACTTCATCCGGCATGCCGATGACAGCAGCCCCGTCACCCCTTGCCTGCGAGGATTGCCCATGTCCCAACGGCCATGCAGTGGCGGCTCTGCCCCCGCCCTGAACGAGCAGGAGACGGCCCATGAATGAGTGGTTAGCCGGATGGCTTGGCGTGCATAGCGCCACCGGCCCCTGGCAGAGCAAGGAGCCCATTCGTGAAGAGCTGTTCGGCATAGAGCGGCTGGAACTCCATGCCACTACCCTGGCCGAGGCGCAGCCGGTGACGGCGACCCCCATCTCTGTGCCCTCCCTGCATCTGCGGCTCAAGGCCAACGAGGCCGTGCTCTCTCGCGCCTACCGGAGCAGCGCCGCCGAGCTCGAGCTGGGTCATGATCTGACCCACGCGGCCGAGTGGTTCCTCGACAACTATCACCTGGTCGAGGCCCAGCTCTACGAGATCCGCAGCAGCCTGCCCGGCGGTTACTACCGTCAGTTGCCCAAGCTCGCCGCCGGCCCCTTCGCGGGCTACCCCAGGGTCTTTGGCATCGCCTGGGCCTTCATCGCCCACAACGACAGCCACTTCGACGCCGAGATCCTGAGCCGCTTCATCCTCGCCTATCAGCGCGTGCAGCCCCTGACCATAGGGGAGCTGTGGGCCGTGCCCATCACCCTCAGGATCGTGCTCATTGAAAACCTGCGCCGCCTGGTGGAGCAGATCACCCTGGCCCAGCAGATCAGAGCCGATGCCGATGCCCTCTGCACCCGGCTGCTCGTGGAGGGCTGCGCCGTCTCGGCACTCAACGAAGACATCGCCTCCCGGGCGAGCGGCCCGCTCTCCGAGCTGTTTGCCGCCCAGCTGGTCAAGCAGCTGCGGGATCAGGACCCCAACACCACACCGGCACTCGGCTGGCTGGAGGAGCGCCTCACCCGGCAAGGCCTGTCGGTAGAGGAGGTGGTGCAGCATGCCCAGCAGCGCCAGGGTGCCTCCAACGTCACCATTCGCAACGTCATCACCAGCATGCGCCTCATCTCCGGCATGGACTGGAGTGAACTCGTCGAGGGGATGAGCCTGGTGGATCATCAACTGCGCGCAGAGAGCCCCTTTGCCGAGATGGACTTCCCCACCCGCAACCTCTATCGCCAGGCCATAGAAGAGTTGGCCCGCTACTCCGACCACGACGAGCTGGCGGTCACGGCCAGGGTCCTGTCCGCGACCCGGCTCCCGCCGGAGGAGCAGCAGGACGAGATCCGGCGAAGAGCAGCGGAGCCCGGCTACCACCTGATCGCAGAGGGGCGACCCGCCCTCGAGGCCGAGCTCGGATTTCGCCCTCCCCTGCGCCTTCGCCTGCACCGCTTTTACGCCCGGCTCGGCATCCAGGGTTACATCGGCATCATCACCCTGGTGACCCTCTTTCTGCTGGCCCTGAGCCATCGCCTGCAGGTCTCCCCAGATGAACCCTGGTCACTCTGGATGGGGCTCTTCTTCCTGTTTGCACTCCTGCCGGCCCATGCCGTGGCCCTGGCCCTGGTCAATTACCTCATCAGCGCGCACCTGGTTCCCAGCCCCCTCCCCGCCATGGATCTCACCCACGGCATCACGCCCTCGCTGCGCACCCTGGTGGTCATGCCGACCCTGCTGGTGTCGCCATCCGAGCTGCTGGCACAGGTCGAGCAGCTGGAGGTGCATCATCTCTCCGGGGTCAGCGGCGATATCAGCTTTGCCCTGCTCAGCGACGGTGTGGATGCGCAGCAAGAGCGGCTGCCGGGGGATGAGGCCCTGCTGGTGGCGGCGCGCCAGGCCATTGCCCGGCTCAACGAAAAATATGGCCCTGGCCCTTCGGGGGATCGCTTCTGGCTGCTCCATCGCCACCGCAGGTTCAACCCGGGCGAGGGGTGCTGGATGGGGTGGGAGCGCAAGCGGGGCAAGCTCTACGAGCTGAACCGCTTGCTGCGCGGCGCGGCGGATACCAGCTTCATGGCGACGGACGGCCAGCCCCCCGCCATCCCCCAGGGGGTGCGCTATGTCATCACCCTGGACGCGGATACCCGCCTGCCAAGAGATGCCGCCAGCCGGCTGATTGGCAAGATGGCCCATCCTCTCAATCATCCCCACCTCGACGCCGGACGCCAGCGTGTCACCCATGGCTACGGCATACTGCAGCCCCGGGTCACCCCCTCGCTGCCGCTGGGTCAGGACGGCTCCTACTATCAGCGACTCTACTCCGGGCCCGGGGGCATGGATCCCTATGCCGCCACCGTCTCCGACCTCTATCAGGATCTGTTCGGGGAGGGCTCCTTCACCGGCAAGGGCATCTATGACGTGGATGCCTTCACCGCCGCCCTGGCGGGGCGCGTACCGGACAACAGCCACCTGAGCCATGATCTGTTCGAGGGGATCTTCGCCCGGGCGGGGCTCGCCTCGGATATCGAGGTCGTCGAGGAGTTTCCCTCCCGTTATGACGTCAGTGCCAAGCGCCAGCATCGCTGGACCCGAGGGGACTGGCAATTGCTCGCCTGGATCTGCCGGCGCAGCCGCGGACAGGACGCCCTGCCGCTCATCGGGCGCTGGAAGATGTTTGACAACCTCTGCCGCTCCCTGCTGGCACCCAGCACCTTGCTGGCGCTGCTGGCCGGCTGGCAGTTGCCGCTGGGCACAGCAACAATCGCCAGCCTGTTGCTGTTCGCTGCCCTGGCATTGCCCCTCTTCCTGCCGCTGCTCTTCACCCTGATCCCCCGCAAGCGGGATATCCTGTGGCGCCACTACCTGGGGATGGTCGGCCAGCGGCTGCAACGGGCCTTCATGCAGGCCCTGCTCAGCCTGGTGTTTCTGGCCGATCAGGCCTGGCGCATGACGGATGCCATAGTGCGCACCCTGTTTCGCCTCTTCCTCTCCCATCGCCACCTGCTGGAGTGGACCACCTCGGCCCAGAGTTCGGGTTCACCGCGCCTGGCCTGGACCGGGTTTTATCGGCTGATGACGGCCGGGGTGGTGCTGGCCATTGGGGTCGGCGGCCTCACCCTGCTGGGAACCCCCACCGCCTGGCCCCTGGTGCTGCCGGTCAGCCTGCTCTGGCTGCTGGCCCCGCTGGTGGCCTACTGGACCAGCCGCCCCCCCGACCTCGCCAGACAGATGAGCTGCACTCCCGCCCAGGCCGCCGAGCTGCGCCTGGTCGCCCGCCAGACCTGGCGCTATTTCGAGACCCTGGTCACCGATCTGGACAACCAGCTGCCGCCGGACAACGTGCAGGAGAGTCCGCAGGAGATCATCGCCCATCGCACCTCCCCCACCAACATGGGGCTCTATCTGCTCTCCGCCCTGGCGGCCAATGATTTTGGCTGGGCCGGGTGCTGCGCCACCCTCAAGCGGCTGGAAACCACCCTGGCCGTGATGCAGCGTCTGCCCCGTTTCAAGGGTCACTTCTTCAACTGGTACGATACCCGCAGCCTGCTCACCCTGGAGCCGGCCTACGTCTCTTCGGTGGACAGCGGCAACCTGGCCGGCCACCTGCTGGTGGTCGCCACCGGCTGCGAGCGATGGCAGCAACAGGCGGGGGACGGCGCCATTTGCAGCGGCATCCTGGATACCTGCCTGCTGGCGGAGCAGGCCCTGCAGGCCTACGCCATGAAGGAGAGCGGCCAGGTGCAGGCCCTCGGCGCCAGCCTCAAGGAAATCCGTGGCCAGCTCGCCCGCCCCCTGTCGGCAACCCACCAGCTCCCGGTGCTCGCCCGGCTGACGGTGCAAGCCAGCAACACGGCGCACCAGCTCGACCTGCAGGCCTGTCAACAGGAGGGGGAGGAGCTCCTCTTCTGGCTGGAGGCCCTCAAGCGGGTGGTGGCCGAACATCTGCAGGATCAGGCCGCCGACCCCGAGATGCGCCAGCGACGGCTGCACGCCCTGGCAGCCCAGGCCCGCGCCCTCGCCATGGGGATGGACTTCGGGTTCCTGCTCAATGAGGAGCGCCGCCTGCTCTCCATCGGCTACTCCCTCTCCGACAACCGGCTCGACGGCAGCTGTTACGATCTGCTTGCCTCGGAGGCGAGGCTGGCCAGCCTGTTTGCCATCGCCAAGGGGGATGTCGTCACCAGCCACTGGTTCAGGCTGGGACGGGCGGCCACCCCCCTGGGCACAGGGGCCGCCCTCATCTCCTGGTCCGGCTCCATGTTCGAGTACCTGATGCCCGCCCTGGTGATGCGGGCCCCGGTCGGCTCGCAGCTTGAGCAGACCAGCAGGCTGATCGTCGACGCCCAGATCCGCTACGGCCACGCCCTCGGCATCCCCTGGGGCATCTCGGAGTCCGCTTACAACGCCAGGGACATGGAGTTCACCTACCAGTACTCCAATTTCGGCATCCCCCAGCTCGCCCTCAAGCGCGGGCTGGCCGAGGACAGGGTGGTCGCCCCCTATGCCACCGGGCTGGCCGCCATGATCAACCCGGGGGCGGCCCTGGCAAACTTCCAGCGGTTGGCCGCCATGGGAGGCCGCGGCCGTTACGGCTTCTACGAGGCCCTCGACTTTACCCCCTCGCGCCTGCCCGACAGCCAGCAGGTTGCCATAGTGCAGAGCTTCATGGCCCACCACCAGGGGATGACCATAGTGGCCCTCGCCAACGCCCTTCACGGGGGGCAGATGCGCGCCCGTTTCCATGAAGACCCCATGGTGCAGGCCTGCGATCTGCTGCTGCAGGAGCGGATCCCCCAGGACATGGCCATCGTTCGGCCCCACGCCGCCGAGATCAAGGCCTCCCTCACCCAGAGCGGCTTCGAGGTGAGCTCGGTGCGCCGCCTCTCCTCGGCCAGCCTGGGAGCCCCTGTCACCCACCTGCTCTCCAATGGCCGCTACTGCGTCATGCTCACCGGGGCCGGGGCGGGTTACAGCCGCTGGCGCCACATCGCCATCACCCGCTGGCAGGAGGATGCCACCCGCGACCACTGGGGCTCCTTCCTCTTCCTCCATGATGTCCAGAGCGGTGAGACCTGGTCCCCCTGCGCTCATCCTCTTGGCAACTCGGATCCGAAGGGAGAGGTGGTTTTCTCCGAGGATCGCGCCCAGTTCGTTCATCATCACGATCGCCTGACCACCACCCTGGAAGTGCTGGTCTCCGGTGAGGCGGACGGGGAAGTGAGGCGCATCTCCCTGAGCAACCGCGGTCGCCGCCTTCGTCATATCGAGCTCACCTCCTATGCCGAGCTGGTGCTGACCACACCGGAGGCGGATCGCGCCCACCCGGCCTTCAGCAAGCTCTTTGTGGTCACCGAATACCTGGCAGAGCTGGGGGCCCTGATCGCCACCCGGCGGCCCAGATCCCCCGAGGAGGAGGAGGTGTGGGCCGCCCACTTCATCATCGTCGAGGACCATCTGGCCGGGACCCTGCAATATGAATCCGACCGTGCCCGCTTCATCGGCCAGGGGCGCACCCTGGCCACCGCCCACGCCTTGCAGCGCCATGTCCCCCTCTCCAACACCACGGGCACAGTGCTCGACCCCATCTTCGCCCTGCGCCAGCGGGTCCATGTCCTGCCTGGCAGCAGCACCCATGTCGCCTTCTGGACCCTGGTGGCCCCCTCGCGGCCGGCACTGCTCGATCTCATCGACCAGCACCACAACCGCCACGCCTTCCAGCGGGCCAAGACGCTGGCCTGGACCCAGGCCCAGGTGCAACTGCACCATCTCAACATCCAGCCCTCCGACGGGGCCAACTTCCAGCGGCTGGCCGCCCCCCTGCTCTATGGGGATGCCAGGTTCCGCGCCGCCTCGGCCACCATAGCCCGTGGCCTGACGCGGCAATCGGCCCTCTGGCAACAGTCCATCTCCGGGGATCTGCCCATCATGCTGCTGCGCATCGACGATGTGGAGGATCTGGCCCAGGTGCATGAGCTGCTGCTGGCCCACGAATACCTGCGGATGAAGCGGCTGGCCGTGGATCTGGTGATCATGAACGAGCATGTCTCCACCTATGTGCAGGATCTGCAAAACGGCATAGACACCGCAGTGCGCAGCAGCCAGTCCCGGCCGCGCTTCCATGCCGAGCTGGCCCAGGGCTCCGTCTACACTGTGCGCCGCGACCTGATGAGCGGCGAGCTGTGCGAGCTGCTGTACGCAGCAGCGCGGGTCGTGCTGATAGCGCGCCGCGGCCCCCTGCAAGAGCAGCTCGCCCGCCTCAAGGAGCCACCACCGCGGCCCTTCCCGGTCACCCCCGCCAAGGCCCACGGCCAGGCGCCCATCAAGCCCCCCCATCACCCCGAGCTGGCGTTTTTCAATGGCCTGGGGGGCTTTGCCAGGGAGGGGCGCGAATACGTCACCCTGCTCAGCGGCGAGCAGACCACGCCGGCCCCCTGGATCAATGTGATCGCCAACCCCGGCTTTGGCTTCCAGGCCTCCGCCCTCGGCAGTGGCTACACCTGGGCCGACAACAGCAAGGAGAACCAGCTGACCCCCTGGTCCAATGACCCTGTGACGGATCCCGCCGGCGAGGCCATCTACATTCGCGACGAGGACAGCCTGGCGCTGTGGAGCCCCACAGCCCAGCCCATCCGCGACGGGGGTCAGTATGTCGCCCGCCATGGCTTTGGTTACAGCCACTTCGAGCACCAGGCCCACGGCATCCACAGCGAGCTGCTGCAATACGTGCCGGTGGCGGACCCCGTCAAGATCTCTCGCCTGACGCTGCACAATTTGACCGGCAACGCCCGCCGGCTCTGCATCACCTGCTATGCGGAGTGGGTGCTGGGGGCCTCCCGCGCTGCCAGCGCCCCCTTCATCACCACCCGGATGGACGAGCAGACCGGGGCCATGCTGGCCCGCAATCCCTGGAACGCCGCCTTCCCCGAGCGGGTGGCCTTCCTCGACCTCGGTGGCAGACAGACCAGCTGGACCGGCGATCGCAGCGAGTTTCTCGGATACCAGGGCCAGCTCGCCGCCCCGGCGGCGCTACAGGGCGGCCGACCCCTGTCCGGCAGAACCGGGGCCGGCATAGACCCTTGCTCGGCGCTGCAGACTCACGTTGATCTGGCGCCGGGCCAACGGCTGGAGATCCTGGTGCTGCTCGGTCAGGGGGAGTCGGATGAGAAGGCCAGTGCCCTCATACTGCGCTATCGCCAGGATCTCGATGAGGTACTGGAACAGGTCGAAGCCCAATGGCAGGGGCTGCTTGGCGCCGTGCAGGTCAAGACGCCCGATCTGGCCATGGACTTCATGCTCAACGGCTGGCTGCTCTACCAGACCCTGGCCTGCCGGCTCTGGGCCCGCTCCGCCTTCTATCAGGCGGGAGGGGCCTATGGTTTTCGCGATCAGCTGCAAGACGGCATGGCCCTGGGGTTCGCCGCTCCCCTGGATACCCGGCAACACCTGCTGCGGGCGGCGGCTCGCCAGTTCGTGGAAGGGGACATGCAGCACTGGTGGCTGCCGCACTCCGGTCAGGGGGTGCGCACCCGGATCTCGGATGACAGGGTCTGGCTGGCACTCGCCACGGCCACCTATGTGCGCAGCAGCGCCGATGACGCTGTTCTCGAGGAGCAGATCCCCTTCCTGGAGGGCCCCTCCCTTGGGCCGGATCAGCAGGATGCCTTCTTCCTGCCCCAGGTCTGCGAGGAGGTCGCCTCCCTCTATGAGCACTGTGCTCGCGGCCTGGATCAGGCCATGGCGCTCACCGGCAGCCTGGGGCTGCCGCTCATGGGGTCGGGGGACTGGAACGATGGCATGAACCGGGTCGGCAGTGCCGGCAAGGGAGAGAGCGTCTGGCTGGGCTGGTTGCTGCTGCGCACCATCAGTCTGTTCGCCCCCCTGGCCCGGGCCCGTCACGACGGCCGTGCCGAACGCTGGCTGGCTCACGCCGAGCGGATCGGGGCAGCCCTGGAGCAGCATGCCTGGGATGGCGCCTGGTATCGTCGGGCCACCTTCGACGACGGCACCTGGCTGGGAGCGAGAAAGAGCCCCGAGTGCCAGATAGACGCCATCGCCCAATCCTGGGCCGTTCTCTCCGGCGCCGCCGATCCGGCCCGGGCCAGGATGGCCATGCACTCCCTGGAGCGCCATCTGGTGCGCTACGAGGAGGGCCTCTCCCTGCTGTTCAGCCCGCCCTTCGATACCCTGACCCAGGACCCCGGCTACATTCGCGGCTATCCCCCGGGGCTTCGCGAGAACGGCGGCCAATATACCCACGCCGCCGTCTGGGCCGTCCTGGCCTTTGCCCGTCTGGGGGAGACAGACAAGGCCTGCCGGCAATTTGCCCTGCTCAACCCCATCAACCACGCCCTGAATGGCTCGGCCATGGCGCGCTACAAGGTGGAGCCCTATGTCATGGCGGCGGATATCTACTCGGTCGCCCCCCATCAGGGCCGGGGTGGCTGGACCTGGTACACGGGGGCGGCAGGCTGGATGTATCAGGCAGGGCTCGACGGCATACTGGGCATCACACGTGAGGGGCAGGCTCTGCTCATCACCCCCAGGCTGCCCAGCGATTGGCCCGGGTTCAGCGTGGCGATAACCCTGGAGAACTGCCACTACAGGATAGAGGTGAGTGCCGAGCCCCCATCAGGGCAGCAAGGGGGAAGCGTTCGACTCGACGGCGTGCTCCTGGCGCCCGCCCCCCTGCCACTGCGCATCCCTCTTCAGGACGGGCAGCACAGGGTCGAGATCACGCTGGCGCGCTGACGGCCACCCCATGGCCGTCAGGGGAGGCTATCGGAGTTCGGGTATGGGGTGTATTCAGGGCTTGGGGACTATGGGCAGATAGGGCAGCAGCCGATCCGTCTCGGCCTTGACCACCGCATAGCATTCGCAGCTGAGCTGCTCCAGCTTGGGCCTGTCCAGCACTGTGATGTGACCACGGCGGTACTCTATCACCCCCAGCTTTTGCAACTTGCTCGCCGCATCCGTCACCCCCTCCCGCCTGACCCCCAGCATGTTGGCGATCAGCTCCTGGGTCATGGAGAGCTTGTCACCCGAGAGCCTGTCGAGGGAGAGCAGCAGCCAGCGGCAGAGTTGCTGATCGATGGAGTGGTGACGATTGCACACCGCCGTCTGCGCCATCTGGGTCAAGAGCGCCTGGGTGTAGCGCAGCACCAGGTGCAACATGTCGCCGTGCAGATTGAATTCGCTTTTGAGCAACTGCCCCTTCAGGCGGTAGGCATGGCCAGCACTCTGCACCAGGGCGCGGCTGGTGGTGCTTTCGCCCCCCATGAACAGGGCCACCCCGATCAGCCCCTCGTTGCCCACCACGGAGATCTCCGCCGAGGCGCCGTCTTTCATCACATAGAGCAGGGAGACGATGCAGTCGATGGGGAAATAGACATGGCGCAGGGCATCGCCCGATTCGTACAAGACCTTGCCCAGGGGTAAATCTATGTATTCGAGGTGCGGCAGCAGACGCGTGTAGACCTCGGGGGGCAGGGCCGCCAGCAAATGGTTCAACCGCGGATGATGCTCAGGCATGTCTCTCTCTCCAGGTGGCGACTCACACGACAATTCAATCAAGGCTAAAGATAGGGCAAACCCACGACCTGGGCTAACGTATCGGCGCCATCACCACTGAACCGCCCGCAATACCCGAGCGGCCATATGTCCGTCATTCACACACTCCCTGTTATGTGTCCTAACGTACCGACACAACAATACGGATGAGGCATATTGAGGTCGTTCTGACACCCACAGACGCAGTGGGCGGCATGCTTGTTCGGGTGCCACTGCATCGCACAGCCAAGCGCAGTCATTGCTCGACATCAGGGCGCAATGGGACTGCCACCCCATCCACCTAGAGATGCCAGAGGGAGCGCCCCTCCCCCGGCACACAGCGGATATGGAGAAATATCATGAGCCCAGCTGAAAAAAGCGCCTCAGTCACCAAAGAGGACACCAGCGTCATCCCTGCCGGGGAGAAGAGAGAGGCAGACCATGCCGCTCACAACATCAACTCCACGGTGAAGCAGATGACGGAGAACACCCACGAGGCGGTCGACAAAGTCGCCAAGGCGGTCAATTCAACCGCCAACGTCTTGAGCGAGAAAGGCAATGAGATAAAGGAGGCCAGAGCCTCCAACCTCAAGGACCTGCGCGGCAAGATCAAGAGCAACCCCATGGGCAGCATCGGCATAGCGATCGCCATCGGCTTTATCGCCAGCTGGCTGCTGGCCGCCATTTTCTAGCAAAAAGCCCCCGGGCCCATCTCCTGGGTCCGGGGGCCATGTCATTCAGCCTGTGGCGCAAGCAAAAGAGATCCCAGCATCAGCAAGGGGACCGCAGGTCTGGGGATCTATGTGGATCAGGGGCGGCTATACCCGCCCCTTGTATTTTTGGTGGCTGCGTTTACGGCATCACTTCAAACGCAGATCATTTTTCACCGAGGTGACTCCAGCGACCCCGCTGGCCACCCTGCTGGCCTTGTCGATGCTCGCCTTGGAGCTGACAAAGCCACTCAATTGCACCACCCCTTTGAAGGTTTCCACATTGATTTCTGCCGATTTGAGTTCAGGGTCGGAAAATATCGCAGAGATCACCTTGGTGGTGACCACGGAATCATCGATATATTCTCCCGTTCCTTCCTTGTTGGCCGTTGAGGCGCAGCCCATGGCGATGGCGGCCAGCAACAGGGCGGCAACGAAGGTATTGGTAACATGGTTAGGGTTTTTCATGACGATCTGACTCCCTCTCGAGTGAACATGACGCTGGCAACATCTGGAGAATGACCAGCCATGGCGCCCTGCCTCTCACACCACAGAGCTGTTACCGTTGCTGCACGCTGACTGGCGCATGGACGGCAACCTGTATACCTGACAGACAGGTTATTCCCCTTCCCCCTCCCCGTCTGTACGCTGGCGAACACAGCCGTCCAATACCCGCCCCACTTTTCCCACTCAGGCTTCGCCGAACGCAACCCATGCCATGGTGCGCACCATCAAGGGCGATAAGGCCCGCCCGTCAGCAAGGCCCCAAGGTTCAGCCCAAAAAGAAGGCCCCCGCATCAGCAGGGGCCTTCCGGCACTTTTCAGGCACTCTTCAGGGCACAAGGCCGGGCATCAGCAGTAGCCGTAGCCCAGCAGGCGCTGATAGCGCTGCTCCAGCAACTGGTCGCTGTCCAGCGGGCGCAAGGCAGCCAGGTCTTGCTTGATGCGATCCTTCAGGCGCTGGGCCATCAGCTCCACGTTGCGGTGGGCGCCGCCGAGGGGCTCTTCGACGATGCTGTCGATGAGTTTGAGCTCCTTCAGGCGCTGGGCCGTGATGCCCATGGCATCGGCGGCCACCGGTGCCTTGTCGGCGCTCTTCCACAGGATGGAGGCGCAACCTTCCGGCGAGATGACGGAGTAGGTGGAGTACTGCAGCATGTTGACCCGATCGCCCACACCGATGGCGAGGGCGCCGCCGGAGCCGCCTTCGCCTATCACGGTGCAGACCACGGGCACTGTCAGACCGGCCATGACTTTCAGGTTGCGGGCGATGGCCTCGGACTGACCACGCTCCTCGGCACCCACGCCGGGGTAGGCGCCCGGGGTGTCGATGAAGGTGATGATCGGCATCTTGAAGCGTTCGGCCATCTGCATCAGGCGCAGAGCCTTGCGGTACCCTTCCGGGCGCGGCATGCCGAAGTTGCGACGGATCTTCTCCTTGGTCTCGCGACCCTTCTGCTGACCAATCACCATCACAGGCTCGCCGTCCAGGCGGGCTATGCCGCCGACGATGGCCTTGTCATCGGCGTAGGCGCGATCACCGGCCAGCTCGTCGAAGTCGGTGAAGATCTGCTCGATGTAGTCGAGGGTGTAGGGGCGCTGGGGATGACGCGCCATCTGGGACACCTGCCAGGCACCCAGATCGCCGAAGATCTTCTTGGTCAGCTCTTCGTTTTTCTTCTCCAGCCGACGGATATCTTCGCTGAGATCCACGGCACTGTTGTGCTCGCTCACATGGCGAAGTTCATCGATCTGAGCCTGCAATTCGGCGATCGGCTGTTCAAAATCCAGAAAAAGACTCATAGGGACAATAGATCCTCTAATCAAAAACCAATTCAACCCGCTCTCGTCCAAGCAGGACTCGCAAGTCATCTATCAGTTGATCGGTGGGCGTCACCCGCCACTCGGTACCGAGCGTCAATCGCGCCCGGGAGCCGGGCCGACGATAGTTTACCTGAACCGGACAGACTCCGGCACGGGCGGGCTCCAAAATCTCGCACAAACGCGGGAAAAAGCGTTCGTCAATGCGTTGTTCATCGAGGGAAATGCGGATCGCCCTGGCGAAACGCTCCCTCGCATCGTTGATATCCAGCAATTCGCGGGCCGACATTTTAAGGCCACCGGAGAAGTCATCAAAGCTGACCTGTCCAGAAACCACTAAAATACGGTCTTTTTGCATCAATTCTTCGTATTTTTCCAGCGCTTCACTGAAGAGGGTCACATCCAGACGGCCGGATCTGTCGTCCAGGGTGAAGATCCCCATCTTGTTACCGCGCTTGGTCACCATGCTGCGGGCCGCAATCACCAGCCCGGCTGCCGTGGTCACCGTATCCCGGGAGGTGGGATGCAGATCACACAGACGGCCCGAGGTGTAGCGACGCAGCTCGCTGCTGTACTGGTTGATGGGGTGACCGGTGAGGTAGAGCCCGAGGGTCTCGCGCTCCCCCTCCAGCCACACCTTGTCGGGCCAGTGCGGTACATTGGCGAACGCCTTCTTGACGTCGTCTATCTCCTCGGTGAGCACGCCGAACATGTCGACCTGCCCCACCGCCTGCGCCTTGGCGTGCTGCTCGGCGGCGCGCATCGCCTCTTCCAGCGTCGCCATCAGGGCGGCGCGGTGCGGGCCCAGCCGGTCCATGGCACCGGAGAGGATGAGCTTCTCCATCACCCGCTTGTTGAGCTTCTTGATGTCGACTCTGTTGCAGAAGTCGAACAGGTCGCGGAAGGGACCGTCCTGATCCCGGGCGCTGAGAATGGCATCTATGGGGCCTTCGCCGACCCCTTTCACAGCACCTATGCCGTAGACGATATGGCCGTCCTCATTGACGCTGAACCGGTAGCGGCCGGTGTTCACGTCAGGGGGTATGACGGTGAGCCCCATGCGCTGGCACTCGTCCACTAGCGTCACTATCTTGTCGGTGTTGTCCATGTCGGCGGTCATCACCGCCGCCATGAACTCGGCCGGGAAGTGAGTCTTGAGCCAGAGGGTCTGGTAGGAGACCAGCGCATAGGCGGCGGAGTGGGACTTGTTGAAGCCATAGCCCGCAAACTTCTCTACCAGATCGAAGATCTTGATCGCCAGCTCGCCGTCGACCCCGTTCTTGACCGCCCCTTCCTCGAAGCCGGAACGCTGCTTGGCCATCTCGGCGGGGTTCTTCTTGCCCATGGCCCGGCGCAGCATGTCCGCGCCGCCCAGGGTGTAGCCCGCCAGCACCTGGGCTATCTGCATCACCTGCTCCTGGTAGAGGATGATGCCGTAGGTGGGCTCCAGTATGGGTTTGAGGCTCTCGTGCTGCCACTTCTCGTCCGGGTAGGAGATGGCCTCCTTGCCGTGCTTGCGCTCGATGAAGTTGTCCACCATGCCGGACTGCAGCGGGCCCGGACGGAACAGGGCCACCAGGGCGATCATGTCTTCGAAGCAGTCGGGCTGCAGCCGCTTGATCAGATCCTTCATGCCGCGGGATTCGAGCTGGAACACCGCAGTGGTCTCGAAGCGCTGCAAGAGCGCGAACGACTTCTTGTCGTCGATGGGGATGGCGGCGATGTCGACCGGCGGCTTGCCCTCCTTGGCCAGGCGCGGGTTGATCATGCCGAGCGCCCAGTCGATGATGGTGAGGGTCCTCAGACCCAGGAAGTCGAACTTCACCAGGCCCGCATACTCCACGTCGTTCTTGTCGAACTGGGTAACAGGGTGATGGCCGGAGTCGTCGCAGTAGAGCGGCGCGAAGTCGGTGATCTTGGTGGGGGCTATCACAACGCCACCGGCGTGTTTGCCGGCGTTGCGCACCACACCTTCCAGCCGGCGCGCCATGTCGATGAGGTCCTTGACCTCCTCGTCCTGCTCGTAGAGCTCCGGCAGCTTGGGCTCGGCCTCGAATGCCTTGGCGAGCGTCATGCCCGGATCCGGCGGAATGAGCTTGGAGATGCGATCCACAAACCCATAGGCGTGACCCAGCACCCGGCCCACGTCCCGCACCACCGCCTTGGCCGCCATGCTGCCGAAGGTGATGATCTGGGACACCGCCTCCCGGCCATACATCTCGGAGACGTGCTCGATCACCTCGTCCCGTCTGTCCATGCAGAAGTCGACGTCGAAGTCGGGCATGGAGACCCGCTCGGGGTTGAGGAAGCGTTCGAACAGCAGATCAAACTCGAGGGGATCCAGATCGGTGATCTTGAGGGCGTAGGCCACCAGGGAGCCCGCCCCCGAGCCCCGGCCCGGGCCAACCGGGATGCCGTTGTCCTTGGACCACTGGATAAACTCCATCACTATGAGGAAGTAACCCGGGAAGCCCATCTGGTTGATCACCTTGAGCTCTATGTCGAGGCGCTCGTCGTATTCGCCACGCTTGGCGGCGCGCACTTGCGGATCCGGGAACAGGAAGGCCAGACGGTCCTCCAGCCCCTCCTTGGACTTCATTACCAGGAAGTCTTCGGTGCTCATGTCGCCGGTCGGGAAGTTCGGCAGGAAGTATTCGCCCAGACGCACAGTCACGTTGCAGCGCTTGGCGATCTCCACCGTGTTTTCCAGCGCCTCGGGAATGTCGGCAAACAGCTCGCACATTTCTTCCTGGCTGCGCAGGTACTGCTGCGGGCTGTAGCGGCGCGGACGGCGCTTGTCCATCAGGGTGTAGCCGTCGTGGATGGCGACCCGGATCTCGTGGGCATCGAAGTCGTCGGCCCCGAGGAACACCACCTCGTTGGTGGCCACCACAGGCAGCTCGAACTCGGCGGCGATGGCCACCGCCATGTGCAGATAGACCTCTTCATCGGGACGGCCGGTACGCAGCAGCTCGAGGTAGTAGGCATCCGGGAAGTGAGTCCGGTAGAAGGCGAGGCTCTGCTCCACCATCTGACGGTTGCCCTTGAGCAGGAACTTGCCGAGATCCCCCTCGCGACCGCCTGAGAGCACTATCACCCCCTTGGCATGTTCGACCAGCCAGCCCTTGTCGATGACGGGGCGCCCCTGCACGTGACCGCGCTGGTAGCCGCGGGAGATGAGCAGGGTGATGTTCTGGTAGCCGTCGTTGTCCATGGCGAGCAGGGTGAGGCGGAACTGCTCGTCACCGAGCTCATCGCTCTGCACCCAGAAATCCGCCCCGACCAGAGGCTTGATCCCCTTGCCATGGGCTGAGCCATAGAAGCGCACCAGGCCGCACATGTTCATCTGGTCGGTCAGGGCCAGGGCCGGCATGTTGTTGGCCGCGGCGGCCGAGACGATGGGGCCAATCTTTTGCAGGCCATCGACCATGGAGAAGTCGGAGTGGACCCGCAGGTGGACGAAGCGAGGATCGGCCATGGTTATTCGATCCCCAGCGCCCGGCGCACCGGTTTGAAGCTCTGCCGATATTCGGGCAGGGGGCCGCGCTCGGCCAATATGGCGAGGTGTTCGGCGGTGGGATAACCCTTGTGACGGGCGAAGCCGTACTCTGGATGACGGCTGTCCAGCTCGGTCATCTCGGCGTCACGGGTCACCTTGGCGAGGATGGAGGCGGCACTGATGGCGGCCACCAGGCTGTCACCCTTGACCACGGCGCGCGCCTCCATGGGCAAGCTTGGGCAGCGGTTGCCGTCGATAAAGACCAGCTCGGGGGTCATGGAGAGGCCCGCCACGGCGCGCTGCATGGCCAGCATGGTGGCGTGCAGTATGTTGAGCTGGTCGATCTCATCCGGGGTGGCGCGGCCTATGGACCAGGCCAAGGCCTTTGCCTTGATCTCGCCATACAGGGCGAGGCGCTTCTTCTCGGAGAGCTTCTTGGAGTCGGCGAGGCCTTCAATGGGATTGGCGGGATCCAGGATCACCGCGGCGGTGACCACGTCACCCACCAGGGGGCCACGGCCCACCTCGTCAACCCCGGCAACCAGCTTGTCTTGTGGAATATCGATCGTCATATCACAGGCCTTGAATCAAAACCGGCCCCGCAGGGCCAGTATCAGCACAACATAACGCCAAAAGCGCGCCGCCAGCCACCCTAACTGTCGAGCAGCTCGGCCACCGCCTCGGCGGCCTGCACATCGGCGTTGCAGCGGATCTTCTGGTGCAACTTGGTGAAGGTGGCGATGAGCTCGCTGTTGTCGTGCTCCAGCAACTTGCTGACCTCTTCCACCAGATTGGCCGGGGTGCACTCATGCTGGATGAGCTCGGGCACCAGCATCCGGTCTGCCAGCAGATTCGGCAGGGAGACGTACTCCGTCTTCACCAGCCACTGGGCCAGCCAGTAGCTGAGCGGCTTGAGCTTGTAACCCACCACCATGGGCCGCTTCACCAGCATGGCTTCCAGCGCGGCCGTGCCGGAGGCCAGCATCACCACGTCGGCGGCTATCATGGCCTCACGGCCCTGACCGTCCAGCAGCACCATGTCGAGATCCGGCGCCACTTCGGCCTTGATGGCGAGGAACTGCTCGCGCCGCGTCTCGTTCACCAGCGGCACTATGAAGCCGAGATCCGGGCAGTGCACCGTCAGGTGCTTGCACGCCTCGAGGAAGACGGGGGACATGAAGCCGACCTCGGCGCTGCGGCTGCCCGGCAACACCGCCAGCCAGCGGCGGCCCGGCTCCAGGCCGAGTGCCTCACGCATCTCCTGCTGATCCGGCACCAGGGGAATGTCGTCCGCCATGGTGTGCCCGACAAAGCGGCAGGGGGCATCGAAACGGTCGTAGAAGGCTTTCTCGAACGGCAGGAAGGCGAGCACCATGTCGGTGGCGGCCTTGATCTTGTGAATACGGCCCTGACGCCAGGCCCAGACAGAGGGGCTGACATAGTGGACCGTCTTGATACCGGCGCGGCGCAGTTTCAGCTCCACCCCGATATTGAAATCAGGTGCATCCACCCCGACGAAGATGTCAGGAGGATTGGCAATAAAGTGGCGCAGCAGCTCGCGGCGCACTTGGAGGATCCGGGGCAGACGTCCCAGCACCTCGCTGATGCCCATGACGGAAAGCTCTTCCATCTCGAACAGGGCCTTGACGCCCAGGGCCTGCATCCGCGGCCCGGCGATCCCTTCGAACTGGGCATCGGGATAGCGAGCCAGCAGCTCGCGCACCAGACCGGCAGCCAGGATGTCGCCGGAGGTCTCTCCGGCGACTATGCCGATGCGGATAGGCTTAGGCACGGATGATCCCGCGCTCGTTGCCCTTGAGGAAATCCACATAGAGCTGGACGGCCGGCTCGGTAGCCGCCATCTCGCTCAGTACCGGCAGCACCTCTTCAATGGTCTTGCCGGAGCGGAAGATCTCCTTGTAGGCACGCTTGACGGCCGAAATGGCTTCCGCGCTGAAGCCACGACGACGCAGCCCTTCGGAGTTGACCCCGAATGGCTTGGCGTAGTTGCCGGCGGCCATCACGTAGGGCGGCACGTCCTTGTTCAGGGCGGCGCAGCCACCGACGAAGGCGTGGGAGCCTACGCGGCCGAACTGGTGAATGGCAGACAGACCGCCGAAGATCACGAAGTCACCGATGTGAACGTGGCCCGCCAGGGTCGCGTTGTTGGCGAAGATGCAGTTGTCACCGATCATGCAGTCGTGGGCCACGTGGACGTTGACCATGAAGAGGTTGCCGCTGCCCACCTTGGTCAGGCTCTGATCCTGGGTGGTGCCGCGGTGCACTGTGCAATTCTCACGAAACACGTTGTTGTCGCCGATCTCGAGGAAGGTGCGCTCACCGGCGTACTTCTTGTCCTGGCAATCCTCACCTATGGAGGTGTGCTGGAAGATCTTGTTGCCACGGCCGATCTTGGTCGGGCCCTTGATCACCACGTGGGAACCCACCCAGGTGTCGTCACCTATCTCCACCTCGGCACCAATGACGGTAAAGGGGCCGATTTCAACCCCTTTGCCGATCACGGCAGACTCATGGACGATGGCGGTATCGTGGATGATGGCAGTCTGGTCAATCACGGTTACACCTCGCGTTTGGCGCACATCAGTTCGGCGGTACAGACCACTTCACCGTCGACGGTGGCAACGCCGGTGAACTTGGCGATGCCGCGACGCTCCTTCAGGAACTCTACGTCGAGCACCAGCTGATCGCCAGGGCCGACCGGACGCTTGAAGCGGGCATTGTCGATGGAGGCGAAGTAATAGAGCTCATTGGGGGACGGCTTGCCCACCATGGTAAAGGCCAGGATACCGGTCGCCTGGGCCATGGCCTCCAGGATCAGCACACCGGGGAACACCGGCTTGGCCGGGAAGTGCCCCTGGAAGATCGGCTCGTTGAACGAGACGTTCTTGATGGCGCGCAGGGTCTTGCGCTCATCGCTGATCTCGTAATTTTCCACCTTGTCCACCATCAGGAACGGATAACGGTGGGGCAGCAGATCCATGATTTCCTGGATCCCCAGGCTTTTCTTTTCAGTAGTCAAAACAGTACCCTATACCAATCGTGATTATTCTTGATCCAGCTTTTTCTCAAGTCGGCTCAACCGCTTGTGCATCTCTTCGATACGCATCACCCGGGCGGCGGTCTTGCGCCACTCTTTATTGGTTTGCAGGGGGATGCCGGAAGAGTAGATGCCGGGCTCGGTAATGGGTCGCATCACCATGGCCATACCGGTGACGGTGGCCTGGTCGCAGATCTCCATGTGCCCGTTAAAGACGGAAGCGCCGCCAATGATACAGTATTTGCCGACCTTGAGACTACCGGCCATCACGGTCGAGCCCGCCACGGCGGTGCCGTAGCCAATCTCGACGTTGTGGGCGATCTGGCACTGGTTGTCGATGATGACGTTGTCCGCGATGCGGGTGTCTTCCAGGGCACCGCGGTCTATGGTGGTGCAGGCACCGATTTCCACCCGGTTGCCTATGGTCACGCCGCCGAGCTGGGGGATCTTGATCCACTCGCCACGCTCGTTGGCATAACCGAAACCGTCGGCCCCGATCACGGTGCCGGCTTGCACCAGACAGTCCGTGCCCAGGGTCACGTTATGATACAGGGTGACGTTGGCCCACAACCGGGAGCGTGCTCCCAGTCGGGTATTCTTGCCAACGAAACAGCCCGGACCTATGCGGACATCATCCCCCAGCACGACGCCGGATTCGATGACCGCATTGGCGCCGATGGCCACTCTCTCGCCCAGTTGCACATCCGCCGCTATGACGGCACTCGGATGTATATCCGTGGCCGGCTGCGGTGTAGTGTCCAGCAGTTGGGCTACCCGGGCAAACCCCACATAGGGGTCTTTGAGCACCAGGGCATTGGTGGGGCAAAACGGCAGGTCCGCCTCAGTGATGAGCACGGCAGTCGCCTTGCTCTGCTCCAGGAAATGCCGGTACTTCTTGTTGGACAGGAAGGCAATCTCCCCCTCCCCGGCTTTTTCCAGTGTCGCTACCTTGCGGATTTCCCGGGTCCCATCCCCATGGACCTCGGCCCCCAGTTGCTGGGCCAGCTGTGCGAGAGTGAATGCCATCAATTAGTTGCTCTTGCTTACCTGAGAGATAACCTGGCTGGAGATGTCCAGCTTGCTGGCGGCATAGGGAGCAGCATTGCGCTCCAGCACCAGATCATAGCCATTGCTCTTGGCGATGGAATCGATGGCAGCCTGTACCTTGGTCAGGATCTTGTTGCGCTCTTCAGCCTGACGACGACCGTTGTCCTGCTCGAACGCCTGACGCTTCTGATTGAACTCCATCTGCAGCTTGGCCAGCTTCTCCTGGTTCTGCTTCTTCTGCTCGTTGCTCATGAAGGCTTCGTCCTTCTTGAACTTCTCGACCAGAGCCTGACCGTCGGATTCCAGTTTCTGCAGCTCGCGCATGCGCGGCTCGAACTCACCCTTCAGCTTCTTGGCCACGGCTTCACGCTGGGGCAGCTTTTGGAAGACTTCGCCCATGTCTACCACGGCGATCTTGGTCTCAGCCCAGGCGGAGCCCATACCGGCAGCCATCAGTGCAAAACTCAAACCAGCTACTTTCAACGCTTTATTCACACTTACTCCTTGGTCCCTCGGTTGAGGGCTACCTGATTTACCTGATTGTGCAAGCGATCTCTGGGACCGGCTTGTTACCTGGTGAGGCACGCAAGCTGCGCGTCCCATCATTGAATACCCCCACCGAAGTGGGGGAGCGTCCGCGCCCTTAGAAGGTACGGCCGATGTTGAAGGAGAAGACTTCGGTATCGTCCCCTTCGTATTTCTTGAGCGGTTGTGCAATCACGAACACCAGGGGTCCCATGGGGGAGAGCCACTGCAGTGACAGACCCGCCGACATCCGGATATTGGTGGGGTCAGAATAGTCCATCAGATAGTTACAGCCACTGAAGCAACGGTTCTGGTACTGACCATATTCGAAGGTGGTGTCCCACACTGTACCGGCATCGATGAAGAAGCTGGTCCGCAGCTGGGGCTGGTAGCTTTCAGACGCGAACGGCGTCGGCACTATCATCTCGAGGGAGGCTACCGCCAGGGCATTGCCCCCCACAGAGCTGTCGGTGCCCTGGATCACGTCGTTACCGCCCAGGTTGTAGTAGTAGAGCGCCTTAGGACCGACAGTGTTGCTCTTGAAGCCGCGCAGGGTGTCGAAGCCACCGGCATAGTAGTTCTCGAAGAAGGGCAGCACGTGGTCGTAGTCACCGTTGCTGCCATAGCCATTGCCGTAAGAGGCGCGGGCCTTGGCCAGCATGACCCACTGGTGGTCGGCATCAAACGGGAAGTAATGGGAGTCTTCGGCGTTGAGCTTGAAGTACTGCAGATCCATGCCAGGCACAGTCACCTTGGCGTTCACCCGCTGACGGTCACCCGCGGTCGGGAACTGGCCCTTGTTGAGGGTGGAGCGAGTCCAGCCAGCGGTGACATCCACAGTGTTGAACACCATGCGGTTGTCGCCGTCCAGGTTGGCCTGGTACACCTTCCAGAACTCATCCACCTGCACATAGGGGTTGGGCTGGGACAGCTTGTTGTTCTCGTAGCCGAGGCTGAAGTCGAGACGGTTGTTCTCGTTGACCGGGAAACCACTGGAGAGGCGGAAGCCTATGGTGGTGTTTTCGTAGTCGACGATGTTGGCATCGGCCGCACTGAACTTGTTGTAGTAGAGGCGGCCGCCCAGGCTGACGCCATCGACGGTGAAGTAGGGATCGTTGTAGCTGAGATCGATGTTCTTCGAGTAGTCGTTGGTGCTGGCATTGATGCCGATCTTCTTGCCGGTCCCCATGAAGTTGTCTTGCTGCAGGCCCGCCTGCAGGCTCAGACCAGACTCGGTACCGTAGCCGATACCGGCGTTGATGGAACCTGCCGGTTGCTCCTTGACCTTGAAGTCCAGATCGACCTGATCGTCGCTGCCCGCCACCCGTTTGGTGTCCACTTCCGCGGTCTCGAAGAAGCCGAGGCGGTTGAGACGGGTCTTGGACTGCTCGACGTTGTCGGAGGAGAGCCAGGTGCCTTCCATCTGACGCATCTCGCGACGCAGCACTTCGTCCTTGGTGGTGACGTTGCCGCTGAAGTTGATGTTGCGCACATAGACCCGGGGGCCCGGCTCTATGTTGACGATCAGCTCCACTTCCTTGGTCTGGTCATTGACCTGGGGGAAGGTGACCACTTTGGGGTAGGCATAGCCATAACGGCCGAGGAACTTGGAGAGCACCTCTTCGGTGTGGGTCACCTGGCTGGCGGAGTAGACGCTGCCCGCCTCTATGGGGATGAGCCCCTTCATATCGCCGCCACGGTCGATGAGATCGCCCTTGAGCTGCACGCCGGAGACCTTGTACTGATCCCCTTCCTTGATGTTCAGGGTGACGTAGACACCCTTCTTGTCCGGGGTCATGGAGACCTGGGTGGACTCCTGGGCGAAACGTATGTAGCCGCGGTCCATGTAGTAGGAACGCAGCACTTCGATGTCACCGGCCAGCTTCTGCTTCTGATAGCGCTGATCGCCGGTGAAGTTCCACCAGGGCACGTCGTCCTTCAAGGAGAGCTGGGCCAGCAGTTTCTCTTCCGGGAACACCTGGTTGCCGACTATGTTGATCTGCTGGATCTTGGCCGCTTCCCCTTCCACGAAGGTGAACTTGAGGTCGACCCGGTTGCGAGGCAGCGGGGTGACGATGGCCTTGACCTTGGCGGAGTACTTGCCCACGCCGTAGTAGAAATCTTCCAGTCCCTTCTCGAGGGAGCTCAGCACGGTGCGATCCAGGGGATCACCGACGCGGATGCCGGAGGACTCCAGGCTCTGGGTCAGCTGCTCCTCCTTGATGTCCTTGTTGCCGGAAAACTCGATGCTGGAGATGGTCGGGCGTTCCTTCACCACGACTTGCAGCACCTGGCCGTCACGATAGACCTTGACGTCCTCGAAGTTGCCGGAGGCATAGAGCTTCTTGATGGCGTTGGCCAGGGCCACCGAGTCCACGGAGTCACCGACCCGGACCGGCAGATTCAACAGGGCGGCGCCCAGGGTCACCCGCTGCAGACCCTCGACCTGAATGTCTTGCACCACAAAAGAGGCAGGGGCCGCCTGAGCCAGGAAGCTGGCTCCCAGCAGGCAACTCAACACCAATGCTTTTTTAACAGCCATTTTGTTCTTATGTGTCCTTGTTGATGCTCTAGCCTCAGAGGCGAGCGAAATCATTAAACAGCGCAATGCCCATCAGTAACATCAGAATGGCGGCGCCTATCCTGAACCCAATTTCCTGAATTTTTTCTGGTACCGGCTTGCCGGTGACTGCCTCGATGAGGAAGTAGACCAAATGGCCCCCATCCAGCACCGGCAGGGGGAACAGATTGATGATCCCCAGGTTGACGCTGATGAGCGCCAGGAAACCGAGGAAATAGACCAACCCGTAATCTGCGCTGCTGCCAGCCCCCTTGGCGATGGAGATGGGGCCGCTCAGGTTGTCCAGGGAGACGATGCCACCGATCAGCTTGCCGATCATGTCGAAGGTCAGCGTGATCAGGCTCCAGGTCTTCTGGACCCCATGCCACAGGGCTTGCAAAGGCCCATACTGTAACAGAACTCGATACTCATCCGGTAATGGAACCAGTTGCGGCGACAAGCCGACGAAACCGACCAGCTGGCCCCGTACTTTTTTCACATCCGGGGTCAGGGTCAGGGTCAGATCGCTGCCCTTGCGCTCCACCGTCACCTGCAGTGGCTGCTCCGGTGATTGCTGCACTCGCTCGACAAACTCGGTCCATTCGGTGATCGCCTGATCACCCACGCCCTTGATGCGATCCCCCACCTGCAGACCCGCCTTCTCGCTGGCGCTCGAGGGCACTATGGCCTGCACCACCGGCAGCACCTTGCCGCCGAGAGGGACTATCCCCAGGCTGCCGATGGGGGACTCTTTGTCCGGATCGAAGGTCCAGCTATCCAGCATCAGCGTCTTGTCGACGGCGTAGCTGGCGCCTGGCGCCTTCAGCTTGAGCTGTACCGATTTGTCTCCCAGATGGCTGATGAGGGCATAGGTCACGCTCTCCCAGTCTCCGGTGGCCTCGTCGCCGACGCCGACGATCTCCATGCCAGGCGCTATGCCGGCCTGGGCCACTATGGACGCAGGGCGCACCTCGCCGACCACCGGCTTGACGCTGGGCACCCCTATCATGAACATCAGCCAGAAGGCGAACAGGGCGAACACGAAGTTCGCCATGGGGCCGGCCGCGACTATGGCCATCCGTGCCCAGACGCTCTTGTGGTTGAAGGCCTGTGCCTCCTCCCCCGGCTTGAGTTCATCGACCCGGCCGTCCAGCATCTTGACGTAGCCACCCAGCGGGATCAGGGCCAGCACATATTCGGTGCCATCCTTGCCGATGCGGCGCCAGATAGCCTTGCCAAAGCCGATGGAGAAACGCTCGACCTTGACGCCGCAGCGGCGGGCTACCCAGAAGTGGCCAAATTCATGCACCGCCACCAGCAGCCCCAGGGCCACGATGAAGGCACCAATATTCCATAACAAGGCGCCCATCAGCCGATCACCTCGGGGTCATGTCCAGTTCGGCGCTCGAGGGCGTAGAGAGCGGCACCAGGCCACCACAGTCCGTTCATACGGCAAGCTCCTCTATCAGTTGCTGGGCATGGGCACGGGCCCTGCCATCCAGCGCAATCAGATCCTCCAGCGAACCTGCGGCACTGGTGCCCAGTGTCGTCATGATGGATTCGTTGACTCTGGCAATATCCATAAATCCAATGCGCTCTGCAAGAAAAGCCGCGACGGCCTCTTCATTGGCGGCATTGAGAGAGGTGGTCGCCGCCTGTCCTTGCTGGCAGGCCGCCATGGCCAGTGCCAGGCAGGGATAACGGGCGTAGTCGGGGCGGATAAAGCTGAACTCTCCGACACTGAAGAAATCCAAAGGTTCCACACCGGACTCAATCCTGGCCGGGTAGGCCAGGGCGTGGGCTATGGGGGTACACATGTCCGGGTTGCCGAGCTGGGCCAGCACTGAACCGTCCTTGTACTGCACCATGGAGTGGATCACCGACTGGGGGTGGATCACCACCTGGATCTGCTCCGGGAGGGCGTTGAACAGCCAGCGCGCCTCTATGTATTCCAGCCCCTTGTTGATCATGGTGGCGGAGTCCACCGAGATCTTGGCCCCCATGGACCAGTTGGGGTGCGCCACCGCCTGGGCTGGCGTGACCCTGGCCAGCTCGTCGATGTCGGTATAGCGGAAGGGGCCGCCTGAGCCGGTCAGCAGTATCTTGCTGATGCCCGCCCCGGCCAGATCGCAGAAGCCAGGCTCGCGCTGAATAGCCTCGGGCAGGCACTGGAAGATCGCATTGTGTTCGCTGTCGATGGGCAGCAGCTCGGCGCCATGGTGGCGTACCGCCTCCATGAAGAAGGCGCCGGACATCACCAGGGCCTCCTTGTTGGCCAGCAGGATCCGCTTGCCGGCACGCACGGCGGCCATGGTGGGTGCCAGACCCGCCGCACCGACGATGGCCGCCATGACGCTGTGGGCGTCAGGGTGAGCGGCGACCTCGCACAGGGCAGCCTGACCGCAAAGCACCCGGGTGGCGCAGCCATGGGTCTTGAGGCGCCCGGCCAGATCGCTGGCGGCGCTCTCATCCACCATGACGGCGAAACGGGGGGAGAATTCGAGACAGTCCCGCACCATGGCATCCACGCTGCGAGCCGCGGTCAGCGCCAGCACCTGCCAGCGCCCCGGATTCTGCCGCAGCACCTTGAGGGTGCTCTGACCGATGGAGCCGGAAGCTCCCAGAATGACCAGATTGCGCATCAGAACTCCTGACCGAGTAGCAGATAGCTGAGCAGGAAGACGGGCAGCGCCGCCGTCAGGCTGTCGATGCGATCGAGGATGCCGCCGTGACCCGGCAGCAGGGTGCCGGAATCCTTGATGCCGGCCTCCCGCTTGAACATGCTCTCGGTCAAATCGCCGAGCACGGACGCCAGCACCGCCAGCAGGGAGCAGAGCAGTACCACCCCCATCTTGGCAGGCACGAAGCCCATGAACCAGGTCACGCCTATGGCCAGCACGCTGGCGGTAAAGAGGCCGCCCAGCATGCCCTCTATGGTTTTACCCGGGCTGACGGCCGGGGCCAGCTTGTGCTTGCCGAACGCCTTGCCGAAAAAATACGCGCCAGAATCTGCCGCCCAGACCAGGCCCATCACGAACAGCAGGATCCAGGCCCCCATCATGGGGTCGTGATAGAAGTTGTACCCACGGATGGCCACCAGAGACCAGAAGAAGGGCACCAGGGTCACCAGACCGAACAGGGACTTGAGCCAGACGGACTCTTTCCACAGCCTGGCGCTGCGGGGGTAGCGCAGCACCAGCAGCAGCCCGAGCAGCCACCAGCTGATGGCGGTCCAGAGCACGCCCAGCACCAGCGGATGCAGCTGGGGGATCCAGAGTTGCTCTACCGGCACCCAGAACAGGCTGGCACCGAGCAACAGGCAGAACACCAGCGGCAACCATTGTTGCGGCTGGGCAGAGACGAAGGCGCTCCACTCACGGCTGGCCAGCAGAAAGACCAGGGCAGCGAGCAGGGCAAAGAATTGCAATGGCAGGAAAAACAGTGCCCCCAACACCAGGGGTACTAACAGTAATGCGGTAATAATTCGTTGTTTTAGCAAAAGAAACCTCTCTCTTGGGAGCGGGGTTTAGCCGGTCTGTTGCGCGGCGATCAATTCCCGTATCTGTTCACCCGTACACCCGAAGCGACGCTCGCGAGCAACGAAGGAGGCAACTGCCCCGCTGAACTCGGCCTCGTCAAAGTCGGGCCACAAGACCGGGGTAAAATAGAGCTCGGCATAAGCAAGCTGCCATAACACAAAATTGCTGATGCGATGATCCCCGCCGGTGCGGATCAGCAGATCCACCGGAGGCAGATCGGCCATGCAGACCTGACGTGCCAGTGCCTCTTCATCGACCGCCTCTGCATCCAGCTCGCCCGCTGCCACGGCGCGAGCCAGCCTGCGGGCCGCCTGGGCTATGTCCCATTGACCGCCATAGTTGGCGGCGATGTTGAGGGTCAGTCCCTGGTTGCCGGCGGTCAGGGCCTCGGCCTTGGCGATCTTGGCCTGCAGCCGTTCACTGAAACGGGCGGTATCGCCGATTACCTTGAGCCGGATGCCATTGCTGTGCAACTTGTTCACCTCGCGGCCAAGCACCGTCATGAACAGCTCCATCAGGGCATTGACCTCCCCTTCCGGGCGGCGCCAGTTCTCACTGGAGAACGCAAACAGGGTCAGCGCCTCCATCTTGGCACGGGCGGCAAAGGCCACGGCCTCACGCACGGATTTCACGCCCGCCTTGTGGCCAGAGACCCGCATCTTGCCACGGTTCTGAGCCCAGCGACCATTGCCATCCATGATGATGGCGACGTGACGAGGCAAGGACGAGCTGGCGCTATCGCCTAGCGCTGCCAAAAGCGACATTCATTTCTCCCACAAAGACAAAAGCGCCGTGCAGGGGCACTACACGGCGCTCGTAATATACCTGTCGGAGGCTTAGATTTCCATTAGCTCCTTTTCCTTCGCGGCCAGGGCGTCATCCACCAGCTTGACGAAGGCGTCGGTCAGTTTCTGGATCTCTTCCTGGGCACGACGGTCGTCGTCCTCGGAGATCTCCTTGTCCTTCAGCAGCGCCTTCAGGTCGGCGTTGGCATCACGACGGATGTTGCGCACGGCAACCCGGGCACCTTCGGCTTCGGCACGGACGATCTTGGTCAGATCGCGGCGACGCTCTTCGGTCAGCGCAGGCAAGGGGACGCGCAGAGTCTGGCCATTGCTGGACGGGTTCAGGCCCAGATCTGAGGTCAGGATGGCTTTTTCCACCGCCTGGATCATGGAGCGATCGAAGATGGAGATGGACAGGGTGCGGGCATCTTCTGCCACTACGTTAGCCAACTGTTTCAGAGGAGTGGCGGCACCGTAATACTCCACCTGGATACCGTCGAGCAGGCTCGGATGAGCACGGCCGGTACGGATCTTGGACATCTGGGTCTTGAGCGATTCTACGCTCTTGGCCATGCGGTCCTTGGCGTCGTTTTTAATCTCGTTGATCACAGTGGTTTTCCTTTTGGCGAACGAGCCGGCATGCGGCCCGTATCTATCTTGTTTACTGGCGTAATGGACAAGCGCGCCAGGCGGCTCAGGCTTGTCTTACTTGCTGACGTGGTGGATCAGGGTACCTTCCGGCTCACCCATGATAACCCGACGCAATGCACCCGGTTTGTTCATGTTGAACACCCGGATCGGCAGATCGTGGTCGCGGGCCAGGGTAAAAGCAGCAAGATCCATCACTTTGAGTTCTTTTTCAAGAACTTCATCATAACTCAGTTCTTGATAGAGCACTGCATCCGGGTTCTTGACCGGATCATCGGTGAACACACCATCGACCTTGGTGGCCTTGAGCACCACGTCGGCTTCGATCTCGATGCCGCGCAGGCAGGCTGCGGAGTCGGTGGTGAAGAAGGGGTTACCGGTACCGGCGGAGAAGATCACCACCTTGCCGGCACGCAGCTGGCTGATGGCCTCGGCCCAGCTGTAGGAATCGCAGACACCCTGCAGGGAGATGGCAGACATCAGACGGGCATTCACATAAGCACGATGCAGGGCATCACGCATGGCCAGGCCGTTCATGACGGTCGCCAGCATGCCCATGTGGTCACCCACCACGCGGTTCATGCCCGCCTTGGCAAGACCGGCACCACGGAACAGGTTGCCGCCGCCAATGACCAGACCGACCTGAACACCCAGCTCAACCAGCTCTTTGATCTCTTGGGCCATCCGCTCCAGCACCGCTGGATCAATGCCAAAACCCTCGGATCCTTGCAGGGCTTCACCACTCAACTTCAGAAGAACACGTCTGTATGCAGGCTTGGGATTGGTACTCATGTCACTGATTCCTGGTCATATAAAGACCGCGACATAAGTCGCGGTCTGGGGAAACGGAAAAACCGGTTCGATTAAGCCTTCTGAGCGGCCGCGATCTGGGCTGCAACTTCAGCCGCGAAATCGGTCTCTTGCTTCTCGATGCCTTCGCCCACTTCGAAACGGGTGAAGGAAACAACGTCAGCGCCTTCTTTCTTCAGCAGCTCAGCCACAGTGATGGACGGGTCCTTCACGAAGGGTTGACCAGTCAGGGAAACCTCACCGGTGAACTTCTTCATGCGGCCTTCAACCATCTTCTCGGCGATGTCTTTCGGCTTGCCGGAGTTGATGGCGATGTCGATCTGAATTTCGCGCTCTTTGGCAACGACTTCAGCAGACACGTCTTCAGGCTTGACGAACTGCGGGCTGTTGGCAGCGACGTGCATGGCCAGATCTTTGGCCAGGTCGGCTGTACCGCCGGTCAGCTTGGTGATAACACCGATACGGGAACCGTGTACGTAGGTACCCAGGTTGTCACCTTCAACCAGCATCACGCGACGCAGGTTCATGTTCTCACCGATCTTGGCGATCAGGTTGGTGATGGTCAGCTCGACGGACTCACCGTTACCGAAATCGGCGGCCTTCAGGGCGTCGATGTCAGCAATTTTCTGGGTCGCGGCGATGTCGGCGATCTTCTGGCCCATGGCCATGAAGCTGGCGTCTTTGGCGACGAAGTCGGTTTCGCTGTTCAGCTCGATCATGGCGGCAATGTTGCCTTCGGTACGGGCGAAGATCACGCCTTCAGCGGCGATACGGCCGGCTTTCTTGGCGGCCTTGGCCTGACCGGATTTGCGCATGTTCTCGATTGCCAGCTCGATGTCACCAGCGGCTTCTTCCAGCGCTTTTTTGCAATCCATCATGCCAGCGGCAGTGCGCTCGCGCAGTTCTTTTACCAGGGCGGCAGTAACGTTAGCCATGTCCAGTATCCTCGGTCTTGAATTGACAAGAAACAGGGGCCACAAGGGCCCCTGCTAACCAATTACATCAGCTTGGTTAATAAGGGCTTTACAGTCCTTATCAATTACTCAGCTTCAACGAAGCCATCTTGTTCGGCTTGAACAACGATGTCCTGAGCGCGAGCTTCCAGTACGGTGTCAGCAGCAGCATTCAGGTACAGCTGTACGGCACGGATAGCGTCGTCGTTACCCGGGATGACATAGTCAACGCCGTCCGGGTTGGAGTTGGTATCAACGATGGAAACTACCGGGATACCCAGGTTATTGGCTTCTTTGATAGCGATGTGCTCGTGGTCGGCATCGACAACGAACAGAACGTCAGGCAGGCCGCCCATGTTCTTGATACCACCCAGGCTCTTCTCCAGCTTGTCCATTTCGCGAGTACGCATCAGCGCCTCTTTCTTGGTCAGCTTGTCGAAGGTACCGTCTTGGCTCTGGGTTTCCAGATCTTTCAGGCGCTTGATGGACTGACGAACGGTTTTCCAGTTGGTCAGCATGCCGCCCAGCCAGCGGTGGTTAACATAGAACTGGTCGCAACGCTCAGCGGCTTCTTTTACGGCTTCAGACGCGGCACGCTTGGTACCTACAAACAGGACCTTGCCCTTCTTGGCAGCTACGGAGCTGATGAAGTTCATGGCATCGTCAAACATCGGAACGGTTTTTTCCAAGTTGATGATGTGAACCTTGCTGCGGGCGCCGAAGATGTAGGACTTCATTTTCGGGTTCCAGTAACGAGTCTGGTGACCGAAGTGAACGCCGGCTTGCAGCATGTCGCGCATAGAAACTTTAGCCATTTTATACCTCTGTATTGGGGTTAGGCCTCCACACATCCCATGTAACCGACCCCAAAGGGGCACCCCGGTACAGGTGTCGATGTGTGTGTGTTATTGATTAAGGGTGATGGCATGAGGACACAAGTTCCCCATTCCGGCGCGCTTTATACCATAACTTTGGTCAGGACACCACCAGATGGACCGCTAAAAATGGATCCCGGCGAGGGCTGCGACCGCTGGATGACGTTGCGATGACGATCACACTGGAAGTAAACGGGGGTTGGGGATAAAATTTTGCCCTGATTGCAAACGCATCTATTTTTCATTACCTGATTGTTGGGCATCGGCAGGATGCGCAGTCGGGCCCCAAGAGAGATCCCATGTCCATTAAAATCAAGACACCGGAAGAGATTGAAAAGATGCGCATTGCCGGCCAGCTGGCCGCCGATGTGCTGGTCATGATCGCCCCCCATGTCAAGGCTGGCGTCACCACAGACGAGCTGAACACCCTGTGCCACAACCATATCGTCGAGGTACAGCAGGCCATTCCCGCGCCGCTCAACTATCACGGCTTCCCCAAGTCCATCTGCACCTCGGTCAATGATGTGATCTGCCACGGCATCCCCAATCACAAGAAGCTGCGGGAAGGGGACATCATCAACCTGGACATCACCGTCATCAAGGATGGCTACCACGGCGACACCTCCGCCATGTTCATCGTGGGCCAGACCACCCCCCTGCGTCGCCAGCTGTGCAAGGTGGCGCAAGAGAGCCTGTACGCCGCCATCAAGCAGGTGCGTCCCGGCATGTGCATCACAGAGATAGGCGCCGTGATCCAGCCCATCGTCGAGCAGGCCGGTTTCTCCGTGGTACGTGACTACTGCGGCCACGGCATCGGCAGCGAGTTCCACGAAGAGCCGCAGATCCTGCACTACCGCAACGGCGGCAAGCTGGAACTCAAACCGGGCATGTGCTTCACCATAGAGCCCATGGTCAACAGCAAGAAGTACCACTGCCGCATCAATCCCAAGGATGGCTGGACCGTCACCACCAAGGACGGCGGCGACTCCGCCCAGTGGGAACACACCCTGCTGGTCACCGAGGATGGCTGCGAGGTGCTCACCCTGCGCCCCGACGACACTATCGACCGCGTCATCAAACACAGCTAACATCGAACCCCGGCCCTGACCTCAAAGCGCCGGGGTTTTTACTGCCCGTTCCAGCCGTTTGCCTGCCACTTGTGTGTGAGATGCCATGGATGCCAGTCTGCTTTCCCCCCACCTGTTACCCGACGACCAGCTCACCCGTGACAACTGCAAGGAGTATCTGAGCCGCTTCCTTGTCTGGCTGCACGAGCGCTTCGATGCCGGCGACAACATCATCGAACTGGTGGCCACCCGCTCCGAATACATGGATGCGCTGCTGACAAGGCTCTGGCACAAGTTCGGCTTCGACAAGACCAGCCTGACCCTGATCGCGGTGGGCGGCTATGGCCGGGGCGAACTGCACCCCCACTCCGACATCGACCTGCTCATCCTCTATGAAGGGGACGAACTGGACGAGGTGCTGGGGCTGCGCATCGGCGAGTTCATCACCTTGCTGTGGGATCTCAAGCTGGAGGTCGGGCAATCGGTGCGCAACGTGAGCGAGTGCATCGAGCAGGGCCGCAGCGATATCACTGTCGCCACCAACCTCATCGAGGCGCGCTACATCACAGGGCACCTGGCGGGGTTCGAGCAGTTGCAGGCCGCCACCCAGCCCCAGCACTTCTGGCCGAGCGAGGCCTTCTTTCGTGCCAAGCGCGAGGAGCAGAGCCTGCGCCACCAGCAGTTTCTCGGCACCGCCTACAAGCTGGAACCCGATCTCAAGAGCAATCCCGGCGGCCTTCGGGACATCCAGACCCTGGCCTGGGTCGCCCGCCGCCACTTCGGCGCTACCACACTGTTCGAGATGACCAGCCACGGTTTTCTCAACCGGGCCGAGTACCGCGAACTGCTCGACTGCCAGAACTTCCTGTGGAAGGTGCGTTTCGCCCTGCACATGGCCATCAACAAGGGGGACAACCGCCTCTTGTTCGATCGCCAGCGCACCGTGGCCCAGATGCTGGGGTTCGAGGGGGAAGGCAACGGCCCGGTCGAGCAGATGATGAAGCGCTTCTATCAGACGGTCAGGCGGGTGGCCGAGCTCAACGAGATGCTGCTGCAGCTGTTTGACGAGGCCATCCTCGGCAACACCGCCATGGATGTACGCCGCATCAGCGACGAGTTCCAGCTTCGTGGCCGCCTCATCGATGCGGTGGACTCCGAGCTGTTTGGCCGCGACCCCGCCGCCATACTGCGACTCTTCTACCAGATAGCCCAGCACCCGGACATCGCCGGCATCCACTCCGCCACCTTGCGCCAGCTACGGGAGGCCAGACGCACACTCAGCTGCTGGCTGCAGGACTTGCCCGAATGCCGTCGTCTGTTCATGGCGCTGCTGCGCCACCCCAACGGCATCGGCCAGCCTCTCACTCTTATGCACAAATACGGGATCCTCGCGGCCTATCTGCCCCAGTGGAACCTCATCGTCGGCCAGATGCAGTTCGACATGTTCCACGCCTACACGGTCGATGAGCACACCCATCGCCTGCTCCAGAACATCCATCGCTTCCCCAATACGGCCAGCCGCCAGACCCACCCGCTCTGCCACGAGGTGTTCACCCAGCTGCGCAAGCCGGAGTTGCTCAGCATAGCCGCCCTGTTCCACGACATCGCCAAGGGGCGGCGGGGGGATCACTCCGAGCTCGGCGCCGTCGATGCGCTGGAGTTCTGCCAGTTGCACGGGCTGGATCGCTACGAGAGCCGCCTGGTGGCCTGGCTGGTACGCCATCACCTGCTGATGTCGGTCACCGCCCAGCGCCGCGACATCTACGATCCCGAGGTGGTCACCGACTTCGCCCACAAGGTGCGCGACGAACTGCACCTGGATCTGCTCTATTGCCTGACCGTGGCCGATATCTGCGCCACCAACGACACCCTGTGGAATGACTGGAAAGGCACCCTGCTGCGGGAGCTCTACTTCGCCACCCAGAAGGCGCTGCGCCAGGGGCTGGAAAACCCGCCGGACATGCGCCTCAAGATCCGCGAGAACCAGCGTCAGGCCAGGCAGATCCTGGCCCAGCGCGAGGTGCCGGAGGAGGCAGTCAGCGCCCTTTGGAATGATTTCAAGGCCGACTATTTCCTGCGCCACAGCCCGGAGCAGATCGCCTGGCACTGCCGCAAGATCATCGCGCACGGCGACAACCCAGCCCCCCTGGTGCTCATCGGCAAGCACCCCATCCGGGGCGGCAGCGAGGTGTTCATCTATTGCCGCGACACCCCGAATCTGTTCGCCACCGTGGCCTCGGCACTGGATCAGAAGAACCTCAACATCCACGACGCCCAGATCATGAATTCGCGCAACGACTATGTGCTGGACACCTTCATCGTGCTCGAACCCAATGGCGAACCCATCAGCCCCAACCGCACCGCCACCATCAAGAAGGCGCTGGAGAAGGCGCTGCAGGAGCCGGGCAAGCTGGTGCTGCGCAACAAGCCCCTGTCACGGCGCCACCGCCAGTTCAGCGTGCCGACCCGGGTGGTCTTCCTGCCCCGCACTTCACCCACGAAGGGGGAGAGCCGCCACACCCTGCTGGAGCTGACCGCCCTGGATACCCCGGGCCTGCTGGCTCGCATCGGTGCAGTCTTCCAGCAGTGCGGCATCGAATTACATGCCGCCAAGATCACCACCATAGGCGAGCGGGTAGAAGACTTCTTCAGCCTCACCACCCTCGAAGGCGAGCCGCTGAACCAGGCCGAACAGCAGGCGCTGGAGGAGCGACTGGTCAATCAGCTCAACCCGCAGGAGCAGGGGGACGAGGAGGGGCGATAAGGCCCGGGAAAGGCTTCACAAGACGCCGTTTATTGTTTTGATTTATCAATCAGAACAAGTGGTTGGGCCACTCAAGTACAATAAATCGGCTTTCTTTTGAAGAAATCGGCCAGAGCCCTTAAAAACGATTGGAAAAGTGTGATACAACAAACAGAATTTTTTAAAGGAAACCTGTCATGACCCAGTTGCAACAGACCATCGAAGCGGCCTTCGAGCGCCGTGATTCCATCACCCCCGGCTCCGTCGATGCCGCCACCAAGGCCGCCATCCTGGAGGCCATCGATCTGCTGGACTCCGGCAAGGCCCGGGTCGCCGAGAAGATTGCCGGTGAGTGGGTCGTCCACCAGTGGCTGAAGAAGGCCGTGCTGCTCTACTTCCGCATCAATGACAACGGCATCATCAAGGGTGACGACGCCCAGTACTACGACAAGGTTCCCCTCAAGTTCTCCGACTACACCGCCGAGCAGTTCAAGGCGGCGGGCGTGCGCGTGGTGCCGCCGGCCACAGCTCGCAAGGGCTCCTTCATCGCCCCCAATACTGTGCTGATGCCCTCCTATGTCAACATCGGCGCCTTCGTCGATGAAGGCACCATGGTCGATACCTGGGCCACAGTGGGCTCCTGCGCCCAGATCGGCAAGAACGTGCACCTCTCCGGCGGCGTCGGCATAGGTGGCGTACTGGAGCCGCTGCAGGCCAACCCGACCATCATCGAGGACAACTGCTTCATCGGTGCCCGTTCAGAAGTGGTTGAAGGGGTGATAGTCGAGGAAGGTTCCGTCATCTCCATGGGCGTCTTCATCGGTCAGTCCACCCGCATCTATGACCGCGAAACCGGCGAGATCCATTATGGTCGCGTGCCGGCCGGTTCAGTGGTGGTCTCCGGCTCCCTGCCCTCCAAGTGCGGCAAGTACAGCCTGTATGCCGCCGTCATCGTCAAGAAGGTGGATGCCAAGACCCGTGCCAAGGTCGGCATCAACGCCCTGCTGCGCTCCATCGACGAGTGATCGACCAGCCATCATGGTAAAAGGGGCCTTTTGGGCCCCTTTTGATTTTGGCGCTCCTGTCACAGGCAAGCCACTGTGACTCGGTTAAGATAGATGGGTCAGGATCGTTTCAAACCGAGGAAGCCCGATGTACGAGAATCTGAAGAGCCTGGGGATCCAGGAGCCCACCTCAGTGGACAGCTATACCCTGCGCCAGGAAGCCAACCACGACATCCTCAAGATCTATTTCAAGAAGCAGAAGGGAGAGTTCTTCGCCAAGAGCGTCAAATTCAAGTATCCCCGTCAGCGCAAGACCATGCTGATAGACTCTGGCACCCATGAGTACAAGGATGTCACCGAGATCAACGCCAACCTCAAGTACGTGGTGGATGAACTGGATAACCTGACCCAGGGCGTACACGTCGAGATCGATCAGGACATCAAGCAGAAAATCCTGCGCGACCTGCGCCACCTGGAAAAAGTGGTGCAGAACAAGATCAGCGAAATCGAGCGGGACCTGGAAAAACTCTAGGCAGTTTCCCCCCCAACACAAGGCGCCATCAGGCGCCTTTTTAAATGCCAATGCACAGGGAAGCTACCAACGCCTCTCCCCCCGGATCTGCTCGGCCCCGCCCAGCGGGCTGACAAGCGCCCAGCAAAAAGGGAGGCTTGCGCCTCCCTTTTCAAGAACTCTGATATTCAGGCAACAGGATTAGTTGCTCTTCATCCAGATGTCCATGTCGGTTTTCAGGTTGTCGGACTTGGTACCGAAGATGGCCTGTACACCGGAGCCAGCAACCACCACACCGGCGGCGCCCAGCTTCTTCAGACCAGCCTGGTCAACCTTGGCCACATCCTTCACGCCGACACGCAGACGGGTGATGCAGGCATCCAGGGAGGCGATGTTCTCTTTACCACCGAAGGCAGACACCAGGGCAGCAGACATCTCGTCTTTGCTTTGACCAACTGTCTCTTCGGCAGCTTCGTCTTCGCGACCCGGGGTTTTCAGGTTCATGGCACGGATCACCACGGTGAAGACCACGTAGTAGATGACGGCGTAGACCAGACCCAGACCGACCAGCAGCAGCATGTTGTCGGCACGGGGCGATTGCACCACGAAGTCGATGAAGCCGTTGGAGAAGGTGTGACCGTGTACGACACCCAGGGAGTTGGTCAGGACGTAAGCCAGACCGGCCAGCAAGGCATGAATCGCATACAGTACCGGTGCCACGAACAGGAAGGAGAATTCGATAGGCTCGGTGATACCGGTCAGGAAGGAGGTCAGGGCAGCGGAGGCCATGATACCAACAATCTTGGCGCGGTTTTCCGGCTTGGCAGCGTGAGCGATGGCAAACGCAGCAGCAGGCAGACCGAACATCTTGAACAGGTAACCACCGGCCAGTTGACCGAAGCCGTTACCGGCAGCGCGAGAAGCGTCATCAGCAGTCAGGAAGCAGGTCATGATGCCGTGTACGGTTTCGCCAGCGGCGTTGACACAGGTACCCGCCTGATAGAAGAAGGGGACGTTCCAGATGTGGTGCAGACCGAACGGGATCAGGGAGCGCTCGACCACGCCGTAGATACCGAAGGCCAGTACCGGGTTCTGGTTGGCAGCCCAGTCGGAGAAGGCACCGATGGCACCACCGATCGGCGGCCAGATGAAGGAGAGCACAACACCCAGGCCGATGGAGACGAAGCCGGTGATGATGGGCACGGCACGCTTACCGGCGAAGAAGCCAAGGTATTCGGGCAGCTGGATCTTGTAGAAGCGGTTGAACGCCCAGGCAGCGACACCACCGGCGAGGATACCCCCCAGCACACCGGTATCTATGCTCTCGACGCCCATCACAGGTGCCATGACCTTCAGGGTCGCGACCATGATGCCGTAGCCGACGATGGCAGACAGACCGGATACACCGTCGTTATTGGTAAAGCCAAGTGCCACGCCGACGGCGAACAGCAAGGCCATCTGACCAAACACTGAACCACCGGCCTGCTCCATCAGCTGGGAGATAATTTCCGGCAACCAGCTGAAGTGAGCAGCGCCCACCCCCAGCAGAATACCTGCAACGGGCAAGACCGATACGGGCAGCATCAGCGCCTTACCGACCTTTTGCAGATTAGAGAAAGCATTTTTTAACATGTGTGCGCTCCTGAATGGATTTTTTTCCGTCAACGACTCAGTGCAGCTATAGATGACGACCTTCTTCATCTGACGTTGTACTGGATGCGTTTCCCGGGTTGCTTATTTTGACCAACAGAATATAACCCAGCAGCTTTTAAAATGCCTGCACCGCACCCAAGGGAATAATAAATTTGGAGGAGAGATCACAAGATAATTAAATAAGGGGAAGGGAGGGAATCTTGAATATTATTTCGTATTGTTATAGTCACGCGGCAAAAAGAAAAGAATCACTTCAAAATAAATCACAGAGAAACGATATAATGCCAAAGGAAACTTATTGTAACTCAATGTAACGCATTGATGTTTTATATTATCCAGTCTACCGATTAAAAAGGCCTCCAACAAGGGAGGCCTGAAATAAATATTAGTCTACATATATTCAGTCATTCAGTTTTTTTGTGAACGCTTCACCGCATCAATAAAGACAGATTTCGCCTTGGTTGAACCGGCACGCTCGGCTTCACTCACGAGCTGCATCGCCTTGTCGATGTCCCCGGCCTGGATCGCCTTTTCAATCTGGCTGCGATAGAAGGCTTCAGTCTCTGCCATCATGGGGGCAGCAGTTGCTGTGCTAGTGACGCTCGATGCCACCATAGGAGCGACCATCAATTTGTTAGGGGTAGCCTCAACGGCAGGAGCTGGGGGGGGGATCGGCGCATCATAGGTCGGTTTGTAATAATTACTGTTAGTTTGCTTACCGCTCAGATCCTCTACTGAGAGCCGTACCACACCCCATGGAGAGTGGGGGACAACAGGATCTTTGGCACCATAGTCTACCACCGACATAGACTTGGCCATCAGCTTGGTCGGACTCATGACAGTTGTTGTCCCGTCCAGCTTGGACTCGTCGGTGTAGATCACCAAATAGCTTTCGTTATTGGGATTGCCGACTTGGGACCTATCCACGGTAAACACGGCCTCCATCCGGTCCCCGCTCATGAATCTCGCTGGCTCATACTTGAAGGTTTCTGGACCCAGTTTACGGGTCACCCGATGACGTGAGTCCAGCATCAGAGCGATGGGGTTGAACAACGTATGGTCGACGATCCCCTCAACCGTGATCCGCAGATCGCCGCTGTTCACAGGCAAGTGATAAGCAGCAAAGTAGCTCTTTCCCTCTTCAAACCGGTAAACAGGTGATGAGACATCAATAGGAACTACCTGCCCCGTGCTTACTGGGATCTCCTTGTACGGCAAGGCGGAGAGATCACGGCAACATTCTGAAGCACTCGACAAGGCAGAGACTGCAGCATCCCGATTGCTGACTACAGATTTATATTGTTGTGTCGGCGCAACTTGGGCCTCGAAGGAAGAGCAACCGCCCATCACGAGCCCGCCGACCACGGTCAAGAAAAAAAGTTTCTGTTTCATAGTGATGCAAATCCATTTAGAAAAAAATGCCCCCGACTAGCGGGGGCACAGTGTATCAGGTAAGACTCAGATTACCACCAAGCTTCGGCTTGAACACCCACGGTCCAAGTGTCATCTTGCGGAGTACCATTGCTGTCTGCACGGAAGGCTTCATCCTGCTGCAGATAGCTGGCAAACACACGGATCTCTGGGCGAGCCCACCAGCCCGGACCGGCAGACCAAGCCTGTGCCAGGGTGAACTTGGAACCATCGTTGGTCTCTTCAGAAGAGCCTTGCTTAGTCTGATGATCCTTGAAGTAACCAGCTTCCAGGTAGGTCTTCATGTAGTCGTTCCACTTATAAGCCGGGCGAACTACTACAGAGAAGGTGTCACGATCATCAAATTTAGTGAGGCCTTCGGAGAAGTCACTGGACTTGCCATAGACCAACTGGTGACCCATTTCAACTTTCTCGCCAAGTGAAATTACACCGTGGTTGATCAGGCGGAAGCCATCGCCACTGGAGGAATTTGCCTGCAGGCCACTACCGGAACCACTACCGTAGCTGGAAGCCTGGCCGGCCAGACCGTCGATAAAGTACTGAGCAACGGTTTTGTTGAAACCACCCATCACAGCCCAAGTCAACTCAGCTGTGAGCATGTGGCCATCATCGATGTTCGGGAACAGGGCATCCTGCTGATCTGTCGGATTGGCGTTGGCGAAATCATAACCCAGTTCGAGGCTGGCATCTTTCCACAGAGGGATACCGGCATAGCGCAGATCGAAGACGTTGGTGTCGAGGGTGGTGGTATTATCACCTGCATCATAGGCATCCCACGGGTCATTGCGTACAACGGCCACGGATAGTTTGCCAGGACCTGCCTGGATGTTTTCTACACCGGCACCGGCACCAGAGACATCCCAATAGTAGAAGTCGGACAGGTGGATATCATGACGCTGATAGAAACGCTTACCAGCCCAGAGGGTTTCGCCGCCACCGAACAGGTTCTTGGCCTGAACGTTGAACTGACGCAGTGCGAAGTCGGCATCGCTGTTGTCAGCTTCCCAGTCACGCTTCTGACCCGAGGTCATGGCAAACATGGAGTCTACATAGAAAGTCTTGTTGTCTTTGCTGAATACTTCTTGACCCAGCTGGACTTCGCCGTAGGTTTCATTTTCGTTACCCAGACGACCGACTCGTTGTTTGCTCAGAGTCTGCATGTCGCCATTGTCGGAAACACCGACACCTGAACGGAAGTAGCCGTGGAAATCAACGGCGAAGGCGGCTTGAGAAGCCAGGGCAGCGGTTACTGCTGCTGCAATCGGGAGCCACTTTGCTTTCATTTTCATTTTCCTTATTCCCGCTGGGAGTGTGATCCTGATATTCAAGTTCTTATCACTGAAAAACGTTTCAGCGATAACCGGGGTCGATTATATGTAGCCAATTTCACGACAAACATGAGCTGATTCACAAAACGGTGACAAATCGCGCGGCCTCACCCCAGAGGACGCATATCAAGGCAAAAAAAGCAAAAACAAGCAATAAAACACCAACAATCACCAGCGAAAAGAAAAATAACACCAAAGAAAGCGCTTTCGACTATTAATTTGCGATGAAGATTAAGTGATTAATCAGTCGCGCCGTGACGAAAACATGATTGAAATCGCTTTCAGTGCGGAACTTTTAATTTTCTGATGTGTCGCCGTTCTGATGAATATGGGTCTGAGGAATCCGATCTGGCAGGGGAAAATAACCGGATAAAGTGCGGGATATATTTCAAGGAAGGTTAAGTGAGTCCCAAAATAACACTCCCCCGTCAGCACGCTCACGGGGGAGAAATTTAAAATACGAAGGCAATCCGGCTAGAGCCTATTTTCCCAGCTTTTCAACCAGGCCAGCGCCGCGACCTCAGGCTCATCCTCCAGTGTCGCGTCTATCTCAAAGCGCGGTACCAGGGCGTCGGCGGCCAGCTCCTGCAGCAGCTCATCGAGCCTGCGTCCGGCCCCGCAGAAATGTTCATAGCTGCTGTCCCCCATGGCGATGAGGGCATAACGCCATCCCTTCATATAAGGAGCGCGATCGGCCAGGGCCGTGGCGAAGGGTTGCAGATTGGGAGGAATATCCCCCTGCCCCGTGGTGGCGCTGACGATCAGCAAGAAGCGGGATGGGTCTATGTCAGTCAGCTCGGCTTCGTCGAAGAGCTGGCAGACATGCCCCTGGGCTTGCAGGTGATCCCGCAGTGTCTCGGCCACCAGCATGGCCGAGCCGTAGACGGTGCCGACCAGAATATCGATGTCGGCCATCAGAGACTCCTCGAACGAAGGAGAGGGCCCGACTCTGGCACAGAGCTCTGAGTCTGGGCGCGCGGGGTTGCTGGCGGGGTATCTCGTTGAGTCATAAGTGGTTCCTCTGACGGGCGTGGCCTACAGCATGCCACAGCCCGGTCAGAGGCCACAAATCATGACGGGTATCAGGCGCCGTAGTCGCTCTCGCTGGCGGGCCATCCCAGCCTGGCGAACAAGCCCAGCACTTCCGGGCCGAGTGGCGCCTGGATCCGCATAGGCACCTTGAGCACAGGGTGCTCGAAGCTCAAGCGGTGGGCGACCAGCAGCAGCCGCTCGCAACCATAGTGCTCGCGAAAGAAGCGATTATGCCGACCATCACCATGGGTGGTGTCACCGACTATGGGATGGAACAGGTGATCCAGATGACGACGCAGCTGATGCTTGCGGCCCGTCTTGGGGAAGAGCCGAACCAGACTGTAGCGGCTGGTAGGATGCTTCTTGGAGACGGCGTGGGGCAGCTCGACCTGATGCAGACGACGGAACGTCGTCACCGCCTCCTGGGCGGGGCGATCTGGGCTGCTCATGGCATCGGCTATCTTGTCCAGCTGCTCCTTGAGGGGATAGTCGATCAGCCCCTGCTCGGGGGCCCAGCCCCGCACCAGCGCCAGGTACTCCTTGTGCACCCGACGGGCGGCAAACGCCTCGGTCAGGGTCCGGGCCACGGCGGGATCGAGGGCAAACAGCAACACCCCTGAGGTGGGCCTGTCAAGCCGGTGCACGGGGTAGACATGACGCCCCCCGATAAGATCCCGGGTCATCTGCATGGCGAAACGGGTCTCGGCCTTGTCGAGCCAGCTGCGATGCACCAGCAGGCCCGACGGCTTGTTGACCGCCACCAGCCACTCATCCTGATAGAGCAGGGTCAGTTTCATGCCGCCACCCGGGTATCGCCAATGAAGCACGCCGCGGCCAGGGCCCGTGGCTGGGCAGGCAGGGGATTGATCATTGCTCCACCACTTTTCCGGTCAGCAGCAGATCGAAACGACCGATGAGGCGCAGCAGCCCGGCCACCTCGGCCAGCTCGTCCTTGTAGGCTTCGCTCGCCATGGGATAGAGGGATACGTTGGTGGGCAGCGGCGCCTGCAGCAGCACCAGTTGCTCCATGCGCGGGATCAGCACGAACTGCAACCATTGATCGAAGCTCAGGGTATCGACGCAAAACGGCAGCTCGCTCGCCAGCGCCTCGGCCCCCGGATGCTCGCCTTGCCAGCGTTCGAGGCGTTGCAACTCGGCGGTGAGTTCACCCAGCAGACCGGCGACCAGCAAATATTGATTCATCTCGTCCTCTTCCTCGTCTCGACGGTCATCCCGCTGCCAGAGGGCAGGGATCCCGTCTTCTTCAAACACGCGTGCCAAAAAGGGGCGTTACTATACACCGCCCCCGGGGTGGCTGCCATGCTGCCATCACTTTCATGGCCCGCACCTGCACCACTGGCTATCTGATGCAGCCTCCTTATAATCGCCCGCATCACATTTAGCCGGATGCCTTCATGTCTGCCATCAATACCCTGACCGAATTCCTGACCCAGGCCGAGACCCAGTTCCAGCTGTTCGACATGGGCCGCCAGGTGCGCCCGCTGGCGAGCGATCTCTTCGTTCGCATCGAACAGCAGCAGGAGCCCTACCCCTGGCCACTGCAACAGCATGCCTGGCTCGGCGTGCACTTCTTCCAGCCAGCCGAATCCAGGCACTACCTCTGGTTCCTCAAGTTTGCCCTCGACGAGCATGGCCTGCTCATCGCCAGCGGCCCCAAGCACTTCATGGATCAGGTGGTCGAGACCCTGGGCTACAAGCTCACCGGCGATCTGGATGAGGAGAAGGCGCAGCGACTGGCCGACAATCCCTACACCTTCCGGCCGGCCGAGGCCAAGATGGCCAGCCTACATGCCAAGCTGGCCCGTCAGCTGGAGCAGGCGCCTTCCGCCTACTACGAGGCCCTCTGCCACTACCTGGCGGCACCAGGGGAAGAGGGGTGGCAGGCCCTGGGGCTGCAAGGCTTCGCCGATCTGGCGGAGCGGCTGCAGGATGAACGCAATCTGGCCCTGGTGTGCAAGGCGCTGCCAAGGCTGCCTCAGGAGCCGCTCTACGCCCTGTGCCAGAGCCTGGAAAACGCCCCCCTTCCCCCGGCGCTGCAAGGTGCCTTGCTCGAGCGCATCGGCAAGGAGCAGGAGTGCGCCGACCCCAGTGCCGAGACCCTGGCCTACCTGTGCCGGGCACTGGCCTCCTGCTCAGGCAATGCCTTGCGCAGCAACAAGCTGCTGACCCTGCTGCACACCCGGCCGAGCCCGGCCCTGCTGCTCGCCATCGCAGGCCGTCTCTGGCCCGATCTGAAAAACCCCGAGCTGCTCGGGCTGTTTCTGGAGCAGCTCGCCCTGCAGCCCACCCAGTTCTTCAATCAGGTCTTTGCCGAGCTGGTGACACTGCCCGCCCTGCGCAATGATATGCTGGCAAGACTGCGTGACCCCGAGCGCAGCGAGGCCCTCGGCCAGGCCATAGGTCGACTGTTCGCCTCGGTATAACCACTCTAGGTGGGGCTGTGCTTTCCCGGGGAAGCACGGCCCAGGCCATACATCACAGAAGGAACCCGCTGATGGGAGAAATGCTTGGAATCTTGCTGCTGGGAGCCATCGGCTGGGCCTTCTGGCAACAGCGCCGCCAGGCGGAGCTGGCCTGGCAATATATGCGGCGCTACTGCCAGCATCACGATCTGCAACTGCTGTCGCTGGCCCGCACCCATCGCGCCCTGGGGCACAAGCCCCTGCGCCTGCTGACCTATTACCAGTTCGAGTTTTCAAGCGACGGGGAGAGTCATTACCAGGGTCAGCTCTGCATGCAGGGCTTGCATGTCGCCGGGGTCGAGCTGCCGCCCCATCGCCTCCCCTCCTAGCCCATGGGGCAAGGCCGTGGCGGCTGGCTATAATTCTCGACAATCGCCCTTCAAGGAGACACGAGATGGAATTGCTGACCCATGACATGCCTGCCCTCTTCGCCCAGCTGGGCCTGGCCAATGACGAGATAAGCCTGCATCACTTCATCCGCGAGCACCATCTGGACAATCAGACCCTGTTGCCAGAGGCCAGCTTCTGGAGCCCCTCCCAGGCCGTATTCCTGCGCGACGCACTCTGGAACGACTCCGACTGGTCCGAAGCCATCGATCAACTGGACGTGATGCTGCGCCAGGCAAACTGAGCGGCCCGCGTCCCCCGCTTTCCCGAGGGCCGGGGTTTGAGCTTTGTGCCACTTATCAGATCTCAATCACCCTGGCTTCCCCCACCTCAACAAACTGAGCCTCCCCCCTTGGCGCCGCTTTCCTGATGGACAGGCTTTGATTAAGCTCTGTGCCACCATCCGCAAGCAGCAAGACAGCAGCGCAGGAGCCAAGATGTCAGCCCAAGAGATCATCCAGATAGCCAACGAACTGAGTGCCAGGGGGATCACCCCCTCCACCGCCATGGTCAAGGCCCGCCTCAGTCACCCCGTGCCCATGGCGGAGCTGCTCAAGGTGTTGAGCCAGTGGAAGCAACAGCCCCAATCGGCAGACCCTGCCCCGGCGCCCGCCGCTGCCGCCCCGGCACAGGCCATCGATTTGCAACAGCTGAGCGAGCAGCTCAACCGCCTCGAGCAGAAGGTCGATCGCCTGACCACCCTGCTGCTCAAACAGCAGCAGGATTGATGCCTCCCCATGTATATCCTCGAACTCAACTTTGAATGCTACCGTGACACGTCGCTTGGCGAGGCCGAGCCAGCCATAGTCAACTACCTCGACATGCTGCGCTACCAGGGGCAGATCCTGGGACGGGAGTTTCCCACCAGCATGCAGGATGGTTGCTTCGTCAGCCGGGTGGTCTGCCCGGAGCAGGACAGCCTGCACCCGGACAACCAGAGCGAACAGGTTGCGCTGGCCGAACAGGGCCTGCACCAGGCGGGGCTGCTGGCCCCCAAGCCCCATCTGCTCGGCATGGATCTGCTCTCCGACAGCACGGATCCTTGCGGCCAGGAGGGCGAGCGGCCGAGCTGGATGCTGCTCTACACCAGCTTTGTGCACACTTGCTCCCCCCTGCGCTGCGGCGATCATTTCGCCCCCATTCCGCTCTACCGTCTGCCTGCCATCGCCAACGGCGACCACAAGCAGATCATCAAGTGGCAGGAGGATTGGGAAGCCTGCGATCAGTTGCAGATGAACGGCTCCATCGCCGAGCACGCTGTGCTGCACGAAATCAGCGAGGTGGGCAGCCGCCTGCAGCGCCGGGGCAGTGATCTGGCCAGACGACTGGAGGGGCTCTGCGGGATCCCGACTTACTACTACCTCTATAGGGTCGGCGGCCTGAGCAAGGCGGCGGAGTTGGCACGCCCCTGCCCAGGCTGTGGCGGCGACTGGGCACTGGCAGCGCCACTGCACGAGATCTTCGACTTCAAGTGCGATCCCTGCCGGCTGGTCTCCAACCTCTCCTGGGACTTCAAGGACTAGCTCCTGCGCCGTCCCCCCATGAAAGAAGGGCCTTGCCGTCTGGCAAGGCCCTTCTCGTTCATACAGGGCGAGGGAAAACGGGCCCGCCTACTGCGGCAAGGTCTCCAGTCGCGCGAGAAAATCGGGCAGCGAGGGGGCCAGCGCCAGACGGCGACCGGAGTCCAGCCACTCCAGCCACACCTGGCCGCTCTCGTTATCGAGCGACACCAGCGTCATCTCGTTGCGGGTGGTGGCGATGAAGAGCGAAGGGGTGCGCTTCAACTTGCGCAGCATCAGCAGGTGGCCGATGAGGTTCTCCCTGAGCAGATCCAGATCCGCCTCGTTCCACGGCAGTATGAGTTCGATGCGCAGCCCCTTGTAGGAGCAGGGGAGCGGGCGGCTGAACCAGTGGCCAAACAGGGCAAGGGCGCTCGGGTGCAGGGTCAGCTCGAGAGCATCGGCCATGGCCGCAAAGTCGGCGGGCACAGGGCGCCGGTGCGGGCGCCAGGCCACCCGCCCCTCTCTGGGCTCATCCAGCTCGCAAGGGGAGCGCCAGTCGGCCTCCCACTCACACAGAGGCAGCCCTCGCCTCGCCTCTCCATCGCGCTGCCAGCGTAAAAAGAACTGCTCCAGGGCAGACAGGACTTGATCCGACATCGATATTCCCCACAATAGCGGCCTCTGATCGCCGCAAGAACCTGACCGAAAAATCCGGGCATTGCACCATCAAACCCTTTATCAGACAAGCGTGAGCAAACAAGCATGAGCAAACAAGAGAGATACGCAGGCGCCAGCGCGTTGCAGGGCCTGAGCCTGGGGCAGCAGTCTGCCTACATCAGCCAGTACACCCCGTCCCTGCTGCAACCCGTGCCACGCAGTCTGAACCGCGACGATCTCGGTCTTGGCGAAACACTGCCCTTCCAGGGCTGCGACGTCTGGACCCTGTACGAACTCTCCTGGCTCAACACCAAGGGCAAGCCCGTGGTCGCGCTCGGCGAAGTGGCCGTGCCCGCCACCAGCCCGAACCTCATCGAATCCAAGTCGTTCAAGCTCTACCTCAACTCCTTCAACCAGACCCGCTGCGACTCCCTGGCGGCGGTGCAGGCACTGCTGGCCAAAGACCTGAGCGCCTGTGCCGGGGCGGAGGTGAGCGTCACCCTCTTCCCCCTCGATCAGGCACCCCACCAGATAGCGCTGCTGCCGGGTGAATGCATCGACGAGCAGGACATCGAGATCGACGGCTACGAGTTTGACCAGACCCTGCTGCAAGGGGCCGCAGAGGCGGACATAGTGGAAGAGACACTGCACAGCCATCTGCTCAAGTCCAACTGCCTGGTCACCAGCCAGCCGGACTGGGGATCCCTGGTGATCCACTACCGCGGCCCGCGCCTCAATCGGGAGAAGCTGCTGCGCTATCTCATCTCCTTCCGCCAGCACAACGAGTTCCACGAGCAGTGCATAGAGCGCATCTTCATCGATCTCAAGCACTTCTGCGCCCCGCAGCAGCTGACCGTCTATGCCCGCTACACCCGCCGCGGGGGGCTGGACATCAACCCCTTCCGCAGCGACTGGGAGCCGGTGCCCGCCAACCTGCGCCTCATCCGCCAATAAACCCGGCGCCACAACCCGAGGGATCAGGCCCATCACCCATGTCATCAATGAACTCTGGACGGGCGGGGGTGGGCTTGGATAACATGCCTGCACCTCGGTGCCGTTCTTAATCCAATGAATCAACTGTTTTTTCTGGCAATGATGATGTCCTCCCTGTCGGCTCCGGATCTGGATCTGGCCAAGGAGCAGTTGTCTATCGATCTGCAGCAGGCACAGACCCTGGTGCTGACCGATCCCGCCAGATGTGTCCAGATTGCCACCTCCTTCCTCGAACGCACGGCCAATAACCCCAAGCAAATCATCAGCAACCGTCAGGAATACGGCTATCGGGAGCCGATCCTGAGCTATGGCACTGCGACCCAGACCACCGGTGCCTACCTGCTTCAGGGCGAGTGCCTGCAACAGCTGGGACAGAGCCAGCCGGCCCAGGACTCCTTCGACAAGGGCATCGCCATGGCCGAGAAGGAGCAGCAGTTCGAGCTGCAGGCCCATGGTCTCTACCTCAAGATCCGCAGCCGGGAGATGCAGGAGCATGCCCCTGGCGCCAGCACTATGGCGCTCGAACAGCTGGACAAGCTGCTGACCAACCCCGGCCTCAAAGAGAGTCAGCTGCAGGTCTACAGCCGCCTGCTGCACGTCAATGCCAGCATGGAGGGGCGCCAGTTCGATCTGGCCAAGCGCCAGCTGACCGAGGCGCGCCAATGGGCGGAACAGGCCAAGAACCCCCTGGCCAGGGCCTGGGTCAGCGCCGTGGGAGGGGATCTCTATCAGGCGCTCGGACAGCCCCAGCTCGCCCTCGGGGAGTATATCGACGCCCAGCAGCAGGCCAAGAATCTGCAGGATCCCCTCTTCCTCGGCCTGCTGTCGAACCAGATGATCAGCCTCTATCAGGCTGAGCAGGAGCCGCAAAAAGCGCTGCAGTATGCCAACGAGGCGGCCAACTACTTCCATGCCCTCGGCAACCCCTCACTGCTGAGCGACGCCCTGATAGTGCTCGCCCGGCTCAACCGGGATCAGGGGGAGATGAACATGGCGCTGGTCTACTTCTTCAATGCCCTGGATCTGCTGGGCGAAAGCAACAACCGCACCCGCATCGCCCACCTCAAGTTCGAGATAGGCAAGACCTATCTGCAGACCGGCAACCTGACCCTGGCCCGCAACTACCTCAATGCGGCGCGCCAGTCCCACGAGCTTGGGGACGACAAGGAGTCGCTGATCGACACTCTGTTGCTGCTGGGAGAGCTGCACCTCAAGCAGCAGGAGGCGGGCATCGCCATCCTGCAGCTGGAGAATGCCCTGACCCTGGCCAACCGGATTGGCGACATCCGCCGCCAGTTTGAAATCTTCCGGCTGCTCGCCATCGCCTACGAGCAGAAGGGCTACCTCCAGCAGGCCCTCGAGAGTTACAAGAATTATCACCAGCGCAGCGAGCTGGTCCGCCAGCAGCAGCTCGATCTGGAGCAGGAGGCGGTCCGCGACAACTACGCCCAGGTGGAGCGGGTCCAGCAGGTCAAGGAGCTGGAGCAGCGCCTCGACCAAAGCCAGCATCAGCAGGAGCGCTATCTCTGGACCAGCGTCAGCACTGGCCTGCTGCTGGTCCTGTTCATCTACCTCTTCTTCACCCTCTGGCTCAAGCTGCGGGTCGCCCGCCTCAATGCCAGACAGCTGGGCGAAGCCCTGCTCATCGAGCCGCGCAGCGGCCTGGCCAACTGGCAGCGACTGATGAGCCGCTGGCCTCGCGAGATGGCCAAGCGCCAGCAAAAATCCGATCGCTGGTACCTGAGCGAACGCCCCACCAGCGAGTTTGACGACAAGCTCCACTACCTGCTGTTCCGGGTGCCCTTCCTGGTCAACAGCCTGGAGCAGCATGGATATCAGGTCAGCCGCGAGATTGAGCAGGCCTTCGGCCGCTACGTCAATCAGCTGACCCCTCAGGATGGCCGCATCTACGACCTGCGCGAGGGACACCTGCTCTACGTGGTGCCCCAACGCCACGTGGCCCAGCTGCACCAGCTGGCGCAGGAGCTGCTGGAGACCCTGGCCGCCTTCCCCTGCGAATACCCGCTGGACAGGCACATCAGCCTCGGCATCGTCAGCCATCCCTTCCTGCCCAAGGCGGCCATGGCCCTCGATCATCACGGCCTGTTCGACCTCTGTTATCTGGCGCTCTCGGGGGCCATGCAACTCAGCGACAAATACCAGCAGAGCGTCTGGCTGGAGCTGGCGGCCATCGATTGCCAACAGGCCGCATTTTTTAATGGCGATGTGTGGCAATGCTGCTTGATGGCAATTGACAAGGGACTGGTAAAAGTAAATTCTTCTCATGAAAAGCAATGGGTTAATTGGCTTTTGCTTTCACGGACGAAAGTGCCGGATAACCCATAACAAAAAGGTACTCAACGGGGTCTTTCATTGGCTTACTGTTGCTGGACGACACAAAAACGATAATGACAACAGGGCGACCTGCACAATGAATGATATCGCTGCCGTAACAGGACAACTGGCAAGACTCAGGGAATCCCTTCAGCAAAAACAGCAGGAGCTCGATGGCATGGCCACGTTCTCCGATGCCGAACGCACCCGCAGCATCCAGTTTATCGGCAAGCTGATGCAGGCCTGCCGTGGTCACGATCGTGAACTGGACAGCCGGCTCGCCAAGCTCAAGCAGAAGCTCGATGGCAACCCTCCCCTCTCCTCGCTCGACGTCGATCTCGCCGTCATCGAGAAGCTGTTGCAGCAACATGGCCACGCCATGGAGGAGTCCATCAGTCTGACCCGGGCCGCCATCGATCTCGGCAGCAAGCAGCTCAAGTCATTGAAGGGCTTTCCGGAAGATACCCGTCGCTCCCTCAAGGAGTTTCTCGCGAGCCCCGAGGGCTATGGCATAGGCGATCACCAGAAGAAGGTGATCCGCTTACTGGAGTTCTACCAGCAGGCCATCAAGATCCAGCTGCTGCCACGCCAGCCGCTGCTCGCCCCCGAGATGGCCACCGAGCTCTCCAACCCGGCGCCCACCGATTCTTTCGATACCAAGGCCCACGCCCAGATCTCCGATGAGCTGCAGCGGCTCATCACAGAGCTCGACTTTGCCGGCGCCGTGGGAGAGAGCCTGGCGGACATACGCCGCCAGCTGCTGGGGGGCATCACCCCGCCCCTGCTGGCGGAGATCTGCCTGCAGATCATCGAGCTCATCATTGAGGGGACCCGGGAGGAGCGTAAATCCTCCCAGGCCTTCCTCAGCTCCCTCAACGAGAGCCTCTCCGCGGTACATTTCAACTTTACCGAGTCCCTGGACGAGGGGCGGGCGCTGCAAAATGCCACCCACCTCAGCGGCCAGGCGCTGGAGCGGGAACTCGCCGCCATCGATCACACCATGGCGACCCACAATTCCCCGCAGTCCCTCAAGGGGGCCATCTCCAGCCATCTGGACACCATACGCCGCCTGCAGCAGGAGCGGGAGGCCATGGCCAGCCGCGAGCGTCACCTGCTCACCCACCTCTCCAACATGGAAGCCAAGCTGCGACTGATGAAGGAGGAGACGGCCGAGTACAAGAAGCGGCTCACCATCCAGAAGCACAAGCTGTTTCTCGACAGCCTGACCCAGGTGCACAACAGGGCGGCCCTCGACGAGCGGCTCGAGCTCGAGTACAAGCGCTGGCTGCGCTACGGCACCCCGCTGTGCCTGGCCATCATCGACATAGACCACTTCAAGAACATCAATGACAACTACGGTCACATGGCCGGGGACAAGGCATTGAAGGTGGTCGCCAAGGCCTTGCAGAATGCCTTGCGTGACACCGACTTCATCGCCCGCTTCGGTGGGGAGGAGTTCGTGGTGCTGTTGCCGAACATCAATCCGGACAAATACCAGAAACCTCTGGAGAACCTGCGCCAGACGGTCAAGAGCATTCCGTTCCGGTTCAGAGACGCCAGGGTCGAGATCACCATCTCCATCGGCGCCACCCTGTTTCGCGAAGGGGACCACACCACGGACGCATTCGAGCGCGCCGACAAGGCACTCTACAGCTCCAAGAATCTGGGCCGGGATCAGGTCAATCTGGCCTGAACCCGGGTTGAACTGCGGCTAAAAAACAGGCAAACGCACCGCCCCCCTATTCCCCTGCCCCACCCCTTGCCTCTACTATCGAAATCGAGGGATGCCATGGCATCCCGTTTTCTCCCCAGGGAAAGCACAACGATAACAAGCGAGTGAAAGGGGAAATTATGATTACACACATCAATCCCGTGGGCAGCATGGACCTGCTGTCCCAACTTGAGGTGGATCGCCTCAAGCAGACCGCCTCCAGCGATATCTATCAACTGTTTCGCAACTGCTCGCTGGCGGTGCTCAACTCCGGCAGCCACACCGACAGCTCCAAAGAGATACTGGAGCGCTTCAAGTCCTTCGATATTCATGTGATCCGGCGCGAGCGCGGGGTCAAACTCGAGCTGTTCAATGCCCCCGAGCACGCCTTCGTCGATGGCGAGATCATCCGCGGCATCCAGGAGCACCTGTTCTCCGTGCTGCGCGACATCCTCTATGTCTCGACCCAGCTGGAGTCCAATCGCCTGGTCAACCTGACCAGCTCCACCCACATCTCCAATGTGGTGTTCGCCATACTGCGCAACGCCAAGGCGATCCTGCCCGGCGCCGATCCCAACCTGGTGGTCTGCTGGGGCGGTCACTCCATCAACGAGGTGGAGTACCAGTACACCCGCGCCGTGGGCAGCGAGCTGGGCCTGCGGGAGCTCAACATCTGCACCGGCTGCGGCCCGGGTGCCATGGAAGGCCCCATGAAGGGGGCCGCCGTCGGCCACGCCAAGCAGCGGGTGCGCAACGGCCGCTACATAGGCCTCACCGAGCCCTCCATCATCGCCGCCGAGCCTCCCAACCCCATAGTCAACGAGCTGGTGATACTGCCGGACATCGAGAAGCGGCTGGAGGCTTTCGTGCGCCTGGGCCACGGCATCATCATCTTCCCGGGCGGGGTCGGCACCGCCGAGGAGTTGCTCTATCTGCTCGGCATCATGATGCACCCGGCCAACGAGCGGCAGCCCATGCCCATCATACTGACCGGTCCGAAAGAGAGCGCCGACTACTTCCGCGCCATCGACGACTTCGTCAAGGCCACCCTGGGTGAGCCGGCCACCAGCCTCTACCGCATCATCGTCGGGGATGCCCCGGAAGTGGCGCGGGTGATGAAGGAGGCGATGCCGAAGATCCGCGAATACCGCAAGTCGGTGGGCGATGCCTACTCCTTCAACTGGTCCTTGCGCATAGAGCCGGAGTTCCAGCTGCCGTTCGAGCCGGATCACGCCAGCATGGCGAGCCTGGATCTGCACCGCAACCAGCCGCCCCAGCTGCTGGCGGCGAACCTGAGGCGCGCCTTCTCCGGCATAGTGGCTGGCAACGTCAAGGAAGGGGGCATTCGCGCCATCGAGAAGAAGGGCCCCTTCAAGCTGCACGGCGACAAGGAGCTGATGCACCTGATGGACAGGCTGCTGGAGAGCTTCGTCAGGCAGCAGCGGATGAAGCTGCCTGGCAGCCAGTACATTCCCTGCTACGAAATCGTGAAATAAGGGCGCAGTGCCCATGATGACAGAAGGGGCCCCAGGCCCCTCCTTCACTTCCCGGCCCTGGCGTCCGGGGTTAGCACGGCGCCCATCCCTTGTTACAATGGGCCGTCCCGACCGCCAAGAGTGCTCCCTGCCATGCAACACCCCAGGCCACACCTGCTCATCATCGATGCCCTCAACCTCATCCGCCGACTGCACGCGGTGCAGGCCCAGCAGGCGCTGACCCCGGCCCAGGCCCTGATCGCCACCCGCGCCAACCTCATCAACACCTGCAAGAAACTGCTGGCCGGCAGCGAACCGACCCACGCCATCGCCGTGTTTGACGGCGAGGTGCACAGCTGGCGCAAGGAGATCTATCCGGCCTACAAGGAGGGGCGCACTCCCATGCCACAGGAGCTGAGGGAGGGACTGACCGACTTGCAGGACGCCTTCTGGGAGTGCGGTGTGGATGCCCTGCTCTCCCAGACCGACGAGGCGGACGATCTTATCGCCACGTTAGCCAGTGGAATTGCCCAGCACGGCGCCAGGGCCACCATCATCTCCACCGACAAGGGCTTCTGCCAGCTCATCTGCCCGCAGATCCGGGTCCGCGACTACTTCAACAAGCGCTGGCTGGATGAGGCCTTCGTGCAGCAGCAATATGGTGTCGTCCCGGCGCAGCTGGTGGACTTCTGGGCCCTGACCGGCATCGGCGGCTCCCATATCAAGGGGGTGCCGGGCATAGGGCCAAAGACGGCGACCCAGCTGCTGCAGCAATATGGCGATCTGGCCGCCATGCTGGACGCCTGCCAGCAGGAAGACGCCGGCAAGCCTCTGCTCAAGCTGCGCCAGCACAAGGAGGAGGCCCTGCTGGCCCAGCGGCTGGTGCGGCTGCAGCAAGACATCCCCTTAGGCTTCAACCTGAGGGAGATCCGCTACCCGCCCGAGCCCGACTCGGAGGCGTGATCCCCGGCACACTATTCCCCGAAACAGGCCGTACCTGTTGACATAAATGGGAAAAATGTAAAGAAACATGGAGGAAGTGGTGCAAAAATGGTATAAAACCGCCGAATCCTCCCCCTCTGTTCCCTAGAAGTGGATACGTCTCATGTCAAAAAGAAAAATTACCGTCATTCCGGGCGACGGCATAGGCCCCAGCATCATCGAATCCGCCATCCAGATCCTGACCCACGCCGGCTGTGACTTTGACTATGACTATGCCGATGCCGGTCTGGTCGCGCTGGAGAAGCACGGCGAGCTGCTGCCCCAGTCCACCCTCGATTTGATTGAGAAGAACAAGGTCAGCCTGAAGGGCCCCCTCACTACCCCGGTCGGCGGCGGCTTCACCTCCATCAACGTCTCCCTGCGCAAGAAGTTCAACCTCTACGCCAACGTGCGCCCGGTGATCTCCTTCAAGGGCACCAGGAGCCGCTACGACAACATCGACATCATCACTGTGCGTGAAAACACCGAGGGCATGTACTCGGGCGCCGGCCAGAAGCGCAGCGATGACAACCAGAGCGCCGAGGCGATGAGCATCATCACCCGCGACGGCGCTGAACGCATCGTCACCTTCGCCTTCGAGCTGGCGCGCCAGGAAGGGCGCAAGAAGGTCACCATCATCCACAAGGCCAACATCCTCAAGTCCACCTCTGGCTTGTTCCTGGAAGTGGCGCGCGAGGTGGCCGCCCGCTATCCGGATATCCAGAACGAAGAGATGATAGTCGACGCCGCCTGCATGAATCTGGTGATGTACCCGGAGCGGTTCGATGTCATGGTCACCACCAACCTGTTCGGCGACATCCTCTCGGATCTCTGCGCCGGTCTGGTGGGGGGCTTAGGCATGGCCCCAGGTGCCAACATAGGTGAGGGCGCCGCCATCTTCGAAGCGGTGCACGGCTCGGCGCCGGACATCGCCGGCAAGAACATCGCCAACCCGACCTCGGTGATCCTCGCCTCCATCCAGATGCTGGAGTACCTGGGCATGCAGGACAAGGCCGAGCGCATCCGCGAGGCAGTACGGGCGACCATCGAGTCCGGCGATCGGGTGACCCGGGATCTGGGGGGCACGGCCTCCACCAGCGAATTCACCCAGGCCATCATAGACCGTCTATAAATTATATCTAACTGATTGATTTAAAAAGGGAGCTTCGGCTCCCTTCGTTTTATACCGGATCCCCCTATCTCCCTTGTCAGATGAATACTATGTTCATATGAGGGATAAGGAGATCCATCATGCGTGCTACTTTCATCGTGCTGATCTTCAGCAGCAGTACCATGGCATTAGACAGGCCCATCGACAACGCCTGGTTGACACCGCCCCCTCAGTACGAGCCGCCGGCCAAGCAGACCTGGCAGTCCAATATCGATACCAACGACCTGCTCAAGAGCCCCAAGCCGCTCTCCCTCGGCGTGGATATCATGACCGACAGCAATGGCACCCAGCGGGTCACCCCCTACCAGAAACTGAACCTGACGGCCGAGAAGAGCGTGAGCCTCTCCTTCGAGAAGCACAAACCCAGGATCAAGTTCAACGCCGGTGGCATCCATACCTCGGTCAAGCTCAGGGGGGACGGCGTCAAGATGCAGTTCAACCCCACCGACAAGACAATTCCGCTCCAGATCGAGCTCAAGATCACCGATGACGAGTCCATGATGCGCTTCGACTATCGCTTCTGATGGCGCCAGAAAGCAAAAAACCGGACGGGGCTACCCGTCCGGTTTTTATTTGGCGTCACACCAGGTGACGTGGGTGCCCTGCTCAGGACTTGGGTTCGAGCTTGGAGACCCAGAACTTGTTGTAGACGTGCACGGTGATCTCTTCGCGATCGTGGTAGAGCTGCTTGGCCTGGATCACGAACGCATTGTCGATCTCCTTGAGCATCTCCCGCAGCACCTCTATGTTGTGCACCGCCTCGGCATAGCGCTTCTTCATCGGCAGCTTGAGGTTGAACATGGCCTCCTGGCAGTCGTTCTCACGGAACCAGTCGGCAATCATGTGGACCACCCGCGCCGGCTTGTCCACCATGTCGCACACCAGCCAGTAGGTGTTCTTCTTGCCTGGCCGCCAGACGAAGCCGTCGTCGCGAATGTGCTTGACCTGGCCGGTATCCATCAGGGACTGGGCCATAGAGCCGTTGTCCACCGCTGTCACCATCATGCCACGGCGCACCAGCTGATAGGTCCAGCCGCCCGGGCAGGCGCCCAGATCGACGGCCTTCATGCCGGAGGTGAGGCGCAGTTCCCACTCTTCCCGCGGCACGAACACATAGAAGGCCTCTTCCAACTTGAGGCTGGAGCGACTCGGGGCGTCCGGCGGGCAGCGCAGGCGCGGAATGCCCATGTGGAATTCGGAGTTGTTGAAGGAGTAGGAGTACCCCAGCAGCAGGTGATCATTGGCCATGAAGAAGGCGTGGAACACCGGACGGTGCGGCGTCTCCTTCTTGGTCAGGATCTCGTTGCTGCGCAGCGCCTGACGCAGCGGCACCGTGAACTTGCGGCAGAAGGCAGAGAGCTCCTTCGCCTCGTTGGTGTCGGCCGTCTCCACCCGCAGATCGCCACAGATGGCATAGTCACGGGTCGCCTCTATGATGGGGGAAACCCGATCGGAGAGGTCCAGATCTTTCAGCTCATGGGTCACCACCAGCATCTGGCGGATGAAGATGAGCTCACGGAACGGCAGCTTGCGGGCCAGCAGATCGGCCTGCTCCTCGTCATACAGCTCGAAAATCACGTAACCGCTGTCGTCCTTGACCCGGGCGAAGCCGTAGCACTGCATGTTGCTGGCTCGTTCGGTGATCTCTGCCGCCGCCTCTTTCTCAAAACCCGGGCGGCAATAAAGCAGCAGATTATTCATTTTTTCCTCCAAGACGACAGCCGGCCCATATCAGAGCCGCCCATCCCAACATAAAACAGAGGCCACCGGCCGGGGTGATGAGCCCCAGCCCCTTGCTGCCAAGCAGCACCATGGCGTAAATACTGCCGGAGAATCCCAGGATCCCCAGCACAAAGGCGGTGCCAGCGAAGGTAATCACCTTGCTGCGCACGCCGCACCACCCCAGCACCAGCAGGGCCAGGGCGTGAAAAAACTGATACTGCACCGCTGTGTTGAACGCCGCCAGCAGTGAAGGGGCTATGCCGGTCGCCGCCAGCCCGTGAGCCCCATAGGCTCCCAGCATGGTGGCCGTCAGGCCGAAACAACCCGCCAGCACCAGCCAATGTCGATGGACTTGCATCCTCTCTCCTCGTTCTCTGCGCGCGGCCATTCCTTCAGGGACACCGGGACGGGGTCGCCGCGATAAACCCCTTGATCCGCTCCGCAGCCTGTCGCAGGTTCTCCTGCTCGCTCACGCCGCTGGCCTTCCTCGGCTTGAAGCCATGATCCCCATCGGTCAGCCAGTGGACCGATACGGCGGGGGAGAAGGGGAAATCGGCCAGCTCGGCGCGAGAGCCAAAGGTGTCGCGCTCCCCCTGCAGCAGCAGGGTCGGCGTCGTGATCTGCTTGAGCACGTCACCCCGCCAGCGGTCGGGGCTGGCCGGGGGGTGGAAAGGATACCCGAGAATGAGCAATCCTGCAGCATTCATCTCGTCGCCCCCTTCGTGATAGAGCTCGGCCGCCATCCGCCCCCCCATGGACTTGCCCGCCAGGAACAAGCGGGGATGGGCAAACGCACGCACCATCTCGCGCCAATGGGCGAGCAGCACGGGTTGCCGGTCCGGCGGCCTGCGCTTGCCATCCTGGGCCCGCTTGCTCATGTAGGGGAAGTTGAAGCGCACCACCTCGATATCCGGCCCCGCCAGCAGCCGAGACAGCTCGGCGAGAAACCCATGATCCATACCGGCACCCGCGCCGTGGGCCAGCAGAATGCGAACGGGGGCGTCGCTCGCCCCCTCTCTTGTCACATCCATCCCCTCAACCATCGGCGAGACGGGCCCGGCGACGGGCCTCCTCCTGCTCCACCAGCTCCAGCATCCAGTCGCGGAAGGCCACTATCTTGCCCTGATCGGACTGCTGCTCCTGGCACACCAGGTAGAAGGCGTTCTTGCTGACCAGCACCTGCTCGAACGGGCAGATGAGGCGACCCGCCTCAATCTCGGGCTGGGCCAGCACGCTGTGACCGAGCGCCACCCCCTGACCGTGGATCGCCGCCTGGATCACCATGGTGGAGTGGCTGAAGATGGGCCCCTGGTTGACGTTGGGGGCGTCGATGTCGAGCTGGCGGAACCAGGCCTTCCAGTCCCGTCGGGAGGTGTCGTGCAGCAGGGTGTGCCTGGTCAGATCCTCCGGGGTGCGCAGGGGCTTGGGGCCGGTCAGCAGCAGGGGGGAGCAGACCGGGATCAGGTACTCGGTGTGCAGCTTGTCCGAGCGCAGCCCGGGCCAGTTGCCACGGCCGTAGTAGATAGCCACGTCCACGTCGTCGGTCAGGGATCCCTCGTCCATGTCCACCGCCTTGATCCGCACATCGATGTCGGGGTGGCGCTCGCTGAACTTCACCAGCCTGGGCACCAGCCACTGGATGGCGAAACTCGGCTGCAGGGAGACGGTAAGCGCCCCCTTGGCGCTGCGGGCCAGCAGCTTGTCGGTAGCCTCGGAGATGGAGGCGAAGATGTCCTTGATGTCGAGGAAGTAGCTCTGCCCCTCCTCGGTCAGCAGCAGGGAGCGGTTCTTGCGACGGAACAGCTTGATGCCGAGGTACTCCTCCAGCGCCTTAATCTGGTGGCTGATGGCGGCCTGAGTCACAAACAACTCTTCTGCTGCGCGGGTAAAGCTTAAGTGGCGAGCCGCTGCTTCGAATGCTTTCAGGGCATTGAGCGGGGGTAAACGACGAGACATGACACCAGCCGACGATGAGTTTTTCTAATGGGGCGCATTATAAATTGTCGGTTGCGGGTCGACCAGTGAATAAACATAATTCGCCACGCAATCCGTTGCCATATGGCTCACACCTTCTCTTCCATGTTGGTTTACATGTGGTTTTTGTGAGTGGGCCGACAGCGATTGTGGTGTTGTGTTTCTTCCTCTGCGGGAAGAAGGGCTAAATCAATGCGATTTAACCCAGTCTGTCATCTGAATGTGTTTGGCGCCTCCGGTTGGATGGCGCCTTTTTTCTTATCTCTGTCCCGTCCTGAATATGGTTTACACCTTTCCCCCACATAAATGGAGAGCCCGATGGGACAAGGTGTGAAACGGACACAGCGCGATTACTCGCTGACTTTTAAACTGGCACTGGTCGAGCAGATTGAAAAAGGCGAGCTCACCTGCCAGCAGGCACAAGCCCGATACGGCATTCAGGGCCGCTCCACCGTTCTGGTATGGTTGCGTAAACATGGTCGGCAAGATTGGAGCCAGGGGGCTTCTGTGCGCGCCGGCAGGAGCATCACCATGCCTGACCCCGACAACCAGACACCCGAACAGCGCATCAAGGAGCTCGAACAGCAGCTGGCGCTGATGAGCCAGAAGGCCCAGTTCTTTGAGGCCGTCGTCGATGTCCTGAAGAACGACTACGGCGTCTCCATCGTAAAAAAGCGACCCGGCAAGTCCTCTCGCAGCGGCAAGTCGAGAGGCTGACCATCGTCAGGGCTTGCCTGTTTCTGGGGATAAGCCGTCAGGCTTACTACAAGCGCAATCGGGTTGCAGACGTGCGCCATGCACAGGGGTTGCAGGTGGTGCGCTTCGTGCGTCAGGTACGGTTACGCCAGCCACGGGTCGGCACCCGCAAGCTGCATTATCTGCTTCAAGGTCAGGATGATGGCGGGCTCAAGGTCGGGCGGGACAGGCTGTTTCAGATATTGGCCGAGCACCGCCTGCTGGTGCAGCCCAGGCGGGCGTATCACAAGACCACCCACAGTTTTCACCGTTTCTACCGTCATCCCAACTTGCTCAAGGCGGGGCCAGAGCAGGTCACGCCGGTGGCTCCGGAGCAGGTCTGGGTCGCCGACATCACCTATCTGCCAGCCAGGAGCGGGCCGCTGTACCTGAGCCTGGTGACGGATGCGTACTCACGCAAGATAGTGGGTCATCACGTGCACGAAGGGATGCACGCCGAGGCGGTGGCGATGGCATTCAAGAAAGCACTGAAGCAACGGCGTGGCGGCGGGGAGCTTATCCATCACTCGGACCGCGGCGTGCAGTATTGCTCTGGGCTGTATCAGTCATTACATGAACGGTACGGGGTGAAATGCTCGATGACGGATGGCTATGACTGTTACCAGAATGCGTTGGCGGAGCGGGTGAACGGGATATTGAAAGGGGAGTTGTTGTTGCAAAGCCCGCAGGACCTGGCGCAAGCGCGGGAGATGGTGCGTGAGGCAGTGGATATTTACAACCTGGAGCGACCGCATCATGCCTTGAAATACAGAACCCCCGATGCGGTGCATCGGGGGTTCTGAGTCACGTGAAGCTAGACGAAAATGTGTAAACCTATTTCAGGACTAGACACTCTATACCCTGAATTGCCCCACCAGTTGCTGCTGCTTGTCTGCCAGTTGCGACAACTCGCGTCCGTTGTCGGCCGAGGTGGCCGCCTCTGCCCTGATGGTATGGCTCACGTCGCGGATGTTGCTGACGTTCCGGTTGATCTCGTCCGCCACCCCGCTCTGCTCCTGCGCCGCCCTGGCTATCTGCTCGTTCATCTGATGGATGGTGGCCACCGCATGGATGATCTGCTCCAGCACGCTGACCGACAGCTCCACTTTGCCAAGGGTCAGACCCGCCTGACTGTGACCCGTCATGATCGCCTTGACCACAGCCTCTGTGCCCGACTGCAGCTCGGTGATCAGCGTCTGGATCTCGACGATGGCATTCTGGGTACGGCCGGCCAGGTTGCGCACCTCGTCGGCCACCACGGCGAAGCCGCGGCCCTGTTCACCGGCCCGCGCCGCCTCGATGGCGGCATTGAGCGCCAGCAGGTTGGTCTGCTCGGCTATCCCCTGGATCACGATGAGGATGTCGTTGATGTTGTCGCTGTTGGCGGCCAGCCGCTCCACCACGGGCTTGGCGTCGCTGATCACCGCCATCAGCCTGGACATGGCCTGCTGGGTATCGGCGACCACGGACTTGCCCTCCTGCGCCGCCATGTCCGCCTGGTTGGCCGCGCTCACCGCCGAGCTGGCATTGCCCGCGACCTGCAGGGCGGTGGCGCTCAGCTCCTCGAACGCCGTGGCCACCAGATCCACCTCCTGGTACTGGGACTGCATGCCGGCACTGGTGCGCTCGGCCCCCTGCGCCGCCAGCGACGCGCTGGCCCGGGTACCGGCCACCGTATCGATCACCTGGCTGATGGTGGATTGCAGCTTGTCCAGGAAGTTGTTGAACCACTTCGCCAATTCGCCGATCTCGTCATCACGGTGCAGGTCGATGCGCTGGGTCAGATCCCCCTCGCCGCTGGCGATGTCCTTGAGGCGGGCCACCACGGTGCGAATGGGGGCGACGATACGCTGAGCCATCAGCCAGATGCAGAGCAGGGCCAGGGCCGAGATGGCCCCGCCGATCAGCAGTTGGGTGGCGACGCTGCGCTGGGACTGGGTCTCGAGCTCATCCTGCAGTTGCAGGGCAGAGGCGAGCACCACGGCGCGGGGCAGTTCGATGTAGATGCCCCACTGGCGATCCGTCCCGCGCATGCTGACCGGCACGAAGGTCTGCAGCAGGGCGCCATCCGGGCTCCAGCGCGTGACCACCTCCCCCTTGGCGAGCCAACCGTTGAGATCCGTCGACAGCCCCTGCTGATCCAGGGTATCCCCAAGAGCGACCTTGAACCCTTCGACCCCGGCCACCCGGCCCTCGTGACTGAGCAGCAGCACCTTGCCCTGACCGTCATAGAGCGTCTTGTCCATCTCCTCCACCAGGCTTTGCAAGGTGGCCAGCGAGATGTCGACCCCGACCATGCCGAGCAGGGTCCCCTGATCCAGCAAAGGGGCCGTCACCGAGGTCATCAGCACCTGCCGGGTGCCCACCTCGTCCACATAGGGATCGAGCAAACAGAGGGCACGGCTGCGAATGCTGCAGCTGTACCAGTCATTCTCCAGGCCACCGTGCTCGGACGGCTTGTCGTTGGCCAGCAGCGCCTCGTCCATCACCTCCAGGGTCACCTTGCCGTCGACTCTGGCCCAGTAGCTGGAGAAGCGCCCCTTGTCGTTGGCCCCGAGCGCGGTCGAGCCCTGATAGTTGTCGTCTTCGCCGTCGAGCTGATTGGGTTCGAATACCGCATAGACCCCGAGCAGATTGGCCGATGATTCCGCCGCGTCCTGCAACTGCTGGTTCACGGCATTGCGCAGCGCCTCGGAGTGAACGAAGTTGTCGGCCGCGTTCTTGCGCTGGAACAAAATGCCCTCCGCCAGCAGGGTGGCTCTGAAATAGGCCTCGTCGAGGTAGCTGGTCACTCTGGCCGCCTGGGTGGACCCCATGGCCTTCATCCAGTTTTCTGCCGCGTGCTGCCCCTCCAGGGTGGTGGAGGTGAGCACCTGCTCCTGCATACGGGCCGCATTGAAGAGGGAAGAGGCGACCAGTGCGGCGGCACTAGCCAACAGGCAACAACCGGCAATCAGGGTGATCCGTCCCTGAACAGAAAGAGAACTCATGCCACGATTTCCTAACGTCTACAGATGTGAACACTGTATCGGTTTTGGACACAAAAACTTAACTAAATCAGCTGAGATCCAGGCTCAGTTGATTGATTTCCCCGGCCCCGGGCAGTCCTACCACCAGACCGAGCAGGCGAATGGGTTTTCCTTGAGCCCGCAGCAACCCCTCGTGCAGCAGATCGTGGAAGCGGGCGGCCTGATAACTGCCCTTGCGATAGACTGTGGTCTGCTGAAAATCGGCGAATTTCAGCTTGATCCCCTGCCCCATCAGCGCCTCCGCAGGGCAGGCCCTGGCAAAGCGCAGCTCCAGCTCGGGGATGAGCCGGCTGAGCACCTCCCAGCAGGCGGCTTCATCCAGCACGTCGCTGGCCAGGGTCGTCTCCACCCCTATGGTCTTGCGGGTCCGCTGGGCCTGCACCGGCTGCTCATCATGCCCCCAGATGCGACCGGCGAGCATCTCCCCCAGCTTGCCGAAGCGGCTCACCAGCTCCTCGTTGCCGAGCTGGCGCGCATCCTCGCAGGAGTAGAGCCCGAGGGACTCCAGCCGCTGGGCCGTCTTGCGGCCTATGCCGGGTAGTTTGCCGAGCGGCAGCTGGCGCACGAACTCGTCCACCTCCCGGGGCCTTATCACGAAGAGGCCGTCCGGCTTGCGCTGCTCGGAGGCGAGCTTGGCCAGAAACTTGTTCGGCGCCACCCCGGCCGAGGCGGTCAGCCCCAGCTCGAGGGCGATGGCGGCACGGATCTCGGCCGCCATCAGGGTGGCGCTGCCGCCGCAGTGGGGGCTGTCCGTGACATCGAGGTAGGCCTCATCGAGTGAGAGCGGCTCCACCCTGTCGGTGTAGCGCAGGAAGATGGCCTGCAACTGGCGGGAGGTCTCCTTGTAGACGGCCATCCGCCCCGGCAGCAGCACCAGCGGCGGGCAGAGCTTCCTGGCCAGGGCGCTCGGCATGGCTGAGCGCACCCCGAAGCGGCGCGCCACATAGTTGCAGGTGGAGATGACGCCGCGCCGGTCGGCCGAGCCGCCGATGGCCAGCGGCACCTCCCGCAGGGCCGGGTTGTCCCGCATCTCCACCGCGGCGAAGAAGCAGTCCATGTCGATGTGAATGATCTTGCGCATGCCAGAGTCTGTTGAGCCGTCGGCGCCTGCCGCGTGGTTGGGTGCACCCGCCGCTGTCGTGACGAGGCGGCAACACCACTGTATGAATAACCAGTCAAGTCCCCATGCTACCCCAGCCCTGTCATTTCTGCCAGCGCACGGGAGGAGACGGGCGGATAGACTCTCAAGGCACCATCCACATGAGACTCAAGGAGGAGAGAGATGAGAGCAATCTGGCCGGGACTCTGCCTGCTGCTGTTGCCGCTGACAGGCATGACCAAGGACCATCCGACCGCCGAGTGCAGTTGGCTGTTTGAGCGCATAGAGATACTGGAGAAGGCCATCAAGCAGGGGGACGAGCTGGGCACCAGGGAGGAGCTGGCGCAGAGGAAAGCGGAATTTAGCAAGAAATCCTGCCACAAATACGACTACTGAGTGCCATGAAAACGGGAGCCGACCCAGGGTCGGCTCCCGTGCATTCGATGCACCCGCACTCGGGTGCTCGCCCTCAGAGGATGCGGTTGTCCACCAGCATCTTGCGACGGGCCTCTTCCTTGGCCATCTTCTTCTTGCGGTTGTCGCAGGGCTCCGGGCAGTCACACTCCTTCTCGATCCCTATGGTGCCAAGGCCGCCACAGGAGCCGGAGATGGTCTTCTTCTGGAAGATGTAGCCGATGGCCATGGCCACCACCACCACCAGAAACACCCCGAAGGTGATCAGAAAGATCTGCATGGTATTACCCCTTTACTGTTTAACCAGATACGGCTCAACGGCATCCGGCGACAAGATTCTCAGGCAGCGCCACCCCGGTGAGTGATGGCGGTACCTGCACTGTTAACCGGGCTGCTTGGCCAGGTAGGGCTTGAAGGCATCCGAGTAAGCCTCCTCGAAACCCTGGTCCGTCTTGGTGATGACGAAGATGGCCAGACCCCGCTCCTTGGCATAGGCCAGGCTCTTCTGCGTTCCCATGACGGTCAGCGCCGTGGCCAGCCCGTCTGCCGTCATGCAGGAGGGGTGGATCACTGTGACCGACACCATGCGATGGGTGATGGGCTTGCCCGTCAGCGGATCTATGGTGTGGGAGAAGCGCTTGCCATCCAGCTCGTAGTAGTTGCGATAGTCCCCCGAGGTGGCGACACCGTTATCCCCTGGCACTATCACTTCCTGCACCGAGCCGGCATTGGCGGTCGGCTTCTCGATGGCGACGCGCCAGGGGTGACCCTTGCCGTTGACGCCATTGATCCGCAGCTCGCCGCCGATCTCCACCAGGTAGTTGCGCGCCCCCAGGGATTCCAGGTACTCGGCCACCTTGTCTACCCCGAAGCCCTTGGCGATGGCGGAGAGATCCACGTAGAGATCCGGGATGTCCTTTTGCAGGGTGTCGGCATCGACCGAGGTTACCACATGCAGATTGCCGAGGCCCGTCTTCTGCCGGGTCTGGGTGATCAGCTCGTCGGATGGCACCTTGGTCGGTTTGGCATCCGGCCCAAAGCCCCACAGATTGACCAGGGGGCCCACGGTGACGTCCAGCGCCCCGCGGCTCTCGCGGCCAATGTGAATGGCCTCGGTCACCACCCGGGCTGTGTCACGGGAGACCACCAGCGGGGTATTGCCCTTGTGCTGGTTGAAGCGCGACAACTCGGAATCCGGGCGGTAGGTGGACATCTGATCGTTGACCCGCTCCAGCAGGACATCCACCTCGGCCTGAAGCTTGGCGGCATCCGTGACGGCGGCATCCGCCACCTTGATGGAGTAGTAGGTGCCCATGGTGCTGCCGGTGATGTGGATCTCCGGCTTGGATTGGACCGATTCCTGACCGCACCCAGTCAAGAAAAAGGCTAGCCCTAAGGCTAGCCAGGTCTTTACAACACTGTGCATGGATTAACCACCAAAGTCATCCAGGAGGATGTTCTCGTCTTCAACGCCGAGGTTTTTCAGCATGTTGATGACGGCAGCGTTCATCACGGGAGGTCCACACATGTAGAACTCGCAATCTTCCGGAGCCTCGTGGTTCTTGAGGTAGTTCTCGAACAAGACGTTGTGGATGAAGCCGGTGTAGCCATCCCAGTTGTCTTCCGGTTGCGGATCCGACAGGGCGACGTGCCACTGGAAGTTGTCGTTCTCGGCGGCCAGCATGTCGAAGTCCTCGACATAGAACATCTCGCGCTTGGAACGGGCACCGTACCAGAAGCTCATCTTGCGCTTGGTCTTCAGGCGACGCAGCTGATCGAAGATGTGGGAGCGCATCGGCGCCATGCCGGCACCACCACCGACGAACACCATTTCGGCGTCGGTGTCCTTGGCGAAGAACTCGCCGAACGGACCCGAGATGGTCACCTTGTCCCCAGCCTTCAGGCTGAAGATGTAGGAGGACATCTGGCCGGGAGGCGCAGTCCAGTTGCTGGGCGGCGGAGTCGCGATCCGCACGTTCAGCATGATGATGCCGAACTCTTCCGGATAGTTCGCCATGGAGTAGGCACGAATGATCGGTTCGTTGACCTTGGACTCCAGCTCGAAGATCTTGAAGCGATCCCAGTCCCCGCGATACTCCTCGGGAATATCGAAGTTCTTGTACTGCACGTGGTGGGCAGGGGCTTCGATCTGGATATAACCACCGGCGCGGAACGGCACGCTCTCCCCATCGGGGATCTGCAGCTTGAGTTCCTTGATGAAGGTGGCCTTGTTGTCATTGGAGATGACGGTACAGTCCCACTTCTTCACGCCGAAGATCTCTTCCGGCAGCTCGATGTCCATGTCGGAACGAACGGTGACCTGACAGGCCAGACGCTCGCCATGACGGGCTTCACCCTTGCTGATGTGATCCAGCTCGGTCGGCAGTATGTCGCCGCCGCCGGCTTTCACCCGCACCTTGCACTGACCACAGGAGCCACCGCCGCCACAGGCGGAGGAGACGAAGATACCGCTGCCGGCCAACACGCCGAGCAGCTTGCCACCCGCCGGGCTGGTCACAGCCTTGGCCGGGTCGCCGTTGATGCTGATTGTCACGTCACCTGCGGTCACCAGCTTGGACTTGGCGAACAGAATGACTGCCACCAAGGCCAGCAGGATCACGGTGAACATGACCACACCCAGAATAATTTCCATCTATATTTCCTTTCCGATTACAGGGAAATACCAGAGAAGGACATGAAGCCCAGCGCCATCAGACCCGCGGTGATGAAGGTGATGCCGAGGCCGCGCAGGCCTTCCGGAACATCGGAGTACTTCATCTTCTCGCGGATCCCTGCCATCGCGACTATGGCCAGCATCCAGCCTGCACCCGACCCCACGCCATAGACCACAGACTCCACGAAGTTGTAGTCACGCTGCACCATGAAGGAGACGCCACCGAAGATGGCGCAGTTCACCGTGATGAGCGGCAGGAAGATGCCGAGGGCGTTGTAGAGCGCCGGGAAGTACTTGTCCAGCGCCATCTCCAGGATCTGCACCAGGGCCGCAATCACCCCGATGAAGGTGATGAAGCTCAGGAAGCTGAGATCCAGGCCGGAGACCAGGGCACCGTCTTTGAGCACGTAGTTGTAGATCAGGTTGTTGGCCGGAACGGCAACGGTCTGAACCACGATAACGGCAATCCCTAAGCCCATGGCTGTCTTGACCTTCTTGGACACCGCCAGGAAGGTACACATCCCCAGGAAGAAGGAGAGCGCCAGGTTTTCGATGAAGATCGAACGAATCAACAGACTCAGATAGTGTTCCATACCTTAATCCTTTGCCTCCACCTGCTTGGGATCCTTGGTGCGTACGCCCCAGATGATCAGACCAATGATGAAGAATGCACTCGGCGGCAGCAGCAGCAGGCCGTTAGGCACATACCAGCCACCATTGTTCACCAGCGGCAGCAGCTCGATGCCGAACCAGGTGCCTGACCCCAGGATCTCGCGCACTGTGGCCACGGCCAGCAGCACGGCGCCATAGCCCAGACCGTTGCCGATGCCGTCCAGGAAGGAGGGCAGCGGGGCGCTCTTCATGGCATAGGCTTCGGCACGACCCATCACGATACAGTTGGTGATGATGAGGCCGACGAACACCGACAGCTGCTTGGAGATGTCATAGGCATAGGCCTTGAGCACCTGGTCAACCACGATAACCAGCGAGGCAATCACCGCCATCTGGGCGATGATCCGCACGCTGTTCGGGATCTGGTTGCGGATCAGGGAGATGAACAGGTTGGAGAAGGCGGTGACCGCGGTAACGGCCAGCGTCATCACGAACGCCGTCTTCATCTGGCTGGTAACGGCCAGCGCGGAACAGACACCCAGCACCTGCAGTGCGATGGGGTTGTTGCCGAGCACAGGCGTCAACAGCAATTTTTTCATTTCGCTCTTGTCAGCCATTGTTGATTTCTCCTGCACGTACCTTGGCCAGGAAGGGACCGAAGCCCTTGGGGCCCATCCAGAAGTCGAAGGTGTGCTGTACGCCATTACCGGTCAGGGTTGCGCCAGACAGGCCGTCGATTTCATGCTCGGAACCAGCCGGAGCATGGCCCTTGATCACCCGCAGCGCAGGCTGACCGTCCTGATCGAACAGCTTCTTGCCGACGAACAGCTCGCGCCAGGCCGGGTTCTCGATCTCGCCGCCCAGACCCGGGGTTTCACCGTGGTCATAGTAGGTGATGCCCTTGATGGTCTGGCCATCGGCCGCGACCGCCACGAAGGCATACATGGTGGACCACAGACCCTGGCCGTAGATCGGCAGAATGATGTTGTCGACCTTGCCCTCGGCATCTTTCGCGAAGAACACCGGGATCAGCTTGGAGATCTGACGCAGGCCAGCCTTGTCGTCGGCAGGTGCCAGACGAACACTCTTGGCCGGATCTTTGGCTGCCAGCTTGGTGTCGAAGTTGTCGGCATCGCCGTCAACGAACTCACCGGTGGCCAGATCCACCAGACGCGCTTCAATCTTGTCGCCATACAGCTGGGCCAGGTCACGCTTGGCCACAGAGCTGACATCGACACCGGCAACGGACAGTATGTTGCTTTGCTTGTCCAGCGCCTTGTTTTCCAGCTGAGCCGGACGCAGACCCACGGCGGCCACGGAGACCACGATGGAGCAGACCAGACACAGACCGGTCACTACGGCGAGAGTGCCGATGGTAGAGTCTTTATTAAACGCCACGTGCGATCCTCCGCTTGATGTTCGCCTGCGCCACGAAATGGTCAAACAAGGGGGCAAACAGGTTGGCAAACAGAATGGCCAGCATCATGCCTTCCGGGAACGCGGGGTTCACGACACGGATCAGCACAACCATGACGCCGATGAGGGCGCCGTACCACCACTTGCCCTTGTTGGTAAAGGCGGCGGAGACAGGATCGGTCGCCATGAAGGCCATGCCAAAGGCGAAGCCGCCCAGCACCAGATGCCAGTGCCACGGCATGCTGAACATGGGGTTGGTATCTGAACCTATGACGTTGAACAGCAGGGAGGTCGCCACCATGCCGATCATGACGCCGGCGATGATGCGCCAGGAGGCGATCCGCATGTAGACGATCATGGCCGCACCGATGAGGATCATCAGGGTGGAGACTTCACCGATGGAACCCGGCAGGTTTCCGAGGAAGGCATCCATCCAGCTGATGGCTTCGCCGGTGGCACCGTTGATCAGCGCCATCTGGCCGCCCTGGGCCCACTGGCTCAGGGCTGTCGCGCCTGAATAGCCGTCAACGGCCACCCAGACGGCATCGCCGGAGATCTGGCCCGGGTAGGCAAAGAACAGGAACGCACGACCCGCCAGGGCCGGGTTCAGGAAGTTCTTGCCGGTACCGCCGAACACTTCCTTGGCCAGCACCACGCCGAAGGTGATGCCGAGCGCGGCTTGCCACAGGGGCAGCTCGGGCGGCACTATCAGGGCGAACAGGATGGAGGTCACGAAGAAGCCTTCGTTGATCTCGTGCTTGCGCACCATGGCGAACAGCACTTCCCAGAAGCCACCGACCAGGAACACGGTCAGGTAGATGGGCAGGAAGTGGGCCGCACCGATCAGCATCTTGCTGCCGATGCCGGCCACGGCCGGATCCAGCGAGGCACCCAGCAGGGTCGCTATGGTGTATTGCCAGGTATCGGCACCGGCCGCGCTGCCCAGATGGGCGATGGCGGCGATGGACTGGTTGCCGACGTTGTACATGCCCCAGAACATGGCCGGGAACACGGCCAGCCACACCATGATCATCATGCGCTTCAGATCGATCGCATCACGGACGTGGGCGGCATTGCGGGTCACGGACCCGGGGGTATAAAACAGGGTATACGCCGCCTCGAACAGGGCATAGTACTTGGCGTACTTGCCACCCGGCTCGAAGTGATGTTCCATATTTTCAAGAAGTTGCTTGAAACTCATCGCTTAACCTTCCAGTTCTATCTTGGTCAGGCACTCACGCAAGACTGGGCCGTACTCTGTCTTGCCTGGGCAGACGAAGGTACAGAGCGCCAGATCTTCCTCATCCAGCTCCAGGCAGCCGAGCGCTTGTGCGCTGTCGGTGTCGCCGGAGACCAGATCCCGCAGCAGCAGGGTCGGCAGGATGTCGAGCGGCATCACGCGCTCATAGTTGCCGATAGGCACCATGGAGCGATCACTACCGTTGGTGGTGGTAGTGAAGTTGATGAGTTTGCCCTTCATCAGATGAGAGAGGGTGGTACGGGTGATGGAGAACTTGTCGGCACTGGGTTTGACCCAGCCGAGGAACTCTTTCTCACGACCTTCACCCAGTACGCTCACCTGATTGTGGTAGCGACCCAGGTAGTCATGAACCCCTTCGGCCTTGGCACCGCTGAGCAGGGAACCGGAGATGATGCGATTCTCGTCCGCACGCAGCTCGTTGTTGGTCAGCTGGCTGATGCAGGCGCCCAGACGGGTGCGCAGCAGGCGCGGCTTGATCACGTTCGGGCCGGCCAGGGCGATCACCTTGTCGGTGAAGATCTGACCAGTGGTGAACAGCTTGCCGTAGGCGATCACATCCTGATAGTTGATGTGCCACTGCACTTTCTTGGCACCGACCGGGTCCAGGAAGTGGATGTGGGTACCGGGCAGGCCGGCAGGGTGCGGGCCGACAAACACGGCTTCCTTGACCTGGGCCAGGGAGGCGTGCGGCAGGCTGGCTTCGCCCTTGCAGACGTGGACTGTGCCATCGGTCAGGCGGCTCAGCACGGCCAGACCGTCGAGGAAGGCCTGGGCCTGTTCCTTGATGATGATCTCGGCGTTGGCGGCCAGCGGGTTGGTGTCCATGGCGGTGACGAAGATGGCACGCGGGGCAGAGCCCACTGCCGGCACCTTGCTGAATGGACGGGTACGCAATGCGGTCCATTGGCCTGATGCGACCAGGATCTCCTGCACCTTGCTGCGCTCGAGCTGTGCCAGCTCGGCAGACGCAAAGTGTTCAAAGGTCACCTGTTCGTCAGAACCATCGATGTCGATGACAACGGATTGCAGAACACGCTTGGCACCACGGTTGATCTCAGAAACCACACCGGTGGCAGGGGCCGTGAATTTAACGCCGGGATTCTTCTTATCTTCGAAGAGCTCCTGACCTTTAATGACGCGATCACCTACTTTGACGAACATAGTAGGACGCATCCCCACGAACTCTTCGCCGAGTGTAGCAACACGGGTGATGGCCGGGCCATCGTAGATTACTTGCTCCGGAGCACCCAGCACGGGGATGTCCAGTCCTCTTTTAATTGTAATCATACTCACTTGCACTACCGTTAAGGGAAGACAGGTTGGTTAGCGCCGAGAAATACATCACGACGAGTTGTTGAATGAGCCCGTCAACATCGCGGTAAAATGTCGATAAAACAAACAAATCAGCAACATACAGGATCATTCAAAAGCGACTGAGTTTACCACCTTAGACAAGTCGGTCGCCACGCCAAATGGGGAAAATCCCCGTCCTATCACAAAATTAACCTCCAATGAATATTTCCCTTCCATCCCTGCAACCCGTGGTTTTAAAGGATTCTTTGTTTCACTACCCATATGGAGGTAATTTTACTTGCCCCAAAGGTTGATTAGAAAAAGTAATCATTACCCCGATCCCATGCGCTCGGGGCCGACGGCTGGCGCCCCGGCCCCGTCGTGATAATTTTGTTAATTAATCGACAATTGGGTAATGAAAAGGTCAATGGCTCAGGCAAAGGGGGACTTGCTGACACAGCCCGGAGTCTTGGGGGCCTGCTCCCGGGCCTGCCACTCCGCCTCGGTATAGGTATGCAGCGCCAGCGCATGGATGGCCCCTGCCAGCTCCTCTGCCAACACGCCGTTGACCTGACGATGGCGCCCCAGCAGGCGCTGCCCCTCGAAGGCCTGGCTCACCACTATGACCTTGAAGTGGCTCTCGGATCCCGGTTCCACCCTGTGCATGTAGCTCTCGTTGATCACTTCCAGATGACTGGGGGACAAGGCGGCGGCCAGTTTGGCCTCTATCTGTTGTTGCATGCTCACGGGCAAGACTCCCTCGTTGAATATCCGGCCATTGTAGCCAGGGTTGCATGCCGGATGCATCAGGCCCGCTTCAATATAGAGGATGGCCGGGCGCCTCCTCGCTGCGGGCTGGTGAAATTCTCCGTCGCCGCTAGAATAGCGCCACTTTCCCTGCCTGCCGGGCAACACGGTGCGGGCAGGCGTCATCTATCAGCAACACGTTGGACTCTCTTACTTATGCAAACCCTGCTCGACACTGCCCATTGTCGTCTGATCCTGTATCGCTACCCACGGCAGAGCCAGGATCCCCTGCAGGCCTGGGATGCGGCGGACGAGTACCTGATCAACACCCTGGCCGAGGATCCGCTCGAGCAGGATGGCCCCGTCATCATCATGAACGACGGCTTCGGCGCCCTGGCCGCCTATCTGCACGGCCATGGCCCGGTCTGCGTGAGCGACTCCTACATCAGCGAGCAAGCCACCCTGGCCAATCTGGCGGAGAACGGGCTGGAGGCGAGCGGGATCACCCTGCAGGATGCCCTGGCCCCGCTGCCTTCAGCTCCTGCGCTGGTGGTGATCAAGGTCTCCAAGTATCAGGCGCTGCTGGAGCAGCAACTGCTGGCATTGCGTGCGGTGGTCACCCCGGCCACCCGCATCCTGGCCGCCGGCAAGGCGAAAGACATCCACAGCTCCACCCTCAAGCTGTTCGAGAAATACCTGGGGGAGACTCGCACCTCGCTGGCCTGGAAGAAGGCGCGCCTCATTCACTGCGAGCCGCAGGCCGATCGCCCTGCCCTGACCAACCCCTTCCCGACCGTCTGGCCGCTGGAGGGCAGCGACATGCTCATCCACAACCACGCCAACGTCTTCTCGCGCACCAGTCTGGATATAGGCGCCCGCTTCATGCTGGACAATTTGCCGATCCACAGCGCACGCAAGGTGATAGACCTTGGCTGCGGCAACGGGGTGCTGGGTCTCTCACTGCTGGCAAAAGACAGCGAGGTGGAGGTGACCTTCATCGACGAATCCCACATGGCGGTCGCCTCGGCGCGGCTGAACGTCGAGCACAACCTGCCGGACGCCCTGCCGCGGGCCCACTTCATGGTCAACAACTGTCTCGACGGCGTAGCGGTCGGGGCAGCGGATCGGATCCTCTGCAATCCCCCCTTCCATCAGTTGCAGGCGATCACCGATCACATCGCCTGGCAGATGTTCACCGACGCACACCGGGTGTTGCCTCAGGGGGGTGAACTCTGGATAGTAGGCAACCGTCATCTGGACTATCACAACAAACTCAAGCGCTTGTTTGCCAACGCACAAGTCGTTGCGTCGAACAGCAAATTCGTTATTTTGAAAGCCATCAAACGCTAAAGATAAAGCTAAAGGAAACCCATGATGAAAAAGTCACTCTTGCTGCTGGCCGCCCTGATACTGGGTGGTTGTGCCACCCACTGGCCGGAGACGGCGTTGCTCAATCCGCAAGTCATCCCCTCCAACCAGCAGTACTACTCTGGCAACCGCATCACCATGGAAGGGGTGGACAAGCGCGAGGCCGCCTATGTCTTCTCCATCAAGAAGAAAGAGAAGGCTCCCGTGCTGGTCAACAGCAGCCAGCCCCTCAACAACCTGCTGGCGGAAAAACTGGCGGAAGGGTTGCGCAGCCAAGGGCTGGAAGTAGGCAACAGCGGCACCACCAACCTGACCCTGGCCATCTCCACCGCCGCGGTCACGGTCGAAGAGAAGACCTTCACCTATGTCACCAAGTCCAAGGTCAGCCTACAGGTGCTCGCCGACTTCCAGGGCAACAAGCTGACCAAGCAGTTCAACATGTCATCCAGCAAGGAAGAGCCGGGTGAGCCGACCATGGCCGATCTGGAGTCCACCCTGAACCAGCAACTGGGCAGCGTGCTGCAACAGATCATGGCCGACGAAGCACTGCGCGGTTATCTCAAAGGCCAGCCTAGCTGAGCAAGGAGCATATAAATGAAGAAACTCTGGTTACTGGCCACCCTGATCGCCCCCCTGGCGTTCGCCGGACAAAAAGTCCAGATGGAAACCAACCACGGCAACATAGTGGTGGAGCTGGCCCCCAAGCAGGCGCCGCAGACGGTGAAGAACTTCCTGCGCTACGTGGCGGATGGCAGCTATGACGGCAGCCTGTTCCACCGGGTGATCCAGAACTTCGTGGTGCAGGGCGGGGGCTACAATCAGCAATTCCAGCCGCTGCCGACCTTCGATCCCGTGGTCAACGAGTCCAGGGGCGGCCTGCCCAACAAGCGTGGCAGCATCGCCATGGCCCGCACCCAGGCAGTCGACAGCGCCACCCGCCAGTTCTACTTCAACCTGGTGGACAACGACAACCTCAACGCCAATGCCGGCGCCGGTTACACCGTGTTCGGCCAGGTGGTGCAGGGCATGGAGGTGCTGGACAAGCTGGCTCAGGTCCAGACCGGCTACAGCTCCATACTGCGCGCCAATGACGTGCCGACCAGCCCCATCATCCTGAAAAAAGTGGTGCTGCTGGCGGACAAATAACGCGGGACGGATCACATTCCACCACAGCGTTGCCCGGGTCACCGGCGCCCCTTTCTATACTCTGGCCTTGTCCGATGTGCGCGGGACATGGCCAGGCAGAGAGAGGAGGTTCCGGTGACTTGTCACGATTACATTGCCCAACACGCCATTGAGCTGGCTCAGGCGGTTCGTCACTTTCTGGCACGAGAAATGCCCTATCGGCAGCTCGAGGATCTGAGCTGGCAACTCCTCTCCCGCTGGCAGGCGCTGTCCACTATCCCCATTGACAAAGCACCCGCCACCGAGCAGGAGGGGGTGTTCTGGCACCTGCTCCACAGCCTGCACCTGTGGGACGAGCATCAGCTCATCACAGACACCTTGCTGCGTCAGCAACTGATGGCCTGCGCCAGCTTCCTCGTGGCCGAAGGGCCCTGTCCGCGTCACTGCATCGGCTCACGACCCTGAATCCCGGGCCGCCCCGTTCGGCTTGCCTTGGCTATCCCCCTCGAACCTGACAAAATGACCCCCTTTTCTCTGAGGAGTCAGGCAGTTGAACAATCTCCGCCCGCCCAGCCAAACCCCGGACCGCGCCACAAGCTGGCGAGACGCCCTCGCAGTCTATCTGGAAGCGCGGGTACTCACTCTGTTTGCCATGGGCTTCTCCTCCGGCCTGCCCTTGCTGCTGGTCTTCGGCACCCTCTCGTTCTGGCTGCGCGAAGCCGATGTCAGCCTGACCGACATCGGCTACATGAGCTGGGTGGCGCTGGCCTATGGCTTCAAGTGGCTGTGGTCCCCCCTGGTGGATCGACTGCCGCTGCCGCTGCTCTCCCGGCTGCTGGGACGACGACGCAGCTGGATGCTGCTCTCCCAGGTGCTGATCGCCCTCTCCCTGGTGGGCATGGCCTATTGCGATCCCAAGACCCAGCTCGCCCAGCTCGCCCTGTTCGCCCTGCTGGTGGCGTTTTGCTCCGCGACCCAGGATATCGTCATCGATGCCTACCGCATCGAGTCGGCACCTGAGCGGCTGCAGGCGGCCATGGCGGCCTCCTACATGACGGGTTACCGGCTCGCCATGATAATGGCAGGGGCGGGCGCGCTGGCACTGGCGGCCTGGCTTGGCAGCAACGACAGCTACGACTACCGCGGCTGGCAGCTCACCTACCTGCTGATGGCGGGACTCATGTCCCTCGGCGTCATCACCACACTGCTCAGCCACGAGCCGGATATCGACCTCCATCGCCAGAACGAGCAACAGATGGAGCGCAAGGCGCTGCTGCTCGAGCGGGGCTGGCCCAAGACCCTGGCCGGGCTGGGCGCCTGGACCTATGAAGCCATCTGGTGCCCCTTTGCCGATTTCTTCCGCCGCTACGGCGGCTCGGCCCTGCTGATCCTGGGGCTCATCGCCTGTTATCGCATCTCGGATGTAGTGATGGGGGTGATGTCCAACAGCTTCTATGTGGATCTGCAGTTCAGCAAGACGGAGGTGGCCACCATCACCAAGGTGTATGGCGTCATCATGACGCTGGTGGGGGCAGCCCTGGGGGGCGTATTAGTGATGCGCTTCGGCACCCTGCGCATCCTGTTTCTCGGCGCCGTGCTCACCGCCAGCACCAATCTGCTGTTCGCCCTGCTCAACGAAGTGGGTCACGATCTGGAGCTGCTGACCCTGATCATCTCCCTGGACAACCTCAGCGCCGGCATTGCGACGGCGGCCTTCGTGACCTATCTGTCGAGCCTGACCAACGTCGCCTTCTCGGCGACCCAGTACGCCATGTTCAGCTCCATCATGTTGCTGATGCCCAAGCTGCTGGCGGGTTTTTCCGGTCAGGTGGTCGAGCAGATCGGCTACAGCAGCTTCTTCGTCGGCACCAGTCTGCTCGGCATCCCTGTCATGATACTGATCATCATGGTTGCCAAACGAGGCGATGCTTTGTTACCACAAGCGGACAAATAGCAAGCGTTTGCGCCATTTTGGGGGTGATTAGATTCACAAAACCGGACAAAGTTCCCTGGCTCTTGTTTATCCGATGAATTTATTTGGCTAGAATCCCTTCCGCTCCTTGTGGGCAGGCTACGGAAAACCTCAACTAACGCACAAGAGACCAATAAAATGGCCAAATTTACCAAGACTCTGATCGCTGCCGGTCTGCTGGCTGCATCCGCCACTCCGGCCCTTGCTGCCGATTACAGCGGCGACATCCACAAGAACGACTACAAGTGGTTCCAGTTCAACGTGATGCACACCATCGATCAGCTGCCCTACAGCGAATCTGAAGGTGGTTACAACGATACCTACTTCGAAATGGAGTTTGGTGGCCGCTCTGGTATCTTCGATCTGTACGGTTACGTCGACGTCTTCGACATCTTCCAGAACCGTCACGACGACAAGCACAACCAAGACAACCTGTTCATCAAGTTCGCACCGCGTATCTCCATCGATGCCATGACCGGCAAAGATCTCTCCTTCGGCCCGGTGCAGGAAGTCTACATCGCCAACCTGATCAACGTGGGTGGTCCGGATGGTCTGTTTGAAGCCATGACCGGTCTGGGTGCAGACGTACAAGTGCCCTGGTTCGGCAAGGTTGGCATGAACCTGTATGCCCGTCACGTCAACGAAGGCGGCGGCGAGCAGGGCTGGAACGGCTATCAGTTCTCCATGAACTGGTTCAAGCCTTTCTACACCTTCTCCAACGGCAGCTTCGTAGCCTATCAAGGTTACCTGGATCACCTGTTTGATGCCAAGGACACTTCCACCGACGGTACCGCCATGTTCAACGGCCTGTACTGGCACTCCGACCGCTACGCCGTCGGTTACGGTCTGAAGTACTTCAACGACATCTATGGCATCCAGAACGGTTCCTACGGTCTGAAGACCACTGGTTTCGGCCACTACTTCTCCGTGACCTACAAGTTCTAATCGAACTCGTCACACGGACACAAAAAACCGGAGCATCTGCTCCGGTTTTTTTATGGCGCTTCCTCGATGAGGGGAGTGGCCAGGGCCCTCCCCCTTCATCATCAATCGCGGAAGTTCTGGAACTGCATCGGCTGACCCAGCTCGGCGCCACGCACCAGTGCCATGGTCTCCTGCAGATCGTCACGCTTCTTGCCGGTGACGCGCACTTCGTCACCCTGGATGGCGACCTGCACCTTGATCTTGGAATCCTTGATCAGCTTCACCAGCTTCTTGGCGATCTCTTTCTCGATCCCCTGCTTGAACTTGACGTTCAGGTGGAAACGCTTGCCGGAGTGAACGCTGTCGCCCACGTCCATTGAGCTGTTCTCGATGTTGCGCTTGAGCAGGGCTGCGCGCAGGATCTCGACCATCTGCTTGAGCTGGAAATCGGCGTCGGCTTCCAGCTTGACCTCTTCCTTGTTCAATTCGAAGCTGGCTTCCACACCACGAAAATCGAAACGGGTCGCCAGTTCACGATTGGCGTTATCGACGGCGTTCAACACCTCGTTCATTTTGACTTCAGAGACAATATCGAATGACGGCATAGCCGGGCTCCTCATGCTGTACTTCAGGTTGTGCTGACAAAGGGGCAAATCTACCAGAAAACCGGCAAATTTGCTGATTTCAATGGGATTGCTCTGCTAGAATCCCCTGCGCACAGGAATGGCGAGACCCGTTAGTGTCCGCCGAGCGACATCTTCACTTATCCCCGGTAGCGAGTTGCTCGGAACGCAGCCACTACCCTGATTGAGCCTCTCCATGCCAAGCGGATTACGCGACAACAACCTGAAAAACAGCCGACACCCCTCCTCCCCTCACTGGTCATTGCTGGGCTGCGGTGCCCTGGGCGGCGTCTTCGCCTCCTTGCTGACCCAAAGTGGCCAGCCGACCCGTGTCCTGCTGAGCGAGCGGCACCGCGCCACCCTGCACCCCGGCATCGATTTCACTTCCCTCGAGGGCCACACCCAGTTGCTCGCCATCGAGCGGGGTTTCATCGACAAGCCCGGCACCATCCAGCGACTGCTGGTGATGACCAAGGCGGGTCAGGTGGTGTCGGCCCTGACGCCCCTGGTGGGCAAGCTGGCGGCAGGGGTTCCCATAGTGCTGTTGCACAATGGCATGGGCATAGCCGAACAGGTGGTACAGCTGTTTCCGCATAACCCCGTCATTGCCGGTGTCACCAGCCACGGCGCCATGCAAAATGGCCACTTCGTGTTCCGCCATACCGGCAAGGGCGAAACCTGGCTCGGCCCGATCAATGAGGCCGCCAAGGCCCATTCCGCCCTGGCAGACCAGCTCGCCACCGCTCTCGGTCAAGCCGGCTGGGATGAGCAGATCCTGACCCGCCAGTGGCAGAAGCTCGCCATCAACTGCGCCATCAATCCGCTCACTGCGCTTTACAAGCTCAAGAATGGCGAGCTGGCCGGCCCGCGCTTCGCCGATGTGCTGCAACAGATCTGCGTGGAAGTGGCTGACGTGATGCAGGCCGAAGGCCAGCCGACCGGCAGCGACGAGCTGCTGCGCCGCGTCATGACTGTGGTGGAACTCACCGCCGACAATTACTCTTCCATGTATCAGGACATGGAGCAGGGGCGTGAGACCGAGATCGAGGCCATCACCGGCTTCCTGCTCGGCAAGGCCGCCGCCCACGGCATAGCGGTGCCGGTCAATCAGGGCCTCTATCAGGCCGTCAAAGAGAAGCGCTGAGCAGAGCGGCACTGCGGGCGACGAAGGAGTGCAGGATGACAGTACTGGTATTGGTAGCCCCGGGGTCGGAAGAGATAGAGACGGTCGCCATCGTCGACACCCTGGTGCGCGGCGGCATAGAGGTGGTGCTGGCCTCCTGCTGCCCCACGGGAGCGCGCCAGATCCGCGCCTCCCGCGGGGTACAGCTGGTGGCGGATTGCCATCTCGACGAGCTGACCAGCCGTGACTTCGATGCCATGGTCGTGCCGGGCGGCCTGCCCGGCAGCGAAGTGATCCGCGACACTCCCCTCGCCATCGACCTGCTGATAGAACAGGCGGCCCTCGGCCGCTGGCGCGCGGCCATCTGCGCCGCCCCCGCCGTGGTACTGCACCATCACGGCTTGCTGGGGGATGCCCGCGCCACCTGTCACCCGGGCTTTCAGGCCCGCCTGCCCGCCGCGCAACTGAGTACGGCCCGGGTGGTGCGGGATGATGCCCATCGTCTCATCACCAGCCAGGGCCCCGGCACCGCCATCGAGTTTGCCCTCGAGATAGTGCGGGTGCTGTGTGGCGATGAAGCCGCCCGCGCGGTGGCCGAGCCCATGGTGCTGCCATAACCTACGCTGGATAATCAAGAATGCCCCATGCGTTGCAAGGGGCATTCTTGTTTTCAGGTATGTAGCTCCTCCCCATACACACTGAAGAAAGGTCCGGGCTTTCCTGCCGCCGCCTTGACTGCTAACATGCGCCCCCTATGCCTGTTTTGCGCACTGGCGTGACCGTCACGCCGCCCTAACCCCGTCCTTTGCGGCACCTGCCGCCTGACTCTGGTTGTCACAACCGGAGCGTGTTTGTTCATCTGTCATATACCAATTCAACAATGTGATCCTGCCAGAATGCCACCTGACCCCGGGTCTGTGGCGACTTGCGACCATGGATCCTCAACAAGCGAGAAAATCCCCCCATGCTGGAACGTGCAAGACAAGAGTGGTTCTCCAACATACGTGGCGACCTGCTGGCCGGTATCGTGGTCGCCCTGGCGCTGATCCCGGAAGCCATCGCCTTCTCCATCATCGCCGGAGTCGACCCCAAGGTCGGCCTCTATGCCTCCTTCTGTATCGCCGTGGTTATCGCCTTTGTCGGCGGTCGCCCAGGAATGATCTCCGCCGCCACCGGCGCCATGGCGCTGCTGATGGTGACCCTGGTCAAAGAGCATGGCCTGCAGTATCTGTTGGCGGCGACCCTGCTCACCGGCCTCTTCCAGATAGCGGCCGGCTACCTGAAGCTCGGCAGCCTGATGCGGTTTGTCTCCCGCTCCGTTGTCACCGGCTTCGTCAATGCGCTGGCCATCCTCATCTTCATGGCCCAGCTGCCCGAGCTCACCAACGTCACCTGGCAGGTCTACGCCATGACGGCGGCTGGCCTTGGCATCATCTATCTGTTCCCGCTCATCCCCGTGGTGGGCAAGCTGGTGCCCTCCCCGCTGCTCTGCATCGTCATACTGACGGCAGTGGCCATCACCATGGGCATCGATATCCGCACCGTAGGCGATATGGGCGAGCTGCCCGATACCCTGCCCATCTTCCTGTGGCCCGAGGTGCCGCTCAATCTCGAGACCCTGGTCATCATCTTCCCCTACTCTGCGGGTCTGGCCGTGGTGGGTCTGCTCGAATCCATGATGACGGCGGCCATCGTCGATGACCTGACCGATACCCCAAGCGATCGCAATCGCGAGTGCAAGGGCCAGGGGATCGCCAACCTAGGTGCCGGCCTGATGGGGGGCATGGCGGGGTGCGCCATGATTGGCCAGTCCATCATCAACATCAAATCCGGTGGCCGTGGTCGCCTCTCCACCTTTGTGGCGGGCACCTTGCTGATCCTGATGGTGGTATTCATGGATGAGTGGATCCGCCAGATCCCCATGGCGGCCCTGGTGGCCGTGATGATCATGGTCTCTATCGGGACATTTTCCTGGGAGTCGGTGCGCAACCTCAAAAAGCACCCCCTCTCCACCAGCATCGTGATGCTGGCCACAGTCGCCGTGGTAGTGGCTACCCATAACCTGGCGCTCGGAGTATTTGTCGGGGTACTGCTCGCCTCCCTGTTCTTCGCCAGCAAGGTCGCCCGCTTCATGCTGGTCAAGAGCGACAGCGAGCGAAAAGGAGAAGTACGCACCTATCTGGTACGGGGCCAGGTGTTCTTCGCCAGCGCCGAGCAGTTCTTCGCCGGCTTCGACTTCAAGGAGGTGGTGGAGAAGGTGGTGATCGACCTCACCCATGCCCACTTCTGGGACATCACCGCCGTCACTGCGCTGGACAAGGTGGTAATCAAGTTCCGCCGCGAAGGCGCAGAGGTGGAACTCATCGGTTTGAACGAGGCCAGTGCCACCATAGTCGACCGCTTCGGGGTACACGACAAACCGGAAGAAGTGGAAAAGCTGCTGGCTGGCCACTGATCACAACAAGGAGTCGATCATGACCCATATTTTTGCCTGTATCGACGGATCCCCTGCCCAGGCGGCGGTGTGCGACGCCGCCGCCTGGGCCTCGACCGGCACAGGGCTGCCGGTCACCCTGCTGCACGTACTGGAAAAAAACGAGTATGAGGGGGAGAGCGATCTCTCCGGCGCCATCGGTCTGGGCAGCCGCGAGCAGCTGCTCGAGGAGCTGGCCGAGCTGGATCATCGCCGCAGCCGCCTGGCCCAGGAGCAGGGTCGCCTGCTGCTCGAGAGCGCCCAAGGCTACTTGACTGGTTTGGGGGTGACCCAGGTCGAAACCCTGCAACGCCACTGCCAGCTGGTGGAGGCGGTGCAGACGCTCTCACCCGGGATGCGCATGATGATCATGGGCAAGCGGGGCACTGCCCACGCCGGAGACCACGCGCTCATCGGCAGCCATATCGAGAACGTCATCCGCACCCTGGCCAACCCCATCATGGTGGTGCAGCCGGGCTTTGAGGCGCCTCGCCGCTTCCTGTTTGCCTATGACGCCAGCCAGGCCGCGAAGAAGGTGCTGGAGTTGGTCGCCGGCAGCCCGCTGCTCAAGGGGCTGGCGTGCGAGCTGGTGATGGTCGGCGAGCCCAGTGACGAGCACGAGCGCCAGCTGGCGCAAGCCAGGCAGGTGTTGAAGAGTGCGGGGGTCGAGGTCGATGCCCGTCTGCTTCAGGGAGAGGTCACCCCGCGCATTTGCCAGCATGCCGCCGAGGCGGGCTGCGACCTCATCGTCATGGGGGCTTACGGTCACTCGCGGATCAGGCAATTTATCGTGGGCAGCACCACCAGCAGCCTGCTCAAGGCCACCGGCGCAGCCGTGCTCCTGCTGAGATAAGGAAGAAGGGGTGGCCATGGCCACCCCTTCTTCCTTACTCAGGGCTCGCGCCCCTCACTCGATGCGCCGCCCGTTTTCATCCACCACCCGTTCACCATCCTCCTTGCTGAAGGCCCCTTGCTGGGGGGTCGGCAAGATATCCAGCACCACTTCTGACGGACGGCACAGCCGGGTGCCCAGCGGGGTGACCACTATGGGACGATTGATCAGTATGGGATGCGCCAGCATGGCGTCGATCAGCTGGTCGTCGCTGAATCTCTCCCCGGCCAGCCCCAGCGCCTCGTAGGGGGGCACATTCTGGCGCAGCAGCCCGCGCGCCGGTATCCCCATGGCAGCAATCAGTGCGACCAGGGTCTCGCGGCTCGGCGGTGTCTCCAGATAGTGGATGACGGTCGGCTCAACCCCTGAGTTGCGGATAAGTGCCAGCGTATTGCGTGAGGTGCCACAGGCCGGGTTGTGGTAGATGGTGATAGCGGTGTCACTCATGCTTGCGCCTCCGCTTTGCCATAGTTTCGCTTCATGCGCAGGGCCACGTTGACCAGGGCGATCAGCACGGGCACCTCTACCAAGGGGCCGATTACACCGGCGAAGGCCTGATCCGAGCTCAAGCCAAACACGGCGATAGAGACCGCAATGGCCAGCTCGAAGTTGTTGCCGGTGGCGGTAAAGGCGATGGAGGCATTCTTGTCATAGGGAATGCCCAGCTTCTTGCCCACCAGGAAGCTGGTGAAGAACATCAGCACGAAGTAGATCACCAGGGGCAACGCCACCCGCAGCACATCCATGGGCAGCTCGACTATCATCTCGCCCTTGAGGCTGAACATCAGCACTATGGTGGCCAGCAGGGCGATCAGCGTGATGGGTGAAATAGCCGGGATGAAGCGCTCGCTGTACCACTTCTCCCCCTTGGCCTTGACCAGGTAATGGCGGCTCAGGAAGCCTGCCAGGAAGGGGATGCCGAGATAGATGAGCACGCTCTCGGCGATATCCAGCATGGTGATGTCCACCGCGAAGCCTTGCAGACCGAACAGGGGCGGCAGCACTGTAATGAACAGCCAGGCCATGAAGCTGTAGGTAAGGATCTGGAAACCGCTGTTGAGGGCCACCAGACCCGCACCGTACTCCTTGCTGCCGCCGCCGAGATCGTTCCACACCAGCACCATGGCGATGCAGCGCGCCAGGCCTATCAGGATGAGGCCCACCATGTAGCCCGGCTGATCATGCAAAAACACCAGGGCGATGACGAACATCAATATAGGGCCCACCAGCCAGTTCATCACAAGCGACAAGGTGATGGCGCGGCGATCCCGGGTCATGGCGCCCATGGTGCCGTAATTCACCTTGGCGAGCGGCGGGTACATCATCAGGATGAGGCCTATGGCCAGCGGCACGTTGGTGGTGCCGACCGACATCGCCTCGTTCCACTGGGCCACCTGGGGGAACAGATAACCAATCCCCACCCCAATCGCCATGGCGACGAAGATCCAGAGGGTGAGATTGCGGTCGAGAAAACTCATTTTTTTGCTGACGGGCAGATCGCCGCAGGCTGTTGTACTCATCACGAGACTCCATGAGGATTGGATGAAACGGGCGGCTGATGGCGGGGCAAACCGATTGAAATCAACGCCGCCAACAGGATAAAGAGGGTGGAGATCCAGAGGCAGGCCTCGAGACCATAGAGCTGGAACACCAGCCCGGAGAGCAGGGTGCCGAGCAGACGCCCCAGGGCATTGGCCATGTAGTAGAAGCCCACATCCAACGATACCCCGTCAGAGCCGGCGTAGCTGACGATGAGGTAGCTGTGCAGGGAGGAGTTGATGGCAAACAGGGCGCCAAACACCATAAGCCCTCCCACCAGACTGATGGCAGGGTGCAGATCGTAATGAAGCGCCAGGGCAATCAGGGCCGGGGTCAGGGCCAGCACCAGCGCCCAGCGCATTGCAGCCTTGCCATCGGGTACCCGCCCCTCTCGCTTGCCGGTAAAGCGGGGCGCCTGGGTCTGAACCACGCCATAAGCAATAATCCAGAGCGCCAGGAAGCCCCCCACATACCAGTGATCCCAGCCAAAGCTGGATGCGAGGTAGACAGGCAGCGCCACCACAAACCAGACATCCCGGGCACCGAACAGGAAGAGGCGGGCCGCCGACAGATAGTTGATGGCGCGGCTCTTGGAGAAGATTTCGCTGAACTTGGGCTTGTTCTTGGCTTTGCCGAGATCCCGTTTCAGGGTCAGCATGCTGACGCACCACACCAGCGCCAACGCCAGTGCCATGACCAGCACGGCCCCCTGAAACCCGAGCAGGGTCAGCAGGGCGCCGCCGAGGAAGAAGCCCATCCCTTTCAAGGCATTCTTCGAACCCGTCAAGAGTGCTACCCACTGGTAGAGCTGACCCTGGGCCTCCCCCGGCACCAGCAACTTGATGGAGCTTTTGGCGCTCATCTTGTTGAGGTCTTTGGCTATCCCCGAAAGCGCCTGCGCCCCCATCACCCAGGGCACCGTCAGCCAGAGCGGCGGCACCAGCAACATGCCCAATGCCAGCACCTGGAGGGCGAGACCTATGTTCATGGTGCGGTTAAGCCCAAGGCGAGCGCCGAGCCATCCCCCCACCAGATTGGTCACCACCCCGAAGATCTCGTAGAAGAGAAACAGGGAGGCGATGGCCAGGGGGCTGTAACCGAGCCCATGGAAGTAGAGCACCACCAACATGCGCAACGCGCCATCGGTCAGGGTAAAGGCCCAGTAGTTACCGGTCACCAGCAGATACTGGCGAGCCTCGGGGGAGAGGCGGGTCAGTGCCATGGCGGGGTTATCCTTGCGCCTTGTCCATTTGACCGACCATGCGCATCAGCTCGGCGGTACGGTTGGCATAGCCCCACTCGTTGTCATACCAGGCGTAGATCTTCACCTGGGTGCCGTTGATCACCATGGTGGATAGTGCATCTATGGTGCAGGAGCGCGGATCCGTCTTGTAATCCACCGACACCAGGGGGCGCTCCTCATAGCCCATGATCCCCTTGAGCTCACTCATGGCGGCGGCCTTGAGCAGGCCGTTGACCTCGGCCTCAGTGGTGGGGCGGCTCACCTCGAACACGCAATCGGTGAGGGAGGCGTTGGCGAGCGGCACCCGCACCGCATGACCGTTCAGCTTGCCCTTGAGCTCGGGGAAGATGTGGGTGATGGCGGTGGCAGAACCCGTGGTGGTGGGGATCAGGCTCAGACCGCAGGCGCGGGCACGGCGCAGGTCGGCGTGGGGGGCATCCAGAATGGTCTGGGTGTTGGTGATGTCATGAATGGTGGTCATGGAGCCGTGCTTGATGCCGAGCTGCTCGTGGATCACCTTCACCACGGGCGCCAGGCAGTTGGTGGTGCAGGAGGCCGCCGTTACTATGGGGTGCTGCGCCTTGTCGTAGAGGTGGTGGTTGACCCCCATGACGACGTTGAGCACCCCCTCTTCCTTGACCGGCGCAGTCACCACAACACGCTTCACCCCCTGCGCCAGATAGGCATTGAGCAGGGCCTTGGTCTTCATCTTGCCGGAAGCCTCGATCACCACATCACAACCAGACCAGTCAGTCTGACCGATCTCTTTGTTGCGGGTGCAGAGGATACGATGGTTGCCTATCACCATCTGGTCACCATCGACGCTGGCTTCATGATGCCAGCGGCCATGGACGGAATCGAAGGTGATGAGGTGTGCCAGAGAGGCGGCATCGCCAGCCGGGTCATTGATGCGCACAAACTCCACATCCGCCCAGTCGAAGGCGGCGCGAAATGAGAGACGGCCCATGCGGCCAAAACCGTTGATACCAACTTTGATAGTCATGCTGTTTTCCTTAACCGGCGAATGAGTAGTGGCTATTGAGGTAGTCAACGTGTGGTGTCAGGGTTAGCGCCTTGGGGCGCAGCCCTTGCACCAGCGACTTGACCTGTGTGGGGGCGTAGCCCGATTCCAGCAGCAAGATGGCTGCCATCAGCCCGGTACGACCCGAGCCGCCACGGCAATGAATGGCCAGGGTCTGACCAGAGGCCAGTCGCGCCAGCAAGTCGGCCTTGTGGCTCGTAAACGCTGCGGTGAATGGCGCCTCGGGGGCGCAATCGTCCTCCACTGGCAGCTGGAACCAGGCCAGCCCCAGCGCGGCGCACTCGGCGGGCAAGGTATCGGCCTTGAATTCGCTAAGCTCGGCATCGGGCATCATGGTGACTACCGCATCGGCCCCGGCGGCTTGCAGGGTCTTGAGGGAGGCTTGCAGGGAAGCCTCCTTGGTGCCAGGGCAGGGAGTGAAGATAAGGCGGGCGCCATTATCCAGGTTCAGGATGTCAAAGGGGTGCATGATAAGCAGCGGCTCCATGTCTCATTGAGAACATCAGATTGGTTGGTGAAAACAGGTTGTTGATACCCAGTGCTGGTGGCCGCAACCGCGACCACGCAAGCATCATAGGGCGCTCTGCCTCACCCCTCCTTGTGGGCAGGGTGACATAAGTCTTGCAGGGCCTTGACGCCGACCGGCTCGACCGCCAGCAGGGGCACCACGGCATAACGCTTTCCATGCTCACCCTTGATCGCCTCGATATGGGGCTGCTGGCGATAGGCTCGCTGGGCAAGCAGGGGGGAAGTGACGCTGGCCGGGGACAGCATGTGATTGACTACCCAGGCCCAGGGCTCGATACCGGCGCGGCGCAGGTCGGCTTGCAAGTTGGCCGCCTCCTGTACCGGGGTGGGCTCGGGCAGGGTGACTATCATCACCTTGGTCTGTTTCGGGTCTTGCAGTTGCATCATGGGGGTGGTGAAGTGCATCCCCTTGCCCCCCATCTGGCGGGCAATTTCCCTGTGATAGGCACCGGTCGCATCGAGCAGCAACAGGGTGTGGCCGGTCGGCGCCGTATCCATCACCACGAAGCGCTTGCCCGCCTCGCGAATGATCCGCGAGAAGGCCTGAAACACGGCGATCTCTTCGGTACAGGGGGAACGCAAATCTTCTTCCAGCAGGGCGCGGCCCTGTGCATCCAGACTCGCCCCCTTGGTGGCCAGCACCTGGGCACGGTAACGCTCGGTCTCGGCGTGGGGATCGATACGACTGACCTCCAGGTTCGGCAGTGCCCCTGCCAGTGTCTCTCCCAGATGGGCTGCGGGATCTGAGGTGGTCAGGTGAACCGGCAACCCCCGACTGGCGAGCTCCACCGCCACTGCTGCCGCCAGAGTGGTTTTACCCACACCGCCCTTGCCCATCAGCATGATGAGCCCGTGGCCATCGCTGGCCAGCTCATCGACCAGTTGCGTCAAGCCGGGATGTTGCTGGTCCTGTGACTCGGCGGCCGGGCGTTCGACCTCGAGGTTCCCGTTGACAGGCGCTGCGCCGAGTAACTGGCGCAGGCTGTCCACCCCAACCAGATTGGTCGCCAACAGCGGCACTCTGTCTTGTGGCAGACTGGCCAGCAGCGCTGGCATTTGAGCCATCGCCAGCTGCTCTCGTTGCCACAGGGCGGTCGCCAAGGGGTCATCAACCAGCTCGCTTTGCGGGAAGATGCCATTGATAACCAGTTGCTGATTGGCAAGGCCTATGCCTATGGTCGCCAGCTCGTCGTGGGTACGCGCCACTTCCCGCAAGGTAGATGCTTGCGCCCGGGCGACCAGAATCAGCCGGGTTTTCTCTGCATCGGACAAGGCAGCAACGGCCTCGGCGTATTGGCTGCGCTGTTTTTCCAGTCCAGCCAAGGGCCCCAGACAGGAAGCATCCCCCTTGCCTTGCTCCAGAAACTCGCTCCACGCACCCGGCAACTGCAACAGACGTATGGTGTGGCCGGTCGGGGCCGTATCGAAAACGATATGGTCGTATTCCCCCACCAGGCTGCTGTCGGTCAACAGGGCGGTGAACTCGTCAAAGGCGGCGATCTCTGTGGTGCAGGCACCGGAGAGTTGCTCCTCGATGCTGCGCACCACGCTCTCGGGCAGCTTGCCGCGCACCGGGCCCACGATCCGCTCCCGATAGGCTTGTGCAGCGGCTTGCGGGTCAATCTCCAGTGCTGACAACCCACTGACTGCCGCTATGGCGGTAATCTTGTTGCCTATCCGGGTATCGAACACCTGGCCTACGTTTGAGGCAGGATCCGTGCTGACCAGCAGTACCCGTTTGCCACTGTCACACAAGGCAACCGCACTGGCACAGGCCAGCGAGGTCTTGCCCACCCCGCCCTTGCCGGTGAAGAAGAGAAACGGCGGCGCATCATGGAGAAACGAGTAGTTCAGAAACGAGGACATGAGAGACTCCTATCAGGAAGAACGAGGCAAATGACCGAACAGAGAACTTGCCAGCCAGGTGATGACGCTTAGCAGCAACCACTGCTACCGGAGCAGCAGCCACTCTTGACGATCCCCTTGATGACGCCCGCTTTGCTTGGCTCGACATCTGACGGTTCGACTTCTGTGCCATCGCTTCCCGGGGCTTTCGGCAACGCCAATCCGGCATAGCGCACCAGTTCAGCGCGGCTGGGGTAACGACCTGTGAGCACCACCTGACCATCCACCAGGGTCACAGGCAGTCCTTCTTCCCCGGTCAGTTCCAGGAAGGAGGCCACTGCCGGGGTCTCGGCGAAGACCAGGGGCTGTTGTGCCAGATTGAATCGATATAGAGAGCCACCCTGCTGCTTGAGCCATTCGGCGTCACCGGCAAAGATCACCAGATTTTGGTCAACCTCTGCGCCACATACCCCGCTGGAACAGCACAGGGCCGGGTCGAATACTTGTATCAGTCTCATGATCTACTCCTCATTGCAGCAAGGCTGCGCAGGCAACACATGGGGCGAGCAACCGGAATCGGCCCTCATCACCCCGCAGGCTTCCGGATGACCGGCGCAGCACTCCTCGGTGAGATAGCCGATAAGACTCAGCATCAGGGGAATGTTGGCGCGATAGCGCAAAAAGCGCCCCTCCTGCTCCACCGAGAGCAGACCCGCGTGCAGCATGGCTTTCAGGTGAAACGAGAGGGTGTTGGGGGCTATGTCGAGCTCGCTGGCCAGCTGGCCGGCAACCTGACCTTCCAACCCGGCCTTGACCAGCAGACGCCACACATCGAGGCGAATGCCGGATGCGAGGGACTCGAATACCTTGGTGGCGATCTCTTTGTTCATGGAACTTCCCCTTCATTCACTTCATTATTTCAACTATACAAGAATTATTGAAATGATCAACATGACCAGAGCCTATCGTCAATCTCCTCACTCCCTCTTGTCGTTCACACAGCACTCCTCGCGGAAAAACGCGATGATCTCTTCCAGCACCTCGTATTGAGAGACGCACAGCAGGGTGCGGCTCTCCCGGTTCTGCTTGACCAGCCCGACCGAAACCAGGGCCGCAATATGATGGCTCAGGGTCGAGGCGGGAATGGCGAGCTGCTTTTGCAAGTCTCCCACGGGCAGGCCTTGCTCCCCGGCCTTGACCAGGTGCTTGAAAATAAACAAGCGAGTCGGGTGACCCAACTCTTTCAATGCCTTGGCGACCGCTTCCAACTCCATGCTCCAACCCTCTTCATAGATGACATTTCGATACTACCAGAAATATCTTGACCACCCATATACTTCGATTATTTTAGAAATATAGTCAAATCCAAGAGGATATGAAGATGAATGACTGGTTAACCATGTTGACGGATGCATCTCGGATGTTTGTGTTCCTGGCCGTCGAACTCTCGGTGCTGTTCCTGGTGATCAGTGCCGCCGTCAGCCTGATCCGCCAGAAGATCCCCGATGCCAAGATCCAGGCCATGCTGGGGGCTAGAAAAGGCAGAGGTTATTTGATTTCGGCTCTACTGGGGGCCCTGACCCCCTTTTGCAGTTGCTCGACCATCCCCATGCTGCGCGGACTCCTGTCCGCCAAAGCCGGTTTCGGGCCAACCCTGACTTTCCTGTTTGTCTCGCCGCTGCTCAACCCGATCATCGTCGGCCTGATGTGGGTCACCTTCGGCTGGAAACTGACGGTCCTGTATGCCGTTATCGCCGCCGGCGTCTCTGTACTGGCGAGCATGCTGCTGGACATGCTGGGATTCGAGCGTCATGTGATTGACCCCAAAGAGGCCAAGCAAAGCAGCTGTGGCACAGGTTGTGGCACCACGACGAGTGAAGATGCCATCGTGAGCGCAACAGCTTGCTGCTCAAACAAGGCTATCAAGTCAGTCACACCGCTAAAGGCTCAGGCATCTTGCCGGCCCTCACAACCCGAGGCCACGCCAGCCATCTCTTGCTGCGCAGACGGCACTGCGGCCCTGACTCAGGCCCCAGTCATTCCCACGGCCTTCGCCAAGGCGCGGGCGGATGCCTGGCAACAATTCAGGGAGGTGTTGCCCTACCTGCTGCTGGGAGTTCTAGTCGGGTCATTTATCTACGGCTTTATTCCGGCAGAGTGGATAGCCGCCCACGCCGGGGCTGACAACCCGCTGGCCATTCCATTCAGCGCCGTTGTGGGCATTCCGCTCTATATCCGGGCAGAAGCCGTGATCCCTCTGGCATCTGTGCTGCTGGGCAAAGGGATGGGCATGGGGGCTGTGATGGCACTCATCATTGGCAGTGCGGGGGCCAGCCTGACCGAGGTGATCCTGCTCAAGTCGATGTTCAGAACCCCCATGATGGTGGCATTCCTCACCGTGATCCTGGGAATGGCCATCCTGATGGGTTATCTGGCACAAGGACTGTCTGCGGCCCTGGCCTGAGATCGGCCGCACCGACGCGGTGAGATGGAGGAAGAACATGGCTTGGGCGAAGGGACGGGAGCTGAAAACTCACAGACCAGAAAAAGCCATCCCAATCAATCGGATGAACTTGGATATGTGGAGAAGGGCATAACCTCGGTCATCCATCGCCGCGGATCAGGCTTCCCGCACCACACCCGCAACAGATAAAGGAGGCGGCTGGTAGGGGTTATGGCCTTTCGTCAGCGGCCAGGAAAGCAGGAATGTGGTGCCGCCCCGCCCGTTGGGCTGGCAGAGGGCACTGCCGCCGTGGGCCTCGGCAATGGCCTTGACCACGGCGAGCCCGAGCCCGCTCCCACCGCTCTTGCGCGAGCGCGACGGATCCCCCCGGCGAAACGCATCGAAGATATAGGCAGCAACCTCCTCGCCGATCCCTGGCCCCTCGTCTTCCACGCTCAGAGTGCACAGGGCACCCGAGCGTTGCAGGCGCACTGTCAGCATGCCCGGCACGGCGTGCTTCTGGGCATTTTCCAGCAGGGCCATCAGGGCCTGGCGGATGCGAAGTGCATCGCAGCAGACAGGGAGTTCGGCATCGAGCTCCCGCTTCAGCATGAAACCGCTCGCGGCCAGGGGGCTGGCAAAGGCGTCAAGCACCACGGCAAGCTCGTCTGCCAGCCTGACCTCTGAGCGTTGCAATTCCAGGTGGCCGCTGTCGTTGAGACTGAGTACCCGCAAGTCTTCGATCAGGTGGGTGAGGCCCTCCACCTGACGCAGCAAGCTTTCGAAGAGTTCGCGATCTGGCAAAAATACCCCTTCGGCCAGCCCCTGCAAGCGGCCGCGCAAAATGGTCACCGGGGTGCGCAATTCGTGGGCGATGGCGGCATTCCAGAACTCCCGCTCGCGGGTCATGCTCTGCAGCCGCTCGGCCATGGTGTTGAAGTCGCGCACCAGTTGCGCCGTCTCCCCGATAGCCTGTTCATCTATCGGCACGCGGGCGTCGAGCCTGCCCTCTGCCACCTCGCGCAGACTGTTTGCCACCGAGTTGAGGGGGGTCAGGATGCGGCGAGAGAGGCGCACGGCCACGTACAGCGCCATCCCCAATGCGATGAGAATGGTAGAGCCGACCCAGATCATCTCCACCCTCGAGGGTATCCAGCTCTCGGAGATGCTGCCGGGCAGGTAGGTCACGGCGATGGCATAGAACACATAGGTGCCGATCACCGCGAGGGAGATGATGCCAAGCGCCATCAGGCCCAGGGCGTGGATGATCTGCCTGCGCAGGCCAGGTGCCGGTTTCATGCGTCGCCACCGAAGCGATAACCGACCCCCCAGACACTGGCAGGTACTCCCAGGATGCCGTGGGCCTCGAATTTCTTGCGCAGCTTGCTGATGTGGCTGTCCACTGTGCGTTCCTGGGTATCCCCCTCGGGCAGGCAGTGGGTCAGCAGTTCGGCGCGGCTGAACACCCGCTTCGGCGCCCGCATCAGGGAGGCGAGCAACTTGAACTCGGTCAGGGTCAGATCCAGCCGCTGTTGCCCGTCATCGCGGAAAATGCTGGCTTCGTGACTCTCCAGATCGATCTGGAAGGGGCCGACCCGCAGCACCCGGGCAGTGGCGGGGGTTGCGGCCTTGGTGCGTCTGAGCACGGCCTGAACCCGGGCCACCACTTCGGCCGGGTTGAAGGGTTTGACCACATAGTCATCCGCCCCCATGCGAAGCCCCATCAGCTTGTCGAGGTCCTGATCCAGGGCGGTCAGCATGATCACAGGCGTGTCGCCACGGGCCCGGATCTCGCTGAGCACCTGCCAGCCATCGAGCTGCGGCATCTGCACATCCAGCAGCAAGAGATCGGGCTTGAATGTCTGGTGCATGGCCAGGGCTTCGCGGCCATCGGCGGCATGCAGGGTGCGCAATCCGTGACGTTGCAGGTAGGCGGCGAGGATCTCGGCGATCTCGGCTTCATCCTCTGCAATCAGTACCAGTGACTGGGCCGCCGGGCTGGCGGAAGCAGGAAGATACGACATGGTCGGACTCGAAAATGGTGGGCTTGAACTTTATCACCGCCTCCATGGATTCTCCACAAAGCCTCGAATCATTCGCAATAGCCCCTCTCCATAATACCCGCTCGATGTGCTCTCGCGGCAACAGCACGCCGGGGAGACGGTTTAACGAGGTGAGTATGATGTTTGTCAGACAGCGGTATGCGGGCACTCTGCTTGCAGTCATTGCCGCATTCGGGTTGGCGGGTTGTGATGGGGCGCCGCAAGCGCAAGATGCGCCGGCCCCCCTTCAGGTGTCGGTGATGACGCTGGCAGGAGAAGATCTTGTCATCAGCGAGGATCTGCCCGCCCGGGTGGCGGCACTGCGCAGCGCCGACATTCGTGCCCAGATCAGCGGCATAGTGCAGCGCCGCCTGTTCGAGCAGGGCGCCGAGATCAACGCGGGTACAGTGCTGTTCCAGATAAACCCGGCCCCCTTCAAGACAGACGTCGACAGCGCCGCCGCGGCATTGCAGCGGGCCGAGGCCGTGCTGGCGCGCGCCCGCATCCAGGTTGACCGCCTGGTGCCGCTGCTGCGCACCGAGGCCATCAGTCGCCAGACCTATGACGACGCCCTCTCCCAGCGGGATCAGGCGGCTGCCGACGTGGCCCAGGCCAGGGCAACCCTGGCCCGGCACCAGCTGAACCTGCAATTTGCCAGCGTAGAGGCCCCCATCGCCGGGCGCATCGATCAGGCGCTGGTGAGCGAAGGGGCCCTGGTATCGCCGACCGATGCCACCCCCATGGCCAGGATCCAGCAGATCGATCAGGTCTATGTCGATGTCCGCCAACCGGCCTCTGTGCTGGAAACCCTGCGCCAGCAGGCAGGCTCAACGGCACCTGAACTGGCGGTGGAGATCCTCGGCAGCGATGGCAAGCCGCTCGGCATGCAGGGGCACATCCTCTTCTCCGGCATCGAGGTGGATGCCGGGACCGGCGACGTGTTGCTGCGAGTGCTGGTGGATAACCCGGAGCGGCGGCTCTTGCCCGGCCTCTACGTGCAGGCCCGCATTCCCCGGGCTCACTACGCCAGCGCCCTGACCGTGCCCCAGCAGGCCCTGGTGCGCACATCGGGTCAAACCAGCGTGTGGGTGGTGGATGGCCAGGGGCAGGCACAGCAGGTGCCGGTCAACACCGCTGAACTGGTGGATCGCCAGTACCGCATCGCGTCCGGGCTCAGCGCCGGGCAACGGGTGGTGATCGAAGGGATCGACCGCCTGACCCCGGGGGCGCAGGTCATTGCCCATCCCTGGCAACCACCCGCCGTCAGCCAGCAGGCTGACGCAGACATCCGCTGAATCGGAGACATTCCATGCCGCAGTTTTTTATTCATCGCCCGGTATTTGCCTGGGTGATCGCCCTCTTCATCGTGCTGGCGGGGGTCATCGCCATCCCCAAGCTGCCCATCTCCCGCTACCCCTCGGTGGCGCCGGTGTCGGTGACCCTCTATGCCACCTATGCGGGCGCCACGCCGCAGACCCTGAACGATGCTGTGGTGAGCCTGATCGAGCGCGAGCTGTCGGGGGTGAAGAACCTGCTCTACTTCGAGTCATCGGTGGATGCCTCGGGCAGCGCGCAGATCACCGCCACCTTCAAGCCGGGCACAGACCCGGAGCTGGCCCAGATGGACGTGCAAAACCGCATCAAGGCGGTCGAGCCTCGCCTGCCGCAAGCGGTGCGGCAGAACGGCCTGCAGGTGGAGTCCGCCTCGTCGGGTTTTCTGATGATGGTCGGCATGACCTCACCGGATGGCCATTTCGATGAAGTAGCCCTCAACGATTACATGGCGCGCAATATCGTTCAGGAGCTGCGCCGCATCGACGGCGTGGGACGGGTGCAGCTGTTTGGCGCCGAGCAGGCCATGCGCATCTGGGTGGATCCGGGCAAGCTCTCCGCCTACGGGCTGACCATAGGCGAGGTGGCGCAGGCCATAGAGCAGCAGAACGTCCAGATAGCACCGGGGCGCATCGGTGACGAACCCGCCCTGCCGGGACAGCGCCTGACGGTTCCTCTCAGGGTACAGGGGCAGCTGACGGCCCCAGAGGCGTTCGCCGCCATCGTGCTGCGGGCCGGCGCCGATGGCGCCAAGCTGGTGCTGGGTGATGTGGCCAGGGTCGAGCTGGGGGCGCAATCCTACACCTTTTCCAACCGGGAGAACGGGGTGGCCGCCACCAGCGCCGCCATCCAGCTCTCCCCTGGTGCCAACGCCGTGCGTACCGCCGATGCGGTGCGCACCCGCCTCGCCCAGCTAGCCCCGACCCTGCCGGCGGGCATGGTCTACTCGATCCCGTTCGACTCGGCCCCCTTCGTCAAGGTCTCCATCGACAAGGTGATCCACACCCTGCTGGAAGCCATGGTGCTGGTGTTCCTGGTGATGTTCCTCTTCCTGCAGAACCTGCGCTACACCCTGATCCCGGCCATAGTCGCCCCCATAGCCCTGCTCGGCACCTTCGCGGTGATGCTGCTTGCCGGCTTTTCGATCAACTCCCTGACCATGTTCGGCATGGTGCTGGCCATCGGCATCATAGTCGACGACGCCATTGTTGTGGTGGAGAACGTCGAGCGCCTGATGGCCACCCGGGGACTGTCGCCCCGAGAGGCGACCTCGCAGGCCATGAAGGAGATCACCGGGGCGGTGATCGGCATCACTCTGGTGCTCACGGCGGTGTTCATCCCCATGGCGTTCGGCAGCGGCTCCGTGGGGGTCATCTACCAGCAGTTCACCCTGTCGATGGCGGTGTCTATCCTCATTTCGGCCTTCCTCGCCCTGACCCTGACGCCAGCACTGTGCGCCACCCTGTTGCGTCCGGTCAGCCCGGATCACCATGAGAAGCGCGGCTTCTTCGGTGCCTTCAACCGGGGGTTCGAGCGGCTCACCGCGGGTTACGGCGCCCGGGTAACCCGGCTGGTCGGGCGCAGCGGACGCATGATGGCGGCCTTCGTCGCCCTCTGCGCCGTGCTGGCCATCGCCGCGGCCCAGTTGCCCTCCTCTTTCCTGCCAGACGAGGATCAGGGCTACTTCATGACCTCCATCCAGCTGCCGACCGGCGCCACCAGTGAGCGCACCCTGGCGGTGATCAAGGAGTTCGAGGCCCACGTCGCCTCTCGAGAGGCGCTGGACACCAACCTGGTGGTGCAGGGTTTCAGCTTCTCCGGCGCAGGCCCCAATGCGGCCATGGCCTTCACCATGCTCAAAGACTGGGATCAGCGCCATGGCGCCACAGCCGCCGAAGAGGCGGAGCTGGCACAGGCGGCCATGGCCAACAGCAGGGAGGGCACGGTGATGAGTCTGTTGCCGCCCGCCATCGACGAACTGGGCACCTCTTCGGGTTTCACTCTCTTCCTGCAGGACAGGGCCAATCGGGGGGAAGCCGCGCTGCTGGCCGCCCAGGCGCAGTTGCTGACGCTGGCCGCCAATAGCGAGGTGGTGAGCGATGTCTACCCGGACAGCCTGCCCCCCGGCGAGAGCATTCACCTCGAGATCAACCGGCAGAAGGCCGAGGCCATGGGGCTCTCGTTTACCAGTGTGAGCAGCACACTGTCGACCGCGATGGGGTCGCTCTACGTCAACGACTTCCCCAACGGCGGGCACATGCAGCAGGTCATACTGCAGGCCGACGCCCCGGCCCGCATGCAGCTCGACGACGTGCTCGGCCTGCGGGTGCGCAATGCCAGCGGTGGCATGGTGCCCCTGCGGGAGGTGGTGACACCGGTATGGAGCGAATCCCCGCAGCAGATGATGCGCTTCGAGGGCTTCCCCGCCGTGCGTCTTTCCGGGAGTGCCGCCCCGGGGATATCCAGCGGCGCCGCAATGGCACAGATGGAGCGCCTGGTGGCGCAATTGCCGCAAGGCTTCGCCCTGGCCTGGACGGGGCAGTCGTTGCAGGAGCGTCAGTCGGCGGCCCAGGCCCCCATGCTGATGCTGCTGTCGGCACTGGTGGTCTTCCTGGTGCTGGCGGCGCTCTACGAGAGCTGGTCCATCCCGCTCTCGGTGATGCTGGTGGTGCCGCTGGGGTTACTCGGCACCGTCGCCGCCGTGATGCTGCGCGGCATGCCCAACGACGTCTTCTTCAAGGTGGGCATGATCACCATCATCGGTCTGTCGGCTAAAAACGCCATCCTCATCGTCGAGTTTGCACGCCAGTTGCACGCCGAGGGACGCACGCTGATAGACGCGGCTGTGACCGCCGCACGCCTGCGTCTTCGCCCCATCCTGATGACCTCGCTGGCCTTCACCCTGGGCGTGATGCCGCTGATGCTCGCCAGCGGCGCCAGCGCGGAGACCCAGCATGCCATCGGCACCGGCGTGTTCGGCGGCATGATCAGCGGCACCCTGCTGGCCATCTTCTTCGTGCCGGTCTTCTTTGTCTTCGTCATCGGCACCCAGGAGCGCTTTCAGCTCTGGCGGGCCCGGCGAGTGCACAGGGGGGAGCAATGATGCCAGTGTTGCAGCCCCTCTTCCTGCCCTGCGGCCTGAACGAGGGCAGCCAGACAGCGGGGGTTGAGGTCAGCGCAGCCAGCCCCCGTTCATTCATCATTGCGGAGAAGTCAATTCATGTTCTCTGACATCCAACGCCGCTGGCTGGTGCTGCTGGCTGTCATGCTGGCCTTCCTGCCGGTGGTCATCGACATGACCATATTGCACATAGCCGTGCCTTCCCTGACCCAGGCCCTGGGCGCATCCGCGACCGAGGTACTGTGGATCATCGACATCTACCCGCTGCTGATGGCGGGGCTGCTGGTGCCCATGGGCACACTGGCGGACCACATCGGCAACCGGCGTCTGCTGCTCACCGGGCTGGTCATCTTCGGGGTCTCTTCCCTGCTGGCAGCCTTTGCGCCGACGCCCGCCATGCTCATAGGCGCACGGGTGCTGCTGGCCCTGGGAGGCGCGATGATCATGCCCTGCGTACTTGGCACCATACGTCGCACCTTCGAAGACCAGGATGAGCGCGCCATGGCGCTGGGTCTGTGGCACGCGAATACGAAAAAGCCCATCTCAATCAATGATTGAGATGGGCCGTATAAATGGCGGAGGAGGTGCCCGCCGTTATTAAGTCCAACCAACTCCACACTAATACAGCAAGCCTTTTATTATCAGCAGATTAGAAACAAACATTGTCCAATCCATCCCAATCACATATTACCACTGCACATGCACGGTGGCATACTGAGTGGCATATCCACTTCTCAAGGAGGTTACCTAATGGCAATCCTCACCGATACCAAAGCCCGCAACATCAAGCCTGAAGATAAGCCCCTTGCTCATGGTGGCGTCACCGGGTTGACGCTACATCCTTCCCCCATCAAGGGCAGAGGAAAGTGGGTGTTCCGCTATGTCAGTCCACTGACGAAGAAACGACGTAATGCCGGCCTCGGGAGTTACCCCGAGATCTCCATCGCTGATGCTGCTCGAGACGCCCAGGTAATGCGGGAACAGCTGGCGAATAATTCGGACCCGCTAGAGATCCGGCTACAGGAGCAGAACAAGCCTAAGAACCCGACTTTGGAGGCATCTGCCCGACTGGTCTACGAAAGCTTGCTACCAGGCTGGAAGAACCCTAAACATGGCAAGCAATGGATCACCACATTGGAGCAGTATGCCTTTCCTATCATTGGCGCTAACTCCATTGATGCGATTACCCCTGCTCATATTGCTTCAGTTCTGCAGCCGATCTGGCTGACGATCCCAGAAACTGCTAGTCGTGTTAAACAACGACTACATGCCGTTATGTCTTGGGCATGGGCTCATGGCTATACCTCTGCAAACCCTGTGGATGTGGTAAGTCACTTACTCCCGGCTCAACCAAGCAAGTCCATACGAATAGAACACCAACCCGCTATGCCTTGGCGTGATATCCCTGCATTTGTACAAAAGCATCTAAGAACGACCCAGCGTTTTGATGTGACACGCTCCATGCTGGAGTTCTTGATCCTGACTGCATGCCGCTCAGGTGAAGTCCGAGCAATGAAATGGTCTGAAGTCGATCTGGAAGCAAGGGTCTGGACCCTACCTGCCGAGCGTATGAAGGCCAAGCAACAACATCGTGTTCCGTTATCTCTTCGTGCCGTCGAAATACTGATGGGGTTAAGGGGATTGCATGACGAGTTGGTATTCCCATCCCCTAGAGATCAGGTACCGCTCTCAGACACAGTGCTGACGATGTTTCTGAGAAGAGCCAAAGCTGAGAGCTGTACTCCTGGCCGAATGGCAACTGCTCATGGCTTTCGTTCCAGCTTTCGAGACTGGTGTAGTGAGCAAGGCTATGCGCGGGATCTTGCTGAACGAGCGTTAGCTCATACGGTGCAAAACAAGGTAGAAGCTGCGTACCACCGTACGGACTTGCTGGACCAACGTCGGCCCATGATGGATGCATGGGCAAGCTTTGTGGATGGTTATTAGCTGACAGAACAAGAAGGAAGCAGCCATCTGGCCGCTTCCTTCTATATTTTTTAACTCTTTCAGCACCGTTTGATGTCATCTTGCCAAAACAGTGCTTCAACAACTTCTTAGCCTGTCTACGCCCCGGCATTTTATTCTCCGCTCAGATAAAAAGCTCATCCAATTGACCGTTTTTCCCGAACTACTCAGAGGTGTCTCTCCACTTCCCTGAACTGTCTCTCCATGAGTGCGCATTCCCCGATTTTGACTGCGTTGACTCGTGTTTTGGGGAGGCTGAGGCGCTCCATAAGGCAGATAACTCACACATGAAATCGAAACCAAAAATAGGCTAATCCACACAAGTAGGAACAACGTACCAATCCATAACCCCCCCTAATCGTTTGGACAGTTTCACTGTTTCCTCAGTACACAGCAAAAGCCTCCCCTGTTGTAAAAACAGAAACAAACACACCAAATCAATAAATTACCCTCTTGCCTCGTAATCAAAAATGCATAATAAGCCATAAATCAATAATGGTTGTTTTGTGATTCACAACACAAACTTCGAATATCACAAGGGATAAACATTGCATTGGAAATCGATTTCAAGAAAATGAGCACAGCATGATTTTGCCTTGGCATCGATTGCATGGCAGCTGTTTGAGTCTCGACAGTTCATCGCGATGGACATTTTTCCCATTGATTGGAGTGGTCAGTATGAATGCAACCAAAAAAGGACTTTTAGCATCGTTGATCGCCGCAGCTTTGCTCAGCGGATGCGGTGGTGACGAGAACATTTCTTCTAGCAACGGCAGTGAAACCCCTCCGGGTGAAACGCCACCTGGTGAAACACCGCCTGGCGGTGGAGATGGTGCATTATTGCTGTTTGGTGTTGGGGCGAACGCAAGTGTCACTCCCAATATCCAGTCCGAGAAGGATAACTGGAACCTTCAGCCAGTCACCGCCACTCCCGTCGCCATGACTAGCATCAGCGCGGTGCTCATCAACAATGCTGGTACCGACGACACTGCCGACGTGCAGGTACCCGGCGATGGTGATGGCACCTTCATGCTCAAATCCGACACCCCGCTGAATCTGAGCAAGTATGCTTCCGGTTTCATCGAGTTTCAGTTGCGGACCAAGAGCACGGTCCCTGAAGTCCTGAATGTCTCCATCGACAACGAATACCCCAATCGCAGTAGCCTGCCCATTGCAAGTGCTCTGGCCAACACCGGCGACTGGGAGACCCTGACCCTGCCCATCAACTGCATGAAGCCCTTCCCTGGTGCCACGGCGATCAACCTCGCCACCGTGGGCACACCATTCCATCTGGCTACGAAGGATGCCTTCAGCTACGAAATCACCAATATCAAGTACTTGCTTACCACAACGGCAAAACCGGTTGTCGATCCCATCACCTGTGAAGCGCCAGGCACCGATCCAGGTACTAACCCCGGCACCGATCCTGGTACTGGCCCCGGCACCGATCCTGGTACTGACCCCGACACCGATCCTGGTACTGACCCCGACACCGATCCTGGTACTGACCCCGGTACAGGCTCTGGCGTCAACAACGCCCCTGCACTGGTCACCACCGACACCGCGCTCTATTACTCAGGGGATAAGAGTCAGGCAGTCGATCGTAGCGCCGACTATCCCGCTGCAGGGTTTGGCGGCACCCTGACCGATGAGAACCAAGTTGTCACCATCGATCTACCGGGAAATGGTGGCGTCTTTTTGGGCTCCGACAGTGCAAGTGCCGACCTCTCTGTCTACCAGGCTGGCACCCTACAAATCGACCTGAAAGTCTCTAGCTATGGTGACTCCCCCAACATCCAGATCAGGATGGATGGCACCGCAGGCCCGGATTACGGCACCTTCTTTACCATGGACAGCAACATCGTTCCCGATGACGACAGCTGGTACCGCTGCACCTTGCCGGTCGCAGCTCTGATCCCGGGCGCCAACACCAGTTCAGTACAAAAAGCGATCTACATGAGCGGGGCATGGGATTCGATGGCTGGTCTGAGGTTCGCGTTCACCAACGTAGCCCTAAAAACGGCTATCCCAGCAGACTTTGACATCAATCAGCCCTGTCAGAAGATTGATTTATAAGAAGTTTAATTTTTAAACAAATAACTTTTTGAAGACTTTTCTACGGATTGGAGCAATAACATGAAATTGAAGTCTGTTGCCTTATTTGTCGGAGCATGTTGCGGGCTTGCATTACCCGCCATATCGAATGCTACCGAGAGTTTTGGCTTCCATGGTTATATTCGTGCAGGCTCGATGTTTGACGCCAAAGACGACTTCGCCAAGGCGGGGTACGAATATGAAATGGACAAAACCATGGGGCGCCTGGGTTCCGAACTGGACAATAGCTGGGAAGGCGGCCTGAATAAACTATGGGAGCTTGGTGGTAACAAGTCTGTCAACATCCACTTCAAGGTGGAATCAGATGCAGATGGCTTGCAAACCCGTGCTGCTCCACGGGAGAGCGGCGTATCAGAGACCTTTGTGGAGCTTGGCGGCATTACGCCAACTGGTACCATGTGGGGCGGGCTGCGCTATTACGATCGTGAAAATTACATCTGGACCACCGATTATTTTTACACTGATTACTCAGGCACCGGAGTCGGCGTAAAAGGCATGGAAATAGCGGGCGGCAAATGGGATTTTGCTTATATTAACAGCAATGATACCGACCACTCCGATCGTGCCAATGGTACCGATGCCACCATGCACACCCTACATTCCAGTGCCTTGTATGGTGCCTGGGATATGGAAGTTGCCCTGAAGCAGATGCCGAGCAACGAATTCACCGGTGACACTAAAAAATATGCGACCAAAGGGGTAGAAGGCACCCTTATCTACTCGCGCGATGATTTCTTCTTTATGCCTGGTGGTTTCTCCAAGTTCATTGTCCAGGCGGGCCGTGGATTGGGTTCCGGCGATTTGCTGGGGGCCAACCTGACCAACACCGCCATGTATCGCAAGGGCTCCCTGTACCAAAAGACCCTGCAGGACCAGGCAGATGGTTACAAACCCTATCAATCCAAGGTAATGGAGGGCGATCAATCCTACCGCGCCTTCCTCTGGGGCGGCTGGTATGGCGCCAATGTGCATCTGCTACCAACCCTGTCATATCAGTACAACGACTATGAAATGGGTGGTCATGATTCCTGGTATGCCGCATCCCTGCGCCCCGTGTTCCCAATCAATGAATTTTTCTCCATCCAGACTGAAGTCGGATATGTGAAAAACAATCTGATCATCGACAACGTCGAGCGTGGTGGCACCTCCCACAAGGTCAGCATAGTACCAACCTTTACCGTCAATACCGGCATGGGTCCCTCACCAGAGATCCGTATTCTGACGACCTATGTCGATCACAATAACGAGACGCCTTGGCAGGAAGATCGGGAAGATCTCCTCGTCGGTGTGCAAGCGGACATGTGGTGGTAAGTTAGGCCTGCATACTTATCAGCACTATAATCTCGGGTCCCTTGGGGGACCCGCATTGCATACGAGGAAACACGATGAAGGGAACGAAGCAGTACCTGCCTTTCCTGGTCAGTCTGCTGGTTGCAGGATGCGCCAACGGAGGCCCGGAACATCCGCCAAGATCAGCAGCCTCCGCCCTGCAACAGCAGGTTCAACATGATCGGGAACAGTTGTCGAACAAAGTGGTAGTCGAAGCATTCAAGGATCTTCGCTTCCAGCCCCTTGGGCAGGAGAGCCGATGGGTCGATGTGAGCGCCGACAGCCAGGTCTATGCATTCGATTCGGGTAAAAGCTATGTGATGGCCTTCTCATTGCCCGCCCTCACTGCGGCTACCCACGTCAAAATAACCATTCCGGTTGATTATACCGTCTTCCTGCCCAGCATCCTGTTGCTGGACGAGAATCACAACGCAGTTCAAACCATTCCCAGCTCCACGTTCAGTTACGACGGCCGTTCATTAATTTCAGGGCAGAACATCCAGGGGGAATTTACCATTCCGACCCCCATCGGCAGCGTACGGGCCGCCTATATGGTGATCTATTCCACGGCGCAGGACATGCAAGGTAGCACTCGGCTCAACCCCGACGATCTCCAGCGCGCCATGCAATATGATCGCACCACGGATGTTGCCCGTCTCATCAATGTGGAAGTGCCCCACTCGGCTACCGGACGCCTATATCTGACGCTTGACGCAGAGGCTGCTGAAAATGCGACACCAATAGCAAAAACCATATCACCCGTGATGGTCACACCAGATAAACCGCTGAATGAACTGGATTATTATCAGCATATTCGCACAGCGGTTGAGAGCAAGAACTATGAACAGGCCCTCGCTTGGGTCAAGGCCGCCGAACAGGCCGGATTTACCAAGGCAAGAGAGGTCTTTTTTGCAGCACAGCAGTAGTGTTTCCTCCCCCTGAAGAGGTGCATCATTGCTTGTCACCATCAGGGGAAACAGGTATCCTAACTTGCTGATTTATTAAGAAGATATTCATATAATCCTGGCCATGACCAGGGGTTTTCACAGTAGAGTACGGAGGGGGGATGTCGAAGTCAGCTCAGGAGAAAAAAGCCACTGTCTATGATATCGCCCGCCGAGCAGGTGTCTCGGCAAGCACTGTATCCCGGATATTGAACGGCTCGGCAAAAGTGGCCGCAGATAAACGCCAGGCAGTGGAAGATGCGATTCAGGAATTGAATTTTCGTCCCAACCTGATGGCGCAATATTTGAAAACGGGTCAGTCCATGACCCTGGGGGTATTGACTCAACATGTCGAGAGTCCATTCTCCAACGAAATGTTGCGTGGTGTTGAACATACCCTGCAAGGCATGGAGTATGTGCCGCTGATTGTCAGTGGCCACTGGAATGCGGAAGAAGAGGTCGAACGGCTGCGACTGCTGGTAGCACGTCGGGTAGATGGCCTTATTATTTTGACCGGCCACGTCAATCAGCAAACGCTGCTTGAGTTTTCACAGCAAATACCGATTGTTGCCACCGGTCACAATATCATGACCGAGCGTGTGCACTCCTTCAGCATCAATAATCGGCTGGGTGGCTATATGGCGACTCGTTATTTATTGGATCTGGGTCATCGTGACATAGCCCATATTGTCGGCTTACCGGATCAAAACGATGCCATCGAACGTCATCATGGTTATCGCCAGGCCCTGGTCAGCGCGGGCATCGAATATGATCCATCCCTGGTCATCCAGGGGGATTTCGCCGAGGCCGGCGGCCTCAATGCCGTGAAGAAACTGGTGGAGAGTGGTCGAAAATTCTCCGCCATCTTCTGCGCCAACGATCAGACCTGCTACGGGGCCATTCTGGGGCTCAAGCAGTGCGGCTTGCGTGTGCCTGAGGATGTCTCCCTCATTGGTTTTGACGATCTGCCCTTCTCCACCTATTCCAACCCGCCATTGACCACTGTGCGCCAGCCCATCTACGAGATGGGCGTCAAGATGGTCAAGACCCTGTTGGGATTGATCGAGAATACGGAGCTAAACTCGGACGAATTGCCCGAGTTGAGCATAGTGGTGCGCGATACCACACTGCCGTACAAGGGATGAACGCCGACGGGGCTGTGCTCCGCCCGACATGAGATAAAAGCGGCCTGCGGGCCGCTTTTCTTTTTCCCCTCCCTGATGTCACGTCAATACAGCCCTGCCCAGCAAGGGACGGCGTGCTTTTCATATCGTCCCTTCCACCTAGTCTGTCTTGGGTTCGCACAGGTACATAACGCGGCCAACACCGCCCCCAATCTGGATTGACCAGGACCGGGGAAACCACATTGCATCCACCCCCCTGGGTGAAATGACAAGCCTTCGGCTCCTTCTCATCGGCCATAAGCCTTGATGAAAAAAGGCGCCCTGAGGGCGCCTTGGGAAATATGAAGCTCACCATCGGACAATGCCTTTCCCGGTGGGCACGGCCACCGTCAAGGGGTAGCGAAGGGGGTCTCCGCCCCGGTGGAAGCGCTGGCCGCCGCCGTGGGGAGGGGCTCGTCCGCTTCGCACAGACGGGCTCTTCTTGCCGCCGCCTTTTGGGGGGGATACCAACTTGCCAGCCCCTGCTGTATGCGCGCGGCGGCCGCTTCCGGCGTCATGGTGCCCAGCACCACGGATTGCGATACCTCCGCGAGCTCGATGGTGAGCGAGGGCTCCCCCCGGGTGAGGAACTGCGCCCCCAGACGCAGGGTGGAATCACAGGTATCGCGCCAGCCCATCATGGTGCTAGCCACCGGATCCTTGAGCTCGAAGAAGTGGTTGGAGAGGGAGAAGAAGCCCGGCACCGAGTTGGAGAAGCGCTCGGCGAAGTCGGCGCTCGCCATCCACTCCACCAGCTTCAGGGCCGCCTCCTTGTTGGGGCTGGCAGCATTGATGCCGATCCCCATGTCAGTGTGATCGGTGAAGTAGCAGGTGTCTCCCTCCCGCGCGACGGGAGGTGGGAAGGCGCCGAAATTGACTTTGCCGGTAAACTGGGCCAAGGACCAAGAGCCTGCCACTATCATGGCCGCCTTGCCGGCTGCAAAGGCATCCACCGCCTGGGCTTCGGTGGCATCGGTCGGGTGTTCGCCTATGTAGGGTCGCCAGCTCGCCAGCTCGCGAAACGCCGCCATATAAGGGGCATCGGTGGCCCTTGCCTGACCATTGATCAGCGCCAGGCGGCCATCTTCCCCATGCCAGTAGTTGGGGCCGATATTCTGGTAGCCAAGCTCGGAGACCACCCAGCTGTCGTGGGCCGCCAGCGCCAGCGGCAGGTAGCGGCCATCCTGCTTCACCTTCTCCAGCACGGCAAAGAAGTCAGCACGGGTTCGGGGCGGCGTCAGCCCCAGGGTGTTGAAGATGTCGACATTGAAGTAAAAACCCTGGATCACGGAAGCGATGGGCAGGCAGAAGGTCTGGGCCCCGGAGTCGGTCTGCCAGGCCGCCTTGGCAAAGCTCGGGAAGTTCTCCATGCCGGGCAGGTCCGTCAGATCCAGCAGATACCCCTGCTGGAACAGCCGTAAGGACTGATCATAAGGACGGCAAGTGATGAGATCCCCCGCCTTTCCCGCCGCCAGCCGCTCGGCGAGTCCCTGATCGTAATCGGCCGAACGCTGCGGTTGCAGCTTAAGGGTGATCTCGGGATGGCGCGCCTGAAAACGGGGCAGAAACTGCTCCTTCCACAGCGGCTCGTCATCTACGCGCCAGGTTTCCAGCACCAGCTCCTGGGACACCGCCGCAGTACTCAGCCCACAGACCAACAGGGCACTCACTGATTTCCACATTGCCTCTCTCCTACACCTTGAAACGGGCCACCAGACTCTGTTGCTGGCTGGCCAGCCCCGACAACACCTCGCCACTGCTCGCCGAAACCCTGGAGGCCTGCTCGGTCTCGTGAGCCACGTCGGCGATTTCCGCCACGTGCTGGGCCACTCCCTGACTCACCGAAATCTGCTCCGCAGCGGCATAAGCCATGTGATCCGCAATCTCCTTGATGGCCTCCATACGCGAGGCGATCCCCGCCAGGGCTCTCTCAACATCCCGGGTCTGCTGCACACTCTGCTGGGTCTGCTCATGGCTCTGGGCCATCACGCTCGCCATATCGCGAGCGCATCCCTGCAGGTTGTCGATCATCACCTGGATCTCCTGGGTCGCCCCTTGTGAACGGGTAGCCAGCGCCCGCACCTCCTCGGCCACCACGGCAAAGCCCCGCCCGGCTTCCCCGGCACGGGCCGCTTCGATGGCCGCATTGAGGGCCAACAGGTTGGTCTGTTCAGCCATGCCACGGATCACCTCCAGAATGTTGCCGATGTTGCTGCTGTAGCCTTCCAGCTTGTGGGTGATCGCCATGGCCCCGGCGATGTCGGTTGCCAGCTGTTCGATGCCACCCCGGTTTGCCTGCATCAGATGGCGTCCACGCTGGCTCTCGTCATTGGCTTCACCGACCTCCCGACGCACATGATCGCTGGAGCGCGCCACCTCGGTGGCACTGGTCTCCAGCTCGAAGATGGCGGCCGCCACCTGATCGGTCTGAGCTTTCTGCTCCTGTACCCGCGACATCACCTGCTCGCCGATCTCCGCGGTCTTGCGCGTCTCGCTCACCAGGTGCTCAGACCCGGTCTGGACCTCCATCAAGAGCGCCTTGGTGTGGTGGGCCAGCTGGTCAATGGAGTTCGCCACCTCGCCGAGCTCGTTTCTAGCCGGGTAGCACACCCGCAGCGTCATGTCCCCTTGCGCCATTAGGGAGAGGACGCGGTTGATCCGTACCAGAGGCACCTGGATGCTGCGGGCCGTACTCCAAGCGACAATGAGTGCGATGAGCACGGAACACAGGGCCACTAACACTATCCAAGTGCGGGCGCTTTCAACTGCGATGTCGGCACTCTGCCTGTCCTCCTGCATGCTTCTGTTGCTAATGGCGATGAGCCTGTCAAGCGCCTCTCCCAGTTGCTGGCTCTCGGCCTCCTGTTGCTCACGCAGATTGTGCAGTTGTTGATTGATCTGCTGGTGGCGCACCAGGGTGGCGATAAGCCCCTTGTCGCCGAACACCAGCTGGGGAATGCGCGTCACATGGTGGGTAAACCTGGCCTTGACGTCGTCGGGCACAACAATCCGCACCAGACGCTGGTTAGCAATGTCGATGTCTTTGGCCAGCACCGCCTGCAGTGCCACGAGATCCGTATTGCCGTCAGCGCGCAGGATCAGCTTGAGATCCCGAGCGATGCCGCTGGTGATGAGTTCTGCCTTGTTCTGCAATGAGCGCCGCCCCGCCGCATAGCGCACCAGCAGCTCCGCCGCCGATCGGTAGTTGTCATCCAGGCGCAGCAGATCGCCACGCATCCGGGAGAGTCCCCGATCTAGCTCGACCGACTCTTCGTGCAGGCTCATCAACTGCTCCGAGATGGTGAACAGCTGGGGGGCCTGGTTGGTGACCTGGACGAGTTGCCGTTCACTCTCGGCATCGAGCGTCAGGGCCTTGAACTCCTTGATGTGCTGCTCATAACGGGCCTTGTCATTCACAAAACGTTGGCGGGACTGGGGAAACGCCGAGCCCTCCCAGATGGCGAGATGCGCCAGGCTGTCTCTGTCCACCATCAGCAAGGCGGCGCGCAACCGGCTGGCGGTCAAGGCTAGGGGCGTTGCCTCCTCGGTCACCTGCTGGAAACGGCCGTGAATGGAGGCCGTCTTCAGGTAGCTGATGGCCCCGAGCAGCAGCAGCAGCACCAACAGCAGCGTAAAACCCAATCTGATCCGCTGTACGATCGACATCCTTCTCTCCCACCTCTCCCTCCGCACATGGGCGGAGCCGGTTATCAAAGCACCAGGGCCCCGACAGGGATCCTGGTGCATCTGGCTGACGGAATTATCGGGTCAGCTGTCCCTGGCAATCGAGCCGAGCCGCCTCCCCTGCAGCTCCCAACAGGGAGGCCGGCACCCAGCGCACGGTCGCCACGTCGATGCGTGCCTTGCCGCTGGTGCCCAAGATGAAGGGCGTGTTGACCTTCGCGAAATCCATGCCCTCTTCGAGGCAGCGCAGAGGCAGGCTCAGGGTCACCCATTTCTGCGGGGGTAACTGGCGCAAAGCCGGTGCGATCTCGATGGACTTGCCACAGGGCCAGCCACACTGCAGACCTAGCGTCATGTTGCCCGCTGGTGCCTGCTGCACCCGCAGCGTCACCTGCAGCTCGCTCTCACCCTTCAGGTAGGTGCGACGATCCGCCCCCTTGACCTGGGTGGTCTGCAACTGGATCGTGGCCCCAGAGTCGACACCCGGCTTGTCCGTCCCAAGGAAGGTGACCGCGCGCGCATCCTGCTGGCGCAGGTAGTCGATGGGCTGCACCTTGATGAAGGTCATCTCGGTCACGCTGTTGCCGGAGACTTCGGTCCCCGTCCAGTTGCTGGCATCTCCCATGCGCAGACGGTGCTCTTCACCCGCCTTGGGCCCGAACAGCTCAAGCACCTTGTCGGCGGCGCTCAGCTTGGCGGGGTCGCTCTCGTTGCAGCCGAAGGTACGATTATCCAGGGTCAGGGTATTGAGGTTGCTGACCCGGGCCGCCACAGGGGAAGGCTTGCCGTAGCTGAGCCCGTAACCATAGGGGAAGAGCGGTGCATTCTCCCCTTCAAGGGATTGCTCGAAGGTGGGACGCTGCCAGCCCGGGATCTGGGTGGGTGTGCGATTGATGGTGGTGGCGCACTTGCCAAATGGCCAAGAGAAGGAGAGTCGCCCTTGGAAGTCATGGGCCACCTTGCCCTTCGCATCCTTGAACAGGAGATCGGTGATCCCCTCCCCCTCGGTGCCCGGCAACCAGGCGGCGACAAAGGCGGAAGAGAGGTTGATCTCCTCGTTGACGTAGAGCGGGCGCCCGGAAAAGAGCACGGTCACCACGGGGATATCGGCCGCCTTCAGACGCTTGAGGGTCAGCAGATCCTCGTGATAGCTGTTCTTGAGATCCCCATAGGAGAGGGTCTTGTTGTCTGGAATATCACCGAACCATTCGGCATAGGGATCCTCCCCCATGACCAGGATGGCGACATCGGGTTTGGCCTCCTCCAGCTCCCTAGGCCCTGTACCCACCTGCACATGATCCGCTCCGACGGTGGACGTGACCGCATCCAGTACGCTCTGGGCACCTGGGAAATCACCACGCCCGTTTTCGCTGCCTTGCCAGGTCAGGCTCCAGCCCCCCACCTGCTTGCCCAGATCATTGGCGGCGCTGCCCGCCACCAGCACCCGGCTCTGCCGGCTCAAGGGCAGGATCTTGCCCTCGTTCTTGAGCAGCACCAGCGACTTGCGCACCGCCTCCCGGGCCAGCGCCTTGTGCTGTGCGGCGCCAAGCTCGCCCTGCTTGCCCGCCAGCTCTCGTGCCGACGGCATGGGTTTCTCCCACAGCCCGGCCCGCATCTTGACCCGCAGGATGCGCGCCACGGCATCGTCGATCCGGCTCATCGGGATCTGCCGGTTCGCCACGCCATCGAGTAGGTTCTGGCGAAACTCCATCCAGTCCTTGCGCGCCGTGACCATGAAGATGTCGACCCCGGCCAGCACGGCGGGTAAGCAACTCCCCATGGTGCAACCGGCGATCTCGCTGTGGCCGTTCCAGTCCGATACCACCAGGCCATCAAACCCCATCTTGCCCTTGAGTACGTCGGTCAGCAGATAGCGGCTACCGTGCAGCTTGCCGTTGTATTCAACCCCGTCCTCTGGCAACACATCGAGGTTGAGCTCGTTGTGCCAGCTGTTGAACGAGGCCATGACCACCTGGGCGCCAGCATCCAGCCCCGAGAAGTAGCCCACCGCGTGCAGGTTGCGCAGGTCTTCTTCCGAATAGAAACTTTGGCCCCGATCGACCCCGTCCTGAGTGCCGCCATCCCCCACGAAATGTTTCACGTTCGAGATGACGTGGCGTTGGCCGCGCAGATCCGCCGCCGACCCTTGTAGGCCGCGCACCATCTCGCCGGAATAGTGATAGACGATGGCGGGATCTTCGGAATAGCCTTCATAGGTCCGGCCCCAGCGATCGTCCCGGGGAACCGCCACCGTCGGAGCGAAGGTCCAGTCCAGCCCGGTGGCGGCCACTTCCCGCGCCGTCACCTGGCCGATACGGTAGATGAGCCCCGGATCCCGCGCCGCCCCAAGGCCGATGTTGTGCGGGAACAGGGTCGCCGCGAAGACGTTGTTGTGGCCGTGCACCGCATCGGTCGCCCACATGAAGGGAATGCGATAGCCCCTGCCCTCAAAGCCCGCTTCCGCCGCTTGCCAGTAAGTGTCGGCCTGGCGTGCCCAGTCCGCCGCTGAGGCGTGTTTGTTGTTGCCTGGCCAACCGCCGCCCCCGTTGAGGACGGAACCAATCTTGTAGCGAGTGACCTCCTCTGGGGTCACTTCACGAAAGTCGGGCTGGATCATCTGCCCGACCTTCTCCTCCAGGGTCATCCGGGAGAGCAGGGACTGGATCTGGCGCTCCATCCCCTCGTCCTTGGCAATGGCGCTGTGGATCTGCGGCCAAGTGGCAAAATAGGGCATGGTCGACAGCTCATCCGCCATCCCGGCACTCCAGATGCCGCACCCCACGAATAGGCAGATCATAGACCTGGTGAGACCTGTAGTTTTACGCATTTTCCTTATGACTCTCCGGATATTCTCATTCATCGCCTGACGCATCGATCATGGGGATCCGTCTTGAAAAACAGCTCAAATATGAAATCGATTGCAAGAATATTTAATGGTAAACAGAAATCTCTTCACCATTCCAGCAGTATCTTTGCCCTGCAACGGTAAAAATCCCACCGAGAGAGTAAATAGTGATGTAGCTCACAAAGATCAGACTGTTTCGCGCCAGCAAAATATCCAGGAGGGGGTGGAGCACACGGAAAAGCACTCGGAGAGAAAAAACAATAAAATCATAAATATAAAATAAACTCATCATCTCATACCACTGCATATTTTACCGAGAACGGCACCCGTTTGGTTAAACTGGCGGGAAATGAAGAGAGGATGATAAGGATTCAATAGAATTCAAATCACGTAGATCTACATGTCAATAAACGAAAATTTGTAGCCCACATCACAGTTCATAAAGGCAAACTTGATTTGCCACAAACTTTACTATTACCTAATTTATGAAATCGATTTCCACTCAAGAATTGTATGTAAGTCTTGACAGTGAAATGCGGGTAGCAGGATGACTCGGTCATTTTCAGCGCGAGTGCGAAAATCGACGCCATTATTTCCGTCTGTGATCAAAGGGGTAACAATGAAAATATCTCGGCTTAGTGCCCTGACGCTTGCCATGTCTTGCGTCATTGGCTTGCATGGCTGCTCCCTGCCCAGCGCAGGGGCATCCGGCTCCGGTGCCTCCTCGGCATCTGCCGGACCTGTGGATGAATTGCTGACCAACGGGGGCTTCCAGGGAACCGATGGCTGGTGGACGGCTGGGGGCACCCTGAACGCCGAGAACCAGATGGGCTGCATCACCTTCACCGAGTCGGGATCCAATCCCTGGGATGTCATCCTGGGCCAGTCCAACCTCGGCCTGGTTCAGGGGCAAACCTACAAGCTCCATTTCACTGCCATGGCCAAGAGCGACATCAACGTCAAGGCCCTGATCCAGCATGATGGCGCCCCCTACACCAACCACATGGTGCAGGACCTCGCCCTCAGCAGCACACCCAAACCTTTCGACATCCAGTTCACGCCCTCCTCCACGGACGAGAAGACCCAGTTTCAACTCCAGATGGGCACCCAGACACCGACCACCGTCTGCATCGGTGAAGCAACGCTCTCGGGTCCATCCCTGGTCAAGAAATCTGATCTGGCCAGCGTGCGCGTCAACCAAGTCGGCTACCTGAGCAAGGCATTGAAACGTGCGACCATCGCCACCGACAGTAAGGACTCGCTCCCCTGGACCCTGCGCAATGCCCAGGGTGAGGCCATCGCCGAAGGCAAGACCACACCCTTTGGCCTGAATGCCCCATCCGGGGAAAACGTGCAGATCGCCGACTTCAGCCAGGTCACCGCCCCGGCCACCGGCCTGGTGCTGGAGGTCGCCGGCCAGAAGAGCCACCCGTTCAGCATCGGTGATGACATCTATCACACCATGAAATTCGATGCCCTCTCCTTCTTCTATCAGCAGCGTAGCGGCATCGACATCGAGGCCAAATATGTCCAGCGCCCCGATCTCGCTCGCCCGGCAGGACACAAGCCCGAGAAAGTGACCTGCTTCAACAAACAGGATGCCAAGGGCAACCAGTGGCCAGGTTGTGACTTCACGCTGGATGTGACCGGCGGCTGGTACGACGCTGGCGATCAGGGCAAGTACGTGGTCAATGGCGGCATCTCGGTATGGACCTTGATGAACCTTTATGAACGAGAGCAACTGGCGAAAGAGGGTGACAAGAGCGCCTTTGCCGACGGCAAGGCTAAAATCCCGGAACAGCACAACGGCCACAACGATCTGCTGGACGAATCCCGCTGGATGATGGAGTTCTTCCTCGCCATGCAGGTACCCGAAGGCAAGAAGGCCTGGGTACCGGTAGGAGATCAGTCCAAGCAGCTCGACAGCCTGAAACTGACCGAGATCGATGCCTCAGGCATGGTCTTCCACAAGGTCGCTGATGAAGCCTGGACCGGGATGCCGCTCCCGCCCCACAAGGATCCACAGCCCCGTTTCCTGAGCCACCCCAGCACGGCTGCGACCCTGAATCTGGCTGCCACCGCCGCCCAGTCTGCCCGCGTATGGAAAGATCTGGATCCGGCCTTCGCACAGCGCAGCCTGCAGGCAGCCGAGCGAGCCTGGAAGGCGGCCAACCATCATCCGGACGTCTATGCCTATGACAACTTTGTGGGATCCGGTCCCTACGATGACACCAACCTGAAGGACGAATTCTACTGGGCTGCCGCCGAGCTGTTCGCCACCACCGGCAAGGCCGAGTACAAGCAGGCCGTCCAGCAGTCCCCTCTCTATCTGGCCGCCCCCAAGGGTGATCGCAGCGCAAGCGGTGATCTCTACTGGCAGGATCTCAGCAGCGCAGGAACCATCACCCTGGCCATGGTGCCCAACAAGCTGGGCAAGCAGGACGTGGAGAAGGCGCGTGCCGCCATCATCGCCGCCGCCGACGGCTACCAGAAGAGCGTGGCGACAGAGGGTTACCTTATCCCCTATCAGGCCACCGAATACCCCTGGGGCTCCAACTCCAACCTGATGAATCGCAGCATCTTCCTCGGGCTGGCGCATGACTTCACGGGGGAGCGCAAATACCTGCAGGCCATGTCTGACGCCATGGACTACGTGCTGGGCCGCAACCCGCTCGACCAGTCCTATGTGTCGGGCTACGGCAGTCGTCCGCTGAAGAATCCGCACCACAGGTTCTGGGCACACCCAGCTGATCCCGCGTCCCCCCTGGTTCCGCCAGGAGTAATGTCTGGGGGCCCCAACTCCATCAACTTCAGCGATCCCGTTGCATCCACTATGAAAGGGAAGTGCACCGGCCAGACCTGCTGGAAAGACGAGATAGGAGCCTGGACACTGAACGAAGTTACCATCAACTGGAATGCTCCCTTCTTCTGGGCTGTCAGCGTGCTGGATGAAGGCGGATTAACCCGCTAAGTGCCCTCTCGATGCTCCGTCCCCTGACGGAGCATTTTTCCCCTCCCCCCCCCCGACTTTGCCTCAAGGCCGATTCCGGGCCGGTGTCCGTCCTTTGTTTCCCGTTTCCCGTTTCCCGTTTCCCGTTTCCCGTTTCCCGTTTCCCGTTTCCCGTTTCCCGTTTCCCGTTTCCCGTTTCCCGTTTCCCGTTTCCCGTTTCCCGTTTCCCGTTTCCCGTTTCCCGCCATCATGCAACTGCTACCGGGTGGACAGACAAGGGCCTCCTAGAACTATTGCTTCTTTCCCCTCTCCACAGCCTCCACGACCAAATCATACTTTCTGATTGCCTCTCATCCACCTTTGTGCACTTCTGATTTTCTGCCGTTATGCCGTGCCATTAGGCTTGCTGACGTAATATGACCGCCGCTCATCTCCAGCCTATCCTGCGGTGCAACGCTGCTCTACCGGAAAGCAGGGAAGCCGTGGCTGGCATCTGAAGTCGGTACGGTCATCATCCCTTCGGGCTGTACGGCAAGCACCAGGTCAACGTCTCCACCGGCACAGGACTTTGCCTCCGGGCAAGCGAGCCTCTGCGATGAAATCTTGCAACCATCCTACTTCTGGCAGGTCGCACCTCGCCATGGCCCAGAAGAGGCCGCGTCAACGGATTTGGCCGGGAACGGGGCCTTGCCATCAAGGGGGGGCGGCAAACGGCAGAGAGCAGTGAAGCGCAGGACATCGCAGCGGCGGGTATCTGTTGTCCAGCCTTGCGGCCTTTGTCCTCCACACGTCAGCGCATCGCCGGGAGAGTGCTCTGTGCACCATGTGGGGAACCTGCCCGGCAGGGACGCAGCAACAGCATGAAAACCACGACAAATTTGAAATCGATATTTCATAGAGTCAAGCCTGATACCCATTCGATACAACCAATCAACAACAAATAAATAAAGTGTTTTTATTCAATGCAATACGTTTAAGTTTGTTTACGTAGGTCGCCCCCCAAGTGATCGAGATCACAATTGCAAACCTCATAACGTGAAATCGATTTCCTATTTTTTTTCATCGTTCTATAGTGAGCTCAATTTAATAACTGAGGAATAATCATGAAAAAAATCATGTTGTGCTGCTCTGCCGGAATGTCCACCAGCCTACTGGTGAAAAAAATGCTGGTAGAAGCCGAGAAGCGGGGTCTGGCTGCCGAGATCAAGGCCTTTGGCGCATCGGAGTTCGATGACCAGATGCCCCATTACCAGGTGGTCTTGCTGGGACCGCAGATCAAGTACATGCAACCGGAGTTGCAAGCCAAGGCGGCGGCTCACGGGATCAAGGTACAACCTATCGACATGATGGATTACGGCATGCAGCGCGGCGACAAGGTGCTGGACTACGCCCTGTCCCTGATCGGTTAAGCGTGCTCACAAGGAAGGACACACACTATGAGTTCACTCTATGGGATGCTGGTCAAGTTGATCGAACAACGGATCGGCCCATTGGCAGGAAAACTGGGCCAGCAACGCTATGTTCTGGCCATCCGTGACGGCTTCATTGCCGCGCTGCCGTTCATGATTGTCGGCAGTTTCATGCTGGTCTTCATCTTCCCCCCCATCTCCAGCGAAACCACCTGGGGCTTTGCCAGAGCCTGGCTCGATTTTTCCAACACCTATCGTGCCGAGCTCATGTTGCCCTTCAACATGAGCATGGGGCTGATGACGGTCTTCATCTCGGTGGGCGTCGCATCCAGCCTGGCCAAGCAATACTCCCTGGACCCCATCACCACGGGCCTGCTGTCGCTGATGTCGTTCATGCTGGTGGCGGCGCAATATAAAGATGGCACCATCTCCACCCAGTATTTCTCCGGACAGGGCATCTTCACCGCCCTCATCTGCGCCATCTATTCGACTGAAGTGTATGCCTGGCTCAAGCGCAACAACATCACCATACGTCTGCCCGAGCAGGTGCCGATGGGGGTTGCGCGCTCTTTCGAGGTGTTGATACCGGTACTGGCGATCATCCTGACCCTGCACCCCCTCAATATGCTGTTGCAGGAAACCACAGGCATGATCCTGCCCGAGGCGATCATGGCCATGCTCAAACCCCTGGTGGCGGCCTCTGACAGTCTGCCTGCCGTCCTGCTGGCGGTGTTGCTGTGCCAGATCCTCTGGTTTGCCGGCATCCACGGCACCATGATCGTCACAGGCATAATGAACCCATTCTGGATGGCAAACCTAGCCAGCAATCAGGCTGCACTGGCCGCCGGCCAAGCCATTCCTCACACCTTCTTGCCCGGTTTCTGGGATCACTTCCTGTTTATCGGCGGTGTGGGCTCTACCCTACCCCTGGCATTCCTTCTGATGCGCAGCCGAGCCGTACACCTGCGCACCATAGGGCGGATGGGCGTAGTCCCCGGTTTCTTCAACATCAATGAGCCGGTCCTGTTTGGTGCCCCCATCATCATGAACCCAGTCTTCTTTCTGCCATTCACCCTGGTGCCTGTGATCAACGCCATCCTGGCTTGGTTCGCCGTGGATCTGGGTCTGGTGGAGAAGGTTGTGATGCTGACCGCCTGGACCACTCCGGCGCCCATCGGTGCCTCCTGGGCCACCAACTGGGCATTCAGTCCGGTCATCTTGTGCTTCATCTGCATGGGGATCTCCGCCCTGATGTATTACCCCTTCGTTCGGGCCTATGAGCGCACCCTTCTCAAACAAGAGGCCGATGAGGCAGAAGCAGAAGCAGAAGCAGAAGCAGAAAAATCAACAATGATCACACCGGTTCAGAGTCAAGCATAAGCACCACAGGCTGCGGATGCAGTGATGTCCGCAGCCCAGTTATCAAGAGGAAACTGCAATGCAATACACATTCCCCGAAGGCTTCTGGTGGGGTAGTGCCTCGTCGGCCGCACAATCGGAAGGAGCTGCAAACGTGGGCGGCAAGGCACCGACCATTTGGGATCACTGGTTTGAGACGGAGCCGCACCGTTTTCACGGCCAAGTAGGCCCAACCAACACTTCGACCTTCTATGATCGCTATAGTGAAGACATCGCGTTAATGGAGCAGATTGGCCACAACAGCTTCCGCACCTCTATTTCCTGGGCCCGTCTGCTGCCGGATGGCCGTACTGTCAACCAGGAGGCCGTCGACTTCTACAACAAGGTGATCGACGAACTGCTGGCCAAGGGAATCAAGCCCTTCATCGGTCTGTTCCACTTCGACATGCCGATGTACTGGCAAGAGCAGGGTGGCTGGGAGAACCGCGAGACGGTGGCGGCCTTTGCCGAGTACGCCGACATCTGCTTCAAACTGTTTGGCGATCGCGTCGCCTGCTGGATGACTTTCAACGAACCCGTGGTGGTGGTGGAAGGAGGTTATCTGTATGACTTCCACTACCCGAACCTGATGGACTTCAAGCGGGCAGCCCAGGTGGCCTATCACATGATGCTGGCCCACAGCCTGGCGGTGAAGCGCTATCGCGCACTCTCCCTGCCGGGCCAGATCGGAATCGTCTTGAACCTGACCCCCTCCTATCCGCGCTCTTCAAACCCGGCGGATTTGAAGGCCTCGTTCATTGCCGACTTGTTCTTCAACCGCGCCTTCCTCGACCCGGCAGTGAAGGGGGTCTATCCCCAGGAGCTGATCGACATCCTGCGCGAACACGATCAGATGCCCGTGGTGCAAAGCGGCGACTGCGAGCTGCTGGCCGCCGGCAAGATCGATCTGCTCGGCATCAACTACTACCAGCCGCGGCGAGTGAAGGCGCGCATGACGGCCATCAACCCGGGCGCCCCTTTCCTGCCGGACTGGTTCTTCGAGAATTACGAAATGCCGGGCCGAAAAATGAACCCCTATCGTGGCTGGGAAATATATGAGCGCGGTATCTATGACATATTGATCAACCTGCGCGACAACTATGAAAATATTCCAAGCTATATCTCCGAGAATGGCATGGGTGTCGAAGGGGAACACAGATTCATTGGTGAAGACGGCCAGGTAAAAGACGATTATCGTATCGACTTCATTCGTGGCCACCTCCAGTGGATTCATACCGCCATTGCCGAAGGAAGTAATTGCCGTGGTTATCACCTGTGGACCTTTATTGACAACTGGTCCTGGATGAATGCCTACAAAAACCGTTATGGATTCATCAGCCTTGATTTGGAAAGCCAGCAGCGCACCGTCAAGAAGAGTGGTGAATGGTTCGCCGACGTCTCTCGTAATAATGGATTTTAAGGAGTCATAAATGATGGATCTTGAAGAAGCAGTCATGGGCATCATCGTCAATGCTGGCCAATCTCGCAGTCTCTGTTTCGAAGCCCTGCGTCAGGCCCGCGCCGGCCAGTTCAGCGAAGCGGATGCCTTGCTGCTCCAGGCCACCGAAGCAGGTAAGGCAGCCCATGCCGTACAAACCAAACTGATTGAAGCCGATGAGGGTGAGGGCAAGACCAAGATGACGCTGGTCATGGTGCATGCCCAAGATCATTTGATGACCTCCATTCTGTGCCGTGAGCTGGCCACCGAACTGGTCGAGATCTATCGCCGCCAAGCCAGCTGATATTCATCTCATCGGATCGGGAGTCCGTGCTTTTGCCACCGTAATATTACGGTGGCTTTTTTATTCTGGCTTTACCTTCCTCCATCATATCTTTCATACTTTTCGCAAGTAGTTTCAAAAATATGAAACTGTCATGACGCGATATCAGTATTAGTTTAGAGAATAATTTATGGTTATTCTGATACTGCTTGTAGTTATCAATATAAACACTAATTAAAAACACATAGGATTGTCGAGAATATGCGTAATTTTGGACTAATTTCAGTGTTGCTGATGGCGGGTGAATTATATTCACCCCAGGCTTCTGCATGGTGGTGGAGCAATCAAGATTGGCAGGTCTCTGACGGCTGGCGCAATGATGGGTCGGAATTCGACTGCACCTGGCGCGCGGCCAATGTATGGATGGAGTCCGGCATGGCGATCCTCCATGCAAAATCGGACCGGGGCAGCAAGAGTTGCGCTGAGCTACGAACCTACAACTACACCCGCAAGGGACGTTATGAGGTGCAGATGCAGGCAGGATCGGTGCCCGGCACCATCAGCTCATTCTTCACCTATACCGGTGATGCGGGCACCAGCTCTCACTATGAAGTCGACATCGAGCTGATGGGCGGCACCAACCTGCTCCATACCAACATCTGGATCCAGGGGCGCCAGTATCCCCAAGACATCGATCTAGGCAAGTACGGCATGTCCATCTGGAACATGGAGCGCTACGCCTTCAACATTGATGAAGCTGGCGTCACCTGGCAGGTATTTAGTCGAGTCCAGAATAGATGGGTAGGCGTGCGCCGCGAAAGTCGTCCTGTCACGAGCAGGATGCAGACATTTGTGAACAACTGGATCAGTGCCAATCCGAGCTTCCCGCCAAGCTCCTTCAATGGCAATCCCGTCTACGCCAAATACAAGTACGCCAAGGTTACCCCCTGGGACTGATGGTTAACTAAGTGAAAACAAAATGAAGACAAGTATTGCTAGGTGTTCAGTCCCAGATAGTCATGGTGCATTATTGGACTCTTATCAGGAGGATGCACTTTGGCAGCAGGTCTTCATGGATCAGCCCGCACAACACCGAGAATTCGAGCCGAGCTCCAAACGTCGAAGGAGTGGGCGCGCAAACTTGCCGCTCGATACGGATTGAACGTCAAAACCGTCGCTAAATAGCGCTCTCGAACAACCACCATTGACCAGCCGATGGGGCCTACCAGTCCCAAATGTGCTCATCTGTCAAAGGAGGAAGAGGAAATGGTCGTGGAGTTCAGGCGACGAACCCTTCTGCCTCTGGACAACTTGTTGGGGCATTTGCGCGAAGCCCTTTTGCAGTGCCCTTCATCGATGTCATATACGGCATGGCATTAGCAAGCGACCTCATCAGCAACAGAATAAAAACCAACGTGGGCAGTTTGAACCGACAGAAATGGGTTACCCGCATATCGATAGTTGCAAGCTACGTCTGGAGGAAGGCAAGCAACACATGTTTTTGGCCATTGATCGTGTCACCAAATTTACCCGCGTGGCGTTCTTTGATGTACCGACCAAGCAAAATGGAGCTGCATTTCTTGAAGAAGTTGTGGCGGTCTACCCATACAACCGTCCTCACAGGCAACGGTATCGCCTTCACAGAACAGGCAAGATACAGGAATGGCCCAACCAACCGTTTTGTTGGGCACTTCTTTGATCGGGTCTGCCGACAACATGGCATAAAGCACAAACTGGCTAAGCCATATCATCTGGACCAATGGCAGGTCGAACAAATGAACCGAACGGTGACATCGACCCCTATTGGATGAACACTTTCGTATCAAAGGGCGGACAACCTAGGCAGCTACCTGGATCACTACAACACCCAGCGGCCAAATCAGGGCTAGATGATGGAGGGACTGCCCCCTACAGCATGTTTCAAAAAGGGTCTGAAATTGATACCGAAGGAAGTGTGCTCTAACGTAGTGTAAGCAAGACACCGGTTTGAGGCCGGTGTCAGGTGATAACTAGATCTGTACAAAGATAGTATAAATAATATTGGAGTTATGCATAATCATAACCTCTATTGAAAGGGCTACTTATTATTACCATACAATTGTAAATACCTTTCGTTGATTAACATTTCAACTATGGTATTCATTTTTTGATTTTCTCTATCTGCTAATTTTTTTAATTTATCTTTAGTCGAAACACTCATGGATATTTGAACCATCTTCCGTGATGCATCTTCCCCTTGTAGCTTCATCCTGTATTTTTGCTGAGCGCCTGATTTTTTTAATTCAGCGATAACTAACAGTTGATGCTCTAATCTCAGAAGATCATAAAAGGTTATTAAAGCCATTTTTTTACTTTTTTCTATTTCAGAGCTTTCGGTTGCATTTAACTCTAGCCATATCGGTGCTTTGCTGTTTAAATACCGTGAAAAAGAGTAGTCCCATGCCCACCCCCATAATTCTTCATTCTTGGATAACCAATTTATAATTTTAGAGCTGTTTTTTATTTCGCTCCAACGGGATTTAAAAAAACTCATCAGACTTGTTTTTTCCATTAATTCAAAGCGACACAAGTCGAAAAACAAGGTTATATTTGAAATCTTATCCCGATTAGATGTTGGGTGTTCATCTAAACATAGACAAGAATATAATGAATCAGCAAGCGCGTCTACAAATGAACTTCGTGGCTCAGGCTTATCTATTGATATAGACTGAAATACACCATCGCGAAATTGATCTTCATCATTAATTAATAAAATTGATGCCCAGATGAAATTTACGAGCCTATCATCAGAATTAGAGATCCAAGCAAAGTCCTTATCCCCAAGGCATGACTGATAAAAAACCTCTAGCATTAATTCTTTTACCTTAATCGGGTCATTGAGCTCATCTATATTGAAGTTAATTTCAACAAACCTCAGTGCATCTTTAAGGTCTTTTCTCTCGCCTTTCCCATCTACAACAAAACCAATAAAGTCAGTTAACCTACTTATTCTTTTTTGGGATGAAGCAGAAGTAGTCTCCCTAAACGTAAGCCTTGGCGAACGACCATTATAAAACCCAGCATTCTCAATAAATCTATTGTAGAGAAACAACATCGCTCTGTGATCTTTCTTTTCAAACCACAAGTTATTTTGAGTTCCCATACCAACCTCCATCATCCATCAAAAAACTTCAAACAATAAAGTCACAAGCCTCGCACATACAACCTCCTTCCAATAGATCTCAATTGAGTCTCAAAAGCCCTTTTGGGTCTTTGTTGTCGTGTTATTTGTGTGTAGATATTATGATTTTTTTTAGTATATCTCAATGTCATTTGCACAACATCTAAAGAAAGAAATGTGTCCATACAATGATGATTTAATGTATCTCTATGCGTGCTAAGTGAAGACGCGAATACTCTTGAATCCCGTGCAAAACGCCTCTTTTCTCTCTAGTCTACGTCCTGCTTAAGTCATCGACGATCAGCCTTCGCCACCATCAATGCAACCACCTCATATGCTGACCCTAGATCGCGGGTCATCATCATTGGCCTTCCTGATCCCCCCGTACCGAGGCTGATTACTGTTTTTTTCAACCCCCAATCCCTTCTGATGAACGAAACCCATACCATCAGGAGTACACCATGAACACGTCCCCCAAAGTACTGCGCATCAAAGACGTTATCCAAAAGACCGGCCTTGCCCGCTCAACTATCTATGACCGTATCAGCAAGAAATCCCCTCGCTATGACCCAAATTTCCCAAAGCCACTTAAGTTGGGCTTGTCAGCTGTCGGCTGGTTTGAACATGAAATTGATGCTTGGTTTCAAGTACAAGCATCAATGAGGGGGTTTTAATTTAAGCGATAAAGGCTCCATAAGTTAACCTGCTGATTGTTTGTTCCCAACTAACAGCCATAACGACAAACACACATCATTAAATGTCTTTATCTTCGCAAGCATGCCTACGGAGAGATACGCATTAATTAACGCAGGTTAAGGTGTTTATATTATTTAATGTCAATCAACATTATACCCATCTACTAACTACTTAACCTCAGTTAACCATACACTCCCTTTAGAATATTAAACCTACTCTTTATTGAGGGATTACCCATGTCTGTCCATATCCTACAGTTTATTAAAAGCTTAGAATCTAAGTATCCAACTATAAACATCCATGCTTTACAAAAAGCAATGGATGCTGTTACCAAACATTACTATCACTACAGAGAGGCTAAGTCTGCTCATCCCTCGGTTGAGCTGTTCTTGAGATACTTTTACCCTTATCGAGAGATATATGTAGATAGGCAATTATCTCCCGAACTAGAAGACGTTATAGAGGAGTTCTTGGAGGAGCTTGATACATCTCTGCATCAGAAGCGTTTACGCAATCTGAAACGCTCTGAGGCACGTAATAGCACTAGTGTCCACGACTATATCAACAAACTATTTAGGTTGCATTCTAAGCTGCTGGTGATCAGGGTGGATGTTCACTATGGTGATGAAATTAAAGATACCATAACCATCGAGGAAGCGATAGATGATAGAGACGCGTACCTGAGAGCGGTAAAACGTCGTTATCGTATTCTTTTAGGGTATGTATGGAAGTTAGAGTATGGAGTGGCCAGGGGCTATCACTACCATATGGCATTTATATTCAATGGCAATAAAGTTCAGGGGGATATCAGTCTTGGGCGTAAATTGGGTGAGTTCTGGAAATCACTGAGTCGTGAACCCAGAACATATTACAACTGCAATGCAGACAGGGATAAATATGAGGAGTGGGGAGCATACGGTATTGGGATGGTGCATCACGATGACTTAGAAAAGCGTCATCTGCTATTGCATAATGCGCTGAGTTATTTGCTCAAGTTTGATGAAGCACTACTGGCTGAGATGCATGAGCGCTTCAGGAGCGTGGGTAAAATGGAGGTGCCTCGCAGAAGAGGGCCCGGTGGGAGACCCAGGGTTCTCAGGGTCTCTCTGGAGTAGTATCTTATTGACTCCCACATCATCCAATCGGGTGATACGGTTAGGTAGACGACTGGTGTAATACAGGATGTTGATTACGACGCATCTTCCTGCGGAACTACGTGTGATGCTTTATGCAGTCATTGAGCTGCCTTTTTACTGGCTTTCATGACACATCGCGACGACACCCTAGGAAGAATAATTCCAACTAAGCGGGGGTGGCAAGACTCATTGTGAATCGCCCCGGGTTTTCTAGACACTCTGTTGTTGAACATTGAACTGCCTTTCAAACTCTACCGGCGACAGCCCATCATTGGAACCATGGCGCCTGATGGGGTTGTAAAACATCTCGATATAATCAAACACATCGCTGCGGGCTTCGTCTCTTGTCGCGTAAATCCTGCGCTTGATCCGCTCCCGTTTGAGCAACTGAAAGAAGCTCTCGGCAACAGCGTTGTCGTGACAGTTGCCACGTCGGCTCATGCTGCAACTCAGGTTGTGGGCCTTCAGAAAGTCCTGCCATTCACCACCGGTAAACTGGCTGCCCTGATCCGAATGCACCAGTACCGGCTGCTTTGGCTTGCGCCGCCAGACGGCCATCAATAACGCATCAACCGCCAAGTCTGCCGTCATGCGTGGCTTCATTGCCCAGCCGACGATCTGGCGAGAAAACAGATCGAGCACCACCGCCAGATACAGCCACCCTTCTTGAGTGCGGATGTAGGTAATGTCGGTCACCCAGGAGATGTTGGGGGCTGGGACCTTAAACTGGCGTGCCAGCGTGTTCGGAGCAGCCTGCGGGCTCTTGCCTCCATAATGCCCCTTACGGCGTTGATAGCCCGTTTGCGAACGCAGTCCTTCCCGTCTCATTAATTTGGCCACACGGTGCTTGCCGCAGGCTTCCCCCAAGTCACGAAGGTCGCGATGGATCTTGCGATAACCGTATACAGCGCCACTTTCCAGCCAGGATTGCTTGACCAGCCCCGTTAGTCGTTCGTCCTCCTGCTGTCGTGGCGATGTAGGCTGTTTCAGCCACGCGTAGAAGCCACTTCGGTGAACCCCCAGGGTCTGGCACAGGGTAACGACACTGTACCGGTCGAGTCGGGAGGTTATGAACGCGTACCTTTCCTTGACTCGCTGGCAAAGTACGCGGCGGCCTCCTTTAGGATATTGCGCTCCTCGGTGACTTGGCGCAGTTCGGTTTTCAGACGGCGGATCTCGGCTTGCAAGGCAGACTCTTCTATCTGCTGGTCAGCAGGCTTACCGTACTGCTTGAGCCATGCATACAGGCTGTGGCTGGATACCCCGATGGCACGAGCAACGTCAGCCACCGGCCGCCCACGCTCGGTGATTTGTTTAACGGCTTCGATTTTGAATGTTTCTGGATAACGCTGACGGGTCATAACACCTCCAATAGTTGCCTCATTTTAAGGCTGTGAGGTGTCTAGGGAACTGGGGGCGATTCACATACCGCTCACCATCATCTGCCGAGATGATGCGCCGCTCACCATGTTGGCGACGGTGAACGGTCGTGATTATGGCAGCGATAGCAGACGTCAGTTTGCCTTGCTGGTGGACGGACAACGCTATGACGCCCCTTACCGGCAAGGGGACTTCTCCACGTTCTGGGAGGCACTTCGCAACGCAACATCGGTGGCGCTATTGCCGCCGTCAAATCCCCCCATCGATTTGCCCACCAGCCACCTTGCAGAGGTACTGCCAGCCATTGGCTCGCCAGATAACAACTGTATTTCGCCTGGGTAATCAACGGACTTTGGCACACCGTGACGATGGCTTACACCCACCATTACAACCACACCCAGAGGGAGGCTAACGCCTCCCTCATTTTATTGGATATATGACAAGGAACGCTTATGACTATTCCCTTTTTCCGGGATGGCTTTGCCCTGCCCGTTGCCCAAGCGCTGCTCGCGTTACTCAATCAGGAGGTCGCCAATATCGGCCTCAACCTCGAGCGCCTGACCCAACTCACCTTCAACTTTCGCAGCCCCACCTACAGCCCCGAGCAGGGAGGGGCTCACCCCGTCGAGATACGTCTGATACGCGGCCTTGATGGTTGGCTTTTCGATTACGTCACCGACTTCAGTTACCAGGGACTGGGCCAGGATGCCGAGCTCTGCAAGGAGCTCGATTTCAACTTCCTGGATGACGAACACTATCTGCAAGGATGGGGGCCTATCCAGCGCTCAGAGGCCCATGAGTTATTCACCCTGTGGCAGACCAACTTTGTTGCCTACTGCCGGATGGCCTACTTCACCGTCACGGTCAGAGGGGATTAGGGGGTGTGTGATGACTAACGAACTGCCGCTCTCCCACACCTCACGCCAGTGGCTGGGACTGGTACAGCCAACTCGCCAAGGCGAGCACTGGTTGCTGCACCTGACCCCTGATAGCCCACATGTCCGCTCCGTTACCCTGCATCTGCGCTGGTCTGGGGTGCAGTGGCAACTGCTCTCCCTCAGCAATGCCGAGGACTGGCGCACCATGAGCCAGCCCGTGGATGAAATCTGCGTGGACCCCAAGCATCGGTGTTTCTGGCGCTGCCAAACAGGCCCCGTCCCGCTCTCTGAGCAGCCTCGTGTACTGGGCAGCTTTCTGGCCGACCTGCAGCGTACCTGCATTCATCACGGCTATCGCGTGGAGAGTGACGCCTTACCTCAAGAGGAGGCGAAAGGTGCCAAAACAACCGATCGCCGTTGAGCTTGAAGCGATTAATCGAGATGGCGAGACGCAGGTGGTGCGCGACAGCGGCCTGACCGTGCAGGGCTACAGCGTCTACCTGCGGGCGGTAGAGACCAGTGGCCTTGCCCTAGCTACCTGGGTAGCTGACTACGACACTATCGGCCCCGCTTACGAACTGGCAGAGCGATTAAGTCTGGCACTGGCCATCCCGCTAGACGTGTTGGTGCCCGAACCGCTGATACCGGTACAGAGTGGTCCCGCAGCCACGACAGGAGCCATCATGACGGCCAACTGAACTATTCTCACAGTGAACCAACAACCTCTCTGCATTTAGCCCCGGTATGCCTCGCGCAGCCGGGGTCTTTCTTTTTCAGGAGACCACCATGCGTTACCACAAACTCAAAGCTGGGGAATGCCCCGGCACTTATGTCGTCACCGAACCGGTGACCGAGCAAGATCTGCTGCGCATCGCCAACCAGATTGCCCGCAAGCGGCTGGCCAAGGGCGCCGTGATCACCTCGACCAAAGAGGCCGCCGAGCGGCTGCAAACCTTGCTGCAAGGCCGGGAGCACGAAGTATTTGGCGCACTGTTCCTTGACTCCCAACACCGTGTACTGGTCTTTGAGGAGCTGTTTCGTGGCACCCTGGACAGTGCCAACGTCTACCCACGGGAAGTGGTCAAGCGGGCACTGGCGCTGAACTGCGCTGCCATCATCGTGGTTCACAATCATCCCAGTGGTAACCCGGAGCCGAGCTCGACGGACATTGCACTGACCAAATCGTTACGTGAGGCGCTGACGCTGGTGGATATCCGTCTGCTTGACCATCTGGTGGTCGGCACCGAAGGGGTGGTGTCACTGGCCGAACGGGGGATGATGTGACGATGCGATTACCCAACCCCTATTCTCTGGAAGAAACGCTGGGCAAGCTGCGCCATAGCCTCACCACCGCCAGCAACGAAGGGGCGCTGGTGTTGTTAGAGAAGGCCGTCACCAAGGCGCGTGCTGACGCGGTGTATGCCAAGCAGTTTGACGCGGCGTTGCTGCAGGGCTCCACCGTCGAGATACGCGAATGCCTCAGTTGCTTTGGCGACTACTTCGAGCGCTCCCGAGACGCGCCGCCCTATTACCCACACCACGACGCCGTCAACGGCATTGACTCCACGCTCTACGCCATCCTGTTCGATGCGGTTCTCCCCGGCAAAGAACAGGCGTATGAATAACGCCAGCCCCCCCAAACCCGGATCATCAGCACCAACACCATGATCCGGATATCCCGACATCACCCAGCAAGGCCACCTCACTGCAGGTGGCCTTTTGCATTTCAAGGAACTATGCCCATGTCTGCCTTCATGATCGATCGCCAGGACTACCTGACCTTTGCCGTGCAGTTGCACCGCTTTTGCAATGCCCCCATGCCACCGCACTACACCCTTGAGTTGCTGCGCACCCTCTGGTGGAGCTCACCAATGGATGTCACCAGTACCTGGACGTGGCGGGTAGACCGGCTGGTGCGGCTGATGATGATCGCCAACCGGCGGGCAGTCTGGCATCGCTATCAGCTGGGGCGCAATGAACCACGCCAGCACCGCTCGACCAAGCTGGGGCCGCTTAAACCTGCCCATCGCTACCACAAGGCACCACTTACTGATGCCGAACTGGTGGCGCTCTACAAATTCACCAGCTGTGCCCTGTACCAATCGAGCGAATGGAGCGGGAGCCCCGAGCTGGCTCCCCGGCTAGTGAAGGTTATACAGCAGTTGCAGCAAGTGCTGGCGCAAGACGTGCTGGCCCGGTTGTCACTGTGGGAGCAAGCACCTTGGGGAGAGATGTGATGGATCTCTCCATCACCCTGACGGTGACAAGCTCACCACCGAGTTCAACGGCCCACCGAGTTCAACGGCCCACCTAGCCCAACGTATCGCCGATGACATGGCACTCCTGCATCACCATCAGGGGGATGGGGTCAGCGATGAACTAGGCATCAGCATCAGTTACCTGATTGAACAGTTTGCGCTGCTGGCAGCGGCTTACCGTTCACCAGCGGAAATGGAGATACACCATGATTGAGTTCAATGACAGCTTTAGCCAGGCCGCCGTAGCGGAGGCCATGTGTGCTCATCCCGCGCTTGCCAAGCTCATCAGCCAGCAGTTGATGCTACCGGGTTTTGCCTATGCCCACGATGTGGAGGGGCGGCGTATTGGCGGCCCGCTGGTTGCACCCAACCCGGTACTGCACAAAACCACGCTCTTTGTCAGCCCCAGCTATATGCGTGAACACCTGCCGCGTGAGATTAACTTCGCCCGCTTTCGCTGCACCTGTAATGCCGCAGGTCAACCCGTCGGCGAGTGGCAACGGGTGATTGTCGGAGCCTACGTCAACCACGGCAGTAATGATGCGCCGGATTGGAGTAGCCATACCTGAGTCACGGCCATCAGCACAAACAAGACCTCTAACCGCCCCTCACACCGAGGGGCGGCTTGCATTTAAAGGAATGCCCACCATGCACGACCTACGTGATTACAAGACCCTGTCCGCTCGGCAGATAACCACTGCCATCGGTCAGCTCAACCACAACACCGCGCCGAAGATAATGGCCCACCTGGCGTTGCGGGCTAGGCAGCCCCAACCACTCGGTAATGGCCGCAGCAGAGCCAAGGCCCTCAAGCTGCTGCGTCGGGTCAAGAAAGCCCACAAGGCGGGGCGTATCCCGCTTGAGCTCACCGTGACCGGCTGCCGCATCGACCGGGGCAGCCATCATGCAGATCGCTACTACTACGACCGGACGCTGCTGGCCCAAGGCTGGCAGCAATACGACACCGAGGAAGATGCATGGTACTTCGGTATCTGGATTAACACCGAGACGCTGGAGACCTTTACCTACGCCGAGGGGGATACCCACCATGTGATTGCGCCTAACGTCGAAGCGTTTCGTGCCGAACTGGCGCGACTCTACCAGTACCACCCGCAAGCCCCGGCGTTTATCAGCATCGACCTAGAGACTGGCGTTGTGACCCGCCACTATGAAGCCAAGCCCGTTCCCAGTGAAACAGCTGATGCCGCTTATTAAAACAGCCACAAGACCAATCTCACCCTGCCACACACAGCACAAAGGCGTAACCGTCAATGGCTCGTCTTATCAGCAAGCTAGAGGTGTATGGCTATGCCCCCCGAGCTCAAAAAACTGCACCTGCGCAGTCGGGAGGCCTTACCTGCTCCCAACATCACCACCATCAAGCAGAATAACCTTCGGCTGTTTGGCCTCTAGCAGCCAGGGCATCAGGTGACCATCACCGTCAGCCCTCCCGACTACATTAATCAATCCCGGCTCTATCGGGGTCGGCAAGCGAACCCGACCGGCCTCCCGGAACAGCTGGCCAAACTACACCGGCACCACAACGTGCCCGATACCACCATCAGCATTCAACTGAGGTATCGCTAATCACGCCAGAATTCACACCAAGCTTGAGTGCAAGCGACTTGTTATTTTTTATGGCTGAGCACCCATTCGGCCAAGGTCTTGGCCTCCTCTTCCGTGACGGCGTTGGCCGGCATGGGCACTGCCCCCCAGGTGCCCTGGGTACCGTTCTTGATGCGGCCTGCCAACAGGGTGGCCGCGTCTGCCTGCCCGTCATACTTGGCCGCGACCTCCTTGAATGAGGGGCCGACCAGCTTGGCATCCACCATGTGGCAACCCACGCAAGGCTTGCTCTTGAATAACGTCTCGCCGTCAGTTGCCATGGCCGGTTGCAGACAAACAGCAGCTCCCAGGACAAGCAGTGAAAACACGTTTCTTTTCATATTGGTATTTCCTTATGTTGTTGGAGGCAGCAATGCCCCGCTTGGTATCCGGCCACTCGCATCCCGCACTCCGTCATGCTGGCGGCCCGACGCGACCAAAGGCTGCAGAGATTGGGTGTAACCGAATGGTGTTTTCTTACTGGCTCTCTTTTTCGCCCAGCATGTTACGAAATCCCCGCACGGCCTTGCCCAGATCAGAACCGATGCCACTCAGGCGTCCAGTACCAAACAACACGATGACAATGGCGAGAATAATCAAGAGCTTCCAAACGCTGATCCCCATCATGGGAGCATCCTCCTGCGATGTAATGAGTGATAAGGGATGAAAAAGCCTATCAATGGGCCGCCGGGCTACCGTGCGGCTTAGCCTGATGGGACTGGGGATCAGGTTGCAGCAAGGCAAGATCTATCTGCTCGAACCGCACCAGCCTGCCGCCCTGGCTGGTTGCAAACCTTTCGGCATCCTCCTCGCGGGCGAACGAAGCCAGTGCAGCCCCCATGGCCCCCTTCAGGTTGGCACCGACGACATAAAAGGCCTGTCGGGCATCGATGAGGGCATCATCATCCGGTTTTTCCCAGGTCGAGCGTGCCATGTCATGCACATACAGGGTGACATCTTGTTCCCGGTTCTCCGGTTGCAGCCACCAGCCAAACATCTCGGCCGTAGAGCAAAATTTCATCGCACCCTGTTTAGCCACCGCCTCACCCTTGGGGCCGGGAAAGCCGGTGATCGCCATGCCGCAGATGTGACACTCGTCGCCGGAGTGAAAGGCGACGGGATCATAAACGTGCGGGTTCGAGTCGACATCGTTGCAACCGGCCAGCGCCAACAGCAGGGCCATCAGGCTACCTTTAAGATAAAAATTATTTGAATTCAGCATATTACTATCCTTGTTATACCCGGCTCAGACCGAGCGACGACGAAACACGGCATAAGCCAGCCACAGCGACACGCCGACCCACAACAACAGGCAGAACCCAAGCATGTCGGTAGAAAAGGGCAATTCGCTCCCGAGGGAGAGCACCCCCAAGCCGCCACTCTCCCCTTCGAAGCCGGAGAGGTTGATCAGCCGATAGATATCGGCCGGATTGAGCAATAGCAGCCAGGGCAAGAGGGTGGCGCTGAAATGGCCCTCGCTCAGCACCAGCAGTGCCAACAACAGCAGATCAAACACCAGCACGAACAGGAACCAGACGCCCAGCGCCAACCCGGCGGCACGGGACTTCTCGCTGACCTTGCTGCTCAGTACATAGGCCATGGCGAGAAAGACCCAGCCCAGCAGGGTGGATGACACCATGAAACGGCCGAACGCCCAGACCAGGGTGGAGAGGGAGATATCCTCCACCAGCACGGCAATGGCCAGGGCGGCGCAGCCAAAACCGAGCAGGGTCGCCAGTGCCAGGATCAGGCCGTGACCGACAAACTTGCCCATCAGGATCTGGCCGTGGCCGAGGGGATAGGTCAGCAGCAGCATCAGAGTGCCGCTCTCCTCCTCGCCAACAATGGCGTCATAGGCCAGCAGCAAGGCGATGAGGGGCATCAGGAAGGTCGCAAGGCTCGCCAGACTGGCGATGGTGGCGGGAATGGAGGTAAATCCCAGCTGGCCGGAGGCGGCAGCACCGAGCCAGGCAATGCCGACCGCCAGCACCGCAAACAGCAGGCTGATGGCCAGTAGCCAGCGGTTGCGCAGACCATCGCTGAACTCCTTGCGGGCAATGTTCCAGACCTGATTCATGGCCGTACCTCCTTCCGGTTCGCCTGATCGGCTCGCGCCATGTAGTGGCAATAGAGATCTTCCAGCGAAGGTTGATGCACCTCTATGTCACCGGGCTCGCATTCCCCCAGTAACTCGCGCAGCAACGCCAGCTTGTGGCCGTTGTGCACCACCACTTCCACACTCTGTTCATCGAGCAAGCGAGCCTGGTGGCCCGCCTCCCGCCAGCGGCCAATCCAATGGTTGCCATCCTCCAATCCGTGGATGCGCATCCGCACCGGCAAACCAGTGTCGGCGCGCAACTGGGCGAGATCACCCACGGCTTGCAAGCGGCCACCGGCCAGAATGGCGACGCGATTGAGGTGGGCCTCCACCCCGGCAAGCGCGTGGGAGCAGAGGATGATGCTGGTGCCCCCCTGGCGCAGGCGATCGATCAGCTGATAGAGCTCTTGGGTGGCGATGGGATCCAGCCCCACCGTGGGTTCATCGAGCAACAGCAGACGCGGCTCGCCAAGCAGTGCCTGGGCCAGACCGAGCCGCTGGCGCATCCCCTTGGAGTAAGTTTTCACCCGACGCGCCGCCGCATGGCTGAGCCCAACCTGGTCCAGCAACTCCACCACCTGCTGGGAGGCCGCACCCCGCAGACGGGCAAAATGGGCGAGGGTCTCCCACCCCGTGAGTTGTGGATAAAAGGTTACGTTTTCCGGCAGATAACCGAGCTGACGGCGCACGTTGAGATCCTGTGGCTGACCGCCGAGTACCTGCACCCGCCCTTCACTCGGGCTCAACAGGCCGAGGATCAGCTTCATGCTGGTAGTCTTGCCCGCACCGTTATGGCCGAACAGCCCCAGCACCTCACCTTCCTGCAGGCTCAGGTTCACGTCCTGCAATATGGTCATGCCACCGATGCGCTGGTGTACGCCCTGAATGTCGACCGCGTTCATGAGGGGTTCTCCTGTGGATGAGGGGCGATGGCGGGAGGCTGCATCAGCGGGTAGCTATCCTGCACGCCGGGAGATTTGATGATGGGGAAGGCCCGCTGGGCCCAGCGCAGCACCTCGATGCCGGGGCTGTTCATTAGCAGTCGGACCTGCGGATAGCTCCAGAGCAGCCTGTCCACGTTGTCGTTCGGTTCGTAGGCCACCTCTCCCAGCCCGTCGTTGTTACGGTCCCAGCCCAGATAATCGCTCCAGTAGTTGCCGCGGCCCGCCACCGACCACTCCTGCCGCCGGGAGGCGACATATTTGACCTGTTGCCGATTGTTAATAAAGGCGTTGTCGCTGATGAGGTTGTCTTCCGATCCCGCAGTGAGATGGATTCCCAGCGCGCTGCGCTCGAAACGGTTGTGCTCGATGCGGTTGAAGAGCGAGTTGTAGATAAACAACGCCTTGCCCTCGGAACCGGAGATCATGCCTTCGCCCGCGCCCCCGTCACGAACCTCCGTGACCAGATTGTCCCTGAGGGTGGAATAGGTGATGTAGTTCATCAGGATCCCGTAGTTCTGATCCTGCTCGGAACGATTGCCGATCACGGTCAACTTGCGACTCTGCATGAGTGCATAACCGGTGCGGGTGCGGCGGGTCAGGTTGCCGATCACCCGGTTGTCATTGGAAAACATGTAATGAATGCCGTAGCGCAGATCTTCCAGCTGATTGCCTTCGAGGCTGTTGCCGTTGGAGGTGTCGATATAGATGCCATCACGGGCGTGGCGTACCCGATTACCGATGACCCGCGCCCCGTGCACGGCATAGAGATGAATGCCATTGCCACGATCCTGCGAACGCAGTCGCAGCTCTCCCTCGATCACGTTATCCAGCAGGCTGACGTTGCTCGTGCCATCCACCCAGATCCCGCTGGCCGGTCCTTGCATCCGATTGGCCTGCACCTTGGCGTGACTGGCTTCCCGCTGGATGAAGACAGCGGCATTGAGCTTGGTGAGGTTGCTACCCCAGTTGGTCAGAGTACAGCCCTGCACCGTCACGTTCGGTGCCGCGATAGTGAGGGCATTGCCCTCCCCTTCAGCATTGATCACCGCCCCCGCCTCGCAACGGAGCATCAGGGATTCTTCAATACGAAACTGCCCCCGGTACTCTCCGGCAGGCAGACGCCAACGCGCCTCTCCATCGGATTGCAGGGGCAGGGAACGAATGGATTGAGGTGCCGCAAAGGCCGCACCAATGCAGGAACATCCCAGCACCAACAGCGCAACAGTGCTCCGGACCTGCCTTAGCAAGGTCGGTAATACCGATAGAGGGTTCATGTCCTGGATCCTGGATATTCGGGTGGTGTCGATGCCATCGGCACCACCCGACACTATGGTTAGGCTGGCTCGACTAGCATGCGACCAACCATTTCCATGTGGAGTGCATGACAGAACCAACTGCAATAGTACCAATGCAGGCCCGGCTTATCGGCGGTGAAGGTAATGGAGGACGTCTGCTGCGGGCTGATCTCCATGCTGGCGCCATGGTTGACCATGACGAAGCCGTGGCTGACATCCTCGATCTGATCGATGTTGGTAATCACCACCGTGACTTCATCCCCCTGCTTGACCTTGAACTCGGTGATCCCATAGGCCGGGGCCATCGAGGTCATGTAGACCCGCACCTTGTTGCCATCGCGGATCACCTTGTTATCGGTCTCCAGCTTGACGCCATCTTTTGCCGCCATCTCTACGGTGGGTGCGAAGAAAGGATCCTTGCGATCCCACAGCTTGCGGGTCTTGATCTGATCCCGGCGGGCCAGGATGCAGTCGTGGGGCTCGGCGAAAGTGGGACCATCATGCACCAGCTTCATCTCCTCACCGGAGATGTCGATCAGCTGATCGTTTTCCGGGTGGAGCGGGCCGGTAGGCAGGAAACGGTCCTTGGAGAACTTGCACAGCGCCACCAACCATTTGCCATCGGCTTCGCTGGTTTCCGTCAGGGATGCATGCAAGTGGCCGGGTTGATACTGCACATCGAGTTTCTGTCTGATGTAGTCGACCTTCTCGCCCTGATAGGCACGCACCGCGTCGGCCATGTTCCACTTCACCACCTGGCTGTCGATGAACAGCGTGGTATAGGCATTGCCGCGACCATCGAAGGTAGTGTGCAACGGACCCAGACCCAGCTCAGGCTCGGCTGCGATCACCTCGCGCGGGTCCTTGAGCTTGCCCGCGAACAGATCGTCGAGCTTGGCGATCTCGATCATGCTCACGGTCGGTGACAACTTGCCGTTGGCGATGAAGTACTTGCCGTCGGACGAGGTGTTGCAACCGTGGGGATTTTTTGGCACCGGGATATAGCGAGTCAGTTCGGAGCCTTCCCGCCCGTCAACCACCGGCACCTTGGAGTCACCCAGCGTCACGAACTTGCCGGCCTTGATGGCTGCCTCGATACGCGGGATGTTGAATACCACCACCCAGTCACGCTCGTTGCGCATCATGCCGCCCAGATCGTAGGCCTTCTCCGAGTTGTAGCAGGTAGACGCCGCATAGGTGCCGGTGTAGTCCGCATCGGTGTTATCCAGGTTGCCATCGACAATCACCTGGAAGGCCATCTCCATCTTCTCCGCGTCGATGACGTTGAACAGGGTGTAGCTGTTTTTATCCTGCAGATCGAAGGTGGTGCCGTCGTTGGGATGGGGAATGACGAACTCGGCGTTGGCAAACACGTACTTGGTGTGCGGCACCTTCTGCAGGCGCAGGCCGTGAATGGCCTGGACGTTGGGCACCGTCAGCATCTTGTCGCACTTCATGATGTCCAACCGGATGCGGGCCACCCGGCTATTGGCCTTGTCGTTGATGAACAGGTACTTGCCGTCGTATTTGCCGTCGGTCATGGAGATGTGGGGGTGGTGACAATCACCGTTCAGGAACTTGACGCTTTCGCCCATGATGTGGCGGCTTTCATTGGTCAGCCCCCAGCCGGTGGCGGAATCGACGTTGAACACAGGAATACGCATCAATTCACGCATGGAGGGGATGCCCAGGACCCGCACCTCACCCTGATGACCACCACTCCAGAAGCCGTAGTAGTCATCGAGATCCCCTGGCGCGACATGAATGTTCTGCTTGGCCTCGGAAACGGCCGCGGCCCAGCTCTCCCGGCTCATCACCGCGCCACCAAAGGCCGTGGTGGCCAGCGCGGCCCCCGTCAGGGCACCTGCCCCCTTGAAGAAGCTGCGACGGCTGAGGCCGCCTTGACTCAACTCCTGCTCGGCATTCTCAGGATACTTATCACTCATAAACCGACTCCTTTATCGTTTTTGACGGGGCGAACGGACTCGCCTCACGAGGGTTATTGATTGTTCAGGTTTCAATTGAGGTGACAGGTATCCGTTCAATACCAACCTGTCCTTGGCCGCCACGTTTGGCCTGCTTGTTTTTCATCACTAACGGCAAGCACTTGCGCTCATTGTGATAGGTCATCTGACAATCGAGGCAATAGTGGCATTCGTTGGCGTTGATCCGCCCATCCGGGTGGATGGCCTGGATCTCGCATTCCTTGGCACAGAGCTGGCAGGGGCTGCCGCACTCCTTGCGCCGCTTGAGCCAGTCGAACTGGCGCAGCTTGGTGGGGATCGCCAGCGCAGCCCCCAGCGGGCAGATGTAACGACAGTAGACCTTGCGGGTGAAGAGGTTGATCACCAGCAGGAGCCCGGCGTACAACACGAACCACCATTGACGATCGAACCCGAGGATGATGGCCGTCTTGAAGGGTTCCACTTCAGCGGCCTGTTCGGCCATCTGCATCGACTCCAGCGAGATGCCGAAAAGTACCAGCAGGATGATGTACTTGATGGCCCAAAGCCGTTCGTGCACCGCAAAGGGAAGCTCGAACTGGCGGACCTTCAGTTTTCGCGCCGCCTCATTGATCAGCTCCTGCAACGCGCCAAACGGGCAGAGCCAGCCACAGAACACGCCACGGCCCCAGAGCAGAATGGTGGCGGCGGTGAAGGTCCAGAGGATGAAGAGGGCGGGATCGGTGAGGAACAGCTCCCAGCGAAAATCTTGGAACAGCGCATGGACAAAGGTCAGCACATTGACCACCGAGAGCTGTCCCAGCGCATACCAGCCGATGTAGGTCACGGTGAACAACAGGTATCCACGGCGCAGCCAGTGCAGAAAATGGGGTCGCCGGGTGAATCTGTCCTGGAAGAACAGGATGGTGGTGAGCAGCAGCAGCGCAAGCCCGATGATGCCGATCTGCACGCTCTTCTGGTACCAGATCTTCACCCACAGCGGTCGCGCAGCCTCTTCGGCCGCGGCCAGCTCCTCGGCACTCGGCAAGGGGCGTGTCAGATAGGATTCGGGCAACTGGTAAGCAAGCTCAAAACTGCTGAAGACCCCTTTGACCGGCCCGGTCTGGCGGCGCACCAGCAATTCCAGGCTCCAGGGCGAGCCGGGATCAAATGCCGCATGGGCACGGATGGTAAAGATCGCCATCTCGTCAAACTCAGGTATTCCCTCTGCATAGACATCGTCGAGACGCTGGAAATCCGAGTCACGGAAACTGATGGTGTCGCCAAACTGGCGCAGTTGCACCCGGTCGAAGATGCCGCCACGCACATAACCCGACCCCTTGAAGGAGTATTCCCCCCTGCCCAGCACGGCGACGGCCTGCTCGCCGGGTTGGAGCGTCTGCATCAGCATCTGGAACTGTTTGTCCCCCAGCAGATTGCGACCTATGGAGGGGGGATTCAGGTGCGCAACGTAGAGATCGATGAAGGTATCATCAACCTGTTCGGCCGTGGCAGTGCCGACGTCTTGCGCCTCGGTCCCTTTGAACACCGCATCGACCTGGCCACGGGTCAGATGCAACCGGCGGATGGCACCGTTGCCGGTGAGCGTCGCCCAGTTTCCGGGCTCATAACGATCGGTGCGCACCATGGCAGGCTTGGGTTTCGCACCGCTCTTCTCTTCGACCAGACTCAGTGACAGCGCCACCTTGTGCGCAGCGTGCATGACGATTTCGTTGACCACCATGGCGGTGACTGTCGCCCCGGTGATGGCGTCAATCGTGACCGCATCCGGATCGCTAGAGTGGCCGACCACCACTCGTTGATTCACTCCAACGCCTGCATATCTGGCATTAAAACCATGCAGCTTCGCTTCCGGAATACCAATCAGCAGGATGGGCTCATGGTGCTCGAGCACATAGGCATCGACAATCACCCCCTTGGGGTCGAGCAATATCTGCATGTTGATGGGCTTGCCCGAGTAGGCGGGAATATTCACGACATCGATGGTCTGGAAGGCATAGCCTATCGGCCTGCCCTCTTTGCTCAGGGTGCGAACCTGATAGGGACCGGTGGCCTTGGAAATAACGACGCCCGGAAAAAACTGCTCGATGCGAGTCTGCTCAACGGGATAGGTTTTCGCTAGCAGGCCCGTGCTGAAGAAGCTCAGCAGCAAGACCATCGACAGCAATCCCCAGAATCGGTGTGACAAGAGCAATGGATAAGGTTCTGACCGCATCATCGACTTCATATGCCTGCTTCCCGCAATAATATGAGTGGAACACCACCTGGCATGGCATCCCTAATCGCTCCGCTGAGTGCAGGTTGACAGCCAATGGTGACCATTTAAATCTCATGGTCAGTGCAGGTCAACCTAAATAGTCAAATGAATTACCCATTTTAAATGGCCATCACACTTACGTCTGATCCATCCCAATATCGGCAACTGAATAGCCCCTACTTTCCTCGCCCCCCAAGAACTTCAAACTGAGGTTCTTCAGGAGGTGTTATGAGCAAGAAGCCACCTTACACGGAAGAATTCAAACTGGTCGCCGTCAAACAAGTGACTGAGCGCCATTACCCAGTGACGGAGGTCGCCAAGCGGCTAGGTGTTTTCAGCCACACTATTTACGCTTGGATCAAACGCTACAGCATGACTCCAGCCAGCAAGCCGAAATCCGACACCTTAACACTGAACTACGCCGCGTCACCGATGAGTGAGATCACTACTGTCAACGGTCATAATTGGACGTCGATTGAGCCCCATCAGCCTGGTGCAATCCCAACGTTACAAGGCAAAAGGGAGCGGCCACGATGCCGGCAAAACAAGCTACACGTAGACAAGGGATATGACTTTCGACGTTGCCGTGATTATCTGTGGCGATGTGGAATCAAAGTGCACATTGCCCGGCGAGGGATCGATTGCAATGAACGATTGGTTTGTCATCGCTGGGTCGTAGAGCGAACTCATGGGTGGCTGGCAGGCTTTGGCAAGCTACGTATTCCTTTCGAACGACGGCTAGATACTCATATGCCTTGTTGACGCTAGCTTGTGCCGTTCTACGCCTGCGCTTTGTTGAGCTGTTTTGTTAGCGGCTCTTAGTTGACTGTTACAAACCCAGAAAACAAATAGTAAGAGAGGGCCAACGGCCCTCTCTTACTTTGAATAAATTGAAGGGAGAATAACGATAACCTGTCCAAAGAAGCACTATCGAGGAGGATCGCAGCCAACACCGAATGGCATACTCACTGGCATACCAAAAATCGCAGATACAAAAAAACCCAACTGAAACAATCAGTTGGGCTATATATATGGCGGAGGAGGTGGGATTTGAACCCACGGATGGTCGCCCATCGCCGGTTTTCAAGACCGGTGCATTCAGCCGCTCTGCCACCCCTCCGCAGCAGTGCGACGCATATTACCCATGACGATCCCCCTTGTAAATCCCCGCTCTGTTCGTTTGCCGATTTATTGGGCTAAATGGCCAACAAAACCCGCAGACTCGCCCCAAACCGTGCTTTTTCAACCGGATGGCTTGACTTGAAAACAGACTCACCCACTATAGTGGCCTCCACGATATTCCCAGCAAGATGGACATATGAGAATCAAACATGCCCTGTTCGCCGCCCTGACCGGCGCAACCCTGCTTGCGGCGCCGGTGCAGGCGAGCGAGCTGACCAAGAGCGATGTCGAGCAGATCGTGCGCGACTATCTGGTCAAGAATCCGGAAATACTGGTCGAGATGTCCAATGCCCTGCGCGCCAAGCAGGAGAGCCAGCAGGCCGAGAATGACAAGACGCTGATCGAGGCCCATGCCAAGCAGCTCTTCGCCAACCAGGATCCCGAGACCGGCAACCCCAAGGGCAGCCTGACCGTGGTCGAGTTCTTCGACTACAACTGCGGCTACTGCAAGCGGGCCCACCCCCTCATCCAGCAACTGCTCGCTGAAGACAAGGACATCCGCTACATCTACAAGCAGTTCCCCATCCTGAGCGAGACCTCCTACTATGCCGCCCGCGCGGCGCTGGCGGTGAAGCTCGGCCAGCCCGATAAGTACCAGGCCTTCCACGACAAGCTCTATGCCCATCAGGGCCCGCTCTCCGACGAAGCCCAGGTGAAGCAGCTTGCGGAGGCGGCTGGCGTCAACTGGAGCAAGGTCGAGGCGAAGATCAAGGACGGCAGCATAGATCAGAACCTGGGTACCAACCGTGCCCTGGCCGAGGCCATGAGCATCTCCGGCACCCCGGCCTTCATCATCGGCGATCAGATCCTGCGCGGCGCACCCCGCGATCTGGCGAGCCTGAAAGGCTTCATCAAGGACGTGCGAGCCGGCAAGAGCATTCAGTAACCCGCTCTTCGCTCGTAAAAAAACGCCCCGGCATCTCGATGCCGGGGCGTTTTGTCATTCAGGCTACAGTCCCTCAGGACTGATGGGCCGTCGCGAGAAGCTGTCCGCAAGGCGAGGAGCTGCGCAGGGACCGGAGTTTATATGAATAAATGAGGCTCCCGAGCAGCGCATGATCCTTGATCACGGCTTCGTAGCAGGACCATAGCCGTTCGGGTTCTGGCTTTGCCAGCGCCAGGTGTCCACCATCATCTGCTCGAGCCCGCGCTCCGCCTGCCAGCCCAGCTCGTCCCGGGCCAGAGTAGGCTCGGCCCAGCATTCGGCGATGTCGCCGGGGCGACGGGGCTTGATCTGGTAGGGAATGGGGCGACCACTTGCGGTTTCGAACGCCTTGACCATCTCCAGCACGGAGTAACCCTGACCTGTGCCCAGGTTGTAGGTGAAGACCCCGGTGTCGCTCCCGATGCGGGCCAGCGCCTTGAGGTGACCTATGGCGAGATCCACCACGTGGATGTAGTCGCGCACCCCGGTGCCGTCCGGCGTCGGGTAGTCGTTGCCAAAGACCCCCAGCTCCTTGAGCTTGCCGACACCGACCTGGCTGATATAGGGCAGCAGGTTGTTGGGAATGCCGTTGGGATCTTCGCCGATGAGGCCGCTCTCGTGGGCACCGACCGGGTTGAAGTAGCGCAGCAGCACTATGGCCCAGCGGGGATCGGATTTGGAGAGATCCCGCAGTATCTCCTCCACCATCAGCTTGGAGCGGCCGTAAGGGTTGGTGGCGCTGGTGGGGAAATCCTCCCGCAGGGGCACAGAGGCGGGATCGCCATAGACGGTGGCCGAGGAGCTGAACACCAGGCGGAACACGCCGGCCTTGGCCATCTCTTCGCACAGCACCAGGGTGCCGGTCACGTTGTTCTGGTAGTAGGTGAGCGGGATCTGGCTGGACTCCCCCACCGCCTTGAGGCCGGCGAAGTGGATCACAGACTCAATCTTGTGGGCGGCGAACAGCCGCTGCAGGCAGGCACGGTCGAGAATATCGCCCTCGACGAAGGTGACCGCCTTGCCGGTGATCCGCTCGACCCGCTTGAGGGATTCGGGGGAGGAGTTGGAGAGATTGTCCAGTACCACCACCTGCTGGCCGGCGCCCAGCAGCTCAACCAAGGTGTGGGAGCCGATATAACCGGCACCACCCGTGACCAGAATTGTCATTTTTTATCCCGTGCTTTGCTGAAACTGGAGCTGAGTCTACCCGCCCTGCCCGCGCGGGAAAAGCCCGGGATACCTATGACGCCCTCAGTAGTCGAGGCCGACATCCCCCCTGGCGGTGCAGGAGCAGGCGAGCGCTACCCCGCTCTCCAGATCCTGCGGGCTGAGAGTCATCACGCTCTGGCGTTCTATCTCCCCCGTGGTGGTGCAGCGACAGGCCCCGCACACCCCGGCGCGGCAGGCGGCCGCCATGGTCTCCCCCGCCCCCTCGAGCGCGGCCAGCAGGGTCTGGCCCGGCAGTATCTTCACCTTCTTGCCGCTCTTTTTCAGGGTCAGCCAGAAATGGTCACCCCCGGCGGCAACTGGCGCTGCGTCCGATGTAACAACAGGCAGGCCGAAGGACTCCTGATGCAGTTGAGTGGCCGGCAGCCCCAGCTCTGCCAGCATGGTGCTCACCGCCGCCATATAGGGCGCGGGCCCGCACAGGTAGACGTGGCGGCCGAGCAAGTCCGGCGCCAGTTCCTTCAGCATGGAGGGTGTGAGACGCCCCACCCAAGGGTGAGCCGCCGGGGCCTCTTCCAGCACTCTCTCCGGCACTCTCTCCAGTACTAGGGCATGGCGCAGCCCGGCATGAGCCTCGGCCAGCGCGGCCAATTCATCCGCGAAGATCACATCCTCTGGGGAGCGGGCGCTGTGAATGAAGCGAATATCCGCATCAGGCCGTCTGGCGAGCTCGTCTCGCAGCATGGCCCACATGGGGGTGATGCCGGAGCCCGCGCTCAGCAGCAGCGGCCGCTCGCAGGGCAGCGCCGTCAGATTAAAGTCGCCGAAGGGGCCGTCGGCCCGGATCTCGTCCCCCACCTGCAGACTCTGGTGCAGATGATGGGACACCAGCCCCACGTCCTTGATGGTGACCTGCCAGAAAGGATCTTGCGGGCTGGAGGAGAGAGTGTAGGCGCGGCACAGGGGCTGGCCGTCTATCTCTGTGTGCAGGGTCACGCACTGGCCAGCCAGCACAGGGGGCAGCGTGCCCTCCGCGGCGACAAACTGCCAGCTTGTCACGTCGTGGGTGTCGGCGCGACGGCCAATGCAGCGCAGGGAAAGAGAGGTGGAGGTCATCGCAAGGCTCCTCTTTTATAAAAGACATCTCAGTGAAAAAAGGCGAGCCGGGGGCTCGCCAAAGGCTTACAACATGGTGGGCCGCGCCCGGATCAGGCCGCCAGTATCTCGGCCAAGTCCGCCTCGGCCGTGGTGGTTCCCTTGAGACCGGACTATGTCTCCAGCACCTTGATCAGGCAGCCAGTATCTCGGCCAGATCTGCTTCGGCCGTGGTGGTACCCTTGAGGCCGAATTGCTCCTCCAGCACCTTGAGCAGGGCCGGGGTGAGGAAGGCCGGGGCGGTCGGGCCGGTGCGGATGTCCTTCACACCGAGCGCCAGCAGGGTGAGCAAAATGACAATGGCTTTTTGCTCGAACCAGGAGAGCACCAGGGTCAGCGGCAGATCGTTGACGCCGCACTCGAACGCCTCGGAAAGCGCCAGTGCCAGCTGGATGGCGGAGTAGGCGTCGTTGCACTGGCCCACATCCAGCAGACGGGGAATGCCGCCAATGTTGCCGAAGTCGAGCTTGTTGAACTTGTACTTGCCGCAGCCCAGGGTGAGCAACAGGCTGTCTTGGGGGGCGGCCTTGGCAAACTCGGTAAAGTAGGCGCGCTCGGCCTTGTCGCCGTCACAACCGCCCACCAGGAAGAAGTGGCTGATCTCGCCGGCCTTGACCTTGTCGATCACCGCAGGGGCGGCTTGCATCAAGGCGTTTCGGGCAAAGCCTATGGTGATGAAGTGCTCGAGCTCGGTGTGCTTGAAGCCCTCCAGCGCCTGCGCCTTCGCCACCACGGCGGAGAAGTCATCTCCTTCCAGGTGTGTCACCCCCGGCCAGCCGACGATGGAGCGGGTGAAGATGCGATCGCTATAGTCGCCCACGTTGGGATCTATGATGCAGTTGGAGGTCATCACCACGGCGCCCGGGAAGTTGGCAAACTCTTTTTGCTGGTTCTGCCAGGCGGAGCCGTAGTTGCCCACCAGATGGGGGTACTGCTTGAAGAAGGGATAGGCCAGCGCCGGCAGCATCTCGCCGTGGGTGTAGACATGGATGCCGGTACCAGCGGTCTGCTCCAGGATGAGCTTGAGATCCATCATGTCGTGGCCTGAGACCAGGATGCACTTGCCCGGTACCGGAGTGACCCTTGCTTGAGTCGGTTCCGGGTGGCCAAACGCCGTGGTTTCGCCGAGATCCAGCATCTCCATGATGCGGAAGTTGAGCAGGCCTATCTCCATGGCGCACTTGAACAGGGGATCCAGATCGCTCGGATCCGTGCTGAGCCAGCTCATGATGCGGTGGAATTCGGCCGCCACGGCGCTGTCTTGCTGACCCAGCACCCGGGCGTGCTCCATGTAGGCAGCGGCGCCTTTGAGGCCGTAGAGGCAGAGCAGACGCAGCCCCATGATGTCTTCATTGACCTCGCTCTTGCCGCGATTGACCGCGGTCTGGGGCGCATGGGCCAGCTGTTCCAGCAGTTCGGCACCCGGCTCGAAGCGGGCGGCGGCGGGCACCTCGCTGACCTGCACCGCCAGGGCGGTCAGACGGTCGGCCAGCTGCTGACGATGAGCCAGCGCCTGGTTCACATAGCCAACGATGCGGGCGGAGTCGAAGTTGACGTTGGTGAGGGTGGCGAAGAAGGCCTTGGGCACGAAGGCATCGATCTCGTTGTCGATGACGCCGTGCTCGCGAGCGGCCAGCGCCCAGGCGCTGAGGCCCTGCAGGGCATAGATCAGCACATCCTGCAGATCCGAGGTTTCGGCCGTCTTGCCGCACATGCCCTGTGCATAAGCGCAGCCGTTGCCTGCGGGGGTACGAATTGTCTGTTCACATTGCACACAAAACATCATGCCTCTCCTAATTGGACATTTCAGTTGTTTGTTTTGTGGCGATTCTATGCCCCTCGCGAAAAACTTAATAGGCATTCAATTTACCAATTAAGTTTTCATTGATGCAGATCAAAAACAAAAAAGCCGCCCAGACAGGGCGGCAAGCGGGTGGATAACATCAAAGACAATTCAGGATTGCAGCAACAAGGGATAAGGGAGCGGTCGGGCCGGCGCCACTCGTGGCATCCGGCCCTGCATGTCATCAGTCCAGATAGGCCCGCAGCATCCAGACCAGCTTTTCCTGCTGCTGCACATAGTCGGAAAGGATGGAGGCGGTGCCCTCGTCACCGGCTTCGGCAGCCTGCGCCAGGATGCGGCGCTGGGCTACCAGCAATTCGCGGAAGCTCTCAAGCAAGGATTCGACACAGGCGCGGCCGTCGTGCAACCCCTTCTGCTCGGGGATGGCGGAGACCTTGATGTAGTCGCTGAAGCTGTGCAGGGGTACCCCATCCAGGGTGAGGATGCGCTCGGCCAGGGCATCGACTTTCAGCAGCAGATCGTTGTAGATCTCTTCGAATTTCAGGTGCAGCTCGAAGAACTGGTTGCCGCGGATGTTCCAGTGGAAACCACGGACGTTCATGTAGAGGATCTGGTAGCTGGCCAGCAAGTTGTTCAGCTCGGCGGCCAGGGCTTGTGATTGAACGGTATCAAGACCAATGGGGCTCTTCATCATTCACCTCCAGGTGGTAAACATTATTGGGAACTGAGTCAGCATATCCCCGCACAGACTCAAAGGACAATTGCTTATACCTTGCCCATTGATAGCGACTGGCTATCGTCAGCGGGGAAAATACCAGCTTTTATCGCTCAAGCCGCTCGATATAGAGGATCACCTCCCCCAGATGAATGCCGAACTTGCTGATCTCGGCGCGATTGATCAGGCGATCTTGATCCAGCAGATACATCCAGTCATCGAAGCTCACCCGCACCACCTCTCCGTCCGGCAGGGCCAGATCGAGTTGATAGCGCCAGTTCAGGGCAAAGCCTGCCGTCTTGCCCACCGCTTCCCCCACCACGTCCGAGGCTGTGCCGCGCCAGTGGCCATCAACCCCCTTGCTCAGAAACCAGGTGCGTGTCTGCTTTCGACCATCATCGAAATAGAACTGCTCGAACAGCTCCCCTTTGCCCTCTCGCCAGCGCCCCTGCATCTCGACCCGAAAGCGACTGGTCACTTCGCCGCTACGGTCCGTCACCAGGCCATGGGCCACCAGCTTGCCATTGAAGAAACGGGCGAGATCCCAGTTCGGGCCCTGCCCTCTGTAGTCATCTAGGCTGGTGCCACAACCAGCCAGCAGCAGCAGTGGCCACAGCAGCAACATGCGCCATGTGCGGTAGAGAGGCATGAGGGACTCCAGTGTCAGGGTTGGCCGCGCAGGCGGCGGGTAAGGGCGGGATCGCGACTGTTGTCGGCGAGCCAGATGGCCAGAAAGGCGGCAGAAAACTGCGGATCGGCGAGGGAACCCAGGGGCTTGTCCTGCCACCAGAAGTGACCTGCTCCCGCGCTGTCCACATAGAAGGTGAGTCTGTCCCCCGCCCCGACGTCGGGCCAGAGGGCGGCGAGCCGGCCGAGCCAGCGCTGGCGATCCGTCTCGCTGCCGAGCCCGAGCCGCTGCCATTCGGCGGCGGTGGCGCTCAGCAGATCTTCCCGTTCTATGGCCCTGGCATAGGTCAGGGTGAGCGCCTGCGGATAGCGACCGGGCTCGTAGCGGCCGCTCTCGCTGTAGAGGGTGGCGTCATAGAGCTTGAACCAGAGCCAGCTCATCTCCCCCTGCCCGACCGGGCGCAGCTGTTGCCAGGGAGCGGCAGAGGCCTGCACGGCAGTGGCCACAAGCAGCGTCAGCGCCGCCAGCAAGGTGCTAATTCCACCCCATGTGCCAATGGGCGGGATCTTCCAGTTCATGCCAGTCCATCTCCTGTTCCTGCAGGGTATTGATATCCTGCATCACCACGCTCGCCAGTTGACCTCGCGCATCCCGCTGGCACGCCACCACCAGGTAGAAGCGGTCGGCCAGCTCGTACTGGCTCTCCTTGGTCCATTTGGAAAACAACAAGGCGTCGGTCGAAAAGGTGTTCATCTCGGCTCACCCTCCAGCGTCACCGTTACCCACAGCAGTACGGGTAACCACCACATCCAGATCACCGCCAGCAGCGCCGTGCTGATCCAGATGCCCCAGGGTAAGTGTACGGCCCCCATGGCAGCCCCCGCCACATAGGAGCTCGCGCCCCCCACCATGCCAAAGAGCGCCTGCTGCCAGCGGGGCAAGGGCCGAAGCCAGCGCAGACCGTGGGAGAGGGTCAGGGCAAAACCGCACCAGAGCAGCAACAGCCAGAGGGGGAAGCCGGACGGAAACTGGAACAGACCGAGCAGCCAGAGCAGGATGTCGAGCAGACAACCTGCCAGTGCAACGGGAATGAGCCGCCAGTCTTGCCGGCGACGAGGAGAGAAGAGGAAATGAAGCAACAGCATCAGCAGCAGCGGGCCTGGTTGCTGCCATTTCACCGCCAGCAACCAGTAGAGGTTGAATCCCAGCAGATGGGCCCACTGCCGCATGGTCAGTGACTGCTCACTGGCAGATCGCCGGACCAGCCGAGCGGGCCCGGCTTGGCCGCCTCCAGCTGCACCAGGCTGATGGCCCGCTCCCAGAAGCCCCCCTCGCAGTAGGCGAAATAGAAGTGCCACAACCGGATGAAGTCCTGGCTGTAGCCGAGCCTTGGCAACTCCGGGGCCAGCGCCAGGAAGCGTTCACACCAGTGGGCCAGGGTGCGGGCATAGTGGTGGCCGTGATCGTGCAGCCGCACCAACTGCATGTCGGTCTCCCGGGCGAGCAGCCCCGCCATCTGGGAGACGCTCGGCAGACAGCCGCCGGGGAAGATGTAGCGCTGGATGAAGTCGACACCGCGCAGATACTGGGCGTGGCGCTGATCGGCTATGGTGATGGCCTGAATGAGCAGGCGGCCGCCGGGTCTGAGCAGGCGCGACAGCTGGCGGAAGTAGTCCGGCAGGAAGGCGTGCCCCACCGCCTCTATCATCTCGATGGAGACCAGCTTGTCGAAGCTCCCCTCCAGCTTGCGGTAATCCTCCAGCAGCAGGGTGATGCGATCCCCCAGCCCCTCACGGGCAATCCACTCTTTTGCGTAATCATGCTGGGCCTGGGAGATGGTGGTGGTGGTCACGCGGCAGCCGTAATGGCGGGCGGCATAGACAGCCAGGCCGCCCCAGCCGGTGCCTATCTCCAGCAGGTGATCCTCCGGCCCCAGCTCGAGCCGCTCGCAGATGGTGCGCAGCTTGGCCTGCTGCCCCTGCTCCAGGCTGGCCTCGGCGCTCGGGTAGATGGCGCTCGAATACTGCATGTGGCTGTCGAGGAAACCCTGATAGAGGGTATTGCCGAGATCATAGTGAGCGGCGATGTTGGATCGCGACCCGGTCAGGGTATTGCGATTGAGCCAGTGGCGCACCTTGTTGAAGGGGAAGCTGAGCCAGCCGAGGCGCCGCTCCAGGGTGTCGAGCAGCGTCAGGTTGCGGGCCAGCAGCCGCACCAGAGCCACAGGATCCGGGCTGGTCCAGAGTCCCTCCACCCAGGTCTCACCGGCGGCTATGCTGCCCCCCAGCAGCAGGCGGCGATAGAAGGCAGGATCCTGCACTATCACCTCGGCATGGAGATCTGTGCCCGCCACCCCGAAGCTGTGGCGCTCGCTGCCGTCCCGCAGCATCAGTTGCCCCTGTTCGAGGCGTCCCAGCAGAGTGAGCAGCAGTTGCCTTGCCCCCTTGTCGATGAAAGAGGCTGAACTTGTTGATTGCACCAGTTCCATTAGCGAGTCTCCGGATGGCTGAAGATAGGTGTTCGTTTGATAAAAAGACGCAGGGCCTGCCAGTAGATACCGAGCAGCACCTTGAGGGTCATCCAGGGCCAGCGGGCGAGCAGGGCCACCAGCCCCTTGCGCGACAGCGGCTCGCGGCGCAGCGCCAAGGTGGCGTCGAACAGCTTGGCCTCGCCGGACGTCGGATGGCTCTCGATATGGATCAGCGTCTCCTGCGCCGGCGCCCGGATGCGCCAGTGGTAGCGCATGGCCAGCCCCATGAAGGGGGAGACGTGAAAATCCTTGTCATGGGGCGCCAGGGCCGCCAGATCCAGCAGATAGTAGTGGCGCTCGTTCCAGGGGGTGTTCGACACTTCCGCCAGCAGATAGCGCGCCTCCCCCTCCCGGTAGCAGAAGTAGAAGTTGACCGGGCTGAAGTAGAAGCCCAGGCATCGCACGTTGCCAAGCAGCAGCACCCGACCGTCCGGCTCGGCACTGCCGCCAAGGGCGGTCACCTTGTCCCACACCGCCTGCTTGAGGGGCCCTTCGCTGCCACTCAGATAGTCGCTTCGGCGAAAGGAGAGCAGCCCCGCCCGCTCCACGCCAAACCAGCGCCCCTGGCTGAGCCCCGGCAGTTCGTCCAGATCCAGCCCCAGCATGAAGAGGCCGTAAGAGAAGGCGTGGCTGCGCGGCGCGAAGCGACGGTGGCGCACCGAGCCCTGCCAGATGGCGCTGATGGTGTCCATGGTGTCGCCGGCGGCCTTCACAGGTTGGCTCCGAAGCGACTGGCCACGTCCAGGGCGCTGCGCACCCCGTCCTCGTGGAAGCCGTTGTACCAGTAGGCGCCGCAGAAATGGGTGTGCTGCCGGCCGCAGATCTCGGCCCGCCGCTGCTGGGCGGCGATGGAAGCCTGATTGAACACCGGATGGTGATAGACGAAGCGGCGCAGCACCTTGCTCTCGTCCACCCGGCCCTGGGGGTTGAGGCTGACGCAGAAGGGTTGCGGCGAGCTTATCCCCTGCAAGATGTTCATGTTGTAGCTCACCAGGGGGCGCGCCTCGTCGTCATCCCCAAGCTGATAGTTCCAGCTGGCCCAGGCCTTTTGCCGCGCAGGCAGGCAGCTCACATCGGTGTGAAGCCAGACGTCGTTGGCCTGATAGGCCATGTCCCCGAGAATGGCCTGCTCCCCTTCGCTCGCATCCGTCAGCAGGGCCAGCGCCTGATCGCTGTGACAGGCGAGGATCACCTCGTCAAACTGCTCCTCCCCGTAGCCGCTTAGGACCAACACTCCCTCGGCCGTGCGCCTTATCCCCTGCACCGGGCAGGCCAGCCGGATCCGCGGCAGCCAGCCTGCGGTGAGCGGGCCTATGTATTCCCGCGAGCCGCCCGGAATGACGTACCACTGGGGGCGGTTGGCCACATCGAGCAGGCCGTGGTTGGCAAAGAAACGCAGGAAGAAGCCCAGCGGAAAGGCGCGCATGTCCGCCAGGGTGGAGGACCAGATGGCCGCCCCCATGGGCAGTATGTAGTGACGGGCGAAGTAGTCGCTGAACTCCCCCAGTTGCAGGAAATCCCCCAGGGTAGGTTCGCTGCCACCGCCGTGGCGCCCAAGCTCCGCCAGCCAGGCGCGGGCCTCCCGGTTGAAGCGCAGTATCTCCGCGACGAAGCGGTAGAAGCGCGGGCTCAGCAGGTTGCTGCGCTGGGCAAAGAGGGTATCCAGGTTGTGGCCGTTGTACTCCAGCCCCTGGGGGCTCTTGACCGAGAAGCTCATTTCGGTGGGCTGGCGCGCCACCCCGATCCGCTCCAGCAGTTTCAGGAAATTCGGGTAGGTGCGATCGTTGAAGACGATAAAGCCGGTGTCGATGGCATAGCTGCGACCGGCCAGGCTGATATCCACTGTGGCGGTATGGCCGCCGAGCAGGGGGGCCGCCTCGAACAGGGTGATGTCGTGCAGCTTGTGGAGCAGAAAACCGGCGCTGAGACCCGAGATCCCGGAACCTATGATGGCGATCTTTTTCTTCATGAAGGGGATCCTTTCGAGATGAGAGTGCGCCCCAGCCGCAGCCAGAGCCCGGTCGGCAGTGCACCCAGCAGGCGCAGCAGCCAGATGAAGCGACGGGGAAAGTGGATCTGGTGGCGACCGGCAGCCAGCCCGCCCATGATGGCGCGGGAAGCCTCCTCCACCGTCACCAGACAGGGCATGGGAAAATCATTCTTCGCGGTGAGTGGCGTTTGCACGAAGCCCGGGCGGATCAGGGTCACCCCTATGCCCAGAGCCGCGAGATCCAGACGCAGGGTGGCGGCCAGATAGTCGAGGGCGGCCTTGGAGGCGCCATAGGCCTCGGCCCTTGGCAGGGGTAGCCAGCTGACAGAGGAACTGACGATGGCGAGCCGTGACCCGGACGCCAACCGCGGCAGGAAGGCGGCCAGGGTGTGACCGGTGGCGACGAGGTTGGTCTCTATCACCCGGGCAAACAGCGCGCTATCAAATCCCTCCGCTACATCCATGTACTCGCAGTTGCCGGCGTTGAGGATCAGCAGATCCAGCGTGGGCAGGCCGGCGGCAACCTCTGCCATGGCGGCGCTGTCCCGTGCATCGAACTGCAGGGGGGTGATCCCCTCATGAGCCAATGCCTGCAGCCGCTCGCCGTCGCGGCCACAGCCCCACACCTGCCAGCCAGCGCGTCGGTAGTCAAGCGCCAGCTGGCGACCTATGCCGGAGGTGGCGCCGGTGATCAGCACACGTCCGCTCATGTCCCCAGCCTCCCCTTGATGGCACGCACCACTGGCCCGAGCAGCGGCAACTGCTCGTAGAGCATGGCGCCGAGATCGAAATAGTCCCGATGCAGGCAGACTTTGCCCCAGGCATCGAACTGCAGCCGGGTAGCCCCCTCCACCCGCACGGGTCGCCCGCCGGCGATCCTGGGATGGGCGAAGATCATGACCCAGCTGAGCCAGGCCTCATTGCCCTGCTGCTGCCGGCTGGTGATCTCGAAACGGCACTCCTTGAGGCGCCCGTAGAGGGAGGAGAAATAGCGGGTGAGCGCGGCCAGCCCCTCGATGCGGTGGGCCGGATCGATGAACACCACCTGATCGGCATAGATCTCCGGCAGGCGGTGCAACTGATGCTTGTCCAGTTGCAGATAGAGGACGATGAAATGGGCCAGCGCGTCGTTCATGTTATTTCTTCTCCAGGTCACGGAACATCTCGATGGCCTTCACCCGTGCAACGGCATGATCCACCATGGGCGCCGGGTAACACTGCCGCCCCTTGAGCCGCAACCAGTCGTGGGGCTGGTGCACATAGGTGGCAGGCAGATCGGCAAGCTCAGATACCCAGGTACGGATAAAGTCCCCTTGTGGATCAAATCGTTGCCCCTGAGTCGTCGGGTTGAACACCCGAAAATAGGGGGCCGCATCGGCGCCTGTGCCCGCCGCCCACTGCCAGCCGCCATTGTTGGCCGCCAGATCCCCGTCAATCAGCCGGCTCATGAAGTAATCCTCCCCGAGCCGCCAGTGGATATGCAGATCCTTGGTGAGGAAGCTCGCCACTATCATCCGCAGCCGGTTGTGCATCCAGCCGGTGGCGTTGAGGCAGCGCATGGCGGCGTCGACTATGGGGTAACCGGTACGCCCCTCGCACCAGGCGGCGAAGGCATCCGGATCCCAGCTCCAGGGCAGGGCCGCCGTCTCGGGCTTGAAGGGCCGGTTCATGGAGAGGCTTGGCACCAGCACCAGCAGGTGGCGATAGAACTCGCGCCAGATGAGCTCGTTGAGCCAGACGAAACCGGGCTGCGCCTTGGACTGGGGCCGGCCGCCGAGCCGCTGCTGCAAGGCTGCCACGCACTGACGGGGGCTTATGATGCCCGCCGCCAGATAGGGAGAGAGAACGGAAGTGCCCGCCATAGCCGGAAAATCCCGGGTCTCGCCGTAGTCCAGCACCCCCTGATCCAGGAAGGCGTGCAGTCGCCGCAGGGCCTCGGCCTCCCCCACGGGCCAGCGGGGATCCGGGGTCGTCTCCCCAAGCACCGCATCGACAAAGGCCCGCTCGGCGAGCGGCTGCCAGGGCAGGGAGTCGCCCCGCGGCGCCGGGGCTCTGTGGATGACGAAGCCATCCTCATCAAGGGCCTTGAGCCAGGCGCGACTGAAGGGGGTGAAGACCTTGAACATCTCCCTGGAACCGGTCAGCACCCGCCCCGGCGGCAGCACACAGCAGCCGTTGAGCCAGTGGCAACTCACCTCCTGCTCTGCCAGCGCTGCGGTGACGGCACCATCCCGGCGCTGTTCGTCAAGCTCGATGGCCTGATTGGCGTAGAGCCGGGTGACGCCGAGCTCGCGGCAGAGGCTCGCAAGCGCCGCCGGTGTCTCGGCAAAGGTCTCGACCCGCAGCAGATGAAGCTCTATGCCGAGGGCCGCCAGTTCAAGGCCCAGCGCATCGACCTGGGCCAGGATGAAGCGCTGACGTATGGGGGCCATCTTGTGCTGCCGCCACTGGGTCGGCGAGATGACGAAGAGGGCAGCTACCGGCTCCTCATCGGCGCCGGCATTGCCGCAGCAAGAGCGCAGCGCCGGGTTGTCGGCCAGGCGCAAGTCATTGCGAAACCAGACCAGCCTCATGATTTCTTGCTCCCGCGCCCGCCCAAGCCGCGCGCGGCAGGCTTGTCTGCCATCACCTCGGCCAGGGTCGCCCGCCAGCCGTGGGCGGCCAGCCACTCAGCGTCATAGAGTCGCCCCAGCTCGCCAAAGAGCCGGGTACCGGCAGGCCAGTCGGCGGCCAGCGCTGGCTTGCCAAGCCCGGCCCCCAGCAGCACCCGCCAGGGGGTGGCGGCCCGCCCCTCCAGCAGGGCGACGTGGCGCGGCTCCACCGCCCCCAGCAGTTGCACCTCATAGCCCTGACCTATCAGCTCGTAGGCCGCCCAGACCAGATCGAGCGGGCCTACCTGGCCCCAGCTTGCCAGGGTGACCGGCAAGCCCTTCTCCTGCTCGATGAGGTGGCGGGCGAAGCGGGTGTGAAGCCAGCCCAGCCACACCTGTTGCAGCAGTTCGCCATCCGGTCGCTCGCGCCACAGGCCCAGCAGCCGCTCCACCAGCGGTTGCAGCACCCGGCTGCGCACCAGCTCGAAGGGATAGCTCGCCAGCAGGTCGTTAAGCTCGGCCTCCGCCTTGCGCTGGTTGAAGGCGAGCAACGCCTGGCTGAACTGCTCCAGGGTCTGCTGCCAGTGATCGCTCACCGGCTGGGCGTGGGGCTCGCTCAAGAGCCCCTTGACCTGGCCTATGCTCACCCCCCGCTCAAGCCAGCTCAGGATCTCGCCTATCTGGCGGATATCCTGCTCGCTGTAGAGGCGGTGCCCCTTGTCGGTGCGGGCGGGCTGCACCAGACCGTAGCGGCGCTGCCAGGCACGCAGGGTGACGGCATTGACCCCAGTGAGGCGGGAGACCTCGCGGATGGGGTAGATCCCCTCCTCAGGCAGAGGAGCAACTTCTTGCGGTAAATCAGACATGACAACGTCCATCAAACAGAGGTGTGAAGCTCCCCGACGCAGGGCCAGCGTCGGGGCAACAAGCGAATTCAGAGGCCGTAACGCAGCTTGAGCGTATCGGGATGGGGTCTGGGTAGACCTGATCTGGCCATTCTCATAGCCCGTAACGCAGCTTAAGCGTATCGGGATGGGGATTGAGATAGACCTGCTCCGCGAGATAGGTATTGGGGTATTCCCGCAGGTAGTGGCGGATCAGGGTGAGCGGCACCAGCAGCGGGAAAATGCCGGTGCGGTACTTGTCTATGGTGTCGGCAAGCTCCTGCTTCTGGGCCGGGGTCAGCACCCGCTTGAAATAGCCCTGCAGGTGCATCAGCACATTGGTGTGGCTGCGGCGGTTTGCCCGCAGGGTCAGCGCCGCCATCAAGCCCTTGATGTAGCTGTCGGCCACCTCCTGCAGGTTGGCCTTGCCGAGGTTGCCGAGCAGCTTGCCGAGGGTGCGGTAGTGGGTGGTGGCGTGGGAGAGCACCAGATACTTGTAGCGCGAATGAAAGCGAATGAGGGCGGCGGCGGTGATCCCGCTGGCGCAGAGCTGCTGCCAGTCGTTATAGGCAAAGACCCGCAGCACGAAGTTCTCCCGCAGTATGGGGTCGCACAGGCGGCCATCCTCCTCCACCGGCAGCAATGGGTTGGCCTCCATCAAGGCCTTGGCAAAGAGACCAATTCCCTCCTTGGCGCTCCCCTCATTGTTGGCGCCATAGATGCGCACCCGCTCCATGCCGCAGCTGGGTGACTTGGCGCAGAGGATGTAGCCGGAGAGGAAGTCGAGCTGGCGGGCTTTTTGCTCGCTGAAGGCGATCAGCTTGTCGGTGACGTCGAAGCTGCCGTTGCTCGCCTCGGCCCGCACCTCCCCATGGCGCTTGACCAGGCGGATGGCGGCGCGGGGGGCGCCGAGGCCGATGGCCATCTCGGGGCAGACGGGGTGATACTCGAAGTGAGCGCCAAGATCCCGTTCGCAGAAACTGGAGCGCTTGTGGCCCCCGTCGAACCGCACTTCCTGCCCCAGCAGACAGGCACTGATACCGACCTTGATCTTGTACATGATGACGCCCCTTGTATAAGCATTGAACCAGTTATAGCAGTTATACAAAGAAATGAAAGTTGTATAACTATTGCGGACCGATACGACACAAGGGGGGAAACAGGATCACCGGAAAATAAAAAAGCCCATGACCGGGGTCATGGGCAAGATGGAGGTCACGACAGACAGGGAAATCAGAAGCTGTATTTCACACCCAAACTGGTGATGGATCCTTTCTGCAGATCCCAGTTGCGATAGGTGTAATCGGCGGTGAGGGCCAGGTTCTGGCTCACCTTGTAGGCGGCACCCGCCTTGAAGTCATGCATGTCGTCGGTCATGTTGGCGTAGCGATAGCCGGTGGATAGCTCGACGGCGCCGATGTCGTAGCGCAGGCCCACTTCGCCGTAGAGGCTGCCGCTGCTCTTGCGGGTGATGTTGTCCCAGCCGCTGTCGTTCACGTTGGAGGCGAGCTCGCGCTCCATGCTGTAGCCCATCAGACCCGCTTCACCGTACAGGTTCAGGCCGGTGCTGAGGGGAGTGAAGACCCCCATACCCAGATTGGAGATGGCCATGCTGTCATTGCCGCTGTTGCGGGAGCTGTATTCGGAACCGAAACGGCCGTAGAAGTTGGAGTCGAAGCTCTTGGAGAGATCCAGGCTCAAACCACCGAAATCGCGGTTGTTGCTGTCCTTGCCACCGACGTAGTCGGACTTGGTGTGTGCCCAGGTGGCAGCACCCTTGGCGTAGCTGAACGCATCTTGCGCCAGGACAGAGGTGGAAGAGAGGCCGGCCAGAACCAGAACAGACAGTGCGAGCTTTTGCATTTTGTTGACTCCGATTGTTGAGTTAGGCGGAACCTAACTGGAATGGAGTCATTGTGACGGGCAAGGGGGGGGGGTGCCGAGCGGCAAGCTGTTGCCAAACCATGTCAGATGTAAGCAGATATTGCTGGCGGTTACCGGAGCAACACTCCATGGGGACGGGCCTGCCCGTCCCCGCCGCGATTCTAGCGGAATTCCACTTCGTCGATCTGCACCCGCACCAGCGGCTTGCCGGTCAGATTGGCCGGACGGGCCAGCTCGATGGCCCGCGACGGACGCTGCTCGCCCTTGCGCAGATAGGATTCCGGCAGACGGTTCTCCCCGACCCAGAAGCGCACCGGCTGGGTCGAGAGCTGCACGCCCTCGGCGCTGAACAGGGTCAGGCTGCCGTTGACCCGCACCACGTTGCGGCTGCCGGTGTTGCTCACCATGAATTGCAGGCGCAGCGGATCCTCGCCCTCCACCTGGTTCAGGGTCACAGTGATGCCGTCCCGGGTCGCCTGGGCGAGCAGGTCGGGATTGGCCAGAGCCTGCTCGGTCAGCACCGGCGCCGCCACGCTGGCCGTCACCGTCTTGCCTGGGCTCGCCTCGGCGGGCTTGACCAGCAGGTATTCCCAGGTGAAATCATCGTTGAGCTGCACCTGACGGCCATCGGCCAGGGTGACCTGGGTCAGGGGCGCGGCCTGGGCCAGCATGGGGGAGAGGCAGAGGGCAAGCAGCAGTCTGGACAAGGGTTTCATGGGCAGATGACTCGATAGGGATGCAGAGGGAGCAGTATAAAGAGTCGGGCTGCCCTTGCCTATGACCCGACTCACGTTACGGGCCAGGCCGGGATCAGATGACCAGCAGCTGGGGATCTTCCCCCGATACCATGTCCAGGGTCACCAGATCGAACTGGGCGCTCTGCAGCGCCTTCTGGATGCTCGGCTGCATGTCGAACACCAGGGCCCGCATGCGCTGAGGCACCCTGACCCTGGCCAGGGTGGTGACCCTGTCCGCCAGGGTATGGAAGAAGACCTGGGCTCCGTCCAGTCCCATGTCGAACAGCATCTGCTCGGCCATGTCGACCATGCGCAGATGACGCCGGTCCAGGGATTCGATATCGGAGAAGCGCTGGCTCAGGCAAGCCTCTCCCCCCGCTCCCCACAGGGCCAGCTGGCGCTTGTGGAAGCCATAGCGAAAGTCCCGGTTGGTCATGCCCTGCTCGGCAAAGATCCAGAGGGTATTGGCCGGCACGCTGTCAAAACGCCGCAGATACTCCCGCATCTCCTCCGCCGAGGCCGACATCAGGATAGGGGGGCCGTCATCGTGTTCGAGCTGCTGACAGAGGTAGCGCACCGGATCCGTCACCTCGGCGAGGTGGCCGAGGTGCACGCTGAAGATCATCTCGTCGGTCTTGATCACCTGATGGTCGATGCCGTAGTGCTTGCAATAGCGCTTGGCCCGGGCCACCGCCTTGCGGCTGAGGGTCGGGTTGTCCAGGGTGATGGCCCGAAAGCGGACCCCGCTGGCCCGGCACAGATCCATGCTGTAGCAGGACTCCAGTCGGCCGGAGAAGGAGACAAGCAGTTCGCCGTAACCGGCCAGGGTATTGATGAGCCTCTGTTCCCTGGCCTGAAAAAGCTGATCGTATCCCCGATTCAGCGCGACTACATTGGCATCCATAACAACGGCTCCGGATGATGAATAGGATGTTATTTTGCGATGACAAAGCTGAATAGACACTTAAAGAATGGGGACAAAGTTGTTCTTTATTCGCTCAAGATGCAAATCAGATCCCTTTTATCCGGGCCCGGCGAAGGGCCCTATCCCCCTCAGGCGGGCAAGTATCCTTGCTCGACCAGCTGCCGACGGCATCCGGGGGCGTCGGTGAACACCATGCCCTGCAGGCCGAGCGCCCGGGCCGCCGCCACATTGGCCGGGCTGTCGTCGATGAAGAAGCACTCCCCAGCCTTGAGGTCGAACGACACCAGCAGATAGCGGTAGATGTCGGGCTCGGGCTTGAGCATCCGCACCCGGGCCGACACCACCTTGCCGCTGAAGAAGCGCCAGAACTCCTGCTGCTCCAGCCAGTCTATGCTGGCATGGCCCATGTTGGAGAGGGCGTAGAGCCGGTGACCGGCACTGTGCAGCGCCTCGATAAGCGCCACCATGGCGGGATCCGGCAATAGAGAAGCGGGCACCGCCTGCAAGATGGCGAGGTTCTGTGCCATAGGCAAGCCGGTGCGCTCCTCTGCCTGGCGGGCCATGGCGTGCAGGGAGAGGGTGCCCCTGTCCACCTCCAGCCAGTCGGGGTGGTTGAACAGCAGCTCCGCCAGGGCCTCGGCGCCATCCGGTCCCCGCACCGAGCGCACTATGCCAACCGGGTCCCAGCTCACCACCACCCGTCCCAGATCGAAGATAATCGCCATCCTCTCGTCTCCCCTCTCATTGACCAGAAAAACGGGACCGGTGTGGCACTCATTCGGCCATGGATCCCGACCACCTACCCTGCCCCGTTCAACGCCCCCGGGCAAGTTTTACTTGCATCGGCGTGCCAAATCCCTTAATGGTTATGACGTTACCTTCAGGACAACATCATGCACACAACATTCTTCTTTGCTTTCTCGTTTATCCGGCCCTCATAAGGGAAGGCCCTGTCGTCGCATCAACAGAAAGCAAAGACGAATCGAGCCTCCCCCAGCGGAGGCTTTTTTTTGCAGCAACCACCACAGAAGATTTGGATAGGGAACCACAATGGCTACGCTCGACGAGATCAGACAAGACATCACCCAGTTGGATCAGGAGCTGCTCGCCCTGCTGGCCAAGCGCAAGACCCTCAGCATCGAGGTTGCCCGTGCCAAGCAGGCCAATCCCCGTCCCATCCGCGACACCCAACGGGAGCAGGACCTGCTGGTTGCCCTGATCCAGAAGGGGCGTGCCCTCGGGCTGGATGCCCAGTACATCACCCGCATCTACCACACCATCATCGAAGACTCGGTGCTCTCCCAGCAGGCCTATCTGCAGAGCCTGCTCAACCCCCAGCAGCAGGAGCCCATGACCAGCGTCGCCTACCTGGGCCCGCGCGGCTCTTACTCCAGCCTGGCCGCCCGCAAGTACCTGGCGCGCTACAAGGATCAGGTGATAGAGGTGAACTGCCAGAACTTCCGCGAGGTGCTGGACACCGTGGAGTCGGGGCGCGCCGCCTTCGGGGTGCTGCCCATAGAGAACACCAGCTCGGGCTCCATCAACGAGGTGTATGACGTGATGCAGCACACCACCCTCTCCATCGTCGGTGAGCTGACCTACCCCATAGAGCACTGCATCCTCACCGCCGTGCCGACCGAGCTTGGCCGCATCAAGACCTTCTACGCCCACCCCCAGGTGTTCCAGCAGTGCTCCCACTATCTGAGCAAGCTGGAAGGGGCGCGCCACGAGATCTGCGACTCCTCCTCCAGCGCCATGATGAAGGTCAAGGAGCTGGGGAGCCCGGATGCGGCCGCCATCGGCAGCGCCGCCGGCGGCGAACTCTACGGGCTGGACGTGCTGGCCGAGCAGCTCGCCAACCAGAAGGAGAACTACAGCCGCTTCATCGTAGTGGCGCGCAAGCCCATCGACGTGGCGCCGCAGATCCCGGCCAAGACCACCCTCATCATGTCCACCTCCCAGAAGCCGGGTTCTCTGGTGGAGGCGCTGCTGGTGCTGCGCAGCCACGAGATCAACATGACCAAGCTGGAATCCCGCCCGGTGCAGGGCAATCCCTGGGAAGAGATGTTCTATCTGGATGTCTCCGCCAACCTGCAGACCCCGGCCATGCAGGCCGCCCTGCTGGAGCTGACCAAGATCACCCGCTACGTCAAGGTGCTGGGCTGCTACCCGAGCGAAGACGTCAAGCCGACCGCAGTGCCGCCGGTACTGATGGGCAGCTAAGCCACCCCGAACGGCAAGAGGCGAGCATCAGGCTCGCCTCTCTCTTTTCTGCCTCCCAACTCCTGCAGGAGGCGCCACAGCCACATTTACCGCCATCGGCCACCCAGCCCCTCCGACTAATCGTTTGATAAAACTGAACGACAAGCCTCACGCATTCACTCCAGGTATACGGCTCAGGCCGCCAACCGGGCCCCAGAGTCAAGCTGACGGATTGCCAACCCCGGTCTTGCCCCCAGCCGACCCGGCCCCCGGACAACAACAAGGCGAGCCCATGGCTCGCCTTGTTGTTACCCCTGTCGGCTGGTTCATAACTTGCCACCAGGGTGATAGAGGATGGAGTCCCGCTTCCGGCGCTAGAACTGGCCGGCCATCAGCTGGTTCAGGTGATAGAGGTTGCGGGTATCGAGCTCCAGCTCGGTGGCATAGGTGTTGCCGCGGGGATAAGTCGCCACCACACGGGCACCGCGCACCATGCCGGCCACAGACACATCCAGGGAGTTGGAGGTCTGGGTCAAGTCCTTGTAGCTGCTCTGGCCGCGCACCTGCTGGCCGTTGAGCTGCTCCGCCAGCTCCCGGTAGGCATCCATCTTGGACGCCCGGATCGCCTGCAGCATCTTCTCCGACTGGGAGGGGCCGGGCTGGATGTCTATCACCGCGTAGCCCACCGCCTTGAGTACAGGGAAGTCATCTGGCTTCTCGGTCACATCATAGTTCACCACCCGGTTGCCGCTGCATGCCGTCAGCAAAAGGGCCATCATCAGGCCAAACAGGATTCTCATGGCTGTCTACTCCTCAGAAATCAAGGGGTCAGGTTGACCAGATGGCCGGACGCGCTCTGGCCGCCCCGCATCAGGTAACCCCGGTTGACCGATGCCCGGCCAAACGAGTTGCTGGCGCCGGACAGATATTGTTGCGGGATCAGGCTCTGGGCCGTGGTCTCCACCATCTTGGTACGCAGATCGATGATACGGGCATTGACCAGGATCCCCTGCTGATTGCGGCTGAAGGTGCCGGTCAGGATCCGGGAGATGGGCAGACGGGCGGAGAGATCCCGGTAGTTGCGGCTCATCACGAAGTCGCCACTGGGGGTCACTTGAATGCTGCCCGTGGTCTTGAAGTCCACCACCACTTCCCCGCGCCGGTTCAGCTCGTAGATGAAGCTCTCCTCTATCTGCAGACCCATCCAGTTGGTGTCTTTCAGGGTGTCGAGATCGACGAAGGAGGCGACGGCGATGGGCTCGCTCAGGGTGGTGAGAGACTTGCGCTCCATCAGCTGATCCGTCATGCGGGCCACCAGCCAGTTGAGCTCCATCCCCTTGGCCGCCTGCCGGGGATCCCCTTGATCCCGGTTGATGGGGTCGGCCGAGCCGCAGCCGGCCAGCGCCAGCGCAACCGCCAGCGCCGTGATAATTCTGTTCATGGATACCTGTTCCTGTATCTACACCTGACTTGTTATCGGTCGCAGCGGCCAACACTTGAGACGGGAATGCGCGAAGGATCACCCGATGATCCGCCAGAGGGCCTTGGGCGGCGCCAATAAAGGGGCTGGGACCGGGAAATGCGGCAAGCCGCGCACTCTTTCGCCGGAACAAGGCATGGATCTTGCTTTTATTTGCGCACCCGGTGCAAACCAGGCCAGTGTCCATGAAGCCGCTCACCCGTCCCCTGGGGCGCAAGAGGGGTTCATCTATTCAAGGTGTACGTTATGAAAGTTGTGCTGCTGTCAACCCTGTTGCTGGCCAGTCTGTCGGCCCGCGCCGAGCTCATAGAGGCCCAGGGCAGTGCCGCCATTCTGGGAGGTGACGAGGTCTATGCCCGCGAGCAGGCGACCCGGGATGCGCTGCGTCAGGCCCTGCTGGCCAGCGGCGCGTCCGTCTCCAGCATCCAGCGCCTGGAAAACGGCAGCCTGCGCTCGGAGCAGATCCAGATCCGCTCCGGCGGCGACATTCGCCAGTACCGCCTCAAGCGCGAGGAGGTGCGCAACGGCCGCATGTACATCACGCTAGTGGCCGACATCCAGGCTGAGCGCCAGATCTGCCAGACCCAGCACTACGCCAAGGATTTGACGCTGGTGCGCCTGCGCATGCGCTACCCGGATCAGGCGAGCACCGGTGCCCTCGACGACATGCCGGCGGATCTCTCCCGCCGCCTGTTCGAGACCCTGGCGGCGGCGCCCCAGGGGGTGGTCGCCCGCCAGTGGCTGGACGAGAACCTGCGTATAGACCCGCTCCACCTGCAGCAGGGAGATCGCAGCGCCCTCGAGGAGATCAAGGCCCTGAGCCTGCGCACCGACAGCCAGTATCTGGTGCTCGGCAGCATCGACGATCTCTCCCTCGAGCCCCAGGGCAACCAGCTGACCAGCTGGTATAAGGACCCGATCCGCAACTTCCGCATGCAGCTCTACCTGTTCGACGGCATCAACGGCAGCCTGCTCGGGCGCAAGGAGTATCAGGGCCGCGCCAACTGGACCTTCTCCAAGCGGGATCTGGTGGGCAGCAACAGCGGCCAGTTCTGGCAGTCCAGCTACGGCCAGGAGGTGAGCTACCAGCTGAAGGAGGCGGCCCAGGACATCATCGCCGAGCTCGCCTGCGCCCCCGTCACCGCCCGCATCGTCGCCCAGCACGAACGGGGCCCCCACATCAGCCTGGGCCGTCGCAACGGGGTCAAGCTCGGGGATCAGTTCCGGGTCCAGCACAGCGCCGACTTCATCGATCCCTACGGCAAGTCCAGGGTGATGCGCAACCCCGCCGACGGCCTGTTCGAGGTGGTGCAGGTGTTCGAGGATGGCGCCATCATCAGCAGTCAGAACAAATATTCGCCGTTTAATGTCCAAATCGGCGATCTGGCCGTATTGGAATAGGAATCAAGGGTTTAAAAGCACAATGCTTCTTGTATAATGCCCGCCACAAGGTTCCCGTAGCTCAGCAGGATAGAGCGGTCCCCTCCTAAGGGACAGGCCACTGGTTCGACTCCAGTCGGGAACGCCATACAAAACAAGGGGTTGGTATCGCAAGATGCCAACCCCTTGATCCTTTCTGGCCTTCTCCCGGCCTTCGCCACCTGCATCCATGGCGGCTGCGTCCCGCTCCCTCTTCAATATTTCCCTGCCACCAACAATCACATTGAGCCCCATCAACCATGATCCCGATCATCCCAGGTGCTTGCCGTGTCCGGTAGCGGCGCGCCGTCATCTACGCTTGAAGTGCGCCGTTCAGGATGACGGCCACTCCTCATCCGTTTGAGAAACAAGAAGGACATCATGGCTAGCAAAAAAAAATCCAAAGCTGAACAGCCGGTACCAGTCGCCGAGCCCAAGCCCCTTGGCAACAAGGCATACGAGAAGGAGCTGCGTCGCCTGCACGTGGAGCTGGTGAAGCTGCAGCAATGGGTGGTGCACAAGGGGCTCAAGGTCTGCATCGTCTTCGAGGGGCGCGACGGCGCCGGCAAGGGGGGCACCATCAAGGCGATCACCGAGCGGGTCAGCCCCCGGGTATTCAGGGTCATAGCGCTGCCGGCCCCCACAGAGCGGGAGAAGAGCCAGCTCTATTTCCAGCGCTATATCCCCCACCTGCCGGCGGCGGGCGAGATCATCATCTTCGATCGCAGCTGGTACAACAGGGCCGGGGTGGAGCGCGTCATGGGCTTTTGCAGCCAGGAGGCGAGCGACAAATTCCTGGCAGGGGCCCCCATGGTGGAACAGGCCATGGTCGACTCTGGCATCATATTGCTGAAGTACTGGCTGGAGGTGACGCCGGAGGAGCAGGAGCGACGGCTGCGGGATCGCATCGACGATGGGCGCAAGATCTGGAAGCTATCCCCCATGGACATCAAGTCCTTCGATCGCTGGGATGACTACACCCGGGCGCGGGATGCCATGTTCACCGCCACCGATACCGCCTGGGCCCCCTGGTTCCTGGCCCGCTCCGAGGACAAGAAGCGGGTGCGGCTCAACATCATCTCCCACCTGCTGAGCCACATCCCCTACGAGGAGCTGCCGGCCGAGCCGGTCAAGCTGCCCAAGCGCAAGATTGGCAAGGTCAAGGCCTCGGAGCACCCGTTCAGGGTGATCCCGGAACTCTTCTGATCACCATCAAGGGGGGGGGGGCCTCTGGCTCGCCCCCTGCTCTCTCACCCCCTGCTCTGCTGATATTGGCGGATGGCCGCCCTGACATTGAACAGGACATTGGGGAACCTCTGGCTCACCCCTTGCCCTGCTCCCTCACTCTCTGCTCTGCTGATACTGGCGGATCGCCGCCCTGGCATTGAACAGCATGCGGCTCTCTCCCAGCTGGTCGGCCAGCCCGCTGCGGCGCACATTCTCGAGCACCCCGGGATTGAGCCCGGCCAGCCAGAGGGTGACGCCCCTGGCGCGCGCCTGCTGCTCCCCCTCCATCAGCATCATCAGCGCCGAGTACTCCACGTCCTGTACCCGACTCATGTCCACCACCACCACCTCGGGCTGGTGAGTCTCGATCAGTTCGCGGATCCGGGCCGCCACATGCTGCACATTGATGAAGAAGAGGCGCCCCTCAGGCCGCAGAATAAGCAGGCCAGGGATCGTCTCGTCATCGGGATGGCGTGCGGCCAGCGGCCTCAGCACATCCTCTCCGGGTTTTCGGCCAATCACATAGACGGGCGGCTGCGCCGTCTGGCTGGCGAGCCCCAGCAGGGAGGCCAGGATGGCGACCACTATCCCCTCCAGGGTGCCAAACAGCAGCACCCCCAGGCAGGCGATGGCGGCCCAGCGAAACTCCATCATGCGAATTTGCCCTATCTTGCGAAACTCCCCCGGCTGGATGAGCCCCACCGAATAGACGATGACCACCACCGCCAGGGTGGCGCTCGGCAGCCAGGAGAGCAGCGGGGCGAGGAAGATCATGGTGGCCAGCGCCATAGCGGCGGTGACGGCGGAGGCCCACTGGCTAAGTCCCCCGACGGAGCGCACCACGGCGGTCTGGGAGGTGCCGCCCCCCGCCGGCATGCTGCCGCAGAAGGCGCCCCCCAGGTTGGCCAGCCCGGTGGCCACCAGCTCGCGGTTCGGGTTGATTTCGGGTTCTTCCTTGCCCACGAAGGCCCGCCCTGCGGCTATGGTCTCGGTGAAGCTCATCAGCGCTATGCCCGCCGCCCCCGGCAGCAGCTGCAACACCAGGGTTAGGTCCGGCATCGTCAGGGCGGGCAAGCCGGTGGGGATGCTGCCGACGATGGCGACACCCGCCTCGTTCAGGCCAAATCCCCACACCAGGGCGATGCCTATGCCCACCCCCAGCAAGGGGGCGGGGGAATGGGGGAAGCGCCACTCCATGAACACCAGCACCACCAGGGTGACGAGGGCAACCACCAGGGTCAGCCAGGAGCTCTGGGGCAGGGCCTGACCCAGGTGGTAGAGATCCAGGAAGAAGTTCTCCTTCTGGATGTGCACCCCGAACAGCTTGGGCAGCTGATCGAGGATGATCACCAACCCTATGCCGCTCTTGAATCCCACCAGCACCGGCAGGGAGATGAAGTTGGCCACGAAGCCGAGCCGCAGCACCGCCGCCAGCATCAGCATGGCCCCCACCAGCAGGGTCAGGGTGGCGGTCACGGTGAGCAGCCGACCGGGATCCCCATCCGGCACCACCAGCCCGAGCTGGGTTGCGGTCAGGATCGCCAGCGTGCTGGTGGAGCTGACGCTGAGCACCCGGGAGGAGCCCAGCAGGGCGTAGAGCAACATGGGCACCAAGGCGGTGTAGAGACCGACGGCCACCGGTAAACCGGCCACGCTGGCATAGGCCATGGCCTTGGGCAGCACGACGGCCGCCGCCGTGACACCGGCCAGCAGATCAGACAGGGAGCGCCTTGGCGCCGACGCGGGTGATGACATCTTATCCTCCATGAACACAGGCCCCATGGGCCCTGATGCTGCACCGGCGCTCAAGAGACCGCTGCCAACCTATGACCATGGCCGCTCGCCCAAGCGTGCGGACCATGTCTCATCACACCATCAAGTGTACGCGCACCGCCTTGCGTCGGGCTGAATGCCTTGAGCGTCGCGACAGGGAAGGCCCGCAGACAGGGCCATCTCTCTTGGCCTGTTGGCAACCCCCTATACTTCAGCGACGTTGCGCCGCCGGCCTTCCCCATTTCCAAGAGGAGATCCCCCTTGTTGCGACTGCTTGTACTGCTGCTGATCTGCCTGGTGAGCCCGCTCCGGGCGCTGACACTGACCCCACTGGTGGAGGGGCTCAACCATCCCTGGGGGCTGGCTCTGCTACCGGAAGGTGGCTATCTGATTGGCGAGCGCCCGGGCCGCCTGCTTCGCATCGACGCCGGGGGCGAGCGCCATGTCATTTCGGGTCTGCCCCCCATCGCCAATCAGGGTCAGGGGGGCCTGCTCGATCTCGCCCTGGACGACGAGAGCTGGGTGTATCTCAGCTACAGCGAACCCGGCGACGGCGGGGCCAGCACTGCCGTGGCCCGGGCCCGGTTGCAAAAGGACGCCCTCGTCGACTGGCAACTGCTGTTTCGCCAGCAGCCCAAGGTGGTCGGCGGCGCCCACTTCGGCTCCCGTCTGGTGCTGACCGACGACGGCTACCTCTTCATCACCCTGGGGGATCGTTACAGCGAGCGGGCGCGGGCCCAGACGCTGGACAACCACCTCGGCAAGACGGTGCGCCTGCACAAGGATGGCCGGGTGCCCGCCGACAACCCCTTCGTCAAGACGGCGGGGGCCCTGCCGGAGATCTGGAGCCTGGGCCATCGCAACATGCAGGGCGCCGCCCTGCGCCCGGTTAGCCAGCAATTCTGGGCCCACGAGCACGGCCCCCAGGGCGGGGACGAGGTCAACCTCATACTGCCGGGCCACAACTACGGCTGGCCGGTCGTGACCTTCGGCGAGGAGTACGGGGGCGGCAAGATAGGCTCTGGCACCCAGGCCCCCGGCATGACGCCGCCGATCTGGGTCTGGGTGCCCTCCATAGCCCCCTCGGGCATGCACTTCTACCAAGGGGAGCTGTTCAAGGAGTGGCAGGGAGATCTGCTGGTCGGTGCCCTGCGCGGTCAAGCCTTGCTGCGTCTTCGCCTCGCGGGGGACAAGATCATCTCGGAGGAGCGGCTGCTGACCGATCTGGGGGAGCGGATCCGTACCATACGGGAAGGCGCGGACGGCGCCCTCTATCTGCTGACGGATTCAGGCAAGGGGCGCCTGCTCAAACTGACCCCATGACATGGAGGCCGGCCCCGGACCAGGCGCCGGCGAGGAGGAAGCATGAACATGAATCGAACCCTGCTGGTGCTCTGTGCCAGCCTCTGGTTGCTGGGCTGCAACACCATTCACGGGGTGGGACGGGACATAGAGAAGGCGGGCGAGGTGATCCAGGGTTCCGCCAACCTGACGAGCGAGTCTCAGGCCGGCAAAGAGTGACAACCGCAGGCTGGCAACGTCACTCGACGCCGGACGCCAAGCTGGCCAGCGGTGCCATGGTCACCCTGACCCCGTGCTGGGCCAGCGCCTCCCGGGCGCTCTGTGGCAACTGCTCGTCGGTGATCACCTGATCGATCGCATCCCAGCCCACCACGTTGAAGGTGCCGACCTTGCCATATTTGGACGAGTCGCAGATGAGGATGCGGCTCGCCGCCGACTCCACCACGGCCCGCTTCACCGGCACCTTCTGCTCGCTCGGGGTCGAGATCCCCTGCCCGTCCCAGGAGGAGGCGGACAGGAAGGCGATGTCCAGGTGCAGGTTGCGCAGGAAGTGGGCAGTGGCCTCCCCGGCGCAGGACTGGTTCTCGCGGATCACCTGGCCACCGGTGTGATAGAGGCGGCAGCGGCCGTGCTCGATGAGGTAGGCACAGACCATGAAGTCGTTGGTCACTATCATCAGATCTTCCCGCAGCGCCAGCTCGCGGGCCAGCTCCAGGGAGGTGGTGCCGGCGTCCAGGTAGACTGTGCTGCCCTCGGCCACCTGGTCGGCGGCCAGCCGGGCTATGGCCAGCTTGGCCCCCTGCATCAGGCTGCGCTTGGTGGCGTGGGAGGGCTCGCTCTTGATCCGCTGGGAGAGACTGACTCCGCCCGAGACGGATAGCACCCGCCCCTGCTCCTCCAGTTTCTGGATGTCGCGTCTGATGGTCATGTGGGAGACCTGCAACCACTCGGTCAGCTCCACTATGCTGACCACGCCGCGCTCTGCCAGCAGTTGCAGGATACGTTGCTGTCGCTCTACGGGAATCATCTTGGCTCGCCCCTCGGGGAAAAGAGGCGCCATTCTACCCCAGTGATCTGGTAAAAAATGATAAATAACCTCGAAGGGGCTCACAAATCACATTTATTCACACAATAAGTATCAAAACTTGATTCAAAAGAATCTTAATCTGCTTAAATAACAAAAATTAACACACCTTAAGTTATTTTTTGTGACACCTGCCTGATATTTCACCGCCACAAGCCTCTACTATCGGCTCATCAGTCGTTATCGAGGAATCACGAGATGAGCACTTCCTATCATGTCGCCGTCATCGGCCTTGGCGCCATGGGCATGGGCGCCGCCCGCTCCTGCCTGCGGGCCGGACTCACCACCTACGGCATAGATCTCAGCGAGCAGGCCCGCAGCCAGCTGCAACAGGCCGGTGCCGCCGCCGTCATGGCCGATGCCCGCCCCCTGGCCGAGACCCTGGACGCCGTGCTGCTGCTGGTAGTCAACGCTACTCAGGTGCGCCGCATACTGCTCGGCGAAGAGGGGTTGGCCCGCCACCTCAAACCGGGCACCGCCATCATGGTCTCCTCCACCATAGCGGCCGAGGAGGCGAGTTCCCTGGCCGCCGAGCTGGCACAGCTCGGGCTACCGATGCTGGATGCCCCTGTCTCCGGTGGCGCCATCAAGGCCGACGCGGGGGAGATGACGGTGATGGCCGCAGGCTCAGACGCCGCCTTCGACAAGTTGGCCCCTGTGCTGGATGCGGTGGCCGGCAAGCTGTATCGGGTCGGCAGCGAGCCGGGCCAGGGCAGCACGGTCAAGATCATCCACCAGCTGCTGGCCGGGGTGCATATAGCTGTCGCGGCCGAGGCCATGGCGCTCGCCAGCCGGGCTGGCGTGCCGCTGGATCTCATGTATGACGTGGTCACCCATGCCGCCGGCAACTCCTGGATGTTTGAAAACCGCATGCCCCGGGTACTGACCGGCGACTACCAGGCCCGCTCCGCGGTGGACATCTTCGTCAAGGATCTCACCCTGGTGGCGGACACCGCCAAGGCGCTGCGCTTCCCGCTGCCGCTCGCGAGCACCGCCCTCAACATGTTCCTCAGCGCCAGCAACGCGGGGCACGGCCTGGAAGATGACAGCGCCGTCATCAAGACGTTCTCCGGCATCACCCTACCGGGTCAGGAGGAGCGGCCATGAAACTCGGTGTCATCGCAGACGACTTCACCGGCGCCACCGATATCGCCGGCTTCCTGGTGGAGAACGGCCTCTCCACCCTGCAACTCTCCGGCGTGCCGCAGCACGACGGCGATCTGCCCCGGGTCGACGCCGTGGTGATCAGCCTCAAGAGTCGATCCTGCCCGGCGGGCGAAGCGGTGCGCGACTCCCTGGCGGCCCTGGCCTGGTTCCAGGCGCGCGGCTGCCCGCGCATCTACCAGAAGTACTGCTCCACCTTCGACAGCACGGCGGCGGGCAACATAGGGCCGGTGACCGACGCCCTGCTGGCGGCGCTTGGCCAGGACTTCACCCTGATCTGCCCGGCCCTGCCGGTGAACGGTCGCACCGTCTATCAGGGCAACCTCTTCGTGGGGGCCCTGCCGCTCGCCGAGTCCGGCATGCGACACCACCCCATCACCCCCATGCAGGACAGCAACTTGCTCAGGCTGATGGAGGGGCAGGCCCAAGGCCGCGCCGGTCTGGTGCCGTTTGCCACCATAGACAAGGGGGCCGCCGCCATTGCAGGGGCCTTTGAGCAGCTGGCAGAGGATGGCGTGCGCTACGCCGTGGTCGACACCCTGACCGAGCAGCACCTGCTTGACATCGCCACCGCCGCCCTCGACATGCCCCTGGTGACTGGCGGCTCCGGCCTCGCCATCGGTCTGGCCCGCCAGCTTGGGAGCGGTGATCTGCAGGGTGCCCGCGAGGCGGGTTGGCCCAGAGGCTCGCGCGCCGTGGTGCTGTCGGGCTCCTGCTCCGAGATGACCAACCGCCAGGTGGCCCGCTATCGCCAGCATGCCCCTGCGCTGGCGCTGGACGTGGCACGCTGCCTCGAGGATGCCGACTACCCGGCCGAGCTGGCCCAGTGGGTGCTGGCCCAGCCCCTCACCCCGGCGCCGCTGGTGTACGCCACTACCAGCCCGGGGGAGCTGGCCCGCATTCAGGAGAGCCACGGCCAGCAAGCGGCCAGCGACGCCGTGGAGCACTGCTTTGCCCGCCTCGCCCAGCGGCTGCAGGGCACAGGGGTGGACGGCTTCATCATCGCCGGCGGCGAGACCTCCAGCCGGATCACCCAGGCCCTCGGCGTCAAGGCGTTCCACATAGGCCCGCAAATCGCCCCCGGAGTGCCCTGGGTGCGGGCCATAGACGCCCCCCTCTCCCTGGCGCTCAAGTCGGGGAACTTCGGGGATGAGGATTTCTTCGACAAGGCTCAGGAGTACTTCCATGACTGAACAGGCATTGCGCGACACCATGGTGATGCTGGGGGCCTCCCTCTTCCAGCGTGGCTATGCCACCGGGGGCGCCGGCAACCTCTCCGCCCTGCTGCCGGACGGCACCCTGATCGCCACCCCCACCGGCTCCTGCCTGGGGCGTCTGAGCGCCGACAGGCTCTCTCACGTCAACCTGCAGGGGGAGCACCTGGGGGGTGATCGTCCCTCCAAGGAGGTGGCCTTCCACCTCGCCATCTACCACAACAATCCAAACTGCCGGGCCGTGGTGCACCTGCACTGCACCCACCTGACCGCCCTCTCCTGCCTGGAAGGGCTGGATCCGGCCAACGTCATCCGCCCCTTCACCCCCTACTACGTGATGCGGGTCGGCCAGTTGCCGCTCATCCCCTACTACAAGCCGGGGGATGCCCGCATCGCCGAGGAGCTGGGGCGCCGCGCCCCCGAAGGCAACGCCTTCCTGCTGGCCAACCACGGCCCCGTGGTGACGGGCAAGGATCTGGTGGATGCGGTCAACAACATGGAGGAGCTGGAGGAGACGGCGCGCCTGGCGCTGATGCTCCATGGCCAGTCCATCCGCTACCTGAGCGAACCCGAGATCACCGAATTGAGGAGCCTGAAACCATGAGCAAGTTTGCCGCCAATCTCACCATGCTATTTAACGAGCTGCCATTCCTGGAGCGCTTCGCCGCCGCCCGCGAGGCAGGCTTCGCCGCGGTGGAGTTTCTCTTCCCCTACGAGTGGCCTGCCGCCGAGCTGGGCCGCCGCTTGCGCGAGCACGGCCTCTCCCAGGCCCTGTTCAACATGCCGCCGGGCAACTGGGGGGCGGGGGAGCGCGGCATGGCCGCCATCCCGGGGCGGGAAGCGGAGTTTCGCGCCCACCTGCCAACCGTGCGTGACTACGCCTTGGCGCTCGGCTGCACCAAGGTGCACGCCATGAGCGGCATAGTGGACCCCGCTCATAGCCTCTCGGCCCACCGCCAGACCCTGGTCGACAACATCCGCTTCGCCGCCGATTTCCTGGCAGCGGACGGCATCCGGGTGCTGCTCGAGCCTCTCAACGATAGGGATGTGCCCGGCTATTTTCTGGCCCATCAGCTCGACGCCCTGGCCCTGGTGCAGGAGATAGACAGGCCCAACGTGGGGGTGCAGCTCGACCTCTACCACGCCCAGATCATGGACGGGGATCTCACCCGCCTCATCGGCAAGCTGGGCCAGGCCATAGGCCACGTCCAGATAGCCTCGGTGCCGGATCGCCACGAGCCGGACGAGGGGGAGCTTGCCTATCCCCACCTGTTCAAGGTGCTGGCGCAGGCGGGCTACCACGACTGGATAGGCTGCGAATACAACCCCAGAGCCGGCACCCGGGAAGGGCTGGGCTGGCTCACACAACAATAACAACGACGACACCCTACACATGAACGAGTCTGAGGATAACGAGATGCAGATCATCATCACCGGCGGCGGTGGCTTCCTGGGCCAGAAACTGGCCCGGGCCCTGCTGCAGAGCACACAACCCTTCACCGAGCTGCTGCTGGTGGACATACAGCAGCCGCAGGCCCCCATGGCGGACCCCAGGGTGCGTTGCCTCCAGGCCGACCTCACCGAGCCCGGGGTCGCCGAGTCCCTGATCACCGAGCGGACCGCCGTGGTCTACCACCTGGCGGCCATCGTCAGCAGCCATGCGGAGCAGGACTTCGATCTCGGCTGGAAGGTCAACCTGGACACCACCCGCACCCTGCTGGAGGCCTGCCGCCACACCAGACCCGGCATCCGTTTCATCTTCACCAGCTCGCTGGCGGTCTACGGCGGCTCACTGCCCGCCCTGGTGGACGACGGCACTGCGCTGACCCCGACCTCCTCCTATGGCGCCCAGAAGGCCATGGGGGAGCTCTTGGTCAACGACTACAGCCGCAAGGGCTATGTGGATGGCCTAGTGCTGCGCCTGCCCACCATCTGCGTGCGGCCGGGCAAACCGAACCGGGCGGCCTCGTCGTTCGTCAGCAGCATCATCCGCGAGCCGCTGCAGGGTGAGAACGCCATCTGCCCGGTGAGCCCGGATCTGCGCCTCTGGCTCTCGAGCCCCGCCACCGTAGTCGCGAACTTCCTGCTGGCGGCCAGACTCCCCACCACCGGCGACTGGCGCAGCGTAAACCTGCCCGGCATCAGCGTGACCGTCGGCGAGATGCTGGAGACCCTCGCCAAGGCCGGTGGTCAGGGGGCCCGGGATAGGGTGCAGTTTGCCGCCGACCCGGCCGTCGAGCGCATAGTCGCAAGCTGGCCGGGGCGCATCGACAACCAGCGCGCCAGCGCCCTCGGCTTCGTGGCAGACAGGACCTTTGCCGACATCATCGACAGTTTCATCACCCATGACATGCAGGAGGCATCATGAGCGACATCCCTACCCCCATCATCGGCCTGGTCATCGCCGTCTTCGTACTGGTATTCCTGGTGGTCCGCACCCGGGTGCACGCCCTGATCGCCATGCTGGCGGCGGCCTGCATCGCAGGCATCACTGGCGGCATGACCATAGACAAGACCCTCACCGTCATCACCCAGGGCTTTGGCTCCACCCTCGGCAGCATCGGCATCGTCATCGGCCTCGGGGTCATGATGGGCCGCCTGCTGGAGGTGTCGGGGGCCGCAGAGCAGATCGCCTACAGCTTCATCAAGTGGCTCGGCAAGCGCCGTGAAGAGTGGGCCCTGGCCATCACCGGCTACATCGTCAGCATCCCCATCTTCGTGGATTCCGCCTTCGTCATCCTCTATCCGGTGGCCAAGGCGCTGGCAAAAAGCGGCAAGCGCTCCATCCTGACCCTGGGGGTCGCCCTGGCGGGAGGCCTGGTGGTGACCCACCATACGGTGCCGCCGACCCCGGGGCCGCTCGGCGTCGCCGGTCTGTTCGGCGTGGACATAGGCGCCATGCTGCTGATGGGCATGGCCCTGGCCATCCCCTGCGTGCTCGGCATCGTCTTCTACGCCCAGTGGCTCGACAAGAAGTACCCCGAGTTCGGCGCCAAGGCCGCCCAGACCCCGGATGAGCTGCAGTCCACCTACGAGCAGTACATCAAGGAGAAGGAGGGCAAGAGTCTGCCGAGCCTGACCCTGTCGCTGCTGCCGATCCTGGTGCCCATAGTGCTGATCTTCGTCAAGGCCATCTTCACCACTCTCGCCACCCTGGAGGGCATGGGCGGCCTGATGGAGAACCCCCTGGTGCAGGGCGTCAACTTCATCGGCACCCCCATCATAGCGCTCGCCATCAGCGTGCTGCTGGCGGTCTATACGCTAGTGCCGCACATGGACAGACACGCCACCGCCGCCCGGCTGGAAGAGGGGCTGCAATCGGCCGGCATCATACTGCTGGTGACAGGGGCAGGGGGCGCTCTGGGTGCCGTGCTCCGTGACAGCGGCGCGGGCCAGCAGCTCGCCGAGCAGATAGCCCAGCTGCCCATCTCCCCCATACTGATCCCCTTCATAGTGGCGACCCTGGTGCGCCTCATCCAGGGATCCGGCACTGTGGCCATGGTGACGGCGGCCTCCATCTCGGCCCCCATACTGGCGCAGATCCCCGGGGTCAACATGCTGCTGGCCGCCCAGGCTGCCACCATGGGGTCGCTCTTCTTCGGCTACTTCAACGACAGCCTGTTCTGGGTGGTCAACCGCATGATGGGGATCTCGGACGTCAAGCAGCAGATGATCGTCTGGTCCATCCCCACCACCATAGCCTGGGCCATAGGCGGCACCGGCGTCGCCCTGCTGAACCTGGTGTTCGGCTCCGGCGGCACCTGGTTCGACCCCGTGCTGCCGCTGCTGGTGCTGGCGCTCATCGTCTGGTACGTCAGGGGCCAGTCCCTGACCCCGGCGGCCAGCGTAGTGCCGAGCAGGGAGTCATAACGGCGGCACGGCAACGCTGTGTGACCAGGGCCAGTCTGCTAGACTGGCCCTCTTTTTTTATTCATCTTGCAAAGGAGTGTTGGATGTCTGCTTCTTCCTGGTGGGACAAGTCCACCGGTTTTGCGCTGCTCACCATCTTGCTGTGGGCCTCGCTCGCGGCCCTCACCTCCCGGATCACCAGCGTCTCGCCCCTGGTGCTGGTAGGGCTGGTGCTCTTCTTCTGCGGCGCGGGCACACTGCCGTTCTGGCGCCAGTGGCGGGCGAGGCCCGTCACCTGGCTGGTGACCATCACAGCCCTCTTGCTCTATCACCTGCTGCTGTTCATGAGCTTTCGCCATGCCCCCGTGCTGGAGGCGAACCTCATCAACTACCTCTGGCCCCTGTGCATCATCTTGTTCACCCCATTGCTGCTGCCGGGCCACCCCTTGCGCCTGCACCATCTGCTGGCCGGGGCCCTGGGCCTCGCCGGTTCGGTGCTGGTGATGGTGGACGGCAAGCTACAACTGCAGCAGGCCCATCTGCCGGGCTACCTGCTGGCGCTCGGCGCCGCCATCGTCTGGGGCGCCTATTCAGTGCTCTCCCGCCGCCTGCCCCCCGCCCCCGCCGTGGTCACGGCGGCCGCCTGCCTGCCCGCGGGGCTCCTGGCCCTGCTGCTCGCCTGGGGGCTGGAGGGGCCGCTGCCCCTCGCCCATATCCCCCAGGGGGACTGGCTGCTCATCGCCGGGCTGGCCCTCGGTCCCATGGGGGCCGCCTTCGTCACCTGGTATCTGGCGCTGCGGGACGGGGATCCGCGCCGCATCGGGGCCCTGGCCTACCTCACCCCCTTGCTGAGCACCCTGCTGCTGGTCTGGCTCAACGGTGAGCAGCTCACCCCGCGCCACCTGCTGGCGGGAGCACTCATCATGGGCGGTGCCCTGCTCGGTTTGCTGGTGAAGACGCCCGGGAGCCGCAAAGCGGCGCAACCGCTGTCATAAAAACGCCATCTCCCCTGCTTAAGCTCACGCCCATTGCGTGCTTCAAGCAGGACTCAGATGTGAAAATTGCCCATTATGCCTCCCTCTCCTCCCTGGTACTGCTGCTGGTGGCCGGCGTTCAGGCCGCCGCCCTGTTTCACGGCTGGCAGCAGTTCAATCGAGCCGAACAGGCCCAGCGCCAGCAGGAGCGCCTGCAACAACAACTGAGCGGCCCCCTGCAGGGGGCCCTTCGCGACTACCTTGGCAGCGGCGATCCCCTGCGCCTGGCCGAGGCCCAGGGTGTGCGTCAGCAGGCGCTCGCGCTGCTGGCGCAGCTGGACGGGCAGCAAGCCGGTCCGCTGCACGCCCGGCTCGAGCAGATGGGAGCGCGCATCGAGGGGGACTACCTGGCGGCGGGCAAGCTCTCCGGCAACAGCCAGTGGCTGCTGCAAAACGCCGAGAACGAGCTGACCACCCAGGCCCGGGCGCTGCTGCGTTACGGCCAGCAGGGGGCAGATCAGGTTCCGGCCAGCGCCGAGGCCTATCGCCAGGGGGCCGCCGACATACTGGCGACCCTGCCTGCCCTCGCCCACCAGCGCCAGAACTACATGGAGCAGGCCAGCGCCAAGCGCCTCGAAGGATTGCAGTTCGAACTCTCTGCCCTGCAAAAACAGGCGGACGCGCTGGCGGCCCTGCCGAGCCTGAATCTCTTCGAGGAGGCCGCCGCCGATGAGTTCACCCTGGGAGAGCCGGTGCGCAAGGAGCTGGGGGAACAACCCAAAGCCGAGCTGGTCTCACTGCTCAAACGCTATCCCCAGGAGCTGGAGAGCAGCCGCAAGGCGCTGCAACAGCAGCAGCTGGCGCGCCAGATGGTGCAGCAGGACATCACGCAGCTGCTGCAGGCCGGTGAGCAGCTGGGGGAGCGGCTCGCCGCCGCCCGCCAGACCATGAACCGGGAGCTCGCCACCATACTCGGCTCCCTGGCGCTCTGCCTGGTGGTGGTCGCCCTGCTGTTTGCCCTGGTGCAGCGCCGCTGGCTGGTCAGGCCCCTGCTGCGACTGCGGGCGGCCTTCCTGCAGCTCGATGCCACAGGTCAGGCCCAGTTGCTGGCAACGGGGCGCGAGCGCAACGAGCTGGCCGACATAGTCGCGAGCTACAACCGCCTGATCCAGCGCCTGCAGCAGGATCAGCAGCAGAAGGCGGGCCAGCTCTCCAGCATCTCCTCCAGCCTGCAGGAGATGGTGGCGCAGGTGCAGGAGATCCATCACAGCACCCGCACCACAGAGCAGGCGGTGGATGAGAGCGACACCATGATGCAGGAGCTCAATCAGCTCGCCAGCGAGGTACACCAGGTCGCCGCCGAGATAGCGGAGCACGCCCAGCACAACGAGCACTCCATGAGCCAGAGCGAGCTGCTGGTGGGGGGCATGCTGGCAGCCACCGCCCAGACCGGCCTCGCCATCGACGAGAGCAGCGGCGCCCTGGCCCAGCTGACCCGCTCGGTGGAGGATGTGACCGCCATCGTCGATGTCATCGGCCACATCTCCCAGCAGACCAACCTGCTGGCGCTCAACGCCGCCATCGAGGCGGCCCGCGCCGGCGAGCAGGGACGCGGCTTCGCGGTCGTAGCCGACGAGGTGCGCCACCTCTCCGCCGACACCCAGCGCTCCCTCGGCCAGATCACCGAGATCCTGGCCAGCCTCACCCAGGCGGGGGATCAGCTCGCCACTGTACTGACCCGCATCACGACAGAAGCCGCCGGGCAGCGCCAGCAGGCCGAACAGCTGCGCCAGACCACCCAGACGGTGCGGGAGATGGCGCGCAGCACAGCCGTCATCGCCCTGCAGGGGGCCGACAACGCCAGGAGCCAGGAGCACAGGCTGGCCAGCTTCGCCGCCCTCATCGGCCGCATCAGCCAGCACGCCCGCCAGGGCAGCCGCCTCTCGGTGCAAGTGTCGGAGCACATCCACCACCAGGCCCAGCAGATCCCCCGGATCCTGAGCCAGGCCTGAGTCACCCGCCCCTCATCAGGCCCGGCGCCTCTGTTTGCGCCGGGCCAACCCCTTCATATGCCCTCATTCAAGTCCGCCCCCGCGCTGCCCTGCCGGATGCGGTGACCCCCTGCCATGGAGTCGGCTCGACGCCGCCCGGCCAGAGGGCGCCGCCCCGGCAGGTGCGGATATCTTTTTTTGTGACACAAAATTATATGTTGCCGTCGGGTTAACAAAGAAAGTTCTGCTTCCGCGCCAAGATCCCCCCAGCTAAACGGAAAAAACCACCTGAAAACGCTCTCATTACCGACATGAGCGGGCTGAGAGTGCCCACACCAAGAATCATGATTCTTTGCACTCGGTCATATTTTTGAAACTTGGCGGGAACTTCCGGTTGATATTTCGCACCGCGAACGTACTCTTGGTGGTGTCAGATCGCCAAGGATCGAGACCTAAAAAATAATGACTGTAAAGATGCAGATTGCCCTTCAGTGATGCGCCAAGGCGTCCGGGCAGACGGGCACAACACAGAACAGTTTCTTTTTGCCCTGCGGGGTGTTGATTGCAATGCCAATACCGAGCGGCGGGCCTCTGCCTGACTGCCGGAAAAAAAAGCTAAGTCCATAAAATCAGGAGCAATAACAAATGGAAAAAGTGATCTTCAAGCGCGCCTCTTTGAGTGCCGCCGTGGTTGCGGCGCTGCTCGCCCCCGGCATGGCATCCGCGGCTCAAGACATGATGAGCCCGGAATATGGCAAGTCCTATGAAGCCTTCATCGACGAAGGCAAGCTGACAGGCGGCCTGTTCTACTTCCAGCGTGAGCGTGATCGCGTCCAGGCCGGTCCGGGTCAGGATGGCAAATACCACTCCAACCTGAGCCATGCCACCACCCAGGCGGCCCTGAACTACAACTCCGGTTATGCCTGGGGCATGGTCGGGCTGGATGTCGGCGGCTTTGGCGCCTATGACCTGGCCGTTGACGAGAGCAATGGCGTCAACGAAGAGAACGAATTCTCCTTCTGGGGCGACCAGTGGGGTTCAGGTGGTGACGGTGTTCCCGAGAATGGCTTCAGCCTCTCCACCGCCGCCCTGAAGCTCAAGTTCGGTGACTCTGTCACCGCCAAGGGTGGTTACACCCAGCTGTATGTACCCGGCATCATAGGCGTCAACTGGTCCTATCAACCCGGTACCTACCGTGGTGGCCAGATCGAGGGCAACTTCGGTGGCCTCTACCTGACCTACGCCATCGCCGACGAGTACAAGGCGCCCTGGTTCAAGAACACAGCCGGCTTCTCCAAGAGCAGCCCCTATGCCAGCGATCCCTTCACCGATGCGAACAAGATCGACTACATCCACGGTCTGGCCGCCCGTTACACCTTCGAAGACGGCACCGCCATCACAGGTGGCTTCGGTCAAGCCGAAGGCTACATGGACAGCTACCACTTCAAGCTGGCTCACAAGTTTGACGTGCTGGGTGGCCTGAACACCAGCTACCAGTTCTACGGTTCCGACACCGAGAACGAAGACTATGACGGTCTGGCATGGCAACAAGCCCTGACCGCAAGCTGGGCAGCCGGTCCCTACTCCTTCCGCCTGGAAGGTATGTACACCAAGGCCGAAGGGGATCTGGGCAACTACCTGCCCCGTCTGACCCGCGGCTACGGCAACTCCCAGGGTGCGAACGAGATCTGGTGGGATTCCCGCTCAGACTGGAACCACAACGAAGAGAAGGCCGTCTTCTTCGGTACCACTCGTACCCTGGATGATCTGGTCGGTGCTCCGGGCTGGGCCGCTGGTGTCTCCGGTGCCTACGGTTGGGATGCCAACAATGGCGACGGCACCCTGGAGCCGGGCAAAGAGTGGGCCGTCAACTTCGACGTCATGTACACGGTGCAGGATGGCAAGCTGAAGGGCACTCTGTTCAAGCTGCACTACACCGATTACAACAACGAGCAGGACGACAAGGGCAGCTGGTACTACCCGAACATGTTCAGCTCCGAGCATGACGTCAAGTTCCACATCATCATGCCGTTCACCATCATGTAATCAGGCATCTGTTCTGACCGAAAACCGGGCCACGTGGCCCGGTTTTGTTTTTGGTGGCGCTCGGGCTACCATGCCTACTTCGGCCCTGTGCTAGCCGCCAATCAGGATGATCTTCATGCCCCACCCCTTCGTGCTTATCACCGGCTGCTCCAGCGGCATCGGCCTCGCCGCCGCCAAGGCGCTCGGCGCCCACGGTTTCACCGTGATCGCCTCCGCCCGCAAGGTCGAGGATGTCGCCCAGTTGCAACAGCAGGGTCTCTTGGCTGTGCAGCTGGATCTGGCGGACACCGCCAGCATAGAGCGGGGGGCGGCAGAGGCGCTGGCGCTGGCCGGGGGACGCCTGTTCGGGCTCTTCAACAACGGCGCCTACGGCCAACCCGGCGCGCTGGAAGACTTGCCGACGGAGGCGCTCAAGGCGCAATTCAACACCAATCTGTTTGGCTGGCACCATCTCATTCGTCAGGTGCTGCCGGCCATGCTGGCCGTGGGTGAGGGGCGGATAGTGCAGAACAGCTCTGTGCTTGGCCTGGTGGCCATGAAGTATCGCGGCGCCTACAACGCCAGCAAGTTCGCACTGGAAGGCTACACCGACACCCTGCGCCTCGAGCTCGAGGGCAGCGGCGTGCACATCAGCCTGATAGAGCCAGGCCCCATCGACACCCGGTTTCGCGCCAATGCCCGTGACGCCTTCGTGCGCCACATAGATCCGGCCCAGAGCCGCCATCAGGGGGCCTATCGCCAGACCCTGACCCGGCTGGAGAAAGAGGGGTCCACCAGCGGCTTCACCCTGCCGAGCGAGGCCTGCATACCGCCGCTGCTGCACGCGCTGCAGAGCAAGCGTCCCAAGCACCGCTACCCAGTCACCCTGCCCACCAGGCTGTTCAGCATATTGCGCCGCCTGTTGCCGAGCCGCTGGCTTGACCGGATCCTCGGCAAGTCGGTGTGATCCACGGCGGGAACGGATCCCCGCCCGAACGCCAGCATCTGATCAATAGTGCTGGCCCTTGCTGTCGTACCTGGATTTGACCATCTGGACAGCAACTGTTTCAGCAAGGCTCTCCACTCACGCTCAATAATGCTGGCCGTTGCTGTAGTAGGCGCTCTTGACGATGGGCAGCACCTGCACCACCACATAGGTCTGCTCCCCCAGCACCGCCTTGAGGTGGCGGGTGATGAGGGCGGCGGCGGCATCCTGCAGCTCTTGCGGGCGCTCGAACCAGACCAGCTCCACGAAGGGGAAACCGGCCTCTCGCTCGCCATTTCTCACCTGGATGCTGTCGACACACTCCAGGGTGACGAACTCCGGCTTGCCGCCAGTCAGGGCGCAGAGATCCGCCAGCAGGGGCCTGCTTATCTGCTGCAGGGTGTCGACAGAAACTGCCCGAAAGCGAAGGTGGGGCATGGGAAACCTCTTGGCTGTGACAAATGAGGACTTATCATAGAGCACTCATCCCGCTCACATAAGGTGCCTCATGAGATTCCATCGCACGCTGCTTTCCTTACTGCTTTGGCTGCTGCTGCCGCTGAACGCCTTTGCCGATCCGGCCTTCTATCGCATCAGCAAGGGCAATGAGCAGCACTGGTTGCTGGGTTCCATCCACGCGGGCAAGCCCTCCCTCTATCCCCTGCCGGATCCCGTCGAGCGCGCCTGGCAGCAGAGTCGCGCCCTGGTGATGGAGGTCGACATGACCCACATCAGCCAGGCGCAGTGGCAGGAGATGGGAGCCATCACCCGGCTGGTGGATGGCAAGACCCTCAAGGATCACCTGCCCATGGATCTCTACCGGCGCACCCTGATCGCCGCCGGCCAGAACGGCCTGACCGAGGCCATGCTGGCACCGCTGCGCCCCTGGTTTGCCGCCATCACCCTGACCCAGGCTGCGCTGGAGCGCACCGGCTATCGCGGTGAATTCGGGGTGGATCAGCACTTCGCCAAGCGGGCAAACGACGGCGGCAAACCCATAGTCGGGCTGGAGACCCTGCTGGAGCAGCTCGGCTATCTGGCGAGCGTCGGTGACAACCAGACCCTGATGCTGGAGAGCACCCTGGATGAGCTGCCGGAGCTTGAGAAGGGGTTCACCGAGGTCATGGCGGCCTGGCAGAACGGGGATCAGGCCACCCTGATCAACCTGCTCAAAGAGGAGATGGCGCCGCCCAAGCTGCAAGCCTGGCTGGAGCAGACCCTGCTGGCGGAGCGCAACCGCAACTGGGTCAAGAAGTGGCCCGGCCTGCCAAACGAGAGCTTTATCGTGGTAGGGGCTTTGCACCTTTACGGCGAGCAGGGGCTGCTCGCGCTGCTGGAGCAGCAGGGCTGGCGCATCACGCCGCTCACCGAGCCCGCAGCGGCAGACTAAGTCCGCCAGACCGGCGCCCTGCCGCCGTGCGGGGCGCCGGGTGCGAGGCCGCTCACAGAATGGGTTGCCGATTAAATAACCACGAAGGGACTTGATCGAGATCATCTCCTCCCACCCAAAGAGGTATCTATCATGCCTGTCATCGCGCAATGACAGGAGTGGACGAGATGGAATTCTGGATGAACCTGATGTTCGGCAACAGCGTGGGGCTGATGTCCATGCTGGTGATTATCGGCACCTTCCTGCTGATCAGCGCCTATGCGGTCTATTTCATCTACAAGGTGATGCACGCCGAGCCGCCGAAAGAGGGTCAATAACCCGACGGCGACACCAGGTGCGGGCCCCTGAGCCCGCCGCGCCCCCGCCATTCTAAGCACAGGCCAGGCCCGCTATAATGCCCCCTCATTCTCATGCGGGGAGCCTGCCGTGTCTCATAACGACGAACTCTCACTGTTCCTGCAGGAAGTGGCCGACGTGCGGCCGCTGCGCAGCGACCACATAGCCCCCGGCGCGGGCAACAGCCTGCCGACCGAGGCGCAACTTGCGCGCCGGGAGGCCGCCACCGCCGAACGGCTCACCCTGGATCACCTCAGCATGGAGGCTGTCCCCATGCTGGATCCCCACGACATCGTCGGCTTCAAGCGCGACGGCGTGCAGGAGGGGGTCTACAAGAAGCTGCGGCTCGGCAAGTACGAGCTGCAAGGCTCCCTCGACCTGCACCACAAGACCATCAAGGAGGCACGAACCGCCCTGGTGCAGTTCATTGGGGAGTGCGAGGTGCGGGATATCCGCTGCCTGCTGATCCTGCACGGCAAGGGGGAGCGCAGCACCCCGCGCGCCCTGCTCAAGAGCCATGTCAGTGCCTGGTTGCCGCAACTGCCTGCGGTGATGGCCATCCACAGTGCCGAGCGTCGCCACGGCGGCAGCGGCGCGCTCTATGTGCTGCTGCGAAAGAGCGAGCGCAAGAAGGCCGAGAACCGCGAACGGCACCAGAAGCGCCTCGGCTGACCGCCTGAGGGTGGCCCTCGCCCGCGGCACAGTGCTAGCATCGGGCTGCCCCGATCATGCCAGGTACGGGGTGCATACCATCAGGGACGATAACAAGGACAATCCCATGTCATACCAGAAACTCGAACAACATCAGCAACAACTGCACCGCCTCTCCCACCTGTCCGCCATCTGCGGCTGGGATCAGGCCGCCATGATGCCGGAGGGGGGCAACGAGGCCCGCGCCGAGGCGATGGCGGAGCTCGGCGTGCTGATCCACGGCAAGCGCACCGCCCCCGAGCTGGGCGACTGGATTGCCAAGGCCGAGAGCGAACCGCTGGACGCGATCCAGCGCGCCAACCTCGCGGAGATCAAGCGCCACTGGCAGGATGCGAGCCTGCTGCCAAGCGAGCTGGTGGAGGCGCTCTCCTTGGCCGGCAGCAAGTGCGAGCACGCCTGGCGCCGCCAGCGCAAGGAGAACGACTGGGCGGGCTTTGCCCCTAATCTCGAGGAGGTGGTACGCCTGTCGCGGGAGGTGGCTCGCTTGCGCGCCGAGGCGCTCGGGGTGCGCCCCTATGACGCCATGCTGGCGCTGTACGAGCCCGGCATGACGAGCAAGAGACTGGATCAGATCTTCGGCGATCTGACGAGCTGGCTGCCGGATCTCATCCAGCAGGTGAGCGAGCAGCAAAAACGCGACACCATTTTGATCCCGCAGGGCCCTTTCCCGGTCGCGACCCAGCAGGCGCTCGGCCAGGAGGTGATGGGGCTGCTCGGCTTTGATTTTGCCCACGGCCGGCTCGATGTGAGCAGCCACCCGTTCTGCGGCGGCGTGCCGACGGACGTGCGCATCACCACGCGCTACAACGAGGACGAATTCGTCTCCAGCCTGATGGGCATAGTCCACGAGACGGGCCACGCACGCTACGAGCAGGGGCTGCCGCGCCATCTGCTCGGTCAGCCGGTCGCCGAGGCGCGATCCATGGGCATTCACGAGAGCCAGAGCCTGTTCTGCGAGATGCAGCTCGGCCATGCGCCCGCGTTCCTTTCGCTGCTAGCGCCACGCATCCGCGCGCACTTCGGCGAGCAGGCCGCACTCGCACCGGCGAACCTCGAGAAGCTGTACAACAGGGTCGAGCCCGGTTTCATCCGCGTCGATGCGGACGAGGTGACCTACCCGGCGCACGTCATACTGCGCTACGAGCTGGAGCGCGATCTCATCGAGAGGCGCATCGAGGTCGCGGACATACCGGCGCTGTGGGACGGCAAGATGCAGCAGTGGCTCGGACTGTCCACCCAGGGCAACTACCAGAATGGCTGCATGCAGGACATTCACTGGACGGACGGCTCATTCGGCTACTTCCCGAGTTACACGCTCGGCGCCATGTACGCGGCGCAGCTGCGCTTCGCGCTCGAGCGAGAGCTCGGCGACATGGGCCAGCTCATCGAAGCGGGCCGCCTGCCGGAGATCTTTGGCTGGCTCGGCCGCCACATCTGGTCCCAGGGCAGCCTGCACGGCACGGACGAGCTCATTCGCCGCGCGACCGGCGAGGCGCTCAATCCGCAGTGGCTGCGCAAGCACCTGGAACAGCGCTACCTGAAATAGGCGCCTTCCCCGGGGCGCGGCCCAGCGCTGCGCCCTCTCATCCCCTCCCCGAGCGCCCGACTTTTTTTGCTATCCCTGTCCGTTTTTGGCTAGTCACTCCCCTTGCACCCGCTTAGTCTCTGGGACATGCACCCCCTCAGCCGAGTCATGTAATGAACACAGCGCCCCCCGTCTCATCGCCCCAGGACGAGATCATCCCAGGCCTCACCCGCGAGCAGTGCCATGCCGCGCGGCTCGCACGAGACGCACGTTTCGACGGCCGCTTCTTCACCGGGGTGCTGTCCACCGGCATCTATTGCCGCCCCATCTGCCCTGCGCGGGCGCCTCACGAGCACAATGTGCAATATTTTCGCTTCGCGGCGGCGGCGGAGCAGCACGGGCTGCGCCCCTGCCTGCGCTGTCGCCCCGAGCTGGCACCGTCCCAGAGCGGGGATCTGCCGCCCCTGGTCGCCCAGGTGCTGGCGCGCATAGAGCGCGGTGAACTCGGGGAAAGCAGCCTGGGCGCGCTCGCGGCGCAGGCCGGGATCACTGAGCGCACGCTGCGGCGCCAGTTCGAGCAACACCTCGGCGCCTCGCCAAAACAGGTGGAGCAGACGCGCCGCCTGCTGCTCGCGAAGCGGCTGCTGACGGAGACACATCTGCCCATCACGGACGTCGCGTTCGCGTCTGGCTTCGCGAGCATTCGCCGCTTCAACGACGCCTGGCAACAGGCCTACGGGCTGACGCCGGGCGCCTTGCGCAAACGGGAGGGTGGTGCGCCAGCCGAGACGCCGCAGACGAGCCTGCAACTGCACCTGCAATATCGCCCGCCATTCGATGCCCGGGCCATGCTCGCGTTCTACCGGCTGCGCGCCATTCCGGGGCTGGAGCGGGTGGATGAGCACGGTTACGAGCGCCGCCACAGGGTCGGCGAGCTGGAGGGGCTAGTTCGCATCGAGCCCCTCGAGGGGGAGAGGCTCAGGCTGACGGTGCAGGATCTGCCGCCGAGTGCGCTGCCGGACATACTGTATCGCGTGCGCCGCATGTGGGATCTGGACGCGGACATGGGGCGCATCGGCGAACTGCTGGGGCAGGATCCGCTGCTGGCGCGGATACAGGGGCGCTGGCCCGGGGTGCGGCTGCCTGGGGGCTGGGACGAATACGAGGTGATGCTGCGCGCCATCGTCGGCCAGCAGGTGTCGGTCAAGGGCGCCATCACCATCATGGGGCGCCTGGTGTCGCGCACCCTGGCGCAGTTCGGGGTGGCACAACTGCCCACGTCTGCCCAGCTGTGCGAGCTGGATCTGGACGGCATCGGCATGCCGGGCAGCCGCATCCGCACGCTGCAGGGGCTGGCCTCGGCGCTCGCGTGCGGCGCCCTCACCCTGGGCAGCGCGAGTGACGAGCAACTGCTCGCGCTGCCGGGCATAGGCCCCTGGACTGTCGCTTACTGGCGGCTGCGCTGCGGGCTGGACACGGACGCCTTCCCCGCCTCGGATCTCGTACTGCAAAAGGCGCTCGGCGGCGGCACCAAGCTGCCCGTAAAAGAGGTGGAGGCGCGAAGTGCCTCCTGGCAGCCGTGGCGCGCCTACGCCGCGAGCTGGCTGTGGCACGCCATGAGCGAGCAGCCCGCGCTGCTGACAGACCCGGTCCGGGAGCACCCAGACAACGAACCCAAGGAGACAACCCCATGATCCGCTACGATATTATGCCCACCCGCTGCGGCGATCTGCTGGTCGCCATCGATGAGCGCGGTCTGGTGCACGTGGACTTTGTGGCAGGGCTGCGGCCACTGCCCGACATGAGCGACTGGCAGCAGGACGGCGAGGCGCTCGCCCCCTTCCTTGCCGAGTTTCGAGACTACTTCGCGGGGCGGTTGCAACGCTTCACGCTGCCGCTCGCGGCGCGGGGCACGGCGTTTCAGCAAGCGGTGTGGCAGGCGCTGTGCGACATCCCCTATGGCGAGACCCGCAGCTACGGCGACATAGCCCGCGCCATCGGCAAGCCGAGTGCGAGCCGCGCCGTCGGGGCTGCGAACGGTCGCAACCCGCTGTCGATCATAGTGCCCTGCCATCGGGTGATAGGCCAAAGCGGCAGCCTGACCGGCTATGCGGGGGGCCTGCCCATCAAGCAGGCATTGCTGAAACTCGAAGGGATCGAGTGCTGAACACGGGCCTATAGACCTCCCGAGCAGGGCTCAGCGGCGGGGGCCCCTGGTTTGCGCTGCTTCTGCCTGTGCCCCCGCATGACGCCATGGGAATCGGCACAGTAGTGGCTCCCTTCCTGCTCATGCAGCCCTGCATGGGGGCCGGTATCGCCGCCTCCCGCACACCGTATCCCGCCTCGGCCCGACTCCACAGCCTCAACACCCATGGGGTGCTCGGCCTGGGGCTGTATCTCTTTGGCTGGGCGCTGCAAGGCCTTTGAGCCAAGGTTCTGGATAAATCCGGCGCTAACGCCGCTGCGCCATCAGCCGGGAGAAGGTCAAGGGCCTGAGGAGACGCGGTTGGCAGACATGGCCCCAGAGGGGGCTGGCAGCCCTAGCGCCCCTTGCTCAGGGTCGCTTTCAGGGCCGGATTGAAGACCCGCTTGATGGAACCGGGATTGGCCGCCAGCTTGGCCGCCGGGCGGCGCGGGCGCCTGACCAGCTCGCCGCCGCAGTTGGGGCAGATCAGATGCAGATACTGATCGTTGCACTGGGCGCAGAAGGTGCACTCGAAGGAGCAGATATAGGCGACCGCCGTGTCGGCGGGCAGATCCTGGTCACAACATTCACAGTTGGGTCTGAGCTCAAGCATGGGCAAGATCCTGGAAGATAAGGGGAAATAGGAAAGGGCGTGGCTCAGTCGACGATAAAGAGCCGGGCGCCCTGTTCTGTGTAGGATCTATGGGGCTCGGCGTTGTCCGCCACCTGATAGCTCATACCCGCGGTCAGGGTGAAGACGCGGCCATCCTGCAGCTCGGTGTGCAGCTCCCCTTCGATGCAGAACAGGACGTGGCCCTTGCTGCACCAGTGATCCGCCAGATAGCCGGGGGAATACTCCACCATCCGCACCCGCAGATCCCCGAACTGCTGGGTGTGCCAGCGGGCGACGCCGCGTTCCCCCTGGTGTTCGGTCGGCGGGATGTCGGCCCAGCGGGTCGTGCAAAACGGTAACTCATTGATGTTCATGACAGCTCCTTTGTCAGCAGAGGAAGGCTTGGGAAGGCTGCTCACCAGAAGATATCCGTGACAAGGCAGCGCCCCTCATACTGCCATCAAATCCGCTGTCGCCCTATGCCCACACGGGCAGCCATCACCCCTTGAGGCTACCCATCACCTGCATCTCGCAGCGATGGCAGTCAAAGCGCAGACGGAAACTGTCTTTACCCATCTTCAATTCCAGCGGCTCGGCCTTGAGGCCGGGCACCTCTTTCGGGCAGAGATGCTGGCTGTAGCGGATGCAGTGCTTGGTGATCATCAGCACCACTTCTCCCTGCTCCTTGTTTGCCTCATAGGCGGGGGCGATGCGCCCCACCCCGTGTTCGCGGAAGAACTGCTCGGCCGCACTGTTCAGCACGTTGCCGAGGTAGGAGAGCCGGTGCTGGGGATAGGTGGCGTCGCGCAGAGGGATGCGCCGCTCGGGTCGCCGGTAGGCGGCCGCTCGGGCCGCCTCCAGGGCGGCTATGCCGTCCCGGCGAAGGCCGTTGAGCATGGATGCGGCAATGAACAGGGGAGAAGTGAATGCCAACTCAATCTGGCGTGCCACAAACAGGGTGTTACCCAGTTTGCCAAGCTGGTCGCGCGCCTGTTGCAGCGCCCGCGCCGGGTTGTCGGCCGGCTGCCTGTCGCAGGGGAGCGTGACGGCAGCGCCGATGCCCTGCTCGTCGACCAGTTCGAGTCGCAATCCCTCGTCGCACTCAGAGAGCCGCATATCGACCCGGATCCGGCGATCCGCGCTCGGCTTCTCCAGCAACTTGCTGAATGCCTGATCGTGGTTGCGGAAGATCTCGGTGCCCACCTTGAGGCCCGGCATGCGCTCCGACAGCAGTAACTGCTTACCGTCCACCTTGTTCAGGCGCATCCCCACCAGCTCGCCCCCCGGCTTGAAGAAGCCAAGGCCGTCGCCGTTGTTAAGGGCCACGGGTTTGCCGTCGATCTCGATGCCATCGCGGGTCACCCTGCTGACGCGGCCCAGGGGTTCACCGACATATTTCGGGCTCCTGGTGGCGTCTATCCCCGGCTGGCGGCCATGGAGGAAGTAGTCGGTACTGCCCCGGTTGAAGCTCTTTTTGGGATCCGGTGTGAAGCCGTAGGAGCAGCGACCGGCCGAGGAGGCTACCAGATCGGGGCGGCGCTCGAGAATGGCGTCCAGCTTCTGGCGATACCAGGCGGTGACGTTCTTGACGTAGTCCAGCCCCTTGAGGCGCCCCTCAATCTTGAAGGAGCGGATGCCCGCGGCGATCAGCGCCTCCAGGTTCGCGCTCTGATCCATGTCCTTGAGGGACAACAGGTGGCTGTTCTCCACCAGCACCTCCCCCTTTGGGGTTTGCAGGGAGCAGGGCAGCCGGCAGAGCTGGGCGCACTCGCCGCGGTTCGCGCTGCGCCCGGTGCGGGCGTGGCTGATATTGCACTGACCGCTGTAGGAGACGCACAGGGCCCCGTGGATAAAGAACTCCAGCTGCACCTGGGTCTGGGCGCTGATGGCACGGATCTGCTCGAGGGAGAGTTCGCGCGCCAGCACCACCTGGGAGAAGCCCACATCCTGCAGAAACTTCACCTTCTCCGGCGTGCGGTTGTCGGTTTGGGTGCTGGCGTGCAGCGCTATGGGGGGCAGATCCAGGGCCAGCAGGCCCATGTCCTGCACTATGAGTGCATCGGCCCCGGCCTCGTAGATCTGGTGGGTCAGGCGCCGGGCCTGCTCCAGCTCGTGGTCGTGCAGCAGGGTGTTGAAGGCGACGAACACCTGGGCGCCGAAGCGGTGGGCGTGGCGCGCCAGCGCTTCGATATCTTCGAGGGAGTTGCCCGCCGCGCTGCGGGCACCGAAGGCGGGGCCGCCCATGTAGACGGCATCGGCACCGTGGTTGATGGCTTCGATGCCGTAGGCGAGGTTCCTGGCCGGAGCCAGCAGCTCGAGGCGGTTAGTCTGGGTATGATCCTGCATGGGTCTGGTCTGAAGGCGGACGAGAAATGCCCGTCACTCTAGCGAGCCCCGGCGTCCCCCGCCTTGATCCCGCTTAAGATCACCGCAGAATGCAGGATTGGATCAGGCCGACATTCCTAAGCAGGAGATGCGGCTCTCGCCGGGCCGAGACAAGCCTATGTGGTCGCCCCTCATCCCCAACCCTTCTCCCGCAAGGGGAGAAGGGAGCAGAGAGATTGCGCTGGCGACACTGGCACTAGACGCTGGTCTAGATCACCACCTTGAGCGCCAATCCCAGCAGCACCAGGCCGCTTATCTTGTCGACCACGAAGGACTTGGCCTTGAGCCAGGCGAGCCATGAACAGACCGCGGGAGGGCTCAGATCACCACCTTGAGCGCCAATCCCAGCAGCACCAGGCCGCTTATCTTGTCGACCACGAAGGACTTGGCCTTGAGCCAGGCGAGCCATGAACAGACCGCGGGAGGGCTCAGATCACCACCTTGAGCGCCAATCCCAGCAGCACCAGGCCGCTTATCTTGTCGATCACGAAGGACTTGGCCTTGAGCCAGGCGAGCCATGGACAGACCGCGGGAGAGCTCAGATCACCACCTTGAGCGCCAATCCCAGCAACACCAGGCCGCTTATCTTGTCGATCACGAAGGACTTGGCCTTGAGCCAGGTCAGCACAGGCCCCCGGGAGAGCACCAGGGCCACCAGCACGTACCAGAGCGCGTCTATGCCGCCAGCGGTCAGCATCATGATGCTCCCCTCGCGCCAGCCGGTATCGGCGTGCACGAACTGGCTGAACAGGGCGATGAAGAAGATGGCGAGCTGGGGGTTCAAGAAGGCGACCATAAAGCCTTCGAACGCCCCCTGACGGCCACGGGCACCGTGCACCGTCTCGTCGGCAGAGTCGCCACTGGCGGGCTTGGCCAGCAGCGCCTTGATCCCGAGCCAGGCGAGGAAGGCGGCGCCGCCGTAGCGGATCAGATCAAACAGCAGCGGGGTCTGGGTGATCAGCACAGAGAGACCCAGCGCCGTGATGAGGGCGTAGATCCCCACCCCCAGGCCGTGGCCGAGCGCCGTGGCCACCCCGTGGCCCTGTCCCCCCTGCACCGTATTGCGGATGATCAGCGCCAGGCTGGGCCCCGGGCTGATGGCCCCCATCACGCAAATGGCGGCGAGCGCCAGCCAACTCGTCATTTCCATACCCTTTCCTTCTCTCAAGTTGAATGTATCTAACTGTGATCAGGGTAGGAGGCGGCCAGCTATGCCAGAAGTGAAAGTTATGAATAGATCCCATAGCCAACGGCTATAGGCTGGCATAACCGACTACCCCTGGCTGAGGTGGTCTGCCTTCAGATCCAGCTGTTTGCGGCTCTCCCCCAGGGTGCGCTGCAGGTGATCCCGCAGGAAGGGGTAGGCCAGCTCGCGAAACCAGCGGTGGGCCGGATCCAGGTGGTGTCGCTGGTGCCACAGCAGATGATACTGCTGCACCCGGGTGGCGAAGGGCAGATCGCAAAAACTCAGGGCGTGCTCCCGGGACAGCTGCCAGGCGATGTGGGCCGGGGTGGTCATCAGGCAGTCGGTGCGCAGCAACACCTCAACCGCCGCCTGGAAGAAGGGCACCCGGGCAAACCAGCGGCGGGAGAGCCCCAGGGGCGCCAGCACCTGCTCCACCGGGCTGTCCTTGTCGCCGCCGCCGCTCACCTGCAGATGGGGCCAGGCGAGGTAGTCATCCAGGCTGGGCGCCGTGCCCGAGAGCGGGTGGTGACGCCCCATCAGCATCACCAGCCTGTCCTCCCCCTGGTGCAGCCCCCGGATCTGATCCGGCACCAGATCCGTGATGGTGGAGACCAGATCCAGCTCGGACTGCCACAGCTGCGGCAGCTGGCGCTTGTCCCACAGGCTGTATTCCAGCGCCGCCAGAGGGGCGGCTCTGGCCAGGGCCGCACAGATGTCGGGCAAGATGTGTTGGGCCACGTAGTCGGAGGAGGCGAGCCGGAACACCCGCTCGCAGCTCTCTGGCGCGAACTCGGGCGCCGCATAGAGCCGCTCCAGGGCACCGAGGGAATCGGCAAGCGCCGTCGCCAGGCTCTCGGCCCGCGGGGTCAGCAGCCAGCGCTGCCCCTCCCGCACCAGCAACTCGTCACCAAACTCGCTGCGAAGCTGGCCGAGCTGCTTGCTGATGGAGGGCTGGCTCAGGTGCAGCAGCTCCGCCGCCCGGCTGATGTTGCGGGTCTCCAGCAACACCTTGAGAGTGGGCAAGAGGTTGAGATTCGCTTTGTGCACTGACAACACCTCGGGGAGGGAGAGCCTGGGTCGGGCTCTCATCTTAAGACATGGAGAAGCGGGAATTTAAGCAAAATCACCACCTTGTTCTCCCTGCGCCCCCTTGCGCTCCCCTCCCCGCGGGATGACACTGGAAAGCCTGTACGACATAATTGCGCACTTTTCCGCCCGCGGGCGATCTACAACAAGAAGCGATAACAAGATGAAATACGCCAATATCACCGGCTGGGGCAAATGCCTGCCCCCCGCAGTGCTGACCAACGATGACCTCAGCACCATCATGGATACCTCGGATGAGTGGATCTATCCGCGTACCGGCATCAAGGCCCGTCGGGTCTCCCACGTCAGCACCCAGGCGCTCGCCACCCTGGCCGCCCGCCGCGCCCTGGCCTGCGCCGGTCTGGAGGCCGGTGAACTCGATGGCATCATACTGGCCACCGCCACCCCGGGCACGCTAGTTCCCAATGGAGCCTCTGCCGTGCAGCAGGCCCTGGGCGCCCACAAGGCGGCGGTGTTCGACCTCAATGCCGCCTGTACCGGTTTCGTCTATGCGCTCTCGGTCGCCACCTCCCTGGTGCAGACCGGCATGATGCAGAAGGTGCTGGTGATAGGCGCCGAGCGTCTCATCCAGCTGCTGGACTGGGCCAAACGCGACACCGCAGTGCTGTTTGGCGACGGCGCGGGCGCCGTGGTGATAGAGGCGAGCGAGCAGAAGAGCGGCCTGATTGCCAGCAAGCTCGGCTGTGACAGCGAGGCACGGGAGATACTGCACGTGCCGAACTTCGGGACGGATCGGGTGCGTTTCGCCGACATCGACGGCCTCTTCACCTTCAACTTCGAGGGGCAGGAGATCTTCAAGCGCGCCGTGCGCGGCATGGGCGAGGCCACAGGTGCCGTGCTGGCCCAGGCCGGCATAACCCCCGAACAAGTCGACCTCATAGTGCCGCACCAGGCCAATGTGCGCATCATAGAGACCCTGGCCAAGCGGATGAACGCCCCCATGGAGAAGGTGATGGTCAACATAGAGCAGTACGGCAACACCTCGGCTGCGACTGTGCCCATCGCCCTGTGCGAGGCGCTGGAGCAGGGTCGGGTCAAGCCAGGCAGCCATCTGCTCACCGCCGCCTTCGGGGCCGGTCTGACCTGGGGTGCCGCCCTCATCAAATGGGGCGAGCGCGTCACCCCCCTGACGCGCTGCGACGACGAACTCCCCCCCTGCGAGCAGAACGCCCTCGAACTCATCGCCCACGCGGTTCAGGGCTGCCAGCAGGCGCGCACCGTAGAAGCCTGATCCTCGCCACGGCCACCCTTTCCCGCATAAAAAAGAGGAGCCCATCGTGGCTCCTCTGTCCATGCCCTCCCTGCCGGCCCCCCAGGACATCGACATAAAAGTCATTGAAAAGCGTGAATTTTGAGCGAAACATATCAAAAAATAACCAGTTGACACTTTTTTGTCGTCAGAATGCGGCCAAGGGGTTCACAACCTTGCCGGATCTGGTAGTATGCGGCCTCGCACTTGGGGAGGGGTTCCCGAGCGGCCAAAGGGATCAGACTGTAAATCTGACGGCTCTGCCTTCGAAGGTTCGAATCCTTCTCCCTCCACCATTCAAGTGCGAACAATCAGGAAAATACCCCGTGGAGGGGTTCCCGAGCGGCCAAAGGGATCAGACTGTAAATCTGACGGCTCTGCCTTCGAAGGTTCGAATCCTTCTCCCTCCACCATCTTCCTGCATTGCGTGAAAGGCCTGTAAAAAGTAGTACCCCTGTGGAGGGGTTCCCGAGCGGCCAAAGGGATCAGACTGTAAATCTGACGGCTCTGCCTTCGAAGGTTCGAATCCTTCTCCCTCCACCATCCTTCAGAAAACCCGGCCTGGCGCCGGGTTTTCGCATTTATGGCCAGTGGTCATTTGACACTGTCAGATCTGACAATTGCCCTGCCCCCGCTTTTTCGAAACAGTGAATGCCTCGAATCGCAAGGAACGCCCTCACATGTTTGAAATCTGGGATGAAAAGGGCCGGGAGCAAGGGTTGACGCTGCCCGAGCTGCAACAACGGCTGCGCCATTATCAGGGTGACGTCATGGTGCGCTATCTCAACCGCCTCGGCCTGCCGAGCACCCTGTTCCTGACCGTTGCACAGGGTCAGGCCTACCAGCGCTTCAAGGCAGGATCCCCCAAACTCGATTGGGAGTGGCTGGCCCAGGCCATGCACGCGGTTCCAAGCCAGCACACCCAGCAGGCCATGGCGGCCCGCTGAGGCCGCCTCAGGCACGAGGGAGATGCCCCCTCAGCTCCTCGACTATACGTCCAAGCAGTGCCCTGAATTCCCTCAATTCGGCTTCGCACGCCCTCGCCCCCTGCTGGCGGATCTTCTCCTCCAGATGCCAGGCCTGCTGCGCCAGATCCTCGACCATCATCATGGAGATGGTGCCCGCCTGGCGATGCACCCAGTCTGCCAACCCCTTGTCGTCCTCCTGCACCTGTGCCAGGGATTGCGCCAGCTCCTCGCAAAACTGGCGCAGCATCTGCGCTAAGGGCTCACCCGTCCCGAACAGGCGCTGCAACGCGGCCACATCCAGCAAACCGGGGGACGGCAGCAGGTGCCATTTCATCAGCATGCCACGCAGCCCCTCCAGCAGCACCGGCTTGCCCAGCACATCGTTCATCCCGGCGGCCAGACAACGCTGCGCCTGCTCCGGCATCACATTGGCGGTCATGGCGATGATGGGAAGGGAGGCCAGGTCCCGGGTGGCGCGCACCCTGCGGGTAAAGTCGTAGCCGTCCATCACCGGCATCTGGCAGTCGCACAGTATGAGCTCATATGGCTGCTGCTCCAGCATGAGGAGTGCCTGCCCGCCATGTTCAGCCAGATCGCACCCCAGATCCAGCTGCCTGAGCTGACGCCGGATCAGGGTCTGGTTGAGGGGATTGTCTTCCACCACCAGCACGCGAGCGGGCAGCGGCAGGGAGGCCTCTGTCAGGGGCGAAGCCGCAGGAAAAGGCGCCACCTCACCCAGGGCGAGATGACGATGACAGACCTCCCGCACCGCCTGCCAGGTCAGGGGATTGCTGTTGAGCCAGTAGACTCCGTCTCGCCGCTGATAGCCCAGCACATTGCCAAGGGGGGCGATGCAGATGCCGTTGTCCGGCAGATCACCCGCCTCGCCGAAGATGAGATCGGCCCCTCCCGGTTCCTCCCACACCTGCACCCCCAGTGACAACAGGTGCTGGCGCAGGGTATGACGCAACCTTTCATCGTCCACGGCCAGGAAGGCCCGCAATCCGGCCAGAAGAGGATCACACTCCTTCTGCCGCTCGAGCACCAGGGTGACCGAGAGGCCGATGAAGGTCCCCACCCCGGGGGCACTCTCCAGCCTGAGCGTCCCCCCCATCAACTCCGCCAGGGTATGGCTGATGCTGAGCCCAAGCCCGGTGCCGCCATGATTGCGGGTGGTGGCACCGTCGGCCTGTTCAAACGCATTGAAGATGCGGGCCTGCACCTCGGCACTCATGCCGATGCCGGTGTCCTGCACCCCGAACAGCAGCCGCTGTTGACCGGCACTCTGCCACTCCTGGCTTATCGACAGCTCGATAAAACCACGCTCGGTGAACTTGACCGCATTGCTCACCAGATTGAACAAGATTTGCTTGAGCCTGAGTACATCCCCGTTGAAGCGCGCCCCCACCTCATCATCCACCCGCAGATAGATCTGCAGCCCCTTGCGCTCCACCTCGCTGCTGATCATGGTGAGCACATTGTCGGCCAGCTCCCGCAACAGGAAGGAGGTGGGCGCCAGCTGCATCTTGCCCGCATCCAGTTTGGCGTAATCCAGCACATTGCCGATGAGCTGCAGCAACCCCTCAGCCCCCTGGTTGATGATGGCGACCATCTGGCGCTGCTCGAGATCCAGCGGGGTAAAACTCAACTGCTCCGCCATGCCGAGGATGCCGTTCATGGGGGTGCGGATCTCGTGACTCATGGTCGCCAGAAACTCGGCCTTCTTGCTGGCAGCCCGCTCCGCCAGCTCCTTGGCATGGGCGAGTGCCGCCTCCACCTCGCGGCGGCGCCTTATCTCCCGATGCAGACGCCAGTAGGCGATGCTGAGGATGAGGATGGCGAGCAGGACGCCGGCCCCGATGGGGATCAGGGTGCGCAGCAGCTTCTGCCACGGGATACCTTCGCTGTAGTTCAAGGCCAGCCAGGTATTGCGGATCTGCTGTTTCTCCTTGTCGCTCATGCTCGCCAGCACCCGGTTGATCAGGGGCAGCAGGGGGGCATAGGACTCGCGCACCGCCACCACCAGCTCGTCCCGAAACGGGGTGGGGGCGACTATGTGCAGGTTGTCGCCGAAGCGCTCATCAATCACCCGGGAGAGCACGGCCAGGTTGCCCATATAGGCATCCCCACGACCGGCGGCCACCATTGCCAGCCCCTCCTCAGGGCCGGACACCACAGTGACGATGACATGGGGGATACGTGCCTTCAGCTCGGCCACCAGCATGCGATCGGTCACGATCAGCTGCTTGCCCGCCAGCTCGGCAAAGCCCCCTATGCTGTGGTTGCCCCGCGCAGTGGCGATGACCACGGGGAAGGAGGCGATAGGCTGGCTCACCTGCCAGCCGGTGAGCCGCTGGCTGACGCGAAGGGGCAACACTATCAGATCCACCTCCTGATGGAGCTGCGCCTGCAACAGAGCCGAACGGCTTGGGTCCGTTCGATGGCGATAGGCCAGACCCAGTTTTTCCTTGAACAGGCCGAGGTAGTCGCCGATGAGCCCGCTTACCCGCCCCTGGCTGTCCAAAAACGAGAAGGGCGCCCAACCCTCGAGCAGGCCGACTCTGAGCGGGGGCAACTGAGCGAGCCACTCCCGCTCATCCGGTCGCAGCAAGAAGCCGCTATGACCTTGAAAACTCAGGCGGCTACCCCCCAGCCAGCGCCGTTCAAGCTCGGTGCGCTCCTCCACCGTCAGGGCCTGGATGGCGGTGTCGAGCCGCACCCCCAGACTGGGTTTATGTCTGCTGACTCCCAGATGGAGGCTCTCCATCAGGAGGGGGGACTGGGCCACCACGGCCAGCTCAGGGTGCTGCCCGATGAACTCGTTGGTGACATGCAGATTGCCAATATAGGCATCGGCCTTCCCCTCCAGCACGGCGCGCAGGGCCGAGCTCGAATCGGAAAACAGGATGCGGGAAACCGACGGATAGTGCAGCCGGACCAGCTTGTCCGTCAGAAACCCGATCTCGATGGCGATCCTGGCCTGACTCAGGCCGCTGACATCCCGAAAGAGCGAGCTGTCGTGGCGAACCACGACCACGGTCGGGGATGAATAGTAGGGGCGGCTGTAGGAGATACACTTGCGTTCGTCGGCGCGAAAGGCATCCAGCAAAATATCGACGTCACCGCGACAGCTCGCCTTATATAGATGACGCCAGTCCGAATAGACTTTCCATTCGATGCGATAGTCAAGATTCTTGGCCAATAAGGCCATCAGTTCAACACTGAAGCCGCTGCCATTATTTCCATCCCATTGCTGAAATGGCCCCCAGCCACCCTTCAGCACCCCCACCTTTATCACTTGCAAAGGGAGCTTGCTGGCGGCAATAGCAGAGTGGCAATATAGGATGGAATTAAATAGCAGTGCTAAGGTGGCAACTCTGAATAAAATCGATGGGTAACACTTCACCCTGTCGGCAAGCTGGAAAACATGTTTCATTTTATTGCTCGGAAAAAATCGGCGCATAAAGTATTATATAATCCACATGTTTAACACCCTGAATATTATTCATTGATTTATATGAGGCTCAATCATGTCTTTCAAAATCATTCTCGCCGATGATCATCCATTGATACTGGCCGGGATCCGCAGCCTCATTACCCAGAGTCACATCGGTTGCGATATTGTTGCCGAAGCCCATCAGGTTTCTGAATTATTGAAAACATTGCAGCAACATGACTGCGATCTGCTGATCACCGATTTCAGCATGCCGGGGGATGAACGCTGCGATGGTCTGGCCATGATCCAGCAATTGCGGCGGGAATATCCCGAGCTGCCCATTATAGTGCTGACCCAGATACACAACGCCGGTATCTTGCAATCACTTGCCCAGTCGGGGGTGCGCGGCATCATTCTCAAGAAGGCAGTGCTCAATGAGTTGACGGACGCCATTCGCCAGATAAAGACAGGCCGGCACTACATAGGCAACTCGGTCAACACCGTGCTGGCCGAGGCCGGATTGCTTCACCAGCCCCCCGCGGTGCAGCTCACCCCCAGGGAGAACGAGGTGGTGCGCCTGCTTGCCAGCGGCATGTCGGTCACTCAGGTGGCGGAGTACCTCAATCGCAGCGTCAAGACCATCAGCACCCAGAAAAAGAGCGCCATGCTGCGGCTCGGCCTGCAAAGCGATAGCGCCCTGTTTCACTATGCAAAAGAGATGGGACTGTAATAAGGGTTAATTGATGGTCACATCGATGATGATGGTGATATCACCTCTATAGGTACTGCCAGGATATTTCATCATCTCTTGCACGGATTGCTTTTCCACGACGAATCTGAATGGTCTATTAATGTCAGACAATACTTTATGGTATGCATATATATCGGTTTTTCCAGCATAGACAGGCCATTCCTGATTTCGAATGCCGGTGCCATACACCTTGACTGGTACTTTATGGTCACTCTTGTCATTCTTTATCTGACAGCCATCCCCTCGCGCATTCAAATATTGGCAACTCAAGCTGACACGATAAGGCACTGCGACCCAGAAGCGCGCCGGCAGCACGGCATCCAGATAATCAGGGGTACGATAAATCCAGTGAAACCATCCTCCCGGGGGCTGCAAGACGACGCGATTCCCGCCAGCCGGAAAATCAACCTTGATCTGATGGCGAACCTTGATGGTGAAATTAACGGTCAGCTGAGTGTCCGTATAAGTGCCGGCGCCGAAATCGAAGTCCAGGTTATGCCCCATGGATAATGTCAGCTTGCCGGTATAGGTGCCATTTTCCATCGCCAGTGGATTGGGGGCTTTCAACTTATACCCCAGGTAAATCGAACTGATAGTGAGATCCTTGCCTACCGAGCCCGCGTTTTGTCCATGGCAGCGGCCACCGGATGCGCTGGTGGACTCTTTGACGTTGCGATAGACGAAGAGAGACGAGTTGTTCTTCCATGCACTGGCGTAAGCACAATCCCCTTTTTCCGAGATAGTGGTGTCTGCGGGCACCGAGCCCACATTCATCTCGGAGCCGACCGCCGTCACGATAAATTTGAGGGTGTAGGATGCGCCTCCCCCCTGCTTGACCAGGGTCACGTCACGGGCGCCCGGGAAACCGAGATAGTGCACCCCCTCCCGGCTGTCGCTGCTCTCCTTCACCTTTCGCTTGATATTGGCATCGAACCGAACGGCCTGGGGCGTCTCCACAGTGGCAGTGGTGCTGCACCAGAAGCCGGGCGCGTCCGGAAACTGGGTGCAGGGGGTGGTGTTGATAAACTTGGCCCCCCCCGCTTCATAGGCCGCCGGGTTATATTCCGCCGTCACATTCAGGGTGGCGCCCTGGGCGACACCTGCCATCAGCAGGGCCAGCCCCCAACCACCACGCATCATCTGCACTCTCATCTTCGACTCCTGTTCGAGGGCCTATTGACTGGCCCAAATCTCGGGGCTGCACACCAGATCCCCCAGCAACAACAGATCCTGTTGACGTTCGGTACGGGCCGTATCCAGCGCCAGATCGCACTGCTGCGCACCATGGAATTCCACCTGCAAGCTGGGGTTTCGCTCGCTCATCTCCACCGCAAAGAAGCCATCGGCCTCGCTGACGGTACGCCCCGCGTGGTTGACCACCATGGCCCCCTTGAGCGGCGTTCCCTGCCCATCCAGCAGGCGACCTATCACTGTCACCGTCTTCATCACCCGCACCCTGTGATAGGCCACTCCCCCCTTGTTGAGGTGATAGGGCAGCAGGTTGGGGCGAATGGTCACCGACGGCGCTCCGGCACCCGCCATGTCCAGCTGCACGGCACCACCGCGATAGGCAGTGACCGGCACCAGGTTGCGGCCGGGCCTCAGCATCACATTCCCCCCCTGATCGTCATAGGCGCGCAGGGCCAGCTCGGGAAGGTCGGACTCCAGATCCACTATCATGCCCGCCTCATACCCCTGGGATTGACCGGTCAGGGTCAGGCTGCCCTCATCGCCAAAGGCCAGGGTGCTGTCGAGGTTGAGCCCGCCGCTCAGGGCCCGGTTGTAGGAAGAAGAGAGCAGGTGGGCGTCGCCACTGGCGAGCGCCCCCTGAAAGCGGGCATGGCCCGCCATCCCGACCCCATAGCTGTCGGTGGTCAGGTTGGCCCCGACACTCTGCAAGGCGCCCCACTCCAGCCACTGCTGGTAACCGAGGGAGGCATTGCGCTCCTGGCCGCCGGAGCGGGAGGTCCGGCTGCCAATGCCGATGGCAAGCTGGTTGCGCTCTCCCCCCAGGTTCATGCTCAGGGAGAGCATGCTGCCCCTGTCCCGCGCATTGTCGGTGCTGATGCTGCCCGGGCGGTCGAACACCGTCAGGTTCCAGCTCACCCCCTGGCCGAGCAGCTCGCCGTTGTAACGCCAGCCCAGATCGGCCCCCAGCCCCTGCCCCTCCCGATGCGCCAGATAGAGGTTGGCGGAGTGGTGCTCATCGAGTCGCTGCTGCAACGACAGGTTGCTCTGGGCAAGGTCACGCGCCTCCCCCTCCCGCAGCCCCTGATAGCGCTGCTGCTGGTGACTGAGTACCAGGCTGCCATCCCCATAGTGATAGAGCGCCTGCAGATCGAAGCCGCTGCCCACCCCCTGGGTCGCCATCAGGTTGCCAAACAGCCGCCACTGGTTGCCCGGGCTCCAGTCCGCCGAGAGACCATGCTGCCAGCGCTGGTCTATGTACTGGCTGGACGCCCCCAGGATCACCGAGGGGGTGAGCAGGTGGTTGAGCATGACGCCGCCACTCGTGCTCTCGGGGCGCTTCTCGTCCCGGTCGCTGAGCAGCCGGGTCTGCTGGCCCATAAACAGGTTGAAGCGCCAGGTCTCCTCCGGGTTTTGCCAGTTGCCCGGCTTGTAGATCATCTCCCGCCGCCGCTCTGTGACCTGGCCATCTTCCAGCACCCGCAGCTCCACCTCGTAGATGCCGGTGGGCAGCACCCGGGTATCCAGGGCCTGCAGCCCCGAGCCCACCTGCTGGGAGTTGATGAGCAACCCATCCTTGTAGATCTCGACCATGCCGGGCCGACTCGGGGTGACATAGAGCGGGACTGTGCTGGCCTTGCCCTGCTCCACCAGCAGGGTGTCCGAATCCCCCAGCATGACCCCGAGCACGGTCGGCGTACCGCCGCCAAACTGGGCAGGCTGGCGCACCAGCCCCTGGGCATAGGGGGAGAAATAGCCCAGCCGGTAGAAGCGCCCCTCCCCCTCATGCTCGGCATAAAGCTGCTGCACATGGTGCTGGGCAGGCTGGCCGGAAAACTGGCTCAGCTCCCCTTCCAGCAAGGGGGTCCACTGGCCGAGGCTGCCCTGGGCCGTCAGGTTGTAGCGGCCGCTGCGCTGCTCTTCCTCCCCCAGGGTCAGGTTCAGCTGATGACGCATCAGAGCGCCATAGCTGCCCGCGGCAGGCAACTGGTGGTAGCGGGCCTGCTGTGATCCGCTCTCCACCCGGGTAGTCAGCACCGAGAGCTGGGAGTTCTCCAGGCTGTACTCCAGGGCCAGCACGCCATTGGCGCACTCGCCCTGGCACGGGCCCAGACGGTGAGGCACGGCCAGCACCTCGACCCAGCGCTGGCGTGTGCGCTCGTCCAGCTCACTCTCGTGGCCGTCGGTCAGGGTCAGCAGTTGCACGCTGGTGTCTTTGCCCAGCACTATCTCGCCCTCCCCCAGCAGTTGCCCATCCACCAGGATGCGCACCGCCAGCGGGACGTCGAAGAAGTGATCGGCAAAGCCATCAGGCAAGTCCTGGGCTTGTTGCAACACATCGAGGGGCTGGGTGGCGCGACCCTCAGTCGCCCAGGCAGGCTGGACCAGCAGGGCCAGCGCCAGCAGGAAAGAGAAATAGGGCACGGGTCATCTCACTCTTGGCATCAGCGCAAACAAAAAAGGCTCCCCCGATACAGGGAGCCGAACTTAATCGCCGTCATTTGCTTAGGGCTTTTTGGGAGCTTCCGATTCAAACATCATGTTCACCACGCCCTGATAGTTGCCGGGCTGATAGCCAGCCACAGGGGCGTCGGCGGGGATCACTTCCAGTCCCAGCAACTTGCCGGTCTTGGCATCCTCTGCCTTCATCACCTCGACGGAGGTGGTCGACAGGGCGACACCACCCACCTTGACGGTCAGGGGAATGTTGTCGTTGCCGCTGGCCATCACGGCCGGGTTGGTCAGGTAGCCGGTGATGGCGCCTATGGTGCTCTTGGCATCCAGCTGCTTGCTCAGCGTGTCCAGCTTCTTGGTGTAGGGGTTGTAGGCCAGCTTCTGCGGCGTGCTCATCCAGTTGTCGCCACCGGTCGGCTGCACGTAGAAGGCCTCGCTCGGGATCTGGGCGGTCACTGTGACCTGATGTTCAATGCGTTCTGCCGCCATCAGATGGGCCGATACCAGCATCGCCAGGGGCGCAACAATCCATACTTTCATTACTCTCTCCTCGGTCATAAACAAGAAACATCAGTGTCCAATCACCATGTTTCTACTCTGGTCACCCTCAATCAGCACAAAGCGATAGAGGTGATCTTTCTGTTTCACAAGTTGCTTCTTCATGTTCGGCAACAGATGAATTTTTCCTGGTGTTGAACAGTTTTTTGCCCGTCCATCACACTCCTCGAAAAAGTCCAGCACTATGGTGGCATTGCCGTTATTCACGACAGTGGTCATGGTGTCGGTCTCTATCAATTTCGTATCAAAGCGAGTCTCTTTTGGCATGACAAAAATAATGGCGCCGAATCCGGTCAATATATTTACGCCGGCAGAGACTTGTTGCTGACCATCAATACTCTGGTCATCCATATCGAATCCATCCTCTTTCCTGGGCAGCACGGGAATAAAGCGAACCCTGAAATAGCGCTCCTTGTCTCGCACCCCCATATAGAGCAAGCGGGTAGCCTGTACCCCTTTGGCCGGGATGATCAGGCGCGACGGGCTGGCGATCAGGGCCCGGTTGCCTTCGGTCAGCTCCGCTGACTCACGGGGCTGGCCGGCGCCGTCGTAGGTTATTTCGTGAATGGCCACCTTGACGAAGGCGGTGGTATCGCCCTGATTTCGGATCCGCTTCAAATAGGTTCCCTGCTGACCTGCCATATAGTCAAAAAGGGTGCCTATGCTGATTTCGGCCGATGCCGATACGTTGCCGCTGAGCATCAGCAACAAAATAAAAAATATATTTCTCATCTTTATTCCAGACTGAATTTATTGCGGCACTATTTCTTGAACAAGCTATTAATGAGCCGTTCGAATATCACTGGGGCCAGTTTATGCAGCATGCCGGGGGATGTTAATCGGAATAATCCTATATTGAATTTCAGGCGGCAGGCTCATTATCAGATAATTCCTACAGCTGCCGGGTGGCGGCACCCTGTATTATGCGCAGCCATCCATCGCCATCAGGTGAGAGCCATGTTTGCGTTCAAAGAAGAGTATCCGATGAGTGCCATGGCCACGATGGCCATGGCGGATGTCGCCGTTCCCTTTTACCAGCCGATCATAGGTCGGGACCGTCAGGTCAAGGGCTATGAGGCGCTGGCCAGGCGCTGGGATCCGGTGGCCCAGTGTTACAAAGGCATCGATTTTGCCTCCCTCAGCCAGGACGAATCCCTGCATCTGGATATCGTCATGCTCAGGGCCATCATGAGGGATCTGCCTGTCCTGGCGAAGGGGGGGCCCTATGCGCTTTCCATCAACCTCAACCCGGCGCTCTCCAGCCCGACCTATCAGAACCTGTTGCTGCTGGTGCTGGTGCAGGCACGCAAGGTGGGGATCGACATCTGGTTCGAGGTGCTGGAATACGCCCGGCTGGAGAGCCAATACAGGGAGCTGATTGAGGTGCTGCGCGCCCATGGTGCCCACATCGCCTGCGATGACTTCGGCTCCCGGGAGTGCAACTTTCAGCGCCTGATGGCCCTGCCCTACGAGATAGTCAAGCTGGACCGCTCCCTGCTGCTGCAGGCGGCACGCACCTCACACGCCTTCAAGATGCTGGTGGGCCTGGTGGCCTACCTGCAGCGCCTCGGCATGGCCGTGGTGTGCGAGGGGGTGGAGACCCAGACCCATATCGAGATAGCGAACCGCCTCGGCTGCGACTATCAGCAGGGCTACGCCTACGCCATGCCCTCCCCCCTCTCCCGCTGGTCCTAGGCACCCGGGACCAGAGGGTCAGCCGGGGCTCCTCTTGCCCTCGCGCTTATTCAGAACGGCCAGGCCCCTACCACCACAGGGCCTGGCTGCCCCTTCCTCTTCTTCAGGCTGTGAATAGACTCACACTTTGGCTCATTCAGAGCCCGTTTCAGATCAGCATCTCTATAATGGGCCCGCCTGGGCCTCTTCGGTGTCCTGGCATAACCTATTGATGCTACGGAATATTACAATGAAAAATAGCCACAAGACCCTGCTCGCCGCTGCCATTTCCCTCGGATTGATGGCAGGCTGTCACAGCAACAATGACTCCAAGGCCCCAGATCCCATGGTTCGCTTCGCTACCTTCAACCTCTCCTTCGATCGCACCGCCCCCGGCATGCTCTCCGGCGAACTGGCCCTGGACCGCGCCGCCCAGGACGCCCTGCTGGCCCGCTACCAGGAGGGCGACGCCAGCCTCGGCAAGGCCGAGATCACCCAGGCCAAAAACGTGCAGCAGATCCGCAATATCGCCGAGATAGTGCAGCGCACCCGGCCGGATGTGTTCCTGCTGAACGAATTCGACAACGACGGCAAGGGCGAGAGCACAACGGATCTCAAGGCGTTCAACGACAACTACCTGGCCCATGCCCAGCACGGCGAGGTGCAGGCCATCAGCTACCCGGTGCTGCAGAATTTCGCCACCAACACAGGGCTGATGAGCGGTCATGACCTCAATCTGGACGGCAAAGTGAGCCGCGGGCCGGACGACGCCTGGGGCTTTGGCAACTACCACGGCCAGTACGCCTTTGCGGTGATGTCCCAGTATCCCATCGACACCAAGGGGATCCGCACCTTCCAGCACTTCAAGTGGAAGGACATGCCGGGCGAAACCAACCCCGTCATCGACGACTGCAACAACCCCAAGGCGCCGATCCCGGCCGGCCGCCAGTGTGGCGAGCCCTGGTATGACGCCGCGGCCTGGGCCCAGTTCCCGCTCTCCTCCAAGAATCACGCCGACGTGCCGGTGCGCATCAAGCAGGGCAACAAGGAGCAGGTGATCCACTTCCTCATCTCTCACCCGACGCCCCCCATCTTCGGCAATGCGGCGCGCCACAACGTCAAGCACAACAGGGCCGAGGTTGCCTTCTGGCAGGACTATGTGGAGGCCGCCAGCTACATGGTGGACGACGCAGGCAAGGCCGGCGGTCTGCCGGCGGGTGCCCGCTTCGTCATCGCCGGGGATCTCAACGCCGATCCCCAACTCGGCGACGGGGATCTGACCGCCATCCAGGACCTGCACAACCATGTGCTGGTCAATCAGGCGGTCACCAATGGCGCCCTGATCCCGGTCAGCCAGGGTGGCCCCGAGTGCCTCGCCAGCCAGCCGGATCAGTGCAAGCGCAACAACAACAGGCCGACCCCGGAGCGCATCACCAGCAGCAGCGGCCTGCAGCTCGATCACCTGATCCCCTCCGCCAACCTCAATGCGGTGGCCTCGGGGGTGTTCTGGCCCGCCAGCTTCGAGCCGGGTTACCACCTGGTGTATGACGCACAGCTCGGCATCGCCAAGGGAGTGAGCTCGGATCACCGCCTGGTGTGGGTGGACGTCGAACTGGACCAGTGATGTTCAGGATCACTCGATGAAAAGCGGGGCCATGATGGCCCCGCTTTTTGCATCTGGCGCTAGACCAGCTTCTCGACCCGGGCCGGCAGCCCCTGGCGGGCCGAGGAGCCGATGGCCCAGTCCACCAGGGGATAACGGCCGTGGCGACTGGGATCCAGTACCGCCAGATCGTTGAGGTTCACCCCGGCCCCGCGCAGGGCGCTGGCCGCCACCGGCTGGCCGTCTATCCAGTGCGCCCGCGCCCCCAGCTCCTTGTGACCGAAGCCGTGCTCGATGGCGATGGCATCTTCCTGCACTCCGGCCACGCACTCGGCCAGCCCGATCACGCTGCCATTGGGGGTGCTGACCCGCACCCTGTCCCCGCTCACTATGCCAAGGCGGGCCGCCGTCTGGGCGTTGAGCCGCACCCCGTTGCTGGGGTGCACCTGGCGCAGGCGATCCGAGCTTATGCTCATGGAGCTCATGGTGTGGGACTTGTAGCTGGTGAGCAGCAGGGGCCACTGGGCCGGCTTGAACGCCTCATTGAGCGGCGTGCCGTCGGCGAGCTGGGCCCGGAAGAAGCGCGGGGTGCCGCTCAAGAACTGGCCGCTCTGGCTGTGACGCCGGCTGCCCACCGCCGGGTTCCACAGCATCAGCGGCTTGGGCCAACGCTTGCTCGGCTGCCCCGATTCATCGCGCCCCTTGGCCACCGGCTCGAAGCGCCCGCCCCGGGCAAAGAGGTAGGCGGCGCGACTCGCCTCCTCCGCGCTCAGGGTGGCGTTGAGGGTCGGCATAATGCGCTCCACCCCGGACCAGGCGAGGTCCTCAGGCCCTATGGGAGGAACCGGTTCACCCAGATAGGCGACGTTGGCCGCCCCGTAGAGGGAGAAGTCCGCCGCCTTGTGAAGACCGTGCAGCTTGCCATCCGCCCCCTCGATCGCCCCCTCGCCAAAGCCCGGCAACCCCAGGCGTTTCGCCACGGCGATAAGGAAGGACTCCATGCAGACCGGATCCCCCGAGGCTGTCTTGACGACGCGAGGCTCCACCACAGGCCAGCGCCCGGTCGAGACCTTGGTCATGACCCCGTGCCAGGCGGTGGCCCAGCCCCAAGACTCGTAGGTCAGGGTGTCCGGCACTATGTAGTCCGACAGCGCCGAGGATTCGTTGATGAAACTGTCGATGCTGACAAAGAGCGGCAGCACCTTGGGGTCCTTGAGCTGTTCACCTATGGCCTGGTGCAGCCCCGCCTGACCGTAGAGGGGGTTGCCCATGTGGTTGATCCAGGCTTTGGCACGGTAGGGATAACCGTTCACCGCCGCGGTCAGGTGTTCGCCGAGCAGCGGGCCCGAGATGGGGAACCAGGGCTCGTGAGCCGGATAGGGGTTCTGCCCCGCCTCTTTCTTGCGGCGATATTCGGAGGTCTTCTCGTAGGGGAACTTGGAGCGGGACAGGAAGACGCCGGCGGGTTTCACCATGCCGGGGAAACTCGCCAGATCGTAGCGCGGCCCGGCGCCGAAGGGGTCGAACTTGCCGCCGCTCGCCACGGCGCCGCCCTTGGCGTTGAGGTTTCCTATCATGGCGTTGAGCATCATGATGGCCCAGGCCGTGTAGAAGCCGTTGGCGCTCATGGTGCCGCCGTGGGTGATCACCGCCGCCCGGGTGCCGTGGCTGGTGAACTCCCGCGCCAGCTCCTCGATGTCGGCCACCGGCACGGCGCACTCGGCACTGTATTGCTCGAGGGAGTGCTCCCGGCTCGCCTCGGCCAGCAGCTGGAAGCTGCTCTTGACCGCCAGCTCCCCACCCGGGGTCGAAATGCTGCGCGCCACCCAGAGTCGGGCCCGCTCGCAACGGCCGGCCGGTGTCGGCTCGTCACTCCCCTCTTCGACCACCAGCATGGCGTCCCCCTCGCCATAGGCCTCGCCCTCAAAGGGCAGCCCCAGATCGCTGGCGTGCAACATCTGGCCGAAGCGGGGGTGCGACTCGTCGCAGACCACCAGATGGCTGGCGTTGCTGAAACCGCGATAGCCGGCCCGCTCGGCGGCCTCGGCATTGGGGGCCGCCAGGAAGGGTTCGGCGTAGCGCTCGTTGTCGATGATCCAGCGCAGCATGGCCATGGCCAGGGCCGAGTCCGTGGCGGGCCTGATGGGCAGCCAGCGGTTGGCGGGGGCAGACGGCAGGTTCACCGTGTTCGGCAGGCTGGGGGCCACCACCACATAGGAGAAGGGCTTGCCCTGCCGTGCCCGCCCCGCCGCCAGCTGGCGGGACTGGCGTTTGAAGGGGTTGCCGGACTGCTGGGGGGAGGTGCCCATGAACAGCAGGAAGTCGCTCTCGTCCCAGTCGGGCTTGAGGTGGGCGTTCTTCTCCAGATCGTCCAGCAGGGCGCCGGCCCCGACCCGGAACGACAGGCCGCAGTAGGCGCCGTGGTTGGCGAAGTTGCGGGTGCCGAAGCCGTTGAAGGTGAAGCGCTTGATGAAGGCATCGCGCCCCTCGTCCGAGGCGTTGCTCACCAGCAGCTGGTTGGCCCTGGGGCCATATTCCGGGTTGGCGGGATCGAGCGGCTCGGCGAGGTTGCGAATGGCTCTGAGCCCTTCAACCTGGCCCTCCCCGAACAGATCGCCCCCCTCCACCACCTCCTCGATCAGCTGCTCGAAGGGGATGCTCTGCCAGCGACCGCTGCCACGGGGGCCGACCCGCTTGAGACAGCGGGTGACCCTGTGCGGGCTGTCGAGCTGCTCCAGCATGGCGTTGCCACGGGCGCAGGCGGTGGAGCGGCCATCCAGCCCCCCTTCCTGATAGCCGCTGGTAGCGAGCAGCGCCTGCTTGATCGGCGTCTTGAAGTCGATGTGGTGCAGGGCCGAGAGGGGGTGATAGGGGTTACCGAGGATACGCACTATCTTGTCGCTCTCGTTGTCGATGCGGGCCCGCACCCCGCACAGGGTCCAGCAGCCGAGGCACATGGTGTTGGCGAGCCGCTGCGCCGGGTTGGGGTGAAGTTCCCCTCCCTCATCGACCCTGTACTCCACCGCCAGGGAGTTGCCGTGGATGGGATCCCGGGTCGGCTTGCCCGAGCTGCCGGTGGCCAGCCCGCTCGCCACATGCTTTAGGGTGTCGCTGTAACCGGCCACGAAGAGCCCCGTGCCCCCGGCGATGGCGGCTCCCTTGAGAAATTTGCGTTTGCTGTAATCCATCAGAGTGCCTCGCGAGCGCAATGGGTGGTGGCTGCCTGGGTGGCAGATGAAATTGTGGCGGATGGCAGAGCCGGGGCGCGCACCAGCTCGGAGAGCGCCACCAGCAGGGCCAGCAGCAGGCCGAAGGTGCCGAGGATGCCGAGCACACCGGTCGGCCCCCAGGCTATCTGGTAGACATAGACGCCAGCCCCGTATTTCGGGACGAGCTGCCCCTGGATCAGCACCAGCCAGCGCAGGCCCCACACCAGATGCAGTGCCAGCAGCCCCAGACCCCAGGTTTGCAGGCTCGCAGATAGTCTGGGCCCCGCCAACAGCAGCAGGCCGAGCAGGCCCAGGGTCAGCAGCAGCCAGTGGGCCGCCAGCCGCCAGCTCGGATCCAGCCGATAGAGGGCACTCGCCTCAGCCGCCGAGGCGCCGCCAAAAAGGGCCCAGCCCAGCAGGGAGAGAGCCAGCAGGCTCAAGGTCCAGCCACTCTGGCGCAGCAGCCCAGCCTCCGTGCCCTGCTGCCAGCCGGTCAGCAGGCGGTTGAGCAGCAGCAGGGCGCTCTGGGCCGCCAGCAGGGCGCTCAGCGCCAGCAACCAGGGGAGCCAAGAGGTGTGCCAGAGGGGCCGCGCCGCTACCACCATGGTCTCGAGCCCGGTGTAGAGCGCTATGCTGAGCCCGCTCAAAACCGCCATCAAAGCCAACGGCTTGAGCCAGGGCTCGCCGGTCCAGTTCCCCAGGCAGAGCAGCCGCGCCAGGGCGGCGACCCTGTCCCGTTCCTCGCCGCGCCGGGCCAGGTTGGGCCTTATCAGCAGCCAGCCCAGCAGCATGGAGAGCAGGCTGAACAGGGGCAGCAGGTAGGCGCCATACCACATGATGGAGCCGAAGCGGGTCTGGGCGTAGAAGTGCCAAGCCCGGGCGGGCTGGTGCAGATCCGCGGTCAGGGCGATGGGCGCCACCACCCCAGCCCCCATCATCAGCACCGCGGCCAGGGTCTGCAGCCGCCGATCCGGTGCCTTGCGCCACAGATCGGCCGCGCCCAGCCAGAGGGCCCCATAGGCGAGGCCTATGAGGAAGAAATATTGCACCGCCCAGGGCAGCCAGGTGATGGGTTGATCCGGGGCCAGCAGTTCGTTAATGGTCATGGGCTATCTCCTTGCCGTCGTCGCCAAGCAGGGTGCGCTGCGCCGGATGGCCGTCGATCTTGCTGACAAACGCCTCATCCATGCCCAGATAGAAGACCCGCGGCTGGGTATGGGCCTCGGGCTTGAGCACCTTGAGGGCGGATTCGTGCTCACGCAGCAACCGGCTGATCTGGCTCTTGGGATCGTTCAAGTCCCCTATGATGCGCGCCTCGCCGACGCAGCTCTCCACACAGGCGGGCAGCAATCCCGCCTCCAGCCGGTGGGCGCAGAAGGTGCACTTGTCGGCGGTGTTGGTCTCGTGGTTGATGAAGCGGGCGTCATAGGGGCAGGCCTGCACGCAGTAGCCGCAGGCGACGCACCAGTCGTTGTTGACCACCACTATGCCGTCATCGCGCTGGAAGGTGGCGCCCGTGGGGCAGACGCCGAGGCAGGCGGGCTCGGCACAGTGGTTGCAGAGCCTCGGCAACATCAAGAGGGAGGCGGGGGCATCGAGTGCCGCCAGGTCGCTCACCTCGTACTGGCTGACAGTGGTGCGAAACTGGCCGAGAGGGGGCTGGTTCTCTATGGTGCAGGCCACTGTGCAGGCCTGACAACCGACGCAGCGGCGCAAGTCAATCAGCATGCCGTAGCGCTTGCGGCCATCCCCCCGGCTGATGGCCGCCCGCCCATTGCGGGGCACGGGGACGGACTGGGCCTGAACTTGGGCCTGAGTCACGGGGATCAGGGCCGCCCCTGCGGTGAGGGCGGCGATCCCGGATAACAATCGGCGCTTGCTGAGCTCCATGGCGTCTTTCCTTCTGCTGAGCTGGCTTCCCCCAAGAGGGGGGTTGGGCTGATTGTCCGCAACGCAGCAAGTCGCCTCTATTGTGGTTTTCCACATACCGGGAGCCGGGTTGATCCAGCGCAATAAAACCGGCCCCATAACCGCCAAACTGTGACCAAAGCCCCATTCGCCGCCCCATCACGGCGCCAGGGCGGCCCAGCGCACCGCCCCGGTGATAGACTGGCTTCCCCACCCCCATCAGCCGCCCAAGGAGAGCGCCCTGTTCCGTCACCCCCCCTCATCGCTCGCCCGCCAGCCCCTGCTGGCCCTGTTGCTCTGGATCTGGGTCGCCCCTGCCCTGGCCGGGCCTGTGCCCCCACCGACCGAGCCGGTGCGGGCCTTGGCCGAGCCGGTGCGAGTAGGGGTGCTGGCGACCCGCGGCCCGGCGCTTGCGAAGGCTCAATGGCAGCCGCTGATGGGCTGGCTGAATGAGCGCGTGCCAGAGCGGCGCTTCGCGCTGGTGCCCCTGGAGCTCGATGCCCTGGCCGAGGCCGTCGCGCAAAGCAGGCTCGACTTTGTCATCACCAACCCGGGCCAGTCGGTGAGTCTGGCGCGCCAGTATCCGCTGGCCTGGCTCGCCACCCTCAAGAGCCCGGCGGGGGGTGACAACCTCGCCATAGGCGCCGCCCTGGTGGTGCGCGCCCATGCCCCCTACCGGCACTGGCAGGATCTCGAGGGGCGGCCGGTCGCCGCCGTGTCGGAAAACGCCTTTGGCGGCTACCTCGCCTACCGCTTCGAGGCAGACGAGCAGGGGGTCAGGCTGGAGCGCTTCTTCTCCGCCGTGCGCTTCACCGGCTTCCCCCTGGACAGGCTCATCGAATCGTTGGCGGCGGACCAGGTCGCCGCCGCCATAGTGCCCGTGTGCCAGCTGGAGCGCATGGTGCGGGAGGGCAAGGTCGCCGACTCGGATTTTCGGGTGCTGGACAACCAGGCACCGGCGGGCTTTGGCTGCCAGAGCTCGACCCGGCTCTACCCGAACTGGGCCTTCGCCCAGACGGAGCAGGCCTCCCCTGCGCTTGCCCTGGCGGTGACGCGAGCGCTGTTCGACCTGCCAGCAGACAGCGAGGCGGCCATGGCCGCCGATTCGGCGGGCTGGACAGTGCCCACCAGCCAGCTTGGCATCGACCGCCTGCTCAAGGCGCTGGATCGCCACCCCCTGCAGGGCCCCTGGTGGCAATCGGCCTGGCACTGGCTACGCCAGCATCAGCAGTGGGGCTGGGGCGCCCTGGCGCTGGTGCTGCTGCTCGGTGGCCACCACCTGCTGCTGCAACAGCTGTTCAACCGCAGCCAGCGCCGACTGCTCGCCACCCGCCAGCAACTCGAGGAGAAGGGGCGCCAGCTCGAGCAGGCCAGGCGCCTCGCCGAACTCGGCGAACTCGGCGCCAACATGGCCCACGAGATCAACCAGCCCCTCACCGCCATCGCCAACTACAGCCAGGGTGCCCTGCTGCGCCTCGCGAGGCAGGGGCAGGATCCGGCCACAGCCGCATCACAGGAGCCCCTGCGCCAGGCCCTGGAGCAGATTGGCCTGCAGGTCCAGCGCATCACCCAGACAGTCAACCGGCTGAGAGCCCGGCTGCAAAAGCGCCCGCGCCAAGCCGAGCCCACGGACCTGGTCGCCCTGGTGGAGGGCCTGCAACCCCTGCTCGGTCAGATGCTGGTCCCCCTCGGCGTCACCTTCACACTGCGCTGGCGGGGGCAGCCGCGCCTGCTCCCCCTGGATGGCACCGGGGTGGAGCAGTTGCTGATGAACCTCATCAAGAATGGCGCCGAGAGCGCGGCCCGAACGGACGGCCCAGCGGCGCAAAGGGCTGAGCCGGGCCGGGTCGAGCTGCTTGTCTGCTTCGAGGCAGCGCTATTGATCCTGGAGATCCGCGACAACGGTCCCGGTCTGAGGTTGCCAGAGGCGCAGCTGCAGCAGGCGTTTCACAGCGACAAGGCCGACGGCATGGGGCTGGGGCTCGCCATCTGCCGGGACGTGGTCGAGTGTCATCGCGGCCAGCTCGCCTTGAGCAACCTGAGCCCCCATGGCTGCCTGGCCCGGGTGACCCTGCCCGCCCCTCAGCAGCGGCTTGAGGCCGCTTCCTATCCCAATCCAAGGAGCTGATATGCAGTACGTTGACCGCCCTCCCCTCTACCTGGTCGATGACGACGAGGCCGTGCTCGACTCCCTGCGCTTCATGCTGGAGAGCTGCGACGAGCGGCAGCTGCGATGCTTTGCCGACGGCGAGCGCTTCCTGGAAGAGGTCGATCTGCGCCTGCCCGCCTGTCTGATCCTGGATTGCCGCATGCCGGGGCTGTCGGGCCCCGAGGTGCAGCAGCGGCTGAAGGCGGCCCAGAGCCCCATCGCCATACTGTTTCTCACCGGTCACGGGGAGGTGCCCCTGGCGGTGGAGTCCCTCAAGCAGGGGGCGGTGGATTTCTTGCAAAAGCCGGTGCAGCTGGCGCCCCTGCTCGCCGCCATAGCGCGGGCCGAGCAGGCAACCCTGGCCGCGGCGGCGCGACTTGCCCATAGACACGCCTTCGAGCGGCTCACCCCCCGCGAACACCAGCTGTTGCAGCTCATCGCCCAGGGCCACAAGAACCAGCAGATAGCGAGCACGCTCTGCATCTCGGTGCGCACCGTCGAGGTGTGCCGCGCCAGCCTGATGAGACGGCTCGAGGTCGATTCCCTGGCCGAGCTGATGCTGCGCTATGCGGCGGTCAATGGGCGGCCCTGAATCGCTCACGCCATGGGCAAACCCCAACCCCGGGGCATAAAACGTGGCGAGATCACACACTTGGCGCCGCCTTGGGGGTAGAGTAGCCCCTTCCCTTTATCAGGGCCGACCAAGGTCCTGCGCATTATTTCGAGGAGACATCATGGAACTGCTTCTGCTTAGCAATGGCAAAACCACCGAACACCCGGGCCTGCTCGGCTGGGCCCGCGACCGGGTGCAGACCCTGCTCGCCCGCAAACAGGTCAAGCGCATCCTGCTCATCCCCTATGCGGTGATCCGCAGCGACTGGGATGCCCGCGCCCAGGATCTCACCGAGAGCCTGGGAGTGGAGACCATCAGCATCCACCAGTTCGACGATCCCGTGGCGGCCATCCACCAGGCAGACGCCATCTTTATCAGCGGCGGCAACACCTGGCGCCTGAACCAGCTGCTGCACGAATACGGTCTGGTGGTGCCCATACAGCGGGCCGTACGTGAACGGGGCGTGCCTTATGTGGGCTGGAGCGCAGGTTGCAACGTGGCGACCCCGAGCATCCGCACCACCAACGATATGCCGGTGTGCAGCGCCGCCGTGCTGCCGGCCCTGGGCCTGTTCCCGCTGCAGATCAATCCCCACTATCTGGACGCCAGCATCAGCGGCCACATGGGGGAGACCCGGGACGAGCGGCTCGCCGAGTTCTGCGCCATCAACCCGAGCGAATCCGTGGTGGCCCTGCGCGAAGCCAGCCTGTTGCAGATCAGCGGCGAGAGCAACGGCGAGACCGTCGAGTACTGGAGCGTGCGCGGCGAAGGCTTCAAGATCTTCAAGCACGGCGAGACGACCCAGGAGTATGAGGACGCCGCCCCCCTGGCCGCCCTCACCCCCTTCATCCCCAAGATCTGAGTCTGGGGCGCTGCAATGAAAAGAGGGATGGCCAAGGCCATCCCTCTTTCGTTTGCCCGCTCGCACCGGGGTGAGGTCCCGCAAGGGCCCTCACTCCAGGATCGCCAGCGCCTCCTTGCCGCCGCCACGCTTGGGGGCCTTTAGCAGCAACACCAGCGGAATGGCGCACAGGCTGACCCACATCATCAGGCGGAAGTCCTGCAGATAGGCGAGCAGGCTGGCCTGGCGGGTCACCTCGCCGTTGAGCATGGCGAGCCCCTTGGGGGTGACCAGCGCCGCCGTCCCCATCCCCTGCTGCAAACCGGCATTGAAGGGAGTGATGTAGGAGGCGAACACCTCGTGGTTCATCTGGGTGCGCTGGGCCAGGTAGGTGATGACCACAGAGATGCCGATGCTGCTGCCGATGTTGCGCACCAGGCTGAACAGCGCCGTCCCCTCGTTGCGATAGCGCGGCGCCAGGGTCGCGAAGGTGATGGTAGAGAGCGGCACGAAGATGAAGCCAAGCCCCAACCCCTGGACTATGCCGGTGCGCACTATGTCCCAGCTGCTGATGTCGGTGTTGAACAGCGTCATCTCCCACATGGAGAAGCTGGTGAGCAGCAACCCCAGCAGGATCAGGATGCGCACGTCCACCCGGCCCGACAGCCTGCCCACCAGCATCATGGCGAACATGGTGCCGACCCCGCGCGGTGCCAGCAGGTAGCCGACGTCGATCACCGGGTAGCCCATCAGTCCCTGCATGAAGGGGGGCAAGAGCGTCATGGTCGCCAGCAAGATGATGCCGACGATGAAGATGAACACCAGACCGACGCTGAAGTTGCGATCCTTGAACAGGGCCGGCTCTATGTAGGGATGGGGGTGGGTGAAGATGTGCACCACGAAGAGATAGAAGGCCATCACCATCATGACGGTCTCGATCACTATCTCCCGGCTGGCGAACCAGTTCTGGGATTCCCCCCTGTCCAGCGCCATCTGCAGCGCCCCAATCCCCAGGCTCAGCAGGGCAAAGCCCAGCAGATCGAAGCGGCGGCTGGCATCGAGCCTGGTCTCCTCGATGAAGGCGGCGAGCCCGAACCAGGCCAGCAGGCCGAACGGCAGGTTGATGTAGAACACCCAGCGCCAGTTGTAGTACTCGGTGAGCCAGCCCCCCAGCGACGGCCCGAGGATGGGGCCCACCATGACACCTATGCCCCACATTGCCATGGCGGAGCCGTGCTTCTCGGGAGGATAGGTATCGAGCAGCACCGCCTGGGAGAGGGGCACCAGGCTGGCGCCGAAGATCCCCTGCAGCAGCCGGAACAGCACTATCTGATCCAGGCTCTGGGCCGCGCCACACAGCATGGAGGCGACGGTAAAGCCCGCCACCGACCACATAAACAGTCTTTTCCGACCAATTCTTGCCGAGATAAAGCCGGTCAGTGGCATGAAGATGGCGGCCGCCACTATGTAGGAGGTGAGCACCCAGGAGATCTGATCCTGGGTCGCGCCCATGGCCCCCTGCATGTGGGGCAGGGCCACGTTGGCTATGGTGGTGTCCAGCGCCTGCATTATGGTGGCCAGCATCACCGACAGTGTGATGAAGGTGCGGCGGGAGACCTGGTCTGTGCCCTCCGTATCTGTTGTCGTCATATCAACCTCGACCTGACAAGCCGGGCAGAGTGCGCTGGTGGCCGGTATCGATTTCGGCGGTGGCGCTCAGGCCGGCGCGCAGTGTGGGCAGATCCGCCCCGTCCTCCAGCTTGATCCGCACCGCGACGCGCTGGGCTATCTTGACCCAGTTGCCGGTGGCGTTCTGGGCCGGGATCACCGAAAACTCGGAGCCGGTGGCCGGGCTCAGGCTCTCCACCACCCCGTGCCAGCGGGCGTCCGGGTAGGTGTCCACGCTGATGTCGACCTGCTGGCCCGGCTGCACATGGGTCAGCTCTGTCTCGGTGAAGTTCGCCTCCACCCAGGGGTTGTCGGTCTCCACCAGCATCATGGCGGTCATGCCCACCAGGCTGTACTGGCCGGGCTTGGGCAGCTGGCTGGCGATGCCGTTGGCGGGGGCATAGATGGTGGTGCGGGCCAGATCCAGCTTGGCCTTGGCCAGACCGGCGGCGGCTTCCTGATAGGCGGGCTGCTGCTCCACCGGCAGGTTCACGTCACCGTTCAGGGAGGCTTCTATCTTCTTGAGCCCCTCCTCCAGCGCTACCTGCTGCTGGGCTGTCTGTATGGTGAGCTGGCGGGCGTCATCGTAGTTGGCGGTGGAGGTGAAGTGCTTGGCCACCAGATCCGCCTGGCGACGCTCCTCCTTCAGGGCATAGGCATGGCGCGTGCGGGCCACGTCTATCTCCGCCTGCTGACCGCGATAACTGGTCTGCAGCGCCACCAGATCGGTGCGCACCTTGGCGAGTTCGGCCTCGGCCTTGGTCACGGCGACCCGGAAGGACTCGGGGTCCAGCTCGAACAATGGCTGACCGGCCTTGACCTGCTGGTTCTCGGCGACGAACACCTTGGCCACCCGGCCCAGCACCTCGGTACTGATAGGCACCTTGTCCGCCTTCACATAGGCATTGTCGGTCTCCACATAGCGTCCGCCGTGGAGGTAAATGGCGCCCGCCCCGACCAGGACCAGTGCCGGTACCACCACCAGCAGCAGCAGGCGGGTACGGCGCCGGTTCATCTTGGGACGGGGGGAGGAGGGTGAGTCAGTGGTCATAAAATCGCTCCGCTGTGTGTTGCGTCAAAGTGAGAAATCAGGGATGAGAGAGGTTGGCGCGCAGTATCTTGAGGGAGTGACAGAGCGCATCCGTCGCCTCCTCCCCCAGCTCGCCGATGGCGCGCTGGTGCACCAGATCGGACGCCTGCTTGATCATCGCCAGATAGGGGGTTGCGGCCTCGGTCAGGTAGAGCTGATAGGCCCGGCGGTCGCCGGGATCGCTGCGCCGCTCCACCAGGCCGTTCTCGGCCAGCTGATCCAGCTGGCGGGCCAGGGTGATGGGCTGGATATCCAGACCGTCGGCCAGCTCCACCTGACGGATCCCCTCGCGGCGCGCTATGTGCACCAGGGCGCGGGCCTGGGCCAGGGTCAGACAGCTGCCTTCCAGCTGCTGCTGGAACTGACGGCGCATCAGACGCTGTACGTCGCCGATCAGGAATCCGAGGGAGTCGGGTTGTTTGTTCATAGCATGCAACCTATATAGTAAGCTTTGCTTATTATAAGCCATGAGCAGATATATGCAAACTGGCCCCGGCCGCCGTTTGGGTTCATGCTGGGGACCACCACCTCAACGGCAGGAGAAACATCATGGATATCAGGATGGAGCGGGACAGTCTGGGGGAGATAGCCGTCCCGGCGGACAGACTGTGGGGCGCCCAGACCCAGCGCTCCCTGCACCACTTCAACATCTCGGGGGAGCGCCAGCCCATGGAGATCATCCATGCCCTCGCCCGTATCAAGTCCGCCTGCGCCAGGGTGAACCACGCCCTGGGGCTGCTGCCCGCCCGCAAGGCCCAGGCCATCATGGCCGCCGCCGACGAGGTGCTGTGCGGCCTGCACGACGCCGAGTTTCCCCTGATGGTGTGGCAGACCGGCTCAGGCACCCAGACCAACATGAACCTCAACGAGGTGCTGGCGAACCGGGCCAGCGAGCTGCTTGGCGGCGTACGGGGAGAGGCGCGGCTGGTGCATCCCAACGACGAGGTGAACAAGAGCCAGTCCAGCAACGATGTCTTCCCCAGCGCCATGAACCTGGCGGCCGTCACCGCCATCACCGGCCAGCTGCTGCCGGCTCTCATCACCCTCAAACAGACCCTGGCCAGCAAGGCCGCCGCCTTCGACGACATCATCAAGATTGGCCGCACCCATCTGCAGGACGCCACCCCCCTCACCCTGGGTCAGGAGATCTCCGGCTGGGTCACCCAGCTCGCTCAGGGGGAGCGCCACCTGAATGCCGCCCTGCCCCATCTCTGTGAGCTGGCCCTCGGCGGCACCGCGGTCGGCACCGGTCTCAACTGCCCGCCCGGCTTTGCCGAGGCGGTGGCCAAAACCCTGGCCGAGCAGACCGGCCTGCCTCTGGTGAGCGCCCCCAACAAGTTCGAGGCCCTGGCGGCAAGCGATGCCCAGGTCCATGCCCATGGCGCCCTCAAGACACTCGCGGCTTCTCTCATGAAGATCGCCAACGACGTGCGCTGGCTGGCGAGCGGCCCCCGCAGCGGGCTCGGGGAGCTCAGCATCCCGGAGAACGAACCCGGCTCCTCCATCATGCCGGGCAAGGTCAACCCGACCCAGAGCGAGGCGCTCACCATGCTCTGCGCCCAGGTGATGGGCAACGACGTGGCCATCAACATCGGCGGCGCCAGCGGCAACTTCGAGCTCAACGTGTTCAGGCCCATGATTGCCCACAATTTCTTGCAGAGCGTGCGGCTCTTGGCGGACGGCATGCAGAGCTTCCACGATCACTGCGCCCTCGGCATAACTGCGAACCGGGCGCGCATCGACGAACTGCTGGCCCGCTCCCTGATGCTGGTGACGGCGCTCAACCCCCACATCGGCTATGACAAGGCCGCCGAGATCGCCAAACTGGCCCACCACCAGGGGCTGACTTTGCGGGAGGCCGCCATTGCCTCCGGCCACCTCACGGCCCAGCAGTTCGATGCCTGGGTGGTGCCCGCCGACATGGTAGGACGGCAGCCATAGGCCATCTCAGCCCCCGGGAGTCAGATGCCGGTGCCTGCCCAGATGGTGGGACCAGGTAAATGGAGGCGGTTAAAAACAGAAAGGGCGCCATGGCGCCCTTTTCATTAGCAAAGCCGTCTCAGCTCTTGCTCTGGCAGTTGAACATCCAGCGGGTGCCGAACTTGTCCACCAGAGAACCGAAATAGTCACCCCAGAACATCTCCTGCAGCGCCATCTCCACCTGGCCACCCTCCCCCAGGGCCGCAAACAGCCGGTCGGTCTCGGCCCGGCTGTCCGGCTCCAGGTTGAGGTAGCTGTTGTTGCCCTGCACCAGGGTGAATCCCATGCTGGCGGGGGCGTCCGTGCCCATCAGCACGTGGCCCCCGAGAATGGCCAGCTCCACATGCATCACCAGCTCGCCATCTTCCTGTGACAGGGGCGGCTGACCCGGGCAGCCGGGGGACTCCTTGAATCTGTGGAGGGGGCCGTTGAACTCGCCGCCGAACACCTCGCGGTAGAAGAGGAAGGCCGCCTCCGTCTCCCGGGCAAAATTGAGATAGGTACTGACACGCGCCATGATGAGCTCCTTGGTCATTGATAGCGGATTTCGAGGCCAGCTATCAGCATAGAAGAGCCAACGCCACCCAGGTCGTTCACTACACCAGTGAGTCCTGATTGGTGGTTTCCCTCGTTTCCCCATGAGTACCTGGCTGATATTTCATGAAAAAAGAGCAACCCGACCCCACCGAGGGTTGCACCTCGTTACCCATCCCGAAAACATGTATACAACCCATTAATATTTCGGTGAAAACCTGTATCGAGTCCTATTCATAGGCTCAATCCACCGAGTCATTTGCCATAGGAAAATTCAACAATGTAGCCAGGACATTAAAATTTCTTGCTTGAAGGTTGCACCTGGTTGCGCCATTCTCGGCAAAATTTAACCGTCCGGTAATATTGTTACCTTCTAGACACAGGAAGTCCCATGGCCACTACCACCCTCGGCGTTAAACTCGATGAAGCGACCCGCGACCGTCTCAAGCAGGCCGCCCAGACCCTGGATCGCACCCCCCACTGGCTGATCAAGCAGGCGATCTTCACTTATCTGGAGCAGCTGGAGCGCGGCCTGACCCCGCCCGAGCAGTCCGGTCTGGCCGCTGCCGCCGGGGAAGAGGCCATCGAGACCCTCACCGAGCAGGGGATCCAGGTCTTCCTCGAGTTTGCCGAGAGCATCTTGCCGCAGTCCGTGCTGCGTGCCGCCATCACCTCCGCCTATCGCCGCCCCGAGACCGAGGCCGTGCCCATGCTGCTGGAGCAGGCCCGCCTGCCCAAGGAGAAGGCCGAGGCCACCCAGAAGCTGGCCCTCGGCATCGCCGAGAAGCTGCGCAACCAGAAGAGCGCCAGCGGCCGTCAGGGCCTGGTGCAGGGTCTGCTGCAGGAGTTCTCCCTCTCCTCCCAGGAAGGGGTGGCATTGATGTGCCTGGCGGAGGCGCTGCTGCGCATCCCCGACAAGGCGACCCGCGATGCCCTGATCCGCGACAAGATAAGCGGTGGTAACTGGAGCCAGCATCTGGGCCAGAGTGCCTCCCTGTTCGTCAACGCCGCCTCCTGGGGCCTGCTCATCACCGGCAAACTGGTGGCCACCCACAACGAGGCTGGCCTCAACAGCTCCCTCAAGGGGCTGATCGGCAAGGGCGGCGAGCCGCTGATCCGCAAGGGTGTGGACATGGCGATGCGCCTGATGGGGGAGCAGTTCGTCACCGGCGAGACCATAGCCGAGGCGCTGGCGAACGCGGGCAACATGGAAAACCGGGGCTTCCGCTACTCCTACGACATGCTGGGGGAAGCGGCCCTCACGGAGGAGGATGCCAAGCGCTATCTCGCCTCCTACGAGCAGGCCATCCACGCCATCGGCAAGGCCTCCCACGGCCGCGGCATCTATGAGGGCCCGGGCATCTCCATCAAGCTCTCCGCCCTGCACCCGCGCTACAGCCGCGCCCAGTACGATCGTGTCATGGAAGAGCTCTACCCCACCCTGCTGGGCCTGACCCAGCTCGCCAGGCAGTATGACATCGGCATCAACATAGACGCCGAGGAGGCCGATCGGCTGGAGATCTCCCTCGACCTGCTGGAGAAGCTCTGCTTCGACCCATCCCTGGCTGACTGGAACGGCATCGGCTTCGTCATCCAGGCCTATCAGAAGCGCTGCCCCTATGTGATCGACTACGTCATCGATCTCGCCAAGCGCAGCCGTCACCGCCTGATGATCCGGCTGGTGAAGGGCGCCTACTGGGACAGCGAGATCAAGCGCGCCCAGCAGGATGGCCTGGAGGGTTACCCCGTCTATACCCGCAAGCCCTACACCGATGTCTCCTATCTCGCCTGCGCCCGCAAGCTGCTGGCGGTGCCCGAGTCCATCTATCCCCAGTTCGCCACCCACAACGCCCATTCCCTGTCTGCCATCTATCAGCTGGCGGGGCAGAACTACTACCCGGGCCAGTACGAGTTCCAGTGCCTGCACGGCATGGGTGAGCCGCTCTACGAGCAGGTGGTCGGCAAGGTCGCCGACGGCAAGCTGGGTCGCCCCTGCCGCATCTATGCGCCGGTCGGCAGCCACGAGACCCTGCTCGCCTACCTGGTGCGCCGCCTGCTGGAGAACGGGGCCAACACCTCCTTCGTCAACCGCATCGCGGACAACAGCATCTCCCTGCAGGATCTGGTGCAGGATCCGGTACAGCAGATCGAGCAGATGGCCGCCCGTGAAGGCAGCCTGGGTCTGCCCCACCCGCGCATTCCCCTGCCCCGTGAGCTGTACGGCGAAGCCCGCCCGAACTCCGCCGGTCTGGATCTCGCGAACGAGCACAGACTCGGGTCGCTGTCTGCCGCCCTGCTCGCCAGCACCAACACCGCCTATCAGGCCGTGCCCATGCTGGGCTGCGACATCGACGCACCGACCCAGTTCCAGCACGTGGTCAACCCAGCGGATCACCGCGACGTCGTCGGTCAGGTGAGCGAAGCCACGGTAGAGCTGGTGGACAGCGCGCTGGCCTGTGCTCTCTCCAGCGGCCAGATCTGGCAATCGACTCCGCCGGCCGAACGAGCCGCCGTGCTGGAGCGCGCCGCCGATCTGATGGAGTCCGAGCTGCAACCCCTGATGGGCCTGCTGGTGCGCGAATCCGGCAAGACCTTCGCCAACGCCATCGCCGAGGTGCGCGAGGCGGTGGACTTCCTGCGCTACTACGCCGCCCAGGCACGCGATCACTTCGCCAACGAGAGCCACAGGCCGCTCGGCCCCGTGGTCTGCATCAGCCCCTGGAACTTCCCGCTGGCCATCTTCAGCGGCCAGGTCTGCGCGGCGCTCGCCGCCGGCAATACTGTGCTGGCGAAACCGGCGGAGCAGACCCCCCTCATCGCCGCCCAGGCGGTGCGCATCCTGCGTGAGGCCGGCGTCCCCGCCGGTGCGGTGCAACTGCTGCCGGGCCGCGGTGAAACCGTGGGCACAGCCCTTATCGCGGACGAGCGGGTCCGTGGCGTCATGTTCACCGGTTCCACCGAGGTGGCGGGCATCATCTCCCGCAACCTGGCCGGTCGCCTCGACGCCCAGGGCCGCACCATACCGCTCATCGCCGAGACCGGCGGCCAGAACGCCATGATCGTCGACTCCTCCGCCCTGACCGAACAGGTGGTGATGGACGTCATCTCCTCGGCATTCGACAGCGCCGGCCAGCGCTGCTCCGCCCTGCGGGTACTGTGCGTGCAGGACGATGTGGCCGAGCGGGTGATCCGCATGCTCAAGGGGGCCATGGCCGAGTACAAGGTCGGCAGCCCCGAACACCTCTCCACCGACATAGGCCCTGTCATCGACGCCGAGGCCAAGGCCAACATAGAGCGCCACATCAAGGCCATGGGAGACAAGGGTCGCCGGGTGCACCAGATTGCCCGCACCCAAGAGGGTGCCTGCAACCGCGGCACCTTCGTGCTGCCGACCCTGATCGAACTCGACAGCCTGGATGAGCTGGGCCCAGAGGTGTTCGGCCCCGTGCTGCACCTGGTGCGCTACCCCCGCGCCAAGCTCGGCGAGCTGCTCGCGCAGATCAACGACAGCGGCTACGGCCTGACCCTGGGGGTCCATACCCGCATCGACGAGACCATAGCCCAGGTGGTCAACACCGCCAAAGTCGGCAACCTCTACGTCAACCGCAACATAGTGGGCGCCGTGGTCGGGGTGCAGCCGTTCGGCGGCGAGGGCCTCTCCGGCACAGGTCCCAAGGCGGGCGGCCCGCTCTACATGTACCGTCTGCTCGGGGCGCGCCCGCAGGAGGCGGTGACCAGCCAGCTTCGCCAGGAGCAGGGGGCAACCCCGCAAGCCGAGGCCGCCAAACCGGCACTGCTGGCCTTGCGTGGCTGGGCGAGCAAGCAGGCCCCGGCACTGGTGGCCCTGTGCGATCGCTACGGCGAGCTGGCGCTGAGCGGCCTGACCCAGTTGCTGGTCGGCCCCACCGGCGAGCGCAACAGCTACAGCCTGCTGCCCCGGGAGCGGGTGCTCTGTCTGGCCGCCGACGATCAAGAAGCCAGGGCGGATCTGCTTGCCCAGCTGGCAGCCTGTCTGGCGGTCGGGACGCAAGTGCTGTGGCAGGACAATGCCCAGAACCGCACCCTGCTGGCCAGCCTGCCCAGCGAGGTACAAGGGCGTATCCAGCTGGTGGCGGACTGGGCCAACAGCGACATCGGCTTCGATGCCCTGCTGCACCACGGTGACTCGGATCAGCTGCGGGAAGTGGCCAAGCTTGCCGCCGCCCGTGCTGGCGCCATCGTCGGCGTACACGGCCTGCACCGCGGCGAGACCGACATCCCCCTGGAACGCCTGCTGATCGAGCACGCCCTCTCGGTCAACACCGCCGCCGCCGGTGGCAACGCCAGCCTGATGACCATAGGCTAAGCACCACACACCGACAGAGACCCAAGCCCCGCAGACGCGGGGCTTGAGCTTCTTCAGAGCAAGAGAGCATTAAAAATGCTGTACGGAGATGGTATTCAGCTGACAGTTACCCACCAAAGGGGGTGGTCTACGGCTTCACAACGACTACCCCTAACGTTATTTCCAGTTCAACCCACTCTGGAGGAATAGGAAATAAATTAGCGCTTTTACGAGTATTTTGGTCGGCACGCCCCGCCACCAGAGCATATTCTATGTTATTATCCATGTTATTTTTCTCCAAAAATCTGATCGCAAGGGCAATGTTTAGCATCGTACCCTTCTCGTTTACAATAATTTAAACAAGCGTCAATATCTGGTTGGCGTTTAAATGAATCATCACTACTCCAATTCCCCTTTCCATCGTGGATCATGACCAGGCAAGAACCTGTATAAACTGGTTTTCTCAGAATGCTATTCAATTCAGGTTGTTTGAGACCTCTATTTAACTCTTTCATTAACACTGAATTGATTGGGGATTCATCCAGTAGAACTTTCTCATTAGACTTGGTGATTATCACTAAATTTATGCTATCCAATTCAATGGGAAGTTCTTCTAGCGGAATACGTTGCCATACTGGGTTATGGAACTTAAAAATAACATAAGGAGGATTGGGCCTGCCCCATTTATTGTAAGAAAGACATAATGCGGGTTTTGATATAATATATGGAACCCCATTTAATATGTGAAGGGCAAGCGGTGTGAAATTTGATCTCTTGATATCCTCCCCATACTCATTCTTCCATGAAATATATTCATTAGTACCAGGCATGGTAAATGAGATCGTTTGCTCCTTTATTGGAGGAGATTGCCCTAGTTCACGGCGACCACCATAACTCTGTGATCTATCTACTATGATCTTGCTACCATCGTGCAGCACGACCTCTTCCTGCCAACTCACAGTGCCTGGAGCAGTGCAAGATAGGATGATGACAAATAAAATAATGAGCGGCATAATCAAACGCCAGAGAATTTTTTTAATATTCATTGCTATCCCCGATACAGATCAGCATCTTTACTTTATGGTTATTTATCTCATTTTTCGTTGGGTGAGCATCTTCGCAATCAATCTCACTACACGGTCAACCGAGTGTTACGGTCGCAGCGTATTTATTCGAGAACTTCGTCACCGGTAATTTATATTTTTCGTTTGAAATAACACTAGGGCCAGCACCAGAAAACCATGAAACTAGAGATGTCCGACAGAGACCATGAATAGAATCACCATAGCAACCCCTATTATGCGCCCCATAGTGATCAAATTTCTCGAACGTGGTCAAAATAGGGTTAAGCGCAAACATCTCCGCAAATCGGTTGTATGATCGCACTTTGAAATGAGTGAGGGTGGCATTGGTCACTGTGAGCAAAATAACTTTGCTCATTTTATAACCGACACAAAGACCAATAAACTGGCTCTGCATTTCGGCTCAACCAAAAAATAATATGCAAGCCGTGCAGCAACATTGCTGTTAACACTCCCTGTCGATTCCATCACCCAATCCTAGGCTCAATGACATAGAAGACTCGATATTGCCATGCTCCATTGAATCCATCAATAGTGGCAAGATTGACATTTTTAATGATTACCTTCCGCAGACAACCCTTTCTGGGGAATGCCTCCAATCAGTTGAAGTGATACTTCTCGTTAAAGGCTCCGATCACTTTCTCGTGCATGTCGGCAGAGTGCGAAAAACAGATTGTCTTACGAGCCAGCCGTTTAAGCCGGGTCCGACGTGTCGGGTGACAACTCAATCTGCACAAAAAGGCCGCCTTCTGGGGCGGCCTTTTTGTGCATGCTGGCAATTGGATATAGCGCGACTGGGGCTCATAGCCCCTACACATACTCCATAAAAACTCTGGACGTCAGCTTGGTGATCAGCTCATAGGGAATGGTCCCTATCTCCTCGGCGACCCGCTCCACTGGCAAACCTTCGCCCCAGAGCACGGCCTCCTCGCCAGCCTTGTCGGTGGCGCCTGGGCCGAGATCCACTGTGGTCATGTCCATGGAGACCCTGCCCACCAGGGGGACTATGCGGCCATTGACCAGCACAGAGGTGCCGTTGGGTGCCATGCGGGGATAGCCATCGCCGTAACCGATGGCGATGACGCCGAGTCGGGTATCCCGGGTCGACACCCAGTTGGCGCCATAGCCCACCGGCTCGCCCGCCTTGTGATCCCGCACCGCGATGAGCTGGGTCTTGAGAGTCATCACGGGTTTAAGGTCGTAATCCGCCGCCACAGTGTTCGGGAAGGGGGAGACGCCGTAGAGGATGACGCCGGGGCGCACCCAGTCGCAGTGGGAGTCCGGCCAGGCCAGGATACCCGCCGAGTTCGCCATGGCGCGCTCGCCCTTGAGCGGCGCGGTCAGGCGGCTGAAGAGATCGATCTGCTCGCGGGTAGTGGGCTGCTCGAGCTCATCGGAGCGGCTGAAGTGGGTCATGATGTTGAACGGCTGCACCACGTTCTTGCAGCGGGCCAGCCGCTCGATAAAGGCGGGCATCTCCTCGGCCCGCACCCCGAGCCGGTGCATGCCGGTGTCGAGCTTGAGCCAGGCCACCACGGGTGCCGGCAGCTCGGCCTGCTCCAGCGCTTCCAGCTGCTCCCAGGTGTGCACCGCGGTCTGCAGGTTGTTGGCCGCAAGCACGGGCAAGTCTGCGCTCGAGAAGAAGCCTTCCAGCAGCACTATGGGTTTGACCACGGCGCAGGAGCGCAGCATCAGCGCCTCCTCGATGCGGGCCACCGCGTAGGCATCCGCATCCACCAGGGTGCGGGCCACTGGCAGCAGGCCATGGCCATAGGCGTTGGCCTTGACCACGGCGATGATCTTGCAGGAAGGCGCGTGGCGCTTGACCACGGCGAGGTTGTGGCGCAGGGCCGAGGTATCGATTTGGGCAATAGCCGCTTTCATCTGTTTTCCCTTACGAGGGCATGATGGCGCACCTGCGCCAGGCACCGAGTGGTGTCATCCCTTGATAGTCATCGTCTAAGGCCGGACCGGCAGAATTGTCGAACCGGGAAAACTGTGTCTGGTATCCGGGGCGATCTCGACCCCGGCTTAGTAGTCATCATCAAACGCCGGACCGGCATAGTTGTCGAACCGGGAGAACTGGCCCTGGAAGGTGAGGCGCACCCGGCCTATGGGGCCGTTACGCTGCTTGCCGATGATGATCTCGGCAATCCCCTTGTCGGGACTGTCGTCGTGATACACCTCGTCGCGGTAGATGAACATGATCAAATCCGCGTCCTGCTCGATGGAACCTGATTCACGAAGGTCCGAGTTGACCGGGCGCTTGTCGGCCCGCTGCTCCAGGCTTCGGTTCAGCTGGGAGAGCGCCACCACAGGGCATTGCAGCTCTTTCGCCAAGGCCTTGAGGGAGCGGGAGATTTCACCGATCTCCAGGGTTCTGTTGTCAGACAGCGCCGGCACCCGCATCAGCTGCAGGTAGTCGATCATGATCATGGAGAGACCGCCATGCTCGCGGGCGATGCGCCGGGCACGGGAGCGCACGTCGGTCGGGGTCAGGCCGGAGGCGTCATCTATGTACATCTTGCCCTTCTCGAGCAGCAGCCCCATGGTGGAGGAGAGGCGCGCCCAATCTTCGTCGTCGAGCTGGCCGGTCCGCACCTTGGTCTGGTCGATGCGCCCCACAGACGCGAGCATACGCATGATGATCTGCTCGGAAGGCATCTCCAGAGAGAAGATGAGCACCGGCTTGTCGGCGGTGAGGGCTGCGTGCTCGCACAGGTTCATGGCGAAGGTGGTCTTGCCCATGGAGGGACGGGCCGCCACGATAATCAGATCCGAACGCTGCAGACCGGCGGTCATCTTGTCGAGATCGCCGTAACCGCTGGAAACCCCGGTCACCCCGTTGTGAGGGGTCTTGAACAGCTCCTCAATCTTGTCGACCGTCTGCTCCAGAATGAGCTTCAGGGGCTGCGGGCCCTCGTTGGCGCTGGAGCGCTGCTCGGCAATCTGGAACACCTTGCTCTCGGCAAGATCCAGCAGATCGCCTGAGGTGCGGCCCTGGGGCTCGTAACCCGCTTCGACTATCTCGTTGGCGACCGAGATCATCTCCCGCACCACGGCCCGCTCACGCACTATCTCGGCGTAGGCATTGATGTTGGCGGCGCTCGGGGTGTTCTTGGCGATCTCCACCAGATAGGCGAAGCCACCGGACTCTTCCAGCTGCTCGGAGCGCTCCAGCTCCTCCTGCAGTGTGATGAGATCGATGGGGTTGCCCGCGTTGGTGAGGCGGGTCATGGCCTGGAAGATCAGGCGGTGGGGACGGCTGTAGAAATCCTTGTCGATCACCCGCTCGGCCACCCGATCCCAGGCCTCGTTATCCAGCATCAGGCCGCCCAGTACGGACTGCTCGGCCTCAAAAGAGTGGGGGGGAACTTTCAGCTGTTGTGTCTTGGCGTCTTTTTTCGCCGTCACTTGCTCTGCCATACACATAAAAACCGCAGCGGGAAGGGGACGGGAATTTTACAAAAGAAACCCCGCCATCGCGAGCGCTAATGCGCGCTATTCACCTCATCCGTTGGCCTGCCTGCTTCCGGGTGGCCGGCTCATCGGGTCCTGGGGACCTCCTTGCCCCTCACAGCACGAGGAAGGGCCAGACCAGAGTCTGATCCTTCGCCTTGGATTTGAGCTTGTTGCGCAGCCTGCGCACCGAACGACTCGGTCGTCTGTTTCTCATGGGCATCCTCCTTGGCGCCCCCGGGAGGGGCAATCTGTTCATGAATAATTCATGCCAGACATGTTAATCATACCCGCAAGCTGCAACACAAAAAGGGACCGGCAGCCTGCCATGCGCCTCGCTGAGCTTGCACAAGCAGAGCATGCCCCCACCTACATGAGAGTGAAAGAGTCAAAATGAAAAAGATGCTGACCCTGTTTGCCGTGATCCTGGCCATTGGCCTTGGGGCACCCATAGCCGAGGCCAAGAAATTTGGTGGCGGCAAATCCTTTGGCAAGAGCTACAAGACGGCACCGGCCCAACCGGCTCCGACTGCAGCTCCCGTGAATGGCAAGAACCCGACCCTGGCTGCGGCGCCCAAGAAGAGCGGCATGATGGGTGGCCTGCTGGGCGGCCTGCTGGCCGGTGGCCTGTTCGCTTACCTGCTGGGCAGCGGCGCCTTCGAAGGCCTGCAGGGCATGGACTTCCTGCTGATCGCCCTGCTGGCGCTCGGTGCCGTGTTCCTGATCCGCGCCCTGCGCAAGAACAAGGCGGCTGCGACCCCACCACAGGCGGCCTATGCGGGCTATCAGCCACCGTCGGCGCCGCAGCAGTTCGAGCAGAGCAACGGCGCCCCGCAGGCGACCGGCTTTGCCGACAGCGACGTCCCCTTCCGCCTGCCGCCAGGCTTTGACATGAACGGTTTCCTGTCCGGTGCCCGCGATCACTATCGCACCCTGCAAGAGGCCTGGAACAAGAACGATCTGGAGAAGGTACGCGAGTACGTGAGCCCGGAGCTGTTCCAGCACCTCCAGGCCGAGCGCGCCGAACTGACCGGCGAGCAGCATACCGAAGTGATGTATGTGGACACCCAGCTGGTGCGTGCCGACTACGGCAGCGACTGGGCCCAGGTCAGCGTGCGCTTCAGCGGTCGCTACATGGACCGTCAGGAGCAGGTCGAGGAGGACATCAAGGAGGTGTGGCACCTCGAGCGCAACCTGGCCAAGGACAATGCCCCCTGGCACATCGTCGGTATCGAGCAGCTCTAAGCACGCCCGTCCGGCAAGCATGATAAAGGCGACCTCAGGGTCGCCTTTTTATTGCCATCACACTCATCACAGCTGGCCATGGAATATTCCCCCCTCCCTGTGAGGGGCCGAGAATAATCGCCTTCAGCCCGTGTTGATGACCTTGAAAATAAAAAGAGAGGCAGCCATGGCTGCCTCTCTTTTGCTATTGGCCCAAGGCCGCTCTATTATTTGCAGCCATCAGTCGAGGCGGAATTCACATAGCTGACCTCGCCGGCCGGCTGATAATCGGCCACCTGTATGGTCTTCTTCGCCGCGATATAATCCTTCAACACCCCGGCATCCACCAGACCGGCGTTGATGGTATTGATCTTCGGATAGCCGTCGCCACCGGCCGCGCTGAAGCTCGGGATGGAGAAGCTGTAGCTGGCCGCCGGATCGAAGGCCTTGCCGCCCACGCTGGTGATGGTCACGCTCTTGGCCTGGCAGTCCACCGCCATGTTGATGCCACCAAACTGGGCATAGCCGCCGGTGTTGACTGTCTTGGTCGCCACCAGGCCCAGATAGGTTGCCAGCTCGCTGCCGCTCATGGTCGCCTTGTTGACCGTGTTGCCGAACGGATGCACTGTCAGCACGTCGCGATAGCTGATGTCGCCAGCCGCGATGGAGGCACGCACGCCGCCGGAGTTGACGATGCCAAAGTCGGTGCTCAGCTTCTCGGCGGTGGCCGTGGTGATGAGGCGACCCAGGTTGGTCTGCTTGTTGCGCACGTTGGCACGCTCGCCGTCCAGCACGCCGTCGGTGGAGCCTATCACTACGCCCAGCTCCTGCTGACCCTTCTCCTGATAGGTGAGCAGGGTGTTGTAGAGCTCGGGATCCTTGGTGATCTCTTCCTGAATGAAGGCACCGCCAGCGTCTTTGAGATTGACCGGGATGAGATCGTACTGGATCAGGGTCAGCTTGCCATTCTGGTAGTCAAACTGGGCGCGGCCCACATACTTGCCCCACTCGTGGGCCTGCATGATCCAGGTGCCGTTCTGCTGATCCGGCAGACAGTCGTCACCCGGCTTGAAGTCGGCGTACTTGTCCGCCGTGCCCGGCTCCATGCAGACCGGGTTCTGGGAGTGACCGCCTATGATGGCGTCCAGGGTGCCGGCCGGCAGCCCGCGCGCCATCTCCACATCCCCAGGGGCATTGCTGCCGTGCTGGCCATTCTCGTAGTGACCCATGTGGGTGATGGCCAGGACCAGGTTCGCCTCTTTGCTGTCGCGGATCTGCTTGCCGAGCTCGGCCGCTTCCGTGGTCGGATCGCGGAACTCCAGGGTCTGGACGTTGTTGGGATCCACCAGCTGGGCGGTGTCTTCTGTGGTCAGGCCCAGCACGGCGACCTTGAGGCCGTTCTCCAGCTTGAACACCTTGTAGGGGTCGAAGTAGCGCTTGCCGCTGGCCTTGTCGTAGATGTTGGCGGAGATCATGGGGAACTTGGCCCACTCACGCTGTTTCTCGAGGATGCTCAGGGGGTTGTCGAACTCGTGGTTGCCCACCGCCATGGCATCGTAGCGGATGCTGTTCATGGCCATGAAATCCGGCTCCGCATCCTGCAGATCCGACTCCGGCACCCCTGTGTTCACGTCGCCACCGGAGAGCACCAGCACCTCGCTGCCCGCCGCCTTGGCCTCCCCACGCAGGCGTTCAACCAGGGTCTTCTGGGCTGCCATGCCATATTCACCCTTGTCGTTGTGCCAGAAACGACCGTGGGTATCATTGGTGTGCAAAATGGTCAGCTTGCAGACATTTTCGGTACAGGGGGCGACACTTTCATTTTGTGAGGTATTACAGCCACTCAGCGCGGCTAGCACAGCCAGCGCGACAGTTCCTTTGACAAATTTATAATTCATTTCCATATCACCTTGTTATTTTGTTATTGGACGACCCAAGCCATTAGGTCGGGCGCTAATATAACAAACAACATGTGACGCTTTTTCATCGGTGACTCACAAATTCCGCCAAATGTGATCACCAACGCAACCTGTCTCCTCATATTTCCATCACTAGCCAATCTCCTGCCGCCTCATTTCCCCCGCAGGGATGGCAGCCTGCCGGAAACAGTTATGGCATACTTCCCGCCAATCGATGCCAAGGAGAGCCGTGAATGGCAAAGTACGACAAGATTTCCCCCGAGACCCAGCAGGAGGCGATGAAGGTAGCCCGCGCCAACCAGAAACCGGGGCAGACCAAGGAGCAGACCCAGCTGATCGCCCAGGGGATCCAGAAGGGCATAGACGAATACAAGAAACAGATGAAGGCGCGGGCCAGGGAGGCGAGCCGCCAGAAGAAGCAGCAAGCCAGGACGAAGCAGCCACAGCAGGGCGAGCATGAGGAAGAGGCCCAGGAGATTGAGGTTGTCGAGATCAGCCGCCAGCACCCGTTGCCATGGGTATTGCTGGTGCTGAGCTGGCTGGCATTTGGCTGTGCCTGGATCTGGCTGCGCTGAACCCTTGCCTGGCAAACCTTTGCCCTGGGATCGGCCTCACAGCCCGGGGCCGGCGCGCTGGTCATCCCTAGCCCCGGCTGCTTACACTCTTCCCCCCGTTGTCTGGAGACCCCCATCATGAATCCGGCCCCCCTCTATCTGCTGGCCCCCCTTGTCCTCTTTATCGTGACCCTGGTGCTCTATCGCATCTCGCCCCTGCGAGCGGTCGCCGCCGGCAACGCCCGCTGGTTTATCCTGCCCGCCTTCACCCTCTTCATCCTGCTGATCATCATCAACGGGGCGGCAGACCCTAGCCTGCGCAGTCCCGGCTTTCACTGGCTGATGCCGGGGCTTGGCTTCGCGCTCTGCCTGTTCCCGGCGCTGCCCAAGGCGCTGGTGCCGCGCCTGGCCATCAAGGAGGGAGCCTTCGCCGCCCTGGGCCTGATGCTGATGAGCCTGGCCATGGTCTATTGATTTCGATTGCACGGGCTTTTTCATGACCTGAGGGGCGCCCTGTGACGGGCGCCCCTTGTACAAACAATGGGCGATAGGCATCTTGGTGAGAGGGTAACCAGCCAGGAGGCCAGATGGACAATCCGCCCGATTTCATGGCGCAGTGGGATTATCAGGATCCCGCCGCCACTGCCCTGCGTTTTCACGCGCTTCTTCCTGCGGCGCGCGCCGCCGCCGACCTGCAACTCGAGCTTGAGCTGCTGACCCAACTGGCCCGCACCCACTCCCTGCAGCGCCAGTTTGCACAGGCGCACCAACTGCTCGACGAGATAGAGCCCCGCCTCACCGACGCCACCCCGCGAGCACGGCTGCGCACCTTGCTGGAACGGGGGCGGACGTTCAACTCGGCCGGCGACAAGGCCAGCGCCAGGACGCTGTTCGAGCAGGGGTGGCAACTCGGGCTCAAGCTGGGTGAGACAGGGCTCGCCATAGACGCGACCCACATGGTGGCCATCGCCGCCCCGCTGGAGGAGCAGAGCCGCTGGCATCAACTGGCTATGACCCTGGCCGAGCGCAGTGCCGACGATAAGGTGCGCGGCTGGCTGCCCAGCCTCTACAACAATCAGGGCTGGACCCTGTTCGAGCTGGGACGCTTTGAGGAGGCCAGGGCCTGCCAGCAGAAGTGCCTGGCCTGGCACCAGCAACACAGCAATCAGGGCAAGGCCTTTATCGCCCGCTGGAGCCTGGCACGGCTGAGCCGGGCGCAGGGATTGCACGAACAGGCGATGGCCGAGCTGAGCCAGCTGAAGGCCGACATGGCCGAGGCCAGCGCGCCGGAAGATGGTTACCTGTTCGAGGAGCTGGGGGAGAACGGCCTGATGCTGGACGATCCGGCCGCCCCCGAATACTTCGCCCGCGCCTGGTTCTTGCTCTCGCGGGATGGCTGGCTGCAGGCCAACGAGGCGGAGCGGCTGGCCAGGCTCAAGCGCCTCGCCAAGCTCTGACTGCGCGCCACAAAAAGAGCGGGTGGCTCATGCCGCCCGTCACTCAGGCCAGACCCCCTTCCCGACTCGGCCTCTTGCGATAGATAAAGGAAGGGCTGAGCCCAGCCCTACTTAGGCCTCAAGCCAGGCTCGCCTCTTCCCAGCCCTGCTTCTTGCGGTAAATGAGGGAGTGAAGGGTAGATCTCCAACCTCGCGGCCTTAAGCCCTAAGCCCTAAGCCCTAAGCCAGGCTCGCCTCTTCCCAGCCCTGCTTCTTGCGATAAATGGTCGAGGGGCTGATCTCCAGCAGCGCCGCCGCCTTGGGGATGTTGCCGTCACAGCTGGCGATAGCCTGCTCTATGGCCTCCTTCTCCACCAGCCAGAGCGGGCGCACCGGCAGCGGGATCGACATGGGCTCGGCCAGAGTCTCGGGGGGGTCCTCGGCGGGGGCAGGCACCGCGAGCGCACGGCCGCCGTTGAGCGGCGGCGGCAGTATCTCCTTGCTCACCAGCTCGCGATCATTGAGCACCACTATGTTGCGCACCACGTTCTGCAGCTCGCGCACGTTGCCGGGCCAGGGGTAATCGAGCAGCACCCGCACGGCGTCTGCATCGAAATCCCGGAAGCGCTTGTGCTCCTCCTTGGCATATCGCAGCAGGAGGTCGCGCGCCAGCAGCAGTATGTCTTCGCCGCGCTCGCGCAGGGGCGGCAGGGAGAGCGGTATCACGTGCAGCCGGTAGTAAAGATCCTCGCGAAAACGCCCCGCTTTGACCTCCACCAGGGGATCCCGGTTGGTGGCGCAGACGAAACGCACGTCCACCGTCTCCACCTTGCCACTGCCGACCCGCTGCAGGGTGCCGGTCTGGATGAAGCGCAGCAGCTTGCTTTGCAGGTCGAGATCCATCTCGCAGATCTCGTCGAGGAAGAGGGTGCCGCCGTCCGCCAGGCTGGCCGCTCCCTTGCGATCCCCCTGGGCACCGGTAAAGGATCCCTTCACATGGCCGAAGATCTCGCTCTCCATCAGATCGTGGGGAATGGCGGCACAGTTGAGCGCGATGAAGGGCTGATCCCGGCGCGGGCTGCACTGGTGGATCGCTTCGGCACAGACCTCCTTGCCGGTGCCGCTCTCCCCCGTGATGAAGACGGTCGCCTTGCTCGGTGCCGCGCTCTCTATGATGCGATAGACCGCCTGCATCGCCATGGAGGCGCCGATGAAGCCCGCAAAGGAGCTGCGCTCGAAGTTCTCCCTGTACTGGGCCACCAGCGAGCTGAGCTGCTGATGCTTGAAGGCGTTGCGGGCGGTGGCGCACAGCCGCTTGCCGTCGAACGGCTTGGTCAGGAAGTCGAAGGCACCGCACCGCATCGCCTCCACCGCCACGTCCACCGAGCCGTGGGCGGTGATCACCACCACTGAGCAGGGCAGTTGCTGCTCGGTGATCTGCTGCAATATGGCCATGCCAGACATGTCGGGCAGTTCGAGGTCGAGCAGCACCACGGGAGGAGGGCTGGCCAGCAACTGCGCCAGTGCCTGCTGGCCGCAATCGGCCAGCAACACCTCATAGCCATCCTGAACCAGGTACTGCTCATAGACGACGGCCAGACTGCGGGTATCTTCCACCAGCAGGACACGGGGTTTGCTTTCAGCCACGAGATCCATCCTTGCGATTGATTTTGTTGTCTATTCTGGGGGCTAGCCGCCACACACTCAAGACGGGTCCCTGCTTTCTCCGGCCTATCCTGGCGCGACACAAGTAAAAACGGCTCCCTGGGGAGCCGTTTTTATCGCATTGACTGCTTATTTCTTCGCATCGGCGCCATCGGCAGCCGGCTTTTCGATGGCCAGCAGCTCGACGTCAAATACCAGCACGGCGTTGGCCGGGATGGAGCCTGCACCGTGCTCGCCATAGGCCAGCTTGGACGGCAGGAAGAACTTGAACTTGGAACCGACCGGCATCAGCTGCACGCCTTCGGTCCAGCCCGGGATCACCTGGTTGAGCGGGAAGGTAGCCGGCTCGCCGCGATCGACGGAGCTGTCGAACTTGGTGCCATCGGTCAGGGTACCGGTGTAGTGTACCTTGACGATGTCGGTGGCCTTGGGCTTGGCGCCGTCACCCAGCTTCTCGACCTGATACTGCAGGCCGGATTCGGTGCTCTTCACGCCCTCTTTCTTGGCGTTGGCGGCCAGGTACTCTTCACCCTTCTTCAGGTTGTCCACCGCATCCTTGTCAGCCTTGGCCTTGGTCAACTCGTTGATCTTGGCGTCGTATTCCTGCAGGACCTTCTGGATCTCCTCGTCAGTCATGCTGGCTTCCTTGCCCAGACCGTCGGTCACACCCTTGAGGATGACGCTGTTGTCCAGCTTGATGCCGAGCTCCTGCTGACGTTCCAGGGTATTGGCGATATAACGACCCATGGAGAGGCCGATCGCATAGCCGGATTGCTCTTCAAAGCTCTTGGCTGCTGCCTTGGGGGCCTCTGCCGGCTTGCTGGCTTCTGCCTTGACCTCTGCGGTATTGGCAGCAGGCTTCTCATCTTTTTGGCAAGCAGTCAGACTCACGGCAACGGCCGCAGCCAACAGGGACACCTTCAGAAAATTGTTCATCAGTTTCTCCAAAACTCTAAATACCGCTCTCGGTTCCTTCGTGAAATGAGAGGTTTATCGTGATAAGCGCCTTATACTAACGCCGTGATCGCAGGTAACGAAAGCATGAGACAGGAAAAATGATCAAAAGTGCCATTTATCTCATCGGTATCTGCCTGATGCTGACAGGGTGCGAACAGAGCTCACTTCCCGGCCAGCAGATCCGCCTCGCCAACCAGGGCTTGCTGAGTGCGGATCTCGCGAGCTCCGGCAAGCAGGCCATAGTCTCCAGCCTGGGCCAGGGCACAGTGGTCTGGGATCTGGAACAGGGCAAGGAGCGCTGGCGCTGGCGCCAGAGCGAGGACCAGGAAGAGTTCGTCACCCTCACCCGCTTCTCCCCGGGCGACAGCCACGCCATCACGGCCACCCAGCGCACCTTTGCCATCTGGCGCCTGCAAGATGGTCGCTCCCAAGGCTACTATTCACTTCCTGAATCCAGCCTGAGGGATGCGGCACTCTCGGCAGATGGCCGTCTGGTGCTGATCGGCCGGGAAGATGGCAAGGCGGAGCTGGTGGATACCCGCACCGGGCGCAGGCTGCAGTTCCTCGGCCATACCGAGCAGGTCAATACGGTGGATCTCTCCGCCAATGGTCGCTACGCCCTCACCGGCGGCAACGACTACAGCGCCTATCTGTGGGATACCCGCAGCGGCCAGGTGGTGTGGCGTTTCAATCATGGTGGCCGGGTGGTGATGGCGAGGCTGGATCCCGCGGGGCGCTTCGCCTTCACCGCCGACAGCCGTCAGGCCAGCATCTGGGATCTCAAGACTGGCAAGGAGGTAAGCCGGCTGAAGTTCGATCACCGCTTCGAGGTCTACACCAGCGCCCGGTTCGTCAAGGATGGCGACTGGCTCGTCACCGGCGCCCCCTCCCGCCAGCTATCCCTGTGGCGGGTGAGCGATGGCAGCCTGCTGCAAAGCTGGCGCGTCTCCCCCCATCCCAAGGTGAAACCACCGAGCGCTGTGGTCTATGGCGTGGCTTTGCGCGACAATGGCCACCTCGTCAGCGCCAGCTCCAGTGGCCTGGCCGAAATCTGGACTATCAAGTAAGGACCAAAAGGCCCATGAGTCAGCAAGTTAACGATCGTCTCGAGACCCTGGAAAGCCGTCTCGCCTATGCCGAATACACGGTGGAGCAACTCAACGAAGAGGTGACCACCCAGGGCCGTGAACTCGACCGGCTCAAGCATCAGATCCAACTGCTGGTGGACAAGCTGCAGAGCGTGCAACCAAGCCAGATCGCCAGCATGGCCGAAGAGACGCCGCCGCCGCACTACTGAGTGCGCCGCCATAAAAAAACCCGCACGCAGCGGGTTTTTTCATCTTGCCAGTCGGCAGATCAGTGCTGATGGCCCTTGCCACCGCAACCACCGCCGCCACAGCAACCGCCGTGACCTTGCTCGTCGCCGTGGTCATGACCGTGATCGTGGCCGTGACCGCCGCAGCAACCGCCGTGGTCATGGTCGTGATCGTGATCGTGACCGTGGTCATGGCCATGATCGTGACCGCAGCCACCGGCACCGTGCACGTGGCCGTGAGCCAGCTCTTCGGCAGTGGCGGCACGCACGTCCTTGATCTCGACCTTGAAGCCCAGGGTCACACCGGCCAGCGGATGGTTGCCATCCACCTTGATGAACTCTTCGGAGACTTCGATGACGGTCACCGGACGGTGGCCATCGTCGGTCTCGGCCACAAAAGTATCCCCTTCAGACACTTCCATGCCATCGAACAGCTCGCCGGGCACTTCTTGCACCAGGTTCTCGTCATACTCGCCATAGGCCTGGCTCGGCGTCAGGGTGACGTCGAACGCCTCGCCCACGCTGCGGCCTTCCAGCTCGGCTTCGAGGCCGGAGACCAGATAACGGGTACCGTGCAGATACACCAGAGGCTCTTTACCGACAGTGGTGTCGATGACTTCACCGTGTTCGTCGGTGACCGTGTATTCCAGCGTAACCACGCTCAGGGGAGCTACTTTCATGTCAGGGATCCTGCGGATAGAAAAAAACGGGCCCAGAATACCTTAAAAAGGTGGCCAAGCATATGATCTGCCCCGCTCCGCCATGCTGAAAAAGTCAGCAGTCCAGAACGAGCCTTGTCCCACCCCGGGTATTACCAAGAGGCCCAACACTCGGGGCTAAGCACGCTGATTGCCCGTTCGGCCTCGCGGATGACCTTGTCAACCTCGGCCATCCAGCTCTCCCTTACTCCGGGCGGAACACCCCTATGACCTGTTCGGCCTCACGGGTCGCCTTGTCCACCTCGGCCTGAGTCTGCACCTGGGTATCCCCGCAGTCGACGCAGGTCACCTTCTCGACTCCATGCTCCATATACAGCATCATGGTGTCCATCTTGCCGCACGCCGGGCAAACCGCACCGGCAATGAAGCGCTTTTTACGTCTGGTTTCCATTTGTGTTACCTCCAGGCAGCATCATATCAGGGTTTTTACATGCATCACGCCATCGAATATCAGCATTTTTCCACTCCTTGCCTGCAGGTCGGCCCCCGCAAACGCTCCCCTCTGGGTCAGCTGCTGCGCGTCACCCGGGGTGCGGCACTGCTGAGACTCGGCTCCCATGAGCTGTTGCTGACGGCGGGCAGCCACTTCTGGCTGTGCGCCGATGCCCTCGCCGCCTTCACTCCCCTGGCGGGTTGTCAGCATGATCGGCTGACCTGCTCGGTGCGGGTGGCGCAACCGGCCCAGGCAGGCTGGTTACAACCCACCCCGCTGATGGACGCCCTGCTGGACAGCCTGGCCGCCTGGTCCCGGCCCCGTGACTGGCAGGAGGCCTATGGCCACCGGCTGCGGGTCATAGGAGACGAGTTGCAGGCGTGCGCCATCCTGGCGCAGGCGGATCAGCCGCTGCAAGGTGCCTGGCGCGCCCTGGCCGGTCAGTCTGAAGGTAGCGCCGCGGCCTGGCAGGCTTGCCTCACCCAGCGCGGCATCGAGGATCCCGCCCTGGCAGCCGATGCGCTCGGTGCCCAGTGGCAGTTGCTGCAGGGGGTACGCCTGCTCAGAAGTGGCAGCAAGCCGGTCCAGGTGGTGGCAAAGCTCGGTTACCGGGATGAACAGGATTTGGCGCATGCGTGCCAGCACTGGCTCGGACTGACGCTGGAGGCGGTGGCCTCCGCCCAGTGAGCCGGACGAGAAAATAAATGGTGGTGACAGGGTCCAGTTTTGCAGCTCGCGGTCGCTAATAACAAAGGAGTCATCCTTGTCACCATCCTCTATGCTGAACACCAGATTGACCGTCACCGATTAGATCAACAGGACATCCGCCATGACGAGCAAGGCCAACCAATCCCAGGGCATGTTGCTGTTTCACCTCTCTGCCAGGCAATCCTTCGCCATCGGCACCCTCAAGGTGAAGGAGATAGTCCCCTACACCCAGCTCACCGCCCTGCCCCATTCGCACCCGACCGTGCTCGGGGCGGCCAGCATGCGGGGCACCACCATCCCCGTGATCGACATGGCGATGGCGGTGGGCTATCGCCCGATCAGCCGGGAGGAGATGCCCAACTGCTTCATCATCATCACGGACTGCCGCCGCACCCTGGTGGGCTTTCTGGTGCGGGGCATCGACAAGATCACCGAGTGCAACTGGCGTGACATAGAGCCGCCGCCCCCTTCCCTCGGTCAGAACGTCTTCGTCACCGGGGTGACCAAGGTGGGCGAGCAGCTGATCCAGCTGCTGGACGTGGAATTGATCCTGTCCCGGGTCTATCCGGACGATCCCTGCCACCTCTACCCCGTGCTGACCGATGTGCAGCGCGAACGGCTCAAGCCGATGCGGATCCTGCTGGTGGACGACTCCTCCGTCGCCCGCCGCCAGCTGATGGCGGCCCTCGATTACATCAACATTCCCTACGAGGTGTGCACCAACGGGCGCGACGCCCTCAGCCTGATGCAGGCCAGGGTCGCTCAGGGCAGCCGGATAGACATACTGGTGAGCGACATAGAGATGCCGGGGCTGGACGGTTACGAGCTGGCCTTCGAGGTGCAGAGCGATCCCAGGCTGGCGGAGGCTTACATCATCCTGCACACCTCCCTCTCCAGCGAGATCAGCGTGGAGCGGGCCCATCAGGTCGGCGCCCACGAGGCGCTGACCAAGTTTGAAGCCAACGAGCTGATCCAGGCCATGCTGCGCGGCGCCGAACACCACGACCGCCTGCCCGCCTGATACCGCGGCGGGCCATGGGCTCGCCGCCCCTTTCCTCTTCTGCTGCCCCGAGTCGTTGCATGCTGACAGAAAGCCACTTCCACGCCCCCTGGTGGGCCCGCAATGCCCACCTGCAGACCATATTGCCGAAGTGGCTGCGCCGCACGCCGGCCCGCTTCATCCCGGAACGGTTCGAACTCGCGGATGGGGACTTCGTCGACCTCGCCTGGAGCGGGGCCATCAGCCAGGATGAGCGGCCGCTGCTGGTGCTGTTTCACGGTCTGGAGGGCAGCATTCACTCCCACTATGCCAAGGGACTGTTTGCCCATCTGCAGCGGCAGGGGAACGACGCCGTGCTGATGCATTTTCGGGGATGCAGCGGCGAGCCGAACCGGCTGCTGCGGGCCTATCACTCCGGCGCCATCGAGGATGCAGAGGCGCTGATCGCCGAGCTGGGTCGCCGTTTTCCCGGCAAGCCGCTGGTCGCCATCGGCTACTCCCTGGGGGGCAACATGCTGGTCAATCTGCTGGCGCGGGCCTGTCCGGATGAACTGACCGCCGCCGTGGTGATCTCGGCGCCGCTGCAGCTGGCGAGCTGCGCCGACAGGGTCAATCAGGGGTTCTCACGGGTGTATCAGAGTTACTTGCTGCGCACCATGAGAGCCAATCTGCTGCGCAAGATCCGCCAACAAGCCGCAGCTCGCTGGCAACCGGAGCAGGTGAGTCGCATCGCTACCCTGCGCGACTTCGACGAGCAGGTCACGGCCCCGCTCCATGGCTTCGACAGCGCCGATCACTACTATCAGACCTGCTCCGGCCTTGATCTCCTGGCCCGCATCACCATCCCGACCCTGATCATCCACGCCGCCGACGATCCCTTCATGACAGGGGCCGTGATCCCCAGACCGGAGCAGCTCTCTCCCATGGTGCGCTACGAGCTGAGCCGGCGCGGTGGCCACGTGGGCTTCCTGCACGGTACCCCCTGGCGCCCCCGCTTCTGGCTGGAGGAGCGCATCAGCCAGTGGCTGCGGGAACAGACTCAGGATGCCCGGCGGTAGCAGTTGCGCCCTGCCCCCTTGGCTTCATAGAGGGCGCCGTCCACCCGCTCGAGCAGCATGACCAGGCTCTCCCCCTGTCGCCACTGGGCTATCCCCTGGCTCAGGGTGAGATGGGGATCCACCTCTGAGGCTGCGTGAGGCAGCGCCCGGGCGGCCAGGGTAGTGCGGATCCGCTGTGCGACCCGCTCGCCGGCGGCCAGGTCCGTCTCCTGCAGCAACACCACGAACTCCTCCCCGCCGTAACGGGCCACCAGATCCCCGGGTTCCCGCACGCTCTCCTCCAGGCACTCTGCCACCAGGATCAGGCACTCATCTCCCGCCTGATGGCCGTAGTGGTCGTTGTATCGCTTGAAGAAATCCACATCCAGCAGGATCACAGTGAAGGGTGTCTCCAGCGTCGTGCCCTGTGCGATGGCGTTTTTGCAGACCTGATCGAAGTGTCGGCGGTTGGCGAGCCCGGTCAAAGGATCCCTGTGGGCCATGGCATTCATCTTGCGCGCCAGCATCAGGTTGTCATATTCGCGCGACACCGCCAGCTCGAACCAGCCGTTGAGCATCCGCCGCCCCGTCTCCAGGATGATCAACAAGCCACCGGCCGCCAGCCAGTGCACAGTGACGGACGGCACCATCACCCAGTGCTCCTCGAACAGCAGGAAGATCAGGGGCGGAGCACTCAGGCTATAGAAGACGCGCCACTCGTAATAGAAGGCGATCAGGGCCGTCAGCAGCAACAGGCTGACCATGTTGAATGCCAGGCTGAACCCCCCTCTGAGCTCTATGGTGGCAATGGCATAGGCCGTCATCGCCCAGGCCAGTCCCCACAACATGGCGCAGCCCCAGAGCCAGGGCTGCCATCTCTGTGTTCCCTGGCGAGAGAACCAGCGCCAGCCCAGGGGCGGCAGCACGCTCGCCAGCAGCACCAGGGCAATCTGATACTCATAGCGCCAGGGCAGCCCATCGATCGCCACCAGCCGGGCATCCTGATAGAGATAGAAGCGCGCCAGCAGATAGAGGATCGCCAACTGGTTGATGACCCAGAACCAGCGCAGCCCTGCGCTCAGGGCACGCCGACGCGTATCATTAAGGTGCTGGTCGAACTGACTGGTCGGGCGGCGCTGTTCAGCTGATGCCATGGGAACCCTCGCTCAGGTCCAGATAAACTCCTTGCGCTTGCCGGTCAGACACCGACAATATCCGTATCGCTATGACTGAAGATGAAATCATGATTATCCCTTGGCAAGAACTGGATCCAGATACCCTCAACAACCTGCTCGAGCATTTCGTCCTGCAAGAAGGCACCGAATACGGCGAACAGGATGTCAGCCTGACCGACAAGGTTGAAGAGGTCAGACAACAATTACTACAAGGTAGTGCCGTGCTCGTCTACAGCGAGTTGCACGAGAGTGTCAACGTCGTGCCCAAGACGCATTTGAGCAATGCGCCGAGCGACGACTTCCCGGCAGAATGACACAAGAGAAGGAACGTAGGCTGAACAACGTCCGCACGGGCCCCGCCAAGCACGGCGGTGCGGCGCTCAGTTCAGGGGGAAGAGGGGCGGCTCGCCCGATGAGGCTGGCGTTTCAAATCGGCTTATTTTTTGCCTCCGTCGCCGACTGTCTCGGCGCCGATGGAGACCAGCCGCCGAGGGGCATGGGGGCTAATGATGGCGCCCACGCAGCAAGGCTGCACTTGACCGCACTTTGAACCTGCCTTTATAACGGAACTCCCAAGGAAGAGAGAATTCTATGTCGGCCAAGCATCCCATCATTGCGGTTACCGGTTCGTCCGGTGCCGGCACCTCCACCTCCACCAACGCCTTCCGCTCCATGTTCCACCAGCTCGGATACAAGGCGGCCGTGGTCGAGGGGGACAGTTTTCACCGCTATACCCGGCCCGAGATGGACGTGGCGATCCGCAAGGCGCGCGAGCAGGGGCGCCACATCAGCTACTTCGGCCCCGAGGCCAACGACTTCGGCCTGCTGGAATCCTTTTTCCAGGAGTACGGTCAGAGCGGCAGCGGCCAGTACAGACGCTACCTGCACAGCTTCGACGAGGCGGTGCCCTTCAACCAGATGCCGGGCACCTTCACCCCCTGGCAGGGGTTGCCGGGGGAGACGGACCTGCTGTTCTACGAAGGGCTGCACGGCGGCGTGGTGACCGGCGAACACAATGTGGCCCGTCACGTGGACTTTCTCATCGGCGTGGTGCCCATCGTCAACCTGGAGTGGATCCAGAAGCTCATTCGCGACACCTCGGAGCGCGGGCATTCGCGCGAGGCGGTGACCGACTCCATAGTCCGCTCCATGGATGACTACATCAACTTCATCACCCCGCAGTTCTCCCGCACCCACATCAACTTTCAGCGGGTGCCGACGGTGGACACCTCCAACCCCTTCAGTGCCAAGGTGATACCCAGCCTGGACGAGAGTATGCTGGTGATCCGGTTTCGGGGCATCAAGCAGGTGGACTTCCCCTATCTGCTGTCGATGATAGACGGGGCCTTCATGTCCAGAATGAATACCATAGTGGTGCCGGGGGGCAAGATGGGTTTCGCGATGGAGCTGATCCTGCGCCCCCTGATCCAGCAACTGTTAGAAACCGGCAAGATCACCTGAGCCAAGGAGCTTATGATGCGCGGTGCACTTCTCTCATTCACACTGGCAGCCCTGCTGGGCGGTTGCAGCACTGGCCCCGCCGCCCCCACGGTCGAGACGGGCACCATGGTGGTCCGCCCGGCAGAAAACTGGGCCTACGGGGCGACGCCACGCTATGCGCTGGCGGAGCAGTTCCAGTACGCGGGCACCAGCGCCGCGCCCTGGCTGGAACCGGTGCAGCAGGCCGTCACCCAGGCGCTCGATGGCAAGGGCTGGCGCAGCGTGCCCCTCGATGAGGCCGACGTCTGGGTCGCCATCGGGGTGGCGGGCAGCCAGGACATGAGCGATGGGGAGATATTCTCCCGCATCGGCATGACCCCTGGCCTGAATGCCGCCGCCGATGCCCGCAAGGGCACCCTGGCCATACTGCTGATCGACAGGCGCACCCAGCAAAGCGTCTGGAGCAGCGCCATCCAGCTCGCCAGCGACGTGCCCGTCGCCGAGGACGAGCGCAGCCAGCTTAGCCAGCAGCTCGCCGCTCAACTCCTGGGCTCCCTGCCCGCTCAATGAGCGCCCCATAACACAACGGCCTGCTTCAAGCAGGCCGTTGTGGATACACGCCGTTGCACGGCATGGCGATTACTTCAGTTCGCAGGTCAGCAGAGTCACGCCGTTCTTGACCAGAGTGGCCTGTTTTTCCTGATGGGAGAAGGTGGTCACCCCATCGGAATAGCTGGCGGTCTCTTTGGGTGACTCGATGCGACCCAGCTTGTGATAGACCCCGGCATAAGGGAACTGCACCATGTCGGCCTGGGCATCATAGGTGATGGCCAACAACTCTTCCCCGCACTGATACTGGCTGTATTGATACTGGGTGGGCTGCGGCATGCTGCAGGCAGCCAGCCCGAACAGGGGAAGCAACATCATTATCTTTTTCATCGCACTTTCCTTATGTCATGGCGTTATCGACGGGACAAACTACAACTATCAAGCTTCAACGATTTGATAACTATGGGTAATTTCTACCGCTTTTTCCAACATCAGGGAAACGGAACAATACTTCTCCATCGACAAGTCGACCGCGCGGGCAACCTGTTTCTCGGCCAGCCCCTTGCCGGTCACGACGAACTTGAGGTGGATCTTCTCGAACACCCGGGGCACTGAGTCAGCACGGGCCCCTTCCAGCTCCACATGACAGGCGGTCACGCTCTGGCGCGCCTTCTCCAGAATGGAGACCACGTCGATGGAGCTGCAGCCACCGACAGCCAGCAGGATCATCTCCATCGGGCTGGCACCTTCGCCCGGGTTGGCGCCGTCCAACGTCACCTGATGACCGGACTCGCTCTCGCCCACAAACTTCATGCCTTCCACCCAGCTGACCTTGGCTTTCATCTCACATTTCCTCTCAATGACGACGGTTCTGACGCCCATAGCATACCTCAAGCAGGGGTCGAGTGGCACATGCCCCGTCACGTTGCGCCACTCCCGGTTTCATGACCGCCGAGTCCCCGCGCCGCGACTTGTTCCGAAACCGCGGCAGACCCTGAAGGAAATAGATCGAAATCAACATATCTCCCCCCCTTCTTGCCTAGAATGGCCCGGATGGCGCAGCAGATCGATGCACACAGATGGACACCAAAGTCCCAAAGCCTTGTCAGCACAGACAAAGGCTCTTATTCTACTGCGACCAAAGACTAAGGAATGGCAAGCTTGGCAACTTGCCTGGACGCACAGTCCATAAAAATGACACTACAGAGGAAGTCTCATGATCATTGGCAAACCGCAAAGCGATCCCACCCTCGAGTGGTTCTTGTCGCATTGCCACATTCATAAGTATCCCGCCAAGAGCACCCTTATTCACGCCGGTGAAAAAGCGGAAACCCTCTACTACATCGTCAAGGGTACAGTCGCCGTCCTGATCAAGGATGACGAGGGCAAGGAGATGATCCTCTCCTACCTGAATCAGGGGGATTTCCTGGGCGAGATGGGGATGTTCGAAGAGAACGAGAATCCGGAGCGTTCCGCCTGGGTACGTGCCAAAGGCGCCTGTGAAGTCGCCGAGATCTCCTACAAGAAGTTCCGCCAGCTGATCCAGGTCAACCCGGACATCCTGTTGCGCCTCTCCGGCCAGATGGCCAAGCGCCTGCAGCACACCAGCCAGAAGGTCGGCAACCTCGCCTTCCTGGACGTGACCGGCCGGATTGCCCAGACCCTGCTGAACCTGGCCAAGCAGCCGGACGCCATGACCCACCCGGATGGCATGCAGATCAAGATCACCCGCCAGGAGATAGGCCAGATCGTCGGCTGCTCTCGCGAAACCGTCGGCCGCATCCTCAAGATGCTGGAAGAGCAGGAGCTCATCTCGGCCCACGGCAAGACCATAGTGGTGTTTGGCACCCGCTGACCGGGTTCCCCGACGGCTCAGCACAGGGCCGTTGGATAAAAAAGGCTGCCACGGCAGCCTTTTCTGATCTCCTCCCCTATAATCCCGCACGCCCTTCCCCGGCCTCAACCAAGCGAGTGTGTATGCATCTTCAATGTCCCCTGTGCCGCAGCCCCCTGCATCTTCATGAAGCCTCCCGCGGGGTCTATTGCGACAACAAGCACCATTTCGATCCGGCCCCGGAAGGTTATCTGGATCTCATCCCGGGCAAGAAGGATCCCAAGGACAGCGACAGCCGTGCCCTGCTGCGCGCCAAGCGCCGCTTCCTGGAGCAGGGACACCAGCTGCCGCTGGTGGAGGCCATGGCGACCCTGCTGGCTCCGCTAGGCGAGCGCGAACTGATCCATCTCGGCTGTGGTGAGGGGTACTACTGCCGCGCCCTGGCAGAGCGCCTGCCGGGCTGGCAATTTGGCGGCCTCGATCTGGCCAAGAATGCCATCTTCGCCGCCAACAAGGCGCAACCCGACGGCCATTTCGTCATCGCCGATCCGGCCAAGGCGCCGCTGCTGGCCGGCTCAGCCCAGGTGCTGCTGGTCAACGACCTCAAGATCAAGACAGAGCTGCTGGTCAGCCTGCTGACCCCGGGCGGCTACCTGCTTCACCTGCAACCCGGCCCGCGCCACCAGTGGCAGCTGAGGGTCAGCCTCAACCCGGTGAGCATGGAGCACCCCCTCAGCTGGCCAGCCCTGGCCGGGCTAGTCCCCGTTGAGCGGCAACGCTGCCAGTTCTCCATGACCATGGATCAGAGTCTGCGCGCCCATGTGCTGGAAACCAGCCGCCTCGGCTGGCGCGCCGGCGGTGAACAGCGTCACGCCTTCACCCAGCAGGGGCCGGACGAGCTTGAACAGGATCTGCTGCTGAGCCTGTGGCAAAAACCGCTCTGAATCCCATGAAAAAAGGCCCGTACGGGCCTTTTTTTATTTGGCGTCTCAGCCAGTGGCAATGCGTTCTCTCACGGCAATGAAGGAGCGCCCCCCTTACTCGAGCGGGCGCCCGTTGACGGTGAAGGAGAGATCCACTTCCGGCGCCGATATGGACCTCTGATCCAGGGTCCCGGCGGCGCAGATCACGGCGGCGCCCCGTGGCTCGCTGGCCGTGGGCACATTGACATGGAACTTGTTCATCAGGTTGGCATTTAGCCGGTGATTGGCCAGCCGGAAGTGCAGCAAGCCCTCCCGGGTCTCCACCTGCAGCTGGCAATCTCCCGCCCCGATCCGCTCGCCGTCATCCCCATAGCTGAAGCCGTAAGCGCCATGCAGGGCCGGATAGAGGTAGCTCGGCAAGAGCCCGCGAGGATCGTAGTAGCCCACCAGGGTCGTCACCGGCACCCCGAATGCCTGTGGCTTACGCGATACCCGTGCATCCGCCACCGGCCCTTCGTTCCAGCGGCTGCCGTCCGAGGTGTAGCTCTTCTTGAAACCGCGGGAGAGGGTGATCTGCTGACCGTTGATGAAGAGGATGCTGTTGTAGCCGGCACCGTGCTCCAGGGTCAGGATACGCCCCGCATTCCCGGCAGCAGCAGGGGGCACCTGGATGTTGCGCGTCCAGTTGCCGTCCCACATGGCTACCTTGACCAGATCATACTCCGCCAGCAGGGCCGCCAGCTTCACCTCGCTCAGATCCTTGATAGGTGCGCTGATCTGCTCCAGCTGCTCGACCCTGTGCTGATAGGGCACCATGGTGGCGGTGGCAGCATCCCACTTGCGAAATCCGGTCGGGGAAGCGGCATCGAACACCGCCTTGCTCTCGAGGAAGCGCTGGATGATGGCGGCCGAATTCGGGGTGTAGAGGGTAAAGCGGTTGAAGCCGGAGAAGGGCGATCCACCCGCCATGGCATCGAAACCGAACGAGTGCCCCTCGAAAGGCGGCTGGCACTGACCGTCGAGGCAGGCGCTCTGGCCGCTGCGGGTGACGCCGAAGTTGGGAATGAAGCGATTGCGATCCCCATCCCAGCCCCAGCTCGAATTGACTGCCTCGGCGCTGCGGTGCACCGAGCCCTGGAAGCCGCCGACATAGTGGCCTAGGCCATAGTTGTGGCCCACCTCATGGCTGAATTCGTTGCCCAGAGAGGCGTCGAGCGTGACTATGCCGCCTCCGCCCGAACCACCGTGCACCTGCACGCCGTTGGCGTACTTGCCACGGCTGTTATGGGCCGCCAGCTGGGCCACCACATAGGGATGGCTGCTCTCCCCCTCGCCGGCGGTGCTGTTGATGCCGTAGTTCGCATTGTCTATCCCGTGGGAGATCAGCTCCTTGCCGATGCGCTGGCGCATGGTGCCCTCGTGCCAACCGCCCTGGCCGGGATCGAAGTCGGTGAGCAGGGTGCCATTTGGCAGCATCACCTCCGGCAGCGACAGGGGAGCATACTGGCTGACAATCAGCCGGCTGGTCGGCACCGTCTGGAAGTACTCGCGATGGGCTTCGGGATCCCTGGCGAAGGCAAACTGATCTCGGGGAGTAGTCAGCATGCCAAGGTCTATGGTGTGGATGAGCAGCTCGCTCGGGGCACCGACCTGCAAGTCCGTCAGCTCACCGCTGAGCCCGCCCTGGCTGAGTTGCAAGCTGATACCTGGCCGGATCCAGTCCGCTGGCAGCACGACGCTCCAGGTGTCGGTCGCATAGCGGATGCCGTTGTTCTCGAGCTCCCCGTCACGGATCCACTGACCGCCCGCGAACTTGAATTGCAGCGTCTGACCGCGGGAGAGGGTCACCTGGCGGCCGCTGTAGCGCACCGTCGAGGTGTAACCGGCATTGGAACTTGCACGCACCATCTTTCCTTCTAGGGCGGCCACCTCTGGCAGATAGATATCCCTGACCCATCGGCCATCTGCGGTCTTCACCTCCACTAGGGCATGCTGCCCCAGGCGATCCTGCAGCAAGGTCGCAGTGGCATCACCCAGCCGGGCCAGCTCGGCACTGCTGCTGATGACATTGGTGGTCCCCACCGCCGGGGTGAAGTCGACCCCCTCTTCCGGCGAACCATCGAGGTAATAGGCCGTCTTCGGCAACTGCTCGGGCGGGTTGAGGTTGAGCGTCCCTAGGGTCTGTCCGGCGCCATCTCGCGCCGTCACCGTCATAGGCACACCGGTCTCGGCTTGCAAGGGCCTGACCAGCAGCAGGCTCTTGCGCAAGGCGGTCAGCCTGGGCTGGCTGTCCCCTTCGGCGGCATGGGCCGGCAGGATCTGGCTCTGGGCGAATTGAACCTGCGCCGCCAAGGATCCTTGCAGATCGTTGGTCGGTGGCTGGGTATTGAAGGGCAAGGTGGTGGGAGCCTGAACGGCAGCCAACAGAGGGCCGCTCGCCAGGGCGGCCATGATGAGGCTGGCTAACTGTGTTTTTTTCATTGTTATGGTTCTCATTGTGATGGGCATGTCCACATGCCCTGTTGCAGGAAGCGTGACAGCATGGACGCCGGCTGCCGGGTCCTGCACCCGGCGAATTCGGTTCAGCTTGCCCTGCGGCGCCATGACCGCAGACTGACACCGGCGTGGATAAAGGAGTGGGGCCCAGGTCCCACTCCCGCAGACAATCAGTGACAGGTGGCAACCCCCTGATCGGCCCAGACGTCGGCCGTACTGGGCTCGTTGCCCTTGGTCCAGTAGCGGGCCTGCCACTTGCGACCCTTGTGGTTGGCAAGCTCACCGGCGCTATAGGCCACAGCGGCATGCCAGCCAAGCTGCACCTGGCTCACCAGCTTCCACTGATCGGCGCTCTGGCTTGGCTCGTTGCCCCGGGTCCAGTACTTGGCCTGCCACACCAGTTGCTTGTGGCTCACCTTGTCATTGGTGTTGTAGACGGTGCCGGCGCTCCAGGCTGGCCAGTAGGCCGCATCCGGATCGCTTGTCTCGCAGCCGCCACCCGAGCTGAGCGGCCTGACGGTCAGACGGGTGCCGGCGCTGGCGTCCAGCGCCCCGTCGGTCACCATCAGGGTCAGGTCATAGAGGGTGTCGCTGGCGACGTTCGGGCCTGTCACCACCAGGGTCTTGCTGTTCTGGCCGCTGGCACTGAGACCGGCCGGTACAGTCCATTGGTAGCTGAGTGCATCCCCATCGGGATCTGTGGCGCTGGCGGTGACGCTCACCTGCTTGCCCGCCTGTACCGAGGCGGGAGCCAGTGCCGCCAGCACGGGTGGCTGGTTGGGCGGTGGTGCCTGGTGGGTCACCACCATGCTGTCCACACCTGCCTGCCCCTGCTCATCGGTGACGGTCAGCTCGAACGCCAGCTGGGTATCTTGAGAGACTGTGCCCAGACTCAGCCTGGCTCGTGCCTGCTCCGCATCCCTCAGGGAGGCCTGCGGACCGCCGACCTGGCGCCATTGATAACGCAGGGCACCGTTCTCCGGATCCCGGGAAGCGGAGCCGTCGAGCACCAGCTCGGCTGGTCCCCTGGCACTGAGATCACTGCCCGCATTGACCAGGGGGGGCTGATTGACGGCGGGTGGCGGCAGCTCTGGCTCGGCATTCACCTCGCTCACACCGGCATCTCCGGCCGCGATTCTGGCCTCGATGGTGTGGTGCATGGTGCGCCACTGGTCAGCGAAGAAGACCCCCTCGGCTCGACCCGCCGTCATAATGTTGCTGGCCCGGTAAGGCTCCTCATCCCCTGTGTGCCACAGCCCCAGATTGTGACCCAGCTCATGGGTCAAGGTCAGCGACTGCCCATGGACGGTGAGGTTGCCGGGACAGGCGTATCGATAACCGACGCGCGGCGCACCGTCGGTGGCCCCCATACCGATGGAGGAAGCACTCCCCATGTAACTGCACGCCTTGGCGTCATTCTTGTAGCCGCGCAGTACATAGAGGTTGGAGAAGACCTGATCCGCATTCGGGATCCAGCCCTCATTCAACGGAGCCTCAATCTCCGAGCGATCGGGTTCGTTAGCCTGACCATTGCCATTCTTGTCCCATTCGTGCACCAGCACGCCGTGATCCACCCAGTTGACCCGAATGTTGTAGGGGGCCAGGCGGCGGCTCATGTCCGCCATTATGATGTCACCGTCGTCCCACAGGTGGCTCTTGCGCTCACCAGGGAAGGCGATGTAGCTATAGGAGAGGCTGATCGCCTTGGGGGAGGTGATAAACAGCCGCACCTGCTCCACCAGCCGACCGTCTGCCAGGATCTCGAGCCAGGTCTCTCCTTCTGTCAGCCCCTGCAGTTGCAGCCGATCCTGGATCTCGCCCTGCACCAGTTGCAGGCTCGCCAGCGCGGGGTTGGCGATGCGATAGCTCAGCGCGACCTGCTGGTTCGGCACCTTGCCGATCAGCAGCGCCTCCGGCACGCCCTGGCTGCTGAGCAGCTTCTGCTTCATGGCTGAGTCTAAGCCCGGGTCGAAAGCCAGCTTGTTGGCTGGATCGGGCAACACCTGGGCATAGGGGTTCGCCTCATGCACCTGCCGCCCCTCAGCCGTCAGCCAGAGCTCCCCCTCCTCGTTGGCACGAAAGCCCTGTTCGCTCGGACCGGAAACATAGGTCAGACGGAACTCATAGTCTTGATCCGCCCGCAGCTTGATGGGGGCGGTCGGGGTCAACACCTTGCCCGAGCCGAGCAAAACGCTGCCCTCGTAGGCGGGTTCGCCGCTCTCCTTGTCGGTGAGGCGCAGGCTGAACTGGCGATTGTTGCCGCCCCAGAGCCCCTCCTGCACCCTGAACAGGGTGATCTCCAGTTCATCCCCGCTCAGGGGGTGCTCGGTTGAGGTGATACGGATCGTTCGGCTCAGGCTCTGACCGGGACGCTGTTTCAGCAGGCCATTGCCGACAGGGGCCTCCTGCCAGAGGGTGCTCAGCGGTTGAATCAGACTCGGCACGGCCACGGCGGGATCATAGACGGTGACGGGCAACGAGAAGGTCGTGGTGCGAAAACCCCACCCCATATAGCCCACCCCTTTGGGTAAACCATTATCGCTAACCTCGAACTTCGCCAGATAGCTGCCGACCTGCTGGGTGTTCACGCTGCCTACCTGTTTGATACGGCCGCTGAGATCCCCGTCGTTCTCGTCCCAGGCCGTCATCTGGGGGGCGAAGGTCGCTCCGAGCGGCAGTTGCAGGGCGAAGTTGTTGACCCAGGCCTGCTGGTTGTAGAGGCGTGGCGGCGTCTGATCCTTGCGCCACTCCCCGGTGACGGTGTTGTACTCTGCCATGGCACCGGTACCCACGGCCAGCAGGGCGAGCATGCCCCCCTGCACCGCCAGATATCCCTTGTTCTTCTTCATCTGCATCCCTTGATTTCCCTATTATTGGCGCCTGCCAAGGTGGCAAGCTCGTCGTTGTTATTGCGTTGACATGAGCACAGGATTCAATCCCCTCCTCTGCCGCCATTGGCGGCGATCACCTTGACCGGGGGGGTGAGCGGACAGGTTGAGCTCGGTGATGATGAACCGGGTCTCACCCCAGCCGAGGTCGGATTTGTCGGGAGAGGCGACATAAAGGAAGGAGGCGCCAACCAAGGTGGTCGACAACACAGAGGGGTGGACTTTGCATGGCGAATAATCCTTTTCGTTATTAGTCAATACGATAAGGACAAGGCAACCAGCAGATGGGCAGGGTCTTCCCTTGGCAGAAGATCGATACGACCTGTGGCGGCCCCGCTGTCCTAGATCATGGATCCTTAGACCGGAAGCTTTGCGTCCCGGCCTTTCAACCGGTTTGCCCTTATACACAAATTAATCAGTAGTGCGTCGCGATTATTCTCCATAGGCGCAGTCACTGCAAATGGCAGAGCGGGATCTTGACTGGGTGTTCTATCAAGAAATGCCCCTGAAGGCAGGGTTAAGCTCGGCGTGAGAGCGGATGTCAACCATCCAACTCACTCTCTTGAAAGCGATTTCAAGATGAAAATATTTTTTCAACTTTAGGGGGATGATTAATTTCTTAGAAAAGGCTGACGCTGATGGCCATTGCTGGCGGTTGATCCGCCCCGAGCTGAGGTCAGCCCGCCAAGCGCCACAGGAGAAAGGAATGGGGCCAAGGCCCCATTCCCTATGACCATCAGTTGCAGCTGGCAGCCCCCTGATCCACCCAGACGGCGGCCTTGCCGGGCTCATCGCCCTTGGTCCAGTACTGGGCCTTCCACTTGCGTCCGTTGTGGTTGGTGAGATCCCCGGCGTTGTAGGCCACGGCGGCATTCCAGCCGAGCTGCACCTGGCTCACCAGCTTCCACTGATCGGCGCTCTGGCTTGGCTCGTTGCCCTGGGTCCAGTACTTGGCCTGCCACACCAGTTGCTTGTGGCTCACCTTGTCATTGGTGTTGTAGACGGTGCCGGCACTCCAGGCCGGCCAGTTGGCCGCATCCGGATCGGTTGCCTCGCAGCCGCCACCTGTACTGGCTGGCTTGACGGTCAGGCGGGTGCCGGCGCTAGCGTCCAGTGCCCCGTCTGTCACCATCAGGGTCAGGTCATAGACAGTGTCGCTGGTGACGCTCGGGCCTGTGACCACCAGGGTGGCGCTGTCCTGGCCGGTGGCGGTGAGACCCGCTGGCAGGCTCCACTGGTAGCTCAGGGCATCACCGTTCGGATCGGACGCCGTGGCCTTGATGGTCACCTGCTTGCCGGACTCGACGGTCGCACTGGCCGGTACGCTGACCACCGGGGGCAGATTCGGCTGCGGCGCCTTGTTGGTCACCACCACCTGATCCTTGGCCGAGAGCCCTTGATCGTCTGTCACCGTCAGCTCGAACACCAGATTGACGTCGGCACTGACGGCGTCCAACACTACCCGGGCCTTGGCCTGGGTGGCATCGAGCAAGCCAGCCTGCGGACCCGAGACCTGCTTCCAGCTGTAGGTCAGCACGCCGCTTTCCGGATCGTGGGAGGCGGCGCCGTTGAGGGTCACCTCGGCCGGGCCTGTGACGCTCAGATCGCTGCCGGCATTGGCTACCGGCGGCTTGTTGACCGGCGGCAGTGTGCCCTCGCCGTGGCCCAGCCCCTCGTGCATGGCGTTGAGGATGTCGCCGTTGTCCGCATCTATCTCCCAGGCGAACAGGCCACCGAGCTGGTTCGCCAGCACGTACTGCCCCTTGGCCTTGACCGAGCGATCGTTGTCAAAGCTGATGAGATCGCCGCTGCTGGCCTTGAACACATAAGGGGCCTCGGCCGACTCGTCATAGCCCTGCTCCCAGCCTGCGCCCATGCGGTTGTTGACGATGTCGCGATAATCCACCACGCCGTTTTCCCAGGTGCCGCTGACCGGCCCGGTGGCGGTACCTGTGAAGGGGTTGCCGGCCTGGTAGTTCTTCACTCCGGTCCAGCCACGGCCATACATGGCCGCTCCCACCACTATCTTGCCCGGTGTCACCCCCTGACCCAGCAGCGCCTTGACGCCCTTGTCGGTGGTGTACTTGGTAGCCGGATCCCAGCTGGAGGCGAAGAGGTTGGTCTGGTGGGCCAGATTCGTCAGGTCGAAGGCGCCGCTGAAGTCGTAGCTCATCAGGAAGATGTGGTCCATGTACTGCTGGGCCGCCTGATAATCGACCTTGGCAATCTTGTCACCGCCAGCGCTGATGGCCGAAGTGAGCTCATACTGGCGGCCGGTCTCGGCTTCCAGCTCATCGAGCATGGCCCGCAGCTCCTTCATCAGCACCACATAGGTGGCGCCATCGCTCGGGCCGCCCAGGCTGGGGTTGGCCCCCTGACCGCCCGGGAATTCCCAGTCGATGTCCACCCCGTCGAAGAACTTCCAGGTCTGCAGGAACTCTTTGACCGAGGCGACGAAGGTGTCGCGCTTGGTCTTGTCCCCCAGGAAGTAGAAGGGATCGGAGAGGGTCCAGCCCCCGACCGACGGCAGGATCTTGAGGTCCGGATGGGCTTGCTTGAGGGCCATCAGGTTGCCGAAGTTGCCCTTGTAGGGTTCATCCCAGGCGCTGAGGTTACCCTGGGACATCTGAACAGCCGCCCAGGGATCGTGGATGGAGACCTTGAAGTCCTCACGACCGGCACAGGAGCGCTGCAGCGCCTCGAAGCTGCCTGAGATCTCTTTGAGGCTGTCGTTGATGCCGTTGCCGCCGCAGATGGGGGTGAAGCCGTAGAGGATATGGGTCAGGTTCTGGGCCGGGATCTTGTCCACTGTGAACTTGCGTCCATAGACGCCCCACTCCACGTAATAGGCCCCCACCACCTTGCCGGACTTGTTGGCATAGGGCTTGTTGTTCTCCTTGAGGGGCGCATTGAGCGGTGCCAGGTGGCTGCCGTCGGTATCGGCGACCATCAGCTCCTTCTTGTCGGAGAGGGTGCAGCCATCGGCGTTGCACAGGGCGACCTGCATCTGGTAGCGGCCCCCCTTGGTCACCTTGAAGTTGGCGGTGCCCGCGGCGGAAGCCGGGCCTGACCATACCTCCTGGCCATCGAGCAGCACCTTGGCGGTCTGGCCGACATCACCGGACCAGAGGTTCCAGGTCACGCTGACGGGGGCGCCATCCTTGTGGACTGTCACCAGCTGGTTGTAGGCAGAGGCAGCCTGATTGACTTCGACGATGGCGAACTTGGTGGGGCCCGAACCTATGGTGGGTTTGCCCGGGGCAGCGGCGAAGGCGGAGGTAGCACAGAGTCCCCCGACCAGGAGCGCCAGCAGGGAAAGTTTTGGACTTAACATATTTGAACTTCCTTATTTCGTTATTGGAATTAACAACGAAAAAGGCAACGCAACCTGCCAGGTAACGCAGACATCATCGCCACCATGGCTTGGCCCATGGACGATACAACCTGTGGTGACCCCGCTATCCTAGGTACTTTGACCCTTAGACCGGAGGCTTTGCGTCCCGGACTTTCGTCCGGTTTGCCTTTTTGCACAACTTGATTTGCGACAAAAATAATCGCCGAATGACTATAGATGAGCCTTCGGGCACCACCACCTGGCAGAAATGACATCGATGGACGGCAATTCATACAAGTTGCCGCCATATTACGCGAATGCGAGGGCATTGGTGGCGATACGCCACTTAAAACCCAGATTCACCATCTGCATTTCACGTGCTGGTTCTGTGAACTGCCTCACTCTATTGGCAGCAGCAGGCTGTTCATCAATGCCCGCAGCTTGAGGGGTTTGACCGGCTTGCTGACGTAGCCAAAGCCGTGCTCGCGGATCTGGGTCTGCAGCTCGCTCTTGCGATCCGCGCTGATGATGATGCCGCCTATACCGTTACCATGGGCCAGCCGGATCATGTGCAGCGCCTGCAGCCCCGTCTTGCCGTCATCCAGGTGGTAGTCGGAGAGCACCAGCCGGGGCAGGAAGCCAGCCCCTATGATCTCCTCTGCCTGCTCCAGGCTCTGGGCGCAGCGCACCTCGCAGCCCCAGCGTCCCAGCAGGGAGGCCATGGCGATGAGGATCTCCTCCTCGTTGTCGATACAGAGGATCCTGACCCCTTCCAGCTGGCTGTCCCGCACGGCGGGCGCCGCCACCGGACTCGGCATCACGGGCCGGGTCGCGAGGTTGAGGGTGATGGCAAACACGGAACCCGCCCCGGGCCAGCTGCGCAGGGAGAGCTGATGGCCAAGCACCTGGGAGATGCCGCGGGCGATGGCGAGCCCGAGGCCAAGCCCCTGCTCCCTGGCGGTGCGGGAGTGATCGAGGCGGGAGAACTCGTCAAAGATCGCCTCCTGCTTGTCCAGCGGTATGCCGGGGCCATTGTCCCACACCTCGATACGCACCTTGTCCCCCAGTCGGCGACAGCCGAGCAGCACCCGCCCGCCCGGGTTGTAGCGAAACGCATTGGTGAGGAAGTTCTGCAACACCCGGCGCAGCAGGCGCACGTCGCTGTAGACGGCGAGGCGGTTCTCCACCACGGAGAACTGGATCTCCCCCGCCTGGGCCAGCACCCCGAACTCCGCCTTAAGGTTGCCCAGCACGTCGCTCAGGGCGAAGTCGAGCTTCCTGGCCTTGAACTTGCCCGCCTCGAGCCGCGAGATGTCCAGCAGATCAGTGATGAGATCCTCGGTCGCCCCCAGGGCATCGTCGATGTGGCGGGCGATGCGGACCTGCTCCGCCGCCTGCTCTCCCCCCTGCGGCAGCATCTCCAGCAGGGACGAGGTAAACAGCTTGGCCGCGTTGAGCGGCTGGGTCAGATCGTGGCTCACCGCCGCCAGGAAGCGGCTCTTGGAGTGGTTAGCCCGCTCCACCTGCTGGTTGACCAGCAGCAGCTGGCGGTTGAGCTCGGAGAGTTCGTGGGTACGCTCGGCCACCCGCGCCTCCAGGTGCTCGTTCGCTTCGCGCAGCACCCGCTCCGCCGCCCGGAAGGGGGTGATGTCGGTGAAGGTCATCACGAAGCCCCCCGCCGGCATGGGATTGCCCTGCATCTCGATCACCCGGCCGTCCGGTCGCTCCCGCGCCGAGACATGGGGGCTGCCCCGCTTCATGAAGGCGACCCGGCGCGCCACCTGGGCCTCTATGTCTCCCGGACCGCAGAGCCCCTGCTCGGCGTTGTAGCGGATGATCTCCTCGATGGAGCGCCCCACCTGGATAAGCCCGTGCGGATAATGGAACAGCTCTATGTAGCGCCGGTTCCAGGCCACCAGCTTGAGCTCCCTGTCCACCACCGAGATCCCCTGCCCCATGTGCTCTATGGCTCCCTGCAGCAGGCCGCGGTTGAAGCGGAACACGTCCGAGGCCTCGTCCACTATGGTGGCTATCTCCTCCAGCTGCATGTTGCGCCCCTGCAGGGCAGAGGCCAGCACCAGCCGGGCGGACGAGGTGCCAAACACCCCGGCCAGCAACCGCTCGGTATGGGCAATCAGATCGGCCGACGCCTGCATCTGGGGCGCCAGGGTGCCGCCGTGCTCGCCGGCGAAGCGACCGAAGGCGCGCTTGACCCGGCTCGAGCCGACGAAGCGGGCCGCCAGCATCTCCAGCTCCTTGACCGAGACCCGCGCCTGGTAGAGCGCCGTGGTGTCCCGGCTCGGCTTGCCGACGAAGTTGGCGGCCTGCAGCCGCTCGCTCACCGCCGCCCGTGACAGCAAGGAGCCCGCCACGTAGCCGAGCAGGTTGAGCAACAGGCTCAGGAAGATGCACCAGGCCCCCAGGCTCAGCTCGCGAAAGGCGGGCCAGTCGGGGGGCGCCAGCAGCGCCTCCAGGGGTGAGCCCGCCAGCAGGCCGCTTTCGGCCAGCAGGGTGAGGAACCAGAGGCTGACCCCCAGCGCCAGCCCGAGGTAGACCCCCTTGCGATTGCCGTGCCGCCAGTAGAGGCCGAGCAGCAGGGCCGGTGCGAACTGGGCCACGGCGCCGAACGACAGGTAGCCGATGCGCGACAGGCTGGTGAGATCCCCGAGCCAGAGATAGAGCACCCAGGCCGCCAGCAGGATCAGCAAAATGGCGCCCCGGCGCACCTGCAGCAGCAGCCGCATCAGGCGCTCGTCCCGCCCCTGCTGCCAGAAGCGGCGCAGCAGCACCGGCAGCACCAGATCGTTGCTGACCATGATGGCCAGGGCTATGGTGCAGACGATCACCATGCCGGTGGCCGCCGAGGTGCCGCCGAGAAACGCCAGCATCGCCATGCCGTCGAAGCCGAGCGACATGGGCAGGCTGATGACATAGGTATCCGAGGCCATGTCGGCCCCCACCCACTGCTTGCCCGCCAGCGCCAGCGGCCAGATGAAGAGCCCCATCAGGAACAGGTAGAGCGGGAACAGCCAGCGCGCCCAGTGCAGATCCTGGCCCTGATTGTTCTCCACCACAGTCACGTGGAACTGGCGCGGCAGGCAGATGACGGCGCACATGGCCACCAGGGTATAGATGGCGAGCTCCAGCAGACTGCCTGGCGACACCGCCACCACCGCATCGAGAAAGTCGGTGGCCACCAGGGTGCGAGCCTCGCTCGGCCTGGCGATGATGAGCCAGAGCGCGAAGCCCCCCACCGCCATGAAGGCGAGCAGCTTGACCACGGATTCGAAGGCGATGGCCACCACCATGCCGCGATGGTGCTCGGTGGCATCCAGGTTGCGGGTGCCGAACAGTATGCTGAACAACGCCAGCAACAGGGCGACGCCGAGAGCCAGCTCGGCCGTGTTGCCCGTGGGCCCCGCCGGCACCGAGTTGGCCATCAGCAGATCCAGCCCTGTGACTATGGCCTTGAGCTGCAGCACCAGGTAGGGAAGTATCCCCATGACGGCGATCAGGCTGATCACCATGGCCAGGCGCTGGGACTTGCCATAGCGGGCGGCGATGAAGTCGGCGATGGAGGTGATGTGCTCGCGCTTGGCCACCAGGATGAGGCGGGCCAGCAGGCGCCAGCCAAACAGGAACACCAGCATGGGGCCAAGATAGATGGGCACCGGCGACCAGGGGGATTCGCTGGCCTGGCCCACTGTGCCGAAGAAGGTCCAGGAGGTGCAATAGACGGCGAGCGACAGGCTGTAGAGCAGGGGCTGGCCCTTGAGCCGGCGGCGCTTGCTCTTGTCCGCCACGTAGGCGATGAGGAACAGCAAGCCCAGATAGGCGAGCGACAACCCGATCAGCAGCCATCCTTGGTGCATCTACATTCTTCCCTTGTTCAGATGTGTTGAGCGCCACGCCGGCTCAGCGTGCCGACGGGCAACCGTCATTAAGTGTGCCCGCTCAGGCGGCGGCGCCCTCATGCTCCCCGCGCAGCCGCAGCACGAAGACCGGCAGCACCACCAGCACCATGATGAAGAAGATGCCCCCACCAAGCGGCTCGAACAGCACACCGCAGATCGCCATCAGGGCCGCCACCGTCATGCCGAGGCCGAGCGCCGCATAGAGCGCCTGGGTGGGGATCTGCTGCTCGGCGGGCAGTTGCCGGGTCATGAAGCGCACGGCGCCGAGGTGGCTGATGCAGAAGGTGACCCCGTGCAGCAGCTGACCCAGCACCAGCACCGCCAGCTCGGTGGAGGCGCCGAGCAACACCCAGCGCACCACGCAGCCGACGGCCCCCACCAGAAACAGGGTCTGGGCCCCGAAGCGGTGGAAGAAGCGCTTGTCCGCGGCAAACACGGCGATCTCCGCCACCACCCCCAGGGCCCACAGGTAGCCGATCAGGGTGCCGCTGTAGCCCGCCCCCTTCCAGTACATGGCGCTGAAGCCGTAGTAGGCGGCATGACTACCCTGCAGCAGGGCGGTGATGAGCAGGAAGCGGCGCACCGGCGCCGACTTGAGGGTGACGAGCAGGGAGGCCCGGGTCCGCTCCCCCTTGAGCTCCTGGGGCAGCGGCCGCAGCGGCAGCACGCTCAGCGCCAGCATGGCCAGCAGTCCCGCCACCATGGTGTGCAGCACCCAGTCGCTGCCGAAGTTGCTCACCAGGGCGCCGACCAGGGTGGAGGCGACGATAAAGGCGAAGGAGCCGCACAGCCTCACCTTGCCATAGTCGAGGTGCGTCTGCACCACCATGCGGGTGGCGAGCGCCTCCCCCATGGGCATCAGGGTCGGGTAGATGAAGTTCGCCACCAGGGTCAGCAGCACCAGCCACCAGAGGCTGTGGCTGAGGTAGAAGCCCAGAAACGCCAGCAGGCTCAGCAGGCAGAGCAGCCGGGTGACGGGCAGCAACTGACCGGCCCCCTTGACCCGTCCCATCACCATCAGGTTGCCGGCAAAACGGATGGCCATGCCGACCCCCAGCAGCAAGCCTATCTGCTCGGCGCTCACCCCTTTGCCCTCGAGCCACAGGGACCAGAACGGCAGATAGGCGCCGTAGACGAAGTAGAAGGCGCCAAAGAACAGGGCTAACCAGGAGAAGGCGGGCATAGGGGCTCGGCAGCGGGACAAGGGGCACAAATGATAACCGATTTTGGCGCGGGGATCCCCAGGGGTAAGAAGAGATAAAAACGATAAATATCAATAAAGTTGAACCTTTGTCACATCCCCCTGTCTATTGGTTAACACCGCTTCCTGATGAGTGTTGCAATCCTTACACCCGCCCCTGGCGGGTTTCTTTTTGGGGCCGGTTTGGGCCGCCAGAAACAGAGAAGGGGCCCTGGGGCCCCTTCATCATCGTCATTGGCAAATATCAGAACACGTACTTGACCCTTGCGCTCAGGTTGCGGCCCGGCTCGGTCTGGTTGCTGGTGTCCGTGGTGGCGGAGAGACCCGTGATGCTCTCGTAGCTGACGTACTCCTTGTCAAACAGGTTGAAGACACCGACGTTGAGCTGCAGATCCTGCATCGGCTTGAACTGGGCGTAGATATCCACCACGCCCCAGCCGGCGCTCTTGATGTTGTCGTTGCCTCTGGCGTCCTTGCCCACCTTGTCCATGTCGTCGGCGAAGCGCAGTGCGGTGTTGATGTTCCAGTTCGGCTGTTCCAGACGCACACCCAGGCTGCCGTTGAACGGGCTCAGGCTGTTGATGTAGTTGCCGTCGCCGTCCTTGCCCTCTATGTAGGCCAGGTTGCCCCAGACGTTCACCAGCTCGTTCAGCCAGTAGTCCGCCTTGACCTCGGCCCCCTTGGTGGTTGCCTTGTCCAGATTCTGGTACTGATAGATGGCGGTGCGCCCTTCGGTCCCCACGGCCGTCAGCTCGATGAAGTCATCAAACTGGTTGTAGAAGGTCGCCACTTCATAGCTGAAGCCGCCACTGCTGCCGCGTACCCCCAGATCGATGCCGTCGCTGCTCTCGGGCTTGAGGTTAGGGTTCGGCTCGATGCGATAGCCATAGGCCTGATGGTTCAGGGTGGAGAAGGCGTTGTCATACATGGGCGCCTTGAAGCCGTGGCTGTACTGGGCGAACAGGTTGGCCGCCTCATGTGCCTTGAACACCAGCCCCAGCTTGGGCGAGAACTCCCCTTCGGAGATCTTCTGCATGTTCTCGCCGGTGTAGGCGGGGTCCTGGTCCGGGGTCATCTTGTAGTAGTCGTAACGGGCACCCGGGGTCAGCACCCAGCGCTCGCCAAACTTGATCTCGTCGAAGGCCCAGAGCGCGCTGCGCTCGCTGGTGGTGGAGGGGAAGCTCAGCTCGCTGTAACCGACGAAGTCACCCGGAGTGGTCGGCCCCTTGAAGCGGGTACGCTCGTTGTCGGTGTGCTCATACTCGACACCCCAGGCCAGACGCTGGTTGGCGAGCGCCTTGCTGAACTTCACCTGGGCCCCCAGGCTCTCCTGCTCGAAGCCGTTGTGATCCAGGGAGTTCTTGGTCACATAGGGGTTGCCCGGATTGACCGGATACTTGGAAGAGGCGTACTGATCCAGGGTCTGCTTGGTGCGGGTGTAGTAAATCTTGCTGTCCACCCGATCCGCCCAGGGGGCGTTCAGGGCGAGGCCGTGATCCAGCACCAGGGAGAGGTTGTCGGTCTCCTTGTCGGTGATCGGCTGATTGAAGACGGAGCCCGCCTTGGTCAGATCGATGGCATCCGGATCCTGCCCCTCGGTGAAGTAGTCGACCGTCAGCTTCAGGAACTGATCATCGGAGAGGTTCCACTTGCTCTTGAGCAGCACCGCCTGGCTGACGATGTCGAACTCGTCCTTGTCGCTGTCGTAGTTCTGGGTCACCCCGCCGTCACGCCAGGTGTAGCGCAGCAGATTCTCGAACTCGCCGGTGCGCAGCGCCCCCGTGATGCCGGCCATCTTCTGGTGGCTGCTGGAGGCATACCCAGTGGTCGCGTCCAGGTAGCTGTCCTTCCCCTTGAGGAAGTCGCCGGCATCCTTGGTGGTGATGGCGATGACGCCCCCCAGGGCATCGGAGCCGTAGGCCGCGGACGCGGGCCCCTTGGCCACTTCCACCTGCTTGATCATGTCGGTGTCGAAGTAGGTCTGGCCCACACCGCCGTTCTTGTAGGCGTCGTTCTGGCGCACCCCGTCCTGCACCACCTTGACCCGGTTCTCGCTCATGCCGCGTATGGTGAAGGTCTGTGCATCCCCCGCCCCGCCCTGCACGCTCACGCCCGGCTCATAACGGAACAGATCGGCGACATTGCTGACGACCTGCTCCTCGATCTGCTCCGAGGTGATGACGGCGATGGGGCCGGAGACGTCTTCCAGCTTCTGCTCCATGCGGGAGGCGCTGACGACCATGACTTCATCCGTTTTCTTGTCTGCGGCGAAAGCAGGGGATACCAGCCCGGCCGCCACGGCGAGGGCAATCAGAGAGGGGGTGTTGTTGTGCGCCACTGCAAAGTCCTTATTGAGAATCATTATCAACCGAACGGCATCTTACCCAGCCCGCAACAAAGATCAATAATAAAGTGAATCATTCTCATTTTCTTTTGCTTCTAAACGGCTTTACACTAGCGCCTCTTTTTTCCTACTCGCCATACTGCCATCGTATGGTGCAGTGCCTTTGCCAATCTCTGCCTCTGTGAGTGAGATGCCATGACTCGACGACTCCCCCTGCTCGCCCTGCCCCTGCTGCTGGCCGCCTGCGCCACCCCGCCGCAGAGCCAGCCTCCCCAGACCCTCTATCACTACCAGCTTGGCGAGGGGACGGACGACAGGCCCCTCAGCCTCGCCCAGGCGGTGGACAAGGTCAGGGATGCCGACATAGTGCTGGTGGGCGAGCTCCACAGCCACCCGGCCGTGCACCTGCTGCAGGCAAACCTGCTGGCACAGCTGGCCGGCATGTCGCGCGTCGATGGCCGGGGGCTGGTGCTCTCCATGGAGCAGTTCACCCGCGCCGATCAACCCGTGCTGGATGCCTACCTGGCCGGGCGCATCGGCGAATCCACGCTAATCCGCGAGGGCCATGCCTGGCCCAACTACCCGAGCGACTACCGCCCCCTGGTGGAATTTGCCAAGGCGCAGCAGCTGACGGTGATCGCCGCCAATGCCCCCAAGCCGCTGGTGAGCTGTGTCGGTCAGGAAGGCCCCGAGTGGCTCGACAAACTGCCCGCCAGCCGCCGCAGCCAGCTCGCCCGCGAACTCACCCTGGGAGAGGATCCCTATCGCCAGAAGTTCATGGCCTCCATGCATCATGGGGATGCGGACGGCAATGCCCGCCGCTTCGCCGCCCAGACCAGCTGGGACGACACCATGGCCGAGAGCATGGTCGATTATCTCGAGCAGCATCCCGGCCGGCGCATCATGCACATCGCCGGCAACTTCCACGTGGAGGGGGGGCTGGGGATCGCGAGCCGCATCGCCAGCCGCAATCCGGCGCTGAAAGTCGCCCTTGTGGTGCCTGAGACTGGCTCCCAGGATGGCAAGGCCGCCCCCGGACGGAGCGCCGACGTGCGGGTGCACATAGCCCCCCTGCCGGAACGCTGGCTAAATGCAGAGGAAATGAAGCAAGATATGGGCGCGCTGCATCAATCCCGCAGCCGTGACTGCAGCCAGTGGCTGCAACCCTAATCTTCCAGGATACGGCGGGTAAAATATGGACGTGTTACTGATCATCGATGTGCAGCAAGGGGTCATGAAAGCGACCCATCACCAACAGCCACAAGTTCTGGCCAACATCAACCGGGCCGCGGCCCATGTCAGACAGCATCATGGCCGGGTCATCTACATCCAGCATGACGACCTGCCAGGGGACGAGCTGGAGCCTGGTACCCCGGGCTGGCAACTTCACCCGGCGGTGCAACCCGCCAAGGGGGACAGCCGGGTGCGCAAGACGGCGTGCGACAGCTTCCTCGAGACCGAGTTGGCCTTCCTGTTGGCCGAGCAGTCCGTCGACCGGCTGATCCTCTGTGGCAGCAACACCGATTTTTGCGTCGATACCACGGTACGCAGTGCCGCGGCTCATAGCTTTGAGGTGCTGGTGTTGAAGGATGGTCACACCACAGCCGATCGTCCCCACCTGAGCGCCGAGAAGATCATCGAGCACCACAACTGGATGTGGCAGCACCTGAGCCTGCCAGAGGGCAGAAGCATAACCCTGCTCACCACGGATCAGCTGCTCGAGGCGGCTCAACCTGCGCTGGCGTGCTAATCTGCCCGCTTTGAAGTGATCACCTGATTGGAGTCTTGCGTGCGTCTATTCTCTGCCGTTGCCCTTGTGCTGTTGTTACCGGCGATCACGGCCTGCTCCGGAATGCCGGGCACCACGCCCGACGGCCCGGCTCCCCTGTTTCATACCAACATCAACGAAGAGGGGAGCAAGCGCTTCACCTTCGAAGCCGCTCCCCTCGACGTCCTGCCGAGTCGGTTGCAGGAGGATGACAGTCGGCTGAGCCGCAACAGCAAGAGCCTGCTAGAGCGCCGCGAGGCCCTGCAGGACGAGCAACTGACCGAGACGCTGGCGGCACGCAACTATTGCCGCACCGGCTACATAGTCCTCAGCCAGACCTCCTGGAAGATCCGGGGGGAATGCAACGAGACAGCCACCCAGGCCGATCGCGACGCCTTCCCCAACAAGGCCTCCTGGCTGGAGTGATCCCGATTTGGGGACAGGCAACAAAACGGGCAGCCCAGGCTGCCCGTTTTTTCATCTCATGACCTCGATCCTCAGACAGGTGCGTCCGTCTCGCTGGTCAACTCGGCGCCGTTGTCGACGCGCTTGTGCCCCTCCACCAGATGGACGAAGTCCACCAGCTCGTCACCGGAGACCCGGAACGCCTGGCCGAAGCCCTTGACGAACAGCCCCTGCTCGGGCTTGAGGCGAAACAGCACGAAGTCCTTGAGGTTGGAGAGCCCTTTGACGATGTCGCCGAAACGCCCTTCCAACGCCGCTATCGCCTTGCCCCAGCGCTCGTCATCCCGCGCCACCACCTCGGCCACGGCGTCAAAGGTGAGCCGCTTGCGAGCGAACAGCTCCCGGGCGCCGGTCTCGTCCTCGATCAGCATCAGGGAGACCTTGGGCACCTGCTGCAGGTTGCGGGCATGGCGGGCTATCTCGGAGATCAGCACATAGTAGCCATCTTCCTGCAGCACGAAGGGGGCGTAGCTGGCATTGGGGTTCCCTTCGCCATCCACGGTCGCGAGTTGCAGGGTGCGGCAACCGTCACGAAATTCGCGGATCTCCGGTTGCAGACGGTTCTGCAGACGCTCCTGACGTTCACTCATGCTTTCACGTCCTCTTGATACTGGTGGCGCAGGGCCTTGAAACGCTCCACCTGGTCAGGCAGCAGCTGACGCTGCTCGTCACGCCCCAGGTAGATCTTGAAAATGCAGCGGCCGCTGTGGCCGAAGAACTGGAAGGAGTGCCCCTCCTTGCCCATGAACAGCTTGCTGACCAGGGCTATGCCGACCACGTTGTCGAGCTTGAGATGACCGTGCATCTCGCCGTCCCGCCCCATCAGGTTGTAGTAACCGCGGGCCGTCTTGCCCTTGGGGAAGGGGGCCTTCACCTCGAAGATGGAGCCGTCGGACTCCACAATGGTGGTCACCTGACCCCAGCTGGCCAGATCCGCCAGCAGGGCTTCGGCCTGATCGCTCGGCACCAGCGTCATCAGCTCGGCGGGCAGGTGGCGCACCACCTCCCATTCACTGACGGCCAGCTCGGTGGCGATGCTGGAAGGATGGGCGCTGGGATCTTGTTCCAGCAGCGCATGAATGCGTTGTGCAATGCTCATCGGTTCTCCCTGGATGATCTGGCGATGGTGCTCAGTCTCGCGGCGGATACTGTAATAAAGCGGCCCCATTAACGCAATTGATAATCGCTTTCATTATCAGTGCATTTTTTTCACCGGCTTGATATTCTCGGCGGCAATCCCACTCTCATAGACCCTTCGGAGGTTCGCATGGGCCGTCGTTTTGCCCTCGCACTCAGCCTGCTCGGCTGTTCAGCCCTTTCCCTGCCTGCTGTCGCGCAGGAACGTATCGTCAGCATAGGCCCGGCCACCACAGAGCTCATCATGGCCCTGGGGGGCGAGCAGAGCCTGATTGCCACCGACGTCAGCAGCCCTGAACCCAAGGGGCTGCCGAGAGTCGGCTACCACCGCGCCCTGGCTGCCGAAGGGATACTGAGTCTGGCCCCGACCCGACTGGTCGGCAGCGACGAGATGGGGCCGCCACCGGCCCTGGAGCAACTGCGCCGGGCCGGCGTCGAGGTGACGGTGCTGCCGACGGCACCCACCCTGGCCAACCTCAACGAGCGGATCGACGCCCTGGCCGGCTTGCTGGGAAATGAAGCCGCCGGCACCAGGCTGAAAGCCGAGATCGCCGTCCAGAGCGACCAGCTGGCGGCGCAGGCCAGACAGAACAAGCCGCTCAAGGTCGCCTTCCTGCTGCTGCACAAGGGCCAGCCCACCAGCATAGCCGGTGGCAATACCACCGCCAGCGCCCTGGTGACCCTGGCTGGCGGCATCAACCCGGTCGCCCGCTTGCACGACTACAAGCCCGTCTCCACCGAATCCCTGATCGAACTGCAGCCGGATCTGGTGCTGGTGAGCGGCCGTGACTGGCAACAATACCAGAGCGCCGACAGCGTGCTGGCCCAGGTGCCGGCCCTGGCCGCCACCCCGGCAGGCAAGAACAGGGCCATCCACGCCATCGACGGTCACGCCCTGCAAGGGGGTCTCAGCCTGAGATCCTTGCAGCAGGCCAACCAGATAGCCCAGTGGATCAAGCAGGGTTCATGATGCGTCTGCCGCTGCCCTGGCTGCTGGTGCTCACCGGTTGCACGCTCGCCCTGCTGCTGGTCGGCTCCCTCGCCACCGGCCCCATGTCGCTCTCCTTGGCCGAGAGCCTGCAGGCCCTGTTTGCCGGGGCAGAGAGCGGGATAGAGGCACACAAGCTGCTGATAGTGCAGGAAATCCGCCTGCCACGTACCCTGCTGTGCATCGCCGTGGGGGGCATTCTCGGCCTCTGCGGCGCCGTGATGCAGGGGCTGTTTCGCAACCCCTTGGCCGACCCCGGCATCATAGGGGTCTCCGGCGGCGCGGCGCTCGGTGCCGCCCTGGCCATAGTACTGCTGGCCCCCCTCGGCCAGCAGTTGCAGAGCCTGCTCGGCCTCGGTCTGCTACCCCTGCTCGCCTTCCTCGGCGGGGCGCTCACCACCACGCTTGTGTATTTGCTCGGCACCCGTGAGGGGGGCACCTCGGTCACCGTCATGCTGCTGGCGGGCGTCGCCATCACGGCGCTGTCAGGGGCCGTGATAGGGCTGCTCACCTACCTGGCGGACGATCAGATGCTGCGCAACCTGAGCCTGTGGCAGATGGGCTCCCTGGCCGCCGGCAAGCCGGTGGATGTGGGGCTGGCGCTGGCGACCCTGGTCGCCCTGCTGTGGCTCTTCATGCGCGATGCCAATCCCCTCAACGCCCTGTTGCTGGGGGAGGGTGAGGCCCGGCATCTGGGGGTGAATGTGCAATGCCTCAAGCGGCGCCTCATTCTGCTCACCGCCGCCGGCGTCGGCGTCGCGGTGGCAGTGGCCGGCATGATCGGCTTCGTCGGCCTGGTGGTGCCCCACCTGGTGCGGCTGCTGGCTGGCCCCAATCACGTCAGGCTGCTGCCGCTCAGCGCCCTGCTCGGCGCCGCCCTGTTGCTGGGGGCCGACATGCTGGCCCGCACCCTGCTGGCGCCGGCCGAGCTGCCGGTGGGCATCATCACGGCCCTGCTCGGTGCCCCCTTCTTCATCTGGCTCTTGGTCAAGAGTCGCCGGACGCTGTAACAGGAGAACGTCATCTTGCCCGGATCCCCCTCCCCCCTGCTCACTTGCCAAAGCGTCAGCCTCACCCGGGGCAATCGCCTCATCCTGGACAGCCTGGATCTCGACCTGCATGGGGGCAGCCTGACCGCCCTGCTCGGCCCGAACGGGGCGGGCAAGAGCTCGCTGCTCAAGTGCCTGACCGGCGAGCTGACCTATGAGGGCACCATCTCCCTGTTCGGTCGCAAGCGACAAGAGTGGGCCGGCGAGACCCTGGCCCACAGAGTCGGGGTGCTGCCCCAGAGCTCGTCCTTGAGCTTCCCCTTCCTGTGCGAGGAGGTAGTGGCAATGGGGCGGCTGCCCCACTGCGAGCCCGTCAGCCGCCGCGACCAGATAGTGCAGGCCGCCATGACCCATGCCGGGGTCGAGCACCTGGCCGGCCGCCTCTATCCCGGCCTCTCCGGAGGGGAGCGCCAGCGGGTGCAGTTTGCCCGGGTACTGGCCCAGATCTGGCAGGAGCCGTCACCGGGACGGCTGTCGGATCCCGAGCAGCCGCGACTGCTGCTGCTGGACGAGCCCACCTCGGCCCTCGATCTCAAGTACCAGCATCAGCTGCTCACCATGGCCCGCGCCCTGGCCGCCCGCAACACCGCCGTGCTGGTGGTGCTGCACGACCTCAACCTGGCGGCGCGCTACGCCGACCGGCTGGTGATGCTGGAGCAGGGCAGGCTGATGGCGGACGGCTCCCCGGCAGAGGTGCTCACCCCCGAACTGATCGCCCGCCTCTACGATTATCCCGCCCAGGTGATCCATCACCCCGAGACGGGGCAGCCCATGGTGGTGTGAGAGGGTTCGGGATCCTGGATAGCAAAAGAGCGCCCTTGGGCGCTCTGTCTTCAAAGTGAAGGGGGGCTCAGGCGATCTGGTAGCGGCCCGGCTTGTGATTGAGTGTCAACACCAGGTTACAGATGATGGCCGCGACCACGGAGAGCGCCAGCAGCCAGGGGGAAACCACGAAGAAGGAGGCGATGACGATGGCGCAATCCAGCCCCATTTGCAGCTTTCCAGCACGGATGCCGAACTTGTCCTGAATAAACAGCGCCAGGATATTGAAGCCGCCCAGGCTCGCCTTGTGGCGGAACATGATGAGCAGCCCCATGCCGATCAGTGTACCGCCGATCAGGGCCGCATAGACGGGCTCTATCTTGCCTATCTGCAGCACGGCATTGAGGTGATCCGTCATGAAGGAGACGGTCGCCACGGCGGCGAAGGTGTTGAGGGTGAAGCGCGGCCCCATCCTGAGCCAGGCCAGGGCATAGAAGGGCAGGTTCATGGCGAAGAACAGCAGACCGAAGCTCAGGCCAGTGACCTGCTGCAGCAGCAGCGCCAGCCCGGCGGTGCCGCCGGTGAGCAGACCGACCTGATGAAACAGGAAGATGCCGAGGGAAACGAAGCCTGCCGCGGTCAGCAGGGCGAGCACATCCTCATAGAGCGGATGGGCCGAACGGGGGGTGTTGTCCATAACCTTATGTCCAGTAGCGAAGTGAAAAGAGTGTCTGAGGCCCGGTGACGGGCGCGAGCCCCGTGAGTCGGGACTTCGTTATGGTCACAGTGTCCATTTTGAGTGACCCGGATCACAAGTACGGGATCGAATGCGCCGAAATGGTGCGCGTCAGCGCCGCGTTACAACCCTTGCACCAAAATATGTCACGCCCTCCCCCTCTCAAGCTGAAGCCAGCCTGAAGCGCGCCTGAAAAACCCGGGCTATCTCGCTGCCAGCAGGCGGGAATCGTTCTAAAATGAACCCCTTGCCACAGGCTGCGGAGCGACAGCAGATGAGAGTCAGCGTATTCGGAATAGGTTATGTGGGGCTGGTTCAGGCCGCCGTGCTCGCCGAGATGGGCCACAGGGTAACCTGCGTGGACGTGGACGCCGCCAAGGTCGAGCGCCTCGAAGAGGGCATGATCCCCATCTTCGAGCCCGGTCTCGCCCCCCTGGTGCAGGCCAACCATCAAGCCGGTCGCCTGCAATTCACCACAGATGTCGCCCAGGGGGTGGCGTTCGCCGAGCTCATCTTCATCGCGGTCGGCACCCCGCCGGATGAAGACGGCTCGGCCGATCTGCAGCACGTACTGGCGGTGGCCGGCACCATAGGGCGGCTGATGCAGGACGGCAAGGTGGTGGTCAACAAGAGCACAGTGCCGGTCGGCACCGCACACCGGGTGCACCAGCATATCGCAGCCATCCTGCGCGATCGCGGGGTCGACTTGCCCCTCGAGGTGGTCTCCAACCCGGAGTTTCTCAAGGAGGGGGCCGCGGTGGCCGACTGCCTGCGGCCGGATCGCATCATCATAGGCACAGACTCGGCCCACGCCCTCTCCCTGCTCGAAGAGCTCTATGCCCCCTTCAACCGCAATCGGGATCGCATCATACAGATGGATACCCGCAGCGCCGAGCTGACCAAGTACGCCGCCAACGCCATGCTGGCCACCAAGATCTCCTTCATGAACGAGATGGCCACCCTGGCGGAGAAGCTCGGTGCCGACATCGAAGCCGTGCGCAAGGGCATAGGCGCCGACCCGCGCATCGGCCATCACTTCATCTATCCCGGCTGCGGCTATGGCGGCTCCTGCTTCCCCAAGGACGTCAAGGCGCTGATCCACACCGCCAGCCAGATTGGCTGTGATGCCCCTTTGCTCCATGCGGTGGAACGGGTCAACGACGGCCAGAAACACAAGCTCATGGCCCGCCTGCAGCAGCATTTCGGTGCCGATCTCACGGGGCGGACCTTCGCCCTCTGGGGCCTGGCCTTCAAGCCCAATACCGACGACATGCGCGAAGCCCCGAGCCGGGTGCTGATGGAGGCGATCTGGGCCGCCGGTGGCAAGGTGCAGGCGTTCGATCCCGAGGCCATGAGCGAGGCCCAGCGCCTCTATGGCCTGCGGGACGATCTGACCCTGTGCGGTACCCAGGAGGCCGCCCTCAAGGGGGCCGACGCCCTGCTCATCTGCACCGAGTGGCAGCAGTTCCGCGCACCGGACTTCGAGCTGGTGCGGCAGACCCTGAAGCAGGCCGTCATCATCGATGGCCGCAACCTCTATGACCCGGCCCGCCTGCGCCAGCGCGGCTTCACCTACTACGCCATAGGCCGGGGCGACAGCCTGGCCGCGGGGCTGTGCGAGGAGCAACAACAATGAAATATCTGGTCACCGGCGCCGCCGGCTTCATCGGCTTCCATGTGGCGCAGCGGCTCTGCCGCGACGGCCATCAGGTGGTTGGCCTGGACAACCTCAACGACTACTACGAGGTCAGCCTGAAGGAGGCGCGGCTGGCCTTGCTGCTGCCACTGCCCGGTTTTCGCTTCGAGCGGATGGACCTCGCCGATCGCGCAACCATGGCGGCGCTCTTTGCCCGCGAGCGGTTCGATCGGGTGATCCACCTGGGGGCCCAGGCCGGGGTGCGCTATTCGCTGGACAACCCCTTTGCCTACGCCGACAGCAATCTCAACGGCACCCTCACCGTGCTGGAGGGGTGCCGCCATCACGGGGTGCAGCACCTGATCTACGCCTCCTCCAGCTCGGTTTATGGCCTCAACGAGCAGATGCCGTTCAAGACCTCGGACGGGGTGGATCACCCCGTCTCCCTCTATGCCGCGAGCAAGAAGGCCAACGAATTGATGGCCCACTCCTACTCCCACCTCTACGGGTTGCCCACCACGGGCTTGCGCTTCTTCACCGTCTACGGCCCCTGGGGGCGACCGGACATGGCGCTGTTCAAGTTCGTGCGCGCCATCCTGAGCGACGAGCCCATCGACATCTACAACCAGGGCCAGCTCAGCCGGGACTTCACCCATATCGACGACATAGTGGAGGGGGTGATCCGGGTCGCGGACAGGCCCCCGCAAGGAGACCCGAGCTGGCAGGGAGCGGCCGACACCAGCCCGGCCCCCTACCGCCTCTTCAACATCGGCCATGGCAGCCCGGTGCGACTCATGGATTTCGTGGAGGCCATAGAGGCGGCGCTCGGCAAACGAGCCATCCGCAACCTGCTGCCCATGCAGGCCGGAGACGTGCAGGCAACCTGGGCCGATACCCAGGCGCTGTTCGATGCCACCGGCTACAGAGCCGGAGTCGGGCTTGAAGAGGGAGTTGCCAGCTTCGTCGACTGGTACAGGGCCTACTACGGGGTCTGACCCGAACACCCGGGATGAAAAGGGGCTGCCACTGGCAGCCCCTTTTGCTGGGTCCCTGCCTCAGGGGCCCGGGGTATAGCGGAAGGGTTCGAGCCTGGGGGTCAACCCCTGGCATGCGGGCTTGAGGGCCTCAGCCCCCGCCAGCAGCCAGTCGGTGCGATGGCGGTTGCCGAGGTTTTCCATCTTCTCGGGCTCGAAACACAGCACCATCAGATCCGCGCTGCCCAGCACATGGCGATTCGGCGCGGCCGCCACCCAGGCCGCCGCCTCGCGAGCCTGCTCCCCATCCCCCAGCAGGTAGGGGTAATGTTGCACGGGTTGCCGGGCGAACAGCAGGTGCTGTTCCTTGAAACCGGCAAGCAGCAGTTCCTCCCCCGCAGGCACCTTCTGGGCCGCCAGCGCCATCACCCCCTGCGGCGTGCGCATGTCGTTGAGGCGCACGCAGATCCAGCAGGAGTAGAGCAGCCAACCCACCGCCAGCGAACAGAGGATGGCGCTGAGCGGTGCCCGGCGCAGCAGCACATTGACCAGTAGCAGCACCGCCCCCAGCACCAGCAGGGGCAGCCAGGGTGCTGGTCCCAGATCCCCCAACCGGTTCGCCAGCTTGTCGCTGACGGCCAGGGCCCCGGCGCCACCCACGCAGACGATCCCCAGCAGCCAGCCGAGCCCCCCCAGCAGACGCCCGGGCCAGACCCGCGCCAGCAGTGTCCCCATGTAGGGAGCAGTCAGCAGCGCCAGTGCCGGCGTGCCCGGCGTGACATAGACGCCGCGTTTGCCCGGCGACAGGGAGAAGAACAGCACCACCAGCACCAGATAACCGAGCAGCAGTATGATGCGCTTGTCCTGGCCCTGGATCCCCTTGCGCCACTCCAGCACCAGCCAGGGTATCAGCAGGGAGAGCGGCAGCCAGAACGGCGGGATCACCGAGCTGAGGTAGTACCAGAAGGGTTTGACGTGATGCCAGGCATTCGCATAGCGGGTCACCGTCTGGCGCAGCAGTATGTTGTCTCTATAGGCCTGCAGCACTGGATCCCCGCTCTGGGCCACGGCGCTCAGCATGGGCACCAGCCACAGGCCGATGGCCAGCAGCATGAAGAGCGGCCCCGCCAGCGCCTTCAACCAGTCGGCATTGGAGGCGGCGCGGATCTTCTCCCTGTGGGTCCAGACAGCCGGGATCAGGATCAGCAGGGCCAGCAACCCCACCCCCTTGGTGATGATGCCGAGCCCGGCGGCAAACCAGCCGAGCCAGTACCAGCGCCAGCCTCCCTCGCAGAGCAGGAAGCGCATGAAACCGTAGACCCCTAGCGTGATGAAGCTGGTCACCAGCGCATCGATCTGGGCCGTCTTGGCCTGCAGAGTGAACTGGACGGTGAACAGCAGCAGCAGCCCGGCCATGAAGCCCGTCGCCGGGTTCCACAGGCGGCGACCCAGGTCCCACACCAGCACTATGGTCAGCAGACCCGCCAGCAGGGAGGGCAGCAAAAACGCCACCTTGATGGAGCCGGTCAGCAAATACCCTATCGCTATGCCCCACATAAACAGGGGGGGCTTGTCCGGGTAGATCTCGCCGCCACGCATGGGGAAGAGCCATTGGCCGCTCTCCACCATCTCCTTGGCGATCAGGGCGAAGCGCGGCTCGTCGGCGGGCCAGGGATCCCGCAGGCCGAGGCCTGCACCCAGCACCATCAGGGCGATCAGCAGCAACCAGCCGAGGGAGCGCTGATTGAGCAGGAAGCGATCATTTACCATGGCGGACCTCATTGATATCGACGAGCTTGCCACGTCTCCAGCCTTGGAGCGGGATGACCAGAGGGAAACGACGGAACTGGACATGCTCATTTGCCATGGTGGATCTCGTTCTCATCGACGAGCTTGTCCCGCTTCCAGCCCCGGTGCTGGATATCCAGATAGAGGCTGTAGAGGGCGGTGAAGGTGGGGAAGAGATTCTGCAGCACGCCGACGGAGTCCTGCTTGGGGGAGAAAACAAAATAGCTAAGGGTCATCAGGCTGCCGAGCACGCTCATGTACCAGAACATCCGGGGTATGACGGGTTTGCCGGCCCGCTTGGAGGCCAGGAACTGCACCAGCCAGCGGCCGCCGAACATCAGCGCCCCGGTGTAGCCGATGAGCTTCCAGCCGGTGACATGCAGGCCGGTCCAGTCGAACCAGGTCAGCTCCATGGAGAGCAGGGCATCGATCATATCAGCCACTCCAACGGCATCGAGAGCAGAGAGTCGATCACTCGAGTGTCTCCCTGACTTCGACCACCTTGGAGCGGCGTTGCAGCCAGCAGACACCGACCACGTCCACCAGCCCGACCCAGAGCCGGTTCCAGACCCCGTATTTGGAGACACCCGCCTGCCGTGGCCTGTGGTTGACCGGCCAGGGGGACATGCGCCCGCCCTGGGCCTGGATCAGAGCCGGAATGTAGCGGTGCATGTGGTTGAAACCGGGCAGGCGCAGATACCAGTCGCGCCTCACCACCTTGAGACCGCAGCCGGTATCCGGGATGCCGTCGCGCAGCAGCAGATCGCGAAAACCGTTGGCCAGCCTGGAGGAGAGTCGCTTGACCCAATCATCGCGGCGGTTGACCCGGTGTCCGATAAGTCCCACTTGCGTGGGATCCTGCGCGAAGCGGCGCTTGGCCTCCTCCAGCATGGCGGGAATGTCGGCCGGATCGTTCTGGCCGTCACCATCCAGCACCACCAGCCAGTCGCCGCGACCGTGGCGCACGCCACTGAGCACCGCCATGCTCTGGCCCACGGCCCTGGCATGGCGGATCACGCGCAGCCCGGCATAACGCCTCTTCAGATCGCACAGGACGGCATAGCTGTCATCCTCGCTGCCATCGTCCACATAGAGCAGCTCGTAGCTGTATTTCCCCGCCAACGCGGCATCTATCTCGCCGATGAGGGGGGCCAGATTGTCCCGCTCATCCTTGGCGGGCACGACGACAGAGACATCGATTGAATCAAGCATATGAAGTTCCCGACCATGACGAGGAACGCAGTCGCCTCGACCGCCTTTCCTCATTAACATTCTCTCGACAAGCGGACTAACATCATGCAAATACAAGGCGTTAGACAGCAAGTGCGGCAGTTTATTGCCCCAAAAGTAATAAATCTATCAATTTGAGTTGTGCCGCGATCAGAGGGCCAGGTCGCACAACCCCCAGGCTCCCCTTCACACTCACCAAGAGCGCCTTTTTTTCTCTGCCAAAAGTTCCAGACCGTTTTCATCTCTGATGGCCTGACACATAACCAGATGTTCCATCCCCTGGCTGGCGTCCCCCCCATATCGGGCCTATATCTTGCGGATACGAAATTCGAGGTATCCATCATGCAGAGACTCTGCACCTGGGGCTGGGGAGTCCTGCTACTGCTTGCCACTTACACCCATGCCGACGCCTTTCGTCAGGCCCCCAAAGCGATGAGTGCCTTGCGCCAGGGCGCCGCCATGGAACAGAGCAACCCGCGGCGAGCCATAGCCCACTACTGCACCGCGGCCAGCATGGGCAACCCGGAGGCCTACTATCGCATCGGCCGCCTGCTGGCTCGCGGGCCCCAGGGGATCCGCAGCCCCCGCCACGCCAACGCCTACCTCGCCATGGCCATGCGCCTTGGCAATCAGCAAGCGGCTCGCTACTACAACGAGCGGGTGGGCAATGCCCCCCTGGGCACCTGCGGTATCGGCGGGGGCGGAGGAGGCGCACCCTGGGTACGCCCCAGCACCCCCTTCGATCAGGATAGCTATCTGGCTCGGCAATCCCTCACCAAACAGAAGCTGGCCGTCATGATCCGCCAGGCCGCCCACCGTCACAAGGTCGACCCCCAGCTGGCGCTCGCCATCGCCATCGCCGAGTCCAATCTCAACAGCACAGCCGTCTCCCCCAAGCAGGCGCAAGGGGTCATGCAGCTCATTCCTGAGACCCAGGTGCGCTTCGGCGTTACCCGCCCCTTCGATGCGCAGCAGAACATCCGTGGCGCCATGATCTACCTGAAGTGGCTGGAGAAGCAGTTTGGCCCCGACTGGGTCAGGATCAGCGCCGCCTACAACGCCGGCGAACAGGCCGTGATCCGCCATGGCGGCGTACCGCCCTACCAGGAGACCCAGGAGTATGTGCAACGGGTGCTCTACTACTCGGGGCAGGACCCTGCCAAGAGCACCAGGCAGCCCCGCTGACCCTTGGCATAAGCTGATTCCATGGCTTCTCAAGGTCAGCTGATGAATCCTATCGAGCCAGAGTTAAGGAAGTCTTAAGCCAGCTCGACCCGGAACCTTGATCGGCCATCTGCCAGATGCCAGCCTCTTTTCCTCCCTCTGCCGGAGGGGATCCCGACACTCAATGCCCCCCGGTTGTCCACTTTGCCGCCCTCTTCCCATTGGTTTACAATCGACGGGTTTTTTGGAACCGGGTCGGCCCCTGCCGACCAGGCCCCACCACGACGTCAGTTTGTTGATGCAAAGACATTAAACTGCTGAAAAGGAAGAGAATTAGCCAATGGCTCAATTTATTTACACCATGAACAGGGTCGGCAAGGTCGTGCCGCCCAAGCGTCATATCCTCAAGAACATCTCCCTCTCCTTCTTCCCGGGCGCCAAGATCGGTGTGCTGGGTCTGAACGGCGCCGGTAAATCCACCCTGCTGCGCATCATGGCGGGGATCGACACCGAGATCGAAGGGGAAGCCCGTCCGCAGCCCGGCATCAAGATCGGCTACCTGCCCCAGGAGCCGAAGCTGGATCCGGAGCAGACAGTACGCGAAGCGGTGGAAGAGGCGGTCGGCGAGGTGAAACGCGCCATGGCTCGCCTGGATGAGGTCTATGCGGCCTATGCCGACCCGGATGCGGATTTTGACAAGCTGGCCCGCGAACAGGGCGAGCTGGAAGCCATCATCGCCGCCCAGGGTGGTCACAACATGGAGAACCAGCTGGAGCGCGCGGCCGACGCCCTGCGCCTGCCGGCCTGGGACGCCCAGATCAAGCACCTCTCAGGTGGTGAGCGCCGCCGGGTAGCCCTGTGCCGCCTGCTGCTGGAAAAGCCGGACATGCTGCTGCTGGACGAGCCGACCAACCACCTGGATGCGGAATCCGTGGCCTGGCTGGAGCGCTTCCTGCACGACTATGAAGGCACAGTCGTCGCCATCACCCACGATCGCTACTTCCTCGACAACGTGGCGGGCTGGATCCTGGAGCTGGACCGCGGCGAGGGTATCCCCTGGGAAGGCAACTACTCCTCCTGGCTGGAGCAAAAAGACGCCCGTCTGGCTCAGGAAGCCAGCTCGGAAGCGGCCCGTCGCAAGTCCATCGAGAAAGAGCTGGAGTGGGTGCGTCAGAACCCGAAAGGCCGTCAGGCCAAGTCAAAGGCCCGTATGGCTCGCTTCGAGGAGCTCAACACCAACGACTACCAGAAACGCAACGAGACCAACGAGCTGTTCATTCCGCCCGGACCCCGTCTCGGCGACAAGGTGGTCGAGGTGGCGAACCTCTGCAAGTCCTACGGTGACAGGCAGCTGATCGACGATCTCTCCTTCGCCATTCCGAAGGGGGCCATCGTCGGCATCATAGGTCCGAACGGCGCCGGTAAATCCACCCTGTTCCGCATGATGTCGGGCCAGGAGCAGCCGGACTCCGGCACCATCACCCTGGGCGATACCGTAGTGCTGGCGTCTGTGGATCAGTTCCGCGACAGCATGAACGACAAGAAGACGGTGTTCGAAGAGGTCGCCGACGGTCAGGACATACTGCGCATCGGCAACTACGAGTTCCCGAGCCGTGCCTACATAGGTCGCTTCAACTTCAAGGGCGCCGATCAGCAGAAGCGGGTAGGCGAGCTCTCCGGTGGCGAGCGCGGCCGTCTGCACCTGGCCAAGCTGTTGCAGACCGGCGGCAACGTCTTGCTGCTGGATGAACCGACCAACGATCTGGACATCGAAACCCTGCGCGCCCTCGAGAACGCCCTGCTGGAGTTCCCGGGTTGTGCCATGGTCATCTCCCACGATCGCTGGTTCCTCGACCGTATCGCCACCCACATCCTGGACTACCAGGACGAGGGCAAGATTGCCTTCTTCGAGGGCAACTTCACCGAATACGAAGAGTGGAAGAAGAAGACCTATGGTGCCGATGCGGTTCAGCCACACCGCGCCAAGTACAAACGCATTACCAAGTAATTGCGTCTGGCGATGGAGTGAGGCGGACCAACCGCACCGCTCCAGATAGACAAGCGCATCGCCCCATCGGGGTGATTGCAACGTCACAAGGGGAGCCCGGGCTCCCCTTTCTCTTGCCTTTTCGCTTACAATCTTCCCGCTTCCCCCTACCGGCACTCACCGATGACCCAGACCAGCGCCCCCCCGAAGAGACTCACCATCCAGATCCGGATCGAACCCGGCTGCCTGGGCCCGGATGGCAAGCGCCACATCGATACCTTCTGCGCTGCGGCCGGCCGTATCTTTGCCGCCATCGAACCCGAACGGGTGAGCTGGGTGCTGCTGCCGCGTCATGACAAGCAGTTGCCCGAACAGGAGTTTTTCATTGAGGGGCGCAAGCTGAGCGAAGAGCAGGCCAGCCTGCTGCTGCAGCGCATGGGGCTGACGCTCGCCACCTTGCAGGAGCACAGCGACGCCGTGCTGGCCCAGCTGGTGGAGCGCTACCTCAAGAGCCTCTGAGGGTCGCCATCGCAGCACAAGCCTCTATCGAACCTTGTTTTTACCTCTCGATGGGCAAACGTTTGAATTTTTACTCTATTCATTGATCCCCCTCGCAGATCCGGGGTTTGTAAACGTCGCGGCCTGTGTAAAAATGTGCGCGCTGTCACGGTATCAGGACGAGTCTGGTCACTCAGTCGCCAGAAACAGGGCCATTTACCCCGCATGGATGGGATTGGCCGTTCGCCTGCTGCTTATTTCACGTCACCCATTGGAATCCAACATGAATCAACAACACCAAGCTGCCAGCCAGGCCGCCGGGCAAGGATTGCTCGAGCGCCTGTTTGCCCTGAAAGGCCATGGCACCACGGCCCGCACCGAGGTCATCGCCGGCATCACCACCTTCCTGACCATGGTCTACATAGTGTTCGTCAACCCGCAGATCCTCTCTGCGGCGGGCATGGACACCCAGGCGGTATTCGTCACTACCTGCCTCATCGCCGGCATCGGCAGCATTCTCATGGGGTTGCTGGCGAACCTGCCCATCGCCCTGGCCCCCGCCATGGGGCTGAATGCCTTCTTCGCCTTCGTGGTGGTGGCCGGCATGGGCTACTCCTGGCAGATCGGCATGGGCACCATCTTCTGGGGCGCCTTAGGATTGCTGATCCTCACCCTGCTGCGGGTGCGCTACTGGCTGATTGCCAACATCCCGCTCACCCTGCGGGTCGGCATCACAGCCGGCATAGGCCTGCTCATCGCCCTGCTCGGCCTGCACAACGCCGGCATAGTGGTAGCGAGCCCCGCCACCATGGTGACGGTGGGCGACCTCACCTCACTGCCCTGCCTGCTGGGGCTGCTCGGCTTCTTCCTGATCTGCATCTTCTCCGCCCGCGGCGTGCACTCCGCCGTGCTGATCGCCATAGTGGTCACCACCACTCTGGGCTGGCTGTTCGGCGACGTGACTTTCAAGGGCTTCGTCTCTGTGCCGCCGAGCATCACCCCCGTCTTCGGTCAGCTGGACCTGATGGGGTCGCTGGACATCAGCCTAGCGGGGATCATCTTCTCCTTCATGCTGGTCAACCTGTTCGACTCTTCCGGCACCCTGATCGGCGTCACCAACCGCGCCAAGCTGGCGGATGACAAGGGCCACTTCCCGCGCATGAAGCAGGCGCTGCTGGTGGACAGCGTGAGCTCGGTGGGCGGCGCCTTTATGGGTACCTCCTCGGTCACGGCGTATATCGAGAGCAGCTCGGGGGTGGCCGTCGGCGGCCGTACCGGCCTGACCGCCATAGTGGTCGGCGTGCTGTTCCTGCTGGCGATCTTCTTCTCCCCGGTCGCCGCCATGGTGCCGGCGTACGCCGCTGCGGGGGCCCTCATCTACGTGGGCGTGCTGATGTGCTCCGAGCTGACCCGGGTCAAGTGGGAAGACCTGACCGAAGCGGTTCCGGCCTTCATGACAGCGGTGATGATGCCGTTCAGCTTCTCCATCACAGAGGGGATAGCCGTGGGCTTCATCTCCTACTGCGTGATGAAGGCGGGCACCGGCCGCTGGCGCGAGATCAACCCTTGCGTGCTGGTAGTGGCCCTGCTGTTCGTGCTCAAGTTCGTCTGGGTCGACAGCCACTAACCCCGGCTTGCGCACACAAAAATGCCCGTCATCGACGGGCATTTTTTATGGCTGGCAAAGGGCAAGGTTCAACGGATGCCGCGGGCCTCGCGGATCCACTCCCAGGCCTGCTGGATCTCCTGGGTCTTCTCCTTGGCCATCTCCATCATCTCGGGCGGCAGCCCCTTGGCGGCCAGCTTGTCCGGGTGATGCTTGCTCATCTCCTTGCGATAGGCGCGCTTGATCTCCTGATCGCTGTCGCTCTCGCTCACCCCCAGCAGCTGGTAGGCATCCTTGAGACGATCCTGGGAGGGGGCCTCCTGCCGGTATTGCTGCCCTTGTCCACTCTGCTGCTGGCGGTGGAAGAAGTTCATCTGCGCCTCGGCCATCGCCAGGATCCGCCCCAGCTCGATACGGCTGAAGCCGAGCTCGTCCGCTATGGTCTGCAGGATGGCGCGCTCGTTGGCCTCCACCTTGCCGTCGGCAAAGGCGGCCTGCAGCTGCACCTCGAGGAAGAAACGCAAGATGTCACGCTGCCCCAGACTGGCACGGCGGAATTCCGCCAGGGTTTCCCGCAGCGGGAAATCGCTCTCCTTGCCCTGGCGGAACGACTCCTGGGCACGCACCCGCTGCTCGCCGGAGAGACGCATCCTGTCCATCAGGCTGGAGGCGACCCGGATCTCGTGCTCGGTGACCTGACCGCTCGCCTTGGCGATGTGGCCCATGACGGCGAAGGTGGCGTGGAAGAAGACCGCCTGCTGCTGCTGGCTGGGGGCACGCTGGAACGCCCCCCGAATGCCCATGCCCCGATCGAAGCGGTGGCCGATCCAGAGGCCAAGCAGGGCGCCGAAGATGTTGCCGAGCAGAAAACCGAAGAAGGCGCCAAGCACCTTACCCCAAATACGCATGGTTCAAGACCTCGTGATGTTAATGAGTGCCGGCAAGCAGCTGGTCATCCAGCTCGCGCAGCCGATCGACTGTGCCTATGTCACGCCATTCGCCGGTCAGCAGGCTGCCACCGACCCGGCCTTGCGCCATCCAGTCGCGCAGCAGGGGTGCCAGCTTGCGGGCACCGCAAGGCAGGGAGACAAAAGCCGCCGGGTGATAGAGGCCGACGCCGCTGAAGGTCAGCGCCGGCGCATCCAGCACCCGGCCGCCTTGCAGGGAGAAATCCCCCTGAGGGTGCTGGGGCGGATTAGGCACCAGCCAGAGATGGGCCAGGTCATCCGCCAACGGCTGATTCACCAGAGCGCCATAATCCCCATCAATCCAGGTATCGCCATTGATCACCAGAAACGGCGCCTCACCCAGCAGTGGCAATGCCTGCACTATGCCGCCCGCGGTCTCGAGGGCGCTCTCCTCCGCCGACCACAGGATCTCGACCCCGAACTGGCGGCCATCGCCGAGCGCCTCCACCAGCTTGTGGCCGAGCCAGGCGTGGTTGATCACAAGCTGGGTCACCCCGGCCGCCTTGAGCTTCTCGATGTGGTGGACGATGAGGGGCTTGCCCCCCACCGCCAGCAGCGGCTTGGGCAGCAGGTCGGTGAGCGGGCGCATCCGCTCCCCACGACCCGCGGCCAGGATCATCGCCTTCATGAGGCCACCCCGGTGCGTGCCAGACCGGGCAGCACCACCCGCTGCAACCAGTCGCCGAAGCGAGCCAGCACCGGATGCTCGGCACCATGGGTGTGGCAGACATCCACCACATAGCCCAGGGTGCGGGGGATGTCCTTGAGGTAGCCAGACTTGCCGTCGCGATGGTAGAGACGGGTGAAGAGGCCGGCCGCCTTCAGGTGGCGCTGCATGCCGGTCAGGTCGGCGTGACGACGGAAGCTGGCATAATCGAGCCCGCCGAGCAGGCCCGCCCGGCTCAGGGTGTCGAAGCCATGGCCCATACCCTGCTCGATCACCTCATCGGGCCAACGCACGTAACAGTCTTTCAGCAAGGAGACCAGGTCGTAGCTCAGCGGCCCCATAACCATGTCCTGGAAGTCGATGACGGCAAGTCGGCTGTCGTCCGGCGTATCGCCGCCGCACACCATCAGGTTGCGGCTGTGGAAGTCTCTGTGCATCACCCCCTGGGGCTGAGCCAGGTTGTTCTCGGTTAGGCAGGCGAACATCTCGTCCAGCAGTTGCTGTTCGGTCTCGTCGAGAATCAGGTTCAGGTGATGACCCAGCAGCCACTCGGGGAAGATGGCATTCTCGCGCGCCATGAAGGCCTCGTCGAAGGGCTCGAGCGCCAGCCCGACAGCTCCCAGCCGGGGCAGCAGCCCTATGGCCTTGTCATACCAGGCCAGCACGTTGCCATCGTTCAGGCAGCCGATAAGCTGGGTATCGCCAAGGTCACTGACCGCCAGCAGGCCCTGCTCGTAGTCCACCGCCCTGACCTCGGGAGCCAGCAGCCCCACGGCGTGCAGGGCGGCCGCATTGCGAACGAATTCATGATTTTTTTCGGTTTTCGGATTAGCATCCACCCACACCAGGCCACCACCACGGAAGTAGCGGCGGAAACTGGCGTCACCGGAGATCAGGGTCAACTGGAGGTTGGCATCACCGGTAATCCGGCGTGCCCATTGCAATAGCAGGGAAGTGCGATCGTGCATGAGTCGGGAACCAAATTGGAAAGCAGCACTTGGCTGTTAGCCCTGGCCGCAATAATGCTTTATCATTGCCGGCTAACATAAAGCAATGACATGCAATGTCAACTCGATGGATCCTGACATAAAATGCATGCCCTGAATCAACCGTTTTTACTACGGATTGCGCGAGCCCTTCACATGACAAAATGGACACTGGGGTCTTCTTATCCCATCGCCCTGACCATCAGCCTTGTTCCTGCCCTGAGTCCGCTCACGGTCCAGGCGGCGCCCCTCAACGCGCCACCGGCCACCGGGATCCTCAACAGCCTCTGCTATGACTATGTCCCCAAGGTCGAGAAACCCAGCGCGAGTCAGGACGCCAATGCCCAGCCCGTCGAAGTGGATGCCGATCGCCTGGAGGCCAAGCAGGGCGGTACCGCCGTCTATGAAGGTGACGTCAAGGTTCGTCAGGGCGTGCGCAAATTTGACTCCGACTACGCCCAGCTGGATCAGAAGAGCCGGGATGTCATCGCCATCGGCAACATCTATTACAACGATGGCCAGATTACTGTCACCAGCGACAAGACCCTCAAATCCAACCTGGACACCAAGAATTCCGAACTGGAAGAGGGCAAGTATCAGGTACATGGCTCACCGGTGCGCGGCTTCGCCGAGAAAGTCACCATGACCAACAACAACCAGAACATCACCCTGGAGGGCGCCCAGTACACTACCTGCCCCCCGGGTCAGGAAGCCTGGACCCTGAAAGCTGGCAGCATAGACATCGATCAGTCCGAGGTGTTCGGGGAAGCCTGGAACGCCAGCCTCTGGCTCTATGACTATCCGGTCTTCTATTTCCCCTATATCAACTTCCCCATCAAGGATGAGCGCAAGACGGGCCTGCTCTACCCCGGCTATACCCAAAGCTCCAAGAACGGCATGGACATCACCCAGCCGTTCTACTGGAACATAGCCCCCAACTACGACTCGACCATCACCTCCCGCTTCATGGACAGACGGGGCCTGATGGAGCAGGTCGAGTTCCGCTACATGCCGGATCCGGCCCACTCGGGCAGCCTCTATTTCGAAAACCTGGCGGATGACAAGCAGTACGACGAGACGGACAGCCTCAATGACTACCTGTCCGACGGGCATCGCTATCTGCTCAACGCCCGCCACACCTCCATGTTCATGGACAACACCCTGCGAGTGTCGGTGGACTACACCAAGGTGCGGGATCGGGACTACAACTACTTCAACGACTTCTCCCCCAGCGTGGGCACCCAGGTCGACAACCAGTTGCAGCAGTCCCTCACGGCCGGCTACTTCCAGCAGAACTGGAACCTCAATGCCGAGGTGCGGACCTACCAAATTCTGCTGGCCAGCGCCCAGCAGCCCCACGAGCTGATGCCGCGCATCAACCACAACTACTACCAGCAGGGCAGCTGGTACGATCTGGCCTGGAGCACAGAGCTGACCAACTTTGGCTACAACAACGACCAGGCAGTCCAGCAGAACCAGGGAGAGGCCTATACCGGCACCCGTGTCTACACGGCGCCCACCCTGACCATACCGCTCATCGACGAAGCCGGCTACTTCCTCGACAGCCAGTACAAGCTGATGTACACCCGTTACGATCAGACGGTGCCGGATGACATGAGCAGCACCTTCACCAACAGGTTCACTCCGCAAGGTGGGGGGGATGTCACCCTGGAAGAGGGCATCATCACCCGGGTTCTGCCCTCGTTTCGCCTCAAGGGCGGCATGACCTTCGAGCGCAACCAGCAATGGTTCGGCGAAGGGGCCAGCCAGACCCTGGAGCCTGAGTTCCAGTACCTCTATGTGCCCTACAAGGATCAGGACAACATAGGTGTCTACGACTCCACCACCATGCGCCAGGACTACTACAGCCTGTTCAGCGACCGTCGCTTCGCCGGCTTGGATCGCATCAGCGACTCCAACCGGCTCTCGGTCGGCGTCACCACCCGCATCTATGATCCGGCCGGCGATGAACGAATTCGGCTGGCCGTTGCCCAAGCCTTCGACTTCGTGGCCCCCAGGGTCAAGCTCTACTCCAGCGACGCGCTGAGCACCAATACCCGCTCCCCGCTCTCATTCGAGGGAGACGCCAAGATCAACGAGCAGTGGTATGCCCATGCCGGGGCGCAATATGACCTGGAGCAGCGTCAGATAAGCTCCTCCAACAGCGCCCTGGAGTACCGCCACGAGAAGCTGATCAGCCAGTTGAGCCACCGCTTCGTGCGGGACGCCAACTACGACCTGGATCGCAAGGGCGAGGTGACGGATCTCAACCAGATCGGCCTGCTGTTGACCACACCGCTCAACGATCAGTGGCACCTCTATGGCGGCTACTATCAGGAGCTCGACCAGAACGTCAAAGTTGACCGCAAGGTGGGTCTGAAATATGACTCCTGCTGCTGGAGCATCAACTTCAACCTGGAGTGGGTCAATACGCCGGACAACGTGAACCTGGCCCCGACGTCCGAGCGCAGCCTCGGCATTCAATTTGAAATGAAAGGATTGGGTAGCGTGGGTACCGGCTCCAAGGGTACCTCCCTGGATACCGAAGCACTGCCTTACATTCGTCCGTTTAACCTGCGAGACCAATAACGGGTCTGGCAAACGCCTTGAGAGATGGATATGAAGAAGACGTTGATTTCCCTGCTGACCGCAGGCCTGTTTGGAGTCATGAGCCAGGGTGCCTTCGCCGCGCCCGAACTGGTGGACAAGGTGCTTGCCGTGGTCAACAAGGACGTGGTGCTGGCCAGTCAGCAGGAAGCCCTGGTGCAGAAGGTGAAGGCCTCCGCCCAGGAGAGCGGCCAATCCCTGCCCGATGACGTCACCCTGCGCAAGCAGGCGCTGGATCGCCTGATCCAGGAGAGCCTGCAGCTGCAACTGGCGGATCGCCAGGGGCTCAAGATCAGTGATACCCAGCTGGAGCAGGCCATCCAGAGCATAGCCGCCGACAACAAGATGAACCTGGAGCAGCTCCGTGCCCAGCTCGAGCGGGAAGGGCTGACCTATGCCCAGTACCGGGAAGAGGTGCGCCGCGAGATCCTGATGAACGAGGTGCGCCGCAGCCAGGTGCGCCGCCGCATCAACATCTCCGAGCAGGAGGTTAAGCAGGTGGTCGAGGCCCTGAGCAAGCAGGGTCAGCAACAGAGCGAATACCACGTCGGCCACATCCAGGTTGCCCTGCCTGACAACCCGAGCGCCGAGCAGCTCAACGCCGCCAAGGCCAAGATAGAACGCATCCTTGCCGCCCTGAAGGAAGGGGCAGACTTCCGCAAGCTGGCCATCGCAGAGAGTAACGGTCCCAAGGCCCTGGAAGGGGGTGACTGGGGCTGGATGAGCCCGCAGGAGATGCCCACCCTGATGTCAGAGGCGGTACAGGGCGCCAGCAAGGGTGACATAGTCGGGCCGCTGCGCTCGGGCGCCGGTCTGCACATCGTCAAGATCTTCGACACCAAGGGTCAGCAGCAAGTGATGCAGACCGAGGTGAAGGCCCGCCACATCCTGATCAAGCCCTCCATCATACTGAGCGAGGAGAAGGCCAAGGGAACCCTGGACGGCATTCTGCACGACATCAAGAGCGGCAAGGCCAGCTTCGCCAGCATGGCGGAGAAGTACTCCGAAGACCCGGGCTCTGCGGTGCAGGGTGGCGAGCTGGGCTGGTCCGATCCCAACGTCTATGTGCCGGAGTTCCGCGACATGGTCAACCGCCTGCAACCGGGCCAGATCAGCGAGCCCTTCCGCACCAGCCACGGCTGGCACATAGTGCAGCTGGAAGATCGCCGCAGCCAGGATGCCACCGGCAAGGCCCAGGAGCAGCGCGCCTATCAGCTCATCTTCAACCGTCGCTTCACCGAAGAGTCCCAGGCCTGGCTGGATGAGCTGCGCGACGAAGCCTACATCCAGATCGAACCCAATTAATGGGCGATGAGCAGATGAACAGCCATCGTCTTGCCATCACGCCGGGTGAGCCCGCCGGCATAGGCCCGGACCTGGTGCTGCAGATAGCCCAGCGGGACTGGCCGCACCAGCTGGTGGTGATCGCCGACCCGGCGCTGCTGCGTGAGCGCGCCGCCCTGCTGGGGCTGCCCATCGAACTGGAACCCTATGATGCCGCTGCCCCCGTGAGGGGTCAGCGGGCGGGAACCCTGACGGTGTGTGCCGTTCCCCTCGGTGCCCCCGTGGTGCCGGGCGAGCTCGACGAGGGCAATGGCGCCTATGTGCTGGCCACCCTGCAGCGCGCCTGCGACGGCAACCTGAGCGGCGAATTCGCCGCCGTGGTGACAGGCCCGGTGCACAAGGGGATCATCAATCAGGCGGGCGTCTCGTTCAGCGGCCACACCGAATTCTTCGCCCAGCAGTCAGACACCGCAGACGTGGTGATGCTGCTGGCCACCGAAGGGTTGCGGGTGGCGCTGGCGACCACCCACATCCCGCTCGCCTACGTGGCCATGGCCATCACGCAGGAGCGCCTTGCCAAGGTGATCCGCATCCTGGATGCGGATCTCAAGGGCAAGTTCGGCATAGCACACCCCAGAATTTACGTCTGCGGCCTCAACCCCCATGCCGGGGAAGGGGGCCATCTCGGCCGTGAAGAGATCGACGTGATCGAACCCGCCCTGGCCAGCTTGCGCCAGGAAGGGATAGATCTGGTCGGCCCCTTGCCTGCCGATACCCTGTTCCAGGAGAAATACCTCAAGGATGCGGATGCGGTACTCGCCATGTACCACGACCAGGGGCTGCCAGTGCTCAAATACAAGGGCTTTGGCAACTCGGTCAACATCACCCTCGGACTTCCTTTCATCCGTACTTCGGTGGATCACGGCACAGCGCTGGATCTGGCAGGCAAGGGCCTGGCAGACTCGGGCAGCCTGATCACCGCGATTAACCACGCCATCCAGATGGTAGAGAAAAAAAGATATGAGCAGTAAGGTGCAGAGCAACAAGGTGCACATGGGCCACACGGCCCGTAAGCGTTTCGGTCAGAACTTCTTGCACGACCGTTATGTGATCGATCAGATAGTCGCCGCCATCAACCCGCAGCCGGGTCAGAACCTGGTGGAGATAGGCCCGGGTCTGGCGGCACTGACCGAACCGGTCGCCTCCCAGATGGACAAGATGACTGTGGTCGAGCTTGACCGGGATCTGGCGGCTCGCCTGCGCGAGCACCCGACCCTCAAGGACAAGCTGACGGTGATCGAGGCCGACGCCATGCGCTTCGACTTCGGCACCCTGATGGGAGAAGGCAAACCGCCCCTGCGCATCTTCGGCAACCTGCCCTACAACATCTCCACCCCGCTCATCTTCCACCTGTGCGAGTTCGCCGACCGGGTGGAGGACATGCACTTCATGCTGCAAAAGGAAGTGGTATTGCGGATGTGCGCAGGCCCGGGCAGCAAGGCCTATGGCCGCCTTAGCGTCATGGTCCAGTACTACTGCCAGGTGATCCCGGTGCTGGAAGTGGGCCCGGGTGCCTTCAAGCCTGCCCCCAAGGTGGACTCCGCCGTGGTGCGACTGGTGCCACACAAGAACCCGACCATAGTCGCGAAGGATCTGCGCTGCCTGAGCCGGGTCTGCACCGAGGGCTTCGGCCAGCGTCGCAAGACCATCCGCAACAGCTTCTCCAACTTCATCACAGACGCTCAGCTGACCGAGCTTGGCATAGATGGCAACCTGCGCCCGGAGAACCTCTCCCTCGAGCAGTTCGTCATGATAGCCAACTGGCTGGCCGATCAGCAGCAGGCCTGATCCCATGGCATCCCCCCGGATAGTGGTTCGCCCGCACCCCAGCTATGTGGCGGGCACCGAGGATCCTTACCATTTTCTCTATCTCATCGAGATAGAGAATTTGGGGCCGGGCAAGGTGCAGCTGCTGCACCGGCGCTGGCTCATCACGGATGCCAATGGCAAGATGCTGGAAGTGGAAGGTCCCGGGGTCGTGGGCGAGCAGCCCTTCATCGCCCCCGGCGAGACCTTCAGCTATCAGAGTGGCGTACCGCTGGCCACCCCCTTCGGCGTGATGGAAGGCAGTTACACCCTGCAAGACGAATCGGGGCAGCAGTTTGAGGCCCCCATAGCCCCTTTCACACTGGCCGTTCCCAACATTATCAACTGAGGTTTCATGGCGAATTGTTTCGTCGGTGATATCCAGGGCTGCTACGACGATCTGCGCCGTCTGCTGGATCTTGCCGAATTCGACCCCGACAACGACACCCTCTGGCTGTGCGGCGACCTGGTCGCCCGCGGGCCGGACTCTCTCAACACCCTGCGCTTCGTCAAATCACTGGGAAGCCGCGCCGTGACCGTGCTCGGCAACCACGATCTGCACCTGCTGGCGGTGGCTCATGGGGTCGCCCCCCTCAAGAAGAAAGACAAGCTGCAGGCCCTGATGGAGGCCCCGGATCGGGACGAGCTGCTGGAATGGCTGCGCCACCGTCCCCTGCTGGCGGAGCACCCGGACCTGCCCATCATGATGGTCCATGCCGGTCTCTCTCCGGCTTGGGATGCCCACACGGCACGCAGCTGCGCCCGCGAGGTGGAGACGCTGCTGCGCGGCGATCAGTACAGCTGGCTGCTGCACAACATGTATGGCGATCAGCCCGATACCTGGGACGAAAATCTGCTGGGGATAGAGCGCTACCGCTACATCATCAACAGCTTCACCCGGATGCGCTTCTGCTACTTCGACGGCCGACTCGACTTCAAGTGCAAGAAGGGACCCACGGAGTCCACCCCTGGCCTGCGCCCCTGGTTCGAGCAGCGGGAGCACCACGTGGACGATCCCATACTGGTGTTCGGCCACTGGGCGGCCCTGATGGGCGCCACCGGCAAGGCGGACATCAAGGGGCTGGACACCGGCTGCGTCTGGGGCAACAGCCTCACCCTGTGGCGCTACGAAGACGATGCCCTGATAGCTACCCCCTGCCCCGCTTACGCCAAATAAGCCGTCGGTGCAGCCGCCCAGCCAGCACCGAGTTAGGCGATAGACGGACAATAAAACGGGCCCGGCATTGCCGGGCCCGTGCTTTATGGGGTGAGGTAGCGGCTTACAGCTTGCGCCCCAGCCGTTTCTCGACCTGGCGTCGCTCCCAGTCGGGCCCGAACAGCTTGAACGGCTGGAACAGGTTGATGGCGTGGGACATCAGGCCCAGCCCCCAGCCCAGCATGGGCCACCAGGCCCAGATATAGTCCGGGTTGCTCAGGTAGTTGATGACAAACAGACCCCCTATCACCAGCACATAGCTGATGAGGTGGCCGTAGAAGCCTTTGAGCCCCTCGACGAACTTCATCGCCTCCCGCTCATCCCTGGCCACATGCACTGTCCCCTGACTATCTGTCTCGTTCCCTTTCATCTCGCTCTCCTGCAGTTGAGTCACATCGAGCTCAAAGACGGAGGCCAGGGCCTTGAGGGATTCCAGTCCAGGTTGCTGGCCCTGCTCGATCCGCTGTATGGTGCGGACACTCAAGCCAGTCAGGGTCGCCAACTGATCCTGGGACCAACCCCGTTGCAATCTCAACTTCCTGACGATCATCTCGAACTCCTTGTGGTGACTGACAGGGCCAGCATAGGGCCGGTGAGGCCAGAGGTGACACGACATAGGGCCGACATCCACCTGACTATTCTTTAAAATCAATCAGTTGTAACTAGCTGTTGGATTGATACCTATGCCCGGGCGCACAGACCAGCGCGCCCGGTCAGGCCTTCACAGGCTCCGCATCAGCTCGGCGGCGATCTCGAAAGAGCGCAACCTGGCCTGATGATCGACGATGGGACCGTTGAACATCAGCTCGTCGGCCCCGGTTTCGGCCAACAGGGCCTTGAGGCCGTGACGCACCTGATCCGGATCCCCCACCAGGGATCGAGCCAGGGTCTGCTCCATCGCCATCAGCTCCCGGGGCGACCACTCCTCTCCCAGACTCTGCACCGGCAGCGGCAGCTTGCCGGCATCACCCCGATAGAGGCGCAGGAACTGCTGCTGGAGCGTGGTGAACAGGAAGCGGGCCTCCCGGGTTGTGTCGGCAGCGATCACATTGATGCAGACCACCGCATAAGGCTTTGGCCAGCGCGCGGAAGGGCGGAACTGGGTACGGTAGATCTCGAGTGCCTGCAACAGCAGGCCGGGAGCAAAGTGAGAGGCAAAGCCGAACGGCAAGCCCATTGCCGCCGCCAGTTGCGCGCTGTAGAGGCTGGAACCCAGCAGCCAGATGGGCAGATGCAGCCCCTGACCGGGCACCGCCTGCACGGCGCCGACCTCGTCACCGAAGTAGCCCATCAGCTCGCGCACGTCCGCCGGAAAGTCATCCACCTCGCCGCTGCGCTGGCGGCGCAGCGCCTGCATGGTGCGTTGATCCGTGCCAGGCGCGCGACCGAGACCGAGATCGATGCGATCCGGGTAGAGAGAGGCCAGCGTGCCGAACTGCTCGGCGATAACCAGAGGGGAGTGGTTCGGCAGCATGATGCCGCCGGCCCCCAGCCGCAGTGTGCTGGTGGCACCGGCCAGATGGCCGATCAGGACCGAGGTGGCGGCGCTGGCGATCCCCGGCATGTTGTGGTGCTCCGCCAGCCAGTAGCGGTGGTAGCCCCAGCGCTCGGCATGGCGGGCCAGATCCTGCGAATGACGAAACGACTCGGCTGGCTGGCTTCCTTCGGGGACGGGCACCAGATCCAGGACGGAATAGGGGATGGCAGACATGGGACACTCCATTGATTCACAGGCGATTCACCAGTGGAGCAATGTAGCACGAGATATCTGAATGAATCACCTGACCAGGCTGTCGGGACCCGCGCCATGCAGCTCGCGGCAAGGGGAACGCCGGAAGATAACGGTTCCTCTTCTGGCCCCACCTCCTATGCTTTTTGTCATCTTGCGAGCACACTGTTGGCAGATCATCGCGGGAAGCGCCCGTAGGACAAGGATAGGTCCATGACAAAAGCAAGCCTCGGCAGCAAGCCCTTTTACGTGCACATTGCCACCCTCTTCATACTGCTGTTCTCCGTGCTGGGGGGCGCCCTCATCATGCTGCAGTTCCAGCAGGGCCTGCAGCAGGGGCTGGAGCACGAACGGCAAAACTTCCAGCAGTACAGGGAACAGCTGGCGCTCGCCATCAAGCTGAACCAGCGCCCGGCCCGCATGTCCCTGAGCCTGCTGCGCAGTGGCCAGCTGGCCGCCATGACCAGCCTGGAGTCCCGCCTCGGCTACCTGCCCCAGCTGGCCGAGGTGCTGGCCAACAGCGCCAGCTATGGCGCCATCTATGCCGGTTACGAGAACGGCGACTTCTTCCTGGTACGCAAGCTGACCGAGCGGGCCAGGGGGGTGCTGGACACCCCCCCTCCCGGAAGCCACCTGCTGGTGCAGAGTCTGACTGAGGGCCGGGGAGAGTTTCTCTATTTCAACCAGCGCCTGCGGCTGCTGGAGCGGCGGCCCATGCCGGACTACCAGTTCGATCCCCGCGATCGCGGCTGGTACAAGGAGGCCCGCTGGGGCACGGGCATCATAGTGACCCACCCCTATCTCTTCTTCACCACCAAGGAGCCGGGCATGACGCTGGCGGTGGAGAGCGACGATCGCCGGGCGGTGATAGGGCTGGATGCAGGCGTGGAGGGGCTCTCCTCCCTCATCGGCGAGCTGCCCCTGCCGAGCCACTGCCAGCTGGTGCTGTTCGACGAGTTCGGTACCCTGCTGGCGACGGATCCCAAGCGGCTGCCCAGCTTCGAACAGCTGAGTCGCCTGCCCATGCTGTCGGCGCTCAAGCACCCCATACTGGCCAAGCTGCAGCAGGAGATGGCATCCAGGCCCACCCTGCTGCACGCGCCGACCGAGCTGACCCTGGCCGCCGAGGATGGCAGCGACTGGCTGGTCAACCTCTCCTCCCTCGACGAGGGTTCCCCCTTCTACCTGGCCCTGCTGGTACCGGCGGACGAACTCACCGCCCCGGCCCGCCACGATGCCCTGCGTAACCTGGCCTGGGCCCTGGCCGGTCTGCTGCTGCTGCTACCCGTCATCTGGCTGGTGGCGAGGCGCACCGCCGCCCCCTTGCTGGCACTGACGCAAGAGGCCGAGCGGATCCAGCACTTCGACTTCGGCGAGAGCGAGCGGCCAGACTCGGCGATCCGCGAGATAGACGATCTCGCCCGCGCCATGTCCAGCATGCGGCTGACTCTGGGCAACTTCATGAGCATGGGTCTGGCGCTGGCGGCGGAGCACCGCTTCGATTCCCTGCTCAGCCGCATACTGCACGAGACGGTGGCGGCGGCCCAGGCGGAGGGCGGCTGCCTCTATCTGGCCCAGGACAAGCAGATGAAGGCGGTTCAGGCCATCTGGCAACGGCAGCCCCTGGATTGTGAGCGGGTGCACTGGCAGGAGTCCCTGCTCGGCGGCCTCTATCATTCCGAGCGGCTCAGCCTGCCCCTCAATGCCGAGCAGTGGTCGCACTACCTCGTCGACTGGGGCCCCTTCCCCGGCCCCCGCCAGCTGCTGGCCGAGCCCCTCTACAACCACCGCCAGGAGTTGATCGGCTGCCTGTTGCTGATCCTGCCGGACTGCGCGCCACGGGAGCTGGCGTCGCGCATCAGCCTCATCGAGGCGCTGGCGGGCATGTCCGCCTCCGCCATCGAGAATCAGCGCCTGCTGGAGGAGCAAAAGCAGTTGCTGGAGGCCTTCATCGAGCTCATCGCCGGCGCCATCGACGCCAAGAGCCCCTACACCGGAGGCCACTGCCAGCGCGTGCCCGAGCTGACCCGCATGCTGACGGAGGCGGCCTGCGCCCAACGCCAGGGCCCCTTTGGCGATTTCACCCTCAACGACGAGGAGTGGGAGGCCATCCATATCGCGAGCTGGCTGCACGACTGCGGCAAGGTCACCACACCTGAATTCGTGGTCGACAAGGCCACCAAGCTTGAGACCATCTACGACAGGATCCACGAGATCCGCACCCGCTTCGAGGTGCTCAAGCGCGACGCCCATATAGAGGCGCTGGCGGCCCGATTACCTGCCCCCGAGCAACAGGCAGCCCTCGAGGCCGTGGCCCCGACCTGGCAGATGCTGGATCAGGAGTTCGCCTTCGTCGCCGAGTGCAATCTGGGGGGCGAGTGGATGGCACCGGAAAAACTGGCACGGCTCGATGCCATCGCCAGCCGCACCTGGCTGCGTACCCTGGATGATCGCCTCGGCGTCAGCCCGGAGGAACTCAGACGCCATCCCGGGGAGGCGGCTCCGCTGCCCTGCCGCGAGCCGCTGCTGGCCGACAAGCCGGTCCACCTCATTCCCCGCCCCGCCCACGACAACCTGGCCAGGCACAATCCCTGGGGCTTCAAGGTCAGGGTCCCCACCCATCTCTACAACCGGGGGGAGCATTACAACCTCGCCATCGTTCGTGGCACCCTCACCGAGGAGGAGCGCTACAAGATCAACGATCACATCATCCAGACCATCCGCATGCTGGAGCGGCTCCCCTTCCCCCGCCACCTGCGCAAGGTGCCGGAGATAGCGGGGGGCCATCACGAGCGGATGGATGGCACCGGCTACCCGCGCCAGCTGCTGGGTGAGCAGATGAGCATTCCCGCCCGCATCATGGCCATCGCCGACATCTTCGAGGCCCTGACCGCAAGCGATCGCCCCTACAAGTCGGGCAAGACGGTCTCCCAGTCGCTGACCATAATGCTGCGCATGGTGCAGGAGCGGCACATAGACGGGGCGCTCTTCGAGCTCTTCGTCGACAGCGGTGTCTGGCGGGACTATGCCCTGCGTTTCCTCGCCCCAGAACAGCTGGACGAGGCAGCCTGTCAGGCCCTGCTGGCGGAGCCGCGCTAGCCGCAATCCCCCCGAGCGCCCATAAAAAAACGGTCAACCCAGGTTGACCGTTTTTCATCTCCAGGCAGCCCCTTAGAACAGCAGGTGCGCCACGCCGGCGATGACCGGCAGGGTGACCAGGGTGCGCAGCAGGAAGATGACGAACAGCTCCCACAGCTTGACCGGGATCTTGCTGCCCAGCAGCAGGGCGCCCACTTCCGACATATAGATGAGCTGGGTCACCGACATGGCGGCGATCACGAAGCGGGTGATGTCGCTCTCTATGGTCGAGGCCAGCACAGCCGGGATGAACATGTCGGCGAAGCCCACCATGATGGTCTTGGACGCCGCCTCGGCCTCCGGCAGTTGCAGCAGCTCAAGCAAGGGCACGAAGGGGGCGCCCAGCCAGTTGAAGATGGGAGTGTGCTCGGCCAGCATCAGGGCACAGGTCCCGATCGCCATGACCACCGGCAGCACGCCAAACACCATGTCCAGGGCGTTCTTCACCCCTTCCCGCGCCACGGCGCCGAGATCCGTCATGCTGTCGGCCTTGGCCAGGGCCCGCTGATAGCCATAGCTCAGCACGCTGTGCTGATGGGGAATGGCCTCCTGTTTGCGGCACAGGGGAGTGCCGTCGCTGTAGACATCCTTCTTCCAGGAGAGCGGGGGCAGGCGCGGCACCACTATGGCGGCCACCACCCCGGCCAGGCAGACGGTCAGGTAGAAGGGGACGAACATATGCTCCAGCTTCACCTGGGAGATCACCACCAGACAGAAGGTGATGGAGACAGCCGAGAAGGTGGTGCCGATGACGGCGGCTTCACGCTGGGTGTAGAACTTGCCCTCGTACTGCTTGCTGGTGAGCAGGATGCCGACGCTGCCATCCCCCAGCCAGGAGGCGAAGCAATCCACGGCGGAGCGACCTGGCAGGCGGAACACAGGGCGCATGATGCGGGTCATCATGGTGCCGACAAACTCCAGCAGACCGAAGTCCAGCAGCAGCGGCAGCAGCAAGCCGGCGAAGATGAAGACGGAGAACAGCACCGGCAGCAGATCGTGCAGCACCAGGCCACCGGTAGCCCCGGAACGCAGCACCTCGGGACCGGCCTCGAAGAAGGTCAGCAGCACGAAGAGGCCCCCCAGTACCCGCACGCAGGCCCAGAAGGGGGAGACGTTGAACAGGCTGTTGAGGAAGGGGCGTCTCACCAGGATCGCCGGCTTGAACAACCAGGCGATCAACGTCATCAGCATGGTGGTGGTAATGATGGCGCTGACCATGGCCACCAGATAGTCGGCGAACACCGTCTGTACCAGCTTCGCCAGCACGGCGACGGGGATGGTGACATTGCCGTCATAGATGACGGGAGTCATGAACAGCAGGATCCCGATGAGCGACGGGATCAAAAACATCAGCACGTTGCGGCGAGTATGGATCGCCGGTGCTTCCAGGGTCTTTTCCAACATGATAGACAGCCTTAAATATGACTTTTCCTTCAGCCAGGCAGCCTGCATATTCATGCCCTCGCCCGGCAAACGGGCGCAAGAATAACCCAAAAAACTGCACAAACAAGCTTTTAATGGATTATTTCAAGCATAAATATTTTATCAGGCGAACCATCCATAAGAACAAACCAAAACAGTCATGCATATCAATTCAGTTTGACAGGTTAGCATAATGTTTCAAATTGGTTACGTTCAGGGGCGCAGTATAATCAGTTGCGGTTGGCAGGCAATAAGTGGCATGAGAAATATATCTATATGGTGATCCCGTCGATCCTCCCATAAAAAAAACCGGAGCCTGTCGGGGCTCCGGTCTTGTCACGAGAGAGTGTCTCAGTCGCGTACGTAGATCACTTCGACGCCGTCGTCGTCTTCGTCATCCCAGTCGTCGTCCTCGTCCAGCGCCTCATCGAAGGCCTTGGAGGCCGCCAGGGCTTCCGCCTCGGCCTGGGCCAGCTGGTTCTTGTGGTAGTCGTCCCACTTGAACTCCACCTTCTCGATGGCGGCCTTGGCATCGGCTTCCAGCTGACGGGGCATGGTGTCCAGCAGATCCAGGATGTCGTAGCAGACCTTCTTGGTGCCTTCCTTGCTGATGGCGGTGATCTGGTAGACAGGGCCTTCGTAGGCCAGCGCGGCCTTGACTCTGTCCATCACTTCCTGGGCTTCTTCTTCCAGGATCAGATCCATCTTGTTGAACACCAGCCAGCGCGGTTTGCCTGCCAGCTCGGGGCTGTACTTCTCCAGCTCCCGGACTATGGTCACGGCATTCTCAGCCGGATCGGAACCGTCAACCGGGCAGATATCCACCAGGTGGATCAGCACGCGGCAACGCTCTAGGTGCTTGAGGAAGCGGATACCGAGGCCGGCGCCTTCGGCGGCACCTTCGATCAGACCCGGGATATCGGCTATCACGAAGGAGCGGGAGTTCTCCCCACGCACCACACCCAGATTCGGCACCAGGGTAGTGAAGGGATAGTCGGCCACTTTCGGGCGGGCGGCAGAGACGGCGCGAATGAAGGTGGACTTGCCCGCGTTGGGCAGACCCAGCATGCCGACGTCCGCCAACAGCAGCAGCTCCAGCTTCAGGGTGCGAACTTCCCCCGGGGTGCCGTTGCTCTTCTGATAGGGGGCGCGGTTGACCGAGCTCTTAAAACGGGTGTTGCCAAGGCCGTGGAAACCGCCCTTGGCGACCAGCAGCTTCTGGCCGTGGGTGGTCAGATCCCCCAGCAGTTCACCGGTATCTTCATCGCTGGCTCGGGTACCGACCGGGACGCGCAGGGTGCGATCCTTGCCGCGACGACCGGTACAGTTGGCGCTCTGGCCGTTCTCGCCACGCTCGGCGGCATGGAAACGTTCGAAACGGTAGTCGATCAGGGTGTTCAGGTTCTCGTCGGCGATCAGATAGACATCGCCGCCGTCACCACCATCACCGCCGTCCGGACCACCGTTCGGGATGTACTTTTCACGGCGAAAGCTCACACAACCGTTACCACCGTCACCGGCATCGACTCGAATCTGGACTTCATCAACAAACTTCATAGGTAACCGTCACCTTAATTCGAAAAACCGATACGCAATTATAGTGGTACAGGCCCCTTGGGGCGAGACGCAACTGGCCGATGAGGCCCGTCTGCGCCGGCTCATCCGCGTGCCGTTTTTTCGTCAAACTCATCAGAAAAACAAAAGCCCCGCCTGTTGGCGGGGCTTCGGATCCTTGCGGTCCGTAATTACTCAGCAACGATGCTGACGTACTTACGATTCAGCGGACCTTTAACTTCGAACAGGATCTTGCCAGTCGCTTTCGCGTACAGGGTGTGATCCGTGCCCAGGCCAACGTTGGTGCCAGCGTGGAATTTGGTACCACGTTGACGAACGATGATGCTGCCTGCCAGAACTGTTTCGCCGCCGAAACGCTTAACGCCAAGGCGTTTAGCTTCAGAATCGCGACCGTTGCGGGATGAACCGCCAGCTTTTTTATGTGCCATTTATCGGACTCCTCTAATTAAGCGCTGATGCCAGTGATTTTGACTTCAGTGAACCACTGACGGTGGCCCGCTTGCTTACGATGGTGCTTACGACGACGGAACTTGACGATAGTCACTTTCTCGCCACGGCCGTGAGCCACAACTTCAGCTACAACCTTGCCACCTTCAACGAAAGGAGCACCTACTTTAAAAGTGTCGCCTGCAGCAACCATCAGAACTTCGTTGAAGTCGATGGTAGCGCCAGTCTCAACGTTCAGCTTTTCCAGACGAACGATTTGACCTTCGGCCACACGGTGTTGTTTTCCGCCGCTTTGGAATACCGCGTACATTTGATTAACTCCGTAAAGGCGTGTCTTTTGCTCAAGGCCAGACACGCGCAAAAACCTATAACAATGGGCGGGCATTCTACGCAGAACGATTTGCCTAGGCAAGGCCAATTTAGCAAAAAGTTTATTTTGTGCGCATATCTGCCGCCGTGAATAAACGCTTAACTGTAACCCATTGTGAAATCGTGTAGAATCCCCGCCATTGCTAAAAACGCAGTAATTGCTGCCGTCACGTTACGAGACTTATGGACCAACAGACTATCCGTGCGCTCTGTGCCGCCGACATGACGGCGGTCAATGAACTGATCCTGGCCAGACTCCAGTCCGATGTCAGCCTGATCAACCAACTGGGTTTCTACATTGTCAGTGCAGGCGGAAAACGGATGCGCCCCATGCTGACGGTAATGGCCGCCCGCGCACTGGGGTACCAAGGTCAGGACCATCTCAAGCTCGCCGCCATCATCGAATTCATTCATACCTCTACCCTGCTGCACGACGACGTGGTCGATGAATCCGACCTGCGCCGCGGCCGGGAGACCGCCAATGCGCTGTTCGGCAACGCCGCCAGCGTGCTGGTCGGTGACTACCTCTACAGCCGCTCCTTCCAGATGATGAGCGAGCTCTCCAACTTGCGGGTGATGGAGATCCTGTCGGATGCCACCAACACCATAGCCGAGGGGGAAGTGCTGCAGTTGATGAACTGCAACGATCCGGACACCACGGAAGAGAGCTACATGACGGTCATCTACTGCAAGACCGCCAAGCTGTTTGAAGCCGCCACCCGCCTCGCCGCCGTGCTGACCCATCAGCCCGAGCCCGTCGAGCAGGCCATGACCGACTACGGCAAGTACCTGGGTACCGCCTTCCAGATCATCGACGACGTCATGGATTACTGTTCCCAGAGCGATGAGATGGGCAAGAACGTCGGTGACGACCTGGCCGAAGGCAAGCCCACCCTACCGCTGCTGCGCGCCATGGCCGTGGGCACCCCGGAAGAGCGTCAGCTCATCCGCGACGCCATCGAGCACCGCAACGGCATGGAGCATCTCGACCGCATCCTGGCCATCCTGGATCGCACCGGTGCCCTGGAGTACTCCCGCGAGCGGGCCCGGGAAGAGGCCGACAAGGCCATTGCCGCCCTCGCCATCCTGCCGGACTCCCAGCACAGGCAGGCGCTGGAGACCCTGGCCCAGATGGCGGTACAGCGCAGCGCCTGAGCCTATGTGTCAGCATCCATAAAAAAAGAGGCCATAGGCCTCTTTTTTTATGGTCTGCGTTTTGCTCTCAGGCGCTGTATTGACTGCTCAATGGGCCAGCGCCCAGAGGATGACGGCCCCCGCCACCACCAGACAACCGCCGATGCGACGCAGCTGCTCCGGCGGCTGATCGCTCATCAGTCTCAGCATCTGTTGCCAGGCCCTAGGCGCCAGCAAGGGGCCCAGCCCCTCGAACAGCAGCAATAGCCCCACTCCCATCAAGATGGCTGCCAGCATGACTCCTCCTACCCTCTGGGCCCTTGTCTCATCAAGCAAAAGGGCCTGAATCATCAGGCCCTTTGGGTTATGGCGCTATGCCTGCTTACTGCTTGTCACCGTGAGGCGACTTGAGGTAGCGGAAGAACTCGCTGTCAGGCTTCAGGACCATGAGGTCGTTGCCGCCGGCGAAGCTCTTGCGATAGGCCTCCATGCTACGCACGAAGCTGAAGAACTCGGGGTCCTTCTTGTAGCTGTCGGCATAGATCTTGGCGGCTTCGGCATCCCCTTCACCACGCAGCTGACGCGCATTACTCTCGGCGTCGGCGATCATGACGGTGACCTTGCGGTCGATGTCGGCACGCAGGATCTCGGCCTGCTCGCGGCCCTGGGAGCGGTGCTCACGGGCTACCGCAGTCCGCTCGGCACGCATCCGCTGATAGATGGAGCTGGAGACTTCCACCGGCAGGTTGATCTGCTTGATGCGCACATCCACCACCTTGATGCCGAGCTCGGAGGAGCGCGCCATCTTCATCAGGGCATCTTCCATCACGGTACTGCGCTCACCGGAGACTATGTCCTTGATGGTGCGGTTACCGATCTCGGAACGCAGACCGTTGTTGATCTTGCGCTTGAGCAGGTCTTCGGCCTGGATCTTGTTGCCACCACCTGTTGCCAGGTAGTACTTGGAGAAGTCCTCGATCTTCCACTTCACGTAGGAGTCGATGATGAGGTCTTTCTTCTCTGAGGTGACGAAGCGATCCGCCTGGCCTTCCAGAGTCTGGATGCGGGCATCCATCTTGCGAACCTGGTCGATGAGCGGCACCTTGAAGTGCAGGCCCGGCTCATAGAGGCGGGGCTCACCGGAGTCAACCCGCTTCACCTTGCCAAACTGCACCACTATGCCCTTCTGACCTTCATCGACGATGAAGACGGAAGAGAAGCAGACCATGGCGGCCACAGCGATGACACCAATAGCTATTTTCTTCATCTATTAGTTTCTCCCTGTGCTGAAACGATCACCGCCACGCAGCGGGGTCGGAGTGGAATTGGCCCCTTCGTTGGACGGCTGGGCCGGCTCCACCGCAGGTGTGCCCGCCGGACCCGCCGGTTGCACGGCATTTGCCTTGCCGGAGAGCTTGTCGAGCGGCAGGTAGATCATGCTGTTGTTGCCAGCAGGCATGTCGACCAGCACCTTGTTGGCTTGCTGATAGAGCTCTTCCATGGTTTCCAGGTAGATACGCTCACGAGTCAACTCGGGGGCGGACTGGTACTGGGGCAGCAGCTCGTTGAAGCGCGCGACTTCACCCTTGGCCTTCAGCACGATCTGGGACTTGTAGCCTTCGGCTTCCTGTTCCAGACGCTTGACCTGACCACGGGCCTTGGGCTCGACTTCACGGGCATAGGCTTCCGCTTCACGGATGAAGCGCTGTTCATCTTCCTGGGCGGAGATGGCGTCATCGAAGGCGTCTTTCACCTCTTCCGGCGGACGCGCCGGCAGGAAGTTGACGTCGACGATCTGCAGACCCATCTGGTAGGGCTCTATGATGCCATCGATCACCTGCCAGGTCTCCTGACGGACTTTTTCCCGACCCGTGGTCAGGACATCATCCATCTTGGTGTGACCCACCACGTAGCGCAGGGCGCTGTCGGTGGCCTGGCTCAGACTCTCGTCTGCATTGGTGACGCTGAACAGATACTGCTCGGGATCGACCACGCGGTACTGCACGTCCATCTCGACCCGGACCACGTTCTCGTCCTGGGTCAGCATGAAGCCGGAGGCAGGCAGGGAGCGCACCGATTCCACATCCACCGGGATCACCCGATCGATGAAGGTCGGCTTCCAGCGCAGACCCGGATCCACGTTATGGGAGTACTCCCCAAAACGCAGCACCACGCCCCGCTCGGCTTCGCGAATGGTGTAGAAGCCGCTGACGACCCACACCACCACGGCCACCACCAAGGCGATGGAGAGGCCAAACTTGCCCACATCACCACCCGATTTGCCACCACCGAACAGGCCACCGAAACGACGGCTCACCTTGCGCAGCATCTCATCCAGATCAGGGGGTCCCTGATTCTTGCCGTTGTTCCCCCAAGGGTCACGGTCTTTGCCGTTGTTACCAGGCTCATTCCAAGCCATCAGCGTCTCCATTAATACATGCGGATGGATATCATCTCTACCGGGCCATCAACCCTTGACGAAGTCTGTCTTCATCGCCGGATCAATGCCTGATAAAGCGTTGTAAACTCTCACCTTCTTGTTTCATGAGGCGGTTCCAGTCGGCAAGCTGCAAGCGTACCTCCAGGACAAAATCCCCCTCCTCGCTGAAACCTTCCTGCTCGATGCCTTTCAGCCGATAGAGCGCACTGCGCAATCTCGCGGCCGAGGGCGGCAACTGCAGGGTGTGATGGACCATGGATCCGGCCAGCAGTTCGGTCAGGGCCTGGAACAGGTATTCACTGCCTTCACCAGTCTGGGCCGACAGCCAGACCCGCTGCGGGCGCCCTTCGTCATCCCGCTCCAGACCGGCCGGACGATCGGTCAGCTTGTCGATCTTGTTGCAGATCATCAGCTGGGGACGGTCGTCCGCCTCGATCTCGGCCAAAACGGTCTGCACCGAATCGACATTCTCCTGCATCTGCTCATCGGCACAGTCCACGACGTGCAGCAGCAGGTCCGCTTCGCGGGTCTCCTGCAGCGTCGCCTTGAAGGCCGCGACCAGATCATGGGGCAAGTGCCGAATAAATCCAACTGTATCCGCCAGGATCACATCACCCACATCCTGGATCACCAATTTACGCAGCGTGGGATCCAGAGTTGCGAACAATTGGTCGGCAGCATACACGCTGGCATCTGTAAGTTGGTTGAACAAAGTGGACTTTCCGGCGTTGGTGTAGCCCACCAGCGACACGGTCGGCACCTCGTTGCGGTTACGGGCGCGACGGCCCTGCTCCCGCTGCTTCGCCACCTTGTCGAGCCGACGCAAAATCGCCTTGATGCGCTCTCGCAGCAGGCGTCGGTCGGTTTCAAGCTGGGTTTCACCCGGGCCGCGCAGACCTATGCCGCCCTTCTGACGCTCGAGGTGGGTCCAGCCTCGCACCAGGCGAGTAGAAAGATGTCGCAATTGGGCCAGTTCGACCTGCAACTTGCCTTCGTGGGTACGGGCGCGCTGGGCGAAGATATCGAGGATGAGGCCTGTCCTGTCCACCACACGGCACTGGAACAGACGCTCCAGGTTGCGTTCCTGGGCAGGAGTCAGGGCATGGTTGAAGATGACCACGTCCGCACCCAGCATCTGGACCTGGGACGCGATCTCTTCCGCCTTGCCGCTGCCGACAAAATATTTGGCACTGGGCGCGCTGCGACTGGTGGTGATCACCCCCAGCGCATTGACCCCGGCCGAGCTCACCAGCATCTTGAGCTCGTCCAGATCCTCCCGCTCACCCTCATCGCTGAAGTTGACATGTACCAGAACGGCCTGTTCACCAGCTTCGTAACGGTCAAACAAGCGCTTGCTCCTTGACAGGTATCATGATGATTCTGAGTTGGCGAGTGGGCTCGCCGCGGGATATCACGCCTCGGCTTCACCCTGCTCTTCACCGGCGGCGCCCGGGGCGTGCTGGTGATGGTTGACGGCACGGGCCGGCACCACGGTGGAAATGGCGTGCTTGTAGACCATCTGGCTCACGGTGTTCTTCAGCAAAATGACAAACTGGTCAAACGATTCGATCTGACCCTGCAGTTTGATGCCGTTCACCAAATAGATAGAAACAGGAATCCGCTCACGGCGCAGCGCATTCAAAAACGGGTCTTGGAGAGATTGCCCCTTAGCCATCTTTCTTTTCCTTATAGTTTGTTGTTTTTAAACACCGGATATCAATATAACAACCTGATTATACAGGGAGTGTCAAGCCGCACCAGCTCGGGCGACCACCCTGGCCACATTGCCAGACTCACCAGATTCCAACCAGGTCAGGTCGGGCCAGCCACGCAACCAGGTCATCTGGCGCTTGGCCAGCTGACGGGTGGCCACGATGCCACGATAACGCATCTCATCATATCCCACTTCCCCTGCCAGGTAGTCCCACATTTGGCGGTAGCCAACGCAACGAATAGCTGGCAGATCCGGGTGAAGATCACCCCTCTCATAGAGCGCCCTGACCTCCTGTTCGAACTCCCCCTGCAGCATCTTGTCGAAACGCAGCTCGATACGCTGATGCAGCACGGCGCGATCGGAGGGGGCAATGGCAAACTGGTGCACCCGGTAGGGCAAGCCTTCCCCCTGCACCTGGGTCAGCTCGGTGAGGGTCTTGCCGCTGATGCGATAAACCTCGAGCGCCCGGCTGAGCCGCTGAGGGTCGTTGGGGTGGATGCGGGCACCGGCCACAGGATCGATGCGCACCAGCTCATCGTGCAGGGCTTGCCAGCCGAGGCGAGCGGCCTCTGCCTCAATCTCGGCGCGAATGGCCGGATTGGCGGAGGGCAGCGGAGAGAGCCCCTCCAGCAGCGCCTTGAAGTAGAGCATGGTGCCCCCCACCAGCAGCGGGATGCGGCCGCGGTCGGCGATCTCTTTCATCTCGCGCAGGGCATCGCGGCAGAAATCCGCCGCCGAATAGCTCATGGCCGGATCCAGGATGTCGATCAGGCGATGCGGGGCCTGGGCCAGCTCGGCGGCAGTCGGCTTGGCGGTGCCAATGTCCATGCCGCGATAGATGAGCGCGGAGTCCACGCTGATGATGTCGCAGGGCAGGGCCTGACACAGAGCGATGGCGAGATCCGTCTTGCCGGAGGCCGTCGGCCCCATCAGAAAAATTGCAGTCGGCAAGTCAGCCACTTTCATGTTCCTCTGGCACGGTCGCCCCGTCGGGAGGCGTACCATGCAAATAGCGTTCAATGGATTGAAGAGGTCAGCCCCGGCGGTTCAATCGCCCCGTGCAAACCCCTCCAGCACGGCCGCCAACGACAGAGGGCGCACCATGCGAATGTCTGCCAGTTGGTCACCGTAATCGGTCACAAGTTCCGTCAGCAGCCGGCTGGCCGTTGAAAAATCATATATTTTCTCGGTGCTTATCCCCTGCTCCACCAGCCACTGGCATAGTACTTCAGCCTGCTGGTCGGCATCACTGTCAGATCCGCTCTCGATCAATTGCAGCAATTCGGGTAAGAGGCGTACCAGATCGGTCTGGCGCAGCAAGGCGGGCACCCGAGTCAGGATCATGGTGTCGCGCCCCCCGCTTTTCAACTCCAGCCCCATGCGTTTGAGCAAACGTTCCTGCTCCTCCGCCAGCGCAATCAGGTTCTTTGGCAGCTTGAAGGAGACCGGCAGCAGCAGGGGTTGCGCCGCCAGTCCCTGGCCCCAGGTCTCCAGCAGCCAGTGGCGCAGCAGCACCCGCTCGGCCCGCACCAGGGAGAGCAGCGCCAGTTGTCCCTCCCGCTCGATCAGCAGATAGGCCTGCTCCACCAGGGTCAGGGCGCGAGTCCCCTGGGGCGACGGACCGGCCGGGGTGACGGGAGCAGCCTGAGACGCCTCCCCCACCACCGGCAATGTGGTGAGCAGGGCGCCCATGCCGCGCATCGCCTCCCGGCTGGGGGGCTCGGGGGGCTGGTAGTTGCCCGCGCGGCCGGCACCTTCGCGCACGGCACCGCCATCCCGCGTCTGGGCGGGGGCTCTATAGCTGTGCTCGGCGCCATACCACTCGGGGCGTGGCGCCTGGCCGGGATACTCGATCTGCGGGCTGGTCGGCAGCTCGACCAGGCTCTCGGCCAGCGGCTCGTCCTGCTCGCTGGCTCCCGCCCCTTCCCGGCGCAGGGCGGTAAAGAGCGCCTGGAAGATAAAGTCGTGGATGAGCCGCGCCTGATGGAAACGCACCTCGTGCTTGGCGGGATGGACGTTCACATCCACCTGACGGGGATCCAGCTCTATGTAGAGCACATAGGCGGCGAAGCTGCCGGCAGGCAGCAGCTCGTCATAGGCCTGGCGGATGGCGTGGTTGATGAGTTTGTCGCGCATCATGCGGCCGTTCACATAGGTATATTGCAGATCGTTTTGCGGTCTGGCCCCCGCGGGCAGCGCCAGCCAGCCCCACAGACGCACGTCGCTGTGCTCGCTCTCCACCGCCAGCGCGTGGTGCATGAAGGGGGTGCCGCAGACGGCGGCGAGGCGGCGCTCCTGCTCAGGCACCGTATTGGCGGCCTTGTACTGGCGCACCACCTTGCCGTTGTGACGCAGGATCAGGGTGATGTCGAAGCGGGAGAGCGCGATGCGGCGCACCAGCTCGTCGATGTGGGCAAACTCTGTCTTCTCGCTGCGCATGAACTTGCGTCGCGCGGGCGTATTGAAGAAGAGATCCACCACCTCTACAGTGGTGCCCACCGGGTGGGCTGCCGGCTTGACGGTGACGCTCATCTCGCGTCCCTGCGCCTCGGCCTGCCAGGCTTCGGACTGCTCCGCAGTGCGGGAGGTGAAGGTGAGACGGGAGACAGAGCTGATGGAGGCGAGCGCCTCGCCGCGAAAGCCGAGGCTGTTGATCCCTTCCAGGTCATCCAGAGTCGCCACCTTGGAGGTCGCGTGCCGCGACAGCGCCAGCACCAGCTCGTCCCTGGCGACACCGCTGCCGTTGTCACGGATGCGGATCAGCTTGGCGCCCCCCTTGTCGATGTCGATCTCGACCCGGTCGGCCCCCGCATCCAGGCTGTTTTCCACCAGCTCCTTCACCACCGAGGAGGGCCGCTCCACCACCTCGCCGGCAGCAATCTGGTTGGCCAGGATAGGAGGCAATATACGGATCGGCATGGCTGACTCCTGCTTTTTAACCTTGGGGATCTAGGTTGGTGCTGAGCGAAGCCCAACATGGAAAAGATGAACACATCAACCTCACCCAGCCCTCCTCTTCATAAGGGGAGGGAGCACAAGACTCCCCCCCTTTGAAGGGGGAGGCTGGGAGGGGGTTAACCCAACGACAACCGTGTTTTCGATGGGCTATCCACCCGAACAATCACTAAAACAACCCATTTATTTCGGGATATAGAGCACCTGCCCTATCTGGATATCCCGTGACTTGAGCTTGTTGATCTCCACCAGCCGCGCCTGGCTCACGCCGTGCTTCTCGGCGAGGCGGGAGAGGCTCTGGCCGCGGGTGACCACGTGGCGGATCATCTGGGACTTGTCATCGCTCTGCACGCTTGCGACCGGCACGCTCGGCTCCTTGGCCGCCACCTTGTAGGGTTTGATCACCCCGGCACCGGAGGCGCTGCCGACGCTGCTGACCGGGGCGCCGCCATCACTGCTGCGGCTCGGCACTGTCGCCGGCATCCGGTTGGTCACCTGCTGCCGGGGCGCGGGGGCGACCGCCACCATTTTCGCCGCTGGCTGGCTGGCGCTGGCCACTCGCTGCCCCTTGCCCGTCATCATGGGGCCCTTGGTCGGGTGGCTGCGATAGTAGCTGCGGATCCCCTCGAAAATGGCCCGGGCCAGCTGATCCTGGTAGCTGGCAGTGGCCAGCAGCTTCTCTTCCGCATGGTTGGAGATGAAGCCGGTTTCCACCAGCACGGAGGGGATGTCCGGCGCCTTGAGCACCGCCAGGCTGGCGTGCTCCGGTGCCTTCTTATGCAGCCGGGCAACCCGTCCCATGGAGCGCAGTATCTGGCGACTCACCTCATAGCCCTCGGCCCTGGACTTGTCCATGGAGAGATCGAGGAAGGTCTGCGCCAGATAGGGATTGGGGTCGGATTCGGCCAATACCTTGCCGACGCCGCCCAGCAGTTCCCCCTGCTTCTCCTGCTTCTCCAGCCAGCTACCCATCTCGCGGTTGGCGCGATTGGTCGACAGCACCCAGACCGAGGCGCCGCGCGGCGTCGAGTTGTGGAAGCTGTCCGCATGCACGGACACCAGCAAATCCGCCTTGGCCTTGCGGGCGATTTCGGAGCGCTTGTTGAGGTCGACGAAGTAGTCACCACGACGGGTCATCACGGCACGCATGCCCGGCTCGCGGTCGATCAGCGCCGCCAGCTTCTGGGACACCGACAGGGTCACCCGTTTCTCGTAGGTGCGGCGCGGGCCTATGGAGCCGGGATCTTCCCCGCCATGGCCCGGATCGATGGCGATGACGATGGCCTTGCCCTGGCCGCCGACGGGAGCGGGCTGCGCCGTGGCGCCCCCTTTCTCTTCATAGGGCAGATCGATCACCAGGCGATGGCCATAGGGGCCGGCCGGTGCCAGCGGGAACACCACCGGCTTGATGGCGGAGCTGAGATCCAGCACCAGACGCATACTGCCCTTCTCAAGGGGCGTGCTCTCGCGGATCTTGCGCACCAGCTCGCTCTTGTTCTCGATGCGAGCCAGGTTGGCGGCGTTGCTCGCCCCCTTGAGATCGATCACCAGGCGACTCGGGCCGCTCAGGGTGAAGTAGTTGAAATTGGGGGCGCTGCTCATGTCGAGCACCACCCGGGTGTTATCCGGCGATGGCCAGACCCGCACACTCTTGAGCTGATTCGCCCAGGAGGGTAAGGCCATCAGGGAGAGGGCAATAACAAGGATCAAGCGCACTGAGATGACAACCGTTCCAGAATGGCTTCGCCAATAGCAGTGCGGGCCGCAATCAGGGCCTCGCGCTGCTCGTTCACATACGTCAGGGTAATCTCGAGATCGGGGGATGGCAGCCAGCCCTCCCCTTTCTCCGGCCACTCCACCAGACAGAGGGTGTCGGCGCCGAAATAGTCCCGAATGCCCATGAATTCCAGCTCTTCCGGATCCGCCAGTCGATAGAGATCGAAGTGATAGACCTGCCAGTCGGCCAGTTCATAGGGCTCCACCAGTGTATAGGTAGGACTCTTGACCTTGCCTTGATGGCCAAGCCCTTGCACCCAGCCGCGGGTCAGGGTGGTCTTGCCGGCCCCGAGGGCGCCGTGCAGAAATACGGTAGTGGCCTGCTGGCACGCCTGCGCCAGACGGCCACCCAGTGCCACAGTTGCTGCCTCGTCCGGCAGTGTCATCATCAAGGTTTTTGCCATGTTCTTCTTGTTACTTGTTACGGTGTCGGATTGACCAGACGGCGGATCCAGGGCAGCAGATCCGATGCCAACATGCCCCGCTCACCCTCGGCGGCGGCCAGATCGGCGGCCTCTGCGTGGATCACGGCCCCCAGTCGCGCGGCCATGCCGGCAGACCAGCCCTGGGCCAGGAGGGCGGCGATTATACCAGATAACAGATCCCCCATGCCGCCACTGGCCATGCCGGGATTGCCTTCATCGCAGAGGCTGATGCACTGGCCATCGCAGATGAGCGAGCCCGCCCCCTTGAGCAGCACCACGCCGCCGTATCGCTGCTGCAGCCGGGAAACGGCGGCGAAGCGATCCGCCTCGATCTCGGCGACGGCGCAGCCCAGCAGGCGGGCCGCCTCCCCGGGGTGGGGCGTGAGCACCCAATTATCCTGATGACGGGGTGCCTGCGCCAGCCAATTCAATCCATCGGCGTCCAATACCAAGGGCAGACTGGCACTGAGGTAGTGTTCGAACTGGGCCCTTCCCCACTCATCCTGACCGAGCCCGGGCCCCAGAACCCGCACCGTGGCCCACCCCTCGTAACTCCCGGCCGGGCATCCCATCAGCTCGGGCTGCACCAGGCTGGCGGGGGGAGAGTCCGGGTGCTGGCACAGTCGCACCAGACCCGCCCCCGCCCGCAGGCAGGCCTGCCCCGCCAGCAGTATGGCCCCCTGCATCCCCAGGTTGCCCCCCACCAGCAGCACCTTGCCGTGCTTGCCCTTGTGGGCCGAGCGGGAACGGGGAGTCAGCAGGTTCTTTATACGGGGATAATCCAGGCGCTCGGCGGCGGGCACCAGGTCGGCCTCAGGCACCACCCCGAGGGGATCCCAGTCGAGCTGGCCGACGCCGTCCACCCCGTCGGCGGTGAGCATGCCCTGCTTGATGCCGATGAAGCTGAGGGTGCGGGTAGCACGTACCAGGGCCCCCATGGCGCGGCCGGTGTCGGCATTGAGCCCGGAGGGGAGATCCACCGCCAGAACCGGAGCATTCAAGCCATTGATTGTTGCGACGATCTTTGTCATTGGCGAGGAGAGGGGGAGCTGGACACCGGTGCCGAGCAGTGCATCTATCACCAGATCCGGCGGAGGGAGCTGCGCCCCCTCGAGCGCATCGGCCATCATCACCTCTCCCCCCGCCGCCAGCCACTCGTCGGCGGCCCGCCTGGCGTCCCCTCTGAGCAGGCCTGGCGCCCGGGCGGCTATCACCAGGGGCTCGAGGCCGAGTCGGCGGGCGAGGCGGGCCAGCACATAGCCATCCCCCCCGTTGTTGCCCGGGCCGACGAAGATCCACCAGTGGTGACTCTGGGGCCAGTGATGGCGGGCATAGCTGCACAGGGCGGCGCCGGCCCGCTCCATCAGGGCGTAGAGGGCTTGCCCCTCACGCTCGGCCCAGCACTGCTCCATCTTGCGGATCTGTTCGGCCCGCCACAGGGGCTGTGCTAGACTGATGCCTTGTTTTTTGCCGATAGCGTCCTCGATAACCTGTACCATGATGGCTCCCCACCTTCATCATCCACTGGCCCGACTCCTGGCCTGGCATATGGCGTGCCATGACGGCGCACGGCCCTCGTCACCCTCAGTGCTGCGGGCGCCATGCCGCTGCCAGCAGGCAGGTGAGACACAATGACGGCCGCCGAACTCGCGCAACTGGCCCACGATATCAAGCTCTGGGCACGGGAGCTAGGATTTGACCAGGTCGGCATCACGGACACGGATCTCGCCCTCGAGGAGCCCAGATTGCAGGCCTGGCTGGATGCGGGTCATCACGGCACCATGGACTACATGGCGCGCCACGGCATGATGCGGGCCCGGCCCCAGGAGCTGCTGCCGGGCACCCTGCGGGTGCTGTCGGTGCGGATGAACTATCTCCCCTTCGAGGCGGGCTTTGCCGCCACGCTGAAGGACCCCACCCTGGGCTACATCAGCCGCTATGCCCTGGGGCGCGACTACCACAAGGTGCTGCGCAACCGGCTCAAGCAGCTGGGGGAGCGTATCGAGCAGCGCTGCCAGGCGCTGTTGCCATCCACGCAGGAAACCACGGGGGAGTGGCGCCCCTTCGTCGATTCGGCCCCCATACTGGAGCGCCCCCTGGCGGCCAAGGCTGGGCTGGGCTGGGTGGGCAAGCACTCGCTGCTGCTCAACGAGTCGGCCGGCTCCTTCTTCTTTCTCGGGGAGCTGCTGGTCAGCCTGCCGCTCCCCGTCGATGCCCCGGTGGAAAAAGAGCAGTGCGGCAAGTGCGTGGCCTGCATCAACATCTGCCCCACCGGCGCCATCATAGCCCCCTATGTAGTGGATGGGCGGCGCTGCATCTCCTATCTCACCATAGAGAACGACGGCCCCATCCCGGAAGAGTTCAGGCCGCTGATGGGCAACCGCATCTATGGCTGTGACGACTGCCAGCTCATCTGCCCCTGGAACCGTTATGCGGATGCGAGCCCAGAGCCCGACTTCAGCCCCCGCCCCAATCTGCACCGCCCACCCCTGCTCGACCTCTGGCAGTGGTCGGAGGCGGCATTTTTGAAGCACACCGAAGGCAGCCCCATTCGCCGCATCGGCTATCAACGCTGGCGCCGCAACCTGGCGGTGGCGCTTGGCAACGGCCCGGCCAGCAGCGATGCCATGGCGGCCCTGCAGCAGGCGCTTCCCGGCGCCGAGCCCATGGTGGCCGAACACATCGAATGGGCGCTGGCGACCCTGGCCGCGCGCCAGGAGAAAGAGAACAAGAAGACCCGTTTGCTGATCCGCTGCATCGAAAAAGGCCTGCCGGATCACGCATAAGTGATCTGGCCCTTGCCGGATGACAGCACTTTTTTCATGCTCTGCCGACCATTGACCATAGGCACAATAAAAGGAAGATTCGGATGCAGATGTTGGGAGTAGATATTGGCGGCTCCGGGATCAAGGGCTGCCTGGTGGACACCGAGACTGGCGAACTGATTGGCGAGCGCCACCGCATTGCCACGCCGCAACCGGCCACCCCGGCCGCCGTGGCGCACACCCTCAAGGCGCTGGTCGAGCATTTCCAGTGGAAGGGGCCCATAGGGTGCGGCTTCCCCGCCACCATCCACAACGGCATCGCCAAGAATGCCTCCAACATCGACAAGAGCTGGATCGAGACAGACGCCGCCCACCTGTTCGCCGACGTGACCGGCCTGCCCTGCCACGTGCTCAACGACGCCGATGCTGCCGGGCTGGCCGAGATGCGCTTCGGCACGGGCCGGGATCGCAAGGGGGTCATCATCCTCATCACCGTCGGCACCGGCATAGGCACTGCGGTGTTCGTCAACGGCCAGCTGCTGCCGAACACCGAGCTGGGTCATCTCATGCTGGAAGGCATGGTCGCCGAGCACTACTGCTCGGATGCGGTGCGCAAGCGCGAGGATCTCTCCTGGAACCGCTGGGGCAAGCGCTTCAACAAGTACCTGGCCCGCCTCGAGTTCCTCTTCTCCCCCGATCTCTTCATCCTGGGAGGCGGCAGCGCCGCCAAGCTCGACAAGTTCATCGACCGGATAGAGACCCGGGCCCCCCTGGTGGCGGCGGCCAACCTCAACCAGGCCGGCATCATAGGGGCCGCCCTCTACGGCGCGGCCCGGCAAGAGGGCTGAGCCTACCCCAGCAAAGGAGCAAGAGGCCCTGAGCGGGCCTCTGCCATGGCGCCCTAGAGGTCGTCGAGCCGATGGGCCCCGTGCACCAGCCGGGTCAACCTGGATTGCGCCATGGACGCCAGGGAGGCTAGCAGCGCGGCCGTGTCAGGCGTGGGGCACTCCCGGGCCAGGCGCCCCAGCTCGCCAACGAGTTTCTCCTCCTGCCGCGACACCAGGGTCACTATCTCGTCGGGCCGGGCACCGGCGGGCAGTGCCAGACGCTGGCAATCGGCCAGCAGATCCACGCCAAATCCCTGATCCAGCCAGGTCTCCTTGACCCCGCTCCCCATCTGCTCCCGATAGTCGTGCAGGTGGGCCGCCGCCGCGTCCTCCCGCCCTTGCAGATAGGCCAGCAACATCCGGCTGCGCTCCCCATCCACCTGGGGGATCAGGCGCCCGTAACTGCGCCCCTGCTGCTGATGCAGTTGCTCGAGGTAAAGCATCAGGTCCTTGATCTGTTGAAATCGCATCTTGGCTTCCTCCTGCCGTCCACCTCCTGCCAGTATAAAAAAACGCCGCTCCCTGCCCGGATAAAATAGGTCGTTTTTTGTTCTACATCAAAGGGATGGGAAAGAAAAAGGAGAAAACGAGGAGGAAGGAGCAAAGAGATTATTCCCTGTCATGCTGGCAACTGACCGCCAGCGCCCAGGGATAGGTCGTGACAAAACGGGGGAATCATCGAGTTAAGGAAGATTATCCAGGTTATATTCGGACGGATGATTTCAAATCAGAATCTAATATTGAAGCTGCCGATTTACCCCTCTTCCCTTAGTCAGGAAGCGGGAATCCTTATCCATTTTTTAGACGTCTAGACGTAGAAACATGCGTTGACACAGCCATCCGGACATCTTAGCATCATCCTCCATGATGGCAGAGCAACCCAGTGAAACCTCTGCCCAATTCACCCGCCTGTAGCGCCCTGTGCTTTAAGGCTGTTAGCACGGAAGAATCCATGATTAAGTTGATCGGTCTCAACAAAGTCTACGGTAAAGGCAGTGACGCCGTGCACGCCCTGCGTGACGTGAGCCTGCATGTGCCACAAGGCAAGATTTTCGGGGTGATCGGCGCCTCCGGTGCCGGCAAGAGCACCCTTATTCGTTGCGTCAACCTGCTGGAGCGCCCCACCCAGGGCCAGGTCATCGTCGATGGTCAGGAGCTCGTGGCCCTGAGCGAGCGGGATCTGACCCAGGCTCGCCGCCAGATCGGCATGATCTTCCAGCACTTCAACCTGCTGGCCTCCCGCACCGTGTTTGCCAACATCGCCTTCCCGCTGGAGCTGGCGGGCTGGAGCAAGGCGCAGATCCAGGCGAGGGTCGAGGAACTGCTCGCCCTGGTCGGGCTGGAGGCCCGTGCCCACGCCTATCCGTCCGAGCTCTCCGGCGGCCAGAAGCAGCGCGTCGCCATCGCCCGCGCCCTGGCACCAGCCCCCAAGGTATTGCTGTGTGACGAGGCCACCTCGGCCCTCGACCCCCAGACCACCCGATCCATCCTGAGCCTGCTCAAGGAGATCAACGTCAAGCTGGGGCTCACCATCTTGCTCATCACCCACGAGATGGACGTGGTGAAGGGGATCTGTGACGAAGTGGCCATCATCAGCGACGGTCGCCTGATCGAGCAGGGGGAAGTGGCCTGGTTCTTCAGCAACGCCAAGACCCAGCTGGCCCGTGACTTCATCCACTCCACCATCCACCTGGAAGTGCCCCAGGAGTATCAGGACAGGATGAGCCGCGAGCGGGTGGCCAACAGCTATCCCCTGGTGAAGCTCGGCTTCACCGGTGCCACCGTCGATTCGCCGCTCATCTCCGAGGTGAGCCGCCGTTTCAACATCGACATCAGCATACTGAGCGCAGACATCGAATACGCCGGTGGCGTCAAGTTCGGCTTCCTGCTGGCGGAGCTGTTCGGGGATGAGGCCCAGTGCGAGGCCACCCAGCAGTTCTTCATCGACAACCACATTCAGCTGGAGGTAATGGGCTATGTCCGAAGCAATGACTAATCTGCTGCGCCCAATCCTCGGCGACTCAGCCATCGTATCCAGCTGGAGGTAATGACTCATGTCCGAAGCCATGATTAATCTGCTCATCACAGCCCTCGGCGACACCCTGATCATGGTGTTTGCCTCCGCCCTGTTCGGCTGCCTGCTCGGCCTGCCGCTGGGCGTGGCACTGCACGTGACCAAGGCCGGCCAGATCCTGGCCAACCCGCTGCTGAACAAGATCCTCGGCATAGTAGTCAACGTCGGCCGCTCGGTGCCCTTCATCATACTGCTGGTTGCCATCATTCCGCTGACCCGGCTGATCGTCGGCACCAGCATAGGCACCATAGCCGCCATAGTGCCGCTGACCGTCGGTTGCATCCCCTTCATCGCCCGTCTGGTGGAAGGTGCCCTGATGGAAGTGCCGGACGGCCTGCTCGAAGCCGCCAAGGCCATGGGTGCCAAACCCTTGCAAATCATTGCCAAGGTGCTGCTGCCCGAGGCCCTGCCCGGGATCCTCAACAGCATCATCATCACCCTGGTCACGCTGGTGAACTACTCCGCCATGGCCGGTGCCATCGGTGGTGGTGGTCTCGGTGATGTGGGTATTCGCTACGGCTACCAGCGCTTTGACCCTACCGTCATGCTGGTCACCGTGGTCATTCTGGTGGTACTGGTTCAACTCATCCAGAGCGCGGGTGAGCGCCTGGTCAAACAATGTGATCATCGTTAATCGTCGATTTCTGACAGGAGGTTTTTATGAAATTGGGCATTAAATCCGCGGCAGCTGCGCTGCTGGCAACTCTGGTACTGGTCGGCTGCGGTCAGAAGGAAGAGAGCAAGACCCTGAAAGTCGGCGCCATCGCCGGCCCCGAGACCGAACTGATCGAGACTGCGGCCAAGGTGGCGAAGGAGAAATACGGCCTGACCGTCGAGGTCGTCACCTTCTCCGACTACGTCACCCCCAACGTGGCCCTGAACGACGGCAGCGTCGACGTCAACGCCTTCCAGCACAAACCCTACCTGGATGCCCAGATCCGTGATCGCGGCTTCAAGCTGGTGCCGGTTGGCAACACCTTCGTCTACCCGATCGCCGGTTACTCCAAGAAGATCAAAGCCCTGTCCGAGCTGAAAGACGGTGCCCAGATCGCGGTACCGAACGATCCGACCAACCTGGGTCGCTCCCTGATCCTGCTGGAGAAGCAGGGCCTGCTGAAGCTGAAGGAAGGCGCCGGTCTGGAAGCGACCGTGCTGGACATCGCCAGCAACCCGCGCAACTTCAAGATCGTCGAGCTGGAAGCCGCTCAGCTGCCCCGCTCCCTGGAAGATGTTGATCTCTCTATCATCAACAACACCTTCGCCGGTCAGATTGGCCTGACCCCGACCGAAAACGGCCTCTTCGTCGAAGACAAGGAGTCCCCCTACGTCAACCTGATCGTTGCCCGCGAGAACAACAAGGACGACGAGAAGGTCAAGGAGTTCGTCCAGGCCTTCCAGACCGACGAGGTCTACAAGAAGGGAACCGAGCTGTTCAAGGGCGGCCTGGTGAAAGGTTGGTAATCACTCACTCTGTAAAAAAGGCCACGCCAAGCGTGGCCTTTTTTTTTGCCCCCGTTATCATAGCCAGAAGCACGGCAACACGAAAAAACAGAACAACAATGAAGAAATGGTATCTGGCCTACTGCAAGCCCAAGGAAGAGGCCCGCGCCCGCGCCCATCTGGCGGCGCAAGGCGTCGAATCCTATTACCCCATGGTGGAAGTGGAGAAACTGCGGCGTGGCAAACGGGTCCCGCAGCGTGAACCCATGTTCCCCAACTACCTGTTCATCTACGTGGATCTGGAAGTGGTCACCCCGGTCACCCTGAAGTCCACCCGCGGCATCAGCCGCATCATTCACTTCGGCAAGGAGTGGAGCCCCGTCAGCAGCCAGCTGATCTACCGGCTGATGAGCCGGGACGACAGCGACGAGGCGCGCGCCAGCTACGCCTGCCTGCCGACGCAGGGGGACAAGGTATTGATCGAATCAGGCCCCCTGGCCGGGTTCGAGGCCATCTACCTGGAGCCGGATGGGGAGAAGCGGGCCATCCTGCTGGTCAGTCTGCTGAATCAGGAAACCAGCAGCAGCTTCGACAATCAGGCCTTCCGGCGTCTGGACTGAGTCGGCAGCGAGAAGCGCCCATACCCCTGCTGGTCAGCCTGCTCAATCAGGAAACCAGCAGCAGCTTCGACAATCAGGCCTTCCGGCGTCTGGACTAACCATCCAGCATCTGGTCTGAGTTGGCAGCGAGAAGCGCCCCATACCCCTGCTGGTCAGCCTGCTCAACCAGGAAACCAGCAGCAGCTTCGACAACCAGGCCTTCCGGCGTCTGGACTAACCATCCAGCGTCTGGTCTGAAAAAAAACGGGGCAGGCCCATAGGCCTGCCCCGCTTTTCTGTCATCCCTGCCTTGCTCAGGCATCCAGCTCGAAGCGACTGATGGCCGCGGTCAGCTGACCCGTCTCCCGGGTCAGTCTGGCGGCGATCAGCTCCCCCTGCTGACTGTGTTCGCTGGACTGATGGCTGAGCCCGGCGATCTCCTCCACAGTGCCCGCCACCTCCTGGGCCACCCTGGACTGCTGCTCGGTCGCGGTGGCGATGGCGGCGAGCTGGCCGCACAGATCCTGCACCAGCGCCGACATGGCCGCCAGGGTCTCGGTGGCCGAGGCCACGGCGCCCCTGCCCTGCTCCACCAGCAGGGTGCCGCTGCCCACGGTATCGGCCGTCTGCCGGGTCTGCTGCTGTATGCTGGCAATGGTCTGGTTGATCTCCGCCGTCGACTGGCTGGTACGGCTGGCCAGCTGGCGCACCTCGTCCGCCACCACGGCGAACCCCCGCCCCTGCTCCCCGGCGCGCGCTGCCTCTATGGCGGCATTGAGCGCCAGCAGATTGGTCTGCTCGGCTATGGTGGCGATCACCTCGGTGACGCGGCCCACCTGCTCGCTCTGGCTGCGAAGCAGCGTCATCGCCTGATTGGCCTGGGTGATCATGGCGGCAATCTGCGCCATGGTGACGCTCATGCGGGCGAGGGCCTGCTCCCCCTGCCTGGCCTGCTGCTCGGTCTGACGCGCCGCGCCGGCCGCATCGGCGATGTTGCCCGCCACGTCCCGGGTGCTGGCGGACATCTGCTCTATGGCGGCCGCGACCGTATCCAGCCGCTGATTCTGACTCGCCAGATCGTCCACTATGGCGTTGGTGGTCTGACCCACCTCGCGGCCGGCCCCTTCCACCTGCGCCACCGCACCCTGGATCTCCCCCACCAGCTGGCGCAGCTGGCTCGACATCCGGTTGATGGAGCCGGTCAATCCGCCCAGCTCGTCCTGGCGCAGCACCGGCAGGGGCTCCCTCGGCAGGCGGCCATCGGCGACCTGCCCGGCCCGGTTCACCAGGCTGGCGATGTCACGGGTCAGGCGGCGGCTGAACAGCAGGGCCACCAGGGTGCCGAGCAAGATGACGCTGGTGGTTGCCAGCAGCAGGGTACGGTGGATGGCCTGACTGGCACCGGCCAGCTTGCCGGCTATCTTGTCCACTTCTCCCCGGGTCTGGGTCACCTGGCTCGCCAGCTGACTGGCCAGCTGGGTCAACGCTGGTTCTATGTCGGTGGCCATCAGGTGGTTGGCCTGATCCCAGTCCGGCGCCTGCCGCCTGGCGATCACCTGCCCCACCAGCTCGGCAAAGGGAGCCGACATCTCCTCAAAGAGCGTCCACAACCCCTTCTGCGCCTCGGTGAAGTTGGCCTGCTGCTGTTTCAGCTCGGCCACCCGCTGCAGATGGAACTGGTAGTAGTCCTGGTACTTGTCGCGATACTCCTTGTCCCCCGAGATGAGGAAGTCCCGCAGGGCGGAGAGGGCATTTGCCAGCCCGTTGTAGGCATCCCCCACCTGCTTGAGCAGCAGGCGGCGATCGCCGGGCAGCGCCTCCTGGGGCGTCGCCACCTCTTCGTTGGCAATGGATTGCAGCTGATCGAGGGCCGCCTCCGCCAGGGGGCCAGCCTCCAGCAGCATCAGGGTGTGGGCCGGCAGGTTATCTTCGGTATGGGCCAGGGCCCACACCTTCTCCTGAGCTCCCTTGAAACTCTTGAGGGCGCGGCTCAGGGCGGGCGTGAATCCCTGCTGCTCTATGGCATGCCAGGCCTGCTCCCACTCCTGCTTGATGCGCGCACCTTGCGCGGGATCCTTGCCGAGGATGAGGTAGGCCCGCAGGGAGGAGACGGTGGCGATCAGGGCCTTCTGGCTCGCCTCGTCCCGTTGCAGGGCGGGCAGGGCCTGGCCCAGCAAGGCCTCCTGGGAGGCTTCAATCCGGCCGAGCTGATGGTAGACAAGGGCGGAGGAGAGAATGATGAGCAGGTTGATAAAACAGAAACTCAACAACAGCTTGCTTGATATTTTCATGACCATCCTTGTGTCGCAGCGGGCATCCTGCCCTTGATTAGCGCCCGATCAATGCGGGCAATCGTTCGCGCCAGGTGTCATGCCAGACGAGCAACTCCTCGCGTGGCATGGGGCGTGCGGAGAAGAACCCCTGGCACTGATCGCACCCCAGCCTGGCCAGCAGCAGCCAGGTGGCCTCGTCCTCGACCCCCTCTGCCACCGATTTTAACCCCAACTTGCGCGCCAGTTCGATACTGGATTCGATGATGGCGAGGCGGGAGGGATCTTCATAGCAGCGATCGACGAAGGATCTGTCCAGCTTCAGCTCGGTGAACGGCAGCAGGGCGAGCTGCTGCATGGAGGAGTAGCCGGTGCCGAAGTCGTCGATGGAGAGGCCGAAGCCGTGCATCCGCAAGCGGGTCAGCACCTCCAGCGACTTGCCGAGATCCTTGACGAAGGCGCTCTCTGTCACCTCCAGGGTGATGAGCTCGGGGTTGATGCTCCAGCGCTGGCAGTGATTGAGCAGGGTATTGCACAAATCCCCCTCGATAAGCGAAGTGGTGGAGAGGTTCATCGAGAGGTTGAGGGAGAGCCCTGTCTTCTCCCACAGGTGGCCGTCGCGCAATGACTTGCCGATGATCACCTCGGTCAGCGGATCCATGAGCCCGTTGTGCTCCGCCAGCGGGATGAAGCGGGCCGGCGAGATGAGCCCATACTCGGGGTGCTGCCAGCGGGCGAGCGCCTCCATGCCGACCCACTGACCGTTTTCAAAACTCACCTTGGGCTGATACCAGGGCAGCAGCTGGTCCTGCTCCAGGGCACGGCACAGCTCATCCAGACTCAGACTGCGGCCGTCCTCCTCCTGGCTACGCGCCTGCTGGGGCTGCCAGGCGCCGATCAGCTGGGCTATCTGCTGATGACTGGCGGGTTTGTCGATGCGCCCCAGCACCTGCAGGCCGTAGGCGCGGCTCATGCGCAGCACGGCGTCGACCACATCGTCTTCCAGCGCGCTGCACAGCACTATGCCGCCGCGAAAGCCACCCAGGGAGAGTCGACGCAGCAGGGCCATGCCATCCATGCCCGGCATCCGCAGATCGCAGAACAGGATGTCGACCTGATGGTGCTGACACTGGGTCAGCGCCTCCTCTCCGTCCTGGGCTTCCAGCAGGTTGCCGTAGCCAAGCCCGCGGATCTGGTGCATCAGGGCCTTGCGCTGGAAGTTGTGATCCTCCACCACCATGATCACCAACTCATGCCGTGCACTATTCATCGAGCCATAACTCCATTTCACCTCTGATAGAGTCCATCAATGCCTGTACCGTCTGGCCCAGCTCGTCGAGTCTGTCCAGTTGCTTCAACCTGGCCGCCGCCTCCAGCTGGGCGGCCTCGGTCGCCAGGGCCTGCTGCCCGACCATGCGGGCGGCCCCCTTGATGCGATGCGCCGTCTCCACCAGCGCCTGGGTATCCTGTCTGGCCAGCGCCAGCATCATGTCTTCGCCATCCTGCCGGTTGGCCTCCAGATACTCCCTCCCCATGCTGCGCGCCACCGCCTCGTCCCCGAACAGGGTCAACCAGCTTATTCCCGGTGCCTGAACCTCTGCTTGCCGGGGAGCCATTGTCTCTTGTTGCGGGCTGGCCGCCGGTAGCCAGCGAGCCAGGGTCTGGCGCAGGGTTTCCAGGCTGTAGGGCTTGAACAGCATGTCGTTCATGCCGGCCTCCAGCATCTGCTGGCTGGCCTCCTCCGAGGTATCGGCGGTGACACCTATGATGGGCGCCTCGTCACCGGCCGCCCGCAGGGTGCGCGCCAGGGTATAGCCATCCATCACCGGCATGTGGCAGTCGGTGAGCAGCAGGGCGAACTCCTGCCCCTGCCAGGCGCGCAGCGCCTTCTCCCCATCATCCACCACCTCGGGGTCTATGCCGAGGATGGCGAGCTGGCGGGTCAGCAGCGCACGGTTGACGGGATGATCGTCCGCCACCAGCACCCTGCCCCTGAGCCGCTCTCCCTGCATCTGCATCGGCTGGCTCGGCCGCTCGCTCGACAGCTGGCGACAGGTCTCCAGCAGCAGGTCCGGGTAGATGGGAGACTGGCCTATCCGCCACCAGGCGTCACTGCCCATGCGGCCACGCAATGCCTCATGGGGGGAGAGTACTATGCCCTTGAGGGAAGATTGCTGCAAATGCTGCAACCAGCCACTGCCAAGGGCCTGCTCCAGGCGGCTCTCCTGCGCCAGCAGGTAGCCCTCAAGGGGATGACGCCACTGATCTGCGGTCAGGGGGTGAAGTGTGGCGCCGAGTTGCTCCATCACGGCTTGCAGCACCTCGTCCTCACCGAACCACCACCAACGCTGACCTGCCAGCGGCGGGGCGTCCCACCGACACTCGGCCAGGGGAATCGCGAAGGTCACAGTGGTGCCGACCCCCGCCTCGCTCTCCAGCACCAGGCTACCCCCCATCTTCAGGGTCAGCTGATGGCAGATGGCGAGCCCGAGCCCGGTGCCGCCGAAACGCCGGGTGATGTCGGACTCCACCTGCTTGAAGGGGGTGAACAGATTGACCTGCTTCTCCAGGGCTATGCCGATCCCCGTATCCCGCACCGTCAATGTCAGCCGATGGTCCTGATAGCCAACCTGGATGGCAATTTCCCCCGCCTCGGTGAACTTCACCGCATTGTTCAGCAGATTGGAGATCACCTGACCCACCCGCACCGCGTCCATGCTGGCGTGATCCGGCACCTCAGGCCCCCACGCCAGCGTCACGTTGAGCCCCTTGCCATAGGCCAGGGTGGCATGACCCCGGATGACGTCGCAGATGACTGAGGTCAACCGGCAGGGATGGGGATTGAGTTGCAGCTGCCCTGCCTCCATCTTGGAGAAGTCCAGGATGTCGTTCACCAGATAGAGCAGGTGATTGGTGGAGGTCGAGATGTTGCGCAGCATGTAACGCTGGTCGTCATCGAGGGAGCTCATCTGCAGCAGCTCCAGCATGCCGTGCATGCCGGAGATGGGGGTGCGCAACTCGTGGCTCATGGTGGCGAGGAACCGGCTGCGCACCTGGGTCGCGTCTTCCGCCACCCGTCTGGCCTCACGCAGCTCCAGCTCCTGGCGCTTGAGCTTGGTGATGTCCTGCACCACCCCGTTCAGGATGACCCCCTCCAGCCCCTCCTGTCGCACGAAGTGGCCCCGGATCTGCAGGTAGCCCGCTTGTCCCTGGCGCTTGATCTCCACCTCGAGATCCAGCGGCTGCATGGTCAGGGCATGGCGCTCCACCGTGGTCACGAAGTCATGCAGGGCTTGCCCCGTCAGCCCCAGAAGGCTGTCGTCGGTCTCCTCGGATCCCAGCATCTCCTTGAGCCCCTGGGAGGTATAGAGGAAGCTGCCGTTGCCCGGCCCCAGCCAGTGATACTGATAGACCAGCCCCGGCATGCTGTCGGTAATCTGGGTCAGCCGGGTCTGCGCCTCCTGCGCCGCGGAACGCGCCTGCCTCAGCTCGGTGACGTCCGTCAGTACGGTCAGGATCCCGAGCCGCTTGCCGTCGGGACCGACGAACAGCCGCTTGGTGTAAATCATCTGATGCTCGACTCCGTCGGCGAGCTGGATCTCGCCGCGGCCGTGGAACTCCTCGCCGCTCTCCCAGACCCTGGCATCCTCCTCGATCACCCTGGCCCGGATGGCCTCAGGCAGCCTGTCCTTGAGCAAGCTCTCATAGGAGCCGTTCAGGTTCTCGCCCCCCAGGAACATCTGTCGATATGCCAGGTTGGTCATCGCAATTTCATGGCGCTCATTGGTCAGCACCACCTGGTTGGGCAGGGCGTCCAGCATCATCTGGACGAACACCAGCTGCTCTTCGAGCCGACGCTCCGCCTCCCGCCGCTGACTGATCTGGCGGCGCAGGGTTCGGTTCCAGCCCACGAACAACAGTAGGAAGAGCAGAAAAATCCCCCCGCCCAGGGAGGACCAGAGCAACACCTTGTGCGGATCCAACCCCGTATGTATGGTCAGGGAGAGCCACTTCTTCTCCAGGGCGACCAGCTCCGCCGGGGGGATTGAGAGCAGCACCTTGGTCAGGATCTGCTGCAACATGGGATCATGCAGGTGGGCCGCCATGGCGATGGGAACCCGCAACTCGCTGCCGGAGAAGACTACCTGATAGCGATCGCTGAAGCCCCGCTGCAACGACTGCTCCAGGGTGGTCATGCTCATCAGCACATAGTCCACCTTCTGCTGATCCAAAAGCGGCAGCAGCTCGGGATCGCTTGCGACCGTCACGGGCTCGGCCCCCACCTCGCTTAGCAGGGATTTCTCCACCGAGCCCCCCACCATGCCCACCCTGTACCCTTTCAACTCCTTGGGACTGGTCAGCTCCGCCATGTCATGCCTGCCCACTATCACCCGATTCAAAGAGACGTAATTGGGCGTAAAGCGGGCAAACTGCTGGCGCTCCATGGTCGGGGTCATGGCCGGGATGACATCCAGCTTGCGAGCCTGGAACAGCTCGAGTGTCTGGGCCCAGCTCCTGGTCTGCACCAGGGTGAACTGCAGGCCGGCGCGCTGGTTCAACATCGCCAGCAGATCGGCAACCAGCCCCTTGAGCCGGCCCTTGTCGTCTATCTCGCTCATCCCGGGCCAGTCCGGGGCGACCCCATACTTGAGCACAGGGTGCTGCTGCAGCCACGCCTGCTCCGGCGCGCTGAAGACGACCTCCTTGCTGCCCTTCACCAGCTCATAGTCAACTATGCCCCCCGCCTCCAGGATGCGGCGACGCTCGCCGGGCGAGATGTCATCCAGCGCCCGCTCGAGCAGCTCCTGCAGCGGCTCGTTGCCCGGCGCCACCGCCATGGCGAGGGAGGTATCCTTCATCCAGTCCACAGTGGTGACCGCCATGCCCGCCATGGCCTGCAGGCGGCTCAACATGGGCAGCTCGGCCAGATAGGCGTCCGCCTTCCCCTCCTTGAGCATGAAGATCGCCTCATCCCGGCTGTCCACCGTCACCAGGTTCGAGATGCCAAGGCGCAGCAGCTCATCGCAGGCGCTGACACCGAAGACGCAGACCCAGCGCACCCCGTAGGCCTCCTCCAGGGAGAGGCTCTCCCGCCCTCCGGTCAACAGAACGGCGCGGGGCAGCGCCATCAGCTCTGAGGTAAACAGCATCTGCAGCTTGCGGATCGGGCTGGGGGCCACGCCGATCACCATGTCAATCTTGCCGTCCAGCAACGCCTGCTGGACCGCCGTATTGTTGGCATAGGTGCGATAACGCAGCTCGAGACCCAGGCTGCCCGCAATCTGAGAGGCAAAGGCATCCAGGGGGCCGGTGAAGTTTCCCCGGCCATCGGTATAGATATAGGGGGGCCAGGCCGTCGCCGGCATGCCGACCACCAGCTCATCGTGGGTGAAGAGCCATTGCTGCCCGGAGGGCGTTAAGGCGCTCTTGTCCAGCAGCGTCTCGACCGCAGTCGCCCCCTGGCTACAGCAGGCCAGCCAGCACAACAGGATGAGGCGATAGCAGCGGCAAAGCATAGTTAACTCCCGTATGGATAGGAGGGGGATCATAATGTGTCTGGCTAAATGTGCGACAACAAAATTGAGACAATGCTCATCAGGAAAGAAAAATGGCAGGCCGAGGCCTGCCATCCAGGAGTCGGGGGCCGGAGCCCCTCGCCTCAGGTTATTCGATTCCCGAGTCGGAAACCGGTTTGAAACTCCCGCTCACGGATGTGGGCGACCTGCACATTGTGCCCTTCCAGCCCTATGTCTTTGAGCAGGGCGGGAGAGAGATGCAGATAGCTGACGCGACGTTCCAGCCGGGTGATCCGTTTTTGAACCAGGGTTTCGACGCGGCGCAGCAGGGCGAGTTCGATAGACATAATATTCTCCAGTTGAACGTGCGGTTCTCCCGGAGAGAGGCATCACCCTGCGGGACAACCGCGGGTGATGAAAAAGCAGGTGTTACCTGTTCCCTCCACGCGGTAAATAAAGAGCACGAGTCTTCGCGCTGCCATTGCAGCGATCGAACGCAACGTTGAACATGGAATGTTGCATGATCGTCTCCTTACCGTGTGAAAGTTGAACAAGTTGCCACAGTCTAAAAAAACACCGAATTTTACGCAATATCTCCCCCACCCATATGGGTGGAGTGCGGTCAGAACCGGCCCCGGTCAAATCCCGGACAACAGCCGGAACTCCTCAAGCGCATAGGTATCCGTCATGCCGCTGACGTAGTCGAGCAACAGCCGCACCCTGTAGTACCACTCCTGCTCGGCGCGATTGTCAAAGCGCGGATCCCGGCTGGCCACCGCCAGCCGGTAGGCCTTGAGGTGGCGGGCCGACAACCGGTGGAACAGCCGCCGGGCGAAGAAGAGCTCGCTCCCGCCGTTGCCGGCCAGCAGCCGCTCGAATTGGGCGGCCGGCAGTGCCAGCAGGCAGGCGTAGGTGGAGAGCACACCGCGCAGGGCGGCATAGCCTTCCAGCTCCAGTGCCTCGACCTCGGGACGCATGAACACCTGCTCGCGGGCCACCTGCTTGAGGGTGTCGAGCACCTGCGCCGCCGGGGCCTGACCGTGCAGCAGCGCCCTGGGGTAGGCGCCGCTCAGTATGGCCTCGTGATCGCTCACATAGGTGTGGGCCGCCAGCGCCACCAGATCCCGGGTCAGCTGCTGACGAAAATGGGGGAAGAAGCCCCGCTCCGAGGCCAGCGCCTCCTCGAGCAGGGTGGCCATGTAGTCCCCCTCATCGGCACCGCGCAGCGCCGCCAGCAGCTCCCCCTGGGTGAGGATGCGCCTGTCCACCGCGTCCTCCAGATCGGCGATGCAATAGGAGATGTCGTCCGCCGCCTCCATGATATAGACCAGCGGATGCCGGCATCCCGGCGCCAGCCCCAGACTCTGGCCGAGGGCGCGGTAGAGGGGTTGCTCGCTGAAAAAGATGCCGCGCTTGCTGGTCCAGCCATGGTGCTGGCCATAGCCCTGGGGACTGTGCAGCAGGGGCTGCTGCGGGTATTTGCACAGGGCCGCCAGCTGGCCCAGGGTGAGGTTCATCTCGTGCAGGCTGTGCACCAGCCGCAGGCTCTGGGCATTGCCATCAAACACCAGCAGGTCCTGGCGCAACTCGGCCCACTGCGGGCTCGGCAGTTGTTCATGGGCGCTGGCGAACAGCTCATCCAGCGACTGTGCCAGCCACTGGCTCATCACCTGCTCGCCGAAGTGACCGAACGGCGGGTTGCCGACGTCGTGCAGCAGGCAGGCCATCTCCACCAGGTTGATGAAGGCCCCCTCGCAGACGGTGCCCGCCGGCAGGGCCGCCAGGATGCGCCGGCTGATCTGGCGACCCGTCTCCTGCACCTCCAAGGAGTGGGTGAGACGGCTGCGCACCGAGGCCTTCACATCCAGCGGGAAGACCTGGGTCTTTTGCTGCAGGCGGCGCACCGGCGCCGCCTGCACTATGCGGGCGCGATCCTGCTCGGTCGCCTCCAGCAGCTCCTCGCTGCCCCAGGGGTGAATGCGCGCCGGGGTAATCAGACTGTCATACATGGTGCGGCTCCTTGCTTGTGGCGTCCGTCAGGTTCACGACAACAACCAGCGCCGCAAGCGGGCGATGTCGCCGGGATATTCACGGCGCAGTGTCTCAATCCAGTCCTCCACGTTCTCCCACCAGGCGGGGTGATCCGGGCTCTGGATCAGCTGGGCCGTCTGCTGCAGGCGGCGCAGGCCGATGGAACCCGCCGCCCCTTTTATCTTGTGAGCCTCCTCCACCACGCCGGCCTGATCCCTGGCAATCATGTTGGAGTCCAGCACCGCCATGTAGTCCGGCATCATCTTCTCGAACAGATCCACGCTGGAGAGCAGCACCGGCTTGCCGACCGTGCTGGCGTAATCGGTGAGGAAGGGCAGGTCCAGCAGTGCATCTTGGTTGCCCGCGTCCGCCTGATCAAAGGCCTCGTCGTCCGCCAGATCCGCGAACAGGTGACCTATCACCTCCCGCACCGCCTTGGAGCCGAGCGGCTTGTTGATCACATCCTGCATGCCGTGATCCCGATAGTACTGGCGATCGCCGGTGGCGTTGGCGGTGAGCGCCACCATGGGGGGCAGGCTGTCGCCGTAACGGGCCAGCAGCTGGGCTGCCACGTCGAAGCCGGTCATGTCCGGCAGCTGGATGTCCAGCAGTATGAGGTCGAAGTCATCCGGGTTGGCCATGGCCAGCGCCTGGGTGCCGTCCCGCGCCACCTGCACCTGATGACCCAGCTTGTTGAGCAGGGCGCAGGCGACGGTGACGTTCAGCTCCACGTCCTCCACCAGCAGTATGTCGAGGGAGGGCATCTCGGGCTCAGGCGGGGTCGCCTGCGGTTCGACACAATCCACCTCCAGTTCGGCGGTGAAGCAGGAGCCTTCGCCAGGATCGCTGTCCACATAGAGCTGACCGCCCATGGCCTGCACCAGTTGGCGGGAGACGGCGAGACCGATGCCGGTGCCGGTGGCGTGCTTCTTGCCCTGCACCTGGTAGTACATGGCGAAGATCTTCTCCTGCTGGGCACGGGGAATGCCGACCCCGGTGTCTTCCACCTCGAAGTGCAGCGCCAGCTTGCCCGGTTCATCGGCGGCGTGGGCGAGGCAGCGCACCGTCACCCCCCCCTCGTCGGTAAACTTGACCGCATTGCCCACCAGGTTCCACAGCACCTGGCGCAGCCGGGTGCCGTCCGCCATCACGAACTGCGGCATGTCGCCATCCCGATCGAAATGCAGGTAGAGCCCCTTCTGCTCCGCCTGGATGCGCGACAGCATCTCCAGCTCGTCGAGGAAGGCGGGCAGATCCATGGGAGCAGGCGCTATCTCGAGGCGGCGGCGATCGAGTTTGTCCAGATCGATGATGTCATTGAAGATGTTGCCCAGGGTCACAGCACTCAGGTGGATGGTCTTGAGCTGCTGCTGCCGCTTGGCATCGAGGGGGGTGTCCATCAGCATGCGGCTCAGCCCCACTATGCCGTTGAGCGGGGTGCGCAGCTCGTGGCTGATGGTGGAGATGAAGGTGGTCTTGTCCCGGCTCGCCTTCTCCAGCTTGTCCTGATACTGCTTGCGCTCCGTGATGTCGCGGCCGAAGCCGAGCAGGCCGAGCCGCTTGCCGAACCTGTCGAAGAAGGGCACCTTGCGCAGCTCGAAGTAGGCCTTGCGGCCATCGGGGTACTCCAGCCACTGCTCATAGGTGAGGGGCTCGTTGCTGGCAAAGACCTGCTTGTCGGTCTCCACCACCTTGTTGGCTATCTCCTGCTTGTAGACATCAAACGGGGTCAGCCCGATGAGCTCGGCCTCCACCTTGCCGGTGAGCTCCTCCATGGCGCGGTTGCAGCCGGAGAACTGCTCGTCCTCGTTGCGGTAGTAGACCAGATCCGGGGAGCAGTCGATGAAGGAGCGCAGCAGGGCGGTACGCTCCCCCAGGTGCAGCTGGGCCTTCTCCCGCTGGAACACCTCGTTCTCCAGATCCTCTATGGCTTGCTGGCGCAGGGTCTCGGCCCTGTTGGTCTCGGCTATCTGGGCATTGAGGCGGCTGATGTTCTCCTGCAACTGGCTGTTGAGCTCGAGGTCGCGCTCGCGCATGTCCTGCAGCTTGCGCACCATGCGGGTCAGCCGCTGGCGGGAGTCTTCCAGCTGATCCACGACGATGGAGAGGAAATAGACGGCCCAGGGGGTCACCAGCAGGCCGAAGAAGACAGAGCGCACCAGGTCGACTATGTCCACAGTGCCGCGCAGAAACAGGGTCACCCCCATCTGGATGGAGACCGCCAGCACTATGATGGCGGTCGCCAGGAACATGCTGAAGCGCACCAGTCCCAGCTTGGTCATCAGGTCGACATAGTATTGCGCCCAGGATTTGATTTGCTTCATCTCGTTGTTTTCTCCCCGTTATTGCGCAAACAGAATACCAGTACGGCGCCCTGAACTCTTGCCCCTTGCACCTTAAATTATTGATTAACGTCACACTCCGACTGGGGTAGCATTCCCGCCTGAGTCAGTCAGCTCCGGTTCAGCAAAGGATCCCGAGCCGCACTGCCACCCTTGTCATCCCCTGTGTCAGGAGCACACCCCATGCGCAATCATGTCCTGTTGAGTCTTGGTCTGCTAGCCGCCAATGCCGCCCACGCCGATCTTGGCGAGATCCCCAGAGAGTCCGGCTGGTCCGGTTTCCTGCTCGGCGGGGTCAATGTCGTCAGCTACGAGTCCAACTTCTACGCCGGCGATGACAACCACAGTCGAATCAACGACCTCGGCTCTCCCGACAGCGAGAGCGGCCTGACGCCGCTTATCAACGCCGACATCCGCTACACCTTCGCCGACACCCGCACCCAGGTGTTCCTCGGCAACCTGATCCAGGATGCGGTGCGCTTCGACTTCACCCAGCAGCTGGGCCTGCGCCAGGAGATGGGCGACAAGGGCATAGTGGCCACCTCCCTGGTGTTCAACGCCATGCCGGTGGAGCTGTGGAGCGATCCCTTCGCCACCGGGGTAGATCGCAGCGCCACCGACGTGAAGTCGAAGGGAGTGCGCTTTGCCTGGGACAAGATCTGGGGCAGCAACTTCTACGGCACCCTCACCACCCGGGAAGTGGATCTGGACGAGGAGCGAAGCGGTCAGCAGTATGACCAGACACACGGCACCCAGTATGCCGCCATGCTGGATCGCAACGGCAAGGTGCACGACATGGCGCTCTCCTACCAGTTCCACTTCGGCGGCAACCAGTTGCTGGAGCCGGCGATCCTCTACAAGCAGGCCAGGCTGGATGGCAGTGCCGAGAGCTTCGACAACACAGGGTTGCAGCTGACTTACGCCAAGCGGGGCCCGCAATGGTCCATCGTCAGCAACCTCTATGCCGGCAAGCGCAAGTATGACGAGGCAAATCCCCTGTTCGGCCAGCGTGCCGATGCAGACGAGTTTGCCATCAACGGCACCTTCTTCTGGCATAACCTGTTCGGGGTCAAGGCCCTGGCCGCGACCTTCACGGCGGCTTATTCCGGCGCCGACTCCGACATCGACTTCTACGATACCCAGGCCACCCGCTTCAGCACCGGCCTGCTGTACAACTTCTAAGCCGAACCCTGTCGAAAACAGCGAGGCCACCCCAGGGGTGGCCTCGCTTTTATTCGCTTCCTGACGGCGTCAGATGCCGAGGGAGTCCAGCAGATCGTCGTGCTCGTTGCTCGCAGGCGCGACCGCCGAGGCCGGCTTGGTCGCCGCCAGCTTGGTCTGGGCGATCAGCGCATCGGGGTCAATCTCCTCCTGATCCCTGCCCTCGTTGTGCAGCCGAATGAACTCGGTGCCGTCCATCGCCAGCTCCAGATAGAAGATGTTGTTACTGGCGGTGAAGAAGGTGACCCTGCGGGTCTCGGGATTGTCGAGGTTGGTATCCACGCTCAGCATCACCTGCTTGTTCAGGGCCAGCATCTTGGGCTGGTTCTGGGTGATGTGGGTCTGCAGCTCGCGCCCCACCTTGCCGGTGAAGCTGCCGAGGATCTGGTTCATCAGCTCGCCCATGACGTTGCTCACCTCGTCCGAGGTGTGGGAGATGGCGAGATCCTCCTTGGAGAGCCCCATGCTGAGCATGTAGCTCTGGTAGAGCTCCATGGCCGCGGCGGCGGAGAAGTTGATCACCACCAGGCCGGAGAAGCCGCCATCAAACAGCACGAAACAGCCGATATCCGGCTTGAGGCAGGTCTTGCTGATCCGCTGCACCATGCCGGAGAAGCGCACCTGGGTCTGGGTCGCCGCGCTCAGGACGCCCGTGACCGAATTGCACAGGCTCAGCAGCACATCCTCTGTGGTCAATACGGCATCATCCTCGGATCTTGTTACTATCATGGAACCTTCCTGCTGATCGAAAAAATAGGCTTGTCTGTCTCACCGCCCATGTCATCACGCTCGCGTCCGATACGCTAACAGATTGCGTGATCCCGGTGCTGAAACCGCGAGCCGCCTCTCACTTGACCGTATTGTCAGTCAGAAACGGCTGAAATCCACCCAGGGTGGCCAACCGGGCTCGCCAGTTATCGGCCTGCTGTCGCAAATCTTGTGCCTGATAGGGAATCGCGGGGTGCGCTCCCCAGATGGGACCGGGCCAGGCGGCATCGGTGCTGAAGCGGGCGACATGGTGCAGGTGCAGCTGGGGCACCAGGTTGCCGAGCGCCGCCACGTTGATCTTGTCCGGATTGAGCGCGTGCTCCATCAGGGTGGCGACGGCGCAGGACTCCTGCATCAGCTGTTGCTGCTGCTCGGGAGGCAGATGGTGGATTTCCCGCAGCCCGGGGACCCTGGGCACCAGGATGAGCCAGGGATACTGGCTGTCTTTGGCCAGCAGTACGCGGCAAAGGGGGAGATCCCCGAGTATCTGGGTATCCGCCTGCAGGCGGGGATGCAATTCAAACATGGGGCCTCGCTGGTCAACATGGGCACGTCAGGAGATGAGTGTGCCCACGTTACTGCAACGGGGGGCAAACTTAAAGCCGGGGCACGGCCCAACCGATGAAGCGCTTGCGAAGTTCGGGGTCCGCCTGCAGGAAGAGCTGCTGCAACTGCCCCTCCAGCTCGCTGGCAGGGACTGAAGGGGCCTGGGCCGCCGTCGCCGCGGCCGTGGTCGCCGCCGCGCCGGTCGCCAGCACCGCCTTGCCCGTGCCACGGTTGTACTCTTGCAGCCTGGCGTGCCAGTCCATGCCGATCTGCATGCCGTTGACCACCAGGGCCTCCTGTTGCACCTTCAGGGGCTTGTCCCCCGCCAGCAGGCTCACGACCGGCGTCTTGGCGTAGCGCTCCATGCCTTTCTCGTCGGTGGGCACCGTGGCCTGCAGGCGCACCGACTGGCCGCGGGCCTCAAAGCGGATCACCTGGGGCTCGGAGCGGATCTGGCGATCGTTGTCGCTGCTGTTGCGACTCGGGATCACCCCCTGATAGCGCACCAGCAACTGCTGCGCCCCGTCGGCCAGCACCCCATGCTGCTCGTCCTGCACCTTGCCGTCGCTCACCGCCAGGATCTGGAAATCCCCGGGTACTTCGACCCTGACCTCGGCCTGCACCGAGCCGGCACACGACAAGCCGGCACACAGCAACATGACCCCAACCCAACCCTGATGACCCTTCATTCCCTGTCTCTCTCTGCTCGCTATGATGGGCGCAGGCTAGCAGCCAAAGATGACAGAAAAATAACGGGCTCAGAGCAGGTAGTGGGGCCGCTCGGCAAACCACTGGGCCAGCACCTGCTTGAACAGCCGTATCTTGCGTGGCACCCGGCGCTGCTGGGCATGGAGCACGTGAAGCGGGTGCAGGGCCGTCTGCCAGTCCGTCAGCACTGCCACCAGCTCGCCCCTGGCCAGACTCGTCTCCACCAGCATCAGCGGGCACTTGGCAAACCCCATGCCCGAGCGGGCCAGTTGCAGCACTGTGCTGTAGTGATTGGCCCGCACCTTGCCCTGCACCAGGATGTGGGCCTCCTCCCCTGCCTTGCGAAAATGCCAATGCTCCCAGGCCGGGTTGTGCCCCTGGAGCAGGCAGGGGCGCCCGCCCAGCTCATAGGGGGTGGCGGGGAGCCCCTCCCGGGCCAGCAGAGTTGGGCTCGCCACCACCACGTCTTTCAGCTGCCCGAGGGGCAGCGCCACCAGGTTGTCCGGCACCTGATCCATGGCGCGCAGGGCGATGTCATTCTCCCCCTGGCTCATGTCGATCATGGCGTTGGTGAAATTGAGCTCCACCTCGACCCCGGGGCAGATCTCGGCGAAGCGCGCCAGCAGCTCGCTCACCATGCGATCGCCGGTACTGACCGGGCAGGTGAAGCGCAGGCGACCGCTGTCCTCCTCGGTCAGGGCGCGGATCCCCTCCTCCGCCTCCCGGGCCAGGGCGAAGATCTCGCCGGCCTGCTGGTGAAGCACCCTCCCCGCCTCGGTCAGGCTGAGTCTGCGGGTCGTGCGCTGGAGCAGCTGGGCATTGAGGGCGGACTCCAGGGCGCTGACGTGGCGGCTCAGCATCCCCTTGCTCACCCCCAATGCATCGGCGGCGGCGGAGAAACTGCCCCGCTGCACCACCTCGTAGAAACTGCTCAGATGGGCGATCTCCATCCATTAGCTCCAATATGGAAACAATGGGTTCATCTTAAGCGCTTTTTCTCCTTTTTCATCCAGCTATCATCAACACATCCCCATCAGGAGTGACCAAGATGAAAATTGTGATTGTGGGTGCCTCCGGCACCATAGGTTCCGCCGTCAGCGAGTTGCTTGCCAGAGACCACCAGGTGATCCGGGTCGGCCACCGCCGGGGGGATGCCACCGTCGACATGACGGATGGCGCCTCCATCGCCGCCCTCTTTGCGGGCATAGGCCGGTTCGATGCCCTGCTGGTCGCCAGCGGCAGCGTCGCCTTCAACGCCCTGACCGAGATGACGGACGAGCAGTGGCAGCTGGGGCTCCAGAGCAAGCTGATGGGCCAGATCAACCTGACCCGGGCCGCCATTCCCTATCTGAACGACAAGGGCTCCATCACCCTCATCAGCGGCATACTGAGCGAGGAGCCCATCCACTGGGGGGTCAGTGCAACCACCATCAACGGCGCCATAGAGCACTTCGTGAAGGGGGCCGCCTGCGAACTGCCGAGGGGCCTGCGCATCAACGTGGTGAGCCCGACCGTGCTGGAGGAGTCCATGGGCAAATACGCCGACTTCTTCCCGGGCTTCGTGCCTGTGCCCGCCGCCAGGGTGGCGCAGGCTTACCAGAAGTCCGTGCTGGGGGTACAGACCGGCCAGATCTTCAGGGTCAATGGCTGAGGCCTCCCTCTCCCACTGCCAGACGCCAATAAAAACGGGCCCCGTCATGGGGCCCGCATGTTTGTCGGCTTGCTGCCTTCACCACCGGCAAACGTTTGTGCGCCGGCGGCAAAAAAAGGCGGTCAGCCTCAGTCGATCAGACCGTACTGCTCGCGCAGCACCTCGATGATCTCCTGCTTGGGATTGGCACTGCGCACCAGCTTGTGACCTATGACCTTCTCGGCGATCCCCACGTAGGTGTGGGAGATGTCCATCATCACCTCCGTGGGCAGCTTGTTGTCCCGGGCCAGGGCGAAGCGTTCCGGCATGCGGTTCTTGTTGAGCAGGATGTCCGGATCCGGGAAGTGGTTGAGCAGCCACTGGCGGAAGCCCTCTTTGGACTTCTCGACGATCTCGCCATTGCGCAGGGCGGCGCCGTCCCAGATGCGGGAGCTGTCGGGGGTACCCACTTCGTCCATGTAGATGAGCTTCTCGCGACCGGCGACATCCTGGACATAGCCAAACTCGAACTTGGTGTCGACGAAGATCTGATCCAGCGCGGCCAGAGCCTCGCTGATGACGTTGAAACCCTCCTTGAGCAGGGCTTCATAGCTCTCTATGTCTGCCGGGGAGCGGAAGCCGAAGGCCTGATGGTGGCGCTCTATGTCGGCACGGGAGACGTTGACGTCGTCCGCTTCCGGCACGCCGTCCAGCCCTTTCAGCACACCCTTGGTGGAGGGGGTGATGAGGATCTCGGGCAGCTTCTGATCCTTCTTGAGCCCTTCCGGCAGACGGATGCCGCAGAATTCCCGCTCGCCGTCCTTGTAGGCACGCCACATGGAGCCGGTGATGTACTGGCGGGCGATGGCCTCGATCATCACGGGGCGGGCTTTTTGCACTATCCAGACGAAGGGGTGCGGGATATCCAGGATGTGGCTGTCCGCCAATCCCTTCTCCTTGAACAGCTTGAACCAGTGGCTGGAGATGGCATTGAGTGCAGCCCCCTTGCCCGGCACGCCGTTCAAGCCATCCACACCCTGCCAGATGCAGTCGAAGGCCGAGATGCGGTCGCTGATCACCATGAGGGCGAGCGGTGTATCCGCAGGCACATCATAGCCTTTCTCTCTTATGAGCCGGGCACTGTCTGCGGGGGTCAACCAGTAGACGCTGCGCACTTTGCCGGAATGGACAGGTTTATCGGTACGGATCGGCAAATCGTCATTCACCGCCAATACTTGATCTGCAAGACTCATGGCTAATAACACTTCCTGTTGTGGGACTGACAAGACAGGCGCATCAGGCTCCTGTCTACGAGGGATTCATTCAGCTAAACAGCGCTAGGCCCCTCTGCCGGGGCAGGCTCCCAGGAGGGCCCTTGGCGCGGACTCCGCATAACAAAACAGGGGCACCAGGCCCCTGTTTCTATTCTGCTTTAGCGGCCTGATCGGCCACGCCTTTGGCAAAGGCCTCGGACAGGCTGATATACATCTGGGAGATGACACCGGATGCGACCGGCTTCTTGTCCTTGTCGAACAGGGTGATGGAGGTCTTGCCTCCGGCCATCTCGCCCAGCTGGAAGCGATACTGGTCTTCCTCCAGCTTGAACGGCTCGGCCCCCTTGGCCTGCCAGAACTCGGCATTGGGTTCGTCATACTCGACGTCGATCCAGCCCAGGGACTGCTGGGTGTCCTTGATGGTGAAACCGTAGGCCGGCAACACCTGGTTGAGGCGGCGCCAGACCTGCTCGAAGGAGCCATCGGCGATCCAGGCACTCAGCTCGTTGTTGTCCAGACCCAGCTCCAGACCCATGCCATCGGTGGACTTGTGCTGTTCGCGGGCCTTGAGCTGCTTGTCGTAGTAGAGGGAGAACTGGTTCAGTGCCCGGGTCGCATAACGCTGGGCATCGGCCGGGGTCAGCACTGTGCTGGTCTCGCCATCTATGGTCTCTTCATGATCCAGCACCCGTACCGACATGTTGACGGCGTGACGCTGCAGGTCGTTGCTGAGGGTGAACTGGTAGCGTTGACGGATGCGGAAGTCTTCGTCCTCCTCCGCCCAGCCATCGAGGGCAGCGGAGTTGTCAAACCAGCCGGTCTGCAACACGCCGGCCTGCTGATCCAGCTTCTCTGTGGTGACCTTGTGCTGGGCCAGGAAGTTCATCAGGAAGGCCCAAGTATCGCGCTCCACGCTCTGGCTGGTGCTCAGGGCATAGAAGGCCAGGGTAGGCTCGCTGGCCTTGGCCACCACCTGACTGCCAGGGACCACCGTCAGCAGCTGGGCTGGCGGACGCACGTCCACCTTGGCGCCGATGGCACCTTCGCGGCTGCTCTCCGGCAGGGCCGGAATGTCGAAATTACTGTTAAAGGCGGGGGTACTCAACCCGGCGGGCACGAGGAAGGCGCGACCTTCGAGGCGGCTCTCTTCATACTCGAAGCCACGGTTGGCCATCTTGCGATCCTGGGGTGAGCTACAGGCTGCCAACACGGCAACAGTCGCGACACTCAGCACCAGGCGCACTGCATTTCCCTTTCCATTTGCTTTAAACACTCGCCATCAACTCCGCAGTCGTCAGTGCTCGCGCCATCGCCTGTTCCCCCTCGGGGGTGAGGTCGGTCAGCGGCAGGCGCAAGGTCGCCGTCGCCATCAATCCCAGTCGGGCACAGGCCCACTTCACCGGGATGGGACTCGGTTCGCAGAACAGAGTCTGATGCAACGGCATCAATCGATTGTTGATGTCATGAGCCTGCCCGGCATCACCGGCCAGCGCAGCACGACACATGTCGGCCATCTGGGGCGCCGCAATATTGGTGGTGACCGAAATGACGCCATCGCCCCCTTGCAGCATAAAATCACATCCGCTGGCATCATCGCCACTATAAAGCGCGAAATCCGGCCCGCACAACTCGCGCAGCAGCGGGGTGCGGCTCAAATCACCCGTCGCTTCTTTCAAACCGATAATGCCGGGAACCTTGGCCAGACGAGCCACGGTCTCCGGTTTGAGATCGCAACAGGTGCGACCGGGCACATTATAGAGAATTTGAGGCAGACCACTAGCCTCGGCGATCGCACAATAGTGACGATAGAGACCTTCCTGGGTGGGTTTGTTGTAATAAGGGGTCACCGAGAGGCCCGCCACCACGCCGGTTTGGGCAAAACGCCGGGAGAGCGCGATGGCGTGGGCAGTGCTGTTGGAGCCGCAGCCTGCGATGACCGGAATGCGACCGGCGGCGAACTCGACGGTCTTTTCCACGACTGCGATATGTTCCTGCTCGCTCAGGGTGACCGACTCTCCCGTGGTGCCCACCGCGACTATGGCACTGGTGCCGGCACCGACATGATACTCCACCAGGGCTGCCAGACTGGTCCAATCGATGTCACCCGAGGCCAGCATGGGGGTAACGAGCGCAACAATACTACCGCGTAACATGGATATTTCTCCCGATTTTCAGGGGCGTAATGGTAAAGCTGCCCCTTTTGAAAAACAAGGGAGGCAAGGGAGAAGCCGTGTTACCATCCGCCACAAAACGTATGGATGCACGAGGGCAGGAGAGGGCCCGGAGCAGGGCGTCATGCCCATCAGGCGCTCGCTCTCACCGCATTCGCAATAAATGGACGAGAGACGATTTATGACTCACTACCTGGTCGTAACGGCCATCGGCACGGACAGGCCTGGCATCGTCAATGAGGTTACCCGTCACGTCAGTGGCTGCGGTTGCAACATTGTCGACAGCCGTCTTGGCATCTTCGGTAACGAATTCACTTTCATCATGCTGTTGTCCGGTGACTGGAACAGCCTGATGCAGCTTGAGATAAGCCTCCCCCTGCGCAGCCAGGAGTGGGATCTCATCACCATGATGAAGCGCACCGAGCGCCACCACTCCCTGCAATATGACATCAGTGCCAGCGCCGAGGTGCTGATCCGGGATCAGCCGGGCATCGTAAGCCAGTGCACCCAGTTCTTCAGCGATCACGGCTGGGACATTCAGGCCATGCAGACCGTCACGCTCGAGCAGCAACCCTTCAACCTGCTCAAGGCCAATTTCCAACTCAATCAGGCCAAGCAGGGAGAGGCGGCGGACTCGAAAACGGCCTTCGCCGATTTCTGTCGTGAACTGGGTGCCGAGTCATTCGAGTTCATCGTCAATCACAAATACGCCTGACGGCGTTTATCCGAGGAGACCCCATGCAACCACTACAAGTTGGTACTCAGGCCCCCGATTTTTCCCTCTCCGATCAGGATGGTCAGCAGGTCAGTCTGTCCTCCCTGCGGGGCAAGAAGGTGCTCATCTATTTCTATCCCAAGGCGATGACCCCGGGCTGCACCACCCAGGCCTGCGGCCTGCGCGACGTCAATGCCGAACTGGCCGCCCTCAATGTGGTGGTGCTCGGCATCAGTCCAGATCCGGCCAAGCGTTTGAAGAAGTTCGAGGAGCGCGACAGCCTGAACTTCCGGCTGCTGGCCGATGAGGATCACGCCGTGGCCGATGCCTTTGGCGTCTGGGGCCCGAAGAAGTTCATGGGCAAGGAGTACGACGGCATCCATCGACTGAGCTTCCTCATCGATGAGGAGGGCAAGGTGGCCCATCGCTTCGACAAGTTCAAGACCAGCGATCACCATCAGGTGGTGCTCGACCTCGTCAAGGGCTGAAGTCCGTTCAGACACGACAACAGGGCCTGCAGATGCAGGCCCTGTTCGTTTGCCCCCCTGTTCTGCCGCGCAAGCGCCGGGAATCTCCTGCCAAAAGCAGCGCCCCTATTGCGCCCTCCTCCCCGTTTTTCTCGCCAACCTCCCCTATCAGATCAAAAAATTCATCCTGGATATGGGTTAACGTGGCCCCAGATTCATTTTCCAGTGAGACAGCCCATGAACATGAGCCATACCGAACGCCTGATCCTGAGCAATCAGTACGAGATCCTGGCCAAACTCAATCCGGAGAAAGCGGCGTTTTACCAGCGGGCCAGCACCATAGTCGAGCGTGGCTACTGCCTGCAGATCCTCGAGCTGGAGAAGAGCTTCGGCCATCTGGATCTCGCCACCTGCCAGGAGGTGCTGGACACTCTGGAACTGCACCATGCGCTGGCCATCTCCTGGGGCAACCTGGACGAAGGTACCCGATCCGAGGTGAACGAGAGTCGCCTGGCCTTCAACGGCTACAGCCGCAGCCAGGAGCGGGAACTGGCGGATTATGTCTGCTTCCTGCTGGAGGTGGACAAGCGCTTCCCCGAGCTGCCGTGCCCCTGTGACGAGCTCTCCAGCGACATTGCCATGCGCGACAAGTACCAGCGCATGCTGGCGGCCTGGCGTCAGTGCCCCCGTCAGTACAAGCTATCCATCCAGGAGATCAGCAAGGTACTGGCCGCCTGAATGTGAAAAAGGCGCCTGGTGGCGCCTTTTGCTCCCCTGCCGGGGCTATTCGTAGAGGAAGGATTTGTCCAGCTGCTTGAAGGCGGCGTTGAGGGTGTCAGCCAGCTCCTCGTAACGGGGTCGGGCCACCAGCTGACGATGACCGCCCTGCTCGTTCATCTTGCCGTTGATCTCCCTGTACCAGTTGGCGAGGGAGGGCGGGAGCCGGGTATCGGCACGCTGGCCGAGCCAGTAATAGCCTTGCAGCGGCAGACTGAGCAGGAACAACACCGAGGCCATCACGGAGGGCCAGTAGTGCAGCTCGCCGAACTGGAACTGCAGCATGACGCTGAGCACGGCGAGCGCCGGAATGACCCTGAGGGCGAACTCGGTGGCCTTGATCACCCGATTCTCCGGGAACATGGAATTAAGCTCGGGACGGCGCGGCCAAAGAGTCATATAATGACGGCCTTGCTGTAATTTAGTTCCAAAAATGTTCATGCTCATACTACCTCCGAGCTCTTTTTGAACGTATTAACGGCAAAACCTCGACAATATTTGAGAGGCAATAACAAAGGTTGAGGATGACTTTGTTATTTTTCAACAATCAGGTTATCCTTTGTACGCCCAATTTTTACGCCAGTGGTTTGCTGCTGGCCTGTCAGGGACGTCAGAATTCCGGGTCTTGTATCACTATACAAGGGGCAAGCAACAGATTGCCAACCCTCATAAGGATAAGTTGATAGTTTTTGGGCGCACCGCGTCCGGCGCATCCTCCAACCCAACCCAATCTGCGATAGGATTTATTCATGAGTAAGCTGGTTCTTGTTCTTAACTGTGGCAGCTCGTCCCTGAAGTTTGCTGTCATTGACGCAACCACCGGTGATGATCTGCTGTCCGGCCTGGCCGAGTGCTTCAACCTCGACGACGCCCGCATCAAGTGGAAGCTCAACGGCGAGAAGGGCAGTGCCGATCTGGGTGCCGGTGCCGCTCACCAGGAAGCACTGGACTACATCGTCCACAAGATCCTGCCGCTCAACCCTGAACTGTCCAAGAACCTGATTGCCATCGGCCACCGCGTGGTACACGGCGGCGAGCAATTCACTTCTTCCGTGCGGATCTGCAAAGACGTGATCGCCGGTATCGAAGCCGCTATTCCTTACGCTCCGCTGCACAACCCGGCTCACCTGATCGGCATCCGTGCCGCCCTCAAGGTCTTCCCTGAGCTGGCCGAGAAGAACGTCGCCGTGTTCGACACCGCCTTCCACCAGACCATGCCGGAAGAAGCTTTCCTGTACGCCCTGCCGTACAAGCTCTACAAAGAGAACGGCATCCGTCGCTACGGCGCCCACGGCACCAGCCACTACTACATCAGCCTGGAAGCCGCCAAGCAGCTGAACAAGCCGGTCGAAGAGCTGAACATCATCAACTGCCACCTGGGCAACGGCGGCTCCGTCTGCGCCATCAAGAACGGCAAATCCGTCGACACCTCCATGGGTCTGACCCCGCTGGAAGGCCTGGTGATGGGTACCCGTTCCGGTGACATCGATCCGGCTATCATCTTCTTCCTGCACGACAAGCTGGGCATGAGCGTCGCCGAGATCAACACCATGCTGACCAAGGAATCCGGCCTGCAGGGTCTGACCGAAGTCACCTCCGACTGCCGTTTCGTTGAAGACAACTACGACAGCAAGGAAGAAGCCAAGCGCGCCATGGACGTGTACTGCTACCGTCTGGCCAAGTACATCGGCGCTTACGCCGCCGCCATGGACGGTCGTCTGGATGCCGTGGTCTTCACCGGCGGCATCGGCGAGAACTCCGCCCCGATCCGTGAGATCACCCTGAACAAGCTGGGCCTGCTGGGCTTTGACGTCGACCACGACGCCAACCTGAAGGCACGCTTCGGCAAGGGTGGCGAGATCACCAAGGCTGGCTCCACCAAGGCCCTGGTTATCCCGACCAACGAAGAGTGGGTCATCGCCCACGACGCGCTGGAACTGGTCGGCGCATAAATTAGCTGTAGAGCAAGGCCGCCCCAGGGCGGCCTTTTCCTGATCCCAAAAAATGAACAAGGGGTAATAAGTGGCACGCACTATTATGCTCATCCCGGTCGGCACTGGTGTCGGCGTAACTTCCGTGAGCCTTGGCGTCGTTCGCGCCATGGAACGTCACGGTGTCAATGTCAGCTTCTTCAAACCGGTTGCCCAGCCGCGTCCGGGTGAAACCGGTACCGAGCGCTCCACCGCCGTGATCCGCGCCGCCGCCAACATCAACCCGCCCGAGCCGTTCGCCCTCTCCTACGCCGAGAACATGATCACCTCCAGCAACACCGATATCCTGCTGGAAGAGATAGTGGCTCGCTTTGAAGAGCACGTGAAGACCAGCGGTGCCGAAGTGGTGGTGATCGAAGGCCTGGTGCCGACCGACAAGCAGCCCTTTGCCAACAAGCTGAACTACGACGTCGCCAAGGCGCTGGACGCCGACATGGTGTTCGTGACCCATCCGGGCAATGATTCCAGCCAGAAGCTGAAAGAGCGCATCGAGCTGGCCTGCTCCAACTTCGGTGGCGTCAGCAACCCGCGTATCGTGGGCTGCGTCATCAACAAGGTGGGTGCACCGGTTGATGAGCACGGCGTGACCCGCCCCGATCTGACCGAGATGTTCGAGGCCCATCACCACACCTCCGACACCGCCCACAACCTGGAAGTGCTGCAGGTGTTCGGCAAGAGCCCGCTGCGCATCCTCGGCTGCATCCCCTGGAACACCCAGCTGATCGCCCCGCGCGCCAAGGATCTCGCCAAGCACCTGGCCGCCAAGATCCTGCACAAGGGTGAGCTGGACAGCCGTCGCCTGCAGACCGTGACCTTCTGCGCCCGCTCCATCCACAACATGATCGAGCACTTCCGTCCGGGCAGCCTGCTGGTGACCTCAGGCGACCGCTCCGACGTCATCGTCTCCGCCTGCCTGTCCGCCATGAACGGCGTCAAGCTGGGTGCCCTGCTGCTGACCGGCAACTACCACCCTGAGCCGCAAGTCATCGCCCTGTGCCAACAGGCCATGGCTACCGGCCTGCCGATCATGATCACCGGCACCAACACCTGGCAGACCGCCGTCAGCCTGCAGAACTTCAACGTCGACATCCCGGAAGATGACCGCGAGCGTATCGAACTGGTGCAGGACTATGTGGCTGGCCACATCGACAAGCACTGGATCGAGTCCCTCTCTGCCAAGTCAACCCGCTCCCGTCGCCTGAGCCCGCCGGCGTTCCGCTATCAGCTGACCGAGCTGGCCCGTCAGGCCAACAAGCGCGTCGTGCTGCCGGAAGGGGAAGAGCCGCGCACCATCAAGGCTGCCGCCATCTGTGCCGAGCGTGGCATCGCCCGTCCAGTGCTGCTGGGCAACCCGGAAGAGATCCGTCGCGTCGCCGAACAGCAGGGTGTGGTGCTGACCGATCGCGTCGAGATCATCGACCCGCTGGAAGTGCGCGAGCGCTACGTGCCGCGTCTGGTCGAGCTGCGCAAGAACAAGGGCATGACCGAAGTGGTTGCCCGCGAACAGCTGGAAGACAACGTGGTGCTGGGCACCATGATGCTGGAGCGTGGCGAAGTGGACGGTCTGGTCTCCGGCGCCGTGCACACCACCGCCAACACCATCCGTCCGCCGATGCAGATCATCAAGACTGCCCCGGGTTCGTCGCTCATCTCCTCCATCTTCTTCATGCTGCTGCCTGATCAGGTGCTGGTATACGGTGACTGCGCCATCAACCCGGATCCGAGCGCCGAACAGCTGGCCGAGATCGCCATCCAGTCCGCCGACTCCGCTGCCGCCTTCGGCATAGAGCCGCGCGTCGCCATGATCTCCTACTCCACCGGTACCTCTGGCGCCGGCGCTGACGTAGAGAAAGTGCGTGAAGCGACCGAGCTGGCCAAGGCCAAGCGCCCCGACCTCATCATCGACGGCCCGCTGCAGTACGACGCGGCCATCATGGAGAACGTGGCCAAGTCCAAGGCACCGAACTCACCGGTCGCGGGTAAAGCGACTGTGTTCGTGTTCCCGGACCTGAACACCGGCAACACCACCTACAAGGCGGTACAGCGTTCCGCAGAACTGGTCTCCATCGGCCCCATGCTGCAAGGCATGCGCAAGCCGGTCAACGACCTGTCCCGTGGCGCTCTGGTAGACGACATCGTCTACACCATAGCCCTGACCGGTATCCAGGCAGCCCAGGCCGAGTAATATCGCCCACCGCTGATCCTGTGAAAAACCCGCCTTCCGGCGGGTTTTTTTATGGCTGACAGGGATCTGTTGATCGGCGAGATCAAATCCGGATCCTCGCAGGATCCGCCGGACTGGCCGCGAACGCCTCCTGGCAAGGGGTCGGCGATAAGCAAACACTCACACCCGCGCAGGGGGATTGCACAATTGCGATCCAGCCAGGATCAAATCAGAATATCCCTTTAAGATCAGCTAACTAACGCCAGACACACCGCTAATCTACAGACTTTTCCACAGCTTTTGTGGATAGTTTACCGATCATTTGAAAGAAAATGACAGCGCCAGCCAGCACCCTCCTTCCCTTGCGTCCATGAAAAAGGGCTCCGAAGAGCCCTTGAACAGCCATTTCCACATCCGACCGCATCAGGGACGCAGGGACTTGTCGGCCCGGGAGATGCCACAGACGCCGGAGCGCACCACTTCGATGATCTCGTTGGTCTGGGCGGCAGTCTTGATGAAGGCGTCCAGCTTCTCACTCGTCCCGACGAGCTGCACCGTGTACTGCTCGGGGGTGACATCGACGATCTGGCCACGGAAGATGTCCGCCAGTCGTTTCAACTCGTCGCGGGCACCACCGGCGGCGCGTGCCTTGACCAGGGCGATCTCCCGCTCTATGTGTTCCCCTTCGCTCAAGTCACACACCTTGAGCACATCCACCAGCTTGTGCAGCTGCTTCTGTATCTGTTCCAGCACCCGCTCGTCACCCATGGTGACGATTGTCATGCGGGACAGGGTGGGATCCTCGGTGGGGGCCACCGTCAGGGTCTCGATGTTGTAGCCGCGCTGGGAGAAGAGACCTACCACGCGACTCAGGGCGCCGGATTCGTTCTCCAGCAGTACTGAAATGATATGCCTCATCAGGTTCTCTCCGTCTTGCTCAGCCACATCTCGTCCATGGCACCAAACTTGATCTGCATCGGATAGACGTGCTCATCCGGGTCGACCGAGATATCCATGAACACCAGCCGATCCTTCATGGCGAAGGCCTTCTCCATGGCGCTCTCCAGCTCCGCCGGATCGCTCACCGCGATGCCGACGTGGCCATAGGCTTCCGCCAGCTTGACGAAGTCCGGCAGGGATTCCATGTAGGAGTGGCTGTGGCGGCCGCCGTAGAACATCTTCTGCCACTGCTTGACCATGCCCAGCGCGCGGTTGTTGATGGAGATGATCTTGATGGGCACCCCGTACTGCATGCAGGTGGAGAGCTCCTGAATGTTCATCTGCACCGAGCCGTCACCGGTGACGCAGCAGACCACGGCATCCGGGTTGGCAAACTGGGCCCCCATGGCGGCCGGAATGCCAAAGCCCATGGTGCCGAGGCCCCCGGAGTTGATCCACTGGCGCGGCTTGGCAAACGGATAGTAGAGGGCGGCGAACATCTGGTGCTGACCCACGTCGGAGGCGACGAAGGCCTCCCCCTTGGTCACCTTGTAGAGCGCCTCTATGACCTGCTGCGGCTTGATCAGGGTGGGGTGGGTCTCGTAGGCCAGGCAGTTGCGGGAGCGCCACTGATCGATCTGGCTCCACCAGTCCGCCAGCGCCTGCTTGTCGTTGTCGAAGCCGCACTCGCGGATCACTTCCAGCATCTGCTCCAGCACGGTTTCCACCGAGCCGACGATGGGCACATGGGCCTGTACCGTCTTGGAGATGGAGGTGGGGTCTATGTCGATGTGGACTATGGTGGCGTTGGGGCAGAACTTGCTCACATTGTTGGTGACGCGGTCATCGAAGCGGGCACCCACGGCGAAGATGAGATCCGCGTTGTGCATGCTCTTGTTTGCTTCGAAGGTGCCGTGCATCCCCAGCATGCCGATGAATTGCGGATGGGTGCCGCTGAAGGCCCCCAGTCCCATCAGGGTGGTGGTCACCGGCAGGTTCAACAGCTCTGCCAGCTTGGTCACCAGGTGATCCGCATTGGCGTTGATGGCGCCACCGCCCACGTACATGACGGGGCGGCTCGCCTCGGTCAGCAGCTTGGCGGCCCGCTTGATCTGGCCCTTGTGTCCGGCCTTGGTCGGATTGTAGGAGCGCAGGGAAACGGACTCGGGATACTGGTAGGGGAATTTCTCTTTCGGGTTCTGCACGTCCTTGGGCAAGTCCACCACCACGGGCCCCGGGCGGCCACTGGCGGCAATGTAGTAGGCCTTCTTGATGGCGTCGGGAATCTCGCTGGCCTTCTTGCACAGGAAGCTGTGCTTCACCACAGGGCGGGAGATGCCGATCATGTCGGTCTCCTGGAACGCGTCCTCCCCTATCATGCTGGTCGGCACCTGACCGGACAGGATCACCAGGGGGATCGAGTCCATGTAGGCGGTGGCGATGCCGGTGATGCAGTTGGTGGCGCCGGGACCCGAGGTCACCAGCACAGTGCCCACCTTGCCGGTGGAGCGGGCGTAACCGTCAGCCATGTGCACCGCGGCCTGCTCGTGCCGCACCAGGACATGCTCCATCTTGCCGTTTTCGAAGAGAGCGTCATAGATGTCGAGCACTGAGCCACCAGGGTAGCCGAAGACATGCTCAACTCCCTGATCTTCCAGCGCTCTAACCACCATCTGGGCGCCTGATAACATCTCCATGATAAAGCCCTCCAGGCTTTGCTCCGTTAAGCGAAAGCTACCGACAGTCCGCTGCTTCCCGGCAGCGCCGATCCGTCTCTTGTTGTTGTCTACATCCAGACCAGGCGAGTTCGGAGCCGTCGATAGTAGAAAAATAGGTTTTTTCCATCATTCACCCGAAAAGCGGGTGAAAAACCAACTTAACCCGCTTGTGAACGCTTGTCCACGGCTTTGTCTGACCATAACAGTCATAAATTTCAAACAGCTATTAACATTCAGTGACTTGGTCACCAGACCGGAAACAAAGCGGGGAGTATGGGGGGGAAACTAGCGGATCATGCTGCCAATCTGGGCAGGGATGGAAATAAATGGCCCGCCCCAGAGGGCGGGCCGTCAAAACCATCCCGTCTTAGTGCTCGTCTTCCGGCTCCACCAGCCAGATCTGCTGATCCGGATCCGCCTCTTCACAGACCGAGATGCTGACCCCCATGTCGAGCAGCTCATGCAGGGTGAGATTGTCTGCCAGGGTCATGGTGTCGCCGTTTTCATTGGTAAAGCGCATGTTGTCCGTCCTCTCCTTGATGGGATCAACTCAGTCTAGTCAAAGGCGCTGAGTTGCGATAACCAGGGACGGGCCAATGCCGGGTTGCCCGCCAGTTCGCTGAGGCGATCGCACACCTCCTCCGGGAAGAGGGTCCTGGCCCACAGACGGCGGGAGAGAAAGGCCAGCTCCTCCTTGGCACCGGCCAGCAGCCAGTCGGCCAGCTCCCCCGCCACATCGGGGTAGCGGATCCGCCCGGGTGACGGCGCCTCGAGCCAGGTTCTCAACACATTGGCATCCAGCGTCTCCATCAACTGGGCCAGCCCCATCAGCTCCAGGGTCCTGCCGTTGGTCAGCTGCTCGAACTGGCCACCCAGCGGCTTGACCAGCAGCTTCTTGCCGAGCGACAGCGCCTCCGAGGCAAGTTCAAACCCCGCATTGCTGATGACACCCCGGCAACCGGCTAGCGCTAATTTGAATCCCTCTCTGGCTGCAGGCTCGAAGCGGATGTTGCGCCATTGACTGGCCTTGCGAAGGCCGGGGTGGAAGCAGACGAAGCGCTGCTGGTTGAAGCGCGACAACAGCGCAGCTATCTGCTCTGTCTGCTCGAATGGCAGATAGACCAGGATCTGCTGGTTGTCCGGCGCCGGGGTCATGGGATCTATGATGGGGGGCAGCAGCGGCTGACCGAAGTGGAACCAGTGCAGCCCCAGAGAGCGGCTCACCGGGGCGAAGTGGCGCATCAGCTGGCGGTTGAAACCACTCTCCCCCCAGCGCGGAATGGGCCAGTCGAAGCTGGCCTGATGGCTGATGGTCAGACTGGGTTTTTGCCAGCGCCGGGCGGCATGGGCACTGAGTGGCTCAAAATCGCTGATCACCAGATCGTAATCCCGGCAGTCGAGGCCTCGCATGTCCTGCCAGAAGCGAAGGGGAGAGAGTCCCTTGAGGGTGCGCCAGCCCGAGATGCGGCCCTGATGGCTGACGAAACTGATGCCGGGGAAGGTGCGATAGTCCCCGAACTCCCCCATCTCGAAGTAGCCGTCGGCGGCGCGCCCGCTGAACAGGTAGTCGACCTCTATCCCCCTGCTCTTCAGGGCGCGCGCCAGAGTCCTGCTGCGGCTGATATGACCGTTGCCGGTCCCCTGTACCCCGAACAGTATCCTCATCCCTGGCTCCAGTTAAGGGCCCACAGGGCGCAGCCGCCCCCGAGCAGGGCGCCAGCCACCAGATCGCTCAGATAGTGCACCCCGAGCAGCAGCCGCGACGCCCCGACCAGGATGGCCCAGAGAAACAGCAGCGGCGCCCAGAGCGGGAAACTGGCCGCCAATACTGTGGCCATCAGGAAGGCGGCGGCGGAATGACCGGAGGGCAGGCTGTAGCGATCGGAGGGGGTGATGAAGACCGGCAAGCCCACGGGGCGCTGGCGCCTGAGGGCATTCTTGAGCAGCAGATAGAGCGGCAGCTCGGCGGCAAAGGCCAGCAGGGCGACTTGTACCACTTCCCGCTGCGCCTCCCCCTGCCACCAGAGCAGGGCGGCCAGCACGGCGTAGAGGGGGCCGTCACCGGTACGGGAAATGACCCGACTGATCCTGGCCTGCGGCCGGTTGTAGGGATGGAGCAGACAGACACGGCACACCCGCAGGTCCCATTGCTGGATCTTGTTCATCACGCCCCCTTCCCTTGAGTCTTGAATGCAGACTAGGGCGGCGCAGTGACACTTGGTTGAAGGAGAGATAACAGATTTGTGACATGAACCATGCAAAAAAGGGCCATGCGGCCCTTTTTCAGCTATTACCCGGGAAGACTCAGTTCAGGGAACCGCGCAGCCCGTTCTCCATCAACTGGCAGTTGTGGGCTGCCAACCGGCTCATGAAGCTCTCGTCCACCGTCAGGCCGAACACCTGCTCGTAGAGATCCTTCATCACGAAGGGCTGCCACATCATGCTGAGGAAGGAGATCTTCAGCATCTCGGGATCCAGGTTGTCACCCAGCTGACCATTGGAGCGCATGGATTCGAGCAGGGCATCGAACTGGGGCAGTTGACGCTCCAGCAGACGATTCAATACAAAATCCCGCCCCGGGCTTTTTTCGGTTGATAATGCGCTGGAGATGGCGGAAGTCAGCTCGCTGTTCGGCGCCATCACCTGATAGTAGGTATTGAGCAGATCGGTCAGGCTGCGATTGCTGCTCTCGTCATGCCAGGCCTGATCCAGCGGCTCGGCCACATCCCCCAGCACCGCCTTGTAGAGGCCCTCTTTGCTGCCGAAGTAGTAGTGGATCATCGCCAGATTGGAGCCGGCCAGCTCGGCGATCTCACGGGTCGTCACCTTGCTGTAGGGGGTGTTGAGAAAACGTTCGCGTGCGGCGGCGAGCAGCTTGTCACGAATGTCGGAACGTCCGACCGGACGGCCAGGTCTGCGCTTTTCCATGGAATACCTCAGATAATTCAGCAAGGGCTGATAAGTCGATCTGATTGTGCGGGTGATCGAGTACAGCAGGAACGACCAGATAATCAGGCATGAACCGAATATGGGACAAGGAAATTTGCACTCCTTTACAATCCGATTAAATAACACAGTGAATTGAACCTGCCCTTTCGAGTTGACACAGCATAAAAATCTCGATATTGGTAGTAGCGTTATCGACTGGAAGGATTGAGTCATCATGCATATTGCCGCTCTGCTACTACTGCTCCCCCTAATCGCGACTCCTCGCGCGGGATCCTTGTAGCCGGGCTAAGGCATAGCCGGAATTTACAAAAACCCGTGCACCCCGCACGGGTTTTTTTATGCCAATGCAGGATGCACGCACCGAACTTAGGAAGAGGGAAGTCACATGTCAGATCGAGTCATCATATTCGATACCACCTTGCGTGATGGCGAGCAGGCGCTGTCGGCCAGCTTGACGGTCAAGGAGAAGCTGCAGATTGCCCAGGCGCTGGAACGACTCGGTGTCGACATCATGGAAGTGGGCTTCCCTGTCTCTTCCCCCGGTGATTTTCAATCGGTGCAGACCATAGCCCGTCACATCAAGAACAGCCGGGTCTGTGCCCTCGCCCGCGCCCTGCCCAAGGATATCGATGCCGCCGGCGAAGCCTTGCGGGTCGCCGAGGCCTTTCGCATCCACACCTTTATCTCCACCTCCTCCATCCACGTGGAGAGCAAGCTGAAGAAAAGCTTCGAAGACGTGCTGGAGATGGGGGTCGGCGCCATCAAGCACGCCCTGCGCTACACAGATGATGTGGAGTTCTCCTGCGAGGATGCGGGTCGCACGCCGATCGATAATCTCTGCCGCATGGTGGAGGCCGCCATCAAGGCGGGCGCCCGCACCATCAACATCCCGGACACTGTGGGCTACACGGTACCGACCGAATTTTCCGGCATCATCCAGACCCTGTTCAACCGGGTGCCCAACATCGATAAGGCCATCATCTCGGTGCACTGCCACGACGATCTCGGTCTCTCGGTGGCGAACTCCATCAGTGCCGTGCAGATGGGGGCACGCCAGATAGAGTGCACCATCAACGGCATCGGCGAGCGGGCGGGCAACTGCTCCCTGGAAGAGGTGGCGATGATCCTGAAAACCCGCGCCGACCTGCTCGGGGTGCACACCAACATCCGCCACAACGAGATCCACCGCACCAGCACGCTCGTCAGCCAGCTCTGCAACATGCCGGTGCAGCCGAACAAGGCCATCGTCGGGGCCAACGCCTTCTCCCACAGCTCCGGCATTCACCAGGACGGCGTGCTCAAGGCCAAGAACACCTACGAGATCATCACCCCAGAGAGCATCGGCCTGACCCAGAACAACCTCAACATGACCTCCCGCTCCGGCCGCCACGTGATCAAGCACCGGATGGAGTCCATGGGTTACGCCGAGAGCAGCTACGACCTGGACCATCTGTACGGCAAGTTCCTCACTCTGGCCGACAAGAAGGGGCAGGTGTTCGATTACGATCTCGAGGCGCTGGCCTTCTTCAGCCAGATCCACGAGGAGCCCGAGCACTTCAAGCTGGAGTATCTGGGCGTGCAGAGCGGCAGCTCTGTGCTCGCCACCGCTTCGGTCAAGCTCAAGGTGGGCCAGGATCTGATCTGCGAAGCGGCCACCGGCAACGGTCCTGTGGATGCTGTCTATCAGTGCATCAACCGCATCACCGGCTACGAGATCCGCATCGACAAGTACGAACTCAAGGGCAAGGGTGAAGGCAAGAATGCCCTCGGCCAGGTCGACATAGTCGCCGAGTACAAGGGTCGCAAATTCCATGGCATGGGGCTGGCCACCGACATCATAGAGTCCTCGGCCCAGGCCCTGGTCCATGTCATCAACAGCATCTGGCGCGCCGATCAGGTCGCCGAGCAGATGGAACGCAATAACAACATCAAATCGGAAACCGTCTGAGCAGCGATCGACGAGCTGAACGGATGGAATGAAATCACAACATCGGGACGGAGACAGTCTGAACAGATAGAGGATCGCAGTATCGGGTCACTGGGCAGATGGAACTCAACACAACATCAGGACGGAGAGAGTATGAGCAGTTATCGGATCGCAGTATTGCCGGGGGACGGCATTGGCCCGGAAGTGATGGCAGAGGCCATCAAGGTACTGGAAAAGGTGCAGACCAAATTCGGCTTCTCCCTCGACTATGATCGCTTTGATGTCGGCGGCATCGCCATCGACAACCACGGCACCCCGCTGCCGCAAAGCACCATAGCCGGCTGCGAAGCAGCCGATGCAGTGCTGTTCGGCTCGGTCGGTGGCCCCAAGTGGGAGCACCTGCCGCCGAACGATCAACCTGAGCGCGGCGCCCTGCTGCCCCTGCGTGCCCACTTCAAACTGTTCTGCAACCTGCGTCCGGCCCGTATCTACACCGGTCTGGAGCAGTTCTCCCCCCTGCGTGCCGACATCTCGGATCGCGGCTTCGACATCGCCTGCGTGCGCGAGCTGACTGGCGGCATCTACTTCGGCCAGCCCAAGGGGCGCGAAGGGGAAGGCCCCACCGAGAAGGCATTCGACACCGAGGTCTATCACCGCTTCGAGATTGAACGCATCGCCAAGATTGCCTTCGAATCGGCCCGTGTGCGCCGCAGCAAAGTAACCTCCATCGACAAGGCCAACGTGCTCGCCTCCTCCATACTGTGGCGCGAGGTGGTGACGCAAGTCGCCAAGTCCTACCCGGACGTGGCGCTGAACCACATGTACATCGACAACGCCACCATGCAGCTCATCAAGGATCCGTCCCAGTTCGACGTGCTGCTCTGCTCCAACCTGTTCGGCGACATCCTCTCCGACGAGTGCGCCATGATCACCGGCTCCATGGGGCTGCTCCCCTCCGCCAGCCTGAACGAATCCGGCTTCGGCCTGTTCGAACCGGCCGGTGGCTCGGCCCCGGACATCGCCGGCAAGGGGATTGCGAACCCCATAGCCCAGATCCTCTCAGCCGCCCTGATGCTGCGCTACAGCCTGGGCCAGGAAGCCGCCGCCCAGGCCATAGAGCAGGCCGTGGCCCAGGCCCTGGCCGAGGGTTACTTCACCGCCGATCTGCATCAGGGTAGCGCACAGCATCCGGTGCAGAGCACCGCCGAGATGGGCAGCCAGATAGCTGCACGGATCTGAGCCACGCAGCACATAACAAGGAATACAGAGCAATGTCCAAGACCCTCTATCAGAAAGTGTTCGACGCCCACGTGGTCCGGGAAGTGGAAGGGGAAACCCCCCTCATCTACATCGACCGCCATCTGGTGCATGAAGTGACCAGCCCGCAGGCGTTCGACGGCCTGCGCACCATGAAGCGCCCGCTGCGCCGCCCGGATCTGACCTGGGCCACCATGGATCACAACGTCTCCACCACCACCAAGGACATCGCCGCCTCCGGCGAGATGGCCAGAATCCAGATGGAAACCCTGGCAGCCAACTGCAAGGAGTTCGGAGTCCGGCTCTACGATCTGAACCACAAATACCAGGGCATAGTCCACGTGATGGGGCCTGAGCTCGGCATCACATTGCCCGGCACCACCATAGTCTGCGGCGACTCCCACACCGCCACCCACGGCGCCTTCGGCTCGCTGGCGTTTGGCATCGGCACCTCGGAAGTGGAACACGTGATGGCGACCCAGACCCTGAAGCAGGGCCGGGCCAAGACCATGCGTATCTCGGTCAACGGCAAGCTGGCCGAGGGCATCAGCGCCAAGGACGTGGTGCTGGCCATCATAGGCAAGGTCGGCGCTGCCGGCGGTACAGGTTACGTGGTGGAGTTCGCTGGCGATGCCATCAGGGGTCTCTCCATGGAAGGGCGCATGACGGTGTGCAACATGGCCATCGAGCTCGGCGCCAAGGCGGGGATGATAGCCCCGGATCAGACCACCATCGACTACATCCAGGGCAAGGTATTCGCCCCCACAGGCGAGTCACTGGCGCAGGCCATCGCCTACTGGCAGACCCTCAAGAGCGATGCAGATGCTACCTTCGATGCCGAGGTGGTGCTCAACGCCGCCGATATCGCGCCTCAGGTGACCTGGGGCACCAACCCGGGCCAGGTGATCGCCGTCAATGAACCCATTCCGGCACCGGAATCCTTCAGCGATCTGATGGAGCAGCAGTCCGCCCGCAAGGCGCTCGCCTACATGGACTTGCAGCCAGGCCAGAAGCTCTGTGATGTCGCCATCGACAAGGTGTTCATCGGGTCGTGCACCAACAGCCGCATCGAGGATCTGCGTGCCGCCGCCGCCATTGCCCGTGGCCGCAAGGTCGCCGCCGGGGTGCAAGCCCTGGTGGTGCCGGGCTCCGAGCAGGTGAAGGCTCAGGCCGAGGCCGAGGGGCTGGACAAGATCTTCCTCGAGGCGGGCTTTGAGTGGCGCCTGCCCGGCTGCTCCATGTGTCTGGCCATGAACAACGACCGGCTGCAACCCGGGGAGCGCTGCGCCTCCACCAGCAACCGCAACTTCGAAGGGCGCCAGGGCCGTGCCGGCCGCACCCATCTGGTGAGCCCGGCCATGGCCGCCGCCGCCGCCGTCACCGGTCGCTTTGCCGACATTCGCGCACTGTAAGAGGGAGTTAACATGACAGGTTTCAAGCAACACAAGGGGATCGTCGTCCCCCTCGACAGCGCCAACGTCGACACCGACGCCATCATTCCCAAGCAGTTCCTGCAGAAGGTAAACCGCATCGGTTTTGGCAAGCACCTGTTCCACGACTGGCGCTTCCTTGACGATGCAGGCCAGCAGCCCAACCCGGAGTTCGTGCTGAACCAGCCGCAATTCGCCGGTGCCAGCATACTGCTGGCCCGGGAGAACTTCGGCTGTGGCTCGAGCCGCGAGCACGCCCCCTGGGCGCTGGCGGATTACGGCTTCAAGACCATCATTGCCCCGAGCTTTGCCGACATCTTCTACGGCAACGCCATCAACAACGGCATGGTGCCGGTACGCCTGAAAGAAGAAGAGGTCGAGGCCCTGTTCCAGCTGGTCGCGGCCCATCCGGGCACCCAGATCGAAGTGGATCTGGAGGCGAACCAGGTGCGCGCGGGTGCGCTCACTTTCGGTTTCGAGATCGACGAGTTCCGCCGCTACTGCCTGCTCAACGGGCTGGATGCCATAGGCCTGACCCTGCAGCACGAGGCCGCCATCAGCGCCTTCGAGGCGAAGCAGCCGAGCTGGATCTAAGTACACTCAAACCCAGCATCGGCGTCTTCGAGACAACCCAAGGCAGCCAAGCTGGATCTGACGCGCCAGCGGCAAGAAAACGAGTAGAATCCACAGGGAGCCCAGGCTCCCTGTTTTATTCTCAGTCCCGCCCAGGCACAGTGGGCTCACCGACAGGAAAGGATGATGAAGACGACCCGCTCCCTCTCCCTGCTGCTTGGCATGCTGCTCGCCCTCCCGGCCAGCGCCGGGCAGACCTACTTCAACAGCAACGGCGGTCAGCTCAACGTCGGCTGGCAGGACAGGGAAGGCCAACCCCAGCAACTCAGCTACCAGCTGGAGGCGGGCAAGCTGCCGCCGCTCATCGCCTATCGCCCGGCCAGGATGCAGGAGGAGGTGCTGCAGACCTTGCTGCAGCAGGCTGCCCTTGAGTTCCCCGAGGTGCAATTCTCCCTCGCTCGCCCCAGCCTCGCCCTCAGCCTCAAGAGCCGCAACGCCGACAAGGCCAGGGAAGCCTCCCTCTGGGTCAAGCCGGAGCAGGCCAGGCTGGAGGCTGAGTGGCTCAAGCAGCACTACTTCCAGCCCTTCACCCCGCCCGACGGCACTCCCGCCATCAAGCAGGATCATGTGCGCATCGCCCTGGAGAGCCGCGCCGAACTGGCGCCCCTGGCCGAGCAGCTCAAGCAGGAGGGAGCCACAGAGACAGAGGCGCGCCAGAAGACGGTGGCGCACATGCTCGACTTCATCCAGGCCATCCCCTATCAGCTGCTCGACAGCCAGTCGGGGCGCTCGGGCAAGAGCTTTCTGAGCCCCCGCCAGGTGCTGGAGCAGAACCGGGGGGATTGTGACAGCAAGGTCACCCTGATGGCGGCCCTGCTGGCCCAGCGCTTTCCCGAGCTGAAGCAGGCCATGGTGTTCGTGCCGGGCCATGCCCTGCTGGGGGTGGCACTGCCGGCCGGCCCGGGTCAGGCGACCCTGAGCTGGCAAGGGGAAAGCTATCTGCTGCTGGAACCGACCGGCCCCGCCCAGCTTCCCATGGGCAAGCTCGCCCCCACCAGCAAGACGCTGGTCGACAGCAAGCAGTTGAGCGTCCAACCCGTGCTGGCCAGCAACTGAGCTGCCCCCAGGGCGGCAGCCCGGGCGGGAAGACAAGGCTGGCCCGGGCCGAAAATGCATCGACCAGCCGGTGGCTGGTCGATGGAACAGGGTAGTGTGCGGGCTCAGGTCAGCGGCAGGAACTCCAGCGCCAGCAAGAGCCCGCCCTCCTCCTCCAGCACCCGCACTATGCGGGCCTGGGCTTCGAAGGGGGGCAGCAGGTTGCTGCTGGTGGCCAGGCTCACCCTGATGGGGTGAGCCAGATCGAAGCCATGCTCATTCACCTCGACCCCCATGCCATTGGCGCTGAGATCCCGGCAGACTCCCTCAAGCACCTGCTGGCGCTGGAACAGGGTGACGGGGGCGTTGATGACCATGCGCTGGAAGGCACGTCTTTCCTTGGTGCTGGTGATCACTGGGGGCATCCTCCTTGGTGGTGGCTCGCACTACGCGGCCCGTGAAACATAGTGCTGGCCTCCCCCAAAGAAGGCCAATACAATGCGGTTCGTTGCTCAAACGGGGTGCGGTTTACCGCTGAGATTATACCCGTGAACCTGATCCAGATAATGCTGGCGGAGGAATTTGAGGCATGGCGCGCGTTTTTTGTGCCCTCATCCGCTGGCCCTCACCACAGGAGATGTGCCATTGATGAGCAGACCGCTGCCCATGGCACCTCAGTACCCACAGGAGTGCCATTGATGAAGACCCTGCTGCTGCTCACGACCGGCCTGCTCTCTGCCCAGGCATTTGCCGCCGAGACCCTCACCGTCTACACCTACGATTCGTTTGCAGCCGAATGGGGCCCGGGTCCCAAGATCAAGCAGGCCTTCGAAAAGGAGTGCGGCTGCACCCTCAACCTGGTTGCCCTGGAAGACGGCGTCGCCATCCTCAACCGGCTTCGGCTGGAAGGCCAGCACAGCAAGGCAGACCTGGTGCTGGGGCTAGACGATGCCCTGGTCAGCGAGGCCAAGCAGAGCGGCCTGTTTGTCCCCCATCACACCAGGCTAGACGCCCTCAAGATGCCGGGTGGCTGGCAGGATGACACCTTCGTCCCCTATGACTACGGCTACTTCGCCTTCGTCTACGACAAGGACAAACTCAAGCAGCCCCCCAAGAGCCTGAAAGAGCTGGTGGAACGCCAGGATCTCAAGGTGATCTATCAGGATCCCCGCACCTCCACCCCGGGCCAGGGGCTGATGCTGTGGATGAAGTCCGTCTACGGCGACCAGGCCCCCGCCGCCTGGGCACAGCTGGCCAAGAAGACGGTCACCGTCACAAAGGGCTGGTCCGAGGCCTATGGCATGTTCCTCGACGGCGAGGCGGACATGGTGCTCTCCTATACCACTTCCCCCGCCTATCACCTGATCGCCGAGAACAAGCCCCAGTATCAGGCGGCCGCCTTCGCAGAGGGGCATTACCGTCAGGTGGAAGTGGCCGCCAAGCTGAAAAGCGCCACCCAGGACAAGCTGGCGGACCAGTTCCTGCAATTCATGATAAGCCCTGCCTTCCAGCAGGAGATCCCCGCCGGCAACTGGATGTACCCTGTGATCGACCAGCCGCTGCCTAAGGGCTTCGAGCAGATGATCACCGTGGCCAGACCGCTCACCTTCAGCACCGATGAAGTGGCCGCCAATCGCAAGAGCTGGATCCGCGAATGGCTGCAAGCCGTCACCCAGTGAACGCAGGTTCTCGTCCCCTCTGGTGGCTGCCGGGCAGTGCGGCCACTCTGCTGATCTTGCTGTTGTCCCTCGGGCCGCTCGCGGCCCTGCTGTGGCAGGCGGGCACCTTGTCTCCCCGCACCCTGCTGGCCGATCCTTATCTACGCCATGTGCTGGGCTTCAGCCTGGGGCAGGCCCTGCTCTCCACCCTGCTGAGTCTGGGGCTCGCCATTCCGGTGGCCCGTGCCCTGGCGCGGCGCCGCTTCCCCGGCCGAGCCCTGCTGCTCAAGCTGTTCGGCCTCTCCCTGGTGCTACCCGTCATCATCGCCATCTTCGGCATGGTCGCGGTACACGGTCGCCAGGGCTGGTTGCCACAGCTGCTGCGCGGCCTGGGGCTGGATCCTGGCAACTACCTGTACGGCCTGTTCGGCATACTGCTGGCTCATGTGTTCTTCAACATGCCGCTGGCGGCGCGCCTCATGCTGCAGAGCATAGAGAGCGTCCCTGAGACCTCCTGGCGCCTCGCCAGCCAGCTCGGCATGCGCTCATCCCACATCTTCCTGCTGCTGGAGTGGCCGCTCATCCGCGGCATACTGCCGGGACTCGCCAGCCTCATCTTCATGCTCTGCTTCACCAGCTTCACCACAGTGCTGGCGCTGGGCGGCGGCCCCAAGTCCACCACCCTGGAAGTCGCCGTCTATCAGGCACTGCGCTTTGATTTCGATCTCGCCACCGCGGGCGGCCTGGCGCTGGTACAGCTGCTGCTGACCGTCGCCCTGCTCCTGCTGCAACACAGGCTGCAGACCACCCCTGCCAGCCGCCTCACCAGCCGCCGCCCCTGCCTGCGGCCGGATCGCCATCAGCCGGGGACAGGCCTGGTGGACGCCGTGGCGCTCTGCACCGGGCTCGCCATCTTCCTGCCGCCGCTGCTGGCCATAGTCGTGGCCGGTTTCAACCCCGGCCTGCTGACGGCGCTGGCATCCCCCGGACTGTGGCAGGCGGGCGGTCAATCCCTGGCCATCGCCCTGGCTGCCGGATCGCTGGCGACCCTGCTCGGCGCCGGTCTGCTGCTCACCAGCCGCCACCTGAGGGTGCGCGGGCGCAAGCGGCGGGCCGCCGCCCTGTGGGAGGCCAGCGGCTCCATGATCCTGATGATCCCGGCTGTGGTGCTGAGTACAGGGCTCTTCATCATGTTCATGCCCTTTGCCGACGTCTTTGCCCTGGGCCCCTGGCTGGTGGTGCTAGTCAACGCCCTGATGGCGCTGCCCTATGTGCTGCGCACCCTCAGCGCCCCCATGCAGCTGGTGGTGCGTCAGTACGACCGGCTGGCGGACAGCCTGGGGGTGCGCGGTCTGCATCGCCTGCGACTGGTGGAGTGGCCCCTGCTGCGCCGCCCGCTGGCGCTGGCCATGGCGCTCTCCATGATATTGTCCCTCGGGGATCTCGGCGCCATCGCCATGTTCGGCAGCCAGGCCCTCACCACCCTGCCCTGGCTGCTCTATCAGCAGCTCGGCAGCTACCGGCTGACCGAGGCGGCCGCCACAGCCCTGCTGCTGCTCACGCTCTGTTTCTCCCTGTTCTGGCTGGTTGAGCGGGGTCTTGGAGGAAAAAATGGCGAGCATTGAGGTACATACCCTTCGCTACCGTTTCTGCGGCTGTTCTGGCTGGTCGAAAGGACACTTTGAGAGGAAAAAATGCTGAACATCGATGAGCTGATCACCAGCTACCCGGATTGGCGCGTCAGCTTCAGCGCGACCCTGCCCAGGGGGGAGATCACCGCCCTGATAGGGCCGAGCGGCGCCGGCAAGTCCACCCTGCTCGGGATGATCGCCGGTTTCGTGCCGGTGGAGTCCGGCCGTCTCAGCTTCGATGGCGTCGATCTGCTGCCGCTTGGCCCCGCCGAGCGGCCGGTGACCACCCTGTTTCAGGATCACAACCTCTTCCTGCACCTCTCGGTGTTCGACAACATCGCCATTGGCCTGCACCCGGGCCTGCGCCTGAGCCCGGCCCAGCGCCAACAGGTGAAGCAGGGCGCAAAGCGGGTCGGTCTTGGCGACATGCTGACCCGCCTGCCGGAGCAGCTCTCCGGTGGCCAGCAACAGCGGGTGGGGCTGGCCCGCGCCCTGGTGCGGGGAAAACCCCTGCTGCTGCTGGATGAGCCCTTCTCGGCCCTGGATCCCGCACTGCGCCGGGAGATGCTGGCCGAAGTGGCCCGCCTCGCCTGCGAACAGGGGATCACTGTGCTCATGGTGTCCCACAACCCTGAGGATGCCCAGCTCATCGCCGATCAGGTGTTGTTCGTGGATGAAGGCCGCATCGCTCTGCAGGGCAAACCCGACATACTGCAAGACAGCGAGCACCCTGGGCTGCTGCGCTATCTTGGCCGTACGCAAGGGTAATGACGGCAAGGGATCAAAAAAGGGGAAGCCTGCTGGCTTCCCCTTTCTCATGCAGAGATTGCGTTAAATCAGAGATTTTCCTCGGCGAACGAAGCCAGTCGGCTGCGCACAACCCCGTTCAGGAAGATGTTGGCACTGCCGTCGAAGTCCTTGAAACGCTCGACTATGTAAGTCAGACCCGAGGTCACCGGGCTCAGGTAGTTGGAGTCGATCTGGGCCAGGTTGCCGGAGCAGACGATCTTGGTCCCCTCGCCGCAGCGGGTGATGATGGTCTTGATCTGGGACGCGGTCAGGTTCTGGCACTCGTCCAGCAGCACGAAGGTGTTCTGGATGCTGCGCCCGCGCATGAAGTTGACGGATTTGAACTGGATGTTGGCCTTCTCCATGATGTAGCTCAGCGACCCGCTCATGTTCTCGTCCTGCTTGTGCAGCACCTCCAGGGTGTCGGTCACAGCCGCCAGCCAGGGCATCATCTTCTCCTCCTCGGTGCCGGGCAGGAAGCCGATGCTCTCGGCAATTTCCGGGGTATTGCGGGTGACTATGACCTTCTCGTAGATCCCCTTCTCGATCACCAGCTCCAGGGCCGCCGCCATGGCCAGCAAGGTCTTGCCGCAGCCCGCCGGGCCGGTCAGGATCACCAGATCGATGTGCGGATCCAGCAGGGCATCAAGCGCCATGCCCTGATAGATGTTCTTGGGATGCACCCCCCAGGCCTTGCGTGACATCAGTCGCTCGCGGCCCAGATCTTTCAGGCGGATCTTGTTGCCATCGTGGCTCAGCACCCTGGCTGCGAAGAAGTTCTCCTCGTCCAGCAGGTACTGGTTGACGTGCACCCCCTCCAGCAGGTTCGAGTCGATCACGTGAACTGTGTCGCGACCATGGGTCTCGCTGTCGCACTCGCCCACCCGCTCCCAGAAGCTGCCGGGCACCACCTGGAAGCCCTTGGCCAGCAGCCGGATGTCGTCGATCAGCTGGTCGCTGCGATAATCCTCCACATGGGCAAGGCCAGCCCCCTTGGCCTTGAGGCGCATGTTGATGTCCTTGGTCACCAGCACCACCTGGCGTTTCATCTCGTGCTTTTGCAGGTAGAGGGCCGCGTTGATGATGCGGTTGTCCGCCTCCTTGTCGGTGAACACCTCGGCATCCTGAGGCAGATGGTGATCGCTGAAGATGGAGATATGACCGCTCGCCTCGCCCGCCAGCGCCACCCCCTGCACTATCTGTTCGGGGTTGGCGTCGCGAAACACATCTTCCAGCGCGCGGATGGCAACCCTGGCATCACGGCTGACGTCTTTCTGGCGATCCTTGATGTTGTCGAGCTCTTCGAGCACCGTCATGGGGATGAGCACGTCGTGCTCTTTGAAGGAGTAAATGGCGAGGGGTTCGTGAAGCAGAACGTTGGTATCCAGGATAAACAGCTTTCGGTCCGTGTTGTCCATAAGCATCCTCCTTGGCACTGAAGGTGCCACGTGTGTGAATCTCAGATGTCATTGAAACCACACGGCCGTGACAGTTTTATTACCCCCAACGCTACGCCCGATTTTACCGCTGCGCAACAAATCGCTTGCAAGGCAGTCTCGTTCGAACATAAAAGCAGCAATGAAAAGACCGGCACTCTGGCCGGTCGTTTTTCACTTCTGTCTGTCAGGCCGCGCCTGTCAGCCGCACTTGGAATCGCCGCAGTTGAGGCAGGTCATGCAGCCATCCTTCTGCACCAGCGCCTTGGTGTGGCACTTGTAGCAGAGCGCCGCACTGGCCGGGAAGCCGCTGCCTGACTGCTCGGTGTCAGCCTGCATCTGTGCCTGCTTCTCGGCCAGAAACGCCTGCTGGTGCTCATCCAGCCCGGTGGCCTTGAGCATGCCTATCTCGGTGAGATGGGTCTCGATCACGTTGCCAATTTCGGCGATGAGCGACGGCACATACTTGCCCTTGTTCCAGTAACCGCCTTTGGGATCGAACACGGATCTCAGCTCCTCCACCAGGAAGGTGACATCCCCGCCCTTGCGAAACACCGCGGAGATGATGCGGGTCAGCGCCACTATCCACTGGTAGTGTTCCAGGCTCTTGGAGTTGATGAAGATCTCGAACGGACGGCGCGTCTCGTGGACTGTGCCCTCGTTGAGAATGATGTCGTTGATGGTGATGAACAGCGAGTGCTCGGAGACATGCTCCGGCGTCTTCAGCTTGTAGGTGGTGCCCATCAGCCGTTCCGGACGCAGCACAGTCTCGTGCATGTGCACCACGTCATCCTCGGGGGCCGGTGATTCTTGCGGCTCATCCCGGGTTTTCACCTTGTAGGCGACGATTTTCCTGTCGATCTTCTTGACCATAATCTGTTCTCAGAATTTGCCGTAATAGCCTTCTTTCAAGGCGTCATAGAGGTTGGCGGCGGTGTGCAGCTCGCCATCGTATTCGATCTCTTCGTTCCCCTTCACCGTGATGACGGAGCCATCCTCCAGAGTGAACTCGTACTGAGTGTTCTCCAGATCCTTCTCCTTCACCAGCACCCCCTGGAAGGCCTCGGGATTGAAGCGGAAGGTGGTGCAGCCCTTGAGCCCGGAGTCCGAGGCATACATGTAGATGTCCTTGAACTGCTCGAACGGGAAGTCGGTCGGTACGTTGGCCGTCTTGGAGATGGACGAATCTATCCAGCGCTGGGCCGCCGCCTGGATGTCCACGTGCTGGGCCGGACTGATGTCGTCGGCTGTGATGAAGTAATCCGGCAGACGGCAGGCATCATCTTCGGTGTAAGGCATGGCAGCGGCGTTGATGAGCTCCCGGTAGGCCAGCAGCTCGAAGGAGTAGACATCCACGCTCTCCTTGCTCTTCTTGCCCGCCTTGATGACGTTGCGGCTGTAGTGATGGGCGAAACTCGGCTCTATGCCGTTGCTGGCGTTGTTGGCCAGCGACAGAGATATGGTGCCGGTCGGCGCTATGCTGCTGTGGTGGGTGAAACGACCACCGGTTTCGGCCAGCGCGGCCACCAGGGCGGGATCCACCTCGGCCACCTGTTGCATGTAGCGGCTGTAGCGCGCATGCAGCACCTTGCCCTTGAGCCTGTCGCCGACCTTGATGCCATCGGCCGCCATCTCGGGGCGCAGCCGCAGCATCTTGCCGGTCACCTCGAACTCCTGTTCCATGATGGGAGCCGGGCCCTTCTCCTTGGCCAGACGCAGGGACTCCTGCCAGCCGGTCATGGCCAGCTCCTGGGAGACCTGCTCGGTGAAGGCGACAGAAGCCGCAGAGCCATATTTTATCTGCAGCATGGTGAGGGTCGAGCCCAGACCAAGGAAGCCCATGCCGTGACGGCGCTTGGCGGTGATCTCCTCGCGCTGCCTGGGTAACGGCAGCTGGTTGATCTCTACCACGTTGTCCAGCATGCGGGTGAAGATGGCCACTACCTTGCGAAACGCCTGCCAATCGAAAGCCGCTTTTTCAGTAAAAGGGTCACGCACAAATTTGGTCAGATTGACCGACCCCAGCAGGCAGGCGCCGTAGGGGGGCAAGGGCTGCTCGCCACAGGGGTTGGTGGCGCGGATCTCCTCGCAGAACCAGTTGTTGTTCATCTGATTGACCTTGTCGATCAGGATGAAACCGGGCTCCGCATAGTCATAGGTGGAGGTCATGATGACGTTCCACAGCTTGCGCGCGGGCAGGGTCTTGTAGACCTTGCAAGCCACCTGGCCCAGCTCGTTGATCACCACCCCCTCCTTGTTCGGCCAGTCGGCCCAGAGCACCTGAGCGGGATCGTCCAGCGCAATGCCATCCTGCTCCACCTCTTTGGCGGTGTAGGGGAAGATGAGTCGCCAGGGAGCATCCTCCTTCACCGCCTTGACGAACTCTTCGGTGATGAGCAGGGAGAGGTTGAACTGGCGCAGGCGACCATCTTCCCGCTTGGCCTGGATGAACTCGATCACGTCGGGATGCCGGATATCCATGGTGCCCATCTGGGCGCCACGGCGACCGCCCGCCGACGAGACGGTGAAACACATCTTGTCGTAGATATCCATGAAGGAGAGCGGGCCCGAGGTATAGGCCCCGGCACCTGAGACGAAGGCACCGCGCGGACGCAGGGTCGAGAAGTCATAGCCGATGCCGCAACCCGCTTTCAGGGTCAGGCCGGCCTCGTGCACCTTGCCGAGAATGTCATCCATCGAGTCCTCGATGGTGCCGGACACTGTGCAGTTGATGGTCGAGGTGGCCGGCTTGTGCTCGAAGGCCCCGGCATTGGAGGTGATGCGACCCGCCGGGATGGCGCCATTGCGCAGCGCCCACAGGAAGGGCTCATACCAGGCATCGGGCTCGCTCTCCTGCGCCGCCAGCGCACGGGCGACCCGCTGATAAGTCTCGTCTATGGTGCCGTCGATAGGCGTCCCATCCTTGCTCTTGAGGCGATACTTGCTGTCCCAGATCTCGAGGGAGGTTTCCTGCATGGGGATGAGGGCAGAGCCGGTTCCACTCTCCAGCACAGGGTTGGATTTAGCCATTTTCAAGCCACCTTATGTGAATGCAACAACGTCATGACAGAGTCAAAAACACAACCAATAGGCTTCATATCAACCAGATAACACTACATATAGTATCTCTCTCACGGGGCGCAGATTCTATCCTAAAAAAATGCCCCGGCCAGCAGATATTTGGGCCAGGGCATTTAACCGGTTCATTTCCCGATGAATTTAACGGGAGAGGGAATCTCAGGGCTTCTTGACGTACACGCTCGGCGTCTCACCCGCCATATTCAGATAGAACTCGTAGACGCCGTCGGCATCCGGCGAGAATTTCATGTCCTCATACTTGGAGCAGGGGTTGACCGGCACAGGCTCTCCGCCCAGCACGGCGACACCGTCACTCGGGCTCTTGTAACCGAAGTTGGTGCCACAGCTCCAGCCGGTATCGGCGAACTTGAACTTGTAGGGAGCCCACTCTTTCTTGAGCGTGCCCTTGGCCATGTAGAGCTTGTCGGCCACTTTGACCACCTTACTCTCATCGGTCGCCATCCAGTCGTTCATTTCCCCGCGCAGGTAGATGGATTTGCCATCGAAGTCGCTGTTGTCTGCCGCCTGCTCTGCACCGCCATTGGATGCGCAACCGCCTAATACCAGGGTTCCCGCCGCCAGCATCATCGTTACTGTTCTTTTGAACATGTGTCCATTCCTCAGATTATTGTGATTCCTTGGCCCATCGAACCTGGGCAGACGAATTAAAGCAGAGCGGGCATCACAAGAAAGGTAGAGTCATCACATTCTGTGCTTTTTATATCCAGCACTCGGCGCCGATGGATGAATATCGAACAGAAAAGGGGCTGGTTTTTTGGGCCGGGGAGATCATGTCGTCAAACCGCGGGAGAGTTCGAGCTAAATTATCAGTCAACGCACTGATTTTCAGGCAATAAAAAACCCCGCTCGATGAGCGGGGTTTCTTCTAATTGGGTGCCTGGCAGTGTCCTACTCTCGCATGGCGAATGCCACACTACCATCGGCGCTACCGCGTTTCACTTCTGAGTTCGGCATGGGATCAGGTGGTTCCACGGCGCTATGGCCGCCAGGCAAAATCTTCAATCTCGGAAAGCTGACGTGAATAACGACTTAGCTAGTTTGCTTTGTCATTATCACTGAATTAGGTAGTAGTTCGTTCACTTGCTACAAGGCCAGAAACACTTCTTGGGTGTTGTATGGTTAAGCCTCACGGGTAATTAGTATGGGTTAGCTCAACACGTCGCCGCGCTTACACACCCCACCTATCAACGTTGTGGTCTCCAACGGCCCTTTAGGACCCTCAAGGGGTCAGGGATGACTCATCTCAGGGCTCGCTTCCCGCTTAGATGCTTTCAGCGGTTATCGATTCCGAACTTAGCTACCGGGCAGTGCCACTGGCGTGACAACCCGAACACCAGAGGTTCGTTCACTCCGGTCCTCTCGTACTAGGAGCAACTCCCTTCAATCATCCAACGCCCACGGCAGATAGGGACCGAACTGTCTCACGACGTTCTGAACCCAGCTCGCGTACCACTTTAAATGGCGAACAGCCATACCCTTGGGACCGACTTCAGCCCCAGGATGTGATGAGCCGACATCGAGGTGCCAAACACCGCCGTCGATATGAACTCTTGGGCGGTATCAGCCTGTTATCCCCGGAGTACCTTTTATCCGTTGAGCGATGGCCCTTCCATTCAGAACCACCGGATCACTATGACCTACTTTCGTACCTGCTCGACCTGTCCGTCTCGCAGTTAAGCTGGCTTATGCCATTGCACTAACCTCCTGATGTCCGACCAGGATTAGCCAACCTTCGTGCTCCTCCGTTACTCTTTGGGAGGAGACCGCCCCAGTCAAACTACCCACCAGGCACTGTCCGCGAGCCCGATTCAGGGCCCTGCGTTAGAACATCAAACATACAAGGGTGGTATTTCAAGGACGGCTCCAGCGCAACTGGCGTCACGCCTTCAAAGCCTCCCACCTATCCTACACATGTAGGTTCAATGTTCAGTGCCAAGCTGTAGTAAAGGTTCACGGGGTCTTTCCGTCTAGCCGCGGGTACACCGCATCTTCACGGCGAATTCGATTTCACTGAGTCTCGGGTGGAGACAGCATGGCCATGGTTACACCATTCGTGCAGGTCGGAACTTACCCGACAAGGAATTTCGCTACCTTAGGACCGTTATAGTTACGGCCGCCGTTTACCGGGGCTTCGATCAAGAGCTTCGCTTGCGCTAACCCCATCAATTAACCTTCCGGCACCGGGCAGGTGTCACACCCTATACGTCCACTTTCGTGTTTGCAGAGTGCTGTGTTTTTGATAAACAGTCCCAGCCATCTGGTCACTGCGACTCCCAACTGCTCCATCCGCAAGGGACTTCACTGTCAAGAGCGAACCTTCTCCCGAAGTTACGGTTCTATTTTGCCTAGTTCCTTCACCCGAGTTCTCTCAAGCGCCTTGGTATTCTCTACCCGACCACCTGTGTCGGTTTGGGGTACGATGACTTGTAATCTGAAGCTTAGAGGCTTTTCCTGGAAGCAGGGCATCAATGGCTTCACCACCGTAGTGGCTTCGTCTCGTGTCTCAGTGTTGTGTCTCCGGATTTGCCTAGAAACACCACCTACGCACTTTCACCAGGACAACCGTCGCCTGGCCCACCTAGCCTTCTCCGTCCCCCCATCGCAATTACAAGTCGTGCAGGAATATTAACCTGCTTCCCATCGATTACGCCTTTCGGCCTCACCTTAGGGGTCGACTCACCCTGCCCCGATTAACGTTGGACAGGAACCCTTGGTCTTCCGGCGAGGAGGCTTTTCACCCCCTTTATCGTTACTTACGTCAGCATTCGCACTTCTGATATCTCCAGCATACCTCTCGATACACCTTCGCAGACTTACAGAACGCTCCCCTACCACTCACACATAAGTGTGAATCCGCGGCTTCGGTGCCTGGTTTGAGCCCCGTTACATCTTCCGCGCAGGCCGACTCGACTAGTGAGCTATTACGCTTTCTTTAAATGATGGCTGCTTCTAAGCCAACATCCTAGCTGTCTGAGCCTTCCCACATCGTTTCCCACTTAACCAGAACTTTGGGACCTTAGCCGGCGGTCTGGGTTGTTTCCCTCTTCACGACGGACGTTAGCACCCGCCGTGTGTCTCCCGGATATTACTTACTGGTATTCGGAGTTTGCATGGAGTTGGTAAGTCGGGATGACCCCCTAGTCCAAACAGTGCTCTACCCCCAGTAGTATTCGTCCGAGGCGCTACCTAAATAGCTTTCGGGGAGAACCAGCTATCTCCGAGT
>NZ_CP144265.1:410000-772500 GCF_046581335.1 Aeromonas sp. DSM 116730 | reverse complement strand
TCGCACCGAGAAGATGAGGAAGAGGGTCGCCATCGCATAGTCGCCCCCCACCAGGTGAGGGATCAGCTCGGTTCCCCCACCGGTCACCGAGGGGGCAAACAGCGAGAGCACGCCGAAGGTGCCTGCCACCAGCATGCCGATGGCGACGAAGCGATGGCGTTTGTTCTGGTGCAGGGCCAGATAGCCATCCTGACAGGCGAGCACCAGCTTGTTGAACACGAAGCCCAGCACCCCGAAACAGCCCCCCATGAAGAGGAAGAGCCAGAGCGCCTTCAGGGCCGGGGCATCGTAGTGGGGCAGACTGATGACTGGCGCCTGCCCCTTCATGTTCTGCAGCATCAGGGTCGCCATGACGGCCGAGATCCCCACCGCCTTGATGGCGAGGAAGGAGTAACGAAACTGCGGCCGCATCTCCTCCATCACGAAGAGTATCCCCGCCAGCGGCGCATTGAAGGCGGCGGCCAGGCCTCCCGCCGCCCCCGCCGCCAACAGGGCATGACCATGCTCCTTGGGAAGCCGGAAGATATCCGCCACCATCTTGCCGAGGTTGCCGCCGATCTGCACCGAGGGCCCCTCCCGTCCCAGTACCATGCCGGAGCTCAGGGTACAGATGCCGCCGAAGAACTTGACCGGCAAGACCCGCCACCAGCGCACCGGACGCAACTCATCCATAGCCCCTTCTATCTCGGGAATGCCGGAGCCGCCCGCTTCCGGGGCGAAGGTATGAGTGAGGAAGTAGCCGACAAACCCCAGCAGGGCGCTGAAACCAAAGCCCAGCAGACCGAGTTGCCACCAGGGGCGATCGGCCAGCAGCAGGACCCGCTGCTGGGCCAGCCAGTGCACACCGGATTCAAACAACCCGCAGACCAGTCCGGCCAAAACACCGACCAGGGCGGCCAGCAAGAGCACCAGCAGCGGCATCTTGTCCCGCTGGATCAGGCGCTGCAGGGCAGGTGGGCGACCTTGTGTGGTCGCCTCGCGAGGGGGGATAGCTTGTTGCACCATGGGTATTCACGCTCATCTAACGAGGGTCGGAAACACCCGGCCTCGGCTCGGCTGCCCAGCACAGGGCCTTTCTGCTATAGTCGGCCCGTTTCATTTATCACGGGTGCAGACCGGGAGTCCGGGTGGCGAGAGCGCAAAGCATACTCCTCCCACCGCAGCCTGCCGAGCCGCAATCGACCGCCTGCGCCCGGGTGACGACCAAAATCCCATTAAGGATGATCCATGTCAAAATCAGATCAGCTGTTTGAACAGGCCCGCCAGACCATTCCGGGCGGCGTCAACTCACCGGTCCGCGCCTTCAATGGGGTCGGCGGCACACCCCGCTTCATCGATCACGCCGATGGCGCCTACCTCTATGACGTGGACGGTCAGGCCTATGTGGACTACATCGGCTCCTGGGGCCCCATGCTGCTGGGTCACAACCACCCGGCCATCAAGGCCGCCGTCATCAAGGCGGTGGAGAAGGGGCTGAGCTATGGCGCCCCCACCGAGATCGAAGTGCTGATGGCCGAGAAGGTACGCCAGATAGTGCCCTCCATGGAGCAGGTGCGTATGGTCAACTCCGGCACCGAAGCCACCATGAGCGCCATCCGCCTCGCCCGCGGCTACACCGGCCGCGACAAGATCGTCAAATTCGAGGGTTGCTACCACGGCCACGCCGACTCCCTGCTGGTGAAGGCAGGTTCCGGCGCACTGACCCTGGGCCAGCCCAACAGCCCGGGCGTACCGGCCGACTTTGCCAAGCACACTCTCACCTGTGTGTTCAACGATCTGGACTCGGTGCGAGAAGCCTTCACCCAGTACGGCAGCGAGATCGCCTGCATCATAGTCGAGCCGGTGGCGGGCAACATGAACTGCATCCCGCCGGTGCCCGGCTTCCTGGAAGGGCTGCGCGCCATCTGTGACGAGTTTGGCGCCCTGCTGATCCTGGACGAAGTGATGACCGGTTTCCGGGTCTCCCTGCGCGGCGCCCAGGGTTACTACAACATAGATCCCGACCTCACCACCCTCGGCAAGATCATCGGGGCCGGTATGCCGGTGGGCGCCTTCGGCGGCAAGAAGAAGGTGATGCAATACATAGCCCCGACCGGCCCCGTCTATCAGGCGGGCACCCTCTCCGGCAACCCTGTGGCCATGGCTGCGGGTCTGGCCATGCTGGACTTGCTGCTGGAGCCGGGTCTCTATGAGCAGTTGAGCGCCAAGACGGCCCGGGTGGCGGAAGGGCTGAAAGCCACCGCTGCCAAACATGGCATCCCGCTCGCCATCACCTATGTGGGCGGCATGTTCGGCTTCTTCTTCACCGAAGAGACCGAGATCACCCGCTATGAGCAGGTGACCCGCTGCGACATGGAACGCTTCAAGCGCTTCTACCATCTGATGCTGGAAGAGGGTGTCTATCTGGCGCCGAGCGCCTACGAGGCGGGCTTCCTGTCACTGGCCCACGGCGACAAGGAGATTGAACACACCCTGGCCGCCGCCGAGCGCAGCTTCGCCAAACTGGCGGGCTGAGCCCTGCCGGAATGAACCAAGGGCCCGTGAAGGGCCCTTTTTTGTTACCTCTGTCGTCTCGCCCTGCCAGAGCCCCCTTCTGGTGCAGACCTTTCTCTCTTCTCGCCGGTGTTTGCCACTTGCTGGTGCATCCACCACCACATTGGCTGTCATAAAGCGGGCCCACTATTTGCACTGCTTTATTCAGGAGCCCACTTGACCGAGGTCCATATGGCAGAGATGAGCCCCATAGACGTGCTGCGGCGCTATCAGGAGTACGAGACCGAGTTGACCCCCCTGTTGCTGGGGCTGCTCACCCTCCCCCAGGAAGCCCTCAAGGCCTATCCCTTCGTGCTGAACGTGCAGAGCCTGGGCGAGAGCCAGGCAAGAGCGGGGATCCTTCCCCCCATTCCGGCCCCGCAGGGGCAACTGCGACTGAAGGTGCAGGGCCATGGCCGCGAGCTTGAGATCAATCTGCATCAGCTGATCGCCTGGCTGATGGGGGACAGGGAGCGGCGCCGCGCCATCCCCTGGTTCAGGGCCGTCTACGTGATCCTGAGCCTGGCGCTGTTTCTCATCGTGGGAACCCTGATCTGGCATGGCCTAGAGCAGCTCTATCTGCTGCTGTGCGGTACCCAGCAGAACCGGCTCGGCGCCTTCAGCGCCATCATCTTCCTGACCCTGGCCCTGGCGGTGTTCGATCTGGGCAAGACCATATTGGAGGAAGAGGTGCTGCTGCATAAGGACATCTTCCGCCACAGCGCCATTCGCCGCACCATCACCCGCTTCATCGCCGCCATCCTGATCGCTGTCTCCATCGAGGGGCTCTTGCTGCTGTTCAAGGGATCCCTCGGCCAGAACGAACTGCTCTGGCCTGCGGTGGGGGTGATGGGCTGCGCCGTGGGATTGCTGCTGGCACTGGGGCTCTATGTCTTCCTCGGGGCCAAGGCCGAGGCCGCACTGGTCGCCTCCAGCCAGCGGCCAGCGGCGGCCCCGCAGCAAGCGCCGCTCACCAGGCGGCATGGCCGGATCAGGCGGACCGGATAAGCCTTCACCAGCCTCTGGCCGTCGACTAACTGGCGGCACCGGCAAGCTGAGACTCGGGCTGACGACGCGCCGCCTGCCAGGAGGCGTACATGGTCCAGGAGGTGTAGATGACGATGAAGGCCACCAGCCATTTGAGCATCTCCATGTCCATGGACTGTACCAGCATGGCCGCCAGCACCACACCGATGGGGCCGAAGAGAGCCACCGCCAGCACGGCCCTGGCATCGAAGGCCCCCTTGCGGATGAAGGTGCCCGCCGAGAAGACGCTGAGCACGGCGGTGGACCCCATCATGATGGGGAAGGCCGCCAGCGGGTTCATCCCCAGCAGATAGACCAGCGTCATACAGGGGGCGAACAGCCCTATGCCCACATTCATCAGCACACCGAACAGGAAGTTGCCGAGCAGGGCTATTCCCAGCTTGTAGCCACTGAGCCCCATGGCCTCGCCGCCCAAGGGGAAGAGCCCCAGCAGCCCGGCGAAGATGAGCCCGGCCACCACCAGCAGGGAGACCGCCATCACCAGCCTGATGGTCTGGCGATCGAACGAGGCCACATGACGGGCACCCCAGGCGGCGCCCGCGGCGGCGGCGGCCATCATGCTGATGAGGGTGAGCGGATCCACCTTGACCACGCCGATGAAAATGAGGGACTGGGTCACGGTCGGCAGCACGCACTGACCGTTGAGGGTGCCCGGGAGCAGGCGATCGTCGATCAGCTTGAACTGCTTGTAGCAGGCGGTCTTGACCGCGAAGCTGCCGACCCCAAGGGTGTCGAGAAAGTTGGCGACGAAGCCGATGGCCGCCACCGGCCAGAAGGGGGTGGACTCCAGCTCGCCCCGGCGCCGCTTGTGCCACCAGGCGTGAACCAGCATGAAGATAAAGACCAGGGCGCAACCGATAAACAACAGGCGCAGAAAAGTGACAAGCATAGGGGGACCTCCAGCAACGGGCGGCGATTCTAAGGCAGCCCACAGAAAAAATCCTGGTCTGGATCACGCTTTCATCGGATGCAAACGTTTGGCCCCGTCAGTTTCTGATGGTAAAGCTCGAATGACTCTGCCAATACTTGTCGTTGAGGGCGCAAGCCCGCACTCATCGGGCGTAGTCCTGGTCATTTCGCGACGACCACAGCACCGATGGGCATAAGCAAAAGAAGGCGGTCACCCGCCTTCTTTTTATTGCCTTTCGTCACCTAGGCCGCAACGGCCTCAGGAGATCCAGCGGGGCAGCCTGGGAACCAGGCGGTCGATCAGCCGATCCGACAGTGGGGTCAGCAGAAAGGGCGGCAGGCAGATGAGGGCGAGGCAGAGGGCACCGACATAGACGTCCGTCAGCCAGTGGGCACCGGCGAGGATGCGGGGGGCCGAGAACAGGGGCACCATCAGCACGGCGATCACGGCGGCCCGGCGCGGCAGGTAACGCAGGGCAAAACCGGCGAAGATCATCAGGAACAGCGCATGATCCCCGGGAAAGCTGTCGCCGGCAGAGTCCTTGGTCGGGATGGCGCTGAGCTCGGTCAGCCGCAGCGCCCCGTCCACCGTCAGGGTCGGGCTGGGACGGCTGACCGGCAGCAGGTGGCCGAGCTGATTGATCACCAGGGCCCCCAGCAACATGACGATCCCCATGGCCACCAGGCGACGGCGCGCCTCACCCTGGGCCCGGAAGAAGCAGGTGGCCAGGATCAGTCCCATGCAGCCCAGGGCGACCAGATCGAACAGGCGATTGTTGGTGATGGCCACCAGATCGACCCAGCGGACGGATTGGCCCAGCCAGCCATTGACCAGCTGGAAGGTGGCGAGATCCCAGTGATCCCAGGGGCCATGACCCGGCAGGGCAGCCCAACTGAGGGCAATCAGGCCCCCGATCAGATAGAGAGGTATGAACTTGCTCATGCCGAGTCTTCCTTCAAAAAGCGGTGATTCTAGGTCAGCCTCCCGGTGACTTGAATCACAAAAATGTAAGAATTCATGTAACAAAAAAATACCCTATTGAATCTTGTTTGTACCCGCCCTGCCACCCCCCGGATCCGGGAGCAACCTGCACCACCTTGGCGCGCCAGGGGCTTGCGGCTAGTATGAGGCTCTTTTTACTCAGGATGATGGCTATGCGCAGCTACCTTCGCATGATGTTGTTTGCCCTCGGTTTGCTGGCGGGCGTGCAGATACCGGGGATCGTCGATCTCTACTACCAGCGGCTGGATGCGCGCCTGCAGCAGGCCAGCCTCAGCTTGGCACCCTTCCAGCGCACCGCGGATCAGCACTTTGGCGGCGATCTCGACGCCCTGGTCGCCCATTACGGCGCCAGCCAGGATCCCGTCTTCACCCAGGATGCCACCAGCCTGCAGCAGCTGGTGAGCCAGCAGCGCCACCTGCAGCAGGAGCGCGCCTTCCAGGGTCAGCCCTGGTACCTGCAGCTCTCCCACCTGCTGTCGCAGGCGGACCCCATGCTCTGGCAGGACACCCTGCGCAACTACGGCTATGTGGTGCCCCTCAAGCAGGCCGCCATCTTCTGTGGTGTGGCGGTGGGACTGCTCGCCTCCCTGCTGGGGGATCTGCTGCTCAGCCTGCTCCTGCTGCCCTTTCGCCAGCGCCAGCCCGCCCCCCGTCACGCCCTGCGCTGATCTCCAGCCGTCTCAAACAACAGGGGCCAGCGGCCCCTGTTGTCGTTCTCCTCCCTGAAAGGGGCTACTCGAAGGGTTCGAGATAGGCCTCGATGGCCTTCTTCAGCCAGGCCAGCACCTTGCCGTGATGGGCATTCTCCGACAGATAGACCCCGTAATCGCGCCACTGCAGACTGAACTTGTGCTTCAGGGTCAGCAGCTCCCCCTGGCGCAGCTGGCTCTGGATCAGCGGTGAGGGCAACACAGCCCAGCCGAGGCCGTCCAGCACAGCATCCCGCATCAGCTCGAAGCTCGACAACCCTATGTGCTGGCCGCCGATGGGGAGCAGGCTCTTGACCGAGAACTCGTCCACATAGGAGAGGGTGACCTGGGTCTGATCGGTGAGATCCTGCTGCAGCACCCGCTTCAACCCCGCCAGCGGGTGGCTTGGCGCCACCACCATCAGGGTGCGGATGGGGTTGAGCACCTCTATGTTGAGGCCGCTGCGCTCCTGATCCTCGGTGATGAGACCGAAGGCGGCATCCACGAACCCCTCCTCCACCAGGGCTGGCAGCTCGGGGGGCGAAGCCAGCACCAGAGAGATGCTGGTGCCGGGAAACTGGTGGCGCAGCGCCCCCAGCATCTCGCGCCAGACCGGCTCGGGGATGGCGTCATCCCGCGCCACCCTGAGCGCCACCTCGGCGCCCGAGGCGTGGTGCTCGCACTTGAGCTTGAGGCTGTTGGCCGCCTGCAGCAGCCGCCGGCAGTCGTCCAGCACCTGTTCCCCTATCTCGGTCAATCGGCTCTGGTTGGCCCCTCGTTCAAAAAGGTCGACGCCAAGCTCCACTTCCAGGGCGGCGATCGCCGTGCTGACGGCACTCCGGCTCTTGCCAAGGCGTCTGGCGGCATTGGCAATCGAACCACTGTCTGCTGATTCTACAAAGAGTTGTATCTGATAAAGCTTCATGATCGCGCTCTGGTGGCAGCTTGTTCCATCCTCACCTTACGCCGCGCCCCTCCCCCAAGGCAAACCGTCAGCGCCAGAATTATCGACGCTCAGCGATACCCGGGTCTTGCCCAGCCGCGGCTATCCTCTCCCTCGTCGTAGCAACAGAAGGAAACCCCATGTTATTCAGTCCCCTGCTTTTGGCCCGCCTCTTCCTGACGGGCGCCATCCTGACCGAGGTGGCAGGCACCTCCACCATGGCCCTGATCCCGGAGAGTGAGGCCGGCTGGCTCAACTATCTGCCGATGTGGCTCCTCATCGCCCTCTCCTACCTGCTGCTGGCCAAGGCCGCCAAAATAATCTCCATTGGTATTGCGTTCGCGCTCTGGGAAGGGCTGGGAATCGCCCTGATCACCGCCGTCTCAGTGCTGTTCCTTGGCCATGAGCTGAGTGTGCAGGAGTGGGTCGGGCTGGCGCTGGCAATAGTGGGCATTGTTATGGTGACCCTGGGGGAAACCCATGCCGAGCCGGTTGACACCACCCCTGCCAAGGAGCTCCCATGCACCCGTTGATCATCGTCCTGGGCGCCGCCCTGCTGGATGTGGGGGCCAACATGGCCATCAACCGCTCCCTCGGTTTTCGTCACAAGGGCTGGGGCATGCTCGGCATACTGCTGGTGCTCTGCGCCTTTACCCTGCTCTCGGAAGCGGTGAGCACTGGCAGGATAGATCTCGCCGTGGCCTATGCCACCTGGGGTGCCATCGGCATCCTGGGCACCGCCCTCGGCGGCCTGCTGCTGTTTGGCGAGCGTCTCAAGCCCGTCGGCTGGGTCGGCATCCTGATCATGGCCGTCGCCGTGGCCCTGCTGACCACGGCGTGATGAACACCTGACCCCATGAAAAAGCCGCCCGGTGTTCGCCGGGCGGCTTTTTACGCACTCATGTTGCGGCAAAGCCCGCTCATGCCGGCCCGGCATCGACCTCGTAGAGCTCCAGCGGCAGGCCGTCGGGATCTGCGAAGAAGGTGAAGCGACTGCCGGTCAGCTCGTCCACCCGCACCGGCTCCACGGCCACCCCGTGGCGCTCCAGATGGGCGATGACGGGATCGAGCACCTGCACCCGAAACGCCAGGTGCCGCAGGCCGCACGCCTCCGGCCTGGAGGGGCGCGGCGGCGGGGCCGGAAAGCTGAACAGCTCCAGCTGGCTGCCATCCGGCAGCGCCAGATCCAGCTTCCAGGAGTGACGGGCCTCCCGCAGGGTCTCCGCCAGTATGGGCAGCCCCAGCACCTGGTGGTAAAAGTGGCGCGAGCGCTCATAGTCGCTGGCGATGATGGCCACGTGGTGAATGCCGCCGAGCAAGGGAAGTGTCATGGCAATCCTTGTAAAACGGGCAGCCAGGCTGCCCGTTCTCGTTAGTTGAAGAAGCCGCCGAACCACTGATCCAGCGCGTTGACCGGGTTGGAGACAGGGCTGGCGCAGCTCATGGGCTCCCCCAGCCCAGCCAGCTTGGCCGGCACCTGCAGGCTGCCGGGACAGTCGCTGGCAACTCGGGCGCCGCTGCTGCGGGAGAAGCTGGCCCAGCTCACCCCTTCCGGCATCTTCAGCCCCAGGCTGTTGACGCCGCGCTGGCTCATGTAGCCGCTGAACAACTGCAAGGCACCGCTGGCCCCGGTCAGCCCGGCGGGCTGGTTGTCATCCCGGCCGACCCAGACGCTCACCAGCTCGTTGTTGTCCATACCGGCAAACCAGGAGTCCCGCAGCTCGTTGGTGGTCCCTGTCTTGGCGGCCATGGTGGCACCGGGGAACTTGGCGCCGAGCGCCCGGGCCGTGCCCTGGCTCACCGTCTTGGTCATGGCGAACAGGGTCAGCCAGCTGGCCTGGGGATCCGTCACCCGCTTGGCGGTCTCGTCATGCTGATAGAGTTGGCTGCCATCGCTGTTTACCACGGCGCGAATGGCCGACAGCGGCTGGGTCAGCCCCTGGTTGGCGATGGGCAGGTACATCTGGTTCACCTCCATGGGCGAGAGCGCCACCGCCCCCAGCACCAGGGAAGGATAAGGCTGGATCTCCTGCTGGACCCCCAGCTTGTGCAGGGTGTCCACCACCTTGTCGAGCCCCACCTGCAGACCCAGGTTGACGGTCGGCACGTTGAGGGAGCTGGCGAGCGCTTCCATCAGCGGCACGCTCTGGCGGAACTTGCGATCGTAGTTCTGCGGCGTCCAGATCTGGCCATCCTGGCCGCGGATGCGGATCGGCTGATCCTTGAGCGGTGTGCCCAGGGTCAGGCCGTTGGAGAGACCGGTGAGATAGACAGCCGGTTTCACCAGGGAGCCTATCTGACGACGGGCATCCAGCGCACGGTTGAAGCCGGCGTAACGGGGATCCCGCCCCCCCACCATGGCGACCACCTCGCCCTTGTGCCAGTCGGAGACCACCATGGCCGCCTCCAGCTTCTTCTTGCCGCGCTGCTTCTCGATGGTGGCGAGGCCGGTCTCGACCGCCTGCTCGGCGGCGTGCTGGGCGATGGGATCCAGGCTGGTGAAGATCTTGAGGCCGGACTGCTTGAGCAGATCCGGGCCGAAGCGGTTCTGGATCTCCCGCTTGAGCAGCCCCATGAAGGCCGGGGTACGGCCATAGCTCATCTGGCCCCGGGTGATGATGCCAAGGGGCTGCTTGCTGGCCAGCTCATACTCGGCCTGAGTCAGGCTGCCGTGCTCCATCAGCAGTTTCAGCACCAGATCCCGGCGCGCCTTGGCCCGCTCGGGGAAGCGCCAGGGATCGTAATAGGAAGGCCCCTTCACCATGCCCACCAGCAGGGCCACCTGATCGATGTCCAGCTCGTTGACCGGAATGCCGAAGTAGAAGTAGGAGGCGAGCCCGAAGCCATAGACCCCTTGCGAGAAGTTCTGCCCCAGGTAGACCTCGTTGAGGTAGGCCTCCAGGATCTCGTCCTTGCTGTAGCGGTAGTCGATGAGCACCGCCATATAGGCTTCCTGTGCCTTGCGCCACAGGCTGCGCTCCCGGGTCAGGAAGAAGTTCTTGGCGAGCTGCTGGGTGAGGGTGCTGCCCCCCTGCACTGTGCGGCCCGCCAGCACATTGGCTACCATGGCACGCATGATGGCCACCGGCGAGACGCCGCCGTGCTGATAGAAATCGCGATCTTCGGTGGTCAGCAGGGTCACCAGCAGACTGTCCGGCACCTCGGCGATGCGTACCAGCAGGCGATCCTCCCTGTCCTCGGTGTTGAGGCGGTCAAGCAGCACAGGGTCCATCTGGGCATAACCTAGCTGACGCTGGTTCTCCAGAGACTGGATCCCCTCCAGCCGCGCACCGTTGAAGGTGAGACGCAGGCCACGGGCGCCGTCGGCGCCGTCATGGAACTCGAACGGACGGCGTACCAGCTCGATGCGATTGCCGTTGACCGCGTACTCCCCCGGGGTGTGGGGCTGACGCACCTGCTTGTAGCTCAGCATGTTGAGCTCGCGCAGCATCTGGGTCTGGGAGAGGCGCTGGCTGGGGTAGAGCTCCAGCGGGCGGCTGTAGACCATCACGGGCAACTGCCACTTCTCGCCATCGAAGCGCTCGCGCACCTTGGTATCGAGGTAGATGCCGAACACCACCATAAAGGCCGCCACCACCAGGGAGAGCTTGAAGCCAAGCCAGAACAGCTTGCGCCAGATGGTGCGTTTGGGAGCTGCCTTCTTGGGAGGGCTCTTGCGTCGTTGGGTTGCCATAAATCCTCTTTGCTTTCCTTTCTACTTGTTATGTCGCATTCGCGAACGTCCGATCTGGCTTAACCAATCGAACCTGGATCCTGGGTTTCATTTCGCCAGACATTCGCCAGACAAATGGATGCCAACCCCTCATCCCCAACCCTTCTCCCATGCCTTTGAAAAAGGGAGAGGAGAAGGGAGCAAACACCAAGCTCGATCGGTTCCCTCTCCCTCTGGGAGAGGGCCAGGGCCGTCTGCTGGAGTTGGGCTTAGCTAGGCTCAGCACCAACCTAGATCCCCATCTTCTTCTTGGTGACCTTGGTCGGCATGGCCTCCAGGGGGTTGTCCGGCCAGTAGTGGCGGGGGTAACGACCCTTCATCTCTTTCTTCACCTGCTCGTAGGATCCCGCCCAGAAGGCGGCGAGATCGGCGGTGATCTGCAGCGGTCGCTGGGCCGGAGAGAGTAGCTCCACCACCAGGGGCACCCGGCCATCGGCCACGCAGGGGGTCGTGCCCTGCCCGAACATCTCCTGAATGCGCACCGGGATCACCGGGGCCTGCCCCGGCTGATAGCGGATCCGCACCCGGCTGCCGGTCGGCGCGCTGAAGTGGCTCGGCAGCGCCTCGTCCAGCCGTTTTGGCAAGGGCCAGGGCAGGGACTGGCGCAGCAGATCGGAGAGGTTGAGCCTCTTGAGCTGCTCCAGCCGGGTCATGCCGCTCAGGGCAGGCAAGAGCCACTCCTCCAGCCGGGCCAGCAGACTCTCGTCGTCCATGGCGGGCCAGCCCTCGTCGGGCAACCAGTCGCGGGCGCAGCGCAATCGGGCCAGCAAGCCTTCGCTGCCCTCGTCCCAGGGCAGCACGTGCAGCCCTTTGCGACGAATGCCCTGCAACAGGCAGCGCCCCTTCTGCTCGTCAGAGAGATCCGTCAACGGTCGCTGGCCGAGCACCAGTTCGCCGATCACCTGCTGGCGTTCGGCCCGCACCCGCTCTTCCCGCTCGTCCCAGTCGAACCACTGGCGCTCGCTCACCAGCTCCGGCAGCTGGCGCACCAGCTCGTCCAGCGCCACCGGCTCGGCGATGAAGATGCGGCTGCCGCGATCGTTCTGCCCCATCTCTATGGCGATCAGGGCCCCTTGTCCCTGACATGGGTGACCTTCTACCAGATCGCAGCCGATCCCACCACTGAGTTGATAGCGGCTGCCACTGCGCAGCTTGCCGATCCGGTCCGGCCAGGCGAGGGCGCACAGCAGCCCCAGCCACTGACCCTGGGCGGTCGCAGGCCTTGCGCCAAGGCGCTCGAACCAGCGGGCTGCCCCCTGACGCAGGGCCCCCAGACGACGATGGAAGAGCACGGAAAGGCGCTCAGATCCTCGCAGATCTTCTTCCAGCAGCGCCACCAGGAAAGCCCCATCGGCGACAATCCCTGTCAGACCCTCGGCCTCCAGCTCCCGGGCCCGCAACAACATGCGCGCCAGACGTGGATGAGTGCCGAAGGCGGCCATGGTGCGGCCGGCCGGGGTGAGTTGTTGCTCACCCTCCGCCTTCATGGCCCCCAGGGCCACCAGCAGGCGCCGGGCGCTCGCCACCGCCGCCGCAGGGGGCATGTCGAGCAGCGGCAGGCTCTCCACCCTGGCGCCCCACTGGGCGGCGTCCAGCAGCAGACCGGTCAGCTCCTGGGTGAGGATGTCCGGCGGACTCTGCTCGGCGAGGCGCTCCTGCACTTCGCTGCTCCAGAGCCGGTAGCAGACCCCGGGGCCGAGACGGCCGGCACGGCCTGCCCGCTGGGTGGCGGAGGCCCTGGCAATCTGACGGGTCTCCAGCCGGGTGACGCCGCTTCTCAGATCGAAGGTGGCGCGCCGCTCCAGCCCGCTGTCGATGACCACGGATACCCCCTCTATGGTGAGGGAGGTCTCCGCCACATTGGTGGTGAGCACCAGCTTGCGACTCCCCGCCGGGGCGGGCTCTATGGCCGCCTGCTGGGCCGCCATGTCGAGGCGGCCGTAGAGGGGGGCGAGGCGCACGTCATCCGGCAGGCGCCCCTCCAGCCACTGGGCGAGCCGCTCTATTTCCCCCTGCCCCGGCAGGAACACCAGGGCACTGCCCCCGTGGGCCGCCAGCGCCTCCAGCACCACGGCGCCCACCTGGGGCTCCAGCCACTGCTGGCGATTGGCGGGGCGGTAGTGGTAGTCGATGGGAAAGCCGCGCCCCTCGGAGCGGATCACAGGGGCGTCCGGCAACAGGCTCTCGAGCGCCATGCCCTCCAGGGTGGCGGACATAATGAGCAGCTTGAGATCGTCACGCAGCCCCTGCTGGCTCTCGATGGCGAAGGCCAGTGCGGTATCGGCATGCAGGCTGCGCTCGTGGAATTCATCGAAAATGACGAGCGACACCCCGGCAAGCTCAGGGTCTTGCTGCAACATCCGGGTCAGCACCCCCTCGGTGACTATCTCGAGCCGGGTCTGGCCACTGACCCGGCTCTCGCCGCGCACTCGCAGCCCGATGCGCTCCCCCACCTTCTCCCCGAGCTGGCGCGCCAAGAAGCCCGCTATGTTGCGGGCCGCGAGGCGCCTGGGCTCCAGCATGATGATGCGGCCGGGCAGCCGGTTTAGGCGCACCAGCTCCAGGGGCAGCAGGGTCGACTTGCCCGCCCCCGGGGGGGCCTGCAGTATCACGCTGGCGTGGCTGTCGATGGCATCAAACAGCTCGGGCAGCACAGAGACTATGGGGAGTTGGGACAAAACGGCGAAGACCTTCTGTGATGACCAGGAAAACGGCGCCCATTCTGCCACAGCCAGCCACCCACCGTCAGCAGCCGTGCCGGATGCGCGCCAACCGGTTGGGGCAGACCCGGGGAGCTCTCAGCCCGCCCGGACAAGCGCGAGACGCGACCAGGAGACATCCGCAGACGAGCTGCCATAGAATGGCCCTTTCATGTGAGTACCACGAGGACCGACGCTGCGCATGCCCAGACTCTTCTTTGCCCTGCCCCTGCACCAGCTTGCCCCCGCCCTGATCGACTGGCGCGAACGGCGTCCCTGGCCCGGCCTGCCGGTGTCCGAACGCAATCTGCATTTGACCCTGGCCTTTCTCGGTGAGGCCGACGAGGCCACTCGGGACAGGCTGATCGCCGCCGCCGCACAGCAGCGCTGTCCCCCTTTCAGCGTCCATCTGGATCAGACCGGCTGGTTTCAGCGTGCCAGGGCTGCCTGGGTGGGGCCCAGCGAGTGGCCAAACGAGCTGAACGTGCTGGCCAGGGCCCTGCGTCGCCACGGCGAGAAGCTGGGGCTTGGCAACGGGGAACAGGGCTACCGCCCCCACGTCACCCTGTCGCGCAAGGCCGGCGAGGCCCCGGAAGCGCTGCCCGCCCCCGATCTTGTGCTGCAGGCGGACAGCTTCTGCCTCTACCAGTCCGTCAGCACGCCGGACGGGGTCCACTACGAGCCGCTCGCCTGCTGGCCCCTGCGTGCCCGCATCAAAGAGACCAACAGCGAGGAGCTGACCCCATGATCTTCGATCCCCCTTTGCAATCCGGTCTGCTCATCGCCCGCTACAAGCGCTTCCTCACCGATGTGCAGCTGGCCGATGGTGAGACCATCACCATCCACTGCGCCAATACCGGCGCCATGACGGGTTGTGCCGATCCGGGCACCCGGGTCTGGTACTCCACCTCGAACAACCCCAAGCGCAAGCTGGCCCACAGCTGGGAGATAGCACAGAGCCCGGCGGGCCACTTCATCTGCGTCAACACGGCGCGGGCCAACCAGATCGCCCGGGAGCTCATCGAGCAAGAGGCGCTGGCGCCGCTGGCGGGTTATGCCAGGCTGCGCACCGAGGTGAAATACGGGGAGGAGAACAGCCGCATCGACCTGTTGCTGGAAGACGATCACAGGCCAAGTTGTTACATAGAGGTGAAATCCGTCACCCTGCTCGACGAGCGGGAACAAGCGGGCATGGGCTACTTTCCCGATGCGGTCACCGCACGTGGCGCCAAGCACTTGCGTGAATTGATGGCCATGAAGGCGGCCGGGCACAGAGCCGTGCTGCTGTTCATGGTTTTGCACTCCGGCATCGCGAGAATGCGCCCTGCAGCCCATATAGATCCGCACTATAGTCAGCTTGTTGAGCAGGCGATGGCGGCAGGGGTTGAAATTTTATGCTATCGCCCCCATGTTGGGGTGCAGGGCATGGTGGCTCAAGATTTTATTCCATTTGAATCTGACCATCTGCTACCCGAGGGCTGAGAATAAATGCTGGAGTGGGTAACATTATTGACAAGGCTTGTTTGCCTCCCGTTGACCCTTCTGCTATAGATACCGCCCTCAATTTATGGATGGCACGGGTAGCGTGCTGAATTAGGAGACAGGGCATGCCAACAGGCGAAAACAGGAAATCTCTGGGCCCCCTGGCCATTGCGGGTGTAGAGCCTTACCAGGTAAAAGCCGGTGAGGAGTACATGAATGACCAACAAAAGGTACATTTTCGCAAGATCCTGGGAGCCTGGCGCAACCAACTGATGCAGGAAGTTGACCGCACCGTCGACCACATGAAGGATGAGGCTGCAAACTTCCCGGATCCGGTCGATCGCGCCGCGCAGGAAGAAGAGTTCGCACTCGAACTGCGCACCCGCGACCGTGAACGCAAGCTGATCAAGAAGATCGAAAAGACCTTGCTGCTGCTCGAAGAAGACGACTTTGGTTACTGCGAACATTGCGGTATCGAAATCGGTATTCGTCGTCTGGAAGCCCGTCCGACCGCCGACCTCTGTGTCGACTGCAAGACGCTGGCTGAAATCAAGGAAAAACAGATGGCTGGCTGATGCCGCCCATCGACATGGACAAAAAAAGGGAGCTCGCAGGCTCCCTTTTTTATTGAGCTTTTCCCACGACCATCCCAGAATGCAGCCTCAATGCATCGTCTACCCGAATTTCCATGGCCATGACTCCCTCCTCCCCTGTTCGACCCCATATCGGTCGCTTCGCCCCCTCCCCGTCCGGTCCGCTCCACTTCGGCTCCCTGGTCGCCGCCCTTGGCAGCTTCTTGCAGGCGAGATCGCAGCAGGGGCGCTGGCTGGTACGCATCGAGGACATAGATCCGCCGCGGGAGATGGCCGGGGCCAGCGGGCTCATCCTCCAGACCCTGGAGGCCCATGGCCTCGGCTGGGATGGGGAGGTGATGTATCAGAGCGCGCGCCACGGCCGTTATGACGAGATCATCGATCAGCTCTATCGGGCCGGGGATCTCTACTGGTGCCGCTGCACCCGGCGCGAGATCATGGTGGCGGGCGGCTTCTACAACGGCCACTGCCGCACCCTGGGGCTGACGGCAGAGGGCTGCGCCGCCCGCCTGCGCCAGCATAATCCCGTCTACCACTTCGAAGATGAGTTGCAGGGCCATATTGCGGTGCCTGCGGCGCTCGCCGAGGAGGACTTCATCGTGCGCCGCCGGGACGGGCTTTATGCCTACAACCTGGCGGTGGTGGTGGATGACATGGACAGCGGCATCACAGAGATAGTGCGCGGCGCCGATCTGCTGGAGCCCACGGTGCGCCAGATTGCCCTCTACCAGACCCTGGGGGCTGATGTCCCCGCCTGGGTGCACCTGCCGCTGGCGGTGCTGGCGGATGGCAACAAGCTGTCGAAGCAGAACCATGCTCCGGCGCTGGCACAGGATGACGTCAGGCCCGCCCTGTGGCAGGCCCTCGCGTTCCTCGGCCAGTGCCCGCCGCCTTGCCTGAGAGAGAATACCGTCGACGAGATCATCGCCTGGGGCATTGCCCATTGGCAGTTGGCCCGGGTTCCCCGCCAGCAGAAGATAGTGCTGGGGGCCAGATAAGCAGGCCCCCGGAGCAAAAGCAGGCCGCCGCGCTTCTCATTTGAGCAGGCCAGAACCCGGGGAACTGAAAGCGTCGTTCCTTGTACGACCGGGCCCGAATCGGGGAAGCAGACCGCAGCGTTTCTCATTTGGTCGGGCCTGAGCTATGATAGGCCGCTATTTTTTGGCCTCCCGTCAATTTGAAGTCATGAAGAGGTGTACCATTTTTTCCCAGATCGCAAACTTTTGCCGCAAGGTGCTCGGCAAGGAAGACGGCGAGCAGTCGATGGAGTCTCCCATTCCAGCCCGTGTCGCCGGTCAACGCCGAACCTTGAGCCGTGACCAGCACCCCATCTCGCGCAAAGAGATCAGCGAGAATGCGCTCAAGGTGCTCTACCGCCTGAACAAGGGGGGCTACGAAGCCTACCTGGTGGGTGGTGGCGTCCGGGATATTCTGCTCGGGAGAACGCCAAAGGATTTCGACATCGCCACCGATGCCACGCCGGAGCAGATCAAGGCGTTGTTCAGCAACTGCCGCCTGATCGGCCGTCGTTTCCGCCTGGCCCACATCGTCTTTGGTCGTGACGTGATCGAAGTGGCTACCTTCCGTGGTCACCACCATCAGGTCAATACCAGCAAGCACGTGTCGGCCCAGTCTGATGAAGGCATGCTGCTGCGCGACAACGTCTACGGCACCATAGAAGAGGATGCCGAGCGCCGTGACTTTACCGTCAACGCCCTCTACTACAGCGCCAAGGATTTCACCCTGCACGACTTCGAGGGTGGCATCGAGGATCTTGCCGAGCGCAAGCTGGAGCTGATCGGTGACCCCGAGACCCGCTACCGGGAAGATCCGGTGCGCATGCTGCGCGCCGTGCGCTTCGCCGCCAAGCTGGAGATGACCATAAGCCCGCGCACCGCCGCCCCCATCCGGGAACTGGCGCCGCTGCTGCAGGATATTCCGGCCGCCCGTCTGTTCGAGGAGACCCTCAAGCTGTTCCTGGCCGGTGACGGTCTCGCCACCTACAAACTGCTGCGCGAATACGGGCTGTTCCAGCCCCTGTTCCCCCAGGTCGCCGCCCTGTTTACGCCCAACGGCAACTCGCCTTACGAGCAGTTCATCGAGCTGGCGTTGATGGACACCGATACCCGGGTCCGTGAAGACAAGCGCGTCACCCCGGCCTTCCTCTATGCCACCCTGCTGTGGGGCGCCGTCGAGGCCCGTGCCCGGGTGTTGGAAAACGAGAGCGGCCTGCCCTGGCACGACGCCTTCATGCTGGCCATCAACGAGGTGCTGGATGCCCAGGTGCGGATCATCGCCGTGCCGCGCCGCTTCACCACGGATGTGCGCGACATCTGGGCCCTGCAACAGCGCCTGACCCGTCGCCAGGGCCGTCACCCCGAGCGGGCCATGGAGCATCCAAAGTTCCGTGCAGCCTTTGACTTCCTGCTGCTGCGCAACCGGGTCGAGCGCGGCCTCGGCGAGCTGGCCAGCTGGTGGGAGCGCTATGTGGCCTCCAACCCGGATGTGCGTCCGCAACTGCAACGGGAAGCGACCCGCCGCCCGGCGAGCGGTGAGCGTGCTCCGGCGGCCGAGCCGCGCGGAGACGACGAGAAACGCAGCAGCAACAGCCGCAACCGCCGTCGCCCCCGTCGTCGCAAGCCGAAAGCGGCAGAATAAAGGCCACCCGATGATCGAGGTCTTCGTTGCCATCGGATCCAACCTGGGCAACCCCGTCGCCCAGGCCAGACAGGCCGTCGCCGCCCTGGGCAGGCTGCCGGAATCCGAATTGCAACAGGCCTCGCAGCTTTACGGCAGCCGCCCCATGGGCCCTGCGGATCAGCCGGACTACGTCAATGCCGTGGTGCGGCTTCATACCCGGCTAGGCCCCCTGGCTTTGCTGGATCAACTGCAGAAAATCGAGCGGGAACAGGGACGTGTGCGCAAGGACGAGCGTTGGGGTCCAAGAACCCTGGATCTGGATCTGCTGCTGTACGGCGAGCAAGTCATCCAGCATGAACGCCTGATCGTTCCCCACTACGGCATGAAGGAGCGGGAGTTCGTCCTGCTGCCCCTTGCCGAAATCGCCCCCGCCCTGGTGCTGCCCTGCGGCACCCCGCTCACCGAACTGGTTGCCCGCTGCCCGCGCAATGGTCTCGAGATCCTTGCCGCCGCCACGGGTGAGTAGACGAGTAGGAGCAACGTAATGAGCAAGATCACCATCACCGACCTGCAGAAGATGAAGCAGGACGGACAAAAAATCACCGCCATCACCGCCTATGACGCCACCTTCGCCAAGCTGTTCGACGACGAAGGCGCCCAGGTGCTGCTCATCGGTGATTCCCTCGGCATGGTGCTGCAGGGAGGGGACGACACCCTGGCCGTCAGCATGGATGAGATGGTCTATCACACCCGCTGCGTGGTGCGTGGCACCAGCAAGGCGCTGGTCATCACGGATATGCCGTTCATGAGCTACGCCACTCCCGAGCAGACCTACCAGAACGCCGCCCGGCTGATGGCCGCCGGCGCCCGCATGGTGAAGATGGAAGGGGGCGACTGGCTGTGCGAGAGCATTCGCCACCTGACCCGCAACGGCGTGCCTGTCTGCGGTCACCTGGGGCTGACCCCGCAATCCGTCCACGTGTTTGGCGGCTTCAAGGTGCAGGGGCGCGACGAGTTCCACGCCCAGGAGATCTACCGTCAGGCCCTGGAGCTGCAAGCGGCCGGTATCCAGCTGCTGGTGCTCGAATGCGTGCCGGTCGCCCTGGCCGAGCGCATCAGCAAGGCGCTGCGCATCCCGGTGATCGGCATAGGCGCGGGCCCGGCCACCGATGGCCAGATCCTGGTGATGCACGACGCCTTTGGCATCACCTCCGGCTATGTGCCCAAGTTCACCAAGAACTTCCTGGCCGAGACGGGCGACATGCGCGCCGCCATCCGCCTCTATGTGCAGCAGGTCAGCGAGGGCACCTTCCCCGGCCCCGAGCACTGCTTCAACTGATCCAGGCCTCATGAACCGAAACGGGGGCTGAGCCCCCGTTTCGCATCCCTCTCTGGCCATTTCAATTCCTGTTTCTTTGACCTATCCGAAGGTGAACTGTTGATGTTGGTTGTGAACAATCCTGCCGCTCTGCGTGAACAGATCGGCCAATGGCGCCGCGAAGGCCGCGCCATCGCATTCGTGCCCACCATGGGCAATCTGCACCAGGGCCATCTCACCCTGGTCGATGAGGCCCGCAGCCGCGGCGACAAGGTGGTGGTCAGCATCTTCGTGAACCCCTTGCAGTTCGACAAGGCCGAGGATCTCGCCAACTATCCCCGTACCCTGGAGCAGGACTGCGCCGCCCTGCAGGCCGCCGGCGTGGATCTGGTGTTCACCCCGACCCCGGAGCTGATGTATCCCCAGGGGCTCGCCAGCCAGACCTTCGTCGAGGTACCGGGTCTCTCCAGCCTGCTGGAAGGGGCGCTGCGCCCTGGCCACTTCCGCGGTGTCAGCACTGTCGTCACCAAGCTGTTCAACCTGGTGCAGCCCGACGTGGCCTGCTTCGGCCAGAAGGATTACCAGCAGCTGGCGCTCATTCGCAAGATGGTGGCCGACATGGCCATGCCAGTCGAGATAGTCGGCGTGCCCACTGTGCGGGCCGAGGACGGGCTGGCGCTCTCCTCGCGCAACGGCTACCTGACCGCCGCCGAGCGGGCCCTGGCCCCCGAGCTCGCGCGCACCATGAACTGGATTGCCGAGCAGATTGAGGCGGGGAACCACCACCTCCCCTCCCTGGTAGCCCAGGCCAGCCAGCGTCTCGACAACGCCGGCTTCAGGACGGATGCCATCGACATCGTCGACGCCGACACCCTGGAATCCTCCACCGCTGCCAGCAAGCGGCTGGTGATCCTGATGGCTGCGTATCTGGGCAAGGCCCGCCTTATCGACAATAGCGTCGTCACCCTTCAGGGTTGAGACACGGCAAGGAGAAACAGATGTCCAAGAAGGTTTATTGCATCGCCCAGTTCCAGCCCAAGCCGGGCAAGGAGCAGGCCCTGTTCCAGGTCTTGCAGGGGCTGGAGCCCAACACCCTGAGGGAAGACGGCTGCCTGCAGTACAGAGTCACCCGCCATATCCCCAGCCCCTTTGCCGAGGGGGAGAGCTTCCCCATCGTCTTCAACGAGATCTGGCAAGACATGGCCAGCTTCGAGGCCCACTGCCAGCGCGCCGAGATCAAGGCCTTCTTCGAGCGTTACTGTCTGGCTGAAGAGGGTCTGGCGGCCAAGTGGAACGTCTGCGTCTACAGCGACGAGCCGGCGGACTATGATGCCCCTGCCCTCTGAGGCAGATCCTCAGCACATAAAAAGGCGCCTTTCGGCGCCTTTTTCATGGTTGCAACTCAGTGGCGCAGCCCTGTACCCCGGGAGATCAGCCACCAGGCCAGCCCGTAGAGGGCGACGATGAAGCCGATGATGATGAGGTAGGCGGTGCCGAGCGGCACGTCGGAGATGCCGAGGAAGCCGTAGCGGAACGCGTTCACCATGTAGATGATGGGGTTCACCTGAGAGACCCCCTGCCAGAACGGCGGCAGCAGGCTGATGGAGTAGAAGACCCCCCCCAGATAGGTGAGCGGCGTCAGGATGAAGGTCGGGATGATGCTGATGTCATCGAACGACTTCGCGAACACGGCGTTGATCAGCCCCCCCAGGGAGAACAGGATCGAGGTCAGCAGCACGGTGAAGCAGACGCTGAACAGATGGTGGACCTGCAGCGGCACGAAGAACAGCGAGACCAGGGTGACGATGAGACCGACACAGAGACCCCGGGCCACGCCGCCGCCCACATAACCGGCGATGATGATGTAGTTGGGCACTGGTGCCACCAGCAGCTCCTCCACGTTGCGCTGGAACTTGGCGCTGTAGAAGGAGGAGGCGACGTTGGAGTAGGAGTTGGTGATGACCGACATCATGATGAGGCCGGGCACGATGAACTCCATGTAGCTGAAGCCCCCCATGTCACCGATGCGCGACCCTATGAGGTTGCCGAAGATGACGAAGTAGAGGCTCATGGTGATGGCTGGCGGCACCAGGGTCTGGATCCAGATCCGGGTAAAGCGGCTCACTTCCTTGGCCAGTATGCTCTTGAAGGCGATGTAATAGGTCATGGGATTCATGCTTTGCGACCCTCCTCTACCAGGTTGACGAACAGCTCTTCCAGCCGGTTTGCCTTGTTGCGCATGCTCAGCACCTGCACCCCCTGGGCGGAGAGCTGCTCGAACAGGCTGTTGAGGGACTGGCTCTTGTCCAGCTCCACCTCCAGGGTGTGCTCATCCTGCATGCGACCGTTGAACTCGGGCAGGGTCGGCACCTGGCTGCCGGGCACCAGATCCAGCAGGAAGGTCTCCCGCCCCAGCTTGCCGAGCAGGTTCTTCATGCTGGTGTTCTCGATGAGGCGCCCCTTGTCGATGATGCCGATGTTGCGGCACAGCATCTCGGCCTCTTCCAGGTAATGGGTGGTGAGTATGATGGTGACACCCTGCTCGTTCAGATCCTTGAGGAAACTCCACATGGAACGACGGATCTCGATGTCCACCCCGGCGGTCGGCTCATCCAGGATCAGCAGCCTGGGCTCGTGCATCAGGGCGCGGGCTATCATCAGCCGGCGCTTCATGCCGCCGGAGAGGGTACGGGCCGCCATGTCGCGCTTGTCCCACAGATCGAGCTGGCGCAGGTACTTCTCGGCGCGCACCTTGGCCTCGGCCCTTGGCACACCGTAGAAACCGGCCTGGTGGGTGACAATCTGGCTCACCTTCTCGAACTGACTGAAGTTGAACTCCTGGGGCACCAGCCCGAGCTGGGCCTTGGCCAGCTCCAGATCGGTGTCGATGTCGTAACCGAACACCTTGACCTTGCCGGCACTCTTGTTCACCAGCGAACTGATCACGCCGATGGTGGTGGACTTGCCCGCCCCGTTCGGGCCGAGCAGGGCGAAGAAATCTCCCTGCTTGACGGTGAGATCTATGCCCTTGAGGGCTTCGACGCCCCCCTGATAGGTCTTCTTCAGACCGCTGATTTCCAATGCGTTCATTGCAACCCCTGTGATGGATGAGCCCATCTCGAGACAGAAAAGGCGGCTTTAGCGCCGCCTGAAGACAGTCGATGGCGGGCGGCCAAGCTGCCCTGCCACGTCCGAGCCTTGCTTACTCTTGCGGAACTACCTTGCCGATGAAGGGCAGATTACGGTACTTCTGGGCGTAGTCGATGCCACAGCCCACCACGAACTCGTCCGGGATGGCGAAGCCAATCCAGTCCACCGGCACCTGGACCTCACGACGGGACGGCTTGTCCAGCAGGGTGCAGATGGCCAGGGATTTAGGTTCGCGCAGGGAGAGGATCTCGCGCACCTTGTTGAGGGTGTAACCGGTGTCGATGATGTCCTCGACGATCACCACGTCCTTGCCTTTGATGTCGTCATCCAGATCCTTGAGGATGCGCACGTCACGGGTGCTGTGCATGCCGGAGCCATAGCTGGAGGCAGTCATAAAATCCAGGGTGATGGGCAGCTGGCACTGACGGCAGAGATCGGCCAGGAAGACGCAGGAGCCGCGCAAGAGGCCAATCATCACGACTTCATCGGAGCCCTGGTAACGGGCGGTGATCTCTTCACCCAGTTTGGCGATCCGGGCGGCGACATCAGCCTCGGAGATCATCACCTCGACGTTGTGTTTCATCACATACTCCAATAATGGCCAAAGGGTTATTGGCCGTTCATTAACATCAAAACCGATGATTCTACCACTCCAACCGGAAGGCGTCAGGCATACGTGATGCTTTTATCGGCTTATTTTAATTGATAGAGTTAGCAAGCCTTCGGGCATTATCGGTGACAATACTATAAACACCATAATCAATAACTATTAGATGAAAAAACTATGGAACCACGCGCAGAAATAAGACGTCGGACCCGGCTGTCGCCGGAGGCTCGTCGTGATCAATTGATGGAATGTGCCATCGAGGTATTTTCCCGTCGCGGCATTGGCCGTGCGGGACATGCCGAAATTGCCGAGCAGGCCAAAGTCTCGGTTGCCACCGTGTTCAACTATTTCAACACCCGTGAAGATCTGGTCGATGAAGTGCTGGCCGAGATTGAAGGCTTTGTGCAGCAGATCCTCGAGCAGGCGTACAACGGCCAGGGCTCGGTCAGGGACAGCATCCACCGCCATGTGAAGCTGTTTGTTGATGCCGCCTATGACAAACCGGACCACGCCAGCATCTGGCTGGAATGGAGCTCGTCGGTACGGGAAGAGGTCTGGCCCCGTTACACCCGCCTGCTGGACAAGGCGCTGGAGCGCATCGCCCCCCACCTGCAAGCGGCCATGGACAGTGGCGAGATCCAGAGCGTGTTGTCGGCGCAGGATCTGGCCCGCTCCCTGACCGGGTTCGGCTACGTCATGATGCAGATGATCAATCAGCCACAGCGCCCGAGCCGGGAAGAAGTGACCGATTTTCTGTTCAAGTACGTGACGGCCCCCCTCCAGGTGGTCTGATCCTCCCTGCCAATAAAAAGCGGCGCCGGACTGTTCAGGTCGGCGCCGCTTTTGTTTGCCTCTCTTTCGTCTCACAGACTCAGGACTTGGCATAGCCCCAGCGCTCGGTCAGCGCATGCTCGACCCCCAGATGATCCAGGATGCGGGCGACCATGAAGTCCACCAGATCCTCGATGCTTTTCGGCTCATGATAGAACCCCGGTGCGGCGGGCATTATGGTCACCCCGAGCCGCGCCAGTTTCAGCATGTTCTCCAGATGGATCGCCGAGAAGGGGCTCTCGCGGGGCACCAGAATGAGCTGGCCGCGCTCCTTGATCACCACGTCCGCCGCCCGCTCCAGCAGGTTGTCGGAGGTGCCGTTGGCGATGGCCGAGACGGTGCCCATGGAGCAGGGACAGACCACCATCTGTTTCGGCGCCGCCGAGCCGGAGGCCACAGGCGAGAACCACTCCTCCTTGCCGCAGGCGACTATCTGCCCCTCTCTGGCGCCATATTGGCGACAGAGATAGGCCGACAGCTCTTTCGGCGAGCCTGGCCACTCCTGCTGCTGCTCGGTCTTGAGCACCACCCGGGCGGCCGAAGAGGCGAGCAGATAGACCTGATAGTCCGCCTGCACCAGACACTGGAGCAGGCGCAGGGCATAAGGAGCGCCGGAGGCGCCGGTCAGCGCCAGGGTGATCTGCTTGTTCATGATGTGCCTTGCTTGAGGCGGGCGATCAGCTTGTCGTGAATGCCGCCGAAGCCGCCGTTGCTCATGATCAGAATATGATCCCCCGCGCGGCTCTCGGCCACCAGCCGGTTGATCAGGGCCTCCAGATCGTCAAACACCTGAGCCGGACGCGTCATGTGGGCGGTTACCTCGCCAAGGTCCCAGCCGATGTTCGCCGGCTGGAAGAAGAACACCTCGTCGGCGCCGTCGAAGCAGCCAGCCAGCTCCTCCTTGTGCACCCCCAGTTTCATGGTGTTGGAGCGGGGCTCCAGCACCGCCAGAATGCGGGCCTTACCGACCTTGGCACGCAGGCCGCCGAGGGTGGTCTCGATGGCGGTGGGGTGGTGGGCAAAGTCGTCATAGACGCTGATGCCCGCCACCTCGCCCTTGAGCTCCATCCGCCGCTTGGGGGACTTGAACTGGCAGAGGGCGGCTATGCCGTGCTCCACCATGACACCGGCATGGCGGGCAGCGGCGATGGCCATCAGGCCGTTGTTGACGTTGTGCTCGCCTATGCACTCCCAGTGCACCTCGCCCTGCTTGACCCCGTCAAGCCACACCTCGAAGACGGAGCCGTCATCGGCCAGCTTGACCGCCTTCCATTTGGCGTCGTCCTGGCCCACCAGCTCCACCTCGCTCCAGCAGCCCATCTTGCGCACCGCGGTGAGGTTGTCGTCGGCCTGGGGGAAGAGCACCCGGCCGTTGCTCGGTACTGTGCGCATCAGGTGATGGAACTGGCGCTGGATGGCGGCGAGATCCGGGAATATGTCCGCGTGGTCGAACTCCAGGTTGTTCATCACCAGGGTACGCGGATGGTAGTGGACGAACTTGGAGCGCTTGTCGAAGAAGGCGCAGTCATACTCGTCCGCCTCGATGACGAAGAAGGGGGCTGAGCCCAGGCGGGCGGAGACAGGGAAGTTACCCGGCACACCACCGATGAGGAAGCCAGGTGCCAGCTTGGCGTACTCCAGCACCCAGGCCAGCATACTGGCGGTGGTGGTCTTGCCATGGGTGCCCGCCACGGCCAGCACCCAGCGATCCTGCAACACATGCTCCAGCAGCCACTGGGGGCCGGAGATGTAGGGCAGATTGCGATCCAGCACATACTCCACGCAGGGGTTGCCACGGCTCATGGCGTTGCCGATCACCACCAGATCCGGCGCCGGCTCGAGCTGGGAGGGGTCATAGCCCTCGGTCAACTCGATACCTTGCTGCTCGAGCTGGGTGCTCATGGGGGGATAGACGTTGGCATCCGAGCCGGTGACTCGATAGCCCAGCTGTTTCGCCAACACCGCCAGACCACCCATGAAGGTGCCGCAGATCCCGAGAATGTGAATGTGCATACCGCTGCCTTTTCCAGTAAGGGAGTGCGCATTCTAGGGTCTCTTGACCCGGTGGCACAAGCCGCGACCATGACCAGAGCGCAGCCAGGCCCGGCAAGGCGACAGAAATCGGACTGCCTCAGGCGACGCGACATCCACCAGCACGCGCCCATGCCCGCGAAATATGGTCATTTGACGGGACATCGCTATAATGTCGGCCTGCAAACTTGACTCCAACACTCAAAGGAAACGTCATGAGCCTGAACCTGGTACCGGCTGGCAAGAGCCTGCCTGACGACATCTACGTCATCATCGAAATCCCGCAGAATGCCGACCCGATCAAATACGAAGTCGACAAGGACAGCGGTGCCATCTTCGTTGATCGCTTCATGTCCACCCCTATGTTCTACCCGTGCAACTACGGTTACGTGAACGCCACCCTGTCCCTGGACGGGGATCCCGTCGACGTGCTGGTGCCGACTCCCTACCCGCTGCTGGCCGGCTCCGTCATTCGCTGCCGTCCGGTCGGCGTGCTGAAGATGACTGACGAATCTGGCGAAGATGCCAAGATCGTGGCCGTGCCGCACTCCAAGCTGACCAAGCAGTACGATCACATCCAGGATGTGAACGACCTGCCCGAGCTGCTGAAAGCCCAGATCCAGCACTTCTTCGAGCGCTACAAAGAGCTGGAAGCGGGCAAGTGGGTCAAGGTGGAAGGTTGGGGCGACAAGGCCGCCGCCGAAGCTGAAATCCTGACTTCTGCCGAGCGTTACGCTGCCAAGTAAGCGTCTCCCTCGCAAAAAAAGGCGCCTTATGGCGCCTTTTTTATTGGCCGTTGCGGGGACTGGCCGGGGGGATCCCCCTGGATATAGAGGTCGCGCCCGTTCTGCCGATAGGGGCGGTAATAGTTGTCACCACAGCGATACTCCTGCCCGGCGCCCCCCACCAGATCGCAGTTGACCGGCAGCACCTCCAGCCACTTGACGGCCTGCTGGAACCGCAACCACTCCTGCCATTCATGTTCCCGCGCCAGCTGATCCCGCAGGGCGAAGGTATCTGCCGTGGACATGCCCTGATTGACGATCACCTGACCCGCCTGTGCCGGCAGAGAGAGCAATATCAGCAAACACATTGAAACAGGCTTCATGGTTATTTCCCGCATGACTTATTTCCCTGATTAAATTTAAAGCTGGATCAGTTAATTACCAATATCGTCATCACTAGACCAATCCAAATTCCGTCGGCTCACCTAGTTGTTTAGTATCATCCAAGCAGGATGCACACCATGAAACTGGCACAAGGCCTGATGTGGAGTCTACTCTTCGGCTCCGCGGCTATGGCCAACGAGGTCAACCTGAGCTGGCAGTGGCAATCAGCCGACGGTCAACGCAAGCACCTGCAACTGAGTACGGACGAGCGGGTCCTCTCGGCCAGCCGCCACGAGATGACGCTGCTCGATGCCTCACTCAACTACCCGCTGGAGACTCTCTACTCCTACATCAGCCCCAGGCTCTACAACAGCATCAACCAGATCAACCAGAACAGCCCGGAGACGGCGACCAAGTTTCGCAATCTGGAGCAGGCCTTCACCCTGCATGACGACAGCCTCGAATCCACCCAGTTCTGGCAGGCCTATGAGCAGTATCAGGAAGATGCCTTCTACGAGATGCGGGTGCAGCCCTGCGTGCACCCGGCCAATCGCCAGCTCCCCTGCGTGAGGCCCAACTACTCCCAGCTGTTCTACCAGTTCAAGGGGGATCTCAAGCCCCTGGCCAGGCAGTTCTCGGCCAAGGATCTGGCCACCAGCGTCAACCTGTTGCAGGAGTGGTTAAGCGCCATCCCCACCCCGCCCGAACAGATGGATCACTTCGCCCCTCCCCTGCAGGCCCTGCAGGACAACAAGGCCGACAGCGACGAGAAGGCGCTGCTGATGGCCAGCCTGCTGGCCGAGCTGGCACCGCAATACAACCTCAGCATCATCTATCCGGGCATCAGCATCGGCAGCGTCTCGCCGGCCTGGCTCGCCATCACAGCCGACAGCGGGCTGGAAGGGGATACCCTGGTGATAGACAACCAGCGCCACGTGCTGCTGACCGGCTCCCCCCTGCTTGCCCAGCAGATGACCATGGCCCAGATCCCCCTGATCAGTGAGCCACTCTACTGAGTCCACTGCCAGAGTATGTGGGTAAGCGGTTGATTTTTATCGACTCCATGCCATCCTTGCCGCCCCCATTCGCACGTTAATGGGCAGATTGCTTCTGCGACCGGATCAATCCTCGCGTTTATTTAACACTTTTTAAACAGATCCGATCAGTTTAGGATGTGGGTTGTCCCATTCCCTCGATCCCAAAATCGTTATAACATAACAAAGGAGTGTCATACGGATGAAACATCTCGTACTTACCCTGGTGCTGCTGCCAACCCTGGTTCTGGCCCACAACATCAAGGAGTCGGCCCAGGTGCCGCTGGTCAACATCGGCGACAAGGGCGAGCTTGTGCTGAAAGAGAAAGAGATCAGCTACCAGCCCTGGCAAAGCAAGGTACTGACCGGCAAGGTCTTTCTGATCCAGCATATCGCGGGTCGCTCCAGCGCCAAGGAGCTCAATGCCCCCATGATAGAGGCGATCAAGGCGGCCAAGCTGCCCCATGACAAGTACCAGACAGTCACCATCATCAACAGCAATGACGCCATCTGGGGCACCTCCGGTTTTGTGAAGAGCAGCGCCGAAGACAGCAAGAAAGAGTTCCCCTGGTCCACCATGGTGCTGGATGCCAAGGGCATGGCCCGCAACGCTTGGGATCTGGCGCCGGAGAGTTCGGCCATCATAGTGCTGGATAAAGAGGGCAAGGTGCTGTTTGCCAAAGATGGCCAGCTCGATGCCACCGAGATAACCAAGGTGATGGGGCTCATCCAGTCCCATCTCTGAATCAGAGAGAAGGGCGCTGATGGCGCCCTTTCCATAAGGGTCTATGGGTCGTTCCACGTTGACAATCTGGGTGTTGCTGCTGGGCTGGTTGTGGATGCAACCGGCGCTGGCACAGCACCCGCTTGAAGCCGACCTGCCCGACCATAGCCATGCCTGCACCCTCTGCGCCCTGCATCTGGATGGCAAGCTGGCACTGACCCCGACCCCCTTTGTCCCCACTCCGTCTTCTGCCATAGCGCTGTTTATCGGCGCCCCCCTGCCGAGTGTCACCCCCACCACCGCAGGCCATAGCCGCATCAGAGCCCCGCCACATCTTCATTGTTTCTTCCGTTGAATCAGTTTCTTATCAATTTTTCAAAAGGATTAACGATGAAAGCAGTCACCCTGTTGCTGGCCGCAGCCGCCTTTGGCGCCCAGGCAAATCACGACGAACACGAAAGTCACAGCCATGGCGCCCACGAGCACGGCCACGGCCACCTCAATCTGGTGGTCGACGGCGACCAGCTGATGATCGAGTTGCAGGCCCCCGCCGCCGATCTGGTGGGTTTCGAGCACGCCGCCAAGAGCGATGAAGAGAAGGCGCAATACGCCAAGGCAGTCGCCCGCCTCCAGCAGCCTGACGCCCTGTTCCGCCTGGACCCGGCCGCAGGCTGCAAGCTGACCCAGCAAGCGCTGCAGGCCGCCAAGGAAGAGCATGACCATGACCATGACCATGACCATGACAAGGCTGCCAGCGACGAACATGAACACCATCATGACGAAGCGGGTCACGCCGATCTCGGAGCCATGTATACCTACACTTGCGCCACTCCGGCCAAGCTCAATGGCCTTGAGGCGACCCTGTTCAGCCTCTATCCGAGCCTTGAGAAGCTGAGCATGCAGGGGATACTGCCCACCGGCCAGACCGCGGCCGAGCTGACCCCGTCCGCCAACAAGCTGAGCTGGTAACGCCATGAAAAACGCCGTGGTTGAGATCCGCGATCTGGCCTTTGCCTGGCCAGGTGGCGAGGCTGTACTCGATCTGCCCGCCCTGCGCATCTGCGAGGGGGAACGGGTGTTTATCAAGGGGCCGTCGGGCTCCGGCAAGTCCACCCTGCTCGGCTTGCTGGCCGGGATCCAGACCGCCAACCACGGCACCCTGGAGGTGCTGGGCCAACCATTGGCCCGGCTCTCCGGCCGTGCCCGTGACCACTTCCGGGCGGCCAATCTGGGGTACATCTTCCAGCAGTTCAACCTGCTGCCCTTTTTATCCGTGCTGGACAACGTCACCGCCGCCCTCACCTTCTCCCCCGAAAAGCGCGCCCGCCTGCAGGGGAGCCCGGAACAGGAGGCGCGCCGCCTGCTAGGGGAGCTGCAACTGCCGGACGAGGCGCTGCATCGTCCCGTTCACGCCCTCAGCATCGGCCAGCAGCAGCGGGTCGCCGCCGCCCGGGCGCTGATCGGCTCACCGCCCCTGGTGATCGCCGACGAGCCCACCTCGGCCCTGGATACCGACAACAGGGGCGCCTTCATAAAGCTGTTGTTCGAGGAGTGCGACAAACAGGGCTCGACCCTCGTCTTCGTGAGTCACGACCCCTATCTGGAGCCCCTCTTTCCCCGGGTGGAGAACCTGCAACTGCTCAACCGGAGGGCCGCATGATGACAGCCGCAAACCAGCGCCTCTGCCCGGCCAGCCCCGCAAGGTTAGGTAAACTACAAGCTAAAAAACGGAGGGCATCATGCTGAAACTTGCCCTGCAAAGTCTCTGGGCCCGACGCCTCACCGCCGGGCTTACCCTGCTGGCCGTTGCCATCAGCGTCACCCTGCTGCTCGGGGTGGAGCGGGTGCGAATGCAAGCCCGGGAGAGTTTCTCCAACACTGTCTCGGGTACCGATCTCATCGTCGGCGCCCGCTCCGGTCAGGTGAACCTGCTGCTCTACTCTGTGTTTCGCATCGGCAACCCCACCAACAACGTGGGCTGGGATTCCTATCAGGCCATCAAGACAAAACCTGGCGTCGCCTGGACCATCCCCCTCTCTCTGGGTGACTCCCACAAGGGGTTCAGGGTGCTCGGCACCAACGGCGACTACTTCACCCATCTGAAGTACGGCCAACAGCAGTCGTTGCAACTGCGCGAAGGACGGCCGTTCGACACGCCGTTCGAGGCTGTGCTCGGCGCCCAGGTGGCACAGAAGCTCGGCTACCAGTTGGGTCAATCGATCGTCATCGCCCACGGCGCCGGCAACACCTCCTTCAGCCAGCACGACAACCTGCCGTTCAAGGTGGTGGGAATACTGGCACCGACCGGCACTCCCATAGATCGCACCATACATGTGCCGCTGGCGGGGATAGAGGCGATCCATCTCGGCTGGGACACCGGCCGTCACAGCAAGAATGTGACCCCGGAGCAGGCGCTGGCACTGGATCTCACCCCCAAGACCATCACCGCCTTTATGGTGGGGCTGAGCAACCGCATTCTGGCGTTCCAGCTGCAGCGCAGCATCAACACCTACCCCAGGGAGCCGCTGATGGCTATCCTGCCCGGGGCCGCCCTGCAGGAGCTCTGGAGCCTGATGAGCGTGGCGGAAACAGCACTCTCGGTGATCGCCGGCTTCGTGGTGGTGGCGGGCCTTATCGGCATGCTGACCACCCTGCTGGCGGGGCTCAACGAGCGGCGCCGCGAGCTCGCCATATTGAGATCCCTGGGCGCGGGCCCCTCCCACCTCTTCCTGTTGCTGGCGCTGGAGGCGATGGCGCTCACCACCCTCGGCATCGCCCTCGGGGTGGCCGTGCTCTATCTCGGCCAGGGGCTTGCCACCCCCTGGCTGCTCAGCCACTATGGCCTGCAACTGAGCCTGAGGCTGCCGAGCGCCTACGAGTGGCAACTGCTGGGGCTGGTGTGGCTGGCGGGCATGGTGATAGGCCTGCTGCCCGCCGCCCGCGCTTACCGCTACAGCCTGAGTGATGGCATGAGCATTCGTATCTAGCGACATGCCTGCATAAAAATGAGAGAAGGACAGATGATGAAGTGGAAGATAGTGGCGCTGCTGGCCAGCCTGCTGGTGCTGCCTGCCATGGCCGCCGATTACAAGACCATCGACTGGGATGTGCTGATCCCGGAAGGGGAGAAGCTGCTGCCACCGCCCCAGGTCAATCACGAAGACCCCATGTCGGTGCCGCAGCCGGTGGGAGGCGTCAACAAGAAGCTGGACAACCAGGAGGTGCGGATCCCCGGCTTCGTGGTGCCGCTGGAGGGGGATGCCAAGACCATCACCGCCTTCCTGCTGGTGCCCTACTTCGGCGCCTGCATCCACGTGCCGCCGCCCCCCACCAACCAGGTGATCTACGTGAGCTACCCCAAGGGGGCGCCGGTGGATGATCTCTGGGACGCCATCTGGGTCAAGGGCAAGATGCACACCGTCAGCTCCAGCCACGAGATGGCGACCGCCTCCTACTCCATGGAGGCGGTCGAGGTCAGCATCTACGAAGAGTAAGCCACGCCGATGGCCTCCTGCGGGAGGCCATTTTTTTATCCTGAGCCCGCTGACGTCGTCCCCGCCTGAGGGATTGTTCATGGGCCAGGTTGGAGTAACATTCAACACCAGACCCTGCGATCACGGAGCCAGCATGGCTGACCTGCCCCCCAAGAAAGAGAGTGCCATCCTGAGCAGCCAGGAGCAGACCCTGCGCCTGGCCCGCAGTCGCGGCATAGACGGCATGCTGACCCGCAACAGCGACAGCACCTTCGAACAACGCGCCACCTTCCGCCATCTGGCGGATCAGGCCGCCCGTCAGCGCAATCTGGAAGCCATCATGGTGATGGCCGCCCGCCACTGCGAAGAGACGGCGGCCGGCGGCGAGATGGACAGCGACTGGCTGACCCGCTTCCTGCAACTGGCCGAAGACATCAGCATGGTGCCCATGCAGCAGCTGTGGGGGCGGATCTTCGCCCTGGAGGTGGCTACCCCGGGGCGCTTCTCCATCCGGGCCCTCAACACCCTCAAGGAGATGACCCAGCGCGAAGCCCAGCTGTTCCAGCGCATCTGCGCCCTCTCCTGCCACTACGAGGGCAGCGACGAACAGCGCCTGCTGCTGGGCATGCACAAGGGGGCTGGCCTGCTCAGCCGCGCCAAGGTCACCCGCATGGGGCTTGGCAAATACCGGGTCCCCTACAGCGCCCTGCTGCTGCTGTGCGATCTCGGCCTGATGCACCGCGGCGAATTGGAATCCGGCCCCCTGCCTGCGGACGGGGTCGAGCTGGCCTTCGGCAATCAGCGCTGGCGCCTGCGCCAGCGCCAGAGCAACCTCACCCTGCTCTATTACCGCCTCACCCCCATAGGCAACGAACTTGCCCTGCTGCTGGAAGAGCCACCCCTGGAGGAGTACCTGCAGGACTTGAAGACACTGCTCTCGACCAACCTGCAGATAGAGACCCTGATACTGGCCCCGGCCGGCGAGCCTGATCTCCCCAGCTGATCCCGGCGGGCGCCCCAGGCTTCCTCCTGACTGCCCAGCGGCCGACAAAGGCCATGGGCCTGGTATGGTCACAGATACCGGGCCCATGGGTATGACAAGGTCAGCGTGAGCGCGACTCATTTCTTGATCTTGCCCATAAATCCCCCCTCTCCCGCTTCCCACATCAGCCCCGTCCGATAACATAGCCGCTTGGCAACCCTCTTGTCGGAGTCACCCATGAGCCAGACCAGTGCAATATTGCAGGTAAAAAGCAGCAGACTGGAGGCTGTCATTCAGAGGCACTAGCGTGGTTTTTGTAGGTTGGCGCAGAGCGTAGCAAAGCCCAACAGACGAGCATTATCACGTCAACCAGAGCGGGATAAACATCGATTGGGTCGCTCGATAAAACAAATTTGCAGATACGTTTCGCAGTAAACGTTGGGCTTCACTTCGTGTAGGTTGGCGCAGAGCGTAGCGAAGCCCAACAGACGAGCATTATTACGCCAACCAAAGCCGGATAAACGTGGATTGGGTCGCTCGGTAAAAAAAATTTGTAGAAATATTTCGCGGTAAACGTTGGGCTTCACTACGTTCAGCACCAACCTACGATTTTTAGCCAAACATACGAGATAAAATTCTCAGTTTCTTCATAGAAGATACTGGTCTGCACCCTACTTAGTGAACTGGGCGTGATTCAATCATCATTTATCAGTATAAATAGCATCTGGCTTCATATATTTCACTGCACACTTTGATGAGCTCCCTTAAGTCTTGATTTTTTGTGCGAGAAATAAAACTATCTTTCTCAACTTGAAGCAGTGCCCTATCGTATTTTTTCACCATAATTTTATTTACGTCATCGATGGTTGCTTTTGCCCATTCGGCCTTACTTTTATTTCCATTTTTTATGTATATAGGCTCACAGCGTTCTGCATTATATAGTGCATTTAAAACTAATGAGTCATCAAATGATATTTTGGCAGAATGAACGGTTCCCACTATCGAAAATGTCAGTGTCAAACTAGTTAAGATTTTATTAAACATTATTTAAACTCCAAAATCATTTAAGGGGCTCAGGTATGAGGGTTAACTTAAGCCCAAGACCATTGGATAGCGTAACAAAGCGTAATCGTTCGCGAATAATGAAACCAATAGTATGTGAATGACGTTAGTGACGAAGAAAACTGAAGCAGAAAAGAGAAGCGGATCAACTTATTTCTTTTGCGATCACACTACTCCAGTTCGGGATCTACGCTAAGGTGGCAACATACTTTGTTACATCAAACAACAAGTGATTTTTTCTCATTACACATACCAATCGAGAATAAATAACACTCAGATTAACTTTATGGCGTGACTGTTATGTATGCAATTAGTTAGCATCGAATTGTGTTTGTTAATGCCTTGCTGCAGCATGCTTTTCTAGGGAGGGGGTGACAAGCACCATCAGCTAAGACACTGGAACATATCCATTTTAGCTCAATAACTTACCGAAAAATATTATTCATTTCAGGCGATCCATCCGCACCTTCCCTAATTGCGTGACTGCGGAGCATGGGTAAACAGGTATTTTATAAGGCCCTGTAGATGCATGCCCATTCAGCCATGGTTAAGCTTAGCGGATACAAAATATCAATATAGCAACTATTATTTGGTAACGAAAATGAAAATTATATGCTTGGTAGTGATTGCGACTTTTCTTTCGGGGTGTTCCTCCATAGCCGCGGAACCTAAAATAAACGCTATCGCTGGTGATATGTGTCTGAGTAAGGATCGTGGAGCCAAGCTAACAAATGAAATAAAACTGAGTTACCGTGATGTGAATTATGCAAAGTGCAGATATGAATACAATACGAAGAAGACTAAATTTTCTCACATAGCTGACCTTACAGAGAGCCCATACACAACACATAAATATAACGTTTATCTATATGATAATAAATTTTATAAAGAGGGGTATGACCACCTCCTAAAAACCGCAATTGACGACAAGCTTAGAGCTGAACAAAACAAAATAGATCAGGAAAAAGCGATTGTTCAAAACAACGATCCTGACTATATAAAACAGCAAGAAGCTGAAAAAAAGAAACAGAAAAAATACGATAACGTTTGCTGGAGTTTTTATAAAGATATGGCAAGAACCACCACATTTACTGCCAAACAAGTTACTTTAGCCAGGCCTATGTATACTGGGGCCTTCCTCTGTGTCGCACAGGGCACTCTCAAAACACCACATGGTAATGTGTTTTCGCAGGTTGAATTGACAGGAAACCCCAGCAACGGTGTCTATGAATATAAAGATCCAATTTAATTGTTAATAGGGTATATGGAAATCAGGACCGTAGGTTGGGCTGAGTTTTACGAAGCCCAACACTCGAAAGCTTATTCGCGGTAAAAGTTGGGCTTCGCAAGCTCAGCCACAACCTACGCCGGAGTTTGGGTATCCATGGTTTTTATCGCCGCATAGCGGCTTGAAGAATTATTTTTCCTTATTGCTTTTTGACGCTGAATGAGAATAAACAAGGGGGCAAACGCCCCCTCTGATAGAAACCCTCGGTATCAGTAATCAACCTCAGTCGATCAAACCCCGCTGCCGCAGGGCCGTCAACAACTCATCCACCAGCGCAACGACCGGTTTGCTGGCGTTCAGCAGATGGATTTCCGGCTGCTCGGGCGCCTCATAGGCGGAGTCGATACCGGTGAAGTTACGGATCTCTCCCGCCCGCGCCTTCTTGTAGAGTCCTTTGGGATCGCGCTCTTCACAGACGGCGAGTGGCGCATCCACAAACACCTCGACAAACTCGTCGGCGCCCAGCAAATTGCGCACCAGATCACGCTCGGCACGGAACGGCGAGATAAAGGCGGTGAGCACGATAAGGCCCGCATCCACCATCAGTTTTGCCACTTCGCCGACCCGGCGGATGTTCTCCTGACGAGCGGCATCGTCGAAGCCGAGATCCCCGCACAGGCCGTGGCGCACATTGTCCCCATCCAGCAGATAGGTGTGCTTGCCTTGCGCGGCCAGCGCCTGCTCCAGTGCTCCCGCCAGGGTGGACTTGCCCGCCCCGGAGAGCCCGGTAAACCAGATTACCAGGGGCTTCTGTCCCTTCAGCTCGGCCCTGCTCTCTTTGTCGACGGCATGGTCGTGCCACACGATATTGCTCATCCAACACTCCTTGATTGGCGCTCACGCCTCAAAACTGAAACTGTCCGCAACCACGGGGAGCCGACTCGGACTGTCAGCCGACAACGTGCTGATGCCATGGTATTGCTCATTCAAACTCCTTGCGAGGCATCAGGGCCCCAAAACGAAGAGGGTTGCGCCTTAAAACGGAAACAGCAGGGGCACCATGACTATCACCCCCAGGCTGTAGGCCAGGGAGACAGGCACCGCCAGCTTGAGGTAGTCCGGCATCTTGTAGTTGCCCGCCGCATAGACCATCAGGTTGGTCTGGTAGCCGTAGGGCAGTATAAAACTGGAGCTGGCCCCGAACAGCACCGCCAGAATGAACGGCATGGTGGAGACATCCATGCTGAGCGCCAGCTGGTAGCCCATGGGGAAGGCCAGGGCCGCGGCAGCGTTGTTGCTCATCAGCTCGGTCAGCACCAGGGTAAACAGATAGATGCCGATAAAGGCGATGAGGGGGCTGGAGCCGTTGAACTCCCCCATCAGCCAGTCGGCAATCAACCTGGCCAGGCCGCTCTTCTCCAGCTGATCGGCGATGGCCAGCGCCCCGCCCACCACCAGCCAGATGTCCAGCGGAAAGCGGCGGCGGATCTCGTCCAGAGTCAGGATGCGGGAAAAGAGCAGCACCACCAGCATCACCAACAACCCCTTGAACAGCGGCACCAGATCGAACACCGACAGTGCCAGCACCCCGAGAAAGCCCAGCACCACGGCGGCGCTGCGCTTGCCATCGAGCCGGGTGGAGGCTTCGAGCCCGCTCACCACCACGAACTCCCGGGAGAGGGACTTGTTGCCCGCAAACTTGGGGCCCGGCGCCAGCAGCAGGGTGTCGCCCGCATGCAGCTCAATCTGGCCGAGACCGCCGGTGAGCTGGGTCTCGCCCCGGCGCACCGCCAGCACCACCGCATCGAAGTGGGTGCGAAACTCCGCATCCTTGATGGATTGCCCCACCAGCCGCGAGCTGTGGCTGACGATCACCTCCACCAGGTGCTGGCCGTTGAGGCGGTGCTGGCCGTAGAGATCCAGCCCCTTGAGCTCCTGCAGCACGCCGACGCTCTCCACGTCGCCGCAAAACAGCAGCATGTCCCCCTCGTGCAGCTCGTGTTCCGGCTGCACCGGGCAGATCACCTGATTCCCGCGAATGATCTCGGCAAGATAGAGGCTTTTCAGGCTGCGCAGGCCGTTCTCCTTGACGCTGCGCCCGGCCATGGGGGAACCGGCCCCCACCTTGGCCTCGAGAAAGTAGCCGGACTCACGGCTCATCTCTGTGTCCTGCTCCGGCAGGTGGCGGGCAAACAGCAGCACGGCGACCAGGCCGGTCAGCAGGGTTCCCGCCCCCACCATGAAGAAGTCGAACATGCCGAGCGGCGGCGCCCCCATCTTGATGAGGAAGCTGTTGACGATGAGGTTGGTGGAGGTGCCGATCAGGGTCAGCACGCCGCCGAAGGTGGCGGCGAAGCACATGGGTAGCAGCAGCCGGGAGGGGGCATGGTTAGGGTTGCGCTTGACCGCCCCCAGCATGGAGGCCACCACGGCGGTGTTGTTGACGAAGGCCGACAGGAAGGCGGTGGAGAACCACACCTTGACCAGCACCTTGTTGAAGGAGCCGGTGCCCACCAGGTTGGCGAACCAGCTCATGATCCGGGTCTTCTCCACCGCGAGCGACACCAGCAGCAGCAACACCAGGGTCAGCAGGGCGCTGTTGGTGTAGCCCGCCACCACGGCGTTGATGTCCGCCAGGCCGCTCAGATAGGTGATGAGCACGGCGCCCGAGAAGAGCAGCGCCGGCCGGAGTTTGCCCTGGATCAGCAGGGCGACGAGGGCAGCCAGCAGACCCAGCACCAGGGATTGTTGCCAGGTCATGGGCTTACTCCTTGCCGGAATCGTTGCTGATGGTCAGCGCCTGCCAGTGCGGGAAATGCTTGCGCACCAGGGCGTTGAGCTCGATCTCGAACTCGCTGTACTGCCCTGCCACCGCTTTTGCGGCCAGCCCTTCCACTATCATGCCCGCGCCCACTGTGACGTTGGTCAGCCGGTCGATCAGGATGAAGCTGCCGGTGTCGCGGATATCCGCATAGGGGTCGAACGCCACCGGGTCGGTCAGGCTGAATTCGCACAGGCCGATCTCGTTGAGCTTGAGCTCGGCGGCCGGCAGCTCGTCCAGCTTGTTGATCTCGATGCGATGGCGAATGGCCTCCACCTGGCCACGGCTCTTCTTGGTGGCCAGCTTGACGTCGTAGACCCGGCCCGGTTGCAGGGACTCCTCCCCCATCCAGACGATGTGAGCCAGCACGTTCTGGGTCACCTGGGGCTTTTTCGCCGCATCCACCAGCAGGTCGCCCCGGCTGATGTCGATCTCGTCCGCGAAGGTGACCGTGATGGCCTGACCCGGCAGGGCGTACTCCAGATCCCCGTCAAAGGTGACGATGCGGGTCACAGTGCTCTCCTTGCCGGACGGCAGCACAGCAAGCCGGTCGCCGACCCTCAGGATGCCGGAGGCCAGGGTGCCCGCGAAGCCGCGAAAATCCAGGTTGGGGCGGTTCACGTACTGCACCGGCAGGCGCACCGGGTGGCGTTCCAGCTCGCGCTCCACCTCGGCAGACTCCAGCAGGGAGAGCAGAGTCTCGCCCTGATACCAGGCCAGCTTGTCGCTTTGGTTGACCACGTTGTCACCGTCCAAGGCCGAAACCGGCACTATGTGGATGGTGTCGACGCTGAGCTTCTTGGCGAACTCGCGGTACTCCAGGCTGATGCGATCGAACACTTCCTGGCTGAACTCCACCAGATCCATCTTGTTGACCGCCACCACGAACTGCTTGATGCCGAGCAGGCTGGCGATAAAGCTGTGGCGACGAGTCTGATCCAGCACCCCTTTGCGCGCATCGATCAATATGATGGCGAGATCGCAGGTGGAAGCCCCGGTGGCCATGTTGCGGGTGTACTGCTCGTGGCCCGGGGTGTCCGAGATGATAAATTTGCGCTTGGCGGTGGAGAAATAGCGGTAGGCCACGTCTATGGTGATGCCCTGCTCACGTTCGGCCTGCAGGCCATCCACCAGCAGTGCCAGATCGAGTTTCTCACCCGTGGTGCCGAGCTTCTGGCTGTCGGACTCCAGCGCTTTGAGCTGATCTTCATAGATCTGCTGGGAGTCGTGCAGCAGGCGACCGATGAGGGTGCTCTTGCCGTCGTCCACGCTGCCGCAGGTGAGAAAGCGCAGCAGGCTCTTGTGTTGCTGGGCGTGCAGGTAGGCTTCAATGCCCTGTTCACTGATGGCGGTCTGAATATGGTTGTTCATGATGCGATTCCTTAGAAATATCCCTGACGCTTCTTCTGCTCCATGGAGCCGGCCTGATCGTGGTCGATGAGCCGCCCTTGCCGTTCGCTCGAGGTAGTGAGCAGCATCTCTTCGATGATCTCGGGCAAGGTGGTGGCATTGGATTCGATGGCCCCGGTCAGCGGGTAGCAGCCCAGGGTGCGGAAACGCACCAGCTCCTGCTTCACCTCGTCTTCCGGGCCTATGGGCATGCGCTCGTCATCCACCATGATCTTGATGCCGCTGCGCTCCACCACTGGGCGCATGGCCGCGAAATAGAGCGGCACTATGTCGATGTTCTCGAGATAGATGTATTGCCAGATGTCGAGCTCGGTCCAGTTGGAGAGCGGGAACACACGGATGCTCTCCCCCTTGTTGACCTGGCTGTTGTAGACACGCCACAGCTCCGGGCGCTGGTTCTTCGGATCCCAGCGGTGGGACTTGTCGCGGAAGGAGTAGACCCGCTCCTTGGCCCGGGACTTCTCCTCGTCACGGCGGGCGCCGCCAAAAGCGGCATCAAAGCCGTATTTATTGAGCGCCTGCTTGAGCCCCTCTGTCTTCATGATGTCGGTGTGCTTGCCGCTGCCGTGCACGAAGGGGTTGATGTCCATGGCCAGGCCATCCGGGTTCTTGTGGACGATGAGATCCAGCCCGTACTTCTTGGCGGTCTCGTCCCGGAAGGTGATCATCTCCTTGAACTTCCAGTTGGTGTCCACGTGCAGCAAGGGGAAAGGGATCTTGCCCGGATAGAAGGCCTTGCGGGCCAGGTGCAGCATGACGGAGGAGTCCTTGCCGATGGAGTACATCATCACCGGGTTTTCAAATTCGGCAGCCACCTCGCGGATGATATGGATGCTCTCGGCTTCCAGCTGCTGCAAGTGGGTCAATCTTTCACGGTCCATGTCTGGGTCCTCGGTTCATTGCTATCGCGCCTGCTCGGGGCGCGGTTCTGGTTCAGTTCGGTGCCGCCTTGGCCACACCGTCAAATCGATTCGGGTCGCCGCCCTTCAGGCCAGGCTCACCAGCTTGAGTTCGTGGCGGCTCGCCTCTGTCTCGGCCTGTTCGCCACCCTGCTCGCCAAACCAGGCGAGTTGCTTGCGCAGGGCCACCACCTCGCCGATGACGATAAGGGACGGGCTCACCGCCTGCTCGGCCAATACGGCCAGGTCAGCCAGGGTGCCGGTCAGCACGCGCTGACGGGCTGTGGTGCCCCGCTCTATGATGGCGATGGGGGTGCCCTGGCCTCGGCCATGGCTCACCAGCTGTTGCTGGATGTGCTCGGAGCGCATCAGCCCCATGTAGATGACCAGGGTCTGGTTGGTGGCGGCGAGCTGCTGCCAGTCGGGCTCCTTGCCCTCTTTCTGGCAGTGGCCTGTGATGAAGACGGCGCTCTGGGCATGGTCGCGGTGGGTGAGCGGTATGCCCGCATAGGCGGTGGCGCCGGCGGCGGCCGTGATGCCGGGCACCACAGAGAAGGGAATGCCCTCTTCTGCCAGCACTTCCAGCTCCTCGCCGCCGCGGCCGAACATGAAGGGATCCCCCCCCTTGAGCCGCACCACACGGTTGCCCGCCCTGGCGTATTGCACCAGCAGGCGATTGGTCTCCTCCTGGGGCACGCTGTGGGCACCGGCCTTCTTGCCGACCGACACCAGGGTGGCGTCACGGCGCACCAGGTCCAGGATCTCAGGGGAGACCAACTGGTCATAGAGCACCACTTCGGCCTGTTGAATCTGTTGCAGCGCCTTGAGGGTCAGCAGGCCAGGATCCCCGGGGCCCGCACCGACCAGCACCACCTCGCCCACTTCGCTTTGGGCCTTGTCGAGCCCCTCATTGAGCCAGCGTTCGGCACTCTGCCAATCCTGCTTTTCGATAAGCCCTGCCAGGGTGTTGGAGGCAAATGCCCGCTCCCAGAAGCGGCGGCGATCGGAGAGAGAAGCGAGCACCCGCTTGGCCTTGACCCGCACCCGGCCCGAGAGCTCGGCCAGTCCACCCAGATGGCGGGGCAGCAGGCTCTCCAGCCGCTCGCGCAGCAGACGCACCAGCACAGGGGACTTGCCGCCGCTGGAGACGGCCACCATCAGGGGCGAGCGGTCGATGATGGATGGGAAGATAAAGCTGGAGCGCTCGGGGTCGTCCACCACATTCACAAAGAGCCCGAGCTGGTTGGCGCTCTGATAGACGAGGGCGTTAACCTCGAGGCTGTCGGTGGCAGCCACCACCAGGATCTGACCGGCTAGATGGGCCGGGTCGAAGCGAGCCGCCACATGGGTGAAACGACCGGCGAACTCATGGATTTCGGGCTCGAGTTCGGGGGAGACCAGGGTCAGCCGGGCACCTGCCGCCAGCAACAGGCGCGCCTTGCGCAGGGCAACCTCGCCCCCGCCCACCAGCAATACCGGGCGGCCTTCCAACCTGGCAAACATAGGTAAATAATCCATCAGGGCCCACTCCTCGGCATACGACGACATCTGGGGCGACTATAGGCAGGAGTCCTTATCCCTCAAAATAATAAAAAATGCTCTTTAATGCGTTTTAGTAATTAGCAAAACCATGTCGTGGCAAAGGGAAGCGAATGTCCTTGTGGTGGTTCGCACCAGACCCTAGGCTAGTGAAAGTGTTTCATAAGGAGCTTTACCATGAATGAGTCATTGATTGTGCTGGGGATCTTCGTGTTCCTAGTGCTGGCCACCCTGAGCGCGGGCATCAAGATAGTGCCCCAGGGTTTCAACTGGACTGTGGAGCGCTTCGGTCGCTACACCCGTACCCTCTCCCCCGGTCTCAACCTGCTGATCCCCTATGTGGACAGGGTCGGCCACAAGATCATCATGATGGAGCAGGTGCTGGACATCCCGGCTCAGGAGGTGATCTCCCGGGACAACGCCAACGTCACCATAGATGCCATCAGCTTCGTGCAGGTGGTGGATGCCCGCAAAGGGGCTTATGAGGTCAACGATCTCACCAGCGCCATCCGCAATCTCACCATGACCAACATGCGGACAGTGCTGGGCGCCATGGAGCTGGACGAGATGCTCTCCCAGCGCGACACCATCAACGAGAAGCTGCTGCGCACCATGGATGCGGCCACCGCCCCCTGGGGCATCAAGGTGACCCGCATCGAGATCAAGGATGTGCGCCCGCCGCTGGCCCTGGTGGAAGCCATGAACGCCCAGATGAAGGCCGAGCGGCAGAAACGGGCCGAGGTGCTGGAAGCCGAAGGGGTGCGCCAGTCCAAGATCCTGAAAGCGGAAGGGGAGAAGCAGTCCCAGATCCTCAAGGCCGAGGGTGAACGCCAGGCCGCCTTCCTCGCCGCCGAGGCGCGGGAGCGTGCCGCCGAAGCGGAAGCCAAGGCGACCCATATGGTCTCCAAGGCCATCGCCGAGGGGGATATGCAGGCCATCAACTACTTCGTGGCCCAGAAATACACAGAGGCGCTGGCCCGTATAGGTGAAGGGCCCAACAGCAAGATCATCATGATGCCGCTGGAGGCGGGCAGCCTGATTGGCTCGGTGGCGGGCATGGCCGAGCTGTTCAACAAAGATGGCAAGGTCGGCAAGTCATGACAGCCCTGTTCGAGGGGCTGACCCACTGGCACTGGCTGGGGCTCGGCTTCGTGCTGCTGGCCATCGAGGTGCTGGGGTCGGTGGGCTTTCTGCTCTGGACCGGTATAGCCGCGCTAGAAGTCGGGCTGATCCTGCTGCTCTGGCCCTTCGGCTGGCAGGCCCAGCTGCTGCTGTTTGCGGCGCAGTCCCTGGTGACCACCTGGGCCTGGTGGCGCTGGCAGCACAAGCGCGACCGCTCGAGCCGCGATGCGGCCGCCCCCATCAACGAGCGGATGCAGAGCTATCTGGGGCGGGAGCTGACCCTGCTGGATGAGGTGAGCCAGGGGACCAGCCGGGTGCATCTGGATGACACCGTCTGGACTGTGCGCTGCCCTGTGCCGCTGCCGGCAGGCAGCCGGGTCAAGGTGGTGGGGGCCGACTCCCACATACTGCTGGTGGAACCGCTGCCCTGACTGGGCAGCATCAGCCCCACAGTGGCCATAAAAAAACGGGCCCGGCGTTACCGCCGGGCCCGTTTTTTTATGAGGTGCAGGCTTAGTTGGCCTTGGCATCGCTCACAGCAGCTTCTGCCTTGGTGGCCACGTCAGCAGCAGCCTTCTCGACGGTAGCAGACGCTTCGGAAGCAGCCTTCTCTACGGTAGAGGCAGCTTCGCTAACAGTTGCAGCAACGTCGGCGGCCGGAGTAGCAGCCGGAGCGGCGGCTTCTTCTTTCTGACCACAGGCGGTCAACATCAGACCCAGGATACCGGCTACCAGTACTTTGTTCATGTGCATACCCTCAAAAAAAGATGGAGAGATGGTGTCAATAACCATCACTGTGCGTCTTCGCTCCCGGTAAAACAGCGAGCCACCGGGAGTCAGGAGGCGCGCGAAATATATCCCCATATGCGGCCAATGAAAACGCGTATCACAATGATATTTTCTCGTTGGCTAGATAAAAAGAACTACTGCAACGACAAATATTAATACAATACGCCTTTATTGACGCAATACAGCACGATTAAACACCAACAAGAGAACGATTGTCAGTCAATCGTTGCCATTTCGGCAGCCGTCACCCAGATAGTGAAAGTGACCTCAGTCAGACAGCTTCTGACAAATCAGCCGCCGCCCCTGGCTGTCGCTCTCTCTGGCCAGATCCAGCAGCGCCATCACCGCCAGGGCCTCCACAGCGGGCACAGGGTTGCCCGCCTCCCCCCTGATGGCGGCGCAGACACCGCGGTAGTAGGCGCCGTAATCCCCGGCCTCCCCGCTCACCGCCTGCACCAGGGGCTGCCCCTCCACCATGCGGCTGAGCTGGCCGGGTTCGGGATCCAGGCCCCAGTTCGCCGCGGGCGGGCGCAGGCCGAGCTTGAGCTGCTCCTCCTGCACATCCATGCCGAACTTGATAAAGGATCCTTCGCTGCCGTGGATGACGAAGCGCGGCATGGTGGCAGAGACCAGACAGCTGCCGTGCAGTATCACCCGAAGCGCGCCGTAGCCCAGCACCACGTGGAAGTAGTCATCGCTCAGTGCCCCAGGGCGCTGGGCGGCCAAATCCGCCTGGATCCAGTCAGGCTGGCCGAAAAGCTGCAACGCCTGGTCCAGGATGTGGGGACCGAGATCGAACCAGAGCCCGGAACCCGGGCCGCCCGCCTCCCGCCAGCGCTGACGGACTTCGGGGCGGTAGCGATCGAAATGGGATTCAAACTGAGCGATCTTGCCCAGCGCCCCTTCCGCCACCAGGCGGCGTACCGTGAGGAAGTCCCCGTCCCAGCGTCTGTTGTGGAAGATGCTGAGCAGCCGCTGCTGCTTCTCGGCCAGCTCGACGAGCGCCTCGGCTTCGGCCAGATCCAGCGCGAACGGCTTGTCGATCACCACGTGCTTGCCCGCCAGCAGTGCCTGACGGGCGATGGGGGCATGGGTATCGTTGGGGGTCGCTATCACCACCAGATCGACAGTGCTGTCGGCCAGCACCTCGTCCAGCGAGCCGACGCGGCAGCCGGGCAGCTCGGCCTGCACCTTGGCGGCATCCCGACTCACCACCCAGCGCAGGGCAAGCCCCGGGGTGCTGGTCAGGAAGGGGGCGTGGAAGGTCTGTCCTGCAAAGCCGTAGCCCACCAGGGCGGCGTTGATTGTCTGACTCATGGGATTCTCCGCTGAACTGTCCAATATGATAGGCACCTGATGATAGGCACCTGGCGAGGTTGCGCCCAAAAAAGAAGGGGGCCTAAAGCCCCCGTTTCGTTCATCAGAGCACAGGATTTATTGCCTGTGCAAGCGACGTTATCCATCAACGCCGGGGGTTGTGCCCCTGCGCATCAAGGCTGCAGGCAGAGGCGACGACCCTGCCGCGTCATCAGCATCAGCAAGGGTGGCAGCAGCAACCACATGTGCAGTGCCAACTGGCTCAGGGGATCCGGCATCAGCCATCCGGTGATCCCCACCAGGGCGCCGGAGCCGCTCATCTGGAACAGGCCTAGCAGGGCGGCGGCGGTGCCGGCGCAGTGGCCGAAGGGGGCCAGCGCCATGCCGGCGGCAGCGCCCAGTATCATGGCGAAGCCGATGCTGGAGAGGAACACGGGCCCCATCATCGCCAGCGGATGAGCCAGATGCATGGTCAGCGTCAGCAGGATGGCCGACAGCAGCAACACCAGCAGGCCGATACGCAGGGTACGTCGCGGTCCCACTCTTGCGATGAAGCGCGGCGCCAGGAAGCAGGCCAGGATATTGAGCGCCGCGTTGGCGGTGAACCAGTAGCTGAAGCCGTTCATGTCCAGACCCAGCTTCACCATCAGCTGTACCGGCGCCGCCGTGACATAGGCCAGGATCACCGCCATCGCCAGCATGCAGAGCGCCGCGTTGAACAGGAAGCTCGGGGAGCGCAGCACAGGGCTGTAGCGGGACCAGCTGATGAGCGGGCCGCTGCTGCTGGTCTCCTCCGGGCGAGTCTCCGGCATGCGCCACAGCAGCCAGCTGCCGACCACAACGGCGTACCCGGCCATAAACCAGAAGTTGGCCGACCAGCCCGCCTTGGCGGTGAGCCAGCCACCGAGCAGGGGGGCCAGGGCGGGGATGAAGCAGATGGCGCCGTTCAGGTAGGAGATCATCTGACCGCTCTTCTTGGGGCCATAGCTGTCACGCACCACCGAGAAGGCGGCGACCGAAGTGGCACAGGCACCGAAGCCTTGCAGCACCCGCGCCAGCATCAGCTCGCCCAGGCTGGCGGCAAAGCCGGCGGCCAGGGCGCTCAGCCCGTAGAGCAGCACGCCGCCAAGGGCGATGGGCTTGCGGCCGTAGCGGTCGGCGAGCGGCCCCACCAGCAGCTGACCCAGCCCCATGCTGAACAGGAACCAGGTGATGGTGCCTTGCATCAGGGTCACCTCGGCCCCCAGCTGCTCGGCCATCTGCGGGATGGCGGGCAGATAGATGTCGATGGCCAGCGGGCTGAACAGCACCAGGAGTACAAGCAGAAGAATCAATGGCATCAGTCACCTCAAGCCCTAGGGGGAAAATCGATTGGTGCGCGAGTCTACTGACTCAGAGTAATGAATTGAAATGGTATTTAATCACTTTGGTTATTCCTATGAGGAAAGATGTATTTTATCTGCCTCTCAGCACGACCAGGGCGGCCCTCATCCGGTGCCGGATTGCAGGCAATTGGCGCTTTTACTAAACCCCTGCCCCGCATAGAATGCGCAGATTATTTTTGCGGAGGTGTGCGATGAACAAGCTTGTCCTGGCAACAGGGAACCAGAAAAAGGTGAAGGAATTGGCCGCCATGCTGGCCGATATGAAGATCCAGGTGATCCCACAGAGCGAGTTTGCGGTCTCCGATGCCGACGAGACCGGCACCACCTTCGTCGAGAATGCCATCATCAAGGCACGCCACGCCGCCCGCATCACGGGCCTGCCCGCCGTCGCTGACGACTCCGGCCTCGAAGTGGACCTGCTGCACGGTCGCCCCGGCGTCTACTCCGCCCGCTTTGCCGGTGCCGGTGCCAGCGACAAGGAGAACATCGACAAGCTGCTGGCCGAGCTGCAAGGTGCCCCCGACTACCTCAAGAGCGCCCGCTTCTGGTGCGTGCTGGTCTATATGCGCCACGCCGACGATCCCACCCCCATCATCTGCCAGGCGAGCTGGGAGGGGATGATCATCGACGAGCCCCGTGGTCAGCACGGCTTTGGCTATGATCCCGTGTTCTTCGTGCCGGATCACGACTGCACCTCGGCCCAGATGCCGGCTGAGCTCAAAAACCAGCTCAGTCACCGTGGCCAGGCCCTGGCCAAGCTCAAGGCCGCATTGGCCGCGGCGCACTGAGACCCGACCGGGCTCCGGGATACGCCGGCACGCATTTCATCTACAATGGGGGCCGTCGGCCCCCGTGTTGCTTATGGCCTCCCGGCTCAACGAGCGCAGGCCCTCATTGACCATGGGGAGCCAGCCAGGCCCCCGTTTTGATTTTTGATTATTGGAAACCCCATGCTGCAACTGCCGCCCCTCTCCCTCTATATCCATGTGCCCTGGTGCGTCCAGAAGTGCCCCTACTGCGACTTCAACTCCCACGCCCAGAAGGGGGAGCTACCCCACCTCGAGTACGTGGCCGCCCTGCTGGAGGATCTGAGCCAGGATCTGCACTGGGCCCAGGGGCGCCCGCTCTCCTCCATCTTTATCGGCGGTGGTACGCCGAGTCTGCTCTCCGTGGAAGCCATGCAGGCGCTGCTGGACGGGGTGCGTGCCCGCATCGCCCTGACCCCGGATTGCGAGATCACAATGGAGGCCAACCCGGGCACGGTTGAGGCGGACAAGTTCGCCGGCTTCCAGCGCGCCGGCATCAACCGCATCTCCATCGGGGTGCAGAGCTTCCAGCAGGAGAAGCTGACCCGCCTCGGCCGCATCCACGGCCCGGAGGAGGCACGCAAGGCCGCCGAACTAGCCCATGCCATCAAGTTGCCCACCTTCAACCTGGATCTGATGCACGGCCTGCCGGATCAGAGCCTGGAGGACGCCCTCTATGATCTGCAGCAGGCCATGGACTGCGCGCCGCCGCATCTCTCCTGGTATCAGCTCACCATAGAGCCGAACACGGCGTTCGCCTCCAAGCCGCCCAAGCTGCCGGAGGATGACACCCTGTGGGACATCTATGAGCAGGGTCACGCCATGCTCACCGCCCAGGGTTATCAGCAGTACGAGATCTCGGCCTACGCCAAGGCGGGCTATCAGTGCCGCCACAACCTCAACTACTGGCGTTTTGGCGACTATCTGGGCATAGGCTGCGGTGCCCACGGCAAGGTGACGGATCTCGCGAACCAGCAGATCCTGCGCACCGCCAAGGTGAAGCACCCCAAGGGTTATCTGGACCCTGCCCGCCCCTATCTGGACAGCCAGTGGACGGTGAGCGCGGACGATCTGCCGCTGGAGTACTTCATGAACAGGTTCAGACTGTTCGAGCCCGCCCCCAAGGCGGAGTTCGAGGCCTATACCGGGCTGCCGCTGGAGCGGGTAGAAACCATGCTCGCCATTGCCCAGACCAAAGAGCTGATCGAGGATCTGGGGGATTGCTGGCAGCTGACGTCCCTCGGCCATCGCTATCTCAACGTGCTGCTCGAGCTCTTTATGGACGAATAAGCCGACGGGGCATCAAGGTCTGGCTTCACCGCCAAAACAGAGAGGGTGCCCATGGCACCCTCTCTGTTTCAGTCATGCCTAGCGGCAGAAACCCGCTCAGCAGCAGACGCGTACCATCCGCTGTTGACCGGGCTCCCACCGCTGGCCGTGCTTGGCCTTGCGCTGGTAGCTGCCCTTGCCCCTCTTGCTGGGCTCAACCCTGGTCTGGAACAGGGTTGAGGTGACCAGCGCCTTGAGGTGATTGTCCTGGATGACGCCCCGCCCATGATCGTGGGCCTGTTCGATGATATCGACCCGCTTCTTCTTGGCCATATTGGCTCCTGTCTGTGTGGTTGAAACTGGCTAAAAATACGCCAATGGAAATAAAAACGCGCCGATTGTGCGCCTCCCGGCCCCCTAGTGCAAGAGGCCGGGGCGGATTGCCCAGGCTCAGGGAGCGGGCCGGTAGATCACCCGCACCAGGCCGCTCGCCAGCACTGCAGTGGAGAGCGGGACAAGCCGCTCTGGCAGCGGCTCGCCGCCAAACAGAGAGACTCCCTTGCCCAGCACCACCGGCACCCAGAACAGGGTCAGCTCGTCCACCAGCCCAGCCTGCAGGCCCTGCCTCACGACCTCACCACCGTCCAGATAGAGGTGGCGCGCCCCCTCCTGCCACAGCTCGCTCAGCACCTGCGCCAGCGCCCCCTGCCGGAAAGTGACATGGGCACGGGGCGTGGCGGGCCTGTGGGTCAGCACGGTCACAGGTTTGTCGCCGTAGGGCCACTCGGGGAAGGCGCGCACGACATCGTAGCTGTTGCGCCCCATCAGCAGCAGATCGGCGCTGGCCATCAGGGCGCCGTAGCCGGTCTCCTCCTGGGAGTCGCCGTTATAGGTTTCCAGCCAGGCGAGATCGTTCCCCTCCCCCGCGATAAAACCGTCGAGGGAGAGGGCGAGGAAGGCAGAGACCCGGGGGCGATGGCGCTCAGTGCTCATGGTCGTGATGTTCGTGACGGGAAGAGGTGCCGGACTCCAGGGTCTCCAGGATGGCGCAGTGCTCCGCCGAGCGAGGGCCGCCGCAGCAGATGTCGGAGAGTGCCTTCAGGTTCTCCCGAAAGCGGGTCAGCTCGATAATCTTCTGCTCCACCTGTTCAAGCTTGGTGTCGGCCACCGCCTTCACCTCCTGACAGGTGACTTTGGCCTTGTTGGTGTCGAGGGCGAGCAGCTCACCTATGTCCGCCAGGGAGAAGCCCACCGACTTGGCGCGGATGATGAACTCCAGCCGCCGCCTGTCCTGCTCCCCATAGAGGCGGTAACCCGACTCGTTGCGGATCCCCGGCGAGATGAGTCCGTTCTTCTCGTAAAAGCGCAGGGTGTCCGCCTTCACCCCGCACGCCTTGGCCAGTTCCCCGATCCGATACATCCTTCCTCTCCCGCCAAACATGGTACTCAATATAAACCGGCTTCCACTATCGTCCCTTTGCCCGGCGATTGCCAGCCAAAGGCAGGAAAGCGGCAGCCAACCCCGGCCTTCCCGGCTCTTTACCCTCAAAACACTGAAAAGACAAACGTTTCACAAAAAATCACCAGAAAACGTTTAACACCGCACCACACAAGGCTTTGTCTCTTTAAAAAATCCACCACGGCTCACATTTTTTGTGTAGAATACGCGCCCACAAGAGAGCGTCGCGTCAAGCGGGCATTTCCTAAAACGCGTTTGCCAACAGCAGGTCTTTTTGGCGAGAGTGGTTTGCGAAATCCCCCACTTCCATTTATTTGGGGACTCTCTGTGTTGAGCCTCGCCTCCCATGGAACGGTCCCCGTTATGCTGAGGACGATAGTGTGATGGAACAAGCTCGACCCATTCGCCGTGCGCTGCTGAGTGTGTCTGACAAGACTGGCATCCTGGAATTTGCCAAGGCACTCAACGAGCGTGGCGTGGCCCTGCTCTCCACCGGCGGTACCGCCAAGCTGCTGGCCGATGCGGGCCTGCCGGTGACCGAGGTCTCCGACTACACCGGCTTCCCCGAGATGATGGATGGCCGGGTCAAGACCCTGCATCCCAAGGTGCACGGTGGCATCCTCGGCCGCCGCGACCGGGATGACGCCATCATGGCCCAGCACGCTATCTCCCCCATCGACATGGTCGTCGTCAACCTCTATCCCTTCGCCGCCACCGTGGCCAAGCCCGGTTGCACCCTGGAAGACGCCGTCGAGAACATCGACATCGGCGGCCCGACCATGGTCCGCTCCGCCGCCAAGAACCACAAGGATGTCACCATAGTCGTCAAGGCTGCCGATTACGGCCGGGTGATCGCCGAGATGGATGGCAACGGCAACAGCCTGACCCTCGCCACCCGCTTCGATCTCGCCATCGCCGCCTTCGAGCACACCGCCGCCTACGACGGCATGATAGCCAACTACTTCGGCACCCTGGTCCCCTCCTACGGTGACAACAAGGAAGGCGATGAGGAGTCCCGCTTCCCGCGCACCTTCAACGCCCAGTTCATCAAGAAGCAGGACATGCGCTACGGCGAGAACAGCCACCAGGCTGCCGCCTTCTACGCCGAAGAGCAGGCCGCACCTGGCTCGGTGGCAAGCGCCATCCAGCTGCAGGGCAAGGCGCTCTCCTACAACAACATCGCCGACACAGACGCGGCGCTGGAGTGCGTGAAGGAGTTCTCCGAGCCTGCCTGCGTCATCGTCAAGCACGCCAACCCCTGTGGCGTCGCCATAGGTGAGGATCTGCTGGGTGCCTATGATCGCGCCTACCAGACCGACCCCACCTCCGCCTTTGGCGGCATCATCGCCTTCAACCGCGAGCTGGATGGCGCCACTGCGGCGGCCATAGTCGCCCGTCAGTTCGTCGAGGTGATCATAGCCCCCAGCATCAGCCAGGCGGCCCGCGAGGCGGTGGCCGCCAAGCAGAACGTACGTCTGCTCGAGTGCGGCCAGTGGACTGCCCCGGCCCAAGGCTTTGACCTCAAGCGTGTCAACGGCGGCCTGCTGGTGCAGGAGCGGGATCACGGCATGGTCACCCTGGGGGATCTGACCGTAGTCAGCCAGCGTCAGCCGACCGAGGCCGAACTCAAGGACCTGCTGTTCTGCTGGAAGGTCGCCAAGTTCGTCAAGTCCAACGCCATCGTCTACGCCAAAGACGGCCAGACCATAGGCGTGGGTGCCGGCCAGATGAGCCGGGTCTACTCCGCCAAGATAGCCGGCATCAAGGCCGAGGATGAAGGGCTGACAGTGGCGGGCTCCGTCATGGCCTCAGACGCCTTCTTCCCATTCCGTGACGGCATAGATGCCGCCGCCGCCGCGGGCATCTCCTGCGTCATCCAGCCAGGTGGTTCCATGCGCGACAACGAGGTGATCGAGGCCGCCAACGAGCACGGCATGTGCATGGTGTTCACCAACATGCGCCATTTCCGTCACTGATGAGTCAGGGCCGCCACTGGCGGCCCTTTTGTTGTCTCTTTTCAACTGACTATTTTCAACCGCTGCCCCAGGCGGTTATCACAAATAGAAGCGAGCGATACGATGAAAGTACTGATCATTGGCAACGGCGGCCGTGAACACGCCCTGGCCTGGAAGGCCAAGCAATCCCCCATGGTGACCCGGGTGTTCGTCGCCCCCGGCAATGCCGGCACCGCCCACGAGGGCAGCATAGAAAACGTCGCCATAGAGGCGACCGACATCCAGGCCCTGCTGGCCTTCGCCAAGGCCCAGCAGATAGGTCTCACTATCGTCGGGCCGGAAGCGCCCCTGGTGAAAGGGGTAGTGGATGCCTTCCGTGCCGAAGGGCTCGCCATCTTCGGCCCGACCGCCGCCGCCGCCCAGCTGGAAGGCTCCAAGGCCTTCGCCAAGGACTTCCTGGCGCGCCACGCCATCCCCACTGCCGACTACCAGAACTTCACCGAGGTGGAGCCTGCTCTGGCCTACCTGCGCGAGAAGGGTGCCCCCATCGTCATCAAGGCTGACGGTCTGGCCGCCGGCAAGGGCGTCATCGTCGCCATGACCCTCGAAGAGGCGGAAGCGGCGGTGCGTGACATGCTCTCCGGCAATGCCTTCGGCGACGCTGGCGCCCGTGTGGTGATCGAGGAGTTCCTGGACGGGGAAGAGGCGAGCTTCATCGTCATGGTGGATGGCGAGCACGTGCTGCCCATGGCCACCAGCCAGGATCACAAGCGGGTCGGCGACGGCGACACCGGCCTCAACACCGGCGGCATGGGGGCCTACTCCCCGGCGCCCGTGGTGACAGATGCGGTGCACCAACGCGTGATGGAGCAGGTGATCATGCCGACGGTGCGCGGCATGGCGGCCGAGGGCAACGTCTACACCGGCTTCCTCTACGCCGGCCTGATGATAGACCCCCAGGGCAACCCCAAGGTGATCGAGTTCAACTGCCGCTTCGGCGACCCCGAGACCCAGCCCATCATGCTGCGGATGCGCTCCGATCTGGTGGAGCTGTGCCTGGCCGCCTGTGCCGGCAAGCTGGACCAGGTCGAAGCCATCTATGATCCCCGCGTCGCCATCGGCGTGGTGCTGGCGGCGGGCGGTTACCCCGGTGACTACCAGCAGGGCAAGCCCATCAGCGGCCTGCCGGTGGAAGAGGCGAGCGGCGAGAAGGTATTCCATGCCGGCTCCCAGCTGGCGGGAGACACCATAGTCACCGCCGGTGGCCGCGTGCTCTGCGCCACCGCGCTGGGCCACACCGTCGCCGAGGCGCAGCAACGCGCCTACCAGCTGGCGGGTCGCATCCAGTGGGACGGTGTCTTCTACCGCAAGGACATCGGCTGGCGCGCCATCGAGCGCGAGCAGGCCAAGTAAAGGCTGCCTCCCCCCATCGAACACAAGGGCCTGCGGGCCCTTTTTGCTGCCCGGGCCACCGGGGCCCGCCCAGTCAGGCCCAGACTTCCCCCTAAGCCCGATGTGGTGGTGGCAAGGCGGCATCCATCCCCTTGGCACCTCTCTCCGCCTCGGGCGCATGACCCCGGGTTGTCGCCCATTTTCCGCCCCCAGTTCACCCCCTTCTGACTACATATGTACAGCACAATGCACACATTTCGTCACAACTGGTCGCACTTTCCCCATACAATTGCCCCGCTTTCATGGCATCATGCTGTATGATACCGCACTCAAATGAGTGCCATAAGAACCTGCAATATCGTCGTCTCATAAGGAAATCCCATGTTGAAAACTGTGCGTCCCCTGCTGCTGCCCCTGATGTTTGGCCTGATGACCCTGCCCGCCATGGCCGGCGATCTGGAACAGCCGATGAAGAAGATCGGTTTCAACTACAAGCAGGCCGTCAAGGCAGATGATGCGGCCACCATGGAGAAACACATCAAGGAGATGAAGGCTCAGCTCGATGTGGCCAAGGAGAGAAACATGCCGGCTGCCAAGAAGGAGAAGTTCCTCGAGGGCATGAACAAGGTGCAGAGCGAGCTGGATGCCAGCCTGGCGGCCCTGCAGGCCGGTGATCAGGAGAAGGCCCAGGCCCATCTGGCCAAGGTCAATGACCTGAAGAAGGAGTACCACCAATATGCCAAGCAGAAAGGCTGATCCCTTCCACTGGGATGGTCTGGTCCGCCTCACCCACTGGGGTGTGGCAGCGGTCTGCATCGGCAACCTCTGGCTCAACGAGGCGGGCGAGGAGTGGCATGAATGGCTGGGCTATGGCGCCATGGCCCTGATCGGGCTGCGCCTGCTGTGGGGGCTCACCCTGGCACGGGGCCATGCCCGCCTGAGCGCCCTCATCCCGAGCCGGGACGATTTCCGCCAGCAGGCGGTGGCGCTGCGCGAGCGCGCCCCCGCGGCGCCCGGCCATCACGGCAGCGGCAAGCTGGCGGTCTGGGCACTCTGGCTGCTGGTGCTGGCGACCGCCGGCAGCGGCTGGTTCCAGAACACCGAGACCGGCTTCGAGCTGGGAGCCGACGACTGGCATCTCTGGTGTACCTGGGCACTGCAGGCCATGATAGCCCTGCACCTGTGCGCCATCGTCTACACCTCCTGGCGTCAGCGCAGCAACCTGGTGACCCGGATGCTGCCCCGCCGCAGGCGCCGGGTGCCAGAGCGTCAGCAGGAACCCCACTCCTGAAGCAGACGGGCACCTCGGTGCCCGTCTTCCTTTCCCTGCTTGTCCAACCGCAAGGCCACCTCTTCCAGGCGGCCGCACCGGCTTTACCCCCTCAACGGCGCGACGCCCCCCTCTTTTGCCCGGCCGCCATGAAAGCATTTTCATTCACACTTCTTAACTAATCCCGGCTGTACGATTTTCAATCTCCTCGATTTCATGAATGCTACAGAGCCGAACGAGGTTGTTTGTGGTCCGTTCGACATGATGACAGTGACACGTCAATAACAAGATCGAAGGGAAAATCGTCATGCACAACACAGTGTTTCGAACCGCCATGCTCGCCGCGGTGCTGGGCTCATTCAGCCACACAGCCGCCGCCGAAGGGGTCATGGTCCACCTGTTCCAATGGAAGTTCAACGACATCGCCAACGAGTGCGAGACAGTGCTCGGTCCCAAGGGGTTCGGGGGCGTCCAGATCACTCCGCCCGCCGAGCACAAGCAGGGGAGCCAGGTCTGGTGGACCGTCTACCAGCCCGTCAGCTTCAAGAACTTCAACAGCTTCGGCGGCAGCGAGGCAGAGCTCAGGAGCATGATCACCCGCTGCAATGCGGCCGGGGTCAAGGTCTATGCCGACGCCGTCTTCAACCAGCTGGCCTCGGGCACCGGGACAGCCACCGGCGGCGGCAGCTACAACTCGGGGCAATATCAGTATCCCCAGTTCGGCTACAACGACTTCCACCACAGCGGTGACATCACCAACTACGGCGACAGCAACAACGTCTGGAACGGCGCCCTCTACGGCATGCCGGATCTCAATACCGGCTCTCCCTACGTGCAGGATCAGATAGCCACCTACATGAAGACCCTGCTGGGTTGGGGCGTGGCGGGCTTTCGTATCGATGCGGCCAAGCACATGGCCCCCGGCGAGGTGAAGGCCATACTCGACAAGGCGGGCAGACCCAAAGCCTACCTGGAAGTGATAGGTGCCGGGGGAGAGTCAGCAGACATCCAGCCGGGTCGCTACACCTATATCGACACTGTCACCGACTTCAAATACGGCACGGATCTGGCCGCCAACTTCAACGGCCAGATCAAGAACCTCAAGACGCTGGGCGAGAGCTGGGGCCTGCTCCCCTCCAACAAGGCCTTCGTCTTCGTGGTCAACCACGACCGCGAGCGCGGCCACGGGGGCGGCGGCATGCTCACCTTCATGAGCGGTGCCCGCTACGAGCTGGCCAACACCTTCATGATGGCCTGGCCCTATGGCTGGAAGCAGGTGATGTCGGGCTACCGCTTCGAGAACATGGGCACCTATGAAACCGACAAGGGGGCGCCGGGCAGCACGCCCTGCACAGACGGCCAGTGGAACTGCGAGCAGCGTCGCCCGACCATCATGAACATGGCCCTGTTCCACAACAGAACCGAGGGGCAAGCAGTCAGTCACTGGTGGGATAACGGCAACAACCAGATAGCCTTCGGTCGGGGAGACAAGGGCTTCGTCGCCATCAACAACGAGAGCGGCAGCCTGGTGGCCTCGGTGCAGACCGGCCTGCCGGCGGGCGAGTACTGCAACCTCCTGGGTGGCAATGACTACTGCAGCGGGGGTTATGTCACCGTCGACGGCAGCGGCAAGGCCAGCCTGAACGTGCCGGCCATGAAGGCCGCCGCCATCATCGCCGGCTGCACCAAGGCCAACCCCTGCGGCGGCACCGCCCTGCCTGGCAACAAGTTCAGCAGCATGAACCTGCGCGGCACCCACAACGCCTGGGGCAACACCCCCATGACAGTCGATGCCAACCGCGTCTGGTCCGCCACCCTGACCCTGACCGGCAGCGGTGATGCCACCGGCGCCCAGCGCTTCAAGTTCGACGTCTTCGGCAACTGGACCGAGAACTACGGCGACAACGAAGGGGACGGCATCGCCGACAAGGGCAGCAGCAAGGATATCCTGGTCAGCGGGGCGGGCAGCTACCGCATCACCCTGAGCGAAGGCGATCTGCGCTATACGGTCACCCCTCTCACCAGCAACCAGGCACCGGTCGCCGCCCTCTCACCCAAGGTCCTCAGCGTCAAGACGGGGGAGAGCGTGGTGTTCGATGGCTCCACCTCCACCGACGATGAAGCCGTGGCGAGCTACAGCTGGTCTACCGGCGGCAGCGCCCCCACTGAGACAGTCCAGTTCGATACCCCGGGCACCCATACCGTCACCCTGACAGTCACCGATGCCGAGGGGCTGACCGCCAGTGCCAGCGCAACTGTGACTGTCACTGACAGCAACGGCGCCTACAACAGCGTGCTGCCGACCCTGAACTTCCGTGGCACCCCCAATGCCTGGGGCTCGCTCGCCATGACGCTGGTTGCCGACAACCAGTGGGAGGCCTTGGCCACCTTCAACGGCCAGGCCAACCAGCGCTTCAAGTTCGACGTCAAGGGAGACTGGACCCAGAACTATGGCGACACCAACAAGGATGGCGTGGCCGAACAGGGGGGTGCCGACATACTGACCCCGATCAGCGGCCAGTACCGGGTGCGCTTCAACGACCAGACCCTGCAATACAGCCTGACCCCGGTCAGCGTCGGCTATGCCAAGAACCTCGCCAGCCTGAACATACGTGGCACCACCAATGGCTGGGGCACCACTCCCATGACGCTGGTGGGGGATCACCAGTGGCAGGCCGGCGTCACCTTCACGGGGGCCGGTGATGGCAGCGGCGGCCAGCGCTTCAAGTTCGACGTCAAGGGTGACTGGACCCAGAACTACGGCGACACCAACAAGGACGGCGTGGCCGAGCTGGCCGGAGCCGACATCACCACAGCGGTGGTCGGTGCCTATGTGGTGCGCTTCAACGACCAGACCCTGACCTACAGCCTGAGCGCCCAGTAAGCCCCAGGGGCGTAACGCCCCTCTGATCGTCGGGCATTCCCATGGCCTCCTTCCCACAGGGCAGGAGGCCTTTTCATGGGCCCGATGGCGCCATCACGCTTCCCCTCTGCCAGCCCCCCGTTCCCTGTTCGCCGACGGGCAGGCATACTGCCTCCACATCCCCATTCAGGAGCGCATATGAAACTATTGGAAACCCTCAAGGCCGAGGGACGGATCGAAGAAGCCCGCCAGCACGGCCTGCTGCAACTCATCGAGCACCCGCAACACGCCGAACTGCATTATGAAGTAGCCAGCCTGCACGACATGCAGGGGCGCGAGTCCCAGGCCATCCCCCTCTACCAGAAGGCCATAGCGCTGGGACTAAGTGAGACCTCCTTGCGCGGCGCCTGGCTCGGCCTTGGCAGCTCTTTTCGTAGCACCGGGCAATATGCCGAGGCCCTTGCCGCCTTCGACCAGGGGCTGGCTCGCTTTCCGGACGCCACCGAGTTCAGGGTGTTTCGTGCCATGGCCTGCCATAACCAGGGGCTCCACAAGGAGGGGATGGAGACGCTGCTGGCGGTGCTGGCCAAGACGACCACAGATCCTGCTCTCGTCCCCTACAGGCGCGCCATGGCACTCTACGCCGCCGATCTGGACAGGCGCTGGTAAACGCCAGAAACGACAAAGCCGCTCATGATGAGCGGCTTTGTCTGAATGTGGTGGCCCCTGCCCGACTTGAACGGGCGACCAATCGATTATGAGTCGACTGCTCTAACCAACTGAGCTAAGGGGCCAGAATCTTGGTTTTGCGGCGTGGATTATAGGGGATGTGAGATAAGCCGTCCATAGGCAGATCAACCACTTGGCGAGTTTTTGTCCACTATTCCGCTAATCTTTTGCACCCAGGCTTCCGGATAAAACAAAGCCCCGCATGGCGGGGCTTTTGAGACAGGGCTCAGGCAGTGCCTCAGGACTATTCGTCCAGGAAGCTGCGCAGCACTTCCGAGCGGCTCGGGTGGCGCAGTTTGCGCAGTGCCTTGGCTTCGATCTGACGAATACGCTCACGGGTGACGTCGAACTGCTTGCCCACTTCCTCGAGGGTGTGGTCAGTGTTCATGTCGATACCGAAACGCATCCGCAGTACCTTGGCTTCGCGGGCGGTCAGGCCAGCCAGCACTTCGCGGGTAGCGTTGCGCAGGCTCTCGCTGGTCGCGGCATCCGCTGGCAGAGCCAGGGTGGTATCTTCGATGAAGTCGCCCAAGTGGGAATCTTCATCATCACCGATGGGCGTCTCCATGGAGATGGGCTCCTTGGCGATTTTCAGTACCTTGCGGATCTTGTCTTCCGGCATGCCCATGCGCATGGCCAGCTCTTCCGGGTTCGGTTCACGACCCATCTCCTGCAGCATCTGGCGGGAGATACGGTTGAGCTTGTTGATGGTCTCGATCATGTGCACCGGGATACGGATGGTACGGGCCTGATCCGCGATGGAGCGGGTAATGGCCTGACGGATCCACCAGGTGGCATAGGTCGAGAACTTGTAGCCACGACGGTATTCAAACTTGTCCACCGCCTTCATCAGACCTATGTTGCCCTCCTGGATCAGATCCAGGAACTGCAGACCACGGTTGGTGTACTTCTTGGCGATGGAGATAACCAGACGCAAGTTGGCCTCAACCATCTCTTTCTTCGCACGGCGGGCCTTGGCCTCACCAATGCTCATGCGACGGTTGATGTCCTTGATCTGGGCGATGGACAGACCGGTCTCTTCTTCAATCTGCTGCAGCTTGCCGATGGAACGCAGCACTTCTTCGTCCATCTCGAGCAGACGGGGAGACCAGGCCTTGCCAGCCTGCTTCTGGTATTCAAACCAGGCAGTCTCGCACTCGTTGTTGGTGAAGGCCGCGACGAAGGTCTTCTTCGGCATCTTGGCCTGCTCAACGCAGAGCTTCATGATGATGCGTTCCTGCACGCGAACCCGCTCCATCATCTCCCGCATGTTGTTGACCAGGCGATCGAACTGCTTGGGCATCAGGCGGAATTGACGGAACACATCGGCCAGCTGGGCGATGGCAGCCTGGGTGTCGTCGTGGGCGCGACCATTCTTCTGGATGGAGAGACGGGTGACTTCGTACTGGGCACGCAGTTCACCGAACTTCTCGCGGGCGACTTCCGGATCCGGACCACCGTCCCCATCGTCGTCGGAGCTGTCGCCGTCTTCGTCTTCATCCTCGTCTTCATCTTCGTCTTCGTCAGCGAGATCGTCTTCGCTGAGTTCGGAGCCGATGTGGGTGGCTGTCGGCGCCACGTCGTCCGCTTCGTTCGGATCGATAAAGCCGGAGATGATATCGGACAGACGCAGTTGCTCGGCTTCGTACTTGTCGTACTGTTCGAGCAGGTAAGTGATGGCTTCAGGGTACTCGGCAACGGAGCTTTGTACCTGATTGATACCGTCCTCGATCCGTTTGGCGATGTCGATTTCGCCTTCACGGGTCAGCAGTTCGACGGTACCCATTTCCCGCATGTACATGCGGACAGGATCGGTCGTGCGACCAATCTCAGATTCAACAGATGCCAGAGCCTGGGCCGCTGCTTCGGCAGCGTCCTCATCGGCAGTACCACCTTCGGCCATGATCAGATCATCGGCGTCCGGGGCGTTTTCCACTACCTGGATACCCATATCGTTGATCATCTGGATGATGTCTTCGATCTGGTCAGAGTCGACAATGTCTTGCGGGAGGTGATCGTTCACCTCGGCATAGGTCAGGTAGCCCTGTTCTTTACCTTTGGCAACGAGGAGTTTAAGCTGAGACTGCGGGGTTTGCTCCATAGAACTCATCCGGTTGGTGTTGCTAGGTTGCGCGTACAGTGCGCTGCTGCGCAAATAGCCAATTCTAATAGAAAACCGCCAGACATGCTATGTCTGGTTGCGGCGTCGGTCATGAGAAACCCCTGCCCGCAGTATTGTCGGGGCCAGGCGGTTATAAAATGTTTGCTTTTAATCCCGTCGATTCGGGCAACGGTATTTATATTGGGGCCAATCACTCAAATATCAAGCCCCGCTCTCATTTCTTTTCTCAATCTGTACCTCTCTGATCAGCATCATCAGCTCCTGTGTTTCCTCAGAGCTTAGCCCTTCCTGGGCCACCTTGGCCTGCAATTCTTCGATTCGTTGCTTCAGAAACTGGTTGATGAAACCGACGAAGGTATCCTGCAATTCTCCCAGAATATCCGGCTCCTGGTCGAGTTTGATCTCTTCAAACAGGTCGTGCATGGCCAGCTGAGCCAGGATCTCCCCCTCCTTGGTGCCGCGCCAGTGCTCCAGCAAGATGCCGGTGGTGATCCCTGGCTGAGTCAGGATCTGCTGATGCAGCTGCAACAGGAATTTGATGCCCTGCACCCGCAGCCCAGCCAGTTCCGGCATGGCCGGCAGCTCGGCCGTCACCGCCGGATATTGCACCATCAAAGCCAGTGCCCGGCGAATGGGGGTCAGTTTGGCGGCCTTGGGCTTGCTGACTTCACCCTTGGGCTGGCTATTGCGGGCAAACAGCTCGGCGATCCGCTGCTTGTTCTCCCCCCAACGCATCATGCTGGAGAGCCGGGTGATCAGCCCCTCGCGGGTGAAGCCTTCCGGCACGCGGCGGATCAGTTCGGCGGCCTTGTTGGCCACTTCAAACTTGCCCGCCTCGCCAGAGAGGGCGGCATCACGCCCGAGACGCTCGAACATGAAATCGGCGAAGGGCTGAGCCTCGTCCAGCAAGGCCTCAAACCCCTCCTTGCCGATCTGACGGACCAGAGAGTCGGGATCCTCGCCATCCGGTAGGAACACGAACTTCAGCTCGCGGCCATCCTGCAGATGGGAGAGTGCATTATCCAGCGCCCGCCAGGCCGCCTCACGGCCGGCGTTGTCGCCATCGTAGCAGCAGACCACCTCCGCCGTGGTACGAAACAGGGTGTGGATATGGTCGCTGGTGGTAGCCGTCCCCAGCGCGGCCACCGCATAGTCGATGTCGTACTGACCGAGCGCCACCACGTCCATATAGCCTTCCACCACCAGGATCCGACGAGGATCCTTGTGTGCCTGCTTCACCTCGTAGAGGCCGAACAGTTCACGCCCCTTGTGGAAGATGGGGGTCTCCGGCGAGTTGAGGTACTTGGGCGTGCCATCCCCCAGCACCCGGCCACCGAAGCCGATGACCCGACCCCGCTTGTCACGGATGGGGAACATGATGCGATCACGGAAGCGATCATAGCTGCCAGGACCGCTGTCGCGGGGGATCAGCATGCCGCCGGAGATGAGCAGCTGTTCGTGATCCCGACTGGATCCAAAGCGCCGCCGGACCTGATCCCAGTCACCCGGGGCATAGCCAATATTGAAGCGTTTGACCACTTCCCCGGTCAGACCGCGCCCCTTCAGGTATTCCACCGCCTGAGGAGCCCCCTTGAGGTTGCTCTCGTAGAAGCGGGCAATCTGGCTCATCAGCTCATAGAGATCCTTGCTGACGGCAGGTTGGGAACTGGCCGAGCCCCCCAGGCTCTGCTCGCGAGGCACCTGCATGCCTTGCATGCTGGCGAGCTCTTCGATGGCGTCGGGGAATTCGAGTCCGTCGTACTCCATGACAAAGCCGATGGCGTTGCCGTGGGCGCCACAACCGAAGCAGTGGTAGAACTGCTTCTCCTGGCTGACGGTGAAAGAGGGGCTTTTTTCGTTATGAAAAGGACAGCAAGCCTGATAGTTCTTGCCGGCCTTCTTCAGCCGCACCCGCGAGTCGATCAACTCGACGATATCGGTACGTACGAGCAGATCATCGATAAAGGATTGTGGGATCCTGCCTGCCATAACCGTCCTGTTTCATTACTCGGAAAAATAAAAAAGCCGCGCATTCACAGGGAAGCACGGCTTCTTTCGACTAACAAGAGAAATGCCTGTTACGCCAAGCGGGTTTTCACCTGAGCACTGACGGCGCCGACATCGGCACGCCCCTGAATCTTCGGCTTCAAGACAGCCATGACCTTGCCCATATCAGCCATGACGGCAGCACCACTTTCAGTGATGGCTTGCTCGATCAGTGCGGCAATTTCGTCTGCGGTCAGCTGTTGCGGCAGGAATTCCTGCAGCACCAAGATCTCTGCGGACTCTTTGTCGGCAAGATCCTGACGACCGGCAGCTTCAAATTGGCTGATGGAATCGCGGCGCTGTTTGACCATCTTGGTCACGACAGCGAGGATATCCTCATCATTGAGCTCGATACGGGTATCAACTTCACGCTGCTTGATTTCTGCCATCAACAAACGGATCGCCCCCAAGCGAGCCTTATCTCTGGCAAGCATGGCGAGTTTTTGTTGATCCTTGAGTTGATCCTTCAGAGACACGGCATGATCCCCCGATTAGTACAGGCGGATACGACGTGCGTTTTCGCGGGACAGCTTCTTGGCGTGACGCTTAACGGCAGACGCTTTGGCGCGCTTACGGATGGTAGTCGGCTTCTCGTAGAACTCACGGCTACGAACTTCAGACAGGATACCGGCCTTTTCGCAAGAACGCTTGAAGCGACGCAGAGCAACGTCAAACGGCTCATTTTCACGGACTTTGATTACTGGCATGTGCCTTTCACCTCAGTGATATATTGTTAGCTGACCATCAGTCGATCAGCATGTCTTAAAATGGTGCGAAATTATACTCTGGACAGGGAATGAAAGTAAACCCGCAGAGATCGCTCTGGTTTAAAAAACCCGCGAAGGTTACCATAGCCGTCTCATTTTAGCAGTGAAATTTTTTAGCAATGCGTGTATTGGGCATAGAGACATCCTGTGACGAAACCGGGATCGCGATCTTCGACGATCAAAAAGGGATCCTTTCCCATCAGTTATACAGCCAGGTCAAGCTGCATGCGGACTACGGTGGCGTCGTCCCCGAGCTCGCCAGCCGGGATCACGTCCGCAAGACGATCCCCTTGATCCAGGCCGCATTGCAAGAGGCGGGACTGGGTAAAGATGACATCGACGGCATCGCCTACACTGCGGGACCGGGTCTGGTTGGTGCCATTCTGGTGGGGGCGACCATAGGCCGCTCCCTCGCCATGGCCTGGGGTAAACCCGCCGTGGCGGTACACCATATGGAGGGCCATCTACTGGCTCCCATGCTGGAGGAGCGGGCCCCCGAATTCCCCTTCGTGGCGCTGCTGGTCTCCGGCGGTCACTCCATGCTGGTGCGGGTCGACGGCATCGGCAGCTATCAACTGCTGGGGGAATCCATCGACGATGCCGCCGGCGAGGCCTTCGACAAGACCGCCAAGCTGATGGGACTGGACTACCCGGGCGGCCCCCTGCTCTCCCGCCTTGCCGAGAAAGGCACCACGGGACGCTTCACCTTCCCCCGCCCCATGACGGACAGACCCGGGCTCGATATGAGCTTCTCCGGTCTCAAGACCTTTGCCGCCAACACCATAGCCGCCAATGCCGACGATGAGCAGACCCGTGCCGACATCGCCCGCGCCTTTGAAGATGCGGTAGTCGATACCCTGGCCATCAAGTGTCGTCGCGCCTTGAAGGAGACAGGGCTCAAGCGCCTGGTGGTGGCCGGTGGCGTCAGCGCCAACCGTCACCTGCGTGCCCAGCTGGCCGAGCTGATGGAGAGCCTCAAGGGCGAGGTGTTCTATCCGCGTACCGAATATTGCACCGACAATGGCGCCATGATCGCCTATGCCGGCATGCAGCGCCTGAAAGCGGGTGTGTTCGAGCCGCTGGTCGTCAAGGCGGTGCCGCGCTGGCCGCTGGATACCCTGGATCCCGTGTGATCCCAAGGATCCTCTCGCAATGAAAAAGGGGCCTCTGGCCCCTTTGTTGTATCTGTCCTCGGCATAATAGCCGTCCGTTGGTTAGGATTAATTGGTTCTAAACAGGGCCTCAATGGAGAGCCCCTGCCCCAGCAGTATCTCCCGCAGGCGGCGCAGCCCCTCGACCTGGATCTGGCGCACCCGCTCCCGGGTCAGACCAATCTCGGCCCCCACGTCTTCGAGCGTTGCCGGCTCGTAACCGAGCAAGCCGAAGCGGCGAGCCAGCACCTCACGTTGCTTGGGATTCAGCTCTTCCAGCCAGTGGACTATGCTGCTGCGCATGTCATCTTCCTGAGACTCCAGCTCTGGCCCCATGCCGCGCTCATCGGACAGGACGTCGAGCAGTGCCTTGTCGCGATCGCCGCCGATGGGGGTATCCACCGAGGTGATCTTTTCGTTGAGCTTGAGCATGCGGTTCACATCGTCGACCGAACGATCCAGCGCGAAGGCTATGTCTTCTGCGGTGGGTTCATGGTCTAGGCGGTGGGAGAGTTCACGCGCGGTGCGCAGGTAGACATTCAGCTCCTTCACCACATGGATCGGCAGCCGTATGGTACGGGTCTGGTTCATGATGGCCCGCTCTATGGTCTGGCGGATCCACCAGGTGGCATAGGTAGAGAAACGGAAACCCCGTTCGGGGTCGAACTTCTCGACCGCCCGGATGAGACCGAGGTTCCCCTCTTCGATGAGATCCAGCAGCACCAGGCCGCGGTTGTTGTAGCGCCGGGCAATCTTGACCACCAGGCGCAGGTTGGATTCGATCATGCGCTTGCGCGCGGCTTTGTCACCGCGCAGGGCACGACGGGCGTAATAGACTTCCTCTTCGGCCGTGAGCAGGGGGGAGAAGCCGATCTCCCCCAGATAGAGCTGGGTGGCGTCCATCACCTTGTTCAGTTCCGGCACCATGAGCTCATCGGAGATAGTCTCCTCAGCCTCGGCGGCAACCTCCTGAACCTCTTCTTCCTCCTGGGCCTCCAGCTCTTCGTCGAACTCTAACTCTGCATCCTGCATTACCAGTTGTTCTTGGCTCATGATATGTCTCCCTGACCTGAACCAGAGTAAGACCTAGCTCTCTGGGTTAACGCTTTGGCAAATAGCCCATCGGGTTGATTGACTTGCCTTTGTACCGGATTTCAAAGTGCAGGCGCACATCCGGCGCATCCGTGCTACCCATGTTGGCGATGACGGCTCCGCCTTTGACGGAGTCTCCCTCCCTGACCCTCAACTCGTCGTTGTGGGCGTAAGCAGAGAGGTAGTCATCGTTGTGCTTGAGAATAATCAGCTTGCCGTAACCCCTGAGTGCACTGCCCGCGTAGACCACTTTGCCGCCGCTGGCGGCGTAAACGGGTTGGCCCTTCTGGCCGGAGATGTCGATGCCCTTGTTGCCTTGTTCCGCAACGGAGAAGCCTTCGACTATCCGTCCCTTAGCTGGCCAATGCCAGGAGAGAGTTGACTGGGAACTGACGTTTTTTTGTTCTTTCGCCTGAGCGTATGCTGTTGACGGTGCAGGAGCAATCGTTTTCTGAGCAATAAACGGGGTGGTCGTACCTGCCGGTGCCGTCGCCATGGGTTTGGGTCCGGAGCTGGTCACAGACGGAGTGGTCGCCGCCACCATCTGGCCGCCTGCCGCCGCACTCGCCCCCACGTTGAGCACCTGGCCAACATGGAGCGAATAGGGGGCCTGCAGGTTGTTGCGCTGTGCCAGAGTCTGATTGGAGACATTGAACTGGCGGCCTATGCTGCTCAGGGTATCCCCACGACGCACCTCATAGGTGCCGTTGCCGCTTGTGACAGGGCGGCTCATCGCCATGCCGGTGCTGACCACGGCGCCGGAAGAGCCATCCAGCCTGAGCTGCTGGCCCGGATAGATGTTGTAGGGAGGGCTGATCCCGTTGAGGCTGACCAGGGATGCGACATCCATGCCAGAACGGAATGCGATGGAGTACAGGGTATCCCCCTTCACCACTGTGTAACTGCCACCCTGCATGCCCGAATTGGCCATGTTTTGACGAGTCGGGATGGTCGAGGCAATGGGGTCATTGCCCAGACTCTGTACCGGGGCAGCAGTCTTGCTGGAAGAGCAGGCAAGCAGTAGCCATGACAACACGACGACACTGCTTCCTTGCCAAACACGCGAACGCATAGTGGATCCTTAACGACTAAACCAGAAATAGGCCGCAATGGCCAAACCAATACAGAGCCAGCCGAGCACATCCACATAGTGCATCAGCTTGCGCTCCATCTTCTCACCCCCCCACCGCATCAGGCCCGCGACCAGGAAAAAGCGCATGCCACGACCGATGAGGGAGGTCACGATAAATGGCAGTAGCGCCATATGAAGCAAGCCCGCCGTGACGGTAAACACCTTGTAGGGGATCGGCGTGAAACTGGCAATAAAAATCACCCAGATCCCCCACTGCGTGAACCACTGCTCGGCCAGCGCAATCTTGTCTTCATAGCCGACAGAGACCACCAGCGGCTGGACCACGGGCTCCCACAGGGCATAGCCCAGGGCATAACCAAACAGCGCCCCCAGCACAGAGAAGAAGGTTGCCAACCCGGCGTAGTGCCACGCCTTGTGCGGCTTGGCGAGCGCCATGGGGGCCAGCATCACGTCCACCGGGATCGGCCAGAACACCGACTCGATAAAGGCGGTGATGGAGAGATACCAGGGGGCGTGCTTGTGGCGGGCCCACTGCATCACCAGTACGTACAAACGGGAAAACAGCTTCACTCCACATCTCCGTCAATCAGGGGGACAAAACGCACCGGCTCCAGGATCCGGCTGGTCAGCTGGGAGCCGGATCGCTCGATTAGCTGCAAAGTTTGCTGACTATCCCCCACCGGCAGCACCAGACGCCCGCCTTCGGCCAGCTGATCGGTCAGGGCCTTGGGTACCTCGCTCGCCGCAGCCGTCACCAGAATGGCATCGAACGGCCCCTTGTTGGGCCAGCCCAGCCAGCCGTTGCCGTGCTTGGCCGAGACATTGTGCAAGTCGAGCTGGCGCAGCCGGCGCCGGGCCTGGAACTGCAGCGACTTGATCCGCTCCACCGTGTAGACATGCTCCACCAGATGGGCCAGCACTGCGGTCTGATAGCCGGATCCAGTGCCGATCTCCAGCACATGGGCCGGATCGTTCTGGATCAGCAGCTCCGTCATCCGCGCCACTATGTAGGGCTGGGAGATGGTCTGGCCGTGGCCGATGGGCAGGGCAGTATTATCCCAGGCCTTGTGGGCCATGGCTTCATCCACAAACAGCTGGCGCGGCACTTTCGCAATCGCCGCGAGCACGCGGAAATCACGAATGTCCTGGGCAATCAGTTGATTCAACAGGCGCTGTACTATCACAACGTCATCCCTGCAGATCCAGCCAGGCACCCAGACTCGCCAGACTGTCATAGGCAGTCATGTCGATGGTCAACGGGGTGATGGAGACATAACCCTGCTCGATGGCGGCGAAATCCGTGCCGTCTCCCGCATCCTGCTGGCTGCCGGGGGGGCCTATCCAGTAGATGGGTTGACCACGGGGATCCTCGCTGCGGATCACCGACTCGGCGGGATGGCGGTTGCCAAGGCGGGTCACCCTGATCCCCTTGATCTGCTCGAGGGGCAGGTCCGGCACATTGACGTTGAGGATCTGATCGGCTGGCAGGGGATGTTTCATCAGCCCCTTCACCAGCAGGACCGCATGGTGAGCCGCCGTGGCGAAGTGGGTCTTGCCTACCAGGGAGATGGCGATGGAGGGGAAGCCGAGGTGGCGCCCCTCGGTGGCCGCAGCGACCGTGCCCGAGTAGATGACATCATCCCCCAGGTTGGCACCGTGGTTGATCCCGGCCACCACCATGTCCGGTTCCGGGCGCACCAGCTCGTTGACCGCCAGGTGCACGCAGTCGGTCGGGGTGCCCTTCACCGCATAGCTCTCGCTGCCATTAAAGCCGGTTTCGCCAAGGCGCGTAACCCGCAGCGGCACTTCCAGCGTCAGGGAGTGACTCGCGCCGCTGCGGTTGCGATCCGGCGCTACCACAATGACTTCGCCGCAGGCAGTCAGCGCCTCGCTGAGGGCACGAATGCCCTCGGCATGTACTCCATCGTCATTACTGACCAGAATTCGCATCGGTTGGGTTCCTGAAACCGTGATCGGCCTCTTCGGCCTGCATTAACTCGCGCACCACGCTGGTGGCAAAGGCGCCGGCCGGCAGGAAGAAGGAGAGGGTCAGCACCTCGCCATCCTGCTGCCAGCTCATCTGCTCCGGCTTGAGCAGCAGCGGACGCCTGTCCTGATCCAGCCCTGCCTTCTCCAGCCCGTCACACCATTCGGCGTAAGGGGCCAGCACCGCCAGTTCAAACTCGGCGGCGGCACCCTGGCTCGCCAGTCGGCCACGGCCCCACTGGGGGGCGGTGAGCTGCACGTCGCCGGAGGCGAGGCGCGCCTCCAGCTCCGGGGTCAGCACCTCTTCACTGAAGATGGAGTGGCTGCCCCTCAGCATCACGCAGTCACCGGCCAGCAGCTGGTGTGCCAGCCCCTGCTCGATGCGGGCGCTGACGATGGCATTGAACAGCATGCTGCGGGCGGCTGAGAGATAGAGGGAGCGCTTGTTGCGATCCTTGATCCGCTTGCCGGCAAACATGGCCTTGGCCGCGTCCAAGTTGTTGCCATCCCGGCCAAAGCGCTGCTCGCCGTAGTAGTTGGGCACGCCCTGGACGGCGATGGCCTGCAGCCGGGCTTCCAGATCCCCTGCCTGCTCCAGACCGGTGAGGCGCAGGGTGAAGTGGTTGCCCTTGAGGTAACCAACCCGCAACTTCTTGTTGTGGCGTTTGGCCTGCAGGATCTGGATGCTGTCGCTCTGGATGACAGAGAGATCCGGTTCGCCCTTGCCCGGCAGGTGAATGCCGAACCACTGCTCGGTCACCGCGTGGCGATCCTTCAAGCCCGCCCAGGTCACCGCATTGCGATTGACGCCGGCCGCATCGGCCAGCAGGCCCGCCACCCAGGCGGTGTTCTCGCCGGTTTTGCGCACCCGCACGAAGATGTGCTCCCCTTCCCCGCAAGGTTCGAAGCCGAGATCTTCATTCACCACGAAGTCGGCGGCCTCGGCCTTGAGGATGCCGCGGGCGACAGGCGCCCCGTGCAGATAGCTCAGCTGTTCCAGCATCATTGTTTCACCAGTAAGACGACGGCTTCGGTGGCGATCCCTTCCTTGCGCCCCGTAAACCCGAGTTGTTCTGTGGTGGTCGCCTTGACATTCACCCGGTTCAAATCACATTGCAGATCGGCCGCCAGCACGGCGCACATGGCCGCGATATGGGGCGCCATCTTGGGGGCCTGGGCGATGATGGTCACATCCAGGTTGCCGATGGCGTAGCCCGCCTGCTGTACCCGGGCAAAGACGTCCCGCAGCAGGATGCGGCTGTCGATCCCCTTGAATTGCGCTGCGGTATCGGGGAAGTGGCGACCTATGTCGCCGGCGCCTATGGCTCCCAGCAGGGCATCGCTCACCGCATGCAGCACAACGTCACCATCAGAATGGGCCAGCAGGCCCTGTTCATAGGGTACCGGGACGCCACCCAGCATGCAGGGGCCAACCCCGCCAAACCTGTGCACGTCAAAACCATGTCCAATTCGCATCATGCCTGATCCCCCCTCAATACACAGAAATCTGTCTCGTCAAAACCATGTCCAATGCGGATCATGCGGGCCCCTCTGCGGGTCAATCGGGTCGCGCCTGCTGGCGCGCACTCTGTTGTTGTAAAAAGAGCTCGGCCAGGGAGAGATCTTCCGGTCGGGTCACCTTGATGTTGTCGGCACGCCCCTCCACCATCTTCACGGTAAAACCGGCGCGCTCCATGGCGGAGGCTTCGTCTGTGATGAGGGCCCCCAGTGCCAGCCCCTCCTCCAGCGCCCGTTTCAGGGTGCCGGCGGGGAACATCTGCGGCGTCAGGGCATGCCAGAGCTGTTCGCGCTCGACGGTGGCCACTATGTTGCCTGCCCCGTCGGTGCGTTTCATGGTGTCCCGCACCCGGCTGCCGAGGATGGCTCCATCGCACGCCATGGCTGTCGTGATCAGCTTGTCGAGATCGCTGTGGCAGAGGCAGGGACGGGCGGCATCGTGTACCAGCACCCACTTCCCCTGTGCCACATGCAGGGCGTTGAGCACCGAATAGGCGCGCTCGATTCCTCCCTCGACCCGCAGAATGCGCGGGTCGGCCGCCACGGCCAGTTGTTCGAACCACTCATCGTGCGGCGCCAGCGCCACTATCACCCGGGCTATGGCCGGATGGGACAATAAACAGCCGAGCGTATGCTCCAGGATGGTCTTCCCTGCCAGTGTCAGGTACTGCTTGGGGCAGTCGGCCCCCATGCGGCTGCCGATACCGGCGGCCGGAACTATGGCGGTCAGCCCGCTGTGGCAATCAGTCATCGTAGGGGACGCCGTCCGGCTCCGTTACTTGGTCTTTGTCTTTGGGAATGATCCGGTAGAAGGTCTCGCCCTGCTTGATGTAGCCAAGATCGTTGCGCGACAGCTCCTCGATGGCCTCAAGGCCCGAGGTCAGATCGTCGATCTCCCGGTAAATCAGGTTGTTGCGGTCCTTGAGAACCAGATTGTCCTGCTGTTGCCGCTCGATGGCATTGGAGAGCTCCCGATAATCGGATAGGCCGTTTTTCCCCAGCCAGAAGTCATATTGCAGCCCTCCCAAGAGGAGGAGCAGGATAAGAGTGAGTAGCCGCATGCACTGAGTCTCCTTCAAGCGGCCTAGTTTCCCATATTCGCAGGCAAGACAAAAGAAAGCCGGTGTGCCAGACGGGCCGGGGGAATAAAAAAGATGGCGGGGTCTCGCAGACGAGAGTCAAAAACCCGCGCTATCCCCAGGAGGGACGGCCTTGGCGCCAGGTTGGCGGCAACCACAGGAAAACCGCTGCCGATCAGGGGCTGGCCTGACAATTGGGGGGCGACGGATATAAAAAAGCCCCGCCAGCGTGGCGGGGCTTTTCAACAGCTTAAGAATTGCAGGCAGTAATTACTGGCCTTTTACTTCTTTCAGGCCGCGGAACGGAGCCTTGGCACCCAGGGCTTCTTCGATACGGATCAGCTGGTTGTACTTGGCAACACGGTCAGAACGGCTCATGGAACCGGTCTTGATCTGGCCAGCAGCGGTACCCACGGCCAGGTCGGCGATGGTCGCGTCTTCGGTCTCACCGGAGCGGTGGGAGATGACGGCGGTGTAGCCAGCGTCCTTGGCCATCTTGATGGCAGCCAGAGTTTCGGTCAGGGAACCGATCTGATTGAACTTGATCAGGATGGAGTTGGCGATGCCGTTGTCGATGCCGCGCTTCAGGATCTTGGTGTTGGTTACGAACAGGTCGTCACCCACGATCTGGATTTTCTTGCCCAGTTCAGCAGTCTGGTAGGCGAAGCCTTCCCAGTCAGATTCGTCCAGGCCATCTTCGATGGAGACGATCGGGAACTTGGTGGTCAGGTCGGCCAGGTAGTCGGAGAACTCGTTGGAGGTGAAGATACGACCTTCGCCCTTCAGGTTGTACTCTTTCTTCTCTGCGTCGTAGAACTCGGAAGCAGCGCAGTCCATGGCCAGGGTGATGTCGGTGCCCAGCTTGTAACCGGCAGCGGCAACGGCTTCGGAGATCACTTCCAGCGCTTCGGCGTTGGACTTCAGGTTAGGTGCGAAACCGCCTTCGTCGCCCACTGCAGTGGCGTAGCCCTTGGACTTCAGTACCTTGGCCAGGTTGTGGAAGACCTCGGCACCCATGCGGATGGCTTCTTTCAGGGTCTTGGCGCCAACCGGCTGGATCATGAACTCCTGGATGTCGACGTTGTTGTCGGCGTGCTCACCACCGTTGATGATGTTCATCATGGGCAGCGGCATGGAGTAGACACCCGGGGTGCCGTTCAGTTCGGCGATGTGGGCGTACAGCGGCAGGCCCTTGGCAGCAGCAGCGGCTTTGGCGTTAGCCAGGGAAACGGCCAGGATGGCGTTGGCGCCGAACTTGGATTTGTTCTCGGTACCGTCGAGGTCGATCATGATCTGGTCAATAGCGGCCTGGTCCTTGGCATCTTTACCCAGCAGAGCCTGAGCGATCGGGCCGTTAACGGCTTCGATGGCTTTCAGCACGCCTTTACCCAGGAAACGGCTCTTGTCGCCGTCACGCAGTTCCAGCGCTTCGCGGGAACCGGTGGACGCGCCAGACGGAGCGGCTGCCATACCAACAAAACCACCTTCCAGGTGAACTTCGGCCTCAACGGTCGGGTTACCACGGGAGTCGATGATTTCACGACCGATCACTTTAACGATCTTGGACATGTGTATTTCCTCAGGTTTCGTAAAAAAACAACAAAAATATGCCAAAAAAAGCGGCTGCGGCACAGAGCCCCAACCGCATTTATTTTCAATTACTTCAAATTACGCTTCTGATACTCGCCTGCCGCCTTCACAAAACCGGCGAACAGGGCGTGGCCATCACGGGGAGTCGAGGTGAACTCCGGGTGGAACTGCGCCGCCACGAACCAAGGGTGATCCGGAATCTCGATAATTTCCACCAGCTTCTTGTCGGCGGAGAGACCGGTCACCTTCAAGCCGGCCGCTTCGATCTGCGGCAGCAGCTTGTTGTTCACCTCATAACGGTGACGGTGACGCTCGTAAATGGTCGGGGTGCCGTACATCTGACGCACCTTGGAGCCTTCTACCAGGTGGCAGAGCTGGGAACCCAGACGCATGGTGCCACCCAGATCGGATTTCTCGGTGCGGGTCTCGACGTTGCCTTCTTCATCCACCCATTCGGTGATGAGGCCGACAACCGGGTAGGCGCAATCTTTCTTGAATTCGGAGGAGTGAGCCCCTGTCATGCCAGCCACGTTGCGAGCGAACTCGATCATGGCAACCTGCATCCCCAGACAGATACCCAGGTAAGGGATCTTGTTCTCACGGGCATACTGGGCGGCCAGGATCTTCCCTTCCACGCCACGCTCACCGAAACCACCCGGGACCAGGATGGCGTCCAGACCTTCCAGCAGCTCGGAGCCACGGGTCTCGATGTCCTGGGAGTCGATGAACTTGATGTTGACGGAGAGACGCGTCTTCAGGCCGCCATGCTTGAGCGCCTCGTTGACGGACTTGTAGGCATCCGGCAGGGAGACATACTTGCCGACCATGCCGATGGTCACTTCTGCGGTCGGGTTGGCCTCTTCATAGACCACCTGTTCCCACTCGGACAAGTCAGCTTCCTTGCACTCCAGACCGAAACGGGCGATGAAGTAGTCATCCAGATTTTGGGACTTGAGCAGCGCCGGGATCTTGTAGATGGAGTCGACGTCCTTCATGGAGATGACGGCGCGCTCCGGCACGTTGCAGAACAGGGCGATCTTGGCACGCTCGTTGGCCGGAATGGCGCGATCGGAGCGGCAGATCAGCACGTCTGGCTGGATCCCGATGGAGAGCAGCTCTTTGACGGAGTGCTGGGTCGGCTTGGTCTTCACTTCACCGGCAGCGGCCAGGTAAGGAACCAGGGTCAGGTGCATGAACATGGCATTGTCGCGGCTCACTTCGGCAGCCAGCTGACGAATGGCTTCGAGGAACGGCAGGGACTCGATGTCGCCCACTGTACCGCCCACTTCGACGATGGCCACCTGATGGCCTTCGGCGCCGGCAATCACCCGCTCCTTGATGGCGTTGGTGATGTGCGGGATGACCTGGATGGTGGCGCCCAGATAGTCACCACGACGCTCTTTGCGCAGCACGTCGGCATAGATGCGGCCGGTGGTGAAGTTGTTGCGACGGGTCATCTTGGTGCGGATGAAACGCTCGTAATGGCCCAGATCCAGATCGGTCTCGGCCCCGTCCTCGGTTACGAACACTTCACCGTGCTGGGTCGGGCTCATGGTGCCCGGATCCACGTTGATATAGGGGTCCAGTTTCATGATGGTCACATCCAGACCACGGGCTTCCAGAATGGCTGCCAGAGAAGCTGCGGCAATGCCTTTGCCGAGGGATGAAACAACGCCACCAGTTACAAAAATATATTTTGTCGTCATGCTGAACCTGAAAGAAGTTTAGGGAATTTTAAGGGGTGCTTCGGGGATGAAGCAGGACGGGGAAACAGTATACCAAAACCCCCTCTCCCAAACAATGAACAAAAATCTATCAGGCTCGCCGCCCCCTCGTCTTGCGCCAAATCAACTTTGTTCGGTTTCCTTGGCCTTGTCCCAGGCGGAGTCCAGCTTTTCGAGCGAACAATCGGTCATTTTCAAGCCTTCCGCAGCGATAAATTGCTCAACCTGCCGAAAGCGACGCTCGAACTTGGCGTTGGCGCCCCGCAGCACCTGCTCCGGATCCTTGCCCAAGTGACGCACCAGATTGACGGTGGCAAACAAGAGATCGCCAAGCTCATCGCTCACCCGCGCCTCGTCCACGTCGACCATCAACGCTTCTTCCATCACCTCCTCGATCTCCTCGTGGATCTTGTCCACCACGGGGCCGAGGGTCTTCCAGTCGAAACCGACGGTGGCGCAGCGCTTCTGGATCTTGGCGGCCCGGGTCAGGGCCGGTAGCGAGAGGGGGATGTCGTCCAGCACGCTCTCTTTATCGAGTGCCGCCCGCTCTTTGGCTTTTTCCGCCTCCCAGTTCACCTTGACCGCCTGCTCATCGCCAAGATCCGCATCGGAAAACACATGGGGATGACGGCGAATGAGCTTCTCGCTCACCGCATCGACGATGTCGGCAAAATCGAACAGTCCCTGCTCCTTGCCAAGCTGGGCGTAGAAGACCACCTGGAACAGCAGATCCCCCAGTTCACCCTTCAATCCTTCCCAATCCTGGGTCTCGATGGCATCGGCCACTTCGTAGGCCTCCTCCAGGGTGTGGGGCACTATGGTCTGGAAGCTCTGCTTGAGATCCCAGGGGCAGCCCCCGTCCGGGGAGCGCAGCTGAGCCATGATGTCGAGCAATTGAGGCAGGTCGTAACGTTGGGACATGAGAGGGTCGCTTCACTTCGTTGAAAGGGTTAAAACAGGACCGGCCACGGAGGCCGGTCACTTTTTATGGGGTATCAGAGGCGCTTGGCGCTGATCACGTCGTTGAGCTGGCTGAGCTTGGCCAAGGCCCGGTTAAAGGCGTTGATGTTGTAGATCTCCAGTTCCATGTCGATCTCGGCGGTCTGCTCGCGCACGTTGGAGCGTGAACGCACCCCCATGACGTTGATCTTCTCGTTGGCCAGCACTGTGGTGATGTCCCGCAGCAGGCCGGATCTGTCGTTGGAGAGGATGCGAATGGTGAGACCATAGCCGCCGGAGTAGTTCTCCCCCCAGACCGCATCGATCAGTCGCTCCGGATTGCGGCGAGAGAGCTCTTTCAGCTGTTCGCAATCTTCCCGGTGAATGGAGACGCCACGACCCATGGTGATGAAGCCCTGGATGGAGTCGCCCGGGATGGGCTGGCAGCAGCGGGCAATGTGGGTCATCAGATTGCCGACCCCTTCTACTACGATGTGATCCTTGGCCTTGGGGCGGAAGGGCGCATTGGCCTTCTGCTCCAGCTTCTCCAGCAGGCGGCGGTCTTCTTCCTCCGCCGTCGGCTTGTTGTAACGGGTGTCGAGGTAGTTGAGCAGCTGGTTGATGCGGATGTCGCCGCTGCCGATCCCGGCCAGCAGATCCTCCAGCTCCTCCGCATGGAAGCGTTCCAGCACCACCTTGTCTACCTTGGAGAGGGTCAGGTTGTGCCTGTCCAGCTCCTTCTCCAGCAGCTCCTTGCCGGCGGCGATGTTCTTGTCCCGATCCAGCTTTCTGAACCAGGTCGCCACCTTGGCTCTCGCCCGGCTGGAGCGCAGGAAGCCCGCATTGGGGTTCATCCAGTCCCGGCTCGGGTTCGGTTCCTTCTGGGTGATCACCTCCACCTGATCACCGGTCTGCAGCGTGTAGGTAAAGGGCACTATGCGGCCATCCACCTTGGTCCCGATGCAGCGGTGGCCGATCATGCTGTGAACGTGATAGGCGAAATCGAGCGGGGTAGCCCCCGCCGGCAGGTCGATGACGTCCCCCTTGGGGGTGAACACATAGACTCTGTCCTCGAACACCTGACTGCGCAGGTCGTCCAGCAAAGAGCCGCTCTCGGAGAGATCCTCCTGCCAGGCGAGGAGCTTGCGCAGCCACTCGATCTTGTCTTCGAAGGTACTGGTCTTGGCGGCGGCCTGAGCCCCTTCCTTGTAGCGCCAGTGAGCCGCGACGCCGAGTTCGGCATCCTGATGCATCTGCTCGGTGCGGATCTGGATCTCCACCGTCTTCCCCTCCTCCCCCACCACCACTGTGTGGATGGACTGGTAGCCGTTGGGCTTGGGGTTGGCGACATAGTCGTCAAACTCGCGGGGAATATGGTGGAAATGGGTGTGAACTATGCCAAGCGCCGCATAGCAATCCTGCAGCCGCTTGGTGATCACCCGCACCGCACGCACGTCGAACAGCTCGTTGAATTCGAGGTGCTTCTTCTGCATCTTGCGCCAGATGCTGTAGATGTGTTTCGGGCGGCCGTAGACTTCGGCCTCGACCCCGGCCTCCGCCAGCGCATCGCGCAGGGACTGCACGAACTCGCGGATGTAGCGCTCCCGATCGAGTCGTTTCTCGTCGAGCTGCTTGGCGATCTGCTTGTAGGTGTCCGGGTGCAGGTAACGGAAGGCGAGATCTTCGAGCTCCCACTTGAGCTGACCTATGCCGAGGCGGTTGGCAAGGGGCGCATAGATGTTGGTGATCTCCTGGGCCATCAGCACCCGGGTCTCCTCATCCGCCAGCTTGGCCTCCCGCAGGCAGGCGATCCGCTCCGCCAGCTTGATGACGACGGCGCGCACATCCTCCACCATGGCGAGCAACATGCGGCGCACGTTGTCCACCTGCTCCGGCGAGGTCTCGCTGCGGTGCAGGGTCTGCAGGGAGCGGATGGCCTCCATCTCCAGCACCCCTTCCACCAGCTTGGCGATCTTGGGGCCGAAGTCCTCGTTCACCTTCTCCTGCTTGATGAGACCGGCTTCGACGAAGGGATAGAGGATGGCCGACTTGAGGGTGGCGAGATCCATGCTGAGCATCAGCAGTATGCCCACCATCTCGACCCCACGCACCAGCAGGCGGCTGGTGAGCGCCTCGTCGCCAAGCGTCAGACAATACTGGTAGACGGTTCGCAGTTGATTCTTGTCACTTTCACTTAAGGAGAGGGAGCTGACCCACTCTTCCAGAGTGAAATTGTCTTTCAAATGAATTTCGCGCACCGCAACCATGGTATCAATCCTTAAAATTGTGGGGCCGGAAAGCCGATGCTCTCTGCCATCCCCTCATCAGCTGATGACTGCCTCAAATGGGGATGCGCGAAAGAGTTTTCAAGGCATGTTGCCGATCCCGGCAACAGGTTTCTCTCGCACATCAGGTCCATTTTTGCAGATCTAGATTACCCTAATCACCCCTGCTCAAACAGCGCTACCAGCATCGGAAGGCCGACAAAACGCAGCCCCGGCAATCTGAAAACAGCCTGCTCAATCCCGTTCAAACAGCGCCATGGACTCCAGGTGGCCGGTGTGGGGGAACATGTCCAGCATCCCCAGACGGGCCAGTCGATAACCCCCCTTCACCAATACCTGGCTGTCCCGGGCCAGGGTGACAGGGTTACAGGAAACATAGACCACCCGCTTGGGCGAAAGTGCCACCACGTGGCTCATGACTTCCAGCGCCCCGGGCCGGGCCGGATCCAGCAGCACCAGATCGAAGCCTTCCCGCGCCCAGGACATGCCGACTATGTCGCCGCTCAAGTCCGCCTTGTAGAAACGGGCGTTGTCGATGCCGTTGCGTCTGGCATTCTCCTCGGCACGGGCCACCATGGCGAGCTCCCCCTCGACCCCCACCACTTCACGGGCCTGACGGGCCAGCGGCAGGGTGAAGTTGCCGATGCCGCAGAAGAGATCCAGCACCTTGTCGTCCTTGGTCGCCCCCAGCCACGCCAGCGCCTGGGTCACCATGCTCTGATTGATGGGGCCGTTGACCTGAATGAAGTCGCCAGGGGCGAATGCAAGAGACAGGCCATCGAGGGTGTAGCTCGGCTGAAATTGTTGGCGCAGGGGTTCGATGCGCTCATCCGCCGCCTGAAGGTAGAGGTCTATCCCCTGGGCTTCGGCAAACGCCACCAGCAGGGCGCGATCCGCCTCGTTGGGGCGACCTGTGTGGCGCAGCAGCATCATGATGCCCTGTTCTGCCTGGATGAGCTCCGCATGGCCCAGCTCGCGCTGGCTCTTCAAGCGATTGAGGCACTCGCGCAGGGGGGTGATGAGGGCAGAGAGGGGATCGGCCAACACGGGGCAGCCCGCCACCTCCACCAGATCATTGGATTGACGGCGACGGAAGCCCACCCGGGTGCAGCGACCGTTCTTGTCAAACTTGATGGCGAGACGGCAGACCCGGCGGTAGGCGCGGGACTCCCCCTTGAGCACGGGCTCGAGCGCCGGCGCCTTGATGTTGCCAAGGCGCTCGAACAGGCTGACCAGCCCGGCCTCCTTGACCGCCTGCTGATCCGCTTCGCCGAGGTGCTGGGCACTGCAACCGCCGCACTCGCGATAATGGGGGCAGAAGGGATCGATGCGATTGGCCGCCGGGGTCACTATCTGTTGCAGGGCGGCGTGGGCATAGTGCTTCTTGTCATCGAGGATGCGAGCCTTGATCAGCTCACCGGGGAGTGCCCCTTCGACGAAGATGGCCTTGCCCTGATGACGGCCGACACCGACACAGTGGTGGTCCAGACTGTCTATCGTAAATTCAATACGTTGGGGCTGGGTGGATTTCTTTTGGGGCTTGAAAAACTGGGCCATAAAACTTGGTGCCTATAGGTGGCTATGTCATGATTGTGGAATCTGCAGCAGGCCATTGTCCCACAAGAATAATAGTATGACCAAATGCGGCCTGAGGGCCCGAGCTGCGGCCTCTGCCCCATTGCCCAATCTGACCATAAGTGGCCCATTGATATGACAGGATACGGCCTGAGCGCCCTTACGGTGACATCGACTGTATTGCCAGCCCTCCCCCTGCGCCCACAGGCCCCCGAGGCTATGGTCTTCATCATGTTTGCCGGCGGTTTATCAGCATGACCAAGTACGGCCTCAGAGCCCGTGTACTGGCATTTACCATATTGCCAACCCTGATCATCGGCGGCCTGATCGCCGGTTACTTCACCTTCCACCGCTACCATCAGCTGGAAAACAACCTGATCGATCAGGGCATCAACATCATAGAGCCCCTGGCCATCGCCAGTGAATACGGCATGACCCAGCACAGTCGCGAATCCCTCAAGCGGCTGATAGGGCTGACCCATCGCAAGAACTCCCCCTTCATCAAGTCCATCGCCGTCTTCACCCAGGACAACCAGCTGTTCGTCACCTCCAACTACCACAGGGACTTCAGCCAGCTGCGCCTGCCGGACGGCAGCGCCATCCCGGCGCTGACCAGCGTCACCTTCAACGGCGATGACATCATATTGCGCACCCCCATCCAGGCCGAGACCAGCCTGGACGGCTTCCCCCTGCCGAGCGACCTGGAGCCGCCGGTCATCGGCTACATCTCCATGCAGCTCGCCACCGACAGGGCCATAGTCCTGCAATATCGCGACGCCTTCTTCGCGGTGATCATAGTGCTCATCGGCCTCGCCATCAGTACCCTGTTCGGCTTCCGCCTGGTCAAGAGCGTGACCCAGCCCATCACCGATATGGTGCAGGCGGTGCACAGGATCAGGGAGGGGCGCCTCGATACCCGGGTCAGCGGTCAGCTCACCGGCGAGCTGGACATGCTGAAGAACGGCATCAACGCCATGGCCAAGGCGCTCTCCGAATACCATGAGGAGATGCAGCAGAACATCGATCAGGCGACCTCGGATCTGCGAGAGACGCTTGAACAAATAGAGATCCAGAACGTCGAGCTCGACATGGCGAAGAAACGGGCGCAAGAGGCGGCCAGGGTCAAATCCGAGTTTCTGGCCAACATGTCCCACGAGCTGCGCACCCCGCTCAACGGCGTCATCGGCTTCACCCGCCAGCTGCTCAAGACCAGCCTGACCCCGAGCCAGACCGACTACATGCAGACCATAGAGAAGTCGGCGCGCAACCTGCTTGGCATCATCAACGACATCCTTGACTTCTCCAAGCTGGAGGCGGGCAAGCTGCAGCTCGAGCATATACCGTTCAGCCTGCGGGACACCCTCAACGAGACCATGCACCTGCTGGGACCGAGTGCCCACGACAAGCAACTCGAGCTCTCCTTGCAGGTAGACGCCGCCGTGCCGGACTACCTCACCGGCGACCCCATGCGCCTGCAACAGGTGCTGACCAACCTCGCCGGCAACGCCATCAAGTTCACCGAACGGGGCAACGTCGATGTGCGCGTCGAGCAGACCGGGGCCCCCAACGGCAGCAAGGTACGCCTGCGGGTCCTCATCCGCGATACCGGCATCGGCATCTCGGAGGAGCAGCAACGCCAGCTGTTCCAGGCCTTCAATCAGGCCGACTCCTCCATCTCCCGCCGCTATGGTGGCACCGGTCTTGGCCTCGTCATCACCCAGAAACTGGTGCAGCAGATGGGAGGCCAGATCCGCTTCGAATCCGAGCTTGGCAAGGGCTCCGTCTTCTCCTTCAACCTGGAGCTGGATGTCTCTCCCCTGCCCCAGACCGAGCGGCTGCCGCTGGATCGCATCCTGGGCAAGCGGGTCTGGCTGCTGGAGCCAGATCCCTTCACTCACGCCTCCCTGCTCGCCCTGCTGGCCGAATGGCAGCTGGACGTGCAGTCCCTGACCATAACCGACGACTGGCCTGAGATGGGCAGCCAGGACATGGTGATCATCGGCAGCAGCACACTGCACACCCCGCAGCAGGTGATCACCCGCCTCGATGGCCTCAGCGGGCAACAGAACACCATAGTGCTGCTCAGCAGCCACGAGCCGGCGCTTTATGACGCCATGCTGGCCCATGGCGCCGCCCACTGCCTCTCCAAGCCCATCAACCACCGCAAGCTGCTGCACGCCCTGCTCTCCCCCGAGGCGGCCAGGCGTACGCCGCTGCCCGCGCCGATACCCCACCGGGTACAGGCCGTCAAGGTGCTGGCGGTGGATGACAACGCCGCCAACCTCAAGCTCATCGCTGCCATGCTCAAGGAGATGGTGACCGAGGTGGTGGTGTGCAAGAACGGCAAGGAGGCGGTCAACCTGGCCCAGAGCCAGCCGTTCGACATCATCTTCATGGATATCCAGATGCCCGTCATGGATGGCATCAGCGCCACCCAGGCGATCCGCCATCACTCCCTCAACACCGAGACCCCCATAGTCGCGGTCACCGCCCATGCCATCCCGGGCGAGCGGGAGCGGCTGATCCGCCAGGGCATGGACGACTACCTGGCCAAGCCCATCGACGAGGGCATGCTGGCGCAGCTCATCACCGACTTCGCCCACAGACGCCACCAGAACCAGGGGGATCAGCAGATAGACTGGACCCTGGCGGTGCGCCAGGCGGCGGGCAAGCCGGAACTCGCCAGGGAGATGCTGACCATGCTGCTGGCCAGTTTCGACGAGGTGGAACCCATGCTGGACGAGGCGCTGGCGGGCGGAGTGGAGGATGCCGAGGTGCTGGCCCAGCTCCATCGCCTCAACGGCGGCTGTGCCTACTCGGGGGTGCCCGGCCTGCAACGCCTGCTCTCCCAGCTCGAGCAGCAGTTGCGCGACGGCGTACCGGTTAGCGAGCTCGAACCCGAGCTGCTGGAGCTGCAAGATGCCCTGGAGCAGGTGCGGCGGGAGGCCCCCCGCTACCTCTCCCTGGCCGAGTGAGGCGCTTTTTCTGACTGCGGGGCCCGCAGATGGTAAAATCGCGCCGTTTCCACAGGAGTCAACATGACCAACAACGATATTCTGCGCCGCCTGCGCTATGCCCTCACCATCAGCAACGATCAGATGGTCGAGATGTTTGCCAAGGGCAACCTGACCGTCGATCACGCCCAGCTCCACAGCTGGTTGCTGAAAGAGGCAGCGGAAGGGGAAGAGCAGGAAGCAGGCTATGCCGCCTGCCCGGACTCGGCCCTGAGCCAGTTCCTCGACGGCTTCATCGCCGTGCGTCGCGGTGTGCGGGAAAATGCCCCGCCCCAGGTGATCCCGAACCGGATCAACAACAACCTGATCCTGCGCAAGCTGCGCATCGGCCTCGACTACAAGGAAGAAGACATGCTGGGCACCCTCAAGCTCGCCAACTTCAACCTCTCCAAGTCCGAGCTGAGCGCCCTGTTCCGCGCCAAGGATCACAAGCACTACCAGGATTGCGGGGATCAGATCCTGCGCAACTTCCTCATCGGCCTCACCGCCAAGTACAGGTCAGAGCCATGAGCCCGCGCGCGCACGTCACCCTCAGACAGCGCGCCTGAGCCATGGGCCAGCGCACCTGCCCCCCGTCATTCCGCCTGGGCGGCAGGCCGCGCTGGCCATCCCTTGTTTCCCCCTGGCCAAACAGATGCCGCACCATACTGCTGTCACTCTGCCTGCTGCTGGGGCTCGGCGCCTGCCAACCGGCGCCTTATCAGCTCTCCACCCGCCATGTCAGCGCCAACCAGAATGAGCGCATCGCTTTTCTGATCCTCCACTACACAGACGAGGACGACGCCCGCTCCCTGCGTCTGCTGACCGAACCCGAACACAAGGTGAGTGCCCACTACCTGATCCCCCGCGACACCGAGCAACGCCCGCTCCCCGTTTACCAGCTGGTTCCCGACAGCCAACGCGCCTGGCACGCCGGTCGCAGCCGCTGGCATCAGTATGCCGGGCTCAACGCCAGCTCGCTGGGCATTGAGATAGTCAATCTGGGTTATCCCACGGAAGACGAATCCCTGCCTGCCCACCTGAGGCGCTGGCAACCCTATACCCGGGCCCAGATCGCCGCCCTCGGCGCTCTCACCCGGGATCTGGTCGATCGCTACCACATTCCCCCCACCCAGGTGCTGGCCCACAGCGACATAGCCCCCGAACGCAAGCAGGATCCCGGCCCCCACTTCCCCTGGCGCGAGCTGGCCCTTCACCATGGCGTCGGCGCCTGGCCAGACGAGGCCAGAGTGGCCGAACTACGCCAAGCGCCACTCCCCGTCTGGGATGCGCAGCAATGGCAGCAACAGCTCGCCCGCTACGGCTATGGGGTAGCGCCAAGCGGCGCCTGGGATGAGCAGAGCCGCGCCGCCATGCGCGCATTCCAGCTCCATTTCCGCCCCGCCTTGATCACCGGGGAGCCGGATGCCGAGTGCCAGGCCATCCTCATGGCCCTGCTGGAGCGCTATTTCCCCGAGCCGGGCTGAGCCCCCTTCCCCGAAAACAACAAGGGACGCCGAGGCGTCCCTTGTTTATGCGATGCAGGCAGACCGGCATCAGATCCCCTGACGGGCTTCCTGCATCAGCAGGCGCATGTCACTGACCGCCTTGGCCAGACCGTCGAAGGCGGCACGGCCTATGATGGCGTGGCCGATATTGAGCTCATAGAGCTCGGGAATGGCGGCGATGGCCTTGACGTTGTGGTAGTGCAGGCCGTGGCCGGCATTGACCTTGAGTCCCTTGCCAGCGGCATAGGAGGCGCCGGCGGCGATGCGCTTGAACTCGGCATTGCGCTCCGCATCCGTGGTGGCATCGGCATAGCGACCGGTGTGGATCTCGATGAAGGGGGCACCACTCTCGGCGGCCGCATCTATCTGGATGGGGTCGGCGTCGATGAAGAGCGACACCTGGGCGCCGACGGCGGCGAGGCGGGTCACCGCATCGGTGATCTTGTCGAGCTGACCGGCCACATCCAGGCCGCCCTCTGTGGTCACCTCGGTACGCTTCTCCGGTACCAGGCAGACGAACTGGGGCTGGATGCGGCAGGCGATGCCGATCATCTCCTCTGTTACCGCCATCTCCAGGTTCATCCTGGTCTGGATGGTCTGGCGCAGTATCTCGACGTCGCGGTCGGTGATGTGGCGGCGATCTTCGCGCAGGTGAACCGTGATGCCATCGGCACCGGCCTGCTCGGCCACGAAGGCGGCCTGGACAGGATCGGGATACTGGGTGCCGCGGGCGTTGCGCAGAGTGGCGATATGGTCGATGTTCACACCCAGATAGATTTCACTCATTGAGGACTCCTTGAAACTCTTCATCTGTTGACTGCGCGGCTACCGCGCGAATATCCGTATATCAGCTCGTAGGTTCGATTAGCGCAGCGTAATCGGACGTCGGTAACATTCTTACCGTGTCGGGTAACGCCGCAGAGCGGTTAACCCAAGCTATTCCGGCGTTTTAAAAACAACTCCCGGCTCTTTAACTGGCGTTTACCCAGATAGGGTTGCAGCGCCAGCCTGCTGAAACGCTTGGCCGCCTGCAGCAAGGGAGGGGTATCGAAGCGCCCCTCGGCAAAGGCCAGCAAGTGGGCGCCGAGGAACAGGGTACGGGGATCCGGCGCCCGCTCGCAAGCGACAAAGCCGAGCTCCCGCTCGAAGCCGTAGAGCAGCTCGGGCTGGATCGGGGAGTCGTCGTCGGCGGTATATTCGAAGTCCACCGCATAGCCGAGCGCCTGCAGCAGCAGGAACTCGAAGCGGCGCAGGGGCAGCTCTGGCGTCTCGCCGTCCGCCAGCGCCATCAGGGCACGGGCATAGGCATCAAACACCTCGGGAAAGGGGGTATGGGCTTCGAGCAGGTAGTAGACCAGCTCGTTGAGATAGAGACCGTAGAAGAGGCGATCGCCACCGAGTCGCAGGGAGTGATCCGGGCATTCGACCTGGGCGAGGTTCTTGAGATCCCCCTTGCCACGCCAGCTCATGGTGAGCAGGGTGAAGGGTTGCAGCAGCCCCTTCAGAGGGGAGCGTGGCCCGCGAGAACCGCGAGCCACCAGGGTAAATCGGCCGCTATCCTGGGTGAAGACCTCGACCAGCTGACTGGTCTCCCGATAGGGCCGACTGTGGATGACGAAAGCCGGGTTCAGCAATCAGTCAGCGCCACTTAATCGTCACCGTAGCCAAGACTGCGCAGGGCGCGCTCGTCATCGGCCCAGCCGGACTTGACCTTGACCCAGAGCTCCAGGTGCACCTTGTTCTGGAACAGGCGTTCCATGTCGAGGCGAGCTTCGGTACCTATGGTCTTGATCTTCTCGCCCTTGTTGCCGATGACCATCTTCTTCTGGCCATCGCGCTCCACCAGGATGAGGCCGTGGATGTGGTAGAGGCCGTTCTCTTCCACCTTGAAGCGCTCGATCTCCACCGTCACCGAGTAGGGCAGCTCCTCGCCGGTGAAACGCATCAGCTTCTCACGGATGATCTCGGAGGCCATGAAGCGGGACGAGCGGTCGGTCACGTAATCTTCCGGGAAGAAGAAGTTGTTCTCCGGCAGCAGATCCTTGGCCCACTCGCGGATCTTCTCCACATTGGTGCCCTTCTCGGCACTGATGGGCAGTATGTGGGCAAAGTTCATCTGCTGACCCAGCCACTCCAGGTGGGGCAGCAAGTCTTCTTTCTCTTTGACGTTGTCTACCTTGTTGACCGCCAGCACCACGGGGCAAGGCAGGTGGCGCAACTTGCCGAGCACCATCTCGTCGTCCTTGGTCCAGTGGGTACCGTCGACCATGAAGACCACCATGGCCACATCACCCAGGGAACTGGTGGCGGCGCGGTTCATCAGGCGGTTGATGGCCCGCTTCTCTTCGATGTGCAGACCCGGGGTATCCACATAGATGGTCTGGTAGTTCTCCTCGGTGTCTATCCCCAAAATCCGGTGACGGGTGGTCTGGGGTTTCTTCGAGGTGATGCTGACCTTCTGGCCAAGCAGCTTGTTGAGCAGGGTAGACTTGCCCACGTTGGGGCGGCCCACTATGGCGACAAAGCCGCAATAGGTAGTATCTGTATCCGTCATGACAGTTTTTCCAGTGCCTGTTGTGTTGAAAGACCGCGGCCTCTTGCATCAATAGCAGTCATGACAGTCTTTCCAGTGCTTGCTGCGCCGCTGCCTGTTCGGCCTTGCGGCGGCTGGTGCCGACCCCGACCAGCGGACCATCCAGGCCATCCACGTCACACTGGACGGTGAACTCCTGGTTGTGGGCTTCGCCCTTGACGTTGGTCACTGTGTAGGTCGGCAGGGATTTGCGGCTTCCCTGCAAAATTTCCTGCAGCCGGGTCTTGGGATCCTTCTGCTCTATGCCTGGTTTGATCTCGTCCAGGCGGCTGGCGTACCAACCGAGCAACAGAGTCCGCACCCGCTCCAGATCGGTATCCAGATAGACGGCGCCGATCACCGCCTCGACAGTGTCGGCCAGGATAGACTCGCGACGGAACCCGCCGCTTTTCAGCTCGCCGGGCCCCAGGATCAGGTGATCCCCGAGGTCGAACTCCCGGCCGAGTTCGGCCAGGGTCTTCTCCCGCACCAGGGTGGCGCGCATTCGGCTGAGATCCCCTTCCGCCGCTTGCGGGAAGCGGTGGAAGAGGTCATCGGCAATCACCAGACTCAGGATGGAGTCCCCCAGAAATTCCAGTCGCTCGTTGTGACGGGAACCGGCGCTGCGGTGGGTCAGCGCCCGGGTCAGCAGCTCTTGATCCTGAAAGACATGCCCGAGACGGGACTGCAGTCTGTTCATCTTGATATTCATTTACTTGATTCCGCCAATGCGGTTGAAGCGCACACCGGTCGGCACCCAGCTTGGCAAGCTGGATCCTTCCTCGCGCTCAAATTCGAAACTGATCCAGATGGCAACCGCCTTGCCCACCAGGTTCTGCTCGGGCACGAAGCCCCAGAAACGACTGTCGGTACTGTTGTCGCGGTTGTCACCCATCACGAAATAGTGGCCTTCCGGCACCACCCACTCATCCGGGTAGGTCCCCGGCTGGCGGTAATAACGGTCGACCAGGTCCGGCATCAGGGGGTTACGCAGGGTCTCGTGAGAAACTGTGCCCAGCTGCTCGGTGTAGCGATCCAGCGGGATCCCCATCTGGCTGAACTCCCCCCGTTGCTCGAACTTGACCTCGAGCTTCTTGAAGCCCGGGCACGTTTTCCCTTCCTGCTCCTCGCACTTGGGCCGGATCATCAGCTCCTTGTTGCGATAGATCACCCGATCGCCGGGCATGCCGACCACCCGCTTGATGTAGTCCACCCGGGTATCCAGCGGATACTTGAACACCACCACATCGCCACGCTCGGGAGAACCCGTCTCGAGGAACTTGGTGTTGGTCACGGGATCACGCAGGCCGTAGGCGAACTTCTCCACCAGGATGAAGTCGCCCACCAGCAGGGTGGGCATCATGGAACCAGAGGGGATCTGGAACGGCTCGAAGATGAAGGAACGCAGGATCAGCACCAGCGCTATGACCGGGAAGACACCACCGGTCTGCTCGATCCAGACCGGCATGGGAGCCACCTTGGCCAGCGTCTTCTCATCGATGTTCGGGCCAGCGTTGGCACGGGCAGCCGCAATCTTGGCCGCCCGCTGCTTGGACCAGACCAGCTTGTCGACTGTCCAGATGATGCCGGTCAGCAGGGTGACTATGGCCAGGATCAGGGAAAAGGTGCTTGCCATCTATTAATCCTTTCCGACGTGGAGAATGGCGAGGAAGGCCTCTTGCGGCACGTCGACACGGCCCAGGGACTTCATCCGCTTCTTGCCTTCTTTCTGCTTGTTCAGCAGCTTTTTCTTACGGCTCACGTCACCGCCGTAGCACTTGGCGGTTACGTCCTTGCGCAGGGCCTTGACCGTGCTGCGGGCGATGATCTGGTTGCCGATGGACGCCTGAATGGCGATGTCGAACATCTGGCGCGGGATCAGCTCGCGCATCTTCTCCACCACCTGGCGACCGCGATACTGGGCGTTCTCCTTGTGGGTGATGATGGCCAGGGCATCGACGCGCTCACCGTTGATCATGATGTCGAGGCGGACCATCTCGGAGGTTTCGAAGCGCTTGAAGCCGTAATCCAGGGAGGCGTAGCCGCGACTGGTGGATTTGAGGCGGTCGAAGAAGTCGAGCACCACTTCCGCCATCGGGATCTCGTAGGTCAGCGCCACCTGCTTGCCGTGATAGACCATGTTGGTCTGCACACCACGCTTTTCGATACAGAGGGTGATCACGTTGCCCATGTACTCCTGCGGCAACAAGATGTTGCACTCGGCGATGGGCTCGCGCATCTCTTTGATATTGTTGACCGGAGGCATAGCCGCCGGGCTGTCGATGTGGATGGTCTCGCCGTTGTTCAGCTCGATTTCATACACTACGGTCGGTGCCGTGGTGATGAGATCCAGATCGTATTCCCGCTCCAGACGCTCCTGGATGATCTCCATGTGCAGCATGCCGAGGAAGCCACAACGGAAGCCGAAGCCCAGTGCGGTGGAGCTTTCCGGCTCGAAGAACAGGGAGGCATCGTTCAGGGAGAGCTTGTCCAGCGCATCGCGGAACGACTCGTAGTCATCGCTGGAGATGGGGAACAGACCCGCATAGACCTGCGGCTTCACCTTCTTGAAGCCAGCCAGCGCCTTGTCGGCACCGTTCTTGGCTTGCGTCAGGGTATCGCCCACAGGGGCGCCGTGGATGTCCTTGATGCCGCAGACGACCCAACCTACCTCGCCACAACCCAGGCCCATGGTGTCCACTTGCTTGGGGGTGAAGATACCGATGCGATCCACGCCCCACACCTGACCGGTGCTCATCACCTTGATCTTGTCGTTCTTCTTGAGCGAACCGTTCTTGATGCGCACCAGGGAGACGACGCCCAGGTAGGAGTCGAACCAGGAGTCGATGATCAGCGCCTGCAGCGGGGCATCCGGATCACCTTCCGGTGACGGGATACGGGCCACTATCTCTTCCAGCACCAGATCGACACCCAGGCCGGTCTTGGCGGAGCAACGCACCGCATCGATGGCGTCTATGCCGACTATGTCCTCGATCTCTTCCGCAACCCGCTCGGGTTCTGCGGCAGGCAGATCGATCTTGTTCAGGATGGGCACCACTTCCAGCTCCATCTCCATGGCGGTGTAGCAGTTGGCCAGAGTCTGTGCCTCAACCCCCTGACCGGCATCCACCACCAGCAGAGCCCCTTCACAGGCCGCCAGGGAGCGAGAAACCTCGTAGGAGAAATCCACGTGGCCCGGGGTGTCGATAAAGTTCAGCTGATAGGTGTTACCGTCTTGTGCCTGGTAGTTCAGGGTCACACTCTGTGCTTTGATGGTAATGCCGCGCTCGCGCTCCAGATCCATGGAGTCAAGCACCTGAGCCTGCATCTCGCGGTCGGACAGGCCGCCACAAGTCTGGATCAGACGGTCCGACAGGGTCGATTTACCGTGGTCGATGTGCGCAATAATCGAAAAGTTACGAATGTGTTTCATCGAGCAAGAATCACTCAAAATTAAGTTAGGGTCGGATATGAGGGCAGGATTTTACTGGATAACCAGGTCGACGGCCAATCTTTAGTCGGCGGGCACCAGAAATAGCGCCTTGTCTGGCGGGCCCTCGGCACCAAAACGGCGGCGACGGGGCCAGAAAAGGGTAGCGCCGCTCAGGAGAGGTGGCGGGTATTGAGTACCACACCGAGCATGCGGGGACCATATTCCCCTTGCTCGAGCCGGGCAGAAAAGTAACGAACCAGTAAAAATCCGACTGTGCCCCCCAGCAGGCAGCTGAGGATGGTGACGCCCTCCCCCGCCGACAGCTGCGGCGCCAGCCAGAGCTGACCGAGCAGGGCACCGAGCAGCAGGCAGAACAGCGGCAGCACATAGACCAGGGCAGCACCGCGCAGGATACTCGCCTGGGGAATACCGAGCCTGATTTGCTGGCCAACCAGGACCTCGGCGGTCAGCGCCACCCGCAGTCGCTGCGACTTCAGGGGAAAGGCCTTGGCGACTGTGCCGGTACCGCAGTTGGACTGCTGATGGCAGCCGCTGCAGGCGGAGCGCCGTTCGCACTCCACCCAGGCATAAGCCCCCTCGACAGCCACCACTGTTGCCAGCTCTTCGCTCATGTTACTCACAGGATGACTCCAGACGAACGGCTATGGATTTACCTGATCTCAGCACGGTCGTCCCGGTTCGGCAAGTGGCAGCATGCCGCCTCACTGTACCGCCTCGTTGCGGGCCAGCGGCTGCACCGACTCGGCGATGCGCTTGGCCGTCTCGGTGGGGACTTCCCCAACCACGGTGATCTCCACCCCGACCTCGTTGACGAAACTCACCAGCGAGGTGGCTCCCTGGCGGATCAACTGCTGGCGCACCGCCTGCTTGGGATCGACCCGGGAGACATAGACGGAGAGATCCACCACACCGTCCGACAACATCATGTAGTCCACCGGCAGACTGGTGCTGACCAGCTGATGCCTGTCCTGAGAGAGTACCTTGAATCCACCCGGCAGCCAGGTCAGGTGCCAGCTCAGGGTCTGCTGGGGGGCGGGATAGGCGTCTTCCAATGCCAGCGCATCGGGCAGCTTGCTGCGGGCCAGGGTGACAAGCCAGGGCGCCGGCGCCGGCTGCCTGTCCAGATCCACCCCCAGCACCTGTTCGACCAGGTTGCCTTCCTTGTCCACCATGTCCACCCGCAACAGCAGATGACTCTGCTCGTCGACCCAGAGCACAAAGCCGTACTTGTCCGCCTCCTTGGGCACCAGTCTCACGACCTGAGCCACCAGGCCGGCCACCCGGCTGCGACCGGCCAGCACGGGATCATAGCTCTCCAGCACCCGGGGCAGCGGCATCTTCACCAGGCTCGACCAGACGCCCGGGAAACGCGCTCCCTTGAGGGTGTAAGGTTCGTGAGTGTTTTCAAAGAAGGTGTATTCGTTCTGGCGTTGCAGGTACTCCACCGCCTTACCGTCGAGATAACTCAGATGAGCGACCTCTTTGCCATCGATCACCCCGTGGCTGAAGCGAATGGGCTCGAGGCGTCCCTGACGGGCCTTGACCATGGACAACTCAAAATTTTGTTGCGAAACGGCACTCTGCATCTGCTGCAACAAGGCCTCGGCCGACAGATCGTCGGCCGAGGCCTTGGCACAAATCAGCAGGAGAGAGGCCAGCAGAATGAGGCTGGACTGGCGCACGGTCTGATCCCTAAAGATGCGTTATTCCTGAATCTGCTTGTCTTGCAGCAGACGCTGTTGCAATTGATGGTCTCGCAGGAAGGCGTTGATACGCTCGCGCTGCTCCTGCATCTGTTGCTCGTTCAAGCCTTGCTGGCGAGGAGTGGCACGGTTGCCCTCCTGGGGATAGTGCACGCTCACTGGCGTCGCACTGCCACCGACCGGTATGGTGTTGAGCACAGGGTTGGCCGGCATGCCGTCGTTGCCCTGATACTGCTGCACCCCGAAGATGACGGCGGCAGCCACAGAGGCAGCAATGGCATACTGCCCCATTTGCTGGCCAAAGCGACGGATCAGAGGCACCACCTTGCCAGCAGGCTTCACCTGGGGCGCAACAGGTTGCACCGGCTTGGGCGCCAGTATGACGGGTTCGTCTTCCAGTGCCAGCATGATGCTGTCACTGAGATCCAGTTGCAGATTGACCGGCAGGTCTCCCCGCATGGCATCACCGATCAGATGGTAACGAGCCCAGGTATCTTGCAGAGCGGGATCCGTTCCCAGCTCGTTCAGAACCTCCATGTCGCTGAGGTCACCATCCATCAGGGCTGAAAGTTGCTCTTTATTTGCCATAAGTTTGCCTGTCTTTCCCCAGTTTAATTCTCGATCAGAGGTTGCAGCTTTTTGTCGATTGCTTCCCTCGCCCGAAAGATACGGGATCTCACCGTACCCACAGGGCAATCCATGATCTCCGCAATCTCTTCGTAGCTCAGCCCTTCCATTTCACGAAGGGTGATCGCTGTTCTCAAGTCTTCTGGCAAGGCTTCTATGGCGGCAAACACAGTGCGCTTGATCTCGTCGGTCAGCGCCAGGTTTTCGGGGGTGGCCACTTCTTGCAGGGCTTCACCACCACCATAATATTCAGCCTCGTCCGCTTCGACATCACTGCTGGGCGGTCTGCGCCCCTGTGAGGTCAGGTAATTTTTGGCCGTGTTCACGGCGATCCGATACAACCAGGTGTAAAACGCGCTCTCGCCACGGAATGTCGGCAACGCACGGTAAGCCTTGATAAAGGCCTCCTGCGCCACATCCGGCACATCGCCCGGATTGTTGACATACCTGGCCACCAGGTTGACCACCTTATGCTGGTATTTTTTTACCAACAGGTTGAATGCATTTTTATCGCCACGCTGGACCCGTTCAACCAGCTGTTCGTCCAGTAGATTCTGGTCGCTCATCAGAGCCGTAAAACCCCCATCAGGTTATCGTTCTTCTTTTCCGGCCCCTTCTAAGCGCACAAGTTCAGACAGGGAGAATCAGAGAAAGTTCGCTTGCATTGAAAAAAATGTGATGCGGGCTGCATCACAACCCCCCTTGGGCTACCATGGGGCCAGTTCTTAATCCAGGCCAATGATACTTATGAAAGCAAGTGTTGAATACCTTTGCGACGTACTGATCATTGGCAGCGGTGCCGCCGGTCTGTCCCTCGCGTTGCGATTGGCAGACCAGGCCAAAGTCCTGGTTCTGAGCAAGGGGCCCATCAGTGAGGGGGCCACTCTCTATGCGCAAGGAGGCATCGCTGCCGTGTTCGACGAGACCGACAGCATCGAATCCCATGTGAGCGACACGCTCAACGCCGGCGCCGGGTTGTGTGACCCGGCGGTGGTGGAGTTCACCGCTCGCAACGCCCGCGACTCCATCCAGTGGCTGATCCAGCAGGGCGTTCCCTTCGATCAGGAAGAGGATGCCGAGGGGGAATCCCACTATCACCTGACCCGGGAAGGGGGTCACAGCCATCGCCGCATCTTCCACGCGGCGGACGCCACCGGCAAGGCGGTGCAGCTCACCCTGATCGATCAGGTCCGCTCCCACCCCAATATCCAGCTGATGGAGCGCTTCAACGCGGTCGACCTCATCACCACCCGCAAGCTGGATCTGCCGGGCAACAGGGTGCTCGGCGCCTACGTCTGGAACCGCAATGTCGAGCAGGTCGAGGTGATCCGCGCCCGCTTCGTGGCGCTGGCCACCGGCGGTGCCTCCAAGGTGTATCAGTACACCTCCAACCCGGACGTGAGCTCGGGGGACGGCATCGCCATGGCGTGGCGTGCCGGCTGCAGGGTGGCAAACCTGGAGTTCAACCAGTTCCACCCCACCAGCCTGTTCCACCCCGATGACCCCAACTTCCTGCTGACCGAAGCCCTGCGTGGCGAGGGTGCCTATCTGCGCCGTCCCGACGGCAGCCGCTTCATGCCAGACTTCGACGAGCGGGCCGAACTGGCGCCGCGGGATATAGTCGCCCGCGCCATCGACCACGAGATGAAACGCCTCGGCGCCGACTGCATGTATCTGGACATCAGCCACAAGCCGGCGGATTTCATCATCAAGCACTTCCCGACCATCTTTGAGCGCTGCCTCGCGGTCGGCATCGACATCACCAAGGAGGCCATGCCCATCGTCCCGGCGGCGCACTACACCTGTGGCGGCGTGATGATAGACAACAACGGCCAGACCGACATCCCGGGTCTCTACGCCATCGGCGAGGTGACCTACACCGGGCTGCACGGCGCCAACCGCATGGCGTCCAACTCCCTGCTCGAATGCGTGGTCTATGCCCATCAGGCGGGGGCCGACATCCTGGCCAAGCTGCCCATGAGCGTGGAGCCGCCGAGCCTGCCCGCCTGGGACGAGAGCCAGGTGGATGACTCGGACGAACAGGTGGTGATCCAGCACAACTGGCACGAGCTGCGGCTGATGATGTGGGATTACGTGGGGATAGTGCGCACCAACAAGCGCCTGGCCCGCGCCAAGCGCCGCATCGACCTGCTCAAGCAGGAGGTCCAGGAGTACTATGCGAACTTCCGCGTCTCCAACAACCTGCTGGAGCTGCGCAACCTGTTGCAGGTGGCCGAGCTCATCGTCAACTGTGCCCTGGAGCGCAAGGAGTCCCGCGGACTGCACTATAACCTCGACTACCCGGACATGCAGCCGAACCCCAAGCCGACAGTGCTGACACCGGATCGGGAGTGATCCGGCACAAGCCAGAGGCGTGCTGCGGATTGCACTGCCTGCACCCGGACTACCCGGACAAGCAGCCGAACCTCAGGCAGACAGTGCTGACACCGGATCGGGAATGATCCGGCACAAGCCAGCGGCGTGCTGCGGATTGCACTGCCTGCCCCCGGACTACCCGGACAGGCAGCCGAACCTCAGGCAGACAGTGCTGACGCCGGATCGGGAGTAAACGACGCCCACCGCCGTCCCTCAGATGACCCCGCCCCGGCGGGGTCATCTGTTATGGGGTGAAGCAGAAGGTTTGGACGGGGCCAGGTGGATGGCGCGAGCCAGGGCGCGGTAGTGCTCGGGTGCCAGGGCGTCGGAGAAGAGCCAGAGGTGGCGCTCGACCCCCTCTTCTGTCACCAGCCTCAGCCAGAGCACCCCGGGCAGGATCCGGCTGCGGTCATCCAGTCGATGACGTCGCCCTTGCCACTCCAGCCACTCTCCGTCCCAGAGCAGCGGGTCACGCCCCTGGGTGACGGGGCGCCAGGCCAGCCAGAGCCCCAGCAACCAGCAGGGGAGAAACAGCCCCCATTGCCAGCCATGGATCAAGGCGGCAACCGGCCAGAGCAACAGCAGAAACAGGGCAAGCAGCAGTACGCGCTGCCGCCGGGAGGGGATGACGGGCATCAGGACCCGCATCGGGGATCAGCTCAGACGATCGTGACGGGCCTGATTGCGCTCCAGGATCAGGGGGATCATGGCGGCGAAATCGGGGTCGCTCGGCACACCGTGGCCCATGCTCCAGCGGAACAGCTCGGGATCCTCGCACGCCAGCAGACGGATGAATGTCTGCTGCTCGGCCTCGCTCAGGGAGTCGAACTCGTGCTCGAAAAAGGGCATAAAGATCACATCCAGCTCGAGCATGCCGCGACGGCAGGCCCACTTCAGGCGGGACTTTTCAATTGGGCTCAACATGGAACTCTCCTTACAAAGACCCGAGGATGGTAGCAGCTGGATTTTCCGGCTGACAAACATTCCTTACGTCTTTACCATGCAGGTCACATACTTTCTGTCTCTGGAATACCATCGTGAGCCTGCCGACCCCTGTTCTTCCTGCCGAGCCAACCCTGTTTCCCCTGACCGATCTGGCCATCACCCGCCTCACCGGCAACGATCGCGTGAAATATCTGCAAGGCCAGGTCACCTGCGACGTCAACGCCCTGCAACCTGGTCAGAGCACCCTCGGCGGCCACTGTGATCCCAAGGGCAAGCTGTGGAGCGATTTTCGCCTGCTCTGCCTCGACGAGAGTCTGCTGCTGCTGACCAAGCCGTCGGTGCTGGCGCGCCAGTTGCCCGAACTCAAGAAGTTTGCGGTGTTCGCCAAGGTGGAGATCGGCGAATTCCAGGGCCAGGTGGTCGGTCTGGCCGGTCAGGGCACTGATGCCTGGATCGCAAGGCAATACGGCCTTCAGGAAACCGGCCTTGTCGAGGGCGGCATGGCGGTCAGGGTGGAAGCCAATCGCTGGCTGCTAGCAAGCGAGTCGCCGCTGGCACCGGATCTGCCTGCCGGCGACGAAGCGCTCTGGTGGGGTCTGGACATCAAGGCGGGGATCCCGCACCTGGAGACGGTCCATCAGGGTGAGTACATTCCCCAGATGCTGAACCTGCAGGCCCTGGATGGCATCAGCTTCACCAAGGGCTGCTACATGGGGCAGGAGATAGTGGCCCGCGCCAAGTACCGCGGCGCCAACAACCGCGCCCTCTTCGTGCTGGCCGGGCAGGCCAGTGGCCCCGTTGCCAGCGGCGATACCCTGGAGATCCAGCTCGGTGACAACTGGCGGCGCAGCGGCATGGTGCTGAACGCCTGGCAGCAGGATGGCCAGCTGTGGCTCACCGCCGTGCTGCCAAAAGACACCGAGGCCGACGCCAGCTTCCGCCTCAAGCAGGAGGAAGGCTCCCGCCTCGCCCTGCAGCCTCTGCCCTACTCCCTGACCGAGTAAGGTCGGCTAACGAGGCACCCGCGCCAGCAGGGCCTCCTTCAGCCAGCGCCCCGCCTGCCCGAGCGGGCGGGCGCGATACCACTGCAACTCCAGCTCCAGCTCGGCCTGGGGAATGAAATCCGGCTTGAGCACCACCAGCTCACCCCGCGCCAGCGGCCGGTGCAGCAGAAACTCGGGCACCGCAGACCACCCCAGCCCCAGCTTGACCAGCTCCAGGATCCCGAGATCCCCCTCGACCCACCACACCTGGGACGAGAGGCGGAAGCGATGGCGCTCAGTCCCCTCCCGCCGTCCCGTCACCATCAGCTGGCGGGCCCCTTGCAGATCGCTCTCGTGCAGCGGCGTCTTGTGGGCCAGGGGGTGATCCGGGGAGACCACCAGGGGCATGGCGACGCTCCCCAGGGAGCGGGAGACCAGCTCCCGCTCCGGATGCGCCTTCTGATAGCTGATGCCGAGCTGGGCCCGCCCGCTCTTGAGCAGCTCGGTCACATCCTCCATCAGCGGGAACAGCAGCTCCAGCTCCACAGTCGGATAGCGGCCGGCGAACTCCTCCAGCAGGGCACCGAGCCAGGGCAGATGGGAGTCATCGTCGATGGCCAGGGTGAGGCGCGACTCTATGCCGCTGGCCAGCTCCCCGGCGATGGCCTGCAGCCGCTCGCTCTGGGCCAACAGCACCCCCGCCTCCTGACTGATGCGGGCCCCCGCCTCGGTCAGCACAGGGTAGCGGCCGCTGCGATCAAACAGCTCGAGGCCAAGATCTATCTCCAGGTTGGCGATGGCGGTGCTCACCACCGACTGCGCCTTGCCCAGGCGGCGCGCCGCCGCCGAGAAGGATCCCGTCTCGGCCGCCGCCAGCAACGCCTTGAATTGTTCCAGTGAAGGGGTCATCCGCCTGCTCCTGCCCTGTTATTGCACCCAAATCCATCTATTTTAGCGATAGATACCAACGTGAACCTATCGAAAAATAGCGATAAATTGGCCGCCATACACACCCGAAAAGAGAAATAGAGAGACAGACCATGCGTAATACCCGTGATCGCCTGCGCCACGCCATCGGCTTCGAATTGATTGGCCTGCTGATCGCCGCCCCCCTGGCAAGCTGGGTCACCGGCGTCGGTCTCAACCACATGGGCCCCCTGGCCCTGTTCTTCTCGGTGGTCGCCACCGTCTGGAACTATGTCTACAACATAGGGGTGGACAGGCTGCTGCTGCGGCTGCAGGGCCACACCCACAAGACCCTGTGGCAACGGGTACTGCATACTTTCGGTTTCGAGGGGGGCTTGCTGATCGTCGCCCTGCCGGTAATGTCCTGGTGGCTCGACATCGGCCTGCTGGAGGCGCTGGTGCTGGATCTGGGCTTCGTGCTGTTCTACCTGGTCTATGCCTTCGTCTACAACTGGAGCTATGACAAGGTGTTCCCCATCCCGGGCCAGGGGGCGCAGCGGGTCACGGGTTGACAAGAGAAGGGATAAAACGAGGCACCATCATGCGACTGGCATGATGGTGCTGATCTGGATCCTCGAGGGCTCGAGGGGCAGGTATTCAGGCTTGCGCCTTCACCTCGTCGGCAGGGGCCTCGGTCTGGGCCGCTTCCTGGTTCAGCATGGCCTCGAGGTCGCTCTGATACTGGTTCAGCATGCGCTGGGCCGCGACCATGTCTCCCTTGTGCAGACGCTCGAACAGATGGTGTTGCACCACGCCGTTGAGGTACTCCACAGTGATGGGTTGCTCCAGGGCAGACAGCAACTCTTCTTTTTCCAGCTCCGCATTGATTTCATCGACACTGGTACGCAGCAGACCGGCCAGTTGCACCAACATGCGGCGCTCGCCTTCACGCAACAGGCTCAACATGCGGTTTCTCTGCTGCTCATTCTGTTGGGTCATACATTTCCTTACGTAGAGTGGGAACAAGCCCGCTCATTCTGCCCTGTCCTTTTCACAGCGTCTATCTCGGGCGCATCACTAATTGAGCGCCCCGCCAGCCGGGCGCGGGCCGGGTGCTATTTGCCCCTTTGCCCGGTATAGTAACCGCTGTTCCAGAGGGCCTTTGCGCCCCCGCTGACGAGACTGCCAACCCCATGACCGACGCCATTCTGGTGCTCTGCACCTGCCCGGATGAAGCCAGTGCCGACCTCCTCTGCGAGCAACTGCTCAACCAGCGCCTCGCCGCCTGCATCAATCAGTTGCCGGGGCTCACCTCCGTCTATCGCTGGCAGGGGAAGATGGAGCGGGCAAGGGAGATCCAGCTCATCATCAAATCCCGCCAGCCGCTCTTTGCCGAGCTAGAGCGGTGCATCCTGGCTCACCACCCCTACCAGGTGCCGGAGATCCTGGCGATCCCCGCCAGCCAGGGTCATCAAGCCTACCTCGACTGGTTGACACAGGAGACCTCATGACTCTGCGATCCCTGCTTTCCCCCCTGTTACTCCTGCTGAGCCTGCTCGCGGCCCCCGCCCAGGCCAGCAGCCAGGATCTGCTAAGCAGCCTCGGCATCGAGGCCAGTGCCCAGCCCAAGTTTCTGAAAGTGGACGAGGCCTTCGTCCTCGAGAGCGAGCAGCAGGGAAACAAGCTGCTGCTGACCCTGCGCCTCGCCGACGGTTACTACCTCTATCGCCACAGCATCAGCGTCAAGGGGGAGAACCTCGTCTTCGAGCCCCCAGTGCTGCCTGCGGGCACAGAGCATGAGGATGACTTCTTCGGCAAGACCCGGGTCTTCTATCAGGAGCTGCAGATCCCCGTCACCTTGACCCAGGTGGGGGACTCCGCCAGCCTGCAGATAAGCTATCAGGGGTGCACCGAGGGCCTCTGCTATCCCCCCACCGACAAGCGGATCCCGGTGCAGCTCCTCGCGGCCACTGGCGACGCCGGGCAAACAGACCCCGCAGATGCCACAGAGGCGCCGACCGGCAGTCAGCAGGATAGGCTGGCGGCCGCCCTCGGCAGCCAGGGCTTCTGGCTCAGCATCGCCGCCTTCTTTGCGCTGGGACTGGGGCTCGCCTTCACCCCCTGCGTCTTCCCCATGTACCCCATTTTGACCGGCATCATCGCCGGTGCCGGCCAGCATCTCTCCACCCGCCGCGCCTTCCTGCTCTCCTTCGTCTATGTGCAGGGGATGGCGGTCACCTACACCCTGCTCGGGCTGGTGGTCGCCTCGGCTGGCTTGAAGTTCCAGGCGGCGCTGCAGCACCCCTATGTGCTGATCGGCCTCTCCGTGATGTTCGTGCTGCTGGCCCTCTCCATGTTCGGGCTCTATACCCTGCAACTGCCGAGCAGCCTGCAAACCCGGCTGTCCGGCCTCTCCAACCGCCAGCAGGGCGGCTCCGTGGTCGGGGTCGCCATCATGGGGATGATCTCCGGCCTGGTCTGCTCCCCCTGCACCACGGCGCCGCTCTCCGGGGCGCTCATCTACGTGGCCCAGAGCGGCGATCTCTGGCTCGGCGGGGCGGCCCTCTATGCCCTGTCGCTGGGCATGGGGCTGCCGCTGCTGCTGCTCGGCACCTCGGGGGGCAAGTTGCTGCCCAAGGCGGGCGCCTGGATGGATGTGATCAAGCAACTCTTTGGCTTTGCGCTGCTGGCGGTGCCGATCCTGCTGCTGTCACGGCTCTTGAGCGACCAGGTCGCCACCCTGCTCTGGCTCGGCTGGGCACTGCTGCTGTGTGGCTATCTCTATCATCACAACCAGCATCGCCCCCACTCGGTGGGCAAGAGCCTCGGCGGCTTCGTTCTTCTGCTGGCGATGATGAGCCTGGTGGTGGTGAGCAAGGATCTGCTGCTGCCCGAACCCGGCGTCAAGGCCAGCGCCGGGACCCAGGCCCCCCAGTTTATCCGCATCAAGACCCTGGATGACCTCAAGACCCGGCTCGAGGCCGCTCGTGGCAAGCCGGTGCTGCTGGACCTCTACGCCGACTGGTGCGTGGCCTGCAAGGAGTTCGAACACAAGACCTTCAGCGATCCCGCCGTGCGGGCGCGCTTCAATGACATGGTGCTGCTGCAGGCGGACGTCACCGCCAACGACGATGCCGACGTGGATCTGCTCAACGGCCTGAACGTGCTGGGGCTGCCGACCCTGATCTTCTTCGATGCCGCAGGCAACGAGGTGAGCGGGCAGCGGGTGACCGGCTTCATGGGACCCGCCGAGTTCCTCGGTCAGCTGGACAAGCTGCGCTGAACCATGGCGGCCCGCCTTGCCGCGCGGGCCGCCCTCTCCTCTGCGCGCTGATTTTTCTGGCCATCCCTTGTATATGACAGGCGCCATGGCAGAATTTGCCCTTTCCCGTCTCGCATCGTCCGGAGTTTTGATGAAAAAGTGGTTCATCCCCCTGCTGGCCTGCTGGCTCTATGGCTGCAACTCAGGTCCAGGTGAAGAGGCGATCCAGAGCCAGGTCACCGCCAGGCTGCAGGCCGACACGGATCCCGCCCTGTTCGAGATCAGCGACTTCGCCGTGCTCGGCAAGGAGGAGCGGATGGAGGGGGTCTATCTGGTCAAGGTGAGCTATCGGCTCCACTTCAAGCAGGGGCTGGATCAGTTGCAGGTGCTGCACGATGAGGATCTGGTCTATGACAGGGTCGGCCCCTTCCAGCAGGAGATGGCCCTGATGGAGCTGGAGCGCAAATACGGCGAGTTCGAGGCAGGCCAGGCACTGGCGCAGGAGAGCCAGGTCTGGATGATGAAGACAGAACAGGGCTGGCGCCTGGCAGAGCCGGATCCGGCGCAGCAGGGATGAGCCTTCTCCTCCCTGCCGCCAGCCACCGAAATACCCCTTAGAGCAGATCCTTCATTCTGTGCCACAGCATCCCGAGCGCCAGCAAGGGAGAGCGCAGGGCAGGCCCGCCTGGGAAGGTCATGTGAGGCACGCGACTGAAGAGAGCGAAGCCACGGCTCTCCCCCCTGATCGCCTCGGCCACCAGCTTGCCCGCCATATGAGTGGCGTTGAGGCCGTGCCCCGAGTAAGCCTGGGCATAGAACACGTTGGGGTACTCTTTGAGGCGCCCTATCTGCGGCAGCCGGTTGGCGCCTATGCCTATCATGCCCCCCCACTGAAACTCGATGGCAGTACCCGCCAGCTCAGGGAAGACCCGCAGCAGCTTGGGCAGCATAAACGCCTTGATGTCCTTGGGATCGCGCCCCGAGTAGTTGCAGGCCCCGCCAAACAGCAGACGGCCATCGGCCGATAGCCGGTAGTAGTCGAGCGCCACGTTCTGATCGCACACCGCCATGTTTTTCGGCAGCAGCCGCTGGCGCAGCCGTTTCTCCAGCACCTGGGTGGCGAGTATGTAGGAACCCGCCGGCAGCACCTTGCCCCCGAGTTCGGGATTGAGCTCGTTGAGGTAGGCGTTGCAGCCGATCACCAGGTAGCTGGCGCGGCAACGGCCGTGGGCCGTGGTCACCTCGACCCGATCGCCATACTCGATGTGAGTCACCCTGGACTGCTCGAACAGGGCGACGCCCAGGCTGGCCGCCGCGCGTGCCTCACCCAGGGCCAGGTTGAGGGGATGCAGGTGGCCTGAGCCCATGTCGATCATGCCGCCGATATAGCGATCCGACCCCACCACTGACCTTATCTCCCCCTTGGGGACCAGCTTGAGTTCATGGCTGTAGCCCAGGCTGGCCAAGTGCTCGGCATCCTCCTCAAATCCCTTGAGGTGGCGCGGCTTGGTGGCGAGATCGCAGTAGCCCCAGGTCAGGTCGCAGTCGATGTTGAAGCGCGCGACCCGCTCGCGTACCAGCTGCACCGCCTCCAGCCCCAGCAGATCCAGCTCACGTACCCCTTGCTCGCCAATCCAGCGGGCAAACTGGCTGGTGTCGTGACCTATGCCACGAATGAGCTGGCCGCCGTTGCGGCCCGAGGCCCCCCAACCGATGCGGTTGGCCTCAAGCAAGACCACCTTGTAACCGGCCTCGGCCAGATTGATGGCGGTGTTGAGGCCGGTGAAGCCGCCGCCTATGATGCAGACGTCGGCATCCAGCTCACCGCTGAGCTCGGGCCACTGCTGATGGTCGTTGCGGGTGGCCGCGTAATAGGAGGCCACGTGCTCCTGGTGTCCGTTGTGTCTTCCTGTCTGCATGCTCAGCGTCCTGCCTTGGTTGCACTTGTTTACTAAATTAAACGGAGTGTCATCGATAATACCCAGCCCAGGGTCACCAATCCAGCCTGTCAGGATCACAGAAATGCAAAAGGTGTCCCGAAGGACACCTTTTGAGGGGCCAGCCAAGGCGGCCACAATGAAAGAGGCGCCCCGCAGGGCGCCTCTTCAGCAATCAAGATACGGTAACGAATTACAGTACGTTGATGGCGTTCAGGTCGGAGAAGGCTTTCTCCAGACGGGCGATCATGGAAGTCTGACCGGCACGCAGCCATACGCGCGGATCGTAGAACTTCTTGTTCGGCTTGTCAGCGCCTTCCGGGTTGCCCAGCTGGCCTTGCAGGTAGGCTTCGTTGGTCTTGTAGAAGTTCAACAGACCTTCCCAGGTAGCCCACTGGGTGTCGGTGTCGATGTTCATCTTCACGACGCCGTAGGAGATGGATTCGCGGATCTCTTCCAGGGTGGAACCTGAGCCACCGTGGAACACGAAGTCCAGGGACTTGGCAGGCAGACCAAACTTCTCGGAAACGAACTTCTGGGAAGCGTCCAGGATGGACGGGGTCAGCTTGACGTTACCCGGCTTGTAGACACCGTGCACGTTGCCGAAGGAGGCAGCGATGGTGAAACGCGGGCTGATCTTGGACAGACGCTCGTAGGCGTAAGCCACGTCTTCCGGCTGGGTGTACAGGGCGGATTGATCCATGTGGCTGTTGTCCACACCGTCTTCTTCGCCACCGGTGCAACCCAGTTCCAGCTCCAGAGTCATGTTCATCTTGGCCATGCGGGTCAGGTACTCGCAGCAGATGTCGATGTTCTCTTCCAGAGACTCTTCGGACAGATCCAGCATGTGGGAGGAGAACAGCGGCTTGCCGGTTTCAGCGAAGTGCTTCTCGCCCGCTTCCAGCAGACCGTCGATCCACGGCAGCAGCTTCTTGGCGGCGTGGTCGGTGTGCAGGATCACGGGAACACCGTAAGCTTCGGCAACGGCGTGCACGTGCTTGGCACCGGAGATGGCACCGATGATGGCAGCCTGCTGGCCTTCCAGCTTCAGACCCTTGCCGGCGGTGAACACGGCACCACCGTTGGAGAACTGAACGATGACCGGGGCTTTGACCTTGGCGGCAGCTTCCAGCACGGCGTTGACGGAGTCGGTACCCACGCAGTTCACGGCAGGCAGAGCGAAGCCGTTCTCTTTAGCGATGGCGAACACTTTCTGAACGTCATCACCAGTGATCACGCCGGGTTTTACGAAGTCGAAAATTTTCTTAGACATGTTTAATCGTCCTGTTCTCGTATGCCGTTAATAAAAAATGGGGGGTTCATCATGAACCGGCACAGCGGCCACATGATAAACGAAACGGGAGGCTTTTGCCCCCCGTCCCGGGTCAATTAGGCTTTGGCGCGTTCTTCAAGAATCGCGACAGCCGGCAGTACCTTGCCTTCTACGAACTCCAGGAAGGCGCCGCCGCCGGTGGAGATGTAGGAGACCTTGTCGGCGATGCCGAACTTGTCGATGGCAGCCAGGGTGTCACCACCGCCAGCGATGGAGAAGGCCGGGGAAGCGGCGATGGCTTCGGCGATCACCTTGGTGCCTTCGGCGAACTGGTCGAACTCGAACACGCCGACCGGGCCGTTCCACAGTATGGTCTTGGCGTTCATGATGATGTCGGCCAGGGCCTTGGCAGAGTCAGGGCCGATGTCGAAGATCATGTCACCGTCGGTCACGTCAGCGACGGACTTGATGGTGGCCGGAGTGGACTCGGAGAACTCGGTACCCACGACCACATCTGTGGTCACCGGAATGTTGGTCTCGGCAGCCAGCTTCTTGGCGGTGTCGATCAGGTCGTGCTCGCACAGGGACTTGCCGACGTTGTGACCGGCAGCGGCGATGAAGGTGTTGGCGATGCCACCACCGACCACCAGCTGGTCAGCGATCTTGGAGAGGGATTCCAGCACGGTCAGCTTGGTGGAGACCTTGGAGCCGCCAACGATGGCAACCATGGGGCGCTCGGGCTTCAGCATGGCCTTGCCCAGGGCATCCAGTTCACCGGCCAGCAGGGGACCTGCACAGGCAACGGGGGCGAACTGGGCCACACCGTAGGTGGAACCTTCGGCGCGGTGAGCAGTACCGAACGCATCCATTACAAAGACGTCACACAGGGCGGCGTATTTTTTGGCCAGCTCTTCGGTGTTCTTCTTCTCGCCTTTGTTGAAACGGCAGTTTTCCAGCACAACCAGCTCACCGGCGGCGACATCTACGCCATCCAGGTAATCCTTGGCCAGGCGCACCGGGCAGGACAGAGCGTCTTTCAGATAGTTGACTACCGGGGCCAGGGAGAATTCTTCGTTGTATTCACCCTCGGTCGGACGACCCAGGTGGGAGGTGATCATCAGCTTGGCGCCCTTTTCCAGAGCCAGCTTGATGGTCGGCAGGGTAGCCACGATACGTGCGTCGGAGGTGACCTTGCCGTCTTTTACCGGCACGTTCAGGTCAGCACGGATCAGAACGCGTTTACCCGCCAGATCCAGGTCGGTCATCTTGATAACAGACATATTCAGTCCTCTATATATTTTCAGGTAATGTTAAAAAAACAGTAACCTTGCGCCCGGTGCAGGCTCTCAGCCTGCGGCCATCATGGCCCGGGTGGTATCCAGCATGCGGTTGGCGAAGCCCCATTCGTTATCACACCACATCAACATCTTGACGAGGTTGGCATCGCTCACCCGGGTCTGGGTACCATCAATGATGCAGGAGTGTGCATCATGATTAAAGTCTACGGAGACCAGCGGCTCTTCCGTGTAGTCCAGGATACCCTGTAATGTACCTCTGGATGCCCGTTGCAGGGCTTGATTTACGTCACTAACTGTCACTTTTTTACGAACAGTAATGCTCAGATCCATGGCGGTGACGTTGATGGTCGGCACCCGCACCGCGATCGCCTCGAACTTGCCGGCGAAGTGGGGGAGGATTCGCTCCAACCCCTTGGCCAGCTTGGTATCCACCGGGATGATGGACTGGCTGGCGGCCCGGGTTCGACGCAAGTCGCTGTGATAGGCATCGATGACTTGCTGATCGTGCATGGCCGAATGAATTGTCGTAATAGTACCACAATTTATCTCGAATTCTCGATGCAATGTTTCGATGACGGGCACCACGCAGTTGGTGGTACAGGAGGCATTGGAGACAATCCGCTCCCGTCCCGTCAGCACCTGATGGTTCACCCCGTAGACTATGGTCGCATCCACATCCGCATCCGCTGGATGGGAGAACAAGACTTTGCCCGCCCCCGCTCCCAGGTGCAGTTCGGCATCGGCCCGGGAGCCGAATACCCCGGTGCAGTCCAGCACCACATCCACCCCCAGCGCCCGCCAGGGCAAGCGCGACGGATCCCGTTCGGCAAACAGGGAGATGAGATCCTCCCCCACCAGCATGCTGTTGCCGGCGAGCTGCACCGGGTAGCCGAAGCGACCGTGGCTGGTGTCGAAACGGGTGAGGTGCACCATGGCTTCGGGGGCCGCCAGTTCGTTGATGGCGACTATCTTAAGCTGGTTATCGCGGCCGCTCTCGTAGAGGGCCCGCAACACGTTGCGACCGATGCGCCCGTATCCGTTGATGGCAATCTTGATCATGAAAAATCTGTGTCCTTACCTGCGACAAAGTGACGGGCCCCTGACTGCTTCAAGACAGCAGGGCCTCCCGGAAGACGCCCCTGGCCAGCAGCGCTGCCCCAAACACACCGGCACTGTCGCCCAGGGCCGGGGCAATGATGGGGGTGGCGAAGCGGGGATTGAACAGAAATGGCAGCACTGTCTGCCGACCGACGCTGTAGAGACTCTGCACGTTGCCCACACCACCGCCGATGACGATGACGTCCGGATCCAGGATGTTGACCACGTTGGCCAGGGCCTGGCCAAACAGCAGGTGCAGCCGGTCGATGGTGAGTTTGGCCACATGATCGTGGGCCGTCGCCGCCACTATCTGGGCCAGGGACAGATGGCGCCTGGCCTTGGCTTCATACCAGGCCTCCAGCGCCGGGCCGCTGATGAAGGTCTCGACGCAGCCGCGCTTTCCGCAGTAGCACTCGGGACCGTCAGGGGAGAGCACGTTGTGGCCCCACTCCCCGGCGATGCCGTGATGGCCGTTGAGGATCTGGCCATTGATGACGATGCCGGACCCAACCCCTGTGCCCATGATGATGCCGAACACCACTTTCGCATCGGGATGGTGCTGGCGCACCGCACCGAGATGGGTTTCCGCCAGGGCGAAGCAGTTGGCGTCGTTGGCGATCAGCACAGGAATGCCTAGCCGGCGCTCCAGATCTTCCTTGAACGGCTTGCCGTTGAGCTCTGTGGTGTTGCAGTTCTTCATCAGCCCGGTCTGGGGATCCCGCGCCCCGGGCGTGCCCATGCCGAGGATGGCGGGACGCTGGCCGAGCCGCTCGGCGCACTCGTCCACCAGCTTGGCGATCTGGCCTATCATGTGCTCGTAACCGCCACGGCGCTCGGTGGGAATGCGATGGCGCAGCAGCACCTCGTCACCCTCCAGCACCACGCACTCGCACTTGGTTCCGCCAAGGTCGATTCCCCAGTCCCATGCACTCTTGCCCATCCTGCCTCCTGCCATGTTCAACGACGCCCTCACCCAGTCGTCAGGAGGCGTACTCGCCCATCCTGTCCGCGACTGTGTTCAGTGGTGGTGCAGTGTAACCCGAGCGGTGACCAGGATGCAGCCCCCGCGAGGCCGGGCAGCAAAACGGGGCCCGCAGGCCCCGTTCTCATTATGCAGTCTGCCGCGCTCAGCGGCCGTGGTACTGAGCCGACAGCTCGTGCACCGCATTGACAAACACCCCGGCGTGCTCCGGGTCCACATCCTGATGGATGCCGTGACCCAGGTTGAAGACGTGGCCGTTGCCGCTGCCAAAGCCCGCCAAGATGGTGGCGACCTCTTCGCGGATGCGCTCAGGGGCGGCGTAGAGCATGGAAGGATCCATGTTGCCCTGCAGCGCCACCTTGTCGCCGACCCGACGCTTGGCATCAGCTATGTCTGTGGTCCAGTCCAGACCCAGGGCATCGCAGCCGGTGGCGGCGATCTGCTCCAGCCACTGGCCGCCGTTCTTGGTGAACAGAGTGACCGGCACGCGGCGCCCCTCATTCTCACGGATCAAGCCATCGACGATCTTGTGCATGTACTGCAGGGAGAAGTCGCGATAATCCCGCGGGGTCAGCACGCCGCCCCAGGTGTCGAACACCATGACGGACTGGGCACCCGCCTTGATCTGGGCGTTGAGATAGGCGATCACGCTGTCCGCCAGCTTGTCCAGCAGCAGGTGCAGGGTCTGCGGCTCTGCGTACATCATCTGCTTGATCTTGGTGAACGCCTTGGAGCTGCCCCCCTCCACCATGTAGGTGGCCAGGGTCCAGGGGCTGCCGGAGAAGCCGATCAGCGGCACTTCGCCCTTGAGCTCGCGGCGAATGGTGCGCACCGCGTTCATCACGTAGCCGAGCTCGTCTTCCGGATCCGGGATGGGCAGCGCCTGCACGTCGGCCATGGACTTGATGGGGCGCTCGAAGCGCGGGCCTTCCCCGTGCTCGAAGTAGAGGCCCAGCCCCATGGCGTCGGGCACGGTCAGGATGTCGGAGAAGAGGATGGCGGCATCGAGGGGATAGCGGCGCAGGGGCTGCAGAGTGACTTCACAGGCCAGCTCGGCGTTGCGGCACAGGGACATGAAGTCCCCCGCGACGGCGCGGGTCGCCTTGTATTCCGGCAGGTAGCGGCCAGCCTGACGCATCATCCACACCGGGGTCATGTCCACATCCTGGCGCAGCAGGGCACGCAGGTATCGATCGTTCTTCAGCTCTTTCATCCCAGTTCCTGAGTTCATATCCAGCATAAAATGGCGGATATGATACCACTTTGTGCGAGGCTAAGGGCGGCACAAACGCGCAGCCGGGTCGCCGGAGTGCAAAGATGTGAGGGGGCGCAAACCAGGGCCCCGCTTTTCAGGGCCTCGCCCTCACCGCTTCTCTGCGAGGCTCTGCTCGATCAGCCGCCGCGCTATGGTGCCGTAGGGGGGCAGCCGTGGCAGTTGGTCCGCCTCGAAGAAACCGGCGGCCACCAGCTCGTCGTCCTGCACCTTGATCTCGCCGCTCTGGTAGTCGGCGGTGAAGCCCATCATCAGGCTGTGGGGGAAGGGCCAGGGCTGGCTCGCCACATAGCGCACGTTGCATACCCGGATGCCGCTCTCCTCGAACACCTCCCGCGCCACGCACTGCTCCAGGTTCTCCCCCGCCTCCACGAAGCCCGCCAGCACCGTATACATGGGATCATCGGCCTGATAGTGACGGCGATGGGCCGCCAGCAGGATCGCCGGGCCCTTGCGCACCGCCACTATGATGCAGGGGGAGATGCGCGGATAGACGACATGGCCCTGCCGACACACCTGTGCCCACTCCCCGCTCTTGGGGGCCATGGGGGTGCCACACTCACCGCAGAAGCGATGGCTGCGGCGGAAGGTGGCCAGTTGCCAGGCGCGTCCGGCGAGGCGAAAACCCTCTTCGTCCCCCGCCACCATCAGCTGGCGCAGGCCCACCAGGGGGCAGCTCCCGGTATCCGGTCCCAGATCCAGCAGCTGGCAGGGCAGTCCGTCCCACTCGTCGAAATGCTCGAAATGGGCGGAGTGCAGATGGGCGGGCAGGCAGGCCTTGGGGCCCTGGGGGATCTGCCCCCGTTCATCCAGCAGGACGAGGTGATCGCCCCCCAGCACGAACCAGCGGGCCTGTTCGGTTGATGACATATGTTGAAGGCTCTTGTTGAGAAGGGTGCGCAGGGCACGGGATAGTTCGGCTCATCTTACGGCTGCAGAGGCCCCCTGGCGACCCCCGACCTGGTCAAGATCCCGCCCAGCTGCGCGCCCATGAAAAAAGGTCGCCGTGGCGACCTTTCTCGTTGCGACCGCCCGGGCGATCAATTCATCCAACGCTCGCTGCTCTTGCGACGACGGGGCAGCATGGGGAGCAAAATACCGAGCAGTATGCCCCCCAGCACCATGGCACCACCGCGGATGAACCAGTCCATCTGCATGTCGTGCTCCTGGTTGTCATAGCTCTGGGTCAGGGCGTCGTTCTGTTCCTTGAGGCTGCTCATCTCTGTGCTCTGGCTGGCGAGCTGGGCCTTCAGGCTGGCGATCTCCTTACTCTGCTCGGTGATCTGGCCATCCTTCTCGGCGAAGCGTCGCTCGTTGTCGCCATTGAGGTTCAGCAGGCGGGCCTTGGCCTCATCCAGCTCTTTCTGAACCTGGGGCAGACGCTCGCGCAGGCTGATCTCCGCCTGCAGTTCGCTGTTCTTGATCCAGCCTTCACGACCACGGCCGTCCACCACCTGGGTGAAACCGGCGTCGTTGTTCACCGCCTTGACCTCCAGCGGTTCACCGGCCTTGACGCTGCCGAGGATCCGGTACTGGGTGCCAGGACCGTTGTGGATATAGGTAAAGATGTTGTCTGAGACATAACGGGTATCGGCCAGTACCTGTTGGGCACACAAGCAGATCAAGATCCCGAGAAGGGCGCGCATGGTCGATCGATTCTCTTCGTTGAATTAGGTTGCAGGCCGAATGTTAAGCCGCCAGCGGGTCAAAGGACAAGCAAAGAAAAACGGCGCCCCCCTGACTGAGAGGCGTCTCACGGCTTCTCCGGTTTGCCACGCGACCATTCCAGACGCCGCAGGCTACTTCTGTTGCAATGCCTTCACCTCGGCGCGCAGGGCCTTCAGCTCCTGCAGCAGTTGCGCCTGCTGCTCGCTCTGCTGACGCCGCCACAGTGTGGTGTCGTCGTTGGTCTTGCCGGGATGGACGAACAGGCTGGCCATGAAACCGCTGAGGGCACCGAACAGACCCACACCGAACAGGATCAGCAGGCTGGCGACGAAGCGCCCCTCCTCCGTCCTGGGTACCAGATCCCCGTAGCCCACGGTCGAGAGCGTCACGAGCGTCCACCAGAAGGCATCGTAAGGCGTCTGGATCAGGCTCCCTGGCTGGCCCGTCTCCAGCCAGTACATGACGCCCGAGCCCACCCCCAGCAGCAGGAAGAAGAGGAAGAGGATGCCGGACAAGGTGGTCTCGTTGCGCTCCCGGCGAAACATGACCAGCAGGTCCGGCCTGTCTCGCAGCAGCTGATAGACCCGCCACAGCTGGATGAGCCGCGCCCAGCGCAGCTGCTCCACCATGGGCAGGCTGCCCGGGAGATAGAACCAGTTGGCCTTGAAGAAGGCCATGCGATCGGGGGCCCTCACCCAGCCGTAGGCGAAGTGGGCGAGGAAGAAATAGCAGATCAGGCTGTCGACGTCATAGAAGAGTTGCAGGGTCTGCGGGCTCCACTCGCGGTGACCCCACCAGCGGGCGCAGACCAGACAAACGGAGATCACCGACAGAAACGCCATCAGCAGATCCATGGATCTCAGGCCAGAAGAGTGATGTCGCATACATTTTCCTACTTTAGGCACAGTGCGAATTAATAAAACGGAAGATAATGCCGATAGTCCTGAGGACAAAGGAAAAATGGCCATTAAGAAGGAGAAAGGTTATGCAGTTAAACTCGCTGGAGAGGCGAATGAGCAACATCCGACTGGTGCCCAAAGTGGTACTGCTCATGGTGTTCAGCACGCTGCTCTTGCTGGCCAAGCTCTGGTTCGATGCCAGCAACCTGGAAGCCACCCTGCTCGGCGAGGGCATAGACGCCGCCAAGGCCAATGCCATTGCCGATCGCCTGCTCTGGACCGGTCTGATGGAGACGGCGCTGATGGGGGTCGTCTTCGTGGTGCTGCTGCTGACCGGCTCACGCCTCATGGTCAAACAGGTGCATTACCTGGTGGGTCTGCTGGAGCGCTTCGCCCGCAAGGATCTCAGCCACAGCGTGCTGCTCAAGTCCCGGGACGAGTTCGGTGACATCGCCAAGGCGGTCGCCCACTCCCAGGAGAACCTCAAGGAGGTGTTCGGCACCCAGCGCGCCGCCTGCAAGGAGCTCAACGACATCGCCTCCCAGGTGACTCTGTGCATGGATGAGGCCAACGAGGCGATCAACGAAGAGTTCACCCAGATAGAACAGCTCGCCAGCGCCATGAGCCAGATGGTGGGTGCCATTCGCGAGGTGGCCAACCATGCGGAGCAAGCCTCCCACGCCACCGCCGACGCCAGCGCCCTGGCCGAGGAAGGCAGCCGCTGCGTGGCCGCCACCGTCAGCACCATAGACACCCTCTCCGGCAACATCCAGCGCTCCTCCGCCGTGGTCAACGAGGTGGAGCACGGGGTCGATCGCATCGGCTCCGTGGTGGACACCATCCGCAGCATCTCGGAGCAGACCAACCTGCTGGCCCTGAACGCCGCCATCGAGGCCGCCCGCGCCGGCGAGGCGGGACGCGGCTTCGCCGTGGTCGCCTCAGAGGTGCGCGAACTCGCGAACCGGGCCCAGGCCGCCACCGTCGAGATCCAGAAGATGATCGAGCTGCTGCAGGGCAATGCCCGCCAGGCCGTCGGCCTGATGGCCGAGAGCGTGCAGCAGGCGGACAAGGGGGTCGAGCAGGTGACCCAGGCTGGCACCCAGCTCGCCACCATAGTGCAGCGGGTACAGGGGGTGGCCGACATGAACCGCCAGATCGCCGCCGCCTCCGAGCAGCAGAGCTCGGTGGCCGAAGAGATGAACGCCAACCTGGAGCAGGTCAAGCAGGTGGTGGAAGGCTCGGTGGTGGTGCTGCGGGAGCTGAAAGATGCCTCCGAACTGGTGGAGCACCACAGCCAGACCCTGGATACCCATATCCAGGCCTTCAAGCTGGCCTGATGGCATCAACCTGGTACGTACAAGGGCCCCGTCAGGGGCCTTTGTTATTGATATCACAGCAAGGTGTCAGACACAGCCAGACCCTGGACATCCATGCCACCCAGGCCTTCAAGCTGGCCTGAAGCCGTGATTTGAGTAAACTGGAGGGCCCCGCGAGGGGCCTTTTTTATTGATATCACAGCAAGGTGTCAGACACAGCCAGACCCTGGACATCCATGCCACCCAGGCCTTCAAGCTGGCCTGAAGCCGTGATTTGAGTAAACTGGAAGGCCCCGCGAGGGGCCTTTTTCATCTCATGTCACGGCAAGGAGCCAGGATGCAGCACACCCAATCCCCACTGGAGATCAGCGACGACAAGGGACGGCTCGATGTCCCCCTCATTCACCGTTTCCTGTCCGAGGAGGCCTACTGGAGCCTCGGCATTCCCCTCTCCACAGTGCAGCGGGCCATCAATCATTCGCTGTGCTTCGGCGGCTATGTCGACGGCCAGCAGGTGGCCTTCGCCCGGGTCATCACAGACAAAGCCACCTTCGGCTATCTGTCCGATGTGTTCGTGCTGCCCGCCCATCGCGGTCAGGGCCACAGCAAGGCCCTGATGGCCGCCATCCTGGCCCATCCCGCCTTGCAGGGGCTGCGCCGCCTCATGCTGGCCACCTCGGATGCCCAGGGGCTCTATGCCGGTTTTGGCTTCGCGCCGCCCCGCGCCCCTGGCAGCCTGATGGAAAAATACGACCCCGAGATCTATCAGCGCCCCTGAGCATGCGCCGGCGGCCCATTTTCCCCGCCGGCTCATGCTTCTCTCTCCCGGGCTGTGACGCAGGCGCGGGACAATGCTAGATTGGCTGCCGGTGTTTTCATTCCCTCTGCAGACCCGTTAATCACAAGGACGGCAACCGTGGCCCAGCATTCCTCTTCTCTCCCCCCATCTCCGGCATCCCTCTCTGCTCTGTCACCCCTGCTGCAGGATCAGGCCGGGCGCCAGTGGCAACGGCTGCTGGCGCTGGCCCCCGACTATGGCGATTTGCCCGCGCTGGAGCAGCAGACCCTGCTGACCCTGTTTGGCCTCTCGGATTTCGTCGCAGACTCCCTCATCAAGCAGCCCGAGCTGCTGGCGCAGACCCTGGCCTCCGGGGATCTGGCGCTGTCCGAGCGCTGGCCCGCCTACGAGGGCGATCTGGCGGCCCTGCTCGCCGAAGTCCATGACGAGGAGGCGCTCAAGCGAGTGCTGCGCCAGTTCAGACGCAACCGCATGCTGGTGATCGCCTGGCGCGAGCTGCTGGGTCAGGCCCAGGTCGAAGAGAGTTTCATCCATCTCACCAGGCTCGCGGACGCGCTGATCTGCGGCGCCCGGGACTGGCTCTACGCCAAACAGTGCGCCGAGCTCGGCACCCCCATGGACGGCAACGGCGACCCTCAGCCCCTGCTCATCCTCGGCATGGGCAAGCTGGGTGGCGGCGAGCTGAACTTTTCCTCGGACATCGACCTCATCTTCACCTTCCCCGACAACGGCTACACGGTCGGCGGGCGGCGCGAACTCGCCAACCAGCAGTTCTTCATCAAGCTGGGCCAGCGCCTGATCAACGCCCTGCACCAGCCCACCCAGGATGGTCAGGTGTTCAGAGTCGACATGCGGCTGCGTCCCTTCGGCGAGGCGGGGCCGCTCGCCATCTCCTTTGCCGCCATGGAGGATTACTACCAGCACCATGGCCGCAACTGGGAGCGCTACGCCATGGTCAAGGCCCGGGTGCTGGGGCCCCAGTGCGAACACGCCCAGGCCCTCACCGAGCTGCTGCGCCCCTTCGTGTTCCGCCGCTACATCGACTTTGGCGTCATCGACGGCCTGCGCCAGATGAAGGCGATGATAGCCGCCGAGGTACGCCGCAAGGGGCTGGAGGGCAACATCAAGCTGGGGGCCGGGGGCATCCGCGAGGTGGAGTTCATCGCCCAGGCGCTGCAGCTCATCCGTGGCGGTCGCGAGCCCGCCCTGCGGGTACGCCACCTGCCCGAGGCCCTGGCGGCCATAGCCCAAAGCGGCGCCCTCGATGAGGAGCGCTGCGCGCGCTTGCTCCAGGCCTATCGCTTCCTGCGCCGGGTCGAGAACATATTGCAGGAGATAGGGGATCAGCAGACCCAGACCCTGCCCACCGAGGAGCGGGATCGCCAGCGGCTGATCGCCGCCACCGGCTTCGCCGACTGGGCCGCCTTCATGACGCACCTCGACGAGGAGATGGCCATAGTTCATCAGGAGTTCGTCGCCGTGGTGGGGGAAGAGAAAGAGGCCCCCGCCCACCTGGAGCAACTCTGGCTCGATCTCTGGCGCACCGAGCTCGATGCCGCCGAGCTGGAGAAACTGCTCACTACACAGGGAGTTAGCGATCCGGCTCCCCTCTGCGCCGCCCTGCTGCGCTTCAAGGAGGAGTACAAACGTCGCCAGGTCGGCCCCCAGGGGCGCATCGCCCTGGACTGGCTGATGCCTGAGCTGCTGCGACTGGTGGTGGCGAGCCGTGAGCCCGCCCGCCTGTTCGAGCGGGTCTGCACCCTGCTGACCCGCATCTTCACCCGCAGCGCCTACCTGCAGCTGCTGGCGGAGAACCCCGCCGCCCTGCGCCAGCTGGTGCGCCTGTGCGACGAGAGCAACCTGGTGAGCGAGCAGCTCGCCCGCTACCCCATACTGCTGGACGAGCTGCTGGATCCCCAGCACCTCTACCACCCCACCCCGCTGGATCAGTACAAGCCCCAGCTGCGTCAGTTCCTGCTGCGCATCCCCGAAGAGGACGTGGAGCAGCAGATGGAGGCGCTGCGCCAGTTCAAGCAGGTACAGCTGCTGCGCATCGTCGCCGCCGACATTGCCGGCGCCCTGCCGCTGATGAAGGTGAGCGACCACCTCACCTGGCTGGCGGAGGCCATCACCGAAGAGGTGGTCAATCAGGCCTGGGCCCAGATGAGCGAGCGCTACGGGGTGCCCCCCGAGGTGGCACTGAGCGGCCAGCGCGGCTTCGCCGTGGTGGCCTACGGCAAGCTGGGCGGCATAGAGCTGGGTTACGGCTCGGATCTCGATCTCGTCTTCCTGCACGGCGGTGACCCCAACGGCTACACCGATGGGCGCAAGCCCATCGACAGCCGCCAGTTCTACCTGCGCCTGGCCCAGCGGATCCTGCACCTGTTCAGCACCCGCACCCCCTCGGGGATCCTCTACGAGATCGACATGCGGCTGCGCCCCTCCGGCGACGCCGGCCTGCTGGTCTCCTCTCTCGCCGCCTATGAGCAGTACCAGCAGCACGAGGCCTGGACCTGGGAGCATCAGGCCCTGGTGCGGGCCCGCCCCATCTATGGGGACGAGGGGGTCATCGCCGACTTTGCCCGCATCCGCCGCGCCGTGCTGGCCAAGGAGCGCGACCTCCCTACCCTGGCCCGCGAGGTGCGCGAGATGCGCCACAAGATGCGGGATCACCTGCTCAAGGCGGGCGAGGGGGAGTTCGATCTCAAGCAGTCCCCGGGCGGCATGGTGGACATAGAGTTCATCGCCCAGTACCTGGTGCTGGCCCACGCCTGTGGCGAGCCTGAGGCCCTGACCCGCTGGTCGGACAACGTGCGCATCTTCGACGAGTGCGTGATGGCGGGGGTATTGACCCTGGAGCAGGCGGAGGGGCTGAAACACGCCTATCTGGAGATCCGCAACCAGGGCCATCGTCTCAACCTCTCGGAGATCTCCCGCAAGGTGGGGGACGATCAGCTGCTGACCGAGCGGGGCCATGTGCTGGCGGTCTGGCAACAACTGCTGGGGGAGTAAGACTCTCGCCGCATCAGCAACAAGGGGCGCCACGGCGCCCCTTGTTGTATTAAGGCCCGCTCGAACAGAACCCCTCGATTTATTTCATATACAGCTCAATAGCGGTGAGCTGGATCCTGTTTCAGGCATTCACATCTTGGCATCGTATGGCGCTTTGCTGAATATGGTCAGAGATATGGGTATCTGGGTCACAGGCATACCGTTAATCCAGAGAGAAGCATCCAACCCCTACTGAACAGTACCAACACAATGCGTCGATGCAGAGAGGAAATAATGGATTTTTCAGAACAGCTACAGAGCCTAGCCAAAAAGATCACTCAGCAGTCATCCATGATCGCAACCGAAGAGGCAACAAAGAACGCCTTTGTCATGCCATTTCTCAACCGCGTACTCGGTTATGATGTGTTCGACCCCACTGAAGTCATCCCCGAGTTCACCGCAGACACGGGCATCAAGAAAGGCGAAAAGGTTGACTACGCCATTCTCAAGGATGGTCAGGTGCAAATATTGGTGGAGTGTAAGAAATACAGTGAGAAACTCTCTGCCAAACATTCAGGACAACTGTTCAGGTATTTTTCCGTCACCAATGCCCGTATCGGCATACTGACCAATGGTGCTCAATACGAGTTCTATACCGACCTTGATGCCCCGAACAAGATGGATGAAAAGCCATTTCTGACGCTGGATCTGGAGGATATCGATGAGCATGTAGTACCCGAGGTACTGAAGCTGACCAAGACTGCCTTTGATGTAGAATCCGTGGTCGACGCGGCGGGAGAACTGAAATATCTCAGTCAGATCAAGAAATTGCTTGCCGAGCAATTTGGCTCGCCAGAAGAAGACTTTGTGAAATTCTTTGCATCCCGTATTTATGACGGCGTCCTTACTGCACGAGTGAAACAGTCTTTTACCGACATAACCAAGAAAGCCCTCAGCCAGTTCCTCAATGACAGCATCAATGCCAGATTGAAATCGGCGATAGGTAGCACTGTCAATGCCTCAACAATTCAGCCCGCCTTTGACAGTAGTGGCTCAAACGATAGCAATGAGGTTGAGAGTAATAATGAAGAAAAATCGAAGATAGACACCAGCATTGAAGAGGTTGAAGGCTTCAACGTCGTCAAAGCCATCCTGAGGCAGCGGTTTGATGTAACCAGGATAGCGGCAAGGGATACCCAGAGTTATTTTGGTATCTTGCTCGACGACAATAATCGCAAGCCTCTGTGCCGATTACATTTCAATTCGAAGCAGAAATATCTTGGTTTATTTGATGCCGACAAGAAAGAAACCCGACATCCTATTGGCTCCGTTGATGAAATATTTACCTTTGCCGATCAGTTGCTGACTGCAACAGCCGTCTACGAATAACCCTGATCCAGGGGGAGCGACGCCTCCCCCTTTTCCCTCCAGAAAAAGCCCTAGCGCCCCCCGGCCAGATCGATAAAGGTGCCTGTGGCATAGGAGGCTTGGTCCGACAGCAGCCAGGCGATGGCGGCGGCCACCTCCACCGGCTGGCCGCCCCGCTGCAGCGGAATATTGCCCTTGATCCTGTCCACCCGACCGGGCTCGCCGCCATCGGCGTGCATCTCGGTATAGATAAAGCCCGGGCGCACCCCGTTGACCCGGATCCCCTGGGCCGCCACCTCCAGGGACAGCCCCCTGGTCAGTACGTCTATGGCCCCCTTGGAGGCGGCGTAATCCACATACTCCCCCGCCGAGCCGAGGCGGGCGGCGGCCGAGGAGACGTTGACGATGGCGCCCCCGCTCGTCATGCGGCGAACCGCCTCCCGGCAGCAGAGGAAGTAGCCGGTCACATTGGTGGTCAGGGTCTTGTTGATGCGCTCGGCGCTCATCTCCAGCACCTTCATCTGGGGCTGGAGTATGCCTGCGTTGTTCACCAGATGGGTGATCACCCCGAGCCGCGCGTCCATCTCCTCGAACAGGCGCACCACCTCGGCCTCCACGCTGACATCCGCCTGCACCGCTATGCAGGAGACCGGATGGCGGGCCCGGATCTCGGCCACCAGCGCCTCGGCGGACGCCCTGTCATGGCGATAGTTGAGGCAGAGGTGATACCCCTGCCCCGCCAGATAGCGGGCCGTCGCCGCCCCTATCCCCCTGCTGCCACCTGTGATCAGCACCTGCTTGTTCATGGACGCTCCCTGTTCCTTGTCTCTCGTCTCGACCCGGATATTACCCCATCCTCGGGGCCAACGCCTGGCCCCATGGCGCTATGTTCGGCAACAAAGAGCCCGCACTGGGCGGGCTCTTTATGGCGATAGGACGCGGGGCCAGGGTTATTTGAACAACCCCTTGAGCAGCTGATCCGCCACCCCCTTGATCTGCTCGTCGTCGGCCTTGTCTCCCAGCAATTTCTTGAGGCCGCGCTCTGCCTCCTTGCGGGCCTTCTCCTCCAGCACCTTGTTGTTGCTAAGCAGCTCCTTCACGTCGAGCCGGTAGCTCGGGGCCTGCCAGTGGCCGCCGATGCGCACCGGTATGGTGACGTCCTTGAGCTCATCTACGCTCTTACCCCCCTGGCCCTTGCTGCTCTCCACCACAGAGGTGAGGAACAGGAAGTCGAGGGTCTCCGGCACCAGGGCACTCTGGCCCTGGCCCTTCACCCGCAGGGCGGGCGCGAGCAGCTGGATGTCATCGCTGCGAGCCACGCCATTGGCGATCTGGAAGTTGGCGGTCAGGGCGCTGAAGTCGGTCTTGCGTGCCTCCTTGACCTGATCCGCCCCCTTGCCGGTCAGGGTGGCCCGCGCCTCGCGGATCATCTCCGCCAGGTTGATGCCGTGCAGGGCGCCGTCGCTCAGCCTGAGGCTCAGCTTGCCCTGCATCTGGCTGCGCAGGGCCTGCTCGGACAGGCCTGTGCCCTGCACCTGCACCTCGAGATCCCCCTTGCCTTCCAGTCGATCGTTCTGGGCCAGGGTCTGCAACAGGGGCCGCACATCGACACCCTGCACCCGCTTGTGCACCTGATAGCGGGCGGGTTGCTGGCGGGCATCGAGCACGCCGCTCGCCGTCACCTGACCACCAGCCACCCCGGCGCTGAACTGCTTGAGGTTGAGCTGGCCACCGGCCAGGGCGAGCTGCAGATCCACTGTGCCGAAATCCAGCCCCTTCACCCGCAGGCTGCCCAGTTGCAGCCGACCGGCCAGGTCCACCGACTTGAGGACGGCGAGATCGGGTTCCATGGTGGAGAGCGCCTTGGCGGCGGGGGCGGCCCCCTTGTCTCCCCCTGTCGCAGGGGCGGCGGGCGCGGCGGCCGCCTTGGCCGGGGCAGCTTGACCTAGCCAGGCGTCGAGATCGAGTTTCTCCCCCTTGAGGTCGAAGTCCACTTTGGGGACGGCCCCCAGGTGGACGGCACCGCTGCCGCTCAGCAGGGCGTCATCGGCCCCCATCACCAGGTTGCTGAGGGTGACGGTCTGCTTGTCCAGCTCGGCACGGGCAAAGCCCGCGAGCTTGAGGTTCATCTGCGGGCGCGGCAGGCTGTCGCCGCTCAGCCTGGCGGCCAGCACGGCATCCGATACCTCCACCAGTTGCAGCCCCTGATCGAGCCGCGCCTTGAGGGTCCCCTCCAGGGTGCCCGCCAGGGTCTGTTGGTCCGCAGCCCCCTGTGCGCCGCTCAGGCTCAGTTCCAGGCTGCTCCACTGCCCCAGCGCCAGCCGGTCGGCCTTGAGGGAGAAGGCATCGAGCCGCTGTGTCGGCTCGCTCAGGCTGCCGCCCAGGTTGAGATCCTTGAGCTCGCTGGCCTTGACCTCCCGGGCCAGCTTGAGCTGGGCCTGTCCCTTGAGATCGAAGGCCCTCTCCCCCTGCGCCCCCTTGGCGGCCAGGGTCACCGGCACCCACTCACCCGGGGTCAGCTGACCCAGATCCAGATCCAGCCTGTCGAGCCGCGAGACGGCGCCACTGCGATCGTCCCGCACCAGGGCGCTGGCCTCGACAAGTGCCACCCCTTGCAGGCTGATCTGCCAGGGTTTCTCTTCACTGGCGGCAGGGGCGGCAGGCTGGCTCTCGCCAGCAGGGGATTGAGTGCCATCGCCCTTGTCGGCAGCAGAGGTCTTGACCAGACCGCTCAGGTTGGAGCTGCCATCGGCCCTGGTCTGGATGAAGAGATGGGCGCCACTGAGCGTCACCTTGCCAATCTCCAGCCGGTGGGAGAGCAGCGGCAACAGTGCGACAGAGGCGTCACCCTGCGCGAACCGGAGCAGGTCCGGCTCGGCAAAGCCGGCGGGGTTGCGAAGTTGCACCTTCTCGAGGGAGAGGCCGAGACTCGGCCAGAAGCGCCAGCCGATATCCCCTTCCATCACCAGCTCGCGGCCCGTGCTCTTGCGCACCTGCTCCGCCAGCTGGGGCTTGAACTGGTTGGGGTCAACCAGCGACACCAGGGCGGCGATGGCCACCACGGCGGCCAGCGCCAACCCCAGCAGTATGTAGATGATCTTCTTCACGACGAACTCCTCAATGCAGATCCTGTGGCTGACTATACCACCGGGGGCGCGGCGCAGGCTGTACAGGCCCCAAAACGGGCAAATGGCGAGACAGGGATGGTCGCGCCCGCCTGCCCCACCACAGAAAAGGGCCCCGCAGGGCCCTGGTCTCACTGGATGGTCGGCAGTTGCCGGTAACCCATCTCGTACAGGGTGAAGGCATAGATATCCGCGCTCTGCTCGATCAGCTTGGCCACAGGCGTGCCCGCCCCGTGCCCGGCATTGGTCTCGATGCGGATGAGCTGGGGATGGGGGCCGGCGTCGTCGGCCTGCAGGGTGGCGGCGAACTTGAAGGAGTGGGCCGGCACCACCCGATCGTCGTGATCCGCCGTGGTCACCAGGGTCGAGGGGTAGCTGACCCCGGGCCGGACGTTGTGCAGGGGCGAGTAGCTCTTCAGGTAGTCGAACATGGCCTCGCTGTCGGCGCTGGTACCGTAGTCATAGGCCCAGCCCGCCCCGGCGGTGAAGCTGTGATAGCGCAGCATGTCGAGTACCCCCACCGCAGGCAAGGCAACACGCATCAGATCCGGCCGCTGGGTCATCACCGCCCCCACCAGCAGACCGCCGTTGGAACCACCCCGCACAGCCAGCCTGTCGCTGGAGGTATAGCCTTCGGCCTTCAGGTATTCGGCCGCCGCGATAAAGTCGTCGAACACCTTCTGCTTGTTCATCTGGGTGCCCGCCAGGTGCCAGGCCTGACCATACTCGCCGCCGCCGCGCAGGTTGGCCACCGCATAGACGCCTCCCAGATCCAGCCAGTTGGCGACCGCCACGCTGAAGCTCGGGGTCAGGCTCACGTCAAAACCGCCATAGCCATAGAGGATGGTGGGATTGCTGCCATCGAGCTTGAGCCCCTTGCGGTAGCTGATGATGAGCGGCACCCGGGTGCCATCCTTGCTCCGGTAGAAGCGCTGCTCTGATACGTACTCCTCGGGCTTGAAGGGGGCCGCCGAGGCGCGATAGAGGCTGATGGCCCCGCTCTTTGGCTCGAACTGGTAGAGGGTTGGCGGCTGGGCGTAGTTCTCGAAGCCGAAGTAGAGCGCGGGATCATCCTGCTTGCCGCCAAAACCGCTGACACTGCCGAGCCCCGGCAGCACCACCTCGCGCACAAGCTTGCCTTCGTAGTCGAACTGCTCGACCCGGGCGGTGGCGTCCACCATGTACTCGGCGAACAGGTAGCCGCTGCCGCTGTGCACCCTCAGCACCTGCTGGCGCTCGGGGATAAGGTCGCGCCAGTGCTCGGGGCCCGGGTTGTCGGCCTCCACCCTCACCAGACGGCGGTTGGGGGCATCACGGTTGGTCAGCAGGTAAAGGGTGCTGCCCCTGTTGTCCACCAGGCTCACGTCCGCCTCCAGATCTCCCTGCACCGTCAGCAGCGGCGCGTTCTCCTGGCCCAGATCCTTCACATAGAGGCGGTTGCCCGAGGTGGAGTTCGCCGCCGAGATGAGCAGGAAGCGGTCATCCTCGGTGACGCTGGCCCCCACGTAGCGGTGGTGCTGGGCCGGGATGGCGCCGAACACCAGCCGATCATCCTGCTGCGCCGTGCCGAGCCGGTGGAAATAGAGCTTGTGCAGATCGGTCTTGGCCGACAGCTCGCTGCCGTCGGGTTTATCGTAGCTCGAGTAGAAGAAGCCCTCGTTGCCGAGCCAGCTGATGCCGCTGAATTTCACGTCCTTGAGGGGCGCCTCCAGCGGCTCTTTGCTCTCCACGTCCATCAGGTGGATCTCGCGCCAGTCGCTGCCGGCCAGGGACAGGGAGTAGGCCAGGATGCGGCCATCCCGGGAGAAGCTCAGCTGATCCAGCGCCGTGGTGCCATCGGGGCTCAAGCGGTTGGGATCGAGGAACACCTCCGCCGGCTTGCCCGGCAGCTGGCGCCACAGCACGTTCTGGTTCTGCAGGCCGTCGTTCTTGAAGAAGTAGTGGTAGCGCCCCTCGCGAAACGGCGCCCCCTCCTTGGCGTAGTTCCAGGAAGAGGCCAGCTTCTCCTTGATGGCGGCGCGAAACGTAATGCGGGCGAGGTATTCCTGAGTCACGGCGTTCTGGGCCTTTACCCAGGCCTCGGTCTCGGGGCTGCGGTCATCCTCCAGCCAGCGATAGGGATCGCCCACGGCCTGACCGAAGTAGTGGTCCACCTGCTCGCTCTGGCGGGTGGCGGGGTAGTGAAGGCGCGCTTTCCCTGACATGGCATCCTCTTTGGTTGGCTGGCCGCTGCAGCCACTCAGCAGTGACAGGGCCAGCAGGCTGACAATGGCTCGCATCGAGGCGGCTCCCTGCAGTGTGGGTGAAGCGGGCAGGGTAACAAAGAGTGCCAGGTGGCCCAACCCCCCAGGGGGGCCCCTCGCCTGTGCAGCCAAAGCCTGCGCCCGCTCTGTGAGCCAGCTCCCCCTGCTGGCGCACCGTCTGTGCCATCCTGACAGGGAGAGCAATGAGAGGAGAACCCCATGTGGATCGAGGCGGAACCCGTCTACGGCGCCCTGGTGTCACTGGCCATAGGGCTCATCATAGGACTGGAGCGGGGCTGGCAGGTGCGCCAGCTGGGGGACAACCAGCGCATCGCCGGGATGCGGACCTATGGCCTCATCGGCCTGCTCGGCGGCGTATGCGCCCTGTTGCTGCCAACCCTGGGTTCCTGGCTGGCACTGCTCGGCCTGCTGGCTGTGGTGGCTGGCTGCGGCCTCTCGGTCTGGCTGGCCCAGCGCTGGCAGGGGGAATTTGGCCTCACCAGCTCGGTGGCCATGGTGCTCACCTACCTGCTGGGGCTGATGTCTGTGCTGCAGAGCCCGAGCGAGGCGGTGGCCTGCGCCGTGCTGGCGGCGCTTTTGATGGGGCTCAAGGGCCAGATCCAGCAGGGCATGCTGTTTTTGAGCGAGACAGAATTTCACGCCACCCTGCGCTTCCTGCTCATCTCCCTGGTGCTGCTGCCGGTGCTCCCCGACGTCGAGATGGGCCCCCTCAACGCCTTCAACCCCTTCAAGATCTGGCTGATGGTGGTGGTGATCGCCGGCATCTCCTTCTCGGGCCACTTCGCGGTGCGCCTGCTCGGCACCCGCGCCGGCCTGGTGCTCACCAGCATGCTGGCGGGGCTCGCCTCCTCCACCGCCCTCACCCTGCAGTTTGCCCGCCTCAACAAGGAGCAGCCGGGGCTGGAGCGGCTGCTGGCCACCGGCATACTGCTGGCGGGCGCCACCATGTGGTTGCGACTGCTGGTGCTGGTGCTGCTCATTCACAACGAGCTGGCCATGCGCCTGGCCCTCCCCCTGCTGCTGCTGGCGGCCATCGTATATGGCTTCGCCTTCTGGTTCTGGCGCCAGCGCGAAGAAATGACCGACAACCCGGTGCAGCCCGAAACCCGCAATCCGCTGGATCTCGCCACCGCCATCAAGTTCGGCCTGCTGCTGGCGCTGATCGGCTTCATGGCGACATTGCTGCAGAGCAAGGTGGGCAACTCCGGGGTCTATCTGCTGGCGCTGGTCTCCGGCATCACGGACGTGGACGCCATCACCTTGTCTCTCTCCCAGCTCTCCCACAAGGAGCTGGCCCTGGAGGTGGCGGCCCGGGCCATTCTGCTGGCCGGGCTGGTCAACTCCCTGGTGAAGGGGCTGCTGGCCCTGGTGATCGGCGGCCGCCGCCTGGGGCTGAGGGTCATGCTGCCCTACCTCCTCTCAGTTCTGCTGATCCTGCCCCTCCTCTGGCTGGGCTGACCTGGTCATCAGGGATCCCCTGACGCAGCCCTGCCCGTGACGTATACTGGCGCCTCTTGGCACATGAGAGGAGGTGAGCATGGCAAGCGACTGGGACAAGGTACTGGCGGGAGGCGCCCTGAACAGCCAGAGCGAGGAGATAGCGAACGACCGCATTCGCGGCCAGGCGCTGCTGGCGAGACTCAACGCCACACCGGCGGGGGATCACCAGGGGCGCCAGAGCCTGTGCGCCGAGCTGTTCGGCCACTGCCCCGACTCCTGCTGGATAAGCTCCCCCTTCATCTGCGAATTTGGCCGCAACATCCATCTGGGGGAGAAGACCTTCTTCAACTTCAACGTCACCATACTGGACGTGGGCGAGGTTCACATCGGCAGCCATGTGCTGCTGGCCCCCAACGTGCAGATCTACACAGCCACCCACACCATGGACTATCTGGAGCGCCGCAACTGGACCGCCTACAACAAGCCGGTGCGCATCGGCGATGACTGCTGGATTGGCGGCGGCGCCATCATCTGCCCCGGCGTCACCATAGGGCCGCGCTCCATCATAGGGGCAGGCGCCGTAGTGACTCGGGACATACCGGCGGACTCATTGGCCGTGGGCAACCCGGCCCGGGTGATCCGCACCCTCAGCCCTGACGAGCCCCGGGATCCGGCGCTGCTGTCATGATGGCCCTGGCCCTGCTGCCCCTGATCTGGACCGCCTGGCTCGGCATTGAGGGGGCCAACTGGTGGCCGCTGGCCCTGGTCACCACCATGAGCCTGCTCACAGTGCTGGCCTACGCCCACGACAAGCGCCAGGCCATTCGCGGCGGCTGGCGCGTCCCGGAATCCCGCCTGCACCTGCTGGAGCTGCTCGGCGGCTGGCCCGGCGCCCTGGTGGCCCGCCACTGGTTACGCCACAAGACCCAGAAGGGGAGCTACCGCCTGGTGTTCTGGTTTATCGTGCTACTGCACCTCAGCCTGTGGGGGCTCTGGGTCAGCCGGCCGCTCTGGCAGGCCTGACCCCCTTTTCCCCGCACGACAAACACAGAGAGGGCCCAACCATGGGGTTGGGCCCTCTCGTCATTGCGAATGCATTAACACCCGCCGACCGCCCGGGCCTCTCGGCCCTGGCAGGGTCGGCGCGGCAACCACATTCACACCGCCAGCGCCGCCGACATCTCGGTCTTGATGTTGTCGGATCGAGTGCCGAAGATGGCCTGCAGGTTGTTGCCCACCACCAGTACGTCGATGGCGCCAAGGGCCTTGATGCGCGGAATATCCGCCAGCTTGATGTCATGCAGGCTGACCCGCAGCCGGGTGATGCAGGCATCCAGATGAACTATGTTCGCCGCCCCGCCCATAGCCTCGACCAGATCCAGCGCCAACTCGTCTTGCTCCTTGATGTCCACCGCCTGCAGCGGCTGGCTCTCCCGCCCCGGGGTCTTGAGGTCGAATTTGCGGATGAGGAAGCTGAACAGGCTGAAATAGAGCAGCGCCCAGAGCGGCCCAATGATCAGGAACCACCAGGTGTTGTGGGTCTGGGGCAGGTTCAGGTAGAGGAAGAACTGCAAGGCGCCATGGGCGAAGTCGGTGCTGTGCACTATCCCCAAATAGTTGGTCAGCGCGAAGGCCACCCCGGTCAGCAGGGTGTGGATCACATAGAGCATGGGAGCCACGAACAGGAAGGCGAACTCCACCGGTTCGGTGATCCCGGTCAACCAGGAGGTGAAGGCCGCAGACAGCATCAGCCCCCCCACCAGCTTGCGTTTCTCCGGGCTGGCGCAGCGATAGATCGCCAAAGCTGCGGCAGGCAGAGCCCACATGGAGTACATGTAACCACCGGCCAGACCACCTGCACTGGGATCCCCCTTGAAGAAGCGCACCAGCTCCCCGGTCACCACCTCCCCGGTCTGGGGATTGGTCCAGCTGCCCAGCTCGTTGAAGAAGAAGGCATTCCAGATATGGTGCAGGCCGGTCGGGATCAGGGCGCGTTCCACCAAGCCATAGAGGCCGAAGGTGACCGACTTGTTCAAGGTGCCCAGGTAGGCGGTGAACTCGAAGATGGCGCTGCCCACCACGGGCCAGATGAAGCCGAGCATTACCCCGAGGAAGATGCCGCTAAAGCCGGTGATGATGGGCACGAAACGCTTGCCGGCGAAGAAGCCCAGGTATTCGGGCAACTTCAGGGTGTGGAAGCGATTGAAGAAGTAGGCCGCCAGGGATCCCATCAAGATGCTGCCGAGGATCCCCATGTTGAGGGTCGGAATGCTCAGCACCTCTGTGTTGGTCTCCAGGCCGCGCAACACTACCGTCTTGCCGAGGGCCGCATTCATGGTGATGAAGCCCACCACGGCGGCCAGGGCGGCGGTGCCGTCGTTGTTGCGGGCAAGGCCGATGGCGATGCCGATCAGAAACAGCAGCGGCATGTTGCCGAAGATCCAGTCCCCCGACACCATGAGCACGCTCCAGAAGGAGGGGGGCAGGAAGAGGTGCCCCTGGGCACCGAAGTTGCCTATCCCCAGCATCAGGCCGGCGGCAGGCAGGGTCGCCACGGGGAGCATCAGGCTGCGCCCGACCCGCTGCGCCTGGGAAAAAAATGATCCGGACATGTCTCAATTCCTCTTTGATGGTTGTCCAGAACAGGGTATAGGGTCGGCGCCAGCCATGAGTATCAATAGGCTATGGGATTGTAATCAAACGCTTACAAAAGGGATGCCTCATCCCTTGGAGGAGGCGCTGCGCGCCACGGCGCCGAGGCGTCGGATCACTCCCTCCCTGTCGAGATCGGGCTGATTGAAGAAGCGATAGAGCTCGCTCTCCACCGCCTTCTGGTAGAGGGGATGCAGGGCCATGGAGTCCGCCACGCTAGGCATCAGGTTGCCGGCGGCCTCCGCCCTGTCGTAGTCGATGCGCGACAGCTGGGCACAGGGGTTGAAGTCAGCCAAGGAGAGATCCCGGCGCACCGGGATAGACCCCTTGGCGCGGTTGAAGGCGAGCTGGAAATCCGGGCTGGCCAGCGCCCTGGCAATCCCGAGATGGTCTTTGGGCAGGTTGGCGTTGAACATCACGAAGCTGTCCATGTTGTAGACATAGAGCCCCTGGGTGCCAGGGGCAGGCAGGCACTGCACCTGCTCGGGCACGGCCACGCCACGGGCCAGCAGATCCCCCAGCACCCAGTCCCCCATCAACTGGAAAGCTGCCCTGCCCTCGGCGAGATCGGCGGTGGCCTGATCCCAGCTCTGGCCGCTCAGGGTGGGCAGCACCAGCTCGCTCAGCTCGCGAAAGCGGTCCAGGATCTGACGACTGGTGTCGCTGCCGAGCGCCACCGGATCCAGCTCGACGAAGGCCTTCTGGTAATACTCCTTGCCCCCCATCCCCAGCGCCAGGCTCTCGAACAGCAGGGCCACCTGCCAGGGGTCGTTGCCGAGCGCCAGCGGTTTGATGCCCTTGGCCCTGAGGGCTCGCACCGCATCGAGAAAGCCGGGCCAGTCGGTGGGGGGATCCATGTCGAGGCGGGCCAGCAGGGCACGGTTGACCCACATCCAGTTGAGACGATGCACGTTGACCGGGATCCCCATGTAGTGCCCCCCTATCTTGTTGACCCTGGGGGCCACCCCCAACAGTTGCCGATCCCACTCCTGCTCACCCGCCACCTCGTCCTGGGGCTGGATGAAGCCGAGCATAGTCCAGGAGGCGATGGCCTGCCCCTCCAGCTGAGCCAGGGCCGGGGGATTGCCCGCGATGGCTCTGGCCTGCAGCACCTCCATGGCGCTGTTGCCCCCGCCGCCGAGGATGGCGGCATTCTTGAGCTCCACTCCGGCCCCTTGCAACTGGGTCGTCACCACGGCGAAGGCGGCCTGCTCCCCCGGGGAAGTCCACCAGTGCAACATCTCCACCTCGCCGGCCAGGGCGTCATGGAGCGGCAGGGCCAGCAACCAGGCCAGGGCGCGCAGGGAATCAGTCAAGGTTGAGCTCCAGTACCAGGGTCAGACCATGGGGTTGATGATTGTGAAGATGAATGTCGCCGCCGTGGATACGGGCGATGGTGAGCTGCCGGGCAGGGCCCGCAGGGAATCAGTCAAGGTTGAGCTCCAGTACCAGGGTCAGACCATGGGGTTGATGATTGTGAAGATGAGTGTCACCGCCGTGGATGCGGGCGATGGTGAGCTGCCGGCCAGGGCGCGCAGGGAATTAGTCAAGGTTGAGCTCCAGTACCAGGGTCAGACCATGGGGTTGATGATTGTGAAGATGAATGTCGCCGCCGTGGATACGGGCGATGTGGCGGGCTATGGTGAGGCCGAGTCCGCTGCCGGGCAGGGCCTTGGTCGACGCGACTCGAAAATAGGGATCAAATACTCGCTCCATCAGCGCCGGACTGATGCCCGGCCCCTGATCGCTGAACGCGATCCTCACCTTGTCCCCCTGATGCGTCACTTGCACCCGCAGGCGCTCTCCGTACTTGATGCCGTTATCTATGATGTTTTGCAGACAGCGCTTGATGGCCAGCGGCTTGCCGACCAGCATCAGGCTGGGGGGCCCTTGCAGCGTCATCCTCAGCTCATCGTGGTTATGGAGCTCGCCGCAGCGGCGCAAGGTCTGCATCAGATCCAGCGCCTCTATCTCCTCGTGAATGTGGGTCTCTTTCATGCACTGCAGGGCGCCCTTCACCATCAGTTCCATCTCGTCCAGGTGGGCGGCAAACTTGCTCTGCTCCACTGGGTCCGCCAGCATCTCGGTGCGCAGCTTGAGACAGGCCAGCGGGGTCTTGAGATCATGGGACATGGCGCTGAACAGCAGGTCCCGCTCGTGCAGATGGCTGCGGATGCGTCGCTGCATCTTATTGAAGGCATGGATGGCAGCCCGGGTCTCGCTGCTCCCCTCCTCCTGCACCTCGGGCACCTCGCGCTTGCTGTCGAGCAGGGTGGCAGCCCGCGCCAGGTTGCGGATGGGCCTTATCTCCTTGCGCACCACCCACCAGGTGGCGATCAGGATGATCAGCGCCGACCCCAGCATGAAACCCAGCTGGCTCGGAGTAAAGAAACGGGGATCCAGGCTCTCGTAAGGGGCAGGCAGGGCCGCCGCCAGATAGAACCAGGCGCCGGGTGCGACGGCAATCTGGATCACCAGGATCGGCGGATTTAGCTCACCCAGGGCCAGGCTGTAGTGAGCCCAGTTCAGGGGCAGATCGTCGATGGGGATTTCTGTATTGAATACCCGCAGCTCGGCGCGACTGGTGAAGTCGACCCGGGTGGTCACCTCCCGCCCCAGCTCCTGTTGCAGCACCCGCTCCACCTCCCCCACCATCTGCGCCCGGCGGGACGATCCCGAGATGGGGGTCACTGGCAGCGGGTGGTTGTTGAGGGAGACGAAGAAGCGGGTGCCCCCCATGTTGCGTAACTGCTCTAGCACCAGATGACGATAATCCTGGGGCAGCTTGCGAAAGAAGGCGATGGTGGAGGAGGCGCTCAGGGCCATGCTGCGCACAGTGCTGATCAAGCCCTGCTCCTGTGCCTGGTTGCTGTGGCGATACCAGAAAAAACCGGCGCACAGTTCGGCCGCCAGTATGACGCACAGCAGAAACAGACTGGTACGACTGGCCAGGGAGCGGGGCCCCCAGCCCCGGTTAGGCCTCATAGACGGTCTCGGTCGCCAGCATGTAACCCTTGTTGCGCACCGTCATTATCAGGGTGCGATCCTTGTCATCCAGGGCCTGGCGCAGCCGGGAGACTTGCACGTCTATGCCCCGCTCGAAGGGGTCGCTCTCCCGCCCCCAGATCTCCTGGGAGATGAGATCCCGGCTGAGCAACTCGTTGGGGTGGCGAATGAAGAGGCCGAGCAGGGTGTAGTCTGCCCCCGACAACTGCCGTGGCGCCTCTCCCGCCCGGGAGAGCTGGCGGGTCACGCTGTCCAGAGTCCAGGGGCCGAAGCTGATGCGCCTGGCGGTCGCCGCCTGCTGGGTGAGGCGACTGCGCCGCAGCAGTGCCTTGATCCGGGCCAGCAGCTCGCGGGGATTGAAACTCTTGGTGAGGTAATCATCCGCCCCTATCTCGAGCCCGGCGATGCGATCGGCATCCTCGGTCACGGCGGTCAGCATCATGATGGGCACGTTGGAGAGGCGGCGCAGCTGGGAACAGAGGGTGAAGCCGTCATCCCCCGGCAGCATCACGTCCAGGATCACCAGATCCGGCATGCCCTGGCGCACCTGCTGCCACATGGCCTCGCCATCGCAGGCGGTGCGCACCTCGAAGCCCGCACGGCCCAGATACTCGGTGAGGGTATCGGTCAGCGCCTGGCTGTCATCGACGATGAGAATGACTTTACTGTCCATGGCATTATCAATCTGGCTACGAAGATCGGCCCTAAGTTACCAGCAGAGGCGCGCCAGGGTCGAGGCAATTGGCGGGCTTTTTGTAACCAGATGCTTACAAATCGCCGTCACCCCGACCGGTCACTGGGCAAGGTTCCCCCAGGGTGACAAAATGGCTCTACTCACCCCGACGGGGAGCAGATGACAGGGAGGCAATATGAGTCTGTGGACAGGCATAGTCCTGATCGTCTTTATCAGCGTGCTGTTCGGCTATCTTGGCAAACGCGCCCGCTACCAGCTGGGGGATGCCCGCATCACGGATCGCCTCGGCAAGCAGGATCTCATCATCAGGGAGTTGCAGGAGCGGGTCGCCAACCTGGAGGCCATAGTGCTGGAGCAGGAGAAGCGCAAGCCGTTCAGGGATCTGTGAGCCCGAGAGGCTGATGATATCCGGCCAAGAGACAGAGAATATATTACGCAAGCGGCAACCCATGGGTTGCCGTTTTGTTTCGTAAGGTGATATGACCCTCCTCAATTATTCATTCGAAAGACAGGGAGCCAATGGCCTGACTATAAAGGAGATATACACCATATCAGGAATGCTAATGCCAGGATGGCAAGCACAAATCCCAAGTTGTGAGAGGGTGGATTTTTGGCAAGTGTTTGTAACAGCTCAAGCATAAGGTCCTCCAAATCTTGATCACGCTTTGTTAGTGTTCTCTTCTAATTAACGCGTTTTGATGAGAACCCTTACAACCAACGACGGCGACTCTTCCATCACGATCCGAGAGATGTGCAGATCTGCAGTTCGTGCTGGTACCACCATGATGAGGGAGATATCCAAATAGTTTGTAATGACGGTTTTCGCTTAAAAACTGACATCGCCCTCGGCAAACAAATAGACGCAGCATCGTGGATCTCTTTCTCGTGCGAAAAACGGCAACCCATGGGTTGCCGTTTTCGTTTTATGACGGGGTGAGATAGCGCTACACAGACGAGGGGGGATCCTGCATCGCCGCTGCCAGCGCCGTCTGGCCCTTGGCCTGCAAAGCATCGACGGCCCCCAGCCGGTCCCCCTCCTCCTTGTTCTGACTCAGCTTGAACTTGCCGACCAACTGATGGATCTCGATCTCTATGCCCACCACAGCCTGCACCATGGCCTCGATATAGTCTCTCGGTGCATCCGCCATCTTCCAGGGAGCGGGCTCGGCGGCCTCATGTACCCGCGTCAGGCCCGCCAGCAACCGGCGCACGAAGCGGGCATCGTCCCGCACCCGGATGCGGCCGTGGGCATGCACCACGGCATAGTTCCAGGTGGGCACCTGTTTGTGGTGCGCCTGCTTGCTCGGATACCAGCTGGGGGAGATATAGCCCTCGACGGCCCTGAAGATCACCAGCACCTCCTGCCCTTCCTTCACCTCCTGCCAGAGCGGATTGTTGCGCGCCACATGGGCCCGCAAGATCCCATGCACCCCCTCATCGGCATCGAACTCGAACGGCAGGTGGTTGGCATCCAGCCCCAGCTCGCCCTGGGTGACCAGGGCCCCCAGGGGATAAGCGCGCATCAGCCGATGCAAAGAGGCGGGATCTGTGGCGGCGAAATGGGGTGGCAGATACATGCAGGCTCCTTTATCCGTGGTGGTGTGTCCGTACTAAACCCGTCGAGATGATCCCATGGCGGGAAAGCATCATCTCGAGTTTGCCTTCCGAGCGCCACCGAAGAAAGCCTTGGCCGCCACCGGATATCCGCTGTCACCCGTTCAGGACAAAGAGCTCCCTTTGGCCAGATAGCCGATGTGATAGGCATCGGCCCCTGCCGGTATCGCCTGTGGGAGCGACGCCAGGAGATCCACCTCCAGCCACTGCCAGCGGGAGAGGTCCCATCCGCTCAGCATGGCCCCGGTGTGCCGCTCGGCCAGGCTGGAATGGGGGATAATGGGAGTGCGCCGCAAGATGGCCACCCTGGCCTGCTCGAGATCCTCCATCTGCGGGGCGGTCAGCAGATGCCAGGTCTCGATATGGGGCCAGCCAAACTGCTTGGTGAGCGCCGCGAAGCCCTCGCTGACAATGAAACTGCGCATCGCCTCGGCGCTTTGCCACACATAGAAGGGGGCATAGCGATTCTCCCGGCATGGCAGCGCGGCCTCGTCATGGCGGCCATAGAGATAGGCCTTGAACAGCAAGCCGGGGAAGCCGTCGAGTCTGGCGCCATTGCTGGCGATCCGCTGCTCGATCAGCGCCATGTCGTAGTCCGCCGGCAGGGTGAATCTGTAGTGCATGGCGATCATAAGCTCACCTCCTGCCGAAACATCAGACCCCGTCCGAAGCTCCACTCCTCGCTGCCGTTCAGCTGGATCACCACCATAAGGTTGTCGGGATGGATGCCCAAATCCGCATGCAGGCGCTCGGCGAGCCGCTCATAGAGCCGCTGCTTGACCGCAGTGCTGCGGGGCTTTCCCGCCAGGATCTGGAACAGGATGAAGTCGCCGTCCCGGCGGCCAGTCTGATAGTGGGGATGATAAACAAGCGCCTTGGCTGGCAAGGCCTCCAGGATCTGGAACTTGTCCTCCCGCGGTACATCAAACACCTCCACCAGAGTCTGGTGATAGAGATCGGAGAGCTGTTGCAGGCGCGCGTCACTCATCCCCTCGCGCACCGTGATACGGGTCAGCGGCATGGGTTGGCCTCCTCGCGGGCGGGCAGCAGACTAACGGCGGTGACAGCGGCGGGCAAGCCGGCGTAGAAGGCGAGATGGGTGAACAACTCCTCCAGCTGATCCCGTGTCAGGCCGTTTTGCTGGGCGAACGCTATGTGCCAGGGCAGCTGTTGCACCCGGCCCAGCGACGCCAGTATGGCCAGGGTGATCAGACTGCGCTCGCTGGCTGACAGGGCGGGCCGCTGCCAGATATCGCCAAACAGCGTCTCTTCCGCTAGCTGGGACAGTCTCGGCGCTGTCAGCGCCAGGTCGTCACGATCAAGAACAGAATGGGTCATGGCAATCTCCTTGGATGGTGAAGCCACTCTCTCCCACTGCTACAATTTATAAAATCGAAATATCAAAGACCAATAATCCCGATTATCAGGACAATTATGACGCCCCTTCCCCTGAACCTGGATCTCGATGCCCTGCGCAGCTATGTCGTCGGCATGGAGTGCGGCAACTTTGCACTGGCGGCGCAGCGGCTGTGCCGTTCCACCTCGGCAGTCAGCGCCCAGTTGAAAAAACTCGAGCAGCAATGCGGCACGGCGCTGGTCGCTCGCAGCGGGCGCCACCTGATCCCGACAGCCCAGGGCGAGCTGCTGCTGGGGTATGGGAAACGGCTGCTGGATCTCAATGACGAGGCCATGCGCGCCCTGAAGGGGGAGTTGCTGCAAGGAGAGATCAGGCTGGGAGTACAGGAGGACTTTGGCGAGTCTTTGCTGCCGGCCGTGCTGGGGCCCTTCTGTCGCCTGCACCCTGGGCTTCGCATGACGACCCGCATCGATCGCAATGGGCCGCTGACGAAAGGGATCAGGGAGGGCAGCCTCGACATTGCCATGACCTGGCAGCCACAAGATGAGGGGATGGATGCCAAGCTCATCGACCTGGTGCCACTGCAATGGATAGCGCACCCGGACTGGGAGCTCGCCCCTCTGCTGGCTCGGGGGGAGCCTCTGCCCCTGGTGGTCTTCGATGCCCCCTGCCTGATGCGATCACGGGCCACCCGGGCCCTCGACGAGGCAGGGATCCCCTGGCGCATCGCCTTCACCAGCCAGAGTCTGGCGGGCATCTGGGCGGCCTTGCAGGCAGGGCTCGGGCTCACTGTGCGCTCCACCCTAGGCATGCCGGCCACCCTATCCCCCTTGACCTATGTGCTGCCGTCACCGGGCCCCCTGGGGATCGCCCTGCTGAGGGCGGGCAATGAACCCAATGAGGCCGAGCGCCAGTTGCAGACCCTGCTCACCGATGCCGTGCATCAGGCCAGTGCCAGCAAGGGCTGAGGACCCTCGCTGACATAGCCGCAGACCTGCCCGCACAATAGGGCACATAAAAAAACGGCAACCCCGAGGTTGCCGTTTTCTGCTCATGGGACCCTGGCCGCTGCAATTCAGCCAGCGCGCTTGGCCAGCCACTGTTCGGCGGCGACCAGCGCAGCGTCTATCTGCTCGCGGGCGACGCCGCCCTTGGCGACCCGCTTGGCCAGGGTGGCTTCCAGCTCCAGGTTCGGATAGACATCCTCCCCCACCACAGGGCTGAAACGCTGGAACTCAGACAAAGAGAGCTCCTCCAGGGGTTTCTTCACCTGGATCGCGTAGACCACAGTCTCACCGACTATATGGTGCGCCTCGCGGAAGGGGATCCCCTTGGCCACCAGATAGTCCGCCAGCTCGGTGGCATTGGCGTAACCGCCCTGGGCCGCCGCCTTGGTGCGCTCGCCGTTCACTTTCAGATCGATCAGCACCAGAGCCGCCATGTCGAGGCAGTCGTGCCAGGTGTCGAGGGCGTCGAACAGCCCTTCCTTGTCTTCCTGCATGTCCTTGTTGTAGGCCAGCGGCAGCGCCTTCAGGCTCATCAGCATGCCCATCTGGGCGCCCACCACCCGGCCTGTCTTGCCACGAATAAGCTCAAGCGCATCCGGGTTCTTCTTCTGGGGCATCAAGGAAGAGCCGGAGGTGACCGCATCGGAGAGCTCCACGAAGCCCGCCTCGCCGGTGTTGTAGAAGATAAGATCTTCCGCAAAACGCGACAGGTGGGTCATGGAGAGGGACGCCACGTGCATCAGCTCCACCACGTGATCCCGATCGGAGACCGAATCCAGACTGTTGCGGGTGGCGCCGCTAAAGCCCATATCGAGCGCCAGCGCTTCCCGGTCGATGGCGTACGCCGTACCCGCCAGGGCGCCGCAGCCGAGCGGGCTGGTGTCGAGGCGCTTGAGGGCATCCTGCAGACGGGAGTGATCCCGCTCCAGCATCTCCACATAGGCCAGCGCCCAGTGGGCGAAGGTGACCGGTTGGGCACGCTGCAGGTGGGTGTAACCGGGCAGCACCGCGGCCTGGTTGGCACGGGCGGAAGCGACCAGCCCCTGTTGCAGCGCCGTGATGGAGCCGAGCAGCAGCTCACCCTGGGCCTTGCACCAGAGCTTGAGATCGGTGGCGACCTGATCGTTGCGCGAGCGGCCGGTGTGCAGCTTCTTGCCCAGGGTGCCGACGGCATCGATGAGCTTGCCCTCGACCCAGGAGTGGATGTCTTCGGCATCCGAGCTCAGGATCTGCTGGGGATCCTGCTGCACCGAGGCCAGCAGCACTTCCATCGCCTGCTGCAGTTTGCCTTGCTCATCGCTGGTCAATACGCCCACCTTGACCAGCGCCTTGGCCCAGGCCATGGAGCCCTGGATATCCTGCTCCGCCAGGCGGTAATCGAACCGCAGCGAATCGTTGAACTGCTTGAACCTGCTATCGGCTCCCTGACTGAAGCGTCCACCCCAAAGTGCCATACTGCTCTCCTTGAATTCGTTGTCGGCAGCGCCTGCGCCTGCCCTACTCGCGCGGCCCCTTGGCCTGCGCGCTGAAATCTTGCCCTGTATTTTTCTGCATAACAGTGCGGTGGTGATCGATGCGGTTACAGTTACCGCCCCTCATCCCCAACCCTTCTCCCGCGAGGGGAGAAGGGAGCAAGACGGTGATCTACGGGTAAATCGTGGTTAATCTGCCAACAAAAAATGAGCTGCCACCACACCTAACCTCGATCGGTTCCCTCTCCCTCTGGGAGAGGGCTAGGGTGAGGGCAATCCCTCATCCCCGCCCCTTCTCCCCTCGTTTCTCAAGTAAGCGGGAGAAGGGAGAAAATGCTTCAGCACCATATTCACACTGCCCCTGTTATCTCACAGAAGCGGCCAGGGCGCTGCCGCTCTTGTCACAGCTCACCGGTTATCCACCATGCCGCCGCTTATAAGTGAGGGGGCCAAGCCCCCTCACCGGTATCAACGGATCATGTCTTCAGATCAACCGTGGGTGTGGTCACCGCCGATGGCCTGATGCTGCTCCTTCATGGCGCGGATCCGGCTCGCCAGGGTGTAGAGACGGATAAAGCCTTCTGCGTGGCTCTGGTCGTACACCTCGTCGGCGCCGAAGGTGGCGAAGTCTTCGGAGTAGAGGCTGTTCGGCGACTTCTTCTGCACCGCAGTGACCTGACCCTTGTACATCTTCAGCACCACTTCACCGTCGAGATCCTCGGCGATGGCGTTGGCGGAGGCGACAATGGCCTTGCACAGCGGAGTGAACCAGCGGCCGTCATAGACCAGGTGGGAGAACTCGGCACCCAGCTTCTCGCGCCAGGCGCGGGTCGGTCTGTCCAGTACCAGCTCTTCCACGGCGCGCAGTGCCGCCACCATGACGGTGCCACCCGGGGTCTCGTAGCAGCCACGGGACTTCATGCCCACCATGCGGTTCTCGGTGATGTCGATGCGGCCCACGCCGTGCTTGCCGGCACGCTCGTTCAGGGTCATCAGGATCTGGTGCGGGGTCAGCGGCTGGTCGTCAACGGCCACCACTTCGCCCTGGGCCACGGTCAGCTTGACGTATTCCGGCTCGTTCGGAGCCTGCTCGGCCGGCACAGTCCACTGCCAGACCGCTTCGGACGGCTCGTTCCAGGTGCTCTCCAGCTCGCCACCCTCGGTGGAGATGTGCCAGGCGTTGGCGTCGCGGCTGTAGATCTTCTTCAGGGTTGCCTTGCAGGGGATGTCGCGGGCTTCCAGATAGGCCAGCAGATCTTCCCGGGAGCGCATGTCCCACAGACGCCAGGGGGCGATCACTTTCAGCTGGGGCGCCAGTGCGGCGACCGCACCTTCGAAACGCACCTGATCATTGCCCTTGCCGGTACAACCGTGGGAGATGGCGTCTGCGCCTTCCGCCAGGGCCGCTTCCACCATCGCCTTGGCGATGATGGGACGGGCCATGGAGGTGCCCAGCAGGTAGGTGCCTTCGTAAACGGCGCCTGTCTTCAGGGTCGGATAGACGTACTCCTTGACGAACTCTTCCCGCAGGTCCTTGACGATGCACTTGGTGGCGCCGGAGGCGATGGCTTTTTGCTCGATCCCTTCCAGATCGTCACGCTCCTGACCGACGTCGGCGACGAAGGCGATGATCTCCGCATCGTAGTTCTCCTTCAGCCAGGGAATGATGGCCGAGGTATCCAGTCCGCCCGAGTAAGCCAGTACGATCTTGTTGATTCCGCTCATTTACTTCTCTCCGTGATGATTCGATAAGGTTGTGATTCAGGGTCGGTTGCCGCGTTACTTGTGCCCGAACAGGGTCAGCAGCACGGCATTCTGGATATGCATCCGGTTTTCTGCCTCATCCATGATGAGGGAGGCTGGTCCGTCCATGACCTCCGAGGTGATCTCCAGCTCCCGGTGCGCCGGCTGACAATGCAGCACGTGGGCGATGCCGGTGCGATCGAGCAGGGCCTGGTTGATCTGATAAGGCATGAAGATATCTTTTACCTGCTCCATTGGTGTGTTGTCACCCATGGAGACCCAGGTGTCGGTATAAACCACGTCAAAGCCTTCGATGGCGCCCACGTCATCGCTGATGTGGATCTGCGCGCCAGATTGCGCCGCCAGCGCCTGGGCCTGCAGGAAGAGCTGGGTATCCGGGCCATGGCCCTTGGGGCAGACCAGAGTCACATCGGTGCCGAGTGTCGCCCCCAGCAGCAGCAGGGAGTGGCTGACGTTGTTGCCATCGCCGAGGTAGGCCAGCTTCACCTTGGAGAGATCGCTGTAGTGCTCGCTGATGGTCATGAAGTCCGCCAGCCCCTGACAGGGGTGGTAGAGGTTGCACAGGCTGTTCACCACCGGCACAGAGCCATGCTCCGCCAGCTCGACCAGGGTCTGGTGATCGAACACCCGGGCGACTATGGCGTCACACCAGCGGGACAGGTTGGCGGCGAAATCCTTCACCGATTCCCGCTTGCCGAGCGCGCCGTTCTGCTGATCCAGGTAGACGCTGTGACCCCCGAGCCGGGCGATGCCGATGTCGAAGGTGACCCGGGTGCGCAGGGAGGGTTTCTCGAACAGGGTGACCACGCTCTTGCCCGCCAGGGCCTGGCTGTATTTCTTCGGATCGGCCTTGACCGATTTGCCCAGGGCTATCAGCGCCTCTATCTGGGCCTTGCTCAAGTCGCTGTCTTTCAGAAGATGTTGCATCGGATGTTCCTTTTTCCGGCCAGGGTTAGAGGGTGACTTGGGTGCCGACGGCGCCGCCCGCCAGCAGCTTGAGCAGTTGGTCCGGGTAGCGCCAGCTGGCGACACAGACTGGCTTGCCCAGGGTCTCGGCGGCATGCAGGGCAGCCTTCACCTTGACCGCCATGCCGTCCGTAATAACGCCCTTCTCCATCAGGTCCAGCGCGCTCTGCTTGTCCAGCTTGGCAACCAGCTTGCCCTTGCCATCCAGGATGCCACTCACATCCGACAGCATCACCAGATCGGCACCGAGCGCCTCGGCAATGGCGGTGGCCGCCTGATCCGCGTTGACGTTCATCAGCTGACCGTCAGCGGTGATGCCGATGGAGCTCACCACCGGCAGGAAGCCCTGCCCCAGGATGCCGGCCACCAGCGCCGGGTTGCCCGGCTGGCAGTCACCTACGGCGCCGAGATCCGGGTCGAGCTGGGTCACCTGGCAGAGGCCGCCGTCGGCGAGGCAGAGCCCCACCGCCGGGATGCCGGTGGCGATGGCCTTGGCCATCATCATCTTGTTCGCCGTGCCCGCCAGGGCCCCGGCGATGAAGGGGATCTGCTCGAACGGGGTGACCCGCAGGCCGTTCTTCTTGGTGGAGGTCATCCCCAGCCCCTTGAGCAGGTCATCCACCAGGCAGCCACCACCGTGTACCAGCACCAGGGGACGGTGCTGATCGTCCAGGAAGGTTTTCAGGGTAGCGAACAGGGCGGTCAGGGCCTCGTCGTTCTCGATCAGGGCACCACCCAACTTGATTACCAGCGTCTGCTTGTCCATCTTCTCGATCCTTCCTTAAAGCGTTAAATCAGGCCGGTGGCCGGTTCAAAACCAAACTTGATATTTATGCACTGCATCGCCTGGGAGGCGGCGCCCTTGAGCAGGTTGTCGATGGCGGACACCACCACCAGCATGTTGCCCTGCTGCTGCCAGGCGAGGTCGCAGTAAGGGGTATTGGCCACGCCACGGATGGAGGGCATCTGGCCGGTGAGGCGCACCAGGGGCTTGCCTTCATAGGCCTTGAGATAGGCTTGATCCACCTGGGTCTGCGTCACGCCATCCGCCAGTTGCACATAGATGGTGGCCAGTATGCCCCGCACATAGTTGCCGAGGTGGGGCTGGAACAGCACCCCCTTGCCGAGGTGGTGGCTGATCTCTGGCTGGTGTCTGTGATTGAAGGTGCCGTAGGGGCTCAGGCTCACTTCGCAGAAGCTGGTGTTGATGGCGGCCTTGCGACCAGCCCCGGAGACGCCGGAGACGGCGTTGATGATGGGCTGCCATCCCTCGGCAATCAGACCGGCCTGCTGCAGCGGCTTGAGGGCGCAGAGCGACGCGGTCGGGTAGCAGCCGGGCACCGCAATCAGCTGGGCGGCGGCAATGGCATCGGCATTCCACTCCGCCAGACCGTAGACGGCCTGTTCCAGCCACTGCTCGCTGTCGTGGGTGAAGCCGTAGAAGGAGGCGTAGAACCCCTGATCCTTGACCCGGAAGGCACCGGAGAGATCGAACACCGGCAGTCCCTTGGCCAGGAACTTGGGGGCAAGCTCGGCGCTCACCTCGTGGGCGGTGGCCAGCAGCACCAGATCGGCCTGGGTCAGGATCCGGGTCATGCCGTCCTCGTCCAGCGGCAGCAGCGGCTGATCCAGCTCACCGACCCACTGGGGATGCAGAGAAGAGAAACGCTTGTGGGCGTCCTGGCTGCCGGCCGACACATAGAGGCCGAACAGCTTGAGCTCTGGATGGTTCTGGACCAGTGCGGCCAGTTCGGCCCCCGCGTAGCCACTGGCACCGACGATAACGGTATTGAGCATGTTTGAGTATTCCAAGTCTGGGTTCGAAATTCACAGCGTGGTGCTGCGGTGCAAGGGGTCGGCTATCGCCCCTTAGATGCAACGAGTGCGGAGGGGCAATTCAGGCGGATATGCGTCGTCGGTTACAGATCAGGTGACAGAACATTAACTTTCCCTTACAACTAGAAGCCTTGTTGATGAGCGCTCGAACAGAATATTCATGCACTCACTTTGCATTTGTATTTTCTAACAGAAACACTCCGGGGACGCAAGGAGCAGCTGATGGCCAATCTGGATTTTTTTTCACTTTATAAGAATATTATTGCGATTCCCTCTATCAGCAGCACGGATCCCCGCTGGGATCAGAGCAATGAGGCGGTGATCCGGCTGCTGGCCGACTGGTTCGGCCAGCTGGGTTTCCAGTGCGAGGTGACGGCGCTGCCCGACCTGCCGGGCAAATTCAACCTGGTGGCGACCTATGGCCAGGGGGAAGGGGGCCTGCTGCTGGCGGGCCATACCGATACTGTGCCCTTCGACGAGGGAGGCTGGAGCAAGGATCCCTTCAAGGTAACCGAGGAGGGCAACCGCCTGTACGGGCTCGGCACCATCGACATGAAGGGCTTCTTCGCCTTCATCGTGGAGGCGCTCAAGGAGGTCGATCTCAGCAAGCTCCGCAAGCCGCTGCGCATCCTGGCCACCGCCGACGAAGAGACCACAATGGCGGGCGCCCGTGCCATCGCCGCGGCCGCCGAGATCAAACCCGACTATGCGGTGATAGGCGAGCCCACCGGCCTGGTGCCCGTGGTGGCCCACAAGGGCCACATGTCGGAAGCCATTCGCATCACGGGCAAGAGCGGCCACAGCTCGGATCCCGCCAACGGGGTCAACGCCATGGAGATCATGCACAAAGCCATGGGCCAGGTGCTCAAACTGCAGCGGGATCTCAAGGAACGCTACGCCGACCACAGGTTCGCAGTGCCGCAACCCACCCTGAACCTGGGCTACATCCAGGGGGGCGACAGCCCGAACCGCATCTGCGGCTGCTGCGAGCTGCACATCGATATGCGCCCCACCCCGCAAGTTGGGCCGGATGAGCTGATGGGCATGCTCAAAGAGGCGCTCTCCCCCATCGAAATCCACCAGCCGGGTTGCCTGCACCTGCAGCACCTGCACGAACCCATCCCGGCCTATGCCTGCGAGGATGGCTCAGATCTGGTACGTGAAGCCGAGAAGGCGAGTGGCCGCGCCGCCGAATCCGTGAACTATTGCACCGAGGCCCCCTTTATCCAGCAGTTGGGATGCCAGACAATAGTGATGGGCCCGGGCCATATCACCCAGGCCCATCAGCCGGACGAGTACCTGGACCTGTCGTTCGTCAAACCGACCACGGCGGTGCTGCAGCACCTGATCCGGCGTTTCTGCGTCTAGCTCGACGGGAATGTAAGTAAGTTACATGACATGCCACCCAGGGACAGGTGAGGGAAATACATGTTCTGAATCGGCTTGTTATTTGACCTTGCGCAGACAATCTGGGTAGATTGTCCCCCTAAGATGACGGAGCATATGTTGTAATCGCACAACAATAAGTGAGGCTGCCTCTCCCCCCGGAAGGTCAAGGGGCACCAACAAAAATAAGGATGTGGAATGAACGAAAAGTACGCCGCACTACGGGCCAACGTAGGCATGTTGGGCCAACTGCTGGGTAAATCCATCAAGGACCATCAGGGTCAAGCCTTCCTCGACAAGATTGAGACCATTCGTCAACTGGCCAAGTCCTCCCGCAAGGGCAACGAGACAGACCGGGAACGCCTGCTCGAGACCCTGCGTACCCTCTCCGATGACGAGCTGCTGCCGGTGGCCCGCGCCTTCAGCCAGTTCCTCAATCTGGCCAACGTGGCGGAGCAGTTCCACACCATCTCCCGCCGCTGCGAAGAGCAGGAGTGCACGCCGGACCCGCTTGAGCAGATGTTCGCCAAGCTGAAAGCATCCAACCTCTCCCAGGAGGCCATCATCCAGGCGGTGCGCGAGCTGGACATCGATCTGGTGCTGACCGCCCACCCCACAGAGGTGACCCGTCGCACCCTGATCCACAAGCACGTCCAGCTCAACGACTGCCTGGAAGCGCTGGAGCTCTCCGATCTGCTGCCCCGCGAGCGGGACAAGATCCTCAATCGCATCGAACAGCTGGTCAATCAGGCCTGGCACACCAACGAGATCCGCGAACAGCGCCCGACCCCGGTAGACGAAGCCAAGTGGGGCTTCGCCGTGGTGGAGAACAGCCTGTGGCCGGCCATTCCCGAATTCATGCGCAACCTGGACGAGCGTCTGCAACACCACCTGGGTGTGCGCCTGCCGCTGGATGCCGCGCCGGTCAAGTTCACCTCCTGGATGGGCGGTGACCGCGACGGCAACCCCTTCGTCACCGCCAAGGTGACCGCCGAGGTACTGGAGCTGGGCCGCTGGATGGCGGTCAACCTCTTCTACAAGGACATCAAGGAGCTCACCTCTGAGCTCTCCATGGCCGACTGTACCGAGGCCCTGCGCGCCCGGGTCGGTGACAATCCCGAGCCCTATCGCGCCCTGGTGCGCGAGCTGCGCGAAGCGCTGCGCGAGACCCAGGAATTTCTCACCGCCAAGGTGCAGGGTCAGGCGAGCGAGAGCCGCGATCTCATCAAGACCACGGCCCAGCTGCGCGAGCCGCTGGAGCTCTGCTATCACTCCCTGCACGCCTGCGGCATGGGCAACATAGCCGACGGCATGCTGCTGGACGTGCTGCGCAAGCTGGCCTGCTTCGGCATCCATCTGGTCAAGCTGGACATCCGCCAGGACGGCGAGCGTCACGGTCAGGTCTTCTCCGAGCTGACCCGCTACCTCGGCATGGGGGACTACGCCGAGTGGAGCGAGGACGACAAGCAGGCCTTCCTGCTCAACGAACTGAACTCCCGCCGCCCGCTGATCCCCACCGACTGGGCGCCGAGCGACGAGACCCGCGAGACCATAGATACCTGCCGGGTGATCGCCGGTCACGACCCGGATGCGTTCGGCATCTACATCATCTCCATGGCGGGCGCCCCCTCGGACGTACTGGCGGTGCAGCTGTTGCTGAAGGAAGCCGGCTGCAAGTTCCGCATGCCGGTCGCACCGCTGTTCGAGACCCAGGAAGACCTGATGGCGGGCACCGCCGTGATGGATCGCCTGCTGTCGGTGGACTGGTATCGCGGTTACATCCAGGGTCGCCAGTACGTGATGATCGGCTACTCGGATTCCGCCAAGGATGCGGGCATGATGGCCGCAGGCTGGGCCCAGTACGCCGCCATGGAATCCCTGGTGGGGCTGGCTGAGGCCAACAACATCCGCCTCACCCTGTTCCATGGCCGTGGTGGCACCGTCGGTCGTGGCGGCGCCCCCGCCCATCAGGCGATCCTGTCCCAACCGCCGGGCTCCCTGCGCGGTGGCCTGCGGGTCACCGAACAGGGGGAGATGATCCGCTTCAAGTTCGGTCTGCCCAAGGTCGCCATCCACAGCCTGAACCTCTACACCAGCGCCGTGCTGGAGGGGAACCTGCTGCCGCCGCCCAAGCCCAAGGAGTGCTGGCGCGCCGTGATGGAGCAGCTGGCCACCGTCTCCTGCGATCACTACCGCAGCATAGTGCGCGGCCACCCGGACTTCGTGCCCTACTTCCGCGCCGCCACCCCGGAGATGGAGCTCGGCAAGCTGCCGCTAGGTTCCCGTCCCGCCAAGCGCAAGCCCAACGGCGGCGTCGAGAGCCTGCGCGCCATCCCCTGGATCTTCGCCTGGACCCAGAACCGGCTGATGCTGCCGGCCTGGCTCGGTGCCCACAAGGGGCTGCAGCAGGCCATAGATGACGGCCAGAAGAGCGTGCTGGACGAGATGAGCCGCCAGTGGCCCTTCTTCCGCACCCGCCTCGAGATGCTGGAGATGGTGTTCCTCAAGGCCGACCTCTGGCTGGCGGAGTACTACGACACCCGCCTGGTGCCGCAAGAGCTGTGGGCCCTCGGCAAGCAGCTGCGTCAGGAGCTTGCCGACTCCATCCAGGTGGTGCTGGAGCTGCGCCCGCAGGGTGACCTGCTGGACGACCAGCCCTGGATCAAGGAGTCCATCAAGCTGCGCAACCCCTACACAGACCCGCTCAACGTGCTGCAGGTCGAGCTGCTTGGTCGCTCGCGCAAGAACCCGGAGACCCTGCACCCCGAGCTGGATCAGGCGCTGATGGTCACCATAGCCGGCATAGCCGCAGGCATGCGCAACACGGGTTGATGGCCGGGCTATCCATCTGACGTAAAAGGGCGCCTATATGGCGCCCTTTCTATTTTGGCTATCCAACCCCCCTAGGCAATACGGTTGCGTCCCTGGCGCTTGGCCTCGTAGAGGCGCTGATCCACGCACAGCAGCCAGTCATCCATGCAGCGGTAGCCCATCTGATAGGGGGTGAGGCCCACGCTGATGGTGACGGCTATTGGCTGGTGCTGATGCAAGAAGGGGTGCTGCTCTATCTGCTGGCGGGTGCGATCCATGATGGCGCGGGCCTCCTCCTGGGTGGTACCACGCAGCAGCATGATGAACTCCTCCCCGCCGAACCTCGCCACCAGATCCTGGCTGCGCACCGCCTGCATCAGCAGACGGGCCAGCTCCTCGAGCACGGCATCACCGGCAAGGTGGCCATGCTCATCGTTGATCTGCTTGAAGAAATCGATGTCGATCAGGGCCAGGCAACAGGCTTCCCCCTCGGCCGGATAGCGCTGGATGTGCTCGAGCAGCACATTGGCCTGACTGAAGAAGCTGCTGCGGTTGGGCAGTTTGGTGAGAAAGTCGTGTTCGGCGTTGAAGCGCAGCACCCGCTCCATGTGGCTGCGTTCGTCCTCCAGATTGCGGGCGTGGATCAGGGTGCCCAGGGCAGTGGTGAGCGGCTCCAGCAAGCTCACCAGGGTTTCGTCGAAGCCGCCCGGGCGGTTGGCCAGGGCTATCATGCCGATGGCTTCCCCCTTGTGGCGTATGGGAATGCCGAGAAAGCTGTCCAGATGGGGATGACCCCGGGGAGAGACGCCGCGACTCGCCGGATGACTCGGCAGATCGTTGCAGCACACCAGGGTGTTGTGAGTGACCACGTGGCCGAACAGGTTGTCGAGCTTGTTGAAGATGAGCCCCCCTCTGCTCTGGCGTTGCTGCTCGTACCAGGCGTGGGTGGCCTGATCCCAGGAGATGTTGGAGATGGAGGGGATGTAGAGGCTGGGACGCTCCTCTTCGTACTGGATGATGCCGATGAAGCCATAGGCGCTCTGGCTCACGCTCAGCAGCCGCTCGAAGACGGTGTCGCAGGCGGAGCCGAGATTGCGATCGAGCAGAAAGCTCTGGTGGGCGGCCACCACTATGTCGAACAACTGGCTCTGCTGCTCGACGCGCTGCTCCGCCAGCACTTCGGGGGTGATGTCGTGGGCCAGCTTGATCACCCCGAGCAGGGTCCCCGCCTCGTTGGTGATGGGCATGTAGGTGGCGTGGATCCAGACACTGCCGCCCCCGCGCATGATGCGGCGAAAGGACCCCGAGCGGATCTCGCCGCTGAGCACCCCCTGCCAGAAGCTATCGTGCTCCTCCTGCTGCTCGGGGGGAAGCAGCAACAGGTGGGACTGGCCTATCAGCTCCTCGGAGGCATAGCCGATGAGGTCGCAGAACAGTCCATTGACCGACACCATGCGGCCATCGAGATCGAACTCGGCTATGCCATAGGCTCGGTCCAGGGCGGTCAGCCGGGCAAGGGCGTCATAACGCCCCAGGGTGCCCATGTCGATGAAGCTGTTTACCGGGGTATTCATGGCCAGGATTCCTTTCGATCGCCAACACCTGCTCACAGCCAGTATAGGCAGGGGGAGAGACAGCCCCAGATCATAGGTGTGAGGCGGCCGTTTCGCGAATATGGGTCACCCCCAAGATGAGCGCCATCGAGGACGGCCACTTGCCATGCCCGCCGCCCGGGCGCAGACTGTCTGACCTTGTTTAGGCCCGAGGAGACCCCATGACACCCGCCATCAACCTGCTGAAGAAGCTCAAGATCCCTCACAAGCTCTACCCCTACGAGTGCGAGGCCCACGACGATTTCGGCAAGCATGCCGCGACCCAGCTCGGCCTGCCCCAGGCTCAGGTGTTCAAGACCCTGCTGGCCCACCACGACAAGCAGGCGGTGGTCGCCATAGTCCCCTCCTCCGGCATGTGCAGCCTCAAGCAGCTCGCCAAGGCCACCGGGCTCAAGAAGGTGGAGATGATGAAACCGGCCGAGGCCGAGAAGCTGACCGGCTACAAGGTGGGGGGCATAAGCCCGCTGGCCCAGAAGAAGCTGCTGCCGACCGTGCTGGACGACTCCGCCATGGCGTTTGACGAGATACTGGTGAGCGGCGGCAAACGCGGCCTCTCGGTCGGGGTGGCGCCGCAGGACATGCTGACCCTGCTGAAGTGGATCGCCGCCCCCATCGGTGAACACTAAGGGACGAGCACCATGAATAAGGCCACTCGTTAAGCAAGATCCAGCATGAGAGAGGCCCCGCAATCGGGGCCTCTCTCGTTTTGCCAGTCAGGCCCAAGGGAGCACAGGCTTATGGCGTCATCCGGCAGGCGGCGGTCAGCTCGGAGAGCCGCAGCCGCTGGCGCCCCTGTTCGTCGAAGTTGGCATCCGCCAGCCAGCGCTCGAAACAGCCCTTCAGGGCGGGCCACTCGCCGTTTATCACAGAGAACCAGGCGGTATCCCGGCTGTGCCCCTTGTCCACCCGGGCCTGGCGGAAAGTCCCCTCATAACAAAAGCCAAGGCGCAGCGCCGCCTGCCAGGAGGGCCGATTCAGGGCATTGCACTTCCACTCGTAGCGGCGATAGCCCAGGGCGAAGGCATTGGCCATCATCAGCGCCATGGCCGCCGTCGCCAGCCGCGACTGCTGCAGGGCTGGCGAGAAGTGCAGCCAGCCCACCTCCACGCAGCCCGCGGTGGGATCGATGCGCAGGTAGCTGGCAAGCCCCAGCGCCCGGCCACTCCCCTCATCGACAATGGCATAGAACTGGGGATCGACCCTGGCGGCGACTCCTCGCAGCCAGCCCAGCATGGCCGCCTCATCCTCGAAGGGGCCGCTGGTGAGATAGGTCCACATGGCCCCACTGTCGGCACTGAAGGCCTGCCACAGGCTGCCGCCGTGGTGCTCGGGATCGAGCGGTTCCAGACGACAGCCCCAGCCCCTCAGCACCCGATGGGGGGGAAACTCGGCGCCACGCCAGTCGGGCAGAGACTCGCCCAGGGGCTGGCCATGGCCGTTGAAGACGGGGTCAGCAGGCACAGGCGATCCCCCCTTCCAGCAGCACGCCGGCCTCACTGCCGGTGGCGACGGCGAAGCCGTCCTGGCGCCACCAGTGCAGACCGCCCATCAGCTCCTTGACCCTGAAGCCCAGGGCCGCCAGCTTGTAGGCCCCCTGGGTCGAGCCGTTGCAGCCGATGCCATCGCAGTAGCAGACATAGACCTTGTCCCGCGACAGCCCCTGCGTGGTCGTCGGGCTCATGGTGCTATGGGGGAAGGAGATGGCACCGGGAATATGACCCTCGGCGTAGTGCGCGGGGGAGCGGGTGTCGATGACCACTATGCTGCCCCCCTCAGCCGCCTCCCCGGCCAGCAGATCGGCGGCGAGATCCGCCGGATCGGTACGAAACTTCAACTGGGCCTCGAAGAAGGCGCTGGCCTCCAGCGGGCTCGCGACCCCGGTACTCAATACATGACTCATCCTGAACCTCCTTGTGATTACAGCGTTATTTCTGTGGTGACGACTGTGTTGACCGAGTTGGCGATGAAGCACTCCTCGTGGGCCTGGTGGTGCAGCCGCTCCAGCGCGGCGAGATCGGGCTGGCGCTCGCCGCCAAACCGCACCCTGGGGCGCAGGGTGACCCGGGTGATGGACTGGCGGCCCCGCTCATTCTTCTCCATGATGCCGACGGCCTCATCCCGGTAGCTCTCCACCAGATAACCCGCCCTGGCGACCAGCCAGAGGAAGGTCAGCATGTGGCAGCTGGAGAGGGCCGCGACGAAAGCCTCCTCCGGATCGACATTCTCCGCCACCGAAAAGGGCAAGGGCACCACATGGTGGGAGGAGGAGGCGGGCACCCTGACTCCGCCGTCAAACGCCCACTCATGGGCCCGGCTATAGCGCTGATCGACAAAGGGCTCGCTGACCCCTCGCTGCCAACTGATGGTGGCGCTGTATTCCGACATGCAGACTCCTTCTGTGACCAATGTGTGTTGCCAATGGGATTGCTTCACTTCCTTGTCCACCAATGTAGCGACAAAATGGCCTTGCCACGCCGACCAATTTTGCCAATATGGGCAGACCAATTTATCCGCAACGGGAAGTGCCATGACAGTCCTGCCAACCCTCTTTGCCGACCAGCAGCAAAACGATCTTCCCCTGCACGAACAGCTGGTGCACACCCTGCGGGAGGCGATACCCGGATGGGGGGGCCACCTGCCCCCACCCAGCGGAGGCCAATCATGACTGTCCTGCCAACCCTCTTTGCCGACCAGCAACAAAACGATCTTCCCCTGCACGAACAGCTGGTGCGCACCCTGCGGGAGGCCATGTCCGGATGGGGGGGCCACCTGCCCCGGCCCCGCGGAGGCCAGTCATGACAGTCCTGCCGACCCTCTTTGCCGACCAGCAACAAAACGATCTTCCCCTGCACGAACAGCTGGTGCGCACCCTGCGTGAAGCCATACTGGCGGGCCATCTGCCGCTGCACGGCAGGCTGCCGGCCAGCCGCATGCTGGCCCGGGATCTCGCCGTCTCCCGCAGCACGGTGGAGCTGGCCTATGGCCGGCTGGAGGCGGAGGGGTATCTGGTGCGCAAGGTGGGGGCCGGCAGCTTCGTCGCCCTGGCGGCGGTGCGCCCCGCGCCTCGCCCGCCCCAGTCGGCGGCGGGGCTCTCTCTCCGTGGTCAGGAGATGGCGCAAGGGGGGGCCTGCCACGAGGTGCCCGAGGTGGGCAGCTCCTTTGCCTCCAGCCAGCCGGATCCCCGCCTCTTTCCCCAGGCGCTCTGGGGTCGCCTGATGCAGCAGCAGTGGCGCCAGGGTGCCAGCGACTGGATGAATTACGGGGATCCCCAGGGGTTGGGGGAGCTTCGCGCCGCCATCAGCAGCTACCTGGTGCAGTCGCGGGGCGTGGTGTGCGAACCGGAGCAGATCCTGATCCTCACCAGCTCCCAGCAGGGCATATTGCTGGCGACCCAGCTGCTCATCGATGCCGGTGACACCGTCTGGGTGGAGGATCCGGGTTATCCCGGCGCCCGTACCGCCATGGAGAGCGCCGGCGCCCGCATCCATCCGGTGCCGGTGGACGAGGAGGGGCTCAACCCTGCCGGTGAACACCCCAGCCCAAGGCTCATCTACTGCACCCCGGCCCACCAGTACCCCCTGGGCGTGCCCATGAGCCTGCCGCGCCGCATGGCACTGCTGGCCGAGGCCGAGCGGCGCGGGGCCTGGATCCTGGAGGACGACTACGACGGGGAGTACCAGTACGATCAGCGGCCGCTCCCCGCCCTGCAGGGGCTGGATGGCCAGGGGCGCGTCCTCTATGTGGGGACCTTCAGCAAGGTGCTGTTTGGTTCCTTGCGCCTCGCCTACCTGGTCTTGCCACGCCCCCTGATGGAGGCCTTCAGCCGGGCCCGCGCCGCCGTCGATGGCCACAGCAACCAGTTGCAGCAGGCGGTCACCGCGGACTTCATCCGCGCCGGGCACTTCGCCACCCACCTGCGCCAGAGCCGCCTCGTCTACCAGAGCCGGCGGGATCTGCTGCTGGCCGAGCTGGCCGAGCACTGCCCCAGGCTCACCCCCATCCACAGCGGCGCCGGGCTGCAGTGCGCCGTGCTGCTTCCCGCCGGGGGCGAGGCCCGCTGGACCGAGGCGGCCAACGCCCGGGGGTTGGGGCTGCGCCCCCTGCACCAGTATCACCTCACCCCTCCTACCCGGGAGGGCTGGCTGCTCGGCTTCGGCTGCCTCGACAACCAGACCCTGCGCCAGCTGTGTCGCCAGCTGGGCGCGCTGATGGAAACCGTCTGAGACCAGGCCCAGAGGTCAGAGGAGCCGGGGGCCATTAGCGCTGTGTCGCCGGTGAGGCACCGAACTATAATGGGCACAATCCCGTTGTAGAACCCGGCCAAGATGTATCGACTCCTGCTCCTGCTACTCACGCTCTCCCTCTCATCCTGCCCGATGGCGGCCACCCGATTTACCCTGCTCAGCCCGGAAAACGAACAGGATGCCCGCATGGACTACTACCGGGAGGCGATGCGGCTGGCGCTGGAGAAGACCCGCCAGCTATATGGCGACTACGAGCTGCGTGACTCCCTCAAGATGAACAAGGCGCGGATGCGGCTCGAGGTGCAAAAACCGGGCAAGAGTGCCCTCTTCATCGTCGACAGCTGGCCCCAGAAGACGCCTCACCCCGAGGTCAGTCTGATCCCCTTCCCCATCGATCTCGGCATTCTCGGTTACCGGGTCTGCTTCGTCGGTACCGACCGTGCGGATGCCCTGGCCGGAGTCCGTACCCTGGCCCAGCTTCAGGCGTTCAGTCAGGGGACAGGCAAGGAGTGGCAGGATGCCGACATCCTGCGCCACAACGGCTTCCAGGTGCAGGAGGTGGACAACTACGAGTCGCTGTTTCGCATGGTGGCCCGTGGCAGGGTCGATCTATTCTGTCGCGGCGCCAACGAGATACTGGCGGAGTGGGAGACCCACCACCCCAGGCTGCCGACCCTCACCGTCGATCCCCATGTGGCCCTCTTCTACCCGCTGATCCACGCCTTCTACAGCCATGCCACCTACCACAAGGAGCGCGAGCGCATCCAGCTCGGCCTGCGGCTGGCCTGGCAGGACGGTTCCCTCAAGCGGCTCTGGCGCCAGCACTTCCAACCCTCCCTGGCGTTCACCCAACTGGCCTCGCGCCAGCTGTTCAGGCTGAGCAACCCCCAGCTGCCCGGCGAGGGAAGCGACTACAGCTCCTATCTCTATGATCCGGCCCGGGATGCCTTCGGCATGCCTCCCCACGACAAGGCGGACAGGGTCGGCAAGTAGCGCCTAGCCCCGCGCCCCCTGCTCGCGACACAGGGCGAGCCAGGCCTCGGCGGTGCGGGAGAGGTAGCGCCGACTCGGCCAGATCACTCCGAGACGCCAGCTCAGCTCCGGCAGCAGGGGGCGCAGCACCAGGCCGTCCGGGGTCAGCCGCCGGCAGATGGGCTCGGGCAGGAAGGCGACCCCCATGCCGCTGCGCACCATGGCGGTGAGAAAGTCCCACTGGCTGCTGCGCGCCGCCACCTGGGGGGTGAAGCCCGCCTGCTGGCAGGCCTGCTCCAGCCGCTCGCTCAGGGTGAAGGCCTGGGTGTAGAGCAGGAAGGGCTCCTCCTGCAGCTCCGCCAGCCGGATCTCGGCGCGCTCGCGCCAGCGCGGCAGGTCCGGCAGCACCACCTGGATCGGGTAGCAATCCAGCTCCAGCGCACTCAGCGCGCCCCCCTCCCTGGTCGGCAACATGGTGATGGCGAGATCCAGCTCCCCCTCCAGCACCGCCTGCTCGATGCGGCGCCCGCCGTACTCCACTATGGAGAGCTCCACCTTGGGGTAGCGGCTGCGGTAGGCGCGGATGAGATCCGCATAGACGTGACCCACCATGGGGGGGATGCCGAGCGCCAGGCGCCCGTGCTGCAGGCTCTGCAGATCCGCGAGCTCAGCCTCCAGCTGCTGCATCTGGGCCAGGATCAGCTGGCCACGGGCAAACAGCACCTGGCCGCTGTCGGTCAGGGTGAAGCTGTGCCCCTCCCGATTGAGCAGGGGCTGGCCCAACTCCTCCTCCATGCTGCGGATCATCTTGCTGATGGTGGGCTGGGTAACGAACAGCTTCTCGGAGGCGCGGGTGAAGCTCTTCTCCCGCACCAGTTCGACAAAGTAACGCAGGGCTCGGATATCCATGGGACGCTCGTCTGGGGTGATCGCCAAATAATGCCAATTTGGCATATTTTTCATAATTTAAATTCATTTTTTGCAGGTTTAGCCCCCGCTTATACTGTGACCAGGTTCACAGAAAGACGCCCATCATGAAAGCCTTCTGCCTTCGCTGGTTGCAAACCCCCTTCCAAATCGCCCTGCTGGCCGCCATCTGGCTGCTGGCCGACACAGCGGTACGCACCTTCCACCTGCCCCTGCCCGCCAACCTCACCGGCATGTTGCTGCTGCTCATCTGCATCCTGCTCGGGGTGGTCAAGGCCCAGTGGTTCAGCGCCGGGGCACGCTGGCTGTTGGCGGAGATGCTGCTGTTCTTCGTGCCCGCCGTGGTGGCCGTGGTCAACTATCAGGAGCTGCTGTTGCAGGAGGGGTGGCGCATCATGGTGGTGCTGGTGACAAGCACTGTGCTGGTGCTCGGCACCACGGCCCTGGTGGTGGACAGGGTCTATCGCCTGGAGCTGAAGCTGGCCCGCCGGAGTCGCCGCCATGTCTGACACCCTGCTCGGCCTGCTCTGCTTCGCCCTCACCCTGCTGTTCTACTACGCCAGCAAGTGGCTCTATGGCAAGAAGCGCATCCTGCCCCTGATGCCGCTGCTGCTGGCCCCCGCCCTGCTGGTGGCCGTGGTGGTGCTGTTCCACATCCCCTATCAGGACTACATGGCCGAATCCCACTGGCTGCTCTGGCTGCTGGGCCCGGCCACCGTCGCCTTCGCGGTGCCCGTCTACGAGAACCGCGCGCTGATGCGCCGCCACTGGCTCTCCCTGTCGGTGGGGGTGGTTGCCTCAGTGCTCATGGCGGTGGGCAGCACTGTGCTGCTGGCGCGCTGGCTGAACCTCTCAGAGCTGCTGCAGCGCAGCATGGCCATGAGATCCATCACCACACCCTTCGCGGTGGAGGCGACCCGCTCTGTGGGCGGCAACGCCGATCTCACCGCCCTGTTCGTGGTGCTGACCGGAGTGATCGGCATGGCGGTCGGGGAGAGCGTGCTGACGGTGCTCGCCATCCGCAGCCGCCTCGGCAAGGGGGCGGGTTTTGGCGCCTCGGCCCACGGGGCGGGCACGGCCCGGGCCTATCAGATGGGCAACGAGGAGGGGGTGGTCTCCAGCATGGTGATGATGATTGCCGGCATGGCCACAGTGCTGCTCGCCCCCCTGCTGGGCAAGCTGTTCTGGTAAGGCATTGTGAACACCAACGAGAAGAGGCGCCCAAGGGCGCCTCTTCTTTGTGTCATCCACCAGGCTCTTAGAGGCTGGCGCAGATCTGCCAGAGATCGTACTGAATGGCGGCTGCGGTCACTTCCCGGCCAGCCCCCGGCCCCTGAATGACCAGGGGATTGGTGCGATAGCTGTCACTCTCGATGGCGAACACGTTGTCACAGGGCAGCAAGTTGGCGAACGGGTGGTGAGGCTCCAGGGTCTCCAGTCCGACACGCGCCTTGCCATCGTGCTCGAAGCGGGCGACGTAGCGCAGCACCTTGCCGACCCGACGTGCCCCCTCGAAGGCGGTCTGGATGGGATCATCCAGATCTTTCAGCCTGTCCATGAACTGATCCGTGCTCACCTTGCGCAGGGAGACGGGCACCAGGTTCTCCAGCTCGATGTCGGCGGAGTCGAGCTCGAAACCCGCCTCCCGCGCCAGAATGAGCAGCTTGCGACGCACGTCCTGGCCGGAGAGATCCTCGCGGGGATCCGGCTCGGTCAGGCCGTGCTGCCAGGCCTCGTCCACCAGCTCGGAGAAGGGGCGCGTGCCGTCATACTGCTGGAACAGCCAGGAGAGGGTGCCGGAGAAGATGCCGGAGACTCCCTGGATGCGATCCCCGCTCTGGCGCAGCATCTGGATGCTGGACTGGATGGGCAGCCCGGCCCCCACGGTGGCGTTGTAGCGCCACTGCACCTGGTGATCGCGGCAGCTCTGCTTGATGCGCTGGTAGAACTCGCTGTCGGCGGCACCGGCAAACTTGTTGGCCGCTATGATGTGGATGCCGAGCTGGGCAAAGTCCGGGTAGTAGCGGCTCACCGTCTCGCTGGCGGTCATGTCCAGCGCAATCAGGGCATCGAAGCCGTGCTGCTCCAGCTGACCCAGCAGCTCCGGCCAGATCAGCGGCCTGGGATTGAAGTTGTCGCGCACCTTGAGGGGATCCAGCCCCTCCTCGTCCAGCAGGCCCCCTTCCGAGCTGAACACCCCGTAGAGGGTGAGCGCCATATTGAGCTCGTGCTCGAGCCGCGCCTTCTCGCGGGCGTAGAGCGCCAGCCAGTGACCGCCGATATTGCCCTTGCCGAACACCACCAGACCGACCCGGGTCGGGCGGCTGAACAGGGCGCTGTGCAGGGCGATGAGCAGGGGCTCCAGCACCACCTGGCGCACCACGGCCACCAGACTCAGGCCGTCTCTGGCCACCTGGACGAACTCCAGGGGCTGATCCGCCAACAGCTGATAGAAGCGGTGACACTGCTCGGCGTTGTCGGTCACGCCGGCCCCCACCAGGGCCACCAGACTGAATCCCTCTTTCTGGATGAGACCGGTGAAGCTGCCCTGCAGCTGGAAGTCGCGCAGTATCTCGAAGGCCCCTTCTGCCACTTCCAGGGTGTAGGCCAGGCGCAGTACCCGCCGATCCGGCTGACGCTGCAGGGTGAGCGGGTTGAGGCGATGACGGGCCAGATGGGCCTCGATGGCGGCCACCGTCTGCTCATAACCTGTCTGGGGCAGCACCTTGAGTTCGATGAGGGCTATCTGATCCACCGAGGAGACGATGCGCGCCCCGCCGGAGCGCGGTGCCCGGCGCAGTATGTGGGTGCAGCCCTCGTCCGGGTTGTAGCTGCAGCGCAGGGTGAGGCGCTGGCGGCTGTCGGCCACGGGTTGCAGGGTACGGGAATGGAGCACGGAGGAGCCGAGACGGGCCAGCTCGTTAGCCTCTGCCAGACTCAGGCGCTCCAGCAGGCGCGCCTCCTTCACCCGGCGAGGATCGGCGCTGTAGACACCGGCCACGTCGCTCCAGATGGTGGTGGACTCCCCATCCGCCAAGGCGGCCAAGAGGCTGGCGCTGTAGTCGGAGCCGTTGCGACCGAGCAGCAGGGATCTTCCTTCCATGTCGGCGGCGATGAAGCCGGTCACCACTATGCGGCCAGGGTGCTCCGCCAGACGCGCCTTGAGCAGCTCGCCGGAGATGGCGGCATCCACCTTGACCAGGGCGCCATCCTCGGCGCGCAGGAAGCTGCGGGCGTCGAGCCAGATGGCCTTGTCGCCACGGCTGGTGAGCAGGGCGGCCAGCAGGCGCGCCGACCACACCTCGCCAAAGGCCAGCAGGCCATTGCGCTCGAAGCGATCAAACTGCCCTTCCAGGGTCTTGGCGATCTGCTGCATGTCGTCGGTCAGCTGCTGGCTCAAGTCGAGCAGCAGCTCCCCCTCCAGCAGGCCGTCGATCAGGCTCTGCTGGTAGGCGTGCAGGGCAGTGATGGCTTCGCCCGCGGCCTCGTCACCCGCCTCGGCCAGCTCCACCAGCTGGATCAGCCGGTTGGTGGTCTTGCCGGCGGCGGAGACCACCACCAGCTCTCTGCCCCCGCCCTGCTGCTCGGCCTGCTGTTCGAGAATGCTGGCGACCCGGCGATAGCAGACAGGATCCGCCAGACTGCTGCCGCCAAACTTGTGCACATGACGCCGCTTCAAGGCTCTCTCTGCCGCCACCGCACTCTCTCCTTGTTGTTGCTGTTCCATTACTTCACCTGTTCTGCCTGTTGTGCCAACTGCGCCTGTTCAAAGCCTTGAGCCAGATCGGCCACCAGGTCTTCACCGTGTTCTATGCCCACAGAGAGGCGCAGCAACTGGGCGCTGATGCCCGCCGCCTGCTGTGCCGCCGGAGTCATGGCCCTGTGGGTCATGCTGGCCGGATGGGCCACCAGGCTCTCTACCCCGCCGAGGGACTCCGCCACCGAGAACAGCCGCAGCGCCGCGAGGAAGGCGCGCAGCCCCGTCTCGTTGCAATCGAGTTCAAAACTTAGCATGGCGCCGAAGCCGGACTGTTGACGGCGCGCAATCTCGTGGCCCGGGTGGCTTGGCAGGCTGGGGTGATAGATTTTTTTGACCAGCGGCTGTTGCTGCAGGAAGGCCAGGATCCTGTCAGTGTTCTCCTGATGGGCACGCAGGCGCGGCGCCAGGGTGCGCAGGCCACGCAGGGTGAGGTAGGAATCGAAGGCGCCGGAGGTGAGCCCCAGACAGTTGGCCCACCACACCAGGGACTCGGCCAGTGCCAGGTCCTTGGCGATCGCTACCCCGCCCACCACGTCGGAGTGGCCGTTGATGTACTTGGTGGTGGAGTGGACCACCACATCCGCGCCCAGCGAGAGCGGCTGTTGCAGCAGCGGGGAGAGGAAGGTGTTGTCCACCACCACCTTGGCACCCACCTCATGGGAGGCGGCGGCGATGGCGGCCACGTCCACCACCCGCAGCAGGGGGTTGGAGGGGGTCTCTACCCACACCAGGGCCGGTTGCTGCGCCAGGGCCTCGGCGAGCGCGGCTTCGTCCCCCTGATCGACGAACTGCACCCTGTAGTGGCCCTTGGCCGCCAGATACTCGAACAGGCGCCAGGTACCGCCGTAGCAGTCGTGGGGGGCGATCAGCAGATCCCCCGCCTTGAGCAGGGCCGTGGTCACCAGATGGACGGCGCCCATGCCGGTGCCGGTCACCACGGCGCCGGCGCCCCCTTCCAGGGCCGCCAGCGCGTCCGCCAGATTGGTGCGGGTCGGGTTGCCGGAGCGGGCATAATCGTATTGACGGGGCTCGCCAAAGTCGGCAAAGGTGTAGTTGCTGGAGAGGTAGATGGGGGGCACCACGGCACCGTGCTGTGTGTCTGTCTCAATCCCGGTGCGTACCGCCAGGGTGGCCTTATGACTCATGATGCTCTCCTTGGCGCTGTGACTGTGCAGTTGATCTGTCTCTATGTCCGATACAACGTACCGCCAGGGTGGCCTTGTGGGTCATTTCCGCTCTCCTTGAAGTGTCTCTGGACGATGGCCGCTGTGCCTCTGCCACGGCTATCCTGCCATTGCTGGCCTATGGTGAACCACCTTACGCCACCTCAAAAAAGCCGTCAACACTTCTAGACGTCTAAATGGCTTTGCTGTTGGATTGCCATTGAATTCCTTAAGGGTTAAAATCCGCGCTCACGGCCAAACGAGAACAGGTGGAACATGGGTACAGAGTGGAACGGCGACTACGTCAGCCCCTATGCGGAGCACGGCAAGAAGAGCGAACAGGTCAAGAAGATTACCGTCTCGATCCCGCTCAAGGTGCTGAAGGTGTTGACCGATGAGCGCACCCGTCGCCAGGTGAACAACCTGCGTCATGCGACCAACAGCGAGCTGCTCTGTGAGGCCTTCCTGCACGCATTCACCGGTCAACCGCTGCCCTGTGACGACGATCTGCGCAAGGATCATCCGGACAGCGTCCCCGCCGAGGCGCGCGCCATCATGGAGGCGCTCGGCAAAGAGATCGAAGATTTCGACGCCGAGTAATACGGCGGCCCATGGCACATAATCCCCCCTCTTCGATGACGCGGCCCGGTGCCGCGTCATCCCTATCCGCCCCCTGCCCGTTCAGCCTGCGCCGCTACCAGAGCGACATCAGCAGCCACAGCCACGACTTCGCCCAGCTGGTGATCCCCCTGGACGGCCCCCTCGAGATCGAGGTGCAGGGCCAGGGGCGCCGCCTCGCCCCCGGCTTTGTCTGCGTCATAGCCCCGGGTGAACGTCACGACTACGCCGCCGACCCGGCGCTCTCCTTCCTGGTGCAGGAGAGCCACTGGCTGCCCGAGGCGCTGGGCGAGCGCCCCTTCATCCCCCTGGACGAGCCCCAGCGCCACTATCTCGCCTTCCTGCATCAGATGGTGCGCCAGGGTCGCCATGTGGTCGGCATGGAGCAGATCTGGCTGAACCTCCTGGCCCAGGGTCAGGGTATGGGCCCCGCCCTGGCTCCGCGCATGACAAGAGTGCAGTGCCACATCGAGGCACACCTCGCCAAGCCCCTTGGCAACGAGCGGCTCGCCGCTGTTGCCTGCCTCGGCCAGAGCCAGTTCAAGCACGCCTTTCGCCAGCAGTTCGGCATGAGCGCCTCCCACTACATCCGCGGGCGGCGCATGGCGCTGGCACGCACCCTGCTGGCCCACAGTGCCCTGCCCATAGGGGAAGTGGCCAGCCGCTGTGGCTACCAAGATCAGGGCGCCTTCGCCGAGCGCTTCCTGGCCGAGACGGGGCTGACCCCGTCGCGCTGGCGCCAGCAAAACGGCCGGCAGCCATAACAGTCCGGCCCCTTGCCGAAGACAGGGGCTGCCGTTTCGAGGCATGCTGGGGCCAATGCAAGGTGTGTGAAAGGAGGAGCCAAGATGCAGACCATAAGCTGGCAAGAGTTCGAGATGGTGGAGCTTCGGGTGGGCACCCTGGTACGGGTCGAACCCTTCCCCGAGGCGCGCAAGCCTGCCTACAAGGTGTGGGCGGATTTCGGCCCCGAGCTCGGGGTGCGCAAGAGCAGCGCCCAGATAACGGATCTCTATCAGCCGGAAGAGCTGGTGGGGCGCCAAATCGTCGCCGTGGTGAACTTCCCGGCCAAGCAGATAGGCCCCATACAGTCGGAGTTTCTGCTGACCGGCTTCTACCGGGCCGATGGCGCCGTGGTGATGGCCATCCCGGAGCAGGCGGTGGAGAACGGCGCCAAGCTGGGCTGAGGCCCTGTGCCCCATGAAATGAGAAGAGGCGACCCCGGGGTCGCCTCTTCTTTTTCTGGCCGCAGCGCCGCTGTTACTTCAGCAGGCTGAAGACCAGGGCCGAGACCGCCAGCGAGCCGGTCAGCAGGATAAAGCCGTTCACCCAGCCCTGGCGGAAGCGGGCCAGCGCCTCCACCTTGTAGATCGCAATCACCGGCATGATGAAGAGGATCATGGCGATGACGGGGCCGGAGAGGGTCTCCATCAGACCCAGGATGCCGGGGTTGATGACAGCAGCCCCCCAGATGGCGAAGAACATCAGGGCTATGCCGAGCTTGTCCGCCTTGGCCAGCGACAGCCCTGTGGGCTTGGCGATCAGGCTTTTCAGGCTCTCCCGGGCACCGAGGAAGTGGCCGAGGAAGGAGGAGCTGATGGCGATGAAGGCGATGAGCGGCCCCAGCGTCACTATCACAGGGTTGTCGGTGATGTTGGCGAGATAGGAGAGCACCGAGACGTTCTGGGCCTTGGCCTCGGCCAGCTGGGCCGGGGAGAGGCTCAGCACGCAGGAGAAGACGAAGAAGAGCACGAAGCCCACCAGCATGACGGTGGTGTTGCGCAGGATCAGGCCGCTCTTTGCTTCGGCCTGCTCGCCATATTCCCGGCGCTGCACGTTGGCAAAGCCGGAGATGGCGGCGGCGTGGCTGAAGGCGAACACTGTCACCGGCAGTGCCAGCCAGACGGTGTTGAGGAAGCTGCCACCCTCGAAGGCGGTCGCCTCCGGCCACTGCCACTGGGGGATCAAATAGCAGGAGAGCGCCGCCAGAATGGCCGCCAGGGGGTAGACCATGAAGGCAAAAGCCCGCAGCATCGCCTTCTCCCCCGCCATCATCACGGCGATCATGGCGAACACCAGCAGGCCGGAGAGCATCACCCGATTCGGGGCATCCATGCCGAGCTGGTTGATCATGAAGCTCTCCACAGTGTTGGTCAGCCCGACGCCGTAGATGAGCAGGATAGGGAAGATGGAGAGGAAGTAGAGCGCCGAGATGAGGCGACCGGCCATCTTGCCGAAGTGCTCCTCCGCTACCTCGGTGAAGTCGGCGTGGGGGCGGGAGGAAGAGAGCACGAAGCGCGCCAGCCCGCGGTGGGCCAGGAAGGTCATGGGGCCGGCCAGCACGGCGACGATAACCAGGGGCCAGATGCCCCCCAGACCCAGGTTGATGGGCAGGAAGAGGATGCCGGCGCCAACCGCGGTGCCAAACAGGCTGATGACCCAGTGGGTATCGTGACGACGCCAGCCGGTGCTGGCAGTGGTGGAGTGGGAACCGGATAACTCCCGGGAGACCTCTGCAGATGAACTCATTGATAAACCACTTATATATAGTATTAAAATCTAAGAATATTGTGCTCCTTTAGCATTTAATTCTCAAAAATCGGCATTGGCAGATCTCACTGGCAAAACTCGGCTCAGCCAGTGAGATTGGGCGGAATTTCCAGCCCACCTCGTTCAGTTAAACCTTTAGACAGGCAACTTTACGAAATATAAAACCAAAATATCACTATTGGTCGATTTTTTATTTCGGCCAATTCTAAGTTTTCAGAATTACCTGAAAATAGATGCCAGCGCTTTTGGTTTAGCTGTGATGATCCACTACAGCAATCCATTAAAGTAGCGAATACACCTGAATATGCCGTTGCAAGCCAGCGGATCACACCAGGCAATCAGGCGGCCACGAGGCCGCCTGATTGGATGATTCGGCTACATTTCAACCGGCTCAGTGAGTCAGGATCTTGCCCCAGGCGAGATCCGGGTCCCCCATGACGATGAAGTCAGGGTTCTCCAGCGACTCGGTTTCGTTGTAGCTGAGCGGCTGCAACGCCAGGCTGAGGATGCGCCCCCCCGCCGCCTCGACGATGCACTGGGCGGCGGCGGTGTCCCACTCGCCGGTGGGGCCGAGCCGCACATAACAGTCTGCCGCCCCTTCCGCCACCAGGCAGGACTTGAGGGAGCTGGAGCCAAGCGGGATCAGCTCGTAGTTGATGGCCGGGTTGAGGCGGCGGGTCAGGTTTTCCAGCTTCTGGCGGCGGCTGATGGCCACTACCAGGGAGTCGGGCTGGTCGTGCTCATGGTGCATGGCGCTGATGGGATGCACCTCGCCGTTCACCTCCTTGAAGGCGCCGTGGCCGCGCACCGCCCAGTAGAGCACGTCGGCCTCGGGGGCATAGATGACACCAAGCACGGGGACATTGTCCCGCACCAGGGCGATCAGGGTGGCGAAGTCACCGCTGCCGGCGATGAACTCGCCGGTGCCGTCCAGGGGGTCCACCAGCCAGTATTGCCGCCAGTTGGCACGCTGGCTGAAGGGCACATCGGCCGCCTCTTCGGTCAGCACGGGCACATGGGGGGTGAGCGCCGACAGCGCCTGCTTGAGGTAGGCATCGGCAGCAAGATCGGCACTGGTGACCGGGGTCGCATCCTCCTTCAGCTGACGCTCGAACTGACCGCCGTGATAGATTTCGTGAAGGATACGCCCCGCTTCGCGGGCTATCTCCTTGACCCCAGGTATCCAGGCCAACAACTCCTGCATCTTGTTATCCTCTGTTTTTATTACCTTTGCCCAGGCTTGGGCTAGCTTTCCTGCTCCGCCAGCCATTTGCTGGCCAGCAGCAGGGCACTGATGCTGCGCGACTCGGTGAAGTCGGGTCGCGCCAGCAATTCGTCGATGCGATTGAGGGGCCAGGGGATCACCTCGAGGGGCTCGGGCTCATCGCCGATCCGCTGCTCGGGGTAGAGATCCCGCGCCAGCAGTATGTCCATCCTGCTGGAAAAATAGCCGGGAGCCAGGGAGACCTGCTTGAGGGGAATAAGGTCACGGGCCCCGAAGCCCGCCTCCTCCATCAGCTCCCGGTTGCCCGCCTCGAAGGCATCTTCGCCGGGATCGATCAGCCCCTTGGGAAAGCCCAGCTCGTAGGAGTGAGTGCCCGCCGCGTATTCGCGCACCAGCAGCAGGGTGTGGGCATCGAACAGGGGCACCACCATGACGGCGCCTCTGTTGCCGCCGCGCATCCGCTCGTAGACCCGCTCCTCCCCATTGCTGAATTTCAGATGCAGGGATTCCACCTTGAACAGCCGACTCTCGGCCACCAGCTCGGCCTTGATGATCTCCGGCTTGCGCTTGTCATGGGCCATGGCCTCGACGCGGACGTGTTCGGGTTTGCACTTGTGGGGGTCACTCATCGGGGCTGACTGCTCGTTAAAAAAGAGTACTTCAAGAGTAAACGACTCCCTGAGGGAACACCACGGGGCAAGGGCCGGAAAGGTGCCTGAAAAATCCGTTATAATGCGCCCCGTTTTCCCCACCCAGTCCGACACAAAGAGGCCCCATGCCCACCCCACTGCCCTGGCACCAGATAGACACAGTTCTGCTCGACATGGATGGCACCCTGATCGACCTTCATTTTGACAGCCACCTCTGGCAGCAGCTGGTGCCGGAGCGCTACGCCGCGCGCCTCGGCCTGCCGCTGGCCGACGCCAAGGCGCAGATCGAGGCCCACTATCAGGCCGTCAGCGGCACCCTAGACTGGTACTGCGTCGATTACTGGAGCAAGACCCTCGGGCTCGACATTCGCGCCCTCAAGCAGGAGATCCTGGACAAGATCCAGTGGCGGCCCCATGTCATCCCCTTCCTGGCCGCCCTGCGGGCGGCGGGCAAGCAGCTGGTGCTCTTCACCAATGCCCACCCCGCCAGCCTGTCGGTGAAGGATGCCCGGCTCGGCCTCGCCGAGCATCTGGATCTTATGGTGAGCACCCACGAGCTCGGCTGGTCGAAGGAGAGCCAGAACTGCTGGCAGGCGCTGGCCGAGCGACTGGCGTTCGATCCGGCCCGCACCCTGTTTGTCGATGACAGCGAGCGGATCCTGCGCGCCGCCGCCGACTACGGCATCGGCTATCAGCTCGCCATCCAGAACCCGGACAGCCGCCAGCCGGAGCAGCAGATTACCGCCTTCCCGGCGATCCGCGACTACGCCGAGTTGCTGCCGCTGACTACTTGATACCGATACGGGGACAGGATTCACCGCCCTCCCCGATGTATTCCGTGACTACGCCGAGTTATTGCCGCTGGCCGTGTGAGCCGAAGGAGATACAGGCAACCTGGCACAGCTTCCATTCCTTCCACGATGATGCCGGGTGGCTGCCCGCTGACCCACCGGGCAGCGGACAAACAAAAGGGCTGCCTGGGCAGCCCTTTCTCATTGATGTCGGGCGAGCTAGTCCACCCACTCCACCAGCCGGTACTGTTTCTTGCCCCGGCGCAGCAGCAGGTAGCGGCCAAACAGCCGATCCTCTGCACTTAGCTGCTCATCCTGCCTTGTCTCGCCGTTGAGGCTGATGGCGCCTGCCGCCAGCAGCTCGCGGGCCACCCGCTTCGAGCTCGCCAGGCCGCTCTCGACCAGCAGGGTCACCAGATCTGTGGCTCCCTCGATGCGACTGCAAGGCAGGCCATCCTGGGCCAACTGGGCGAGATCGCTCTCGCCGAGGCGGGCCACGTCGCCGCTAAACAGCAGCTCACTGATACGCTGCACCGCCGCCAGCGCCGCCTTGCCATGCACCAGTTCGGTCAGCTCGTTCGCCAACACCTGCTGGGCCTGCTTGCGCCCCTGCCGCTGGGCATCTTCCGCCTCCAGCGCGGCAATCTCGGTCAGCGACATCAAGCTGTAGTAGCGCAGGAAGCGGTAGACATCCTCATCCGCGGTACCGAGCCAGAACTGGTAGAAGGCGTAAGGGGAGGTGAGCGCAGGATCCAGCCAGACCGCGCCCCCCTCTGTCTTGCCGAACTTGGTGCCGTCCGCCTTGGTGATGAGCGGCAACGTCATGCCGTGGACCTGGGCCTGATGGAGGCGGCGGGTGAGATCCATGCCACTGGTGATATTGCCCCACTGGTCGTTGCCGCCAATCTGCAGGGTGCAGCCGAGCCGCTGGTGCAGCACCGCAAAATCGTGGGATTGCAGCAGGGCGTAGGAGAACTCGGTGAACGAGATGCCCTGATCCGGGCGGGCCAGTCGCTGGCGCACCGATTCCCGCGCCAGCATGGCGTTGACCGAGAAGTGCTTGCCGATATCCCGCAGAAAATCGAGGGCGGACATCTGCCCCATCCAGTCGGCGTTGTTGACCAGCACAGGTGCCGCCAGCCCCTCGCTCGCGGGCAGCAGCGCCCGGATCTGGGCCGACAGGCTGGCCACCCAGCCCTGCACGGTTTCGGCGCTGTTGAGGCTGCGCTCGGTCGCCTTGAAGCTGGGATCGCCGATGAGGCCGGTGGCGCCGCCCACCAGGGCCACCGGGGTGTGACCCGCCAGCTGGAAGCGGCGCAACATCAGGAGCGGCACCAGGTGGCCTATGTGCAGGCTGCCGGCGGTGGGATCGAAGCCGCAGTAGAGGGTGCGCGCCGTGGCGAGGTGGGAGGCCAGGGCCGCCGGGTCGGACATCTGGGCCACCAGGCCACGCTCAGTCAGGTCGGTGAGCAAATGGAGGTCGATCATGGGGTCTCCAACAGCAGGGGAAAGTCGCCATACTCGCCGTTCTGGCCCGTGGCAGATATGTCCCCCAGGGGACTGTTTTGCCACTCTCATGCTAGCATCCCGCCCATATCGGGGAGCCTGTCCCCGCCACCCGGAGCCCGTCGCCATGAGCCAGCCCCTCGCCACAGATTCGCTGACCCCGAGCCTGACCGCCGTCGTCGATGCCCTGCACAGCCCGGCCTTTGCGGCAGCCCTGGTGCGCCTCATCCAGCAGCAGGTAGCGTTCGACTGCGCCCTGCTGCTCGGGGTGGGGCAGCGGCCCGTCTACCTCTACGACAACCTCAACCATCAGCGAGCCCTGCTGTTTGACAGCTACCTCACCAGTCACTTCAGTCAGGATCCCTTTATGCAGGCGCTCAAGGACGGCCTCCCCGCCGGAGTCTGGACCCTGGCGCAGGTGTCAAAGGGGCGTCTGGATCCCGAATACCGCCACCACTTCTATCAGGCCACCGGCTGGCAGGAGGAGGTGGGGCTGATCCTGCCGGTGCGCGGCGGTCTCACCCTGATGCTGTTTCTGGGCCGCCTCGACAAGCGCCAGAGCCTTCGCCGGGAGGAGCGCGCCAGGCTGGAAGCCTTGTTCCCTCTGGTGCATTCCCTGTGCCGCCAGCAGTGGCGGGAGGCGGTACCGCTGCTGGCCCAGAGCGCGGCGACGAGGGCCACTGATAGTACGGCGAAAAGTGCTGCGAAGAGTACGGCCAAAGATAGGGTGCAAGGCGTAGCGGCCAGCCTGGACGGCGCCAGCCTCAAGGCCGCGGTGGAGCAGGCGATGACCAGCGTGGGTGGGGACAGGCTCACCCGCCGGGAGCGGCAGGTGGCGAGCCTGCTGCTGCAGGGGCTGGATACCGAGGCCATTGCCGCCAAACTCGGCATCGGCAGCGGCACCGTTAAGAATCACCGCAAGCACCTCTACGGCAAGCTGCGCCTCGGCTCCCGGGCCGAGCTGTTCAGCCTCTTTCTCAACCACCTCATCACCAGGCCCCTGAGCGGCGCACCAGAGACGCCCGCCCCATAACGACCACACCCCGCCGAAGCGGGGTGTGGTCTGCCAAGAACAGCGCCCTCAGATCCGGCCCTGATAGCGCAGCGGGAAGCGACCCTGACCATCGGGCTGGCCGAGGAAGGGCAGCCCCTGCTTCATCTGGTCTGGCAGTGCCGGGCCCGGCTTGAGAGTGCCCTGGAACAGATATTGGCGATTGGCCTGCAACTCCAGCTTGCCCTGCACCTGCACCGCCTCCGAGCCCTGCTTGAGCTCGGCCACCAGACGGGAATCGAGACAGGTCAGTTTGAGCTCGGGATCCCCCAGCAGCAGCTTGCCCGCCGGGGTGTCGGCCTCGGCGCCGTACCAGTTGAGGTTGCCGTAGAGCTCCTCACACCAGGGCTTGCCCTGGGCGAACTGATCGACCTTGAGTTGCAGCTGACCCGCCGCAGTCAGGGGGAAGGGCAGGCGCGTGGGCACCCGCGCCAGCAGCCAGGGAGCGGGGGCGTTGAGGGTGATGTCACGACCGAAGGCGGCGCCATTCCAGCCGATCACCCCCTGACCGTTGAGGCCGGCGCGATCGCCAAAACGCACCGACACCTCGGGAGCCAGCCGCAGCAGCGACCAGCCGTCGAGCTCCCAGCGCAGTTGGGTCAGGGACTCGCTGGCATATTGCAGCCGGGCAATCTGGCCACTCCAGAGGGTACCGCTCACCCCCTCCAGCTGCACCAGGTTGGGGGGCAGTGGCAGATGGCGAACCACCAGGGTGGCTGGCAACGTCACCAGCAGGAAACCGAGATAGGCCACCAGAAACAGGGCGGCGATCAGGACTTTTTGTTTCATAGAACAGGACTCGACTGCAAGGATCCGGCCCGGGCCAAGCCTGGAGCCAACACGGAACGCCATGCCAAAAACCGGACGGCGCTCAGTACGTTTGGTGTCATTGGGGACGGCTCAGTTGCAAACGCCTGACCTTGACCAGGCCGGGCGCCAGCCCCTCCCGGGCCACCTCTATGATCTGCACCTGGACTCCGTACTGATCAGAGAGGGTTGCGAGCCAAAGCAGCAGATCCTCGAACGGGACTGTGTCTATCCACACCTGCAGCTCCTGCCCCTGGGGTTGCAGCCGGGCTATCTTGATCTTCTGGTTGAAGGCGGTACGGTTCACCACCCCGTCCAGGGTGCCGCTGGTGTCGATCTGGCGGCCTTGGCCCCCCTGCATCGCCAGCACCTCCTGCCCCTTCTCTTTCAACCAGGCGAGCGTCTGCTGCTGGTTGGCCACCTGCCGCTGCCGCTCGTCGATGCGATTGGCGACGGGCTGCCAGATGACCCAGTAGCAGAGCCCGATCAGCAGGGCGCAACCCCCCACCGCCACCAGCCGCTGTTCGCGGGGACTGATGCCACGCCACCAGCCTTGCAGTTTGTCCATCATGATGATTTCCCCTTCAGCACCAGCGCCCCTTCCACCTTGCCCTCATGGCTTCGCACCTCACCCTGCTGCACCTCGAAGCGCTTGCCCGCCAGCTCGCGAAAACGCTCTATCTCGGTGAAACCGGGGGCCGTGACCTGCAACCTGAGCTCGCCCCTGGCCGCGTCGAAACGCATCACTTCGGGCTTGAGACCGGGCACCTCGGCAAACACAGGCGCCAGCTCGGTCAGCAGCAGCAGGACCCCACCCTGCGGGGACTGCCCCAGGGACTTGAGGTGCTGGTTCATCTGGCTGCGAACGTTGACGATCCGGGTCTCCCCCGGGAAGATCCGGGTATAGACCTGCCGGATCTCGGCCTTGAGGGCCTTGTCCTGCTCCGCCAGTTGATAGAGCTGCACCCCGCGCTGGGCCAGGGCCACCAGCAGCAGTATCCCCGCCAGCACCGCCACCTTGCGCCACTGCAACCAGTAACGGCCGTATTCGGTCTGGGGTCGATAGGGCCCCTGCAACAGGTTCGCCTGGCAAGCGATCGCCCCTTTCGCCAGCAGCAGCATGGGCAGTTCGGGATCCGCCGCCTGCCAGTTGGCGGCCGCGATGGCGGGAGCCGGGGTATGGCTATGGATGGTGACGGGTTCGGCCTGGGCCGCCAGCAGCATGGCCAGCAGCGGCTCGTCGGCGACTATCCCCTGGACGGGGCCCTGGCGGATCAGCCACTCGGCGCCGAGTTGCAGGGCAGACCACCCCTCGGCGGCGGGCGGCAGGGCCAGCACGTCCGGCAGCAGTTGCAGGGTCTTGAGCCCCGCCTGCTGCAGCCACGCCAGCCACTCCTGCATCTTCGCCTTGTCCACCGCCATCAGATCCACGTCCTGCCCCTGATGACCCAGCACCACCAGATGCAGCTCATCCACGTCGGAGGCGATCTGCTCCTCGAGCAGATAGGGCAACGCCGCCGCGGCCTGACGACTGTACTTGCCCGGCAGGCTGACCCGCCGGAAGATGAGATCGCTGCCGGGCACCAGGGTCACCACGTGGCGACCACCGGCACGCTCCTGCAGCTCACCCAGGGCATGGGCCGAGGCCAGGGTGCCGGAGGCGATGATCTCCTGCTCCTGCGTCGACCACACCAGCCAGTGCACCGGCTGCTGCGCATTGGTCCCCAGACGGATGACCAGACTCTCGCTCACAAATAATTCTCCTGCCATGCCCGCCAGCATCCTCGTCGATGGGCGGGGCCGCAGCCGTCGGCTGCAGTCCAGATATAAGGGGCGGGACAGAGGGGGCCAGAGGCCTGCCATCTCCCTGTTATTCGGCACCGTCGTTCAGACGGCGCAGCATCACCAGCTTGTTGTCCTTGCCGCGCTGGAAGACAGTCTCCAGCCGGGCCCGCACATCACCCACCTCGGCCAGCAAACGAGCCTCGAAGAAGCTGCTCTTGATGTCCAGCGCACCGTCCAGCCCAGTGATGCTGCCCGGTTGTATCGACAGCTCATCCGTCATCTCCTTCTTCTCCTTCCACCCCTTCTTGGGGCGGTTGGTCAGCACCCGCTTGGCGTCGTCCAGCCCTATCTTGCCCTGGTAGAGCCCCACCAGCAGGGCCGCCTGCTCCGGCTTGATGGTGTTGATGTTCACCACCAGCTTGTCGTTTGGCAGGGTGCACACATAGGGGGCGAGACGGGCGTAGAGCTCGCTGCTCACCCCGCGCACGGCCCGCAATTCGTCCGTGCCCAGCAACCACTGGTTCGCCACCAGATAGGGGGGATTGAGCCCCTCGTAATAGGCATCCTCGGCCCCGTTGCTCGAGACCAGCTGGGTATTCTTGTCGGTCCAGTCGCGGATGGCGTCGGTGAGCTGCACCGCCTCGTACTCATCCACCTCCAGCGCCTCGAGCAGCGCCCGGAACGCCTTGAACTGATAGGGCTGGGCATCGAGGTCATCGCCGCTCTCCCCTTCTTTCAGGGCCAGGCTCAGGCTGTTGAGGTTGAAACAGGATTGCAGATCCCGCACCCGCCCGGACAGGGTGCCGTCATCCACCGGGAAGACCGCATCCTGCCGTGCCCAGTTCTGACCCAGGTTGACCACATCGGGGTCATCCTTGAAGTCCTGGTTGAGCACCTTGATCACCAGCGCCTCCGCCGACATGGCATACCACCAGGCCTGCTTGCCAGCCGTGAGGTTGCTGGTCCGGCGCAGCTCCAGCTGCAACCGGCCGCTCATGTTGCTGGCGATGATCACCATCACCGACAGAATGAGCAGCACCACCAGCAGGGCCATGCCCCCTTGCCGGCCGGGGCGGGAGCGACGCCTAGCTGCCATTGTCAGCTCGCTGGCCGCCGGCCTCGATCAGGAACTGGCGACGACCAAGGGTACCGTTATCCGTTGTGACGAATAGAGGGAAACACTGATCAGTTTTCATTTGTCGCCCTCTGACCGCCGGCCCCGATCAGGAACTGACGACGACTAAGGGTACCGTTATCCCCCATGATGGCCGGAGAAAAATGACGCTTAATTGCCATTGTCCGCCCTCTGGCCGCCGGCTCCGATCAGGAACTGACGACGAATGGTGCCGTAATCCGCCAGATCCAGCTCCACCGCCAGCCCATAGGGCAGCAGGTCGCGCTGGGTCCACTCCTCCTTCCACATGCCCTTGTCGTAGAAATAGAGCCGCAAGGCCGTCACCCCGGTCAGCACGGGCTGAATACGCGGCTCTGTGCCGATCGCGGGATCCGGATAGAGGTAGCTGAGCCGCTCCAGGGTCTGCTCCTTGAGTCGCCAGCCCACCCGCTGCAAGCCGGAGCGCGGCAGCATGCCGTCCGGATTGAGCCAGCCGCCACGGATGAAGGCCATGCCCCAGTCATCGCTCTGCTGGCCGAAGCGGGAGGCCGCCAGCAGCACCTTGTTGTTCTCGCCGTCGATACGGCCGCTGCGCGGCACCATCTGGGTGATGTCCCGCTCCAGCAGGCTGAAGGCGAGCTGCAGCTCGGAGAGGCGAACCTCCTTGCGCTTGGCCACCTCGTCGCTGGTGAGCACCCCCTGCAGCACCTGATAGGCCCCCATGCTGAGGCTGGCGAAGATGGCAATGGCCACCAGCATCTCAAGCAGGGTAAAGCCGGCCTGGCGGACAGAGCGTCGGCCTGAGGTCACCGACATGGGCGATGGCCGCAGCAACATCTCAAGCAGGGTAAAGCCACTATGGCGGGAAAGGCGAGTGTTGCTCGGGATCATCGGCTGATATAGGTCCGCATCATGGCCACAGGGCTCTCTGCCTTGGGCGCGGTGCGCACCTCCACGTCCAGGGCCTTGAAGTTGTTGTCGCTGGTGGCGACGCCACGATAGCGCCAGTACCAGGTCTGCCCGGCCATCTCCTCATCCCCTTCCACCCAGCTGTCTCCCGGCCACTTGCCCTCGAGCTTCTGCTGCACCAGCTGGTTTTCCACCACCCAGGTCGCCAGAGTCTTCTGCTCCAGGTAGTTGAGGCCGGAGAGGTGCTCGCTGGCGGTCTTCATCACCGCAAGGCCGGCGATGGCAAATACCGCCAGCGCCACCATGACCTCCAGCAGCGTCATGCCGCGCGCCCTGGCGGGCCCGCCCGCCGGGGCGATGCTGCGAACTCCCTCGCCGCCTGCGCTGGTGCCCGTCACTCTTCTTCCTCTTCGTCTTGCAACAGGGAGAGGCGACCGAACTCGTCCCCCTTGAGGGTGCGCAGGTAGCTCAGATCCTCGTCCTGCTGGCTCAGGGTCAGCACGAAGGGGGTGAGCTCGCCCCCCGGAAAGATGAAGATCTGGGGCGTGCGCTCCTTCTCGTCGCGGCCCTGTTCGCTCTTCTCGTCCGATTCGGTGCGCCAGCTGAACCCCTCCAGCTCGACGGCCAGGGTGATCCCCTCCGGCAGTTGCACCGGCCCCAGCAGCTTGTCGCCGGTCAGTGCCTGCCACTTGCGATCCTTGGGGTTGCGGGACATAAACTGCCAGCCGCTCTCCTCGACTCTCAATCCCAGCAGCCGGCCATCCATCACCGAATACTCCTGCGCCTGTTGCAGGGTCGCCATGAGACGACGCGCCTGCTTGTCCAGCTCCCTGTCCCCCCTGGCGCCCCCCATGCTGAGGACGACGGCGGTGGCCACCAGCCCCATCAACATGGCGACCAGCAAGACCTCCAGCAGGGTGAAGCCCGCCTGACGATGGCGCCTCATGGGCACAGGATCCGGTTCAGCGGGCGCTCAGACACTTATTGGAAATCCTTCAGGTTCCAGTTGCCTATGTCGTCATCCGTCCCGGCTTCGCCGTCCAGCCCCATGCTGAAGATGTCGAGCTTGCCGAACTGGCCCGGGCTCAGCAGCTGGTACTGGTTGCCCCAGGGATCCTGCGGCAGGCGCTTGATGTAGCCCCCTTCCCGGTAGCTGCGCGGCTCAGGCGACGCGGTCGGCTTGTTGACCAGGGCATCCAGCCCCTGCTCTGTGGTCGGGTAGCGGTTGTTGTCCAGCTTGTACATGTCGAGGGCGTTTTCCAGCGCCACTATGTCGGAGACGGCTTTCTGCTGATCCGCCTTCTCCTTGTTGCCCATCAGATTGGGCACCACCAGACTGGCCAGGATCCCCAGGATCACGATGACCACCATGACTTCCAGCAGGGTGAAACCGGATTGACGACGCTTTTGCATGACTTACTCCCTAACGAAATGAGATGGCGCAGGCCATCAGAGATTGACCATATTGTTGGACCGCGATCGTCCGATTACGCCGCCACTGGGCTAATCGAACCTACGAGGTCGATTGAATTTGCAGGTTCGAATAACGAAGCGTATTCGGACGTCCGAACCTCACTCACAAATTGACCATGTTGTTCAGTTCGAGTGAGTTGACTGCAGGATCGACCGGCTCACGGCACCTGCGGCCAGCATCATAGATTCACCATATTGTTGAGTTCGAGGATCGGCTGCAGGATCGACATTACGATAAAGAGCACCACCCCGGCCATGGAGACCACCAGCATGGGCTCGAACACCCCGAGGGCGATATTCACCTGGGTTTCGAACTCCCTGTCCTGGTTGTCCGCCGCCCGCTCCAGCATGCTGTCGAGCTCGCCGCTCTGCTCGCCGGAGGCGATCATGTGCAGCATCATGGGCGGGAAAATCTTGGTTTCATCCAGCGCCTTGCGCAGGCTGGTCCCCTCCCGCACCCGCTCGGTCGCCTCGCCGATGCGGTGGCGGGCAAAGTCGTTGGAGAGCACCTCCCCCGAGATCTTCATCCCCTCCAGCAGCGGCACCGCGCTGGCGTTGAGGATGCTTAAGGTGCGGGCGAAGCGGGCGGTGTTGAGGCCGCGGCTGACCCGGCCGATGACCGGCAGGCGCAGCACCACCTGATGCCAGTGGCGGCGCCGTCCGGCGTCCGTGAGCCACCAGCGCCAGACCAGGCCACCGATGCCGAGCAGCACCAGGAACCAGAGGCCGTAGTGCTGCATCAGCTCGCTGGTACCGATGAGGAAGCGGGTGGTGGCGGGCAGTTGCTGGCCCATGTGTTCGAACTGGGCAACCACCTTGGGCACCACTGCGGTGAGCAGTATGGAGATGACGCCCACGGCCACCAGGGTGAGGACTATGGGGTAGATCATCGCCTGCAGCAGCTTGGTGCGCATGTGCTGGCGCTGTTCGGTGTAGTCGGCGAGGCGGTTGAGCACTTTCTCCAGGTGACCGGACTTCTCACCGGCCGCCACCATGGAGCGAAACAGCTGATCGAACACATGGGGGAAGGCCCCCAGCGAATCGGCCAGTGAGTAACCTTCCACCACCTTGCTGCGTACCGTGGCCACCAGGCTGCGCAGGTGGGCCTTCTCGCACTGCTCGGCCACTGCCCGCAGCGCCTCTTCTATGGTCAGCCCTGCGCCCACCAGGGTCGCCAGCTGACGGGTGATGAGGGCCAGCTCCGAGGTGGAGGCGCCACGGCGAAACAGCACGAAGCGATTGGCCTCCCGCTTCGCCTTCTCGGTGGTCTCGTTCACCTCGAGGGGGGTCAGCCCCTGCTCGCGCAGCAGCTGGCGCACCTGACGGGCGGAGTCCCCCTCCATCACCCCGGACTTCTGTCTGCCTCTGGGGTCGAGGGCCTTGTATTCGAACGCAGCCATCTTAGTCTTCCCGGGTCACGCGCAGCACCTCTTCGAGGCTGGTCTGCCCCTGGAGCACCTTGTCGATGCCGTCGCGGCGTATGCTGGGGGTATGGCCCCGGATCAGGCGCTCTATGGCCAGCTCGCCGCTGGCACTGTGAATCGCCTCGCGCACCGCCTCGTCGATCACCACCAGCTCGTGGATGCCGGTCCGGCCGCGATAGCCGGTGTGGTTGCACTGCTCGCAGCCCACCGGGCGCCACATCTGTTGATCCGGCGCCAGCTCTATGCCCATGGCGATCCGCTCCTGCTCCGAGATGGGATGCGGGGCACGGCAATCCGGGCAGAGGGTGCGCACCAGCCGTTGGGCCAGCACCGCCAGCAAGGATGAGGAGAGCAGGAAGGGCTCTATCCCCATGTCCCGCATCCGGGTGATGGCGCCGATGGCGGTGTTGGTGTGCAGGGTCGACATCACCAGGTGGCCGGTGAGCGATGCCTGCACCGCGATCTGGGCGGTTTCGAGGTCACGGATTTCCCCCACCATCACCACATCCGGATCCTGGCGCAGTATGGCGCGCAGGCCCCGGGCGAAGGTCATGTCCACCTTGGTGTTGACCTGGGTCTGGCCGACCCCTTCCAGGTCATATTCGATGGGATCTTCCACCGTGAGAATGTTGCGATCCCGGGAGTTGATCTCGGAGAGCGCCGCATAGAGGGTGGTGGACTTGCCCGAACCGGTCGGGCCCGTCACCAATATGATGCCGTGGGGCTTGCGGATGAGCTCGCTGATGATGTTGCGATTGGCCAGCGTCATGCCGAGCTGCTTGAGCTCGAGGCGCACGTTGTTCTTGTCCAGCAGTCGCAGCACCACCCGCTCGCCGTAGCTGGACGGCATGGTGGAGACCCGCACGTCGACGGCGCGGCCGCCGATGCGCAGTGAGATGCGGCCATCCTGGGGCACCCGCTTCTCGGCTATGTCCATGCGGGACATGACCTTGATGCGCGACACCAGCAAAGAGGCGAGCTTGCGATGGGGGCGCAGTATCTCCCGCAGCACACCATCGATACGGAAGCGAATGACCAGGGCCCGCTCGAAGGTCTCGATGTGGATGTCGGACGCCTCTTCCTTGATCGCCTCGCTCAGCATGGCGTTGATGAGGCGGATGATGGGGGCGTCGTCGTCGGCGTCCAGCAGATCCTCGCTCTGGGGCAGCTCTTCGGCCAGGGCGAAGAAATCCATCTCGTTGCCGAGATCCTCCATCAGCTGGCGCGCCTCGGAGGAGTCGCGCTGATAGTGGGCCATCAAGAGCGTCTCGAACTCGTCATGACCCAACTGCTCCACCGCGAAGGCGCAGCCCGCTACCCGGCGCACCTCCAGCAGGGTCTGCGGTGTCACCCCCTGACGGCAGAGCAGCACGGGGGCGCCCTGGCGTTCGGTCAGGATCACCCCGAAGTTACGGGCGAAGGCAAACGGCAGCTCGGGCAGTGCCGCCGGTTGCGCGACCCCGTCCAGTGAGTAGCTCGCCATCAGGGTTGACCCTGCACGAAGGGTTGCCCCTGCACCTGGGTTTTGGCCCCGGTGGCGGTGGACTGCTGCTGGGCCCTCATCAGGTCAATCTGCTTTTGCACCTCGGGGGAGAGCATCACATCCTGACCATAAGCCGGCAGCACCTGGCGGGGGGGCGAGGTGGCATAGCCCTCCTCGGCCGCCAGGTTCAACTGTTCGGCCCTGAACAGGGTGTACTTGTTGCTGGAGACCCCGGAATAGACGTTGGCATCGCGCAATATGGTTGGCCGGATAAAGACCATCAGGTTGCGCTTGGCCGTAGTGTTGGAGGTGGAGCGGAACAGGTAGCCCAGCACGGGGATATCCCCCAATATTGGCACCTTGGAGATCTGCTCCTTGGTCTGCTCGTCCATCAGGCCGCCCAGCACCACGGTTTCGCCGCTCTTGACCAGCACGGCGTTCTTGACGGTACGGGTATCGAAGGTGGGGCCCAGGTTGGCGGTACCCGTCGCCTGGGTCTGGGCCACGCTGGAGACTTCCTGCTCTATGTTGAGCAGCACAGAATCCCCTTCGTTGATCTGGGGCGTCACCACCAGCTTGGTGCCCACCGTCTTGCGCTCTATGGTGTTGAACACCTGGTCGCTGGTGGTGGAGCTCTGGGAGCCGCTCTGCACCGGCACTTCCTGGCCGACGTTGAAGGAGGCTTCCTTGTTGTCCATGGTGACTATGCTCGGGGTCGAGAGGATGTCGTTCTTGGTGTTGGTGGAGAGCGCCGTCACCAGCATGGCCCAATCCCCCTTGTAGAAACCGGCCGCCATGCCGCTGAAATCACCGAGCAGGTTCTCGAGCCCGTCGGTGTTGCCGTTGTCCTTGTAATCCTTGCCCGCGATGATGGCCGGCCCTATGGGCAGACCGGTATTGGTAAACTGGGTGCCGCCGCCGTTGGCGTTGCCCCACTGCACCCCGAGGTTGAGGCCATCGCCATCCTGGATTTCGACGATGATCGCCTCCACCAGCACCTGGGCGCGGCGAATGTCGAGCTTGGCGATGACCTGCTCCAGCTCGGCCATGACGTCCGGCTGGGCGGTGATCACCAGGGCATTGGTGGTCTCGTCGGCGGAGATGGCGAGCTGGCCGCCGCCTATGCTGGCGCCACCACCGGTGGCTGTGGTGGCCGCGCCGCCCTTCTTGTCGGCCGCTATGCTGGAGCTGACCCCCTTGAGCACGTCCACCAGATCCTTGGCCTTGCCATATTTGAGGTAGAAGACCCGGGTGTTACCCTGGCTCTGCAGATCCCGGTCGAGCTGGCGCACCATCTGGATGATGCGGGCACGGGCCTTGGGTTCACCGCTGATCACCACTGAGTTGGTACGCTCGTCGGCCACCACCTTGGGGGAGAGCAGCAGGGAGGCGTTGGTCCCCTGATTGCTGCCATCCTTGTTGAGGTTGGTCACCAGTCGCACCATCTCGCCGGCGGAGGCGAATTTCAGCTTGATGACGTCCATATCCTGATCACCCGCCTTGTCGACTCGGCGCACCACCTCGACCAGACGATTCACCACGGCCGCGCGGCCTGTGATGAGCAGCACGTTGGAGGGCTCGTAATGCACCACGTTGCCGCCACCGGCGTTGTCGTTGAGCTGGCGCAGCAGGGGCGCCAGTTCCCGTACCGAGACGTTGCGCACCGGCACCACCCGGGTCACCATCTCGTCACCCACGCCGGGGTTGCTGTCATCCACCACAGGGATGGCCGAGGTCTTGGCATCCTTGGAGCGCACCACCTTGAGCACGCCGTTGTTCATGGGCACCACGGCAAAGCCATAGACGTCGAGCACGCTCAGGAAGAACTGGTAGTACTGATCCTCATTGAGCAGATCGTAACTGCGGACGTTGATCTTGCCGCGCACCGAGGGCTCTATGATGATGGTCTTGTTCAGGTTCTTGCCGACCGTGTTGATGAACTCTTCGATGTCGGCATTCTTGAAACTGGCGGAATACTCGGTGGCCCAGGCAGAGCCAGCCATCATCAAGGCTGCCGCCACAGTGGCCAGACGCCAGCCCTTCCCTTTATTTATCATTCTTGGTGCTACTCCAATTCATTATTCTGACAAGCCGACATAGACGTCGTAGAGCTGTCCTTGCCGCTCGACGGTGACGGTCATTTCCGTGGCGCCCGCCACTTGCTGCATCGCCTGCATGGCCTGTGCGTTGTCCCGCAGATCCAGACCATTGATGCTGACCGCCAGATCGTTGGCGACCAGTCCGAGTTGATTGAACACTTCAGGATTGCTGCCCGGATTGAGGCGATAGCCGACCATGCGACCATCCACCCGGACCGGAGAAATATTGAGATAATCGGTGATCTTGCCAGGATTGCTCATCAATTCGCTGCGAACGGAAGAGAGCTCGGCCCCCTGTCGCGTCACCTTGGGCAGCGGCTTGCCGTACTCTTCCCCATCCAGCATCAGGGTCTCGTCACGGCCGTCCCGGGCTATGATGACCCTGTCGGCAAACACCTGACGGATCCTGGCCTGGGTGCCGTCGATGTAATCCCCTATGCCATAGGAGTTCTGCAGGCCGTTGTGGGCGATGATGGCGATGGACTTGCTGGGTTCTGTACTGGCCAGCACCCCGTTGAGCTGGGCATTGAGCTGGGTCTTGGGGGCATCGGCTGCGACGGCATCTGCCACCTTGTCGCCCTTGGGCTGCGGCGCCTTGCCAAACAGGGAGAGACGGCTGAGGTTGCCAAGATCGAGGCGGGCAGGTCCGGTGCCCTGGCCCGGAGTGACCGCAGGCTGCCAGGGCAGCGGCCGGGGGGATTGGGTGAGATCGAACAGACGCCAGGTGAGCACGGCGCACTGCTGGGCCAGCAACAGCAGCAGCAGCCAGAACAGAGGCTGGCTGAAACGGGAGAGTGGCACTGACTTGCAACGAGCCAGAAGGGAGCTCAACAAGTCATCCCTGAACGGTAGCGTCATCTTTATCAAAATATTCTGGCATCCAAATCGGTTGGCTATTGTGTACGGCAATGGACCCAGAGACAACCGACCGGATGGGATCAAGCTGTGAAAATTCAGATTCCGTCACACCCCGCCTCCCCCTGTTTCTATCCCGGGCCCTGCCTCTGGTATAATCAGGCTCCCTTTTCAGCCATCCCGGAGCCGATCCATGTCGAATCCAGCACAAAACAGCACTCAGGTCCGCCTCGACAAGTGGCTGTGGGCGGCACGCTTCTACAAGACCCGCAGCCTGGCGCGGGATCAGATCGACGGCGGCAAGGTGCACTACAACGGCCAGCGCAGCAAACCGGGCAAGGCCGTCGAGGTCGGCGCCCTCGTCCGTTTCTGGCAGGGCCAGGACGAACGGGAGGTGCGGGTGCTCGAGGTGAGCGAGCAGCGCAAGGCCGCCCCCCTGGCCCAGCAGCTCTATGAAGAGACCGAGGAGAGCCTGAAGAAACGGGCCCAGAACAGCGAGGCGAGGCGCTTCAACAGCCAGTTCGCCCCAAGCCCGGAGCGCCGCCCCGACAAGCAGGAGCGACGCCAGCTGATCAAGGTCAAGCAATACTGACTCGCCCTTGTGGCCCCTTTATGACGACAGGAGCGGGAATTAGTTCCTAACCACCTGTTTAACAATGTATTTATCTTTTCCCCCAGAAAACCCTAGGAAAGCATGATGAGTAACCAAGATCTCCTGTATCGCTATCTGTTCGAAGAGTACGAAGTCCGGGGGGAGCTGGTCCAACTGGATAGTACCTATCGTCACATCGTCGATGCCCAGAACTACCCGGTCCAGGTACAGAAACTGCTGGGTGAACTGCTGGTCGCCACCAGCCTGCTGACCGCCACCCTCAAGTTCGAAGGCTCCATCACTGTGCAGCTGCAAGGGGACGGTCCGGTGCGTCTGGCGGTGATCAACGGCGATCACAACCAGCAACTGCGCGGCGTGGCCCGCTATGAAGGGGAGCTGCCGACCGACGACAAGCTGCAGAGCCTGGTAGGCAACGGCCAGCTGGTGATCACCATCACCCCTGAAGAGGGCGAGCGCTATCAGGGCATCATAGCCCTCGAGGCCGACACCCTGGCGACCTGCCTCGAGCAGTACTTCGCCCAGTCCGAGCAACTCGCCACCCGGCTCTGGATCCGTACCGGCCATCACCAGGGCCAGCCCCGCGCTGCCGGCATACTGCTGCAGGAGCTGCCCGCCCGGAGCGAGGATCACGGCGCCGACTTCGACCACCTGATCCAGCTCACCAGCACCATCAAGGATGAAGAGTTGTTCGGTCTGGAGGCCGAAGAGATCCTCTACCGCCTCTACCATCAAGACAAGGTACGGGTGTTCGATCCCCAGGCGATCGAGTTCCGCTGCACCTGCTCCCGCGCTCGCTGCGAAGGGGCTCTGCTGCAGATAGAGAAAGAGGAAGCTGTGGCCATGGTGCAGGAGCTCGGCAAGATCGACATGCACTGCGATTACTGCGGCGCTCACTACCAATTTGATGGAATAGACATCGAAACCCTGTTCAGCGGGGCTCCCGGTAATGATGCAAACAAGTTACACTAAATAAAGGCGGGCAAAACCCGCCTTTAACTTAAATAACAAAAAAATACCCTATTTTATAAAGTTTGATGGCGATCGCTAAAAACTACCACCTAGGTAGTAGTATGGACGCCAGATAGAACCCTACACACCTCTGAACCCAGGAGAACATAATGACTATCGTGGTAGAACCCGCCCTGGCACAACAACTGAAACTGGACCAGTACGGTATCAAAAACAGCCAGGAAATCGTTCGCAACCCCTCCTATGAGCAGCTTTTCGCAGAAGAGACCCGCCCAGACCTGGAAGGATTCGAACGTGGCGTCGTTACCGAACTCGGCGCCGTCAATGTCAACACCGGCATCTTCACCGGTCGTTCCCCGAAAGATAAATATATCGTCAAGGACGGCACCACCCAGGATACTGTGTGGTGGTCTGACCAGGGCAAGAACGATAACAAGGCAATCACCCCGGAAGTGTGGTCAGATCTGAAATCCCTGGTGACCAAACAGCTCTCCGGCAAGCGCCTGTTCGTGGTGGATGGTTACTGCGGCGCCAACCCGGACACCCGCCTGGCGGTGCGCATCATCACAGAAGTGGCCTGGCAGGCGCACTTCGTGAAGAACATGTTCATCCGCCCGAGCGAGGAAGAGCTCAAGACCTTCAAGCCGGACTTCGTGGTGATGAACGGTGCCAAGTGCACCAACCCGAACTGGAAGGAGCAGGGTCTCAACTCCGAGAACTTCGTCGCCTTCAACATGACAGAGAAGATGCAGCTCATCGGTGGCACCTGGTACGGTGGCGAGATGAAGAAGGGCATGTTCTCCATGATGAACTACTTCCTGCCCCTGCGCGGCATCGCCTCCATGCACTGCTCCGCCAACGTGGGCAAGGATGGGGACGTGGCCATCTTCTTCGGCCTCTCCGGTACCGGCAAGACTACCCTCTCCACCGATCCCAAGCGCCAGCTCATCGGTGACGACGAGCACGGCTGGGACGACCACGGCGTGTTCAACTTCGAAGGGGGCTGCTACGCCAAGACCATCAAGCTCTCCAAAGAGGCCGAGCCGGATATCTACAACGCCATCCGTCGCGACGCCCTGCTGGAGAACGTGACGGTCGCCGCCGACGGCACCATAGACTTCGATGATGGCTCCAAGACCGAGAACACCCGCGTCTCCTACCCCATCTATCACATCGAGAACATCGTCAAGCCGGTCTCCAAGGCGGGTCACGCCAACAAGGTGATCTTCCTGACCGCCGACGCCTTCGGGGTGCTGCCTCCGGTCGCCAAGCTGACCAAGGAGCAGACCAAGTACCACTTCCTGTCCGGCTTCACCGCCAAGCTAGCCGGTACCGAGCGCGGCATCACAGAGCCGACGCCGACCTTCTCCTCCTGCTTCGGCGCCGCCTTCCTCAGCCTGCACCCGACCAAGTACGGTCAGGAGCTGGTGAAGCGGATGGAAGCCTCAGGGGCCGAAGCCTACCTGGTCAACACCGGCTGGAACGGCACCGGCAAGCGCATCTCCATCAAGGACACCCGCGCCATCATAGATGCCATCCTGGATGGTTCCATCGAGCAGGCGCCGACCAAGGTGCTGCCTATCTTCAACCTGGAAGTGCCGACCGAGCTGCACGATGTGAACCCGGCCATTCTCGACCCGCGCGACACCTATGCCAACCAGGCCGAGTGGGACGCCAAGGCCCAGGATCTGGCCCAGCGCTTCATCAAGAACTTCGAGCGCTTCACCGACAACGACGAAGGCAAACGCCTGGTCGCTGCGGGCCCGCAGCTGTAAGCTGCGCCCCGTCCAGGTGACAACCCCATACCGGTCAGCCCTGCTGGCCGGTATTTTTTTGACCAATACCCGACCTTTGGCCCCTGCCATGCCTTGCCTTGCCGACGGTTGCGCGTTAGATTCAGCCAAACTTTATACAATATACAATTTTGCAACCTGCCCGTGACTCAAGCATGACCCTACCCTACAAGACCCGAACCCAGATGGTGATGGAGAACCTCCGCGGCCGGATATTGCGTGGGGAGTTTCCCGCCGGCGCCCCCTTGCGCCAGGACGCCATCGCCAAGGAGCTGGCGGTGAGCCGCATTCCGGTGCGGGAGGCGCTGATGCAGCTGGAGGCGCAGGGGCTGGTGAAGTTCGAGGCCCATCGCGGCGCCGTGGTCACCATGCTGGACGCCTCGGCCATCGAGGAGCTCTTTTATTTGCGGGCGCTGCTGGAAGCCGATACCCTGTTCCACGCCGTCGACCTGATGACGGAGGAGACCTTCGCCAAGGCGCAAGCCATCCTGGCCCAGTTTGATCTGGCGCTGGAGTCCGGCACCCAGATCGAGCACTGGGCCGAGTTGAACCACCGTTTTCACGCCACCCTCTATCAGGCCGCCAATCGTCCCCAGGCACTGGATCTCATCGCCCAGATCAATCTGAGCTGCGATCGCTACGTGCGCTTCGAACTGCTGTTCGCCCAGGGCGGCGTGGACAAGGCCGAGCGCGAACACGCCCACCTGCTGGAGCTGTGCCGCGCCCGCCGCAAGCACGAGGCCGTGGTCCTGCTCAAGCAACATATCGAGGCGGCAGGCCAGTCGATCCGACAGATCCTGGCAAGCGGCCACAATCAGTGAACACTCACATCATCACAATCTGGCAATAACGACATGAATCATTTCGAGATTATTGAAACCCGCGTCGCCCAGGTCAGGGCCACTCTGGCCACGTTGGAACTGGACGCCTTCATCGTTCCCCACGACGACGAGCACCTGGGGGAGTACATTCCCGCCTATGCCGAACGTCTGGACTGGATCACGGGTTTCAACGGCTCCGCCGGCCTCGCCATCATACTGGCGCAGCGGGCGGCCCTGTTCGTCGACGGTCGTTATACGGTGCAGGCCCGCATGCAGGCACCGGCCGAGCTGTTTGAGTTTCTTCACCTGAACGAAGATCCCCACGTCCAGTGGCTGGCAGAGCAGCTACCGTCCGGCGCCCGGGTCGGCTTCGATCCCCGCCTGCACAGCCTCGCCTGGTACCAGAGTGCCAAGGCGCTACTGAGCGAACGTGGCATAGCGCTGGTTCGGGTCGAAGAGAACCCCATCGATCTGCACTGGAGCGATCGCCCCGCCCCGACCAAGACCCCTGTCATCCTCTACAGCGAGGAGCTGGCGGGCCAGTCCAGCCAGGCCAAGCGCGAGCTGCTGGCGGCAGATCTGCGCAAGCGCGGGCTGGATGCCGTGCTGCTGACCCAGGCAGAGCCCATCAACTGGCTGCTCAACCTGCGCGGCCGCGACGTGGAGCGGCTGCCGGTGGTGCTGGGCTTTGCGGTGCTCTACGCCAACACCAGCATGGATTTCTTCGTCGACACCGACAAGATCGACTGCATCGCCTTCACCCGTCACGTGGGGCAGGATGTCTCCGTCTACCCCATCGACAAGCTGGGTGACGTGCTGCAGCGCATCGGCGAGGATCAGCAGAAGGTGCTGGCCGACCCCAACACCGCCAACGCCTGGACCCAGCTCACCATGGAAGAGGCGGGCGCCATCCTGGTGGCAGGGCAGGATCCGACCATGCTGCCCAAGGCGTGCAAGAACGCCGTGGAGCTGGCCGGCATGCAGCGCGCCCATCTGCGCGACGGCGTCGCCGTTACCCGTTTCCTGGCCTGGCTGGATCGCCTTATCGCCTCCGGTGACTATCAGGATATGGATGAGGGCACCCTGGCCGATCGCCTGGAAGCCTTCCGCCGCGAGCAGGATCACTACGTCGAGCCGAGCTTTGACACCATATCGGCGCTGGGCCCCAACGCCGCCATGTGCCACTACCGTCACACCAACGGCACCCCGCGCCCCTTCGGTCAGGACAGCATCTACCTGGTGGACTCCGGCGCCCAGTATCTGGACGGCACCACCGACATCACCCGTACCGTCAAGGTCGGTGAAGTCACCGACGAGCACAAGGCCATGTTCACCCGGGTGCTGCAGGGCCATATCGCGCTGGATCAGGCCCGCTTCCCCCGTGGCACCGCCGGCATCCAGCTCGACGTGCTGGCCCGCATGCCCCTGTGGCAGGCCGGTTACAACTACGACCATGGCACAGGCCACGGGGTCGGCCACTTCCTCAGCGTGCACGAAGGCCCGCAGCGCATCGCCCCCAAAGGCAGCCTGGTGGCCCTGCAACCGGGCATGGTGCTCTCCAACGAGCCGGGGTACTACCGGGAAAACGGCTTCGGCATCCGCTGCGAGAACCTGGTGGTGGTGACCGAGCTGGAGCAGGTGGGCGAGCTGGCGATGCTGGGCTTCGAACGGCTGACCTATGTTCCGTTCGATACCCGCCTCATCGATCGCAGCCTGCTGAGCCAGGCCGAGTTCCGCTGGATCAACGACTACCATGCCGAGGTCTACCGCCGCCTGAGCCCGCTGCTGGACGGCGAGGATCTCGCCTGGCTGGAGCAGGCGACCCGCCTCATCTGATCGCAGACAACCGAGGTTGTCCGGTGAAACAGGGCCTGCGGGCCCTGTTTTTTTGCCCTCAGAGCAGCCGATATCCCTTACCGGGCGCCGCGATCTGTTCATCTCCCCTGCCCGCCCTCCGAACCAGACCCGCTTGCATCAGCCTGACGGGCCCACTACCCTGTGCCCTCTTTTGACTGCCCCCCGGCAGCCGCCACCACAGGAGCCCAGATGCAGCCGTCCCCCGTTTTGCGCATTGCCACCCACGCCGACATGCACGCCATCTGGCAGATAGACGCCGACGTCTTCGGGGAGGATGTCTACCCCGCCTTCTTCTTCCGTCAGGCCATGGATCTGTGGCCCGCCCTGCTGGTCGTGGCGGAGCTGGAGGGCAGGCTGCTGGGTTATGCCCTGGGGGGCCTGGGTCAGGATCGGTCGCAGGGCTGGCTGCTCTCTCTGGCGGTGCGGCCCGAGGCCCGCGGCTTTGGCCTGGCCGAGCGCATGATGCTGCGAGTGGAGCAGGCACTGGCGGAGCTGCAGGTGGCGCGAGTCAGGCTGACCGTGGATCCGGCCAATCCGGCCCAGCGCCTCTACTTGCGCCTCGGCTACGCCCTGCTGGCCGAGGAGTCCGGCTATTTCGGCCCCGGGGAGGATCGCCTGCTGCTGGAAAAGGCCCTGACCTGACCCGTTTCGTGGGCTGACCGCCGTTCAGGTCACATAATTGGTTACACTTTGCGGGTTTAATGCACAATCCGGTTGGCGTAGAGTGGATTGCATCAAACCGATTAACCCGATGCCCGCCCAGGAGGCCCATCATGTTGAAACGTATCGCTCTCGTCACCCTGCTGGCCGCCACCACCGCCATCACCGGCTGTGCCAACAGCGATGTCTACTCCGGCGATGTCTACACCAAGGATCGCGCCAAGCAGGTCCAGACCGTCAGCTACGGCACCATCATCTCCACCCGTCCGGTGAAGATCCAGGCCGATGAGAACTCCCTGATCGGCACCATAGGCGGCGCCGTGGTCGGTGGCCTGCTCGGCAGTACCATAGGCGGCGGTCGCGGCAGCGACATCGCCGCCGCCGGGGGTGCCATAGCAGGTGCCGCCGCAGGCAAGGCTGCCGGTGACAAGCTCAACCAGGTCGATGGCGTCGAGCTCGAGATCAAGAAAGAGAGCGGTGAATCCATCGTCGTGGTGCAAAAGGCCAGCCCCACCTTCGTGCCCGGCGCCCGGGTCCGCATGACCCAGGGCAATGGCAGCATCAACGTGGCCGTGGTGAACTGAGCCCGACGGGCACTTTCCATCAGCAAACAAAAAGGTGAGCCTGGGCTCACCTTTTTTGCATTCAGTGCAAACCTGAACCCTCAAGAATCCAGGTGCAACCAGGCCGCTATGGCCAGTTGCAGGCCCACGAGATCGGCGCCGTGCAGCAGGGCCGAAAGCCGTTCTTCCCCCGCCCCTGCCAGCAAGCGCTGCTGCACCCTAAGTGCGGGCAACCAGGCAGGGGTCTGCGCCAGGTTCTCGGCGGCCTCGGCCACCAGCTCACAACCCTGCAGCATCCCTTGCAGTGCCAGCGGCCGCTCCTCGTCCCCGCACTCCAGCCAGAGCTGCTCGTGATGCTGCCAGAGCTGCAGGCCGAGCGTGATGCAAGCCTTGCCATCTAGCCCGCCGACATCCGGCAAGGGTTGCGCCGTCAGGGGCTTGCCGAGCCCCGCCAGCCGATAGCCCCGCTGCGCCTTGGATTGGGCCCCCAACCGGACGCCCCCCAGCTCCGCCAACCGCGCGGCCAGCCCGAACAGGGCGCGGGCGTCGCCTGACTTGAGCTCCAGCTCAAGCTCGTCGATCTCGGTGCGCCCCAGGGTGCCAACAATCTCCCCCCGATCCCAGGCCAGCTCTATCTGGGCCCCCTCGAAGGCGATGAGCCAGTGACGGCGCAGGAAGTCGGTGCTGAACTGGGCCACCAGACTGGACTGGATCTCGTCGCGCACGGCCAGACTCGGCCAGATGCCATCAGGGAAGGCGGACAGGGTCGGCAGATCCCCGCTCACCGGGGCATTGTATTCGGGTCTGGCGTGCAGCCCGCCAACCACCTGGCCACGGCATTTAATCGTCTGCTCGGAAAAATGATCGCTGCGGCGGATCCGCAATCCCATGTCGAGCCAGCGTAAATCCAGCTTGGGCGTATCGAAATAGACATTGCCGAGCCTGACCTGCTCAGAGGAGATAATTTCAAGTGAATTCAGAAAGTTGGAGAGAGATTCTTGAATATTGCTGGTGACGAAAAACTTTATCTCGATCTCAGTTTGCATAGTCATTCCGGGCAGGCAGGCAACTTTGGGGGGCATGATCCGGGTCGCGAGGATATAATGCCAGCGATAGATAAGGATTAATTCACGGTTTTATTGATGGCACAGTTCGGTTATCCTGCGCCCCTCATAAAATCGTATCGAGTGTTTTTTCACCGACACAGGTTTGGCCATGCCAGTAAATACTATTTTGGGTCTTTTTGCCAAGTCCCCCATCAAGCCGCTGCAGAAGCATATCGTCAAGGTTCACCAGTGCTCCCAGCAATTGGTTCCCTTCTTTGATGCCGTTGCCGAAGACCGTTGGGAAGATGCCGAGAAAATCCGGCAACAGATAGCCCAGCTGGAAAAAGAAGCGGACATTCTCAAACGCGAAATTCGCCTCAAACTGCCTCGCGGTCTGTTTCTGCCGGTCGCCCGTACCGATCTGCTGGAACTGCTGACGCAACAGGACAAGATTGCCAACCGTGCCAAGGATATTTCCGGCCGCATGCTTGGCCGCAAAATGGAATTCCCCACCGAGATGCGTGCCGATTTCATGGCCTATCTCAAACGTTGTATCGATGCGACCGCCCAAGCCGAAAAAGCCATCGGAGAACTCGATGAGCTGCTCGAAACCGGCTTTAAAGGACGTGAAGTTGAAATGGTTGCCGAGATGATCCATCAGCTGGATCTCATCGAGGACGATACTGACACCATGCAGATCGGGCTGCGCCAACAGCTGCAAGCCGTTGAGCACAAGTACAATCCGATCGACGTTATGTTCCTCTACAAGATCCTCGAATGGGTAGGTGACCTGGCTGATCAGGCCGAGCGCGTTGGCGCCCGTCTGGAACTGATGCTGGCTCGTTCGTAATCGACTGACTGGGTAAACACTACTAATGGACATTATCGCAAATTACGGCACCACCCTGGTGCTCGTGGCGGCCTTGTTCGGCTTTTTGATGGCCTGGGGCATAGGTGCGAACGACGTCGCCAACGCCATGGGCACATCGGTCGGCACCAAGTCTCTGACCATACGTCAGGCGATCATCATCGCCATGATCTTCGAGTTCGCCGGTGCCTATCTGGCCGGTGGCGAAGTCACGGCGACCATCCGCAACGGCATCATAGATACCAATGCCTTCACCGATACCCCGGATCTGCTGGTGCTTGGCATGATCGCCTCCCTGCTGGCGGCCGGCCTCTGGCTGATCCTGGCCTCCTACTTCGGCTGGCCCGTCTCCACCACGCACTCCATCATAGGGGCCATCGTCGGCTTCGCCGTGGTGAGCGTCGGCCCGGAAGCGGTGCAGTGGAGCAAGTTTGGCGGCATAGTCGGCTCCTGGGTGGTCACACCGGCCATCTCGGGCATCATCGCCTACTTCATGTTCATCAGCGTGCAGAAGCTCATCTTCAACACCGACAACCCGCTGGCCAACGCCAAGCGCTATGTCCCCTTCTACATGTTCCTGACCGCGCTGGTCATCTGTCTGGTGACCATCAAGAAGGGGCTGACCCACGTCGGTCTGCACCTGAGCGACGGCGAGGGGATACTGCTCTCAATCGCCATCTCGGTGACCCTCTCCATCGGTGGCTGGTTCTACATTCGCGGTCAGCAGTACAACCCGCAGGATGACAACAAGATGCACTTCGCCAACGTGGAGAAGGTGTTCGGCATCCTGATGGTGATCACCGCCTGTGCCATGGCCTTCGCCCACGGCTCCAACGACGTGGCCAACGCCATAGGTCCGCTCTCCGCCGTGGTATCCACAGTCGAGAGTGCCGGCCAGATCACCGGCAATTCCCACATCGCCTGGTGGATCCTGCCCCTTGGCGGCATAGGTATCGTCATCGGTCTGGCCACCATGGGTGAGAAGGTGATGGCCACCGTCGGCACCGGCATCACCCACCTGACCCCGAGCCGTGGCTTCGCCGCCCAGCTGGCCACCGCCGCCACTGTGGTGATCGCCTCGGGTACAGGTCTGCCCATCTCCACCACCCAGACCCTGGTGGGTGCCGTGATGGGGGTGGGTCTGGCCCGTGGCATAGCCGCCCTGAACCTGGGGGTGCTGCGCAACATCGTGGTCTCCTGGGTCATCACCCTGCCCGCAGGTGCCATCCTGGCCATCGCCATCTTCTACGTGCTGCAGGCCTGCTTCTCTTAAGCAACCTCACAGCAAAAAGCCCGGGTCAGTGACCCGGGCTTTTTTATGCCTCTGACCTCAAACGGTCGCTGACGCTTAGTTCATCGACCCTGCAGAGGCGCTTATTCCTCGATAAAGGTCCACTCGTCGCGCACCCGGCTGATGGCATCGAGCCGGCGCTTGGCGAGTTGCTCGCGGATCCCCTCCCCCTTGAAGCCCGCCGCCACTATCTCCTTGACCGGCACAGCCTGGGCCGCAGCCAGGGCCTGGGCCACATAGTCCGGCTGGCTGTAGACCTTCTCTTCGAAACCGGTGCGGCCGTGGAAGTCGGCGCGGCAGGCATCCAGCAGCTGGGCGAAGCGCTCCGGCCTGCGCCAGGCATCCGCCTTGTCGAACACCTTCAGCAGGGTCGGCGGCTTGAGATCGAAGGCGATGTGGATGTGGGTGTGCAGATCGCTCACCAGCAGGGCCAGATCGCGACAGTCGTTCGGCACCCTGAACCGCTCGCAGAAATCCCGGATGAGCGGCAACCCTTTCTGGCCGTGGCCGTGGTGGCTCGGCCAGAACGCGGGCGGGGTCAGGCCCTTGCCAAAGTCGTGGCAGAGGGCGGCGAAGCGGACCGGCAGATCCGGGGAGCGCTGGCAGGCCTGATCCAGCACCATCAGGGTGTGAATGCCGGTGTCTATCTCAGGGTGCCACTTGGCGGGGGCCGGCACCCCGAACAGGGCATCCAGCTCGGGAAAGAGCGCCTTGAGGGCGCCACAGTCGCGCAATACCTCGAAGAAGACCCTGGGAGTCTGCCCCAGCAGCACCTTCTCCAGCTCCTTCCAGACCCGCTCCGGGGTCAGGTGGGCGAGCTCGCCGGCGTCGGTCATCTCCCGCATCAGGGCCTGGGTCTCGGGGGCCACCACGAAACCCTGCTCATGGAAACGGGCGGCGAAGCGCGCCACCCGCAGGATGCGCAGGGGATCCTCGGCGAAGGCCGGGGAGACGTGGCGCAGCAGCCGCGCCTCCAGATCCCGGAGCCCGCCATAGGGATCGTGCAGTTGCCCGCTCTCGTCTTCGGCAATGGCGTTGATGGTGAGATCCCGGCGCAGCAGATCTTGTTCGAGCGTCACCTCGGGGGCGGCGTGACAGACGAAGCCGGTATAGCCCTGCCCCTGCTTGCGCTCGGTGCGCGCCAGGGCGTACTCCTGCTGGGTGCTGGGGTGGAGAAACACCGGAAAGTCGCGGCCGACCTGGGTGAACCCCAGGTTCAGCATCTGTTCCACTGTGGCACCGACCACCAGATGGTCCCTGTCCCCCTGGGGCAATCCCAACAGGCGATCACGGACCGCCCCCCCAACCAGATAAATCTGCACGCGCACTCTCCCTCGATAAACCTGCCTCGATGATACCGCTTTTGGCCGCCATAGACGATGCGCCCGCAAGAGGCCCGCCCGCTGCCCCGGGAGAAAGCACCGGAAGATGGCCGCTTATTGCCATAATCCGGGCGCGATCACCTCAGGCATTTGGGGCACCGGCTATGATGCCCCTCTTATGGCGTCCGGGTCTTTGACATCCCTCTGGGGAGGCTTTAACCTGCCGCCCATAACAATGGAATGGATCCTTATGTACACACAGTTCTTCGGTCTGTCGGAGCCCCCGTTCTCCATCTCGCCCAACCCCAAATACCTCTATATGAGCGAACGTCACGGGGAGGCCCTCGCCCACCTCAACTACGGGTTGCAGGACGGTGGCGGCTTCGTGCTGCTGACGGGGGAAGTGGGCACGGGCAAGACCACAGTCTCCCGCTGCCTGCTCCAGCAGTTGCCCGCCCAGACCGAGATCGCCTACATCCTCAATCCTTCCCTGACCGAGCGGGATCTGCTGGCGGCCATCTGTGACGAGTTCCAGTTGCCCTATGCCCAGGAGGCCAGCCTCAAGCAGCTGTTCGATCTCATTCGCGATCACCTGCTGGCCAATCTGGCGGCAGGCAAGCGCAGCGTGGTGCTGGTGGATGAAGCCCAGCATCTGCTCCCCGGCGTGCTGGAGCAGTTGCGACTGCTCACCAATCTGGAGACAGACGAGAAGAAGCTGCTGCAGGTGGTGCTCATCGGCCAGCCGGAGCTGCAACAGATGTTGCGCCAGCCCCTGTTGCGCCAGCTGGCCCAGCGCATCACGGCCCGCTATCACCTGCTGCCGCTCTCCCGCCAGGACGTAGATGCCTATGTGCGCTTCCGGCTGCAGGTGGCTGGCTGCGTCCAGCCCATCTTCACCCCCAAGGCGATCCAGACCCTGCATCGCCTCTCCGGCGGCATCCCGCGCCTCATCAACCTCATCTGCGATCGCGCCCTGATCGCCGCCTTCGCCCGCGGCAGCCACAAGATAGTGCACGGTGACATCAGTCAGTCTGCCTATGAGGTGAGCGGCATTCGCGACGAGGGCACCTGGCAGTCAGGTCTGCTGGTCGCGCTGGCCGGCGCCCTGCTGGTCGCCACCGGCTGGTGGGGCTGGCAGTGGTTCGGGGTCTTCCCGACCCGCCCCCTGGTCAAGGTGGAAGTGCCGGTCAAGGTGGATGACACCCCTGAGCAGCAGGAGCAGCTGACCCGCGCCATCAATCAGGCACTGGATCCCGGTGTGGCCATGCAGAATCTCTACAGGGTGTGGGGCTACCAGACCGAGCTGGAGGAGTCGACCTGTGACGACGCCCCCCGCGCCGGGCTGCGCTGCCAGGAGGGGGAAGCCAGCCTGGCACAACTGCAGGCCCTGCAACACCCGGCCCTCATCAGCCTGACCGACGAGACCGGCGGCCTCTACTATGCCACCCTGGTCAGCCTGGGGCCGGACAAGGCCTCCTTGCTCATCGGCAATCAGAGCTGGCAGGTGGACAGGCAGTGGCTGTCCGACGCCTGGGGGGGCAGTTATACCCTGCTGTGGCGCATGCCCAAGGGCGGGGTGACCCTGATCGGCAGCAATGCCGGTGCAACCCAGGTGCAGTGGCTGGACAATGCGCTGAGCCGCGCCATGCAGCAACCGGATCGCAAGGTGAGCCGCTTCGATGCCACCCTCAAGAACAAGCTGCAGCAGTTCCAGCGCGAGCAGGGACTGACCCCGGACGGCATCGCCGGCAGCAATACCCTGCTGCGCCTGAATGTGGTGGCCGGTGAACCCATGCCGAGGCTGGAGGATGAATCCCTGCGTGCCAGCACCCCTGTCGATCTGGATGCCGTGGTGGATGACGCCATGGATCCCCTGGTGGAGGAGGCCTCCTGATGTCTACCCTGCTCAAGGCCTTGCGCCGCGCCGATCAGCCCCAGTTTACCCCCCACATGCCCCTCATGGGCCTGCCCGTGAGCCAGGAGGAGGAGCCTGACCGTCGCTGGATCTGGTGGCTGCTGGCGCCCCTTGCCCTGATCATGGGGGCGGCCGCCAACTACGGCTGGCACCTCTATCATCTCAAGCCCATAGAACAGCAGATCGAGGTGAAGGAGGTGGTGACGCCCCCCTTCGTGCGGGTCGAGCCCAGACCCATGATCACCCGCCCGCTGCCTCCGCCCCTGCCAGAACCCGTGGTGCAGCCCAAAGCCGCTGCCGCACCCACCGCGACGGCGACCGCCAGCAACGGCACCCAGAGTCTGGCAGAGCGCATCATGATGGCCCTCAACAACACCCCCCTGGTGGAAGAGACGGCGCCCCAGGCCCAGCCCCAGTCCGGCGCCATGCCGATCAGCGCCCTGGATCCTGCGCTGAAGCAGCAGGTACCTCCCCTGACCTATGGCGCCCACAACTTCTCCTCCGACCCGGCCAAACGCGCCGTGGTGCTCAACGGGCGGGAGTTGCACGAGGGCAGCGAAGTCGCCCCCGGGGTGCTGCTGGTCGCCATCGCCCAGGATTACATCATCCTGCAGGTCGGCGGTCAGCATGTCAGCCTCAAGGCGCTGCAGGACTGGCGCGGCTGAGCGAGCCACAATGGCAAGCCGGGCCTGCGGGCCTGGCCGGCATTTCAAGAGGGAGCCCGAGAGCTCCCCTTTTTAATCAAAACATGAGAACCCCGTGAGCCATTCAGATAACAGCACTTTCGCGACCCGGATCCTGGATTGGTACCAGATCCACGGCCGCAAGACCCTGCCCTGGCAGGAGGACAAGACCCCCTACCGGGTCTGGGTCTCCGAGATCATGCTGCAGCAGACCCAGGTCGCTACGGTGATCCCCTATTACGAACGCTTTATGGCCCGCTTCCCCAATGTGCTGGCGCTGGCCGACGCCCCCATCGACGAGGTGCTGCACCACTGGACCGGGCTCGGTTACTACGCCCGTGCCCGCAACCTGCACAAGGCGGCCCAGCAGATCCGCGATCTGCACGGCGGCCTGTTTCCGGAGCGGCTGGACGAGGTGATGGCCCTGCCCGGGATAGGCCGTTCCACCGCCGGGGCCGTGCTCTCCCTGTCGCTGGGTCAGCCCCACGCCATTCTGGACGGCAACGTCAAGCGGGTGCTCACCCGCTGGCTGGCGCTGCCGGGCTGGCCAGGCCAGAAGCAGGTGGAAAACGATCTCTGGGAGCTGGCGACCCGCCTCACCCCGCGGCTCGGGGTGGCCCACTACAACCAGGCCATGATGGACATGGGCGCCACCGTCTGCACCCGCAGCAAGCCCGCCTGTGAACGCTGCCCGGTGCAGGCCGATTGCCAGGGGCTGTCGCAGGGCAACCCCACCGCCTACCCCAACAGCAAACCGAAGAAGAGCATTCCGGCCCGCAACGGCATCATGCTGATCATTCGCCACGGCGACCAGCTGTTGCTGGAGAAACGGCCCCCCCAGGGGATCTGGGGCGGCCTCTACTGCTTCCCCCAGGTGGAGTCCCTGGCCGAGATCGAAGGGCGCCTGCAGGGGCTGGGACTCGATGAGACCGGCTACCGGGAGCTCGCTGGATTTCGCCACACTTTCAGTCACTTCCACCTCGATATTCGGCCCTTGCTGATCGAAATGGCTGCCCCGCCGCCGCCCTTGCTCATGGAAGCGGATTCCCGACTCTGGTATAACTTACGCCATCCTGCCGAGGTGGGATTGGCGGCCGCCACGGCCCGCCTGCTCGCCTACCCGGACTTACAACCACAGAGGTCAACATGAGCCGTACCGTATTTTGCCAGCGTCTGAAAAAAGAGGGTCCTGGCCTGGATTTCCAACTCTATCCCGGCGAACTCGGCAAGCGGATCTTCGACAACATCAGCAAGGAAGCCTGGACCGAATGGCAGAAGAAACAGGTGATGCTGATCAACGAGAAGAAGCTGAACATGATGAATCTCGAGCATCGCCAACTGCTGGAAAAAGAGATGGTGAACTACCTGTTTGAAGCGGGTGAAGTGGCCATCGACGGTTACACCCCTCCCAGCCAGTAAACCGAGTCGGCGAGCAGGGCGCAGAGTGCCGAAGCCCGGCATCTGCGGCCATGGGGCTCCCGGCACTGTGCCAATGTGTTGTCCCCGTGATCCAGGTTGAGTGCCCATCGACGGCTGGCCTCTTCTGGTTCAAGGCAAATGAGTGACGGGCGGCCCCACCGCCCAGTTTGAGGATCTTATGGGTCGAATTTTTTGGCTGCTGTGCGCCCTGCTGTTTCTCTCTGCCTGCTCCTCTTCTCCCAAACCCGGGGCAGAAGACGAGGATCTGGTCAACGGCAAGGACATCCGCGGCTTCGAACACATGATCAGTGCGCTCTCCCATAACGTGAACGAGATATGGGGACGCGAGGCACTGTTTGCGGGCAAGTTTGACTACGTCAAATACACGGATCAATACAAGAGCCGGGCCCACGTCGACTTCTCCAGCGGCCACATCATGGTGGAGACTGTCTCGGGCATAGATCCCCGCGCCCACCTGCGCCGCGCCATCATAGAGACGCTGCTGACCCCGGACGATCCCGCGGAAGTGGATCTCTATTCGGATAGAGAGATCATGCCGGGTGGCGAACCCTTCCTCTATGGCCAGGTGCTGGACACCCAGGGTCAGGCCATCCGTTCCGGCTGGCGCGCGGAGCGCTATGCCGACTACCTGCTGGCCAGCGCGATGAAGAAACGCACCCTCGGCATCCGCACCATCTTCTTCGTCGATATCCCCATGGTGGCCAACCATGAGGACAAGCGCGGCTACAAGTACGCCAGCATCATCCGCGAGGCCTCCCGCAAATACGGCGTCGCCGAGAGCCTGATCTATGCGGTGATCAAGACAGAGAGCAGCTTCAACCCCTATGCGGTCAGCCATGCCAATGCCTATGGCCTGATGCAGGTGATCCCGGCCACCGCCGGACGGGACGTCTATGTGCGGGTCAAGGGCAAGAACGGCCAGCCGACCCGGGAGGATCTGTTCAATCCGGCCTACAACATAGACGTGGGGACTGCCTATCTGCACCTGCTGCAGACCGTCTATCTGGCGGATATCCAGGATCCCCAATCCCGTCGCTATGCGGTGATCTCCGCCTACAACGGCGGCGCGGGCGGGGTGCTCAACACCTTCTCCAGCAACCGCAAGGCGGCCCCTGACATGATTAACCGCCTCTCTCCCGAGGCTGTCTATCAGGTGCTGACCGAGCAGCACCCCAAGGCGGAGGCCCGTCGCTACCTCTACAAGGTCAATCAGGCCGAGAAGGGGTTCAAGCGTACCGTCGCCGTCCGGGCGGGCTGACGGCAGACACAAAAACAGCAAGGGCGCTTATGTAGCGCCCTTGCTGTCAGCATGGTCTGCGAACTTACTTGGCGATGAAGCCGCCCTTGCTCTGGGGAGCGGCACCTACCTTCTCCAGGTGCTCGACCTCTACCTCTGTCTTGTTCCAGCTGTGGTCAACCTCGCCGCGGATGCGGATCAGATCGTTCGGGCCCACTTCGACGCCGCGCCACACGTCCCCGTCCACTTCCACTTCCACTTCGCCGCTCTCATCGCGGAAAGTGTAGTTCTCGCCGCCAAGGTGCTTGACCAGCTTGCCTTCCAGGGTCACCCACTGATCATCTGCCACGTCTTTCAACTGCGCGACCGAAACCTTGTTCTGCTCCTGGGGACCGGTATAGGCCGCCATGGCGAAAGAAGAGACGGACATCAGGGCCACCAGGCCGATTACCTTTGCTTTGTTCATTTTCACGCTCCTGTCATTGGGGTATGCAGGCATCTTGCCCGGGCTGGCGTGAAACAAACGTGAAGCCTCCCCCATCCAGGGGAGACCAGTGTGACCGCAATCGATTTAATGCCCATGGCTTGCTGCAAGATTGTATTCGAGTGGATACCGTGCAGCCTGGCAAAGGGGTCCCCAGCCCCTTGCCTTCGAGGAACAGCCCGCAGGCAGCGCCTGCATCCACTCCATGAGAACAGCAAGATGAACAAATGGCTTCTGTGTTTACTGGGGCTCTTAGCCCTGACGGCCCATGCCACCGAGACGCGTCCCCCCTTCTCCCGCATAGTGATGTTCGGCGACAGCCTCTCCGACACCGGCAAGATGTACGGCAAGATGCGCGGTTATCTTCCCTCCAGCCCGCCCTACTACCAGGGCCGCTTCTCCAACGGCCCCGTCTGGCTGGAGCGGCTGACCCAGCCGTTCCCGGGGCTGAAAATAGTCAATGAAGCGGAGGGGGGCGCCACCGCCGTGGCCTACAACAAGATCTCCTGGAACCCCAAGTATCAGGTCATCAACAATCTGGACTATGAGATCACCCAGTTCCTGGAGAAGGACAGCTTCAAGGAGGACGATCTGGTGATCCTCTGGGTCGGCGCCAACGACTATCTGGCCTATGGCTGGAATACCGAACTGGACGCCAGGCGGGTGCGCGACGTCATCAGCGACTCGGCCAACCGCATGGTGCTTCATGGGGCAAAACAGATCCTGCTGTTCAACCTGCCGGATCTGGGCCAGAACCCCTCGGCCCGCAGCCAGAAGGTGGTGGAGGCAGCCAGCCATGTCTCCCGCTATCACAACGAGCTGCTGCTGAACCTGGCACGCCAGCTGGCCCCTACCGGCATGGTGAAGCTGTTCGAGATCGACAAGCAATTCGCCGAGATGCTGCGGGATCCGCAGAATTTCGGCCTGAGTGACACAGAGAACGCCTGCTACGGCGGGGGCTATGTGTGGAAGCCGTTCTCGTCCCGCAGCGCCGCCACCGACAGCCAGCTTGCCCCCTTCAATGCGCAGGAGCGCCTCGCCATCGCCGGCAACCCCTTGCTGGCTCAGGCCGTTGCCAGTCCGATGGCTCGCCGCAGCGCCAGCGAGCTCAACTGTGAAGGCAAGATGTTCTGGGATCAGGTCCACCCGACCACGGCCGTGCACGCCGCCCTGAGCGAGCGCGCCGCCACCTTCATCGAACGGGAGTACGAGTTCATCCCCCAGTGATGGGCAAGCAGATGCAAAAGGCCGACTTCACGTCGGCCTCTTTATTGGAGCCAGTTGTTTCCCACAGCGAACCAACAAAACTCGTATGACACTCATCACAGAATCGGGTCATACCCCCACGGTCATCAGCCGACTCCTCTATGATGCAGATGGTTATCACAATATGTTTTATATCAGTTGCTTGTGGATTTTAAAAAGCGAGCTACGTTTAAACATGTTGTGGCTGGACACAAGCCCAACCCATGAGGCGAGGCGACACAAATTCGATCTCTCCCACAGACAAATTGCAGAGGCTTCATATGAACAAAACACTGATTACCTTGCTGGTTTCAGGCTTGCTTGCGGCCAACGCTCAGGCAGCCGGACAAGACAATACCTGGTATGGCGGTGCCAAACTGGGTTGGTCCAACTTCTACGGCGTCGACGAGAGCAACAGTATCTCCACCGAAGACAAGGATGATGACGAAGTGGGGGCCGGTGTCTTCGCCGGTTACCAGATCAACCAGAACCTGGGGATCGAGCTCGGTTACGACTACCTTGGCAAGCTCAAATACAACGGCACCCGGAATGCGGCCGCCTTCAACGACGATGTCGAGGCGCAGCTGGCGCAGCTGACCCTGAAGCTTGGCTTCCCGGTAGCTGAAAACCTGGATCTCTATGGTCGCGTCGGCGGTGGTTACGGCTGGACCAGCAGTGACAAGCTGGACAACGACAACGACTTCACCTTCGTCGGTGCGCTTGGCGCCGAGTACGCCTTCAACCTGGACTGGGCAGCTCGTCTCGAGTACCAATACAGCACCCCTTACGGCAGTCGTGAAGACACAGGCCTGCGCATGGACAACGGCCTGCTCTCCCTGGCCGCCGTCTATCGCTTCGGCCAGGTCCCGCCGGCCATGCCGGTTGCAGCCCCGGCCCCGGCACCCGAGCCCGTGGTGGTCGACAAGCAGTTCACCCTGAGTTCGGATGTGCTGTTTGACTTCAACAAGGCCACCCTCAAGCCGGAAGCCGGCCAGGCACTGGATACCCTTTACACCCAGATTGAGGAAGCCAGACCCAAGGATGGCTCTGCCACCGTCATCGGCTATACCGACCGTCTCGGCTCCGATGCCTATAACCAGAAGCTGTCCGAGCAGCGCGCACAGACAGTCGCCGACTATCTGGTTGGCAAGGGGCTGCCTGCCGGCAAGGTCAACGTGGAAGGGCACGGCGAGAGCTCTCCTGTCACTGGCGAGAGCTGCACCAACCAGTCCAGACGTGACCTGATCGTCTGCCTGGCCCCGGATCGCCGGGTAGAGGTCAAGGTACAAGGGGTATCGGAAGTTCAGCAATAACCCCAGCGTCAGATAACAAAACGGGAGGCCTAGGCCTCCCGTTTTTCACTGTCCCATTCAGCTGCGGGTGCGCACATCCGCCGCTATCTGATCGAGCAGTTGCTGCCAGCCCTGCCCAAGCTCGTCGACCAGGGCACCATACCCATCGGCCGGCAAGACCCGCTCCTGCTGGAAGGGTACGTCCCGCAGTACCACTCCCTCCTCCGTCAGCAAGCGCCAGCGGCCGCTCAGCAGGGCGCGGCCATCGTGCCGTCCCTGGAAGCGTTCAACCGAGATGGTCAGCACGGGTCCCTTGCGGGCCCCATCCTGCCGTATCACCCAGCTCGGCAGCCTGCTGGAGAGGCCATTGAGGGTAAGCTGGTTCAGCTGGGCATCCAGCGAACCCGCCCAGCGATGGTACTCGGCAAAGTGCAGCTCCTTGCCCTCCAGCTGATAGACCAGACTCATCCGATCCAGCTGGCCAGAGAGGGCGACAGGACGCAGCACCAGTTGGTGCTGGGGCTGCGCCGTGACGCCATTCGACTGCGGGATCTCCGCGTCCAGCGAGTAGTAGTGCAGTGCCGTAGGGGCGGAGCTGCATCCCGCCAGCAGGCCCAGCAAGGCCAGGGTCATCATCCGTTTTTTCATCATTTTCCTCGCTTGGGCTCAGGATCCTGGGGGAATGGATGCGGTCGAAGATCTACGAATTTGGCCTCTCGATTAGGGGTTGGCAAAATCAGGGACATCATCATTTTCCTCGCTTGGGCTCAGGGTCCTGGGGACGGGAGCGGTCGAAGATCAGCGAACTGGGCTGCTCGTTCAGTGAATGGACCAGGGGTTGCAACTCCCCCATCAGCTGATTGAGAGACTGCACCGACTGACGCAGCTCCTGGTTGGTCTGGGAACCGGCATCATAGGTCTGCAGGGTCTCCTGCAACTGCTTGAGACTCTGGTTGAGCGACTCGGGCAACTGCTGGGTCGAACGCTGACCGGTGAACTGCTCCAGATTGGCACTCACGGCCTTGATGTGCTTGAGGGTCTTGTCCAGGGTCGCCAGGGTGGTATTCACCTGCGTCAGGGTGGTGGCCATGTCCATGTCGACAAACTTGTCGAGGATGAGGTTCACCTTGCGCTCTATCTGATCCAGCCCGGCCTGCACCGTCGGGAACACCTGATAGCCTGCCAGCTTGATGGGCTCATAGGCAGGGGCATCCGGATAGAAGTTGAGATCCACCACCTTGCCGCCGGTCAACAGACTGGACGTCTTGAGGCTGGCCCGCAATCCCTCCTTGAACTGCTTGCTGAACAGGGCCCGCCACTGCTCCCGCTCCGCGTTGGCGTAGCGATGGGAGAGGCGTTGTACCTCGATGCGGGCCAGCACGGGGATCTGCCGGCTCTTGAAGATCTGCACTCCCTTGTCGTCGATGAGGTAGGGGGCAGAGATGACGGTGCCGACCCGGATGCCGCGGTACTGCACCGCCGCCCCGGGGTGCAGGCCACCCACGTTGTCCTCGAACAGGAAGACGTAGTCGATGAACTGATCCAGGCTACCGGCCAGCACGCTCGCCTCGTCCTGGAACAGGGTGAAGCTGTCCATCTGCTTGACCGGCTCACCGGGTGTCCAGCCTGGCGGCAGCCCCATGGTGATGCCGCCGTCCAGCAGGCTCTCCAGCGAGTCCATCTTCACCTTCATCCCCTCACTGCTCATGGAGACCTCGAAGCCCGGCGTCAGCCAGAAGCGAGAGTTGCTGCTCACCAGGATGTCGTAGGGGGCATTGATGAAGAGCTGATACTGCATCTCGCTCTTCTCGGGCAGGAACTTGGCCTCCTCTATCTGGCCTATGGTAAAGCCCTGATAGCTGATGGGGGAGCCAATCCCCAGGGCACGCGCATCGCGGCTGCTGAGGGAGAGCCTCAGCCCCTTGGCGTCCACTGAGGCGAGCGGGGGCTTGTCCAGCATGGCGTATTCACCGCGCGCCTTGCCCTTCTTGCCCGGGGCGAGTTCGATGTAGGCCCCGGAGAGCAGGGTGCCAAGACCCGACACCCCTTCCCGCCCGACCCTGGGTTTGACCACCCAGAACTGGCTGTCCTTCTTGAGCATGCCGGCGGCGGCATTGGTCAGACGAGCCTTGAGCACCGCATGGCTGTAGTCATCGCTAAGCTCCACCGCCTCGATGCGACCCACTTCCACCTCGCGGGAGCGGATCACCGTCTTGCCCGCCACTATGCCCTCGGCGGTGGCGACCGTCAGGGTGAAACTGGGGCCCTGTGAATACCAGTGCTGGAACAGCATCCAGGCTCCGATGAACAGCGCCAGCAGTGGCACCATCCAGATAGCGGCGGCCGAGCTCATAAAGTCAGAGCCCGGTTTCCACCTCGTCTTACGCTCACTCACGTTCGCGCTCTCCTTGTTGTAAATCCCAGATCAGGCGGGAATCGAAACTCATGGCGGCCACCATGGTGATCAAAACGACCCCGGCAAAAGCAATGGCCGCGGGGCCCGGGTAGATGGTCATCAGATTATCGAGCCGGATGAGGCCAGCCAATATGGCCACCACGAAGACGTCGATCATCGACCAACGTCCCACAAATTCGGTCATGCGATAGAGCTTGAGCTTGCCAAGGGGAGAACCGACCCGGCCACGCTGCACCATGTAGCAGAGCCACAGCAGTGCCAGTATCTTCACCAGGGGCACCACCACGCTGGCGAAGAAGATCACCGCGGCTATGGGGTAGGAGCCCATGGCCCAGAGCAACACCACACCACCCATGATGGTGGAGGGAGTGTCGTCCCCCAGAAAGACGGTGTCCATGATGGGATAAAGGTTGGCAGGGATATAGAGGATCACTGAGGTGATGAGCAGTGCCCAGGTGCGGTTCAGACCGCCCGGCTTGCGGTGATGGAGATGATCGCCGCAACGGGAACAGCTATGGGCAGCGCCGTCATTGAGCGCGCCGCAGATGTGGCAACCCACCAGCCCGCACGCCAGGGCACTGGCTTCGGGATCCAGTTCCCTCACCTCGGTCGGGCCGAACAGCCGCTGCCACAGCCACATCCGGTCCAGGGACGAGATCATCTTGATCAGCAGCACGGTGTAGCCTACGAAGGCCCAGAACGAGAGCCCCATCTTGACGTCCGCCATGCCCATCAGCTTGACCAGGGAGATGAGCACCCCGATGAGGAAGACATCCACCATCAGCCAGGGCTTGATCCGGCACAGCAGTCGGCCGAGGGAGCGCAGGGCATTGCTGTGCAGATCCTTGTCGAGCCGCCAGAGCACCAGCATGATGGAGCCGATATAGACCAGTGGCAGGCCGATCAGGGTCAGGCTCAGCACGGCCCCCAGAAACAGATAGCCCTGATCCACCAGGGTGGTGATGCACTGCAGGAAGGTCATCTCCTGCCCCACTCCCTTGGCCGAGAAGGACATGAAGGTGAAGGCATTGGAGAGCACGAACATGATCAGCGCCGCAAAGCCGTAGGCGATGGGCCTGCGCTCCTGCTGCGGCAGGTGTGCACTCAGGGTGTGACCGCAACGGGGACAGCTGCTCGTCTCCCCCACGGCCAGCGCGGTGGCCGGCACCAGCAGGTCACACTCTTCGCACGCGGTCGCGTCATGGGTATAGGTAATTGGGTGTTGGTGTGAAACCGGATGCAAGATAAGACCCCAGCATGAGGCCGCGAACGGCCAGAGGCGCCAATTATTGCAGCCACCGCCGCTAACCACCAGCCCTGTTCATGTACAGGGCCTTAAGGGACGCGAGATACATAGGCATAGGCGCGGCCTGGAATGGGGGTCTTGTTGCATCGATCGACTCTGCATCCAGGGAAGAGGGGCATATTTATCTGCAGATTTGCTCAAGCCCCCGCACATCAGCCCCTGTTCACCGATGCTTTGGCGGCGGGGTGAGAATGACTTTGACAAGCCTGTGACCATTTAGCACAATCAAACGCCACTTTTTTTCCGCGGGACAATAATTTATGACAACTGAATCCCCAAGCTACTCCACCATCGAGCAGGCCTTCTCTCTTGGGAACGGGCAAGATTCTGCCCTCAACTGGTTGCGCAAGAACCGCAGTCAGGTCGCCATCTTCCTGGTGAGCGGCATCAAGCTGGAGGGGACCATCAGCGGCTTCGACCAGTACAGCGTGCTGTTGACCGATGCCCATGGCAATCAGCAACTGGTCTACAAGGCCAAGATCTCCACCATCGCCATGCACTCAGGTCGCCCGGCGGTCAGCATCCAGCGCGCCCGCAAGCCACGGGTCTCCATGGCCCCGCGCCCCCACGGCGGCCCGAGCCGTTATGACGACAATCAGGGCGGTAGCAGCGAGCAGTGATGCTCGCCTCCTCCTCGCTCTGAGCTTGCCGCTGCGTCAATCGGTGACGACGCGCATCCCCACTCTCATGTCATGCCTGTCCCGTATGAGAGTGGGTCTTCTCCCCCAGGCGGCCTCGATGGCCAACCCGTTTGCTCAGTAGGTCAATCCGACCGGCTTCCCTTCCTTGACCATGCACACCTGCATGCCCGCGGCCTCACCGGCCTGCGCCCCTATGCCAGTGTCCTCGAACACCAGACAGCCCTCAGGCTCGACTCCGAGTCGCTGTGCCACCAGCAGGAAGGTATCCGGGTGGGGTTTGTGCAGCTCCACATCGTCGGCGGTCACCACCACGGGGAAGTAGCGATCCAGCCCGGTATTGCGCAGCACGGCCTCGGCATTGATGCGGGGTGAACCCGTGCCTATGCCCATGGGGATGAGACCGTGATAGCGCCTGACCAGATCCAGCATGGCCGGGAAGGGGGTCGCCTTGTGCAGGTTGGCAACGTAGTGCTCCGTCTTGCAACGCGTCACCACCAGCGGATCCAGCGCTATCTGCTGCACCTCGGCCACCAGCAAGGCTATCTTGCGACTGGGCATGCCACCCAGCTCATAAAACCAGTCGGCATCGAACTGAAAGCCAAACTCGCGGGCGGTATGCTCCCAGGCGGCCAGGTGCAGGGGCATGGAGTCCACCAGGGTGCCGTCGAGGTCGAAGACCAGGCCTTGAAATCCGGAGAGGGTCATGGTGCAGGATCTGTCTGTGGAAAATGGGCCCCCATTCTAGCCAGACCCGGGAATCATCGCCACGCATCAAGGGGCGAGAAACGCTTGCGACCACATTTATGCCGAGGAAGAGGGCCGCCCCCTGATGCCGCGACAAAGGAGAGAGGGCCGGCGTCAGCGATAGGCCAGGGTACAGGCCCGCCCCTGGGACTTGGCGTGATAGAGCGCCTGATCCGCCTGCTCGGTCAGGGTCTGCCACCCCTTGTCCGAGGAGGGGATCAGATAGCTGAAGCCGATGCTGACGGTGAGCGTCGCCGCCACCCGGGAGGCCGGATGGGGGATCTGCAGGGCTTCCAGTCCCTGGTGGATCTGTTCCGCCAGTCGCTCCGCCTCCCCGTGTTGCGGGGCGCACAGCAGGATCACGAACTCCTCGCCGCCATAGCGGGCCACCAGATTGGTGCGCCGCCGCTCCGTCTCCTGCAGCAGGGCCGCGACCCGTTGCAGGCACTGATCCCCCTTGCCGTGGCCGAAGTGGTCGTTGTAGGACTTGAACTCATCCACGTCTATCATCAGCACCGCCAATACCCCCTGATGGCGACGGGCCCGCTCCCACTCCCGCTCCATGGTGATATCCCATTGACGGCGGTTGGCGATCCCGGTCAGGGGATCCTCCAGCGACAATAAGGAAAGACGCCGGTTGGCCTCCTCCAGCGCCCGGTTGGTGTCGGCCAGCTGCCGGGTCCGCTCCTGCACCCGCAGCTCCAGGTCACGGTTGAAACGCTCGAGCGCCGCCTGGGTGCGCTGGCGGATCAGCAACTGGGAGAGCACGGCGGCATACTGCTTGAAGATCTCGCTCTGATACGCCTTGAGCGGGCGGCGCCAGAGCAGGTTGTCGGCGGCGATCCAGCCGATGGGGGTACCCCCGTCCCAGAGCGACACCATGGCATTCCAGCCGCGCCCCACCTCCTGCTTCTCGTAATAGAGCGGGGTGTCTTCCAGCACCAGCACATAGTCCTTGCGGCGCAGTGCCTCCTGCACCGTGGGGTGCTCCGGAATGGGGCTGATGAAATGGCGCTCGTCGATGAGCTCACCCGCCTCGTTGGTGCCCCAGGTCCCGTGCATGGTCTTGAATTCGCTGTCCGTCAGGAAGATGGCGATGCGATCGAACTGCAACTCCTGGCGCGCCAGCACCACGGCATCGTGCAGCAGGCGATCCTCGCTGTCACAGCGCGACAGCTTGACCCCCACCTGGTGCAGCGCCTGCAGCATGCTGAGGAAGGAGTCCTGCAGGGCCTGGCTGCGGACGAGGTCGGCCTGGGTATGGATCCGCTGATCCCGCTCCAAATCGACCTGACCGGCGAGCCGCCGGCTCTCCAGCTCGGCGGCGAGGTAGTGCATCAGCAGTTGTATGCTCTGCTGCTGGCGCCTTGGCAAGCGATCGAGGCGGCGCCGGGTTTCCAGATAGACCACGGCCTCCAGCCCCTTGTGGCGTTTGAGCGGGAAGCAGGCACGCAGGCGCGGGGCCTCAGGCTCGACGCTCTCCCAGATGGCGCTGGACGGCGCGATTGGCTCTACCAGCAACTGGCCGAGATCGAGGGAGCGCTCTATGAAGAGGAGGGGCAGGTCGAGGGAGCCGAGCAGATCGGCGCTCAGGCAGAGCAAGCCCTGCTCGGGCCTGTAGTGATAGAGCTGGGGCGTCGGTGCCCGCAGCCACAGATAGATCTGCTCGGCCTCGGTCTTTTCTCTGACCGCGGCCAAGGTCACTTCACAGAGATGTTCAAAACTGGTGAAGTGCTCCGGATCCCATTCTTGCATGCCAATTCATCCTTGGTTGTATCCAAGCGAGTATATCGGCAAAGCCTGGCCATTAATTGACCTGGCAGTCAAAAGCGAGATCCAGAGCCCAGTTTTTACAACAGATTCAACGCCTGCATGGCGGCGCGGATCCGCTCGCGGGTAGCGTCAGACAGCGGCATCACCGGCAGACGGCACTCCTCGCTGCACAGACCCAGCAGGGAGACCGCGTATTTGGCACCGGCCGGGCTCGGCTCGGCGAACATGGCCTGATGCAGCGGGATCAGCTTGTCCTGCAGCTCGCGGGCGGCTTGCCACTCGCCGGCCAGGGTCAGGTTCTGGACCTCGGCCACCAGCTTGGGGGCCACGTTGGCCGTCACCGAGATACAACCCTGGCCACCACCGATGTTGTAGGCGACGGCGGTGGCGTCTTCACCGGAGAGCCAGGCAAAGGGCTTCTTGATGAGCTGACGCTCGGTCCAGGGGCGGGCCAGATCACCGGTGGCGTCCTTCACGCCGGCGATGCGCGGCAACTCGGCCAGGCGGGCCAGGGTCGCCGGCTGCACATCGACGATGGCGCGGGGCGGAATGTTGTAGACAATGATGGGCTTGGTGGTGGCGTCATGGACCGCCTTGAAGTGGTGGAACAAGCCTTCCTGATTCGGGCGGTTGTAGTAACCGGCCACATGCAGGGTGGCATCCGCCCCCATCTGCTCGGCGAAACGGGTGTATTCGATGGCTTCGACCGGGTTGTTGGACCCCGCACCGGCGATGACAGGGATCCGTCCCGCCACCTGCTTGACCACCAGCTCCACCACCCGGCAATGCTCGTCGTGGGTCAGGGTCGGGCTCTCCCCCGTGGTACCGACCGGCACTATGCCATGGGTCCCCTGCTCTATGTGCCACTCCACCAGGCGAGCCAGTGCGGCCTCGTCCAGCTGGCCCTGTCGAAATGGAGTGATCAGGGCAACTATCGAACCTTGAAACATGGGATTTCCTTCTCCTAAACAGATGGATTGGTCAATAAAAAGCCCCGGTACGGGGGTCGCTACCGGGGCTTGAATCGTCTCAGGGATGAGAGGTTACGCGCGCACGCCAGCAGGCCCGAATGTCAGGCTGTGTTTATGCTTTCGTTTCGATACGCATGACCGCATTGCATCATCTCTGGATAAATAAGGTGTCTGGGCATATTTCGGGAACACAGCATAAATGTCAAGGCGAAAGCGGCCATGTATAATGGCCGCCCAAAAAAGCGTGGAGAGTCCCAATGAGCCGTCCTGTCAGTGCCGTCAGCCAGATGCTGGAACGTAATCAAGCCCTCTTTGTCGGCAAACGGCTGTTGGTGTGTGGCGCCATGGAAGATGATTACCCTCGTCAGCTTGCCGAGCTGGCCGACACCCTGACGGTCTTCACCACAGACTACTGCTATTTCCTCAGCCAGCAGGCGGCCCTGGGTGAGCGCATCCTGTTCGATCACCAGCTCGGCGGCGCCCCTCGTTTCGATGCCCTGCTGCTGCTGATGCCCAAGGCCAAGGCCGAGGCGCAATATCTGCTGGCCATGATGGCGCCGCTGCTCGAAAGCGGTGCAGACCTGTTCCTCGCCGGCGAGAACCGGGGCGGCATCAACGGGGCCGACAAGCTGCTGGCCCCCTATGGCGAGAAGCCGATAAAACGCGACTCCGCCCGCCGCTGTTCCCTCTATCACGGCGAGCTCGGCAAGCCGGTCGCCCCCTTCGAGCTGGATGCCTGGTTCAGCCGCTATGAGTGCAAGGCCGGGGATACCGAGCTGACCGTCATGGCACTGCCGGGGGTCTTCAGCGCCGACGGGCTGGATCTCGGCAGCCAGATGCTGCTGGCGAGCCTCCCTCCCATGACGGGCAAGCTGCTCGACTTTGGCTGTGGCGCCGGCGTCATCGGCTCCATCTTGGCCAAACGCAACCCGGCACTGACGGTGAACATGGTGGACATCAGCGCCCTGGCGCTCGAGTCCAGCCGCCGCACCCTGGCGGTCAACGGCTTGCAGGGACGAGTCTATGCCTCTGATGTCTATTCCGATATTGCCGAAAGATTCCAACATATCGTCTCGAATCCCCCCTTCCATGCCGGGCTCAAGACCTTCTATGCCGCCACCGAAACTTTCCTGGCAAGGGCCCCCGAGTTTTTGACCGCCGATGGCGCCCTGACCATAGTCGCCAATGCCTTCCTGCGTTACCAACCTATACTGGATACGCACTTCAAACGGACCGAAGTGATAGCCGGCGATGGCAAATTCAAGGTGTATCTGAGCAAAGCCTAAATAAGTGCAACGGTTGTAATAAAACAAGTAGAGAGTGCCAGACGGGATCTGCTAAGGTACCAAGAAAACGTTTACCACCCCTTTAGGGGTGTTTTTTCGCGGCAACATGAAAACCTTTTCAAGGTATGAATTCAGGGAGAGAAATACGATGGCAGGCATACTCACCATGATATTGGCTGGTGGCGAAGGAACCCGACTCCAGCCACTGACCACCACCCGCAGCAAGCCCTCTGTCCCCTTTGGCGGCAGCTACCGCTTGATCGACTTCGTGCTCAACAACTTCGTCAACGCCGACTTCCTGCGCATCTATGTGCTCACCCAGTTCAAGTCCCAGTCCCTCTACCTGCATATGAAGAAGGGCTGGAACATAGTCGGCATCACGGATCGCTTCATCGATCCCATTCCGGCCCAGATGCGGATGGGCAAACGCTGGTATGACGGCACCGCCGACGCCATCTACCAGAACCTGCGCTTCATCGAGATCTCCGACCCCGAGCACGTCTGCATCTTCGGCTCCGACCACATCTACAAGATGGACGTGAGCCAGATGGTGAGCTTCCACAAGCAGAAGGCCGCCGCCCTGACCGTGGCGGCCCTGCGCATGCCCATAGAGGAGGCGAGCGCCTTCGGGGTGATCGAAGTGGATCAGGAGGGGCGCATGATAGGTTTTGAAGAGAAACCCAGGCATCCGAAGCCCATCCCCGGGGATCCCACCCAGGCCCTGGTCTCCATGGGCAACTACATCTTCGAGACAGAGGCGCTCTACCGCGAGCTCAAGCGCGATGCCGCCGAGGAAAACTCCAGCCACGATTTCGGCAAGGACATCATCCCCAGCCTGTTCCCCCGCGCCCCCGTCTATGTCTACGACTACAGCACCAACGTCATCCCCGGTGAGAAGCCCAACGTCTACTGGCGCGATGTGGGAACCCTGGATTCGTATTGGCAGGCGCACATGGACCTGGTGGCCGATGATGCCCCCTTCTCCCTCTACAATCGCAAATGGCCGCTGCACACCCACTACCCGCCCCTGCCCCCCGCCACCTTCATCGACACCGATGAGTGCAAGGTCAAGATTGCCAACTCCTTGATCTCCGGCGGTTGCTTCATCCAGGGCAGCCAGATCCAGCGCTCCATCCTGGGTTTCCGCTGCAACATAGGCCCCTGCAGCCACATCAGCGAATCCGTGCTGCTCGGGGATGTGAAGATAGGTGAAGGCTGCTCAATTCGACGCGCCATCATCGACAAAAACGTTGAAATTGCACCCGGCACCGTGATCGGTGAGAATCTGGACCATGACAGAGAGCGATTTACCGTATCCGAAGGCGGAATCGTCGTGGTACCTAAGGGAGCAAGAGTTGGCTATTAACCCACTGAAAGTCCTGTTTGTAGCCTCTGAGGTTGAGGGGTTGGTGAAGACCGGGGGCCTGGCGGATGTGGCCAAGGCCCTGCCGCAGCATCTCGCCCGGGGGGGTCACGACGTTCGCATCATCCTGCCCTTCTACAAGACGCTCAAGCGCCGGGACGAGGCCGTTCTTCTCGCCTCGCGCTGGTTGCCCACCCCTCAGGGGCGGGACGACATCAGCTATCGCATCTATCAGCTGGAACTGGACGGGATCTGCGTCTATCTGCTCGATTGCCCGCCCTATTTCGAACGGCCCCAGCTCTATGCCGAGAACAATCAGGCCTACCCCGACAACGGCGAGCGTTTCGCCTTCCTGGCGGCGGCGGCCCTGCACGCCTGCGAGCAGCTGAACTTCGCCCCTGACATAGTTCACTGCAACGACTGGCACACCGGCCTGCTGCCGCTGCTGCTCAAGACGCGCCACGCTCACAATCCCTTCTTCCAACGCACCCGGTCGGTCATCAGCATCCACAATGCGGCCTTCCAGGGGGTGTTCGATCGCCAGCAGTTCTGGGCCGTGCCGGAGATCCAGGACTACGAGCAGCGCATCAACTACGACTACGGTCACATCAACCTGCTCAAGTGCGGTGTGCTCTATGCGGACAAGATCAATGCGGTCAGCCCCAACTACGCCAGCGAGCTGCTGACCCACCTGGGTGCTCACGGCATGGCCAGCGTGTTCCAGCAACGGGCGAGCGACCTGCGCGGCATCCTCAATGGCTGCGACTACCAGGATTGGGATCCCGCCTTCGATCCCCTGCTGCCCGCCACCTATGACGCCGACCACCTGGCCGGCAAGCACGCCTGCAAACGGGCCCTGCAGCAGGAAACGGGGCTGCCCGTCGGCAACCTGCCCATCTATGGCATGGTGTGCCGACTGACCGAGCAGAAAGGGGTGCACCTGCTGATCCCGGCCTTGGACAAGTTTTTGCAACATCAAGTGCAGGTGGTGATCGTAGGTTCCGGCGATCCCTCCCTCGCCGCCCAGTTGCAGACCATAGCCCAGCAACATCCCGACAGGTTCGCCTTCATCAATGCCTATGACGACCGTCTGGCCCACCTGGTGGAAGCGGGCGCCGATTTCTTCCTGATGCCCTCCCTGTTCGAGCCCTGCGGCCTCAACCAGATGTACAGCCTGGCCTATGGCACCCTGCCACTGGTAAGAGCCGTCGGCGGACTGAAAGATACAGTGGTGGACTGGGATGCCGAACCGGAGCACGCGACCGGGTTCTGCTTCAACGATCCCACCGCCAGCACCTTGCTCGATGCCATGCGCCGCAGCCTGCTCCACTACCTGCAGGAACCGGAGCGGTTTGCCCGCGTGCAGCAAAATGCCATGCACACCCGCTTCGACTGGGCCGACTCTGTTCCCCTGTACGAGCAGATGTATCAGGATGCACTGGCCCCGGCGTGACCCAGATTGCTGAAGTTTTGTGCCCTTGATACGGCTTTATCCGTCAACAGCGAAAAAAGTCCCCTTTGGCTGTTGACGGCCCCCCAAAACTCTATAGAATCCCCCACCGCAGTGATGCGAAGGTGGCGGAATTGGTAGACGCGCTAGCTTCAGGTGTTAGTGTCCCACGGATGTGAGGGTTCGAGTCCCTCTCTTCGCACCATACTGCAACATGCTCCATCGATGGCATGTAAAACAAGATTGATGACAATGTGCGAAGGTGGCGGAATTGGTAGACGCGCTAGCTTCAGGTGTTAGTGTCCCACGGATGTGAGGGTTCGAGTCCCTCTCTTCGCACCATGCTTTTATCAGACAGCATGTAAATCCAGACTGATAACCCGAATGTGCGAAGGTGGCGGAATTGGTAGACGCGCTAGCTTCAGGTGTTAGTGCCCCCCGGGTGTGAGGGTTCGAGTCCCTCTCTTCGCACCATGCTTTTATCAGACAGCATGTAAATCCAGACTGATAACCCGAATGTGCGAAGGTGGCGGAATTGGTAGACGCGCTAGCTTCAGGTGTTAGTGCCCCCCGGGTGTGAGGGTTCGAGTCCCTCTCTTCGCACCATGATTCTGACATGTAAACACAGAGCAATGCGCTCCAACCGCATTTAAAACCAGCTGGAGAAAATCAGTGTGCGAAGGTGGCGGAATTGGTAGACGCGCTAGCTTCAGGTGTTAGTGTCCCACGGATGTGAGGGTTCGAGTCCCTCTCTTCGCACCATTCATTCTGCAAAAGGCCCATCACGAAAGTGACGGGCCTTTTGTTTTTGCACCTGCCATGGCTATGCTGTTGAGGATGCCATGCCACCACAGGGGTTTTCCCATGATCCTGGATACCGACATTCACAACTTCTATGAGCATCTGGTGCTCAAAGAGATAGAAAAACAGGGACTTAACCAGAGACTGACCCCCTACCAGCTGGCCGATCTCTGCTGCCTTACCCTCAATCAGCTCCCCTCTCACTACATACGTCACAACGTCGACATGATCTACTTCACCACGGATGCCGAACGCACCGAGATGGAGCAGAAGGTCATGACCTCACTGCGCCTGGCCTATGACAAGATCCAGGCCGTTCCTTCCCGCTGAACGGCTCCTATAGCCAGCTTTGCTGCCAGAGCAGGGTGACGACCCCCGTCATGCCCGCGACCGGCAGCAGGATCAGCGCCGGCCTCAGCCTGGGTTCCAGCATGACCCAGGCTGCCAGCAAGAAGCCCAGACTCCACAGGCCGTACGCCTTGTCCTGACCCCAACCCAACACCGCCAGCAAGGCTGCCAGCAAGAGACACCGCACTATCCAGATCATGATGATGCTACCCACAGAATCAAACGATAACGATTATCGTTTGTGATTATGGGGAGTGCAATCGGACTTCTCTATGGGTTTTGGCTATTTGCCCTGCATCCGCCTGATATTCAAAAAAAGCGCCGATGAGATCAACTAATGAGTAGATTTATCAAACATTAATGCATTTTTGCTAAATAAGTTGGGATTTTGCGCCCCGGGTTTGTGGTAGATTGCGGCCTCTTTTTGGGCCGGCCCCTCGGGATACGTGTATCCACAGGACGAGAGGGACCGACCTTGGCGAGCAAGAGTTTAGGAAGTATCTATGCAAAACCAACAAAACCACATCCGATTGCCTGGCATGGCGCAGGTGTTTGCCTGCCTGGCCATTTTTCTGGCCCTGGCCTTTTCGTTCACCAGCGTGCTCGATCTGCCGATCCAGCTGGCGCTGTTCATCGCCTGGTTCGTCATCATGGGGCTCGGCATCCGGCTAGGCCATGATTACAAGTCCCTGGAGCAGGCCGCCGTCGACGGCGTCGCCAAGGGGATGGGCGCCATATTGATACTGGTCTCCGTCGGCGCCCTGGTCGGCACCTGGATCGCCGGGGGCATAGTCCCCAGCATCATCTACTTCGGCCTCAAGGTGATACACCCCTCCATCTTCCTGCTGGCGACCCTGATCATCTGCTCCCTCACCTCCCTGGCCACCGGTACCTCCTGGGGCTCGGCCGCCACGGCGGGGATCGCCATGATGGGCATAGGCCACAGCCTGGGGGTGCCTGCGCCTCTGGTGGCCGGTGCCGTGCTCTCCGGCGTCTACTTCGGTGACAAGCTCTCCCCCCTCTCCGACTCAGTGGTGCTGGCGTCGACCATGTCCAACGTCGACGTGGTGGAGCACATCAAGGGGATGCTGCCCATCAGCCTCTTCTCCTACGTCATCACGGCGGCCCTGTTCACCGTGGTCGGCATGCAATACTCCGGCAACGTCAGCCTGGAGCAGGTCAATCTGGTGATGGAGGCCCTCGACAAGCAGTTCAACATCACCCCGCTGGCCATAGTGCCGGTGATCCTCGTGCTGGGCCTGCTGGCAAACCGCAAACCCGCCTTCCCGGTGATCAGCTTCGGCGCCCTGCTGGGTCTGGTGTGGGCCATCCTGTTCCAGGACATGGACCCGGTCAAGGCGATGCACTCCGCCTACAGCCCCTTCCCCATCACCTCAGGGGTCGGCTTCATCGACAACATCCTGGGTCGCGGCGGCATGGAGTCCATGCTGGGCTCGGTGGCCGTCATCATCTTCGGTTTGGGCTTTGGCGGCCTGCTGGAGAAGGTCGGCATACTGGCGGTGATCGCCAGCGCCTTCGAGAAGCGCATCAACAGCGTCGGCAGCCTGACCAGCCACACCATAGGCACCGCCTTCCTGGCCAACGTGTTCGGCTCCGCCATGTATGTGTCGCTGATCCTGACCCCCAAGATCATGGCCAAGAACTACGACCGGCTGGGGCTGGCGCGCAAGAACCTCTCCCGCAATGCCGAGTTCGGCGGCACCCTCACCTGCGGCATGGTGCCCTGGAGCGACAACGGCATCTTCATGGCCGGGGTGCTGGGGGTGGCCACCCTCGACTACCTGCCCTACATGTGGCTCAGTTTCACCTGCATCATAGTGACCATCACCCTCGCCTACCTGGGCAAGGCGGTGAACCGGGTGCCGGTGATCGAGGCGGCCAGCTCCCGCTAGCAACAGGAAAAATAATGATAAAGGCGCCATCACGGCGCCTTTTGCTTGGAGGAAGTTCGGGGTTAAGCTGGCAGCCAACCTCGTCGCCCGTGGCAGGATGCCCAGATGAATTTTACCTTTCGCCAGATCCGTTACTTCGTGGCCGTGGCCGACAGCTTCTCCGTGAGCCGCGCCGCCGCCGAACTGCACATCTCCCAGTCGGCGGTCACCAGCGCCATCCGCGAGCTGGAGACAGAGCTCGGCGCCGCCCTGTTCGAGCGCAACCCGCGCGGCGTCACCCTGACGGCCCAGGGCCACCAGTTCCTGCTCCATGCCAGGCGCATTCTCGGCGCCATGACCGAAGCCGGCCAGTCCCTCAAGGCGGTAGCCCAGCAGGATCAGGGGCAGCTCACCATAGGGGTGACGACGCTGGTGGCCGGCTACTACCTGTCGGAGGCGATCGGCCGCTTTCGCCGTGCCTTTCCGGCGGTGCGCATCGAGGTGAAGGAGGATGAGCAGCCGTTTCTGGAGCATCAGATTGTCAACGGCGAGGTGGACGTGGGGATACTGATGACCAACCGCACCATACGCCAGGAGGCGTTCGATACCGAGCTGCTGACCCGCTCCCCCCTGCGGCTCTGGCTCGCCGCCAACCACCCCCTCTGCGCGGAATCGACCCTCTCCCTCAAGGCCCTGGGGGACGAGCCCATGATCTCGCTCACCGCCGATCAGCTGGATCAGATCATAGGGGCCGGCCTGCGCCGCTACGGCATTTCCCCTCGCACTGTGCTGCGCACCGCCTCGGTGGAAGCGGTACGCAGCCTGGTGGCGAGCCAGCTCGGGGTCGCCCTGCTGCCGGACTTTGCCTATCGCCCCTGGTCTCTGGAGCAGGAGCGGGTGGAGGCCCGCCCCATCAAGGAGCCCATCCCCGCCATCGACATCGGTCTGGTGTGGCGCCGCGGCTCGCGGCTCGACTGGACCGCCCGCGAGTTCATCGACATAGCGCGGGATCAGAGCCGGCTGCGGGCACGTCAGCCGGTCTCCCGCTAGCCAGCACCCTCAGGGTGATCGCCACACTGCCATCAAAAACAAGATTCATCTGCACTCGATATCGATTTGGCAGATACCTCTGGCGTTAAAAATTGAAATTCTCATTACCACTGCCTTCTCCTACGCTCATGACTGGTTAACAGGATGTTAATTGCTATTGCGGCATCGCATGGCTCCAGATCATGCAAGGAGAGCAAGATGAAACTGACCCCCCTGACCCTGGCCCTGATCCCCGCCCTGCTGGCAGGCCAGACCCAGGCCGCCCCGACCGAGCTCGGCAAAGGTGAAGGCCAGCTCAATATCGTGGCCTGGGCAGGCTACGTGGAGCGTGGCGAGACCGACAAGAACTACGACTGGGTGACCGGCTTCGAGAAGGAGACCGGCTGCAAGGTCAGCGTGAAGACGGCCGCGACCTCGGACGAGATGGTGGCCCTGATGAACGAGGGGGGCTTCGATCTGGTGACCGCCTCCGGCGACGCCAGCCTGCGCCTCATCGCGGGGGGCAAGGTGCAGCCGCTCAACCTGGCGCTCATCCCGAGTTACAGCAAGATAGACCCCCGGCTGCAGAATGCCCCCTGGCACACAGTGGAGGGCAAGCACTACGGCGTCCCCTACCAGTGGGGCGGCAACATACTGATGTACAACACCAAGGTATTCCCCAAGGCGCCGGACTCCTGGTCCGTGGTGTTCGAGGAGCAGACCCTGCCGGACGGCAAGTCCAACAAGGGGCGGGTCCAGGCGTTCGACGGCCCCATCCACATCGCCGATGCCGCCCTCTATCTGATGACCCACCAGCCGGCACTCGGCATCAAGGACCCTTACGAGCTGAACGAGGAGCAGTACAAGGCCTCCCTCGATCTGCTGCGCAAGCAGCGCCAGCTGGTGGGGCGCTACTGGCACGACGCCTTCGTCCAGATAGATGACTTCAAGAACGAGGGGGTGGTGGCCTCCGGCTCCTGGCCCTTCCAGGCCAATGCCCTGATCGCCGACAAGCAACCCATCGCCACCACAGTGCCCAAGGAAGGGGTCACCGGCTGGGCCGACACCAGCATGGTGCACAGCGAGGCCAAGCACCTGACCTGTGCCTACCAGTGGCTGGAGCACTCCCTCAACAACAAGCTGCAGGGGGATCTCGCCTCCTGGTTCGGCTCTGTGCCCGTGGTGCCCGCCGCCTGCGAGGGCAATGCCCTGCTGGGCAAAGAGGGCTGCAAGACCAATGGCATAGACAACTTCGACAAGGTGCACTTCTGGCGTACCCCTGTCTCCCAGTGCAAGAGCCAGGGTACCTGCGTCCCCTACTATCGCTGGGTTTCCGACTATATCGCCATCCTGGGTGGCCGCTGAGTCCAGACAGTCCACACCAGCAAGTCGCCCCACCACGGGCCGGGGGGAGACCCGGCCCTGTTCGATGACAAGGACGTACCATGACAGCCGTACAATTTGACCGGGTCAGCCGCCACTATGGCGAGGTGAAGGCGGTCGACGACATCTCCTTCCAGATCCCCTCCGGAGAATTCTTCACCCTGCTGGGCCCAAGCGGTTCCGGCAAGACCACCTGCCTGCGGATGATCGCGGGCTTCGAGTACCCGAGCGAGGGGGAAATCCGCCTGTTTGGCGAGCCCTGCTCCCGGGTGCCGCCCTATGATCGCAACCTCAACACCGTGTTTCAGGACTACGCCCTCTTCCCCAACATGGATGTGCGGGACAACATCGGCTACGGCCTGATGATCAGGGGAGTGCCCAAGGCGGAGCGCCACCGCAAGGTGGAGGAGATGCTGGAGCTGGTGCGCCTGCCCGGCGTCGGCAGCCGCAAGCCGGGGCAGCTCTCCGGCGGCCAGCGCCAGCGCATCGCCATCGCCCGGGCCCTCATCAACCAGCCGCGTATCCTGCTGCTGGACGAACCCCTGGGGGCGCTGGATCTCAAGCTGCGCGAGCAGATGCAGCTTGAGCTGAAAGCCTTGCAGCGCCAGCTCGGCATCACCTTCATCTTCGTCACCCACGATCAGCAGGAGGCGCTCTCCATGAGCGACCGCATCTGCATCTTCAATCAGGGCAAGATCGAGCAGATAGCCGCGCCCGATACCATCTACGACGCCCCGGCGACGCCGTTTGTGGCCCGTTTCGTTGGCACAGTCAACCTGTTCGAGGGGGAGCAGGCCCGGCGGCTGTGCGGTGACGAGCGCCAGATGATGGTGCGCCCGGAGCGGATCCGGCTCGGCGAGGCCGGCATGCCCGGCTGGTCCGGCGAGATCCGCGAGGTGGAGTATCTGGGCCCCTTCGTGCGCTACCGGGTCAGCCTGGGAGAGCAGCTCGAGATCATCGTCAACCACCCCAACGAGGGACAGGCCCGTCTGGCCCGTGGCGCCCGGGTCAGCCTCAGCTGGCCTGAGCAGGCCATCCACCGCCTGAGTGCCTCAGGATCGGGGGCTCAGCCATGAGCCTCCCCCACTGTGCGAGTCTAGCCATGAGCCACGCCACCGAACCTGCACGCTTGCGGCCGCTGCGGCGCCTCTCCACCCTGCTCTACGGCCGTCCCGGCCTGCTGCTGGGGATACTGCTGGGGCCGCCCCTGCTCTGGCTCGGCATCATCTATGTCGGCTCCCTGCTGATGCTGCTCTCCAACGCCTTCTTCGGGCTGGACGAGTTCAGCGGTCAGGTGCGTCACGAGTTGGGGCTGCAAAATTTCATCGCCCTGCTGCGGCCGGAAAACCTGGACGTCATCGGCCGCACCGTCGGCATGTCGCTGCTGGTGACCCTGGCCTGCGCCCTGCTCGGCTTCCCCATCGCCTACTACATGGCGCGCTACACCAGCGGCAAGACCCGGGCGCTGTTCTACGTGGGCATCATGCTGCCGCTCTGGTCCAGCTATCTGGTGCGGGTCTATGCCTGGAAGCTGATCCTGGCCAAGGAGGGGGTGATCAGCTGGCTGGCGGACAGCCTGGGGCTGGAGTGGCTGCTGGATGGCATCCTCTCCCTGCCGATGATTGGCGGCCCCTCCCTGTCGTTTTCGCGGCTCGGCACCTTCATCGTCTTCGTCTACGTCTGGCTGCCCTTCATGATCCTGCCCATTCAGGCGGCGGTGGAGCGTATTCCGCGCTCCCTGCTGGAGGCGAGCAGCGATCTGGGGGCGACTCCGGCCCAGACCTTCCGCACCCTGATACTGCCGCTGGCACTGCCCGGCGTGGTGGCGGGCTCCATCTTCACTTTTTCCCTGACCCTTGGTGACTACATCATTCCCGGCATCATAGGCAACTCGACCATGTATATAGGCCAGGTGGTCTACATGCAGCAGGGCACGGCGGGCAACCTGCCCTTCGCCGCCGCCTTCTCCCTGGTGCCCATCCTCATCATCGCCATCTACCTGACCATTGCCAAACGTCTGGGGGCCTTCGATGCGCTCTAATCCACCCATGAACCAGGCCTCCGGCCTGCTCAAGTACGCGGCCATCGGCGGTCTGCTGTTCCTGCACTTCCCGATCCTGTTCATCTTCCTCTACGCCTTCACCAGCGAGAGCAAGAGCTACCAGTTCCCGCCCCCCGGGCTCACCCTCAAGTGGTTCGAGGTGACCCTGAACCGCCCCGACGTGTGGCGCGCCATCCAGCTGTCGCTGGAGGTGGCCGGGCTCGCCACCCTGGCAGCCATGGTGCTCGGCACCCTGGCGGCGGGAGCCATAGCCCGCAGCCGCTTCTTCGGCCAGGAGGTGGTCTCGCTCTTGCTGGTGCTGCCCATCGCCCTGCCCGGCATAGTCACAGGCATAGCGCTGCGCTCCGCCTACGGCCTGATGGAGATCCCGTTCAGCTTCTGGACCATAGTCATAGGCCACGCCACCTTCTGCGTGGTGGTGGTCTACAACAATGCCCTGGCCCGTTTTCGCCGCACCAACCAGTCCCTCATAGAGGCGTCCATGGATCTCGGGGCCGACGGCTTCCAGACCCTGCGCTATGTCATCCTGCCCAACCTCGCCACGGCGCTGCTGGCGGGGGGCATGCTGGCCTTTGCCCTGAGCTTTGACGAGGTGATAGTCACCACCTTCACCGCGGGCCAGCAGACCACGCTGCCCATCTGGATGTATCAGGAGCTGATCCGTCCCCGTGACAGACCCGTCACCAACGTGGTGGCCCTCATCATAGTGGCCGTGACCACCATTCCCATTCTGCTTGCCTACTACCTCACCCGCGACGGCCAGGACGTCGCCGGCAGTGGCAAATAATGACTCAACGCCTGCGCAAGGATGCAACCATGAAATTCTCTACCCAACTATTGATCGACGGCCAGTTCGTGACCGGTGACGGCCAGGCCGAGCCCATCCTCAATCCCGCCACCGGGGAGCTGATCGCCTCTGTGCCAGAGGCGTCGTTCGAGCAGGTGAACCGGGCGGTGAACGGCGCCCAGCGCGCCTTCGCCCAGTGGAGCCGCACCACCCCGGCAAGCCGCAGTATCCTTCTGCTGCGCCTGGCGGATGCCATAGAGCGCCATGCCGAGGAGTTCGCGGCGCTCGAATCCCTCAACTGCGGCAAGCCCTATCTGGCGGTGCTCAATGACGAGCTGCCGGCGGTGGTGGACTGCTTTCGCTTCTTCGCCGGGGCGGCCCGCTGCCTGCAGGGACCGTTGGCGGGGGAATACATAGAGGGACACACCAGCATGATCCGCCGCGATCCCATCGGGGTGGTGGGCAGCATAGCCCCCTGGAACTACCCGCTGATGATGGCGGCCTGGAAGATGGCCCCCGTGCTCGCCGCCGGCAATACGGTGGTGCTCAAACCCTCGGAGCAGACCCCGCTCACCGCCCTGCGCCTTGCCGAGCTCGCCAGCGAGCTCTTCCCCCGCGGCGTCATCAACATCGTCTGCGGCCGGGGTGAGAGCGTGGGAGCGCCGCTGGTGGAACACCCGCTGGTGCGCATGGTGTCGCTGACCGGTGACATCGCCACCGGCCAGAAGATACTGCAGAGCGCCGCCCGCACCATGAAGCGCACCCACCTTGAGCTGGGGGGCAAGGCGCCCGTCATCATCTTCGACGATGCGGATCTGGAGGCGGTGGTGGCCGGCATTCGCACCTTCGGCTTCTACAACGCAGGACAAGACTGCACCGCCGCCTGCCGCATCTATGCCCAGGGCAAGATCTATGACAAGTTCGTCGCCGCCATGACGGAGGCCGTGGCCTCCATCAAGGTGGGGGGCCAGCGTGAGGAGGGGGTGGAGATGGGGCCGCTCATCTCTGACCGCCAGCGCAACAGAGTCGCCAGCTTCGTGGAGCGGGCCCAGAGCAGCGGCCACGTGGAGGTGACGACTGGCGGCAAGATCCGCCCCGGCAACGGCTTCTTCTTCGAGCCGACCCTGATAGCCCACGCCCGCCAGGAGGATGAAATAGTGCGCCGGGAGGTGTTCGGCCCCGTGGTGTCGGTGACCCGCTTTGGCGACGCCGAACAGGTGGTGCAGTGGGCCAACGATTCGGACTACGGCCTCGCCTCCTCGGTCTGGACCCGGGATCTGAGTCTGGCCAGCAAGGTAGCCAGCCACCTGCAATATGGCTGCACCTGGATCAACACCCACTTCATGCTCACCTCGGAGATGCCCCACGGCGGCATGAAGATGTCCGGCTATGGCAAGGATCTCTCCCTCTACGCCCTGGAAGATTACACTGTACCGCGCCACATCATGGTCAAGCTCTGAACATGATTCAGGCTGGCCCCGGGGCCAGCCTGAATGCGTAAACAACGACCCAAATCCCCTGCCAGATACTTCCTCCTACGACAGCCGCCACAGCCAGTGGTGATCCAGAATAAGCAGACCAAACAGCAACATCAGGTGATAGATGGAGAAGCGGAAGGTGCGCATCGCCTGACCGGGGCGCTCCGAATACTTCAGCAACCAGCCATGCCAGCAGAACCCGAGGTTCAGCGCCAGACTGCCGATCAGATAGAGCAGCCCGGACATGCCGATCAGGTAGGGCAGCAGGCAGACCAGGGTCAGGATCAGCAGATAAAGCAGTATGGCCGTCTTGGTGAATGCTATGCCGTGGGTGACGGGCAGCATGGGAATGTTCGCACCGGCATACTCGTCACGCCGGTGGATGGCCAGGGACCAGAAGTGGGGCGGCGTCCAGGTAAAGATGATCATCACCAGCAGCCAGGGTTCGGCCGAGAGCCCTCCTGTGATGCTGGTCCAGCCCAGCAACGGTGGCATGGCTCCCGCCAGCCCGCCGATGACTATGTTCTGTGGCGTGGCTCGTTTAAGCAGCAGGGTATAAACGACCGCATAGCCAAACAGGCTGGCCAGGGTCAGCCAGGCGGTCAGGGGATTCACGCCCCAATAGAGCAAGGCGAAGCCCATCAACGCCAGCCAGAGTGCAAACGCCATCGCAGACTTGGGCCCGATCCGCCCCATGGCGACCGGTCGCCAGCGCGTTCTGCGCATCTGGGCATCGATGCCGTGATCCAGAGAGTGGTTCATGGCCGCGGCCGCGGCCGCCAGCAGCCCTATCCCCGCCAGCCCCAGCACCATCTCGTCAAGGGAGGACTGGGACGGCTCGGCCAGCAGCATGCCGACCCAGGCGGTCAGCAACAGCAAGGCCACCACCTTGGGTTTGGTCAGCTGGTAATAATCCCGCAGCAGCCGGAGGTCGATGAGGCCTGTCAAGGGCTTGCTGTTCATGTCTGACTCCTGATCGCCTCGGGCGACAGCAAGGGGGAAATCCGGGGGCGAGAGAGCCGCCCACGGGCCAGCACACAACACACCAGCAGGTGCGCCGCCACCAGGTTGTGCGCGAGTGCATTTGCCAACGGCAGGGCCAGGTGGACATTCGCCAGCCCCAAGGCAATTTGCACCAGCAGCAGGGTCAGCAAGAGCCCCCCCAGTAAACGCAGCGGGGCCCCCTGACGGATCAGGGCGAGGGCAAAGCCCCCCACCAGCAGGGCGGTGGCAAGGGCCCCCAGACGATGGGCAATATGGATGGTCTGGCGCGCCTCCTTGCTCAGCACCCCAAACTCATAGCTGGCGTGGCCAAGTGGCAGATGAAAGGCCTCCTCCCAGTTCAATTGCGCCTGCCAGCTCCCCTGGCAGAGAGGCAACTCGACGCAGGCCATGGCCGCATAGTTCGCCGACGTCCAGCCACCCAGCGCTATCTGCAGCAGCAGCACGCCACAGGCCGCATTGCCGAGCCAGGGCAAGCCCTGATCGCGGCAGACGGGCGCGTTCGCGGGGAAGCGCGCAAGCTCGGCCCGGTAGAGCCAGAGCAGAGTCAGGATGGCGAACCCGCCCAGCAGGTGGGTGGTCACCACCAGAGGGTGCAGCGCCAGCGTCACCGTCCACATGCCCAGGGCAGCCTGCCCAACCACCAGCACCAGCAAGGCCCCCGAGAGGCGACGCAGACGACCGCCAGCACGCCAGCTCAGCACGAACAGCAGCGCAATCACACCGCCCAGCACACCGGCAAAGTAGCGATGCACCATCTCGCTGCGCGCCTTGTGGGGCTCCAGCGGCGTGTCCGGGTAGAGATGGGCCGCCCGCTCTACATGCGCGGACTGGGGGACGGCCAGAGAGCCGTAACAGCCAGGCCAATCGGGGCAGGCCAGCCCGGCATCCGTCAGTCGGGTATAGGCCCCAAGCAGGATCACCAGTACCGCCAGCACGATTGCGATCGATGCCAGCCGCTTCTGTATCTTCATACGGCACCTCGCTGACGCTTGTCTCCGGATAATGGCGACAGAACACACGACACAGTCCTCAGGTGCGCTTTCATTGCACGCCTCGCTGATACTTGAGCAGTTGCTGCAGATCCGACAGCACTGCCTTGCCAAGCTGCGGCCACGCCGCCGTGCTGGCCGGGACCTCGTAGCGCAGGATGGCAAGCCCTTGCGAGTCCACCAGCATCATATCGCCCGCCCGTACAGCTCCGTTCACCCCGCGCGGCGGCGTATCGGTGAGTTGCACCAGATCCAGCTTGTCCAGGTTGCGGCCAAGGGCGCTTTGGATCCGCGACATCAACTCTGGCACCTGCTGGCATTGCGCCTCACAGCGCCGGGCGGCCAGATAGACCAACCGCCATTTGCTCTGATGGGGCGGGAGTGGTTGCAACAGATAGACCTCCTGATCCAACCAGGCCCCCTTGTTGCGGGTGCCGGGTTCATACCAGCCCTGCCTCAGGGTCAGTGCAGCCAGAACCACAGGCAGCAGTATCACCAGCGCAAAGAGGACAGGTACCTTCCATCTTGACCATGAGTTCATGGGGACAACCTCCTTGTCAGCACCAGGCCCCCCACCAGCATCACCAGCGCCAGCCCAAGCCATTGCACTGCATATGCCCTGTGCTTCTCGGGCGGCATGACATTCGGCTGGTAGTGATGGAGGAAGGGTGTGTGCCTTTGATAAAACACGGCATCGGCGAGGGGTGAACCAAGGATCTCGCTCAGGGCATCCACCCTGATGGACTGCAGCCGGTTAGGATAGGGGCCGGATTCGATGTTCTGACCCAGCAGGATGCCGCCGGGGGCCGTGCGCAGCAAGCCATCGAGTGCCAGAGTTGCCGGGATGACGGGCCTTGGCAGTTGCTGCCGGCTGGCTGGCGCAGGCACCCAGCCCAGATTGACCAGCAGCAAGGGACGGGCATCACCGGCGCGTACCGGTATGATGATGTCATAGCCGATCTCGCCCGCCACCGCCTGGTTGTCCAGCAGCCAGACATGAGGGGACACCCATTCGACCTCCCCTCCCAGTGACAAGCCATCCAGTGATTGAAGATTGCGCCAGTCGATCCGGGCAAGCGTCAGTGGCGCCACCTGCTGCGCCACCGCCATCCGTCCCAGCCAGGCCTCTTTCTCCATCCCGCGCTGCCACTGCCAGAGCGACAGCTTGCACAAACCGGCCGTAACAACCAGAGTGAACATCAGTACGATCCAGCGCCTGTGATGCCATGGTCTCTGCTTATCCCATGTTGCCATGTCACGCATATAACGGAGGGCTCCAACATGTTGATCAAGATAGTGCTGGTACTGATGCTGCTGCTCATCATAGGACAGCTGTTTCATGCCCTCTGGTTGATGATGACCACGGGTCACCCCCAGAAGATGTCGGCCCCGCTGGGGCGCCGGGTGCTCTTTTCACTGCTGGTGGTCGTCATCCTGCTGCTCTCCTTGATGATGGGCTGGCTGGAGCCCAACCCGCGCCCTTACTGATCCCGACTTCAGAGCAGGTAGACGAACACGAAGAGGCAGAGCCAGACCACATCGACGAAGTGCCAGTACCAGGCCGCGGCCTGGAAGGCGAAGTGGCGCTCGGCGGAGAAGTGATCCTTCAGCACTATCCGCAGCCATATGATCAGCAGGAATACAGTCCCCAGGGTGACATGCAAGCCATGGAATCCGGTCAGGATGAAGAAGGTATTGCCGTAGATGCCGGAGTCCAGTCGCAGCCCCAGATCCCGGTACGCATGCAGGTATTCATAGCCTTGCAGCCAGAGGAACGCCAACCCGAGCACTACGGTCACAAGCAGCATTCCCTTGAGACGACTGCGTTTTCCATTTTCCAGGCCGGTATGTGCAAACAGCAGGGTGACGGAGGATGCGAGCAGGATCAGGGTATTGATGAGGGGGATACCGTGCCAGGGCATGGCCTGGGTCGTGGTGCCTCCCGGGGTCTTGACCATGGGCCAGTGCGCCGAGAAATCCGGCCACAGCAACTGGGCCGTCATCGCCTTGTTGCCCGCGCCATCCAGCCAGGGCATGGCAAGCTGGCGGGCATAGAACAGCACCCCGAAGAAGGCCAGGAAGAACATCACTTCGGAGAAGATGAACCAGACCATGCCTTGCCGGAAGGAGCGATCCATCTGGGCGCTGTAGAGCCCGGTCATGGACTCCTGGATGATGTGGCGAAACCAGCCAAACAGCATGAAGACCAGCAAGGCAACGCCAGCCATCATCAAATACCGGCCGACCCCGGCCTGCTCGCTCGCCACCTCATTGACCAGATGCCCCGCCCCGAAGGCCAGGAAAAACAAGGCCACCGCCCCTATGATGGGCCAGCGGCTCTGGTCCGGGACATAATACGTCTGGTTCACTTTGGCCATGATTATTTCCTCTGCGCCAACGTCGGGGCTGGGGTGGACTGAGTGATGTCATAGAGTGAATAGGAGAGCGTGATGGTGTTTATGTTGTCGGGCAAATCGGGGTCGACATAAAACTTGAGCGGCATCAGCTTGCTCTCCCCCGCCTGCAACTCCTGACGGTTGAAGCAAAAGCACTCCACTTTCTTCAAGTAGGCGGCGGCGGGACCGGGGGAGACCGACGGCACCGCCTGACCAATCATGGTGCGATCGGTGGGATTGAACACCCGATAATTGACCAGCTTCATCTCACCCGGCCGCACCGACAACCGCGCCGTTTCGCCGCTGAACTGCCACGGCATCTGGGTGTCCGCATGGGCAAGAAACTCGATCTGGATGGTCCGTTTGCTGTCGATCACCGCCCGCTCAGCCGTAGCCGGCTGCACTGCAGTCTTGCCGTTGAGGCCGGTGATCCTGCAGAAGACGTCATACAGCGGCACCAGTGCAAAGGCGAACCCGAACATGACAAGCACCACCAGGGCCAGCTTTCTGAGCAGGGGACCGTGATTGACCTGAGCCATATGATCTCCTTACCGCACCTCTGGCGGAGTCTTGAAGCTGTGGTAGGGCGGGGGGGATGAGAGCGTCCACTCCAGCCCCTCCGCCCCTTCCCACACCTGATTGCTCGCCTGCCGTCCTCCCCTGATGCACTTGATCACCCCCCAGACGAACAGCAACTGCGACAGCCCGAAGGCGAAGCCGCCGAGACTGATCAGCATGTTGAAGTCGGCAAATTGCAGCGCGTAATCCGGAATGCGACGGGGCATGCCTGCCAGACCGACGAAATGCATGGGGAAGAAGAGCACATTGACCGAAATGAGCGAGCACCAGAAATGCCACTGCCCGAGTCGCTCGTCATACATGTGCCCCGTCCATTTGGGCAACCAGTAATAAGCGGCGGCCAGGATCGAGAAGACTGCGCCGGTGACCAGCACATAATGGAAATGGGCCACGACAAAATAGGTATCGTGATATTGGAAATCGGCCGGGATCATGGCCAGCATCAACCCCGAGAAGCCGCCTATGGTGAACAGGGTGATGAAGGCGATGGCAAACAACATGGGGGTCTCGAACGTCAGTGATCCCCGCCACATGGTGGCAACCCAGTTGAATACCTTCACCCCGGTCGGCACCGCTATCAGCATGGTGGCGTACATGAAGAACAGCTCGGCGACCACGGGCAGCCCAGTCGTAAACATGTGGTGAGCCCAGACCATGAATGACAGCAAGGCGATGCTGCTGGTGGCATAGACCATGGAGCGATAGCCAAACAGCTGCTTGCGAGAGAAGGTGGGAATGATGCTGGAGACGATGCCAAAGGCCGGCAGTATCATGATGTACACCTCCGGATGGCCAAAGAACCAGAAGATGTGCTGGAACAGCACAGGATCCCCGCCCCCGGCCGCATCGAAGAAGCTGGTCCCGAAATACTTGTCCGTCAGCACCATGGTTACCGCTGCCGCCAGGACCGGCATGACAGCGATGAGCAGGAAAGCCGTGATAAGCCAGGTCCAGACAAACAGCGGCATCTTCATCCAGCCCATGCCCGGTGCCCGCAGGTTGAAGATGGTGACGATGACGTTGATGGCCCCCATGATGGAGGAGATACCCATGATGTGGATGGCGAAGACGAACAGCGCCGTGCTGTTGCCGCTGTATTTGGTGGACAGGGGGGCATAGAAGGTCCAACCCGAGCTGGGGCCACCGCCCTCCATGAACAGGCTCGACAGCAGGATAAGAAACGCAAACGGCAGGATCCAGAAGCTCCAGTTGTTCATCCGGGGCAGCGCCATGTCCGGGGCCCCGATCATGATGGGGATCAGCCAGTTGGCGAGGCCGGTGAAGGCGGGCATCACGGCGCCAAAGACCATGATGAGACCATGCACTGTGGTCATCTGGTTGAAGAACAGGGGCTCGACCAGTTGCAGCCCGGGTTGGAACAGTTCGGCCCGAATGACCATGGCCATGGCGCCACCGGTGAAGAACATGGTCAGGGCGAACAGCAGATAGAGGGTGCCGATATCTTTGTGATTCGTGGTGTATAGCCAGCGCCTCAGGCCCGATGCAGGTTGGTGGGCGTGCTCGCTGTGCAGGGTATCCGTGATTCCATCACTCATGCTGGCGCCTCACTTATCCTTGTTTGGATCGACTGGGTTCAGAAGGGACTGCACCTCTGCAGCCTGAATGAGATCACCGGTCTTGTTGTCCCAGGCATTGCGCTCGTATGTCACGACGGCGGCGAGTTCCTGGGCCGTCAGCTGCTTGCCGAAGGGCTGCATCGCCGTTCCGCTCTTGCCATGCAGGACTATGTCCAGGTGCTGGGCCCTATGCTCTGGCAGCGTCGCCACCTTGCTGCCCTTGAGGGCCGGGAAGATGCCGGGCAAGCCCGTACCCGCGGGTTGATGGCAGGCGGCGCAATAGCCCAGATAGACCTTCTCCCCCAGCTCCATGGCCTGCGGCAGCGTCATGGTCTGACTGGCCAGGTCTTGCTGCTGGGCCTTGGCTGCCGCCTGATCTGCCGCTGTCTTGGCGATCCAGCCATCAAACTCCCCGGCCGGCTTGGCCACCACCACTATGGGCATGAAGCCGTGGTCTTTGCCGCACAGCTCGGCACACTGCCCCCGGTAGGTGCCAGCCTTGTCGATCCGGGTCCAGGATTCGTTGATGTAACCGGGATTGGCATCTTTCTTCACCGCGAAGGCTGGAACCCACCAGGAGTGGATGACGTCATCCGAGGTCATCAGGAATCGGATCTTCTTGCCGATGGGCAACACCAGAGGCTGATCCACCTCCAGTAAATAGGTGCCACTCTTGGGTTCGTCCCCCGAGATCTGCTTCTTGCTGGTCGCCAGCAAGGAGTAGAACTCCACCGGATGCTCGAGGTATTTGTAATGCCATTTCCATTGCGAGCCCGTGATGAGCACGGTCAGGTCGGCTTTGGAGGTGTCCTCCATCTTCAGCAGCGTCGAGGTCGCCGGGGCCGCCATGGCGACCAGGATCAGCACCGGGATGGCGGTCCATAACAGCTCGATGCGGGTGCTCTCGTGGAATTGGGCGGCCTTGGCGCCGCGAGACTTTCTGTGGTGGACTATGGACCAGAGCATGGCCCCGAAGACGATCAGGCCAATGGCGCAGCAAATATAGAAAATCGTCATATGCAGGTCATACACCTGCTGGCTGATGGCGGTCGCCCCGCGCGTCATGTTGAATGTGATGTCGTTGGCGGAAACACTGCTGCTGGCGAGCCACACCATCCATGCGCCATGGTTGATTGCATTTTTTCCCACATTGCACTCCCTGTGCACGTTAGAAAAGATGGCAAGCATTGACAGTTCAAACGCTAACCATCTGAAAATAATGCATTTATTAAACGTTCAGTCACACTCAAGTATTAGTCCATATTCTGAAAAAACCAAAGTGATGCCAGCCGACGAGGGACTCGTCAGAGCAGTTGGCATCCTATCCGGGGTAAACGAGGGGTGTGCTGGCGGCAGCCATTGCCCCATGGCATAACCCAGAACGGCTCAATCACAGGATCCCTCCGGTAGCGAGCAGCCAAAGCGTTCGACAAAAGAGAAGGGGCCACCCGGGCCCCTTGTTCATCTGTGGTGACCAGCGGTGCCTTCTCGCGCCGCCGCGGCCATGTCGTTCGTCGTCAGGCCATGGGCGCCGGTTTGTCAAACAGCCGGGCCAGCAGGCTGCGCAGCTGCTTGATCAGCGCAGGCTTGCCAGCAACACCCAACGTCTTTGCCAACTCGGCCCAGGGCACATACTGCCAGATGGAGGCGATCAGCAGCCGACGCTCGTCGGGAAGCAGTTCATCCAGCACAGTCAACCGACTGGCCAGCCAGCGTTGCAGGCAGGCTTGGCACAGCTCGAACGGTTTGTGATGATGGGCAAAGCACATCAGCTCCTGATACTGGAACTCATCCAGATCGGGCGCTTCTGCGGCCGCGTTTCCTCTCAGGCATAGCCAGACCAGTTCGGGATCCAGCCCCTTGAGCTCTCCTGCCAGCAGGGTCGGCAGCTGGCTCACGAAGCGCCGTCGCCATTGCGTCAGCTCCGAATCGAGCTCCGCTTTCAGCGGTTTGAGCAACAAGGCCGCATGGCTGCCGCTGGCCGCATCCCGCTGCAGACCGATGCGCAATACCGTCAAGCCCCCCTTGAGCCAGAATGGCAGCAGATCGGGACTCGCAGAAAAGGCTGACCCCAGATAGTCGTATCCCTGCGTGCGGTAGTGTGTTTCCAGCTGCGCCAGCAACAGAGAACCCAGTCCCAGGCGATGCAAAGCGGGATGAATGGCGATGCGCATCACCCTGGCATAGGTGCGCTCCCCTGCCGTGATGAAGCCCGCGTGTGCCAGCAGCGACTGGGGCAAGAGATGACCACGGGGGCGTCTTCGCCCAGCCCAGATGTCGTGAGCCAGCGCCGGCGCTATGTTTCCTTCCCGGGCCACCAGGGCAACACCGAGCAACTCTTTATCCTGCTCCAGCAGGTGGATGTCGAGATCCGGGCTCTCCAGCAAATACCGCAAGTCACTCGGACTGGTCTGATAATGGGCCAGGACGAGCAGACCGAACACCCGATTGAGCAGAGCCTCATCACCGGCCAGCGCCTCCTGTTCCAGCCGTCGCCAGCTTGATGCTTTCGGGGGAGCCGGTGCCACTATGTCGGCATTGAGGCCGAGCAGCCGGAAGATCAGCGGCTCCAGCGGATCATGCCGGCTCCAGCGGATGGGTTCCGCCAGATGCAGCTCCTGCCAATCCGGGGTCTGCCTATCGAGCACCCGCTTGAAGCGCAGATGAAAACCACGCCCCGTCCCCTCATAGCCGTGCTCAGTGGTGGCGAATACGATGCGGCTGTGATGGGCCAGGATGGCTTCCAGCAGCGGGGTCGGAATGGCGGCGGCCTCATCCACCAACAGCAGATCCGCTTGCACATCCCCTTGAGCCGCTCGGTCTGGCGACACATAGGTCAGGCCCGCCAGCCGCTCTGGCGTGTCTGCAAGCGCGGCCGAGGCATGGGCAAAGAGCGTGGCCACAGTCGCCTGGGAAGGAGCCGTCACCACTATCTGCAGGCCGGGATCCTGGCGCAGCAGATCGGCGCTGGCCAGACCCAGCAGCGCACTCTTGCCACGGCCACGATCCGCACTCAGCACCAGCGGACGACGACGATGACCATGCAACACCTTGTGAATGGCTGGCAGCGCACGGGCTTGATCGGTGCTGAGTGGCCGGCTTGCGTCAAGAGGACACCAGGGTTCGCCGCCGACGGGAGGGTTCAAGGAGAGGGCTGGATCCCCTGCCAGCAACCGCACCAAGCGGGCGATAAAACCATGACCCGCCAGCTTGGCATCCTCAGGCTGGGCGACCAGTCGCAGCCTGTCCGGATCCGGGTAGGCTGGCCACGTCTCTCTGGGGGGCGTCAGCAGCAGCAGCAGACCACCGGCGCGCAACGTGCCCGCCAAGGCGCCGAAAGCATCGGGATGAAAGCCGCTGAAGGCGTTGAACACCAGGGTATCGCACTCCTGACCCAGCCGTTGCAGCGCCTTGGCGGCGGGCAGCGGGCCATGGCATGCGGGGCCGTCCCCCAGCCAGAAGACCGCCTCCCCCAGCAAGGGTTCGGCGCGGGTGATGCAATCGGCTTCGAGCCCTTCCAGCCAGATCAGGCGACGCTCACCGGTGCGAGCGAGGGCCTGGCGCAGGAGATCCACCTCGGCTGGGCTCATGAGGCTGAACTGTCGTCCGGCTTCACCCGCGGCTCAAACATGCGCTCCCCCATCTGATCGATGAAGGTATGGGCTTTTTGCACCATGAAACGCTCGGCGTCGGCCGGGTTGGCGAACAGATCGGAGCGGATGAAGCGGTGAGTCTGCAGCACACCATCCACATCCTTGGTGATGCGCCCTGCAAGCCGGAACTGCCCCCCTTCCGCCATGGGTTCGGGATAAATGAGATAGCCGGCGTATTCGGTGGGCGTGACATCGGCTATCTGGGCAGCTTGCCCCTTGAACAGGGCACTGAATAGTTTCTTGAGCATGTTCGTCTCCTCTCTGATGGTTGCATTCTCCTCAAGGGGGGAATCACTGGCAAGCAGGGGATCTTATTACCATTCGTTCTTTGCACTACGAACCATTCTCATTTAGATTTCATCTCATTCCAGCATGAGGTCCACTATTATGTACGTGTGTTTGTGCCGCGGCATCACAGATAACCAGATCCGCAAGGCGGTACAGGTAGGCAAGACCGAGTTCAGACAGCTGAAACAGTCGCTGGAAGTCGGTGCCCAATGTGGCAAGTGCGTGCGCATGGCGATGGAGATCATCGCCACCGAGATCGACAAGATGGAGTCGGAGCAGGTGCCCCTTTATTACGAAGTGGCCTGAAGCACCTCTTCCCGACCCTCACCTCATCGAGCGGATGCTCCCCCTGTCAGGGGAGCCGATTCGCCTTCTTCTTATGGTCATTTTTCTCGACTACGCTCTAGTGATCGGTGCCCTAGGCTCGAACACGAGGAGTAATGTCGATGAAAGGAGATCCCAAAATCATTGCCCACCTCAACAAGGTGCTGGCCAATGAGCTGGTTGCCATCAACCAATATGTCCTGCATGCCCGCATCTACGATGACTGGGGCCTCAAGGGGCTCGGGCACAAGGAATATCATGAGTCCATCGATGAGATGAAGCATGCCGACGAGCTGGTCAAGCGAGTGCTGTTTCTGGAAGGACTGCCCAACTTGCAGGATCTGGGCAAGCTGCGTATCGGTGAGACAGTCGAAGAGATGCTGCGCTGCGATCTGTCACTGGAAATGGATGCCATTCCCGACCTGAAAGTGGCCATCACCTATGCCGAGTCCGTCCATGATTATGTCAGCCGTGACCTGTTCCAGGATATCCTGGAAGACGAGGAGGAACATGTCGACTGGCTGGAAACCCAGCTGGACCTCATCGCTCGCATCGGCCTGGAAAACTATCAGCAATCCCAGCTTCATACCGCATCATCCTGAGTGCGGATGCCATTAAGATCTGTCCCCAACCCGCCAAGGCGGGTTTTTTCTGGGCCACCACCTTGAAGTCCAGGCATGCAATTGAAACATACGGGCATTACTCTCTGCCAGGCAGCTGGCCAACCTGGGTGTTTCCCGAAGTCAGCCAACCCCCTTCACGATACTGGGCGCACCGCCGGATCCGGCGAACGAGGCACAGCCCAAGCCGGATTGAACCATTGCAGTGATCACAGTTACGATGCAGGGCAAAGCAGCGCACGCCGCTTTCGATTAGGATACGGCCCTATTCCCATCACTTTGCTACGGATGATTTCCATGGAACTGATTGCACGTGAGATGGCCCCCCACAAGCGGGTGGCCCTGGTGGCTCACGACAACATGAAGACCCCATTGCTGAACTGGGTGCTGCGCCGCAAGGAGGAGCTCAAGCTCCACCACCTCTATGCGACCGGCACCACGGGCACCCTGCTCGGCAAGAAGGCGCAGCTGCCCATCACCTGCCTCTTCTCTGGCCCCATGGGCGGCGATCAGCAGCTCGGCGCCCTGATTGCCGAGGGCAGGATCGACGTGATGATCTTCTTCTGGGATCCTCTCAATGCCGCGGCGCACGATCCTGACGTGAAGGCGCTGCTGCGCCTCGCGGCGGTCTGGAATATCCCGGTCGCCACCAACGAAGCGACGGCGGACTTCATCATGGACAGCCCGCACATGCAGCAGGCATTCAGCGTACAGGTGCCCGACTACGCCGGTTATCTCAAGGCAAGAACCGAGTAGCTATCAACCAGATAGCAAAGAGCCGGACACAGTCCGGCTATTTTGTCTGAAGGATGGTGACGGCTCAGCGCTGGAAACTCTTCTGGGCGAACTTGGGTCTGGCGTTCATGATCTGCTCCACCTGCTCGTCGCTCATCTTGCCGCGCGACAGCCCCAGCACCTTGTAGGTCAGCAGCGGCCGTGCCGGCAGCGCAATCATCAGGGCGCGGATCTGGTTTTCGTCCTCCTTCTCTCGCACCGGCTTGCCATAGGCATAGGTCAGCACCCCGGCATCCATCAGGTTTTTGACGGCAGGCTCGGTGATCGGCAGGTTTATGACGCTTTTACGTTGCAGCACGAACTCGCGCAGCACCGCCTTCTCGTTGAAGTCGAGGAAGCCTATCATCTGGGCCAACTGATCCTGTTGACGACGGGATTGCCACTCGTCACAGGCCCATTCCCAGGCGATCAGGAAACCCTGGCTGCAGAAGTAGGAGATGGCAATCAGCATGCCGACCCCCAGCCAGGCGGCGTGAGCCGTGGCCCACTGACTGACGGCGCCTTTCATCAGCCCGGCCGGGAACAGCAATATGATGCTGCAGCAGAGCAGCAGCCAGACCATCAGCCAGTTGAGGCGATTCAGCTGGTAAAAATGTTGGATCCACCGTTTCATCGTTCACCCTTCCCAAGTCAATGTGGACAGTAGCCAACTCATAGCAATACCTGTGCCAAGGCGAGGATCCTGTGGGCGGGATCTGGATCCTGGCGGGCAGAACTGATGGGATGAGTCTGTGGCCAGGTTACATCCCCTTACAAGTTGCCGGGGGGACGAGCCGCCATTTTCCTTGTGGGGCGGCCCATCTCTTGGTAAAAAGCCCACACTGTCATTGGGGAGTAGCAACCCGCCCGTGATCCGGGCAGGGCTCATGTCAACATTCTTGGATCATCAGATCCATGGCATGGGCGGCGATAGCATCTATCGCTCTGCAAGACCTTTGGCCTCGATACGCAAGCCAGCCGGGCGAGCCGTATCGGGTCCATCGGTTGTTCTGCTCGCCTGGCGGTTGCCTATTATGTTGATCACCCTGCTGTTATTTCTGCTCTCTGCCGTCACCATCTACCTGGCCTGCGAATATTTCGTCAACGGTATCGAATGGACCGGCCATCACCTCAAGTTCTCCCAGAGCGCCACCGGCTCCCTGCTGGCGGCCCTCGGCACTGCCTTGCCCGAATGCATAGTTACCCTGACCGCCCTGCTGATGGGGGATGCCCCTGCCCAGCAGCAGATTGGGATAGGCGCCGCCCTCGGTGGCCCCCTGGTGCTCTCCACCATAGGTTACGCCGCCGTCGGCCTGACCCTGCTGCTGTGCATGAGCCCTGAACACAGAGTCATAGATGGCGAGGTGCAGCGAGAGACTGGTCGGGATCAGGCCTGGTTTGTCGCTATCTTCCTGGTGGCGGTGGCCCTCGGCATGGTGGCCTTCACCGGCAAAACCTGGCTGGCCCCGCTGTTCGTGCTGGTGTATCTGGTCTATGTGCGGCGCGAGCTGAAACAGACCGACAGCCACGAGACCCCGTTGCCAGAGCCCCTCAAGCTGGATCCCAAGGCCGGGATCCCGGCCCTTCGCAAGGTGCTGCTGCAGACCCTGGGAGCCCTGGTGGTGGTGGCGCTGGCGGCGCAGCTGTTCGTTCATCAACTGGAGAGCATGGGCGAGCTGTTCGGCCTCTCTCCCGTGCTGGCGGCCCTGCTGCTGAGCCCGGTGGCGACCGAAATGCCGGAGCTGATGAATGTGCTGATCTGGGTACGTCAGGGCAAGAACCGGCTGGCACTGGCCAATATCTCCGGCGCCATGATGATCCAGGGCACCATTCCCAAGGCATTCTGCCTGCTGTTCACCCCCTGGTTGCTCGACAGCACCATGATGGCCTCCTCCCTGGTGACCCTGCTGGCGGTGGCACTGCTATGGTGGGGCTTCAGCCGGGAGCGGATGACGGCGGGCAGGCTGGCCTGCGTAGGTGTGGTGTACCTGGGCTTCTGCGGCTGGCTGATGGTGAGCTGAGGGCGCGCTCTATGTGAAGATGGCGCCATAAGAAAGGGCAGGATGAGATCCTGCCCTTGTTTATTTTCATGGGGTTATGTCAGCCGGGTTGAGCCCCGGGATCAGAACTGCTGGAACCAGCGCTGGATCTGGGCCGGATCCTTGCTCTGGGTCAGGGAGAGCATCAAGAGGATGCGCGCCTTCTGCGGGTTCAGGGTGCCGGCGGCCACGAAGCCGTACTTGGCGTCGTCGATCTCGGCATCCAGGGTGGTGGCGCCGGTCGGCACACGGGCGGAGCGCACTACCCGAATGCCGTCCTTGCTCGCCTTGGCCAAGGTGTCGAACAGTGTGTGGTAGAGGTTGCCGTTGCCTACCCCGGCGCTGACGATGCCGTCAAACTTGGCATCCACCATGGCCTTGGCCGGCAGATCGGTGGCATTGGCATAGTTGTAGACGATGCCCACCTGCGGCAGCTTGTCGAGCTTGCTCACGTCGAACGGCGTCTTGCTGGTGTGCAGGCGGGCCGGGCTGCGCTGGTAGTCGATCTTGCCGTTGTGGATGTAGCCGAGCGGGCCGAAGTTGGGGGCGGCGAAGGTCTGCACCCCTGTGGTGTTGGTCTTGGTGACGTCCCGGGCATCCAGCACTGTGTCGTTCATGGCGACCATGACGCCGCGACCCTTGGAGCTGGGGTCGGAGGCGGTGACCACGGCGTTGTAGAGGTTGAGCGGGCCATCGGCACTCATGGCGGTGGAGGGACGCATGGCACCCACCAGCACCACCGGCTTGTCGCTCTTGACGGTGAGGTTGAGGAAGTAGGCGGTCTCTTCCATGGTGTCGGTGCCGTGGGTGATGACGATGCCATCCACGTCATCCTTGGCCAGCAGCTCGTTGACCCGCTTGGCCAGCTTGAGCCACACCTCGTCGTTCATGTCCTGGGAGCCGATCTTGACCACCTGCTCCCCCTGCACCTCGGCCACGTTCTTCATCTCGGGCACGGCGGCGATCAGGGTCTCGATGGCCACCTTGCCTGCCTCATAGTTGGATTGGGTGGCGGACTGCCCCGCACCGGCTATGGTGCCACCGGTCGCCAGAATATGAACCTGCGGCAGGGCCATGGCCAGGGGGGATAGGGTCATGCCGAGGACGACGGCGAGCAGGGTCTTGCGGATAGGGTGAGTCATGCTGCAATCCTTTTGGGTTAGTTGACTGCAGCATTTTCATCCAATTTAGAACGTTTTTAAGTGATCACTCTCAACAATAAAAACAAGTAAACAGAATATTGGTCTGATTTTTACCCATATAGGGATAAATCACTCCGCACTAAACCCCTTGGCTTCGATCAGCGCGATCAACTCGCCCTTGCTCAGCTCGCTCTCGATGACGGCCTTGCGGCTGCCAAAATCGACCCGAGCCTGGCTGACGGTGCTCTGGGCCAGCAGCGCCTTCTGCAGGCTGGCGGCGCAGCCACCGCAGGACATGCCGGAGACGGTGAGTTCTATGGTCATGGGATCTCTCCTCTGTGGATGTGCTCCCAGCCTAAAGCTGACGCCCGCGGCAAGGTCAAGCCCTAGCGGGCCACCACAGATTCACGCACCACCAGGCGTCCCTGGAATTTCTGCTGCTCATCGGCCGGTCGCAGACTCTGCGCCAGCTGTGCCTGCAACACCCGCACGCTCTCCTGGGCCAGCCGCTCACTCGGGTATTCGATGCAGGTCAACGGCGGGGTCAGCTGGCTCGCCAGGGAGGAGCCTTCCAGGCTGATGACGGAGACATCTTGAGGGATATGGAGGTTGAACTCGCGCAACAGCCGCATGGCGTCGGCAGCCTGGGCATCTTGCTGCACCACCAGCGCCGTGAAGGGCAGGTAGCGATTGAGCAAGCCGAGCAGCGCCTGCTGGTTGTCGGTACCGTCGATCACCAGCTGGCTGTTATAGGGCAGGGATTGCTGCTGAAGTGCCTGCTGATAACCCTGGATGGCGCTCTTTCCGGCTGGGGATAGTTTGTCATCCAGCATCAGCACCAGCTGGCGATGACCCTTGCCGAGCAGGAAGCGACAGGCGCTCTCGGTGGCAAAGGTCAGGTCATAGCTGAGATTGAGGTTGCCGGTGTCGCTCACCCCATCGAGCTGAATGAGGCGCGGGTCCGGATTCAGAGGTTGTTTGGTACCGAGGACCAGGACGCCATCACAACGCCCTCCCAGCAGTTCATCGACCGCCAGCTGCTGTTGCTGCGCCTCGTCGGCAAAGCGCACCAGCATGCTCTTGCCCGTCTTGGCCAGCGCCCCTTCCAGCAGCGGCAGCATGCTGGCCAGACGATTGCCAAGCTGGGGGGAGAGGATGATGCCCACACAATCCGTCGCCTGGGTCGCCAGGGAGCGGGCCGTGGCATTGGGTCGGAAATTCAGCTGCTCGGCGGCTTGTAGCACGGCCAACCGACTCTCTTCACGCACGCCGCGCGAGCCGCTCAGGACGCGGGAAACGGTGGCTTTAGACACATTCGCGAGGCGCGACACATCGGTAATATTGGCCATGGCTTCATCAACGGTAACCGGTTAACAGGCCTCCATCCTAGCACAGGCCAGCGACCTCCGGTAAGGGCCGGCAGCCTGACCAATGGAAAAGGGGGGGCCTTGCCCCCCCTCTGCCAACCTGGCTTCCATCAGAAGAAATATTTGAAACGCACCCGGCCACCGTAGCGATCCATGTTGTCCACCTCGCCGCTGTCGACATTCAGCTGGGACCAGTAGGCTCCCAGATAGATATCGAAGTTGCTGAGATCCAGCACGCTCGGGATCTTGTAGGAGGCGTAGACGGTGTTGATGCTGTGCTTGCCGATCATCTTGCTGAAGTCGGCGCTGGTGTTGTTCAGATTGGCGCTGCTGATGTCGTTGATGGCGTAGACGTAACCCAGGCCGGCATTGTGCCAGAGCAGGTTGGCGCCCAGGGTGGTATCGGTTTCAGCCTCGGCATCCATGCGGGCCAGGTTGGCATTGATGACCAGGGCATCCTGGGTCCAGCTGGTGGTGAGGCCATAACCCATGCGATCGGACACCGAGACGTCGTCGCTGGTGACGATGGCGTCGCTGATCACGTTGCCCTCGGCCCCCAGGGCGACCTTGAGGTTCTCCCCCTTCCAGGCGATGACGGGACGCACGATGATGGAGTCCTTGGCCTTGGTCAGCGCATAGCCATGGTATTGCTGGCCTGCAAACAGATTGGTGCGATCTCCGATCAGGGTGGAGAGCTCCAGATACCAGTTGCCCGCCTCCTTATTGAGCAGCAGCTGACCCCCCTTGCCTGCCCGGCCACGACCCTCCTTGAGCATGTAAACATAGCCATTGCCATCGGAGTAGAGGTCGTTGGCGCTATCCCCCGAGTGTTCGACAAAGATGTCCTGACCCAGCGGGAACATGTCGTAGGCCTCGAAACGGCCGACCTTCATCCCCCAGTTGCTGCGCTGGCCGAACCCCAGATACGCATCGTCGGCACCGGCACCACCATTGGTGCCTATGGTGGGCTGGATCTGGATCTGGCCATAGCGACCATCTTCCAGCTCCCGTACCCCGAGGAAGTTCAGCAGCAGGCGACCATCCTCGTCCCAGCGATCGGTGCGGGTCTCGCTGGTTTGACCCAGCACGTTGCCACGGGTGGTATTGGACGCGTTCAGGTTGATCTCCGCATCGCCCCCTAGGCTCAGGCGCCCGAAGTCAGTGTTGGTCTCCACCACGGCGCTGGCCATGAAAGGGGTGCTCAGGGCCAGGATGGCAAGGAGCTGGGCGGACAGGTTTGTCAGTTTCATTATTATCATTCCTTGAGTTTTATGTTTTTGATAAACAAGTACTTATTTATCTGTCTCCCCGGAGGGAGGACAAATTCGGGCATGCCTTTCCCCCATCGCGACGCAATGTGGGGCAAAGGGCATGGATCAAATCGGGTGGAGGACTAGGGCCCGAGGCAGTGTCTCAGCCTCTGACAGGCATAGCCCGCCGGGGTAGGCGAGTCGGCGCTCTCTCCTCGGCCAAGGCTCAGATGGTCCATGTGGTGGCTCCTTCGACGCAGCTCGGCAGCCAGGCGGCGCCGCGTACCCCGCTGCTGTCCCCGTAGCGTGCAGGCACTATGGGGGTGAGGCACTGCGCCGAGAACAGGTAGGGAATCACTGCCGCGGGCAGATCACGATAGAGGGAGGCGATGTTGGAGAGGCCGCCCCCCAGTACGATGACATCCGGGTCCAGCACATTGATCAGGCTGGCGACGCTGCGGGCCAGGGCCTGGATGAAGTGGTCATAGTGGACCTCGGCCTCCACATCCCCCTCGGCGGCGGCCGTGATGATCCCGAGCGGGGACAGCCCGCGGCCATGACGCTCCACGAAACGACCGGCAAACCCTGTCCCGGAGACGAACCGCTCGATGCAGTTGCTGCGCCCGCAGTAACAGGGCTGGGTTGGGCCATCAAGCGCCGGATCGTAGCCGGGCAAGGGGTTGTGTCCCCACTCCCCGGTGATGGCGTTGGGACCGACGATGAGCTGGCGATTGACCACCAAGCCGCCACCACAGCCGGTGCCGAGGATGATGCCAAACACCACCCTGCCCGTCTCTCCCGCCCCGTCGACGGCCTCCGAGAGGGCGAAACAGTCGGCGTCATTGGCGAGCCAGACCGGCTGGCCCAGGGCCTGGGTCAAGTCTTGCTTGAGGTCCTGTCCGTTGAGAAACAGACAGTTGGCATTCTTGATGCGACCCGTCTGTGGGTCGATTGCCCCGGGCAGCCCGATGCCGATGGTGAAGGCGCTGTCCATCGCCTGCCGTATCTCCCTCACCAGATCTGTGATGGCCGCCAGGAAATCGCCGTACCCCGTGGTCGGGGTCGCGATCCGCCTGCGCAGCAGGCTGACACCCTGGCCATCGAGCAGTTGAGCCTCGATCTTGGTTCCCCCGATGTCGAGTCCGAGTCGCAACATGATCGTCTTCCTCAGGCAGCCAGCTTGCGATGCAGCTCGATGAGCTCGGTGACCAGCTCCCGGGCCAACATGGCGGTCATCAGGTGATCCTGGGCGTGGACCAGGATCAGCGTGACCGGGATCTTGCCCTCCCCTTCATCCGCCTCGATCAGCCTGGTCTGCACCCCGTGGGCCGCATTGGCTGCCTCGGCGGCCTGACGAAGCAGATCGTCAGCTTCCGCAAACTGGCCGGCCCTGGCCTGGCGCAGCGCCTCGAAACAGAGGCTGCGGCTCATGCCGGCATTGATGATAAGACCCATGACGGTCTCTTCCAGATCGAACATACACACTCCTTGGTGATGGGCGCCGGCCCTGGGGCTGGCGCTCTTTATAGGGGCCAAGTGACGGAATAATCAGTCGAAGCCATTCTCACGGGCGGCGGTGGCAAACCACTGGCCGCTCTTCTTGATGCGCCGGGTCTGGCTCTCCAGCTCCAGCTCGATGAAGCCGTAACGGTTCTTGTAGGCATTGCTCCACGACCAGTTGTCGATGAAGGTCCAGAGGTGATAGCCCCGGCACTGACAGCCCTCCGACAGCCCCTTGTGCAGCCAGATGAGGTGATCCCGGATGAAGCCGATGCGGTAGTCATCCTGGATCTGGCCATCCTCTCCCTTGAACCTGGCCTCCCCCTCCACCCCCATGCCGTTCTCGGAGATGTAGCTCGGGATGTTGCCGTAGTGGTCGCGCAGGTTGACCAGGATGTCGTAGATCCCCTGTTCGTAGATCTCCCAGCCCCGGTGCGGGTTCATCTTGCGCCCCGGCATCTCGTAGTAGTCGAAGAACCACTCCGGCATGAAGGGGCTGGCAGGATTGACCGCGTGGCTGCGCACCTTGACCCGGCGCGGCTGGTAGTAGTTGACCCCCAGCAGGTCGATCTTGCCGGCCGCCAGCAGGGCAGCATCGCCCGGCTCGCAGGCCGGCAGTTGATCGTATTCCCGCAGCAGCTCGACCAGCTCGGCGGGGTATTCCCCCTTGACCGCCGGATCCAGGAAGCTGCGGTTGAACATCAGATCCGCAATGTTGGCCGCCTTCAGATCCGCCGGGTGTTGCGAGCGCGGATAGGAAGGGGTCAGATTCAGGATGATGCCGATCTGACCATCCTGACCGAGCTCCCGGTAGCGCTGCACCGCCCTGGCGTGGGCCAGCATGGTGTGATAGGCCACGGTGGCGGCGCGGCGAAAGTCCACCACGTTCGGATAGTGGAAGTCGTAGAGGTAACCCCCCTCCACCGGCACTATGGGTTCGTTGAAGGTGAACCAGTGCTTCACCTGGCTCCCGAACAGCCTGAAGCAGGTCTCGGCAAACTCGGCGTAAGCCTCGATCACTTCCCGGCTTTCCCAGCCCCCCAGCGCCTGCATGCTCATGGGCATGTCGAAGTGGAACAGGCAGATGAAGGGCTCTATCCCCTCTGCCTTGAGCTCGTCCAGCATGGCGTCGTAGAAGGCGACGGCCTCCGGGTTTGGCTCCCCCCGGCCAGCCGGGATCAGCCTGGACCAGGCGATGGAGGTGCGGAAGCTGTTGTGACCAAGCTGCTTCAGCAGACGGATGTCATCGCGAAAATGCTCATAAAAACCTGAGGTCTGCGCCGGCCCTATCTGCTGATGGAAACGGTTGGGGGACTGCTCGAACCAGTGATCCCAGATGGTTGGGGCCTTGCCGCCCTGGAGGCTGGCGCCTTCCGCCTGGGCGGCGGAGGAGGCGCTGCCCCACCAGAACTGTTCAGGAAAACGGTATTGCATCTCGTGTTACTCCAAGCTTGAAAAAAGAGGCCGCCAGGCGGCCCCGGCAGGCAATCAACGGGTGGCGGCGGCCAGCTCCGGCGTTTTCGGACTCTCTTCCTGCTCTTCCTGTTTGAGCAGGGTGCGCTCATAGGCTTTCAGGAAGGGGTAATACATGGCAGCGGCGGAGCACATGCAGAGCAGGCTCAGCACCATGGGGCTGATGGCCCAGTTGGCCGCCCAGGAGGCGCCGATGGGGCCAGGGGTGGTCCAGGGAGTGAGAGAGACAACCCGCTCCACCAGACCTATATCCAGGGCAAACCAGGCCAGAGTGGCGTTGATCATGGGTACCAGGATGAAAGGCAGGAAGAACACCGGATTCATCACTATGGGCGCACCGAACAGGATGGGTTCGTTGATGTTGAACAGGCCAGGCACCACGCCCATCTTGCCGATGGATCTCAGGTGGGCTGCCTTGCTGCGCAGCAGCAGGAAGGCCAGCGGCAGGGTGGAGCCGACGCCACCGATCAACAGGTAGTGATCCCAGAAGCCCTGCAGGAAGATGTGGGGCAGCGCCTCACCGGCCGCCATGGCGGCCTGGTTGTTGGCCAGATTGGCCATCCAGAACGGGTTCATGATGCCGGTGACAATCAGGGCACCGTGGATCCCCGCGAACCAGAGCACCTGGCACACCAGCACCGCCAGCAGCATGGCAGGCAGGGAATCGGAGGCCGCCACCAGCGGCTTGACCAGCGACATGATGGCCTCCGGCAAAATCATGCCGGTGGTGCTCTCCAGGATCAGGTTGAGGGGGTGCAGGGTCAGGATGATCACCAGCACCGGGACCAGCACCTCGAAGGAGCGGGCGACCCCCGTCGGGACCTGGGGCGGCAACTTGATGGTGATGTTGTTGCGCTTGAGGAAGGCATAGACCTCGGCCGCATAGATGGCGGTGATCAGGGCCGTGAAGATCCCCTGACCGGAGAAGTACTGCATGGAGATGGCACCATCCTTGACGGGGGCCGCCACCAGCATGAAGGACATCAGGCAGAGCAGGCCTGTGGTGACGGGGTCCAGACCGTTCTGCCGCGCCAGGCTGGCGCCAATTCCCACCGAGATGAACAGGGTCATCAGCCCCATGCTCAACTGGAAGGGCAGCAGCAACTGGGACTGATAGGTCGACGAGAAGTCGAGCCAGGCACGGGCAAATCCCCATTGGGTCTGGGGTGAGAAGGGGGGGAAGATGAACACCAGCATGAAGCTGCCGACGATCATGAAGGGCAAGGCGGCGATGAAGCCGTCACGGATTGCCTGCACGTATTTCTGCTGTCCAATCCGGCCGGCCAGCGGGCTGACCCGGTTCTCTATGGTACTGACAAAGCGCTCGTAAAGGGTGTTCATGAAGGTTTCCTTGTGACATTCACTGGTTGGGGTCTGCGCATCAGCCGATCAGGGTGAGGGCGTGGTCGAGGACCTTGTCACCCCGTTGCATGCCGTAATCCATCATGTTGATGGTGTCGACAGGCACGCCATGAGCCGCCGCTCGCTGCTGCAGTTCGGCCTGCATGTATTTGACCTGGGGCCCCAGCAGCACCACCTGGTAGTGGGGCATCTGCAGATCGAACTCTGCCGCACCGAAGGCCTGTATCTCGGCGTCCAATCCCCGCTTGTCCGCCTCCTCTTTCATCTTCTTGACCAGCAGGCTGGTGGACATGCCGGAAGAGCAGCACAACATGATTTTTTTCATTTCCCGATTCTCCAGACGTTCATAACGGATGGCGCATTCTGGATCGAATGGATTTACTTTGGAAACCGGTTTCCAAAGTAAATCCATTGATGTGTGAGCGGGATCGGCATTTTCCGGTTCAAGGGGTCGGGAAGTGTGAGCGAGGTAATGAAATGGCAAAATGGTCGAGGATATTACGGAAACAAAACCACAAAGCCGTCAAAATGGCGTCCAAGCCCCGTGATGACAAGGGGTATCAGGATGACAAGGAACCGAATAACGTGATGAATCTGCAATGGATGGCAATGCTGGTCGGCATGATAGAGCAGCGCATGGTACCGTTTGCCAACTGGCTGACCCGCAGTCGCCATGTGCTCTCCTTGCGCGATGGTTTTCAGCTGGCCATGCCCTTCGTCATCGTCGGCAGCCTGCTGGTCCCCATCCTCTATCCTCCCATCGCCCCCGACACGCCGCACGCCTTCGGACAGTGGCTGCACTGGCTGGCGCGGGCGCTGCATCCTTTCCTGTTTCCCGTCTACTCCCACACCCTGGGGTTGGTGGCGCTGATCATCGCCTTCGGTGCGGCGTCCAGCCTCGCCAAGGCATACGAAATGCCGGAGCGCCTGTGCGGCCTGGGGGGCTGCATGGCCTTCCTGATGCTGATCGACTTTCGCTCGCTGCAACCCGGGGTGTTTGGCTATCTGGGGGGAGCCGGGATCTTCACGGCCTTGCTGATGGCGTTCTACTCGGTGGAGGTGACCCGGTTCTTCTATCGCCGGGGCTGGTACATCCAGATGCCGGACGAGGTGCCGGTGATGACGAGGCGGGGCTTTCAGCTGATAGTGCCGCTGCTGTTCATCATGCTGTCGCTGAGCCTGTTGCGGCTCTGGTTGAAGCAGCAGTTCGGGATCAGTCTGCCGGACTTCATGGCCGCCCTGTTCCGGCCCCTGATCGTGGGGGCCGACACCCTGCCCGCCCTGCTGATCACCCTGCTGATCGCCCATCTGCTCTGGTTCATGGGGATCCACGGCGCCCTGATAGTGACCGGATTGATGTCACCCTTCTGGATGGCCGGGGTGAGCGCCAACCAGGCCGCGCTGATGGCGGGAGAGCCCCTGCCCCATATCTTCCTGCAAGGGTTCTGGGACTACTACCTGCTGATCGGGGGGATTGGGACTACCTTGCCACTGGTGTTTATGGCCATGCGCAGTCGCTCTCACTCGATTCAGTCGGTGGGCAAGCTGGGTTTCATACCCTCGATGTTCAACATCAATGAGCCGCTGCTGTTCGGTTTCCCCATCATCATGAATCCGCTGTTCTTCCTGCCCTTCATCGGCGTCCCCCTGATCAACGCCGTGCTCGCCTGGCAGCTGACCCAGTGGGGGTTTCTCGACAAGTTCATCGCCCTGCTGCCCTGGTCAATGCCCTCTCCTCTCGGTGCCGCCTGGGCGGCCAACGGCAGTTGGAGCAATGGCCTGATGAGCCTGGTCTGCATCCTCAACAGCTATGTGCTCTACCGCCCCTTCTTCCTGGCCCATGAAAAAATGGTGCTGGAGCAGGAGCGTGAACGCAGCTGAGAGCCGGGGCTGGAACGATATGCTATCCAACCCCCTGGCCAGTGGTGGCGAGCGAACCCAGGGGGATGGCGGCCATGATGTTCACCGCCAATGTGCACCCCATGGCCGGGGCCGTCACATGGCGACAGTGCCTTACCCCATCAACCCCAGATAGTTCATCAGGGCCGCTCCCAGGCTGGTGGTCACCAGCGAACCCAGGGTGGTGGTGGCGATGATGTTCGCCGCCAGGGCGCTGTCGCCCCCCATGGCGCGGGTCATCACATAGCTGGCGGCGGCGGTGGGGGTGGAGCTGATGAGGAAGAGGATGCCGAGGGCCTGGGGACTGAAACCGAGCGTCCAGGCCCCCAGCACCAGCAGCACCGGAATGCAGAACAGCCGGTTGGCGGTGGCCCAGCCGGTCAGCATGGCGCCACCGCGCAGGGCCTTGAGGTTGAGGCTGGCGCCGGTACAGAGCAGCGCCAGCGGCAGCGTCATGCTGGCGAAGTAGTTGCCCGTGGTGATCACCAGCTGGGGCAGCTCTATGCCGAGTAGGCCGAACGGCAGGGCCGCCAGTATGGCGATGATGAGAGGGTTTCTGACGATCCCCTTGAGGATGGGCTTGAGCCCTTTTCCGCCCCCCAGGCTGCGGGTCAGGGTGATCACCGCGAGGATGTTGTAGAGCACTGTGATGGAGCCCACCAGCAGGGCGGCGGCGCCTATGCCCTCGGGGCCGTAGGCGTTCTGCACATAGGCCAGCCCCATGATCCCCATGTTGCCGCGAAAGCTGCCCTGCACGAATATGCCGCGCAGACGCCGCTCGGGGATAAAGCGGGCCGCCAGCAGCTCGAGCACCAAGAAACCGGCCAAAGTGCCTAGCAGGCCGTAGAGGATGAGCCAGGGGCTCGGCATGGTGGAAAAGTCGGTGCGCACCATGCTGAGGAACAGCAAGGCCGGCAAGGTGACCTGAAACACCAGCCGGGAGGCGGACTCGACGAAACTGTCGGGCAAGAGACCGAGCCGCTTGAGCCAGATCCCGAGCACCAGCACCAGGCAGATGGGGCCAGTGATGGAGAGGGAGAAGTGCAGACTTGCCAACAGATCCATGATGCGCGTCCTGTGCAATGGCGGGGGAGTCGCCTGGGCAAATTGGCATTCTAACGCCATGGGCTTGTATTCACAGGACTTAATCACAACAATGTCTGCATCCCGGTTGTCGCCCTCCCCTGTCACGGATCCCCCATGGAAAAGAAACTGACCATCCTCGATATCGCCCGCCTGAGCGGGGTCGGCAAGTCGACCGTCTCCCGGGTGCTCAATCAGGATCCCAAGGTCAACGCCCAGACCCGAGCCAGGGTCGAGGCGGTGATCGCCCAGCACGACTTCGTGCCGAGCAAGTCGGCCCGGGCCATGCGCAGCCAGAGCCAGCAGGTGATAGGCATAGTGGTGTCACGCCTCGACTCCAGCTCGGAAAACCAGGCGGTGCGCGGCATGCTGGAGACCCTCTACGCCCGCGGCTACGACGCCGTGCTGATGGAGAGCAAGTTCTCCCCCGCCAAGGTGAGCGAACACCTGGCCGTGCTGGAGCGGCGCGGGGTGGACGGCATCATTCTGTTTGCCTTCAACGATCTGGACTACGCCGCCATGGCGCCGCTCAAGGAGAAGCTGGTGCTGATGGTGCGCGAGCACCCCGGGTTCTCCTCCGTTTGTTACGATGACGAGGGGGCGGTGCGGGCGGTGCTCGAGCACCTCAGGGGGCTGGGTATAGACCAGGTGGCCTATCTGGGGGTCGAGCGCAGCGATCTCACCACTGGGCTGCGCCGTCACCAGGCTTATCTCGACTACTGCGAGGCGCTGGGTCGCACGCCCCGCAGCGCCCTTGGGGATCTCAGCCTGCACAGCGGCTACCGGCTGGCGGCCGAGCTGGTCACCCCCAGCACCCAGGCGCTGGTCTGTGCCAGCGACACCCTGGCCATAGGCGCCGCCAAATACCTGCAGGAGCAGGGGCGCACCGACATCCTGGTGAGTGGCCTCGGCAGCAACCCCATGCTCACCTTCCTGTTTGCCAACGCCCTCAACCTGGATTTCGGCTACAAGGATGCCGGCATTCTGGCCGCCAGACAGCTGCTCGACCAGATTGAAGAGGGCCAGGCCCCCAGAGCCACCATAGCCCCCTGTCAGCCCCTGTAGTCTATCTTTTCCTCTCATTACCGGCGTTTTGCACTTTTTGTGACCACCGCCACGAATTGGGAACGTTCCCATTGCTGATGTCGGGCACTGGCTTCATGCTGATTGGGAACGATACCAATAAGCGGGCTGTCATTGGCCAGCCGGCAAAGAAACGACCATTATTCATCGAGTCACAGAGGGAAGGCTCATGTCAAAAGTCAACACACAGCATCTGGCACAGCTGATCGAACGGATCGGCGGCAAGGACAACATCACCACAGTCAGCCACTGCCTGACCCGGCTCAGGTTCGTGCTGGCCGATCCGGCCAAGGCCGATCCCAAGGCCATCGAGACCATACCGGCGGTGAAGGGCAGCTTCACCCAAGGCGGTCAGTTCCAGGTGGTGATCGGCAACGAGGTGGATCAGTGGTACAAGGCGCTCACCGAGGAGATAGGGGTGAGCGGCGCCAGCAAGGATGCCGCCAAGCAGGCGGCCCGCCACAACATGAATCCGCTAGAGCGCGGCATCTCCCACCTGGCGGAGATCTTCGTGCCCCTGCTGCCCGCCATCATCACCGGCGGCCTGATCCTGGGCTTTCGCAACGTCATCGGCGACATCAAGATGTTCGACGACGGGACCCATACCCTGGTGGAGATCAGCCAGTTCTGGGCCCAGGTGCACGCTTTCCTCTGGCTGCTGGGTGAGGCCATCTTCCACTTCCTGCCGGTGGGCGTCTGCTGGTCTGCGGTGAAGAAGATGGGGGGATCCGAGATCCTCGGCATAGTGCTGGGTATCACCCTGGTTTCGCCGCAGCTGATGAACGCCTACGGCATAGGTCAGCAAACCCCGGAAGTGTGGGACTTCGGCCTCTTCGTCATCCAGAAGGTGGGCTATCAGGCCCAGGTCATTCCGGCCCTGCTGGCGGGTGTCTTCCTCGCCTGGGTGGAAACCAGCCTCAAGCGCATCATTCCGGCCTACCTCTATCTGGTGATAGTGCCCTTCATCTCCCTGCTGCTGGCGGTGATAGTGGCCCATGCCTTCATCGGCCCCTTCGGTCGCTGGATTGGTGAGGGGGTCGGCTTCGCCGCCAAGGCCGCCATGACAGGGTCCTTTGCCCCCATAGGTGCCGCCCTGTTCGGCTTCCTCTATGCGCCCCTGGTCATCACCGGCATCCACCACACCACCAACGCTGTGGATCTGCAGCTGATGCAGAGCATGGGAGGCACCCCCATCTGGCCGCTGATCGCGCTCTCCAATATCGCCCAGGCCTCGGCGGTCGTCGGTATCATCCTTATCAGCCGCAAGGAGAACGAACGGGAGATCTCGGTCCCGGCCGCCATCTCCGCCTACCTGGGGGTGACCGAGCCGGCCATGTACGGCATCAACCTCAAGTACAAGTTCCCCATGCTGTGCGCCATGGTGGGCTCCAGCCTCGCGGCCCTCATCTGCGGTTTCAGCGGCGTGATGGCCAACGGCATCGGAGTGGGCGGCTTGCCGGGTATCCTCTCCATCCAGCCCCAGTACTGGGCCATCTATGCCGTCGCCATGCTGGTGGCCATAGTGGTGCCCGTGGTGCTGACCCTGCTGGTCTACAAGCGCCAGCAGGCGGCCGGCAAGCTGGATCTGGCCACCGCCTGATCGACAACCCCCTCGGCGGAGCCCAGGCTCCGCCCTTTTTATTGGCCTGTTCAACCCAGTTTCAACCAATGAGCGATCCAACCATGACACAGATACCCTGGTGGCAAAGCGCCGTGATTTACCAGATCTACCCCAAGAGCTTTCAGGATTCCGCCGCCCGCGGCACCGGCGATCTCAAGGGGATCATGGCCCGCCTCGACTACCTCAAGACCCTAGGTGTCGATGCCCTCTGGCTGACCCCGGTCTACGTCTCCCCCCAGGTGGACAACGGCTACGACATCGCCGACTACCTGGCCATAGACCCGGCCTACGGCACCATGAGCGATTTCGAGGCGCTGCTGGCTGCCGCCCACGAGCGCGACATCCGCATAGTGATGGACATAGTGGTCAACCACACCTCCACCGAGCACGCCTGGTTCAAGTCGGCGCTGGGGGACAAGAACAGCCCCTACCGCGACTACTACATCTGGAAAGATCCGGTGGAAGGCGGCGTGCCCAACAACTGGCAGTCCAAGTTTGGCGGCAGCGCCTGGGAGCTGGACCCGGCCACCGGCCAGTACTATCTACACCTGTTCGCCCGCGAGCAGGCGGATCTCAACTGGGAAAACCCGGCGGTTCGCGCCGAGGTCAAAAAGATCATCCACTTCTGGGCGAAGAAGGGGGTCGACGGTTTCCGGCTCGACGTCATCAACCTCATCTCCAAGGATCAGCGCTTCCCGAGCGACGAGGTGGGGGATGGCCGCCGCTTTTACACCGACGGGCCGCGCATCCACGAATTCCTGCAGGATGTGAGCCGCGACGTCTTCGCCCCGGTGGGGGCCATGACGGTGGGGGAGATGTCCTCCACCAGTCTCGAGCACTGCCAGCGCTATGGTGCGCTGGACGGGTCGGAACTCTCCATGGTGTTCAACTTCCACCACCTCAAGGTGGATTACCCCAACGGCGACAAGTGGAGCAAGGCGCCATTCGATTTCCTCGAGCTCAAGCGCATCTTCAACCACTGGCAGAGCGGTATGCACGGCAAGGGGTGGTCGGCGCTGTTCTGGTGCAACCACGACCAGCCGCGCATCGTCTCCCGCTTCGGCGACGAGGGCGAACATAGGGTGGTGGCCGCCAAGATGCTGGCCAGCACCTTGCACGGCTTGCAGGGCACCCCCTACATCTATCAGGGGGAGGAGATCGGCATGACCAACCCGGGTTATCAGAGCATCGATGACTATCAGGATGTGGAGAGCCGCAACATCTTCGCCATCAAGCAAGCCGAAGGGATGGCGGAGGCCGAGATCCTCGCCATTCTGGGGGCCAAGTCCCGGGACAACTCCCGCACCCCCATGCAGTGGAGCGCCGCCCCCAACGCCGGTTTCACCCAAGGGACGCCCTGGCTCAGGCCCGCTGCCAATTACACCGAGATCAACGCCGAGGCGGCACTGGCCGACCAGCACTCGGTGTTCTGGCACTACCGGGATCTGATCCGGCTGCGCAAGGATCATCCCATCTTCACGCAAGGGGATTATCAGGAGCTGCTGGCAGGGCACGCCCGGATCTGGGCTTATGCCCGCCGCGCCAATGGCCAGACTCTGGTGGTGGTGAGCAACTTCTACGGCAGGTCTGTGACTTTCGAGCTGCCCGCCGAGCTGGCCAGCGGCGAGGGTCGCCTGCTGCTGGGCAACTACCCCGACAGCCCGGCCCGGCCGCAATCCTGCGAGCTGCGTCCTTATGAATCCCTGATCTGGCTGATGGAGCAATGATGACTGAGACAATCACAGCGCCGCGGGCAGCCGAGCGCTGCCCCGAATGGCAGAAGATGGTGGCGGGAGAGCCCTATGATGCGGGCCACCCCGAGCTCAAAGCGGCCCGCGAGCGCTGCCGCAGCCTATATCACAGCTTCAACACCTGCTGGCAGGAGAAGCCGGAGCGGGATGCCCTGCTCCATGATCTGCTCGGTGGCCGAGGCGATCTGTGCGCCATCAACCCGCCCTTCTTCTGCGACTATGGCGCCAACATCTTTGTGGGCGAGAACTTCTACGCCAACGTCAACTGCACCATCCTCGATGTGTGCGAGGTGCACATTGGTGACAACGTGCTGCTGGCACCCGGGGTGCAGATCTACACCGCCGCCCACCCGGTGGCGGTGGCGCCTCGGGTGGCGGGGGTCGAGTTCGGCAAGCCGGTGCGCATCGGCAACAACGTCTGGATAGGAGGCAGCACCATCATCTGCCCGGGTGTCACCATAGGGGACAACAGCGTGATAGGGGCGGGATCCGTGGTCACCAGGGATATTCCGGCGGGGGTGGTCGCGGTCGGCAACCCTTGTCGGGTGTTGCGCCCCATGACGGCGCAGGAGCTGGCGGAGATCTGACACAACCGGGGCAGCTAATGCTGCCCCTGCTTGTACTCGGCCCTGTGGCCAAGACCTGCAAACCCCTCTTGTTCACGACAGCAAACCAATGGCTTGCAGGCACGACCCCGCAGCGAATTCCCCACCTCAGGCTGGCAACAAGGGCCCGCAGCGCTTGTGCTGCCCCATGACCACCAGGGTCTTGAAGCTGCGCACCTGCTCCCTGGCATGCAGCACCCGCCGGGTGAACTGCTCGTAGCTCTGCATGTCCCGCGCGGCCACCTGCAGCACGAAGTCCTGCTCACCCGTGACATACCAGAGGTCCATGACCTCAGGCTCCCCCTTCAGGCAGGCAATCATCTCATCGACGATACGGCCATGATCCCGCTCCAGGGTGACGAGCACCAGCATGGTGATGGGCCAGCCCATGGTCGCCGGTGCCACCAGCGCCACCTCCCGCTCTATAAGTCCCGCCTCCCGCAGCGCCCGGACACGGCGGTAACAGGCGGGAGTGGAGAGGCCGACCCTGTGGGCCAGCTCTGGAATGGGTAGACGGGCATCCTGCTGCAGCTCGGCCAGGATGAGCAGATCGAACTTGTCGGTCATGGGGGATAAAGAGATAAAAATTATCGAGTGGGGCCAGTTTTAGACCGAAATTACGGCTATCGCCAGATATATTTTACTTCCCCTTCCCTGCTCAGGTTTGAACAAGATGCCGCCGACCACCACAGCCCTCTCCTCCCTGCTGGCGGTCATGCTCGCCATGCTGTCGATCACCCTGGGCGCCTCCCTGGCCAAGTCGCTGTTTCCCTTGATCGGGGCCGCCGGCACCACCTTGTTCCGGCTGGGGTGTGCCGCCCTGCTCCTCTCCCTGGTATTCAGAGTCTGGCGAGCGCCACTTGACAGACGCACCCTGCTGGGGGCCATCCCTTATGGACTCTCGCTGGGAGCCATGAACCTGCTCTTCTATCTGGCCATAGAGCGCATTCCCCTCGGCGTGGCGCTGGCCATCGAGTTCATAGGCCCGCTGACGGTGGCGCTGCTCAGTTCCCGCCACCGGGAAGACTTCATCTGGCTGGCGCTGGCCATCGTCGGTCTGCTGTTGCTGCTGCCGCTGCGGGCCGCCGAGCAGGCCATAGATCCCCTGGGGGCCGCATTGGCCCTCGGCGCCGGCGTGTTCTGGGGGCTCTATATGCTGACCGGCAAGCGGGCCGGTGCCTTGCTGGGGGCCCAGGCCCCGGCCCTTGGCATGTGGGTGGGAACCCTGCTGGTACTGCCCTTCGGCCTCGGCGGGGCGAGCGAGGCCAGCTTCACCCTCCCCCTGGTGCTGACCATAGCGGGGGTGGGGCTGCTTTCGAGTGCCATCCCCTACTCCCTCGAGATGTTTGCCCTGCGCCGGTTGCCGCTCAAGAGCTACGGCATACTGACCAGCGGTGAACCCGCCATGGGCGCCCTGATGGGGTTGCTGTTGCTGGGAGAGCAACTGCCCCCGTCCCAGTGGCTGGGAATAGCCGCCATCATAACCGCTTCGATGGGCACCACCTGGCATGGGGGACGACGGCGCGCCGACCCGGCGTGATCCCCTCAACTGAGACGGCGGCCCCCTCATATCTTGTTCATTTTTTTTGAATATCTAGACCAGTTTATCTCGCTAACAACCAAGCGATGACCTGTTTACCATGCATTCATCGCTTAGGCAGGATCGCCAAGCGGCCAAATAACAAGTTGTTCCAGGCTGGGATACCCAAAACAGGGTGTCTGATGTCAGTAAAAGAACTACATAGTATTTGAATAACCTCTTGCAAGGATGCATTGATGCGGGCCTCTCCGGCCTTGCCAATGACATAAAAATCAAGAGAGTGAATGAACATGAAAAACCTAATCAAGATACTGGCCGTCGCAGGCCTGATGACTGCCGGTGTTGCCCAGGCTTCGGTTCCTGCCGATTTCAATGCCGCCCCTGGCGTATTGTTCGTGAACTGGCACGCCAGCTCGACCATGGCTGGCAAGGCCAACCCCATGCTGGAGGTACGCGACGAGTCTGGTGATCTGGTGGCCTCAGTCCACGCCAACCTGATGGGCACCCAGCAGGTGCAGATCCCGAGCCGCACCCAGGGCAACCTGACAGTGAGCCTGGGGGACCAGAGCAGCGACTACCGCATCCCCTTTGGCATCGGCAGCGGCAACCCGCGCTGATCCCGGCCTCGCGACCAACGCTTTCACTCCGTCCGGTTGCCACAACCCGGCCAGAAAGCGTGAATGAGCCCCATGACAAAGGCGCCATAGAGGCGCCCTTGTCGTTTTTGCCGGCTCGTCAGCGGCTAATGGGTAAACACGGGGCCAAAGCCGGATCCCCACAGAATGGCCGTGGCTGCCAGCACGCAGACCAGCAGCACCAGACCGACGGTGACCACAGAGCTGGCATAGATGAACCCCTGCTCCTTGGGGATGTGCATCAGAATAGGCACCCCCACATAGAGCAGGTACACCGAGTAGCTGAGCCCGATGAGACCGATGATCATCATGAACCAGAGGTGCGGGAAGAACGCGGAGAAACCAACCATGAACAGCGGCGTGGAGGTGTAGGCCGCGAGCTCTAGCGACGTCGTGTAGCTGGGATCCGAACCGAAGGTATGGCCCATCCAGTGCACCAGATAGGAGAGCGCGAGAACGCCGATGATGAGCGTCACGTACATGGCGATCGACAGCATGAGGGCGCTGTTCGCGGTCAGGGTGATGGGCTCACCGACGCCAATGCTCCAACCTATGTGCACGGCGGAATAATAGGCACAGATGGGCGGGATAAGGGCCACGATCAGGATATGAGTCAGACTGTTTCGGAAACTGTCATGTCTCTCGTCTATGGTATGCCATTCGGTGTGAGGATGCGCATACAATCCCCATAAGTGATTCAATATCATAGCGTTATTCCTTCTCTGCTTCGATTGTGGACTGGTCGATACCGCTCTCGCTCCCTTGTTTTTTTCTCGTGCAACATTCGGTGCGCCATCCATCGCAAGCGCGACCCATGACTCTAAATAAAGTCGCTCCACTGCCGGTGCGTCAAGGAAGAGCACCATCCCCGCCGTGCTGGCGGGTTCTGGCGGTTGGCCAGTCCCTGGCGGCGGGGCAAGTGGTGCACCGCCGCCAGCGCTATCGTCAATACTGCTTGGTCTTTGAAGCAAAGCCGGCGAGGAAGAGGCCGGTCAGAAACATGCCGCAGAACGCCTCTATGGCCGACAACAACTGGAGGGGAGAGGAGGTCTGGGAGATATCGCCGTAACCCAGGGTCACGAAGGTCACTATGCTGAAGTAGAGGGAACGCCCCAGGTGGCCATGGGTCACGGACTCAGGCGCCAGGAAGTAGGTCAGGGTCGCCAGCAATATGACCCCCATCGACATCAGCAGGCTTCTTATGGGCCGCTCGCCAAATCCCCAGGTAATGAAGCTGACAAACTTGCTGGCGCACTTGAGGTAGCACAGCAGGGAGAGCCACCCCTTCGTCATCAGGCCGCTGCGTAGCCAGCGCTCCCTGAACAGCTCCCTCGGGCTTGCCAGGGATTTCATCTCGTGCAGCTTCTCCTTGTAATAGCATTCACCGGCATCGACGGTGTCACCCACACTGGAGAAGATGCGCTTGGCATTGCGGTACAGCTTGCTGGCCTCGTTGTGATCTATCCGGCCATTCTCGTTGTAGACCACCTGCACCTTGTCCAGATTGGTGTGCTCCATGGTGGCGTCGAAGTTCTTGGCACTGACGTTGAAGTTTTTCAGCACGGCCCGGGAGGAGTGAAAGCGGATCTCCTCGCACTCTATGGTGAAGTCCTGAAACACCCCGTCCTCCAGCGCCAGCTCCCGCTTCTTGGCCCAGGCCCTGTGATCCCACAGCAGGGAGTCGAACAGATCGAGCCCGATCACCCCGCCATTGACCCGAACCCCCTTGGCCGAGCAGTGCCACAGATAGACCTTGGAGTTGTTGACGGCGCCATCCAGCGAGAGCTCGTCGAGGCAGGTGAAGTCCAGCAGACGGCCGGAGATGATGGGGCTCTTGAGCTCGACGCCGCCGATGTTGAGCAGCCGATGCTTGCCCAGCACCTGGGCCTCCCCCTTGTTGTTCTCGGAGACGGAGAGCAAGCTCTGCACCCGCTTCACCTCTGCTTTGCCGTGCCTGGCGGCCAGCCACATGGCATAGGGCTCGAAGCGCGTCTCTGAACGGATAAGGCCGCTCTTGCGCAGGGACTCCAGCGCGCTCGAGGCGGTCTCATAGAGCCTTATCTTGTCGTCGCTCATGTAAACGCAGAGGCTGAGCACGGATCGCGAGCTGATGAAGCGGGCTATGCCGATCTGGAAGATGACGCTTTTCTCTATTTTCTGCTCTGTCATCCAGTCGTCGAAATGGGGCAGCGAGGCCACCAGCAACGCCCAGATCAATGGATAGTCATTCTCCCGTCGCCACTCGTTGAATTGTTCGGGAGAAAGCTGCCACAGCTCGGTCGCATTCATAGATTACCTCGATCATGGATTTGTCCCTCCCAGGCGTGCCGAGGGAGAGGATCAGGAGCCTGCACGCCCAAAGAGAGCGCCCAGTTCGCAGGAAAACGGGGGCACAGGCCGGTCACGCCATCATACTAGCCGAGAGGATGGCTGTAACTCACTGACAGGGAAGGTATAAGGGGCGGGGTGCGACAAGCTGCCGCGGGGCTGAAGAGGGAACAGGCACCAGGATCGCCCTGCCAGGCGGCTTCGCCCATCCGGGAAGCGAGAGGCTTGGACAAGCAAAAGGGGATGCCATGGCATCCCCTCTTCACATCAGCTGAGCTGACGTCAGCTTATTGCTGTACTTCCTGCACGCCGGAGACGCGGACTTCGACACGGCGATCCGGTGCCAGGCAGGAGATCAGCTCGTTCTTGCCCTTGACGCCGTCACACTGGGTGCCGGTGACAGGGTCGGCTTCACCGCGGCCCTCGATGGCGATCTTGCTGGTGGCCAGACCCTGGCTCACCAGGAAGTCGGCCACGGTACGGGCACGGGCTTCGGAGAGCTGCTGGTTCTGGGCATCGGAACCTATACGGTCGGTGTAACCAACGACGATGGCGCTGCCATCCTTCGGCTGGAATTCAACGATCTGCTGGTACAGACCGCTCAGGGCTTCCACCCCTTCCGGCTTCAGATCTGCCTTGCCAAAGGCAAACAGCACGTCGGAGTTCAGGGAAAAGTTCTTCTCGACAACCACAGGGGCCGCTTCTGCCACCACAGGAGCAGCTACAGGCTCAACGTAGGAGGTGCGGAACGGGTGATATACGGCTTCCAGCGTCGCTACGCTCTGGTTGGACTTGTATTGCTCACCGGTGTAGGTGGTCAGATCGGCCACATCCCACATGTAGCGGTAGCGCGCCTGCAGATCCAGGGCATCGTTCAGCTTGTAGGTCAGACCGACGCCGGTCATCGGCGAAACACGGGAATCAGTCACGCCAAAGCCGTGCGTATGGGACCAATAGGCCCCCGCTTCACCGAACAGGGAGAAATCTTCGCCAAGGGGCAGGCGGGCGATACCGGACAGGGTGGCTCCCTGGTTTTCGTAGGCGTTGTTGTTGATACCGCTATTGGTATTGCCACGGCCAGCGTACTGGTAACCCAGTTCGGCACCGAAGGTCTCGTTGAAGTTGTAACCCATGAAGAGGTTACCAGTGAACGCGTCTTCGGTACCACTCTCAACGCCTTCGACCTTGTTCAGGCCGTTGAAGTGAGCGGCACCGACACCGGCACCAAAGTAGATGTCGTCGGTAGCGTGAGCTGCTGTGGTTGCCAATGCCAGTGCAATCCAGACAGGGGTCAGTCTTAAGTTCATTTATAGCCTCATCAATACTAAATGGCGGGCGTTAGGCCCTTGTTATATGTGGTCTCCATTTTATAGGTGAAATCATGTACAGGACCTTAAGCGCAGGCTATTTACCGCCCATTTTACTGCTTGTTTTTCATGCACTTCTCGGCTTTCAGCAGAAAAACGTTTTCACTCGATAGCGGGTTTTCCATGCCCTGAAATACGTGAGTCTGAGGAGCCATGGGGTTATCGAGCACATAAAAAAAGACCCTTGTCTTGCGACAAGGGTCTTTTTGAAATGGCTCCTCCTACTGGACTTGAACCAGTGACATACGGATTAACAGTCCGCCGTTCTACCGACTGAACTAAGGAGGAATTGTAAGTGGTGCCCAGAGACGGAATCGAACCGCCGACACGGGGATTTTCAATCCCCTGCTCTACCGACTGAGCTATCTGGGCAAATGGTGCCGGCTACCGGAATCGAACTGGTGACCTACTGATTACAAGTCAGTTGCTCTACCTACTGAGCTAAGCCGGCACACTTAAACTATTGTGCATGAACAAATTTTTCTTTCATGGCACCAAAATTGGTGCCCAGAGACGGAATCGAACCGCCGACACGGGGATTTTCAATCCCCTGCTCTACCGACTGAGCTATCTGGGCGTGGGCGCTATTAAACGGATTTTAAGGCGGGTGGTCAACGGGAAATTTCACTTTTCGTCTCGTTCGTCTCTTTTTTGCGCAGCGTCACTCGTTTTAATCACTTCTGTGGGAGAAGCCGCGCCTCGGCGGCCCCAGAGTCGGGATTCCTCGCCCCTGAGCAGGCGGGTGATGTTCTCGTGATGGCGCACCAGGATGAGGCAGGAGAGCAGGGAGACCGGCAGGGTATATTCCGGTTTGAGCAGGTAGGTAAAGAGCGGAGTCAGCAGCACTGTAATGATGGAGGCCAACGACGAGTAGCCGCTCACCAGCAGCACCAGCAGCCAGGTGGCGATCGCGGCGCCCCCCATGGCAAAGCCGATGGGCAGCATGGTGCCGAGCGCAGTGGCGACTCCCTTGCCCCCCCGGAAGTGGAAGAAGATGGGGTACATGTGGCCCAGACAGGCAGCGACGCCGATGAACCCCAGGTAGACGGGCTTGATCTGCAGATACCAGGCGAGGTAGACGGGAGCCATGCCCTTGAGCACGTCGAGCAACAGGACGATGAGCGCCGCCATCCGGCCACCGAGGCGCAGCACATTGGTCGCCCCCGGGTTGTGGGAACCATGGTCGCGGGGATCCGGCAGACCCGTGAGGCGGGAAACCAGCACGGCGCTGGACAGCGAGCCGCCCAGATAGGCCAGAATAATCATCAAAATCGTCAGGGCCGTCATCTTGGTCGTTTTTACCACGATATGAATGGGGTATGATGCGGGCCACATTCTCTGGTCTGGGCTTGCCCGAAAGCCTGTCGCCCAAACCGGCCGCCAGCGGCAATCGGCTTGCCAGGCCTGCATCCCTGCGCTGTTTTCACAGCCCATCAAGAGTAAAGAAGAAGTACTGTCATGGACAAGGTGTTTATTCGCGGACTCGAGGTTTTGACCACCATAGGGGTATATGAGTGGGAGAAAGGCATTCGCCAGAAGCTCTGTTTCGATCTCGAGATGGGATTCGACAACCGACCCGCCGCCGCAACCGACGATATCAATCTGGCACTGGATTACGCCACCCTCTCCCGCAAGATCTGTGATCACGCCCAGAGCAAGGTCGTCGAGCTGGTCGAAACCATGGCCGAGCAGGTGGCCGCCCTGGTGCTGGCCGACGAGCGGGTGCAGTGGGTCAAGGTCACCCTGACCAAGCCGGGTGCCGTGCCCAATGCCGCCGGCGTCGGGGTCGAGATCCTGCGCCACCGGACCCCGGCCGCGAGCGCCTGCTGATGACCCGCATCTATATCAGCCTGGGATCGAACCAGATAACAGGGAGCGCTGCATGACCCGCATCTACATCAGCCTGGGTTCCAATATCGAGCGGGAGCACCACATCCGGGCCGGCCTCGATGCCCTGCATGCCGAGTTTGGCGAGTTGCAGGTTTCCCGGGTGTTCGAGAGCGAGGCGGTAGGCTTCAACGGCCGCCCCTTCTATAACCTGGTAGTCGGCGCCGACACCGACTTGCCCCTCGCAACCCTGTGCCAGCGGCTGCGGGCCATGGAGTTCGCCCACGGCCGCGAGCCGGATGCCAAGAAGTTTGCCCCCCGCACCCTGGATCTCGATCTGCTGCTCTATGGGGACCTGGTCTGCGACGAGCCTCTGGTACTGCCCCGTGGCGAGATCCTCACCAACGCCTTCGTGCTCTGGCCGCTGGCGGAGCTGGCCCCCGGCCTGCGCCATCCCACCGATGGCCGCCCCCTGGGCGAGCTGTGGCAAGGCTATGACAAGGCCTCCCAGCGCCTCGACCCCATCCCCTTCCACTGGACGCCGAGCGGCATCCTGGCCGATATCCAGGCCTGATCCACGCCAACATGGGCGCCCGGGCGGTTTCCTCCGGCCGGGCGCCCTCGCCCTCCCTCACTCGCTCCGCCTCAGGTCAGGGGCGACGCCAGACTATTTCGCTACATGACAGTGGGATGACAGAAGCCATCGAATCCCAAACGCGAAACCGGCGGAATAAAATGCTAAAGCCACCTTCAGAATATATCTTCAGCGCCGATACGCTAGCCAACTCCTTTGCCCCTTGAGGTCGTCGTGAACGTCAAACAGAAACTTGTGTTATCCGCCATCCTGGTGGCCGGGATCCAGGCCGTCGTCATGGGGGTCATGTTTTACTTCTCCGGGCAGGAGTCGCGCAGCAACGCCGAGATGCTGCAGGCCAAGCAGGTGGAGGCCGACCTCGTCGCCCTCACCCTGCAGGAGAGAGAGTTTCTGTTGAGCCGGGACCCCGCCGCCGCCACCGCCTTCACCACCCAGAGTGACCAGGCCAGCCGCCTGCTCGCCGAGATGGCAAGAGACCATGGGGGCACGCAGCAGGCCGACATTCTGGGCTTTGCCAGCCAGCTCAAGGAGTACAGTCGCCAGTTCGAGACCCTGCGCGCCCAACAGGAGAAGATAGGGCTCACCCCGACCAGCGGCCATTACGGCGCCCTGCGTCAGGCCATCCACGCACTGGAGCAGGAGCTCAAGGCCCGGGGCCAGCAGCAGGAGAGCCTGCTGATGCTGCAACTGCGCCGGGACGAGAAGGACTTCATGCTGCGCCGCGACATCAGCTATCGTGCCAAGTTCGAACAGAACCTGGCCCCCCTGGCCGAGGCGCTCGCCGGTGAACCGGCCCTCGCCGCCCTGCTGGAACGCTACCGCCAGAACTTCCTCGCCCTGGTCACTGAGGAGCAACGCCTGGGTCTGAGTGCCAGCGAGGGGCTGAGGGGCGAGCTCAATCGCAGCGCCGAGCAGATGCGCCAGGCGGGCATGACCCTGACCCAGGCCCTGACCCGGGAAGCCGATGCCACCCATGAACGCACCCTCAGGGTCATGGTACTGCTCTGCCTCCTCGGCATATTGGCCGCCCTCGGCCTCAACCTGCTGATCGGCCGCGACGTCATGACGGGCCTGCAACGGCTGGCGGACACCATGCGTCGGGTCACCGCCAGCAGCGATCTCACCCTGCGCGCCCGCATCGGCTCCAGGGACGAATTTGGCGCCATGGGCCACGACTTCGACACCATGCTGGAGCACTTCAACCAGGTCATAGGCCAGGTCGTCTCCTCGGTCACGGATCTGGAGCGCCTCACAGCCCAGTTACAGCGCAACGCCAACGCCGCTCAGGAGGGTACCCAGCAGCAGTTGCAGGAGAGCGATCTGGTTGCCACCGCCGCCACTGAGATGGAGAGCACTGTGCAGGAGATCGCCAGCAACACGGAGAGCGCCGCCGAGAGCGCCCGTACCACCAACCTGAGCGCCCAGCAGGGCCGGGAGAGGGTGGAGACCACGATGGCGGTGATCCATTCCCTCTCCGCCAAGCTGGAGGCCTCGGGCAAGGAGGTGATCGCCCTGGCCGAGGAGAGCCGTCAGGTGGGCAATGTGCTGGAAGTGATCCAGGCCATCGCCGAGCAGACCAACCTGCTGGCCCTCAACGCGGCCATCGAGGCCGCCAGAGCCGGCGAGCAGGGGCGAGGTTTCGCCGTGGTCGCCGACGAGGTGCGCAACCTGGCCATGCGTACCCAGCAGAGCACCAGCGAGATTGCCGCCATAGTCTCCGGCTTGCAGGCCCGAACCCAGAGCGTGGTCACCCTGATCGGCGAGTGTCGCACCCAGGGGGAACGCAGCGTCGAGGCCGCCGGAGAGGCAAGCACCCAGCTCGCCAACATCACCCGTCAGATGGATCAGATGATGGACATGAGCACCCAGATAGCCACGGCGGTCGAAGAGCAGAGCTCGGTGGCGAGCGAGATCAATCGCAATGCCGTGGTGATCCGCGACATCGCCAACGACGCCCTGACCCAGGCCGAACAGAACAGCCGCGCCAGCCAGAACGTGGCCGAGCAGGCGAGCCTGCTCCACCGGGCTGTCGATCAGTTCAGGGTCTGATCCCCCAATGAGAGAGGGCGGCCAGGGCCGCCCTCTTTTTTTGCCGTGCCACCCGCGTGGCCATCAGACCGGACCTTGGCGCCGACCCTCCTTCACATTATCTCTGGCAAGCTGGGCGAAGGCCTGCTCCACCCGCGTGGCCATCAGACCGGACCTTGGCGCCGTCCTTCCTTCACATTATCTCTGGCAAGCTGGGCGAAGACCTGCTCCACCCGCGTGGCCATCAGACCGGATCTTGGCGCCGCCCCTCCTTCACATTATCTCTGGCAAGCTGGGCGAAGATCAGCGCAGCCAGCATGGACATCAGACCGAGGCACAGATAAGTGAGGTGGAAGCCACCTAGCCAGCGTTCGCTCGCCTGGGCCGGCTGGCCGGCGGAGAAGAGCCCGAGCAGGCTGGCGGCGATGGCCACCCCCAGGCTCATGGAGAGTTGCATCACCACCGACAGCAGGCCGTTGCCGCTGCTGGCGTGCTCGGCACTCAAATCTTGCAGGGTCAGCGTATTCATGGCGGAGAACTGCAGGGAGTTGATGGCACCGAAGACCGCCAGCCAGACCAGCAGTACCCAGTGCGGCACCTGGTTGTCGATGAAGTAGAAGCTGGCGATCATCACCCCCAGCGCCAGGGTATTGCCGATCAGGATGCGACGATAGCCGATGCGCGGGATCAGCTTGTTCACTAGCGTCTTGGTCAGCATGGCGCCGATCACAGTGGGGATCATGGTCATGCCCGCCTTGCTCGGCGAGAAGCCCAGCCCCAGTTGCAGGAAGAGCGGCGTGAGGAAGGGCATGGCGCCGCTGCCGAGGCGGGCGAACAGGTTGCCCCAGATGCCGATGGCGAAAGTGGTGGTCTTGAACAGCGCCAGGCTGAAGAGCGGCTGCGCCACTGTGGCGGCATAGAGCCAGTAGCTCGCCATGGCGGCCAGACCGAACAGCAACGCAAACAGGGCCCAGCCGGTGGAGATGCTGTGCTCCCCCAGCCCCTGCAGGCCCACCGACACCAGCACCATGCCGACGCTGAACAGCACGAACCCCTGCCAGTCAAACCTGGCGGTGTGCTGACGCAGATCGGGCATGAAGTACCAGCTGGCGATGAAGCCGAGCACGCCCACCGGCAGGTTGATGAGGAAGACCCAGTGCCAGCTCGCCACCTCCACCAGCCAGCCCCCGAGCGCCGGGCCCATGAGGGGGCCCAGCAGACCAGGGATGGTGACGAAGGACATCACCCGCAACAGCTCGTGCTTGCTGTAGACCCGCAGCACAGCCAGGCGCCCTATGGGCATCAGCAGGGCTCCGCCCACCCCTTGCAGCACCCGGGCGGCGACCAGCATGGGCAGGGTATTGGCGGCCGCACAGGCCAGGGAGCCCAGGGTAAACAGCAGTATGGCGGCCAGGTAGACGCGGCGGGTGCCGAACCTGTCCGCCAGCCAGCCGGAGGCGGGAATGAGCAGGGCCACCGTCAGCATGTAGGCGATGATCACCGACTGCATCTGCAGCGGGCTCTCCCCCAGGGCCTCTGCCATGCTGGGCAGGGCGGTGTTGAGTATGGTGCCATCCAGCGTCTGCATGAAGAAGCCGACCGCGGTCAGCCAGGGTAGCCACTTGCGTTGGGCGGGGGTCACCAGGTGAGTGCTGTCAGGCATGAGTCTTTGTCTCCTCAACAGATAAGAAAAGACCCGCACGGGCGCGGGTCATATCAGCATATCAGGCATCCGGCTGGCCGAGCATGGCTCTGAGCTGCTCTTCCAGACTGGGCTCCGGGGCCTTGAGCGTATCAAGGAACAACCGCTCTATCCCCGCCTTGTCCTGGCTCTTCACGATGAAGACCAGCCGGGACTGGGCCTTGCCCTCGGGCCACTCCCCCAGGGCCTGCAACGGGTAGAGCTGGCCGTGCACCCCGTGGATCACCACGGGCTGGCTCTCGCCCTCCAGCTGCAAGATCCCCTTGAGCCGCAGCAGGGCGTCGCCATACTGGGCCTGCACCGCATCGATGGCGGCCAGCAGGCGGGACGGCTTGAGCGGCTCGCCGATGCGCAGGGAGAAGCTCTCTATGTTGCCATGCTCGAAATGGGTCGGCGCGGCCGTGCCTACCTTGGCGGCGAACGGCTGCATCTTCGGCTGCATGGGAGATGCCAGCCCCTGTCGGGGTGACTCGGTGCGCAGCCAGGCCAGCAGTTGGCGCAGGTCGCGCCCCGCCGCCTCGTTGTAGGCGCCAAGCTTCTCCAGCACAACGGGTGAGAGCACGCCATTGCTGACCCGCTCGATGGGGGCCGCCGGGTTGAGTGAGGCCAGCTGGCTTTCGACCCGCACCAGGGTCTCTTCCTCCACCAGGTCCCCCTTGCTCACCACCAGCAGATCCGCCAGCGCCACCTGTTTCACCGCTTCATACTGAGCCGCCAGCTGCTGCTCTATATGACCGGCATCCACCACTGTTACTGTGCCATCGAAGCGGTAGCGCTGGGCGATGAAGCCCTCTTCCTTCAGGGTAAAGAGCACGGGAGCGGGATCCGCCAGGCCAGTGGTTTCGATAATCAGCCGCTTGAAGGGCTTTATCTTGCGCTGAATCGCCTTCATAAAGAGCCCCTGCAACGCCTCCACCAGGGAGCCCTGCACCGAGCAGCAGATGCAGCCGGAATCGAGCAGCACCACCTGCTCGTCCACCTGCTGCACCAGATGATGATCCAGCCCCACAGAGCCGAACTCGTTGATGAGCACGGCGCACTCGCCGAGCTCCGGCTGCTTGACCCAGTGGTTGAGCAAGGTGGTCTTGCCGCTGCCGAGGAAGCCGGTCAGCAGGGTCACGGGAATTCTGGTGTCTTGTGGGTCTGTCATGTCACATCCTTAGCGCCTGTCGTCATGGGGCTTGAAGAGGCTGTCTCTTCCCCTCCTCCCCAACCCTTCTACCACCAGGGGAGAAGGGAGCAAAAAATATCGCCCCTTTCCAAGAGGCCATCCTCACCGGTTGGCGAACAGCTCGCCGAGCCAGCGGTTTTCGAAGCGGCCATGGGGGTCGAGTTCGCGCTTCAAGGCCAGGAAGTCGTGCCAGCGCGGCAGCAGGGCCGGGAAGTCGTAGAGATCCATCGCCAGGTGCTTGCCAAAATGCGGCGTACCGCCGAGCGGCACCAGCAGTTGCTGCAGCTCGCGCATCTGCTCCATGGAGCCGCCCACGAAGGTGCCGTCTGCCGCCAGATAGACCAGGAACCCTATCCAGCACACCGACTTGCCATAGGCGGCGCTGAGCCAGGCCTCGGAGGGGCCGGTGCAGCGCAATATGAAGGGGTAATGCAGCGCTCCCGGGTTGCGCTCCTGCCAGTGCTGCAGGATCTCGAGCGCCTCCTGCATCCGCTCGAGGGGCACAGCCACCTCGCAGTTGATCTGGGGCGCCGGTATCCCCTTGCAGAGGATCTGGTAGACGTTGCCCACCAGGTCAGAGGCATCCTTGAAGCGGCGCACCGTCTCGAAATGCTCCCCGGCCCGCGCCTCGTCCTTGGTGTCCCGCGCCATCTTCTGCAGGGTGGCATCTATGGTGTCATTGAGTGCGGCGTTCATGGCGCTGCCAACGTCCTCCTCCAGCAGCAGTGGCTCGCTACCCCCGGCGCGGTAGCGGGCCACCTCCTCCTCGGAGGCGGGATCCACCAGCCAGATGTGGCTCTCGCCGGTCCAGGCGAACCACCAGCTTTTCACGAAGCCGTGTTCACGGTTGAGCCGCTCGTTGTGCTCCAGCAGGAAGGGGTAGTCGGTGGTGAACTTGGTGCAGCGCATGATGCGGTTGGGCACTGTGCGAAGGCGCACGTCGAGCAGCACACCTAGCATGCCCATGCCCATCACGAAGGCGCCGAAGCGCGGATCGGTGCGATCCACTCGCAGGATGTCCCCATTGGCCAGCATCACCGTCAGGGCTTCCACCGCATCGCACAGGGAGGACTGGTGCAGCCCCTGGCCGTGGGTGCCTGTGCTGAGCGCGCCCCCCAGGGTCTGGATGCCGATGACGCCGGGGGACGCGGGCAGCATCCGATCCATGGCGATAAGATCCCCATAGACGGTATCGAGGGGCGTGCCCGCCTGGTAGGTGACGGTATCGGCGGTTTTCGCCAGCTGGCCGCGCAGATGGTGCAAATCCACCAGCAGCGCCTGACTGCCCTCGGCATAGACGCTGTGAATGGGTTCGAAGGAGAGGCCGGAGCCGATCAGCCGCAGCTTGCGCGCCGGGTACTCCCGCAGCAGCGCCTTCAGCTCGTCGCGATTCTTCGGGCGCCACACCTGATCCAGGGCGCCGAGGGGGTTGGTCCTGGACCAGTTGAACAGCACCTCCCGATTGCCAATCGCCTTGATGCTGTGAAATGCCTGGAACCTGACCGTCATACCGCGCCTCATCTGACTTCAAAATGAGCGGCAATTCTACCGAAAAGCGAGCGCCAAGGCATGAAAAACAAGCCCCTACAGTCGAGGGTGGATAAGGGGGACCAGCCCCCTTCCCCTCAGCGTGATTGCTGGGTCAATGCCAGCAGCATGCCGAATCCCACCAGCAGACCGCCAAAGATCCGATCGATCCAGTGGCGCACCGCCAGCAGACGAGCCCGCACCGACGCGCTGGAGAAGAAGAGCGCCACGGCGCTGAACCAGAGGGCATGGGCCAGCACTATGAAGGCGCCGTAGCCGAGCTGGACCGCCAGCGGCGTCTGTGGCTGCACCACCTGCATGAAGAGGCTGACGATGAAGATGGTGGTCTTGGGGTTGAGCACATTGGTCAGAAACCCGGTGCGCAGTGCCCCCAGGCTGGAGAGGGCTGGTTGACTGGCCATCTCTTCACCGGTCGCGGGTTGGGCCCGCAGCATCTTGATGCCGAGGAAGATGAGGTAGGCCGCCCCCGCCAGCTTGATGAGGTTGAACAGCCAGAGGGACTGCTGGATCAGCAGGCCCACCCCCAGCAGGGTGTAGCTCACGTGGACGCAGACCCCGGCCGCTATGCCGAGCGCCGTCAGCACGCCGGTGCGACGGGAGAGCAGCAGGCTGTTGCGCGACACCATGGCAAAATCGGGGCCCGGGCTGATGACGGCAAAGAAGGTAATGGCGACTACGGCTAACAGTTCGGTCATGAAAATAGTCCTGATCACATGGGATATCGGCTATTTTATTTCGCATTAACCCCAATGACGAACGATAACTTCTGACATGAACGGTGAGAAAAATTCACAGAAAAGCCTGTCGCTACCCTCCCTGACGGCCCTGCGCTGCTTCGAGGTGGCGGCCCGCACCGAGCACTTCGGTCGCGCCGCCGACGAGCTGCACCTCACCCATGGCGCCATCAGCCGGGCGGTGCGCCTGCTGGAGGAAGATCTGGGAGTCAGGCTGTTCGAGCGGCGCCAGCGCCGGGTCTTCCTGACCGAGGCGGGCGACCGGCTCTATCAGGCGGTCAGGGAGGGGCTGGGCCAGATCCGGGAGACGGCCCAGGCGCTGCGCCAGCAGAGCCGCCCCCAGTCGCTGGTGCTCTCCTGCGAGCCCACCCTGCTGATGCGCTGGCTGATCCCGCGCTGGCCCGCCTTTCAGGCCCTGCACCCCGAGCTGGACGTCCACCTGATGGCAGGGGGCGGCGCCCTCAGCTTTGGCAGCGGCATCGATCTCGCCATCCGGCGCAATGACTTCGACTGGCCCGAGGATCTGCACAGCCAGCTGCTGTTCGAGGAGCTGACCGGGCCTGTCTGCCAGCCGGGCAAGGTGGCGCAGTTTTTCGAGCCGAGAGGGGAAGAATCCGCCCTGCATCCCTCGGCCCCCCGCCTGCACACCAAGACGCGCCCGGATGCCTGGTCACGCTGGCAGGAGAATGCAGGGCAACCCCTGAATGACGAGGCGCCGACCCAGACCTTCGAACACTTCTACTTCAGCCTGCAGGCGGCCGTGGCGGGCCTTGGCGTCGCCATAGGCCCCTGCCGGCTGGTGTGTGACGACCTGGAGGCAGGGCTCTTGGCAGCCCCGCTCGGCTTCGTTCCGGATGGCACCGGCTATCACCTGCTCGCCCCCGCCAGACCCGAGCCCGGCAGCGCCCACGAGAAACTGGCAAACTGGTTGCACAGCCTGAGCTGAGCGCTCACTGCACCTCCCCGCACGGCGGTGTTGACCTCGGGGACTCACGGCAGCCAGCCGTGACCTGGCTCAAGTGGCCCGAAAGGCACTGCCACTCTGTTGCGCCGCCAACAGCAAGGCATCCACCAGGACGCGCACCTTGAGCGGCATGTGCTGGCTCCTGGCCCAGAGGAGATTGATCGGCATCTCGCCGCCGGAGTGATCATCGAGCACCGAGACGAGGGCGCCCGATCCCAACTGCTCGTTTACCAGCCAGGTCGGCACCTGCACCAGCCCAAGGCCGGCCAGTGCCGCTGCCCGCACGGCTTCCCCATCCCCCATCTCGTAGCGTACCGGGATGTCACGGGCTTCCGTTTTGCCCGCCCCATTGCTGAGCAGCCAGCCATGACGATGGCCGGCTCGCCAGTCGATGATGCAGTCGTGCCGTGACAGCTCATCCGGGGTCAAGGGCACCCCGCGCCTGGCCAGATAGGAGGGCGCCCCGCAGATGACGAGCCTCTGCTCCCCCAGACGGCGCGCAACGAGATCCGCCTGGTCCTCCAGCGCCCCTATGCGTACCACCAGATCGATGTTGGCCTCGATGAGATCGACCTTGCGCTCGTTGAAGGTCACCGACAGATCCAGCTGTGGATGCTGGCCAGCCAGTTCCAGCAGGATAGGCAGCACGTGCCTGCGGCCAAACGCAGCGGGAAGATCGATGCGCACGCGACCCGACGGGCTCTGCTTTCCCGATGCAAGGCTCTGCTCCGCCTCCTCCAGCACCCGGATAGCCTGAAGACAACTGGCCAGATACGCCTCTCCCTCCGGGGTCAGGCTCACCCGACGGGTTGTTCTGTGCAGCAGCTTGACCCCCAGCCTCGCCTCCAGACGCACTATGCTCTTGCTCAACGCCGAGCCGGTCAGCCCCAGCCCCAGCGCCGCTGCGGTAAAACTGCCCGTCCGAGCCACGGCGACAAAGTGTCTGACGCTCAGAAAGGGGTCCTGTACTGTCATTGACTCGGTCTCTGTAGGAATTAGAGATTGGAATGATAGCCACTTAATCAACCTCAAGGAATCAATCACACTGTAAACAGGTTCATTCAACACCACTCCTCGCTTGGGGTGGCCTGGAGAGCCTTGAGTTCCCAACTCGCTCAGACCTTGCTTTATCACCAGACAGGAGAGATCAGATGTTGACCGTCAAACCCCTCAGTGGACAAGTTGCCTTCGTACAAGGTGGTTCCCGCGGCATAGGTGCCGCCATTGTGAAGCGCCTCGCTCGCGACGGTGCCGCCGTGGCCTTTACCTATGTCTCTTCCGCCAGCAAGGCAGAAGAGCTTGTCGCGACCATCACGGCGGCGGGCGGCAAGGCCCTGGCCATCCGTGCCGACAGCGCGGATGCCGTGGCCGTACAGCACGCCATACGCCAGAGCGTCACCCGCTTCGGGCGGCTGGACATTCTCGTCAACAATGCCGGGGTACTGGTATGGGGCCACCTTGAGGAGCTGACTCTGGATGACCTGGATCGCACCCTGGCGGTCAACATCCGCAGCGTCTTCGTGGCCTGTCAGGAGGCGGCTCATCACATGGGCAAGGGGGGGCGCATCATCAACATCGGCAGCACCAATGCCGATCGCATCCCCATGGCGGGCGGCTCCGTCTACGCCATGAGCAAATCGGCCCTGGTCGGCCTGACCAAAGGCATGGCACGGGATCTGGGCCCCCGGGGCATCACGGTCAACAACGTGCAGCCAGGCCCGGTCGATACCGACATGAACCCGGCTGACGGGGAATCGGCGGAGCAGCTCAAGGAGATGATGGCGCTGGCCCGCTACGGCAAGGATGACGAAATCGCCAGCTTCGTCGCCTACCTGGCGGGACCTGAGGCAGGCTATGTCACAGGCGCCAGCCTGACCATAGATGGCGGCTTCTCCGCCTGACTTTCCCTTTGACCTCAGATACAAAAGCCCCGGCACTCGCCGGGGCTCGCTCATCAGGGGGCACCACTGCCGCACACTCGTGATGCGGCTTGCGTGGCAGGTCCGCTTCAGGCTGGTTCAAGCTGTTCCTCTTTGGCCTCAATCGCTGGCGAGGCCGCCTGCACCAACTGCTCGTCGCAGAATTGCCGGACGGGCACGGGGCGGCCGAACAGGTAGCCCTGCAGATAGGTCACCTTGCCCTTGAGATACTCCGCCTGCTCGCGGGTCTCGACCCCTTCGGCCACCAGCGCCAGGCCGAGCCGGTGGCCCAGATCGATCACGTTGTCGACTATGTGCTCGGAGAGGGACTCGGTACCGATACGACGAATGAAGGACTGATCGATCTTGAGGTAGTCCACATGGAACTGCTGCAGATAGACCAGGCTGGAGTGGCCGGTGCCGAAATCATCCATGGCCAGCTTGACCCCCATCTCGTTCAACGCCTGGAACAGCGAGAGGGTATGGGGATCCGCCACCAAGAGCTCCCGCTCGGTCAGCTCCAGCACCAGCGTCACCTTGCCCGGTGCGAAGCGGGCGAGGAAGCTGCGGCACTCCTCCAGCAAGCTGTCGTCCCGGCAATGGGCCGCGCTGATGTTGAAGCTGATGTGGAAGCCATCGGGCAACTGCGCCTGGCTTGCGACCAGCTGCTGCCCCACCCTCCCCATGATGAGGCTGGTCATGGGCACGATCAGGCCGCAGGCCTCCGCCTGGGGAATGAAGAGATCCGGCCGGATCAGCCCCACGTCAGGATGCTGCCAGCGCATCAGCACCTCGACCCCCATGATGCGTTCGCTGCCGCTCTCCACCAGGGGTTGCAGGTAGGGGACGAACTCTTTGGCCCGCAGGGCCCGGGCCAGCTCGCTGGTCGGGGAGCGGGGGCGCCCCAGCAGCCACCACATGAGCACGGCAACACCGGCACTGAAGGCAAACAGCAGCCAGATCCCGAAGCCATGATGCCGCCACAGCCCCATCAGGGTGGGAGCAGAGGAGTAGCCTGCATAGATGGAGAGCGGATAGCCAGCAGCCTGGAGCTCGACATGATCCTGACTCGCCAGGGAAGGCGTGGCGGCGAAGAAGTGGCCCTCCTCGTCGAGCCAGCCATCGCCCACCCTGAGCATCAGGGGCATGGCTCCCTGGTTGAGGCTCAGCATGAAGTTGAGGTAATCCCCATCGATCAGGGTCATCACGGCCCCTTGCACAGTGCCGGTGCGCACCGAGAGGACGGGATGATGCCGCCGCACCTCGTTCCCTTCCATCAGGCGCAGCTGGCCCTGGCTGTACTGCTCGGCGGTATAGGGGATCCGGCGCCGGCCAAACTGGGAGGTACAGTAGACGCTGTCCCCCCGGCTCAGGTTGACCGAACGCACGAAGGGCACCATGGCGACCAGGGATCTGAGGGTCGGCAGCGCAGTGGCGCAAGGCTTGCCCAGAAATGGCAAGGCCTGGCGATTGGCCGCCTGGGCATGAGACAGCATGGTCTCCATCAGCGCCAGGGTATGGCTCGCCGCCTGATGGGACTCCCACTGCAGATCGACCCGATAGCGAACGAGCATGGCCCAGTTGCCGAGCAGCATGGGCAGCGCGAACATCAGCAAGGTGATCAGCAGTCTTGGCCTGGGTCTGGCCGTGTCGGCCGCGGAGCAATAACGCATGGCGGATCCCGTTCGTAAAGGGTCGCCATCTTAGCAACCCAAGCTGAACCCAGGCCTAACCGGTCAAATAACGAGCAGCCACACTGCGGGACTCAGGCGGAGGCGGCGCGACCGGCAACCGGCTGGCTATCCGCCTCCCCTGCCGTCAACCCCTGGCAGAACTGACGTAGCGGCTGGGGGCGCGCGAACAGGAATCCCTGCAGATAATGCACCCCCTTGCCCCTGAGGTAGGCGGCCTGATGCTCGGTCTCGACCCCTTCGGCGACCAGGGCCAGGCCCAGCCTGCGACCGAGATCGATCACGTTGTCGACTATGTGTTCGGAGAGGGACTCGGTGCCGATCCGCCCGATGAAGGAGCGGTCGATCTTGAGATAGTCCACATGGAACTGCTGCAGGTAGATCAGGCTGGAGTGGCCGGTGCCAAAGTCATCGATGGCGAGCTTGACCCCCATCTCGTCCAGCTGTGCGAACAGGGAGAGGGTATGGGAGTTGGCCACCAGCAGCTCCCGCTCGGTCAGCTCCAGCACCAGCGCCACCCGCCCCGGCTGGAAGTGGGCGAGGAAGGCGCGGCACTCCGCCAGCAGGGAGAGATCCCGGCAGTGGGCGGCGCTGATGTTGAAGCTGATGTGAAATCCCTCGGGCAGCTGGCTCTGCACCTGCTTCAGGCGATGGGCCACCACCTTCATGAGATGGGTGGTCATGGGCACTATCAGCCCGGACTCTTCCGCCTGGGGGATGAAGAGATCCGGGCGGATCAGCCCTGAGCTCGGGTGCTGCCAGCGCATCAGCACCTCGGCCCCCACCATGCGGTCGTCCTTGCTGGCCATCAGGGGTTGCAGGTAGGGAACGAATTCCCCCGCCCGCAACCCGCGCCTCAGCTCGTCGGTCGGGGAGCCCGGGCGACCGAGCACCCACCACACCAGCAGCGCGAGCAGCACAGAGGTGCCGGCCAGCCACAGCAGGGCCAGATGGCGAGCCTCCCAGAGTGAGTGCCAGTAGAGCGGCATGGCATAGCCCGCATGGATGGCGAAGGGGTAGCGGTGGGAGGAGAGTTCAAGACGAGTCTTGCTGTGCAGCCTGGGGGGCTGGCTCTGATGATGGCCGGACTCGTCGATCCAGGCCGACCCGACCTGCAGATAGAGCTCGCTGGCGTCGCTGCTCATGGTGAGCATGAAGCTGAGCTGGGTGCTGTCGATGGCGCTCAGCACCGCATCGCGCCCGCGATCATGGCGCACCACCAGCAGCGGATGATTCTGACGCACCTTGTTGCCGCGCATCAGCAGCAACTTGTCCTGCGTGTAGACAGACCTGTCATCCACCTCATGGACAGGTCCAAACAGCGAGGTGCAGTTGATCACCCCGTCTCTCACCAGATTGACCGAGCGCAGGAAAGGCTCGAGGGCCACTCTCTTGCGCAGCTGCAGCAGATTGCCGGTACAGGGCCGGCTCACCAGCGGCAATGCCTCCAGGTTGGCCTGCTCGGCCTGATCCAGCATGCGCTCAAGCAAGGTTCTCGCCTTGTAGGCGGAGGCGCTGGCGTCGCTCTTCAACTCCTGCTCATAGCTGCGGTGCACCATCCAGCCTCCCGCCAGCAGTGGCAAGGTCAAGACCAGCAGGGCACAGCCAAGGCGCCATCTCGTACGGGCAAGATCAATCCGGAACAGGAACATAGCAACCACGCCGCAATTCGCAGGCTTGCCCTGGCAAGCGCCGCAGTGAAATAACGCCCATCTCGCACAGAAGACAATGGGACCATTCAGGCCAGACAACCTAACGCAGCGCGCTGGTAAAAGAAATCGACGACGCAGTGGCGGGAGATTGGCGGCCCATTATCGCGCAACCCCCATAAATGGAAAATGCCGCGTCAGGACGCGGCATTGTTATTTCCAGTGGTCAGACCGGCCAGGCTTAGACCGCCTGTTGCAAAATCACCGCATCGGCCTTCTTGGTGTAGGAGGCGATTTCGTTGAAGTTGAGGTAGCGGTAAGTGTCGGCCGCAGTGGCGTCCAGGGTCTTGGCGTACTGCAGGTACTCCGCCACTGTCGGGATCTTGCCGATGATGGCGGCAACCGCGGCCAGTTCGGCAGAGGCCAGGTAGACGTTGGCACCCTTGCCCAGACGGTTCGGGAAGTTGCGGGTGGAGGTGGAGACCACCGAGGCCCCTTCCGCCACGCGCGCCTGGTTGCCCATGCACAGGGAACAGCCCGGGATCTCGATGCGGGCACCGACGCGACCAAAGATGCCGTAATAGCCCTCTTCGGTCAGCTGATCCTTGTCCATCTTGGTGGGCGGGGCAATCCACATGCGGGTTGGCAGCTCACCCTGGTACTTCTCGAGCAGTTTGCCGGCGGCACGGAAGTGGCCGATGTTGGTCATGCAGGAACCGATGAACACCTCGTCGATCTGGCTGCCAGCCACGTCGCTCAGCAGACGGGCGTCGTCCGGATCGTTCGGCGCACAGAGGATGGGCTCCTTGATGGTGGCCAGATCGATCTCGATGATCTCGGCGTACTCGGCGTCCTTGTCCGCTTCCATCAGCACCGGATTGGCCAGCCACTCTTCCATCCCCTTGATGCGGCGGGTGATGGTGCGCACGTCGCCGTAGCCTTCGGACAGCATCCACTTGAGCATGACGATGTTGGACTTCAGGTACTCGATGATCGGGGCCTGATCCAGCTTGATGGTGCAACCGGCGGCGGAGCGCTCGGCACTGGCGTCTGCCAGCTCGAAGGCTTGCTCTACCTTCAGGGTCGGCAGACCTTCGATCTCGAGGATGCGGCCGGAGAAGATGTTCTTCTTGCCCGCTTTCTCGACGGTCAGCAGCCCCTTCTGGATGGCGGCGTAGGGGATGGCATGAACCAGATCACGCAAGGTGATGCCAGGTTGCAGCTCGCCCTTGAAGCGCACCAGCACGGATTCCGGCATGTCCAGCGGCATCACACCGGTGGCGGCGGCGAACGCCACCAGGCCAGAGCCCGCCGGGAAGGAGATGCCGATGGGGAAACGGGTGTGGGAGTCACCGCCGGTACCCACGGTGTCCGGCAGCAGCATGCGGTTCAGCCAGGAGTGGATGACGCCGTCACCCGGACGCAAGCTTACACCGCCGCGGTTCATGATGAAGTCCGGCAGGGTGTGGTGGGTCTGCACGTCTATGGGCTTGGGATAGGCCGCGGTGTGGCAGAAGGACTGCATGGTCAGATCGGCGGAGAAGCCGAGGCAGGCCAAGTCTTTCAGCTCGTCACGGGTCATGGGGCCAGTGGTATCCTGGGAGCCGACCGTGGTCATGCGCGGCTCGCAGTAGGTGCCCGGGCGTATGCCCTGCACGCCGCACGCCTTGCCCACCATCTTCTGGGCCAGGGTGTAACCCTTGCCGGTGTCGGCCACAGGCTGCGGGCGACGGAACACGGTGGAGAACGGCAACCCTAAGGCCTCGCGGGCCTTGTCGGTCAGGCCGCGGCCGATGATCAGCGGAATACGGCCACCGGCGCGCACTTCGTCGATCAGCACGTCGGTTTTCAGTTCAAAGCGGGCCAGCACCTCGTCGGTGCCGTGACGGGTGATCTTGCCCTCATAGGGGAAGATGTCGATCACGTCGCCCATTTCCAGCTTGGAGACATCCACTTCGATGGGCAGGGCACCGGCATCTTCCATGGTGTTGAAGAAGATGGGGGCAATCTTGCCGCCGAGGCAAACGCCACCGGCGCGCTTGTTCGGCACGAAGGGAATGTCGTCGCCCATGAACCAGAGCACCGAGTTGGTGGCGGACTTGCGGGAGGAGCCGGTACCGACCACGTCACCGACGTAGGCCAGCGGGAAGCCGGTCTGCTTGAGCTCTTCGATGGCCTTGACCGGGCCTATGACGCCGTCCTTGTCCGGGGTGATGCCGGGGCGGGCGTTCTTCAGCATGGCCAGGGCATGAAGCGGGATGTCCGGACGGGACCAGGCATCCGGTGCCGGGGACAGGTCGTCGGTGTTGGTTTCGCCGGTCACCTTGAACACGGTGACGGTGATCTTCTCGGCCAGGGCGGGGCGGCTTTGGAACCACTCGGCATCGGCCCAGGATTGCAGCACCCGCTGGGCGTGGGCATTGCCCGCCTTCGCCTTCTCTTCCACGTCGTGGAAGGAGTCGAACATCAGCAGGGTGTGGGACAGCCCCTTGGCGGCAAGAGGAGCCAGGGAGGCGTCGTCCAGCAGATCGATCAGCGGCTGGATGTTGTAGCCACCCTGCATGGTGCCGAGCAGCTCGACCGCTTCGGCCGCGGTCAGGATCGGGGAGTGGGCCTCGCCCTTGGCGACGGCGGTGAGGAAGCCGGCTTTGACATAGGCCGCTTCATCAACACCCGGGGGAACGCGGGAGGACAACAGTTCTTTCAGAAAATCATGTTCACCGGCGGGCGGGTTCTTGAGCAGTTCAACCAGGGCGGCGACCTGCTCTGCATCCAGAGGTTTGGCAACCACGCCCTCGGCGGCACGTTCTGCGACGTGTTTACGGTATGTTTCAAGCACGACTAATTCCTCTTTGGTCTTTTTTTTGGGGTTCGCCCAAGCTCGCGGCGATCGTCCTTGCGGGACACCCGTAGGGTGCCCCCCACTATATAAGTTTTAACGAGTAATTAAAATCCAAACCCTGTGCAGTTATTCGCCAAACCAGCATAACCATATAAGCCGGTTAGGTTTTTTTAAACTGACAAGAGACACAGCACAAACAAGTTAACAAAAAGTCAGCATTTCACCCTTATTGGAACGTAGTGCCCAATTGCAGATAGAACATGTCGTGTCCCCCCTCCGCCATGCCATAGCCGAGGAAGATGGGGCCGAGGAAGCTCTCCACCCCCACATAGACGGAGCCCGAGGTATAGGAAGATTCCAGGCTGATGTCGGCCCCCTTGTTCCAGACCCCGCCCTGCTCGAGGGAGCCCCCGAGGAACAGGGGTGCCTTGATTGCCCCGAAGTCGTTGTCCGCCACCCGATAGATGTAGCGCAGACCGCTGAACAGGCTGTAGCGGCCGCTCAACTGGTAGTGCTGGAAGCCGGAGAGCCGGAACAGGCCGCCGAGATCCTGCACGAACAGCGGCACCTCCTCCTCCGAGGAGGAACCGCCCCCTTCCAGCATCAGGTTGAGGCTGTGCCGCCCCCATGACCAGGGCTTGATCATCGCCAGGTGGTAGTTGAGCCCCTCGGTGTTCTCCGTCGGCTCGCCGGTCGGCTCTATCTTGATGTGGGAGTAGCCCCCCTTGATGTCCCAGTAGACCCCCGCGTAGGGGAAGTAGCGACTGTCGAGGGTGTCGTGTTCGAAGCGAATGTAGGGCCCCCAGGCGGTGGCATCTGCGTTCGCGTCGGACAGGTTCTGGACATCGACGCCGCCCACCTGGCCTTCCAGCCCCAGGGATAATCTGCTCCAGGGCTGGCGGTTCCAGCCGACGGCGAGATCCATGCTGGTGAAGCTGTACTCGGAGTCCAGATAACGGACCCCGGACGATTTGACATCCTCCTCCGGGAAGAAGACCCGGCGCTGGGTCTTGTCATAGGCCAGACTAGCCTCCCCATAGAAGGTCTGGGAAGGCTCGAGCGGCGTGTAGAAGTCGGTCTTGAGGTGCTTGGCCGTGCCGAGCGACGCCTCGGTCAGCCACTCGGCGCCCCAGTCGTTGACGTTGGTCAGGGTATAGGACATGCCGACGTTGTAGTTGGAGCTGCTCTCGAAGTCATCGGAGAAGCCGAGCTGGAAGTTGAGATAGCCCGGGCCCCAGTTCTTCTCGCTGGCATCCACCACCAGCACGTTCTCGCCGTCCCGCTCCTCCACCTCGTAGGTGATGCGGTCGAACGACTCCAGGGCGTAGAGGCGGCGGATCCCGGCCTCCAGGCTCTCATAGGTCTGCACCTTGTCCGGGCGCACCTTGAGCATGGCCCGCACCGTCTCGTCGGAGAGGCGCGACTTGTTGAGGATCTCCACCTTGTCGATGTAGTAGGCCGGCTGCCCGCTGCGCTCGGCGCGGCGGCTCAGCTTCTTGTTGCGGTAATCCGCATAAGCGTCGGGGGAGAGCGACAGGGCATCGAGCTGGGCAGAGGCGCGGTCGGCCACCGCCTCCCCCTGCTTGATCCCCTCCGGCATGCGGGCAAAGTCGGCGATCCCCATGTCACCGAACTCAGGACTGAGCAGCACGTCCTTTGGCCCCAGCAGCGCCTTCTGCTTCTCGGTGCCGACCTGGGTCATGTAGGTGGTGAGCTGGTCTATCATGGCCAACCCGGATTTGAGCGACTCCCGGGTGCGCAGCTTGGCGCCTATGTCCACCGCTATCACCACGTCGGCCCCCATGGCTTTGGCCACGTCCACCGGCATGTTGTTGACTGTGCCACCGTCGGCCAGGATGTGCCCCTCCCACTCCACGGGCTTGAGGGCGCCTGGGATGGACATGGAGGCCTGCATCGCCTTGGCCAGGCTGCCACTGTCCAGCACGAAGGGGGTCACCGTCTCCATGTCGGTGGCCACGGCGCGGTAGGGAATGGGCAAATCGTCGAAGCTCTTCTGCGCCGGCAGGTTGGAGGTGGCATGGCGCAGCAGGCTGGCCATGGATTGGCCCTGGAAGAAGCCGTCAGGCAACTGGGTGGAGTCCCCGTTGACCCCTATGTCGGTGCGCAGCTGGTACTTCTCGCTCTGCTGCTTCTTGCGCAGGGAGAGCTCGTCACGACCGACCTTGTCCTGATAACCCTTGTTCCAGTCGATGGCGAGGGTCATGCGCTCCACCTCCTCGGCACTGAGCCCCATGGCGTACATGCCCGCCACATAGGATCCCATGCTGGTGCCGACGACGATGTCGACCGGGATCCGCTTCTCTTCCAGCACCTTGAGCACCCCTATGTGGGCCGCCCCCTTGGCACCGCCGCCGCTCAGCACCAGGGCTATCCTGGGTCTCTCCGCCTTGCCTTCGCCGCCGTGCACCCTGGCCTTGGGCCCGGTGTCACTGGCCTGGGCTATCCCCGCCAATGGCAGGGTTGCCAGCAGAAGCATTAGCAGATGGGTCCATCCCCGATGAAAGATGCGCATATGAGTGTCCATTGATCCGTGCGAGTCGAGCGAGCAGCCCGTCGACATGAGTGCTGCCAACTATAAGTTCCAGAACTTTAACTGCAAGCGACCCTGCTGGCGAGATGTCATCACCCCCCGGGGCCCCAGAGCCAGGGATAATAAGCGCCAATCCAGTCCCGGCCTGATGTGAGCGCAAACGTTAATCGGCAATAATCGCCGCCACCACCTCAAGAGCGCGCCAGATCAGCCGTTAATATGTACTCAACCTTAGGCCCACACCCCGAGTCACCCTTATGTTCGCAAGCCTGACACTCAAACAGAAAATTCTGGCCACCGTCATCCTCGCCGTGGCTCTCTCCTGCCTGCTGGTGGGCTACTTCAGCCAGCGCTCGGCCCAGCAGCTGATCGAGACCCGCATGTTCGAGCAGGAGCTGCCCAACCTGACCCAGCGCATCGGCAAGGAGATCGAGAAGGATCTCACCTCGGTCGCGAGCGCCGCCAGACAGCTGGCCAATGACCGCTTCGTGCTGGACTGGGTGGCCCGCGGCATGCCCAAGGAGCAGGAATCCATCCTCATCGACCAGCTCAAGGACATGACGAGCCAGTATGGCCTGGTCACCGCCTCCTTCGCCGATCGCCAGAGCGCCGCCTACTACAACCAGGAGGGCTTCCTGCGCATCCTGAATCATGAACAGGACAACTGGTTCTACGACTACACCAAGAGCGGCCAGGACCTGATGCTCAGCATCTTTCGCGAGAGCAATGGCGAGGTGAAGCTGTTCGTCAACTTCCAGCAGCTCGACGGGCGCGGCCTGGCCGGGCTTGCCAAGTCTCTCGACAGCATGGTCAGCATGCTCGCCAACTTCCGTATCGGCGACAGCGGCTTCGTCTTCATGACAGATGGCAGCGGCAAGGTGAAGCTGCACCCGGACGCCGCCCGCATCGACAGAGACAGCCTGAGTCAGCTGGCAGGCCCGGGCGCCGGCGCGCTGATGACCAGGCAGCCCTTTGCCGCCACCCACGCCGAAATAGATGGCCAGCCCGTGGTGCTCGCCACCAGCTATATCCCCCTGCTCGACTGGTATCTGGTGGCCCAGGTGCCGGAAGCCGAGATCTATGCCGAGCTGGACAAGGCGCGGCTGCACATAGTGTTGGTGAGCCTGCTCATCGCCGTCGGCATGGGGCTGCTTGGCGTCCTGCTGGCCGGCTCCGTCAGTCGCCCCCTCAACGAACTGGCTCGCCTGTTCCGCGAACTCGGCAGTGGTGACGGGGATCTGACCCAGCGCCTCAAGGTGGAAGGACGGGACGAACTGAGCCAGGTCGCCACCGGCTTCAACAACTTCGTCGCCAAGATCCACGGCTCCATCGAGCAGGTGGCGAGCAACTCCCGCCAGCTCGCCGCCACCGCCAACGAGGTGGCCGCCAAGGCCCAGCTGACCCAGCACAACTGCACCGCCCAGCGGGATCGCACCGTCCAGGTCGCCACCGCCATCCACGAGATGGGCGCCACCGTCAGCGAGATCGCCGGCAATGCGTCGCTGGCCGCCGATGTGGCCAAACAGGCCAACGATCAGGCCGATGCGGGAGCGGTCGTGGTGGCGCAGGCCCGCCACGGCATAGTCGGTCTCTCCGGTGAAATCGAGCAGGTGGCCGGAGTCATCGAATCCCTGGCGAGCCAGACCGACTCCATCGGCAGCATACTCGACACCATTCGCAGCATCTCGGAGCAGACCAACCTGCTGGCGCTGAACGCCGCCATCGAGGCCGCCCGCGCCGGTGAACAAGGTCGCGGCTTCGCGGTGGTGGCCGACGAGGTGCGCAACCTCGCCAGCCGCTCCGCCGCCTCCACCGCCGAGATCCAGGGCATGATCAACCGCCTCCAGGAGCAGAGCGCCCGCGCCGTCAGCGCCATGGCCCAGGGCCGCAACCAGAGTCTGGAGGTGGTGACCCAGGCCGACGCCGCCAACGGAGCGCTCGGCCAGATCACCGCCCACATCACCCAGATCAGCGACATGAACATCCAGGTCGCCACCGCCACCGAGGAGCAGTCCAGCGTGGTGGGGGAGATCAACCGCAACGTGGAGGACATCAACCAGCTCACCATGGAGACAGCCGACATAGCCCACCAGCTGACGGAGTCCAGCCGCAGTCTGCAGCAGCTCTCCGGTGAGCTCGACAAGCTGGTCGGCAACTTCCGGCTATGAGATGAAAGAGCGCTTCGGCGCTCTTTTTCGTCCGGGTCGGCAGGGAGTGTCGGCCCGGGCATGACGGCAAACCGTCATGACAAGCCGCTACATTAGCGACATAGCAACACACCAAGGAGCCATCATGCTGGCAGGCAAGATCACGATCAAAACCCAACTCATCCTGGCCGTTACCGTGCCCTGTCTCGCCCTGTTGCTGGTCGGCGCCGCCAGCCTGCGCAGCATGGGCCACATCAAGCAGCAGGCCGATGAGCTGTTCCAGAATACCGCCACCCCCATGAGGGCCATGGCGGAAGTGGCCTCCCGCATCCCGCGCATGCGCGTCGGCATCGACATGATGCTGCTGCAAGACAGCTCGCTGCGCGACGAGAAGGGGGTGCTGACCCGGGTCAAGGAGACCCGCGAGGAAGATATTCCCGAGATGCGTCAGGCCATGCAGCAGGCGGTGACGGCCCAGGTCGATCCCGCCGCTCGGGCCGAGGCCGAACGGCTGCTCGGCCAGTTCGAGAAGATGGAGCGTGAGGAGCTGATCCCCATGCTGCAGGCGTTGGAGAAGGATGAGATGGAGGTGGCCCGCACCATTTATCGGGACAGCTACAGCCAGACCTATGGGGAGATGCGCAAGGGGGCCAACGCCCTGCTCGACGGCCTCATCGGCCAGGCCCAGCAGCGCAACGAGCTGAGCCAGAGCAGCTATGACAGCGGTCGCAACCAGATGATCGCCATCATAGTCATCGCCATTGCCATCTCGCTGCTGGTCTCGACCCTCATCCTGATCGGGTTGCGCCGCCGGGTCTCCTTCCTGCAACTGCACATCGGGGATGCCGCCCGCCATCTCGCCCTCGACAGCAGTGCCAGCCTCACCGGCAAGGACGAGCTGGCCGAGATAGCCAGCAGCTTCAACCAGTTCGTGGCCCGCATCCACGGCGCCATAGAGCAGGTGGCGAGCAACTCCCGCCAGCTCGCCACCACCGCCAACGAGGTGGCCGCCAAGGCCCAGCTGACCCAGCACAACTGTACCGCCCAGCGGGATCGCACCGTCCAGGTCGCCACCGCCATCCACGAGATGGGCGCCACAGTGAGCGAGATCGCCGGCAATGCGTCCCTGGCCGCCGACGTGGCCAAACAGGCCAACGATCAAGCCGATGCGGGAGCGGTCGTGGTGGCGCAGGCCCGCCACGGCATAGTCGGTCTCTCGGGGGAAATCGAGCAGGTGGCCGGAGTCATCGAATCCCTGGCGAGCCAGACCGACTCCATCGGCAGCATACTCGACACCATCCGCAGCATCTCGGAGCAGACCAACCTGCTGGCGCTCAACGCCGCCATCGAGGCCGCCCGCGCCGGTGAGCAGGGCCGCGGCTTCGCCGTGGTGGCCGACGAGGTGCGCAACCTCGCCAGCCGCTCCGCCGCCTCCACCGCCGAGATCCAGGGCATGATCAACCGCCTCCAGGAGCAGAGCGCCCGCGCCGTCAGCGCCATGGCTCAGGGCCGCAACCAGAGTCTGGAGGTGGTTACCCAGGCCGACGCCGCCAACGGGGCGCTCGGTCAGATCACCGCCCACATCACCCAGATCAGCGACATGAACATCCAGGTCGCCACCGCCACCGAGGAGCAATCCAGCGTGGTGGGCGAGATCAACCGCAACGTGGAGGACATCAACCAGCTCACCACAGAGACAGCCGACATAGCCCACCAGCTGACCGCGTCCAGCCGCAGTCTGCAGCAGCTCTCCGGCGAGCTCGACAAGCTGGTTGGCAACTTCCGGCTCTAGTCTTCCCCTTCCCCTCAGACCAACCACAGGGAGCATCACGACGCGCCCTGTGGTTTCAACGGCGACCCGCCTGCCTGTCCCATCTCCTGGCAAACAAGCACAAGGTCGGAGGCACTGTGGTGCCATGGTACTCCCCGTCGAATCCGGGAAGACCCCGCGCAACAGCCACAAAAAAGCCGCTCCGAAGAGCGGCTTTCTTTTATGCAAGCGGGGGAAGAAAATTACTTCTTCTTCTTGGCCTTGGCGTTCGGCAGGTCGGTGATGGAACCTTCGAATACTTCGGCTGCCAGTCCCACGGACTCGTGCAGAGTCGGGTGAGCGTGGATGGTCAGCGCCAGATCTTCGGCGTCGGCACCCATCTCTATGGCCAGACCGATCTCGCCCAGCAACTCACCACCGTTGGTACCCACAATGGCACCACCGATGACGCGGTTGCTGTCCTTGTCGAAGATCAGCTTGGTCATGCCGTCGGCGCAATCGGAGGCGATGGCGCGGCCGGAGGCAGCCCAGGGGAAGGTGGCGACTTCGAAGTTCAGGCCCTGTTGCTTGGCTTCCTTCTCGGTCAGACCGACCCAGGCCATCTCTGGCTCTGTGTAGGCGATGGACGGGATCACTTTCGGGTCGAAGTAGTGCTTCTTGCCGGCGATGACTTCGGCCGCCACGTGGCCTTCGTGCACACCCTTGTGAGCCAGCATCGGCTGACCGACGATGTCACCGATAGCGTGGATGTGAGCCACGTTGGTACGCAGCTGCTTGTCCACTTCGATGAAACCGCGCTCGTTGACGGCAACACCGGCTTTCTCGGCGTCCATCAGCTTGCCGTTCGGCACACGACCGACCGCGACCAGCACGTTGTCGTAGCGAACCGGCTCGGCCGGGGCGTGCTTGCCTTCGTAGGAGACGTACAGGCCGTCTTCACGGGCTTCAACTGCGGTGACCTTGGTCTCCAGCATGATGTTGAATTTCTTGGCAACGCGCTTGGTGTAGATCTTGACGATGTCTTTGTCCGCAGCCGGTACCAGCTGATCGGCAAATTCCACCACGTCGATCTCGGAACCCAGGGAGGAGTAAACGGTACCCATCTCCAGACCGATGATGCCGCCGCCGATAACCAGCAGCTTGCCCGGTACTGTGGTCAGTTCCAGCGCATCGGTTGAATCCCAGACGCGGGGGTCATCGTGGGGGATGAAGGGCAGCTTCACCGGACGGGAACCGGCCGCGATGATGGCGTTATCGAAGGTGACTGTGGTCTTGCCGTCGGCGCCTTCCACTTCGAGGGTGTTCGGGCCGGTGAACTTGCCGAAGCCGTTCACAACCTGGACTTTACGCATCTTGGCCATGCCGGCCAGACCGCCGGTCAGCTGATTGATGACCTTCTCTTTCCACAGACGCACCTTGTCGATGTCGGTCTGCGGAGCACCGAAGACGATGCCGTGCTCGGCCAGCGCCTTGGCTTCTTCGATCACTTTGGCAACGTGCAGCAGCGCCTTGGAGGGGATGCAGCCCACGTTCAGGCAGACGCCACCCAGGGTGGAGTAGCGCTCGACGATAACGGTATCCAGACCCAGATCGGCGGCACGGAAAGCAGCGGAATAACCGGCAGGGCCAGCACCCAGTACTACGACCTGAGTTTTGATTTCTTTACTCATCATGACCTCTTTGTCGTTCTATATCCCCGGACAGCACAGTCTTATGCCAAAGAAGGCGGCTGCAGCCGTGAAAAAAACGGGGCAAGTTTATAATTTTGTTAATGAAATGAGAAGTGAAAAGGGCGAGCTCTGTGCTCGCCCTCTCATTTACATTTACAGAACCAGTCGACGAATGTCGGACAGCACACCACTCAGGGTGGTGACGAAGCGAGCACCGTCGGCACCGTCGATGACGCGGTGGTCATAGCTCAGTGCCAGCGGCAGCATCAGACGCGGCACGAACTCCTTGCCGTTCCACTTCGGCTTCATCTCGGACTTGGAAACGCCCAGGATGGCCACTTCCGGCGCGTTGACGATCGGGGTAAAGCTGGTACCGCCGATGCCACCCAGGCTGGAGATGGTGAAGCAACCGCCCTGCATGTCGGCAGCGGTCAGCTTGCCGGCACGGGCCTTCTTGGAGATCTCGGCCAGATCGCGGGACAGCTCATAGATGCCCTTCTTGTTGACGTCGCGAACGACCGGTACGACCAGGCCCCCCGGAGTGTCAACCGCCACACCGATGTGGATGTACTTCTTCATGATCAGCTTGCTGCCGTCTTCGGACAGGGCGCTGCAGAAGCGCGGGTGCGCTTCCAGGGCCTTGGCGGCGGCTTTCAGGATGAACACCAGCGGGGTGATCTTCACATCCAGCTTCTGCTTCTCGGCCAGCATGTTCTGCTCTTTGCGGAAGGCTTCCAGATCCGTGGTATCGGCTTCGTCGAACTGGGTGACATGAGGGATCATGGCCCAGTTGCGGTGCAGGGCAGGACCGGAGATCTTCTGGATCCGGGTCAGTTCCAGCTCTTCGACCGGACCGAACTTGCTGAAGTCTACCTTCGGCCATGGCAGCACGTTCATGCCGTTGCCATTGCCTTGACCTGCAGCTGGGGCGGACTCGGCGCGCTTGACCGCATCCTTCACGTAAGCCTGCACGTCTTCTTTGACGATGCGCCCCTTGCGACCGGAGGCCTTCACCTTGGCCAGGTTGACGCCGAACTCGCGAGCCAGACGACGAACCGCCGGGGAGGCGTGAACATAGGCATCGTTGGCGACGAAGTCGGAGGAGGCGGCAGCCGGGGCAGCAGCCTGAGCAACCGGCGCAGCGGCAGCAACAGGTGCGGCAACGGGGGCAGCAGCCTGGGCAACCGGGGCGGCGGCAGGGGCAGCACCAGCCACTTCGAACACCATGATCAGGGAACCGGTGGAGACCTTGTCACCGGCCTTCACCTTGATCTCCTTGACCACGCCGGCGAACGGTGCAGGCACTTCCATGGAGGCCTTGTCACCTTCCACGGCGATCAGGGACTGGTCGGCTTCGACCTTGTCACCCACGGCGACCATGATCTCGGTGACTTCCACTTCGTCACCGCCGATGTCAGGTACGTTGACCTCTTTGGCAGCGGCGGCAACCGGGGCAGCAGCCACGGGAGCGGCGGCTTGAGCCGGAGCAGCAACGGCAGCAGGCGCGGCGCCAGCCACTTCGAATACCATCACCAGGGAACCGGTAGAGACCTTGGCGCCGGCGGCGACCTTGATCTCGACCACGCGGCCCGCGAACGGCGCCGGCACTTCCATGGAGGCCTTGTCACCTTCCACGGCGATGATGGACTGGTCGGCTTCAACCATGTCGCCCACGGCAACCATGATCTCGGTCACTTCGACTTCGTCGTCACCTATGTCAGGTACGTGCACGTCTTTGGCAGCGGCAGCAACAGGGGCAGCCGGTGCGGCGGCAACCGGGGCGGCAGCCTGAGCCGGAGCGGCGGCTGCGCCTTCCGCTTCGAAGATCATGATCTGGGAACCGGTGGCAACCTTGTCGCCCACCTTGATCAGGATCTCTTTGACGATACCCCCGGCCGGAGCCGGGACTTCCATGGAGGCCTTGTCACCTTCCACGGCAATCAGGGACTGGTCGAGCTCGACCTTGTCACCCACGGCGACCATGATCTCGGTCACTTCAACTTCATCGGCACCGATATCCGGCACCATAATCTGTTTGGACATTGTGCTTTATCCTCTTACGCGTACGTTTATCGCGTTAACCTTGGCAAGAGCAGGTTCCGGCTCGTTGTTGCCGTCCGGACCCTGTATGTCCTCTTACCCTTATGTCGCATTAACCTGGGCAAGGCACTGTCCGGCACGCAAGTCCGGACAGGGCGCTCAATCCTCTTACGCGTACAGCGGGTTAACCTTGTCGGCATCGATGCCGTACTTGGCGATGGCGTCGGCCACAACCTGCTTGTCGATCTCACCGCGCTTGGCCAGTTCGGTCAGGGCAGCAACGACGACATAGAACTCGTTCACTTCGAAGTGACGACGCAGGTTGGCACGGCTGTCGGAACGGCCATAACCATCGGTACCCAGTACACGGTAGTTCTCGGTCGGCACGAAGGCACGCACCTGCTCGGCGAAGGACTTCATGTAGTCGGTCGCGGCGATGGTGGCTTCGGAACCCAGTACCGAGGTGATGTAGGGCACACGGGCGGCCGCAGTCGGGTGCAGCATGTTCCAGCGATCGGCGTCCTGACCATCACGAGCCAGCTCGTTGAAGGAGGTCACGCTGAACACGTCGGAACCTACACCGTATTCGCTGGCCAGGATCTGGGCGGCGGTACGGACGTGACCCAGGATGGAGCCACAACCCAGCAGCTGTACCTTGGCCTTGCTACCGGCCACGGATTCCAGCTTGTAGATACCCTTGCGGATACCTTCCTCGGCGCCTTCCGGCATGGCCGGCATGGCATAGTTCTCGTTCAGAGTGGTGATGTAGTAGAAGACGTTCTCCGGCTTCTCACCGTACATGCGGCGCAGGCCGTCCTGCACGATCACCGCCACTTCATAGGCGTAGGACGGATCGTAGGAGATGCAGTTCGGGATGGTGCCGGCCAGGATGTGGCTGTGACCATCTTCGTGCTGCAGACCTTCACCGTTGAGGGTGGTACGACCGGAGGTCGCGCCCAGCAAGAAGCCACGGGCTTGCTGGTCACCTGCTGCCCACGCCATGTCGCCGATCCGCTGGAAGCCGAACATGGAGTAGTAGATGTAGAACGGGATCATCGGGCAATCGTTGGTGCTGTAAGAGGTCGCAGCAGCCAGCCAGGAGGACATGGCGCCCAGCTCGTTGATGCCGTCTTGCAGAACCTGACCCTGCTTGTCTTCCTTGTAGTAGGAGACGATGTCACGGTCTTGCGGGGTGTATTGCTGACCGTGCGGGCTGTAGATGCCGATCTGACGGAACAGACCTTCCATACCAAAGGTACGGGCTTCGTCGGCCAGGATCGGAACGATGCGCTTGCCGATGGACTTGTCTTTCAGCAGCACGTTCAGGGAACGCACGAACGCCATTGTGGTGGAGATCTCGCGCGCCTGCTCACCCAGCAGCGGGCCGAAGGCATCCAGTGCCGGGATTTCCAGCTTGGTGGTGCTCTCGCGCAGACGGGTCGGTACATAGCCCTTCAGCGCGGCACGGCGAGCGTGCAGGTACTTGTGCTCTTCGGTACCTTCTTCGATCTTCAGGTACGGCAACTCTTCCAGCTGCTCGTCGGTGACCGGCAGGCTGAAACGATCGCGCAGGTGACGAACAGAGCCCAGATCCATCTTCTTGACCTGGTGAGCGATGTTCTTGCCTTCGGCCGCTTCGCCCATACCATAACCCTTGATGGTCTTGGCCAGGATGACGGTCGGCTTGCCCTTGGTCGCTGCGGCCTTGGAGAAGGCGGCGAACAGTTTACGGGGGTCGTGACCACCGCGGTTCAGGGCGAAGATCTCCTCGTCGGTCATGTCTTTGACCAGGGCGGCAGTTTCCGGATAACGGTTGAAGAACTGCTCACGGACGTAAGCGCCGTCACGGGACTTCATGGTCTGATAGTCACCATCCACGGTTTCGTTCATCAACTGGATCAGCTTGCCGGAAGTGTCTTTCTTCAGCAGCTCATCCCACTTGCGACCCCAGATAACCTTGGTGACATCCCAGCCGGCGCCTGCGAACAGACCTTCCAGCTCGTTGATGACCTTGCCGTTGCCGACAACAGGACCGTCCAGACGCTGCAGGTTGCAGTTGACCACGAACACCAGGTTGTCGAGCTTTTCACGCACGGCAACGGTCAGGGCGCCCTTGGCTTCCGGCTCGTCCATCTCGCCGTCACCCAGGAAGGCGTACACGGTCTGCTCGGAGCAATCCTTGATACCACGGTCGGTCAGGTACTTCAGGAAGCGAGCCTGATAGATGGCGGCGATGGGGCCCAGACCCATGGAAACGGTCGGGAACTGCCAGAAGTCCGGCATCAGTTTCGGGTGCGGGTAGGAAGGAATGCCCTTGCCGTCCACTTCCTGACGGAAGTTGTCCAGCTGCTCTTCGGTCAGACGACCTTCGGCGAATGCACGGGCGTAGATGCCCGGGGAGATATGACCCTGGAAGTAGACCAGATCACCACCGTCCTTCTCGCTGCGAGCGCGGAAGAAGTGGTTGTAGCAGACTTCGTAGATGGTCGCGGAAGAGGCGAAGGAAGACATGTGACCACCGAGGTCCAGGTCTTTCTTGGAGGCGCGCAGCACTATCATCATGGCATTCCAGCGGATGATGGCGCGGATGCGACGTTCCATCTCCAGGTCGCCCGGGTAAGCCGGTTCGTCGCTGGCAGGAATGGTGTTGATGTAGTCGCGATTCGCCTTCTCAGCCACGTCAACACCGCTAACGCGTGCCTTCTCAGTAAGCTGTTCAAGGATGAACTGAGCGCGTTGCGGACCCTCTTCACGCAGCAGGGATTCCAGAGAGGCAAGCCACTCCAGCGTTTCTATCGGGTCCACATCGTTCTTCAGGATATCAGACATGGCTGGTTCCTATTTTGTTGTGATTGCACGGCATTGCACGGCGAAGGGCGCAAGCATTCGACAATAGAGCCTTGTGGGATTAGTTATCCTGCTGACGGATCCGACGCATGGATCGCTGGATCCGGCTGTCTTCCCTCTGCATATCCAACAAGGTGTCCTCGATAAAGGCCAGGTGCTCATGACAAGCAGCCCTGGCCCGCTCCGGAGCCCCCGACAGGATAGCCTCGATCAGGCTCGCACGATGGCGACGGATCTTGGCTACCACTCCCGGACGGCGATTCAAAATCTCGTTATTGCGTAAAATGTTCTGTTCGAGCATGGGGCCCATGGCCCGTAGCAGGTGCAGCAGCACCACGTTGTGGGACGCCTCCGCCACCGCCAGATAGAATTGGGTGACGGCGGTCGACTCGACCACCAGCGACCCCTGCTGACCCGCCTCTTCGATGGCGGACTGCGCCAGGCGGATCCGCTCGAAGTCGGCCTCAGTCCCCCGCAGCGCGGCATAGTAGGCACAGATGCCTTCCAGCGCGTGACGAAACTCCAGCAGGTCATACTGGGCTTCCGGGTGGGTACTGAGCAGTTCGAACAGGGGATCGGCGATCCCCTTGCTCAAGGCATTCTGCACATAGGTGCCGCCGCCCTGACGGCGATACAAGAGTCCCCTCGCTTCCAGGCGCTGGATGGCTTCGCGCAGGGAAGGCCGCGACACCTGAAACTGGATGGCAAGTTCCCGCTCGGGGGGCAGCTTCTGCCCCGGCTGCAAGCTGCCTTCCAGAATCATGCTTTCCAGCTCGGCGACTATGGCGTCGGCCAGCTTGGGCTGAGTTATCTTGATATAGGGCATGAGGCTACTTTGTTAAATTGGTATTACCAATTCTATGATTGGGGCGAAAATTAGCAGAGGGCTTGGAAAAAGTCCACCCAAAATATGATCTGCATCAAGAACGATGCTTGCCACTTTAGGGGTAAAAAAGCGAAATCATGATATAGCTCATAGAAAATGGTCTGACCAATATTTATGAGCTTGCTCACAGATAACATTTGGCCAACAGCATGAAAAATGGCTCACCCAAAAGGCAAGCCATTGATTTTAAAAACACAAACTAATGTTTGGATTTTTTACTCAAAGTTGAGCATCCCACGATAGCGCTGCCATTCGAAACTGGTGCCAGGATCCGTCTTGCGACCCGGCGCTATGTCACAATGGCCGACGATGCGTGATGCCGTCACCTCGGGATACTGAACAGAGATGGCCCGACTGAGGCCTGCCAGCACCTCATACTGTGCATCGCTGTACGGCAGCTCGTCGGTACCTTCCAGCTCGATGCCGATGGAGAAGTCGTTGCACGCCTCCCGCCCCTCCCAGCTCGATACTCCCGCATGCCAGGCTCGCGCAGTGAACGGCACATACTGCACCAATTCGCCATCGCGACGGATCAGGCAGTGGGCCGAGACCCTTAGCTGATGAATGCCGGCAAAGTAAGGGTGAGCATCGGGATCGAGGCGACCGAGAAACAGCTCGTCGATCCAGGGGCCGCCAAATTCTCCCGGTGGCAGGCTGATGCCGTGTATCACCAACAGGGAGATATCGTTGGGGCCGATCCGTTCATTGTGATGGGGCGAAGGCACCCTGCGGGCCTGTTCACACCACCCAGCTGGATCGATGGAAAAAATGGTTGTGGGTTCAGTCATCGTCTACTCGACTCACAATGGGGAGAGGGACGCCATGGACTGTGCCCGCCGCCGCAAGAAACCGGAAACAAGCCTCTGAATCCATGGGTAAAGCTGTGTTAGGCTGAGCCATCACTTGCAAGGCACTGGACCCCATATGCACCCGATGGCACGCCGTCTCTGGCTGCTGGCCTGGCTCTCACTGCTGGGTCTGCTGACCCTTTACTTCTACTCCAGCGCCAAACCTAGCGTGACCGCCAGCGGGGAGCTGCTGCTCAAGGCCGACGCCAGTGGTCACTATCGTCTGGAGGGTGCCATCAACGACCAGCCGGTGCAACTGCTGCTGGACACGGGGGCCACCCGGGTGACCATACCGAGCCAGGTGGCGTCGCGCCTCGGCCTCGTCGCCACCGGTCGCAGCCGGGTCAATACGGCGGCGGGCCAGATCCTGGTCGAGACAGGCCGGATCGAAAGCCTGGCGATGGGCCCACTGACCCTGTACGATTTGTCCGTCTTTATCAATCCGGCTGCCGACGGGGAGGAGATCCTGGTGGGCATGAATGCCCTGGGCCGGCTGGAATTACGTCAGAAAGACAGGCAGTTGCTTCTCAGACCCTTGCAGGAATAAGGCATGTTACAACAGGACATCAGCCGCGCCGTGCGCGCCGCACTACTCGAAGACTTGGGCGATGCCCTCACCGCACTGGATCAACCGGATGCCAGCGCCGATATCACAGCCCAGTTGATCCCGGCCGATCGCATCTCGACGGCGCGCGTCATCACCCGCGAGGCTGGCGTATTCTGCGGTCAGCCCTGGGTCGACGAGGTGTTTGCCCAGCTCGGCGGCGAGGTCAAGGTGGAATGGAAGGTTCAGGATGGCGAGCGCCTCTCCCCCAATCAGGAGCTGTTCCGCCTCCACGGCCCGGCCCGGGCGCTGCTGACCGGCGAGCGCAATGCCCTGAACTTCGTGCAGACCCTCTCCGGGGTCGCCACTCTGACCGCCCGCTACGTGGCCGAGCTTGAAGGGACAGAGTGTCGCCTGCTCGACACCCGCAAGACCCTGCCCGGCCTGCGTAGCTCCCAGAAATATGCCGTCACCTGCGGCGGCGGCAAAAACCACCGTATCGGGCTCTACGACGCCTACCTCATCAAGGAGAACCACATCCTCGCCTGCGGTGGCATCCGGGAAGCCATTGCCGAGGCGCGCCGCCTCAACCCGGGCAAACCGGTGGAAGTGGAGGTGGAATCCCTGGCCGAGCTGGAGCAGGCGCTGACTGCCCAGGCTGACATCGTGATGCTGGACAACTTTGACGTGCCCATGATGAAAGAGGCCGTCCGACTGAACCAGGGGCGCGCCAGGCTGGAGGTCTCCGGCAACGTCACTCTGGAAACGCTGGCCGACTATGCCGCCACCGGCGTCGACTTTATCTCGGTGGGTGCCCTGACCAAACACGTGCGGGCACTGGACCTCTCGATGCGCTTCATCGAAAGCTGAGCGAGCAGAACGAGTCCGCCTGGCCCCAAAATATTACAGGGCTCGAAACTTGCAAAAGGCGCCATCGGCGCCTTTTCTATATGCAGGATCCCACGACATAAGGAGTGTGAAGATGGGCCCTCCCCAATTTTGATAAGCGTCATTAGAGGCCATTTAATCTTTGATTTTGCTATCATTTTCACTAAATGACAGAAAAGTGGTTAACAAGGGCCCTGCCTCTGTTGCCAACCCGAAGCGCTCGGATAAGATGCTGGAGTGTGGATAGATTTCCACCAGCACTTTTCAGGAACCATGGACAAAAGGATATTTGACATGAAAAGACAGTCAGGGTTTACGCTAATCGAATTGATGATAGTCGTTGCGATCGTCGCCATTCTGGCCGCCATCGCCTTGCCGGCGTATCAGAGCTACACCAAACGCGCCAAGTTTTCGGAGGTTATTGCCGCCGTTGGGCCGGCCAAAACCGCCGTCGAGGTTTGTGTGCAGGGGTGGGCTGGTGTCTCTACCGCAGTTGGTAGCAACTGTGCAACCGCTGGCCAGAATGCTCTTTCAGGCGCTAGTGCTGTCACACAGAATTTTGCCAGCGCTGCAGTTACTAATGCTGCCGGAGTTATCACAATTACAGGTACTGCCGCCGCAGCCTTGGATGGCTCGACTTATGCACTCGTCACTTCTGGAGCAGTCCAAGCCGGACGGCAAGTTTTGTGGACAATTTCTGGCTCTTGCGTCACCGACGGCAAATGCTAACGCATGACCTCTAGCCTCAATAGCGGCCTGGCGACCAGCCTGGCCGCCTCTTCTCTTCTCAGCGAGCCGGACTCAGAGCGATATCTGAGCCAGGCCAGGGCGCAGCGCAAGCCCTTTGTCACCTTCCTGATCGAGAACGACATCCTCGACAGCAAGGCGCTGGCGGATTTCTGCGAGCTGGAATATGGGGTACCTCTGCTGGATCTTGCCGCCTTCGACCTGGCCGAGATCCCGCAGAAGTACCTCAATCAGAAGCTTATCGAGAAACATCATGTGCTGCCCATCTACACCCAGGGCCACACCCTCTATATCGCCATGTCGGACCCGACCAATGTGTCGGCCCTGGAGGATTTCGGCTTCAGCTTCGGCCTGCACACTGAAGCCTTGCTGGTCGAGGAGAGCAAGCTCACCGCCGCCCTCGGCAAGCTGATGGACACCGAGCAGGACACCCTGGGCATGGATCACATCGACGAGGCCGAGATCTCGGAGCTCGAGGTGTCCGATGAGGGTTCGCGCCTCGACGAGAGCGTCAATACTGCCGACGACGATGCCCCCATAGTCAAATACATCCATAAAATCATGATGGATGCTATCAAGCGTGGCGCATCCGACCTGCATTTCGAACCCTATGAGACCAAGTACAGGATCCGCTTCCGGATCGACGGCATACTGCACGAAATCGCCACCCCGCCGGTCAATCTGGCCAACCGTTTCGCGGCCCGTCTCAAGGTGATGGCGAGACTCGATATCGCCGAGCGACGCCTGCCCCAGGATGGGCGGATCAAGCTGAAGATCTCACGCAGCCGATCCATGGACATGCGGGTCAACACCCTGCCCACCATGTGGGGAGAGAAGATCGTCATCCGCTTGCTGGACTCGTCGGCCGCCCGCCTCAACCTCGATCAGCTCGGCTTCGACGACCGCCAGAAGGCGCAATACCTGCATGCGCTCTCCAAGCCACAGGGCATGATACTGGTCACGGGGCCCACGGGGTCGGGCAAGACGGTGTCGCTCTATACAGGTCTCAACATCCTCAATACCAGCGAGGTCAACATCTCCACCGCCGAGGATCCGGTGGAGATCAACCTGCCCGGCGTCAATCAGGTGCAGATCAATCCCAAGGCGGGGCTCACCTTCGCCAGCGCCCTGCGCTCCTTCCTGCGCCAGGATCCCGACATCGTCATGGTGGGGGAGATCCGGGATCTGGAAACCGCCGAGATTGCCATCAAGGCCGCCCAGACAGGTCACCTGGTACTATCAACCCTGCACACCAATTCGGCGGCCGAGACCCTGACCCGGATGATGAACATGGGGGTCCCCGCCTTCAACATCGCCTCCTCGGTGACCCTTATCATGGCCCAGCGTCTCGCCCGCAAGCTGTGCGATCACTGCAAGGCGCCCGAGGTGGTGCCCGACGCCGAACTGCAGGAGCTGGGCTTTACCCAGCAGCAGCTGGCCGCCGGACTGCGACTGTTCAAGCCGGTCGGCTGCAAGGAGTGTTCGGGAGGCTACAGAGGACGGGTCGGCATCTATGAAATCATGCTGATGTCGGACAACATCGCCAAGCTGATCATGCAGGGGGCTAATTCGCTACAAATCGCCGCCATAGCCCAGAAGGAGGGCATGCGCACCCTGCGCATCTCCGGCCTTGAGAAGGCCCGCCTGGGGGTCACCAGCCTGGCCGAGATCAACAGGATCACCACGAACTGAATACGCAGTGTTCGAGTCATCAAGCCGGGTGAGGCCCATGCAGTCACCCTTTTGATGTTCTTCAAGCCAAGATGAGCCGGACAGGCAACACCCTCATCCGGCCACCGTCGCCCAATTGCAGGATGCAGTGATGGCAACATTAGCTCAAAAACAGAATGCACCAAAAAAGGTCTTCTCCTTCCGCTGGCACGGCGTCAATCGCAAGGGACAAAAGGTTTCCGGTGAGTTGCAGGCCGACAGCATCACGACCGTCAAGGCGGAGCTGCGCAAGCAGGGCGTCAATGTCACCAGGGTCAGCAAGCAGGGCCAGGGGATGTTTTCCAAGGGCGGCGCCAGGATCAAGCCGATGGACATCGCCGTCATCTCCCGCCAGATCACCACCATGCTCTCCGCCGGTGTGCCGCTAGTGCAGAGCCTGCAGATCATCGCCCGCGGCCACGAAAAAGCAGCGGTGCGCGAGCTGATCGGCCAGATCGCCGCCGATGTGGAGACAGGCACCCCACTGTCGGATGCGCTGCGCCGCCATCCCCGCCACTTCGATGCCCTCTACTGTGACCTGGTGGAAGCGGGGGAACAGTCAGGCGCGCTGGAAACCATCTACGACCGGATTGCCATCTATCGCGAAAAGAGCGAGGCGCTCAAATCCAAAATAAAGAAGGCCATGTTCTATCCCGCCATGGTCATCCTGGTCGCCATCATAGTGACCTCCATACTGTTGCTGTTCGTCATCCCCCAGTTCGAAGAGATCTTCAAGAGCTTCGGGGCCGAGCTGCCTGCCTTCACCCGATTCATCATTGCCATCTCCCGCTTCATGCAGGATTGGTGGTACGCCATCTTCGGCGGCATAGCCCTGACAGTGTTCCTCTATGTGCGCGCCTGGCGCAGCTCCCAGAAGGTACGTGACAACACCGACAAGTTCATCCTCTCCATTCCGGTCGTTGGCAACATACTGCACAAGGCGGCCATGGCCCGTTTCGCCCGCACCCTCTCCACCACCTTCTCCGCCGGTATTCCCCTGGTGGATGCCCTGGTCTCCGCTGCCGGGGCCTCGGGCAACTATGTCTATCGCACGGCTACCCTGGCCATACGCAACGAGGTCGTGGCTGGCATGCAGATCAACGTCGCCATGCGCACCGTGGATCTGTTCCCCGACATGGTGATCCAGATGGTGATGATAGGTGAAGAGTCCGGCGCCATCGACGACATGCTCTCCAAGGTAGCCGCCATCTTCGAGCAGGAGGTGGACGACATGGTCGATGGTCTCACCAGCCTGCTCGAGCCCATCATAATGGTGGTGCTGGGGGTGCTGGTCGGCGGCATGGTCGTCGCCATGTACCTCCCCATCTTCAAGCTGGGCTCTGTGATACACTGAGCCCCTTCGGCAGAGCGACCAGCGGGTATGGCTCGTTCTGGTCCTCTGCCATCCTGATTCTCAACGCAAGCGGTTGATTTATGGTGCCTCTGATCGAACTGGCCCAGGGCCTGCCCTGGCTCTATCTCTCCCTGGTTTTTCTCTTTTCCCTGATGGTTGGCAGCTTCCTCAACGTGGTGATCCATCGCCTGCCCATCATGCTGGAGCGGGAGTGGCAGGCCGAATACAGTGACTACTTCGGCAGCGATGTGGCCGCCTCCCCCGCCGAGCCCTACAACCTGATGGTGCCGCGCTCCCGCTGCCCGCACTGCGATCACCCCATAGGCGCGCTGGAGAACATCCCCCTGTTGAGCTGGCTCTGGCTCAAGGGGCGCTGCCGGCAATGCCAGGCGCCTATCTCGACCCGCTATCCCCTGGTCGAGCTGCTGACCGCCCTGTTGTCGGTCGCCGTCGCCGCGACCCTGGCTCCGGGATGGGGCACCCTGGCCGCGCTCCTGCTGACCTGGGTACTGGTGGCCCTCACCTTCATCGATCTGGACAAGATGTTGCTGCCGGACCAACTCACCCTGCCGCTGCTGTGGGGCGGTCTGCTGTTCAATCTGGCGGGGGGCTTTGTGCCACTGGCCGATGCGGTGATCGGTGCCATGGCCGGCTATCTGGTGCTCTGGAGCCTCTACTGGGCGTTCAAGCTGCTGACCGGCAAGGAGGGGATGGGCTATGGAGACTTCAAACTGCTGGCGGCGCTCGGTGCCTGGCTGGGCTGGCAGGCGCTGCCCATAGTGCTGCTGCTCTCGTCACTGGTCGGCGCCATCATCGGCATAGGGCTCATACTGCTGCGCAACCATCATCAGGGCAAACCCATCCCCTTTGGCCCCTATCTCGCCATCGCGGGCTGGATAGCGCTGCTGTGGGGGGATAACATCACCCGCTGGTATCTGGACATCGTTCTCTAGCAAGGGGATCACAAATCTATGTATGTGGTAGCCATCACTGGCGGTATCGGCAGCGGCAAGACGACCGTCGCCAACCAGTTTGCGGCCCTGGGGATAGAGGTGGTCGATGCCGACCTGATTGCCCGCGAAGTGGTGGAGCCCGGCACTCCGGCCCTGGCCGCCATCGCCAGCCATTTTGGTCCCGGCATCCTGGATGAACAGGGGCGACTGGACAGGCGAGCCCTGCGCGAGCGGATCTTCAGCGATCCGGCGGCCAAGTCCTGGCTCAATGCCCTGCTCCACCCGATCATCCGCAGCGAAATGCTGCGCCAATGCGCGGCTACCAGCTCCCCCTACTGCCTGCTGGTGGTGCCCTTGCTGGTCGAGAACCGGCTCACCGAGCTGGCCGATAGAGTGCTGGTCATCGACGTGGATGAGGCGACCCAGATCGAGCGAACCTGTCGCCGGGACGGGGTCAACCGGGAGCAGGCCCAGGCCATACTGGCATCCCAGGCGAGCCGCAGCGAGCGTCTGGCGATGGCCGATGACGTGCTGGACAACCAGAGTGGCACGACTGAGACCATATGGGAGCGAATTTTAGCGCTGCACGAGACATATCTGGCATTTGCCTCTCAACAAGCCCCCCAAGTGTGAGTACACTAGGCCGGTTTATGGCTGGCCAGGATTAGGCATGATTTACGATTTTCCCCTCAACGAAAAAAGCCGGACCTATCTTCGTCTGGAGTCCCTGTTTTCCCAGATCCGCGACAATCTGGAGAGTGACCAGTCCTGGGCACACATCGCCTTCTTCAAGGGGTTGTTCGATTTGCAGGAGTTGCTGGAGCGCGGTGATCTGCGCGCCGATCTGATCAAGGATCTGGAGCGTCTCGGCCAGCGTCTGAGCCATTGGGCCAGCCTGCCGGACGTTGACCTCGAGCAGATCCAGCGGATGCAGCAGGAGAGCGCCCAGCTTTCCCGCAACCTGCTCAACTCCCCTCGCCCCGGTGCTCGCCTGAAAGAGGATCGCCTGCTCGGATCCATCCGCCAGCGCTTCTCCATTCCCGGTGGCCTGTGCGCCTTCGACGTGCCGCAACTGCACCACTGGCTGGTGACGCCGGCCGTGGCTCGCCATCAACAGATGCAGCAATGGCTCAGCGACATCAACCTGCTGATGAACGCCATCTCCCTGCTGCTGCGACTGTGGCGTGAATCGGGGCACTTCAGCGATCAGGTTGCCACCAACGGCTTCTTCCAGGATACCGCCGAGGGGGCCGAGTTGATCCGCATCCGTCTGATCGGCTCCCAGTCCTGCTACCCGACCCTGAGCGGCCACAAGAACCGCTTCGCCCTGCGTTTTCTGCCCACCGCAGAACAACCGATTGGCGATGTGCCTTTCCAGCTCGCCTGCTGCTAAGGAGCGCCCATGGTAACCAAGGTAAAATGTCCGACCTGCCAGACTGAACTGGAATGGGGTCCCCAGAGCCCGTTTCGTCCCTTCTGCAGCAAGCGCTGCCAGCTGATCGATCTCGGCGAGTGGGCCGATGAAGAGAAGCGGATCCCGGGGGAGATCAATCCGGATCTGCTGCCGGATCCGGAAGAGGGCGACCAGTGGCTATAAGCCCTGATGGTTTCTCCTCTGCAAAATGAAAAAAGGGCCGATTGGCCCTTTTTTCATTGTCTCTTGCGACCGGCTCACGCCAGCGCGGCCTGCAGCCGCGCCACTATGGGGCCATTGGCATCGGGGAACTGGTAGTTATGCAGCTCTGCCAGCGGCACCCAGCGGCACTCCTGCCCTTCCTTGCCAAAGGGCTCGCCCAGGAAGCGGGTCACCTTCCAGATATCCAGCAACACCTGCTTGTCCGGATAGTCGTGGTGCAGCTCCATGAAGGGGGCGCAATCCTGCACCCGGATGCCTATCTCCTCCCACAGCTCCCTGTCGAGCGCGGTGAGCAGGTCTTCCCCCGACTCCACCTTGCCCCCGGGAAACTCCCAGCGATCACCCTGATGGCGATCGGAGGAGCGCTTGGCGATGAAGATATCGCCCCGTTCATTCTCGATGACGCCGACCGCCACCCAGATCCGCTTTTTCTGTTCCATCTTGTTACCTTTGCACTCAATGCCTGATCGGGTTGCTCTATGACCCCAACACCCGGCTGGGTGAGCTGCCGATGATGCCTAACATCCGATTTCGCGTCGCCATCTGACAAAAACAAGGCGGGCACCGGGCCCGCCTTGTCATGGCATCACGTCAATCAGGTCAACTGACCGTGACAATGCTTGTACTTCTTGCCTGATCCGCAGGGGCAGGGATCGTTGCGACCGACCTTCTGCTCGTCGCGCACGAAGGTCACCGGCGCCGCGTCGGCCTGGGTCTCTTCGTCGGCCAGCTGGTTCTCGGCGGCGGCATGGGTATAGGTGCGGGGAGCCGCTTCCGCCTGCTGGCGCTGCTGCTCTTCCATCGCCTCCACGTCGCGCTCCTGCACCTGAACCCGGCTCAGGATGCTGACCACGTCGCGCTTGAGGGTTTCCAGCATCTGGGTGAACAGATCGAAGGACTCGCGCTTGTACTCCTGCTTGGGGTTCTTCTGGGCGTAGCCGCGCAGATGAATGCCCTGACGCAGATGATCCATGGCCGCCAGATGCTCCTTCCAGAGGCCATCCAGGGTCTGCAGCATCACCGCCTTCTCGAAGTTGCGCAGCACATCGACGCCGACCAGCTCCTGCTTGTGGGCATAGAGCTTGGTGGCCTCTTCCAGGATGCGCTCGCGCAGCTTCTCTTCATACAGCTTGTCATCTTCCGCCAGCCACTGCTGCAGCGGCAGATCCAGCGCGAAATCGGACTTCAGGCGCGCTTCCAGACCCGGCACATCCCACATCTCTTCCAGGGACTGGGGCGGAATGTACTCGTCGATCACGCTGCCATAGACGTCATCGCGGATGACGTGGATGGTGTCGGAGATGTCGTTGGTGTCCAGCAGCTCGTTGCGCTGCTCGTAGACCACCTTGCGCTGGTCGTTCGCCACGTCATCGAATTCGAGCAGGTTTTTACGGATGTCGAAGTTGCGACCTTCCACCTTGCGCTGAGCATTCTCGATGGCCTTGGTCACCCAGGGATGCTCTATGGCCTCGCCCTCTTCCATGCCCAACTTCTTCATCATGCCGGTCACGCGATCGGAGGCGAAGATCCGCATCAGGGTATCTTCCATGGAGAGATAGAAGCGGGAGGAGCCCGGGTCACCCTGACGACCGGAGCGGCCGCGCAGCTGGTTGTCGATACGGCGGGATTCGTGACGCTCGGTACCGATAATGTGCAGACCGCCAGAGGCCAGCACGGCGTCGTGACGCACCTGCCAGGCCGCTTTCAGCTCGGCAATCTGCTCGCTGGTCGGGTTCTCCAGCGCGGCGATCTCGGCCTGCCAGTTGCCCCCCAGCACTATGTCGGTACCACGACCGGCCATGTTGGTGGCTATGGTGACGGCGCCGGTCTGGCCGGCCTGAGCGACGATTTCCGCTTCCATGGCGTGGAACTTGGCGTTCAGCACCTTGTGCGGGATGTTTTCCTTGGTCAGGATGCCGGACAGCAGTTCGGAGTTCTCGATGGAGACGGTACCGACCAGCACCGGCTGACCACGCTCGACACAACCACGGATGTCTTCGACGATGGCGGCGTATTTTTCTTGGGCGGTCAGGTAGACCAGATCGCCCATGTCCTTGCGCACCATCGGCTTGTTGGTCGGAATGACCACGGTATCCAGACCATAAATCTGCTGGAATTCAAAGGCTTCGGTATCCGCAGTCCCTGTCATCCCCGCCAGCTTGTCATAGAGACGGAAGTAGTTCTGGAAGGTGATGGAGGCCAGGGTCTGGTTCTCGTTCTGGATCTTGACCCCTTCCTTCGCCTCGACTGCCTGGTGCAGGCCGTCGGACCAGCGACGACCCGGCATGGTACGGCCGGTGTGCTCATCGACGATGACGATCTCGTCCTTCTGGACTATGTAGTCGACGTTGCGTTCAAACAGGGTATGGGCACGCAGGCCGGCGTTGACGTGGTGCAGCAGGCTGATGTTGGTGGCGGAGAACAGGGAGTCCTCTTCCGCCAGCAGCCCCTCTTTCTTGAGCAGCTCTTCCACGAAGATCTGGCCGTTTTCGGTCAGCAGAGCCTGGCGGTTCTTCTCGTCCACAGTGTAGTGGCCGTCGCCGGTATACTCTTCCGAGTCTTCCTTGTCCTGCTTGACCAACAGCGGGATCAGCTTGTTGATCTGGGTATACATGGCGGAGCTGTCTTCCGCCGGACCCGAGATGATGAGCGGGGTACGGGCTTCATCGATGAGCACCGAATCCACCTCATCCACCAGCGCGTAGTTGAGCGGACGCTGCACGCGCTGCTCCGGCGAGAACGCCATGTTGTCGCGCAGGTAGTCGAAACCGAATTCGTTGTTGGTACCGTAAGTGATGTCGGCGGCGTAGGCGTCGCGCTTCTGGGACGCATCCATGCCGGGCACGTTACAGTCGACCGTCATGCCGAGGAAGGTGAACAGCGGGCGGTTCGCCTCCGCATCACGCTTGGCCAGATAGTCGTTCACCGTCACCACGTGCACACCGCGACCGGTCAACGCGTTCAGATAGGCAGGCAGCGTCGCGGTGAGGGTCTTGCCTTCACCCGTCTTCATCTCGGCGATGCGGTTGGAGTTCAGCACCATGCCGCCGATCAGCTGCACGTCGAAGTGACGCATGCCGAACACCCGGCGGGACGCCTCGCGCACTGTGGCGAACGCTTCCGGCAACAGCTGCTCCAGGGTCTCACCCTGCTCCAGGCGCTGACGGTACTCGGCGGTCTTCGCCTGCAGCTCGCCATCGGACAAGGCCTCGAACTGAGGCTCCATCGCATTGATCTGTTTAACAATTTTACGCAAAGCCTTGAGCGTTCTGTCGTTCCGGCTGCCGATAATCTTGGTGAGCAGTGTGCTAATCATGTGTACCAACTGTTTTGGTTATATAAGCGTTCCGTCACTGGAACCTGAAGAAAAAACCTAACCCCGTCTGGCATTCAGAAAGCGTGCGGGGTTGACCTGACGACCATCTTTCAACACTTCGTAATGCAGATGGACCCCGGTCGCACGACCGGTACGCCCCATCAAGGCAATCTTCTGGCCCTCATCGACCAGGGTGCCCACATCCACCAACAACTTGGAGTTGTGGGCATAACGGGTCACCAGACCATTGCCATGGTCTATCTCCACCATGTTGCCAAATTGCGGGTGGCGGCCTGCCCAGCTGATGATCCCCTTGCCGGTTGCCAGGATGGGAGTGCCGGGCTTGCCACGAAAATCCACCCCCTTGTGCATCTTGGCGCGACCGTTGAACGGGTCAACCCGTCCACCGAACCCGGAGGAGATCCAGACTCGCTCCTGCTTCACCGGTGAACCCGAGATGAAACCGGCATCGGTGATATGGTGATTCATGATGAAAGATTCAAGTACCGACAGCTGTTCTTCACGGCTGCTGAGCTGCTGGCTGAGGTGTTTCATGGAGGCTTGCAGCTCGCCCAGGTTCACTTCCAGCTCTTCGTCATAGGAAGGGCCACCCATGGGGGGCAGCTCCTTAAAATTGAACTCGTCGGGATCGAGGTCTGCCTTCTCGGTCAGACGCTCGCCGAGCGCGTTGAGGCGACCGAGCTGCCCCTGCATGGTGCCCACCTGGGCGGCCAGCATGGCAAGCTGTTCACGGGCTTCATCGGCCCCTTGCGTGGATTTTTGCTGTTCGGCCATGGCCAGCGCGACTTCCAGCGCCTCCATTTTCTGGTGCCAGCTCTGCCAGAGCCAACCACCACTCAGTGCCAATACAGTGAAGAGGATACCGCCGACCCAGGCCAGACGTTGTTTGGGTAAATGCAACTTGCGGCGCTGCTTACCGTTGAGGATCAGGGTAATGCTCATAGAAATCTGTCTTCTCGGTCAGGTGAGGCCAGGAGCCAGCACGGGCAATAAAACCGGGAGATAATCGGTATTAAAGGATGGAATAAACAAATGACAGGACGTCGGTGCGGAGAGATGACCGACGTCCTGTTGCACAGCTATCAGGCCAGAACCAGACCGTTATCGTAGTAAGCGATGGGCGCTTTGTCGCCCTCCGCCTCGAAGGTAACCAGTTCCCAGGCCTCCTGCTTGGCCAGCAAGGCACGCAGCAGTTTGTTGTTCAGGGCATGGCCCGTCTTGTAGGCACGGAATTCGCCGATGATGCTGCGGTTGCACATATAAAGGTCACCGATGGCATCCAGCATCTTGTGCTTGACGAACTCGTCCTCGTAACGCAGACCATCTTCGTTCAGCACCCGGTAGTCATCCAGTACCACGGCGTTTTCCAGGCTTCCGCCCAGGGCCAGGTTCTGGGAACGCAGGTACTCGATGTCACGCATGAAGCCGAAGGTACGGGCACGGCTGATCTCTTTCACGAAAGAGGCACCGGAGAAGTCCAGCACGCAACGCTGGTTGCGGCCTTCAAATACCGGATGCTGGAAATCGATCTCGAGATCCATCTTGAAGCCGTTGCGATAGGGGTGGAATTCCGCCCACTTGTCGCCGTCTTCAACCCGCACGCTCTGCTTGATCCGCACGAACTGCTTGGGCGCATTCTGCTCACGTATACCCACTTCTTGCAGCAGGTAGATGAACGGGTGCGCACTGCCATCCATCACCGGGATCTCGGGGGCATCAACCTCGACATAGAGGTTGTCGATCCCCATCCCGGCCAGGGCGGCAGAGAGGTGTTCGATGGTTGACACGCGGACACCGGCTTCGTTTACCAGAGCGGTACAAAGCACGGTATCACGCACCTGATCGGCGTTGGCTGGCAGCGCGACCACAGGATTCAGATCGGTACGCAAGTAAACGATCCCTGTGTTCACAGGCGCCGGACGGAACGTCATTGTGACTTTCCGGCCCGAATGCAGGCCCACACCGGTGGCCTGGACACTCGTTTTCAAGGTTCTTTGTCTAATCATGGGCGTATCCGCTTAACAGCTCAAATTCCTGACCAGATGGTCGTTGCCGGGCCATCTTAGCACAATCCTTAAGCAACAAACAAACCAGGTCCATGCGAGACTTAGTCAGCTTGCTTGCGCAGGAACGCAGGAATATCGAGATAATCCGGTTCGCGACGAGCTTGCGGCTCGGCGTTCACCACCTTGGCCGGGGCCTCTTCCATCACGCGAGACTGCAGGGCTTCGCTGATCAGGGGCTGACGGGCCGGGCGCTCTTGTACCATGTTGTTCTTGACCAGGGTGATGTCGGGCTTGCGCTCGGCACCGATGCCGGTGGCCACCACGGTCACCCGCAGTTCGTCGTGCATTTCCGGGTCGATTACGGTACCCACCACCACGGTGGCGTTCTCGGAGGCGAAGGCCTTGACCGCGTTACCCACGGTTTCGAACTCTTCGATGGTCATGTCCATGCCGGCAGTGATGTTGACCAGGATGCCACGGGCACCGGCCAGATCCACGTCTTCCAGCAGCGGGCTGGAGATGGCCTTCTCGGCCGCTTCTTCGGCACGGTCATCACCGGAGGCGGAACCTGTACCCATCATGGCGGTACCCATCTCGCGCATCACGGTACGCACGTCCGCGAAGTCGACGTTGATCAGGCCCGGACGGGTGATCAGCTCGGCAATGCCCTGTACCGCACCCAGCAGTACATCGTTGGCCGCCTTGAAGGCGTCCAGCAGGGAGATGCCACGACCCAGCACTTTCAGCAACTTGTCGTTGGGGATGGTGATCAGGGAGTCGACGTTCTTGGACAGCTCCTCGATACCGTGAGCGGCGAAGCCCATCCGCTTCTTCCCTTCGAAGGAGAACGGCTTGGTCACGACGGCGACGGTCAGGATACCCATCTCGCGGGCCACTTCGGCCACGATAGGTGCGGCACCCGTACCTGTACCACCACCCATGCCGGCGGCGATGAACACCATGTCTGAACCGGTCAGCAGCTCACGCAGCGCTTCCCTGTCTTCCATGGCGGCATCACGGCCCACTTCCGGATTGGCTCCGGCTCCCAGACCCTTGGTGATGCCACCGCCGATCTGCAGAGTCGTGTTGGCACTGGAGTTGCGCAGTGCCTGGGCGTCGGTGTTGACGGTAATGAACTCAACACCCTCGATGTTTTGACGAACCATGTGCTCGACTGCGTTGCCGCCGCCGCCACCCACACCTATCACCTTGATGACGGCTTCGTCAGTGTGGCTATCCATAAATTCAAACATGTTGTCTCTCCGCTTTATTTGCTGACTGACGCAAAATCTTTAGAACTCGCCACGCAACCAGTTGCTGACCCGTTTAACCAGCCCACCTACGCTTGCCTTGGCGGCATATTCCTTGCTACTGCCGGTGGATTGATTGGTACGGCCGTACTGCAGCAGCCCGACCGCGGTCGAGTACACAGGTGCCTGCACGTAATCGCTCAATCCCCGAATGTTCATGGGTTCGCCCACCCGGACCTGGCTCTGGAAGATCTGCTCTGCACACTCCACAATGCCTTCGATCTGGGCCGCGCCACCGGTCAATACCACACCGGCCGCCAGCTGATGCTTGACCCCCTGTGCCTTCAATTCGCTCTGCACCCGTACCAGCTCGTCATTCACCATGGAGAGCAATTCCGTGTAACGGGGTTCAATCACTTCAGCCAGTGTCTGCCGTTGCAGGCTACGCGCCGGGCGACCGCCGACACTGGGGACTTCAATATTGTCTTCTTTGCTGACCAGGCGGCCGAGGGCGCAACCGTAGCGCACCTTGATCGCTTCGGCGTCCAGCGGCGGTGTGCCGAAGGCGTAGGCGATGTCGCTGGTCACAGTGCTGCCGGCGTACGGGATCACCTTGGTGTGACGCAGGGCACCGCCGGTAAACAGCGACATGTCCATGGTACCGCCACCTATGTCCACCACGCAGACACCCAGCTCCTTCTCGTCTTCGGTCAGCACGGCATAGCTGGAAGCCAGGGCCGAAAAGATCAGCTGATCCACTCGCAGACCCACCTTCTCCACACATTTCTCGATGTTGCGAGCCATGTCGTTGTGGCAGGTGATCAGGTGCACCTTGGCCGCCATCCGCACGCCGGAGAGACCGACCGGATTCTTGATGCCTTCCTGATAGTCGATGGCAAACTCCTGGGGCAGCACGTGCAGCACCCGCAGTTCGTCCGACAGTCGCACCGACTTGGCGGTGTGGATGACGTTGTCCACGTCCTCCTGGGTCACCTCTTCATCGGAGATGGGCACCATGCCGGTTTCGTTGCGGCAATCGATGTGCTTGCCGGACAGCCCCAGATAGACGGAGCTTATCTGGCAGTCGGCCATCATCTCAGCCTCTTCCACCGCGCGGCGCAGGGACTTGACCACGGAGTCGAGGTCATTGACCCCGCCCTTCTCCATCCCGCGAGAAGCGTGGCTGCCCATGCCGATGACATTGAGCTCGCCATCGGGCAATACTTCGCCAACCAGTACCGCCACCTTGGTCGTGCCGATATCCAGTCCGACAATCAAATTTCTATCTGCGGTGTTGGTCATTCACTTTCTCTTCGCTTTTCTTCCAGCCAACTGCCATTCCGGTGTCGTATCGAAGATCCACGTAAGCAACCCGCTCACGGGGTTCGATGACCGGAAAGGCATCGATAAACCGCTGCAGGCGAAGCGCGATATCCGAGCGCCCCACGAACAGCTGAATGTTGCCATCCAGGGTCAGTTCCCAGGCATGGCGGGGGGTCAGATTCACCCCCAACAACTTGTATCCCTTGGCCGCCAGCAGCGTCTCGTACTGATGGCTGGCTTCCAGCACCTTGGCGGCCTGATCATCGGGCCCGGACAACTGCATCAGGGGTTTCTTCACCCTGTCCGGTGCACTGAACACCTCACCCTTGGTGTTGACGAAGCGGTTGCCGTTCCAGCGTGCCGCCACCGCCTGTTCGGTGAGGTAGACCTTGATCTTGTTCGGCCACTTCTTGCGTACCGAGACCTGGGCCACCCAGGGCAGGGCGTTCAACCGCCCCTGCAATTCGTTCACGTCCAACTCGAAGAAGTTGCGCAACTCGGCGCCATCCAGCACGGCGGCGCGCAACTCATCGGCTTTCAAATATTCGTGTTGCCCCTGCAGCAACAGCTCGCTCATGGGCAACCGACTGGCATCTGTCAGCCAGTCTTTAACATCCAGCGCAGTCTGGTAGAGCCCCCACATGACCAGGATGAAAAATGCCACCCCGGCGATGAAGCCCCCCTTGGTGCGCCCTTGTGCCCTTGCCTCCACCCGATCTATCCCCGTATAACGCGCCATGCCGGCCACTTGCAGACCGGTTCGCCATTATATAGGCCTCGGCTTGGCGGTCAAAATACTCATTGGGCCCTCAGGCACCGGATTTCATGCTATCCACGCTCAATTTCATCTCACCGAGACGGCGGGCCAGTGCCCCGACGTTACCGGCGCCCTGAGTCAGCACCAGATCCCCCTCGCCGATCAGGTCGGCCAGCACGGCCGGCACATCGTCAGGGGTTGCGACAAAGATGGGTTCCAGGGTGCCGCGAGAGCGGATGGAGCGGCACAGGGCACGGCCATCGGCCCCCGGGATCGGCTCTTCACCGGCGGCATAGACCTCCAGCATCACCAGCACATCCACCTTGGAGAGCACGTCGGCGAAATCTTCATAGAGATCCCGGGTCCGGCTGTAACGGTGCGGCTGGAACACCATGACCAGTCGCTTCTCGGGCCAGCCGGCGCGGGCGGCATTGATGGTCACCTTGACTTCGCTCGGGTGGTGGCCGTAGTCGTCCACCAGCATGGCCTTGCCACGACCGGTCTCGAACTCGCCATATTGCTGGAAGCGGCGACCCACACCTTCAAACTTGGCGAGCGCCTGGATGATGGCCTCATCGCCAATGCCGTCTTCGGTCGCGACCGCGATGGCGGCGGCGGCGTTGAGGGCGTTGTGAATGCCCGGCAGATTCAGGGTGACGGTCAGCTCGCCGGCATCCTTGCGGCGCACCCGGAAGCGGCTGCGGTTGCTGGTCTGCACGAAGTCCAGCACCTGCACATCGGCATCCTCGGCAAGGCCGTAGGTCAGGGTCGGACGGGCGATCTCCGGCAGCATGCCGCGGATCACGGGATCATCCACGCACACCACGGCCAGACCGTAGAACGGCAGGTTGTGCAGGAAGTCGATGAAGGTGGCCTTCAGCTTGGAGAAGTCGCCGCCATAGGTGTCCATGTGATCCGCTTCGATGTTGGTCACGATGGAGACCATGGGTTGCAGATGCAGGAAGGAGGCGTCGCTCTCGTCCGCCTCGGCGATCAGGTAGCGGCTGCTGCCCAGGCGGGCGTTGGTGCCGGCGCTGTTGAGCAGACCGCCGATGACGAAGGTCGGGTCACGGTCGGCTTCGGCATAGATGCTCGCCACCAGGCTGGTGGTGGTGGTCTTGCCGTGGGTGCCGGCGACGGCGACCCCGTGGCGGAAGCGCATCAGCTCGGCCAGCATCTCGGCACGGCGCACCACGGGAATGCGCAGCTCACGGGCAGCCAGCAGCTCGGGGTTGTCCTGCTTGATGGCGGTGGAGACCACCACCACGCTCGCCTCGTTCACGTGCTCGGCACTGTGCCCCACGAAGATATGGGCCCCCAGGGACGCGAGCCGCTCTGTCACCGCATTGCGGGACAGATCGGAGCCGGAAATCTGGTAGCCCTCGTTGGCAAGCACCTCGGCGATCCCGCCCATACCGGCACCACCTATGCCGATGAAGTGGATGCGACGCACGCGGCGCATTTCGGGGATCACGGTACGCAGTTTTGCCAGTTCAACCTTGGTCATAGCTCTCTCTTCAAGTCTGCCGTCAGCGGTTTGCGCTCGGCGGCATCAATAAATACAGGGACAAGACTGCACGGCCTGGCCTGTGCAATCTTGCTCAACATGCTTTCTCGCTCCGCCCGCTGGCGAGCCGCTTGCACTCATCGGCAACCCGCTCGGCGGCATCTATGATGGCCACGCGACGGGCGGCCTGGGCCATGTTCAACAGTGTCTCCCTGCGCCCGGCGAGCCAGGAGAGACGCGCGGCCAATGAGGCCGGGGTCAGCTCGGACTGGGGCAGGAACTCGGCCGCCCCGCCGTCGACCAGGGTCAGGGCGTTGCGGGTCTGGTGATCATCCACCGCATGGGGCAGTGGCACGAAGATGGCGGCCACACCGGCGGCAGCCACCTCGGAGACCGTCAGGGCCCCGGCGCGGCACACCACCAGATCGGCCCAGGCGTAGGCATCGGCCATGTCCTTGATAAACTCGCTCACCTCGGCCTCGACACCCTGCTTGGCGTAGGCTTCAGCCACGACATCGCGATTGCCCTTGCCACACTGGTGACGCACCTCGATGGGCACGCCAGCCGCCGCCACCGCTGGCGGCACCTGCTCGTTGAGCACCCGGGCACCCAGGCTGCCACCGACGATCAGCAGGCGCAGCGGCTCGCTGCTGCTGCGCAGCTGGGGATCCGGCAGGGCCACCACCTCGGGGCGCACCGGATTGCCCACCACTGCGGTGCGGGCACTCGGCGCAAAGGCGCCGGGGAAGGCCATCAGCACCCGCTTGGCGAGGCGTGCCAGCAGCTTGTTGGTGAGGCCGGCCGCCGCGTTCTGCTCGTGCAGCAGCAAGGGAATACCGGACAGCCAGGCCGCCACGCCGCCCGGGCCTGAGGCGAAGCCCCCCATGCCGAGCACCACATCAGGACGAATGTTTTTCAGCACGCGGCGCGCCTGCAACACGGATTTGACGATGCGATAGGGGGCGACCAGCAGTCGCTTGATGCCGTTGCCACGCACCCCCTGAATGTCGATGAAGGAGATGGGGTAACCGTGGGCGGGCACCAGCTCGGCCTCCATCCGGTCGGCGGTACCGAGCCAGTGAATGGTCCAGCCCTGGGCCTTGAGGCGATCGGCCACGGCCAGCCCGGGGAACACATGGCCCCCGGTACCGCCCGCCATCACCAGTAACGTCTTGCTCACGAAACCTCCCGCACACGCGCCTGGGCACTGGCCTGGCGCAACTCGAAATCGATACGAATCAACATGCTCACCGCCACCATCATGATGATGAGACTGGAGCCGCCGTAGCTGACCAGCGGCAGGGTCAGCCCCTTGGTCGGCATCATGCCGCTGGCGGCGCCGACGTTGACGAAGGTCTGGAAACTGAACCAGATGCCGATGCCGATGGCCAGATAGCCTTCATACAGCCGTTCGGACACCAGCGCCTGGTGACCGAGCTTGAGCGCCTTCACCGCCAGCGCAAAGATGAGGAAAAGCGCACCCAGCACCCCCACGTAGCCCAGCTCCTCGCCGAGGATCGCAAACACGAAGTCGGTGTGGGCCTCCGGCAGGTACTCCATCTTCTGGATGGAGTTGCCTAGCCCCTCGCCAAACCAGCTGCCACGGCCGAACGCCATCAGGGACTGGGTCAGCTGATAGCCGCTGCCGAAGGGATCGGCCCAGGGATCCAGGAAGGAGGTGACCCGCCGCATCCGGTAGGGCTCTGCGATGATCAGGGTCACCACAGCGCTCACCCCCACCAGGATGAGACCGATGAACTGCACCATGCGGGCCCCCGCCAGGAACAGCATCCCGAGGGAGGTGACGAACATCACCACCACGGATCCCAGGTCGGGCTGGGCCAGCAGCAAGGTGGCCACCACGAACAGCACCGCCATGGGTTTCATGAAGCCGATGAAGCGCTCGCGCACCTCGCTCTGGCGGCGTACCAGGTAGCCCGCCAGATAGACGAACAGCGCCAGCTTGCCGAATTCCGCCGGCTGCAGGTTGAAGGGGCCGAGCGGCAACCAGCGCACCGAGCCGTTGACGCTGCGCCCCACCAGCAGCACCAGCACCAGCATCACTATGGCGAGCAGCAGCATGGGGCCGTTGTACTGCTGCCAGCGCGCCATGGGCACCTGCAGCACGAACCAGGAGATGCCGAGCGCCATCACCAGGAAGAGGCCGTGCCGCTTCACGAACATGAAGGGGTCATCGCCCAGGGCAATCCCTTCGGGAATGGAGGCAGAGGCCACTATCACCAGGCCCACCGACATCAGCGCCAGCGCCAGCACAACCAGTTGCCTGTCGTAGAGACCGGCGGGACGCGCCGGCAACAACCAGCGCTGCAAGAAGCCTGCAACGGCGCGAAGGGCGTTCATAGAGTCATCACCAGTTCGGTGAAGCGATCGCCGCAGGCTTCGAAGGAATTAAACCGATCCAGGCCGGTGCACGGAACTTTCATAGTTTCTGTACCAGTTCGGTGAAGCGATCGCCGCGAGCCTCGAAGGACTTGAATTGATCCAGGCTGGCGCAGGCCGGCGCCAGCAGCACCCAGTCACCGGGTCTGGCGTCGGCGGCAGCCTTGGCGACGGCGTCGTCGAGGGAGGCGACCTTCTCGGTCTGTTCACCCAGGGCGAGCAGTATGTCCGCGTCCTGGCCGAAGCAGTACATGTGATCTATCTGGTTGCCGAGCAGTGCCTGCACAGGGCCGAAGTCCTGCCCCTTGCCCTGACCACCGGCCAGCAGCAGCAGGCGTCCCCTGACCGACTCGCGCACCCCGGCCACGGCGGCCAGGGTGGCCCCCACGTTGGTGGCCTTGGAGTCGTTGATCCAGCGCACTCCGTTCACCTCCCGCACGAAGCGGGCACGGTGGGGCAGGCCTTCGAAGCGGCGCAGCACGGCGAGTTGCGGCTCGCGGGGAATGCCGACCGCATCGCACAGGGCCATGGCCGCCAGGGCGTTGGCCTGATTGTGGGCGCCGACTATCTTCATCTCGTCCACCGCCAGCAGCGGCTCCCCGTGCAGGGTCAGCCAGTGGCGACCCGCCAGCTCGCAGCGGCCGTAGCCGTTGCAATCCAGCCCGAAGCTCTGCCACACCTGACCCACGTCGGGCAGGGTCTGGGGATCGTCCCGGTTGACCAGGATGTGCTGGGAGTGCTGATGGATCTCCTGCTTGGCGGCGCGGTAATCCGCCATGCCCTGATAGCGATCCATATGATCTTCGGAGAGGTTCAGCACCACGGAGGCAGCGGCACGCAGGCTGTAAGTGGTCTCCAGCTGGAAGCTGGAGAGCTCCAGCACGCAGAGATCCATGGGCTGCTTGAGCAGCTCCAGCGCCGGGGTGCCGATGTTGCCACCTACGCCAACCTTGAGCCCCGCCTCGGCGATCATCTCGCCGACCAGGGTGGTGACTGTGCTCTTGCCGTTGGAGCCTGTGATGGCAATGACGGGGGTCTGGGTCTCGCGCACGAACAGCTCTATGTCGCCGACGATGCGCACCCCGAACTCGGCCGCGGCCTTCAGCTCGGGGGTCGCCAGGGCAATACCCGGGCTCGCCACTATCATGTGCGCCTGCTTGAGCAGATCGCCGTCCAGCCCGTGGATCAGCTCCACCTCGGGGGGCAGTTGCTCCTTGCCCGGGGGATTGGCGCGGGTATCCATCACCAGGGGCGTGACACCACGACCGAGGAAGTAGTCGACGCAGGAGAGTCCGGTTTTGCCGAGTCCTATGATGATGACCATGGCTTACCTCACCTTCAGGGTGGCGAGGCCGAGCAGCACCAGCATGAGGGTGATGATCCAGAAGCGCACTATGACGCGCGGCTCCGGCCAGCCCTTCTTCTCATAGTGGTGATGGATCGGGGCCATGCGGAAGATCCGCACGCCGCGCAGCTTGTATGACCCCACCTGCAGGATCACGGAGACTGTCTCCATCACGAAGACGCCCCCCATGATCACCAGCAGGAACTCCTGACGCACCAGCACGGCTATGGTGCCGAGCGCCCCGCCGAGGGCCAGGGAACCGACGTCCCCCATAAAGACCTGGGCCGGATAGGTGTTGAACCAGAGGAAGCCAAGCCCCGCGCCGACGATGGCGGTACAGACGATCACCAGCTCGGAGGTATAGGGCACGTAGGGAATGTGCAGGTAGTTGGCGAAGTTCACGTTGCCGGTGGCCCAGGCGACAAAGGCGAAGCCCCCCGCCACCATCACGGTCGGCATGATGGCAAGGCCATCCAGGCCGTCGGTCAGGTTGACCGCGTTGGAGGTACCGACGATGACGAAGTAGGTCAGCACTATGAACATCAGGCCGAGCTGCGGCATCACATCCTTGAGGAAGGGTACCACCAGCTGGGTCTGGCCGTCATGGGTCGCGGTGGCATAGAGGAATACCGCCACGGCCAGGGCGACTGCCGACTGCCAGAAGTACTTCCAGCGGGCGATCAGGCCGTCGGTATTCTTGCGCACCACCTTGAGGTAGTCGTCGGCAAAGCCGATGGCGCCGTAGGCACCGAGCACGAACAGCACCAGCCAGACATAGGGGTTGTCGAGGCGGCTCCAGAGCAGCACAGAGATGAAGATGGCCGCAATGATCATCAGGCCCCCCATGGTCGGGGTGCCCTTCTTGCTGAGGTGTGACTCTGGGCCGTCGTTGCGGATCACCTGACCGAATTTCAGGATCTGCAGGCGACGGATTAGACGCGGCCCCATCCAGAGCGCCACCACCAGACCCGTGATGATCGACAGGATGGCGCGGAACGTCAGGTAGGAGAAGACGTTGAAGAAGGTGAAGTGCGGGGTGAGCAGTTCCGCCAGCCAGACTAGCATGTGGCTGACTCCTGACGGTCAACGACCATCTTGACGATATCTTCCATGCGGGAACCGCGGGCACCCTTGACCAGGATCGAGATTTCTTGATGTGTATTTATCATTTGCGCAAGCACTTCAAACAACGACGCCTTGTTATCGAAATGTCGACCCGCCGCGGCATCTGCGGTGTGACGACTCTGTTCCCCTACCGTCAGCACGGCGTCGAGGCCCTGCTCGCGGGCGTGGTGTCCGACCCGGGCGTGCTGGGCCGCGGACTCCTCACCCAACTCCTTCATGTCACCGAACACCAGCACCTTGTAGCCGCCCATGGCGGTCAGGGCATCGATGCCCGCCAGCACGGACTCCACGCTGGCGTTGTAGGTGTCATCCACCAGGGTGAGACCACCCCAGCGTTGCACGCAGAAGCGGCCCTTGACCGGCGACATCTGCTCCAGCCCCGCCTTGACGGAAGCGAGGGAGGCGCCCAGCGCCAGACAGCCGGCGGCGGCAGCCAGGGCATTGGCCACGTTGTGGCGGCCCGGAATGGCTAGGGTCAGGGTCAACTCTCCCTGCGGGGTCACCATCACGAATTCGGCGCAGCCCTGCCCGTTGAGCGCTATGTCACGGGCATGGAAGGGCTGGCTCTGATCTTCGAGGGAGAAGGCGCACCGAATGCCCCGCTCCCGCCACTTGGGCCAGAACTCGTTGTCGGCATTGACGATGGCGGTGCCACCCTCGCCCAGGCCCTCAAAAATTTCGCTCTTTGCGTGGAAGACCCCTTCCAGGGAGCCGAAGCCTTCCAGATGGGCGGCGGCCACGTTGTTGATGAGGGCGGCATCGGGCCGGGCCAGGGAGGTGGTCCAGGCGATCTCCCCCGGGTGGTTGGCACCCAGCTCCATCACCGCAAACTGGTGCTGCGCCTCGAGGCGCAGCAGGGTGAGCGGCACCCCCACTTCATTGTTGAAGTTGCCGGCGGTGGCCAGCACCTCCCCCTCACCGCGCAGGATGGCGGTCGCCATCTCCTTGACCGTGGTCTTGCCACAGCTGCCGGTGATGGCCAGTACTTTCGGGTTGATGCGCTCGCGCACCAGCTTGCCGAGGCGGCCCAGTCCCTTGAGGGTATCGGCCACCACCAGTTGCGGTATGGCAAGGGGCAGCTCGCGCTCCACCAGCAGGGCAGAGGCCCCGGCGGCCAGGGCCTGGTCGCAGAAATCGTGGGCATCGAAACGCTCGCCACGCAGCGCGACGAACAGCGCCCCCTTGCCCAGGGTGCGGGTGTCGGTACTGACTGCCGTGATCTCGAGATCGCCGCCGATCAGACGGGCATCGAGCACCTGCGCCAGGTCGGCAAGCCTGAGGGTCATCATCTGAATGACTCCATTAATGTGTGCAAGGCGGCCGCGACGGTTTCCCGGTCGCTGTAGTGCCGCTTGTCGGTTCCAATGATCTGATAATCCTCGTGGCCCTTACCGGCCACCAGGATGATGTCCTGCTTGCTCGCCTGACTGAGGGCCAGCCGGATCGCCTTGACCCTGTCGTGCTCGATCTGCACGGCAGCAGGATCGCGAAGGCCCGCCACCATGTCCGCCATGATCTGTTCCGGCGCCTCGGTACGGGGATTGTCGTCGGTCAGGATCACGCGATCCGCATGTTGCTCCGCCATGGCGGCCATCATGGGCCGCTTGCCGCGATCCCGGTCGCCACCACAGCCCACCAGGCACCAGAGCCGACCTTCGCAGTGCACCCGCAGGGCCTGCAATGCCTTCTCCAGCGCATCCGGGGTATGGGCATAGTCGACCACCGCCAGCGGCGCCTTGCCACCGCCGAAGCACTCCATGCGACCGGTCACGGGTTGCAGTTTCGGGGCGCTGGCCAGCAGTGCATCGAAGTCATAACCCAGTACCAGCATGGCGCCCATGGCGGCCAGCACATTGCTGACGTTGAAGCGGCCGAGCAAGGGGGCGGATAATACACCATTCCCCCAGCTGGAGTTAATGCGCGTGTCAAATCCTTGTTGGTGGAAATGGGGATCCTGCGCCGTCAACTGTCGCCCGACATGGTTTTCAATCGGGCCATGAACACTGAAGGCCACCGCAGCGGGGTAGGCTGCCAGCCACTGGCGCCCCAGACGGTCGTCGGCATTGATGACGGCGCAGGGCTCATCCACCAGTTTCAGCAACTCTTCCTTGGCGGCGCCATAGGCCTCCATGGTGCCGTGATAGTCGAGGTGATCCCGGCTCAGGTTGGTGAACACAGCCGCAGAAAACGGCAAGGCCGCCACCCTGTGCTGCACCAGACCGTGGCTGGAGACCTCCATCGCCACCAGATCGGCCCCCTGCTGTTGCAGGGCGGCAAGATTGGCCTGCACCTGCACGGCGCTGCCTGTGGTGTTTTCCGCTTCCACCAGTTCACCGAACAGGCCATTGCCTATGGTGCCCATCACCCCGGCCTTGCCTCCCAGCAGGGTGCGCCAGTTGGCGACCAGCAGGGCAGTGGTGCTCTTGCCGTTGGTGCCGGTGATGCCCACCAGTTGCAGCTTCTGCGCCGGATAGTCATAGAAATGGCCCGCCAGTTCGGAGAGGCGAGCGGGCAGATCCTTGAGCCCGAAACAGGGGATCGAGGTGGCGGGGGCCACGAATTCCCCATCCTCCTCAAACAGGACGGCGGTCGCTCCCTGAGCCACCGCCTGTTCGATGAAACGCCTGCCATCCATCTGGTGGCCCCGGATTGCCACGAAGAGAGAACCGGGCCCGACTCGCCGGCTGTCGAGCTGGATGTCGGTGAGCGCGAGCGCCGGAGCATGGATGCCAAAATGGCTCATGAGTTGATCAAGTGCGCGGGGCGGCAACATGGGAAGCCTCCGAATGGGCAGGAATGCAGGCGCTCAGGGAATGCGGCGCCATGGAAAACACCCCGACAGTCGCGGGGTCGACAGAGAGAAACGGATGCCAATCAGGTACGAGGTGCGCCATGGGCGGCCTCCGTACGGGCAAGCTTCGCCGGCACCTCGGGGGGGATGGCGTCGGGACGAATGTTGAAGAGCTGCAGCACGCCCCCCATGGCCTCGGCGAACGGCGGGGTCGCCACGGCACCGCCGTAATAGGCATCGCCCTTGGGCTCGTTGATCACCACCACCATGACGAAGCGGGGGTTGCTGGCCGGGGCGAAACCGGCAAACCAGGCCATGTAATCCTTGCCGTAGCCACCGGCGACGGCGACCTTGGCGGTACCACTCTTGCCGCCGACCCGATAACCCGGGATCTGCGCCTTGGGAATGGCATTGCTCACCACGTACTCCAGCGCCTGCAGCATGGCGGTGGCGTTGTTGTGGTCGATGACCTGCTCACCCTTGGGCGGCGTGGTCACCTTGATGATAGAGAGCGGCACCCGCTTGCCCTTGTTGGCCAGGGTCGCGTAGGCGGAAGCCAGCTGCAGCGGGGTGACCCGCAGGCCATAGCCGAATGACAGGGTCGCCCGCTCGATGTCGGACCAGCGGCGGCGCTGGGGCAACATGCCGCCGCTCTCTCCCATCAGACCACTGCCGGTGTCCATACCGAAGCCGACCATGCTGAGGGTGTTGATCATCTCCTGGGCCGGCATCCGCAGCGCGATACGCGACATGCCGATGTTGGAGGAGTAGCGCAGTATGTCGTACAGGTTGGTCGCCTTGTGAATGCTCACATCGCGGATCTGCTTGGCCCCGATGAACAGGGGACCACCGGGGATGGTGTCCTTCCAGCTGGTGACGCCCGCCTGCAGGGCGCTCAACAGGATCAGCGGCTTGACGGTCGAACCCGGCTCATAGGTGTCCGTCACCACCCGGTTGCGCACCCGGAAGCTCTGGTACTGGCCACGGTTGTTCGGGTTGTAGGAGGGGGTATTGACCATGGCGAGCACTTCGCCGGTCTTCACGTCCAGCATCACCATGGAGCCGGAGGTCGCCTTGTTCTCGTCGGTGGCGCGCTTGAGGGCACGGTAGGCCAGCGCCTGTACCCGTTGATCTATGCTCAGTTGCAGATCGTTGGCGTGCTTGCCCTCCTTGACCAGCCCGAGTCGCTCGATGACCCTGCCCTGCCTGTCCTTGCGCACCCGCATCTCGCCCGGAGTCGCGGTCAGCCATTCGTTGTAGCTGCGCTCTATCCCCTCGATGCCGCTGCCGTCTATGTTGGTCACCCCCACCAGGTGGGCGCTGATCTCGCCGGTCGGGTAGAAACGGCGCGCCTCGGGGCGCAGGTAGATGCCCCCCAGCTTCAAGCCCTTGATGTATTCCGCCACGGCAGGGGTTACCTGACGCTGCAGATAGACGAAGCGCTTACTGGGGTTGGAGATGCGGTGCTTGAGGGTGTTGATGTCGAGCTTGAGCACGGCGGAGAGCGCCAGCCAGGCGCGCTCGTTGTGGATGGCGCCGGACTCGTGCACCGTCTTGGGATCGGCCCAGACTGCCTCGACCGGCACGGACACTGCCAGCTGCTCGCCGTTGCGATCGGTGATCATGCCGCGCACCGCTTGGGTGGAGGTGGTTCGCAGGGAGCGCATGTCCCCCTCCTGGCGCAGCCTGTCCGGATCTATCACCTGGATCCAGGCCAGCCGCAGGATCAGGCCGGCAAACGCAATCCCGATGAAAAACACCAGGGTGCGAAAGCGCCACGGGTAGAGTGACGGAGCTTTAGCCTTGGCTTTGTCCTTTGCCGGAGCCTTGGTGGCGGCCTTGCGTGTCATGGTTGGGTTATTACCTTCTCGGTGGTCACCAGCGGGCGAGCCATCTGCAATTTATCCATGGCCAGACTCGCGACACGGGAGTGTTCGGCCAGTGTGCCCTGCTCCAGCAGCAGGTGCCGCCACTCGATGTTGAGCCTGTCCTCTTCCGCCATCAGGTCATTCTGCTTGGCCGTCAGCCCCCGGGTCATGTTGGTCACCAGGATCACCGCAAAGGCGGTGATCAGCACGGCCAGGGTCAGCACGACCTGCAACTTGTGGCGCCAGAGATCACCGATGATCTCCCTGGACAGATGAATGCGTACCTCGCTCATGACTCAATCCGCCAGACGCTGGGCGACTCGCAGCACAGAGCTGCGGGATCGGCTGTTTTCGGTGACTTCATGTTCGGAAGGTTTGAGCGCCTTGCCGACCGACTTCAACTTGCGGCCACCGGCCAGTTGCGCCTCGGTCAACGGGATGCCATGGGGCACTTCCGGCCCCTTCTCATGCTTGCGAATGAAGTGTTTGACCAGACGGTCTTCCAGGGAGTGGAAGCTGATGACGGAGAGGCGACCCTCGGGCGCCAGCGCCTGCAGGGCACCGTTCAGCGCGGTTTCGATCTCGTCCAGCTCGCTGTTGATATAGATGCGGATGGCCTGGAAGCTGCGGGTTGCCGCATGCTTGCCCTTCTCCTTGCTCGGGTTGACCCGGGCAATCATCTCCGCCAACTGGCGGGTGCGCACATAGGGTTCGGTGACGCGGTCATGGACGATGGCGCGAGCAATCTTCTTGGCAAAACGCTCCTCGCCGAAGGTCTTCAGCACCCAGGCGATGTCATCCACATCGGCCTTGGCCAGCCACTGCGCAGCGCTCTGGCCCGTGGTCGGGTCCATCCGCATGTCGAGGGGGCCGTCTTTCATGAAGCTGAAACCGCGCTCGGCGTCATCGAGCTGTGGAGAAGAGACCCCCAGATCCAGCAGGAAGCCGTCGACCTTGCCGAGCAGGCCGCGATCGCTCAGGTAAGTGGTGATGCCGGAGAAGGGACCGTGCACTATCTCGAAGCGGGGATCCTGGATCTTGGCCGCCTCGGCAATGGCCTGGGGATCCCTGTCTATGGCGATCAGTCGCCCCTGCGGACCGAGATGCTGGAGAATGAGACGAGAGTGACCACCCCGGCCAAAGGTACCGTCGACGTAGATACCGTCCGGCTTGATGGCCAGCCCTTCGACGGCTTCGTGCAACAGCACTGTGATGTGTTCAGCGGCTTGGGTCATTTATAAAGAAAAATCCTGTAGTCGTGGTGAACTTGCCCAGTCGTCCTCGGGCAGGCCCAGGATGTCGTCATTGATCTGTTGTTGCCAGCGGGCTTCATCCCACAACTCAAACTTGTTGAGCTGGCCCACCAGCATGATCTTCTTGTCCAGCCCGGCGTGGCTACGCAGTGGCTGGCTCAGCAGCAGACGGCCATTGCCGTCCAGTTCGCACTCGGTTGCATGTCCGAGCAGCATGCGCTGCAGGCGGCGTTCCGTCGGATTGGTACTGGAAAGGGTCTTGAGCTTGCGCTCTATCTCTTCCCATTCACTCAGGGGGTAAAGCAGCAGACAGGGATGGGCTATGTCGATGGTGCAGACCAGCTGGCCGTCGCGCTCGGAGCGCAGCCAATCTCGATATTTGGTCGGAATCGCCAGTCGCCCTTTGCTGTCCAGGCTGATGGCGTGAGCGCCACGCAACAAATTGCAGTCCCCGAAGGTGAGTTATGGAGGCAAATTGCCCAATAAAACCACTTTGATCCACTTTTCTCCACCATGAAGTTTAAGGACGAGCAGGGGGCTTTTCAAGCAAGGATCTCGGGCATGGGGAACATATTGACGCAGCGCGGGGAGGCTACAGATTAACTGAGTTGATTTTCCACAAGTTATTTGTGTTAACAGCCATAGGATTAATTGCGAACATTTTTAAAATGAACAATGTGAAAGAAGTAAATCATGCTGGAGTCTCCCCTCTTTTTACACACTAGTGTATGACAAAAGCATGCAAACAAAAAAACAACAACTTGATTTATAAGGTATTTTTATAAGCCCCTCATGTCGGCCAGTATCGCCGTTCAATTTTTTACTATTTCTACCGCTATAAAAAAGAGCCTCGCGATAAATCGCAAGGCTCTTCAGGAATAGGTCGGAGTCGGCCTGTAAGCCGGGTTCTGTACCGGGTTGCCCCGGGTAGCAATCATTCCTCTAGGCCAGCAATCGCTCACTGGCTCAAGCAACCTACCCGCCCCCAACGCGGGCCGCGCCAATAGGGGCCTATTTGGTCTTGCTTCGGGTGGAGTTTACCGTGCCACGAACTGTTGCCAGTCGCGCGGTGCGCTCTTACCGCACCCTTTCACCCTTACCTGATCCCTTGCGGGCCATCGGCGGTTTGCTCTCTGTTGCACTGGTCGTAGGCTCGCGCCTCCCAGGCGTTACCTGGCACCCTGCCCTATGAAGCCCGGACTTTCCTCCCCTCCGCCCGTCTGTCCCGAGGGACACAACGACGAAGCAGCGATTGCCCAGCCGACTCCGAGGCGCGGATTATAGCCTCGTGACACAGTGGGGTAAACCGGCAATTCCCGTTTGCAGCAATTAATCGTGCGCCAACCCCTGCCGGCCGGGCCCACTCTTGCGGGCCCCCTGGCCTGCGCCAGTCAGAACGCTCTCATTTTGCCTATTTTTACGCCTTGGCGGTGCTCATTGGCCTGCTTGCACGGCTCAGTGGTGCTCGAGACCATATTTGTAGAGGGCATTCTTCTTCACGCCGTGGATCTCGGCGGTCAAGGCCGCCGCTTTTTTTAGCGGCAGCTCCGCCACCAGCAGCCCCAGGGTGCGGATCGCCTCAGCGGGCAGCTCTTCATCCACCTTGCTGGCACCGGCGACCACCAGCACGATTTCGCCGCGGCAGCGATTATCGTCTTCCCCAAGCCAGGTCAGCATCTCGGAGGCAGGCAGACCGTGGATGGATTCGAAAGTCTTGGTCAGCTCGCGGCACACCACCACCTGACGTTCACCGAGGATGCGAGCGATGGCCTCCACCGTATCCTGCACCCGGCGCGGCGACTCGTAGAACACCAGGGAACGGGTGTCTTCGATGACGGCTTGCAGCCTGTCGTCGCGGCCCTTGGCTTTCGCCGGCAGAAACCCTTCGAAGGCGAAGCGATCTGTGGGCAGACCGGCGGCAGAGAGTGCAGTGATGGCGGCGCAAGGGCCCGGCAGCGGCACCACCTTGACCCCGGCCTCGCGACAGCGGGTGACCAGGTGATAGCCGGGGTCGCTGATGAGCGGCGTGCCCGCATCCGAGACCAGGGCGACGCTCTTGCCTTCCTTGATCCGGCCGATCAGCACATCCGCCTTCTGCTGCTCGTTGTGATCGTGCAGGGCGAAGGTCGGCACCGATATTTGGTAGTGGCTGAGCAGGATGCCGGAGTGCCGGGTATCTTCGGCGGCCACCAGATCGACGCTGCGTAAAATGTCCAATGCACGCTGGGTGATATCCGCCAGATTACCGATGGGAGTGGGGACTATATACAGGGTTGGGGTGTCACTCATGGGATCTCCGAGTGTCCCGACAATTGTGTCGCCATATTGGCCCGTTTACACTATGGAGAACTTCAACACTGGTCGGGGAATGAACTTGAACCGGGTTACAAAGCAGCTAAGTGTATCACGACTCTTCGGCATCATACTCGCGGCAGTACTGCTCGCCGCCTGTGCGTCGGAGCCCAACCCATCTTCCGCGGAGCCCGGCATGCCGTCGGCGTTCTCGGATCTGACCAAGAATGCCCAGTGGTATCTGGAGCAGGTGGATCCCGCCAAACCGGCCGAGGCCTTCACCTGGCAGGTGATGGCGGCGCGCAGTTATCTGGCGCTTGGTCAGGCCAAACCGGCCGCCGCCCTGTATCAACAGTTGCAGAAGCAGGCCGGCAACCCGGTGCAGCAGGCACAACTGCAACTGCTGCAGGCGCACCTCTTGCTGGCCCAGGGCAACGCCAACCAGGCGTTGATCCTGCTGGAAGGCAAGCCGGATGTGGCCCTCGATGCCGATACCCAGAAGGATTGGTATCGCCAGCGGGTGGTGCTGCAACTGGACATCAACAACAAGTTTGGCGCGGCCAAGTCGCTGATCCTGCTGGAGCCTTACCTGGCCAAGAATGAGCTGGCCACCAACCACCAGCAGATCTGGTCCCTGCTGAAAAGCATGACCCCCTCCACCCTGCAGGCGCTGGAAGAGGCGCCGGCCCCCGACGTGACCACCGGCTGGCTGCGACTGGCGGCACTGGTGAACGAGTTTGGCGCCCAGCCAAGTCAACTCGCGCGCCAGCTCGCAGGCTGGAAGCAGAGCTTCCCGAACCACCCGGCCCAGACTGACATGCCGGCCGGCCTCGGGGATCTCGCCACCACGGATACAGGAGCACTGCAGCAGGTCGCGGTCTTCCTGCCCCTCTCCGGCAACCTGGAGGCGCAGGGCGCCGCCATCCGCAACGGCATGCTGATGTCCTACAAGGATAATCAGGGGCAATTCACCCTGAACTTCTATGACACTCAGGGCAAGGCGATGGGGGATCTCTACAAGCAGGCGATCCAGGAGGGGGCCAACATGATCATTGGCCCGCTGCTGAAAGATCAGGTCGAGGAGCTGCTCAAGTCCAACCCGGCCGTGCCGGTGCTGGCGCTCAACGAGCTGGACAAGCCGATCATCAACGACAACACCTTCTATTTCTCCCTCTCCGCCGCCGCTGATGCGAGCCAGGCAGCCCAGTACCTCTATGGTCAGGGTTACCGCAAGCCGCTGCTGATCGCGGCGCAAGGCCGGATTGGCTACAGCAGCATCAAGGCATTCGAGCAGGCCTGGGCTGGCGTCAGCCAGGAGAAGCCCGTGGTCGCCACCTTCGGGGCACGCAACGAGGTGCAGGGCATGGTCAAGAATGCCCTGAGCGGTCGTTCCACCGCCCGGGCCGGGGAGATAGTGCAGCTCTCTGATGCGGCACCGCGCAGCATAGACGCCGTCTATGTGGTAGCCAACAGCCTGGAGACCAGGATGATCAAGCCCTATGTGGACATCTCGGTCAATCCCATGGGCAGCCTGCCCATCTACAGCAGCTCGCGAGGCTATGACAGCGGGGCGACCGAGGTGGCTTCCGAACTTAACGGCATGCACATCTCCGACATGCCGCTGCTGCTGGGAGGCTATGAGCAGCAACGGGAACAGATAGCCCTGCTCTGGCCACAGACCCAGGGTGACCTGCTGCGCCTGTTTGCCCTCGGCTACGATGCGGTCAGCCTGGCCGGCAACCTGCCGCAGATGCGCAAGCTCAATGCCATGCAGCAACCGGGCATGAGCGGGCAGCTGAGCGTGGATCCCCAGGGCAACATAGTGCGCATGCTGGACTGGGCCACCTACCAGAATGGCAAGCTGGTCAGCGACAGCGCCGTGCCCCAGCTGGAGGACACCCCCCCCCATGAAGAGGCTACTGGCACAACTGCACCAGCAGTGGTTGAACCTGTTGCCGTCGGCAGCGACGAGCAAGGGACAGCACTTTGAGCAAGTAGCGGAATGCTGGTTGCAGGCCCGCGGCCTGCAACCCGTGACCCGCAACTACCGCTGCCGTGGTGGTGAAATAGATCTCGTCATGCGCCAGGGGGATACCCTGGTGTTTGTCGAGGTCAGATATCGCGCTCGGGCCAGCCATGGCGGAGCCGCCAGCTCGGTCACCCGGCGCAAACAGCACAAGATCGTGCTGGCCGCGCGCCACTATTTCAAGCAACATGCCATCAACGAGGCCAGCCAGGCCTGCCGATTCGATGTGATCGCGTTCGAGGGCGACCAGCCAGACTGGATCCAGAACGCTTTTTAAGAGGACCCCATGACTGATCCCATCAAAGAGAATTACACCGAAAGCATCCAGACCAAGATAGCCGCCGCCGAGGCGCTGCCGGACGCCATCCACACTGCGGCCCAGATGCTGACCATCTGCCTGCTCAATGGCCACAAGGTCATGGCATGCGGCAATGGCCCCTCCTCGGCCCTGGCACAGCTGTTCATCTCCGAGCTAGTCAACTGCTACGAAACGCCACGCCCCTCCCTGCCTGGCCTGGCCCTGACCCCCGACATGGCCACCATCAGCGCCATCGCCACCGATCACGGCTTCGAAGAGGTCTATGCCAAGCAGATCAGGGCTCTGGGTCAACCCGGCGACATCCTGGTGGTGCTCACCACCACGGGTAACAGCCGCAGCCTGATCAAGGCCGCTGAAGCGGCACTCTCCCGCGACATGACCATCATAGTGCTCGGTGGGGGCGACGGTGGTGAGATAGCCGGCCTGCTCGGGCCCAATGACGTGGAGATCCGCGTGCCATCCGCCCGCCGTCCTCGCATTCTGGAAGTGAATCTGTTGACCCTGCACTGCCTCTGTGATCTCATCGACCAGACACTTTTCCCGCAACAGGAAGATTGAAACCATGAAGAAGCCTATTCTCGCACTCGCCCTGCTGACCGGCGCCCTGCTGCTGCAAGGCTGTGCCGCCGTGGTAGTGGGTGGCGCAGCCGGTACCGCCAAGGCGACCGGGGATCGTCGCACCCTGGGTGCCCAGTGGGACGATCAGACCATAGAGCTGAAAGCGGCCAATCTGCTGGCCGACAACAAGTCGCTGAGCGCCTCCAGCAAGATCAGCGTCTACAGCAACAACGGCCGTGTCTTGCTGGTCGGTCAGACACCGTCTGACGCTTACAAGCAGGAAGCGGGCAAGATTGTGAGCCGGATCGAAGGGGTTCGTCATGTCTACAATGAGCTGCGTCTCGGCAAGCCGGTGAGCATAGGGGTACGCAGCAACGATACCTGGATCACCTCCAAGGTACGGGCCGACATGCTGGGCACCAAGAACTTCGACAGCACCAAGGTCAAGGTGGTCACCGAGAACAGCGAGGTGTTTCTCATCGGCCTGGTGACCCGTCAGGAAGGGGATCAGGCAGTGGAGATCGCCCGCCACGTCAGCGGGGTCAAGCAGGTTATCAAGGCCTTCGAATTTGCCCAGAACTAAGCGGGCAATGATGAGATAAAAAAACGCAGCCAGTTGGCTGCGTTTTTTATTTGATGACTTTCAGGGTCGGACGACCCGTCGGGCGCGGTGGCTCCGGCTCGGGTTCTACCGGCGCCTCGGCCTGCTCCAGCCAGAGATCGTAGCCCGGCTCAGGCGGGAACAGGGTTCCCACGCCGTTTTCCCTGGCATGAATGGCCAATATGGCCGCCATGGGAATGTAGACCTGCTGTGACACGCCGCCGAAGCGGGCGCTGAAGCTGACGGCATCATTATCCATGTGGAACTGGCCCACGGCCCGAGGCGCTATGTTCAGGACGATCTGCCCATCCTGCACGAACTGCATCGGCACCATCACATGGGGGATATTGGCATTGACCACCAGATGCGGGGTCAAGTCGTTATCCAGCAACCAGTCAAAAAACGCCCGCAACAGATAGGGGCGACTGGGTGTCATGGTCGGTTCCATACTACTCATACGCTGGCACGGATCTCGCGTTCAGCCTCGGTCAGGGAGGCCTGGAAGGATTCACGTTCGAACAGACGGACCATGTAAGCCTTCAGCTCTTTGGCACCACGGCCGGTAAAGTCGATGCCCAGGCTCGGCAGACGCCACAGCAGCGGAGCCATGTAGCAGTCAACCAGACCGAACTCTTCGCTCATGAAGTAGGGCATCTCGCCAAAGATAGGGGCTATGGCCAGCAGGTTGTCACGCAGCTCGGCACGGGCGGCTTCGGTATCGGTGCCCGCCATGATCTTGTCGGCCAGCGAGTACCAGTCCAGCTCGATGCGATGCATCATCAGACGGCTGTTGCCGCGAGCCACCGGATAGACAGGCATCAGGGGCGGGTGCGGGAAGCGCTCGTCCAGATATTCCATGATGATGCGCGAGGTGTACAACGCCAGCTCGCGATCCACCAGAGTCGGTACAGTGTTGTACGGGTTCAGCTCGGCCAGCTCGTCCGGCAGGTTGCTCGGGTCAACCTGGCAGATATCCACGCTAACACCCTTCTCCGCCAGGACAATACGCACCTGATGGCTGAACATATCGTTGGCACCGGAAAACAGCGTCATTACCGAACGCTTATTGGCAGCTACAGCCATTGAACCCTCCCGTCATTAAAAAGCAGAAACGGCAATGAAGCATCTTGATCTCCATTGCCGTGCGTCATATTACTCCGATCTGGTCGCTTAGTGAACGTCGCGCCAGAATTCCTTCTTCAACAGCACAGTGAAGATGAAGAAGATTGCGATGAAACCGAGCACCCAGAAGCCCATGCGTTCGCGCTCCTGCTGCACCGGCTCAGCCGAGTAGACCAAGAAGTTTACCAGATCCAGTACCGTCTGATCATATTCTTCGTTGTTCATTTCACCATTGCCGTCAGATTTGATGCTGACGACTTGTTGCATCTCCACTCCATCCAGGGTGTGGGTCTCGAACTCGGCACGGGGAGTCCCCTGCAACGGCTCCAATACGTGGGGCATGCCCACGGACGGGAAGACCGCATTGTTCACACCAAATGGCCGGGTTTCGTCCACATAGAAAGAACGCAGATAGGTGTAAATCCAGTCGGCGCCCCGCACCCTGGCCACCAGGGTCAGATCCGGTGGCGGCGCCCCGAACCAGCGCGCCGCATCCTTCTCGGACATGGCGCTCTTCATCAGATCGCCAATCTTGGCGCCGGTGAAGACCAGGTTCTCCCTCATCAGCTCTTCCGGAATGCCGATGTCCGCGGCCACCCGGTTATAACGCTGGTATTGGGTGGAGTGACAACCGGCACAGTAGTTCATGAAGGTCGCAGCCCCCCGTTGCAGGGATGCCTTGTCACTCAGATCGTACTCTGCCTTGTCGAGGGGGAAGCCACCGCCAGCGGCCAACACCAGACCGGGCAGCAGGGCCAGCACTGCAAAAATTATTCTTTTCATTTGAATGTCACCCTCTCCGGCAGCGGCTTGGTGCTCTCATTCTTGCTGTAGAAGAACAGCAGGACGAAGAACCCGAAATAACCCAGAGTGCAGAGCTGCGCGATCAGCGTCAGCATGGGCGTAGATGGCAGAACGCCCAACACACCCAGGATGACGAAGCAGACCACGAACTGGGCGATGTTCAGCTTGTGCAGGGTGCTGCGGTAGCGCACCGAACGCACCTTGCAGCGATCCAGCCAGGGCAGCAGGAAGAGCACGACGATGGAGAGCCCCATCATGATGACCCCCAGCAGCTTGTCCGGCACTGCGCGCAAGATGGCGTAGAAGGGGGTGAAGTACCAGACAGGGGCTATGTGCGCCGGCGTCTTCAGCCCGTTCGCCACTTCAAAGTTCGGTTTCTCGAGGAAGTAGCCCCACATATCCGGCTTGAAGAAGATGATGGCGCAGAACAGGAACAGGAAGCCCGCCACCCCTATCATGTCCTTCACAGTGAAGTAGGGATGGAATGCCACCGCATCCAGCGGCCAGCCTTTCTCATCCTTGTGCTTCTTGATATCGATGCCGTCCGGGTTGTTGGAGCCCACTTCGTGCAACGCCAGTATGTGCATGGCAACCAGCATCACCAGCACCAGCGGCAGGGCGATCACGTGCAGCGCGAAGAAGCGGTTCAGGGTAGCCCCCGAGATGACGTAGTCACCCCGGATCCACAGGGTCAGATCGTCACCTATGACCGGGATGGCGCCAAACAGCGAGATGATGACCTGGGCCCCCCAGAACGACATCTGTCCCCAGGGCAGCAGGTAACCCATGAAGGCTTCGGCCATCAGCACCAGGAAGATCAGCATGCCGAAGATCCACAGCAGCTCGCGCGGCTTCTGATAGGAGCCGTAGATCATGCCGCGAAACATGTGCAGATAGACCACAACGAAGAAGGCGGAGGCGCCGGTGGAGTGCATGTAGCGCAGCAGCCAGCCGTAGTCCACGTCCCGCATTATGTATTCCACGGAGGCAAAGGCCCCCTCCGCCGACGGGTTGTAGTTCATGGTGAGCCAGATGCCGGTGATGATCTGGTTGACCAGCACCAACATGGCAAGGGAACCGAAGAAGTACCAGAAGTTCAGGTTCTTGGGAGCCGGATACTTGGCCATGTGGTCGTTGTACATGGCCGTGAGCGGGAAACGATCGTCAATCCAGCCCATGATTTTGGCAAACATGGTCAGGCCTCCTTGCCATCGGCACCGACCAGAATGGTGGTGTCGCTAAGAAATTGGTATGGCGGAATGACCAGGTTCAGCGGTGCGGGCACGCCCTGGAACACTCGACCGGCCATGTCGAACTTGGAACCATGGCATGGGCAGAAGAAGCCGGAGGTCACCCCTTGCACCTGCTCGCCGAAGCTGTCCGGCAGGTAGGAGGGGGAGCAGCCCAGATGGGTACAGATACCGACCGCCACGAAGATCTCCGGCTTGATGGATCTGTAGCCGTTGTGGGCATAGTCCGGCTGCTGTGGCTCATCGGAGGCGGGATCGCGCAGTTTGTCATCGTGCGTGGCCAGGGCATCCAGGGTCTGCTTGGTGCGCTTCACCACCCAGACCGGCTTGCCGCGCCACTCGACGCGGATCAGCTGACCCGGCTCCAACTTGCTGATATCCACCTCTACCGGTGCCCCGGCCGCTTTGGCTTTGGCACTCGGATTCCATGACTTTATAAACGGCACTGCGGTAAAAGCAGCTCCTACACCGCCAACGGCAACCGTTGACCAGGTAAGAAATCTGCGGCGACCGGTATCAACTGGCGCATTGCTCATCCAAAAACTCTCCCATGTGGACTCCGCTCATTCTTATAGTGTCCCCGTTTCCTATCTCCTCTCCCTCTGACAACTGCGGCGGAAGCGGAGTGGCAATTGACACAGAAAGACCATGGAAATTTTAAAGAAAAGATAACAATTTGACAAGAAAGAGAAGCGATGGGCAAAAACAATAAACACACAAATTTTTGTCTTTTGTGACGTATGGTTAGCATTGGCCTATGTAATATTACCAATAAAAAAAGCCTGGCACATGGCCAGGCTTTTTTGACACTCGTGAGAGTGCGTACCAAAAGCGAATTAACGCTTGGAGTACTGCGGACGCTTACGCGCTTTGTGCAGACCGACTTTCTTACGCTCAACCTTACGGGCATCGCGAGTAACAAAGCCAGCTTTACGCAGTTCGCCACGCAGGGTCTCGTCGTACTGCATCAGAGCACGAGTGATACCGTGACGGATCGCACCAGCTTGACCGGAGATGCCACCACCGTTAACGGTGATGTACAGATCCAGTTTCTCGGTCATCTCAACCAGTTCCAGCGGCTGACGAACTACCATACGAGCAGTCGGACGGCCGAAGTATTGCTCCAGGGAGCGCTGGTTGATTACGATTTTACCGCTACCCGCTTTGATAAAGACGCGAGCAGTGGAGCTTTTGCGACGGCCGGTACCGTAGTATTGATTTTCTGCCATGTTGCCAGTTCCCGTTAGATATCCAGTACTTGAGGTTGCTGAGCAGCATGAGCGTGCTCTGCGCCTGCGTAAACTTTCAGCTTACGGAACATGGCACGGCCCAGCGGACCCTTCGGCAGCATGCCCTTGACGGCAGCTTCGATTACCATTTCCGGCTTGCGCTGAATCAGCTTGTCAAAGCTGATGGACTTGATACCACCCGGGAAACCGGAGTGAGAATGGTACATTTTGTCGGTAAATTTCTTACCGGTTACGTGTACCTTCTCAGCGTTTACAACGATGATGTAATCACCGGTGTCAACGTGCGGAGTGTATTCAGCTTTGTGCTTACCACGCAGACGAGCAGCGATCTCGGTTGCGATACGACCCAGAGTTTTACCTTCTGCGTCCACAATGTACCAGTCACGTTTTACGGTTTCTGGCTTGGCAACGAAAGTTTTCATTAAGTTAAACCCAATTACCTGTTACAGACCCAATTGCTTATGGGGGCTCTCCCACAAACAACAAACGATGGCCTACCTGTACCCCTTCGAATACAAGTAAAGCTTAAAGTGTTGCTGTCTTATCGACAGCTGTAACGTGGGCCGGGCGATTATAAGTGAAGTTGCCTTAAATATCACCTGCTAATTTCACTGCCATGAAGCTAGCAAATGTCGCCCGGCCCTACCTGCCGCAGATGCCCATCCGACTGGCAGGCGCGGTATTGTGACTAAGGAAGGTGCACTCTTGCAAGGTATTCGTGCGATTGCATTTCCTGAAGCCGCGAAAGACAGCGCTTGAATTCGAAATTCAGCAGGCCATCTCCGTAGAGCGCGGCCATGGGCACCGCCGCCGACAGAATGAGTTTGACGTGCCGCTCATAGAACTCGTCCACCATGGCGATGAAACGGCGCGCCGCATCGTCCGTGCCTGTGCCCATGGGCTGCACGTTGGCCAGCAGGACGGTGTGAAACTCCCGGGCCAGCTCTATGTAGTCCCCCTGGGATCGCGGAGTACAGCAGAGCTGTTCGAACTCCATATAAAGCACCCCCTCCCCCACGCCCAGCGCGCTTAGCTGACGATGGTTGATCTCCAGCGTGGCGGCCGCGATCTGCCCCAGCCCGGTCAGTTGCCCAAAATAGCGGTCCAGATTGGACCTGGCCTGCTGATCCAGCGGGAAGTGATAGATTTCCGCCTGCTCCAGGGTGCGCAGCCGGTAGTCGACGCCACCATCCACATTGAGTACCTCGCAGTGGTGCTCTATGAGGGCGATGGCAGGCAGGAAGCGGGCTCGCTGCAGCCCATTGCGATAAAGGTCCCGGGGCGGGATGTTGGAGGTGGCCACCAGCACAACGCCATGACCGAACAGCTCCTGGAACAGGGTGCCCAGCAGCATGGCATCCGTGATGTCGGAGACGAAAAACTCGTCAAAGCAGATGATGTCTGTCTCGCCGGCCAGCTTGCTGGCGATGAGCTTGAGCGGATCGGCCTGACCGGTCAGGCCCTTGAGTTCATCGTGCACCCGATGCATGAAACGGTGGAAGTGGACGCGCAGTTTGCGCTCCCCCGGCAGGCTGTCGAAAAAAGTATCCATCAGCCAGGTCTTGCCTCTGCCCACTCCGCCCCACATATAGAGACCCAGGATGGGCTCGCGGGCTTTCGGCTTTTGCAGCCAGCCGAGCAGGCCACGGGATCTGGTCGGAGTCGGGCTGGCGCACAAATCCTGATAGAGTCGCTCCAGGCGGGTCACGGCCATCGCCTGGGCCGGGTCGGCCAAAAAGCCGGGACGCTGCAAATCCTGCTGGTATTTTTGCTGCGGGGTCATCCTGTAAACCGCCTCCAAGTCCCTGAATGAGGGACAAAATGGTATCACGCTCTCGGGGTGCACGGTATAGTGCCAACGAGGCATCGCGGTCAATCCGGCCGCCTCAAACTCATCGATTTAGCTGTAACAAGGAGCTTCTATGACTCTGTTAAACGGGATCCTGCTGGCGGTAGCCGCCCTGATCATCGGCGTGTTGATCGGCCGTTTCACTGTCCGCAGCCGGGATGCCGGGCGCCTGGAACAGGAGCTGAAAAAGGCTCACAAGGAGCTGGAAAGCTACCAGGGCCAGATCACCACCCACTTCGCCGACAGCGCCGCCCTGATGGAGCAGTTGGCCGATCAATACCAGACCCTCTATCGCCACATGGCCGAACAGAGTAAGTTCCTCGCCAAGGCGCAGGAACCCTTGTTCCGCGAACCTCAGGTGGAAGAAGGCAACGCTGACTCCGCCAGCGAGGAGCCGGGCCAGCCGCCCCGTGACTACGCCGGTGCCTCCGGCCTGCTCAAGCAGCCCGGTTAGCCTCTGGTGGAACTAATTACGCCTTATCGTGGTCAGACCTTGACGATTGCATTGCAACTTTTTCTGGGAGCTGTTTCTCATATGCGTAAATCTCTTTCTGTATTCAGTGTGTTAGCCCTCAGTGTCGGTATCGCCCTGTCAGCAGCGCCGGCACAAGCCGCCCTGCCCCTGATGGGCAACAGCCAGGAGATGCCGAGCCTGGCCCCCGTGCTCGAGCAGGTAACCCCTGCCGTGGTCAACATCTCCGTCTCTGGCAAGAAGATCACCCGCCAGCGCCTGCCGGAACAATTCCGCTTCTTCTTCGGCCCCAACATGCCCGATGAGCAGGTGAGCGAGCAGCCTTTCCAGGCCCTTGGATCCGGCGTCATCATAGATGCCAAGAAGGGCTACGTGATCACCAACGCCCACGTGGTCCACGAAGCGGACGAGATCAAGGTCAACCTGAAAGACGGTCGCGAATACGCGGCCAAGAAGATAGGTGAAGACAAGCAGTCCGACATCGCCCTGCTGCAAATCAAGGCGGAGGACCTGGTGCAGATCAAGTTCGCCGACTCGGACGAGCTGCGGGTCGGTGACTATGCCCTGGCCATCGGCAACCCCTTCGGCCTGGGTCAGACCGTCACCTCGGGTATCGTCAGCGCCCTGGGTCGCAGCGGCCTCAACATCGAGAACCTGGAGAACTTCATCCAGACCGATGCGGCCATCAACTCGGGCAACTCGGGTGGCGCCCTGCTCAACCTGCGTGGGGAGCTTATCGGCATCAACACCGCCATCCTGGGCCCGAACGGCGGCAACATAGGTATCGGCTTCGCCATCCCCTCCAACATGGTGCGCGACCTGTCCGAGCAGATCGTGAAATACGGTGAAGTGCGCCGTGGCCAGCTGGGGATCACCGGCACAGAGCTGACCACGGATATCGCCAAGTCCTTCGGCTACAACAAGAAGGATGGTGCCTTCGTCAACCAGGTCATGCCTGACTCCGCCGCCGCCAAGGCGGGCATCAAGGCCGGCGACATCATCATCAGCATAGATGGCAAGCCCATCCGCTCGTTCGGTGAACTGCGAGCCAAGATCGCCACCATGGGCGCCGACAAGCAGGTTGCACTCGGCCTCATCCGTGATGGCAAGGAGCAGACCGTCAAGGTCACCCTGAAGAAGGCAGATGACAGCGAGATCCTCGCCAGCGCCCTGCACCCGGCACTGGAAGGGGCCAAGCTCAGCACCACCTCGGATCCGGTGACCGGCGTGGCTGTGGCCGACATAGATCCGCGCTCCCCTGCCGCCGCTGCCGGCCTGCAGAAGGGCGACATCATCATCGGGGTCAATCGTCTGCGCATCAACTCCATGGATGAGCTGACCAAGGCCTTGAAGAACAAGCCGGAAGTCCTGGCGCTGAACATACAGCGCGGCGACTCCTCGCTCTATTTGGTGATCCGTTAAGTCCCTCACACCCGCGGCAACCGCCGCGGGTGATTTTTATCCACCGATAATGTTATTCTCTGCGCGCAGCATGTACGGACGAGAATGACATGAAAATCCCACCTTTGATCAGTTACTTGGGCAAGTCTGTCGGCTTTGGCCTCACCGTGGCTGCGCTCCTGCTGCTGCTGTTCCCCAGTTTTCGGGGCGGCGCCCCCCTGCCGGGTCTCATCACCAATGCCCGCGAGCTGAGTTTCTCCTATGCCGCCCACCGCGCCGGCCCTGCCGTCGTCAACATCTACACCCGCAGTTTCGCCGGCAATCGCGGCGAGAAGGCGGAGCTGAGGCCACAGGGGCTGGGCTCCGGGGTCATCATGAACCAGCGTGGTCATGTGCTGACCAACTACCACGTCATCGCCGATGCGGACCAGATCATAGTCGCGCTGCAGGATGGCCGGGTATTCAGCGCCGAGCTGGTCGGCACCGACAAGCTGACCGATCTCGCCGTGCTCTACATAGAGTCGGACAACCTGCCGGTGATACCGCAGGATCCGGAGCGGCTGCCGGACGTGGGCGATGTGGTGCTCGCCATCGGCAACCCCTACAACGTCGGCCAGACCATCACCCAGGGCATCATCAGCGCCACCGGCCGCATAGGTCTCTCCAGCATGGGGCCGGACAGCAACGGCCGGCAGGATCTGCTGCAGACCGATGCCGCCATCAACGAGGGCAACTCGGGTGGCGCCCTGGTCAATGGCCGTGGCGACCTGGTGGGCATCAACACCGCCGCCTACCACCTCAACGGCAATCAGGAGAGCTACGGCATCAGCTTCGCCATCCCCTACAAGCTGGCCAAGCGGATCATGGACGAGCTGATCGCCAATGGCCGTGTCATCCGCGGCTACCTCGGCATCTCCAGCGTCGAGATCAACCCCATAGTCGCGCGCATGATGAATCTCGGGGATCTGCAGGGTCTGGTGGTGGAGAGTCTGGATCCCGACGGCCCGGCCACCAAGGCAGGCCTCAGGCGCGGGGATGTGCTGCTCAAGATCAACGGCGAGGCCATCAGCGGCGTGCGCCCCGTGATGGACAAGATCGTCGAGAGCCGCCCCGGCACCAAGCTGACCATCTCGGTGATCCGCAATGGCAAGCCTCTGGACGTCGACGTCATCATAGAGGAAGACGTGCGCTACCAGAATCTGCCCACCAGCAGCGCATCACCCGCCAGCTGACGGCAGGGAGCCAACAGAGGGGCCATCAGGGCCCCTTTTTCGTGCCTCCTTCTCAGGCCCCCCTTTCCTGGCGTGAGATGACTCACAGTTTCCACCGGCACCCGACCGGGCGGCTGCGGGGTGAAACTGTGGTCCCGCTCACACGACACCGGGGTCAATCCCCTCCCTTTCCCCCTTGCCGCCACAAATCCGGCCTCTTTCGGGGCTTTTTGCCCGGAATTTCCATTTCGAATCGGAAAAACCGTGCCTCCTCCTGCTCTCTTCCCCGTCTTAAGGTAATCCCATCCTTTCTGCCAGCCTTGGAGAGCAGACCTTGACTACCGACACTCATGACACAGCCCTGACCCCTAACAGCCCGGCGTTGCTGCGCAAGACAGATCTCATTCTGGCGCGCATCCACGGCCTGCTGGCGGATCAGGGCATCATCCCCAACGAGGTGCAGAAACAGATGCTCGCCTCCCACGTCAAGGCCATGGTGTGGCGCTCCCACAGCGGTGAAGCCCTGCCCGAGGTCGACCTCAGCCTGTTCGAGGAGATCTCCCCCCTCTCCCTGCGCCTCGCCGAACAAGTGGTCGGCTGGCTGGACAGGCTGGCCTATGAAGAGGCCCACCTCTTGTCCGTCCATTTCGAAGTTGCCAAAGAAAATGAACTCAGCTCAGTCAAAGGAGAAATCTAAATGTCAGCCATCAAACTCGTGATTGGAGATCGTCTCGGCAAGGGCCAGAAGGTAGGAGCAGGGGCAGAGGCCGCCGGCGCCACAGTGACCGTCATCCCCGGCATGGCAGCCGACATGAAGCTCGGTGATGTGATGAACAAGGAGCAGGCGGATCTCGGCATCTCCTTCTGCGGCAGCGGCGGCGCTGGCGCCATCACGGCCCAGACCAAGTACGGCTACAAGTGCCGCTACGGCATGCGCTCCGTCGAGGAGGGTGTGACCGCCATCAACGAAGGCTGCGTGGTGCTGGGCTTCGGCTTCATGGACAAGGAAGAGCTGGGTCAGAAGTTGATCGAAGCCTTCGCCAAGAAACACGGGCGCGCCTGATGAAAGAGGACTTCACCACCCAGGTCATGGTCAACGGCAAGGGGGCGACCCGCCAGCAGGCGTTTGCCGCCGCCCTCGGCCAGGTGCAATCCAGCCTGCTCAAGGACAACCCCAGGGTGATGCTGCGCATCGAGCCGCTCGAGGTCCGGGTGCTCAAGGCCGAGGAGTCGGTGCGGGTGGAGAAGTTCCTGTTCTTCTTCCTGCCGCGCCAGCGCCGCGAGTTCAGGGTCCAGCTGGAGATCACTGTCAAGGTCAGCAGCCTGGATGTCGACAAGGTGGATTTCACCAGGGCCTAACCCCACAACCAAAAGGACATGTTGGATGTTTCTAATCATTTTGATGAAGTCACTCATCATCGGCGGCCTGGTGGGCGTCGGCGTGGGAGCCGGCGCGGCGCGGATGTTCCACGCCCCGACAGTACAGGGCATGGGTGCCTTCCGCACCCTGGGTGAGCTCAACTCCTGCGAAGGGGATCCCGCCTCCCACTTCTCGTTCGGGCTTGGCTTCTTCTTCAACGCCTGGGCCTCCACGGTCGCGGCTGGAGCCTTCACCCAGGACGTGGACCACCGCATCATCCCGCACTGGGCCACGGCCGCGCTGCTGTTCAAGAACCGGGATCTCGCCACTACCCTGCACGACCCCAAGAAGATGGCCATCGCCGGCGGCATCATAGGTGCCATCGTCGTCGCCTTCCTCAACAGCACGGCGGCGGCCGTGCCCGAGGCCCTGCAGGTCACTGCGGTCAAGGTGCTGGTGCCAGCCGCCAACCTGCTGGTCAACACCGTCATGCCGGTGATCTTCTGGCTGGCCGCCATAGAGGCGGGCAAGAAGTCCGGCTTTTGGGCCACCATCTTCGGCGGTCTGGCGCAGCTCATCATGGGCAACGCCGTGCCGGGCCTGGTGCTCGGCATCCTGATCGGCAAGGGGGTCGAAGAGAGCGGCTGGAACCACGTCACCAAGGTGATGATGAGCGCCATAGTGCTGCTGTTCGTGCTGAGCGGCTTCTTCCGCGGCTTCGATATGAAACTGATTGAGTCCTTCCACCTGGGCATTCCCCTGTGGCTGGAAAACGTCCATCACCTGCTTGGCAGTAAATAAGGGACCACACCATGGATGAGAAACTGAGAAACAACTTCTGGTACGCCGACTGGTCCTTCCCCATCTTCGTCGGTCTGCTGTCGGCCGGGGTCTTTGCCGGGACCCACATGTTCTACCTGTACGGTGTCGGCGCCTTCAACGAGGTGGCCTTCGTCGCCATGCTGAAAGCCGGGATGGACACAGGTGCCTACGGCGCGGTCGCAGCCTTCGGTGCCAGCTTCCTGTTTGCCCGCATCATAGAGGGCTCCCTGGTGGGGATCCTGGACATAGGCGGCGCCATCCAGACCGGCGTCGGCCTGGGGGTTCCCGCACTGCTGCTGGGTGCCGGCATCGTCTACCCGGTGGAGAACTTCGGCGCCTCCCTGGTCACCGGCATGGCCATAGGCCTGGCCATCGGCTACGTGATCATCCTGGCGCGCAAGTTCACCATCAACCAGAGCAACTCCACCTACGGGGCGGACGTGATGATGGGGGCTGGCAACAGCTCGGGCCGCTTCCTCGGCCCCCTGATCATCCTCTCCGCCATGGGGGCCTCCATCCCCATAGGCCTGGGTTCCCTGGCAGGAGCGCTGCTGTTCTACATCTGGGAGAAGCCCATCACAGGCGGCGCCATCCTGGGTGCCATGCTGCTCGGTACCTTCTTCCCGGTTGCCCTGGCCTAAGCCCCCGCCGCCCTTCGGGGCGGCATTTCAGAGGTCATCACCATGTATGACATGATCATCAGAGCGGGACGCCAGGGAAATGGCCAGCTCATCGACATCGCCATCCAGGACGGCAAGATAGCGGCGCTGGGGGCACTACCAGAGTCGGCCGAGGCGAAGCGAACCCTCACACTAGCCGGACAGGTTCATGTGAGCGCTGGCTGGATTGACGGTCACACCCACTGCTACCCCGCCTCCCCCATCTATCAGGATGAGCCGGACAAGGTGGGCGTCGAGTCCGGTGTCACCACAGTCATAGACGCGGGCAGCACCGGGGCCGACGACGTGGACGACTTCCAGCGCCTCGCCGCTGGCTGCAAGACCCGGGTCCATGCCCTGCTCAACATCTCCCGCATCGGCCTGCTGCGCCAGAACGAACTGGCCAACCCCGCCGACATAGACCCTGAGCTGGCCAAGGCGGCCATTCGGCGTCACCCCTCCTTCATCGTCGGCATCAAGGCGCGGATGAGCGGCAGCGTGGTGGGCGAGAACGGCCTGCAGCCCCTGCGCATGGCTAAACAAATCCAGCGGGACAACGGCCAGCTGCCGCTCATGGTGCACGTGGGCAACACGCCGCCGGATCTCGACGAGATAGTCGCCCTGCTGGGAGACGGGGATCTGCTGACCCACTGCTTCAACGGTAAGCCCAACCGCATCCTGACCCCGGCGGGTGAGCTGCGGGTCGCGGTGCGCGAGGCGATGCAGCGGGGTCTGCGCCTCGACATCGGCCACGGCGGCGCCAGCTTCAGCTTCGAGGTGGCAGAGACCGCCATCCGGCAAGGGATACTGCCTCACACCATCAGCTCGGACATCTACTGCAAGAACCGCATCAAGGGCCCCGTCTACAGTCTGGCTCACGTGATGTCGAAGTTTCTCGCCATCGGCATGACCCTGGAGCAGGTGATCGCCTGTGTCACCAGCCAGGCCGCCGATGCCCTGCGTCTGCCCGGCAAGGGACGACTCGAGGTGGGCACCGATGCCGATCTGACCCTGTTCGAGGTCATGAGTGGCCCGACGCTCTTTACCGATACCGAAGCCGAGTCCCGCCACGGCGACCGGCAACTGCGCCCCCTCGCCGCCCTGGTCGGCGGTGACCTGGTTCTCACTCAATATGGACAATCTCACCATGCCTTCCGTGTATGAGAAATATCAGCTCAAACCCGTGATCAACGCCTCCGGGCGCATGACCATCCTCGGCGTCTCCACCCCGGAGCAGGAGGTAGTCGACGCGGTCAACTTCGGCCTGGGCCACTACTTCGAAGTCAAAGACCTGGTCAACAAGACAGGTGCCTACCTGGCCGGCCTGCTCGGCGTGGAAGACGCCGTGGTGGTCTCCTGCGCCAGTGCCGGCATAGCCCAGTCGGTGGCCGCCGTCATAGTGCGCGGCGATCCCTACCGGCTGGAGCAGTTGCATGCCCATGCCCACGGGGTGCCAAGCGAGATAGTGCTGCCCAAGGGTCACAACGTGAACTTCGGCGCGCCGGTCGGCACCATGGTCAACCTGGGGGGCGGCAAGGTGGTGGAGGCCGGCTATGCCAACGAGTGCTCCCCCGCCCAGCTGGCTGCCGCCATCAACCCCAATACCGCCGCCATCCTCTACATCAAGTCCCACCACTGTGTGCAGAAGAGCATTTTGTCAGTCTCTGAGGCGGCCGAGGTGGCCAGGGCCCACGGGCTGCCGCTCATCGTCGATGCGGCGGCGGAAGAGGATCTGCGTCTCTATTACCAGCAAGGGGCGGATCTCGTCATCTACAGCGGCGCCAAGGCCATCGAAGGGCCCACCAGCGGCCTGGTGCTCGGCAAGCGTCAGTATGTGGAGTGGGTCAAGCAGCAGGCCAACGGCATAGGGCGCGCCATGAAGGTGGGCAAGGAGGGGATCCTCGGCCTGACCTACGCCATAGAGCGCTACCTGGAGAAAGAGCAGGAGAGCGGCGCCGCCATGGTTGCCAAGATGACTCCCTTCATGGAGCGCCTCAACCTGCTGCCCGGCGTCACCGCCCGGGTGGTGTGGGACAGTGCGGGGCGCGACATAGCCCGCACCGACATCGCCTTCGACCATGCTCAGATCGGCATGACGACGGTGCAACTGGTGGCCCGCCTGCAACAGGGCAATCCGGCCATCTACTGCCGCGGCTACAAGGCCAACGAGGGGCACATCGAGATCGACGTGCGCAGCGTCAGCACGGCCCAACTAGACCAGATCCATTCCGCCATTGCCAACCTCGTTCAGGAGAACCGCTGATGTCCCTTGTTCCCAACTACTACCGTGATCGTGTCTGTCTCAACGTGCTGGCAGGGTCCAGACAGAATGCCGTCGACATCTATGAGGCGGCCGAGGGCCATGTACTGGTCGGCGTGCTCTCCAAGAACTACCCGGATGTGCCCTCCGCCGTCGCCGACATGGGGGAGTACGCCAGGCTTATCGACAACGCCCTCTCCATCGGTCTGGGAGCGGGGGATCCCCGCCAGTCCGCCATGGTGGCCGAGCTGGCTCGCCAGCTGCAGCCCCAGCACGTCAACCAGGTATTCACCGGAGTGGGCCCCAGTCGGGCGCTGCTGGGTCAGCCTCACAGCCTGGTCAATGGCCTTGTCTCCCCCACCGGCACCCCCGGCATGGTGAAGATCTCCACCGGCCCCCTCAGTGCCCAGCAGCCGGACGGGATTGTGCCCATCGACACCGCCATTGCCCTGCTCAAGGACATGGGCGGCAGCTCGGTCAAATTCTTCCCCATGGGAGGCCTGGCCTGCCGCGACGAGTATCAGGCGGTGGCCGAGGCCTGTGCCCGTCACGGCTTCTGGCTGGAACCCACCGGCGGCATCGATCTCGACAACTTCGAGGAGATAGTCCGCATCGCGCTGGAGGCCGGGGTCGAGAAGGTGATCCCCCACGTCTACAGCTCCATCATCGACAGCGAGAGCGGCCAGACCCGCCCCGAGGATGTGCGCACCCTGCTCGCCACGGTGAAAACGCTGCTGGCATAACGACCCCAGCAGGCACCGGTCCGATCACAGGCCGGTGTCTGGCTTGTTGATGATCCCCTTGTTAACATCGACCCTTTATTTCGCAACAGGAGTCTTGCCTCACCCCATGATCAAGCTGCCCCACCCCAGGCTCCATCAACTGCTGACCCAGCTCCATGCCGAGCCGCTGCCCCAGGAGGAGCTGGCCCGTCGCCTCAATGTCTCCACCCGCACGGTGCGCACCGACGTGGCGACCCTCAACGAGCTGATCGCCACCCAGGGTGCCCACCTGATCCACCAGCGCGGCACCGGCTATCAGCTCAAGATTTACAATCAGGGACTGTTTGATGCGCTGCTGGCGGCACAGGAGCAGGAGAGCAGCCTGCCGCGCACCAGTCGCGAGCGGGTGCTGCATCTGCAGATCCTGCTGCTGACGGCGGAGCAGGGGATCAAGCTCGACGAGCTGGCGGATACCTGGTATCTGAGCCGGGCGGCCCTGCAGGGAGACATGGCACAGGTGAGGGAGCGGCTCGCCCACTTCGGGCTCACCATAGAGAGCAAGCCACGGCTGGGTATGCGTATCCAGGGGAGCGAGACGGCGATCCGCGCCTGCCTGACCCAGCTGCTCTGCCAGGAGCTGCTGCACAACCATCCGCTGCAAGGCTTGCTGCCGAACCTCTGCCCCAGCAAGACCCTGGAGGTCGTGGGCAACCACATTCACGATCAGCTCGGCCGCCATCAGTTGCGCCTCGCCGACGAGAGCCTGCAACAGCTCGCCATTTACTGCGCCGTCGCCCTGCTGCGTCAGGCGGCAGGCCACGAGCTGCGACAGTTTGCCAGCGACGATATCACCCAGACCCTGGCCGCGGTGGCCCGCGACATCTATGCCGAGCTGCCGACCCTGACCCCGCCGGGGGAGGAGGAGATCGCCTGCCTCGCCATCCAGATCCAGGCCCGGCTCACTGCCGATACCCCCCAGCTCAGCCCGGCCATGGCCGCCGAGAGCGAGCAACTGGTGGAGCATCTGCTGGACTACATCCACCAGCACTACCCCTATGATCTGCGCGCCGACCCGCAGTTGCGGGCCGACCTGCAGACCCACATAGGCGCCATGCTGCTGCGGGTCAAATACCAGATAGGCAGCCACAACCCGCTGGCGGACCACATCAAGCAGTACTATCCCCTCGCCTACGACATCACCCTGGCCGCCATCTCGGAGTGGATAAGACAGACCCCCTACCGGCTGACCCATCACGAGATCGGCTATCTGGTGATCCATATCGGGGTCGGCCTGGAGCGCCACTATGACATCGGCTACACCCGTCGCCCCCAGGCCATGCTCCTGTGCGATGCGGGCAACGCCACCTTCCGGGTACTGGAGGCGCGCATCCGGCGGGAGTACCCCCAGCTGCAGCTGACCAGCCTGGAGTCGGTACGGGATTACGAGGGACTGGCACAGATCGAGCAGGACTTTGTCATCAGCACCCTCAAGGTGAGCGAGAAGAACGCCCCCGTGGTACAGGTCGCCCCCTTCCCGACCCAGTACCAGCTGGAGCAGCTCGGCAAGCTGGTGCTGATCGATCGCACCCGCCCCTACCTGCTGGACAAGTATTTCGATGCCGACCACTTCATGGTGCTTGATGACCCCCTCAGCCAGGCGGCGCTGTTTGATCGCATCTGCAGCCAGCTTGAGGCGGAAGAACTGGTGGAAAGCGGCTTCAGAGCCTCACTGCAGGAGCGGGAGCGCATCGTCTCCACCCTGCTGGGAGAAGGCATAGCCCTGCCCCACTCCCTCGGCCTGCTGGCCCGCCGCACCCTGGTCTATACAGTGCTGGCCCCTCAGGGGATCGACTGGGGCAATGGCGAGACCGCCACCCTCATCTTCGTGCTCGCCATCAGCAAGGCGGACTACGAGGAGGCCATGGGGCTCTACGATCTGTTTCTGGCGCTGATGAACGAAAAAGCCAGCAGGGCTCTGCTGGCTTGTCGGGATTTTTGCGACTTCAAGGCGCTGGCGCGCGCCGGATCATGACGGCAAGGGAGGCGCAGCTCACTCCTCGTTGAAGCCCGAGGTGAACAGCGCCACCACGGCGGCCAGGGCCTCCACCTCTTCGGGGCCCTCGACCTGCACCTCCACCTGCTTGCCCTGGGCAGAGTCCAGCATCAGCAGGCCGATCACGCTGTCCGCATCGGCCTCGATGCCGTCCTCGTTGCGCAGCAGCACATGGGCATCGAACCCCTGCACCAGCTCGAACAGCATCATGGCCGGTCTGGCATGGATTCCCAGCTTGTTTTTGACTTCTACCGAGGCGGAAACTGTCATCTAAACATCCTGTGGGTCTGTCAGGCTTGGGTGGAGCGCTTGTCCAGCGTGCGGTGACGGATCTGCACGTTCTTGCCAAGCAGTCGGAAGGTGCTGGCCAGCCGCTCGGCGATGAACACCGAACGATGTTGTCCGCCGGTACAACCTATGCCGACGGTCACATAGCTGCGATTGTTGCGCTCCAGGTGGGGCAGCCAGGTCACCAGCATGTTCTCTATCTGCTGGATGAACAGCATCACATCCGCCTGGGCCGAGAGGTAGTTGGCCACGGGCTCATCCTGACCGGTGAACGGCTTGAGCTCCGGGATCCAGTGGGGGTTGGGCAGGAAACGGGCATCGAACACGAAGTCCGCATCCTTGGGGATGCCGTATTTGAAGCCGAACGACTCGAACACCAGCACCAGCTCGTTCTCTTTCTTGCCGAGCACCCGGGTCTTGATGAGCTCGCTGAGGTCGTGGATGCTGAGGTTGGTGGTATCGATGCGCAGATCGGCGGTCGAGGAGAGGGGCGCCAGCAGGTGGGTCTCTTCCCGAATCGCCTCATCCAGCGACAGCTGCTTGCGAGACAGGGGGTGCAGCCGGCGGCTCTCGCCATAGCGCTTGAGCAGGGTCCCGTTGTCCGCATCGAAGAAGAAGCTGGAGAACTCCACCCGCCCTTCGTTGCGCACCTGGGTCAGCAGATTGTCCAGCTTGTCGGGCTGGGTCGGCAGGTTGCGCACGTCTATGCTGACCGCCAGCTTGTCATACTGGCTCTCCACCGAGACGATCAGCTGGGGCAGCAGGTTGACCGGCAGATTATCCACGCAGTAGTAACCCAGATCCTCCAGCACCCTCAGGGCCACCGTCTTACCGGAGCCCGAACGACCGCTTACCACTATTAACTGCATCTTGTCCCCTCACGCCAACGTGGCTGCGTCAGACCCGGCATCAGGCCGAGGTCATGATCTGATAGAGTTCTTCGTCGCTGGTCGCCTGGCGCAACTGGCGGCAGACGGCCTTGTCACCCAGCTTGGATGCCATCAGGGAAAGGGTCTTGAGATGCTGCTTGCACTCGCTTTCCGGCACCAGCAATGCAAAGAGCAGGTCAACCGGTTGATTGTCGATAGAATCGAAAGGGATGGGTTCGGAGAAGGTCATCAGCACGGCCGTCGGCGCAAAGGCGTCGTCGATCCGGCCATGGGGAATGGCGATACCGGCACCGATCCCGGTACTGCCCATCTTTTCCCGCGCCAGCAGGCTTTCAAACAGCACCTGGCGGGAGGCGCCGAGGCGCTCTGCGGCCAGCTCACTGATGATCTCGAGGGCGCGTTTCTTGCTGGTACAAGGGACCGCACTCTTGGTGCAGTCCCGACTCAGTATGTGTTCAAGTTGCATAGTTATTTTTGATTTAACTTATCTTTGTGCTTGATGATCTGCCGATCCAGTTTATCCAGCAGGGTATCAATCGCCGCATACATGTCGGCATGCTGCGAATTGGCGAACACCTCACCACCGCTGACATGCAGCTTGGCTTCGGCGATCTGGTTCAGTTTTTCGACGCTCAACACCACATGTACGTTGTTGATATGGTCAAAGTGACGCTCGAGTTTGGCAAATTTGTTATTCACATAATCACGCAGAGCTTCGGTAATCTCGACATGGTGTCCGGTCAGGTTAATTTGCATAACGTCTTCCTTTTGTTTGCCTAAACCAGGCGTTTGCGCTGATTGGATGGCGGGATCAACAAGGATTCACGGTACTTTGCGATCGTGCGTCTCGCCACCATAATACCCTGTTCGGCCAGCAAATCCGCGATCTTGCTATCACTAAGCGGTTTGGCCGGGTTTTCGGCCGTCACCAGCTTCTTGATCAGGGCACGAATTGCGGTCGATGAGCACTCTCCTCCTCCCTCCGTGTTGACATGACTGGAGAAAAAAAACTTCAGTTCAAAGATGCCACGGGGCGTATGCATGTACTTCTGGGTCGTCACCCGTGAAATCGTCGACTCGTGCATCTCCACCGCCTCGGCGATGTCGTTGAGTACCATGGGTTTCATGGCCTCTTCACCGTATTCGAAGAAGCCCTGCTGCTGCTCGACTATGCAGCTGGCCACCTTGAGCAGGGTGTCGTTGCGACTCTCCAGGCTCTTGATGAACCACTTGGCTTCCTGCAGATGGGAGCGGATGAACTGGGTATCCGTGCTGCTGCGGGCATTGCGTGCCATGGCCGCATAGGCCTCGTTGACACGAATGCGCGGCGCCGAATCCGGGTTGAGCTCAACCACCCACTTGCTGCCCTTCTTGACCACGGATACATCCGGGATCACGTATTGCGATTCACTCTGGATGATGCCATTGCCGGGTCTGGGCTCCAGCTGCTGGATGAGATCCAGCACCTCCTTGAGGTCGCTCTCCTTGAGCCGGGTCTTACGTGCCAGGGTGCGGTAGTCGCGGTTGCCGAGCAGATCCATGTGCTCGCGGATCACCTCCCTTGCCTCATTGAGCCAGGGCAGATCCGGCGAGTACTGGCCAAGCTGGATCAGCAGACACTCCTGCACCGAGCGCGCGGCTATGCCAACCGGATCGAAATGCTGCACTCGCTTGAGCACGGCTTCCACTTCATCCAGTTCAACTTCTACCTCTTCACTGCTGACTGCAGCCTGAATATCTTCGAGAGAGACGGTCAGGTAGCCGGACTCATCGATGGCATCGATGATGGCGAGGGCGATGGCGGCATCCAGATCGCTGAACGGCGTCAAGCGCATCTGCCACAGCAGATAGTCCTGCAGGTTCTCGGTGGTTTCCCCCTGATAGACGCTGTCTTCCCCATCATGGATGGGGCCGGCGCTCTGGGCCGTACCGGCGGAGTAGACCTCATCCCAGGTGGTGTCCACCGGCAGTTCATCCGGCATCTTGTCCTGCGCCATGGCGTCGCTGGAGTCGAGTTGACTGGCGTCCTGGGGCTCTATCGGGCTGGTTTCCTGCGCCTCATTCTCCTCCTGCTCCAGCAAGGGGTTATTATCGAGCGCTTGCTGAATTTCCTGCTGGAGTTCCAGGGTGGAGAGCTGGAGCAGACGAATCGCTTGTTGTAATTGTGGCGTCATGGTCAGTGACTGACCGAGGCGCAACTGTAATGTCGGCTTCATCTACGTCGGGATATCCTTATGTTCAGCGAGGCAATCACCTAACAAAAATGAGGGGTGCCCCCTTACTATAGACTGAATTGATCGCCCAAATAGACGCGCTTGACCTGCTCATCGGCGAGGATATCGGCCGGTGCCCCCTCGGCAATCATCTTGCCGTGGCTGACGATGTAGGCCTTCTCGCACACATCCAGCGTCTCTCTGACGTTGTGATCCGTGATCAGCACACCCAGCCCTCTTTCCTTCAGATGCTGGATGATCTTCTTGATGTCTATGACCGAAATAGGATCAACACCTGCAAAGGGTTCATCCAACAGGATGAATCGCGGCTCTGCCGCCAGCGCCCGGGCAATCTCGACCCGGCGTCGCTCCCCGCCAGACAGGCTCTGACCCAGGCTGTCGCGAATATGGGTGATGTTGAACTCTTCCAGTAACTGCTCGACCTTATCCTCACGCTCCTCGCGGCTCAACCCCTTGCGGGTCTGCATGACACCCATCAGGTTGTCGAACACCGAAAGGCGCCGGAAGATGGAGGCCTCCTGGGGCAGATAGCCGATGCCATTGCGGGCGCGGATATGCATGGGCTGCAGGCTGATGTCCTGCTCATCTATGGTGATGAGGCCCGCATCCCGCTGCACCAGGCCCACGATCATGTAGAAGGAGGTGGTCTTGCCGGCACCATTCGGGCCGAGCAGCCCCACTATCTGGCCGGTGCCCACTTCCAGACTCACGTCGCTGACCACCATGCGGCGCTTGTAGCTCTTCTGCAAACCCGTTGCTTTTAACACTGCCATGGCTTCTGTTTCCTACTTCTTCTGATCGGCGGGTTTGTCGAAGTTTTCTACCTGATCCGGCAGGAACACCGTCTTGACTCGCTGGGTGGGTCCCTTGCTCTCGGCGATCATCTTCTGTTTGACGATGTCGTAGCGGATGAGGTCGCCGGTGACCTGGCTGTCTTCCTGCTTGAGCTGGCCGTTGCCCGTGATGGTGACCAGGCGGTTCTTCAGCTCATAGCGAATGCTGTTGCCGTGGGCATTGACCGGCTTGCCGTTGTCCAGGATCTGGAAGAAGGTGGCGGGATTGCCATAGGCGGTCATCACCTCGGCCCCTTTATCGCCGGAGCGGATCACCACCACCTTGTCGGCCTTAATCTTGATGGTGCCCTGGGTGATGATCACGTCTTCGCTGAAGGTGATGCGGTTGTCCTGCATCTCGGCCACTTGCTTGACCGCATCCACATAGACCTTCTCGGCAAAGTCGGACTCTTTGGCGCTCACTGTACTGCACAGAAGCAGGGCCGCGAGGACCAGATTAACGTTTTTCATTGAAATAAGTGGCATGGCCTTTATCCAGTAATTCGAAATATTTACGTTCCAGATGGCCCTTCAGGCCAACGCCCTCGGTCTGGAATTCCTGACCCACTATGCTGATGTGCTGGTTGCTTCTCACGTCCTGAGTCACCAGATCCAGCTCCAGATAAGGGGTATCCAGCGTGGAGATGAAAGACGCCGGCAGCAGGCCGTCCAGATGTACCTTGTCACGCAGTATCACGTTGTCATCTGTGTTGAGCACCCCGGTTTCGGCCGTGACTTTCCATTCGGCCTCCCCCTGCTCATCGAACATGTAGACCACCGGCTTGTCGAAGGTGGCCTGCTCGAGGATCTGGTAATACTCCGCATATTCGGACTCCAACCGCTCGGTCCGTTTGCCCTGCTCGTTGAAGCGGGTCGTGACCAGGTTCTTGGCGGTGAAGTCCGGTTGATAGTTCTCTACCTTGGCAGCCGGTTCGGGCGCCAGCTCGATCTCGCCGAGCTGCCAGGCGGCAAGCGCCGCCAGAAACAGCAGGGCAAACAGAAACGTCTGCTTGTTCATACCGAGGCCTCGGGTTGGTAGTCGCCCAAGCCCTGCGCCTGCAGGATGAGATCGCACACCTCGCGCACCGCGCCCACTCCGCCCCCCAGACGGGTCACCAGATCGGCACGAGCCAGCACCAGCGGATGGGCATCCGCCACCGCTATGCCGAGACCGCAGGCCTGCATCACCGGCAGATCTATGGTGTCGTCCCCCATGTAGGCGGCCTGTTCCGGCATCAGGCCCAGCTTGGCCAGCAGCGCCTCGAAGTGGGGCAGCTTCTGATCCGCCCCCTGCACCAGGTGCTGCACCCCCAGGCCCCTCATCCGATCGCTGACGATACGGGAGTTGCGCCCTGTGATGATGGCAATCTCGATGCCGGCGTTGAGCAGGGCACGCATGCCTGCACCGTCGCGGGTGCAGAAGGTCTTCAGCTCTTCGCCGTTATTGCCCATATAGATGAAGCCATTGGAGAGCACCCCATCCACATCGCACACCAGCAGGCGGATCTGCGCCGCCTTCTCGTACTGGCTGCGCGTCACCGGACCATAGAGGGTCGGTACGTCTTGCATCAAATCACCCCGGCTCTCAGCAGGTCGTGCATGTTAAAGGCGCCAAGTGGCCGCCGCTCTTCATCCACCACCAGCAATCCGTTTATCTTTCTGGTTTCCATCAGTTTGACGGCCTCGGCCGCCATCATCTCAGGCCCTACGGTAACACAGTTGGCCGTCATTACGCGGCTGATCGGGGTGTGGTGAATGTCCACCTGCAGATCCAGGATCCGGCGCAAGTCACCGTCGGTGAACAGACCGGCCAGCAGCCCCTGCTCATCCACCACAGCCGTCATGCCGAGGCCCTTGCGGCTCACTTCCAGCAGCGCCTGGCTGATGGTGGCATCTATCCCCACCCGGGGCAACAGCTCGCCGCTGTGCATCAGATCGCCGACCCGCAGCAACAGCCGCTTGCCCAGCGACCCGCCCGGGTGCGAGAGCGCGAAGTCATCGGCGGTAAAGCCACGCGCTTCCAGCAGGGCCACGGCCAGGGCGTCCCCCATCACCAGGGTCGCCGTGGTGCTGGAGGTCGGGGCCAGACCCAGCGGGCAGGCCTCTTTCTCCACCTTGATGCACAGGTGCACGTTGGCCTCCTTGGCCATGGTGGAGGCCGGATTGCCGGTCATGCAGATGAGCGGAATGCCGCGACGCTTGAGCACCGGCAGCAGGGCGAGGATCTCGTCACTCTCGCCTGAGTTGGAGATGGCGATGATGAGGTCCCCGGCGGAGATCATCCCCAGATCCCCGTGGCTGGCTTCGCCAGGGTGGAGGAAGAAGGCTGGCGTGCCGGTGCTGGCCAGGGTCGCGGCAATCTTGTTGCCGACATGACCCGACTTGCCCATGCCGGTGACCACTATCTTGCCGGCGCAGCGCAGCACCATCTCGCAGGCGCGCTCGAAGGTCTCGTCGAGGTACTGGTAGAGCCCATCGATGGCTTGTTTTTCTATGTCCAGCACCGCACGGGCACTGCGACGGAAATCGAACAATTCAGACACTTTTTCAGGCTTTACAGACATAAAGGCACAGCTCCGGGCCGAAATTTGCTGCGGGATTATAAAAAAGTCTGCCGAGATAAGCGAATCGGATGCGGGACGCTCTGCCGCTGATGCAAGTTGTTACATAAAACTGTCGCGTATTTGGGGGGCAAAGCCGCTCAATAGTTGTTCCTTGCTGTTGCTTAGACCTAGACTAGCCCATAAAATTCGCTCTTCATTTATACCGGATGGACAATTGTTTGAACGATGACCTGATCACCATCTCCGACCTGACCTTCAGTCACGGAGATAGGTTGCTGTACGACAGGATCAACCTGACCATTCCCCGTGGCAAGGTCACCGCCGTCATGGGCCCCAGCGGCATCGGCAAGACCACCTTGCTGCGCCTGATCGGTGGCCAGCTGAAGCCTGAGTCCGGTCATATTCTGTTTGACGGGGAAGACATCCCCACCCTATCCCGCAGCCGTCTGTATGAAGTGCGCAAGCGGATGAGCATGCTGTTCCAGAGCGGCGCCCTGTTCACCGGCATGACGGTGTTCGACAACGTGGCCTTCCCGCTGCGCGAACACTCGGGTCTGCCGGAAGAGCTGATCCACACCATCGTCATGATGAAGTTGCAGGCGGTGGGTCTGCGTGGTGCCGCCCGCCTGATGCCCTCCGAGCTCTCCGGCGGCATGGCCCGTCGTGCGGCCCTGGCCAGATCCATAGCACTGGATCCGGATCTCATCATGTATGACGAGCCCTTCGTCGGCCAGGATCCCATTACCATGGCGGTGCTGGTCAAGCTCATCAAGGAACTCAACGATGCCCTCGGCATCACCTCCGTCATCGTCACCCACGATGTGAAGGAGGTGCTCAGCATCGCCGACTACGCCTACATCATCGCCAACCGCAGGGTGGTGGCACAGGGCACGCCGGAGCAACTTCGCGAGGAGCACAATCCCGAGGTCGAGCAGTTCCTCAAGGGATTGCCCGACGGTCCTGTTCCGTTTCATTTTCCGGCAGGCGACCTGCTACAGGATCTGTGATGTTCATAAGTCAGATAAGCAAGCTGGGGCGGAGCGGGGTGCGCTTCATCAGCGCCGTCGGCCGCGCCACCATAATGCTGTTTCACGCGTTGGCGGGCAAACCCGAGCCCCGCAAGCACTTCCCCCTGCTGGTACAGCAGCTCTATGTGGTGGGGGTACAATCGGTCGCCATCATACTGGTGTCGGGTCTCTTCATCGGCATGGTGCTCTCCTTGCAGGGTTACAACGTACTGAAGGACTTCGGCGCCGAGCAGAGTCTGGGGCCTCTGGTCTCCCTCTCCCTGCTGCGGGAGCTGGGCCCTGTGGTCACCGCCCTGCTGTTTGCCGGTCGTGCGGGTTCGGCCCTCACCGCCGAGATCGGCCTGATGAAGGCCACCGAGCAGCTCTCCAGCCTGGAGATGATGGCGGTGGACCCGCTGCGCCGGGTAGTAGCCCCCCGTTTCTGGGCTGGCGTCATCAGCATGCCGCTGCTGGCCTTCATGTTCAGCCTGATCGGCATCTTCGGCGGCAAACTGGTCGGGGTCGACTGGCTGGGGGTGGATGAGGGCAGTTTCTGGTCTGCCATGCAGGCCTCCGTCGACTGGCAGGACGACATCATGCAAGGGGCCATCAAGAGTGTGATATTCGCTCTGGTGGTGACCTGGATCGCGCTCTTCAATGGCTATGATGCCAAGCCGACCTCGGCCGGGATCAGTCAGGCGACGACCCGTACCGTGGTCCACTCATCCCTGGCCGTGCTCGGTCTGGATTTTATACTCACCGCAGTCATGTTTGGATAAGGGAAAGATGAAGTTCAGCAAAGTAGAATTCCTGGTCGGTGCCTTCATGCTGGCTGGCATCGCAGCCATTCTGGCGTTGGCACTGCAAGTGGCGGGATTGAGTTTCAAACCGGAAGGAGAAACCTATACCCTGCGCGCCCATTTCGATAATATCGGCGGCCTGAAAGTGCGCTCGCCGGTCAAGGTCGGCGGCGTCGTCGTCGGTCGAGTCAGCGACATCACGCTGGATGCCAAGAGCCAGGTACCCATCGTCTCCCTGCAGATGCAAAAGAGTGCCGGCGAGTTCTCCGAAACCAGCACCCTCTCCATCCTGACCTCGGGTCTGCTGGGCGAGCAGTATGTCGGCCTGGCACCGGGCTTCACCGATGAAGAGATGGGCACCAGCATGCTCAAGGATGGCGATATGATCGAAGACACCAAGTCTGCCATAGTGCTGGAAGACCTGATTGGCAAGTTCCTCTACAGCCAGTCTTCCCCGGCCACCGATACGCCAGCAACCAAGGAGTAACCATGTTCAAGAAGATCGCCCTGCTGCTGGGCCTGATGACCAGCATGCTGTTTTCCGTCTCCGCCCTGGCGGCGGTCAATGCCGCCGATCCCTATGCCCTGGTGGATCAGGCTGCCCAGCAGACCTTCGCCCGCCTGAAGGCGGACAAGTCCCAGGTCAAGAGCAACCCGGATCACCTGCGGGTGATCATCCGCGAAGAGCTGCTGCCCTATGTGGACAACCGCTTCGCCGCCTACAAGGTGCTTGGCAACCAGATCAAGGAAACCACCCCGGCCCAGCGCGATGCCTTCGTCCAGGTGTTCACCGAGTACATGGTGAGCTCCTACGCCGATGCCCTGGCCCATTTCGACAAGCAGACCGTCAAGGTCCAGCCGGGCAAGGCGCCCGGTGACAGCAACATCACCGCCGTCAACGTCAGCGTGAAAGAGGCCGGCAAACCGGACATCTTCCTCGAGTTCAAGCTGCGCAAGAACAACAAGACAGGTGAATGGAAGGCCTTCGACATGGTTGCCGAAGGGATCAGCCTGCTCTCCGCCAAGCAGAGCGAGCTCGGTGGCCTCATTCGCCAGAACGGCATAGATGCGGTGATCGCCCAGTTGCGCGAGCACAATGCCAAGCCGCTGGTGCTCAAGTCATGACACTCCAGGGGGAGCTGCAGGCACCGCAGGTCAACGCCCTGTGGCAACGGCGATCCGAGTGGTGGCAAGATGATGCGCTCGATATGAGCGGGGTCACCACCCTGGATTCCGCCGGCCTGGCCCTGCTGGTCAAGTGGGCCAAAGCCACCCTGACACGGGGGGCCACGCCGCAACTGGTGGGCGCCTCCACTGATTTTTATACCCTGGCCAAGCTGTACGGTGTGGCCAGTCTGTTTCAACCCACCCCGCCCAACACCGAGGACGCATAATGCAAGTCTCTGAAATTGAAGCGATACTCCTTGAGGCCTTGCCATTGTCCGAAGTCCATGTCAAAGGCGACGGCAGTCACTATCAGGTGATTGCGGTCGGCGACATGTTTGACGGCATGAGCCGGGTCAAGAAGCAGCAGGCCATCTATGCCCCGCTGATGGACAAGATCGCCAGCAACGCCATCCACGCCCTCTCCATCAAGGCCTTTACCGATGCCGAATGGAAGCGCGAACGTAAATTCCTAATGCCCTCCTGATTTGGTATCTAAGTAAATGGACAAATTCAAGATCACCGGCCCCTGCACCCTCTCCGGTGAAGTGACCATCTCCGGCGCCAAAAACGCCGCCCTGCCGATCCTGTTCGCCACCCTGCTGTGCGACGAGGAGATCCAGCTCTCGAACGTGCCGCGCCTCAAAGACGTAGGCACTACCCTCAAGCTGCTGGAGATGCTGGGTGCCAGCACCAAGGTCAACGGCAACGTGACCGTGCTGACCGGCGCCGTGAACAACCACGTCGCCCCCTACGAGCTGGTGAAGACCATGCGCGCCTCCATACTGGCGCTGGGCCCACTGGCCGCCCGTTTCGGCGCGGCTGACGTCTCCCTGCCCGGTGGCTGCGCCATCGGTGCCCGCCCGGTCAACCTGCACGTTCACGGCCTCGAGCTGATGGGCGCCAAGATCGCCATCGAAGATGGCTACATCAAGGCCCGTGTCGACGGTCGCCTCAAGGGTGCCCACATCCTGATGGACATGATCTCTGTCACCGGTACCGAGAACCTGATGATGGCCGCCACCCTGGCGGACGGTCGCACCGTGATCGAAAACGCCGCCCGCGAGCCGGAAGTGGTCGATCTCGCCAACTTCCTCAACACCCTGGGCGCCAAGATCCAGGGTGCGGGCACCGACACCCTGACCATCGATGGCGTCGAGCGTCTGCACGGCGGCAGCTACAGCGTGCAGCCAGACCGTATCGAAACCGGTACCTTCCTGGTCGGTGCCGCCGTCACCGGGGGCAAGATCACCTGCCGCAAGACCGACCCTTCCCTGCTGGAAGCCGTCCTCGTCAAGCTGGAAGAGGCCGGTGCGCTCATCGAGAAGGGGGAAGACTGGATCTCCCTCGACATGACGGGTCGCACCCTCAAGCCGGTCACCATCAAGACGGCCCCCTACCCGGCCTTCCCGACCGACATGCAGGCGCAGTTCACCGTACTGAACGCCGTGGCCAAGGGCACCGGCATGGTCACCGAGACCATCTTCGAGAACCGCTTCATGCACGTGCCCGAGCTGGTACGTATGGGTGCTGACATCGAACTGCAGGGTAACGTGGCAATCTGCCGCGACACCGAACAACTCAAGGGTGCCCAGGTGATGGCAACCGATCTGCGCGCCTCCGCCAGCCTGGTCCTCGCCGGCTTCGTGGCCGAGGGCACCACCATGGTCGAGCGCATCTATCACATCGACCGTGGCTATGAAGACATAGAGCACAAGCTGCAAGGCCTGGGCGGCTGCATAGAGCGCATCAAGGAGTGATCATCACCCCTTGCCGATGAGCACTAAAAAGGCCCCCTCGCCAGGCGAGGGGGCCTTTTTCATTTCCGTGTCCCGTCCTGAATATGGTTTACACCTTTCCCCCACATAAATGGAGAATCCGATGGGACAAGGTGTGAAAAGGACACAGCGCGATTACTCGCTGACTTTTAAACTGGCGCTGGTCGAGCAGATTGAAAAAGGCGAGCTCACCTACAAACAGGCTCAGGCCCGTTATGGCATTCAGGGCCGCTCCACCGTTCTGGTATGGTTGCGTAAACATGGTCGGCAAGATTGGAGCCAGGGGGCTTCTGTGCGCGCCGGCAGGAGCATCACCATGCTTGACCCCGACAACCAGACGCCCGAACAGCGAATCAAGGAACTCGAGCAGCAGCTGGCGCTGATGAGCCAGAAGGCCCAGTTCTTTGAGGCCGTGGTCGATGTGCTGAAGAATGATTACGGCGTCTCCATCGTAAAAAAGCGACCCGGCAAGTCCTCTCGCTGCGGCAAGTCGAGAGGCTGAGCATCGTCAGGGCTTGCCTGTTTCTGGGAATAAGCCGTCAGGCTTACTACAAGCGCAATCGAGTTGCCGACCTGCGCCATGCACAGGGGTTGCAGGTGGTGCGCTTAGTGCGTCAGATACGGCTGCGGCAACCGCGGGTGGGCACCCGCAAGCTGCATTATCTGCTTCAGGGTCAGGATGATGGCGGGCTGAAGGTCGGGCGGGACAGGCTGTTTCAGATATTGGCCGAGCACCGCCTGCTGGTGCAGTCCAGGCGGGCGTATCACAAGACCACCCACAGCTTTCACCGTTTCTACCGTCATCCCAACTTGCTCAAGGCGGGGCCGGAGCAGGTCTGGGTCGCCGACATCACCTATCTGCCAGCCAGGAGCGGGCCGCTGTACCTGAGCCTGGTGACGGATGCTTACTCACGCAAGATAGTGGGCCATCACGTGCACGAAGGGATGCACGCCGAGTCGGTGGCGATGGCGTTCAAGAAAGCACTGAAGCAACGGCGTGGCGGCGGGGAGCTTATCCATCACTCGGACCGCGGCGTGCAGTATTGCTCGGGCTTCTATCAGGCGCTGCATGCCCGGCACGGGGTGAAATGCTCGATGACGGATGGTTATGACTGTTACCAGAATGCGTTGGCGGAGCGGGTGAACGGGATTTTGAAAGGGGAGTTGTTGTTGCAAAGCCCGCAGGACCTGGCGCAAGCGCGGGAGATGGTGAGTGAGGCGGTGGATATTTACAACCTGGAGCGACCGCATCATGCGTTGAAATACAGAACCCCCGATGCGGTGCATCGGGGGCTCTGAGTCACGTGAAGCTAGACGAAAATGTGTAAACCTATTTCAGGACTAGACACCGGAGTCTGGCGGCTTAGTGCCCCGCCAGCTTCATCTGCTCGACCAGCACAGAGCCCGTCTTGAGGCTGGAGCGCTCGTCCTCGTCGTTCCCCACCGCCACCAGGGTACTGAACATATCGGCCAGGTTGCCGGCTATGGTGATCTCCTCAACCGGATAGAGGATCTCGCCATTTTCCACCCAGAAACCGGCGGCGCCGCGGGAGTAGTCACCATTGACGATGTTGACCCCCTGCCCCATCAGCTCGGTCACCAGCAGGCCGGTACCCATCTCTTTGAGCATGCCCTGGAAATCCTGGCCGGTATTGGAAACCTGCCAGTTATGGATGCCACCGGCGTGGCCCGTGGTGGTCAACCCCAGTTTGCGGGCCGAGTAGGAGGTGAGCAGCCAACTCATCAGCTCGCCGTTGCGGACTATGTCCATGTCGCGGGTGCGTACCCCTTCACCGTCGAAGGGGGTACTGGCAAGCCCCCCCAGCAGGTGTGGAAACTCCCGAATGCTGAGCCACTCAGGCAGTATCTGCTTGCCCAGTTTATCCAGCAGGAAGCTCGACTTGCGATAGAGGTTGCCGCCGCTGATGGCCATCACCAGATGGCCCCACAGGCCGGCGGCGGTGTCGGGATGAAACAGCACGGGGGCGTGGCGGGTGCTGATCTTGCGGGCCCCCAGACGGGAGACGGTACGCTCCACCGCCTCGTCAGCGATACGCTGCGGGGTCCAGAGGCCGGAGAGGGCGCGGCTGGAGGAGTAGCCATAGTCCCGCTGCATGTCCCCATCCTGCTCGCCGATCAGCACGCAGCTCAGGGAGTTGCGCGACGCCGCATAGCCTTTGACGAAGCCATGGCTGTTGCCATAGACCTTGACCCCCAGATGGCTTGAAAAGCTGGCGCCATCGGAGTGCTTGATGCGGGCATCACGCCCCAGGGCCAGCCGCTCGCACTCGATGGCCAGCTCGATGCCACGCTGGGGATCCAGCTCGATTGAGTGACAGAGTTGCAGATCCGGGGCATCCCAGGCCAGCAGTTCGGCATCCGCCAGGCCGGCATATTCATCGGGGGAGGTATGGCGGGCAATCTCCATGGCCGCTTCGACGGCGGCGCGGATGGCAGGCTTGCCGAGATCCGTGGTCGAAGAAGATCCCTTGCAGCCATTGCGATAGACGGCGATGCCGAGCGCTCCATCCTTGTTGAACTCGATGCTTTCCAGCTCACAGCCCCGGGTATTCACCGACAGCCCTGTCTGCTTGCTGATGGAGACTTCCGCAAGCCCGGCACCCAGCCCCTTGGCTATCTCCAGGGCCTCGGCGACCACCGCCTCGAGATGGGCTTGATCCTGGCGGATTTGATCTTGCTGGTCCATAACTCACATCTGTATGAAGGAAGGAAAGGGGCTAAGCATATCAGACCCCTGCGCCCAGCGGGAGAAGCTGGTAACATATCCCCCAACGCGAATGACAGGAATCAGAGACCGATGAGTCAGTATCAAGACGACAACGAATTGGACGATTGGGGTCCAAGCAAGAGCCAGCTCAAGCGCGACGCCGAGGCACTGCAGAAACTGGGGGCCGAGATCGTCTCCCTGAGCCACAGCGAGCTGGAACGGATCCCGCTGGATGAAGAGTTGGCCGAAGCCGTCGAGCTGGGCCGCAAGCTCAAACCCAAAAAGGACGAGTCCTTCCGCCGCCACCTGCAGTTCATCGGCCGCCTGATGCGCAGCCGGGATATAGAGCAGATCGAGGAAGCCCTCTCCATCATCAAGATGCGTCACTCCACCGTGAATGCCCGCCTGCACCGGCTGGAGCAGTGGCGTGAGCGCCTGATCACCGAGGGTGACAGCGCTCTCAACGAACTGATGTCCCAGTTCCACGAGCTGGATCGCCAGAAGCTGCGTCAGCTGATCCGCACCGCCAACAAGGAGCGGGAGCTGAACAAGCCGCCGGTAGCCTATCGCGAGATGTACCAGTACCTGCGCGGCGAGATAGAACATCTGCTGTAAGTCATGATGCCGGCGCGGGACACCTGTCGCCGACAGAAACAAAAACGGGGCCAAGCTGGCCCCGTTTTTTATGCGCCGTCAGCTGCCCGGCAAACACTGGGTGTGAGTGCCCGGTTGCAGATAGGGCACCAGCAAGGGCGCCATCCCCTTGAGGACCTGTACCGGCAGTGCCGAGGTGAAGCGAAACTTGTCGGACTGGCTGCCAGGCACATAGGCCGTCAGGGTGCCGAAGTGATCATCCCCTATATAGAAGACAAAGGTCGCTGTCCGGTTGCGCGCCAGCGAGCTGGTGACATTGCCGTAGCGACCGACAGTCTCGATCCTGTTGTCCCCCGTCCCCGTCTTGCCCCCCAACGACAGCACAGTGCCATCCTGCAAGGCAAAGGCACCGGCGATGCGCCGTGCCGTGCCGCCTTCCACCACCTTGGACAGGGCATTGCGCAGGGCGGTGGCCACCTCGGCGGGCATCACCCGCACACCCTGGGTGTTGGCCGGTTCGAACGCGGTAGCGAAGGGCGTGTCCTTGGCAAAAGAGAGATGCTCAATCCGCAGGGTCGGTGCCCGCATCCCGCCGTTCTGGATGATCCCCATCAACTCAGCCAAAGCGGCGGGTCTGTCACCCGAGCTGCCCAGGGCGGTCGCCAGGGAGGGAACCAGGTGATCAAACGGATAACCCAGGCGTGCCCAGCGCTGATGGATGTCGAGGAAGGCCTCGACCTCCAGCATGGTGCGGATCCGGCTATCCCGGGCGCTGCGATGGCGGGTCTTGAACAGCCAGCTGTAGACCTCCTGACGCTCATCCCGGCTGGCCGCAACCGCATCGGCGAAGGTAGCCTTGTCAAACTCCCTGAGATAGGAAAGCAGCCACAGCTCCAGCGGGTGGACGCGGGCGATATAGCCTTGATCCGGCAGTGAATACTTACCAGGACCATAGCTGGTATAGAGCTGCTCGACTCGCTTGTCGCTCAGCTTGTCCCGCGGCAGGCGCTTCGCCAGGAAGGCGGCAAAGTCGGCCTGTGACGCTTCCGGCATCAGATAGCGATGCACGGCCGCGAGGCGCACCGCGCTCGGCTTGAGGCCGTCGAGGAAGGTATCGAGCTGCTCATCCGTGGTCTTGCCGCGATATTTGCGCCAGAAGCGCAGCAGATAGGTCTGGCCCTCCTTGTCGGCAAACTTGGCCAGATACTCGGTACGACGGGGATCCTTGTCATCCTTGAGCAATTGGGCGCGGTTGCCTTCCTTGTAGAGGCTGTAGCGCACTATGTCCCGCATCAGCCGCACGAAGGGCAGGTTGATGGATTCACGCAAGGCGTCACGGATAGGCGGAATGCGGCCATTGTCTTCCTTGCGGAAGTTGTTGAAGGTGTGCATGCCGCCGCCGGTGAAGAAGCCCTCGTAGGGGCTGGCGGAGTATTTGCGATCCAGCGCCGCCTCCAGCATCACGGGCAGGCTCTTGTCCTTGGCACTCATCAGGTAGGCAATGGCCCAACGGCTAATGTTGTCCTGATCGGAGACCTCTATCTTGCGCAGGCTCTCGGCCGGCATGTTCCCGTAGCTGTCATGCAGCTCGGTCACTATCTCAAGATAGGTGGTCAGCACCCGCAGCTTGGCGGTAGAGCCCAGCTCCAGCTTGCTGCCCTCGTTGATGTCGAACGGCTGATCCGTGTTGTCGGTCTGCACCCGCACCTTGACCCCTTCCGGCGTCTTCTCGAACAGGGTGAAGCTGTATCTCACGTCCCCCGTCTTCTCCGGCGAGAGCAGGCGCTCACCAAACAGCCCCACCTGGGCGGCGAATGTGGGGTCCGCCAACTGCTGCAGATAACGGGAGACGTCATTTTGCAGCGGCATGTTGAGGGTCGTATCCGCCGTCAGATCCATGCGGTCCAGATCATAGAGCTGAACCCCGAGCTGGCGACTGAGGCGGGTGCGCGCGACCTGCAACCCCTTGTTGTTATTGACCCGGGTGATCGCCGGCGCCTGCAGGAAGTCACGGAACGCAAGCTTGGCCTTGAGTGCCGACTCCATCAGGGGCGGCGTGATCATGCCCTCCTGCACGAACAGACGCAGGTAGCTGTCAGTCAGGGTCGAGAGCGCCTCCCGTCCCTGGGCCAGATAGTAGGAGGGGCGACGGTGGGCAATCATCAGGGAGACGACCTGGCGCAGCGCCAGCCCCTGCTCGGCCAGGGTGGCATCCTGATTGCGAGCGGGATCCAGCAGGCGATTCACCTCATCCACATCGGCACCAAACCAGACCCAGAGACCATCCCCCAGGCCGTGCACCTCGCCATAGCCCGGGGCAGCGGAGAGCGGTACCGAGTTGAGATAGGCCCAGGCCACCAGTTTGCGTGCTTCCAGGGTTTCTGGCCCCAATCGATAGGCCCGCACGCTGGCCGAGGCCATCTGGCGGATCTTCTCGGTGGGGGACAGGGTCAAACCATCAGGGGAGTGACGATACTTCTCCACCTGGGTCGCCAGCGTACTGCCGCCGGCGGATTGATCCTGCATGTCCAGCGCCTTGCCCACCTGGGACAGTGCAGCCTTGGCAAAACGGGGCCAGTCTACCGCCGGGTTGGCCAGTGGCTGCTCGTTGCTCAGCAGCTCCCGGTTCTCGATAAACAGCAGCGACTGTATGACCAGAGGAGGGATGGAGTTGAAATCAGGATAGTAATGGGTCGGGTACTTGTATTGATAGAAAGGCTCGGCACGGCAGTCGTGCAGAGTCAGCCCCGCCTGCACCTTCTCGGTATAGGGGACGAAGAAACCATGGCTGGCGTAGTTGTAGAGCGCATCGGAAAAACGCACCTGCTCGCTCACCTGATAGCCACGCTGGATGAGGCGCTCCTGGATCATGGGCATCAGCACATAACCGAGTCGCTTGTCGAAGGGGCCATCATCCGGGAAGGTGATCTGCTTGCTGGGACCGGGTTCCAGCTCATAAGTCAGCTTGGCGGCATAACGGGAGATCTCCTGCGACTGCAATCGGGAGGTCTTCATTTCATAACCGACCAGGGCGATCACGGCAGCCAGGCAAAGCAAAAAGATGAAACAGAACAACCAGCGCCACCAGGGGCGACGCTTGCGCTGATATTGCCCGTCCGCATGCGGTACGGATGAATCCTGAGATGCCACTTTGTTCGAATCCGTCTGTTTTGATGCGCCCATATCAGCCCCACCATGGTTGCGCAATTTATTGTCTTTCAATCAAGCTTAGTCGTTTCAAGTCAAGGGCTTGAAAACTATTGACCGCTTTGCAGCGATGTTAACAGGGCGCTTGTAAAAATGGGAGCCGATTGTTGCAGTACGGCGAGAGATCCGAGCTGCGGAGTGGAAATGAAACACCGGCTGGAAGCCGGTGTTCGAGAATGGCGATGTGGGCTTACTTGCTGGTACTCATGCCCTTGAGCTTGGTGCTCAGCTCTTTGCGCTCCTTGGAAAGCTCGGCATTCTTGATGATGTGATCATCAACACGCTCTTCGTAATCGGTGCGCATGTTGGCGATGATGGCCTGCACCTCATCGATGCTCATGCCGGGCTTGATATAGTCACTCAGGTTGTCGAGCAACAGCACCCGCTTCTGGTTGTCACGGATCTTCTTCTCGTTGTCCGCGATTTCACGCTTGAGCTTGTTCTGACGACGGGACATACGCACATATTCCAACACATCGCTGAAAGTAGACTTGTTTACTTGTTCCATATCGGTACCACTGACTGAAGGTGAATGAAAACGGGTGGGATGCTCTCATACCAGATGGAGAAGCAAAGGCACGGTATGGGCAAACCCGGAATGCCCTTTACTCTACCGAGTTATGATGCAGATACAACCCCAATTGCAGGCCCGACGCCGGCTTTCAGCAGGATAGCGCCGCGTGAGGAATCAAATGGAAAACCGGTGAGAGTGCAGATCCAGGCGTGGCGGCATACGAAGCCTCGGAAGCCGGAGGTCATGAGCACCAACAGGTGACGAAACTGGTGAACTCAAGGAATAATCAGACGAGATCTCGACGAGCAGTGGCAGGTTTGGTGGAACTTCAGACAATAAAAAACCCCGCTCGATGAGCGGGGTTTCTTGTATTGGGTGCCTGGCAGTGTCCTACTCTCGCATGGCGAATGCCACACTACCATCGGCGCTACCGCGTTTCACTTCTGAGTTCGGCATGGGATCAGGTGGTTCCACGGCGCTATGGCCGCCAGGCAAAATCTTCAATCTCGGAAAGCTGACGTGAATAACGACTTAGCTAGTTTGCTTTGTCATTATCACTGAATTAGGTAGTAGTTCGTTCACTTGCTACAAGGCCAGAAACACTTCTTGGGTGTTGTATGGTTAAGCCTCACGGGTAATTAGTATGGGTTAGCTCAACACGTCGCCGCGCTTACACACCCCACCTATCAACGTTGTGGTCTCCAACGGCCCTTTAGGACCCTCAAGGGGTCAGGGATGACTCATCTCAGGGCTCGCTTCCCGCTTAGATGCTTTCAGCGGTTATCGATTCCGAACTTAGCTACCGGGCAGTGCCACTGGCGTGACAACCCGAACACCAGAGGTTCGTTCACTCCGGTCCTCTCGTACTAGGAGCAACTCCCTTCAATCATCCAACGCCCACGGCAGATAGGGACCGAACTGTCTCACGACGTTCTGAACCCAGCTCGCGTACCACTTTAAATGGCGAACAGCCATACCCTTGGGACCGACTTCAGCCCCAGGATGTGATGAGCCGACATCGAGGTGCCAAACACCGCCGTCGATATGAACTCTTGGGCGGTATCAGCCTGTTATCCCCGGAGTACCTTTTATCCGTTGAGCGATGGCCCTTCCATTCAGAACCACCGGATCACTATGACCTACTTTCGTACCTGCTCGACCTGTCCGTCTCGCAGTTAAGCTGGCTTATGCCATTGCACTAACCTCCTGATGTCCGACCAGGATTAGCCAACCTTCGTGCTCCTCCGTTACTCTTTGGGAGGAGACCGCCCCAGTCAAACTACCCACCAGGCACTGTCCGCGAGCCCGATTCAGGGCCCTGCGTTAGAACATCAAACATACAAGGGTGGTATTTCAAGGACGGCTCCAGCGCAACTGGCGTCACGCCTTCAAAGCCTCCCACCTATCCTACACATGTAGGTTCAATGTTCAGTGCCAAGCTGTAGTAAAGGTTCACGGGGTCTTTCCGTCTAGCCGCGGGTACACCGCATCTTCACGGCGAATTCGATTTCACTGAGTCTCGGGTGGAGACAGCATGGCCATGGTTACACCATTCGTGCAGGTCGGAACTTACCCGACAAGGAATTTCGCTACCTTAGGACCGTTATAGTTACGGCCGCCGTTTACCGGGGCTTCGATCAAGAGCTTCGCTTGCGCTAACCCCATCAATTAACCTTCCGGCACCGGGCAGGTGTCACACCCTATACGTCCACTTTCGTGTTTGCAGAGTGCTGTGTTTTTGATAAACAGTCCCAGCCATCTGGTCACTGCGACTCCCAACTGCTCCATCCGCAAGGGACTTCACTGTCAAGAGCGAACCTTCTCCCGAAGTTACGGTTCTATTTTGCCTAGTTCCTTCACCCGAGTTCTCTCAAGCGCCTTGGTATTCTCTACCCGACCACCTGTGTCGGTTTGGGGTACGATGACTTGTAATCTGAAGCTTAGAGGCTTTTCCTGGAAGCAGGGCATCAATGGCTTCACCACCGTAGTGGCTTCGTCTCGTGTCTCAGTGTTGTGTCTCCGGATTTGCCTAGAAACACCACCTACGCACTTTCACCAGGACAACCGTCGCCTGGCCCACCTAGCCTTCTCCGTCCCCCCATCGCAATTA
>NZ_CP144265.1:255000-405000 GCF_046581335.1 Aeromonas sp. DSM 116730 | reverse complement strand
TGCCAGGGTGTCACTCGGTCACAGCGGCAGGGCCCTGCATGTCGGGCGCAGGATCACCCTGGCATTCGCGCTGGTGATCCTCTCTGCCTTCATGCGGGTCTTGCTCCCTCTGTATTGGCCCAGTTTGACGATGACGGGATGGAACCTGAGCGGCTGGAGCTGGATAGCGGCCTATGGCCTGTTTGTCTGGGTTTACACCCCCATCCTGACCCGCCCCAGAGCGGACGGTCGTCCGGGTTAGCCATCAGGGGCGAGTGGCGGGATAGTGGATCAGATTGTGGAAAACGGCCGGGGCTATTCCCAGATTGCGGTAACCGTGGGGACGATCGGCGGCGAAGCGAACGGCTTCCCCCTGATCCAGTGAACGCCACTGCCCATCGACCAGCACCTCCATCGCCCCGCTGATGACGATGACATGTTCGGTCACCCCGGGTTCGTGGGGTTCAGATTCCCGTTGATAGCCGGGTAGCAGGGTCAACTCGAACAGCTCGAAACCGAACCGGCCTTCATAGGGGAACAGCGGCGCCACCTGCATACCTTCGCCCGCCGGTTGCTGGCGAATGTCATCGGCGATGCGATAGAGCGTTGCCCCCGTCACTGCCGGGGTCGGCTCGATAAAGCTGGAGAAGGAGACCCGAAACCCGGTGGCAATCTTCCACAGGGTCGCCACCGTCGGGCTGGATTCCCCCCGCTCTATCTGCCCCAGCATGGCCTTGCTCACCCCGGTCTCGCGGGCAGCCACATCCAGACTCCACCCCAGTTCGGCACGCAGCCCTTTCAATCGCTGAGCCAGATGCCGATTCATCTCCTGCATACGCCCTCTCCCGAATGCTGCATCTTCACCTTGTGCGCTATAGCGCACACCGCTATAGTCAAAGCCATATTGTACGCAATAACGCACAAGCTATCAGCATACACAAGGATGTCGCTATGCCCTTTGCTCTCCCTCACCTGGTCGCAGGCCTTATCGCCGTCCTGGTTGGCTATACCAGTTCGGTCGTACTGATCATTCAGGCGGCTACCGCCGCCGGCGCCGATGCAGCCCAGGTATCCTCCTGGCTATGGACGCTGGGTATCGGCATGGGCGTGAGCTGCATCGGCCTCTCCCTCTATTACCGCATCCCCGTGCTGACCGCCTGGTCAACACCAGGGGCCGCCCTGCTTATCACCAGCCTGGGCAATTTCAGCCTGGCGGAGGCCATAGGCGCCTTCATCATCTCCTCCTTGCTGATCACCCTGTGCGGCATCAGCGGCTGGTTTGACAGGCTGATGCGCCACATTCCGGCTCCGCTGGCCGCCGCCATGCTGGCCGGGGTGCTGCTCAGATTCGGGCTGGACCTGTTCAAGGTGGCCCCCCAGGATCCCCTGCTGCTTGGCGCCTTGCTGCTGGCTTTCTTGCTTGGCCGCCACCTCTGGCCCCGCTATACCATGGTGCTGGTCCTGGCCACCGGCATGCTGCTCTGCGCCCTGAGGGGCGAGTTGCAGCTGACTGAGATCCACTGGCAGCTCTCCAGCCCGGTGTGGATCTCGCCAACCTTTTCCATCAACGCCATGCTGGGGATAGCGCTGCCGCTGTTCCTGGTCACCATGACGTCGCAAAACATGCCGGGCATCGCGATCCTCCGTGCCCATGGTTATCAACCGGCCACCTCTTCCCTGATCGGCTGGACCGGCCTTACCGGTCTGCTGCTGGCCCCGTTCGGTGGTTACGCCTTCAACCTGGCCGCCATCACGGCCGCCATCTGCATGGGCAAGGAGGTGGATCCCGACGCCGCTCGCCGCTGGCCCGCCGCCGTGTGGGCGGGTTGCTTCTACCTGCTGACCGGTTGCTTCGGGGCGACCGTGGTCGCCTTGTTCAGCGCCTTTCCCACCGCGCTGGTGACCTGCGTGGCCGGGCTGGCACTGCTCGGCACCATAGGCAGCAGCCTGCACGGGGCGCTGCAGCAGGATGAAGAGCGGGAAGCCGCGCTGCTCACCTTCCTCATCACGGCCTCGGGGATCAGCCTGCTCGGTGTCGGTTCCGCCTGCTGGGGATTGCTGGTCGGCGTGGCGCTGCATCAAGTCAACCGACTCCGCGCCTGACCTGACCATCTGGGGAGACCCTAGTGAGACACAGCACATAATTCGGCAAGGATGGTTCACAGGCGAACCCCATTCCCGTCTAGTGAGGAGGAGGCGCAGATTCTTCCCGATACGCGCCTCTGTCAGACTCAATACTGGAGAAGAAGAATGAGGAATCAGGCTGTCATTTTATTGCTGACCCTGCTGGGCACCGCCAGTGCCCATGCCGCCGACACAGACAGGGAGCTGGCACGCCAGCTCGCACTGCAGCAGAAGAATCTGCTGCCCCTGCTCGCCAATCAGGAGTACCAGAGTCCGCTGCCCAACCTGCTGCAAAAGGCGAGCCCCAGGCTGAAGCGCCAAGCCACCGATGCCAATCAGGCCGCCATCAACCGGCAAGGGCTGGAGGGTGAAGTCAAACAGCTGATGCAGTTGCGACTGGCCAACCCCGAGCAGGCCAATGCGCTCAAGCAGGGAACAGAGCCGCTGATTGCCTACGTGCCGAGCGGCGATGAGAAGAGCTGGAGCGCCATCGAAGCCTTCGATGGCGCCGGCAATCCGGTCTACCTCGATGTGAACCAGCCACCGGCGCGACCCGTGCTGGTAGTGGAGGCCGATCCCGTCAAGGCCAAGAATGCCGGTCTGAAGGTGATGCGCAAGGCGCTGGCTGCCGCCGACATGCAGGTGGCCCCTCGTGCTGCCGACAACACGGCGCCCCTCAAGACCAGCATCCTCAAGAAGATCAGGCTGCAGGACGATCAGGAGCCCTGGTTGCTCGGCGCCGCCGAGGTCTACGCCGTCGTGGCCGGGGTCAATCCCGGCCGGGACGAACCCGTGGTGGACATAGTCGACATGCCCTACCTCGACCATGACAACACGGATTACAACCCGAACCAGATCCTGGTGTACTGGGATCGCTATCGCTGGGGCGCAGTCGACCTCGTCATGATGGAGCAGGATGACAACGTCAACTACAAGGAGCTGAGCGCCCTGCTGATCGAGGCGCTGAAGCTCGGCTTCACCGCCGGCGGCGTGCCGGAAGCCCTCCCCTTCCTCGATCTCGGCGGCCGCATCGTCAAGGCGCTGCCCGACTCCTGGATGACCAACAACGACGACTACCTGGACACCTTCTACACCCTGGAGCAGGACCAGAGCTACCACCAGTATCCCGGCGCCGCCGGCAATGCGGTCATCACGCTGGAGCCCAAGGAGATCCAGCCGACCAGACCCTGATCATCACCCATAGCAAAAAGCCAATGAGACAACTCATTGGCATTTTTTCGTTTCTGTATCAAGGGGCTCAAGGCCAGCTGAAATGATGCAAACTTATTTCTGGGTTAGGCTTCCCTGACGCTCAGGGGTGAGTGAAGCAGGGCAGGGAGCGGCTGAACCTGTGCTCGAACACCAGGGAGGTCTCGAGGTGCACCACCTCTTCCCGGGAGGTGAAGTGATCGAACACGAAATTGCGCAGGTGCTCGGTGTCGGCGACGCAGAGGTGCACCAGGAAATCATCCTTGCCACCCATGTGAAACAGGCTGATCACCTCGGGCAACGCCAGTATGGCATCGCGAAACGCATCTATGATCTGCCGGCTGTGGCGCGCCAGCTGCAGGGAGACCATGGCCTGGATATGGCCGCCCAGGGCCTGATAATCCACTTCGCAGTGAGCGCCCTTCAGCACCCCGTCCTGTTGCAGCTTGCGCACCCGCTCCAGGCAGGTGGAGGGAGCCACCCCGACCAGGGCCGCCAAATCCTTGTTGGTCATGCCCGCATCGCGAAACAGATGGGCCAGGATGTCCAAGTCCAGTTGATCCAGGTTTCTCATCTCTACTCCTTCCATCGCTCAATTTTTTTAGACTCTGCCCGTAAACCGGGCCGAACACAACGCAGATTGACATCGCACCCGCGCCCTCTATGCTGTGCCGCACTCAAACAGGGGGCCAACAAGTTCGTTTGACACCCTCTCAGCACCGACAAGGATCCTCATGCTCAGTGCCCACCCCTTCTGGAGCCTGGAGGTTCAGCGCCTCGACGGTCAGCTGTTGCTCACCCCCTGCCCCGGCAACCAGCAGGTTGCCCTGCCCCTCGCCCTGGCCCAGTTGCAGCTGGCCGGTGCCGGCGGTGTGCTCACGCTGATGACGGAGGATGAGCTGGCAGCACGCGGCGCAGGGTCCCTCGGCTCACTGGTCAGGGCCAGGGGCATGGCCTGGTTCCACCTGCCCATAGCGGACGATGAGGCCCCCGATGAAGCCTTCGAGCAAGCCTGGCCTCCCGTGCTGCCGCAACTGCTCGCCCTGCTGCGCGAGGGCAGGCACCTGGCCATGCACTGTCACGGAGGGAGCGGCCGCACCGGGCTGGTGGCGGCCCTGCTGCTGATGACCCTGGGCCAGCCCCAGCCGGAGGCCATGGCCGCCATCCGGGCCAGGCGGCCCGGCGCCTTCACCCTGGCCTGCCACCGTCACTGGCTCGACACCCGTGGGCGACGGCTGGCCGGGGCCGACTAAAGGGTGCCCTAGCCCATGGGCGGCTGATTAAGTGAATACCTTGCCGATAGCGGGTGAGCCAGCCCGAGACACCTAGCCTTTGGGCTGCTCGTAGGTGAACACCTTGCCGATGCCCTCCAACCAATAGCGGGTGAGCCAGCCCGAGACACCTAGCCTTTGGGCTGCTCGTAGGTGAACACCTTGCCGATGTCCTCCAGCCGGTAGCTGGTGAGCTGATAGACGTAGTAGTTGAGCCAGTTGGAAAACAGCAGGTGGCCGTGGCTGCGCCAGGTGGCGCGCGGAGTCTGGCCGGGATTGTCGTCCGGGTAGTAGTTGACCGGGATGACGGGGGTGAGCCCGGCCGCCAGATCCCGCTGATATTCGCCATCCAGGGTCAGGGCATCGTATTCCGGGTGGCCGGTGACGAACACCTGTCGGCAATCCTTGGTCGCCGCCAGATAGACCCCCGCCTCCTCCGACTCGGCGAAGATCTGCAGATCGGTGTGGGCGCGGATGAGGTCACCGTCGAAGGCGGCATAGCGGGAGTGGGGGGCGACGAACTCGTCATCGAAGCCACGCAGCAGCGGCTCGTGCTCATCGAGGCGATGGTGGCGATAGACCCCGGACAGCTTCTCGCCGTGGGTCTGCTTCTCCATGCCGTAGAGCGCCTTGAGCGCCGCCTGCACCGCCCAGCACAGGAACAGGGTCGAGGTCACGTGCTGATGGGACCACTCGATGATCTCGACGATGCGCGGCCAGTAGACCACCTCCTCGAACTCCACCAGCCCGAGCGGCGCCCCCGTGATGATCATGCCGTCGTAGTTGTTGCCACGCACCTGCTCGAAGTCGTGATAGAAGTTCTCCAGGTGCGCCTGGGGCGTGTTCTTCGACTCCCGATCGTCGATGCGCAGCAGATCCACATCCACCTGCAAGGGCGAGTTGGAGAGCATCCGCATCAGCTGGATCTCGGTCTCTATCTTCTTGGGCATCAGGTTGAGGATGAGCACCCGCAGCGGACGGATGTTCTGGGTGACGGCCCGGGATTCCGTCATCACGAAGATGTTCTCCTGCCCCAGCACTTCGGCGGCGGGCAACTGGTCCGGGATCTTGATCGGCATGCTGACTCCCTGTACTGCATCGGTAAATATGTCTGGACATCTAGAAGCCTATAATAAAGCGCTCATCCTGTCATCAGATACCTTTTGTATTCACCCCTGCCTTTGACTAGCATACGGCTCTGTGTGTCTCTCGTGCCCAACCCCATGACAGGAATCAAGATCTCGGTAGATCGGCTGCAAGTCGGCAATTACGTCTCCCTGCCACTGGGATGGCGCGAGCACCCTTTCCTGTTTTCCAGCTTCAAACTCAAGAGTGAAGAGGAGATAGAGCTGATCCGCCGGCTCGGTCTCAAGCTGGTGACCATCATTCCCGACAAGAGTGACGCCCCCCCCAAGCCCCTCGATCAGGTGCAGCCCGCACCGGATGGCACTGACGATCTCGTCGGCCGCCAGCAGGAGATGCAGCAGGAGAAGACCAGGCGCATCGAGCAGTTGCAGCGCTATCGTCGGGATCTGCAGCAGTGCGAGAAGCATTTCCAGCAATCCCTGGCCCAGGTGCGCAACCTGATGGGCAAGATCCAGTCCCGCCCCCTCAACGCCATCAATGAAGCCCAGGAGCTGATCAACGCCATGACGGAGCAGCTGCTGTCGGTGGACGAGATGGTGCTGCACCTGGTCTCCGACAGCGCGGATGGCAACAGCCTCCAGTTCCACTCCCTCAACGTCAGCGTGCTCAGCATGCTGCTGGCCAGGGAGTGCAAGTTGCCAGCCGAGGCTATTCGCCAGGTCGGCATGGGGGCCCTGTTCCACGACATCGGCAAGCTGAAGATCCCGAGCCAGATCCTGCGCAAGACAAGCCCCCTGACCAAACCGGAGCAGAACCTGATGGCCCAGCACCCGCGCTATGGCCTGGAGCTGCTGAGCCTGGCCAGCGGTTTCCCGGAGCCGGCGAAGCGCATAGTGCAGTACCATCACGAATATCTGGACGGCAGCGGGCCACAGGGGCTCAGGGGGGATCAGCTCGACCCCCTGACCCAGATAGTGTCCCTCATCAACGAGTACGACAACCTCTGCCACCTGCAGGCCAAGGTGCCCTACTCGGCCCTCGGCAACCTCTACAAGCAGCGCAAGGCCCAGTTCAACACCGACCACCTCGGCATGCTGATCCGCCTGATGGGCATCTACCCGCCCGGCAGCGTGGTGCAGCTCTCCAACGGCCAGGTCGGGCTGGTGATGTCGGTCAACGCCTCCCGCCTGCTCTACCCCGCCGTGCTGGTGTACGATCCCCGCATCCCGCGCCAGGAGGCGGCCATCATAGATCTCGAGCAGGCCGAGCTGACGATTGCCAAGGTGATCCACCCCAAGCGACTGCCCCCGGCGGTGTTCGAGTACCTCAACCCACGCACCCGGATCAGCTACTACTTCGAGCACAACAAGCCCTGATTGGGGTCCACCATCCAAGGAGTCTGCATGCGTATCGAGATCATCAGCACGGGGGACGAGATAGTGACCGGCCTGGTGGTGGACACCAACGCCGCCTGGCTCAGCGCCCTGCTGCTGGAGCAGGGCTGGCAGGTGCGCCGCCGCCTCACTGTGGGGGACAACCTCGCCGATCTGAAGGCCGCCTTGCAGGAGAGTGCCAGCCGGGCCGAGGTGGTGCTGGTGTGCGGGGGCCTGGGCCCCACCGCGGATGATCTCACCGCCCAGGCGGCGGCCGAGGCCTTCGGCCAGCCCCTGACCCTGTTCCCCGACTGGCTCGCCACCATGGCCGAGCGCTACGCCAGCCGGGGCCGCACCATGGCCCAGAGCAACAGCAAGCAGGCCTGGCTGCCCCGGGGCTGCGAGATCCTCGACAATCCGGTCGGCACCGCCTGCGGCTTCCTGGTCAGCCACGGCCAGAGCCAGCTCTTCTTCACCCCGGGCGTGCCGTTCGAGTTCAAACAGATGGTGTGCGAGCAAATCCTGCCGCGCCTCAAGGCGCTGGCGGGGGAAGAGACGGACACAGAGCTGCGCCGCTTCTATACCTTCGGCGTCTCGGAGTCCGCCCTCTCGGACAAGCTGGATGCGGCGCCCTGGCCTGCGGGTATCGAACTCGGCTACCGCTCCTCCATGCCCCTCATCGAGCTGAAACTCATCGGCCATGGGGCCAGCGCCGCCGACATGGCCGCCGCCGAGGCGCGCCTGCTCGGGGAGATAAGTCCCTGGCTGGTGGGACGGGGGAACGAGGAGCCGGCGCAGCAGATCCTGGCCCTGCTGGGGGCGCGGCCGCTGTGGCTGCAGGAAGGCGAGAGCCGGGGCGCCCTGCTGGCCATGTGCCACCCCCATCCGGTGCTGGAGGCCAGCTTCAGCCACAGCCTCCCCTGCGAGCTCGACCAACTGACGGGGAGCGGACAGGAACCCAGCCTGACCGTAGGCAGTGCGGGCCCCGACGGCGTGCCGCTGCTGCTGTGTGCAGACGGCCAGCGAATCGGCCAGAGGGTGAAGCTAAGTCACCCGGATCCCGAGAGCGGCCGCCGGATCCTCGCCTTCGCCGCCCTCGACATGCTGCGCCGTCACCTGCAGGGCCTGCCGGTGCTCGCCGACTACCTCACCCTGACCAGAACCGCCAGCCGCATCGACTGATACCGGGCTAGAAGGCGCCTAAGCCCGCGCTCCCATGCACCCAGTACCCGGCGAGCGCCAGGGTCAGCAGGCAGAAGGCCTTCTCGTAGCCCCCGCCGCTCTTGAGGGGCAGGCCGGGCAGCCGAAAGCGTCGGCGCCAGGGCCAGAACAGGGGAATGCCCGCCGGTGTGAGCCAATCCCCGAGCAGGTGGCTGAGGTAGCCGACGATGAGGGCGTCCTTCATCACCCCGGACAGAGGGCCGGGTGCCTGAAACTGCGCCAGCCCCCATATCCCCAGGCCCACCGCCAGCAGGCTGTGGGTGAAGCCGCGATGGCCGAACAGGCGGGAGAGCGGCCCCGAGATCCAGGGCAGTTGCCGGCCGAGCAGGGATTGGGGGTGATCGAGATCCGGCAGCAGGGCGCTGGCCAGGGCCATGGGCACTATGTGCCACAGGCTGCCTTCTGCCAGGGCCGGAGTGAGTTCGACCTTGTGGGCAAGCAGGGCGCAGGTAACGGAAAACAGCAGGTGGCCTTGGGCGGTCATGGGGCTCGTTCGGTTGGACAAGAGGGCAGTATGGTCGCAGCGACCGGCATCAGCGCCTCGGGGCGGCGGCAGATTAAAATCCCTTGAACCTCCCCTTGCAAGGTGAATCGTATCGCCACCCTGAACTTGATGCCCGTCGGGGGCGGCAGTCGGTGAAATAGTCAGCAGATACCGCCAAAAACACCTCATTTGACACTCAGCAAGCCGCCGCGCCTTCGCCATCGGCCCAACTCCCCGTCACACAGGATTTCCTCAACCCGGCTCACCCATTTGCACTCGGCTCGTTGACCCGGACGGCGAAATGTCAGAATACTGCGGTTCTTGGCCGCCCTGGCGGCATCGACTCTTGGCAAGGATCCCGCCCCCGGCCACAGGGGGGCTAGCCGGATCGGGACAACGAAGGAGGATCCCGGTGTTAAGCAAAGCGTGGTTTCAGCTGTCGGCAGACATGACCTATGTCTGTCTGCGCATTACCCCGGGTCTCACCGAGCCCGTCCAGGAGCAACATGTCCTGGCCCTGCTGCGGCTCTCCAACTGCCGACGCTATCAGCCCCTCGACGAGGGGATCCGGCAGGCCGTCGCCCTGCTCAACACCCTGCTGACCCAGCCGGACGCCCCCTCCCACCCTCCCGTGCCCATAGCCCAGCGGCAGGATGCCCGGCTCCTCGTGCTGGTCGACAAGGATCAGATGAGCGCCAGCGCCCAGATCACCGCCGACTGGGGCGGCAACCCCCTGACCCTGGCGCAGTTGCAGGAGGCCGTGGCGGCGAGCCCAATCAAGCAGGGGGTAAGCGAGCGGCTGCTCGCCGCCGCCATCAAGGCCGCCAGCGAGGCGGCGCCCGGCGCCCGGCTCAACCCCGTCATCGCCCTGGGCAAGGCGGCCAGGCACGGCCAGGATACCCGGCTGGAGCGGCTGGTGGAGACGGCGGCGGAGCGGATCCTGAGGCCCCAGGAGGTGGACCACGGCAAGGTGGACATGCGCGATCTCGGCACCCTGCTCACCGTCAAGGCGGGCGCCCCCCTGATGCGGCGCCACCCCGCCACCCAGGGCATAGACGGCTTCACGGTGACGGGCCAGGTGCTGCCTGCCCGCCACGGCAAGGAGAGCGCCATGACGGCGGGAGAAGGAACCTGTTTCTCCCCCGAGGATCCGGATCTGCTGCTGGCGACCCGTGCCGGGCTACCTTGCCAGGAACGGGCCGGCATGAGGGTGGACGAGGTGCTGAGCGTCAAGCAGGTCGACATCCGCCACGGTCACGTCATGTTCGAGGGCTCCCTGCTGGTCACCGGGGACGTCATGCCCGGCATGCGGATCAAGACCAGCGGCGATGTGGTGATAGGGGGCTTCGTCGAGGGGGGCTATATCGAATCTGGCGGCACCATCACGGTGCGCAACGGCATCATAGGGCGCAAGCTGGAGGGGGACCAGTACCTCTGCCACCTCAACGCCGGGGGCGAGATCCACGCCAGCTATGCCCAGTACGCCAGGCTGGAGGCCGATGGCGACATCCATATCCAGAGCCAGCTCAGCCACAGCTATTGCCGCAGCGGCCAGGACATCAGGGTCGGGGACAGCGCCATGCGCAAGGGCCACCTCATCGGCGGCATCAACATCGCCAACCGCCTCATCATGGCACCCGTGCTCGGGGCCTCGGCGGCGAACCGGACCCGGCTGCAGATCCTCGGTGGCTACTTCAGCCACAAGGAGCAGGAGCAGGCCCTGCGTCAACGCAAGCAGGCCTGCCGGGAGCAGCTCGACAAGCTGCAGGATCTCATCCTGCGGCTGCTGCAACTGCCCGGCGACAAGCGCAATCCCGAGACCCTGAAGAAGATCAAGGAGCTGCGCACCCGTCAGCTGGACGAGAGCAAGTCCCTTGACGAACAGCTTGCCGAGGCGCAGCGCGAGCTGCAGGCCCTGATGGCCAACATGGACATCATAGCCACCCAGCGCCTCTTCCCCGGCGTCGAGGTGGAGATGGCCCATCACCACAACAGGGTCGACATAGAACACGGCCCCATCCACTTCGCCATCCGGGAAGATCAACTGCAACTAACCCCTTACGAGGGCCAGCACTGAGAGGCGCCATGGCCCCTCTTAAGCGATGGCGGCGTGATCCCGGCGGCGATTTTCGCTACACTCGGCCTCCCCTTGGCCCCATAGGGCGGGCCGGCCAGACTCAGGTAGTGAGAAGATGTACAAGCTGATCGCATTGGATATGGATGGCACCCTGCTGAACCCGCACGGTCAAATAACCCCCCGCACCCATGCCGCCATCGCGGCCGCCCGCGCCCGGGGCGTGACCGTGGTGCTGACCTCGGGTCGCCCGCTGGAAGGCATGACCCCCTATCTGGCCGAACTCGGCCTCACCGGTCAGGATGACTACGTCATCTGCTACAACGGCGCCCTGGTGCAGCAGGTTGCGGATCAACGCATACTGCGCAGCCAGCTGCTGACCGGCAGCGACGCCAGCGCCATCGCCCATCTCGCCTCTGAGCTGGGGGTCAACGTCCACGGCTTCTCCGTCCGCCAGGGCCTCATCAGCCCCAGGGTCAGCACCTACACAGAGCACGAGTCCCAACTGATCAAGATGCCGATCAACCTGGTGGACTTCGCCACCCTGCCCGACGACGAGCAGATCATGAAGGTGATGATGATAGACCCAGAGCCCCAGCTCTCCCGCGCCATCGCCCAGCTGCCAGCCGAGCTCTATGAGCGCTACACAGTGGTGCGCAGCTCCCCCTACTTCCTCGAGTTCATGAACAAGCGAAGCAACAAGGGAACCGGCGTGGCCGCCCTGGCGGAGCACCTGGGTCTGGACGCCTCCCGGGTGATCGCGGTGGGCGATGCGGGCAACGACCGCCACATGATCGAATATGCCGGACTCGGGGTCGCCATGGGCAACGCCACCGACGAGATCAAGGCGCTGGCGCAGCACACCACGGCCCGCAACGACGAGGATGGCGTGGCCAGGGTGATAGAGCAGTTCATCCTCAATGCCTGAATCGACGAGGGGCCTGCGGGCCCCTTCTGCTATCCGGCCATCAGGGCCAAATGTTTAATATATCCACCACGACTTTCCCCTAAACGCCCGCCGACTGCGGCTAAAGTCCCTGATGCAGGGACTCAAGCTGGCTCAGACATTATCGAAATTAACATTTTGGCATCATTTCGTTTGACATATTGAACGGCCTTGGCAGACTGGGATCGGGATCCAGGCTGTCATCGCCCAGGCTGACCGACGATTCTGGCACTGTGGCACGACCCTGATCCCATGACCATGCCTTGAGGCATGCCCTTGCGAGAGTGACGCGGCAAGGGCCTTCCCAAGGCGCAGGATGAGACCGCCAAGGATAGCCAAGGTGACCTATGCCCAACCCCAGTTCCCGTTCCAAACCCGTCGTGCTGATGACCATGGGGGCCCAGGCCCGCAGCGGCCACGCCTACCAGGTAATGACCCACAAATACATCACCCCCCTGGTGGAGATCAGCGGCTGCGTGCCCCTGCTGGTCCCCACCTGCTGCGGGACCGCTGATCTGGAGCAGTATCTGGATCTCGCCGATGGGGTCTACCTGAGCGGGGCGGGATCCAACATAGATCCCGCCCTCTACGGCCAGGAGAACCTGACCCCGGAGAAGGCACAGGACAGGGACAGGGATCTGTTCGACATAGCACTGGTGCGTGCCGCCCTCGATCGGGGACTGCCCCTGCTCGGCATCTGCCGCGGCATGCAGGAGATCAACGTGGCCCTGGGCGGGGACATTCATCAGAAGGTCTATTGCGAGCCCGGCTATGCGGATCACAGGGAGGATGCGGACGATCCCGTGGAGGAGCAGTATGGCCACAGCCACCAGGTGAGCCTGGTGCCCGGCAGCTGGTTTGCCGACCTGATGGGGGAGGCGCAGATCCCGGTCAACTCCCTGCATGGCCAGGGGATCAGGCGCCTTGGGGAGGGGCTGGCACCGCTTGCCCATGCCGAGGATGGCTTGATCGAGGCTATTCATGCTCCCGGATTGCCCCAGTTCACCCTGGCGGTGCAGTGGCACCCGGAGTGGAAAGCGAAAGAGAATCCCCACTCCATCAAGCTGTTCAAGGCCTTCGGCGACGCCTGTCGCCAGTATCGGCAGCGGGTCGTCTAGTCGCCGAACCCCTTGCCCTTCAGCTTGGGCAGGGCACCGCGATCCGGGCGCAGGGTACGACAGACATCCAGCGCCACTGGCCCATGTCGAGGGTGGCTTGATCGAGGCTATTCATGCCACGCTCCCGCCCCCTTCCTGCTGGCGGTGCAGTGGCACCCGGAGTGGAAGGCGAAAGAGAACCCCCACTCCATCAAGCTGTTTCGCGCCTTCGGCGACGCCTGCCGCCAGTATCGTCAGCGGGAGGGCTAGTCGCCGAACCCCTTGCCCTTCAGCTTGGGCAGGGCCCCGCGATCCGGGCGCAGGGTACGGCAGACATCCAACCCCTTGAGGCCTCGCTGGACATGGTCAGGGGCCTGCCCCAGCACCATGCCGTTGCCGCGATAGAGCCGGGCCTCTTCCAGCTCGAACAGCTCGCCGCCGATCAGCAGCTGTTCGCGGCCATCGACCACCTTGCCCCGCTTCAGGGGCAGGGTCATGTCCACCAGTATCTCGCCGGTGGCGCACCCCTCGCGCCAGCGGGCCTGATCCGAGAAAGGCGAAATGGCGATATCCCGCCAGGATCCATCCCGAAACTCCATCCGGTAGTGGTCGCGAAACAGATCGCAACCCGCCAGCACCATGGGGATGGCCAACCAGATGACACTCTTCATTCCACTCACGCCCAGCACTCCCTTGTCAGTCCGCGCCAAGAATAAATAAATGGCCTCGCCTGTGCACCTTTTTCTCTGCCCCTCAAGAGGGCTCAGAGCAGCAGCCCGGCCAGCTCGTCGAGGGTGGCGAGCTCCACATCCGGCAGCAACCGCAGCGACTGCCAGGGCAGCTCGCGCTCGTTGAGCCAGGCGGCCCGAAAGCCGTGCAACCTGGCCCCCAGCACGTCCGTCTCGGGATGATCCCCCACGTGGAGGATCTGGCCGGGGGCGAGCCCGAGGGCCTGCAGCACCTGCACGAACATGTCGGGCGCCGGCTTCATCCTGGCCCCCGCCCCCGCCTTGCAGACCAGGGTGAAGTAGCCAGCCAGACCCGCCTGCTCCAGATCCAGGTTGCCGTTGGTGATCACCGCCAGGGGGTAGCGCGCCGCCAGGCGAGCCAGCAGGGCGTGAGTCGCCTCGCTCACCTCTATCTTCGAGCGCTCGGCGAGAAAGGCGGCGAACACCCGCTCTGCCTCCTGCTCGGCCAGGGAGGCGGCCATGCCCCCCTGCACCATGGCCTCGCGGATGCCGTGCTGGCGCGCCAGGCTGACGTCCTGGCTCAGTGCGGGGTGTTCCAGCAGCAACTGGCGCTTGAACTCGAGCCAACGCGGCTTGTCCAGCATGGCGGTGGCCAGATATTCGCTGCGCAGGTGGCTCAGCATCCACTGCTCGGCCCGCGCTATGGCGGGGCCGTTGTCATAGAGGGTGTCGTCAAGATCGAACGAGATGGCGGCCACCGGCTGCCAGCGACGGTAAAAATGCATGCATTCTCCTCTGCGTCATCAACAGGAGCGCCCGGGCCCCTTGCTGTCACTCATCTTCCGGGGTGGCTGGATCCCGCCTGGCTCTGGCGAGGGGGCGCCGTCACTCCCCTGACCCCCTTGATATCAGGCCACCATCAATCAAGCTCACTCATCTTCCGGGGTGTCGGGATCCCGCTTGGCCCTGGGGTGGGCGCTGTCATACACCTTGGCCAGATGCTGGAAGTCGAGGTGGGTATAGATCTGGGTGGTGGAGAGATCGGCGTGGCCCAGCAGTTCCTGCACCGCCCGCAGATCCCCGGAGGACTCCAGCATGTGGGTGGCGAAGCTGTGGCGCAGCTTGTGGGGATGGACATGGGCATTGAGGGCCTGCTTGTTGCCCCAGCCGTCGAGCCGCTCCTGTACCGAGCGGGCCGACAGCCGCTGCCGGCGTTTCGAGACGAACAATGCCTCGCCCTCGTCCCCCGCCAGCGCTGGCCGCACCTTGAGCCACTTGTGCAACCACTCCACCGCCATCCTGCCCATGGGCAGCACCCGCTCCCGCGACCCCTTGCCGGTGACCCTGAGCTGGCGCTCGTCGAGCTTCACGTCCGCGAGGTTGAGCCCCACCAGCTCGGCGAGGCGCAGGCCGGAGGAGTACATCAGCTCCATGATGGCGCGATCCCGCACCGCCAGCGGATCCTGCTCGTCGGTGATATTGAGCAGCTGGTACATCTCGTCCACGTCGAGATTCTTGGGCAGCGGCCGCCCCTGCTTGGGGGTGACGATGCCGCGGGCCGGGTTGGCAGGGAGCCGCCCCTGGCGCACCTGCCAGTCGCAGAAGCTGCGCAGGGCAGAGACCTTGGTGGCGAGGGATCGGGGGGCCAGGCCGGCCTTGTGCATCCGGGTCACCAGACTGCGCACCTGGCTCGCCTCGAGCCGGGCCCAGTCATCGACCCCCAGCCTGACCAGCTCGGCGGCCATGGCCTCCAGATGGGCCTGATAGTTGCTGCGGGTATGAGGGCTGAGCTGGCGCTCGACCCTCAGGTATTCGATAAAGGCGGTGAGTTCCCCCGCCAGGGCGGGAGGCAGGGGATCGGCGGCGGGGAGGGGGGCCTTAGCCACGAACCAGCTCGGGCAGACGCAGTTGCAGCAGACGCCCCAGCTGACCCAGCAGCAGGGTGTCGTTGTGGGGGGTGAAGTGGCTGGGATCCGAGCTCGCGAAGGCCAGCACGCCGAGATCCCCGAGCCGCATCAGGGCCACGGAGTTGACCAGCACGTCGCTGCCAAACAGCGCCTGCTTCTCGCTCTGGTTGAGCCGCCCGAAGTAGTAATCCGTCCCGGGCAGTCGCTGGCCCAGCAGTTGATCGAGCTGCTTGCCGTCTGCCAGGAAACGCTGCTCCGGGCCGCTCAGCTGGAATTTCTTCGGGCTGAGCCAGAGCCGCAGGCCGGTCAGCCGCAGCCGCTGCACGAAGGCCTTGCCCATCACGGCGCTCAGCTCGAACAGGGTCTGGCAGCCATACAGCTCGCCATAGAGATCCGCATAGACCCGGAAGATCCGCTCGTTCTCGCTGGCGATCCCCATCAGTTCGGTGATCTCCTGCTCCAGCTGCTCGATGCGCTCGCGCTGTCTGTCGAGCTGGCGCTCCACCAGGGAGATGGTGCCCTTGTGCTCATGGGGAATACGGATCCTGTCCAGCATGGCCCCGTGGCGCTGGAAAAACTCGGGGTAACGGGCCAGGTACTCCAGCACTGTGGCTTCGTCCATCAGTGATTCCTGCCGTTTGAGTTCGCTCATAACTTGGTTGATCCATCCGAAAAAGGGGCACAGGGCCCCGACATAACCTTGTGGCTGCGCGGAGGAGGTCCCCGCTCGATGCCTATAACTCTATCTGGCCGTAGAACACGTGCTCGGCCGAGCACGTCATATGCTCGACCGGCCCGCTCACTGGCTTACAGCTCTATCTGACCATCAAAGACATGCTCGGCCGGGCCCGTCATATGCTCGGCTGGCCCGCTCACTGGCTTACAGCTCTATCTGACCATCAAAGACATGCTCGGCCGGGCCCGTCATATGCTCGACTGGCCCGCTCACTGGCTTACAGCTCTATCTGACCATCAAAGACATGCTCGGCCGGGCCTGTCATGTAGACCGGCTGACCCGGCCCCTTCCAGGCGATGGTCAGCTTGCCCCCCGGCAGGGTGACGGTGACCCGCTCCCTGAGCTTGCCCTGGCTGATGCCGATCACCACGGCGGCGCAGGCGCCGGTGCCACAGGCGAGCGTCTCCCCCACCCCGCGCTCGAACACCCGCAGCTTGATCTCGCTGGCACTGACCATCTCCATGAAGCCGACGTTGACCCGCTCGGGGAAACGCTCGTGGCGCTCCATGATGGGGCCCAGGGTCTCCACAGGGGCATCGGCCACTGAGGGCACCTCGATGACGCAGTGGGGATTGCCCATGGAGACGGCACCGCACATCACAGTGTGATCCTGCGCCCGCAGCAGGTAGGTCTTCTCCGCCTTCTGGGCGCGAAACGGGATCTTGCCCGGCTCGAACTGGGGCACCCCCATGTTGACCGTGACCTGGTTCTCCCCCTCCAGCTGCAGGGTGATGCGGCCACGGGCCGTGCTGACCGCGATGCGATCCCGGTTGATCAGCCCCTTGAGCCGCACGAAACGGGCGAAACAGCGGGCACCGTTGCCGCACTGCTCCACCTCGCTGCCATCGGCATTGAAGATGCGGTAGTGGAAGTCGAGCTCGGGATCATAGGGCGGCTCCACCAGCAGCAGCTGATCGAAGCCGATGCCAAAGTGGCGATCCGCCAGCTTCTTGATGACGTCGTTGCTGAAAAACACCTTCTGGGTGACACCGTCCACCACCATGAAGTCGTTGCCCAGGCCATGCATCTTGGAAAATTCAATCAACATCTTTTTTCCCTGCGCCGTTCAGGCCGTAACGAAAGTCGCCAACCACCCTGAAGTCGTTGTCCAACCCCCCATGCATCCTGGAAAATTCAATCAACATCGCGCGTTCCTGTCTCACCGTTTATCACGCTCTCACCTGGAGGAACGCTGAAAATCCATATAGCTCAAGGCAGCAGATGCTCGCCTCGCCAGAGGTCGGCCAGCTGCTCCCGCTCACGAATGAGGTGGGCCTGGTCACCGTCCACCAGCACCTCGGCCGCACGGGGACGGGTGTTGTAGTTGGACGACATGGTAAAGCCGTAGGCCCCGGCGGAACGCACCGCCAGTAGTGAGCCCTCGGCAATCGCCAGGGTACGCTCCTTGCCGAGGAAGTCACCGGTTTCACACACGGGGCCGACCACGTCGTACAGCGCCTTCTCGTGGGTCGTGCGGCTGTCCACCTCTATGATGTTCATCCAGGCGCCGTAGAGGGAGGGGCGCAGCAGATCATTCATGCCGGCGTCGATCAGCGCGAAGTTGCGGGTCTCGCCGGGTTTGAGGAACTCGACCCGGGTCAGCAGCACGCCGGCGTTGGCGACTATGGCACGGCCCGGTTCGAACAGCAGGGTCAGATCCCGGCCCGCCAGCTTCTGCTTGAGCGCCTCGGCGTACTCGGTCGGGTGCGGTGGCTGCTCGGCGCCATAGTTGACCCCCAGGCCCCCGCCCACGTCCAGGTGATGGATATGGATACCTTCGGCCGCCAGTTCGTCGATCAGCTTCAGCAGCTTGTCCGCTGCCTCCATAAAGGGATTCAATTCAGTGAGTTGAGAGCCGATGTGGCAATCCACCCCCTTGATCTCGATGTGGGCCATGGCCGCCGCCTTGCGATAGATGGCGGGCGCCTGCTCTATGGGGATGCCGAACTTGTTCTGCTTGAGGCCGGTGGAGATATAAGGGTGAGTGCCGGCGTCTATGTCGGGATTGACCCGCACCGAGACGCGCGCCTTCTTGCCCATGCTGCCAGCGACCCGGTTCAGGCGCTCCAGCTCGGCTTCCGACTCCAGGTTGAAGCAGAGGATCTCTTTCTCCAGCGCGAGGCGCATCTCGGCCTCGCTCTTGGCGACGCCGGAGAAGACCACCTTGGCCGGATCTCCCCCTGCCGCCAGCACCCTGGACAGCTCCCCGCCGGAGACGATGTCAAAGCCCGAGCCCAGACGGGCAAGCAGGTTGAGCAGCGCCAGGTTGGAGTTGGCCTTGACCGCGTAGCAGATCAGATGGGGAATGTCCCCCGCCGCCTGATCGAAGGCGTGCCAGTGGCGCTCCAGGGTGGCGCGGGAGTAGACATACAGCGGGGTACCGTACTGGTCGGCGAGCTGTTGCAGGGGAAGCTGCTCGGCCTGAAGCTGGCCGTCGGCGTCGTAGTTAAAGTGATCCAAGGGGGCGGTTCCTTCCTAGATTATTGCGGCACGGCCTCGGAGGCCGGTGTGGCGGTCGCAGGCGAGGCGGCTTGCGGTGTACTCTCTGTCTTGGGCTGTGCCGGTGCTTGCTCAGTGGCGGCGGGCTGCTCGGCCGGTGGCATATAGAGTGGCCCCGTCAGGCCGCAGGCGGCCAACCCGAACGACAGCGACGCGGCAAACAGGCACTTGGTGAACTGGGTAATCATAATGGTTCGCTGCGAAAAAATTTTTGGCCCTCTATAATCGCACTCACATTGTTAAAAGCAACAGGATAAACCGATGAAGGATCACGAGTATCACGCCCTGACCGACGCCTTTTTCCAGTATGTGGAAGACGTTATCGACGAGGGGTATCCGGATATCGACTGCGAGCGAGCAGGCGGTGTGCTGACCTTAAGCTTCGAGAACAAGACCAAGGTCATCATCAACAAGCAGGAGCCCCTGCACCAGATCTGGGTGGCCACCCGGGAGAACGGCTTCCACTTCGAGCTGCGCGGTGACAGCTGGATCGACAACCGCTTCGGCGACGAGCTCAAGGCCCTGCTGACCCGAGCCTGCACCACCCAGGCGGGCGAGCCCGTCCAGTTCCCATGATGGCAGAGTCTCCCATGATGGATCTGCATCCCCAGGGCGCCCGTCATGCGGTGATCTGGCTGCACGGGCTGGGGGATTCGGGCGCCGGGCTCGCCCCCCTGGTCGATGCCCTGGCGCTGCCCGCCACCCTGCCGGTCCGTCACCTGCTGCCCGATGCACCTGAGCGGTCCATCACCATCAACATGGGCTACAAGATGCGCGGCTGGTACGACATCAAGAGCTTCGACGACCCGGCGGATCGCGCCGTGGAGTCCCATGTGCGCGAGTCCGCCGATCGTATCGCCGCCCTGCTGGATCGGCTGGTGGCCGAGGGCTTCGCCCCGGGCAACATAGTGCTGGCGGGCTTCTCCCAGGGGGGTGTCATCGCCTCCTTCACCGCCCTGCGCCATCCGGCGCCACTGGCGGGCCTGCTCTGCATGTCCACCTATCTGGCGGCCCCCGAGCAACTGATCGAGGAGATGAGCGAGGCCGCCCGCGCCCTGCCCATCTGCTACATGCACGGCATCTATGATGACGTGGTGAGCCTCTCCATGGGCTGGGATGCCAAGAACCGGCTGGAGGCGGCGGGCCTCAGCCTGGAGTGGCACGAATACCCCATGCGCCACGAGATCTGCCGACCCCAGCTCGCCGACATCCGCCACTGGCTGCTGGCGCGCCTCGGCGCCTGATGTAGCACCACAGATACGACAACGGCCTGCATCATGCAGGCCGTTTGCTTTCATCCCGTTGGCGATGTGCCCGGCACATCACCCCGCGTCCATCACCCTACTTCCCGCGCCGCCCCCGGATTGTCACGCTGCGGATTCTGGCTGCGGTAGGGGATCACCTCCAGCTTGTCGCCCATCTGCACGATTTCATAATACTGGGGCAGGTTGAAGTTGCTGAACTGGCCCGCATCGCTGAAACGCTCGTGGCCCGAGGTGTAGAAGCGGTTCACCCCCTGCACCAGCTCATCCTTGTTGCCGGCGAAGTGCTGGTAGATCTCCACCCGGTTCGCCTCATCCAGGATATAGATGTTGGTGCCCGCATCCCGGGTATCGAAGAAGAACTGCACCAGCCCCTCGCTGGCGTAGGTGTCGACTATGCCGGGCAGGTGCTGGCTGTGGGTCTTGTCGAGCCGCAGCGGCAGGTGATCCAGCTTGTTGTGGGATATGTGGCGATAGAAGTCGATGGCGTTTTCCAGCTTCTTCACCGAGACCCCGCGCCGCTCGAAGAAGATACCGTACTTCTCCCGGCCAAGGGCCAGCGTCTTGACCAGCTGCTGCTTGTCGCGGGCCAGACGCAGCTCTATGCACTCGGCCACCAGCTGCTGGAAGCGGGTGCGCACCAGGGAGCGGAAGTGCTGGCTGTAACAGAACACCTCTATCATCTCGGGGGCGGCGGCATCCTGGTGCATCTTGCCGAGTATGGTGGTGAGGGCATCGACCACCGCCTCCTCCCCCTGGAAGTGCAAGGTGCGGATCTCGCTCCAGGAGTTGCGATAGACCAGATCCACGGATCCCACCAGACACTCCTGGTTGCGACCGAAGGAGAAGACGTCCGCGGCATTGGCGTCGAACTCGATCACCTGGCCCACCCAGTGGCTGGACGGGTCCGTCTCCAGGTTGAGGAAGATGGAGAGCTGGTGGATCTCGCACGGACGGCTCAGGGCCAGGTTGGTGGCGCGAGGGTACTTGACCGGGAAGGTCCCCGAGAGATCGCGACAGAACTGGTGCAGGTTGTCGATGTGCAGATCCGAGCCCTGATTGAACAGGTGCACCCTGGACTGGGGGGTCAGCAGGCCGTTGAAGTAGGCCCAGGCCACCAGCTTGCTGATGTAGCCGTTATATTCGAGCGGCGCCCGACCTATGATGTCGGCGGGCTCCAGAGAGTGCTTGTAGAGATACCAGCCGGCGCGATTCAGGCGGCCGTGGGGCACCTGCACCAGGCTGAGATCCGGCTCGCCGAGATCCGGCGCTATCTTGAGGTTGATCCGCTGCACCTTGCCCGGCAGGCTCTCGAAGGCGGCATAGAGCTTGCGCGACAGTATGCCGATGTCTTCCGGGTTGATGGACTCGCTGATGTTGTTGCGGCGGGCGAACTGGATGAGGTTGCGGTAGCTCTGCATCAGGGCCTCCAGCAACTCGGCGTAGGCCACCTTGACGTCCTCGACCTTCCACTCCTGGCGATGATCCAGGTGATGCAGCCGCTCCGGGCTCCAGCCCCAGTAAGCCACCAGCTGGGCCATCTGCTCCCGGCGCCAGTCCGGGGAGTGCTCCTCCTTCGGGTGGCTCAGACCGTCGCACACCTTGAGATAGAAGCAGCGGCGCACCAGATCCAGGCGCTGCATGTCGCCGATGGACTTGAGGTAGTTGGTCACCTTGTCCAGCATCAGGCAGTAGTTGTCGAGCCGGTAGTGCATCCCCTCGTTGTGCTGGAACCAGTCGCGGCTGGTCACCGACAGCAGCCGGGTGTTGGGATACTCGTGGGAGTAGGCCTCCATCAGCACCGACTTGAGCACCGCCTTGTAGGGGGAGTCAATGCCCTTGTAGAGCTGCCACAGAGCTGAGCCGAAGTACTCCTCGGCGGGGATGCGGTCAAAGCCCCCCAGATCGAGCCAGTCATCCTGACTCAGCTTGCCGTGGGCAAAGAGGCCATTCACATAGTCGTCGTAGTGATCGTCATATTCCGCAGGCACCAGATACCAGAGCAGCCGCTTGCCCGCGATGTGCATGGCACTGCGATAGAACTCGTCGAGCAGCAGCAGGTGCTGGGCACTGCCGCAGCTCTCCCCCTGCATCTGGGCATCGTTGCGCTGGCGGAACTTGTCTTCGGGGATCAGGAAGAAGTTGAGATCGACCCCGCGCTGCTCGGCCCACAGGGAGAGGTGCTGGCACTTCTGCTCCAGCAGGGCGAGGCGTTCCTGGGACAAGCCGGCCACGTGACAGACCCAGATGTCGAGATCCGAGTGGCAGCACTGACCGATAGAAGAGGTGCTGCCCATGGAGTAGAGGCCCTGGATCGACTTGTCGTGGGTGCTGAGGCCGCCCTGACAGTTGGCGTTCTGACACAGATCCTGGATGAAGGCTTGTTGAGCCTCATTGGCGACGAAACTCCAGATACCATGAGGCACGTCCCCTGCCACATAACCGGGCAGAAGGGGATGATTGAAGTGCAGCATGACAGGCAGCAGTTGGAAGACCTGCTGCCCATAGCGACTCATGAGATCCAACGCTCGTTGCGTCTTGAGACGATTCAGCTCGTCGTAGCGCGCCACCAGCGTGTCGAGTTTTACCAGCAATGCCCTACCTATGGGGAAGAGAAATGACGCACCAAAACGGGGAGACGTCAAAAAAGTGTGATCATGTTAACAATGCAAACAGCAGTGGTAAACAAGCCCGCACACAATCACCGGATTATTTCTGGCACGCCCCGTAACGGTATCAGCGGAAAGCAATAAAAAATAATATTTTCAATTAGTTGCCATCATATAATGAGCGAATGAAAATTAATTTCAGCGACCCTTTTTGAGCTTGGCCCCGCTTTTGCCGGCTGCGCCATGAAAGCCCCTGCAAAGGGTGGTAAGATCGTTTTCCTCACTAAAGATGAAACAACTGATTGATATGGCAGCCCGAACCCTGAGAATTGCCACTCGCAAGAGCCCACTGGCCCTGTGGCAGGCCAACTTTGTAAAAGATCGGCTGGAAGCCCTCTATCCCGATCTGCGAGTCGAACTTGTCCCCATGAGCACCCAGGGTGACAAGATCCTGGACACGCCGCTGGCCAAAGTCGGCGGCAAGGGACTCTTCGTCAAGGAGCTGGAGACTGCCATGCTGGAAGGGCGGGCCGACATCGCCGTCCACTCCATGAAGGACGTGCCGGTGGAGTTCCCGGTAGGGCTAGGCCTGCACACCATCTGCGAGCGCGAAGACCCGCGCGATGCCTTCGTCTCCAACCGTTTCCAGCAGATCGACGAGCTGCCCCAGGGGGCCGTGGTCGGCACCTCCAGCCTGCGCCGCCAGTGCCAGCTGCGGGCCGCCCGCCCGGATCTGGTGATCCGCGACCTGCGCGGCAACGTCAACACTCGCCTCGCCAAGCTGGATGCCGGTGAATACGACGCCATCATACTCGCCGCCGCCGGCCTGAAACGGCTGGAGATGGCCCATCGCATCACCGCCTTCATCGAGCCGGAGCAGAGCCTGCCCGCCAACGGTCAGGGGGCGGTCGGTATCGAGTGCCGCCAGGACGACCACGAGCTGCACACCCTGCTGGCACCGCTGGAGCACGCCGAGACCCGCATCCGGGTGCTGACAGAGCGCGCCATGAACCGCGCCCTGCAAGGGGGCTGTCAGGTGCCTATCGGTGCCTATGCCCTGGTGCAGGGGGACGAGGTCTGGCTGCGCGGCCTGGTGGGTAGCCCGGATGGCACCCTGGTGATCCGGGACGAGATCCGCGGCCCCCTGGCGGACGGCGAGGCGCTCGGCCACGCCCTGGCCCAGCGCCTGCTGGCCGCCGGTGCCGACGCAATTCTGGCCGAGGTCTACCGGGCATGAGTGCGGGCCTGGCCGGCTCATGGTCACCACCCCGGAGCGCCACCTGATGGTCCCCCTGGTGGTGCGCCCGGCCGCCCAGGCCGCCCTGCTGGTGCAGTTGCTGCGCCAGCAGGGCCATGCACCGCTGTGCTGCCCGCTGCTGGAAACCCGGCCGGGCAGTGAACTCCCCCGCCTGCCCGAATGGCTGCCCCAAACGGACATCGTCATTGCCGTCAGTGCCCATGCCGTTAAATTTGCTCATCATTTTCTGTTGCAAACTGGTCTGACCTGGCCACATATTGACTACTTTGCGGTCGGTCAGGCCAGCGCGGATGCCTTCAGCGAAGTCGGTATAGAGGCGAGCTGCCCTGACGATCCACGTAGCGAAGGCCTGCTGGCCCTGCCGCCCCTGCAAGGAGTGAGCGGCAAGCGGGTGCTGATCCTGCGCGGCAACGACGGGCGGGATCTCATCGCCCGGACGCTGGCCTCACGCGGCGCACTGGTGCACTATTGTGCCACCTATGAGCGCCACTACCCCGAGCTCGACGGGGACGCATTGACCCGCCACTGGCAGGCAGCCGGCCTCGACAGCCTGCTCATCACCAGTGGTGAACTCCTGCTGCGGTTGCTGGCACTGGTGCCCGGCCCGCAGCGACCCTGGCTTTATGACCGCCTGCTGGTGGTGCCCAGTCCCCGGGTGGCCGAGATGGCCGAGGGCGCTGGTTTTACCCGTATCGTGATTGCCCAAGGTGCATCCAACCAGGCTCTGGTGGCCGCCCTGGAACTGAGGAAGATGGAATGACTGAACAGCAAGAAGTCCAGCCGAGTGCTGCGGCCCCCGCGGCCGACAACAACAAGCCCGAGAACAAGGCCGTCGGCAACAAGAAGGGCGGCGCCGGCGTCGTCCTCGGTGGCGTTGCCATACTGCTGGCCCTGGGGCTGACCGGCGGCCTCTATCTGCACGGCCACCAGAATGCCGTCGCCCAGCAGGCCGAACTAGGCGCCCTCAAGCTGCAACTGGCCGAGGCCATGGGCAAGCTGGATCAGAACAACAGCAAGGATGCCGAACAGTTCAGCGCCCTCGGCAAGAGCCAGCAACAGCTGCAGGAGGCGCTGGACGCCCTGCAGCACAAGGTGCTGGATCTCGACGACAAGCGCCCCAACGACTGGATGCTGGCCGAATCCGAATACCTGGTGCGCATGGCGGGCCGCAAGCTGTGGCTCGAGCATGATATCGTCTCCGCCATCACCCTGCTCGGCAACGCCGACGAGCGGATCAAGGCCCTCAACGATCCCAGCCTGATGCCCATTCGCAAGGCGCTGGCGGAAGACATAGCCCAGCTCAAGGGGATGCCGCGGGTCGATCGCGAGGGGCTGACCCTGAAGCTGGCTGCGCTCTCCGACCAGATAGAGCTGCTGCCCCTCTCCACCGTGAGCATGCCGGAAGCAAAGGCCGAGCCGGATCAGGCAGTCAGTGCCAATCCGGACGAGTGGGAGAGCAATCTCAAGAAGAACTGGGTCAAGTTCACCGAAAACTTCATCACCATACGTCGCCGCGACGGGGCCGTGGAGGCCCTGCTCTCACCCCAGCAGGAGATCTTCCTGCGCGAGAACCTCAAGACCAAGCTGTTGCAGGCCCAGCTCGCCGTCTATCGCGAGCAGCAGGCGCTCTATACCGACAGCCTGGAGAAGGCCCAGCGCTGGCTGACCCAGTACTTCGACACCGACAACAGCGCCACCCAATACATGCAGTCCGAGCTCGACAAGCTCAAAGGCGAGCAGATCCAGTTTGACTACCCGGATCAGTTCAAGACCCAGTCCATGCTGGAACAGGTGCTGACCGAGCGCCTGCAACGCATCCTGGCCGGCAACTGAGGAGGAGACCATGATTCGTCTGATCGTCGTGGTGGCCGTGATGGTCGCGGGCCTGATCTTCGGCCCCGAAGCGTCCGGCAACAAGGGCTATGTGCTCATCTCCCTCGGCAACTACACGGTGGAGTCTTCGGTCACCAGCGCCGTGATCCTGGCGGTACTCTTCTACGGTGCCCTGCTCATCGTCGAGTGGGTGCTGGGCCGGGTCTTCGGCCTGCGCCGCAAGACCCAGGGCTGGTTCGGCTCACGCCGTCGCCGCAAGGCGAACCTGCAAACCGTGAATGCCACCCTGGCCATGGCCGAGGGGCACTACAACCAGGCCGAGAAGCTGCTGATCAAGGGGGCCGACAACAGCGACACCCCGCTGCTCAACTACCTGAGTGCCGCCAAGGTGGCCCAGGCCAGAGGCGATGACGTGCGCCGGGATCACTACCTGCAAAAAGCGCAGGAGGAGAACCCCAAGGCCGAGCTGGCATTGACCCTGATCCAGACCCAGCTGCAGATAGAGCAGGGCCAGTACGACAGCGCCCTCGGCCGGCTAGAGTCCGTCTATGCCCTGCACCCGCGCCACCCCATGGTGCTGGATCAACTGCGCCAGGTCTATCTGGCCCGGGAGGACTGGGCGGCCCTGATCGATCTGGCCCCGGCCCTGCGCAAGGTGGGCAAGTTGACGTCGGTGCAGGAAGAGGCGCTGCTGCACCAGGCCTGGATTGGCCGTCTCGAGGCCGCCAGCGGCGCCCTCGAGACCCTGCGCCCTGTGTGGCAGGCGCTGCCCCGCAAGCTGCGTCAGGACCCCGCACTGCTGGCCAGCTACGGGGATCGTCTGCGCCGGCTCGGTGCCGACAGCGAGGCGGCCGACCTCTGGCTGGAGGCCCTGCGCAAGGATCCCTCCCCCGAGCTGTTCGCCCGCCTGCCCAAGCTCAGGCTGGATGACTATCAGCCCATGCTGACCCTGCTCAAGAAGATCCAGGATCAGCCTGGCGCCGAGGCGGCACTGGCCCGAATCTACCTGCTGGCCGGCCAGCTGGACGAGGCCCAGCGCCTGCTGGAGCAGGAAGTGGCGAAGAGGCCTGATGCCGCCCTCTACCATGCCCTCGGGCAGGTGATGGACAAGCGCCGTCTCACCAACAAGGCCAACGAGTACTATCGTCAGGCCCTGCAACTGGCCGACGTCTGACCCGAGTGACAGAGAAAACCAAAAAGGCCGCAATTGCGGCCTTTTTCTATTCCGGGTTGCCCCGCGTTGGTTCGGGATGTCTCTCCGCCCCCTTCTCCTCTTCTTTTCAAATAAGCGGGAGAAGGGCTGGGGATGAGGGGTCCTGACTAGCCTAGGCCGTCAGCCGCTCCATCTCGCCGATAAGCCAGACGGCCTCCTGGCGGTGCGAGCCGCACACATCCTGCATGGGCCTGAAACTGCTGCACACCGCAGGACGCTCGGGCTGGCCGAAGATCTTGCAGCCCAGCCACTGGTCGAGCTGAACACAGGGAACGCCAGCCGGCTTCCCCTCCGGCATGCCGGGGATGGCACTGCTGATACTGGGGGCTGTGCAGCAGGCACCGCAACCTTGACGACATTCCATATGATGCATTCCTGTGCATGGCGAAGCAGTCTATCAAAGGGCCCCGATTCCCCTTAGCCTTATCCGTCCTGTCCCTCGAAATAGTCCGGCCCCGACGCAGGGGCAACAAAAAGCCCGACGGCAGCAGCGGTCGGGCTTTTCATCTTGCAGCAGGTTCAACCCACTCTCATCAGAGAATGATGTCGCGTACCACGCTGTCCTTGCGATCCAGGAAGTGGATCGACTTGATACGGCGGATGGTTCTGGACTTGCCGCGGATCAGCAGGGTCTCCGTGGTCGCCATGACGCCATTGCTGGTGATGCCTTCCAGCAGATCACCCTTGGTGATGCCGGTGGCCGAGAAGATGACGTTGTCATTCTTGGCCAGATCTTCCAGCTTGAGCACCTTGGTCACATCGATACCGAGCTCCTGGCAGCGGGCAATCTCCTGCTCGCCCAGGGCTCGCACTTCCGGGCTGTCGCCCTTGACCTGGTGACGGGGCACCAGGCGCGCCTGCATGTCGCCATCCAGGGCGCGGATCACCGCCGCCGAGATGACCCCTTCAGGGGCGCCGCCGATGCCATAGAGCATGTCCACTTCGCTGTCCGGCAGGCAGGTGAGGATGGAGGCGGCCACGTCCCCGTCGGGGATGGCGAACACCCGCACGCCCAGCCCCTGCATCTCCTTGATCGCCTTGTCATGACGCGGCTTGGCCAGAGTGATGACGGTCAGGCGGGAGAGGGGCTTGCCGAGCGCCTTGGCCACGGCCTTGAGGTTCAGCTCCAGGGCCTGATCGAGATCGATGGCACCCTTGGCACCCGGACCCACGATCAGCTTCTCCATGTACATGTCGGGGGCCTTGAGGAAGGAACCCTTGTCGCCCACGGCCAGCACGGCCAGGGCATTGGACTGCCCCATGGCAGTCATGCGGGTGCCCTCTATGGGGTCGACCGCGATGTCCACGGCGTCGCCCTGACCCGTGCCCACCTTCTCGCCGATGTAGAGCATGGGGGCTTCGTCGATCTCCCCCTCGCCTATCACAATCTCGCCATCGATCTGGATCTGATTGAGGATGTGACGCATGGCCGCAACGGCCGCGCCATCGGCGATATTCTTGTCACCACGTCCGAGCCACTTGTAGCCAGCCAGTGCAGCCGCTTCCGTCACTCGGGAAAATTCGATTGCCAGTTCACGTCTCATCGCATATCCAACCTTAGGAGCTCGAAAACGGGCGGCATTCTACCACAAGGGCAAACCTTTGCGCGCAAAAGTGGCGGCTCGCCACATAAATCGCGGTTTTCATCCCGCTGACATGAAACCGCCACGCTTTGTTCACACCCCGGTCACCCCGCTGTCATCTGCCCCTCCTAGCATGGCCCCGTCTTTTAAAACAGAAGCTTGCAACACAAGGGATCATGATGAAAAAGCTGACAGTAGTAGCATTGGCTCTCACCGCCGCCTTCCAGGCTCAAGCCGTCGAAGTCTATAAAAATGACTCCACTCTGCTCGATCTCTATGGCCGCATCTACGCCGGCCAGTTCTTCGGTGAGAAGAAGGAGCTGGATGCCAATGGTGACATCAAGAACGAATACAGCGACAAGCAGGGCGCCAACCAGTTCGTCCGCCTGGGCGCCAAGGTAGAGAGCGAGATCAACCCGGGTCTCAAGGCCCTGGCCCAGTATGAGCTGCAGATCTACGTCAATGACAGCGAGAAGACCGTCAGCGAGAACTCCGACAACATGCGCACCCGCCTGGCCTTCGCCGGTGTGGGCGCCGACTGGGGCAATGTCACCTTCGGTCGCCAGAAGGGGGCCCCCGGCCTGCTGGCCGACTGGACTGACGTCTCCCTCTCCGACGGCTACGGCAACGACGCCCTCGGTGCCAAGACAGACACCTTTGCCACCAACCGTGCCGGCTCTGTGCTGAAATACTCCGGCCTGTTCAACGGCTTCCAGGTCGATACCAGCTACAAGTTCGACGGCGGTGACACCGAAGAGACCACCAGCAAGGACAGCGATGCCGCCTACGGCGCCGCCCTGGCCTACACCTTCCCGTTCAACCTGGCCCTGGGTACCGCCTACAACGTGGGTATCCGCGACAAGAGCGGTGAAGAGGATGCCAAGCTGTGGCTGATCTCCGCCAAGTTCGACAACAAGGCCGTCTATGCCGCCCTGAGCTACGCCGACGGCAGCGACTTCCTGGCCACCGGCAAGGATCACACCGGCTGGGAAGGGGCCCTGGGCTACAACTTCGAGAGCGGCTTCGGCCTGATGGCCCTGTGGAACAAGCAGAAGGTGGAGCAGAGCGGCAAGAGCGATTACGACTCCATCGACTACTACACCCTGGGTGCCCAGTACAAGTTCAACAAGAACCTGAGGGTCATCGGCGAGTACCGCATCAACAACCTGGACAGCAATGACAGCGGCAAGCTGAACACCAAGGATGACTTCCAGCTGGCGGCCCGTTACGACTTCTAACTCAGGCCCCAGACAAAACGGCGCGCAGATCCCTCTGCGCGCCGTTTTTCATTCTCCCCTCCCACCTTGGGGCTGAACCACAGAGGCTAGAGTTTCTTCTGCCAGAACAGGGCCAGGCCCACTTGCGGGTTCAGCTCATAGCCCTCGAAACCGCTGGCCTTGTAGGCGGCCTGCGCCACCTTGTTGCCCTCCAGCACCTCCAGGGTCAGCTTGCAGCAGTCGAGCTCCCGGGCGAGCCGCTCCACCCCGGCCAGCAACGCCTTGCCGATGCCGCGGCCGCGATGGGCCGGGTGCACCGCCAGATCGTGGATATTGAGCAGGGGCAGGCAGGCGAAGGTCGAGAACCCCTCGAAGCAGGTGGCTACCCCGACCGGCTGGTCATCCACCCAGGCCAGCAGCACATGGGCACCACTTCTCGCCGCCAGGGCCTGCGCCAGATTGGACTTCACCTCGTCAGCCAGGGGGGCGCCGCCGCCCATCTCGTCCCTGGCGTATGCGTCGAGCAGCGCCACCAGCGCCTCGCCATGGTGCCGGTTATGAAGATCCGCCCTGATGATCTCTGCCATGTCCCTCTCCCTTCCTGTTCCATCAGTGATGCGCCATGGCGCGTTCTGGCCATGGTAACCCCGCCGCTCACCCATCTCCAAACCGGGGCATGAACCCGGCCGGTGCCGTCTGACTGCGCCCATTTCCATCGATGTAGTTTTCTTACATCTTTCCCTTGCAAGGCAAATGAAAATCAATATCATTAGCGCCCTCTCGAAACGAGAGACACCAATAACTACAAATAAATCAATAAGTTCAGGCCAACAGGTCGATAAGAGTCACACCAAGATGCATAACCCCAACTCCCCGCGCGCCCTGCTGGGCGTCGCCTTGCTGGCCTTCTGTGCCAGCTCCCGCGCCGAAGACGAGACCCTGACCGTGGTCGGCAAACGCAGCCAGCACGAAGAAGTCGCCACCGCGACCCGCACCGCCACCCCGGCCAAGCTGGTGCCCCAGACCATAGAGAGCGTCCCGGCCAGCGAGCTGACCGCCTACGGCCAGCCCAGCCTGAGCGAGGCCCTGACCGGCATCCCCGGGGTCAACGCCAGCGGTGATACCCGCTTCGACAGCGTCAATATCCGTGGCTTCAACGCCAGCAACGACTTCTACCTCGACGGCCTGCGGGACGACATGCAGTACACCCGCGACCTTGGCAACATAGAGCGGGTCGAGGTGCTCAAGGGGCCGGCCGCCGTGCTCTACGGCCGTGGCAGCACCGGGGGCATCATCAACAGAGTCAGCAAGACGCCCCAGCGCGGGCAGGCATCCAGCGTCAGCGCCCGGGTCGGCAGCTTCGACAGCCGACGCTTCGCCGCCGACCTCAACGCCGAGGCTGGGGAGCGGGTGCAACTGCGCCTCAACCTGGCCCAGGAGGACAAGGAGAGTTTTCGTGACGACGTGACCAGCAAGCGTACCCTGCTGGCCCCCGCCGTGAACTGGGAGATAAGCGACAGCCTGAACTGGCTGGTGCAGTACGAGCGCAACGAGCACGATCGCACCCCGGATCGCGGCATCCCCGGGGTCGATGGCCGTCCCGCCGACGTCCCCATAGAGAGCGTCTACAGCGACACCAGCCGGGACTTCATCGACGATCTGGCCCAGTCCACCCGATCCCGCTTCAGCTGGGACATCAACGATCAGTGGCAGTTGCGCCAGCAGCTCGGTTACACCAGCCTCGACAGCCAGTTCGACAACACCTATGTCACCGCGGTCAAGGGTGACAAGGTGACCCGTGCCCGCTGGCAGCAGGATCTCAAGGCCAACAGCCTCACCAGCAACACAGAGGCCGAGGGCCAGTTGCAGACAGGCCCCGTCGCCCATCGCCTGCTGGTGGGCTTGGAGCAGGGCTGGCAGGAGCGCACTCCCAAGCTCTACCAGAACGCCACCCCTATCCCCCCGGGCGATCTGTACGATCCCGGCTCACTGCCGAGCTACAACGGCACCATGAAGCTCTCCAGCGACGCCAGGCACAGGGTGCGCGGGGTCGGCCTCTATCTGCAGGATCAGCTCAGCCTGGGTGACTGGCACCTGCTCGGCGGCCTGCGTCGGGACGCGTTCACCGTCACCAGCCGCCGCAACGACCTCGACAAGGAGGAGACCCTCTCGGTCACCAGCCTGAGCCCACGCCTCGGCCTGGTGTGGAACCCCATAGAGGAACATGCCTTCTATACCTCCTACAGCAAGACCTTCACCCCTGTGGGCGGGGAGCTGATCGGCATCACCCCGGGAGACAAGAACAACAAGCTGGATCCCCAGCACACCCGGCTCTACGAGGGGGGCGTGAAGAGTGACTGGCTGAACGGTCGCCTGGCCACCACCCTCTCCCTCTACCGGCTGGAGATGTACAACAAGCGCAGCAAGGATCCGCTGGATCCCACCAAGGTGATCCTCACCGGCCTGCAACGCACCGACGGCATAGAGCTGAGCGCCCGCGCCCAGCTGACCGACGCCTTCTACCTGCACGGCGGCATCGCCATCCAGGATGCGGAGCAGGTCAAGGCGGACGCGGATCTGCAGGGCAAGCGGCCGAGCAACGTCTCCCGCGAGAACGGTCAGCTGTTCGCCGGCTACCAGAACGGCCAGCAGGGCTGGTATGGGGAAACCGGGGTGACGGCGGTGGGGGATCGCTTCGCCGACAACGCCAACACCACCACGCTGCCCGGCTACGCCCGCTATGACGCCCGCGCCGGCTACCGCTGGTCCCGGTGGGATGCCCAGCTCAGCGTGGAGAACCTGACCGACCACGACTACTTCGTCAGCGCCACCAGCGCGGCCCAGATCATGCCAGGCAGCCCCCGTCAGCTGAATCTCACCGCCGCCTACCGCTTCTGAACCCCCTTGCCCACAGCCCCACTGGCCAGCCTCTGCTGGCCAGTTTTTTATGACGCGCCACCATGAAGAAACCCAAGAGACTCCCCCTTCACAACAACAAGTGGGTGCGCCGCATCCACGCCTGGGCGGGCTTTGCCACCCTCACCCTGATGCTGCTCTACGGCCTGACCGGCCTCTGGCTCCAGCACAGGGCCGTGCTGCCTCTGCCCGGCCCCCACACCGAAAAGTCGAGCGAGGAGATAACGCTGGCCGCGCCGCTGGCGAGCCCGGACGCCCTGAAAGCCCTGCTGCAACAGCACTACCCTGAGGGCTTGGAGGAGGGGCGACTCAGCATCACCCCGGCCCGGACCCTGCCCACCCCCACAGGCCCCCTCACCCTGCCGGCCAAATGGGAGCTGCGCGGCGTTACCCTCAGCCAGAGCCTGGCCGCCAGCTATGTGGAAGGCACCCTGCTGGTGCAGACCGAGCTGCAGCGGGCCAACGTCGCCGCCAGCCTCAACCGGCTGCATCGCGGCATGGGTACCGGCCTGGCCTGGCAGCTGTTTGGCGATCTCGCGGCGCTCTCCATGTTGCTGCTGGCCCTCACCAGTTTGCTGATGTGGAACAAGCTGCACGGCCCGGCCGGCCGTGGCATAGCCCTGCTGCTGACGGGCGCCATCGCGACGGCGCTGGTCGCCCTGCTCTAGGGCTTTACCGACACCAAAACGGGATCCGCCTCCCACCCGGGGTAACCCTGCCCTCCCCCAGGGTAACAAAGGGTAACCGGCTACCGATGGGGGTCACAGTTGGCGACCCCCTGGCTGGAAGAGGCATGTACCCGGCTGCTAGGGTGCCGGGTTTCAGCCGTCGGAAACCATAATGCGCATCTCCAGCATCGAGTGCGGGCGAGTCCTGGCCATCATGGCCGTGATGACCATTCACCTCTCCCCCTTCAGCAATCCGTTCGATCCCACCCTCTGGGACGGCACCCCCTACCTCTGGCTCGGGACCATCATCAACCAGCTGTGCCGCTTCGCGGTGCCGCTCTTCTTCCTGTGCGCCGGCTACTTCCTGCAACCCGCCCTGGCCGCAGGCAAGCCTATGGCGGTGGCGCTGCGCTACTGCCGCCCCCTGTTGGGGCTCTGGCTGGCCTGGAGCCTTGTCTATCTGCTGGTGCCCTTCAACCCGGTCGCGGCCATGACGGAAGGCTATCTGCCCGCCATGGCGGGCCAGTGGCAGATGCAGCTGGGGGATCCCCTCAATGCCTGGTGGGTGGGCGGCATGATCCACCTCTGGTTCCTGCCCGCCCTGATGCTGGCCGTTCTGCTGCTGGCCCTCTGCTGGCAGGTCAGTCTGCCCCGACTGGCCCTGGTGGCGGGCGCCCTGCTCTACGGGCTTGCCCTGATCGGCGGCTCCTATGGCTCGCTGCTAGGGGGCGAGTGGGCCCTGCTGACCCGCAACGGCCCCTTCTTCTCGCTCCTCTTCGTGGCCCTTGGTGCCGAGCTGCGCCTGCGTGGCTGGCAACCCGATGCCCGGCGCAGCGCCCTGCTGATGGTGGCGGGTATGGGTCTCTATGCCCTGGAGGCCGCGGGCCTGCTGCGTTTCGCCGCCGTGCCCCTCAACCGTCACGACTTCCTGCTGGGCTCCCTGCCCTGGGCACTCGGCCTCTTTGGCCTGCTGCTGGCAAACCCAAACTGGGGCAAGGGCAGCTGGCTGGAACGCCAGGCCCCCAAAGTGTTGGGTCTCTACTGCCTGCACATGATGCTGGTGGTCTGGCTGATGGTGTTCGGCCCCCAGGGCAAGCTGCTGTGGTGGGAGCTGGTGAAGGTGCCGGTGCTGCTGGTGCTCTCCCTGCTCGCCTGCCGGCTGCTGGCGACGAACCGGATCAGTGGCTGGCTGCTGCGGGCTCGCTGAGGGGGCTAGCGCTGGCCGCTGCGGCCAGCGAGCCTGCAGGCGAGCAGAGGGTGCTCGCCATGGGCGCCAGCGCGGTGCAGTTCAAGCTGTTTGACGTCAACGAGCCCCTGAGCCGCATCACCTTCGGCATCCCATAAACCGGGCCGGAAAGCGGGCTCAGAACCTCAGGGTCAAGCCGATATTGGCCTGCCACTGGGTGAGCAGATCCCCCCGCACTCTGAAGGCGCAGACCTCGGGGTTGCAGAGAAACGCGCTGTCGTCATTGAGCAGGGAGCCGTAGCCGCGCACCTCGGCCCGTAGCGCCAGATGTTCCCCCAGGCGCGGCTGCACCCCGAGCGCCAGGGACATGGAGGGGGCCGTCTCGCTGTCGTAGGCATCGAAGCGGGTCACCCCGATCCCGGCACCTAGATAGGGTGCCATCAGGTTGTCCGAGAGGGTGAGGGCCCCGGCGAAGTGCAGGGTATCCACCGTCAGCCTGTCAGGCTGATCCGGGGAGATGGGGGTGGACTGATGGCTGTAGAGCAGCTCCACCATGCCGGGATCATCCACCTCCCGGCTGATGAAGAGACCCCAGTTGCCCGAGCTCTCCCCTTGCAGTGAGTCGATGCCGGTCGAGTGTGGCGTGGGAGCGGGTTCATCCATGGTCTCGAAGTCGATGGAGGAGCTGTAACCCAGGAAAGGGGTCAGCTGCCAACCCGAGGCGGCGGACTCGGCCGCCCAGGCCGTCAGCGGCAAGCACAGTCCCAGCAGCATCATCATCGCTCGCGTCACGCTCTTCTCCCGGTTGCATGGATTGCGTCAAAAGCATATCAGAGCCTGTTCCATCCGCCCCTTGACGGGGGCTGTATCGCCCCATTTTTGGCGACCCGCCCCCCTTCCCAGCCCTCTCTATTCCATCAAAGTTTGCGCCGGCTCACATTATTCATCTGGGATTAACCTCTGCCACGTAAGCTGACGTCGCCACAGCGGTGGCGTCAACAGGACGAGGATCTCAGGAATGGTTGCCGCGCAACTCAACGACCCACAAAGCACGCTCTCCGATACCCTGCGGGCCACCGCCCACGCCATCGAGGAGAGCCACATCAGCCTGCGCCAGATGCTGGCTCTGGTGGGGGAACAGGGCATGCTGCTGTTTTGCGTGCTGCTCACCGTTCCCTTCCTGTTGCCTGTCTCCATTCCCGGCGTCAGCACGCCCTTTGGGCTCTTGATCCTCTTTATCGGTATCGGCATCACCCTCAACCGGGTGCCCTGGCTGCCTGCCGTCCTGATGGAGCGCCGCTTCGCCGCCGAGCACCTCAAACCGGCCCTGCACAAGGGGGCCGATCTGCTGGCCCGCATCGATCGTCTCATCCGGCCGCGCCTGCTGCTGCTGACCGGCAGCTCCGCCATCAATCGCTGCAACGGCCTGCTGATCATGCTGGCGGCCCTGCTGCTGATGCTGCCGCTCGGCGCCATTCCCTTCACCAACGCCATGCCCGCCTGGGCCATACTGCTGCTGTCCATCGGCATGCTGCAACGGGACGGCCTCTTCGTCGCCCTCGGCTACGCCCTGGTCAGCGCCACCCTGGTCTGGTTCAGCGTGCTGGCCATAGGTCTGCTGATGGCGGGCCAGAACATCTCGACCCTGTTTGGCTAAGGCTCGGCAGACAAGCGCTAAGGCAAACTTTGGCCAAGGCCGGGTAGCGACAGATAACAACGAGGGCGACACAGGGTCGCCCTCGTTCGTTGCAAGCCAGGGCACTGTTCAGGGATCCCCGTCGTGGGCCACCTGGTTGCGCCCGCCCCGCTTGGCCCGATAAAGCCACTCGTCCGCCCTGGCCAGCACGGCGCTGAGCTCCTCCCCCGGCCGGATCAAGGTGGTGCCCAGACTGACTGTGACGGGGGCAGGATCCGGCGCCATGGCCGCCACAGCGGCGCGGATCCGCTCCGCCACCTTCAGCAATATCCCCTCGTCTATCTGCGGCAGCAGGATCAGAAACTCCTCGCCGCCGCTGCGCACGAACAGATCCTCTCCCCGCAGCTGGGCAGAGACGCAATCGCAGACGCGGCACAGCACCCTGTCCCCGGTTTGGTGACCGTAGCGATCGTTGATCTGCTTGAAGTGATCGAGATCCAGCATGATGAGGCCGGTGAGCGGCTGGCCCTGCACCCTCTGGTGATATTGATCGAAGAAGAAGTGGCGATTGTAGAGGCCGGTCAGCTGATCCGTCTCGCCGAGCCGCTTGAGCCGCAGTTGCAGCTCGTGCTGGCGGGTGATGTTGCGGGTCATCCAGGCCACGGCTCGCTTGCCGTCGTAGAGGGAGGGCAGCGGCGCTATCTTGCCCTCGAAGCGCTGCATCCCCTGGGGCCCCGCCTCGGCATCTATGCCCTCCACCTCGGCGGGGGAGAGATCGTACTCCACCACCTGCACCTGGCCGCCGGCCAGGGCGCGCGCCACCTGCTCCATCACCCAGAACGCCTTGTCTGCCGGCAGCACATCGAACAACCGCTTGCCGATCAGGGGGTTGCCATCCTGATATGACTGCTGCTCCACCCCGCCTATGTACTCGATGTAGTGACCATCTTCACTGAGGATGAAGACTGGGTCGGGCAACTGGGTCATCACTTCATAGAGTTGTGCCACTGAGAGAGCCATAGGTGCTCCTTTTTATCTGCGGGGAGGGCCCTGTGTCGTCTGTTATACACGACCCGTTCAGTATCGCATACGGCCAGAATGCCGTGGCAGACCGCCACCAGCCTTGACCTAGTGGATGCCGTTTGGATATTAATGGGATTTGCCTGCCCCAGGAGGCCCCTAGATGAAACTCACCCCACCCCTGCCCCCGATTGAGCGGGATCTCGACGCCCTGCGCATCGGCCTGTCAGGCTACAACCAGGCGGTTGCCGGCAGCCATCTGCGCGAGCAGGTAGCCAGCTTTATCAAGGATGAACAGGGGCTTGTGCTGGGCGGCATACTCGCCGACATCAAGTGGGGCTGGCTGCACATCGACTGGCTCTGGATAGACGAGCGCATTCGCAAGGAGGGCTGGGGCGGCCACCTGCTCGCCACCATGGAGCAGTATGCCGGGAGCAAGGGCATCATCAATGTCCACCTGGAAACCACCAGCTTCCAGGCGCTGCCCTTCTACCAGAAGCAGGGCTACGCCGTCTTCGGCGAGCTGCCGGACATGCCGCCCGGGCATATCACCTACTTCCTGAAGAAGCGGCGGGACTAGGGCACTAGGGGACGCCGAGCGCCAAGGCGCGCGCCTTGCCCTCCCCCAGCTCCCCGGTGCCTTGATACGAAAACGCCATCGAGAGAGGCTCGATGGCGTTTTCGGTGGCCGGGATGGCGGGATCAGCGGCTGGCGGAGCGGCTCCCGCTCCAGAGCAGCTCGCCGCTCTTCAGATCCATCAGGCTCATGGCGAGGCGGTAGCGACTCCCCTCGGAGAGGAGATCCCCGTAGAGCATGTAGCCGGCCCCGGTCTGGCGACCCAGGCGCACCAAAGAGGCCGGATTCATGCCCCCCTGCTGGTACTCGAGCTGACCCGTGATGGCCGCCACCTGGCCCGGATCGGCGAAGCGAAAGCCGCTGTTTGCCTGAATGCGCTGGCTCATGGCCACCGCCATGGGCTGGGTACTGAAGGGCTCCCCCGTGCCGTTCTGGGGCGCCATCAGCAGCAGCACAGGGCTGCCATCCTGGCTCAGCGCCTGCACCTCGGGGGCCTTCAGAAAGGCATCCGCCATGGCGAGCGCCAGCCCGGTCGGGGCCACGGGTTCGGGCGCAGGCACAGGCTCTGCCTTGTCGGGCTCGGCCACAGGTTTCTCTGGCTGACTCACCGGCTTGTCCGGCTCGCCGACCGGCGCCGGGGTGCCTCCATAGGGATTGACCGCACAGCCGCCCAGCAAGAGGGCACCCACCATCAACAAGGAACGCAGCTTCATCTTTTTTCTCCACCAGAAGTCCGCAGGACGGACTTCGCCAAAAGCCCGTGGGGGCGGAGCACCAGCCCCGCATCCCTCCCATGCTAGAGACAAACCGGCCCCGGGTCGATGCGCACATGGGCCGGGGGCGACAAAGGCTGGCGAACCGGGGCGTACAAAAAGGTGGCAAGGGTCCTTCCGGTTCCGTTAGGGTAGCTTGAGCCCAGACCCCAGAGGAGCACCCCATGCACGGACCCGACCCCGCCAACCCCCACCCCATGAAGGGCTTTCCCCAGGTGTGCTTTATCAAGAACACCATCAAGGGGCCCAATATCGAGGTGGGCGACTACAGCTACTACGACGACCCGGAGGATTCCGCAGGCTTTGAGCGCAACGTCCTCTACCACTTCCCCTTCATCGGCGACAAGCTCATCATCGGCAAGTTCTGTGCCATCGCCCGCGGGGTCAAGTTCATCATGAACGGTGCCAACCACCAGAACTCCGGCTTCTCCACCTACCCCTTCTTTATCTTCGGCAACGGCTGGGAGAGCGCAGCCCCCAAACCTGGCAGCCTCCCCTACAAGGGGGATACGGTGATTGGCAACGACGTCTGGATTGGCTATGAAGCGCTGATCATGCCAGGCGTGAATGTCGGCAACGGCGCCATCATAGCCGCCCACTCAGTGGTCACCACGGATGTGCCCGACTACGCCGTGGTCGGCGGCAACCCCGCCAAAGTGATCCGCCACCGCTTCGACGACGACACCATAGCCCGCCTCAACGCCCTCGCCTGGTGGGACTGGCCGGTGGAGCAGATCAGCCAGAATTTGCAACTGATTGGCGGCGGGGAGATAGCCGCGCTGGAAGCGGCGGCCCAATAGAAACAATCAATATCAAGCAGGAAGCACTATGCAAATCCCCCCCCCTGGCCAATGCCAATATAGTGATTCGCCCCTTCCAACCGGCTGATGCCGATGAGTTTGTTCGCGCAGCGCACGAATCCATCGAGACGGACGGCACCTGGATGAGCTGGTGCACCCACTCATTCAATCGGGACAAGGCGCTAGGGTGTGTTCCTAAAGTGGTTGAAAAATGGCCTCCTCACTTTATTGAGCCCAATTCTTCCAAAAATACCGCCTTCATTTACTTCAAAACCACCTAAATGAGCCTCTTTAGAGGCCCGGTTGATGGCCGAGAATTGCTCCGCATGAAATGTGAACACTTTGAGAACACAGCCTAGGGTGGTTTGCCACCTGCGATCAGGATCGTGAGGCGGGACGGGCCTATGATATGGGCCTCTTCTGCGCCGCCACCGGCCAGCTCCTGGGTGGCGCCGGCATCAATCAGCTGGCAGCTCATCATCGCTACGGCAACATCGGCTATTGGGTGCGCCAATCCCGCCAAGGCCAAGGCATAGCCTGGCAAGCAGTCGCCCTGCTGCGTGACTTTGGTTTTCAGCGGTTGGGACTATTCCGGCTGGAGATCGTGATGGGGGTTGGCAACACAGCCAGCGAAGCCGTCGCCATCGCCGCTGGAGCCACCTTTGAATGCCGGGCCAAAAATCGTATCTTCCTCCATGGCCAACCTCTGGATGCTCATGTGTACTCCCTCATCCCCGCCAAGAAAAAGATCCAAACAGAGCCGCTGCGTTGCAGTACCATAACCTTCTCTGAAAAAGGCGGCACGTTGTCCATGAAGTGATTCATTGGCTGCCGGGCCATGCCACATCCCTCACAAGTCACCTTCCCCTATGGCCAGTGATGTCACCTATTGAATCGTCCTCTCAGTGTCTGCCAGACATTAACAACATCACTGCTAGCATGATAAATATTGCACCAAATATTAAATTCAAACGTTTTAAATGAGATGGCTCGGAGAAATATCGCAATAAAACATGCGAGAAAGATGCATATGACAACATTGCGATGCAGTCCACCAAAACAATGAAAAAACCGAGTTTAGTGTATTGATGACCACTAGCTGAACCGTCGACAAACTGTGGAAGAAATGCGACCAAAAACACAATGGATTTTGGGTTTGTTAGATTGACAACAAAACCATTAACCAAGCTATTTAACTTGCCGCCTTGCGTCTCAGTATTACGCAACACGATATTCCCTGAGTTTTTTATTTTCATCACACCCAAGTAAATAAGATAGCCTCCACCTATATATTTTATGAAATCAAACGCAACTTCTGATGATGCCACAAAGGATCCTAGCCCGACACTTACAATGGTGAGGTGAACCAGCAGTGCCAGTTGCAAACCAATAATATTGTACCTGGCTTGAACTATGCCTCCCTCTATCGATCTTGACATAGTCGCAATTGCCCCCGCCCCTGGAGAAAAACTAAAGGCGACACAGCTTAAAACAAATGCCAGCATGATGCTAGATGTCATAATACCTCCTTTTAATGGCTATTTATCGACTGCCACTCCGACAAATAGCACATCGATTTAACCCATTAAGGCTAGTTTAGATGGTCAGCATATCTGCGGAGCCGAATCCAAACCGTCGATTAACAGATGATGCTATTGCATTGCGGTAAGAACATAGCATGTGGTAGCATGTTTCTCATATTTAGCATTTTGTTAATCCTCACTTAATGGCGATGTTAATGCTGGCTATAAATGATATAAAATTTTTTATTACCATTGCTGCCTGCAAAAACTTTTCCACCGCAGCAAAACAACTCAATGTTTCGGCACCTTATGTTACTCAGAAGCTCAGGTCCCTCGAGGAAAAGCTTGGACTTACTCTGATTGAACGACAGGGTCGCCAGCTAAAAGTCACCGAGCATGGCCAGATATTGATCGACATGGGGTCAGGAATTATCAGACAAATGGCCTCAATTGAAGAATCGCTAAGAGCGGCCAAGGATGACCTGTGCGGCCATATCAATATAATTGCACCTATTGGTTTCGGTGAGAAAAAACTGTCTCCCATTATTGGCCAATTCAAGCAGCAATACCCGGCAGTATCCATCGATCTTACCCTGTCTGATCGCCCTTCTTGGACAGACGCCCCTCTCCAACCTGACATCATGTTTTATATTGGTGAATTAACCCAGGCACATCTCTATAGAATGGTAATCTCGCCCACTCGTCGTGTCCTCTGTGCATCACCAGACTATATTTCCACCATGCCAGACCTGACAACACCAGAACAACTGATGACTAATCAGCATGATTGCATCGTATTGAGGGAAAATAATGAAGATGTTTCCCTCTGGCGTTTCCAGCATATCGAATCAGGCAGAGAATGTCGTCTCAGGGTGACGCCTTCACTTACCAGCAATATTGCCGACGTGGTGAAGCAGTGGGCTCTAGATGGATTGGGTATAATCAATCGTTCGGAATGGGATCTTATTACTGAGCTCAACACTGGCACTTTGGTAGAGCTACTCCCAGAATATGCTTTACCACAAGTTGACATTGTCGCACTTATGGCCACAGGTGAGAGTGCCCGCTCCCATAAAATAAGTAGGTTTCTGGAATTCGCCAAAGACAGGCTCAAAGAGATACTTTAAACCACTAATTCAATAATGAGTGGTCGCACCTGTCATTTAAACATTCCTTGTAGATAACACAGAATAACAGGATGCAATGAACAAAGTTAAATGCATCCTGTTATATCCAGCCAGAAACCTATATACGCTTGTGGTCCAGCTAACTGGCTTTATTACCTCCCCAAAAACGCCTCCCAGTCCTTGAACACCGGCTGCAACCCTGCCTGCCGCACGGCGGCGGCCACGTCTCCCAGGGCCCGGTCGTCGTGGATGGCGAACTGCTCCAGCTCCTCCTTGTCTCCCTCCGCATAGCCGCCGGGCTGGGTGCGGGATTCCGCCGACATCTGGGTGATGCCAAGGCGCAGGGCGCCGTTGCGAAACGCAGGGGATTCCCGGGTGGAGAGCGACAAGTCCAGGGTTGGCGAGAAGAGGCGCCAGGCGCAGATCAGCTGCACCAGCTGGCGATCCGACATGGTCACTTCAGGCTCCAGCCCTCCGGTGCAGGGGCGCAGGCGCGGGAAGGAGAGGGAGTAGCGGCTCTGCCAGTGATGACGCTCCAACCAGCTCAGGTGCTCGGCGACAAAATAGCTGTCGGCGCGCCAGTCCGGCGACAGGCCGATCAGCGCGCCGAGGCCAATCTTGTCGATGCCGGCGCGCCCCAGCCGATCCGGGGTGGCGAGACGCCACCCGATATCCTGCTTGTTGCCGCGCAGGTGGTGGCGAGCGTAGGCGGGGGCGTGGTAGGTCTCCTGGTAGACCATGACGGCATCCAGGCCCAGGGTTTTCAGCTCGGCGTATTCGGCCTCGGACAGCGGCTGCACCTCCATCGCCAGGGTGCTGAAGTGGCGGCGGATCCGCGGCAGGTGCTCACGAAAGTAGTCCATGCCCACCTTGGTCTCGTGCTCGCCGGTCACCAGCAGCACGCTGTCGAAGCCGCGCGCCTTGAGGGCCAGGCACTCGCGCTCAATCTCCTCGGCATTCAGGGTCTTGCGCTTCAAGCGGTTGCTCATGGAGAAGCCGCAGTAGGAGCAGTCGTTGGCGCACAGGTTCGACAGATAGAGGGGCACGTAGAAACCCACCGTATTGCCGAAACGTTGGCGGGTGAGGCGCTCCGCCAGCTCCGCCATCCGGGGCAGGAAGGGCTCGGCGGCCGGGGAGATCAGCGCCATAAAATCGCTCAGGGTGCGGCGTGGATTGGCCAGCGCCCGCTCCACGTCCAGGGCCGTCTTGGCGCGGATCTGCATGCCTACGTCGTCCCACTCCAGCTCGCGCCAGCGGTCGGCAAAATCCAACCCCCTCCCGGCCTCCCCCTTGGGAGGGGGAGGAGCGCAGGGCTCGCCCCATTCAAGAGCCGAGTCAGCCTCGCCCCTCACCCCCAGCCCCTCTCCCAAAGGAAGAGGGGGGCACAGTGCGGCAGAATCGGGGGACGCGTCGAAAGAGGGCATTGCCATTGGCTCTCGCCCTAAGCCCGTATCATGACTCATAACGCCCCCAGGAAATCGGTCAGGGGGCTGGAGGCCTGGGCCTGGCTGCCGCGCGCCCCGAGGCCCGCCTCATAGCCGCTGCGACCGGCCTCGCAGGCGAGCGCGAAGGCGCGGCCCATGGCGACCGGATCCCCACTCACGGCAATGGCCGTGTTCACCAGCACCGCATCGGCGCCGAGCTCGAAGGCCGCTGCCGCGTGGCTGGGGGCACCTATCCCTGCGTCCACCACCACGGGCACCCTGGACTGCTCGACGATGATGGAAAGGAACTCCCGGGTCACCAGCCCCTGATTGGAGCCGATGGGAGCGCCGAGCGGCATGACGGCGGCGCAGCCCACCTCTTCGAGCCGCTTGCAGAGCACGGGATCGGCGCCGCAGTAAGGCAGCACCACGAAGCCCTCTTTCACCAGCTGTTCGGCGGCTTTCAGCGTTTCTATGGGATCCGGCAGCAGGTACTTGGGATCGGGGTGGATCTCGAGCTTGAGCCAGTTGGTGCCGAGCGCCTCCCGGGCCAGGTGGGCGGCAAACACCGCCTCGGCGGCCGTCTTGGCACCGGAGGTGTTGGGCAGCAGCTTGACTCCGAGGGCCAGCAAGGGGCTCAGGATGTCATCGTGGCGCTTGCCAGGTTCGAGGCGCTTGATGGCCATGGTCACCAGCTGGGAACCGCTCGCCGCTATGGCGGCCGCCATCAGCTCGGGGTGGGCAAACTTGCCGGTGCCGGTAAAGAGGCGCGATGAGAAGGTGTGATTGGCAATGGTCAGCATCTCAGCCTCCGGCGATGGCAGTGAAAAGGTGGATCTCGTCCCCGTCATTGAGGCGGGTCTCTGGCCAGCGACTGCGGGGCAGCACGGCGCCGTTGAGGGCCACCGCCACCCCCTGGGGGGCAATCTCCTGCGCCGCCAGCAGCTCGGTCAGGCGCTGGCCGGTGGGCAGCGTCAGCTCGATATCGTTCAATCGAATTTTCATTGGTCATCCTTATGGCTGCCACACACCGGGCAAGCGGGATCGGGGGGCAGCTGCAGGCACTGCCACTCATGGGTCAGGGCATCGAAGCGGCGCAATGTGCCCGCCACCGGGCTGGGGCGCCCGAGCAGCAGTTTGAGCGCCTCCAGCGCCTGTAGGGAACCCATCACTCCTACCAGGGGGCCAGTGACGCCGCTGCTCTGGCAGCTCTCCTTTATCTCGGTGTCCGCCGGGTAGAGACAGGCGTAGCAGGCATGTTCAGGCGCGCTTCGCACCATCAGTTGCCCTTGCCAGCCGACGGCGGCGGCGGAGATCCAGGGCTTGCCCTGCCCTACGCAGGCGGCGTTGATGGCATGGCGGCTGGCCAGGTTGTCGCAGCAGTCGACAACCAGGTCCACCTCGGCCACGAAGGCTGGCAGGCTATGGGTGTCGAGACGCTGGTTGATGGCGATCAGCTCGACGTGGGGGTTGTGAGCCGCCAACCGCTCCCGGGCCAGTTCAGCCTTGGAGCGGCGCAGCCCCTCCCCGTCGAACAGGATCTGGCGCGGCAGGTTGCTGGAATCCACCACGTCACCGTCGGCCAGCCACAGGGTGCCGACCCCGGCCCCTGCGAGATAGAGGGCGAGCGGCGAGCCGAGGCCACCCAGACCGACGATCAGTACCGACTTGCCCTTGAGCCGCGCCTGCCCGGCTTCCCCTATCTCGGCCAGCATCAGTTGCCTGCCGTAGCGCAGATACTCTTCGTCACGAAGAGACGCCTCGTCAGAGCGCATGTGCCACCTCCTGCACCGCTATGGCGGAGCGCGCCGGATCCCCGGCCCCCACTGCCGTCAGCAATCGGGCCGTGGCCCCCTGCCAGTCGTCACTTCCTGTGATGGCGGAGACCAGGGCGATACTGCCTACCCCGCTCTCCTTCACCGCAGCCACACGATCCTCGCCTATGCCGCCGATGGCGACAGTGGGCCAGTCCTGCATCAGGGCGCGGTAGTGGTGCAGCCGCACCAGCCCCTGGGGGCGGGACGGCATCTGCTTGGTGTTGGTGGGGAAGATATGACCCATGGCTATATAGGAAGGCGCCAGCTCCCGGGCCCGCATCAGCTCGAAGTAGCCGTGGGTGGAGATGCCAAGACGCAGGCCGGCGGCCTGAATGGCGGCGAGATCGGCTGATCCCATATCCTCCTGCCCCAGATGCACCCCATAGGCACCGGCGGCTATGGCCTGCTGCCAATAATCGTTGATAAAGAGCCGCGCCCCGAAGCGGCGACCCAGGGCCACCGCCTCGGCAATGGCTGGTGCTACCTCGTCGGCGGACAGATCCTTGATACGCAGTTGCAGTGTCTTGACCCCGGCTTCCAGCAGCCGCTTGAGCCACGGCACCGAATCCACCACAGGATAGAGACCCAGATGCTGTTCGGTCGCGGCAAAGGGGCCCCCGGGCAGGCGAGCCTCGCTGGCAGGATAGAGACCAAAGCGGCGATCCAGGCTTGACCCTGCCAGCACGGCGCGGGGGAAGTGGGCAAGATCCGCTGGCCAGCCGAGATGGGCTATGGGGCCGGGACCTGCCCCCACCCCCTGCGCCCCTGCCAGCCCTTGCTGCAAATAAGCACGAGCCAGGGTGATGGCGTCTTCCACCGGGTAATCCAGCGCCTGGACGGCGGCGATGGCGCTGGCGTAACAGCAGCCGGTGCCGTGGCCGTGGCGGGTCGCCAGGCGCGGCGCGGCCAGCCAGAACTCCTGATACGCATCCTGGTAGTAGTCGAGGCAGTGATCCCCGCTCCACTCAAGGTGCCCCCCCTTGACCAGCACGGCGCGGGCGCCGAGTTCACGCAGTCGCACCGCTCCCGCCCGCACCAGCGCAGGGCTGGTCGCCGGAATGCCGGTCAGGGCTTCCAGCTCGGGGCCGTTGGGGGTGATGAGGGAGAGGCGCGGCAGCAGGTGCTCGCGCACCGCCGCCAGCATGTTGGGTTCGGCCATGGGGGTGCCTGTGCTGGCGATGGCCACGGGGTCATAGATCACGAAGGGGGCGCTTAACGTATCGAGCCGCCGGGCCAGCACCTCCACATGGAGCCGGGTCGGCAGCAGACCGATCTTGATGGCGGCCGGGGGCAGATCGACGCCGAGGGCGTCGATCTGGGCGCAGAAGGTCTGCATCAGCACGGGATCCACCATCTTCACCGCCACCGAATTCTGGGCCGTGATGGCGGAGATGACGGAGCAGCCGTGCACGCCGAGGGCGTGCAAGGTGTGCAGATCGGCCTGAATGCCGGCACCGCCCCCCGAGTCGGAACCGGCTATGGTCCAGACGATGGGCTTGGTGCTCATGCTTCTTCCCGCTCCTCTTTGAGGGCCGCCGCCTGATGGTAGAGCTCGCCCCCCTTCTCCTTGAAGGTCTCGGCCATACGGTTCATACCGCTTTCCACCTCGGCCACCACTCGCTCCTGCTGGCCATCCATGCCCACCAGCTTGATCTCCACCGCCTCGAGCTTGGCGGCGTAGTCGCGCACATCCTGGGTGATCTTCATTGAGCAGAACTTGGGGCCGCACATGGAGCAGAAGTGGGCCACCTTGCCGGACTCCTGGGGCAGGGTCTCGTCGTGGTAGGCACGGGCGGTTTCGGGATCCAGCGCCAGATTGAACTGATCCTCCCAGCGGAACTCGAAGCGCGCCTTGGACATGGCATTGTCGCGGATCTGGGCGCCCGGATGACCCTTGGCGAGATCCGCGGCATGGGCGGCGATCTTGTAGGTGATGAGGCCCTGCTTCACGTCCTCCTTGTTCGGCAGCCCCAGGTGCTCCTTGGGGGTGACGTAGCAGAGCATGGCGCAGCCATACCAGCCGATCATGGCGGCGCCTATGCCGGAGGTGAAGTGATCGTAGCCTGGGGCTATGTCTGTGGTGAGCGGGCCAAGCGTGTAGAAGGGCGCCTCGTGGCAGTGTTCCAGCTGCTCGGTCATGTTGCGCTCTATCATGTGCATGGGCACGTGACCCGGCCCCTCGATCATCACCTGGACGTCGTACTCCCAGGCGATCTTGGTGAGCTCCCCCAGGGTATGCAGCTCGGCGAACTGGGCCTCGTCGTTGGCGTCATAGACGGAGCCCGGACGCAGGCCGTCGCCAAGCGACAAGGCCACGTCATAGGCGGCACAGATCTCGCAGATCTCGCGGAAATGCTGGTAGAGGAAGTTCTCCTTGTGGTGCGACAGGCACCACTTGGCCATGATGCTGCCACCACGGGAGACGATGCCGGTGAGGCGCTTGGCGGTCATGGGCACATAGCGCAGCAGCACGCCGGCGTGGATGGTGAAGTAATCCACCCCCTGCTCGGCCTGCTCCAGCAGGGTGTCGCGGAACAGCTCCCAGGTGAGATCCTCGGCGATGCCGTTGGTCTTCTCCAGCGCCTGATAGATGGGCACTGTGCCTATGGGCACAGGGCTGTTGCGCAGTATCCACTCCCGGGTCTCGTGGATGTAGCGGCCGGTGGAGAGATCCATGACGGTGTCGGCGCCCCAGCGGGTGGACCAGACCAGCTTCTCCACCTCCTCCTCGATGCTGGAGGTGACCGCCGAGTTGCCTATGTTGGCGTTGATCTTCACCAGGAAGTTGCGGCCGATGATCATGGGCTCGGCTTCCGGGTGGTTGATGTTGCTCGGGATGATGGCGCGGCCGGCGGCCACCTCATCGCGCACGAATTCGGGGGTGATGCTTTCCGGCAGGCGGGCGCCGAAGCCCTGACCCGGATGCTGGCGTAGCAGCAGCTCGGAGCGCACCCGTTCGCGGCCCATGTTCTCGCGAATGGCGATGAACTCCATCTCCGGGGTGACCATCCCCTGACGGGCATAGTGCAGCTGGGTCACCCGGCGGCCCGGCTTGGCACGCAGTGGCTTGGGCAAATTATCGAAACGCAGGTGATCCAGCCCCTCGTCGGCGAGGCGCTCCTGGGTGAAGGCGGAGCTCAGACCCTCGAGCGCTTCGGTGTCGCCACGCTCCAATACCCAGTTTTCACGCAGGCGCGGCAGGCCGCGGCGCACGTCTATCTCGGCACTCTCGTCCCCATAGGCACCCGAGGTGTCGTAGACGGGCACGGGATCGTTGGGCTCGAACTGGGGGTCTTCCTTGCTGCCCCCGACCAGGGTGTCGGCCAGGACGATCTCCCGCAGCCCCACCCGGATGTCGGGACGGGAACCTTGGATGAAGATGCGTCTGGAGTTGGGATGGGCCATGCCCTTGAGGTTGTCGATAAAGGCCTGGGCACTGGAGCGCTGCTCCCGGCGGCTGGCGGGCACGGACTTGCTGTTTTCAGAAGAGGTAGACATAGCAAAACTCACATTAACTGGTTGAAGTTATGGGTGTTTGCTTGTCTGGAGTTCGAGGAGAAGTGATGAACTTGCGGTCTGGGTGCGCTCTCAGGAGGGAGCGAGCGCGGGATGGATCATCCCTGCTCTGCCGTCCCGTCCCCCTTGTCGGGGACATTCGCCGCCCTGACGGGCAAGCGGCGGGACGACCTCCCTCCTGTGCGCCAGCCCTTGCCCGGGGCTCCCCCTCAAGGCAAGGGGGAAGTGGCTACTCCCCCGGCGCGGCAACTCGCAAGTTACCCTTGTTTCCCTTCGCAGGTCTTAACCTGATCAGGTTCCACGGATCCCGAATTAACGGTCTCAGCTTTGCGTCGTTCGACGGTCAGCACTCCGACAAGATGTGCGCCAGTATATACGGCCTATCTTTTAACTCAACCATGATTTTTTCACTACAATGAACCTTGTTCATTAACATAGGGATGATGTTTATTATGAACCACAAAAAGACACTTATTCTTGGCATGTGCTGCTTCGGCTTATATGGATGTGACAGTAACAATGACAGCAGGACTCTGGCCGAGCAATCTGCTTATGACCCTGCGACACAGGTTATTGAAAATGATCAACATACGTCAGTGTTTATTTCGGCATTAAATATGAGTGGACTGGATACTGGTAAGATAAAAAGCATCTCCTTCCATATAAAAACAAAAGATGGCAATTTTGCCAAGCCTGTCTCTGCCACATATGATTGGAGCTATCTATCCAACAATGGACTATTTAACACTACAAGTAACAGTGTCCAAGTTCCGATATTTGGCCTCTACAACAACTACCTGAATGAGCTCACGATAGACATTCAGTATATTGATGACAGCATCTACTCATTTCAGAAGATGATCCCCACGGCCACCTATGTTGATAGTGCGGGTATTTATGACAACGTTGGCATCAGTATCAAGCCAACCGCCACACCAAGTTATAGTTATTTTTATCTAAAAGGGCAGCTCAAGACCCCTATTATTATGGATATAGATGGTGAAGTACGCTGGGATGCAGGTGTAAAAAGGAATTCCAACCCATCAATTTTCATCAACAATACTTTTTGGACAGGGAATTTTAAGGGGGCGGCTACCGCTATCGATACTCTTTCTCTATATGGGAAAACTGGTGTTTTGAATGTCAGTGGCACAAGGATGGGTAGCGATGCTTATTTTCATCACAATATAGATCCAGGCAAGAATGGGGTACTGATTGAACTGGACGGCACTACCGACGGGGTATTAAAAATAGAGTCATTCTTGAGTGAAATAGATAGAAATGGTACTGTAATCAAGGAATGGGATATCGGTAAAATATTCTCTGAATATATGCTGCAAGAGGGCGATGACCCCAGCAATTTTGTCAGAGATGGTGTGGACTGGTTTCACATGAATGCCGCTACCTATGACCCTGCCGATGACACCTTACTGATCTCCAGCCGCGAAAACTTCGTGGTAAAGCTGGATTACAACACGGGTAAAATCATCTGGTTGCTGGGGGATGAGACCAAGCACTGGCACTCCTATCCATCGCTACAGAAGCTGGCCTTGTCTCTCTCTACAGGTCAGACACCCATTGGACAGCACGCCCTATCGATAACCCAGAATGGGCAACTGATGCTGTTCAATAATGGGCTGAGAAGCCTCAACAACCCACTTGGTACCCCTGCCGGTATAGATCTCGCTACCAGCCAGGCCGCCATCTTCGACATTAACAGTCAGAACAGAACTGGTCAGATGGCATGGAGCTTTGATGATGGCCTCTACTCGGATATATGCTCCAGCATTTACGAGGACAAGCTGTCTACCCAAGGGGATTATTTGATCAACTATGCAGCCGTCGACAATAGAACTCGTGTCGTCATTCAGGGGATCAACAAGGATAAACAGAAACTCTTCGAGTTTAGCTATCCTAGTCCAAGGCCCTGTGACACTTCATGGAATGCGACCCAGATTCCTCTTGAGAATATCCACTTCCAATAAGTGACAAGGTAGCGCCACCCCGTGGCGCTACCTCCTTAGTCATCCTCCGGATTGGGGATCAGGATCTCGGTCAGACGGCCCTCATCCTCCCGGCTCAGCACCAGCCTGCGGCCCGGTTGCAGATCGGCGGGGCTGCCGTTCACCCAGCGGGTGCCTGCATCAAACACCAGCACACCCAGCTGCTGCATCAGCAGGCTCTCTCCTGCGGTGGCGACCAGCCTGTCATCCGCCCGCAACCACTGGCTGCTCTGGGCCGGATCCGGCCCAGTTGCGAGTACCTGGATCTGCTCTGCCACGCCGTACCGGCTCTGGATGGCGAGGTGCATGCCGGGCCTGAGATCGTCATACTGCGCCGCTCCGACCAGGGCGGCGCTGCCGAGCTCGAGCTCGGCCCCCTGAAATTGCAGGCGGATGCCGTCGTTGTGCTCCAGCTCCACCAGCCAGAGCTCGGGCTCGTCGGCAAGGGCGTGAAAGGAGAGCAGCAGGAACAATGCGGTTCTGGTCATAGCAAGCAGGCCCATGGTCAACCCAGCGAGGAGGTTTAACTATGGGCCTGGACGGGCAATTTTTCCGGTTCACTGGTGCGGCGGCTCAGTCGTCCTCCCGACACCGGCTCAGACGCATGCCGTCGAAGCGGCACTCCAGCTCCAGCCAGCGCCCCTCGAAGGGGGCCAGGCTGTCGTCCGAGGTGACATAACCCCAGATCCGCCCCTGCTCCACAGGCCCTTCCAGCTCCATCTCATGCTTTTCTTCCAACGGCTCCACCTCACGGACCAGCCGTCTGTCTCCCTCTATCACCCCTTCCAGATCGACCCAGGTGCCGCCGAGATCGTCTTCGTCCAGACCGTCCTTGAAGCGGGTCTGCTCATCGATCACGAAGGGAATGCCGTTGACCATCAACTGGCCCAGTTGCCAGCTGGTGCGGCCGGTCAGCTTGAACTCGGCCGCCTGCACCAGACCAAAGGGCAATAAAATCAATAGCCAGAGGGCGCAGAGAGACTTCTTCATCGGGGATCCTCGGGGTTACACTGGCACACAGGATGTCTCATCCGGTGTGAAATGGCCGTGAAATCTCGGCCCAAACCAGGAGATCAGAGCATGAAAATACTGGTGGTGGAAGACAGTCCCCAGGTGGCCGAGACCGTCATGGATTATCTGGAGCTGGCCGGGCACAGGGTAGACTGCGCCTATCACGGCCAGGCCGCCCTGCAGTTGCTGGCGGAGCAGCGCTTCGACGTCATCATCATGGACGTCATGATGCCGCGCCTCGACGGCCTGCGCACCGTCGAGCGGCTGCGCTCGGACGGCATCGCCACCCCTGTGCTCTTTCTCACCGCCCGCGACAGCCTGGACGACAAGCTGGCAGGTTTCAAGGCGGGGGGCGACGACTACCTGGTCAAGCCGTTCGCCATGGAGGAGCTGGAGGTGAGGTTGCAGGCCCTGGCCCTGCGCGGCCCCCGCAGCGACATGGGGGCGCTGGCATTTGGCGAGCTGGCGGTGGATCCCGGCGCGGGCCGCGCCACCCGCGCCGGGGTCGAGCTCAAACTCGGCAAGATCCCCTTCCAGATCCTCACCCTGCTGGTCAGGCGTGCCCCCCAGCTGGTAACGCGCCAGGAGGTGCTCGACACCGTCTGGGGGGATGAGGAGCCCGACTCGGACGCCCTGCGCAGCCACATCTACGCCCTGCGCAATGCCCTGGACAAGCCCTTCCCCAGCCCCATGCTGGAGACAGTGCACGGCCAGGGTTACCGGCTGGTCAAACCATGAGCACCCCGGCCTCCCCGAGCCAGCCTGCCTTGAACCTGCCAAGCCTGCGCAAGCGCCTGATCCTGGCGCTGGGCGGGGCCGGCTTGCTGCTGCTGCTGATCCTGAGCCTGCTGATGGTGGTGGCCGAGAACAAGATGGAGGAGCTCAGCCTGCGCCACTGGCTGGAGGCCGAGGTCACCCGCTACAACGATGACTGGCTGCGGCTCGGCCAGGCGGCCCCCGCCCCCAGCCCGCGCCAGTTCTCCAGCTACTGGACCCAGGCGGGACGCCTGCCGACCTGGCTGAAACCCTACCAGACCCCCGGCTTCTTCGAGCACCAGCTGGGGGAGGAGGACAAACACTTTCTGGTACGCGCCCATCCCTCGGGCCAGGGCCTGCTCTACCTGGTGTTCAACGACGACGCCGACGACTACCTGGATCCTTACGAAGACAGGCTGCACCTGGTCACCCGGCTTATCGGGCTGGCCCTGTTGCTCGGCTGCATAGCGTTCGGCATCTGGCTGGTGCGCCACATCACCCGGCCCCTGGACAGGCTGCGTCAGCGCGTCGCCCACCTCACCCCGGATCAGGTCGACTTCGTGCCGGACGCCCCCTGGCAGGAGCTGCGGGAGATCGAGCTGGCGCTGCTGGCGGGCAAGCACGAAGTGGCCGCCGTGTTCGCCCGGGAGCAGGAGTTCAGCCGCTTCGCCAGCCATGAGCTGCGCACCCCCAACATGGTGATCCAGGGCTCGGCCGCCCTGCTCGGCAAGGTGAGCGACCTGCCCGCCCCCGCCGCCCGGGCCGCCAGCCGCATTCGGGCCGCCAGCGACGAGATGGCCCTGCTCACCGAGACCTTCCTGCTGCTGGGCCGCAAGGAGGAAGTCGAGCGCCCCCCGCAATGGGTGGCACCGCTGATCCAGCGGGAGCTGGCGCGCCTAGCCCCCTTGCTGCAACGCGAGAACCTGGATATCCGCCTCAATCTGGACGAGCAGAGCGAGGTGCAGGCCCCTCTCTCCCTGCTCGCCATCGCCCTGGGCAACCTGCTGAAGAATGCCCTGAGCTACGCCGAGGGTCATATCGAGATCGCGCTTCAGGGGCAGGTGCTCACCATCAGCAATCCCACCGCGGCGGCGCCGGACCAGATCCTGGGCTACGGCTGCGGCCTCACCATCATACAGCGCATCTGCGAGAAGCTAGGCTGGCAGATAGAGACCCGGCTGGAGGATGGTGTTTTCAGCGCCAGGCTGGCGATGAACGCCCCCGACCTCACGCAGGCATAGTTTCCCCCTCATCCCCGACCCTTCTCCCGCGCGGGGAGAAGGGAGACAACAGGCACTCCCCGGCAAGCCCACAAGCCAGATAACAACAAGGCGCCCGAGGGCGCCTTGCTGTCAGAGGATAGGAGGACAGCTTATTCCGCCGGCTTGTGCTTGCGACTCGCCTTGAGCTCCAGAAAATCGATGATCTTGCCCGCCACATCCTTGCCGGAGGCGGCTTCGACCCCCTGCAGACCGGGGGAGGAGTTCACCTCCAATACCAGGGGGCCGCGGGCACTGCGCAAGATATCCACCCCGGCCACGTCCAGCCCCATGATCTTGGCGGCCTGCACCGCTGTCGCCCGCTCTTCCGGGGTGATCTTGATGGCCGACGCCTCGCCGCCACGGTGCAGGTTGGAGCGAAACTCCCCCGGCTGGGCCTGACGACGCATGGCCGCCACCACCTTGCCACCCACCACCACGCAGCGAATGTCGGCGCCGTTGGCCTCGCGGATGTACTCCTGCACCAGTATGTTGTTGTTGGTCTGGATGAAGGCCTCGATCACGCTCTCCGCCGCCTTCTGGGTCTCGCACAGCACCACGCCTATCCCCTGGGTCCCCTCCAGCAGCTTCACCACCAGCGGCGCCCCGCCGACCATGGTGATGAGGTCGGGCACGTCGTGGGTGCTGTGGGCATAGCCGGTGATGGGCAGGCCAATGCCGTGGCGGGAGAGCAGTTGCATGGCGCGCAGCTTGTCCCGGGAGCGACTGATGGCCACCGAGCTGTTGAGGGCCATGGTATTCATCATCTCGAACTGGCGCAGCACGGCGGTGCCATAGAAGGTGATGCTGGCACCGATGCGCGGGATCACGGCGTCATAGCTCTCCAGTTCCCGTCCTTCGTAGTGGATGGAGGGGCTGTGGGAGGCGATGTTCATGTAGCAGCGCAGGGTGTCGAGCACCTCGACCTGATGCCCGCGCGCCTGCGCCACCTCGACCAGACGGCGGGTGGAGTAGTTGTTGGGCTCGCGGGATAAAATGGCAATATTCATGGAAATGACAGACCTGATAATCGGACTGGAGAGTATAAGGTGCCATGAACGACTGGCAACGCCAATCCTTTCCCCTCACCATTCGGCGTTCTGCAAGAACCGCTGAATACCAGATTCAATGAGGACCACGCAACGCCTGCTGCAGGCTCAGCAGCAGCGCTACCTCCTGCAACCGGCGCGCCGTGGTCCTGGCCCAGCCGCCCACCGGCACAGGGGCCAGCAGGGTTTGGGCTATGCAGTCGCGATAGAGGGGCCCCTCATGTTGCCAGCCCCGCATACCATCGACGCCGTGAAAATGCAGCCACTCCAGATTGCCGCTGCGAAGCAGCTCTATGCGCCGCCCATCCTTGAGATGCAGGCATAACCCCTTCTTCTCGACTCCGGATCCTGCGTACTTGTCGAGCCAGAGCCTCAGGGGCACCCCGGCCGCCTCGCCGCGCAGACAGGCCCGCCCCTCGGCGGTTTCGAGATCACCACGGGGGATGGGCTGGCCCAGCCTGTCGGCCACCCCGTCAGCCACCAGCGTCAAGCTGTCATCCCCGCCGAGGGCCACCAGCAGCTCGCGGATCATCGCCAGCAGATGGGTGCCGATGTCGAGGATCACCCCGTCGGGATGACGCAGGACCCGCCGATCCGGCTCGCCGGTGGCGAAGTTGAGGGCATAGGGGTGCCCCTGCTCGTCAAGGCCGCAGGGTTCCAGCAGGAAGCCCTCCACCGAGGCCACATCGGCCAGGGTGAGGGGCGAAATGGGGCCGGTCTGCCCGGCTTGCGGCCGCCAATCATCCCCCAGCTCGCCACTCAGCAGCCGCTGGACGGCGTTGCGGGCCATCCAGTGATCCAGCGCCAGCACCCGGGGGGCGACTTCGGGATCCACCAGCAGGGCCTGCAGGCGAGCCTGCTGGGCCAGGGTAGCCACCACAGGTTTCTCCACCAGAATCAAGGGGATGGAGCTTGCCAGCGCCTGCTCCAGCACCGGCAGGTGCAGCAGGGAGGGGGTGGCGATGACCAGCCGATCCAGGGGCTGCGCCAGCAGGGCTTCCAGGGTCGGCAGCGAGCTTACTCCCGGCAGGCTGCGAGCGGGGTCGAATCCCCAGATCGCCATCTCTGGCGCCAGGGCCCGCAATGCCGGCAGATAGGCGGTCTCCACCACTGCCCCCAGGCCAACGAATCCAATCTTCATAACACCTCAGCTTGCGTGGGCCAGTTCAGCGGGATCAATTCAGGTTCGGCCCCAGCCAGCGCTCGGCCTCCACCAGCGTCATGCCTTTGCGCTGGGCATAGTCTTCCACCTGATCGGGCTGGATCTGCGCCACCGCGAAATACTTGCTCTCGGGGTGGGAGAAGTACCAGCCGGACACCGCCGCCCCCGGCCACATGGCGTAGGACTCGGTGAGCTTCATGCCGATGGCCTGCTCCACACCCAGCAGCTCCCAGATGCTGCCCTTCTCGGTGTGCTCCGGGCAGGCCGGGTAGCCGGGCGCCGGCCGTATGCCCTGATAGTTCTCGCGAATGAGCTCCTCGTTGGAGAGCGCTTCATCGGGGGCATAGCCCCAGTGCACTTTGCGCACCTGCTCGTGCAGGTACTCGGCGAAGGCCTCGGCGAGACGGTCGCACACCGCCTGGATGAGGATGGCGTTGTAGTCGTCGTGATCCGCCTTGTAGGCTTGCGCTATGGCCTCCTCGCCGATACCGCCGGTCACCGCGAAGGCGCCGATCCAGTCCGGCTTGCCGCTCTCCTTGGGGGCCACATAGTCCGCCAGACAGTAGTTCGGGAAGCCCTGCTTCTCGCTCTGCTGGCGCAGGTGGTGCAGCACCTTGATGACCTCGGTGCGGGACTCGTCGCTGTAGACCTCTATGCTGTCCCCCACCCCGTTGGCGGGGAACAGGCCTATGATGCCGGCGCAGCGCACGCTCTTGTCCTGCTCCAGCTGGTCGAGCATGGCGTTGGCATCGGCAAACAGCTTGGTCGCCTCCTCACCTATGATCTCGTCCTCCAGGATGCGCGGATACTTGCCCGCCAGCTCCCAGCTCAGGAAGAAGGGCGTCCAGTCGATGTAGGGGCGCAGCACAGAGACGGGCACGTCCTCGAAGGTCTGCACGCCCAACTCGCGGGGCTTGGGCGGCTCATAGCCGACCCAGTCCAGCTGCTGGCGGTTGGCGCGGGCGTGAGCCAGGGAAACCGGCTTGGATCTAGGCTGTTTGCGGGCATGCTGATCCCGCGCTATCTCGTACTCCTTGTCGATGCGGGCGACGAAGGCGGGCTTGAGCTCGGGGTTCAGCAGGCTCTGGGCCACCCCCACCGCGCGGGAGGCGTTCGACACATAGACCACGGGTTCGGAGTAGTTCTGCTCTATCTTCACCGCTGTGTGGGCCTTGGAGGTGGTGGCGCCGCCGATCAGCAGGGGCAGCTTGAAGCCCTGGCGCTCCATCTCTTTCGCCACGTGCACCATCTCGTCCAGGGACGGAGTGATGAGGCCGGACAGGCCTATGATGTCGGCCCCCACTTCCCGCGCCGTCTTGAGGATGGTCTCGCAGGAGACCATGACCCCGAGATCGACGATCTCGTAGTTGTTGCACTGCAGCACCACGCCGACGATGTTCTTGCCGATGTCGTGCACGTCCCCCTTGACGGTGGCCATCACTATCTTGCCGTTGCTGGAGCCGCCGGACTTCTCCGCCTCTATGTAGGGTTGCAGGTAGGCGACCGCCCGCTTCATCACCCGCGCCGACTTCACCACCTGGGGCAGGAACATCTTGCCCGCGCCGAACAGGTCGCCCACCACGTTCATGCCATCCATCAGCGGCCCCTCGATCACGTGCAGCGGCTTCTCGGCCCCGGCCCGCGCCTCTTCGGTGTCCTCTTCGATGAAGTCGGTGATCCCCTTGACCAGGGCATGCTCCAGCCGCTTGCCCACGGGCCAGCTGCGCCACTCCTGATCCCGGGGGTCTTCGGCCTGGGCGCCAGCGCCGCGATACTTCTCGGCGATGGCCAGCAGATCCTCGGTGGCGCTGTCACTCAAGTTGAGCACCACGGCCTCGACCTTGGCCTTCAGCTCCGCCGGAATGTCTTCATAGATGGCGAGCTGACCGGCGTTGACGATCCCCATGTCCATGCCGCTGCGGATGGCATGGTAGAGGAAGACGGCGTGAATGGCTTCCCGCACCGGCTCGTTGCCCCGGAAGGAGAAGGAGACGTTGGAGACGCCGCCGGAAATCATGGCGTGGGGCAGGTGCTCCTTGATGTCCTTCACCGCCTCGATGAAGTCCACCGCGTAGTTGTTGTGCTCGTCGATGCCGGTCGCCACCGCGAAGATGTTGGGGTCGAAGATGATGTCTTCCGGCGGGAAACCCACCTGATCTACCAGGATCCAGTAGGCACGCTGGCAGATCTCGAACTTGCGGGCGCGGGTATCGGCCTGGCCCACCTCGTCGAACGCCATCACGATGACGGCGGCGCCATAGCGACGCAGCAGTTTGGCCTGTTCGATGAACTTGGCCTCCCCCTCCTTCATGGAGATGGAGTTGACCACAGGCTTGCCCTGCACGCACTTGAGACCCGCCTCCAGCACCTCCCACTTGGAGGAGTCGATCATCACCGGCACCCGGGCGATATCCGGCTCGCCGGCGATGAGGTTCAAGAAGCGCACCATGGCCGCCTCGGCGTCCAGCATCCCCTCGTCCATGTTGATGTCGATGATCTGGGCGCCGCTCTCCACCTGCTGCTTGGCCACATCCAGGGCTTCGTCGTAGAGCCCCTCCTTGATGAGGCGCTTGAACTTGGCCGAGCCGGTGACGTTGGTGCGCTCCCCCACGTTCACGAACATGGACTCCGCCGTGATGATGAGGGGCTCGAGGCCGGACAGCCGGCAGGCCACCGGCAGCTCGGGCAGGGGGCGGGGCTTGATACCCGCCACGGCATCCGCCATGGCGCGAATATGGGTCGGGGTGGTGCCGCAGCAGCCCCCCACCAGGTTGAGGAAGCCGCTTTGGGCCCACTCGCGGATATGCTCTGCCATCTCACCCGCATCGAGATCGTACTCGCCGAAGGCGTTGGGCAGGCCGGCGTTGGGGTGGGCGCTCACAAAGGTCTCGCTGATGCGAGACAGCTCCTCCACATACTGGCGCAGCTCGTCCGGGCCGAGCGCACAGTTGAGGCCGAACGACACGGGTTTGACGTGACGCAGGGAGTGATAGAAGGCTTCCGTGGTCTGGCCGGAGAGGGTGCGGCCCGAGGCATCCGTGATGGTGCCTGAGATCATCACCGGCAGGCTGTAGCCCAGCTCCTCGAACACCAGATCCACCGCGAAGGCGGCCGCCTTGGCGTTGAGGGTATCGAAGATGGTCTCGATGAGGATGAGGTCGGCGCCCCCCTCGATCAGGGCGTGAGTCGATTCGGTGTAGGCGGCCACCAGCTGGTCATAGGTGACGTTGCGCTTGCCGGGGTCGTTCACATCAGGCGAGATGGAGCAGGTGCGGTTGGTGGGGCCCAGGACGCCTGCCACGAAGCGCGGCCTGGCGGGATCTTTTGCCGTCCATTCGTCCGCCACGGCGCGGGCCAGACGGGCCGCCTCACGGTTGATCTCGGCGGAGAAGGCTTCCATCTCGTAATCGGCCATGGCGATGCGAGTGGCGTTGAAGGTGTTGGTCTCGAGGATGTCGGCCCCGGCGGCACAGTATTGATCGTGGATCTCTCGGATCACCGCAGGCCGGGTCAGCACCAGCAGATCGTTGTTGCCCTTGATGTCGGTATGCCAGTCGGCGAAGCGCTCGCCGCGGTAATCCGATTCACCGAGCCTGTAACCCTGGATCATGGTGCCCATGGCACCGTCGATGATCAGGATCCGCTCCCTGAGACAGGCTTCCAGTTTCTTTGTTACGTCCGACTTCTTGCTCGACTCTATGCTCGACACCGCTTCTACCCCTTACATCCATGCAACTGCGTGAGCTCCATCCTAGCAGCAAAAAAATCAAATGGAAATCTAGCCGTCTATCTGTCCGAAATCTCGAGCATATACTCACAAATGGGTAATGAGTAAGATGTGGCCCGAGAGTACCCTATGCCCGTCCTCAACGGGGATACGTGCTTGCTGTTTACTAAAGAGAAAAATAACTATGAGCGTCTACTACACACTCTGTTTCTTGGCAGCCTTGGCGATCTTCATCGCCTTTGCCAACCAGTATGTCGTGAAGATCCAGACCACCATCGCCATCACAGCCGGATCCATGCTGATCTCCGCCCTGATGGTGCTGTTTGGTAAGTTGGGTTGGTTCAATCTGGAACCTCTGGCCGTCGAGACCATGGAAAGCATCGACTTCCAGAACTTCCTGCTGAAGGGGATCCTCGGATTCCTGCTGTTTGCCGGCGGTCTCGGCATCAATCTGAAGGCATTGCGCAGCCAGAAGTGGGAGATCACCATTCTCTCCATAGCGGCGACCCTGCTCTCCACCTTCATCATCGGCTACGGCTTCTGGTTCATCGCCAAGCTGCTGGGCTGGGAACTGCCGCTGGTCTATTGCATGCTGTTCGGTGCCCTGATCTCCCCCACAGACCCCATTGCCGTGCTCGCCATAGTCAAGAAGATGAAGGCGCCGCCCCAGATCGCCATCCAGATCGAAGGGGAGTCCCTGTTCAACGACGGGGTCGGCCTGGTGATCTTCGCCACCGTCTTCGCCGTGGCCTTCGGCGGTGTCGAGCCCACCTTCACCAGCGTGGCCGGCCTGTTCCTGCATGAAGCCCTCGGCGGCATACTGTTCGGCGCCGTGCTGGGCCTCATCGCCCACGTGATGATCAGCGCCACAGACGACGGCTCCCTGGAGCTGCTGCTGACCCTCTGCATCCCGACCGCAGGCTTCGCCTTTGCCAACATGATAGGCGTCTCCGGCGCCCTGGCCATGGTGGTCACCGGCATCATGATAGGCAACTGGACCCGCCAGTCCGGCTTCTCCGAGCAGAGCCGCCACCATCTGGATCACTTCTGGGAGTTGATGGATCAGTTCCTCAACGCCCTGCTGTTCCTGCTGATCGGCCTGGCCCTGGTGCTGCTGGATCTGGCCTGGCAAGACTGGATCCTGCTGGTCATAGCGGTGCCGCTCTGCCTGGCCGCCCGCTTCATCAGCGTCTCCCTGCCCTATGTGGCCTTCCGCAAGTTCCGCAGCTACAACCGCTTCTCGGTGCGCATCCTCACCTGGGGCGGCCTGCGGGGCGGTCTGGCCATGGCCATGGCACTGGCGCTGCCCTCGGGCGTCATGGTGCTGCCGGAGCACGGCGTCGATCTGCGGGAGGTGATCCTGGTGATGACCTACTCTGTGGTGATGTTCTCCATAGTGGTACAGGGCATGACCATCACCCCCATGATCACCGCCGCCAAGAAGGCCAGCGGCGACTACTGAGTCAGTCGCAGACCGTGACGAGCAACAGCAGAAGGGCTCCCTCGGGAGCCCTTTTCGTTGGCGGCGCGGCAGTGAAAAATGTGCCACCGTCACGACACCTCACAATTAGTGTTTGCTTTTTATTCATTTCGAGGAGAGAATGCGCGCCGGCTAGTTAATCAGCCCTGTTTATGTTCGCAATGCTTCAACGTTAGATGAATCCTGCCAGTACCCACATAACCTTCCTCTGATTTACTCGCCTTGAGAACCGTCAGGCTGTCTGCCTGCGTTGCCCGGCTCTCACGGTGCAGACCCGATCTGCCCACCCAATTTGAACTATGCATCCGCATATTCCTTGATAGTGCAGACGCCCGTGATTCGGGCTGGGTATTCCTGCGCGGATTCTGACCGCGTCTATTGACCTAACATTTGCCAAACAAGGAGCAACTATTTAATTTATATAGAGAAATACCATGATGAAAGCCGTACAGACACACAAACCCCTGCGTCGCAGCAAACCCATCAACCTGCCCGTGCAAGAGCATGACTATGATGCGTTTCTGATCCAGTTCAGCACCCGCTCCAGCGGTGGCTTCGCCATCTCCTGTGATGGTATCCCTGGCGAGTTCTCCATCGAAGAGCTCAACTGATCCTGCCCACCGGCAGCCTCAGATGCAGACAGGCCGCAACTCACGGCGGCCCCTTTGTCTCCCTCGCCTCCAGCCTTGTGATCCCCTCTTCTGATTGACGGCCCTGCCATCCCTCAGACAGTGCAGGCCTGGGTATCGGCCGCTTCCAGCAACAGACACTCGTCGGCATCCTCGCTCAGCCTGACCAGACGGCTGCGCACCAGACCCAGCTTGCCCAGCAGCGCCACAGATCGCTCGTTGCCCGGGGTGACGATGGCGATGACCCGCTCGATACCGAGCCGCTCCCGCCCATCCTGCAACGCCGCCCGTGCCGCCTCTATGCCGTAACCCTGACCGCGATAGGCAGGCAGGAAGGCGTAGCCTATGTCTTCGCACGGCAGGGTATCGCGCTTGATGAGCCCGCAGATGCCGATCCTGGCCTCGTCTTCCCGTCGCATCACCAGATAGAGACCATGCCCATGACGGGCATAGCTGACCGCCGGCCCCTGTTGTATGTACTCTTCGGCGTCACTCAGGGTGCGCACCCCGCGATCGCCTATGTAGCGGTGGAAGTCGCCGTCGTTGAGCAGTTCGAGGATAAAGGGGGCATCAGCAGTGGTTAATTCGCGCAGGGCGAGGCGCTCGGAGAGGATCATGGCAAAGGCTCGTGTGATGGGAACAACAGCCATCAAGACTGCCCCCATGACGGGCGCTTGGCAAGATCCCCGGCCAAAAGGAGGCCGTCATGGACCGCAAGCCGGCCGACCGCAGCCGACATTTAGTCCCTGCCACATGAGTCGCGCGGCGGTTCCGGCTATACTGCCCGCCCTATCCCACAGAACAACAAGCAGGACACTCCCCATGACGGACACCACCGAATTCTTTGACGAACAGACGCTGCTGGAAATGGTTGAAAACCAGCTCGCCGACGGCCATCCCCTGCAGGTGAAAGCCACCCTGATGCGGCTGGTGATGAAGGGCACCCCGCGGGACGAGGCGCTGCAATACATCGCCTGCGCCCTGGGTGCCGAGCTGATGGCCATGGAGGCGGATCAGGGCCCCTTCAACCTGACCCGCTACGCCGAGTTTCTCGACAGCCTGCCCGAGATGCCCTGGGCCGAATAACGCCCCTCATCAGGCAAGGCGGACGACCAGCCATTATCATTACTGCCACCACCAATGACGGGAGTAGGCAGATATGCGCTGGCAAAATCGCCGTGAGAGCAGCAACGTGGAAGACAGGCGCCAGGAAGGCGGTGGCAGCGGGGGCGGCGGCCTGCCCATAGGTGGCAAGGGGCGCCTCATCCTGATCGTGGTGGTGATGGTGGCGGGTTACTACGGCGTGGATCTCAGCCCCTTGCTCGACGAGCCGTCCCGGCAGAGCCAGGCGCCGCGCCAGAACCTGTCAGAGCCAGCCAAGGATCCCCTGGCCAGATTCACCTCAGTGATGCTCGCCTCCACCGAAGATACCTGGGGCGAGATCTTCTCCCAAAGCGGCAGCCAGTATCAGCCTCCCAGGCTGGTGCTCTATCGCGGCGCCACCCAGACCGGCTGCGGCCAGGGCCAGTCTGTCATGGGCCCCTTCTACTGCCCGGCGGACAGCACTGTTTATATCGATCTCTCCTTCTATCAGGACATGCGCGACAAGCTGGGGGCCGATGGCGACTTCGCCCAGGGCTATGTGGTCGCCCACGAGGTGGGCCACCACGTGCAGCACCTGCTCGGCATCTCGACCAAGGTGCGTCAGCAACAGCAAGGGCTGAGCCAGGCCGCGCAGAACAAGCTGTCGGTCAAACTCGAATTGCAGGCCGACTGCTTCGCCGGGGTCTGGGGCTACCATATGGAGCGGGAGCAGGTGCTGGAGCACGGCGATCTGGAGGAGGCGCTAAACGCCGCCCAGGCCATAGGCGACGACCGCCTGCAGCAGCGGGGTCAGGGCCGGGTGGTGCCGGACAGCTTCACCCACGGCAGCTCGGCCCAGCGCCTCGCCTGGTTCAAGCGGGGCTTTGACAGCGGCAAGCCCGCCAGCTGCGACACCTTCGCCGCCCGCTGAGCCGGGCCAGACGACAAGGCCGGATCCCCAGGGATCCGGCCTTGTCGCATTCAGCAGACGGGAGATGGGCCTGCCGCCCTCCCGGGCAACTAGCCCTAAGGGGTCTCATCCGGCAGCAGATCGGTAAAGACGAAGCCGTCCCGCACCACTGTCTCCCCCACCCGGATGGCCAGGGGCCGCTGGAACATGGGACCATCAAAGGCCAGGGTGTGGAACTCGCCGTTCTCGCCGCAGGGGTCCACCCCGGCGGGCAGGGCCGCCAGCAGGGCCGAATCGAACTCGTGCCCACCCAGGCTGGCATCCAGCTTGCCGGGATCCAGGGTGCAGACCCTGGCCTTGAGGCCGGCGGCCATCATCTGCTGCGCCAGCTCCCTCGTGTCGCTGCCCCAGAGCGGGAACAGCGGCGCTATGCCCGTGCCCGCCAGCTGTTTCTCCCTATAGGCGCGCACATCCTCGAGGAAGAGATCGCCGAATGCCATGTGGCGGATCCCCATGGCCAGCACATCCTCGATGAAGCCGGCCATGACCCGGCCATAGTCCTCGTTGCTGCAGGGCCAGGGCAGATCGATGCAGTGCAGTGGCAGCCCCACGCACGCGGCCTGCTCCGTCAGCAACTGCTTGCGCACCCCGTGCATGGCCACCCGCTCGAACGCCTGATTCAGGGTGGTGAAGAGCCCCACCACCTCGATCGCCGGATCCTGGCGCAAGCGATGCAGGGCCCAGGCGCTGTCTTTTCCGCTGCTCCAGGAGAGCAGTACCTTTTTCTTCGTCATGACCTCTCCAATCCCTTGCCGCAAGGTGCTGCAAGACAGTGTTGCGAATTGTGCGATTTACTTCCTGGGATACAAAAGCATACCCTCGTGGGTGAGCGTATCCCCGCAGAGCATGGGGGAGAATAACTAAAAAAACGATGGGAAACATAAGGATATGACTAAAGTCAGCACACATCATGACCACAATCGCCCCCTCAACCGACAGGATTACAAGACCTTAAGCCTGGCGGCGCTGGGCGGTGCCCTCGAATTCTACGACTTCATCATCTTCGTCTTCTTCGCCGTGGTGATAGGCGAGCTCTTCTTCCCGGCCGACATTCCCGAGTGGCTGCGCCAGTTCCAGACCTTCGGCATCTTCGCCGCCGGTTACCTGGCCCGCCCGCTGGGGGGCATCATCATGGCCCACTTCGGCGATCTCATCGGCCGCAAGCGGATGTTCACCCTCAGCATCATCCTGATGGCGCTGCCGACCCTGCTGATCGGCCTGCTGCCCACCTATGCCACCCTCGGCATCGCCGCCCCGCTGCTGTTGCTGCTGCTACGGATCCTGCAAGGGGCCGCCATCGGGGGTGAGGTCCCGGGGGCCTGGGTCTTCGTGGCCGAACACGTGCCCGCCCGCCGGGTCGGCGTCGCCTGCGGCACCCTCACGGCAGGGCTGACCGCCGGCATACTGCTCGGCTCCCTGGTGGCCACCGCCATCAACCGCGGCATGAGCCCGGTGGAGGTGAGCGAGTGGGGCTGGCGTCTGGCCTTCGTGCTCGGCGGTGTGTTCGGCATAGTCGCCATGTACCTGCGCCGCTGGCTGCACGAGACCCCTGTCTTCGCCGAGATGCAGGCCAACAAGGCCCTGGCCGAGGAGCTGCCCCTCAAGACGGTGCTCCGCGAGCACAAGGGCAGCGTCATCGTCTCCATGCTGCTGACCTGGCTGCTCTCCGCCGGCATAGTGGTGGTGATCCTGATGACCCCGACCTATCTGCAGAAGGTCCATGGCATCAGCCCGGCCGATGCCCTGACCGCCAACTCCCTGGCCATAGTGGCCCTCACCCTGGGCTGCATCTTCTACGGCCGCCTGATAGACAGCCTCGGCAGCGGCCCCACCTTCGTCCTGGGCTCATTGCTGCTGGCCGGTGCCACCTATGCCTTCTACCACGGCCTGGCGGCGGGCATGGATCAGCTGGTGCCGCTCTACATGCTGGCAGGCTTTGCGGTGGGGATAGTCGGCGCCGTGCCCTATGTCATGGTCAACGCCTTCCCGCCCGTGGTGCGCTTCTCCGGGCTGTCGTTCTCCTACAATGTGGCCTACGCCATCTTCGGCGGGCTCACTCCCATGCTGGTGACGCTGTGGATGAAGAACGACGTGCTGGCGCCCTCCCATTATGTGGTCAGTCTGGCCGCTCTCGGCTTCGTGCTGGGTCTCTGGCTCTGGCTGCGCCAGCGCACTCAGCGTCAGGTCACGCCACAAACCGCCTGATCAATGGGGGCCCCGGACTGTCGGGGCCCCTTCGTTCCGGCTATATTCAGCCTGGCTGCCGTAGAGTAGCCCCCCCCTTAAGGCCAGACCCGCGTCTGGCCCTGTTGTTTTCCAACCACCCCGAGGTGCAAGATGTTTTTCCAGGTCGTATTCATCGCCTTGCTCGCGCTGCTGCCCATGGTCAATCCCCCCACCACGGCTACCCTGCTGCTGGGATTGAGCAAGGGCATGTCCCGTGAGCACGTACGCCGCCAGATCAACCTGGCCGCCATCTATCTGTTCGCCACCCTCTGCGTCAGCTTCTTCATCGGCTCCTCCATCCTGGATCTGTTCGGGATCTCCATTCCCGGCCTGCGGCTGGCTGGTGGCCTCATCATCGCCTTCATCGGTTTTCGCATGCTGTTCCCCGCCCCCAGCCAGTCCGCCGGGGTCGACATCAACCAGAGCATCGCCTTCGTGCCGCTCACCATGCCCAGCATGTGCGGGCCGGGCACCATGGCCCTGGTGATCAGTGGCGCCGCCCAGATTGCCGAGCTGCCCGACGAGTACAACCGTTTCGTCATCTATGCCGCCATGGTCACCGCCTTCGCCCTGATGAGCCTGCTCAGCTGGGGCGTGCTCAAGCTGGCGGATCCGGTCTGCAAGATCCTCGGCGCCACCGGCATAGACGCCATGACCCGCATCATGGGCTTCCTGCTGGTCTGCATGGGCATGCAGTTCTGCATCAACGGCATCAAGGAGGTGGCGCAGGATCCCGTGTTCCACGGCGCGCCCGTCGTGCAGACGGCCCCGGCGCAGTCACACGCATCCGCCGCCCTCGATCATCTGCCCGCCGCGCGCCAGCCCTGACCGAAAGCGTTGTCATCTCGGATCGGGGATCGTCGCCGAACTTGCGCCTGATCATGTTGCCTGCCCACGGACGGAGTAGTGTGTTTTTTGTACAGGCAAGGTTCAGAGGGTCGCTGCTAACGTGACCCGCGCAGACCCAATCACTTGAGGAGACATGCAAATGGAAAAGATGCTGACCGAGATTGGAAGCTCCAGCCTGTTCCACGAATATCTGAACGTGGTCGGGGCCGTCAGCCCCGCCCTGACCCGGATCAAGAGCAGGTGGGAATACAAGCGAAGCGATCGGCTGGTCGCCCAGATCAGGATAGATCCCCAGGGCAACGCGCGATTCTATATCGACGCCCGTGCCATATCGGCCAACTGAGCCCCATCAACCCCCTTCACCCACCCCGGTCCACTGACCGGGGTTTTTATTTGTGCGCCCCAGAGAAAACAAAACCCCGGCTGCGGCCGGGGTTTGGTGGTGTAGGGTCATGCCGCTGCGCGGCCAAGCCAACCTAGGAAGTGCCGCCCACGGTGAGCTGATCCAGCTTGAGAGTGGGCTGACCGACGCCGACCGGCACGCTCTGCCCCTCCTTGCCACAGACCCCGACCCCGCGATCCAGCGCAAGATCGCTGCCCACCATGGAGACCTGGCTCATGGCCTCTGGGCCGTTTCCGATAAGCGTTGCGCCCTTGATGGGGGCGGTGATCTTGCCATCCTCGATGAGGTAGGCCTCGGAGGCGGAGAAGACGAACTTGCCGGAGGTGATGTCCACCTGGCCGCCACCGAAGTTGGGGGCATAGATGCCCTTCTTCACCGAGGCGATGATCTCCGCCGGATCGTGCTGACCCGCCAGCATGTAGGTGTTGGTCATGCGCGGCATCGGCAGGGCGGCGTAGGATTCGCGGCGGCCGTTGCCGGTGAGTGGCACCCCCATCAGGCGGGCGTTCTGCTTGTCCTGCAGATAGCCCTTGAGGATGCCGTTCTCGATCAGCACGTTGTAGCCCCCCGGGGTGCCCTCGTCATCTATGGAGACGGAGCCGCGTCGGCCCACCAGGGTACCGTCATCGACTATGGTGCAGTGCCTGGAGGCGACCTGCTCGCCGATGCGACCGGCGAAGGCGGACGAGCCCTTGCGGTTGAAGTCCCCCTCCAGGCCGTGGCCCACCGCCTCGTGCAGCAGCACGCCGGGCCAGCCGGCCCCCAGCACCACCGGCATGGTGCCGGCCGGCGCATCTATGGCCTCGAGGTTCACCAAGGCCTGGCGCACCGCCTCGCGCACATAGCCAAACGCCCGGCTCTCCAGCCCGTCCAGCTCCAGGAAATAGTCGTAACCGAAGCGGCCACCGCCGCCGGCGCTGCCACGCTCCCGGCGATCCCCCTTCTCGGCGATGACGGTCACCGAGAGGCGCACCAGGGGACGCACATCGGCGGCGAGGGTGCCATCGGTGGCGGCCACCAGTATCTCTTCATAGACGCCGCTTATGGAGGCCATCACCTGATTGATGGCGGGATCCAGGCTCCTGGCGAACTTGTCCATCTGCTCCAGCAGGGCAATCTTCTGCTGCTTGTCGAGGGTCTGCAGCGGGTCCATGGCCGGATAGAGCAGGTTGGCGGAGGTTCTGGCCCAGGCCTTCACCTTGCCCTGGGCGCCGGCGGCGGCTATGCCGCGGGCGGCGGTCACCGACTGTTGCAGGGCCAGCAGGCTCAGCTCGTCCGAGTAGGCGAAGCCGGTCTTCTCGCCGCTGACGGCGCGCACCCCGACCCCTTGGTCGATGTTGTAGCTGCCATCCTTGACGATGCCGTCTTCCAGCATCCAGGACTCGTGCCAGCTGCGCTGGAAATAGAGGTCGCCGAACTCCACCTGATGGCTCATCAGGCTGCCGAGCAACTGCTGCAGGCGCCCTTCGTCGAGATCGTTCGGGGCCAACAAGGAGGCACTAACCTGGCTCAATAGACTCAATCTTTCTCTCCACTCTCGCTGTGAGACGTCGTAACGGTGAATTCATCCGGTGTGGCCCGGTGACAAGTTCGTATTCGTCGGGTGCAATGAACGAAGTGAATTGCATCGCCAACCCAAAGATAGACACAGGTGCAATGCGCTTCGCTTGTTGCACCCTAGGTCAATCAATACCCCGGAAGTTCGTATTCGTAGGGTGCAATGAACAAAGTGAATTGCACCGCCAACCCCAAGATCGACACCGGTGCAATGCGCTTCGCTTGTTGCACCCGACGTCAATCAACACCCCAGCATCACAGCAAACGGGCGTGTTGCAGCACCGGCATGGTGCGTTTCAATTCATCGACCAGGGCCCCATCCAGCGGCGCCAGCACAGTGCCCTGCCCCGACGCCCGACAGGCCAGCACCCGGCCCCAGGGATCGATCACCATGCTGTGGCCCCAGGTCTGACGCCCCGTCTCGTGGTTGCCCCCCTGATTGGCGGCCACCACATAGCACTGGTTCTCGATGGCGCGGGCCCGCAGCAGCGGCTCCCAGTGCGCCTCCCCGGTCACGGCGGTGAAGGCGGCAGGCACCAGCAGCACCCGGGCACCGGCACGGGCCAGCTGGCGATAGAGCTCGGGGAAGCGCAGATCATAACAGATAGAGAGGCCGAGGGGACCAAAGGGAGAGTCCACCACCACGCACTCCTGGCCGGGGCTGAAGGTCTCGGACTCCCGGTAGCGGCCGTGGTTGTCCGCCACGTCCACGTCGAACAGGTGGATCTTGTGGTAGTGGCCCTTGAGCTCGCCGTCGGGAGAGAACACCAGTGAGCTGGTGTGGATATGGTCGGAACCGGCGATGGTGGTGGGCATGGCCCCGGCCACCAGCCAGATGCCGTGGGTTTTGGCCCAATCGGCCAGTTGCTGCTGGATTGGGCCATCTCCCAGGGGTTCGGCCCCATCCAGATAGCCCTGGCGCTCGCCGAACAGGGCGAAGTTTTCCGGCAGCAGCACCAGCAATGGCCGCTCCTTGGGCAGCGCCGCCAGCTCGGCGGCAATCTGTGCCCGGTTATCCTGCCAGTGACGGCCCGAGATCAACTGTATGGCGGCTAGCCACATGACGCGCTCCTTGTGATGGGGCAAGCCGCCGGACTCTGCATCCTCGGCTTGCGGGGGACTCCCAGCACTATGAGGGGTTCGGGCCCGGGACGAAAGGAATTTGGCACCGGACGCCGCTCCTCAGCGCTGGGCTGGCCCGCCGTGCTTGGGGGTCAGCAGGAAGGGGCTGACCTCCTCGGCGGGCAGGTTGGGCGCCACCGCATCCACCGCCTGCTTCTGCTGCTGGTTGAGCTTGATGCGGGCGCGATCCCGGCCGGCCTCGATCAGCTTGGGGGAGTCCAGCGGGCCCGAGACCCGGAAGTCGATGCGGGTCACCACATCCACCACAGGCTCCAGCAGCTTGGAGAGCGCCAGCACATAGAGTCCGGTGATCGGGGTCAGCGAGAACGCAGCCACCACCGGCAGTGTGCCGCCCAGGTTCGGGGAGAAGCTCAGATCGTAATCGAGACGCCAGCGCACCAGATCGGCGATGCCCTCGCCACGCAGGTTGCCTGCGGCCCCCTTCATGTAGAAGTCGTTGTTCTCCACCACCCCCTGCTTGATCTTGGCAGAGGCCGACATGGACTCGAAGTAGAAGCCCTTGTCGAACACATCGCGAAAATCGAGGCGCAGCTTGCGCATCAGCGAGTCGAGGCTCAGCAGGGAGAGCAGGCGCGCCCCCTTGTCGTTGACCTCCCGCAGTGTGCCCCCCTCCAGCTGGTAATCGGCACTGCCTGCCAGGGTCGGCAAGTCCAGCCGGTAGGGCACGTCACGCCAGCTCAGATCCAGTGCCAGCTTGCCCGGCGCGTCGCCTATGGGCGAGGTGAAGCCGAGTCGCTTGAGCAGCAGCTCGCTGTTCTGGGTGCTGAGGTGGGCACGGGCCCGGGTCTGCATCTGGCCGGGCTGCGCCAGCCACTCGGCGCTCCCGCTCAGGGTACTGCCGGCGAGCCGCATCTCCAGCCCCTTGAGATCGAGCCGGTTGGCACCGGGCACCAGCTCCCCTTTGAGCTCCCCGAGCGGCAGGGCGCCGAAGCGGCAATCCACGCAGCTGAAGGTGAGCCAGGGAATGGCATCCATGATGGCCTTGTCCTGCCTCGCATCGGGCTCGGGGCTGAGATCGGAGCCTTTGCCTGACCAGTGAATACGGGCGAACTTGGCGTCTATGGGCTGCCTGTCCGTCACGGGAATGCGCACTACCCCCATCACCTCGGGGCTATCGATCATCACCTCGGTGGCCAGGTTTGCCGGCCCCACGGTGAAGTGCACCGCCTTGAGGTTGGCGCTGCCGATGTCGGCTCGGGCTAGCAGACCATCGACCCACCACTCCTGGGGCAGGAAGGCGGGACCGACCACCGCATTGCCGCTGCTCCCAGCCCCCTTGCCCGGCAACCAGCGCGTGAGCCGTGCCAGCCAGCCGGCCACGTCGGCCTGGGGCTGATTGATGGCGAGCAGCATGGGCTTGTCTTGCAGCACCCTGGCCCCGGGCTGACCGACGTTGACCCGCACCCGGCTGAGGTAGGGAGCCCCCTCGCCGTACACCAGCCGGCTCTGCATATCCACATCGGCCCCCAGCACGGCGCGAATGTCGGCGCTGCCGTCGCGGCCCCGTGCCGTTACCTTGAGGGGGAGCCGGCTCCCGGGCGCCTTGGTCAGCGGCACTGGCAGATCCAGCCCCATCCCCTGCAGGTTGGAGTCCAGCGCCAGCTGGAAGCTGAAGGCCTTGTTCTCGGGCAGGGTCAACCCCAGGGTCCCCGTCCAGTTGCTGCGCCCCTTGAGCATCTCGAGGGCGGGAATGTCCTGGCGCTGGCGACTGCTGTCCCAGAGTCCCTTGAACTTGAGATCCGCCTGATAGCCGTGGGGCAACTGCTTGCCCCGGTAATCCAGGGTCAGCGGCTGGTTCCACAGGCTGGCCTTGAGGTTGCTGAAGTGCGTGTGCTCGTTGTCATATTCGAGCCGTCCCTGCACCTTCTCCAGGGGCAGATCCAGGGTGGCGATCCTGACGCTGTTGTCATGGAAGTTCGCCTCTCCACTGGCCTTGACCTCGCCCTTGCCATCCAGCGGTATGTCCAGCTTGACCGTGCCCTCCATGGGGCCGCGGATCTCGATCTCCCGCAGCGCCTGCCCCACGGAACCCGCGAGGGGAGACTCCTGCAGGTAACCGCTGATGGCCTGCCCCTCCCCCTGGACCTTGGCATCCACATAGAGGTGTGCCCCGGGGGAGAGATCCGGGATCCAGGCATGCACTGCGTCGGATCTGGCCTTGCCGAGCCGGGTGGCGCTGCTGCGCATGTCCAGACCCGCGTTCTGGAACAGGAGATCAATCTGCAGCTCGGTGAGCGGCAGCCAACCGGGGAAGAACTCGTAGGTGGCCTGCTCCAGCGGCACGGCGACCTGGAAGACCCCCTTGCCGTTGTCATAGGGGAAGTCGCGGAACTCGCCATACCAGAGCAGATCGGCCCCCTTGGCCTTGCCCCCCTTGATGGCGCCGCTCAGGTAGTCCACCAGGCCGTCGCTCATCACGGCCAGCGGATAGTAGCGATCCGCATGGGCCGCATTCTTCACGTCGATGCGACCGGTCAGGGCGAGGAAGGGGTGCTCGAACAGCTCGAGGCGGAAGCGGCTGGCGAGGGTCAAGTCCTCGTTATCCAGCGCTATATCCTGGCCGTAGAGCACCCAGCCTTGCGTCTCGCGCCACCAGTCGAGGCGCGCAAAGAGGCTGTCGACCGGGATAGGCACCTTGAAGTGACGGGCGGGATCCACCTTGCCCTTGCCCAGGGTCAGGCGGGCGCTGCCCCCGGCCGGGGTCAGCCAGAAGTCGCCGTCCAGTTTCTGCAGCCCGGGCACATCGTGCCAGGCCTTGGTCTCGAAGCCCCTGAGCTGCCCGCTCAGGGAGAGCCCCTGCCAGTCGCCATCGGCCTGCAGCACCAGCTCCTGCACCTTGCCCTTGGGCTGGGTGTGCTTGAGGGTGTTGGTCAGGCTGGGATAGAGGCCCGAGACCAGCTGGCTCAGGTTGGCCATCTGGTTGAGATCGATGGCGGGCACATAGCCCTGGATGCGGGAGCCGACCCGCTCGAGCTGCAACCGGCTCTGCAGCCAGGTCGCCCCATCGAGCTTGAAGGTCACGTCATGGCTGGCGAGCTGCCACTCCTCACCGTCGCGCCGCAGCTGGATCTTGCCCCCCTGCAGATCGAGCCGGTGCGGCTCGCCCTTGACCTCGTCCTTCCAGATCAGGTGGTTGTTGCCAAAGGCCAGCAGGGAGTTGCCGAGCCTGCCCCCCTCGAACTCGCTCCACAGCTGGAAGTCGAGCTGGCCGGTCACCTTGGGTTCACCGGCATGGATCCGCGCCAGCATGGGGCTGATGTCCAGCTCGCTGGCCCCCAGGTAGAGCTGGCCCTTGAGCCTGTCGAGGCGCACTTGCGGGGCATCCACGTCGATGATGAGATCGATGGCGCTCTCGCCCACCCCGTTGATGAGGTAGGCCTTGCCCACCCCCTGATGGCGCTTGCCGCGATTCTGCCAGCGCAGCTGGGCGATGTTGAGGGCGCGCACCTCTCCGAGCGCCGTGGTCACGCTCAGGCGGCTGTCATGAATGTCGAAGGTGGAGAGCTGGGTCAGCAGGAAGCGCAGCAGGGCCCGCTGCTGATCCGGGCTCTTCTCGCCGGTCGGGGCGGCCGGCTGCGCCAGATCCAGCGCTATGTCGCCGTCGCTCAGCAGCAGCTGGCCGAACACCGGTTTCCAGTCGTTGATGGAGCGCCAGAAGTCGAGGTGGGCCCACACCTTGCCAAGGCGCAGGGAGAAGCGCCCCGAATCGGGTGCGATGGCCAGCCCTTGCAGCTCGAGGGCCGGGCCGCGCTGGGTCCAGCTCAACCCGACGTGCTCGACGCTTACCTCCAGCTGGCTGTCGCCGAGCAGGGTGGCGATCAGTGCCTGCCTGTGCTGGTTGAGCAGGGGGCCGCCAAGGCGTACCACGCTGACCAGGATGGCCAGCAGCACGAAGAAGACCCCGAGGGCTAACCAGCCCCGACTCAGCCAGCGGTAGATCAATTACATCATCACCACATCGAATTGTTCCTGCCCACAGAGCGGCTCCGTCACCACCCTGACCTGCTTGCCGATGAAGACTTCCAGCTCGGCCAGACTGTGGGACTCCTCCCCCCGCAGGTAATCGGCCACCGAGGGGGCCGCATAGACGGTGAACTGATCCGCATCGTAGGCACGGTTGACCCGGATGATCTCCCGCAGGATCTCGAAGCAGACCGACTCCACCGTCTTGACCCGGCCACGGCCCTTGCACTCGGGGCATTCGGAGCAGAGCACGTGCTCCAGGCTCTCCCGGGTGCGCTTGCGGGTCATCTCCACCAGCCCGAGCTGGGAGAAGCCGTTGACGTTGGTCTTGGCCCTGTCTTTCGCCAGCGCCAGCTCCAGGCTGTGCAGCACCCGGCGGCGGTGATCTTCCGACTGCATGTCGATGAAGTCGATGATGATGATGCCGCCCAGGTTGCGCAACCGCAGGTGGCGGGCGATGGCGGCGGTGGCCTCGACGTTGGTGTTGAAGATGGTCTCTTCCAGGTTGCGATGGCCCACGAAGGCACCTGTGTTGATGTCCACCGTGGTCATGGCTTCGGTCTGGTCGATGATGAGATAGCCGCCGGATTTCAGCTCCACCTTGCGCTCCAGGGCGCGCTGGATCTCGTTCTCCACATCGTAGAGATCGAAGATGGGCGACTCGCCGGAGTAGTACTCCAGCTTGTTCGCGAGCTCGGGCACATACTCCCCGGTGAAGTGCGAGAGCAGCTCGAAGCTCTGGCGCGAATCGACCCGGATCTTGTCGAGCTCGGCACCGACGAAGTCGCGCACCACCCGGAAGGCCAGGCTGGGATCCTCGTAGAGGATCTTGCAGGGCGGGTACTTCTGCTTGCGCTCCAGGATCTTGCGCCACAACCGCTTGAGGAAGGCGGCGTCCTGCTCCAGCTCCTGCTCCCCCACCCCTTCGGCGGCGGTGCGGATGATGTAGCCACCCAGCTCGTCCACATAGCCCGCCACGGTGCGCTTGAGGCGTTCCCGCTCAGCTTCGGACTCGATGCGCTGGGAGACGCCGACGTGGGCACTGCCCGGCATGAAGACCAGGTAGCGGGACGGCAGTGTGATGTCGGTGGTGAGACGGGCACCCTTGGTGCCCAGGGGATCTTTCACCACCTGCACCATGATGTCCTGACCCTGGCGTACCAGCTCGGCGATGTTGCCCGCCTGGAACTGCTCCTTCTCCTTGATCGCCACGCACTCGGTGTGGGGCACTATGTCGGAGGCGTGCAGGAAGGCGGCCTTGTCCATGCCGATGTCGACGAAGGCGGCCTGCATGCCGGGCAGCACACGGCTGATCTTGCCCTTGTAGATGTTGCCCACTATGCCGCGCTTGGCCTGACGTTCTACATGCACTTCCTGCAGCAGCCCGTTCTCGACCAAGGCGACCCGGGTCTCTGAGGGGGTGACGTTCACCAGCAGTTCTACTGACATAAGTTACCTTGCCTTTCTAGTTTTGAATTCTGGCACGACGAACAACGGGTAACTCAGCAGCGAACTGCTGACGAGGGGATTACCGAGTCTGCTCGAGGTGCTGCTTGATCAACAGATCCGTCTCCAGCAGGGGCAGGCCGACCACGGCGCTGTAGCTACCCTCGATGCGGCTGACGAACTTGCCGGCTATTCCCTGGATGGCATAGGCGCCGGCCTTGTCACAGGGTTCACCCGTGCGCCAGTAGGCCTCGATCTCGGCCTCGTCCAGCTTGCGGAATGCCACATTGGTGGTCACCAGCCGCACGTCGCAGCGCTCCGGGGTGGCCAGTGCCACCGCCGTCATCACCTGATGGACCTTGCCGGAGAGCGCCTCCAGCATGTCTTTGGCATCGAGCAGGTCGGAGGGTTTCTCCAGCACCCTGTCCCCCAGCACCACTATGGTGTCGGCGCCCAGCACAGGCAATGCGGTCGGGGCCGCGGCCACACCGGCCATCGCCTTGTCACGGGCGAGCCGGCAGACGTAATCCTGGGGCTTTTCGCCCGCTTCCCGCTGCTCGGGCACATCCAGCCTGAGCACCTCGAAACGGTAGCCCAGCTGGGTCAGCAGTTCATGCCGGCGGGGCGAGCCCGAGGCGAGATAGAGTTGCAGTTCGTTGTGCTTGTTCATATTCACTCAATGAGATGAGACGCAGTTACAATCCGTTGTTTTTGCTCATGTTCACTTGATATTGAAGCGACGGCGTACCTTGCGCAAGACCATAAAAATCCAGGGCCATATTAACATCGTTGTCAACGTCGACCAAAAGTAGGCCAGGTTGAGGCTGGCACGGCTGAACAGGTGCTCGGCCCAGAACACGGTGATCTTGCCCACCAGGGAGAGCAGACCGATGATCAGCGCCTGCTGCCAGAGGGAGAAGTTGCGGATCTTCTGGAACTGGAAGGCCGCCAGATAGGTGGTGATGGCCATGGCCATGGCCCGCACGCCGAGGGTGCTGCCGAGCAGCACATCCAGCAGCAGGCCCGCCACCCAGGCGGTGCCGACGTTGGTGCGGTGCGGCAACGCCAGCGCCCAGTAGATGAGCACCATGGCGAGCCAGTCCGGCCTGAAGGGTTCGAATTGAAAGGGAAGCGGCAGGATCGAGAGGCACAGGGCCAGCAGGATCGAGATCCAGATCCAGATCCTGCCGCTGGCGGGTTGCAGCATCAGCGCGTCGCCTCCGCCGCCGAGGTGGCCGTCGCCGCAGAGGGCGCCGCCGCCGGCGTCATGGGCTCGTCGTCATGCACTTCCGGCTTCTTGTCGGTCCACAGCAGCAGCAGGTAACGCAGCCTGTCCAGCGCCACCAGGGGCCTGGCCTCGATCTGGGCGAAGGGCTTGCCCTCCACATAGTCGGAGCGGGTCACGGTCGCCACCGGATAACCTTCCGGGAAGCGGCCGCCGAGGCCCGAGGTGACCAGCAGATCGCCGACCTGGACGTCGGTGTTGCGCGGCAGGTTGCGCAGCTCCAGCTTGTCCAGCTCGCCGCTGCCGGAGGCGATGGCGCGCAGATCGTTGCGCAGCACCCGCACCGGAATGCCGTGGCTGGAGTCGGTGATGAGCAGGACGCGGCTGGTGGTGGAGCCCACGTGGAGCACCTGGCCGACCACCCCCTGATCGTTGATCACCGGCTGGCCGTTATAGACGCCGTCCAGCGCCCCCTTGTTGATCAGCACCTGATGGCTGAAGGGGTCGGAATCCACCGACAGCAGCTCGGCCACCATCTTGCGGGACTCCTTGTGCACCGGCGAACCGAGCAGCTCGCGCAGCCGCTGGTTCTCGTGCTCCAGCTGATCCAGCTTGAGCAGGCGGGAGCGCAGGGTGAACAGCTGCTGCTCCTGCTGCTTGGTCTGCTCGATCAGGCTGGATCGGGTCTGCACCTGGGTCGACATGGTGTCGAGCAGGGTACCGGGCGCATTGGCGATGTATTGCAGCGGGCTGACGAGGGAACTCAGATAGACGCGGACGTGCGTAAACACACCGAAGCGGGAATCCGCGACGATGGCAGCGACAGAGATGATGACGGCGAGAAACAACCGTAACTGAAGCGAAGGGCCTCTACCAAAGATGGGTTTCATGAGTCGTCAAAAAAGAGCCGGCGCTCGGCCGGCTTTGGGTCTTATTCGTAGTGGAACAGATCGCCACCGTGCATATCGATCAGCTCCAGCGCCTTGCCACCGCCACGGGCGACACAGGTGAGGGGATCTTCAGCCACGACGACCGGGATGCCGGTCTCTTCCATCAGCAGACGGTCGATGTCCTTGAGCAGGGCGCCACCACCGGTCAGCACCATGCCGCGCTCGGAGATGTCGGACGCCAGCTCGGGCGGGGACTGCTCCAGGGCGACCATGACGGCGGAGACGATGCCGGACAGCGGCTCTTGCAGCGCTTCCAGGATCTCGTTGGAGTTCAGAGTGAAGCTGCGGGGCACGCCCTCGGCCAGGTTGCGACCACGAACTTCGATCTCGCGCACCTCTTCGCCCGGGTAGGCGGAGCCGATCTCGTGCTTGATGCGCTCGGCGGTGGCTTCCCCGATCAGGCTGCCGTAGTTGCGGCGCACGTAGCTGATGATGGCTTCATCAAACTTGTCGCCACCGATACGCACGGACTGGGAGTAGACCACGCCGTTCAGGGAGATGATGGCCACTTCAGTGGTACCACCACCGATGTCCACCACCATGGAACCTGTTGCTTCGGAGACCGGCAAGCCGGCACCGATGGCAGCAGCCATGGGTTCGTCGATCAGGTAGACCTCGCGGGCACCGGCGCCCAGCGCGGATTCCTTGATGGCACGGCGCTCGACCTGGGTGGAGCCGCACGGTACACACACCAGCACACGGGGGCTGGGGCGGAAATAGTTGTTGTCGTGAACCTGCTTGATGAAGTGCTGCAGCATCTTCTCGGTCACGTAGAAGTCGGCGATCACGCCGTCCTTCATCGGACGAATGGCGGAGATGTTACCAGGGGTACGACCCAGCATCTGCTTGGCGGCATGACCGACGGCAGCGACCGATTTGGCGTTCCCGCGCTCTTGGCGAATGGCGACAACTGAGGGTTCGTTAAGGACGATCCCTTGATCTTTTACGTAGATCAGGGTGTTGGCAGTTCCCAAATCGATCGACAGATCGTTGGAAAAGACGCCTCTGAGCTTTTTGAACATGGCTACGGGAAATCCTAAGAATTTGGAGGTGCAGAAAACCGGCTAACTTTACCAATGCCCACCCCAATGGGCAAGCGCTCAAACTGTCGCCAGTCAATCAGGCGCGACAAAAATGCGAGTCATCACTCACCCGCTCAGGCAGACAAACACTACGAAACAAGGAGATAAGACGCAGGCCCACCCCAAAGCGCCCCTCTCCTTATCCCCATATCATTTTCAGGGCATCACTTCGCGGCGATAAATAATGCGATCATTGCCTCGAGTGGAGCCGAAAATGGCCTCCCCCGCCTGAGTGAGTGGATCCGACAGCCAGAGTGGCCGTGACGGCTGTTTCGACAATTCCACCTTGTAGGGAATTCGCACCGCGACATTTGGTGCAGAGAAATGAAACAGGATCTCACCTTTATTTACTGTCGCTACACTGGCTGGCGCAGCCAGACCGCTGAGGGTCAGGGTGCTGTTGAAAGATTGTGGCGGCGTATCTCCTGGTACCTGACCCGTAACCTCATAAGAACCGTTGTTGAAACTGATCTTGCGCGTCGGATCCAGGATGGTTGCCGGATCAAAACCATTATTGGCCAGAGATAGCTGCGTACAAACATCCGCTTGATTGACTTTCCAACCCCCCCCTTCGAAATATTGCACCTGCAACGGCAACGTAAGCGGGGCGCTGGCGACCCCCTGCCGGGTGCTGGCCAACAGCCGGCCATAGCGCATCTCCTGAGTCCCCAGCAGGACGGCGTTGCAACCCGCCCCCTGACAGCCCCCCTCGATCTCGGGGTTCATATCTGCCCCGGCCAGCACCGTCAGCCCGCCATCTCTGTCATCCACCCGCATACCGACATCGAGCAGGGAAAGCGGCCCCTCCGGGGCGGCGCCACGATCGAAGCGGGTATTGTCCAGCATGGGGGCTTGCTGATTGACACTGGCGACCCCGTCCACCCAGTCCAAGGCGGGCGTCAACGTGATACGGGCGGAGCGATCCACCCCGTCGAGGGCATTGGCCGCGACCATCTGCGCCATTCCCCTGGCGAAAGCCCCCTCATAGTTCTGCGTGGTGCCGCCCTTGCGATTGCGAGCCGTGATGACAAAACCGCTGGCGAAGGGCTGGCTCATATAAGTAAAGGGGGAACAGGCTGGTGTGATGAAGCCGCCGCTCAGGCTGTAGTCCCAGGGCACGAAGCGCCCTACCGGCACGCTGCTGGCGGGGGGGATGGTGTAGCCGAAATAGCCCGTAGATACAGTGCTTCCCTCTGGCGGCGTCGCCACCGGTGGCGTCGCCTTGATCCGGAATACCCCGACCTCGTTGAGGCTGGGGGTGGGCGAATTGAGGCTGTTACTGGCAGCAACGTGGCTGTACTTATTCGGGGTAACCTGGGCGACGATGCCCCCTTGGGGAGCCACCAGCTCGCTGGTCAGGGCGATATCGGACAACACGAAGTTTGGCGTGGTGCCATTGCCGACGCAGATATCGCCATCGTTGTCGCTCTGCCAGGCCATGGCAGTGATATTCAGCCGGAACGCCTCGCCGGTCTTCTTGAACACCGGGCAGCTGACATCCCCTGCCGCGCAGGTCCCTTGGGTGGGCGTGATGCAGAGCCCGACCGGACGGCTGACGAAGATATCCGACCCCGTCATCACCAGGCCTGCCGTGTCGCCGCTGCCATCGTGGCGGGCATTGAGCCGCATCTGGCCCGCATCCGGGTAATTCACGGTAAGAGTGGTCTCACCCTTGGCATCGAAGCTCAGATTGCTGGCGGTGGCCGTCCCCTGCGAGGTGGCGATGGCCGTACCGTTCACGGTCACCTTGCTGCCGAAGGTGTTGCTCGCTGGGCTGACATAGTCGCTCCAGAAACGGATCGGCTTGCTCACTTCGGCAAAGCTCGGCACGCACCGCTGGCTGGTATCGTCTTTCTTGACCGCCTTCATCACCACTTGCTGGGGCTTGTTAGCATAGGTATCCAGCACATGCTGGGGCTTGCTGGCATCGGTATCCAGCACATCGAACACAAAGCCGCTATCGGCAAAGTCCAGGGTACAGGCGGCGTCGCTCAGGGCACCGCTGCCCGCCCGGCAAAGCGTCGTGCTAAGCGGCTTGGTGGACGGTGTCGAGCCACTCACCCCCACCCTCATGGCGCTCGCCAGATTGTTGCGCAGCTGCAATTTGGTGGTGCCGCCGCTGAAATTCACGGTAGCTGTGCTGCCGCTGTAGCTCACCTGGCTGTCGGCCACCCAGCCGTTGCTGCCGTTTTTAAGCGGCGTCAGGGTGGCGCTTACCGGGTCCGTGAACAGCTGGCTGCAACTGTCGTTGGCGCAGGCCCGTATGGTGAGAGTCTCCGGGTTGCAGGTCAGGGCCTGACCGGAGTGATCGAACTCGAAGTGATTGATCTGGGTCCCCACCGGATTGGATTTGAGGGCGCAAATCCGGACGTTGTCGATCTGGTGGGCGTTGGTTGCATCCCCGGTCGAGCCGGTCAGAGACAACAGCAGATTCTCGGGAATGGCCGCCTGGCCACTCTGGGCGGCGGCATTGAAGCTGTCGATAAGGGTGCTGTAACCGCTCCCCGTGTTGCGCTCCACCTTGACCATGGACTGGTCCTTGGTACGCGAATCTATGGTCAGTCGATAACGATGAGGACGATTGCTGTCCGAGCCGCTGTCCACGGTCGGCGACAGGCAGTTGCCGTTGGCGTTGTCGGCGCCGTCTTTGCAAGTCCCCTTGAGGTAGTTGTAGCCGCTGGTGCCTGAGCCCGAGCCACGCACCACCACGGACTGCTTGCGCCGCCCCTTGTTGGTCGCCCCGCCTTCGCCGGAGAAGTTGCCATATTCGTCTATGCCCACCCCGAGCCAGCCACCGGCAAAGCCGTTGTTGACCCCCGTCTTGAAACCATACCCGAGGGGCCCGCCGAAGGCGCCAGGTTGGGGGGTATCCCTGGCATCCGAGAGCACCACCGCCATGCCGTCCGCCCCGTTGCCGCCGTGGGCATACTGGTCGAATTCTATGGTCACCAGGTTGTTGGCGGCGGGGAAGAGCCGCTGGTAAGTCGCCGAGGTGGATTGCTTGGGGCTGGCCCGGGTCATGCCGAGCCGGCCATTGACGATGGCGGGGGTAAAGTCGCCGCTGCTGCTTGCCACCACCCAGTTATTGCTGAGGGTACTGGCGGAGAAGTCGTCGCTGAAGCAGGTGAGCTCCTCTTCACAGATACCGGGCCAGTCACCGGTAAAGGGCTCATGGATCACCTTGCTGTTGTTCGTCATGGAGACATTCACCGCCGACACGGCACCCGTCAGCTGGGCCTGCCAGCTCATGACCAGATCGCCCGCATTCACATAGAGCATGGCATTGAGTTTGGCATTGTCGCTCATGGTGACCTTGCCGAAGTGGTAGAGCCTCAGGTCGTTGGCCTTGCCGCCGGCATTAACCTCCATCTGGTTGCTCAGGGTCAGGTCACTCTTGAGGTAGAGCTGGGCGGCGAAGCCGGTATCGAAGATCAGCTGATCGTTGCTGCCAAGCTCCAGCTTCTCGATCCAGTGGCTGCCGCCACGGAAGTAGAGCCGGATGTCGGACGTGCTCTGATGCTTGAAGGTCTTGACATAATTGGCCTGCAGATAGCCATTGATGACGCCGTTGTCGCTCACCTCCAGAGTCTGATGCAGTTTGAGGATCAGATCGCTGCGACTGCCCGCGGCCGTGATCTTGCCCTGCCCCTCCATCTTTAGCCCATAGACAGCGAGAGAGCTCTGACCCTGGAAAGTCATGACACTGTTGCGCTTCATCCCCAGGTTCTTGATGACCCAGTCTCCGGCTCCCATCAGCACGCTCTGGCCACCGGCCGAAACATCCATAGTGACGTTATCTATGTAGCGCGGCTGGAAGACAGCCGTCCCGGTATCTCCATTGCCCGAGACCTCCAGAGAGCTGTAGACGGTGACCCTGGCGTCGTTGAGCTTGCCCTGGCCCGTGACCATCAGATCGTTCACATGAAGGTTTCCCGACCCGGTGACGCCACTGTTGTAATCATTCCTGATGGTCAGCTTCTTGGCATAGACGGTCGCGCCGTTGAGGTTGAGCCTCGCCCCTTCGCTGATCGACAGGGTATCGAAACGATAGGTCTGGCCCGATTTCAGGGTCGCCACGCAACTGTTGCCCCCCCATGAGGCACTCTTGTAGTCACCGGCTGCAGGCGATATGGCGCCGTCGCAAGCGAGATCCTTTTTCCCACTATAGGACGGAAAGCCTCCCGGGTTGGCAGGAAACTCGTTGGGGTCGCTGATAAATGCCACATCCTTGAGCGGGCTGGCCAGGACGCCGCTGACGTTGCAACTGGAAACCCAGGTGCCGTTGTTCCAGAAGCCACCGTTGTTGCAGTTGGCGTTCGGCTGGATGGTTTTGCCAAGGAAGGGGTAATTGGTGTCCATGGTGGCGCTGGTGATCCGGCTCTCGCCACTCATGGCTAGCCGACCGGGAGAAGCATGGCTCTGAACCGGGTAGGCGAAGGCCGCAGTGCACTGGCTGGCGGCCTGCACCGAGGCAGAGCACCAGAGCAGCGCCAGCCACAGGCCTGAACTCAAGCGGGGCATCATGGGTGCTCACTCCTCATTGGGGATCTCACTGTGTCACTCCATCAAAGGCTTCCGCCACCAGGGTGCGGCTGACGGCAAAATCCGGGTTGGCACCCGCCTGAGCTTCTGTACCACAGGTGCCCAGGCTGGTGAGTCGGTAGGTGGTGCTGGTCTTCCCCCCCTGACTGGCCTGGGTCTCATTGCAGCTCACCGACACCCGGCACCCGCTCAGGCCAGGATCCTTGTCGAATGCCCGGGACGCCGCCACCCTGGTGCAGGCGGCGGGCGACTCGGCGCCACTGCGATTGGGAAACAGCTGATAGAGGGCGATTTCCAGCCCGCTCTGGGCCGCCATCAGGGCTCGCACCCCGCGCACCTCCACCGTGTTCTTCTCGCTGCTGTCCACCAGGAAGCGGCCCATGGCCGCCGCCAGCAGGGCCATGATGACGATGACGAAGAGGGCGACCATGATGGCGCTGCCGCGCTGGGGCGCCAGCCTGCGGGGTGGCCTAGGGAACATTGAGCGTCTCCAGCTTGTGGTTGAAGAGGACGCGCTCGCCGCGCTGCTCGAACACCAGCCGCAACCCCACCTCGCTCGGGCTGAAGGCGGCGGGGTCTCGGTAGAAATAGGATTCGGTGGGCCGAATATGTTCTGCCATCAGGGCATGCGTGGGCTCATTCTGCGTGGATTCACTGTACCGCATCAAGGTACCCTGAGCGTCGATACAATAACGCACCTGCTGATTAGCAAAATAGATGCGTTTGGCGGGGGATTCCCCATCAAACGCCGCATCCACGGTCACAGTCCCTATCCCGTTCACGGCGCTCGGTGGTGGCGCCTTCACAGTCGCCACACAGTTGCCATAGACGCATCCAGCTTCTAGCCCCCCCTTTCCTGAGATGGGATACACAACGGCCCAATCCTCATCAGCGGGAAGCTCGCTGGCGGATGAAGCCACCAGGGTTAGCTCGAAACGACCTGCTACGGGCTTATTGAGGCTCAGATAGCGGTTGACGGTGACAATGGGCCAAAAGCGCAGACAGGCGCCCGGTATCCCACTATCAGAAGCTTCCACTTGCACCGAGCCGGGGACCGCATCCCGCAGCTCGCGATTGAGCCGCTCCATGGCGAAGCGGGCATCGCTCATCAACTGCTCGCGGCGGCTGGCCTCTCCATAGATCTGGGTGCCGATGCCGATAAACTGGCTGGAGAAGGTCGCCATCACCCCAAGCAGCAGGATCACCATCACCAGCTCGACCAGGGTAAAACCCGGTGACGGCCGCATCAGTAATTCCCCCGATAGAGGGCGAAATCCACTTCACCCCCATCCGGCAGGCGCACGGTCAACTCGAGACGTTTGCCAACACAGGGAATGCCATGAGTACAGGGGGGAGGAGCCTGGCCCAGATCGTCCGCCGTCACCCGGATCCTGATCCAGAAGTTCAGATATTCACTCTCACCTGACTTCTGTCCGCTATGAGTACTGAAGTAGTTGGCGGGCACCCAGTCGCCATCACAGCTGGGCGGTTCCTTGGTGGCGGCACAGATGGCGCTGGTCTGATAGTCGTCCACGTCGTTGAACTGATAAGGGCGGGTCTCACCGCTGTCCGGGCCATAGCTGGCGCTATCGGTGCAGGCAGGATAGGTCACGGGAGGGGTTCCGGCCGTCTCGCCACAGCGAAAGCGACCGCCATTGTGATCCGAGTGTTCATCGAAGGATTTTTGCAGCACCTCGTTCAAGATGCGTTGAGCCAGTTGGGCGGCGCGCACCTGCTGCACCGGATCCACCGCCTGGGGTGCCTGATTGACAAGCAAGCCCAGGATGCCGGTCAGCGCTATCGCCAGCAGCACTATGCCGACGATCAGCTCTATCAGGGTAAAGCCGCGCTTAAGGGATCTCATGGATATACCCCTCGGATTCGATCTTGATGCGGCTGGTCTCACGGCCATCGCTCACCAGCAGAGTGCAGCCACCCGCGCAGGCGCCAAGCGGCCGCCCCATCTGATCGAAGCGCAGCACGAAGTTGTTGTTGCTGTTCAGGGAAAGAGTGATTCCGTCAGAGGCGGTCACCAGCCGACCACGGGTGCGCAGATTATCGGTCCAGCCACTGCTCAGATCATCGCTGGCAGGACACGCCGCATAAGTTCGGTGGGCAAAACGGGGAGAGGCGACCACCAGCTGGGTGCAGCGCGCCTCCCCTTCATGCATGTTCATGGTCTGCACCAGCCGCAACCGGGTCACCAGCTCGTCACGCAGGGTATGGGTTTCAAAGCCGCCTTTGCCCAGCCACTTGGGCACGGCAAAGGCGGCCAGAATCCCGAGCAACAGGATTACGATAACCAGTTCTATCAGGGTAAAGCCCTTGTTTCTCGGCATTTGGTTGCTCATTGAATAATGAAAAAGCGAGGCCGAAGCCTCGCTTGTCAACACGTATTACTTACAGTTTTGCAACTCGGTTTTGAAAGGAACAGTATCACTGGTTGCGGCTGTGTATTTTACGGTACAAGTATTGCCACTGGTATTAGCAGGGGCAAAAGTTGACTCGAGAGCAGTTGCGCCAGAAGCTGCAACCCAGCCGTCCAGGGTTACAGCAGCGGAAATGGTATCAGCGGTCGGGTAGCCATAGATAACCTTGACACCGGTCATCCCAGTCAAGTCTGTACCATCTGCCGCAGATGCCTTTTCCTGCCCATTCAGAGCTGCCTTGCTATAGACCAGATTGGCAGCGCTGGACAACGCTGCCTGCACGCCCTGCGCGGCAGACTTCTTAGCATCATCCTGCAGATTCAGGAACTTGGGCGCGGCGGTGACCGCCAGAATGCCCAGGATGATGATCACGATCACCAGTTCGATCAGGGTAAAACCCGCCTGCTTTTTCATTACATTTTCCTCTGTTTATCAATTGATATTGGTAGTCACCTGGCCGGAGGCCGGGCGGTAACTGAAACTCATGTAGGCATCGGTGCTCCCTTGCGGGTCCTGATAGCGCCCATCACTTCCCTTGCTCAGGCTGTTGACCAGATAGTAACGGCAGACCGAATCCAGTCCATTGTTGCTCACCGTGGCATAGAACTTCAGGTCATTGCCGCTACCGCGCACCTCGTCAAAGTTGGCAGTAGCCTTGGGAGGATTCTGCAACAAGCCCTCCCAAATATTGAGACAGCGGGCCGCCGTCAGATTGGCCGGATCCACATCGGGAGCACCGCTCGCCGCCGTGTCCATGGGATAGCCGGGGGAGAGCTCGCCGTTGCTGACCTGGCTGTCGGTCGGCGTGGTCAGATAGAAACGGGAACCGTCGTACAGCACCGTATTGATGCTGTCCTGCCTGGCACGCCCCTCGGCTTCCCACTGGGCCCGCACCAGGGAGACCCCGGTGGCGAAACCGCCTGACACCCCTTCCACGCTGGCCTTCTTCGCCTCGTCGGTCACGTCGAGAAAACGGGGCAAGGCGGTGACGGCCAGGATCCCCAGAATCACGATGACGATCACCAGCTCTATCAGGGAAAAACCGGCCATCTGACCTGGTCCCTGGCCGGCGCTCACTCTCTTTGCTGCCATGCTGCCTCCGTAATGTTCCGCATTATTTCATGCAGATAGAAAAAAATCATGTGGCTGAAGCACTTGAGAGATCGACTCAAGGCTTCGCCAGTACCCGGCCATCGCTGAAACGGTAGAACAGCCAGTGCCCTTCCCAACCAAACTCGCAGCCGTCCCCATGCTGGCTGGCGAGCGCCTGCCAGGACGGCAACCCCGGATCCTCGGGGCCGATCAGCGTCAGCCAGAGCTGACGGCAGTTGGCGGAGGGTGACTGCAGCGGCAGCACCGCCAGCGGCCAGCCCCGCCCATCGAACTGCCAGGCCACCCCTTCTGCATGCAGCACCTCGGGGCGCCGCTCATCGAGCCAGCGCCCGTGCAGTCGCTGGGCCCGCTCGGCAAATTGCTCCCCCAGCAGGCTCAGGCTGACCGCCAGCGCCTCCTCCCTGTGGCTGCGATAGCTCAGGGCCAGGGTGGCAAGGATGACCAGCAGCAGGAGACAGGCGACCATCCGCCTGTAGCCTCCCAGCCAGCGCTCATCCTGCTCGGACTGTCTGCTCATCCACGCCTCTCTAGCCGTAATCCCGTGCATATGGCACACATCATCTGCTGCCACACATCACTGGCCGCGAACCGCACGCATCATGTCCCACATGGGCGTAAAGATACCGAGCGCCAGCACCAGCACCATGACGGCCACTATGCCGATCAGGATGGGCTCGATGCGGGCGGTGAGGCTCTTGAGGTCATAATCCACCTCCCGCTCGTAGTATTCGGCCGCCTCGTGCAGCAGCTCGTCCACCTGGCCCGTCTCTTCCCCCACCGCGATCATCTGCATCACCAGAGGGGTGAACAGGCCGCTGGCACCGGCGGTGCGCAGCAGGCTCTCGCCCCGCTCTATGCCCGCCCGCATGTCGCGGATCTGCCCCGCCATATAGGCGTTGTCCACCGCATCGGCCACCAGGGTCAGCGCCGTGTTGAGCGGCACCCCGGCCTTGAGCATCATGGAGAAGCTGCGGGCGAAGCGGGCCAGCAGGGAGCGCTCTATGATGGTGCCGACTATGGGCAGCCTGAGCTGCCAGCGATGCCAGGTCAGCTTGCCCTGGGGGCTCGCGACCCAGCGGCGCCAGCCAAACACCATGCCCGCCAGGATGGCCAGCAGCAGCCACCAGTAGTGGACGAAGAAGTGGGAGGTGGCGAGCAGGATCCGGGTCGCGAGCGGCAGCTCGACCCCGAACTTGGCAAACATGCCGGCGAAGACAGGGATCACCATGATGTTGAGGATCACCATGGCGATGCCGATGGCAATCATCACGAAGCTGGGGTAGCGCATGGCGGTCTTGATCCGCTTGCGGGTCTCCAGCTCCAGATCGAAATAGTTGGCGAGCTGCAGGAAGGCCTCCTCCAGCTGGCCTGTGTTCTCGCCGACGTGGATGATGGCGACGAACAGGCTGTTGAACACCTTGGGGTGCGCCTGCATCGAGCTCGACAGCGGCCGCCCGTTGCCCAGATCCTCCCCCAAGGTGTGCAGTGCCCGTTTGAGGGGCTTGCTGTGGGCGCTCTCCTCCAGCCCGGCGATGGCGCGCAGTATGGGAATGCCCGCCCGGGTCAGGGCATACATCTGGCGGCTGAACACCACCAGCTCCTCCAGCTTGACGCCCCCCTCCAGCAGCAGCGACCAGTCGATGCCGGCCGCCTTGGCCTTGCCCGCTTTGAGCTCGGTGGGCATCACGCCGCGGCGCATCAGCTGCTCGGCGGCGGCCAGCTCGCTGGCGGCCTCCACCATGCCGCTGACGGCCTGGCCCTGACTGTCGCGCCCCTTGTAGTTGAAGCTGCCCATGGCTTATCCCAGATCCTCGGCCAGCCTGAGCACCTCATCCACCGAGGTGATCCCCTCCCGGGCATAATCGAGCGCCGTCAGGGCCAGAGGCCTGTAGTGCTCGTGCTCGCGCGCCGCCCGGGCAAAGCCCTCCGCATCGTTGCGGCGCAGGGCATCCATCATGGGTTGATCCAGCTCCAGCAGCTCGTAGACCCCGATCCGACCCGCATAACCGGTGAAGTTGCAGCTCTGGCAGCCACGCCCCTTGCGATAGAGGTGCTGGCCGGGTGCCTCGCCGGAGAGCATGGTGAGCCAGGTGGCCTGCCCCTGGTCCGGCGCCGTCTCGCAGGCGCAGTGTTCACACACCCGTCGCACCAGGCGCTGGGCCACCACGGCCCGCAGGGCGCTCGCCACCAGATAGCCGGGGGCCCCCATGTCGATGAGGCGCAGGGCGCTGGTGACGGCGTCATTGGTGTGCAATGTGGTCAGCACCAGGTGGCCGGTGATGGCGCCGCGCAGGCCTATCTCCACCGTCTCGTTGTCCCGCATCTCCCCCACCAGCAGGATATCGGGATCCTGACGCAGGGTGGAGCGCAGCACCTGGGAGAAGGTGAGCCCTATCTTGGGGTTGACCTGCACCTGGTTGACCCGCGGCAGCCGGTATTCCACAGGATCTTCCACCGTGATGATCTTGTGGCTGGCCTGGTTGAGCTCGGAGAGGGCGCCGTAGAGCGTCGTGGTCTTGCCGCTGCCGGTGGGGCCCGTCACCAAAATCATGCCGTGGGGGCGTTTGAGCTGGCGCCGGAAGCGGCCCAGGATGGCCGGTGGCATGCCAGTTTCCGCCAGCGACAATATGCCGGAGGATTGATCCAGCAGTCGCATCACCACGGATTCCCCGTACTGCACCGGCATGGTGGACATACGCACATCCACGTCCCGGCCGCGCACCTTCATGGCGAAACGGCCATCCTGGGGCAGCCGCTTCTCGGAGATGTCGAGCCCGGCCACCAGCTTGAGGCGCAGCACCAGCGCCTGGGCGATGCGCACCTCGTTCAGTATGTTTTCGTGCAGCACGCCGTCGATGCGCTGGCGGATGCGCAGCACCTTCTCGTCCGGCTCTATGTGGATGTCGGAGGCCCCCACCTGCACGGCGTCCTCGAACAGGGAGCGCAGCAGCTTGGCCACCGTCGCCTCCCCCTCGTCACCGGCCCCGAGATTGCTGGAGCCCAGCTCGAAACCGGCATCCTGATACTCTTCGTGCAGCTGCTCGGCAAAGCTCTCTATCTCCCGGGTGCGGCGATAGAGGCGGTCGAAATACTCCAGCAGCTGGCCTTCCCGCGCCACCGCCAGCACCATTTCGCGGGGGCTGAGCAAGGCAGCGATGGCATCCAGGGCGCTCAAGTCGGCGGGATCCGACATGGCCACAGTCACCTTGTCGTCGCTGAGGTTGACCGCCAGGGCGCGATAACGGCGGGCCTGCACCTCGGGCAATAGCGTCACTGCCGAGGCGTCTATGGTGAGGTTGTTGAGATCGAAGAAGGGCACGTCCAGCTGGCGGGCGAGGAACTGCAACAGTTGCACCTCGCTGATGAAGCCGAGATCGATGAGGGTGGTCCCCAGCTTGCGCCCGGTCTGACGCTGCTGCTGCAGGGCGAGCTGCAACTGATCATCCGAGATGATCTGCTCCTGTACCAGCAGGTCGCCGAGGCGCATTTTCAGTCTGGGTTGTGCCATGCAAACTCCGAATAGGGTAAAGATTCTCGCCCCTCAGGGCGCCAACGGGTCTATGCCTCGCCGAGGCTGATGGTCGTGCCGCTGGGCGAAGACACCGACCCCTGCCAACTATCTCAAGGCGTCAGCTCGGCGATCCGCTGTTCCAGCCAGCGGGTCGATGCCTCGCCGAGGTTCCCGTGCAACTGGGCATTGCCATAGGCGTCCAGCGCCCGCTGGCGGTGGCCCTGACCATCCTCGGCCACCCCCAGCCCCAGCCACCAGCGCCCCTGATCCGGCTGCTGGCGCAGCAGCTTGACGTAGAGCTCGGACGCCTGGGCCGGCTGACCCAGCTCCTGGGCTAGCCCCGCCCAGGTGGCGTAATAGTCCAGATTGGCGGCCAGGTCCGGCTGATAGCCGGTGAGCCAGTCCAGCGCCTTCTGGCGATCGCCGCCGCTGATGGCCACCCGGGCCAGCAGCAGCCGCAGGTCGGCCTGCGCCGGATCCAGCCTCAACCCCTCTTCCAGCACCTGGCTGGCCTCGGCCAGCCGCCCCTCGCCGTAGAGCAGGCCCGCGAGCTGCTCGCGCGCCCCCTGATTGTGCGGGTCATGGACCAGCACCTGGTAATAGTTGTCCTGGGCCTCCCGCATCTGGCCCTTGGCCATGGCGGTAGTCGCCTTGCGCTCGGCAAGGGCCGCCAGCTCGGGCTCGGAGAGATCCACCGTCTCTATCTTCAGCACGCCGGGTTTGCGGGGAGCGGCGACCACCTCCTGGGGTGCCGCCTCCTGCTCTGCGGCCAGCTCGGCATAGAGATCCGGCTGCAACTCTTCGTCGCTCAGGGTGAGCTCATCCTCCGGCGGCGTCTCGGCCTGGGCCTCGGACGCCGGGGCCTCGTCGGCGAACGCCTCGGTCGCGGAAGATCCCTCTGCCCCCCCGGCAGGCGCGCTGGCCCTTGCCATTGCGGCCACAGGGGCGAGATCCAGAGCGACCGCCCCGGAAGCGGCCCCCTGGGGCTCGGCGGGCGCGGCAACCACCTCGGTGGCAGAGGAGGCAGGCGGCGTCTGCGTGCTCGCCGGGGCGAGCTGGGTCGTCAACTGAACCGTCGGCTGCGCCGTGCGCTGGCTCTGCTGCCAGTAGATCCAGGTGCGCCAGCCGAGGATGGCCAGCGCCAGGGTGCAGAGCAGGGTCAGCACCAGCATCCACCACCCCTGCTGACGCGTCGGCGCCACATAGACGGCGGCGCCATCGGATCCTGGCTGGCGCTGCTCCAGATCTTTGAGCATCTGATTGATCACGCTCATGACCAGACTCCATAGGCCAGGGCAGTGCCCAGCAACAACAACAGGGGCCACCAGCGCACGAATGAACCACCGCGGGCGTCATCGGTATCGCGAATGGCGAGGCGCACCAGGGCGCTGTCGATCCGCCGCGTCCCGCGGCCGTAGGCCAGCATCAGACACTTCTGGGCCAGCACGTTGATGAGCCGCGGAATGCCGCGGGACGCCCGCCACAGCAGGCGCAGGGCCAGGCCGCCAAACAGCGTCGCCCCGCGATAACCCGAGACGTGCAGCCTGTGCTCCAGATAGGCCCGGGTTTCATCGCACCGCAAGGGGCGCAGGCAGTAGGAGAAGCCGATGCGCTGGCGCAGCTGGCGCAGGTGGGGTCTGGCCAGCCGGACATCCAGCTCGGGCTGGCCGAACAGCACGATTTGCAGCAGCTTGCTGGACTCGGTCTCCAGGTTGCCGAACAGCCGGATGGCCTCCAGGGTCTCGTCCGGCAGGGCCTGTGCCTCGTCGATCAGCACCACCACCCGGCTCCCCTGCTGGTGCAGGGCGATGAGGTGGCGATGGATGCGATCCGTGAGATCCAGCTCGCTATCCCCCTGCACCGCCAGCCCCAGCTCCAGGGCCAGGGCGGTGCGCAGCTCACCCGGGGTGAGGTGGGGATTGGGCAGCCAGGCCAGGCGCACCGGGCACGCCTCGGAGCCGAGCTCGCTCAGCAGCTTGCGGCAGAGCAGTGTCTTGCCGGTGCCCACCTCGCCGGTCACCTTGATGAAACCCTCCCCCTGTGCCAGCGCCCAGTTCAGCACCTGCATGGCCTCCTCGTGGGGAGGCAGGCCGTAGTAGAAGCCGGTATTCGGGGTCAGGCCAAAGGGCGCCTCCTGCAAACCGAAATGGTTCAGGTACATGAGTCGTCACCGGCCCGGGGGCCTGTCGTGGCACCGAGCCACAGGCCGTATGGAACAAGGCCAATCGCATGCTGGTTCATGGCTTAGCCCTTGGGCGGATACCATTTGTCGAGCAGCTCGGAGGAGCGTTGCAGCTCCTTCTGCCAGGTGTCTTTCTCCACCACTGTCGGCTTGAGCAGGATCACCAGCTCGACCTTCTTGGTGCTCTCCCGGCGGTTGGTAAAGGCCTCGCCGACCCAGGGAATGTCCCCCAGCAGCGGCACCTTGCTGACGATCTCCTGCTTGTCGGTCTTCATCAGGCCGCCGATGACGATGATGTCGCCGTTGTTGGCCTGCACCACGGTATCCGATTCACGAATGGAGCTCTTGGCGAGCGGCAGCACCAGGGGATCCGCAGTGCCGACGTTGATGGTCTTGCTCTGCTCCTCGGTGTCGATGACGGAGGGGTGGATGTGCAGCAGCACCCGGCCGGCCTCGTCGATCTGCGGGGTCACGTCCAGGGCTATGCCGGAGAAGAAGGGGGTCAGCTCCACGTTCGGCGTCACTATGGGCGCCGAGTTGCCCGAGGTGGTGGTGGTGGTCGAGGCGTTGGTGACGAAGTATTCGTCCGTCCCCACCTTGATCACCGCCTTCTGGTTGTTGGTGGCGGTGACGCGCGGGCTCGAGAGGGTGTTCACGTCCCCCTGGGTCTTGAGCAGGCTGACCGCCACGTTGAAGTTGCCATCGGAGATGGTGAAACCGGCGCCGCCCCCCAGGGCCCTGAAGATCTGGTTGGGGGTCGAGCCGATGGGGCTGTCTAGCAGGGAGCCGCCCCCCGTGATGCCCTTGTTGCCGTCCCAGCTGGCGGAGAGACCGCTCCAGTCCACCCCCTGTTCGTACCCCTCGTTGAGGGCCACCTCCAGGATCCGCGCCTCCAGCACCACCTGGCGCTTGAGGTGTTCACCGGACTGATCCAGGAACTCGCGCACCGCTTTCAGCTCCTTCGGATAGGCACGCACAGTGACCAGACCCGCCTGGGGGCTGGTGATGACGGCCCGGCCCTCGCCTGTGCCGATCAGGGTCTGCAGGGCGTCCCGCAGATCGCTCCAGTAGTCGTTGTTGCTGTCCGTCTCGATCCGGGTGCCGTTGCTGTTGTTGCTGTTGCCGTTGTCCCCGTTGGAGGAGCCGAGGTTGTTGTTGCCGTTGTTATTGTTGCCGCTGTTGTCGAAGTTGTTGTTGCCGTTATTGTTGTTGTCGTTGGCCGTCACCCCGCCGGTACTGACCGAGGTACGGGAGAGGCCGCGGCGGGCCATCATCAGGTAGTTGACCGGGATTGTCTCTGTGCGAAGGCCCGCCGGATAGACGTGAAACACGTTGCCCTTGCGTTGCACGTCGAAGCCATACATGTCGCCGACCGTGGCCAGCGCCTCCTGCAGGGTCACGTCTTTCAATTCCACCGAGATGGCACCGGCCACCCCGGGATGGACGGCGACGCTGTAGCGGGAGCCCTTGAACAGGGAGCCGAAGAACTCCACCGCATCGACATCATGGGCCGCGATGCGCAGCCGTTTCTCCGGAACGGCCAGGGGCTGCTGGGGGCGATTGAGCTGCAGCAGTTCGCTCTGCACCGAGGGAGGCAAAGTGGTCAGCGGCACGGTCGGGGTCTGCTCCTTCATGGCCTGCTTGAGGGCGTCTTTGGCCTGCACCGGTTCTGGGTGCTGATAGCTGGTACAAGCCGCCACCGCCAATGCTAGGGGAAGCAGACAGAAATGGTGTTTTTTCATGTTATTGGTGCACCTGACTCGCAATGAAACTCGACAAACCTGGCCCGCAGCATCCCGCGCGGAACCGACTTCACATCCGGATCTTGCTGCCAAACAGGGTCAGTGTCTGACGCTTGCCCGCCTTCTCCAGTACCACGGCATCGGCGCTGATGCCCACCAGCAGGAAACCGTCTATCCGCTGGCCCACCCGATAGCTCTGACCGTTGAGCACCGCCAGCGCCGGGCCGTTACCCAGGATGACGCTCTGCAACCTGGGCAGACCGGCCCCCTTGCTCGGGCTCGCCGCCGCGCCACTGCCGGCCAGAGGGGCGGTCGGATCCTGCAACACCTCAGCCTGAGCCAGCGGGCCCAGCAGGCAGCACAACAATGTCAGCCACTTAGCCACGAATGAACTCCTTGCTGGTGCTCAGGGTGTAGATCTCCATCTCCACCGCCGCCTTGGGGTGCTCGACCACCCTGTAGTCGAACCCTTTCCAGTAGAAGTGGCGGGGCAGTGCTTCCAGCGCCTTCAGGTACTGGTAGACATCGAAATAGCCCCCCTCCAGCTGGAGCCGGATCCCGTGCTTGAACAGGTTGGCCTTCTGCTCGCCGGCCATCAGCGGCTCGGGCTTGAGGGAAGTGAGCGCCAGCATATGCAGGTTGGCGGAGCGAGACAACAAGGCTTCCAGCACGGCCGGCATCTCGTGGGCCGGGATCAGATCCACCGTCTGGGCCTTGAGCTCGGCGTCCAGCCGACCGAGGGACGCCTCCACGCCGGCCAGTTGCTGGCGCACCTGGGCGTTGGGATCCCGCCCCAGCCGGGCCTGCTTGCCCTGATTCTCCAGGGTCAGGATCTCCAGATCCCGCTGCGCCGCCGTCAGCGCCTGCCGCTCCTGGCTCAGCCGGGTGTCGGCGGCATCCAGCCAGCCGTATATCCCGGCAGCCCCCAGCAGTATGGTGCCCGTCAGCAGGATCAAGACCCGCTCCCGCAGGCTGAGGGCGGCCACGCGCTGTGCCCAGGCCCGCCACTGTGCCGTCATCTCCATCATGGGGTCTCCCGTGCTATGCCGCTGAGCTGGAAGGCCAGCTGGCCTGCCTTGTCCCGGCTCAGGGTCAGCTCGCCAAACTGCTTGCCCGCCAGGGACGGGGTCTGCTTGAAGCGGTTCACCCAGGCAGGCACATCCTGACTGCGCTCGGCCACCCCGGAGAGGTTGATGTGCCCGTCACTTATCTCGATCCGTTGCAGGGAGAGGCGGGCATCCCGCAAACGGGCCAGATCCGCCATCACGCTGGCGTAGCCCTGGGATTTTTGCAGGGAGAGGCTGCCGAGCTGGCGTATCAGCGCCTGCTTGGCGGCCAGCTCCTCCCGCTTGTTGACCAACTGCTGTTGCAGCTGACCGTCCGCCTGATGGCGCGCCAGCGCGGCATCGAGCCGTGCTGCCTCACTGCGCTGCACATCGAGCAGCGCACGTACCTGGGCCAGCTCACGGTCGACGCCCTTCTGTTGCCAGCCATAGAAAAAGGTGGCCGCAATCAGCAGCAGCAGGCAGCCACCCCAGACCAGGGCCATCTGATTGAGGCTGGCCCACAGGCGCCTTGGCCTGAATTCGGCGCCATAGAGGTTGATATGGTGCTTCATCCTTCGCTCCTGCCAAGGGCGGCGCCGTAAGCGGAGAGATACTCGACGCCTGCGAGCCACTGGGTCTTGTTGGCCATGGCGGTGTGAAGGGTGAGGTCAGAAACCCGGCTCATCGTTCGCCTCCCAGGGCCGCACCATAGGCGCAGAGGTATTCAACACCGGCCAGCACCGCCTTGTTGGCCATGGCGGACACAGGGAAGCCGAACGCCTGCTCCAGGTGGCGCACCAGGGTGCCGATGAAGGGGGAGCCGATGGCGAGCTGCATCTGGCCCGGCTCAGGCAGCTTGAGCTGACCCGCCAGGTAGTCGAGGGAGCGCTGGATCTCCAGCGTCAGCCCGTCGAGCATCCCCTGATCGGGCTCATGGGCACCGGTGAGGCTGACAAAGCCGCGCAGCGGGCGCGAGAAGCAGAGACCTCCCCGATAAAAGACCAGCAGTTGCAACTCCTGCCCCCTGGGCTGCCAGAGCAGCATGCGCACCGTCTGGTCCGCTTCGTAGAGGGCCGTCATGGCCAGCTCGTCGCTGACGATGGCCTCCAGGGTCGCCACGCCGTTGACCGCGTCCGCCAGCTGCTGCACCCGGCTCTTGGGAACGCAGATCACGTTGATCCTGGGCCGGCCCGCTGGGGGAGTCGGCAGATCCACATAATCCATGGCGAGCTGCAACACGGGTTCGTTGACGAAATCCTTGATGGCCCAGGGCAGGGCCCCCGCCATCTCGGCATCTGGCACGGCGGGCTTGTCGATCTGGATCTGCTGATAAAGGCTGGCGGCCAGGGCCACCCGCACCTTAGACTTGGCCAGGCCATGCTGGGCAAACAGCTCCCCCATGGCCTTGGGCCAGTCGTTAGGGCCATTGATGGCGCGACTGGTAAAAATGGGGACGGGTTCCACACAAGCCAGCAGGATGCGATCGCTGGCCAGCAGGAGTCCCACCTGATGGCAGGGGGGCGAACGTCGGAAAAGTGACTTCATCGAGACCTGGACCTGACCGCATGAAACGGACTAAACCTTAACATAAACAGGCCATTAGCCTCCATATTTATGACAAACGATGCATTGACCGCCAAGAGGGCGTCCTTAGGGGATGCCATCCTGGCCCCCGCCCGGCTCCCCTCGCCCCTGCACCCTATCCACCACCCTCTGCTGGATGCCCAGGGCGTGCGGCTCTGGTGCAAGCGGGATGATCTGATCCACCCGACCCTCTCCGGCAACAAGTGGCGCAAGCTCAAGTACCACCTGCAACAGGCGCAGACGCAGGGCAAGACCCACCTGCTGTCGTTTGGGGGGGCCTACTCCAATCACATCCACGCCCTGGCGGCGGCCGGACTCAGGTCCGGGCTGCGCACCACGGGCATCATACGCGGTGAAGCCGACACCGTCAGCAACGCAACCCTGAGTGCGGCCAAAGGCTGGGGAATGGATCTCGTTTTTGTCGACCGCCAGAGCTATCGGCTGCGCCAGGATCCGGACTGGCTGGCCCAGTTCGAGGCGCCGGACACCCTGATAGTGCCGGAAGGGGGCAGCAGCCCGCTCGCCATCCCCGGGGTGGCCGAGCTGGTGGCCGAGGTGCCCTTCTCGCCGGATCTCTGGGTGCTGCCCTGCGCCAGCGGCGGCACCCTGGCAGGGCTCATCGCGGGCAAGCGGGAAAGAGAGCAGATCCTCGCCATCGCCGTGCTCAAGGGGGGCGCCTTCCTCCACGATGAGGTGTGCCGGCTCAACCCGGCGGCGGCCACCACCGGCGGCTGGCGGATAGCCCAGGAGCACCACGACGGCGGCTACGCCAGGTTCAGCCCGGCCCTGTGGCAGTGGGTGCAGGCATTCAGCGCCCACACAGGCCTGCCGCTGGAGCCCATCTACAGTGGCAAGGCGATGTGGGGACTGTTTCGGGAGCTGGCCGCGGGCCGGATCCCCCGCGGCAGCCAGGTGGTCTTCATCCACACCGGCGGCCTGCAGGGGCTGGTGGGTCTCAGGGAGCAGGGCAGGCTGTAAGCCAGGGCGATTCAGGGGCCCGGAGAGGGGCCGGGTCGGCCACTGAACCAATCGGGCCCGTCAGGCGGGCATCACCAGCCGCTCTGGTTCGGCGAACCAGGGCCCCTGGCCCGCGTGCACGCCGAGGTGGCGCAGCATCTTCCACTCGTCGCCGCTCTCCACCCCCACCGCAATCACCCGGGCCTGGGTATTGGCACAGCCCCCCACCAGGCTGCGCACCGCCATCTGGTTGACCTGACGAAGGTGGATTTCCCGCACCAGGCTGGGGTGCAGCTTGAGGAAGTGGATCTCGAACTCCTTGATGTACTGGGTGCTCACCACATCCTGGCCGGCATGATCTATGGCCAGTCGGCACCCCAGCATGCGCAGCGCCCGCAGTGGCCGCTTGAGCGCCTCGTAGTGACGGGTCACCTGGGACTCGGACAGTTGCAGTATCAACCCCTCATTGATGCTGCGCGGCAACTGGAACAGCTCGAAGAAGAGCTCCCGCTGGAACTCCCGGTTGAGCAGGTTCTGGGCGCTGAGGGACAGACTGACGGGGCAGCTCGACTCAGGTCGCTGGCGCAGCAGGCGAAGGGTCTGGGTGACCACCAGCCGGTCCAGCGGCAACAGCAGGCCGGCCTTCTCCGCCATGGGCATGAAGACCCCCGCCTGCAACTCCCGCCCCTGCTCGTCATGGAGGCGGATCAGCAGCTCCTGTTGCAGCACCACCTGATCCCGCTCCTGCTGCACAGATTGCAGATAGAAGGAGATCCCCTGCTCCTCGATGCGACGGTTGATCAGGGTGCGCCAACGCACAGTCCCCTTGTTGCTCGCCTCTTCGTCCAGGGACTTCTCGTAGAGGAACCAGCCGCTGTGGCCCTGCAGCCGCGCGCTCTTGAGGGCCAGCTCGGCCTCTTCCTGCACCTTGAGCAGGGAGTCCTCCGCCTGATAACAGACGGCGCCGAGGTAGACGGCCGTCTCCAGATTGACCGACTCGGGCCAGTGCAGCCGCTGCAGACTCTTGAGCAGCTGGCTGGCGCCGTCCACCATCTCGCTCTCGGACATGTTGGGCAGCAGCACGGCAAAGACCTGACCGGCGTAGCGGGCCTGCAGGGCGCCGCTGTGCTTGCGCACGAAGGTACCGATGGAGGCGCTCGCCTCCATCAGCAGATCCTGGCTCGGGCGTCCGTTCAGCTCGGGATCCAGCTCCTCCAGCCCCGCCAGCTCGATCAGCAGGACACCGCCGCTGATCACGCTCGCCTCCATGATGGCGTTTTCCAGCCGGTTGTCGAAGAAGAGGCGGTTGCCTATGCCGGTCGTCTTGTCGACGAAGGCGTTGCTGCGGATGAAGTTGTCGAACCGGCTGCGCTCCTTGCGGGCATCGGCCAGTTCGGCCAGCAGATGGGTGAGGGCCTGGCTGGCGGAGAGGGGCCACTCGTCGGCGGGATCATGGGCCAGCTTGGTCAGCTTGCCATCCAGGATCAGCTGGGCCCGCTCCGCCAGCAGCTCGGCACCGCGCAACTGCTGGCGCAGCCAGCGGATGGAGTACCAGAGGCCGAACACCACTATGAAGACCCCGAGGGAGATGCCGAACATGGCCTGCATGGAGTACTCGAACTCCTTGAAGGGCCTGTCCAGCTTGAACTCGGCCTGCATGCCGGCCTGATTGGGAATGGCCTTGCTGTAGGGGATCAGCAGACTCTCGTCCGTCTGCTGCTGCACATCGCGAAACCAGTAGACCCGCTGACTGTCCTGGCGGATCTCCAGCTCGACCACGTGGGAGGCCCGCAGCAGGGAGGGCAGCCAGCGGGCAAGGGCTTGCTGGTCATCGGTCACCCCTAGCTGCTTGTCGATGATCTCCACCAGGGAGTCGACCCGGTTTTGCTGCAGCTCCATCCCCATCTGGCGGAAACTGAATACCCCGCCGAGCATCACCACGGCCATGGCCGAGATCACGCACAGCGTAATAAAAGAGACGAGTTGAGTGGTCAGTTTCATGTGCCTTTCCGTAGCCGACAGCATCCATAAGGCCTCATGGTATCAGCCTTGGCCAAACCCCGCCTACGGTTGAAGATCCCGCTTCTGCAAATAAGCGTCAGGGCCCTTCATGCCCGGGGGCGGGCCGCTTGTGAGGGAAGAGACTCGGGGGAGGGGAAAATCGGGCCGCCAGCTGGGCAGCAGACAGAAAAATGGTCCCACTGCGGGGACCAAAAGAAACACTCATATCAAAACTAACACTCTGTGCTACTGACAAAAATAGATACAGGAGTATTGAACACACGGTGAGTCAAACCGCACCGCTACTCTAGCCATTTCAGATAAGCTGGACAATTGTCATTTATGACAGGTCAGCGATTGAATCTTCACCACTCGTTTTGTCATATTGTTGTTTATCAATGAATTATGAATGTTGTTCCAAGTGTGACCGATACAACTCAAATTGATGCAGCTAATGCTATGATGTTGCCATCCATTTGTATCCCATGCACCCATCAGGCAGGTACCCCTTGCGACGAGCCTCTCCCTTCTGGATCAGTCTGCTGCTGCTCTGCCTGCCCGTGCTGGCGAGCCTGCCCCTCAGCCAGCTGCTGGGCAATCCTCTGGCCCACCAGCTGCTGCAACAGAAGAAGGCGCAGATAGAGGCCGCGCTGGCGGAGCGCCACGAGGCGCTGGATCAGAGCATTCGCTCCCAGCTCTCCAGGTTCGCCTTCGATTGCGGCCCCGCAGACATGGCCCTGCTGCGGGATCCCCGTTTCTACAGTCGCCACATCCGGCTGCAGGGGCTCAAGCTCGCCTCCGGCGGCGGTTGTTCCAGTCTGGGGGAGGATTTCCCCCTTGCCACTGTCGAGCTGCCCCCCTATCCCGAGCAGGAGCAGTTTGGTCTCGCGGCCACCCAGCCCCGCTTCAACACCGAGCAGGAGGTCGTCGCCTATTACAGGAAGGGTGGCAATGTCGCCTATTGGGTGCTGAACAACAGCTGGAGCCACGATCAGCTGCAATCCCCCTGCCCGGGCTGCTTCTATCTCGAGTTTGGCCAGCAGAGTCCGGGCAAGGTCACCACCTTCTTCCCCCGTGGCGACAAGTCCATCAAGCAGGAGCCTGGCAACCAGAGCCTGAGCTTCTTCGATCCGGATCCCCAGATCAGGCAGACCCTGTGGGCGGGCAAGGCGCTGGAGGAGTATGCGAAGCGGCAGGCCCGCCACTATGGCCTCTTGTATGGCGGCGCGCTGGGACTCCTGCTGGTCGCCGCCTACTGGGTGCTGCGCAACTACCGCCGCTCCCTCAAGGGGCTGCTGCAGGCAGCCCTGGTGCGGCGCGAGTTCGTCCCCTTCTATCAACCCATAGTGGACAGTCGCAGCAAAAAGGTGGTCGGTTTCGAGGCGCTGCTGCGCTGGCAGCGGGGTCGGGAGCTGGTGCCCCCAGGCACCTTCATCGACTATGCGGAGGAGCAGGGGCTGATCCTGCCCATGACGGAGCAACTGCTGGAGAGGGTCATCGCGGACCTGCCCTGGCTGGAGCCGACCCAGTGGGTCAGCGTCAACATAGTGGCCGCCCACCTGGAGCAACCCAATCTGCGGCCCCTGTTGCAGCGCCACGACTGGCCCTCCCCGGCCAGACTCACCTTCGAGCTGACCGAGCGCAAGCCGATCACCGATATCAAGGCGGCCATGGGGGAGATAGCGCAGCTCCAGGAGAAGGGGTATCACTTCAAGCTGGATGACTTCGGCACAGGTTATGGCGGTTTCGCCTACCTGCAGCGCCTCGGCATCCGCCAGATCAAGATCGACAAGATGTTCGTCGACACCATTGGCACAGACGATCTCAAGCGCACCCTGCTGGACTCCATCATCGCCTTCGGCCACGAATCCGACATGGAGATGATAGCCGAGGGGGTCGAGACTCTGGAGCAGGTCGACTACCTGCACCGCCATGGAGTCCACCTGATCCAGGGCTATGTCTATGCCAAACCCATGGCCCTGACCAAGTTGAAGATCTGGCTGCTGGCATGGCGGCAGAGCCAGCCCGGCGGGCAGTGAGAGAGCAACATCAGGGTCCCCGCCCGGGGATCCTCATCTCTTGCAACAAAATGATTCTCCTCTGACGGGACAACTCCCTTTATCATGGACTGGCGCGCCACCCCTGTGGCGCGACCTGTTGTCTCCCTACCCGTCGGCCACGGCCGCCCCGAGATGAGAACCACTGCCTATGAAGTCCTTTATCCGGCAAGAGATTGCCCTGCCCGTTGGCCTGCTGACCCTGCTCTTCTTCAAGACCTTGGGCAGCGACCTGCTGACAGAAGCAACCCCCCTTGCGGTTTACCTGCCGGTGTCACTGGCCCTGCTCGCCATCGTCACCTGGGCCATCTTCTCCGTCGTGCGTCACTCCGACGCCCTGGCCATCAAGCTGGGTGAACCTTTCGGCACCCTGATCCTCACCCTGTCGGTCATCTCCCTCGAGGTGGTGATGATCTCCTCCGTGATGCTGACCGGCGACCCCAACCCCACCATGGCCCGCGACACCATGTTCGCCGTGGTGATGCTGGTGACCAACGGCCTGGTCGGCTTCACCCTGCTGTTTGGCGGCTGGCGCTATCACACCCAGAACTTCAATCTGGACGGGGTCAAATCCTACCTGGTCGCCATCATTCCCCTGGCCCTGCTCTGCCTGGTGCTGCCGAACTTCACCCGGGGCGGAACCCTGGGCAGCATGTCCAGCGCCATGTCCTGGATGCTGATCATCATCTCGGTGCTGCTCTACGGCGTCTTCCTGCTGATCCAGACCCGCAGCCACAGCCACTTCTTCGTCGACAGCGACCACGAGGACCACGAGGAACACCACGGCATACTACGCAGCAACGTCTATCACACCCTGCTGCTGCTCGCCTACCTGGTGGTGGTGATACTGCTGGCCAAGACGCTGGCCATCCCCATCAACTATGGGGTCCATGTGCTGGAGGCCCCGGCGGCCCTGGGCGGCTTCATCGTGGCCTGTATAGTGCTCGCGCCTGAGGCTGTCGGCGCCATCAAGGCCGCCTTCAACAACCAGTTGCAGCGCGCCATGAACCTCTACTTCGGTTCCGTGCTGGCCACCATAGCCCTGACGGTCCCCTCTGTGCTGTTCATCGGCTCCCTGCTCGGGCAGGAGGTGCGCCTCGGCCTCTCCGCCGCCGACATGGTGCTGCTCATCACCACTCTCATGGTCTGTAAAGTGACCTTCAGCAGTGGCCGCACCAATGTGCTCCATGGCGCCACCCACCTGGTGTTGTTCGTCGTTTATCTGTTCCTGATGTTCGAGCACGAATAGCCGGCGCCAGCGCCCAGCGATGCTGTTCGTGGTCTAGCTGTTACTGATGTTCGAACACGAATAACCGCATCCAACCAATGCCAGAAACGCAAAGACCGCCCATCGGGCGGTCTTTTGTTATGGGCGGATAGCAGCTTAGAGGCTCGGCAGCACCCCGGCCGGGATCAGATCGTTGTAGCTGGCTCGACCCAGCAGGGCGGCGGCGGCCTCGATGTCCGGCGAGAAGTACCTGTCCTTGTCATAGAAGCTGACCTCTTCACGCAGTCGTCCCTTGGCCAGCTCGATGAGCTCTGTGCTGCGCAGGGGGGCGCGGAAGTCCAGCCCCTGGGCGGCGGCGAGCAGCTCGACCGCCAGTATGCCGCGGGTGTTCTCCGCCATGTCCGCCAGACGGCGACCGGCGAAGGTGGCCATGGAGACGTGATCCTCCTGGTTGGCTGAGGTGGGCAGGCTGTCCACCGAGGCCGGGTGGGCCAGCGTCTTGTTCTCGGAGGCGAGCGCCGCCGAGGTGACCTGGGCGATCATGAAGCCGGAATTCACACCGCCGTTGTTGACCAGGAAGGCCGGCAGGCCCGACATCCGGGAATCGATCAGCAGCGCCATGCGTCGCTCGGACAGCGAGCCGATTTCCGCGATGGCCAGGGCCAGGTTGTCGGCGGCGAAGGCCACCGGCTCGGCGTGGAAGTTACCACCGGAGAGGATCTCCTCATCCTCGGCAAACACCAGGGGATTGTCGGAGACCGCATTGGCCTCGCACACCAGCACCTCGGCGGCGTGGCGGATCTGGGCCAGACAGGCCCCCATCACCTGGGGTTGGCAGCGCAACGAGTAGGGATCCTGCACCTTCTCGCAGTTGTGATGGGACATGCCGATCTCGCTGCCATCCACCAGCAGGTGGCGGTAGCAGGCGGCGGCCTCGATCTGGCCGCGCTGACCGCGCACCTCATGGATGCGGGCATCGAACGGACGGCGACTGCCCAGAGCCGCCTCCACACTCATGGCACCTATGGTGATGGCGCCGGCGAACAGATCCTCGGCGTGGAACAGCCCCTCCAGCGCGAACGCCGTGCTGGCCTGGGTGCCATTGAGCAGCGCCAGCCCCTCCTTGGGTGCCAGGGCGATGGGCTCCAGGCCCGCAATCTTGAGTGCAGTGGCGGCGTCGATCAGCTCGCCCTTGTGGCGGGCCTTGCCCTCTCCGATCAGCAGGCAGCTCATGTGGGCCAGGGGGGCCAGGTCGCCGGAGGCGCCGACGGAGCCCTTCTTCGGCACCACAGGATAGACTTCGGCGTTGATGAGGGTCATCAGGGCCTCGAGCACCGTCAGGCGGATGCCGGAGAAGCCCCGCGCCAGCGAGTTGACCTTGAGCACCATCATCAGCCGCACTGTGGCGTCATCCATGTACTCGCCAATCCCTGCTGCATGGGAGAGCACTATGGAGCGCTGCAGTTCATCCAGCTGTTCCACCGGGATGCGGGTGTTGGCCAGCAGACCAAAGCCGGTGTTGATGCCGTACACCACGCGGTTTTGCTCGATCACCTTTGTAACCACGGCTGCGGAGGCGTGGATCCCCGGCAGGGCGGACGAGTCCAGGCTGACATGGACAGGCTCGCGGCTGACGCGGCGCAGGGTGGCGAGGCAGAGCTTGCCCGGTTGCAGATTGAGTTCAAACATCTTATTTCACCCCTTTGCCAGCTGTGTTCAGCATCGGCAGATCCAGTTTCGCCTCTTGGGCACAGTTGATGGCAATCTCGTAGCCCGCGTCCGCGTGACGCATCACGCCGGTGGCCGGGTCGTTGCGCAGCACACGGCCGACCCGCTTGGCGGCGTCGTCGCTGCCGTCACAGACGATCACCACCCCGGAGTGCTGGGAGAAGCCCATGCCGACCCCACCACCGTGGTGCAGGGAGACCCAGGTCGCGCCACCTGCGGTGTTCAGCAGGGCGTTGAGCAGCGGCCAGTCGGAGACGGCATCGGAGCCATCCATCATGGATTCGGTCTCCCGGTTCGGGCTCGCCACCGAGCCGGAGTCCAGGTGGTCGCGGCCGATGACCACGGGCGCTTTCAGCTCGCCATTCTTCACCATCTCGTTGAAGGCCAGGCCCAGGCGCACCCGATCCTTGACCCCGACCCAGCAGATCCGCGCCGGCAGGCCCTGGAAGGCGATGCGCTCGCGGGCCATGTCGAGCCAGTTGTGCAGGTGGGGATCGTCCGGGATCAACTCTTTGACCTTCTGATCCGTCTTGTAGATGTCTTCCGGATCCCCGGACAGCGCCACCCAGCGGAAGGGACCTATGCCCTCGCAGAACAGCGGGCGTATATAGGCCGGTACGAAGCCCGGGAAGTCGAAGGCATTTTTCACCCCTTCTTCCAGCGCCATCTGGCGGATGTTGTTGCCGTAATCCAGCGTGGCCGCACCACGGGCTTGCAGGGTCAGCATGGCTTCCACCTGGCGCGCCATGGAGTGACGAGCCGCCTGGTTCACCTCCTGGGGGGCGGATTTTTGCAGCTCACGCCACTTAGGCAAGCTCCAGCCCTGGGGCAGGTAGCCGTGGATGGGATCGTGGGCCGAGGTCTGGTCGGTCACCACGTCCGGGGTGATGCCACGGGCCACCAGCTCGGCGAAGACGTCGGCGGCGTTGCCGAGCAGGCCGACGGAGACGGCAGTGCCGCTGCGTTTGGCTTCCTCGACCATGGCCAGCGCCTCATCCAGGCTGTGGGCCTTCTTGTCGACGTAGCGGGTCTTCAAGCGGAAATCGATGCGGGTCTCGTCGCACTCCACGGCGATCATGGAGAAACCGGCCATGGTGGCGGCCAGGGGCTGGGCACCGCCCATGCCACCCAGGCCGCCGGTGAGGATCCAGCGTCCTTTCGGTTCGCCGTTGAAGTGCTGATTGGCCACCGCGAAGAAGGTCTCGTAGGTGCCCTGCACTATCCCCTGGGTACCTATGTAGATCCAGGAGCCGGCGGTCATCTGGCCGTACATCATCAGGCCCTTCTTATCGAGCTCGTTGAAGTGCTCCCAGTTGGCCCAGTGGGGCACCAGGTTGGAGTTGGCGATCAGCACCCGGGGCGCGTCCTTGTGGGTCTGGAACACCCCGACCGGCTTGCCGGATTGCACCAGCAGGGTCTGGTCGTCCTCGAGACGGGTCAGCACCTCGACTATCTTGTCGTAGCAGGCCCAGTTGCGGGCGGCGCGGCCTATACCGCCATAGACCACCAGGGACTGGGGATGCTCGGCCACTTCCGGATCCAGGTTGTTCATCAGCATCCGCAGGGGCGCCTCGGTCAGCCAGCTCTTGGCGGTCAGCTCGGTGCCACGGGGGGCACGGATGACCCGGCTCGGGTCGTGACGGGGATCCTGGTGTTGCACAGACATAGACACTCCTTGTTTATCAATGCAGCCGCCATGCGGGGGCACAGTGCCCCCTGGCGAGTCGGCCGGCTACTTGGTTAGTTGATGGACCAGCCGGGCGGCCACGCGGGCGCTGCGGTTGTCCAGATCCAGACTCGGGTTGTACTCGGCCAGATCGGCAAGCCTGAGCTTGCCGCTGGCCCGGATATGGGCGATCAGGGGTTCGATGACGGCCAGCTCGACGCCGCGGGCGGCGGGGGCGCTCACCCCCGGCATCAGGTTGGCGGGCAGCACGTCCAGATCTATGGTGAGGTAGAGGTGATCGCAGCGAGCGATAAAGGCGTCCAGCCCCGCCAGCAACACCGGCAGCTCGGCCTGGGTCATCTCCTCGTCCAGCACATGCCAGACCCCCAGCGTCTCCGCGCGGGCAAAGAGCGCCGCCGTGTTGGCGGTCTCGGCCACCCCGAGGCAGGCGTAAGTAAAGGGCGTGCCCTGGGCGGCGCACTGCTCGGCTATCTGGAAGAAGGGGGTGCCCGAGCTTGCCTGCTCCTGCTTCATGCGCAGATCGAAGTGGGCATCGAAGTTGATGATGCCGACCCGGCCCTTGCCACCCAGATGGCGATTGAGGCCGCTCCAGCTGCCGAAGGCCACCTCGTGGCCACCTCCCAGCACCAGCGGGAAGTGACCCAGATCCAGCGCACGGGCAACCCGCTCGGCCAGCCTGTCGTGGGCGGCATCGAGATCGCCGTCCTCGCAGACCAGATCGCCGCCGTCATGGACGGGACGGCTCAGATGCCAGGCACTGTTGGCGAGCAGCTTGCGCACCGCCAGCGGGGCAGCGGCGGCGCCGACCCGCCCCTTGTTGCGGCGCACCCCTTCGTCACAGGCAAAACCGAGCAGCACCACGCCGGGCTCACTGTCGGCTTGCCAGGGTTGCACCTTGTTGTGCCAGCGCAGGGCCAGTTCACCATCTTCCGGATCCTGGCGCCCCTGCCAGACCGACATGTCGGCCACGTTGAACTTATCCATGGAGCGTCTCCTCCCCGTTGAGAACCCGGCTGACCAGCTGATCGACCCCGATCAGGTAGCTGATCTCCGAGGGGTGGGCACAATTCCAGACCAGAAAATCGGCCTGCATGCCCACTCTCAGCTGCCCCAGACGCTCCTGCTCGCCGAGCGCCCGGGCGGCGTGGCGGGTCACCCCGGCCATGGCCTCGACCGGGGTCAGGCCGAACAGGGTGCAGGCCATGTTCATGGCCATGCGCAGGGAGACGATGGGGGCAGTGCCCGGGTTGATGTCGGAGGAGACTGCCATGGGCACGCCCGCCTTGCGCAGGGCGGCAACCGGCGGCAGCTTGGTCTCTTTGAGGAAGTAGAAAGCGGTGGGCAGCAGGGTGGCGACCACGCCACGGTGGGCCAGCGCCTGGATCCCGTCCTGATCCAGATACTCCAGGTGATCCACCGAGAGGGCACCGAAGTTGGCGGCGAGCGTGCTGCCCCCCAGGTTGGAGAGTTGCTCCATGTGCCCCTTCACCGCGAGATTGTATTGATCCGCCGCCAGATAGACCTGCTCTGTCTGGGCCAGGGAGAAGCCGATGTGCTCGCAGAAAACATCCACCGCATCCGCCAGACCCGCCTCGGCAGCCGCCGGGATGATCTCCTGGCAGATGGTCTCGACCCAGGAGTCGGGATCGTCGCGATATTCAGGCGGCACCGCATGGGCGGCCAGCAGGGTAGTCTTGACCCGAATGGGCAGCGCCTCCCCCAGCCGGCGGGCGACCCGCAGCATCTTGAGCTCGTCCGCCAGGGTGAGGCCATAGCCGGACTTGATCTCCACAGTGGTGACCCCTTCCCGGATCAGGGACTTGATCCTCGGCACCGCCAGCTCATAGAGCTGATCCTCGCTGGCCGCGCGGGTGGCCCGTACGGTGGAGAGTATGCCACCCCCCTTGCGGGCGATGTCGCTGTAGGGCACGCCCTGCTGGCGCAGCTCGAACTCCTCGGCCCGGCTGCCGGCAAAGATGAGGTGGGTGTGGCAATCGATGAGGCCAGGAGTCACCAGCCTGCCCTTCATGTCACGCCAGTGGGCGGGATGGGGTCCCTTGAGATCCTGCATGGGGACCAGGGCGTGGATCCTGCCTTCATGCACGCCGAGGGCATGGGGTTCCAGCAGACCGTAGTCCGCCAGATCGGAGCGCAGGGTGGCGGGTGTCACGTTGAGCCAGACCCGCTCGCAGTTCAACAGTTCCTTGTTCATACCGACCTCTAAATGTATATACAATAATTTATAGCCGATCTCTGACGAGAAAGAAAGGATCAAGTTCACATCTTGATAACAGCGGTTTCATTAGAGTTTAAACACAAAAAAGCCCACCAATGGGTGGGCTCTTAAAATAAGATATGTATATACAATCAAGTCAATCGGGTCTTGGAGCTCAGCTTGTAGCGGGAGCCTGGCGAAAGCAGCCTGGCGTAGGAGACCAGGAAGCCATCCGACCAGGTGCGTCGATGCAGCAGCAGGCAGGGGGTATCAACCCTCACCTGCAGCAAGCCCGCCTCGCCGGCGCTCGGCAGCACAGCCTCCACCACGTGCTCCATCTCGGAGAGGGGGCAGACTTCCATCAGATAGCTGTTCGGCGTCTGTTTCGTGAAGTCCTGCTCCCCATAGCCGGGCAGGCGTTCGGCATCGACGAAACGCTCCTCCAGTTGCAGCGGCTCCCCATCTGCCTGATGGACGATGAGGCTGTGGAAGGTGGGCGCCCCGACCCGCAAACCCAGTCGCACCGCCACTTTCTCGTCCGCAGCCTGGCGCTGCAGGCGGATCACCCGGGCGCTGTACTGGCTGCCCCGCTCGGCGATCTCGTCGGCTATGTTGCGAATGGCCAGCAGCGGCGACTCGGCACGCCTGTCCGCCACGAAGCTGCCGGAGCCGGCGGTGCGATTGAGCCAGCCCTCGGCCACCAGTTCACGCAGCGCCTTGTTGACCGTCATCCGGCTCACGGCAAACTGCTCGCACAGGGCGGCCTCGGTCGGGATCCTGTCGCCTGCCTGATAGTGGCGTTCGCGGATCCCGTCCAGGATGTGCTGTTTGATCTGCAGATAGAGGGCGGGTGCCACCAATGGGTTCCTCAGCGACGACGGTGAGGCGGACGCATGTCCGGCCAGGCACGGTAGACGTCCGGGATCTGATCAGGGCCGCTGATGCAGAGATCGAGATCGTGCAGCAGACCGTCCTTGATGCCGTAGATCCAGCCGTGCACCGCCAGCTCCTGCCCCTTGCGCCAGGCATTCTGGATGATGGTGGTGTGGCAGACGTTGGCGACCTGCTCGGCCACGTTCAGCTCGCACAGGTAGTCGAAGCGCTCGTGCTCATCCTCGATGGCTTCGAGCTGTTCGCCGTACTTGAAATAGACATCCTTGATGTTGCGCAGCCAGTTGTCGATGAGGCCCAGCTCCTGGTTCTGCATCGCCGCCTTGACGCCGCCGCAACCGTAGTGGCCGCAGACGATGATGTGCTTCACCTTGAGCACCTCCACCGCGTATTGCAGCACCGAGAGGCAGTTGAAATCGGTGTGCACCACCAGATTGGCGACGTTGCGGTGAACGAAGACATCCCCCGGCAGCAGCCCCATCAGCTGGTTGGCGGGAACCCGGCTGTCGGAGCAGCCGATCCAGAGGTATTCGGGCGCCTGCTGGGCGGAGAGGGTAGCGAAGAAATCGGGATCTTCGGCCTTGATCCGTTCCGCCCACTCGCGGTTATTGGTAAACAGGTCGTTCAACAGTTTCACTTCTGCTCTCCCTAACTGTGGCAGTGGCGGCAACATACCATACACAAGGGTAACCAAGGCAAGGCCGACCAGATCCCGATGAAACAAAAACAGGGCCATCAGGCCCTGTTTTCTACAAGAGAATGCCCTCAGGCATCCATGGCGTCTTTCAGTTTCTTGAGCGGTTCACAGGCTCGGCGAATGCCCTCAGGCGGCCATCGCATCCTTCAGCTTCTTGAGCGCGTTCTTCTCAAGCTGACGCACACGCTCGGCGGACACACCGTAGTTGTCGGCCAGCTCCTGCAAGGTGGTCTTGCTCTCCTCATCCAGCCAGCGGGCGCGGATGATGTGCTGGCTGCGCTCGTCCAGGGTGGCCATGGCCGCACTCAGGCGACGGGTGGCGTGGCTGTCCCAGTTGTCGTTCTCTATGGTGGCGGCCAGATCGGAAGACTTGTCTTCCAGATAATGGACGGGGGCGAAGCCACCTTCATCCTCATCGTCACCGACCAGATCGAAGGCCTGATCGTAGTTGCTCATGCGCGCTTCCATCTCGGTGACGTCCGCGGCAGAAACCCCGAGATCCGCGGCAACGGCCTGCACCTCTTCGTGATTCAGCCAGCCCAGACGCTTCTTGGACTTGCGCAGGTTGAAGAACAGCTTGCGCTGGGCCTTGGTGGTGGCCACCTTGACCATGCGCCAGTTGCGCAGCACATATTCGTGGATCTCGGCCTTGATCCAGTGCACGGCGAAGGAGACCAGACGCACCCCGACGCTCGGGTCGAAGCGCTTGACCGCCTTCATCAGGCCGATATTGCCTTCCTGCACCAGATCGGCCTGAGGCAGGCCATAGCCGGAGTAGCTCTTGGCCACGTGAACGACAAAACGCAGATGCGACATGACCAGCTGACGGGCAGCCTCGAGATCGCCACCCTGCTGCAAACGCATCGCCAGTTCACGCTCTTCCTCCGCGCTCAGCACGGGGATCGAGTTGACGGCTTGGATATAGCCTTCCAGACTACCTTGCGGAATCAGAGCCATAGTGCGTTGCAATGAAGTTCCCATGTTCTACCTCTTACTTTTCAATCGAATCAGTCTAACACCCTGAGAGGGCCTGTCTACCGACCGGGGGTCATTCTGCGGCCCACATCAAACATAAGTCAAACATCGGCCCCAGCATGAACCCGGGCTATCTTAGGCTGACGGGATGAATCATAAATGAACGGTCAAAAAAAAGGGGTCACAGTGAAGGACCCCTGAAAAGTAGCATGCTAAGTCCATTGTTGCGGAGCTCGCAACCTTCACATGCTTGCCAAGTCAGACGAGCAAGGCAGAGGGGCCACACCCGTATAAATTCTGTTGCACTAGATAGACTGTTTATAAATCAAAAGGTTCACAGGATCCAAATATGATCCTTGGTGCAGGCCTCATTCAGATTACTCTGAGAAAGTGGCCCGTGCCAGAAACGGGCCACTCTTTTACTTGATCCAGTTCGCAAAATCCAGCGCTTTAAAATGCTGATAAATTAATCAGGATGGTTCTATGTCGCGAATGTGCCTGTGAACCGAGAACCAGGACGCAATCAGCCCCAGCAAGGCCCCCAACAGTATGAGATTGAAGCCGTCGAACGCCCCCATCCCCACCAGCCGGAAGTTGCTGTTGTAAAGCCCCGCCAGCTCCTTCACCACCCCCTCGCTCCAGATCACCATGACCTCGGTCAGCCACCAGGCCAGCATGCCGCCGATGACCCCGAACCAGATGCCGGTGTAGAGGAAAGGACGGTGAATGAAGGCGTCGGTCGCCCCCACCAGCTTGAGCACTTCGATCTCGGATCTCTGGTTGAGTATGTTCAGGCGAAGGGTGTTGCCGACGATCAGCAGCACGGCGGAGAGCAGCAGCACGGCGATGCCTGTGATGGTGTGGCGCAGCAGGTTCATGATCCCCTGCAGCCGGGTCAGCCACTGCAGATCCAGCTTGCCCTGTTCGATGCCGGGTTCGTTCTCAAGCTTGGCGAGCAGCTCGGCGGCCCCTTCCGGATTCTGCCAGCGAGGATCCGGGATCACGCTCAGCACAGGCGGCAGCGGGTTGCTGTCGAGATAATCGAGGGCATCGCCGAAACCGGAGATCTCGCGAAACTCCTTGAGCGCCTCGTCCCGGTTCATGTAGGTGACGGACTCCACCTCGGGATAGAGCAGGATCCGCTGCTTCATGTCGAGGATGCTCTGCTCCGGCAGATCCTTGCGCAGATAGAGGGAGATCTGGGAGCTGGTCTGCCAGCTCCCTTCCACCACTTCGGCGTTTTTCAGCAGCACGTGGAAGCAGGAGGGGAGCGCCAGACTGACCCCGAGCACCGCCAGCGTCATCAGGGAGGCGAGCGGATTGCGCCACAGCTCTCCCAGACTGGCAAAGGCCTGACGCACGTGATCCACGCCGTACATCATCAGACGGCGCAGCGGCGGCTGTTTATGACGAACAATAGCCATCAGAATTCCCTCCCCTGTCGAATATCGGCGACCTGATCCATCCGAGTGGCCATCATCAGAGGGCACAGAGGGGGCTGCTTATGACGAACTATGGCCATCAGCTCTCCTCCTGCTCTTGGGAATACATGCGCCCGGCCTTCAGGGTCAGGGTGCGATAGCGCATGCGGGCGATCAGCCCCAGATCGTGAGTGGCAATCAGCACCGAAACCCCGAAGCGATTGAACTCCTCGAACAGTCGCATGATGTCCATGGAGAGCTGGGGATCCAGGTTGCCGGTCGGCTCATCCGCCAGCAGCAGGGGCGGCTTGTTGACGATGGCACGGGCGATGCCGACCCGCTGCTGCTCACCACCGGAGAGCATGCGCGGCTGGTAACGCTCCTTGCCGAGCAGACCTACCTTGTCCAGCGCCGCCGCCACCCGCTTGTTGATGTCGGCATGACTATAGCCATCGATCACCAGGGGCAGGGCCACGTTGTCGAACACAGTGCGGTCCATCAGCAACCGGTGATCCTGAAAGATCATCCCGATCTGGCGGCGCACATAGGGGATCTGGCTGCGCTGGATCTGGCTGACGTCATCGCCATGGAAGAAGACGCGACCATCGGTCGGCCGCTCCATCACGCTGATGAGCTTGAGGAGGGTACTCTTGCCCGCCCCCGAATGGCCGGTCAGGAAGGCCATCTCCCCCTTGCGCAGGTGGAAGCTGACCTTCTGCAGCGCCTGATGGCCACCGCTGTATACCTTGCTGACCTTGTCAAAACGAATCATAACGGTTCCCTGAGATTGACCAACCCCGACCGGGATCGAAGCATGGCACGCTGACTCCTCGCGGCGACACTAGCCTTGATGAAATAGCTGATCCGCAGCAATACACCTTTCATACCCTGACAGTGACATACCCCGACCGGGATCGAAGCATGGCACACTGACTCTTCGCGGCGACATAAGCCCTCGATGAAATGGCCGATCCGCAGCCACGCACCTTGGCGGCCTGGTCGAAACGAATCATACCCTGACAGTGACAAGCCCCGACCTGAGTCGGGGCATGGAACACTTGCTCATCACGGCTGAGCTGACTCTTCGTGGCCGAACTCATTCCTCGCGGCTGAAGAGCGCCTCGATAAAGTCGTTGGCAACGAAGGGACGCAGATCGTCGATCCCCTCGCCCACCCCTATATAGCGGATCGGGATCTGGAACTTGTCGGCCACCGCGAAGATGACGCCGCCCTTGGCGGTCCCATCCAGCTTGGTGAGGGTGATGCCGGTCAGGCCCACCGCCTCGCTGAACAGCTTGGCCTGGCTCAGGGCGTTCTGGCCTGTGCCCGCATCCAGGGTCAGCATGATCTCGTGGGGCGCCTCTTCATCCAGCTTCTTCATCACCCGCACCACCTTCTTGAGCTCTTCCATCAGGTTGCTCTTGTTTTGCAGGCGACCGGCGGTATCGGCGATCAGCACGTCAGCCCCGCGGGAGCGGGCGGCCTCGATGGCGTCATAGATGACGGAGGCGGAGTCGGCACCTGTGTGCTGGGCGATCACCGGAATGTTGTTGCGCTGACCCCACACCTGAAGCTGCTCGACCGCAGCGGCACGGAAGGTATCCCCCGCCGCCAGCATGACGCTCTTGCCGTCGGCCTGGAACTGCTTGGCCAGCTTGCCGATGGTGGTGGTCTTGCCGACGCCGTTCACGCCGACCATCAGGATCACGTAAGGCTTCTTGCTGGTGTCGATCACCAGCGGCTGCTCAACCTGAGTCAGCATGGCCCCCATGTCTTGCTTGAGCAGGCCGTAGAGCGCCTCAGCATCCTTGAGCTGCTTGCGATCCGCGTGCTGCACCAAGCCTTCGATGATACGACTGGTGGTATCCACACCGAGATCGGCGGTCAACAGCTGGGTCTCCAGCTCCTCGAACAGCTCGTCATCGATCTTCTTGCCGCGGAACAGGCCGAAGAAACCGGAGCCGATATTCTCCTTGGTGCGCACCAGGCTGCGCTTGAGGCGAGCAAAGAAGCCCTCCCGCTGCGGCTTGTCCTGAGTATCGTCGTCCACCTTGGCGGCCAGGGGCAGGGCTGCCAGCGCGGCGGCCTCAGCCTCTATCTCGGCGACCAGGCGCAGATCTTCCGCTCGCTGGGCCTCTTTGGCGATACGGGCTTCCTCGGCAGCCTGTGCCTCGGCGGCAACACGAGCGGCTTCGGCAGCTTCTGCCTCGGCGGCAACACGGGCGGCTTCCGCAGCCTGTACTTCGGCAGCAACGCGGGCGGCTTCCGCAGCCTGGGCCTCGGCGGCAACACGGGCGTCTTCGGCAGCCTGGGCCTCGGCGGCAATACGGGCAGCTTCCGCAGCTTCTGCCTCGGCGGCAATGCGGGCGGCTTCGGCGGCTTGTGCCTCGGCGGCAACACGGGCGGCTTCGGCGGCTTGTGCCTCGGCGGCAACACGGGCGGCTTCCGCAGCCTGGGCCTCGGCAGCAATACGGGCAGCTTCGACGGCTTGTGCTTCGGCGGCAATACGGGCGGCTTCCGCAGCCTGGGCCTCGGCAGCAATACGGGCAGCTTCGACGGCTTGTGCTTCAGCGGCGACACGGGCGGCTTCCGCAGCTTGGGCCTCGGCTTCGGCGGCGATCAGCGCCTCATTGACGATGACGGGCTCGAGTTCGGAGGCGGGTTCCTCCACCACCAGCGGGCCTTCGTCAGGGGTCGCCAGGGGCGCCTCGTGCGGTACAGCAGGGGCCTCGGTCAGGGAAACATCAGCGACGGGAGCGGGGGCAACGGTGGCCTCGGACTCGGCGACAGCCGGGGTGGCGTCAAGGGCCTGTGATTGGACGGCCTCAGCCTCTTCTTTCTTGCGGCCGAAACCCAGCCAGGAAAACAAACCTTTTGCCATCTAAAAAATACTCACTTCGTTGGCTGACTGCTAAGATAGCCGTCCCTCGGCGGGTCGGCATAAAAATGAACCGCCTTATACTACCACTTTATTTTCTGACGACGAAACGCGATGCCCAGAGTGAAAACCAGCCGTAACAGCCCGAGCAAGAGCCCAGCCCCCCAGGGGCGAGCGGGCGTGGTAAGAATCATCAGCGGCCAGTGGAAGGGCCGCAAACTGCCGGTCAGGGATGTTGACGGACTCAGACCCACCACGGATCGCGTCAAGGAGACCATCTTCAACTGGCTGGCCCCCCATGTCCGCGGTGCCCGCTGCCTCGATCTGTTTGCCGGCAGCGGCGGCCTGGGGCTGGAGGCGCTGTCGCGCTACGCCGAGCAGGTGACCCTGGTCGAGATGGACAAGGGAGCCGCCGATCAGCTCAGGAAGAACCTGGCCGCCCTCGGCAGTCAGCAGGGCGAGGTGATCCAGGCCGATGCGGTGAGCTGGCTGCAAGGCCCGGCCACCCCCTTCGATCTGGTGTTCCTGGATCCACCGTTTCGCCGTGAACTGCTGCCCCAGGTGTGCGAGCTGCTGGAGCAGCGCGGCTGGCTGGCACCGGATGCCCTCATCTATCTTGAACGGGAAAAGGAGATGAGCGATCTCCCCCTGCCTGGCAGCTGGCAGCAACTCAAGGACAAACAAGCGGGTCAGGTCTGCTACCAGCTTTATCTGCGGGATACCAAGGAGAACACTGCGGTTTGAATACCAGGCGGGAGGGGATGATGAGCGATTGCCACTCCTGTCAACTTGGGCAACAGCTCAAGGACAATCAAGCGGGTCAGGTCTGCTACCAGCTCTATCTGCGGGACGCCAAGGATGACGCCGCGGTTTGAATGCCAGGCGGGAGGGGAAATGAACGATTGCCACTCCCTGTCAACTTGGACAACAGCTCAAGGACAATCAAGCGGGTCAGGTCTGCTACCAGCTCTATCTGCGGGACACCAAGGATGACGCCGCGGTTTGAATGCCAGGTGGGAGGAGAAATGAACGATTGCCACTCCCTGTCAACTTGGACAACAGCAACAACTCAAGGACAAGCAGGCCAGTCAGGTCTGCTATCAACTCTATGTACGGGAGATAAGCGATGAAGCGGGTGTTTAATCTATTGGCGATGGGCGTGCTGCTGTTCTTCTGGCTCGGCGTGGTGCTCGCCCTGCTCGGCACACTGCCGGGCAAACTGAACGGTTTTCTGCCGGTGTGCGGCGTCATAGTGATACTGATGCACTGGGTACAGGCCAGCATGATCAAGGCCGCCTGCAAGCCCTACTTTGCCATCACCCGCCTCGAGTTCACCCAGGTGCTGATCTTCGGCGTGTTCGGCATGATGGAGATCCGCGCCAAGCTGCAGGCCATCATAGACGCCAGGCAGAGGGGAGAAACCCCGCCCCGGGCTGACTGACCCGAGACCGCCAGATCGAACCTGAAGGAGTGACATGTCACTCCTTCACTTTTTTCCCCAGGCTGATGCCGAGCTTGATGGAGAGCACGGCGAGCAGCAGCAGCATGGCGATAAGGGAGAAGAAGTTGCTGCCAAGTTCGGGGTACTGCACCTTGAGCAGCGCAGTGTGCCCGAACGCCCCGATGAAGAAGCAGAGCAGGATGCAGCTGGGGGTGTTGCCGACTATGGGCTCGTGGCGATAGTGCTGATAGAGCTGGTAGGCCGCCAGCAGCAGGGCGATCAGGGGAAAGAAGGAGAAGGGCACGACCGACTCGGTCAACACCGACAGGAAGGCATCACCGCAGATGCCGATGAGCAGGGCCAGCAACAGGGGCTTCTTCGGGATCGCGTTCGATTCATGCATGGGACTGTCCATCCTTGACTTAAGAGAGAGATTCGCGGCGCTTGCGGTTCTGGACCTCGGCGCCCATGGCGATCATCCGCAGCTGGCTGATGGTGCGATCCGACAGGGCCCGGCACTCCTCGGGGGTCATGTCGAGGGCGTCGGCGCCGGCACTGAAGACTATGGTGACCATGGCTTCGGCCTGGATGTAGGCCTCTTCCCGTGGCGCCTGCGTGGTCGCCTCCAGATAATCGGTCAGCTCGGCGATGAAGTGCTGGATCTCGCGGGCCACAGCCTGACGGAAGGCCGCAGAGGTGCCGGAGCGCTCACGGAGCAGCAGCCGGAAGATGTTCGGGTTGTTTTCGACGAATTCCATGAAGGTCTGCACCGAGGTGCTGATGACGCTGCCACCACCGGCGATGCGCTGGCGCGCCTGGCGCATCAGCTGGCGCAGGGTCAGGCCGCCCTCGTCCACCAGGGTCAGCCCCAGCTCTTCCATGTCGCGAAAATGACGGTAGAAGGAGGTCGGCGCTATGCCCGCCTCCCTGGCCACTTCCCGCAGACTGAGGTTGGAGAAGCTGCGGTTGGCACAGAGTTGACTGAACGCCGCTTCGATCAGCGTACGCCGGGTCTTTTCTTTTTGTTGCGCGCGAATACCCACGAAAACAGTCACCTTGAGATTAGCGAGGCCAGATGATAACCCGAAGGCGGGGCCTGGATCAGGTTTGTCTCCGACTTTTTTACCATTGACCCGCATTCCGGCTCAATGGAGAATAGTGGACAGCTGTTCGCTGAATGGAGCCGAGTGAAATGGACCGCCCCCCGATCATCATGACCAACACCCTGCTGTTCGCCCTCTCCGGGCTGACGGCACTGATTGCGGTACCCTGGTACGGCCTGACCCATGGCTATGACCTCTGGCAGTGGGGCTGCTTCCTGCTGCTGTTCTGCTACTGCGGCATCTCCATCACCGCCGGTTATCACCGACTCTGGTCCCACAAGGCCTACAAGGCGCACCCAGCCCTGCAATGGATCTTCGCCATCGGCGGCGCCCTCGCCCTGCAAAACTCGGCACTCCACTGGTCGTCCGATCACCGCCGTCACCACCGCCACGTGGATGACAACCAGAAGGATCCCTACAGCGCGGGCCGCGGCTTCTGGTACTCCCACATCGGCTGGATGCTGCGGGAATACCAGCGCGAGATCTACCACGACTACAGCAATGTGCGGGATCTGCAGAACAATGCCATCGTCGCCTTCCAGCACAGGCACTATCTGGCCTTGACCCTGGCCACCAACATCGGCATCCCGCTGCTGCTCGGTCTGATCCATGGAGATCTGCTCGGCATGCTGTTGCTGGCGGGGGTGCTGCGCATGGTGATGACCCACCACACCACCTTCTTCATCAACTCCCTGGCCCACATCTGGGGCAGCCAGCCCTTCACCGATCGCAACAGTGCGCGGGACAACGGCATCCTGGCCTTCTTCACCTTCGGCGAGGGGTATCACAACTTCCATCACCTGTTCGAGAACGACTACCGCAACGGCATCCACTGGTGGCAGTTCGACCCCACCAAGTGGCTGATCCGCACCGCCGCCTGGTGCGGACTGGCCGGGGATCTCAGATCCTGTCCAGAGGAGCGGATCGAGCAGGCCAGGCTGGAGATGCAGCTCAAACGCGCCCAGGCCAGGCTGCGCAAGGCAGAGGACAGGGAGCTGTGGCAGGCGCTGCTGCAGGAGGAGTACGACAAGCTGAGCCTGCAGATCCAGCACTACTACGCCAGCCGCAAGCTGTTGCTGGAGCAGCGCAAGCGCAAGGCGCTGGCCCGCTACGACAGGCTCAAGCTGCAACTGGAGTATCGCAACCTGAGGGATGGCTTCCTCGTTGCCAAGCGCAACTGGAGTCGCCTGCTGGCCGGCATCGCCTGAGGCGGCTGACCGACAGACCTGATTGCCCAAGACCGCCCGCTGGCGGTCTTTTCATGGGCGTCTGGCGATCTTTTGGCATAAAAAAATGGGGCGACATTCGCATGTCACCCCCTCGCAAATAGCATGTTCCATATTGGGATCCGGCAATAACGGGGCTGATGCGCGTCACGGGTTTCCGCTCCCGATCCGCACTGCCAGCCAGAACACGCCGGCCGACCCACTCCCTTGTTGCCTTCACCCACACGGCAGACCAGCCGCCGTGTTTGTCCTTGCAACCGAAATACTACGCAGTTAAATAAAATAAAAAACCGTTATATGCGGCCCTGTATGCAAGCGAGGGCGCTGCATCAGGTATCGCCTATCGACATAAAGTGATTAAAAACAATACGATAAAATCTCAATCCGGCTTTGGATGGCAAACGTTATCCTCGAAGGCGCACAAGGCTTTGCGAGATCTCGCACAAGCCGGGCTCCACTCACAGCCAGCGGCGCAGCGGCAGCCAGTCGCTCAGTCGCGCCAGCAGGCGCCGCAGCGTCGAGGGAGGCGCCACCACAGGATGGACCGCCGCCCGTTGCCAACCGCAGAGCCAGTGCCGCAGCTCGGCACAGAGCGCCGGGCAGCTCAGGTGCAGCATCAGCTCGGTGTTGAGCATCAGGGAGCGGGGATCCAGGTTGAAGCTGCCGAGCAGCGCCTCCTCCTCCCCCATCAGGATCAGCTTGGCGTGCAGACTGCGCCCCTCATCCGACAGCTCGGCCAGCACTATGCCCTGCCGCTCCAGCCAGGGGCGGTGGCGCCGATAGGCGCCATACACCAGGGGCACGTCTGTACTCGCCAGGGAGTTGGTCAGGATTTCGATGCCGACCCCGGCCTGACGCAGCCGCTTGAGATGGCGGCGCAAGCTTCGGGTCAGGATCAGGTAAGGACTCACCAACCGCAGCGCCCCCTGGTTGCCAGCCAGCTTGCGCCCCAGCCGGGGCGCCGTGGTCGGCCGGGAGATGAGCCCCTTGCCGGGCCTGTCAAACCAGCACTCCCCGACCCCAGGATGCCAACGCAGGGGAAGAGGCACGTCATCAAACAGGCTGGCGGGCAGATCGTAGACCATGGCCACCGCCGGGTCGGTCAGAGTCAGCAGGAAGTCGTTCACCGCACGGATCTCGGCGGGCAGCAGGGGGCGCCGCAACAGGCGCCGGATGGGGTGGCTCCAGCGGCTGCGCCAGAACAGCTCGAAGCCCTGCTCGGCCTGGCGGCAGAGGGGGCCGCGGCAAACCAGATCCAGATCGACGAAGTGAGGGAGCGCCCCCAGCCCGAAGTAAGGATCGCCGATGTTGCGGCCACCGATCACCGCCTCGTGGCCATCCACCAGCAGCAGCTTGTTGTGCATGCGGTGGTTGATGCGCCGGAAGCTGAGCAGGCCTTCCAGCAGCAGGGTCAGGGGGCGCCAACCCCTGAGCCAGAATGGATTGAACAGCCGCACCTCGATGCCGGGCTCTGCCGCCACCACCTCGAGGAAGCGGTTGTCGCCGGCATAGAGATCGTCGATAAGCAGCTGGACCCGGACCCCGCGCCGCGCCGCATGGAGCAACTCGGACAGCAACAGCTTGCCGCTGCGGTCCTCCTCCCAGCTGTAATACTGGGCCTGGATCCGGCTGCGGGCGCCGCGGATCAGCTGGCAGCGGGCCTTGAGGGCGGCGCCGGGATCGTCGAGCAGGGCAAATTCGGCGGGGATCAAGGGTCATCTCCTTGTCATGAGACGGTGGCATAACCCAGACAACAGCCCCGATTGCAGCATGTCAAGGAGCCGATGATGGAAGTGCGCGACCACCCCTGCCTCAGCCAGAGACCCCAGGCCAGCCAGCCGGATCCCACTCCCGCCAGGCTGCTGACCCCCTGGTACCAGCAGCACAGGGATCAGGGCTGGGAAGCCCTCCCCTTTACCCCAGAGGATGGCCTGCCCGACCGGCACTGAGCACTCAGGGCTGGACCGCCTCCATGGCCTCTGTCTTGCCCTCCACCTGAGGCAGGCTGAAGCGGTAGGCCACGTAGTATTTGTAGATGGTGCCGACGTAGTTGATGGGGCCCTGGCCGACCTCGTTGGCCACCAGCTGCTCCACGTTGCCAAACCAGACGTTCGGATCCAGCCCCCTCTCCCTGGCCTTGGCCTGCAGCGCCTGCACCCGGTTCGGGCCCGCGTTGTAGGCCGCCAGGGCGAACAGGTGACGGTTGAGCCTGTCCATCCCGGGATCGTTGAAGTAGGTATCGAGAATGAGCCGCATGTAACGGCAAGCCGCTTCCACACTGCCTTCCAGGCTGGTGAGCCTGGCGCCGCGGATCCCCACCTCACCCCCCGTGCTCGGCAGCAGTTGCATGATGCCGACAGCCCCGCGGTTGGAGCGGACATTGGGATTGAGCCCCGACTCCTTGTAAGCCAGCGCCGCCAGCATCAGCCAGTCGAGCTCATATTTTTCGGCCTGGGTTTCCAGCACCTTGCGGATGGTCGACAACCGCCCCAGGGGATCCGGCGCCAATATGTTGCTCATCTTGTCACTCTGGGCCAGCAGGCGACGCAGTGTCATGTCGCTGTAGAGGGTGCGTTTGCTCGACTCCGAGATATAGGCGTTCACCGCCTTGAGCAGCTCGGGGCTGTTGTTGCGCAGTGCCCAGGCACTGCGCCCCTTGTCCCGCAGCGGGATCAGCTTGTGGGCCTTGAGGCCCCCTATCATGTCGAGCCAGATCCGCCCCTTGAAACTGTCGGTGACGGTCAGCGGTATGATGCCGGCCGCCACCATCTCCAGCAGATCCCCGTCCTGCAGGTATTCGGGCACTGTCTCTATGTAGACGGGGGGCAGCCCCAGCTCGCGGAACAGCCAGTTGAGCTGATGCAGGCTCTCGTAATAGCTGGAGCTGGCCCGCACCCAGATCCGCCGACCGGAGAGCTGAGTGATGCGGTTGAAACCCGTCAGCTCCCGCAGGCTCACCACCCACTCCTCGATGGGCGAGATGAGCGGCTGGGAGAAGGTGACCTGCTCGCGCCGGGTCGGCGTCACCGTCAGGTTGGCCGCCACCAGATCCCCCCGCCCCTCGGTGAGGTAGTCCAGCAGCTTGTCCTGACGCACCGGGATATAGATGATCTTGAGCTTGAGCTTCTCCTTGGGGAGATAGGTCTGGTTCAGCCAGCGCTCGAAGCCTTGCAGTTGATTGACCAGGATGCCGTACTGGGCCCCCTTGTCGAAGAAGAAGAAGCCCCGTTCATAGACCACCAGGGCCCTGAGCTCCTTCTTTTGCAGTATGTGTTCGAGATCCCCGGGTTGGGGCAGGAGCTTGGGCTTGACGTCCGCGGCGCGCGAAGGGGCATCACCAGGCTGGGAACCGAGATCCGCCGCCAGCAGAGGGAGAGAGCAGAGGACCAGCAGGGCCCAAATCCATCGCATCATGAGGTAGCCACCTTCTGTTGGTCGACTCGCGCCTTGAGATTCTCGGCAGGACAAGGCCCGACACGCGGGACTCATGACGGGGTGCCATCATGGCACCTTCCTGCAGCGGAACGATTGGTACCGGACTGAAACCGGATCGTCCGTGGGATAACTCACTATACAACGCAAAGAGAGGGAAAAGGCGAGGGGCAAAGCAATACGGCAGGCAGGCCTGCCGTATTCTCAGGGGGCTCAGATTGAGCGGGCACGCATCTCGAAAATCAGCTTCTCGGCGGTGCAGGTGAATTGCAGGCGGGCCTTCAGGATCACGCCGTTGGCGCCCTGGGTCAGTTCGCTGTCGATCACGGCTTCGGCGGTCACCTGCTTGGCCAGCGCCTCATAGGCTGCGAGTTTGGCGCGGGCGTCGGCTTCTGCCGCGGCCTCGATCACCAGCTCCATCACATCGTCGCCTTCACCTATGATGGTGCCGATCTCGGCGAAACAGCCGCAGCTGTCACAGGTTTCATTCAATTCCACTTTTTCGTCTACAGACATACTTCCACTCCTACTCATTTCGGATGTACTTCATCGTCACGCAAGGCTTTACGAAAATCCCTGATGGCGGTGCCCAGATCCTCACCGGCACCGGCCAGGCGTTTGCTGCCAAACACCACGACGACCACCACCAGCAGGATCAACAGATGCCAGATATGAATTCCACCAAGTCCCATAGGGCGACTCCTGACAGATAGATACCCGTTGTTTGTATCAAAAGAAGGCGCAACGATTGTTGGGCAAAATCAAGGCAGGCGCAAGTTGGCAGGAAAATCGTCAAAAAACATAAAAAGATACGGCGACCTTTGGCCGCCGTATGAGTCGGTGCTACTTGTCCCCTCAACCGCTACATCCTGTACCAGTCGCCATGAAGGCGAGAGACAGGTCGAGCATAGGGTCGCCAAGATATGAAAACAAATGGTATAAATTCATCTAAGAATTGAAGAGGATTCATATCATGTTGCTGGAACAGCTCGGGCGCATAGATCTTAATTTGTTGATTATCCTGCAAGTATTGCTGGAGGAGCGCAATGGCAGCCGGGCCGCCCGCCGTCTGCATCTGAGCCAGTCCGCCGTCAGCAAGGCCCTGGGTCGCCTGCGGGAGACCTTCGACGACCCCCTGTTCGTCCGCTCCGCCTACGGGCTGGATCCCACCCCGCGCGCCCTCGATCTGCAGTTGCAGTTGCAACCCATACTGCTGTCGCTGGACAACCTGATCCAGCCCCCCGCCTTCGATCCCGCCAGCACAGAGCGGGAATTCGTCATCGCCAGCATGGACAGCGCCTTCACCCTGTTCGCGCCGCTCTACCTGAGCGAGCTCAAGCGCCAGGCACCGGGGATCCGGCTGCGTTACGAGGAGTGGACAGAACACAGCCTGACCGAGATGAGCCAGGGTCAGGTGGACATCGCCTTCACGGTGCGGGAGAACTGCATCAACTCGGATTTCAGGCTGGACACCCTGCCCAACGCCATCTGCCAGCGACTGCTCGCCATCGATGATCTCACCTGCCTGGTGCAGCGGGATCACCCGGCCCTGTGCGAACCCGAGTGGGATCTCCCCCGCTACCTGGCCTATCCCCATGTGCAAACCTATTGCGAGGGGCGGGATCGCTGGATGCTGGATCACAAGCTGGCGGAGCAGGATCTCTACCGCCGGATCGAGGCGACTGTGCCCTCCTTCGAGGCGGCGCTGCGCATGGGCATGCACTCGGACATGATAGTGACCCTGTCCCGGCTCTATGCCCGCCACGCGACCCAGGTCTATCCGCTGGTGCCGCTGCCGCTGCCCATCGCCCTGGACAGCATCTCCCACCTGCTCATCTGGCATCAGCGCCACGAGGAGGATCCGGGACACCGCTGGCTGCGGGAGACATTGCTCACCCTCATCATGGGCAAGCTGGAGGCCCCGGCCGGCGACCCGTCCCGCCCGGACGAGGCGCTGGCCATCATGGACCCACAATAAGAAAGGGGCTGCCTGGCAGCCCCTTTCTTTTTACCCCTTGCCCGTCACCGCCAGATAGTGGTGCACACCATCCAGCAGCATCTGCACCGAGATCATCACCAGCAGCATGCCCATCAGCCGCTCCACGGCGGTGAGTCCTCGCTCACCCAGCAGCTTGTTGAACAGCTCGTAGAACATCAGGATCACAGCGCTGGCACCCCAGGCCATCAGCAGGGCCAGGGACCAGTCCACCATCCGGGTCGGCTCCTGGTTCGCCAGCAGCAGCAGGGAGGCCAGTATGGAGGGGCCCGCTATCATGGGGATGGCCATGGGTACCAGGAAGGGCTCCTCCCCCGCCGCCAGCCCGGTCACGCCCCCCGGACTCGGGAATATCATCTTGATGGCGATGAGGAACAATATGATGCCCCCGGCGATGCTGACCGCCTCCTGGCGCAGGTTCAGGAAGCTCAGGATCTGCTGACCGGCAAACAGGAAGCCCAGCATGATGCCTAAGGAGAACAGCAGCTCGCGCATCATCACCTTGCGCCGCCGCTTGGGATCGACGTGACGCAGTATGGAGAGGAAGACCGGCAGGTTGCCCAGCGGATCCATGATCAGAAACAACATGACGGCAGCGGAGAAAGTATCCATACAGGTTCCCGGGCGTTGCCCAGGCCAAGCCTTTAACAGAGGGGGGAGAGGGCGAAATATAACAAAGGAGGCGGGATTCGGCGAGCGCCTCGGTACGCTCGCCGCGGGATCAGCCGTGGTTGCAGATCTTGTCGGCCCGGGTCTGGAAGCCCTGCTCTGACTCGATGAACTTGCCGCGTTTGGCCAGCAGGCTGATCAGCGCCTCTGCATCCATCTCGCTCGCGCTGCAGGTATGGAAGCGGGCATCGGCGCCAAAGCGCGCCTCAATCGCCTCCCTGAGGCTGGCCCGGGTAAAATGGCCACCCTCTTTCAGCATCATCTCCATCACTTCGTGACCGTGTATCGACTGGGACATCTCATACCTCTTTAATCATCATGTCAGATGTCCATTAGAGCCTGAACCCCGGCCCCCGATCTTGATATAAGCCAACAAAACGCCTTTTTTAACTTCCCCGGGCTGGCCGCGAGCGTCGCTTTGTCGATAATGTGGCAACCTGATCGGGGGATGGCTACACTAGCGCCCCTTTGCCATCGCAGACAGAAAATAAGGACATTGGCGTCATGCTGTTCCATGGATTGGTCTTCAAGCCCTGGCGGATCTGGACCCGCCGCCCGCTCTGGTTGAAGACACTGCTCGGCATGCTGACCGGGATCGGGCTAGGACTCTGCTTCAGCGAGCAGGCAATGCTGCTCAAGCCCATCGGCGTCCTGTTCGTGAACACCATACAGATGCTGATGGTGCCCCTCATCTTCTGCTCCGTCATCGCCGGCCTCACCGCCCTGCTCAAGGGCAAGACCCTGGACAGGATCGGCAGCAAGGCCATAGGTCTCTACCTCTGCTCCACCGCCGTCGCCATCTGCATCGGCCTGGTGATGGGCTGGCTGCTGGAACCCGGCATGGGCGCCAACATGGGGCCCTACGAACGGACCGGCGTGATGGTGCAGCCGACCCTGGCCAGCGTGCTGAGCCATCTGGTGCCCCACAACCCGGTACAGGCCATGGTGGATGGCAAGATATTGCAGGTGATCGTCTTTGCGGTGGCCCTCGCCCTGGCCCTCAATGCCAGTGGCCGGCGCGGTCGCCCTGCCATTCTGTTCTTCACCTCCCTGGCGGAGGGGATGTTCAAGCTGACCCAGATGGTGATGGCGCTGGCCCCCTATGGCGTCTGCGCCCTGATGGCCTGGATGACGGGCAAATACGGGGTGAGCCTGCTGCTGCCCCTGCTCAAGGTGATAGGCGCCGTCTACCTCGGCTGCCTGCTGCACGTGCTCGGGGTCTACAGCAGCCTGCTGATCCTGCTGGCCCGCCTCAATCCGCTGCACTACTTCAAGAGCATCGTCGACGCCCAGGCGGTGGCCTTCACCAGCAGCTCAAGCAGCAGCACCCTGCCCATCAGCCTGGCCTGCGCCGAGCGCCGGCTGGGGGTCTCCCCCGCCATCACCGCCAAGGTGCTGCCGATTGGCGCCACCATCAACATGGATGGCACCGCCCTCTATCAGGGGGTGACGGCGCTGTTCGTGGCCCAGGCGTTCGGGGTGGATCTGCACGTGGTGGATTACCTGACCATCATCAGCATCGCCACCCTGGCCAGCATAGGCACGGCCGGCACGCCGGGCACCGGGCTCATGCTGCTGACCCTGACGCTGACCGCGGTGGGATTGCCGCTGGAAGGGGTGGCGCTGATCGCCGGGATAGACAGGATCCTCGACATGGCCCGTACCACTGTCAACGTCTCCGGCGACATCCTGGTGTCGGTGCTGATCGCCCGCAGCGAGAAGGAGCTGGATCTGGCGATCTATCACGATGCCAGCGCGGGGGAGGACATCGACTTCACCCTGCGCTGAGGGTGACGGGAGAGAAAGATCTCAGTGATCCTGGGGATCGTGATGGCAGCGCCAGCAGATATCGAAGTTGGCGCCGTTCTCCTCCCCGCACTGGCCGCACAGCCAGCCATTGCCCTGGCGCTGCTGGTAGCGCTCTATGATCCTGCCCGCCCGCCGGCGATCCTGCTCGCACACCATCAGGGTGACCTGCAGCAGATCCACGGGCAACTCCCCCAGTGCCCCCGAGAGCCCCTCCCCGCTGAGCCGCACCCGCACCCCTTCGACTTCCAGCGCTCCCTTCAAGGCATGCGCCTCCAGCGAGTGGGAGGCCCGATACAAATTAATCCACTGCTCCATATATCCTCTCCTCGCAACCCCTAGTCGATGCACCGGCGACGCCGGCCCACGGACCATCACACTTCCTCCGCATGACCCCTTGCCGCTCACAGCAGGTTGTCGATGCCGTAAGTCGGGCCATTGGCCACCAGAAAATCGATAAACACCCTCAACTTGCGCGGCATCAGCCGACGCTCGGGAAACAGCAGATAGATGGGCACCTTGGGCTGCTGCCAGTCCGGCAGCAAAGCCACCAGAGAGCCGTCGGCCAGCTCATCATGGCACAACATGGCGGGCAGGGAGGCGAGCCCCAGCCCGGCCTTCGCCGCCTCTCTGGCACAGGTGATGTTGTTGACCTGGAAACGGGACGGCGGATCCACCAGCACTTCCCGGCCATCCAGTTCAAAACACCAGTGGGAGGCGAGAAAACCGCTGCTCACCGCGACCCTTTCATGGCGCACCAGATCCTCGGGTCGGGTGATCGCCGGGCTGCGCGCCAGATAATCCGGGCTGGCGCAGAGCAGGCGCCCGGTGCTCCACAGACGCCGTGCCGCCAGGTTGGAGTCGCTCATGTCACCGATCCGCACTATGGCATCCAGCCCCTCGCTGATGGGATCCACTATGCGGTTGGTCAGCTCCAGATCCACCCGCAGCCCCGGATAGGCTTGCAGAAAGTGAGCCACCAGCCGACCCACCACCAGCTGCCCCGTCTCGATGGGAACCGCCAGCTTGAGGGTGCCGGTCACCTCCTGCTGGCTGGCACTCAGCATCAGCTCGGCCTGGGCCAGCTCCTCCACCGCCTTGCTGCAACGCAGGTAATACTGCTCTCCGGCCTCGGTCAGGGTGAGCTGGCGGGTGGAGCGATAGAGCAACCGCACGCCGAGGTGCTGCTCCAGTTCGGCGATGCGGCGGCTCACCGTCGCCTTGGTCATGCCCAGCTCCTGGGCGGCGGCGGTAAAGGAGCCCTTGTCGACGATGCGCACCAGAATCAAGGCTGCGTTCAAGTCCATTGTCTCACCAGTGAAACTGTATATCTCATGAATGGATACTAATCGAAACAGTCTGCCGATGTTAGCCTGCCCGCCACAGTTCAGGAAAAGCAAAAATCATGAGTCAACACAAGAAGATCCCTCTGCTGGCAGCCCTGCTGCTGGCCCTGCTCGGCATGCTGTTTGCCGCCTACTGGTATCTGCACGGCCGCCATTTCGAGAGCACCGACAACGCCTATCTGCAGAGCGAGGTGACCGGCATAGGCTCCAAGCTGCCCGGCTATATCAGCGAGGTGCTGGTGACCGACAACCAGGAGGTCAAGGCCGGCCAGCTCATCGCCAGACTGGACGACAGGGAGTACAGAACCCGGGTGCTCGAGGCCGAGGCCGATCTGCACCTCAATCAGGCGACTGCGGAGAACCTGGCCGCCACCCGTACCCAGCAGCTGAGCCTGATCCGTCAGGCCGAGGCCAGGGTCACCTCGGCCAATGCCGAGCAGGTGCGGGCCCAGCAGCAGGTGCGCCGGGTCAGCCAGCTCAATCAGCGCAACTACAGCTCCCAGGACAGCCTGGACGAGGTGCGCGCCGGTCTGCAGGTCAATCAGGCCCAGGAGCAGGAGGCCAGAGCCGCCCTGCAGGCCGCTCGCGAGCGCCTGCTGGTGCTGGACGCCGAAGCCAAGCAGAACCAGGCCAGGCTGGCACTGAGTGAAGCCCAGCTCGAGCAGGCCAGGCTGGAGCTCGGCTACACAGAGCTGCGGGCCCCGGCGGACGGCATCATCGGCAAGCGCAGCCTGCGGGAAGGGCTCTATGTGCAGTCCGGCATGCAGGTGGCCAGCCTGGTACCGCTGCAACAGGTATGGGTCGAGGCGAACTTCAAAGAGACCCAGCTGCAGCACATGCAACCGGGTCAGCGCGTGGAGGTGATCCTGGATGCCTATCCGGATCAGCCGGTCGAGGGGATAATCGACAGCCTGGCCCCCGCCACCGGCGCCAAGTTCGCCCTGCTGCCGCCGGAGAACGCCACCGGCAACTTCACCAAGATAGTGCAGCGGGTGCCGGTCAAGATCCGCATCCCCGAGCCGGGCGCACTGGCAGGCAAGTTGCGTCCTGGCCTTTCCAGCGAGGTGATTGTCGATACCCGCACCCCTGATCCCGTAGTCGCCGCCAACTGATGGAACCCATTCCACGTCGCAACTGGATCGCTGTCATGGGGGGCCTCATCGGCGCCTTCATGGCCATACTCGACATCCAGATCACCAACGCCTCCCTGAAGGACATTCAGGGGGCCCTCTCGGCCACCCTGAGCGAGAGCTCCTGGATTTCCACCTCCTACCTGGTGGCGGAGATGATCGCCATCCCCCTGAGCGGCTGGCTGAGCCGGGGGCTGAGCGTGCGCCGCTACCTGCTGTGGACCACGGGGGCCTTCATCGTCGCCTCCGTGCTCTGCTCGTTCAGCTGGAACCTCACCAGCATGATCGTCTTCCGGGCATTGCAGGGCTTCACCGGCGGGGCCCTGATCCCCATGGCCTTCTCCCTCATCGTCAGCCTGCTGCCGCTGCACAAGCGAGCCACCGGCATGGCGCTGTTCGGCCTCTGTGCCACCTTCGCCCCCGCCATAGGTCCGACCCTCGGGGGCTGGCTGACGGAGCAGCTCTCCTGGCACTACATCTTCTACCTGAACGTGCCCCCCGGCCTGCTGGTGATGGCCATGCTGGCCCACGGGCTGGACAGGAAGCCGGTGGACTGGGAGGTGATAAAACGGGTGGATCTGGTCGGCATCCTCACCATGGCGGTGGGGCTGGGTCTGCTGGAGGTGGTGCTGGAGGAGGGCAACAGAGAGGACTGGTTCGGTTCCAGCTTCATAGTGCGGCTCACCGTCATCTCTGTGGTGGCCCTGGTGTTCTTCGTCATCAGCCAGCTGCTGCGCCGCCATCCTCTGGTCAATCTGCGGCTGCTGCACAGCCCGCGCTTTGCCCTGGCCTGCTTCGCCTACCTGGTGCTCGGCATGGCGCTGATGGGGTCCATCTATGTGCTGCCGCTCTACATGGCGCAGATCCACAACTACAACGCGCTGGAGATTGGCGAGGTGCTGATGTGGATGGGCCTGCCCCAGTTGCTGGTGCTGCCGCTGGTGCCCAGGCTGGTCACCCGGATAGATCCGCGCTACCTGGTGAGCTTCGGCTTCCTGGTGTTTGCCATCAGCTGTTTCATGAACGTCAACATGAGCGCCGACTACGCCGGCCCCCAGCTGATCCAGTCGCTGATAGTGCGGGCCCTGGGCCAGCCCTTCATCATGGTGCCGCTCTCCCTGGTAGCCACCGCCAGCCTGACCCCGGAGGAGATCCCCTCCTCCTCCACCCTGCTCAACGTGCTGCGCAACCTGGGTGGGGCCTTCGGCATCGCCATCATAGCCACCCTGATCGACAACGACACCCGCATCCATGCCAGCCAGATAGGCAGCACCCTGGCCGCCACCAGCATAGAGGGGCAAAGCTACCTGCTGCAGCTGGCCCAGACCATGATGGCCCAGGGCTCGGATCCCGCGCTCGCCCAGCAGCAGGCCAGGGCCATGCTGTCCAATACCATCAACCGGGAGGCCGCCATCATGGCCTACAACCAGGTGTTCTACGTGATGGGTATCTTCCTGCTCATCGCCAGCGCCCTGATGCTGCTGCTCAGGCAACCGATCCCCAGGGCCGCGGACGCCGAGCCGCTGGAGGCGTAAGCCAGAAATCAGAAACGGGCCGCTAGGCCCGTTTTCTTATGGTCGACGAAGCCTGCTCATCCCGCCAGGGAGGCGGCGATCAGGAACTGGGCGGCGAAGTAGCTGCTCATGATCCAGGCCGTGGCATGGGGGAAGGGGCGGCGGAAGCGATCTAGCGCCAGCATGCTGTCGGAGAAGAGGAACATCAGCGCCCCCACCAGGGCCGCAGCAGAACCTGCGGTGAGAGAGGCGTGCCAGGCGCCGGCGGCGACCCAGGCCATGGCGATGATCACCAGCATGTAGCAGAACACAGGGATCTTCATCTCGCCGAGCCGGCCCCACAGCAGGCCGAACACCATGCCGGCCACCAGCAGCAGCAGCAGGCCATCCACCAGCTTGAGCACCAGGGGACCCTGGGCGAAACCCACTATGTAGCAGAGGTGCGCGACAAAAAATGCCGCCAGTCCCTGGATGAAGCGATCCCGTGGCAGCATCAGCAGCACGTCCCCGGCCAGCGACAGGCAGAGGCCGAGCAGGATCCAGGCATGGGAACCGTTGTGGTCATCGCTCTGGTAGCCAAAGGCCAGGGCGATGATGAACAGCATGGTCAGCGGTTTGCTGATGTAGAACTGACGGGAGTCTGAGCCATAAGCCGCGCGGATGTGCCACCAGCCAGATGCGATGATCAAGAAACTCAATAACATGCCCTGCTCCTCACCGATTGCTCGCGGTCACACGGCAACCTCTTTAGTGCCCGCAAGAGTAGCAAATTCCCCCGCCCAGTGGCAGGGGTGTGAAGCAGATGACACCCTACACCTAAAGTCTAATTGCCCCCTGCTCGCGGCTCGGGCATAAGAGACAGCTCTGGAAGATCACCATGGAAGACGCAATGACCAACTACCTGCCAGCCATCGACATCATGATGTGCCACCTGGGGATCAGCTTCGAACAAGCGTGCGAACAGCTTGGTCTGAGCCCGCAGGAACAACAGACCCTGGATCAGCTGCAAAAGCAGAAACAGACCCAGTCAAACTAGCCTGCCCGGTATTGAAAACGGCGCCATCGAGGCGCCGTTTTTATTGGTGGTGTCTATGAGCGGATGGCCCGTCGCCGTTGCAGCCAGACCACTGCCCCGAACAGCAGGAAGCCCGGGATCCACATCAGCTCCTTGTGCCAGCGCTCGGTCGGCGCCTTGACGGAGAGGATCTCCTGGTCAAACTCCATGCCGGCCGCCGCCGCCGGACTGCCGAAGGTGACGTTGTCGATCAGGGTCTTGCCGTCCTGCTCGTACAGGGCCAGCCCCAGGCTGGCCAATCGCTCTTCGCCATCGGCACCGGCCGGTACCGCCAGCAGCACTGTGGATTGACGCAGCTTGCCCACCGCATCCTCCCCCTGGATCCGCAGTCGCAGCGTGCTCTCCGCTTCCACCTCGCCCAGGGTCTGGGCCAGCTGGGCGGGAGGCGTCTCACGATAGGGATCGTGCACCATGTCCATCCAGAAACCGGGACGGAACAGGGTGAAAGCCACCAGCAACAGCAGCACGTTCTCGTACCAGCGGCTCTTCACCAGGAACCAGCCCTGGGTGGCGGCGGCGAAGATCAGCATGGCGACCGTGGCCACCACGAAGATCAGCACGCCGTGGGCGAAGTCCACATCGATCAGCAGCAGATCCGTGTTGAAGATGAACAGGAAGGGCAGCGCCGCGGTGCGCAGGCTGTAGTAGAAGGCGGTGATCCCGGTCTTGATGGGATCCCCCTTGGAGACGGCGGCCGCCGCGAACGAGGCCAGCCCCACCGGCGGGGTCACGTCCGCCATGATGCCGAAATAGAAGACGAACAGGTGCACGGCGATGAGCGGCACTATGAGGCCGTTCTGCTGCCCCAGCGTCACCACCACGGGGGCCAGCAGGCTGGAGACCACTATGTAGTTGGCTGTGGTGGGCAGCCCCATGCCGAGGATCAGACTCAGCAGGGCGGTGAGGAGCAGCATCAGCAGCAGGTTGCCCATGGAGAGCATCTCCACCAGATCCGCCAGCACCAGGCCGACCCCGGTCTGGGAGACGGCACCGACTATGATGCCGGCGGTGGCGGTGGCGATGCCGATGCCGATCATGTTGCGGGCACCGGCCACCAAGCCCTCCTTCAAGTCCACCAGACCATCGCGGGCCGAGCCGTAGTCATGCTTGCCGTCGGTGCGCAGCCAGTTGAGCAGCGGCCGCTGGGTCAGCAGGATGATCACCAGCATGACGGTGCCCCAGAAGGCCGACAGCCCGGGGGAGAGGCGCTCCACCATCAGGCACCACACCAGCACCACCACGGGCAGCAGGAAGTGCAGGCCGGAGAGCAGCACGGCGCGGGTGTTCGGCAGCTCGGTGAGGGGCTGATCCGGATCCTCGGCGGGCAGCGGCGCATTGCTGGCCGCTATCTTCAGCAGCCCCAGATAGACGGCCGCCAGCAACAGGGAGATCCCCGGCAGGGCATAGTCCCCCAGCGCCGGCTTGAGCCAGCCCAGACCATGGTAGACCACCATCGACAGACCGCTGATGAGGGTGGCACCGAAGGCGAAGCCGGTCAGACGGCGCAGCCAGGGCTTGGGTTGATGGCCGCCGATGGGCTGCATGCCGAGCTTGAGCGCTTCCAGGTGGACTATGTAGAGCAGCGCTATGTAGGAGATGGCCGCCGGCAGGAAGGCGTGCTTGATGATCTCCACGTAGGGAATGCCCACGTACTCCACCATCAGGAAGGCCGCCGCCCCCATCACGGGGGGCATGATCTGGCCGTTGACCGAGGAGGCCACCTCGACCGCCCCCGCCTTCTCCTTGGAGAAGCCGACCCGCTTCATCATGGGGATGGTGAAGGTGCCCGTGGTTACCACGTTGGCGATGGAGGAACCGGAGATGACCCCGGTCAGGGCCGAGGCCACCACGGCCGCCTTGGCCGGGCCGCCGCGCAGGTGGCCGAGCAGGCTGAAGGCGAGCTGGATGAAGTAGTGACCGGCACCGGCCCGCTCCAGCAGGGCGCCGAACAGCACGAACAGGAACACGAAGCTGGTGGAAACCCCGAGGGCGATGCCGAACACCCCCTCAGTGGTGATCCACTGGTGGTTCGCCAGGGCGGTGAAACTCACCCCGCGGTGCGCCAGCAGCCCCGGCATCCAGGGGCCGGCCAGGCTGTAGGCGAGAAACACCAGGGCGATCACCGCCAGGGCCGGGCCCAGGGCGCGGCGAGTAGCCTCCAGCAGCAGCGGTATGCCGATGCAGGCGGTGACCAGATCGGCGGTGGTGAGGTTGCCGGGGCGCTGGGCCAGGGCCTCATACATGACGAACAGATAGGCGGCGGCACCGGCGGCGATCAGGCCGAGGGCGATATCGCCGAGCGGCACCCGATCCCGGGGCGAACGCCGGAAGGCCGGGAACACCAGATAGGCCAGCAGCAGGGCGAAGCTAAGGTGAATGGCGCGGGTTTCGGTATCGTTGAGGACCCCGAAGCCCAGCATGAAGGGCAGCGGAGAGGCGATCCAGAGCTGGAACAGGGACCAGGCCAGCGCCAGCCCCGTGATGAGCCAGCCCATGAGGCCGAGCGGCAGCCGGGCGCCCACGTCCTGGGCGATCAGTTCCTCGGTAGAGAGTTGTTTTTCTTGCATAGGGTTAACTTTTGCCTGCGAGTACAACGACACGACACCCGCTGCCGGTGTGGCGGGCGGGTGTCGAAGAGAACGATGGAAGGCCGGCAGGCCTTCAATCAGAGCCAGCCACGCTCTTTGTAGTAACGTGCGGCGCCTTCATGCAGGGGCGCAGAGAGACCCACCTTGATCATGTCGGCCTCTTTCAGATCGGCGAAGGCCGGGTGCAGACGCTTGAAGCGATCCAGGTTGTCGAACACAGATTTCACCAGCTGGTAGACCACTTCAGGATCGGCCTTGGCACTGGTGGAGAGCACCGCCTTGCCACCGATGGACGGGGTCGGCTGGTCGCTGCCCTTGTAGATGCCGCCCGGGATCTCGGCCTTGGTGTAGTAGCTCTTCTCGGCCAGCAGCTTGTCGATGTCGGCGCCGGTCACCGGCACCAGCACGGCGTCCGTGGTGGTGGAGGCTTCCTGGATGGCACCGTTCGGGTGGCCGACGAAGTAGCTCATGGCGTCTATGTTGTTGTCACCCAGGGCGGAGGCCTGCTCCGCCGGTTTCAGCTCGGAGACCAGGCCGAAGTCGCCCTTCTTCCAGCCCTTGACCGCCATGATCTCTTCCATGGTGTCGCGCTGGCCGGAGCCCGGGTTGCCGATGTTGACGCGCTTGCCCTTCAGGTCGTCGAAGCTGGCGATCTTGGCGTCGCGGCGGGCGAGAATGGTGAACACCTCGCTCTGCAGGGAGAAGACGGCGCGCATGTCATCCATGGCCCCCTCGGCCTGGAAGGGGGGCAGCCCCTTCATCGCCTTGTACTGGTGGTCGGACTGCATGATGCCGAAGTTGAACTCACCGCTGCGGATGCCGTTGACGTTGGCCACGCCACCGCCACTGGCCGGCGCGTTGCACTTGATCTGGTGATCGGCGGCGCCGCGATTGAGGAAACGACAGATGGACTGGCCCGCCACGTAGTAGACGCCGGTCTGACCGCCTGTGCCTATGGTCACGAAGCGCTCCTGCGCTTGCACCGGACCACCGAAAGTAGCACCGACCAGAGCCGCCGACAGGGCGCACGCCAAGGATAATCCTTTCATGTTCTTCATCCTTTTCATTGATTTATCTCACCCGATTCCCGGGTGAATATGAGACGGACCCGCATCAAGACTGGGTCTGCCTATACAGCCTCGTACGAGGAAATGGTCGAGCGGCGAACGCCCTTCCAGAAGCCACCATCATCCTGCGGTGAGATAATCAGCGTCATGCCGACTGAGGGTGATTCGACCACAAAATAGCCGGATCAAAAGTTGTAACTCCTTGATTAGGCACATGGCGCCAACATAAATCAAACAAAATGGCAAAACGGTGGATTTAAATAGCGAGAAATTTGAACTGGATCATCAATTCATCGGTCGTGAATTAATTGGTTTTGTGTGCGCAGGCAGCGGGGAAATGGAGGGAGTGGATTCTTTTGTAGCCCTTGACTGGCAAGGGCTGCCATCTGGCTGAGGGCGGCCCGAGGCAGGGTCAGGATAGGGAGCAAGACACAGGCCGGCGGGTTGCCCTCGCCGGCCTGATCTCATCTGCGAATCGGCACCATCCCTGGCGCCCGGATCGCGGTTCAGCAACAAGCGGTTAACCCAGCCTTATGCCTTCGGCCTGGCAAGCTCCAGGATAAAGGCGAATTCCAGGGCTATGTCCTCGTAGGCCTTGCAACAGCCCGACTTGCCTGTGGCCGGTCACAACGGCTCATCCACCGCCTCATGCCTTCGGTTTGGCCAGCTCCAGGATAAAGGCGAATTCCAGAGCGATGTCCTCGTAAGCCTTGAAGCGCCCCGACTTGCCGCCGTGACCGGCATCCATGTCGGTGCTGAGCAGCAGCTGGTTGTCGTCCGTCTTCAGCTCCCTCAGCTTGGCGACCCACTTGGCGGGCTCCCAATACTGCACCTGGGAGTCGTGCAGACCCGTGGTGACCAGCAGGTTGGGGTAGGCTTGCGCCTTGACCTGATCGTAGGGGCTGTAGCTCTTCATGTAGTCGTAGTAGCGCTTCTGGTTCGGGTTGCCCCATTCGTCGTACTCCCCCGTGGTGAGAGGGATGGACTCGTCCAGCATGGTGGTGACCACGTCGACGAAGGGCACCTGGGCGACCACGCCGCGATAGAGCTCTGGCGCCTGGTTGATGACGGCCCCCATCAGCAGGCCGCCGGCGCTGCCTCCCATGGCGTAGACCTGGTCCCTGGCGCCATAGCCCTGGGCCACCAGCGCCTCGGTCACGTCGATGAAGTCGTGGAAGGTATTCTGTTTTTTCAGCAGCTTGCCATCTTCATACCAGGGGCGCCCCAGCTCCTCGCCGCCCCGGACATGGGCGATGGCGTAGACGAAGCCCCGATCCAGCAGGCTCAGGCGCGAGCTGCTGAAGTCGGGATCCATGCTGGCGCCGTAGGAGCCGTAGCCATAGACCAGCAGGGGGTTCTTGCCCTCCTTCTTGAACAGATCCTTGCGATAGACCAGGGAGACAGGCACCGCCACCCCGTCGCGGGCGGTCACCCAGACCCGCTCGCTGGCATACTTGTCGGCCTTGAAACCCGCCACCGGCTGCTGCTTGAGCAGGGTGCGCTTGCCGCTGTCCAGGTTCAGCTCATAGGTGGAGGACGGCGTGGTCATGGAGGAGTAGCCGTAGCGCAGGGCGCTGGTCTCCGGCTCCGGGTTGTAGGCGAGCCAGGTGACATAGGCGGGATCGTCGAAGGCGATCTCTTTCTGTTCGCCGCTCTGCCAGTTGAGCTGGCGCAGCCGGGTCAGCCCCTTGCTGCGCTCCTCCAGCACCAGCCAGTCCCTGAACAGGGCATAGCTCTCCAGCAGCACATCCGGATTGGGGGCTATCACCGCCTTCCAGCGATCCACCGGGCTCTCCCTGGTCTCGTAGAGGCCGAAGTTCTTGCCGTCCTTGTTGGAGCGCACATAGAAGCGGCCGCGGTAGTGATCCAGGCTGTATTCGTGATCCACCTGACGGGGCAGGAACAGGCGCGGTGCCTGGACCGGCGTGTTGGCGTCGATGAGGCGCGCCTCGCTGGTGGTGGTGCTGGAGAGGGCGATGACGATGAAGTCTTCCGAGGTGGTGGCATAGAGGCTGACGTAGAAGCTGTCATCCTTCTCTTCGTAGACCAGCTTGTCCTTGGCGGGGTCGCTGCCCAGCTCGTGGCGATAGACCTGATAGGGCAGCAGTGTCTTGGGGTGCTTGCGCACATAGAACACCGTCTTGCTGTCGTTGGCCCACACCAGGTTGCCCGAGGTGTTCTCAAGCTTGTCGGCGGCCCAGGTGCCGCTCTCCAGATCGAGGAACTGGATCTGGTACTGACGGCGGGAGAGGAAGTCTTCCGCCACCGCCAGCCAGCGGTTGTTGCGGCTCACCTCCAGGGCCCCCAGCGAATAGAATTCGTGGCCTTCGGCGCGCTGGTTGCTGTCCAGCATCAGGCTGGCGTCCTTCTCCCCCACCCTGGTGCGGGAGTAGATGGCGTACTCCTTGCCCGGCTCATAGCGGGTCTGATAGCGGTAGCCGTTCTTCACATAGGGCACCGACTCGTCCTGCTGGGGGATGCGGGCCACCATCTCCTTGTAGAGCTGGTCGCGCAGCGGCTGGACTGGCTTGAGCATGGCCTCGGTGTAGGCGTTTTCGGCCTTGAGATAATCCAGCACCTCGGGCTTCTGCCGCTCGTCGTCACGCAGCCAGTAGTAGTTGTCGATCCGGACGTCCCCGTGCTTTTTCAGGGTATGGGGGTGCTTGGGGGCCACAGGAGGCAGGATGGGAGTTTCGCTTGTCGGCATGACGGGCTCTTCATTGGCATGGGTACAGGGCACGGCGACCAGACAAGCCAGCAGCAGCAACCCTCGGGGAAAGATGAACATGTCGCATCCTTTGCGCTGTAACAGGGCAGGCAGGCTCGCGGGGAGCGCCATGAATTGACGATCAAGCCGCCGCCGCTCACTCCGCCGGTGCGGAAACAAGGCTGGCAAACCGGAACATCGCCCCTGAGAAAATAAATTGGCGATCAATCTGCCCCTTGTCGCCCTGGGTTGCAAGTGATCCCCGGACATTCGGCACCAAACCATGAAAAAGGGCCACCCTCTCACAAGGGTGGCCCTCCTGCTCTGGCCATGAGCGGCACGGATTCGCTCAGGTGTGCCTCACATGATGGAGTGGTGCCGGCTCATGACCAGTGTTCGTCAGCCGGGATAGCTCGACCAGACCTTGGTCGCGCCCTCCTCGCTGATGCTCAGCACCTGGTAGGGCTGACCCGGAATATCCATGCCCGGCGCACTCTGGGGCATGCCCGGAATGGTCAGGCCGCGGATCGCCGGTTTTTCCTTGAGCAGCTTCTGCACGTCGGCGGCGGGCACATGTCCCTCCACCACATAGCCGTTCACCACCCCGGTGTGGCAGGAAGCCAGCTGCGGGGTGATGCCGTACTGTTGCTTGACGGGTTCAAGCTGCTCGGTTTCGACGACCTTGACCGCAAAGCCGTTCTCTTCCATGTGCTTGATCCAGGTCTTGCAGCAGCCGCAATACTGGGACTTGTAGACTGTCATCTGCTCGGTTGCCAGAGCAGAAAAACTGACGGTACCGGCCAGCACGGCCAGTAACAGAGACTTGTACATGACTCACCTCGGATAAGAAGAAATGCCCAAAAAACGGGTAACTCGACTCAAGCTATCTGGCTAGGGGGCCGTTCGAGCCGCTCCAGCGGCACCTCCGGCATGAAGAGGGAGGGGGAAATGAACGCTGGCATGTCGGGCTCAAGCCAGGCCACCGTCAGGCTGTCGCCGGTGAGCACCGTCATGGCGAGCGCCGAGGTGAAGCTGCCGCAAGGCATGGCTTTTTCCAGGGTGCGTTCGCTCTGGCTGCAATGGGGAGTCAGGGTACAGAGATCGGTCGCCGCCCTGCTGCCAAACGACATCAGCACCATCAGCAGGCTCCACAGGGGGAGCCAGCGGCGGGCGCGAGCGAGTTGGCGACGGGTCAGGACCATGGGATGACTCAGTGATCGAAGAGGGCCTATGGTAACCCTTGGCCCAGGGGGAGGGTCAAGCCCTCCCCGCCGTCATGGTCATCAGGGTTGCTGGCGGGTGGCTGCCAGTACTATCTCGCGCACGCAGACGTTGGCGGGCTGGCTCCAGGCATAGAGCACAGCCTCGGCGATCACCTCGGGGGCGATGACGCCTCCCATCTCCTCTTTCCAGCCGTGGTAGCCGGCCTTGATACTCTCGTCCGTGGTGTGGCTGAGCAACTCGGTTTCCACCGCCCCCGGGGCTATGGTCACCATGCGCACGCCGACGTCTGCCACCTCTTCCCGGATGTTCTCGGTCAGGGCGTGCACAGCGAACTTGGTGGCGCAGTAGGCGGCATGGTTCGGGAAGGTCTTGCGACCGGCGATGGAGCTGATGTTGATGATGGTACCGCTGCGGCGCGCCTTCATCCCGGCCAGCACGGCATGCACTCCGTTCAGCACCCCCATCACATTGATGTTGAGCATCTGCTGCCACTCGGCGGGATCCTGCACGTCGGCCTGACCCAGCAGCATGACGCCCGCGTTGTTGACCAGGCAGCCCACAGGGCCGAATCTGGCTTCCGCCTGCTGGACGGCTGCCTTCATGGCGGCGGTGTCGGTGACGTCGACCCCGACACAGAGCGTATCGGGCAGGTTCAGCGCCTGCATGGGCTCGACCCGGCGGGCCAGCAGCAACAGAGGGTGGCCGGCGGCAGAGAAGGCACGGGCGATGGCGGCACCTATACCGGCGGAGGCACCGGTGATCACGACGAGGGACTTGGACATGGGTATTTCCTTCTAATTCATTGAGGAACTGAGTCAAACAAGGGCTGGCCAGCACGGGACTCAATCACTATAGTCGCCACATCTATCGGTGATAAATATTGTTTTCCGCTGGTTATCATCTGAAAAAACTATGGTTGGTTTTATGCTGGACCTGAGATTGCTGCGCTTCTTCATCGCCATCTATGAAGAGAAGAACATCACGGCGGCGGCGGCTCGCTGCCACGTCAGTCAACCCTCCCTCTCGGCGGGCCTGCGCCAGCTGGAGGAGGCCCTAGGTGACAGCCTCTTCATCAGAGGCAAGAAGGGGGTTGAGGCCAAGGACCCGGCCCACTATCTCTATCCCCACGCGGTCAAGCTGGTGGAGGAGGCGCGCCGCCTGCCGACCCTGTTTCGCCAGAAAGCGACGCGCGCCAGGCTCAACATCGCCATCATGCCGGACTTGAGCCGCCGCCGGCTGGCCGGGCTGCTGCAACGGGTTCAAGGCGTGCTGCCGGAGCTGGATCTCACCCTCTCCGACTACGGCACCCCTGCCGACTGCCGGCTGACCCTGGATGCCCTGCGCCGGGAGGACGAGATCTTCCTGCCGCTCTGGGAGGAGGACTATGTGCTCTGCGTCCCGGTCGGCCATCCCCTTGCCGGTCGTGAGAGGCTCGCGCTGGCAGAACTGCAACATTATGATTTTATTGAATGCCCTCCCTGCGAGGCTCATCAGCAGACCATAGGCCTGCTGGCCTGTGACCGGCTCACTCTCAATCTGGTGGCCAAGGCCGAGAGCAAGGGGCTGGTGATGGCGCTGGTGCTGGCGGGGGTGGGCATCAGCTTCCTGCCCGACGGGCTGGTGGAAGATGAGCCGGGTCTGCGCACAGTGGCGGTGAGCGGACCCCGGATGTTTCGCCGCATCGGGCTCTGTTATCCCGCCCACCAGACCCTGAATCCGGCGCTGCGCGACCTGATCCCGGAACTGGCGAGCCGGGGTGCTTCTTGGTAACGTCGCAGCTCACCGCCCTTTTTTATCGGCACCAGGCCCCTCTTCAGGCTAGGACCCCATGAAACGCATTCTGATCATCTTCTCACACCCGGCCCTGCAGAGTTCCAGGGCCAACAGGCAGCTGCTGCAGGCACTCGACGGCCTGGAGGGCATCACCCTGCACGACCTCTACCACCACTACCCTGACATGTTCATCGACGTGAAGAGGGAGCAGGCCCTGCTGTCGGAGCACGACATCGTCGTCTTCCAGCACCCCTTCTACTGGTACTCCTGCCCGGCCATCATGAAGGAGTGGATGGACCTGGTGCTGGAGTACGGCTACGCCTACGGTCCAGAGGCCCACGCCCTCAGCGGCAAGCAGTGGCTCTCTGCCATCACCACGGGGGGTGCCCCCGAGTCTTACTGCAGCGAGGGCTACAACCAGCGCCCGCTGCTCGACTTCCTGCTGCCGTTCCAGCAGACGGCGCAGCTGTGCGGCATGCAGTGGCTGCCCCCCTTCGTGCTGCACTCCTTCCACAAGCTCAAGGATCCGGAGGCGCTGCGGCGCTGTGGCCAGGAGTACCGCCAGCTGATCTGCGCCCTGCGCGATGAGCGGCTCACCCCGGCCCAGCTCGCAAGCAGCACCTATCTGCGGGATCTGCTGGGGGAGTTGTCATGACGACGGGCTGGATTTTCATCGGGCTTGCGCAGCCGGCCCTGACGAACAGAGACGAACGGAGGGCCGGCTGATGGGGCACGGATTGTTGTTTGACGCCTTGATCTATCTCTCGGCGGCGGTGATAGCGGTGCCGCTGGCCAAGCGCTGGGGGCTGGGCTCGGTGCTCGGTTACCTGCTGGCGGGCATCATCATAGGCCCCTTCCTGCTGGGGCTGGTGGGGGAGCAGAAGGATGTGATGCACTTCGCCGAGTTCGGGGTGGTGCTGATGCTGTTCCTGGTCGGCCTTGAGCTGCGTCCGGCGCTGCTGTGGCAGCTGAAGGGGCCCATACTCGGCACCGGTGGCCTGCAGGTGCTGCTCACCAGCGCCGCCCTGACCGGGGTGGGCTATCTCCTTGGCCTGCCTTGGCAGCAGGGGCTCGCCATCGGGCTTATTCTGGCGCTCTCCTCCACCGCCATAGTGCTGCAGAGCCTGCAGGAGCGCAAACTGATGCAGAGCGAGAGCGGGCGCTCCGCCTTCGCGGTGCTGCTGTTCCAGGACATCGCCGTCATTCCCATACTGGCCATACTGCCGCTGCTCGCCATAGCGCCGGTCGCCAGTAACGGCAATCCGGATCTGGCGGGCTGGCAGCACGGCCTGCTGGTGGTCGCCGCCATCGCCGGCATAGTGCTGGGCGGCCACTACCTGATGCGGCCGGTGTTCCGTGCCATAGCCCAGTCCCACATGCGGGAGATCTTCGTCGCCGCCGCCCTGCTGCTGGTGATCGCCATCGCCGTGCTGATGGAATCGGTGGGGCTCTCCCCCGCCCTTGGCTCCTTCCTCGCCGGCGTGGTGCTGGCAGACAGCGAGTATCGCCACGAGCTGGAGGCGGACATAGAGCCGTTCAAGGGGCTGCTGCTCGGCCTCTTCTTCATGTCGGTGGGGGCTGGCATCGATTTTGGCCTCTTTGCCGCCCATCCCCTGCTCATTCCATCCCTGGTGATAGGGCTGATGCTCCTGAAATGGGGGGTGCTGATGGTGCTCGGCCTGATCATTCGCATCTCGCCGAGCCAGCGCTGGACCTTCGCCCTGGCGCTGGCACAAGGGGGGGAATTCGCCTTCGTGCTGTTCTCGTTCGCCGCCCAGAACAAGGTGCTGCCCGGTGACACCATCTCGCTGCTGACCCTGGTGGTGGCGCTCTCCATGGCGCTGACGCCGCTCTTGCTGATCCTAAATGATCGGGTGATCCAGCCCTGGTTCGACTACCGCAACCAGGCCGACCAGCCCGAACACGAGCAACCCGAACTGGTCGAGCACCCCGTCATCATCGCCGGCTTCGGCCGCTTCGGTCAGATAGTGGGGCGCCTGCTGCACGGCCACGGCATAGGCACCACCATACTCGAGCAGGACGCCAGCCAGATAGAAATGCTGCGCAAGTACGGCTATCAGGTATTCTACGGCGATGCCAGCCGGCTCGACCTGCTCCATGCCGCCGGGGCCCACAAGGCCAAGCTGCTGGTGCTCTCCATCAACGATCCGGCTACCTCCCTCGAGGTGATCGAGATGGTGAAGAAACACTTCCCGCACCTCAAGATACTGGCCCGCGCCCAGGACAGGCCCCATGCCCACGAAATCCTCCGGCACGGAGTCGACAGCGTGCACCGGGAAACCCTGGGGTCGGCCGTGGATCTGGGGGTCGAGGCCCTGACCCAGCTCGGATTTCGGGCCAACCAGGCCTGGCGTGCGGGTCAGGTGTTCAAGCAGTATGACAACCGGCTGCTGCGGGAACAGGTCAACTACCTGGATGACGAGCACACCTATATCAACAAGAGCCTGCAATACCGCGAGATCCTCTCCGATCTGCTGCAAGACGACGAGGAAGGACAGGAGCGTACCCACGCTCACAACTGGAACAGCGGTCTGCCCGACAACGACAAGGAAGCAATATGATTGCCTATTACCCCATGCTCAAACACCTGCACATGACCCTGGCCATGGTCAGCCTGCTGCTCTTCATCTACCGCTGGAGCCTGGCACTGGCTGGCAGCGGGCGCTTGCAACAGAAGTGGCTCAAGGTGTTGCCCCATATCAACGACACCTTGCTGCTGCTGTTTGGCGTGCTGCTGGCGGTCACCCTGCAGATGAGCCCGGGCCAGCAACCCTGGCTGATGGCCAAGCTGATCGCACTGGTGGTTTACATAGGCCTCGGCGTCATGGCGCTCAAGCGCCCTGCCCAAGGCCAGAAGCTGGTCGCCGGGGTTGCCGCCCTCGCGGTATTTGGTTACATGATTGGCGCCGCCATCACCAAGTCAGCCTGGTCCTGGCTGGCCTGAACGTTCTCTTTGCCGGTGAGGGGCCAGCCCCTCACCTCTTTCCCCCTGCCGAACGCCCCCCTCTCCCTTGGCTCCCTACACATTTCTCCCCTGTCGTGACAACCGGGAAATATGAAGAGCACTTTATTTTGGCAAAATAAGGCTCCAAAAAGCTCCATTCATATTTTGTTTAACGATATTTATCAATTACTTATCTTGTTATGTATGAAAATGGCGACAGTTGTCGCAGCAAAACTTGCGACATAGACTGTCGCATACCATGGCTAGGATACACTCAACGCTAAACCAGTGAAGGCATGCACCATGAGTAAGAAGCTGTTACGACAACTGACCTTGGCGCGTTGCATCCCGCACCGCCCTTACAAGCTGACCGCCAGCCAACTCCAGGTAAAACTGGAAGAGGAAGGTATTCACGTCAGTCTGCGTACCGTGCAACGGGACCTGGAAGAGATGTCCGGCATGGGACTGTTCGACCTCACCTCGGATGAGCGCAGCAAACCACACGGCTGGTGCTTCGAGCGCCACGGTCTCAACGACTTTGCCAACATCATGCCGCTCTCCCTGGCGGTGGCCCTGAAAACCTGGAGTGATCAGGCGAGCCAACTGCTACCGGCGAGTGTATTGACCGAATTGAACCCCCTGGTCGACAAGGCCAGCCAGGTGATCCGCGACAGCCAAAGCGAACTGGCGGAACGCTGGCTCGAGAGCGTGCATCAGTCGCCGCGCCCCTTTGCCGGCAACCCGGAGATCCGCCGCAGCACCCTGATCCGCGACGCCCTCTGGCGTGGTCGCAAGTTCAGCGCCGAGATCCAGCGTGTCATCAAGGAGCGCACCGTGTGGCTCTGCTATGACCGCATCAATCCGCTCGGGATCCTGAACCAGCCCGATGGCCCCATCCTGCTCTGCACCCTGTCCGAGCTGGATCCCAAGGTCTATGGCATCCCGTTCGATCACATCAAGAACGTGGAACTGACCAACTTCAGCGCCACCCAGCCGAAGGATTTCAACGTCCAGAAGCTGATCCGCGACCAGGGCTATCAGGACGTCAGCGGCCCGATCCGCTTCGTCGGACGCATCGATGCAAACTGCCCCACCCTGATCGATGGGCAGATCCCGGGCCACAACCCGCGCATGACCCGCTACGACAAGCGCAGCGTGGTGGTGGAGACCGAGGTCCAGGATACGCCCGAGTTCCGCTCCTGGTTGAACAACATGAGTGGCAACCTGGAAGTATTGGCCCCGGAGTCCCTGCGCAAGGCATATCCGACACCGGGTACCCGGGTCAGCTGAGCACAATCGGATAAATGATAAGAAGCCGAGCATTAGCTCGGCTTCTGTCTGTTTTTAACACATAATTATTCAATTAATTTTTAACTCTTACATCCTTGATTGAACCTTCTGTACCATCGTTTTCCTCCCTGTTTTTGGTTGTGAGAGATCCGCCATTCCTCCTGTAAGACCCCTCAGTGTCGAGCCGTACGTGAAGCCATCCCGTGAGTCTTATGCTTTCCTGAGAAACTAAATAAAGTGCTGATAAATATCATGAAATCAGATTGGCAGTGGATGCCTATTCATCATCCGACGCTATCTGATGGCCTCTCATGCCTTGTTCCTGCCCACGATTGCCTTAGTATGGGTCTCACAAGGACGGCTGGTTCGGCAGGATGCAGAAACAGCGCATAAATAGGAAAAGCCGCAGGACGTGGCAGGACACCTCAGGATGAGGTTGATAACCCGGATGGTTATCACAAGGAATGACAGGACAACCGCAGGATGCGGTCGCAGGACACCTCGGGATGAGGCTGAGTGGCACGGATAGTCACTCTTAAGGATGACAGGAACCCCGCAGGAGCGGCAGGAACAGCTTCAGGATGAAGCGAGATGACCGGGATGGTTATCTGTCAGGATGACGAAAGGAACACCACGGGATGTGGTAATGGACACCTCCAGGATGGAGACGGTGAAGCAATCAGGAGTGATTGCCAGGCTAGGATGGCCACAGGACACCCCAATGGAATGGGAAGGGGAAATTCCAAAGGAAAGGATAGAGTCAAGGATTGCAGGGAGCATGGCAGTTCAGGGACTGGACGAGATGACTTGAGGGGACGGCAAACGCCGTCCCCTTTTCTTTATATGTACTCCAGCGAATCAGCTCATCCCAGGCGCGCACTTACCCCATGCCCCTGAGCTGTTGCCGTTCGCCTCGCCCTCAGGCACAAGAAGCCTCGCATGCACCCGTGGGCGACTCCTGGCCACCAGGACCGAAACCAACATCCATTGCACTGGCAGAAGAGCAGAGCGCCTTAGCCGCCCAGCGGGACACTACTTCATCACCTCTCTATTTGTAGTGGTCTAATCATCCCGGACACCATTTTAGGTGGTACAGTCGCCACCATGACTTGAGGTGTTCAATGACAAGATTACGTCGCTCATTTACTGCTGAATTCAAACTCGAAGCCGCACCCCTGGTACTCGACCAGGGATACTCTGTCCCCGAAGCCAGCCGTTCACTGGATGTCGGTGAAACCATACTTCGCCGATGGGTTCAGCAGCTTCAATCCGAACGAACCGGCACCACCCCAATCGGCAAAGCGCTGACCCAGGAGCAGCAGAAAATCCAGGAGTTGGAAGCCCGTATCAACCGGCTCGAGCGCGAAAAGGACATTCTAAAAAAGGCTACGGCTCTCTTGATGACGGACGAGTTCACTCGTACGCGCTGATAGACCGATTAAGAGAGCAAGCCCCCATCACTCTGGTCTGCTGCGCTTTCGATGTTCCAACATCCTGTTTTTACGACTATCTGGCCCGCAAGCGGACGATTAACCGTGAGCGGATGCAGCAACGCAGCGAGTTGCGCCGTTTGTTCAAAGAGAGCCGGAACTCAGCGGGCAGCCGTGCCTTGATGTCGATGATGCGAGCGCTGGGGCATCAGATTGGCCGATTCAAAGTGCGCAGTCTGATGAAGGAGGTCGGTCTGGTATCCAAGCAACCGGGCGCTCATCGCTATCAGGTCGCCCGGTCTGAACGACCGGATATTCCCAATCTGTTGGCCCGTGAATTTGATGTCCAACAACCCAATCAGGTGTGGTGTGGCGATATCACCTACGTCTGGGCAGGTGGTCGTTGGAATTACCTGGCGGTGGTGCTCGACCTTTATGCCCGCCGAGTCGTGGGCTGGGCGATGTCTGACAAGCCTGATGCAGAGCTGGCAATAAAAGCGCTCGAGATGGCCTATCAGCAGCGGGGTTGCCCATCAGGTGTGCTGTTTCACTCAGACCAAGGCAGCCAATATGGCAGCCGGGCATTTCGGCAGCGGCTGTGGCGCCATCGCATGACCCAGAGCATGAGTCGGCGTGGCAACTGTTGGGATAATGCACCGATGGAGCGGTTGTTCAGGAGCCTGAAGTCAGAATGGCTCCCGGCAACGGGCTATATGAACCAGCGAGAAGCGAAGCGAAGCGGGATATCAGTTACTACCTGATGGATTACTACAACTGGCGGCGTCCACATCAACACAATGACGGGATCGCGCCAGCAAAAGCCGAGGATCGGCCTAACCAAGTGTCCGGATTTAGTTGACCACTACAAACAGAGGCCATGTGGCAAGTCGGTGATGCAGTCGCACCTTTAGTGGTGACGGTGGTGTTTCGGGGGGCTTGAAACGAAAAAAAGCCCAGTCTTTCGACTGGGCTTTCTAAATAGTGGCGGAGCGGACGGGACTCGAACCCGCGACCCCCGGCGTGACAGGCCGGTATTCTAACCGACTGAACTACCGCTCCGCATTCGGTTAGCTTTCGCTAAATCTTCTGCCGCTTACTGAGGTGTCATCCTCTCGGCCAGTCATGCAATGTGTGCACAACTGTTTAATTGGGTGCCTGGCAGTGTCCTACTCTCGCATGGCGAATGCCACACTACCATCGGCGCTACCGCGTTTCACTTCTGAGTTCGGCATGGGATCAGGTGGTTCCACGGCGCTATGGCCGCCAGGCAAAATCTTCAATCTCGGAAAGCTGACGTGAATAACGACTTAGCTAGTTTGCTTTGTCATTATCACTGAATTAGGTAGTAGTTCGTTCACTTGCTACAAGGCCCAGAACACTTCTTGGGTGTTGTATGGTTAAGCCTCACGGGTAATTAGTATGGGTTAGCTCAACACGTCGCCGCGCTTACACACCCCACCTATCAACGTTGTGGTCTCCAACGGCCCTTTAGGACCCTCAAGGGGTCAGGGATGACTCATCTCAGGGCTCGCTTCCCGCTTAGATGCTTTCAGCGGTTATCGATTCCGAACTTAGCTACCGGGCAGTGCCACTGGCGTGACAACCCGAACACCAGAGGTTCGTTCACTCCGGTCCTCTCGTACTAGGAGCAACTCCCTTCAATCATCCAACGCCCACGGCAGATAGGGACCGAACTGTCTCACGACGTTCTGAACCCAGCTCGCGTACCACTTTAAATGGCGAACAGCCATACCCTTGGGACCGACTTCAGCCCCAGGATGTGATGAGCCGACATCGAGGTGCCAAACACCGCCGTCGATATGAACTCTTGGGCGGTATCAGCCTGTTATCCCCGGAGTACCTTTTATCCGTTGAGCGATGGCCCTTCCATTCAGAACCACCGGATCACTATGACCTACTTTCGTACCTGCTCGACCTGTCCGTCTCGCAGTTAAGCTGGCTTATGCCATTGCACTAACCTCCTGATGTCCGACCAGGATTAGCCAACCTTCGTGCTCCTCCGTTACTCTTTGGGAGGAGACCGCCCCAGTCAAACTACCCACCAGGCACTGTCCGCGAGCCCGATTCAGGGCCCTGCGTTAGAACATCAAACATACAAGGGTGGTATTTCAAGGACGGCTCCAGCGCAACTGGCGTCACGCCTTCAAAGCCTCCCACCTATCCTACACATGTAGGTTCAATGTTCAGTGCCAAGCTGTAGTAAAGGTTCACGGGGTCTTTCCGTCTAGCCGCGGGTACACCGCATCTTCACGGCGAATTCGATTTCACTGAGTCTCGGGTGGAGACAGCATGGCCATGGTTACACCATTCGTGCAGGTCGGAACTTACCCGACAAGGAATTTCGCTACCTTAGGACCGTTATAGTTACGGCCGCCGTTTACCGGGGCTTCGATCAAGAGCTTCGCTTGCGCTAACCCCATCAATTAACCTTCCGGCACCGGGCAGGTGTCACACCCTATACGTCCACTTTCGTGTTTGCAGAGTGCTGTGTTTTTGATAAACAGTCCCAGCCATCTGGTCACTGCGACTCCCAACTGCTCCATCCGCAAGGGACTTCACTGTCAAGAGCGAACCTTCTCCCGAAGTTACGGTTCTATTTTGCCTAGTTCCTTCACCCGAGTTCTCTCAAGCGCCTTGGTATTCTCTACCCGACCACCTGTGTCGGTTTGGGGTACGATGACTTGTAA
>NZ_CP144265.1:117500-250000 GCF_046581335.1 Aeromonas sp. DSM 116730 | reverse complement strand
GTCAGCTCCAAATCATCGACAGGACGCAGCAGAATCGGATCAAACTCGGGTTTCTCTTCTTTCTTCTCGGGCACACTGACATCGCGCAGATCCACGAAGGCTTCCAGCTGTTCGGCCAAAATAGTGGCAGAACGGCGAATGGCTTCTTCCGGATCCAGAGTACCATTGGTCTCCATGTCGATAACCAGCTTGTCCAAGTCGGTGCGCTGTTCCACACGTGCCGCCTCAACATTGTAGGCGATGCGAACGATGGGGCTGAACGCGGAGTCCAGCAGCAGGCGACCAATAGGACGCTCTTCATCATCGTTGTGAACACGAGCAGAAGCAGGCACATAACCACGACCGCGCTGAACTTTCAGACGCATGCTGATCTCAGCATTGGCCCCTGTCAGGTGGCAGATTACGTGCTCCGGGTTTACGATCTCGACTTCATCACCGTGAGTGATATCACCAGCGGTAACGGGGCCTGTTCCAGACTTGGTCAGGGACAGAGTTACCTCGTCCTTGCCTTCCAGCTTCACAGCGATACCTTTCAGGTTGAGCAGGATTTCAAGAATGTCTTCCTGTACACCTTCTTTGCTGCTGTACTCGTGCAGTACTCCGTCGATCTCGACTTCAGTAACTGCACAACCGGGCATAGATGACAGCAAAATACGACGCAGGGCATTACCCAGCGTGTGGCCAAAGCCACGCTCAAGCGGCTCGAGAGTCACTTTCGCGTGAGTCGGGCTAACTTGCTCGATGTCAACTAGCCGCGGTTTAAGAAAATCTGTTACAGAACCCAGCATTGTGTCCTCTCTTTAGAAGCTAGCTTTACTTGGAGTAAAGCTCGACGATCAGCTGTTCGTTAATGTCGGCAGACAGGTCGGAACGCTCTGGCAGGCGCTTGAAGGCACCTTCCATCTTAGCAGCGTCAACCTCTACCCAAGTCGGCTTCTCGCGCTGACCAGCAACTTCCAGGGAAGCTTTGATACGCGCTTGCTTCTTAGCCTTCTCGCGAACGCAGATCACGTCCTCAGGGGATACCTGGAAAGAAGGAACATTCACAACGCGGCCGTTTACCATGATGGCTTTGTGGCTCACCAGCTGACGAGACTCAGCACGAGTGGCGCCGAAGCCCATGCGGTAGACGACGTTGTCCAGACGACCTTCCAGCAGCTGCAACAGGTTTTCACCGGTGTTACCCTTTTGACGGGCAGCGTCGCGGTAGTAGTTGCGGAACTGTTTTTCCAATACGCCGTAGATACGACGTACTTTTTGTTTCTCGCGCAGTTGCACGCCATAGTCAGACAGACGCGCTTTACGCGCACCGTGTTGACCAGGAACGGTGTCAATCTTGCACTTAGAATCAATCGCACGAACACCAGACTTCAGGAAGAGGTCGGTGCCCTCACGACGGCTAAGCTTAAGCTTAGGACCGATATATCTTGCCATCTTCTTTCTCCAACAATCCTAGACCAAGTAGCTACAGCGTTATACGCGGCGCTTCTTGGGAGGACGACAACCGTTGTGCGGGATCGGAGTCACATCAGTAATATTAGTGATGCGGAAACCAGCCGCGTTCAGAGCGCGGATGGAAGACTCACGACCGGGACCCGGACCTTTGACCATGACTTCCAGGTTCTTCACGCCGTATTCTTTGGCGATCTCACCAGCACGCTCAGCAGCTACCTGGGCAGCAAACGGAGTGGACTTACGGGAACCACGGAAACCTGAACCACCGGAGGTAGCCCATGACAGAGCATTGCCCTGACGGTCAGTAATGGTCACGATTGTGTTGTTGAAAGATGCATGAACGTGCGCAATACCGTCGCTCACTTGCTTTTTAACGCGCTTGCGAGCACGAGTCGGAGTTTTAGCCATTTTCTACCTTCCCGTTACTTCTTGATAGCCTTGCGCGGACCCTTACGGGTACGAGCGTTGGTCTTGGTACGTTGACCACGAACAGGCAGGCTACGACGGTGACGCAAACCACGGTAGCAACCCAGATCCATCAAGCGTTTGATGTTCATGGAAATCTGACGACGCAAGTCACCTTCAACGGTGAATTTACCTACTTGCTCGCGCAGACTTTCGATCTGAGCTTCGTCCAAGTCTTTAATTTTCACATTCTCAGCAATACCGGCTGCGGCACAGATGGCCTTGGAGCGGGTACGACCGACGCCATAAATCGCAGTCAACGCAATGACTGCATGCTTATGGTCAGGAATGTTAATGCCAGCGATACGGGCCACTGTTCACTCCTACTTAGCGTAGATAACGACCACCACAAAGCCCGTGAGCGGATACGTGGCGGTCAACCAATACACAACAAAAGTTGGCTGGCTATATTAGCCAGCACAACTATTTGTTGCAAGTACTAACCGTAAAAAATTAGCCTTGGCGCTGTTTATGCTTTGGCTCGCTGCAAATCACACGCACCACACCGTGACGCTTGATGATTTTGCAGTTACGGCAGATTGCCTTAACGGAAGCACGAACTTTCATTGCTTAACTCCGTAACTACGCCGACCTTTAGCGGCCGTAGCCCTTCAGGTTGGCCTTCCTCAGGACGTCACCATATTGATGAGACATCATATGGGTTTGTACCTGAGCCATGAAGTCCATGATAACTACCACGATAATCAGCAGCGAAGTGCCACCGAAGTAGAACTGTACGTTCCAGGCAGTCATCAAGAACTGGGGTACCAGACAGATAAAGGTTATATAGAGCGCACCTGCCAATGTCAGGCGAGTCATAACCTTATCGATGTAACGTGCTGTCTGCTCGCCCGGGCGGATCCCCGGGATAAAGGCTCCACTCTTCTTCAAATTATCTGCTGTCTCGCGGGGGTTGAACACCAGCGCGGTATAGAAGAAGCAGAAGAAGATAATGGCTGCTGCATAGAGCATCTCATACAAGGGTTGACCCGGCTGCAGGACCATAGAGACCTGTTGCAGGATATCAGCCACCTTGCCCTCGCCCTGACCAAACCAAGAGGTAATGGTCCCTGGGAAGAGGATGATGCTGGATGCGAAAATCGCAGGAATCACACCGGCCATATTCACTTTCAACGGCAGGTGTGTGCTTTGCGCGGCGAATACTTGGCGGCCTTGTTGACGCTTGGCATAGTTAACGACGATACGACGCTGACCACGCTCCACGAACACCACAAAGTAAGTCACTGCGAAAACAATCAAGCCCAGCAACAACAACAGCAGGATGTGCAATTCCCCTTGACGTGCCTGTTCGGCCGTAGCGCCAATGGCATGAGGCAGACCAGCAACGATACCCGTGAAAATAATCAACGAGATACCATTACCAATCCCACGCTCGGTAATCTGTTCACCCAACCACATCAAGAACATGGTACCGGTGACCAGACTCACAACGGCCGTGAAATAGAAGCCCAAACCCGGATGAGTCACGAGTCCCTGCATCATATTCGGCAGACCGGTTGCAATACCAATGGCCTGGAACGTTCCCAAAACCAGCGTGCCCCAACGGGTATATTGGCTAATCTTGCGACGGCCGGATTCACCCTCTTTCTTGAGTTCAGCAAGAGCAGGATGAACCACAGTCAGCAGCTGGATAATGATCGACGCCGAAATGTACGGCATGATCCCCAGCGCAAGAATAGAAGCACGCGAGAGTGCACCACCACTGAACATGTTGAACATCTCAATGATGGTGCCCTTCTGTTGTTGGAACAACTCGGCCAGTACGGCGGCGTCAATACCAGGAATCGGCACATAAGAGCCTGCGCGGAACACGATAATTGCCCCGAGAACGAAGAGCAGACGGCTCTTCAGTTCACTCAGACCACCTTGTGCTTTAACATCCAATCCTGGTTTCTTAGCCATTGTACTGATTATTCCTCGATTTTACCGCCAGCGGCCTCGATGGCTGCACGTGCACCTTTGGTGACGGACAGACCACGAACGGTCACAGCACGGTCAATGTTGCCAGACAGAACAACTTTAGCGAAAACGATGTTCTTGGTAACAACACCGGCTTGCTTCAGAGTGCTCAAATCGACCACATCACCTTCTACCAGGGCGATTTCGTTCAGGCGCACTTCGGCAGAAACCAAAGATTTGCGAGAGAAGAAACCGAACTTCGGCAGACGGATTTTCAAAGGCATCTGGCCACCCTCGAAACCGTTGCGGACTTTACCGCCACCGGAACGAGAAGTTTGACCTTTCACACCACGACCACCGGTCTTGCCCAGACCAGAACCGATACCACGGCCCGGACGGTGCTTAACACGCTTGGAACCAGCGGCCGGAGACAGAGTATTCAGACGCATGCTTAGCCCTCCACCTTAACCATGTAATAAACCTGGTTGATCATGCCGCGTACGCAGGGAGTATCTTCCAGCTCGACGGTGTGACCAATGCGACGCAGACCCAGACCACGCAGAGTCGCCTTGTGCTTTGGCAGACGGCCGATAGAGCTGCGAGTTTGAGTTACTTTTACAGTGTTAGCCATGTCGCATTACCCCAGAATTTCTTCAACGCGCAGACCACGCTTGGCAGCGATCTGTTCCGGTGATTGACCGTGAACCAGAGCGTCTACAGTTGCGCGAACAACGTTGATTGGGTTGGTGGAACCGTAGGTCTTGGCCAGCACGTTATGGATACCGGCAACTTCCAGTACGGCACGCATGGCGCCGCCTGCAATGATACCAGTACCTTGTGAGGCCGGCTTCATGAACACGGTGGAACCGGAGTGAACACCGCGCACCGGGTGGTGCAGAGTGCCATTGTTCAGTTCAACCTTGTTCAGGTTACGTTTAGCCTGTTCCATTGCCTTTTGAATGGCAGCCGGAACTTCACGGGCCTTACCGTAACCGTAACCTACACGGCCGTTACCATCACCCACCACGGTCAACGCGGTGAAGGACATGATACGACCACCTTTAACAGTTTTCGAAACACGGTTTACTGCAATCAGCTTTTCTTGCAGTTCGCCGGCTTGAGATTCGACTTTAGCCATCTTCGACTCCTAGCTTAGAACTGAAGACCAGCGTCACGAGCAGCGGTAGCCAGAGCGGCTACACGACCGTGATACTTGAAACCGGAACGATCGAAAGATACGTTCTGAACGCCTTTGGCAATAGCACGCTCAGCGATTGCTTTACCTACTGCGGTAGCTGCATCTGCATTACCGGTAGATTTGAGCGCTTCACTGATGGCTTTCTCTACTGTAGAAGCAGAGGCCAGAACTTCGGAACCGTTGGCTGCGATAACCTGCGCATAGATATGACGCGGGGTACGGTGAACAACCAGACGGGTAGCTCCCAGTTCCTGCATCTTTTTCCGAGCACGAGTAGCACGACGGAGACGAGCTGCTTTCTTGTCCATAGTGTTACCTTACTTCTTCTTAGCTTCTTTAGTACGCACTTGCTCGTTGGCATAGCGTACACCCTTGCCCTTGTAGGGCTCCGGAGCGCGGTAAGAACGGATATCGGCGGCGACTTGGCCAACCAGCTGCTTGTCCACACCACGCAGAATGATCTCTGTGGCGGACGGACATTCAGCGGTGACACCAGCCGGCAGCGCATGCTCAACCGGGTGAGAGAAGCCCAGAGCCAGCGCGACAGCATTGCCCTTGATGGAGGCTTTGTAGCCAACACCAACCAGCTGCAGCTTGCGCTCGAAGCCTTGGGTAACACCGATTACCATGTTGTTAGCCAATGCACGTGCAGTACCGGCCTGAGCGTCAGCACCAGCGATGCCGTCGCGCGGGGCGAACTTCAGTACATTGTCTTCTTTGGTCACTTCTACACCGGCGTGGATGGAACGAACCAGAGAACCTTTACCACCTTTGATGGACAGTTCCTGACCGTTCAGAGTCACCTCTACGCCAGCAGGAATAGTGACGGGTGCCTTAGCAACGCGAGACATTTCCGACCTCCTATTAAGCGACGTAGCAGATGATCTCACCACCCATGCTTGCCTTGCGGGCAGCACGGTCGGTCATCACACCTTTAGACGTGGACACGATAGCAACACCGAGACCGCCCATGACTTTCGGCAGATCAGTAGTGCGCTTGTAAATACGCAGGCCGGGACGGCTCACGCGTTGGATCAGTTCTACAACCGGCTTGCCCTGGAAATATTTCAGTTCAATTTCCAGTTCCGGCTTCACATCACCTGCTACGGAGTAGCCAGCGATGTAACCTTCTTCCTTCAGCACTTTGGCAATAGCCACTTTCAGCTTGGAAGAAGGCATGGAAACCGCAACTTTGCTCGCCGCCTGACCGTTACGGATGCGGGTCAGCATATCCGCGATCGGATCTTGCATGCTCATAGTCTAACTCCCGAGATTCTTACCAAGAGGCCTTTTTGAGGCCCGGAATTTCGCCCTTCATGGCATGCTCACGCACCTTGATGCGAGAGAGGCCAAACTTCCGCAGGAAACCGTGCGGACGACCAGTGATGTTGCAACGGTTACGCTGGCGGGACGGACTGGAATCACGGGGCAGCTGTTGCAGTTGCAAGACAGCATCCCAACGCGCTTCTTCAGAAGCGTTCATATCAACGATGATAGCTTTCAGCTCGGTACGCTTGGTCGCGAACTTGGCTGCCAGCTTCGCACGCTTTGCTTCACGTGCTTTCATGGATGTTTTAGCCATAACCCTAACCTTACTTGCGGAATGGGAAGTTAAAGGCAGCCAGCAGAGCACGGCCTTCTTCGTCGGTATTCGCGGAAGTGGTGATGGTGATATCCAGACCACGGACGCGATCGACCTTGTCATAGTCGATTTCCGGGAAGATGATTTGCTCACGCACGCCCATGGAGTAGTTACCACGGCCATCAAACGCCTTAGCGTTCAGACCACGGAAGTCACGGATACGCGGTACGGAGATGCAAATCAGCCGTTCCAGGAACTCCCACATACGCTCGCCACGCAGGGTTACTTTACAACCTATCGGGTAGCCTTCACGAATCTTGAAGCCCGCAACAGATTTGCGTGCTTTGGTGATCAGCGGTTTCTGACCGGAAATGGCAGCCATATCGGCAGCAGCATTTTCCAGCAACTTCTTGTCAGAGATCGCTTCACCAACACCCATGTTCAGGGTGATTTTCTCGATCCGAGGGACTTGCATGATAGTCTTGTAACCGAACTGCTTGGACAGTTCATTTACTACATCGGATTTGTAGTAATCATGCAGTTTCGCCATCGTTAAACTCCAATTACTTCACAAGTTCGCCGGTGGATTTGAAGAAACGGACTTTCTTGCCGTCTTCAATCCGGAAACCAACGCGGTCAGCCTTGCCAGTGGCAGAGTTGAACAGCGCGATGTTAGATACATCGATGGGGGCTTCTTTGGTGACGATACCGCCAGCCTGACCCAATGCGGGTACCGGCTTCTGGTGTTTCTTCACCTGGTTGATGCCTTCCACGATTACCTTACCTTTTGCAATCAGGACTTGAGTGACTTTGCCACGCTTGCCCTTGTCTTTGCCGGTAAGAACAATTACTTCGTCTTCGCGACGGATTTTCGCTGCCATCGTTCGACTCCTTACAGTACTTCGGGTGCCAGGGACACAATCTTCATGAACTTCTCATTACGGAGTTCACGGGTCACCGGGCCAAAAATACGAGTACCGATTGGCTGTTGGTTGTTGTTAAGCAACACAGCCGCATTGTTGTCGAAACGGATGACAGAGCCGTCCGGACGACGAACGCCTTTACGGGTGCGTACGACCACCGCGTTATACACATCACCTTTCTTCACTTTACCGCGAGGAATAGCTTCCTTGATGGAAACCTTGATGATGTCGCCGATGCCGGCATAACGGCGGTGCGAACCACCCAGAACCTTAATACACATTACACTGCGAGCGCCGGAGTTGTCGGCAACACCCAGCATACTTTGCATCTGGATCATCTTAGTGCTCCGCTTTGTTTACTTCTTATCCCTAATGGGATCTGGCTGCCTTCAAAAGGCGCGAAACTATAACACAGGTATTTTTGAAAAGGTAGCCTAAAAAACAAACGGCCCCGATGGGGGGCCGTTTGGGCTAAAAAGTACCGAATTAGGCCTTTTCTACGACAGCAACCAGGGTCCAGGACTTGGTCTTGGACAGCGGGCGGCATTCGCGGATTTCCACGAGATCGCCAGCTTTACACTCGTTGTTCTCGTCATGTACGTGCAGCTTGGTAGTGCGCTTGATGATCTTACCGTAGATCGGGTGCTTTACCTTGCGCTCGATAGCGACGGTGATGGACTTGTCCATCTTGTCGCTAATTACACGACCTTGCAGAGTACGGATCTTGTCAGTCATTACGCACCTGCCTTCTCAGTCAGTACAGTCTTGATACGTGCGACGTCACGACGCACTTGTTTCAGAGTGTGAGTCTGAGCCAGCTGGCCGGTGGAAGCTTGCATGCGCATGTTGAATTGCTCACGCAGCAGACCCAGCAGCTCCTGGTTCAGTTCATCGACGCTCTTTTGACGCAGATCTTGGGCTTTCATCACATCACCGTCTTAATTACGAAAGTGGTCTGAACGGACAGCTTAGCTGCGGCCAGGGCAAACGCTTCACGCGCCAGAGCCTCAGGTACACCATCCATCTCGTACAGAACCTTGCCAGGCTGGATCGGGCAGACCCAATATTCCACGTTGCCCTTACCTTTACCCATACGAACTTCGAGGGGCTTTTCGGTGATGGGCTTGTCCGGGAACACACGGATCCAGATCTTACCTTGACGCTTTACGTGACGGGTCATGGCACGACGGGCTGCTTCGATTTGACGAGCAGTCAGTTGACCACGAGATGTCGCCTTCAGGCCAAAGGTACCGAAGGATACTTCGTTACCAGAGTTGGCCAGACCGCGGTTACGACCCTTATGGGTCTTGCGGAATTTAGTACGCTTAGGTTGCAACATTTACCGAATCTCCTTACTTAGCAGCGCGGCGCTTGTTGTCACGCTTGGGCTTTGCAGGAGCTTGCTCTTGAGCAGCGGCAGCGTTAACAGCAGCCAGACCGCCCAGAACTTCGCCCTTGAAGATCCAAACTTTGACGCCGATCACACCGTAAGTGGTGTGGGCTTCAGAAGTTGCGTAGTCGATGTCGGCACGCAGGGTGTGCAAAGGCACACGACCTTCACGGTACCATTCGGTACGCGCGATTTCAGCGCCGCCCAGACGACCGGACACTTCTACTTTGATGCCCTTGGCACCCAGGCGCATGGCGTTCTGTACGGCGCGCTTCATAGCGCGACGGAACATTACGCGACGTTCCAGCTGAGAAGTGATGCTGTCGGCAACGAGTTTGCCATCCAGCTCCGGCTTGCGGACTTCGGAAATGTTGATCTGAGCAGGCACGCCAGCAATAGCGGCTACGGCTTTGCGCAGTTTCTCAACGTCTTCGCCTTTCTTGCCGATCACGACACCCGGACGAGCGGTGTGAATGGTCACACGGATGCTCTTGGCCGGACGCTCGATGGTGATCTTGGACAAGGAAGCGTTTTTCAGCTCCTTGGTCAGGAACTGGCGTACTTGGAAATCGCTGTACAGGTTGTCAGCGAAGTCTTTGGTGTTCGCGAACCAGGTAGAATTCCAAGGCTTGGTAATACCCAGGCGAATGCCATTAGGATGTACTTTCTGACCCATTGCTTATCTCCCAGCCTTAGCGTCGGATACCACTACAGTGATGTGAGCGGTACGCTTGAGGATACGATCCGCGCGACCTTTGGCACGCGGGCGGATGCGCTTCATGGAGGGACCTTCGTCTACCATGATGGTGGCAACACGCAGGGCGTCGATGTCGGCGCCTTCGTTGTGCTCAGCGTTTGCAATGGCAGATTCCAGCACTTTCTTCACCAGAACCGCAGCCTTTTTCGGGCTGAAGGTCAGGATGTTCAGAGCCTTGTCTACGGACAGACCACGTACTTGATCGGCTACCAGACGAGCTTTCTGGGCAGAAGTACGGGCATAACGGTGTTTAGCGATAGCTTCCATCATTTATCCCTTAGCGCTTCTTAGCCTTCTTATCAGCAGCATGGCCGCGATAAGTACGAGTCGGTGCGAATTCACCCAGTTTGTGACCGATCATTTCTTCGGTAACGAAAACCGGAACGTGCTGACGACCATTATGGACAGCGATGGTCAAACCGATCATGTTCGGGATGATCATTGAACGACGGGACCAGGTCTTAACCGGCTTTTTATCCCCGCTTTCCACCGCTTTCTCTACCTTCTTCAGCAAGTGCAGGTCAATAAATGGACCCTTCTTGAGAGAACGTGGCATGGTGATTCCTCTATGTTAACAATTACTTGTTACGACGACGTACGATGTACTTGTCGGTACGCTTGTTCTTACGGGTCTTGAAGCCCTTAGCCTTCTGGCCCCATGGGGACACAGGCTGCATGCCCTTGTTACGACCCTCACCACCACCGTGCGGGTGATCAACCGGGTTCATCGCCATACCGCGAACGGTCGGACGAATACCACGCCAGCGGTTTGCACCGGCTTTACCCAGTTGACGCAGCATGTGCTCGGAGTTACCCACTTCACCAATGGTGGCGCGGCACTCGGCCAGAACTTTACGTACTTCGCCGGAACGCAGACGCAGAGTTACATAGTTACCTTCACGAGCCAGAATCTGGATGAAAGTACCAGCGGAACGAGCCAGCTGGGCACCTTTACCAGGCTTCATTTCTACGGCGTGAACGGTAGAACCAACCGGGATGTTACGCATCGGCAGGGAGTTACCTACCTTGATCGCAGCATCAGCACCAGAAGCGATAGCATCACCTGCTTTCAGGCCTTTCGGAGCCAGGATGTAACGACGCTCACCGTCTGCATACAGCACCAGGGCGATGTTTGCGGTACGGTTAGGATCGTATTCCAGACGCTCTACTTTGGCCGGAATGCCGTCTTTGTCGCGTTTGAAGTCGACGATACGGTAGTGTTGCTTGTGACCACCACCGATATGACGGGTGGTGATACGGCCGTTGTTGTTACGACCACCGGACTTGCTTTTGCTGTCCAGCAGAGCGGCGAAGGGCTTGCCCTTGTACAGCTCTTGGTTGACGATCTTGACGACGTGGCGGCGGCCCGGAGAAGTAGGCTTGCACTTAACGATTGCCATTTTTGAGAACTCCTCTTACTCGGCTGCGCCCATGAAGTCGATGTCCTGACCAGCTTTCAGGGTCACATAAGCCTTTTTCCAATCGGAACGACGGCCTACACGCGCACCTGAGCGCTTGGTCTTACCCTTCATGTTCAGGGTACGGACGGTCTCAACTTCGACCTCGAACAGTTTCGCAACTGCAGCTTTGACTTCCGCCTTGGTGGCATCGACAGCAACTTTGAACACGATAGTGTTCTGCTTTTCTGCGACCATGGTGCTCTTTTCAGAGATGTGCGGAGCCTTCAGAACTTTCAACAGACGTTCTTCGCGGATCATGCCAGCATCTCCTCGATTTGCTTAACTGCGTCAGCAGTCATCAGAATCTTGTCGAAAGCGATCAGGCTGACCGGGTCGATACCGGCAACATCACGCACGTCGACCTTGTACAGGTTGCGAGCAGCCAGGAACAGGTTCTCATCGACTTCAGCAGTCACGATCAGAACGTCAGTCAGTTCCATTTCTTTCAGCTTGGCGATCAGTTCTTTGGTCTTCGGCGCTTCGATGCCGAATTTCTCGACAACGATCAGGCGCTCTTGACGTACCAGCTCGGACAGGATGCTACGGATAGCGCCGCGGTACATCTTCTTGTTTACTTTCTGGCTGTGATCTTGCGGCTTAGCAGCAAAGGTCACACCACCGGAACGCCAGATGGGCGAACGGATGGAGCCAGCACGGGCACGACCAGTACCCTTCTGACGCCACGGCTTTTTGCCGCCACCAGACACTTCAGAGCGAGTCAGCTGCGCACGAGTACCCTGACGGGCACCAGCGGCATATGCAACGACGACCTGGTGAACCAGAGCTTCGTTGAATTCGCGCCCGAAGGTAGTCTCGGAAACTTCAAGAGCGCTCTTGGCGTCTTTCATTACCAATTCCATTACTATCTCCTCAGACGTTACGCTTTGACGGCAGGTTTGACGATCACGTTGCCGTTGGTTGCACCCGGTACTGCGCCTTTGATGAGCAGCAGGTTGCGTTCAGCGTCAACACGAACCAGTTCCAGGTTCTGAGTCGTTACACGCTCAGCACCCATGTGACCAGCCATCTTTTTGCCCTTGAATACACGGCCCGGGGTCTGGTTTTGACCGATGGAGCCAGGTACACGGTGGGACAGGGAGTTACCGTGGGTCATATCCTGGGTGCGGAAGTTGTGGCGCTTTACAGTGCCCGCAAAACCTTTACCCTTGGATGTGCCGGTAACGTCAACCATCTTAACGTCAGCGAGAAGATCTACTTTCAGCTCGCTACCAACAGTGAAAGTTTCACCGTTGTTCAGGCGGAACTCCCACAGACCGCGACCGGCTTCTACACCAGCTTTGGCGAAGTGGCCAGCTTCCGGCTTGGTCACACGGCTGGCTTTCTTGGCGCCAGTGGTAACCTGAATAGCGTTGTAGCCGTCGGTTTCTACAGATTTGACCTGAGTTACACGGTTAGCTTCAACTTCGATAACAGTCACCGGGATAGAAACGCCATCTTCAGTGAAGATGCGAGTCATACCCACTTTGCGACCTACAAGACCGATTGTCATTGTTATCAACCTCTTTCCGTAATTAACCCAGGCTGATCTGGACGTCTACACCAGCTGCCAGATCCAGACGCATCAGGGCGTCTACGGTCTTGTCAGTCGGCTCAACGATGTCTACCAGACGCTTGTGAGTGCGGATCTCGTACTGATCACGCGCATCTTTGTTGACGTGCGGGGAGATCAGGACGGTGAAGCGCTCTTTGCGAGTCGGCAGCGGAATAGGACCGCGAACCTGCGCGCCGGTGCGCTTTGCAGTTTCAACGATTTCCGCAGTGGATTGATCGATCAGGCGATGATCAAAAGCCTTCAGGCGGATACGGATTCTTTGGTTCTGCATTGACAGAGCTCCAATAGATAAAAGAACATAAATCAACACCGCCCGACCGAGATTACTCCCGCCAGAGGTGTGATTTTTCACGTTTCCTCCCATATCGGGAGGACTGTATGGCTGGCGACTCGTAAACGGGAAGCTCAGCAGCAGACATATCGTCTGGCATGCCTCATGGGCAAGCGGAGGGGATTATACGGATTTTTTCAATTCGCGCAAGAGAAGGCGGACAGATTGTGCGCAATTTTGTGTGACGGATGGATCTCGCCAGCGATCGCTCTCCTGCCAGCCACAAAGCGGTAACGACAATGTTGCAAACAGGCTGATAGACTGCCCCATTGCCTCAGTCAGCGGAACGACCCCGATGCTCAAGAATCAGAAGAAAGCCTATCAATACGGACTCTGCGCCGTCGCCCTCTGGTCGACGGTAGCCACCGCCTTCAAGATATCCCTCACCTACTTCGAGCCGGTGCAGTTGCTGCTGGTCGCCGCCATCACCTCGACTCTGACCCTGGGGTCCATCGTGGCGATCCAGGGCAAGCTGCCCCTGCTGCTGAGCTATCTCAGGGCCCGCCCTTTCTACTATCTGGCCCTGGGGGTGCTGAACCCCTTCCTTTACTACCTGCTGCTGTTCAAGGCCTATGACCTGCTGCCTGCCCAGCAGGCCCAGACCCTTAACTACACCTGGGCCATCACCTTGAGCTTGCTGGCCGTCCCCTTCCTCGGCCAGAAGCTCCGGCGCCGTGACGGCGTGGCCATAGTGCTTGGCTACTTCGGCGCCCTGGTGATCGCCACCAGGGGGGATGTGTTCGGCCTGCAGTTTGACAGCCCGCTCGGGGTGACGTTAGCCCTGGTCTCTACCCTCATCTGGGCCGGCTACTGGATCCTCAATACCCGCAATCAGGGGGATCCCATCGTCAGCCTGCTGCTCGGCTTCCTCATCAGCCTGCCTTTCATCGTGGTGGCCACCTGGCTGCTCGCCGACTTTGCCATGACCGCCTGGCAGGGCTGGCTCGGTGCCATCTATGTGGGACTGTTCGAGATGGGATTCGGCTTCGTGCTCTGGCTGATGGCCCTGCGCCACGCCACCAACACGGCCCCCATCAGCAACCTCATCTTCATCTCGCCGTTTGCTTCGCTGGTGCTGCTCAACCTGTTGATCGGCGAAGCCATTCATCCCGCCACCCCCATAGGGCTGGCGCTGATCGTCGCCGCCCTGCTGATCCAGCAACTCAAATACGGCAAGCGCTACCGCAAGAGCGCCGAGCCACAAGCCTGACAATGCAGAACGCCCTTCGTTCAATCCATCCACTCCAGCGGCTGATGCTTGGGTAGCCGGATCTCCACCAGCAAGCCCCCCAGATCAGAGCGGCCCAGCTTGATGGTGCCGTGGTGCTGGGACACTATCTTGGCGACTATGGCCAGCCCCAGGCCACTGCCACCGCCGGTGCGCGCCAGATTACCCTGGGTAAAGGGCTTGAGCACCCGGGAGTAGTCCTGCTCCGCTATCCCGGGGCCATTGTCGGATAGCCGCAACCTGACCCAGTGGCCATCGTCCTTCAGCTCGGCCTGCAGCCGGGTCGCGCCGTAGCGCAGCGCATTACCCGACAGATTGTTGAGGATGCGGCGGATGCTGATGGGATGGCAGGCCACTCGCACCGCCTGCTCCGGCAGGAGCAGCTCCACTTCCAGCCCCTGATCGGTCTGCATCAGCAGCGCATCGTGGATGAGCTGGGTCAGGTCGATCGGATGGGCATCCAGCCCCTCGTTCGGGCGTATGTAGTCGATGAACTGATCTATGATGCCGTTGGACTCGTCGATGTCCGCATTGATGCTCTCCTTGAGGTACTCATCCCCGGAGGACATCATCTCGGTCGCCAGCCGGATGCGGGTCAGGGGCGTGCGCAGATCGTGGGAGACCCCGGCCATCATCAGGTTACGCTCTTCGATGAGGCCCTTGATGGAGTGCGACATGTGGTTGAAGGTGCGGGTCAGGCGACGTACCTCCCGCGAGCCGTGCTCCCCCAGGGCATCGGGGAAGCGGCCACGCGCCACGGCCACAGCCCCCGCCTCCAGATCTTCCAGCGGCCGCACCAGCTGGCGGGCAAAGCGCCAGGCCGCAAACAGGGTCACCACCAGCAGCACGCTCATATAGATAATGAGAGGCTCGATGTCGTCATCCTCTATCTCGGTCAGGGGGATGCGCACCCACATCTGGCTGGCCTGGGGCGGCTGGATCCAGATGATGTAGTGGTCCTGGATCTCGACCCTGACCCTGGTTTCCCCCTTCAGCTCACGGCTGATGTTCTCCTCCAGATAGGGGTAGGGCTTGGACTCCTTGAGTCCGTGTTGCTCCGCCTCGCTCTGGGTGTAGATGTCGCTGCCGGTGGTCACATAGACCAGCGCCTCGGCATCCTCGCTCAGCGCCAGCTGGTTGCTGTCGGCAGGGAAGATGAGCTTGACCTGATTGGCCAGCAGGTGGCTGATCTGCTTGACGGTGGGCGCCAGCAGATAGTTGTAGAAAGTGGCGTAGGAGACCACTTGATAGACCACCAGCACGGCGGCCAGGAACCAGAGCATGCGGGAGAACATGCTGCCCACTTTTTTCATTCCCCGTCACCGTCCGGCACGAAGACATAGCCCAGGCCCCACACCGTCTGCAGGTAACGGGGCTGGGCCGGGTCCTGCTCCAGCAGGCGGCGCAGACGGGAGACCTGCACATCTATGCTGCGCTCTGTGGCTGTGTATTCCCGGCCCCGGGCCAGGTTCATCAGCTTGTCCCGGGAGAGCGGCTCGCGAGGGTGGCTCACCAATACCTTGAGGACGGCAAACTCGCCGCTGGTCAGGGCGACCGGGTCCCCGTCGCGGCTCAGCTCGCGGGTCGCCAGATTGAGTTGATAGGCGCCAAAGCTCACCATCTTCTCGGCGGTGGATGGTGCGCCGGGCAGCTCGACGGTATGGCGGCGCAACACGGCGCGGATCCGGGCCAGCAACTCACGGGGGTTGAACGGCTTGGGCAGATAGTCATCCGCCCCCATCTCCAGACCGACGATGCGATCCACTTCGTCCCCCTTGGCGGTGAGCATCAGCACCGGGATCTGGTTGCCCGCCTCTCGCAGGCGGCGGCAGATGGAGAGTCCGTCCTCCCCCGGCAGCATCAGGTCGAGCACCATCAGACTGAAGTTCTCGCGGGTCAGCAGGCGATCAGCCTGCTCTCCATTGGCAACGCCCCGCACCACAAATCCCTGTTCGGTGAGGTAACGCTCCAGCAGGGAGCGTAGTTTCAGGTCATCGTCGACCACCAGGACCTTGTATTGCTGACTCATTGCCGCCTCTCCTCTCTGTCTCCTCCCAATACTAGGGCCCGCTCTGGCAACCACAAAGCATAAATATGTTACCGGTTATTACCCTTGGCCGGGGGAAAGCAGAGATGGAACGACGCCGAACGGAGCTCTTGTCATGCATTTCTGCTCGACACTCGGACGCCAATGGCTAAGATCCCGAGCAAGACGATGCAACCCACCATGCAGGCAGCAGGGACTGATAAGCCCATGAAAACCAAACTCATCACCCGTGAAGGCTACAACCAGCTCCGGCAGGAGCACGACACCCTGTGGCGCGAGGAGAGACCCGAGGTCACCAAGAAGGTGGCCTGGGCGGCGAGCCTCGGGGATCGCAGCGAGAACGCCGACTACCAGTACAACAAGAAGCGGTTGCGGGAGATAGACCGCCGGGTTCGCTACCTGCGCAAGTGCCTAGAAGAGCTGACCATAGTCGATTACTCCCCCTCCCAGGAGGGCAAGGTGTTCTTCGGCGCCTGGGTCGAGGTGGAGAGTGAAGAGGGAGAGACCAAGCGCTTTCGCATCGTCGGCTATGACGAGATCTTCGGTCGCAAGGATTACATCTCCATCGACTCCCCCATGGCCCGCGCCCTGCTCAAGAAAGAGGTCGGCGACGAGGCAATAGTGCGCACGCCAGTGGGTGACGCCTGCTGGTATGTCAACGACATCAGCTACCCCAAGTGACCCTGCCGGGAGAGCGCGGGCCCACCCGCCCCGGTGACCACCTGCCCCTGCGGGGTCAGGCTGGCACCCTTGCCCGGGGTGGCATCCCCAGCGTCGACCTCATATAGTGCTCACACCCGGCGCCTTGCGGCGCCAACCGGCCCGCGCGGCAGTGGCTTGGCTGGTACCTTGAGTACCGCTAGGACAGACCCCCTGTACGGCGACATAGCCCCGTGCTGGCCAGTTAGACAGGACCCGACCACAGAGACCCCAGATGCACAGCCATGTAATTGAGAGACAGATTGCCGGTGAGCTGAATGCCCGCCCGGAACAGGTGCAGGCCGCCGTGCGCCTGCTGGATGAAGGCTCGACCGTTCCCTTTATCGCCCGTTATCGCAAGGAGGTGACCGGCGGTCTGGACGACAGTCAGCTGCGTACCCTGGAGAGCCGCCTCGGCTATCTGCGTGAACTGGAGGATCGCCGCCAGGTGATCCTTCGCTCCATCGAGGAACAGGGCAAGCTGACCCCCGAGCTGGCGCGCGAGCTGAACGGTGCCGACAGCAAGACCCGGCTCGAAGATCTCTACCTCCCCTACAAGCCCAAGCGTCGCACCAAGGGGCAGATGGCCATCGAAGCTGGGCTGGAGCCGCTGGCCAACCTGTTGCTCACCGATCCCATGAAGGATCCCGAGCAAGCGGCAGCCCGCTTCCTCAATGCCGAGCAGGGAATAAACGACAGCAAGGCCGCCCTCGACGGCGCCCGTTACATCCTGATGGAGCGCTTCGCCGAGCAGGCCGACCTGCTGGAGAAGCTGCGTGACTACCTGTGGCACAACGCCACCCTGCGTGCCCGCGTGGTGGCCGGCAAGGAGCAGGAAGGGGCCAAGTTCAAGGACTACTTCGAACATGACGAACCGCTGCACAAGGCCCCCTCCCACCGGGTGCTGGCCATGCTGCGCGGGCGCAACGAGGGGATCCTCAACCTGGCGCTGGTCACCGGTGACGATGAGAGTGCCAGCCCCTGCGAAGGGATCATCGCCCATCACCTCAAACTCAATCTGCAGAGCCGTCCGGCCGACAAGTGGCTGCAGGGGGTGGTGAGCTGGACCTGGAAGATCAAGCTCTCCCTGCAGATGGAAACCGAGCTTATCGGCCGCATCCGCGAATCGGCAGAGGACGAGGCGATCAAGGTGTTCGCCATGAACCTCAAGGATCTGCTGATGGCAGCGCCGGCCGGCATGCGCTGCACCATGGGGCTGGATCCCGGCATCCGCACCGGGGTCAAGGTAGCCGTGGTGGATGCCACCGGCAAGCTGGTCGATCACGCCACCATCTACCCGTTCGAACCCAAGCGCCAGATTGACCAGAGCCTCAAGACCCTGAGCGAGCTGTGCCAGAAGCACAAGGTCGAGCTCATCAGCATAGGCAACGGCACCGCCTCCCGGGAGACCGACCGCCTGGTGAGCGATCTGTTCGAGCGCTACCCCGCCGCCAAGGCGCAGAAGATAGTGGTGAGCGAGGCAGGCGCCACGGTCTACTCCGCCTCCGAGCTCGCCTCCCAGGAGTTCCCGGATCTCGACGTCTCCATCCGTGGCGCCGTCTCCATCGCCCGCCGCCTGCAGGATCCCCTGGCCGAGCTGGTCAAGATCGACCCCAAGAGCATAGGCGTGGGCCAGTACCAGCACGACGTCGGCCAGAGCCAGCTGGCCCGCCGGCTGGATGCCGTGGTCGAGGATTGCGTGAACGCGGTCGGTGTGGATGTGAATACCGCTTCGGTCGCCCTGCTCAACCGGGTTTCCGGCCTCTCCCAGACCCTGGCCCAGAACATAGTCGCCTATCGGGATGAGCACGGCGCCTTCAAGAGCCGCCAGCAACTGCTGAAGGTGAGCCGACTCGGGCCCAAGGCGTTCGAGCAGTGTGCCGGCTTCCTGCGCATTCGTGGCGGCAACAATCCGCTGGACGGCTCGGCGGTGCACCCGGAGTCCTATCCGGTGGTGGAGCGGATCCTCGCCCAACTTGAACAGACAGTCGACAGCCTGCTCGGCAACAGCAGCTTGCTGCGCAGCCTGAAACCGGCCGACTACACGGACGAGCAATTCGGCGTGCCCACAGTCACCGACATCATAGGCGAGCTGGACAAGCCGGGCCGGGATCCGCGCCCCGAGTTCAAGACCGCCACCTTCAGGGACGGGGTGGAGAAGATAAGCGACCTGGTGCCCGAGATGGTGCTGGAAGGTGTGGTCACCAACGTCACCAATTTCGGCGCCTTCGTCGACATCGGCGTCCATCAGGACGGGCTGGTGCACATCTCCTCCCTGACCGATCGTTTCGTCAAGGATCCCCGCGAGGTGGTCAAGGCGGGGGACATAGTGCGGGTCAAGGTGCTGGAGGTGGATGTACCGCGCAAGCGCATCAGCCTGACCATGCGCCTCGACGAGAAAGCGGGACAACCCGCCCGCAAGCCGGCGGAATCCCGCCCATCGGGTGCAGGCAACGCCAGACCCAGGCAGGAGCCGAAGCAGGGCACCCCTGCCGGTGGCGCCATGGGCAACGCCTTCGCCGCCGCCCTCTCCAAGATGAAGAAGTGATTGCCCTGAAATAACAAAAGCCCCGCGAGGGGCTTTTTTACATCTGTTCGAAACGCCTGCGCCAGCCCTGGCTCGCTCAGATGTCCTGGCTGAAGGTCTGACGAGGGGCGGGCCTGACGGCCTGCTGGTAGTGCTGGGCTATCACCTGATTGCGCCTCTCCATGTAGGCGCCGAGCGGCCCGATTGAAGCGCCCTTGACCTCCATCAACTCCTTGCGAGCCTGGGCCTCTTTGACGGTGGCGGCGCGGGCCACGCTCAGATCCTGTGACGAGGGCTCTGCCGGTGCCAGGGCGGCGGCACGCACCTGCTGCATCTTGGCGAGAGTGGCAGCCGGATCGCCCGGGATGGCGCCGATGTCGATGGCCACCTCACCCCCGGTGGCATAACGCTTGCCATCCGGCCCATGGGAAAACTGGTAGCTGGGGCTGCCCGCATGCTCGCCGCCTGCCATCTGGTGCGCCTGTTCATGCTTGCGTACCTCGAGATCCCGCTCAGCAAACGCGGCCAGCTGGCGCTGCTGCCTCTGTTGCTCCTGCTGTTCGGGATCCTGCTGCTGCCGGCGCTGGCTCTCCTCCCCCGTGGCCTCGACGAAGCGATGGGACGGGGGCGTCGGGCTGGCCTGCGCATTATCCCGGGTCGAAGCGGCGGGCGGATTGGGATTGGCCTGGGCGGCTCTGGCCTTGTCTTTCTGGGAGGCGACACCGGACTCGGCGGCGGAGGCCTCACCCTGGCGTGCGGGAGGCACCAGCTCAGCACGACGGTTGTCAGTCTGCGCCGATTCAGTCTGCGGTTGCAGCTGATTGGGGATAAAGGACGGCAGACTGACGCTGATGTTCATCTCACACCTTGATGTCTATCAGGGTGCCCAACATGTCGCTGGCGGTCTGGATCACCTTGGCAGAGGCGCCGGCATGCAGCTCGGCCACCTTGAGATTGACCAGCTCGTCCGTCACCTGTACCTGGTCGCCCGCCGGGGTGTTGAAGCGGGCGAGCTGCCCGGATGCCTGACCGGCCAGTTGCTCGGCCCGCTGGAATCCCTGTACGCCCGTGGTCATGGCAGAATCGATACGCATCGGCTCACTCCTTTCATGGTTGGCTGATTATCCACCACCTAGAGGCGTTATTGAAGCATGTCGCTCAAGGATCAGCCAATGAACTGTCGCAACAGGGTAATAAAAGGCTCTGGATGGGAGATGAAGGGGGCGTGGGAGGCCTTCTCCAGCACCAGGCTGCGACTCGCAGGATAGCGCTCGTCCAGCAGCGGTATGGCCGCCTTAGGTACCAGGGAATCCAGCCTGCCATAGATGCGCAGCCAGGGCAGATCCAGGCCGACCAGCGCATCCCGCAGATCCACGTCGGCCAGCAGGCCGAGACCCGCCTCCAGCGCGGCAAGCTGGGGGGCCGGACGCTCCGCCAGCCAGTGACGCAACTGGCGAATGTCGTTTCTGGCATGCTCGCTGCCCATGGCCTGGATCGCCAGGAAGCGCTCTATGGTCTGCATGAAGTCCCCAGCCAGCATCTGATTGAACCCCGCCAACACCTTGGGGGCTATGCCGGGCCAGTCTTCACGGGCCATGAAGCAGGGGGAGCTGGCGACCGTGATGAGGGAGTGAAGGCGCTCGGGCCGGGTCAGGGCCAGTTGGCTCGCCACCAGACCACCGAGGGACCAGCCGAGCAGATGGCATTTTTCCGGCAGGACTGTGGCGACCTGCTCCGCCAGCCAGGGCAAGGAGTAGTCACACCCCTCGCCAAGGGAGCTGTTGCCAAACCCGGGCAAGTCCACCAGGTGCAACCGATAGTGGGCCGACAACTGTTGGGCAATGCCGTGCCAGACAGCACCATTCAGGCCCCAGCCATGCAACAACACCAGGTCCTGACCCTGGCCAAACCGCTCAACCGATACGCTCATCTAGACTCAAGATCCCTGTTCATCTGCTTGGAGCCTGCATGTTAAAGCGGCTGTTCGCCAAAGCAAGTCCGATCCTCGGCAGCCGGTCCGACTGGCTCGGCCTCTGCCTGCTCTGTCGCCAGCCCTGTGATGACCAGCCTCTGTTGTGCAGTTGGTGTCAGCACTCCCTGCTCCAGCCTTGCCGCAAATGCAGGCTGTGCGCGGCCCCCTTGCCAGAGCACCATGCAGGAAACGAGCTGCTGTGCGGACGCTGCCAGCGCAGGCCGCCGCCCTGGGAGCGACTGCAGGTAATAGGCGACTATCAGCTCCCCTACTCCCTGCTCATTCCCCGGCTGAAATACTCGGGCCAGATCCTGCTGGCGCCGCTGCTCGCCCGCCTGCTGGCCGACCATCTGGAGGGAGACGATCCCCCCGAGGCCATCATTCCGGTCCCCCTGCACTGGTGGCGCCAGTGGTGGCGCGGCTTCAATCAGGCGGAAGAGATTGGACTGGCCCTTGGCGCGCTCACCGGCATCCCCTGCGACACCCGGCTGCTGCGCAGGATCAGGGCCACTCCGCAGCAAACCCGGCTCAGTGCCGGCCAGCGGCGGCGCAACCTGCGCGGCGCCTTTCAGATAGCACCCCACAGCTATCGTCACGTAGCCCTGCTCGACGATGTGGTCACCACAGGCGCCACCGCCGGCCAGCTCAGCCGTTTACTCCGCAAAAGTGGCGTTGAGAAGGTGGAAGTGTGGGCACTTTGCCGCACGCAGAGGCGCATCAAATAGCCGGGGCGGCATGGATAGGAGGAAATAGCGGTCTGGCGTCTTGTCATGCGCTTGTTGCGCTCAGGGTCACATAGGGTAGCCATCGACACGCTACCCAAGCCCCGCCAAGAGAGTTATCATGAATACCCTAGTCGTACACTCAGGTTTATGAGGATAGTGATGATCAGCATTTCCGACACCGCCCAGGCCCACTTCCGCAAGTTGCTGGAGAAGCAGCCTGATGGCACCAACATCCGGGTGTTTGTGGTCAATCCGGGAACCCAGAATGCCGAGTGCGGCGTATCCTATTGCCCACCCGACGCGGTCGATCCGGAAGATCAACACCTGCCCTTCAGCGGCTTCGACTGTCTGGTCGATCCCCTGAGCGCCCCTTATCTGATCGATGCCACCATCGACTTCGTCACCGATCAGATGGGCTCCCAGCTCACCCTCAAGGCGCCCAACGCCAAGATGCGCAAGGTGGCCGACGATGCCCCCCTGGCCGATCGCATCGAATACGTGCTGATGTCAGAGGTGAACCCCATGCTGGCCGGTCACGGCGGCAAGGTGACCTTGATTGACATCACCGACGACAAGCTGGCGATTTTGCAGTTCGGTGGTGGTTGCAACGGCTGTTCACAGGTGGATTACACCCTGAAAGAGGGGATCGAGAAGCAGCTGCTGGAGAAATTCCCGGGCGAGCTCAACGGCGTGAAAGATGCCACCGAGCACCAGCGTGGCGATCACTCCTACTATTGATTTGTCCTTTACGGCAAAGAAAAGGCCCCGCCAGCTGGCGGGGCCTTTTGCATTCTGCGGCGGGCAGATTACTCGTCCTTCTTGTCTCGCGACAGCAGGGCGATGGCCGCCTCTTTCGGGTTCTTGCCTTCGTACAGCACCTTGAAGATCTGCTCGCAGATGGGCATCTCGACGCCACAACGGGCCGCCAGCAGATGCACCTCCTTGGTGTTGCGATAGCCTTCCACCACCTGACCGATCTCGGTCATGGCGGTTTCCACCGACTTGCCGGCCCCGAGAGCCAGACCGAAGCGACGGTTGCGGGACTGGTTGTCGGTACAGGTCAGCACCAGATCCCCGAGCCCTGCCATTCCCATGAAGGTCTTGGCATCAGCACCCAATGCGGCACCGAGGCGCTGCATCTCTACCAGGCCCCGGGTGATGAGCGCGGTTCTGGCGTTGGCGCCAAAACCCAGCCCGTCGGAGAGACCGGCGCCGATGGCGATGACGTTCTTGACCGCACCGCCCAGCTGCAGACCGATGAAGTCCGGATTGGTATAGACCCGGAACGAGCGGCCGCAGTGCAGCAGTTGCGAGAGATCGTCGGCGAAGTCGTCGTGGGTCGACGCCACAGAGATGGCGGTCGGCAGGCCGGCGGCCAGCTCTCTCGCGAAAGTCGGACCGGAGATCACCGCCAGCGGGATAGTTTCCCCCAGCACGTCACGGGCCACGTCCTGCAGCAGGCGGCCGCTGTCCGGCTCCAGCCCCTTGGTGGCCCAGGCGATACGGGTATCCGGGCGCAGGAAGGGTTTGATTCGGGCCAGCACCTGACCGAACACATGGCTCGGCACCACCAGCAGCAACACGGGAGCAGCCTGCACCGCCGCTTGCAGATCGGCAGTCAGCTGCAGATCGGCGGGGAAAGGGACATCAGGCAAAAACGCCTTGTTGCAGCGATCTTGTTCCAGCTCGGCGACATGGGCGGGATCGTGACCCCACAGCAGGGTCGGATGGCCGTTGCGCGCCAGAGAAATGGCAAGGGAGGAGCCATAAGACCCCGCCCCCAAGACCGAGATTGCGATCTGGTCGGCCATTATCAGGCTTCCGCAGTCGCCTGCTGGGCCTGAACCTGTGCCATGTGCTGGGCAAACAGGGCGTCGAAGTTGACCGGTGCCAGGTTCAGCTGCGGGAAGGAACCCTTGCTCACCAGGTTGGCCACGGCTTCGCGGGCATAGGGGAACAGGATGTTCGGGCAGAAGGCGGCCAGGCAGTGTGCCAGCTGTGGCTCCGGCAGGTTGCCGATGGTGAAGATACCGGCCTGCTGCACTTCACACAGGAAGGCGGTCTCGGTTTCCAGCTTGCAGGTCACGGTCAGGGTCAGCACGACCTCGTACACGCCGTCAGCCAGGACATTGGTCTTGGTGTCCATGTCCAGCTTGACGTCCGGCTGCCACTCTTTCTGGAAGATGTGCGGAGTATTGGGGGCTTCGAAGGAGACATCCTTGGTGTAGACACGCTGGATGTGGAATTCCGGTTGCACTTCCTGGTTGTTGATTTCGTCAGCCATTTCGTTTGATTCCTTTTTAAGACAATGAGTGGGCGCAGGCCCTTAAATCAGCGTTTTTTGGTCACCGGCAGATTATCTGCACGCCATTGGGCCATGCCACCGCTGAGCACATATACCTGTTTGAAACCGGCTTTGCTCAGTTGGCGACCCGCGCCACCAGCGGTCATCCCCGACTCGCACACCACTATGATGGGGGCATCTTTGTGCTTTTCAACCGCTCCCAGATTGTTCGCCTGGATCTGGGTGAGGGGCAGGTGATGGGCGCCGGCCAGATGACCCTTGGCAAACTCATCCTGACTGCGAATGTCCACCACGGTGGCATTTTCACGGTTGATCAGCAGGGTGGCACCGTGATTGTTCACCGCCTTCACCGGAGAAAAACGAGCACGCACAGTGGTGTACACCAGGGTGCCTGCCAGGCCGAACCAGGCTGCTGCCAGCAGCGGGTTGCGGGCCGCAAAATCCAAATACTCTTGCATCTTCTACTATCCAGGGACCAAGACAAGGGCCCGAGTATACATGGGGCCCTTGATAAGATCAGCCATCTTGGCGGCAAAGCGAGAGCAAGCTCCCATCAGGGATTGCCCGCCCCCAAACCGGCTTGGGGACGGGGCAGCCACCCGCTTCGGGGGAGTGGCGCCAGGGGGAGAACCGTGCACAAAGACAAGCCGGCAACATGCCAAATACAGCCGGATAACAGGTAAAAACAGAGGTGGAAGAGGGACTTGGCTATCAGGTGACTATTTCGGCAGATGTAGTAATATTACGCTAGTTTCACTTCCCGCAATTCATTCCTATCCGAGAGGACATAGTCTTATGTCAACAGCTAAGAAACCTTTGGTTCTGGTCATCATGGACGGTTGGGGCTACAGCACCAAGCAAGAGCACAACGCCGTTGCCGCCGCCAAGACCCCGAACCTGGACCGCCTGGCCCGTGACTACACCAGCACCCTGATCTCCGGCTCCGGCCTGGATGTGGGTCTGCCGGACGGCCAGATGGGCAACTCCGAAGTGGGCCACGTCAACATAGGCGCCGGTCGCATCGTCTATCAGGAGCTGACCCGCATCTCCAAAGACATCCAGGACGGCGACTTCTTCCAGAACGTCGAGCTGGGCAAGGCTGTTGACGCTGCCGTGACCAAGGGCAAGGCCGTGCACATCATGGGTCTGATGTCCCCGGGTGGCGTGCACAGCCACGAAGAGCACATCATGGGCATGATCGAGATGGCCGCCAAGCGTGGCGCCGAGAAGATCTACTTCCACGCCTTCCTGGATGGCCGCGACGTGCCGCCGCGCTCCGCCCAGTCCTCCATCGAGCAGTTCGACGCCTTGTTCGCCCGCCTGGGCAAGGGTCGTTTCGCCTCCATGATCGGCCGTTACTTCGCCATGGACCGTGACAACCGCTGGGATCGCGTGCAGCAAGCCTATGACCTGATGACCCAGGGCAAGGGCGAGTTCACCGCCGACAACGCCACCGACGCCCTGGCTGCCGCCTATGCCCGTGAGGAGAACGACGAGTTCGTCAAGGCCACCCGCATCGGCGACGCTGCCCCTATGATCGACGGCGATGCGCTGATCTTCATGAACTTCCGTGCCGACCGTGCCCGCGAGATCACCCGCGCCTTCGTCGACAGCGACTTCACCGGCTTCGCCCGTGCCGCCACCCCGGCGCTGAACTTCGTGATGCTGACCGAGTACGCGGCCGACATCAAAACCGCCTGCGCCTACCCGCCCACTGCCCTGGTCAACACCCTGGGCGAGTGGCTGGCCAAGCAGGGCAAGACCCAGCTGCGCATCTCCGAGACCGAGAAGTACGCTCACGTCACCTTCTTCTTCAACGGTGGCGAAGAAGATTGCTTTACCGGTGAAGACCGCGAGATCGTCGCCAGCCCGAAAGTGGCCACCTATGACCTGCAGCCGGAAATGAGCTCCGAAGAGCTGACCGACAAGCTGGTCGGCGCCATCAAGAGCGGCAAGTACGACGTCATCATCTGCAACTACCCGAACGGCGACATGGTTGGCCACACCGGCGTGTTCGATGCGGCCGTCAAGGCCTGCGAAGCCGTTGACCACTGCATAGGTCGCGTCACCGAGGCCCTGGCGGAAGTGGGTGGCGAGTGCCTGATCACCGCCGACCACGGCAACGCCGAGAAGATGCTGGACGAAGAGACTGGTCAGGCCCACACCGCCCACACCAATCTGCCGGTTCCCCTCATCTATTTCGGTCGCAAAGCCGAGGTTGCTGAAGGTGGCAAACTGTCCGATCTGGCCCCGACCATGCTGACCCTTATGGGTCTGCCTGTGCCGCCGGAAATGACTGGCAAGCCCCTGATGATTCTGAAATAATCCTGCCCCATGCGGGGATGCGAAGTTATTTCACAGAAAACCAGTCGCGTCGGCCTGTTGGCCGGCGCGCTGTTTTTTTGCCTGGTCGGCGGCGCCGGCACGGCCCAGGCTGCGAACCAGCAGCTGGGGGCCATGCAGTCCGAGATCAAGGAACAGCAGAAGACCCTCAAGCTCAGCAAGCAGGAGCTTGCCAAGCTCAACACCCAGCTCAAGGCTGACGAGCAGGCCATCTCGGCCGCCGCCGCCAAGCTGGATCAGACCCGGCTGCAACTGAAGCAGAACCAGCAGAAGCTGGCCGACCTGCAGCAGGACAAGCTGGCGCTGGAACAACAAGCCAAACACCAGAAACAGTTGCTGGCCAAGCAGGCGGAAAGCGCCTTCCAGGCGGGCAACCACGACTACCTCAAACTGCTGCTCAATCAGCAGGATCCGGCCAAGCTGAGCCGCTCTCTCGATTACTACGACTATCTCAACAAGGCTCGCATCGAGGCCATAGACGCCCTGCGCGCCACCCGCAACAAGCTGGCGAAAAACCAGCTGGCCACCAAAGAGACCGAGACCAGGCTGCAGACACTGCTGAGTGAACAGCAGCAGCATCACCAGAGCCTGCTGGCCAGCCAGCAGAGCCGTGCCAAGGTGCGCAACCAGTTGCAGCAGTCGGTGCAAAACGACGAACAGAAGCTCACCAAGCTGGTCAAGGCTGAGAAGGCCCTGAAGGCCAGGCTGGAAGAGTTGCGTCGCCAGCAGGAAGAGAAGGAACGCCGCGAGCGGGCCGAGCGGGAGCGCCTCGCCAAGATCAAGGCCGAGCAGGAGCGCCAGCGCCGCCTGGAGGCCCAGCGCCTGGCCGCCGAGCAGAAGCGGATTGCGGAGCAACAGCGGATCGCGACCCAGCAGCAGAAGGCGGGCGAACAACAACGGCTCGCCGCCGAGCAGCAGAGGGTCACCGAACAGCAGAACCGGGTGGCGAAGCAACAAGCCGCCGCGCGCAGCAGCACCACCAAGGCCAGTGGCGGCTACAACGGCCTCAGCACCAACGGCAGCCTGCGCTGGCCGGTACAGGGGCCCATCCTCATCTCCTACGGTTCGCCGCGCACCGCCGAGCTCAAGTGGAAGGGCACCCTGATAGGCGCAAGCGAGGGTACCCAGGTCAAGGCGGTGGCGCCGGGCCAGGTGGTCTATGCGGACTGGCTGGACGGCTTCGGCATGCTGCTGGTGATAGACCACGGCCGCGGCTATATGAGCCTCTACGGTCACAATCAGTCGCTGCTGCGTCAGGTGGGCCAGAGCGTGGAGCAGGGTGAACCCGTGGCCCTGGTCGGCGACAGCGGCGGCCAGGACAGACCCGGCCTCTACTTCGAGATCCGCTACCAGGGCGAAGCCATCAACCCGACCAAGTGGCTGGCCAGACGCTGAGCCCACCTTGGCGAGGCCCTCAACCCGGCCCACGACAGCTGGCCAGATGCAAAGCCCACCCTTGGCGGGGCCCGACAACTGGCCATACGCTAGGGTCCGAGCGTTGCCAGCGCCCCCTCATCTCCAGCCCTTCTCCCGCGAGGGGAGAAGGGAGCGAACGGCGGCATACCCTCACAACTCCCCCAGCAAAAAGCCTGCATCACGCAGGCTTTTTGCTTTGCGGGGGAAGAGCCGCACCGCCCGTCCTGGTTGGTGAAAACTTACATCGTTTTCCCCGTCTCAGGGGAAGACGACCAGGCCTATCTGCTCCAGCAGGGTCTGCTGCTGCTCCTCGTTTATCTGCACGCCGTCCAGGTTGACCCGGCGCAGATCCAGCCCGGGCAGATCGCACTGGCGCAGATCGCAGCCCTGCAGGTTGAAGCTGGTCCAGTCGATTTGCCCAAACTCGGAGCCGCTGAGATCGGATCCCGCTAGCGAGGCCCCCAGCAGGCTGGCCCCCTGCCAGCGGTTGCCGCCGAGCTCGCACTTCTCCAGCAGGCAGCCGTCGAAGTTGGCGTAGCTGAAGTTGTTTCCCGTAAGATGGGCCTCGCAGAAGTAGCTCTTGGCGGTGATCTGGTTGGCGAAGCTGGCGTGGCCGAAGTTGATGCCGACCGCCTGACAGTCGCGCATCTCCAGCCCCAGACACTGGCTGCGGCTGCAATCCGCCAGGGTGAGATCGCAGCGCAGAAAGCTCGCCTCCCGCAGGTCGCAGCCTTGCAACAGGCAGCCCCGCTCACTCTCCCGATCGTAGAAGCTGCAATCGACGAAGCGGCTATCGCTCAGATCCAGCCAGGAGAAGTTGCAGTCGATAAAGCGGCACTCCGAGAACTGCTCCCCCTCCACCTCCTGCTGCTCGAACCTCTTCCCCTCGAAACACTTGCCCTTGATCATCCCCAGCCTCTCCTGTGATGGCGTCATATGCTGACTTTATTGCGCAAAAACGGTAATGTTACCTGTAACATTCTTTGCCGGATCCCGAGATGAACGACACCCGCAAGCGCCGCCCCACACTGCAGGACATCGCCGACCTGACCGGGGTCACCAAGATGACGGTCAGCCGCTACCTGCGTGACCCGTCCGCCGTGGCCGAAGGCACCCGTGAGCGGATCGCCGCGGCGGTGGAGGAGCTCGGCTACATCCCGAACCGGGCGCCGGACATGCTCTCCAACGCCACCAGCAAGGCGATCGGCATACTGATCCCTTCCCTCTCCAACCAGGTCTTCTCGGCGGTGATCCACGGCATAGAGGCGGTGACCCGGCCCGCCGGCTACCAGACCCTGCTCGCCCACTATGGCTACAGCCCGGAGCGGGAGGAGGAGCAGGTTGCCTCCCTGCTCTCCTACAACGTGGATGGCCTCATCCTCTCGGACACCCAGCACACGGAGCGCACCCGCAAGATGATCGCCACCGCCGGCATTCCAGTGGTGGAGACCATGGATCTGCCGCTCTCCCCCATCGACATGGTGGTCGGCATGGATCACCGCGCCGCCGCCCGGGCCATGGTAACAGAGATGCTGCGCCGGGGACGGCGCAAGGTGGTCTACCTGGGGGCGCGCCTCGATGTGCGCACCCAGCTGCGGATGGAGGGCTACTACCAGGCGATGGCGGACTTCGGCCTGGATGGCCAGCACCTGCTGACCGAACAGTCCTCCAGCTTCACCCTGGGGGGCGAGCTGCTGGAGCAGGCCATGGCCCGCTACCCCGACCTCGACGGCCTGTTCTGCACCAACGACGACGTTGCTGTCGGCGCCCTGCTGCAGTGCCAGGCCAAGTGGATACCCGTGCCCCAGCAGATTGCCATCGCCGGCTGCAACGCCCTCGACATAGGCCACGCCATGACCCCCAAGCTCGCCAGCATCAGCACCCCCCGCGAGGCCATAGGTCGCGAGGCGGCCGCCATGCTGCTGGCCAGGCTCAATGGGCAACCCCAGACCGAGCACCGCAAGGACATGGGCTTCTCCCTCTATGAGGGGGAGAGCCTGGGCTGATCCCGCCCCTTCACACCCACCCGGCGCCACCTTGGCGCCTGTGACCGCCATGATGGCGCGTCCTCCCGGGATCCCTCCCTGCTCACTGACTTATGCTGGCGCAGCTTGTCCCACATTCAGGAGCAGAAGATGAATCACACAGAAAGATTGAAGACCTGCCTGCAGCGCGTCATCTGCGATCCCGGCTTCACCCTGGCCGAGCTCGACACCTGGTTCAGCCCCGACTATTGCCAGCAGGTGAATGGCGAGACCCTCGACTACGCCGCCTTTCACCAGCATATCGCCGCCTTGAGAGGCCATCTGGCGGAGGCCGCCATCGAGTTTGTCGCCACCCTGGAGCTGGGGGAGCGGGTACATTCCACCCATCTGGTTCGAGCCACCCGCCAGGATGGCGGCACCCTGACCTGCAAAGTGAGCGGCCTCTTCACCTTTCGCGATGGCCGGCTCTGTCACACCGAGGAGGTCACCTGCCTGCTGGCGGGGGGCAAGGAGGACGCAGATATAGGCTCACGGCGCTGAGCCACGGCCCTGCACCCGCGCCAGGGCCGCCGAGAAGGCCTCGGGATCCTCATAGCCGAGGATCCCGGCAATCTCGGCAGGCGCCATCCCCTGGTGTTGCAACTGACGGGCCCGCCCCATCAACACCCGCTCCCGCCACTGACGAAAACTGCACCCCAGCTGACGGGCAAAGAGGCGATTGAGGGTGCGCACCGAGGCGCCGCAGTCACGGGCCAGCGCCTCCAGCGTCACCTTGACGGAGGGGGCCTGGCATACCCTCTCCAGCACCCGTAGCAGGCGCGGATCCAGATCCACGGCCAGGGGGAGCTGCCCCGCCAGCGGAGCGGCGAGTCCCAGCTCGTGGCGCAGCACCCTCAGATAGGCATCCTGCGTCTCTCCCTCCCCCAGCTCAGGCAGGCGGGCAAAGAGGCCCGCCAGCATGGGGTTCACCTGCAACTGACTGAAAGTGGTGCATGCCGGTTGCGGGCTGTAGAGCAGCGAGAGCCGGGAGTGGCGCAACACGCGAAACTCGTGTGCCCAGCCGGCGGGGATGAGGCAGAGCTGGCCGGCCACCAGCAAGCCGCCCCCATCGTGACCTGTGATGACGCCGCCGCCTTGGTGCAGGTAGCAGTATTGGGCCTGGGAGTGGCAGTGCAGGGCGGTGAGGTGCCCCAGCGGGTAGGAGTGGTGAAGAAAGCTCATAAGGGGCGGCAGTGTGAGGAACCGACCCCGACCTTAAGGCAGCCGGCGGCTCCATGCAAATGACTTTCCGGCCTCCCGGAGCCGGAAAAACAACAGGCCACCCTTGGGTGGCCTGTTCAATTTATCTAAACGATGGGCGCTTAGCGTTTAACCATTTCAACCGCTTCGCGGGAGAGGCGGGTCACCTCCTCCCAGTTGCCGCTCTTGACCGCATCGGCGGGCAGCATCCAGGAGCCGCCGACCGTGGCTACGCATTTGAGCGCCAGGTAGTCGGCCACGTTTTTCGGGCCTATGCCGCCGGTGGGGCAGAATTTCACCTGGGGCAGGGGCGCGGCTATGGCGGCCAGCGCCTTGGTGCCGCCGTTGGCCTCGGCCGGGAAGAATTTCAGGTGGTCGTAGCCCGCTTCCAGCGCCTGCATCACCTCGGACGGTGTCGCCACCCCCGGGATCAACGGCGCAGTGCTCCTGGCCGCGTGGGCCAGCAGGGCCGGAGTCATCCCCGGGGAGATGACGAAGCGGGCACCGGCGGCCACGGCTGCGTCAAACTGCGCGCAGTTGAGCACTGTACCGGCACCGACCATGGCATCCGGCATCGCCTTGGCGATGAGGGCGATGGCGTCGAGGGCCACCGGGGTGCGCAGGGTGATCTCGAACACAGAGATGCCGCCATCCAGCAGCGCCTTGGCCATCGGCAGGGCCTGCTCCAGGTCGTTGATGACCATCACGGGTACCAGCGGAGAGGCGGCAAACACCTCGGCAGGGGTCACTTTCCAGTTCTGCATAACTCTTCCTCAGTCAAAGATGGTGGCGCCGCACTCGGCGCTCGATACCGCGCGACGCATCACGCTGAACAGTTCACGGCCCCACCCCTCTTGTTCCAGGGTGAGGTCGATGTCGGCCTGGGTGCGGCCGCTCAAATCGGTCAGGCAGTCGAGGCGGCCGCTGTCGGCGTCCACCCGCAGCAGATCGCCATCCTGTAACAGGCCTATGGCCCCGCCGTGCAGCGCTTCCGGGGTGACGTGGATGGCGGCCGGGATCTTGCCGGAGGCGCCGGAGAGGCGACCGTCGGTGACCAGGGCCACCTTGTGGCCGGCCTTCTGCAGGTTGCCGAGCACCGGCATCAGCTTGTGCAGCTCCGGCATGCCGTTGGCGGCCGGGCCATTGTGACGCACCACTATGACGGCGTCCTGATTGAGCTCACCGGCCTTGTAGGCCGCCTCCACCGCATGCTGGGAGGAGAAGACCCGGGCCGGCGCTTCAATCACCCTGTATTCGGGGGCAACCGCCGAGACCTTGACCACGGCGCGGCCCAGGTTGCCGGAAAGCAGCTTGGTGCCGCCTGTGGCCTGGAACACGCTGCCAGCGACGGACAGCACGCTCGGATCCGTGCTCTCCCCCACCGGCTGCCACACCAGCTTGCCATCCACCAGCGCGGGGCGGCTGAGGTAATCCTGCATCTCGCCAAACACAGGGGTGGCATCCAGGTGGATCAGGTCCGCCTCGGCCAGACGGCGCATCAGGCCGGGCACGGCGCCCGCCTGCTCGAAGGCATTCACGTCCGCCGGGCCGTTCGGGTACATGCGCACCAGGAGCGGCACCACATCGGAGAGATCGCTCAAGTCGTCCCAGGTCAGCTCCAGGCCGGCGGCGCGGGCCAGCGCCACCATGTGGATGCTGTGGTTGGTGCTGCCGCCGGAGGCGAGCAGGGCCACCAGGCCGTTGACCAGGGCGCGCTCGTCCAGCACCTGGCTCAAGGGGCGGTAGGCCGGGGAGCCCGGGATCATGGCGCTGATGCGGCGGGCCGCCTCGCACGTGAGGGCGTGGCGCAGTTCGCTGTGGGGGTGCACGAAGGCGGAGCCCGGCAACATCAGGCCCATGGCCTCGAACACCAGCTGGTTGGTATTGGCGGTGCCATAGAAGGTGCAGGTGCCGGCCGAATGGTAGGCACCGCACTCCATCTTCAGCAGGGCATCGCGGCCCACTTCACCGGCGGCGTACTGCTGGCGCACCTTCACCTTCTCGTCGTTGCCTATGCCGCTCGCCATGGGGCCGGCGGGCACGAAGGCGGTGGGCAGGTGCGCATGGGAGAGGGCCCCCATGATCTGGCCCGGGGCTATCTTGTCACAGATGCCGAGCAGCAGGGTGGCGTCGAAGGTGTTGTGGGAGAGGGAAACCGCGGTGGCCTGGGCGATGAGATCCCGGGAGAAGAGGGACATGTCCATCCCCGGCTGGCCCTGGGTCACGCCGTCGCACATGGCGGGCACACCGCCGGCGACCTGGGCGCTGTGGCCGAGCTCGGCCAGCGCCCCCTTGATGATGTCCGGATAGCCCTGATAGGGCTGATGGGCGCTCAGCATGTCGTTGTAGGCGGTGACTATGGCCACGTTGGCGCGGGTCATGTCGAGGATGCGCCCCTTGTCATCACAGCTGGAGGCGGCCACGGCGTGGGCCAGGTTGCCACAGGAGAGGGAGGCGCGGGTCTTGCCCTGCTCGGTCTGGCGCTGGATGCGGGCCAGGAAGGCCTGGCGGCGGGCGACACTGCGCTCGCGGATGCGGTTGGTCACTTCGGTGATCACGGGATGGGTCATAGGATTGTCTCCAACACGGAAATACGGGCGCGATCGACAAAGGCCAGGATCGCGAAATGGCTCATTGCACCTGCGCCAGGGCGGTGACGGCGCGGTCAACCACCTGCTCGAAGGTGCCATCTATGTCGACGCGAAACACACCGGCCTCGCCATCCGGCCGCTCCAGGGTCTCAAACTGACTTTTTACCATGCCTTCCCGCATGAAGTGGCCCTTGCGTGCCCGCATCCGGTCGAGAATGAGGGACTGGCTGCCGTCCAGAAACAGGAAGTGCACCGACTCGTTGCCCTCGCGGATCTGGTCGCGGTACTGCTTCTTGAGGGCCGAGCAGACGATGACGCCCAGCTCGTTCTTCTGCTCCAGGCTGTAGGCCGCATCGCGGATCCGCTCCAGCCAGGGCGCCCTGTCTTCGTCGTTGAGAGGGTTGCCGCCCGCCATCTTCTGGATGTTGGCGCGGGGGTGCAGATCATCACCGTCGATGAACTTGGCGCCCAGGGCGCTGGCCACCTTGAGGCCTATGCTGGACTTGCCACTGCCACACACACCCATCACGATAATGCTCTTGCCCGCCATTATTTGACCTCTCTCTCACTTTTCAAAAAACGTTTACCTGATGGGTTCTAAGTTAGCACGTTACCGGTAACATGTTACCGGTAACGTTGCGCAATGTGAAGTGGAGCACAGAAATGTGCAGAACAACTACTAGAACCATTTGAGGACATTTTATGGACGGAGCGATGAACACACCCGATGTCGCCTACCTGCTCTCGGTAGCCGCTGGCGCTATCGTCATGCTGCTGGTGCTGATCATGCGATTCAAGGTACATGCCTTCGTGGCATTGACCCTGGTCAGCATGCTGACGGCCCTGGCCACCGGGGTCACCTATGACCAGGTGATCCCCACCATGCTGACCGGTTTCGGCGGCACCCTGGCCTCGGTCGCGCTGCTGGTTGGCCTGGGGGCCATGATAGGCAGGATCCTGGAGATGACGGGGGGCGCCAAGGTGCTTGCCGACACCCTGATCAACCGCTTCGGCTCCCACCGCGCCCCCTTCGCGCTAGGGATCGCCTCCCTGCTGTTCGGCTTCCCTATCTTCTTCGATGCCGGCCTCATCGTCATGCTGCCCATCATCTTCAGCGTGGCCAAGCAGTTCGGCGGCTCAGTCCTCAAATATGCCCTGCCCTCCGCCGGTGCCTTCGCGGTGATGCACGCCTTCCTGCCACCCCACCCGGGCCCCGTGGCCGCCAGCGAACTGCTGGGCGCCAACATAGGGCTGCTCACCATAGTGGGTCTGCTGGTCGCACTGCCGACCTGGTATCTGGGTGCCTATCTGTTCGGGCTCTGGTCCGGCAAGAAGTTTGAGCTGCCCCTGCCCCCGAGCTTCACCGAGACCGCAGAGCGACTCTCCGACAAGGCGCCGAGCTTCGGCCAGGTGCTCTCCATCCTGCTGCTACCGCTGGTGCTCATCTTCATGGATACCGGCCTCAACACCCTGAGCGTCATGGGGGTGATCGACAAGGGTGCCGACTGGGTGAACGTGCTGCGCATGGTCGGCAAGACCCCGGTGGCCCTGCTCATCACAGTGCTCTATGCCCTCTGGCTGTTCCGTCAGACCCAGGGCAAGGTGCAGCTCGAGAAGTTCTGCAACGATGCCCTGGCCCCCGTCTGCGCCGTCATCCTGGTAACGGGTGCCGGTGGCATGTTCGGCGGCGTGCTGCGGGCCAGCGGCATCGGCACTGCCCTGGCTGACGTGCTCTCCGACACCGGCATGCCGGTGATCCTGGCTGCCTTCCTGGTCTCTACCGCACTGCGGGTGGCCCAGGGCTCGGCCACCGTAGCCCTGACCACCACGGCCGCCCTGATGGCGCCGACGGTCGCGGCCACGGCCGGGTTGAGCGATCTGGATCTGACCTTCATCGTCATCGCCATCGCCGGTGGGGCGACAGTGCTCTCCCACTTCAACGATTCCGGTTTCTGGCTGGTCAGCCGCTTCCTCAACATGGACGAGAAGACCACCCTCAAGACCTGGACAGTGATGGAGACACTGCTCGGTACCATCGCCTTCCTCATCGTTGCCATGGCAAGCATCGTCTTCTAACTCCCCCGTATCGGGGCCCCTTCCGGCGGCCCCGATATGGCGTTCCATCGACATTTTTACGGATTCTTGCTTGGGCCCATCGCCGCAGGTTGCTAGAATTGCCTATTCATCGCCCCGAGTGGAACGCTTCATCCCGTGATTTCAGGCTTCTCTATGCATTCATCGGCACATTATCGACAGTTGCTGGCACGTTTACCCCAGATCGCGGTTGCCGCAGATCAGTTCCAGGTACTCAACAGCGCCAAAGATTTCAAGAGCCGTATCCTCTCGCTCATCGCCAACGCGACCCAGCGTATCTATCTGATCGCCCTCTACCTGCAAGATGACGAGGCGGGACGGGAAATCCTCTCCGCCCTCTACGCCGCCAAGCAGCGCAACCCCGCCCTCGACATCAAGGTCTTCGTCGACTTCCACCGCGCCCAGCGCGGCCTGATCGGCAAGGGCAAACAGGGTGGCAACCACCTGATGTATCAGGCCATGGCCGCCCGCCATGAACACCAGATCGAGATCTACGGCGTGCCGGTCAAGGGCCGCGAGCTGCTCGGCGTCCTGCACCTCAAGGGCTTCATCTTCGACGACATCCTGCTCTACTCGGGTGCCAGCCTCAACGACATCTACCTGCACCAGCAGGAGCGCTACCGCTTCGATCGCTATCACCAGATCCACAGCCAGGCGCTGACCCGCAGCATGGTCAACTACGTGGATGACGTCTTCCTCAAGAGCGAGGCCGTGCAGCGGCTGGATCGCCCCGGCATCCCGGGCGCCAAGCAGCTCAAGGGGCAGATCCGCCGCTTCAAGCACAACCTGCGCACCAGCCAGTACCGCTTCGAGAGCATACCGGCCAACAGCCAGGAGATCGCCATCACCCCCATGGTGGGCCTGGGCAAGCGCGGCAACCAGCTCAACCGGATGATCCGCAACCTGGTGCGGGCCACCGAGCGGGAGATCTTCATCTGCACCCCTTACTTCAACCCCCCCAAGGAGTTGAACAAGGACGTGGAAGCCCTGCTCAAGCGCGGCTGCAAGGTGACCATAGTGGTGGGCGACAAGACAGCCAACGACTTCTTCATTCCGCCGGAGGAGAAATTCTCCACCATAGGCGGCCTGCCCTATCTCTACGAGACCAACCTGCGCAAGTTTGCCGAGCGCAACCAGCACCACATCGACAGCGGCCGTCTCAACCTGATGCTCTGGTGTTGCGACAAGCACTCCTATCACCTCAAGGGGATCTTCGTGGACGAGGAGTGGGCCCTGCTCACCGGCAACAACCTCAATCCCCGCGCCTGGGCGCTGGATCTGGAGAACGGCCTGCTGGTCCATGACCGCCACCACCACCTGCGCGTGCGCTTCCAGAAGGAGCGCGAGAACATACTGGCTCACACCCGTCGCATCAGCCACTTCGATCAGATCGAGCAGATCAAGGATTACCCCGAGCAGGTGCGCAAGCTGCTTGCCAGGATCCACAGGGTCAGGGCCCACATCCTGCTCAAGCGGATCATCTAGGCCTTATCAACCTCCCCTGTCTGCCCCTCCAAAGGCCTGCCGTTTCGGCAGGCCTTTGTCCTATGTGCCCTCTCACCCAGCTTGGGAGCCCTCTGCCCCTGCAACGCGGCTTGCATCGAGACAGCAACAACCCCTATCATCTGGACATATTTACAGTGTTTTCGGGCATCTAATTGATGAAATTGGATAAAATTCCTCTCGACAGTCTCAAGGGCGTCGGCAGCAAGATGCTGGAGAAGCTCGAGCGGCTGGGGCTGGCAACGGTACAGGATCTGCTGTTCCACCTTCCCCTGCGCTACGAGGACCGCACCCAAGTGTGGCCCATCGGCGATCTGCCGCCCGGGCTGCACGGCGCCGTCGAGGGCGAAATCCAGGACACCCAGCTGGTCATGGGGCGCCGCCGCATGCTGGTGTGCCGCATCAGCGACGGCACCGGCAGCCTGACCCTGCGTTTCTTCAATTTCACCGCCGCCCAGAAGAACAGCCTTGCCCAGGGCCGGTTGATCCGCTGCTTCGGCGAGGCCCGTCCCGGCAAATACGGGCTGGAGATGGCCCACCCCGAGTACAAGCTGCTCGGCGAAGAGCAGGCCGGTCAGACCGAAGAGGCGCTCACTCCCGTCTACCCGACCACCGAAGGCTTGCGCCAGCTCAGCCTGCGCAGCCTCACGGATCAGGCGCTGGCGCAGCTCGACCTCTATGGCGTGGAGGAGCTGCTGCCTGCCGGCCTCTACCCCCAGCAGATAGACCTCGCCGCCGCCCTGCGTCTGCTGCACCGTCCGCCCCCCTCGGTGGCGCTGGCCCTGCTCGAGAGCGGCCAGCACCCGGCCCAGCAGCGACTGGTGCTGGAAGAGCTGCTGGCCCACAACCTCTCCGTCCTCAAGGTCCGCGCTCAGGCCCAGACCCAGCTGGCCCGTTCCCTCAAGCCGGCCCCCACCCTGGTCAAGCAGCTGCTCGGCGCCCTGCCGTTCAAGCCGACCAGGGCCCAGAACCGGGTGGTGGCGGAGATCAGCCAGGATCTGCAACGCAGCCACCCCATGATGCGGCTGGTGCAGGGGGACGTAGGCTCAGGCAAGACGCTGGTCGCGGCCTTGGCGGCGCTGCAAGCCATAGGCAACGGCTGCCAGGTGGGGCTGATGGCGCCGACCGAACTGCTGGCCGAACAGCACGCCGTCAACTTCGCCAACTGGCTGGCACCCCTCGGCATCAAGGTGGGCTGGCTGGCGGGCAAGCAGAAGGGCAAGGCGCGGGAGGAGGCGCTGGCGGCGATCAAAGACGGCAGCGTCAAGATGGTGGTGGGCACCCACGCCATCTTCCAGGAGCAGGTGGTGTTCCAGCGCCTGGCCCTTGTGATCATCGACGAACAACACAGGTTCGGGGTGCACCAGCGCCTCGCCCTGCGCGAAAAAGGGGAGCGAGAAGGGGTGCATCCCCACCAGCTCATCATGACCGCCACCCCCATTCCCCGCACCCTGGCGATGACAGCCTATGCGGATCTCGACACCTCCGTCATCGACGAGCTGCCACCCGGCCGCACTCCCATCACCACTGTCGCCCTGCCGGACAGTCGCCGTCAGGATGTGATCGAGCGGGTGAAACTCGCCTGCACCGAGGGCAAGCAGGCCTACTGGGTCTGCACCCTGATCGAGGAGTCCGAGGTGCTGGAGTGCCAAGCCGCCGAAGACACGGCAGCCGAGCTGCAAGCCCGTCTGCCCGGCCTGCACATAGGCCTGGTCCATGGCCGGATGCGCCCGGTCGAGAAGCAGCGGGTGATGGAGGAGTTCAAGACGGGCATCTTGCAGCTGCTGGTCGCCACCACCGTCATCGAGGTGGGGGTAGACGTGCCCAATGCCAGCCTGATGATCATCGAGAACCCGGAACGGCTGGGGCTGGCCCAGTTGCACCAGCTGCGCGGCCGGGTCGGCCGGGGCTCGGTGGCCTCCCATTGCGTGCTGCTCTACCATGCCCCCCTCTCCAAGACGGCTCAGAGCCGGCTCGGGGTGCTGCGGGAGACCAACGACGGCTTCCTGATCGCCCAGCGGGATCTCGAGCTGCGCGGCCCGGGGGAACTGCTCGGCACCCGCCAGACCGGGTTGGCGGATCTCAAGATCGCCGATCTGGTGCGCGACCAGTCGCTCATTCCTCAGGTGCAGAAGATGGCGCGCTTCTTGATGGACAAGCATCCGAGCCATGTCGACCCCCTGATCCGCCGCTGGCTCGGCCTGCGGGATCACTATTCCAATGCCTGACCCGGGGATGTGCATATGCAGAAGATGGTCAGATTCCTGATAGACCGGCATCCGAACCATGTCGAGCCCTTGATCCGCCGCTGGCTCGGCCTGCGGGATCACTATTCCAACGCCTGACCCCCAACAGATCACAGGAGGAAAACACCGATGAATTCCTGGCTACGCGCCCTGCTCTATCTGTTTGCCTTCCTGCTGCTGTTCGTCTGGGTCGGTCTCGGCCTGTTCGACGCCGAGCGTGCCAAGGGCCCCATCGCCAGCTGGATCAGCCAGCAGACCGGCGTGCCTGTCACCATAGGGCGACTGGTATTCAACCCGCTTCACCCCTACACCCTGCTGGCGGAGCAGGTGCAATACGGGGATGCGGTGCAGCTGGAGAAGATCTATCTGGAGATAGACAACATCGACTGGCTGAACCGGGACGTACGCATCGCCCACCTGGATCTCATCCGCCCCGTCATCAAGCTGCCGCTCCCCAACCAGCTGCCGACCCTGCCGGTGCACTCCCTCACCATCAGCGACAGCACCATAGACAACCTGAGCCTGCTGAGCCCGGAGCTGACCCTGCGCGGCCTGAGCGCCACCCTGAGCGACTGGGAGCTGATCGATCCTAAACGCCAGCCCCAGGCCAACCTCAGCCTCGGCATCAACCAGCTGGAGACGCCGCAGCTCACCCTGGCCCGCCTCAGCCTCAAGGGGCGACTGGAGGGGCAGGTGCTGAGCACCGACAAGCTGACCACCAACCTGTTCGACGGTCTGCTGGAAACCGGCATGGTGCTGAACTGGCCGGATCGCAGCCTGCAACTGCACACCTTGAAGGCCCGTGGCATGCGGGTCGAACTGGGGGACATCCCCCAGGGTGAGTTCCCCCTGCGCCGCATCACCCTGGATCGGGGCCAGCTCGATCGGGTCAGCGTCAACGCCATAGAGCAGGAGCTCTCCCTCAACAACTTCAGCGGTCAGCTCACCGCCTTCGACTGGCAGGCGGGCAACCAGCCAAGCGGCTATCTCTCCGGCACCCTGTCAGATCTCGGCCGCGGCCTGTTCCAGCTGGAAGCCATCGAGGGCAAGCTCGCCTTCTCCCCCCGGCAGATCGATGCCGAGCTGCAGGGCAAGGCATACGAGGGGGAGTTCAATGTCGAGCTTGCCCTCGACACTCAACAGCAAAAGCTGACCCTCAAGGACCTGGCCCTGAGCGGCATGGACATCAGCCTGCCGGAAGGGTGGTGGCAGGAGTGGCAGGGCTGGCGCCCGCAGCAAATCGACGTGCGCAAGCTGGCCTTCGACAAGCTCAAGGTGCTCTCCTTCGACGACACCCTGCCCCTCTCCCTGACCGGCTGGCAGCTCTATCTGAGCGATCTCAGCCTGAAGGGCAACCAGCCGGGCCCGCTGCTTGGCCGGGCCAGCATCGAGAGCAAGTGGTTCGAGCTGGTGTGGGACGGCTTGAGTGCCCGCAACGGCGCCCTGGACACGGAGCTGACCCCCAGCGCCTGGCAGCTCAACAGGCTCAGCAGCGAGCTGCCGGATGAGGGCTCCCTCAGCCTCAGCGGCCAATGGGGCAAGGTGCCCGGGCAGGAGAGCCGCCTGCAACTGCAGGGCAAGCAGCTGGATCTGGAGAAGTGGGGCGAACTGCTCCATGCCCCCGTTTCGCTGGCGGGCAAGGTGGATCTGGAGACGGATCTGCAGGCCGACCTGGCCCCGCAACCGGAGCAGGCCACCGGCAACTGGCGCCGCACCCTGCAGGGCAGCCTGAGCCTGGAGGCCAGGGATCCCTTCTGGGACAAGGTCGGGATAGACCCTCTGCTGGACAACTGGTTCAAGGAGGTGGCCCCGCCCACCCTGACCCCCGAGACCCTGTGGCAGGCGATGCAGCAGGGGGATACCCCCTTCTACCACATCAAGCTGAAGGCCAGGGCCGAGCAGGGCAAGCTGCAGATCGAGCAGGGTGGGGCTTCCACCATCACCCACCTGCTGGCGCTGCAGGGCGGGGTCGATCTCGCCAGCGACCAGTGGCAGCTGGATCTCGGCGTGCTGAACAAACGGCGCTGTGCCGAGTTGCTGGCGCTCTGGCGCGGCCCCCTTGAGAGTCCGGCCCTGGAATGGCGCTTCCCGACCGGGGAAGCCACTTGCGACTGGGAAACAGGCGTACGCTATCCGGCCCAGGGGCGCAGCGGCCCGCTCCGGCGACCGCAGACGCCCCCCGCCACCGCGGCGCAATGACGAACAAGGCCTCATCATGAGGCCTTGTTGCTAACGGATGTCGGACGGCGGGGTCAGTGTCCCGCCCGCTTGATGGGCAGCACCACGTACTGGCCGACAAACTCCACCGCCAGTTTGCGGCCGCTGAACAGCTGCACCCGCAGGCTGAACTTGGCGGACTCCCCGTTCTTGAGCGGCGCCAGCACGGCGGGCATCCCCTCCCGGGCGACCCTGGCCTCCGGCTCCTCGCTCACGGGTCTGTAGTATTTGATGTTGCCCTCAGCCAGCACTGTATCCCCGCCCAGACCGGCCTCCTTGAGCTGCAGCCAGATGAGACCCCATCCCGCCAGCACGCACTGACTGTAAATGCTGCCGGCGAACATGGTGTCGTGGACGTTGAGGTTGGCCCCCAGGTTGGCCTTGAGGTGGAAGGTCTGGCCATCGTAGTGGGTGATATGCACCCCCATCTTCTCGCTGATGGGGATCCCCCTCGACCAGCGGGTGGTGAGATCCTGACACCACTCGGGGCGGTACTGTATGGTCTGCAGCGGACTGATGGATTTGATCATCTGACGATGGGGAATGCGGCCGAAGGAGACGGGCCCCTCACCCACCTCGAGAAAACCGCACCTGCGATAGAACTCCACCGCCTCCTGGCGCGCGTTCATCACCAGCCGTTTCACCTTCTCGTCCCGGGCAAGCTGCTCGAGATCCTCCACCATGCGGGCCCCCAGCCCCTGACCGCGAAACTCCGGGCGCAGCGCCATAAAGCGGATCTGGGCCTCGTCACCCCCGATGAAGAGGCGACCGACGGCGATGGGGGTACCGTCTTCGGCCAGCATCAGCCGATGAATGGCGACGGTATCGTATTCGTCACGCTCGGAGCCCACGGGCAGATTGAAGGGCTTGCGCAGGAGTTCCCAGCGTAACTGGTAGTAGGCATCCAGCTCGGCTGGGGTTTGGGGGGTAACTACCCGGTACATAAAGAGATCCTTGAGTTTGCGCCGACGGGCAGATTGAAGAGCTTGCGCACCAATGCCTCCCAGCGCAGCTGGTAGTAAGAGTCCAGCTCGGCTGCCGTTTGAGGAGTGACCACCCGGTACATAGCGACATCCTTGAGTTACACTGGTCGAAAGCCATCTTGCCGTGCAAATTCATGGACTTCAATCTGCAAGCGTACCAAGCCGATCACTTATTGCACCTCAGTGCCAAACCCGAACGCCGCCTCTCCATCCTGGAAAATGCCCGCCACCGCTGGCTGGAAATGGACGGCGTGGTGCAATCCGCCATGAGCCTGAGCCAGCCGGAACACCTCTGCCTGCCCCATCAACAGAGCATCGCCGAGCGGCTACCCGCAGAGGCGAGCCGGATCCTGGAGCTGGGGTTGGGAGGGGGGGATCTCACCCGTCATCTGGGGGCGCGCTGGCCCGAAGCCCGCCACGACTGCGTGGATCTGGACGCCGAGATCCTCACCCTGTTCCAGCAGTTCTTCCAGGATGCCTCGCAGCGCCCCCCTAGGCTGCATCATGCGGACGCCCTGCACTTCCTGCTCCAGAGCCAGGACGCCTACGATCTGGTGCTGCTGGACTTGTTCAGCCAGGACGGCAATCCCCTGCTGCTGTTCCAGGCTCCCATCTATCAGGCGCTGGCCAGATGCCTGCACGGCACCCTCATCGTCAACCTGCTGCCACGGACCCACCTCGAACTGGCGCAGGCCAAACGGCTGGCCGAGGAGTGGATAGGCCCCACCAGTGCCCACGGGGTGCCGGGTTATCGCAACGTCATACTGCACGCCACCAATCTCGCCTAGGTCCTGTTGCGGGCCCTCACTCTTGCTGGCGGGTCGCCGCGAGAAACGAGCTAGCGCATCCAGGGATGGGCGCCAGCAATGACACCTACACCTGCAGCCAGAAGGTCACGGGGCCGTCGTTGAGCAGCCTGACCTTCATGTCGGCGGCAAAACGTCCTGTCTCGGTCGGCATGCCGCCCTCCTTGGCCCGGGCAACGAAGTAGTCATAGAGCCGCTCGGCATCGCTCGGGTGGGCACCGCCGGAGAAGCTGGGTCGCATCCCCTTGCCGGTATCCGCCGCCAGGGTGAACTGGGAGACCACCAGCAGGCTGCCTCCGACCTGGCCCACGTTGAGGTTCATCTTGCCCTCTGCATCGGAGAAGATGCGATAGCCGCTCACCTTGTGCAGCAGCTTGTCGGCCTTGGCCTCATCGTCCCCCTGCTCTACCCCGAGCAGCACCAGCAACCCCTGGCCTATGGCTCCAGTCACCTCTCCCTCGACGGTCACGCTGGCCTCTGACACCCGCTGGATCAATGCAATCACATCCCTCTCCTCTCAAAACAGAACGACCGCCACCGTCGTCATGACGGGGCGGTCGTTGATGCTACCAATAAATGCCCTGCCCGGGCCAACGCCTTTCCCGCCAGGGTCGGCGCTATGGCAGGCTGGCCTCAGGCCAGCTCCTCGTTGCCCGGTTTCTCGTATTCCCCCAGGCAGGCGGTGGTCTCCGCACCGAGCAAGACCACCAACCAACTTAGATACACCCAGACGAACAGAATGGATATCGGTGCCAACAATGAGCGGCTGACTCAAGCCAGCTCCTCGTTGCCGGGCTTCTCATACTCTCCGAGGCAGGCGGTGGTCTCCGCGCCGAGCAAGACCACCAACCAACTTAGATACACCCAGACGAACAGAATGGGGATGGTCGCCAGGGCGCCGTAGATGGCCTGATAGGAGGGGAAGTTGGTGATGTAGATGGAGAAGCCACGCTTGGCCAGCTCGAACAGGGTGGCCGCCACCAGGGCGCCGATCAAGGCGTGGGTCAGCCGCACCTTGCAGTTCGGCACCACGGTATAAATAAGCAGGAAGCCGAACACAGAGAACAGGAACGGCAGGCTGCGCAGCACCAGATAGCCGGCGCCAAACAGGCTGTCAGCGGCAAACAGCTTCAGCGACAGTATGTAGGAGGAGATGGCGAGGCTGGCCCCGATGAGCACGGGGCCCAGGGTCAGTATCATCCAGTACATGGCAAAGGCCTGGGCCAGCGGTCGATTCTGGGTCGAACGCCAGATGTAGTTGAGGTTCTTGTCGATGGCCGAGATCAACATCAGTGCCACCACTATCAGGGCGCCTATGCCGACCGCAGTGGTGTTGGTGGCATTGGCCACGAAGCCGTCTATGTACTCCTTGAGCATCTCGCCGGCGGTGGGCACGAAGTTGTGATAGACGAACTGCTCCATCTGCTGTTTCAGGGTCTGGAACACCGGGAAGGCCGACATCATGCCGAACACCACGGCGACCATGGGCACCAGGGAGAGCAGGGTCACATAGGCCAGGTAACCGGCGGTGACCGTCAGCCTGTCCTGCTGGAAACGGCCCCAGACAAACTGGGCGAAATGGGCGCCATCGTGGCGCAAGAAGGAGACTGCGTGGGCCAGGCGGCCGCGGATTTGCTGCTGCATCTTGATTCTCGTAAGCGTCATCATGCAGATATTGTGTCAGATAGGGTGCCCATCTGACCACCCATGAGCCGATTCGCGGCCATCACCATCGACCAACCCGGAGCAAGAGGCCGCCGCGCGACCATAAAAAAAGAGGCCATAAGGCCTCTCTTTGGTCTGTCGATGAACAGCTATCGATCAAGCACGACCGGCGCGCTTGCGATCCATCTCGGTCAGCAGTTTCTTGCGGATACGGATGGCCTTCGGAGTGATCTCCACCAGCTCATCGTTGTCGATGAACTCGAGAGCCTGCTCCAGGGTCATGCGGATCGGCGGAGTCAGCACCTGGGCTTCGTCGGTACCGGAGGCACGCATGTTGGTCAGCTGTTTGCCCTTCAGGCAGTTGACGGTCAGGTCGTTGGAGCGGGAGTGGATCCCGATCACCTGGCCTTCGTACACTTCGGTCGCGTGACCGATGAACAGACGACCGCGGTCTTGCAGACCGAACAGGGCGAAGGTCAGGGCCTTACCGGTGGCGTTGGAGATCAGCACGCCGTTCTGACGCTCACCGATGCTGCCACCCTTGTGCGGACCGTAATGGTCAAAGGTGTGGTACAGCAAGCCGGTACCTGAGGTCATGGTCAGGAACTCGGTCTGGAAACCGATCAGGCCACGGCTCGGGATCATGAAGTCGAGACGGACACGACCCTTGCCATCCGGGGTCATGTTGGTCATCTCGCCCTTACGCAGGCCGAGTTGCTCCATTACGGAACCCTGGTGGATCTCTTCCACGTCCACGGTCACGGTTTCGAACGGTTCGTGCAGCACGCCGTCAACGGTACGCAGGATAACTTCCGGACGGGATACCGCCAGCTCGTAGCCTTCGCGACGCATGTTTTCGATCAGGATGGACAGGTGCAGTTCACCACGGCCGGAGACGCGGAACTTGTCCGGATCTTCGGTCTCTTCCACACGCAGGGCCACGTTGTGGACCAGCTCCTGGTTCAGACGCTCCAGAATGTTGCGGGAGGTCACGAACTTGCCTTCTTTGCCGGCGAACGGTGAGGTGTTGACCTGGAAGGTCATGTTCACGGTCGGCTCGTCGACGGAGAGCGGTGGCAGGGCTTCGACGGCATTGTTGTCACAGATGGTGTCGGAGATCTTCAGCTCGCCCAGACCGGTGATGGCGATGATGTCGCCCGCTTGCGCGTCGGCCACTTCGGTACGGGACAGACCCAGGTAGCCCAGCACCTGACCGACCTTGCCGGTACGGTTCTTGCCGTTGGCACCAACGATGGTGACCTGCTGGTTGGTCTTGACGCGACCACGGGTGATGCGGCCGATACCGATAACACCGACGTAGGAGTTGTAGTCCAGCTGGGAGATCTGCATCTGGAAGCCACCGGCGGGGTCACCCTTCGGCTGCTCGACGTTGTCAACGATGGCCTGGAACAGGGGTTCCATGTTGTCGGACTCGACGCTCTGGTCCAGGGTGGCCCAACCGTTCAGTGCAGAGGCGTAAACAACCTTGAAGTCCAGCTGTTCATCGGTGGCACCCAGGTTGTCGAACAGGTCGAATACCTGATCCATTACCCAGTCAGGACGAGCACCCGGACGGTCGATCTTGTTGATGACCACGATCGGCTTCAGACCCTGGGCGAAAGCTTTCTGGGTCACGAAACGGGTTTGCGGCATAGGACCGTCAACGGCGTCGACCAGCAGCAGCACGGAGTCAACCATGGACATGACGCGCTCAACTTCACCACCGAAGTCGGCGTGACCCGGGGTATCGACGATGTTGATGCGGTAGTCATTCCAGCGGATCGCAGTGTTCTTGGCGAGAATGGTAATACCACGTTCCTTTTCCAGATCGTTGGAATCCATCAGACGCTCTTGACCATCAGTGGTACGGTCCAGGGTTCCAGACTGCTGCAGCAGCTTATCAACCAGGGTAGTTTTGCCGTGGTCTACGTGCGCAATAATCGCAATATTGCGTAAATTCTCTAACATTCTCGCCTCAAATCACCGGGTAAAATTGGGCGCTAATTGTACTCTCGCCTTTGTGATCTGCCTAGCAGAATTGCAGACCATTCGTGTACGACAGGGGATCTGGATCATGGACCCCGCACCAAAAGCCTGCTTAGATGGTCTTGACACGTTGGCGCACCATCCTGGTGCACCAAAACGATCCAAGGTTGCACCACTTTGAGGCGCAGCCAAGCATGAAAGCGGGAGTCCCGACAGCCTGAAAGGGTGCAAATGCACTGAAATCAAGCTGTCACAAACTTGGCACGATACTGGCTTATGTGAATGTGATGACGCATTCACCCAAAGAGTTTTAACACCGGAGGTTACTTAGCATGTCAGCCCAGAACGTTTTGGCCCTGATCCAGGAACACGAAGTCAAGTTTGTTGATCTGCGTTTTACCGACACCAAGGGTAAAGAGCAGCACGTATCCATTCCTTCCCACCAGGTCGACGAAGACTTCTTCGAAGACGGCAAGATGTTCGATGGCTCCTCCATCGGCGGCTGGAAGGGCATCAACGAGTCTGACATGGTGCTGATGCCGGATCCGGCCTCCGCCAAACTGGACCCGTTCACCGAAGAGACCACGCTGAACATCGTCTGTGACGTGCTTGAACCCGCCACCATGCAAGGCTATGACCGCGATCCGCGCTCCATCGCCAAGCGTGCCGAAGATTTCCTGAAAGCCAGCGGCATCGCTGACACCGTGCTGTTCGGGCCGGAGCCGGAATTCTTCATGTTCGACAACATCACCTTCTCCAACACCATGGGCCACAGCTTCGTGAAGATCGAATCCGAAGAAGCTGCCTGGAACTCGGGTACCGAGTACGAGCACGGCAACAAGGGTCACCGTCCCTTCGTCAAGGGTGGTTACTTCCCGGTTGCGCCGGTTGACTCCTCCCAGGACATCCGTGCCGCCATGTGTCTGGTGCTGGAAGAGATGGGCCAGGTCGTTGAAGCTCACCACCACGAAGTGGCCACTGCCGGTCAGAACGAGATCGCAACCCGCTTCAACACCCTTACCCTGAAAGCTGACGAAGTGCAGGTGCTGAAGTACGTGATCCACAACGTGGCCCACGCCTACAACAAGACAGTCACCTTCATGCCGAAACCCATGTTCGGTGACAACGGCTCCGGCATGCACTGCCACCAGTCCCTGGCCAAGAACGGCGTCAACCTGTTCGCCGGCGACCTGTATGGCGGTCTGTCCGAGATGGCGCTGCACTACATCGGCGGCATCATCAAGCACGCCAAGGCCATCAACGCCTTCGCCAACCCGACCACCAACTCCTACAAGCGTCTGGTGCCGGGCTATGAAGCCCCCGTCATGCTGGCCTACTCCGCCCGCAACCGCTCTGCCTCCATCCGTATCCCTGTGGTGCCGAGCCCGAAAGCACGCCGCATCGAAGTGCGCTTCCCGGATCCGGCTGCCAACCCCTACCTGGCCTTCGCTGCCCAGCTGATGGCCGGTCTGGACGGCATCATCAACAAGATCCATCCGGGCGATGCCATGGACAAGAACTTGTATGACCTGCCGCCGGAAGAAGCCGCAGAAGTGCCGACCGTTGCCGGTTCCCTAGACGAGGCCCTGTCCGCACTTGATGCAGACCGCGAGTTCCTGACCCGTGGCGGCGTCTTCAGCGACGACTTCATCAACTCCTACCTGGAGCTGAAGCAGCATGACGTGGATCGTGTCCGCATGACCCCGCACCCGCTGGAGTTCGAGCTGTACTACTCCGTCTAATCCGGTGCCCATTGCTTCATCATGACAAACCCGCCATCTGGCGGGTTTTTTATCTAAGGGACTGAAATATCATGACTCATTGCCTCACGCAGCATGGTGCTAGGGCTCGGCGAACCCATTTTTCACCGCCGATCCGACAATAAACCCGACATTTTTTTCTCTGATAGGATTAAGGTGAACCCCGTCAAGGAGAGATGGATGAAAACAGTACACCCGACATGGACGCTGGGCCTCTTGCTGATGATCTCCTGCACCGCCCAGGCGGCCAGAGTCTATTCCTGGGTCGACCCTCAAGGGGTGACCCATTACACCGACGCCCCTCCCCCCGGCAAGAACGCCAGGGAGTTAGACCTGCGGGTCTCCCCCCTCATCGGCACCTCGCCCCATTCGGTCCAGGTCGATGACTTCAACAGCCTGACCGGTGTCGATGCCAGGAAGGCCCAGGAAGCAGCCCCCCTGGAGATAGAACTGCTCTCCCCCGAGCCGGGCAGCACATTGCGCGACAACACGGGCAACATCGTCTTCCAGGCACAGGTCCATCCCCAGGCACCAGTGCAATATGACGTGCGCCTGCTGCTGAACGACAAGGCCATTCCCCTCGTTCACAACAGCCTGGCCATCCGGGTTGAGAACCTCCCTCGCGGCGCCTACGAGGCGCGGCTCGAGCTGCTCACCAAAGACGGTACGATCCTTGCTAAATCCAAAGCAGCCACCTTTTACCTGCATAGAACGACTGTGAATCCGGCTCCCAAAGCCACCCCCAAGGCCAATTAGGGGTGATGTGACGCACCGATGCGGGTAAACTCAATGCACCATATCGGTGCACAACAGGTGTAAAGCACCGTTTTAGGGAGAAACCTGTGCCAACCCGCTCGGATCACGCCAAGACACTCTTGGACAACCTGCTGACCGCCGTCATCCTGATGGATGAGCGGCTCTGCATTCAATTCGTCAACCCGGCGGCCGAACAGCTGCTTTCCCTCAGCGAACGGCGACTGATCGGGATCGAACTGCCCCATCTGCTGGAGCACATCTCCCTCGACCTGCAACGATTCAAGCAGTGCCTCATTTCGGGGCAGGGCTTCACCGACAGCGAAGTCACCCTGGTGGTGGAGGGAGAGCCCAGGCTGGTGGAGATAAGCGTGAGCCCCATGGCCGACCACGAGCAGCGGCTGATGGTGGTGGAGCTGCGCAAAATCGATCAGCAGAAGAAAATCAGCCAGGAGCTGCAGCAGCATGCCCAGCAGCAAGCCGCCAAGGAGCTGGTGCGCGGGCTGGCTCACGAGATAAAGAACCCCCTCGGGGGTCTGCGCGGCGCGGCCCAGTTGCTGCAAAAAGAGCTGCCAGACCCGGCCCTGCGTGAATACACCGGCATCATCATAGAGCAGGCTGATCGCCTTCGGGTACTGGTCGACCGTCTGCTCGGCCCCCAGCGGCCGGGACGCCATCAGATGCACAATGTGCATTCGGTGCTGGAGCAGGTGCGCCGCCTGGTAGACCTGGAGCTGCCGCCCCAGATCCGCATCGAGCGGGACTACGACCCCAGCATTCCCGAGTTCGAGATGGAGCCGGACCAGCTGCAGCAGGCGTTTCTCAACATAGTCCGCAATGCCGCCGAGGCTCTCGGTGATCAGACCGGGCTCATCCGCATCAAGACCCGCACCGCCTTCCAGATCACCATCCACGGCCAGCGCTACCGCCTGGCCGCCGAAATCAAGATCATCGACAACGGCCCCGGCATTCCCGATGCCATTCGCGACACCCTCTTCTACCCCATGATCACCGGCAAGGAGGGGGGCACAGGCCTCGGCCTCTCCATCGCCCAGAACCTGATCGATCAGCACAAGGGACGCATCGACTGCATCAGCTGGCCCGGCCACACCGAATTCACCATCTACCTACCACTTCGCAAGTAAGGGAACCTCATGACAGCAAAAGTGTGGATCGTCGATGACGACAGCTCCATCCGGTGGGTCCTGGAGCGCACCCTTGGTAGCGAAGGCTTCGAATGCGAGAGCTTTGCCGACGGCGAAGCCCTGCTGAGCTCGCTGGAGATGCGCTCGCCGGACGTGATCCTCTCCGATATCCGCATGCCGGGCATCGACGGCCTGAGCCTGCTGGAGCAAATCCACCGCCGCCAGGCCGATCTGCCCATCATCATCATGACGGCGCACTCGGATCTCGACAGCGCGGTCAACGCCTACCAGCGCGGCGCCTTCGAATACCTGCCCAAGCCGTTCGACATCGACGAGGCGGTCACCCTGGTGCGCCGCGCCGAGAATCATCTGAAAGAGCAGCGCACCAAGCGCAAGGCTCGCCAGCAGGAGGCCACCACCACCCCGGAGATCATCGGTGAGGCCCCCGCCATGCAGGAGGTGTTTCGCGCCATAGGCCGACTGTCCCGCTCCAGCATCTCGGTGCTGATCAACGGCCAGAGCGGCACCGGCAAGGAGCTGGTCGCCCATGCCCTGCACAAGCACAGCCCGCGCGCCCACAAGAATTTCATCGCCCTCAACATGGCCGCCATCCCGAAGGATCTCATCGAATCCGAACTATTCGGCCATGAGAAAGGGGCCTTCACCGGCGCCAACAACATCCGCCACGGCCGTTTCGAGCAGGCCGACGGCGGCACCCTGTTTCTCGACGAAATAGGCGACATGCCCCTCGACGTCCAGACCCGGCTGCTGCGGGTGCTGGCCGATGGCCAGTTCTACCGGGTCGGCGGCCATCAACCGGTGCAGGTGGACGTGCGGATCATCGCCGCCACCCACCAGAATCTGGAGAAACGGGTCGCCGACGGCGAGTTTCGCGAAGACCTGTTCCACCGCCTCAACGTCATCCGTATCCATATCCCCGCCCTCAAGGAGCGACGGGAGGACATACCCCAGCTGGCCCAACACTTCCTGCTGAGGGCCGCCAAGGAGCTGAATGTGGAGGCCAAGAGCCTGCACCCGGATACCCAGACCTACATCAGCCGCCTGCCCTGGCCCGGCAACGTGCGCCAGCTGGAGAACGTCTGCCGCTGGTTGACCGTGATGGCCTCGGGTCAGGAGGTGCTGGTCGGCGATCTGCCCACCGAGCTGCTGACCCCCATCACCAGCACGGCGGAGCCGGGTCAGCCCGCGCTGACCGGTGGCTGGCAGCAACAACTGCAGGACTGGGTGGCCGCCAAGCTGGCGCTTGGGGAGACCGACATCCTGGCCGACGCCATGCCCCAGTTCGAGCGGATCATGCTGGAGACGGCGCTGGAGCACACCCATGGCCACAAGCAGGAGGCCGCCCGCCTGCTCGGCTGGGGTCGCAATACCCTGACCCGCAAGCTCAAGGAACTCGACATTCCCTGAGTCTTCGGGAAAAACGATTCCCATCACGCCTTGAGGGAAAGCCTGACCAATCAGACCCCGTTTGCCTGCAAACGGGGTATCTTTTTCAAGATCCCCGCCTAGAATGACAGGCTTTCCAACCCGACTCGCAGAAGGCGCCATCATGATTGACAGATCCCTCCCCCTGACCGACCTGCACCGCCATCTGGATGGCAACATCCGTCCGCAGACCATTCTCGAGCTGGGTCGCCTGCACAACATCCAGCTGCCAGCCGATGAGCTGGAAGCCCTGCGCCCCCACGTGCAGATCGTCGAGAACGAGCCGAGTCTGGTGGCCTTCCTGAAGAAGCTGGACTGGGGCGTGGCCGTGCTGGCCGATTACGACGCCTGCCGCCGGGTCGCCTACGAAAACGTGGAAGATCTGCTGCGCGCCGGCATCGACTATGCCGAGCTGCGCTTCAGCCCCGCCTACATGGCGATGGCCCACAAGCTGCATCCGCAGGGTGTGGTGGAAGCCATCATCGACGGCGTGACCGCCGGCAGCCGCGACTTTGGCATCAAAACCAATCTGATCGGTATCATGAGCCGCACCTTCGGCACCGAGCAGTGCAACAAGGAGCTGGCCGCCTGTCTGGCCCATCGCGACAAGCTGGTCGCCATCGATCTGGCCGGTGACGAGCTGGGCTTCCCGGGGGAACTCTTCACCGATCACTTCCGCAAGGTGCGGGATGCCGGCATGCGCGTCACCGTGCACGCCGGTGAAGCGGCGGGCCCCGAGAGCATGTGGCAAGCCATTCGCGATCTGGGCGCCGAGCGTATCGGCCACGGTGTCAAGGCCGTCCAGGATCCGGCCCTGATGGCCTATCTGGCGGAGCACCGCATCGGCATCGAGTCCTGCCTCACCTCCAACATCCAGACCACCACTGTCGCCAGCCTGACCGAGCACCCGATCCGCCAGTTCCTGGCCGCCGGCGTGCTGGCCTGCCTCAACACCGACGACCCCGCAGTGGAAGGCATTGACCTGCCCCACGAATACGAGGTGGCCGCCCCGGCCGCCGGCATGACGGCGAGCGAGATCCGCACCGCCCAGCAGAACGGCCTGACCCTGGCCTTCCTGAGCGATGGCGAGAAAGCCGAACTGAACGCCCGCGCAGCCCAACGCTGAGTGCAAGCAAACCCAATAAAAAAAACCGCCGAGGCGGTTTTTTTTATGTTCAACGCTGGGCGACGGCTCAGATCACCCGGGAGAACTGCTGCTGGCGCGCCTTGCTGCGCAGGTAGACATCGAAGCACATGCAGATGTTGCGAATGAGCAGCTGACCGGTGGAGACCACCTCAAGCCCGTCGTCTGTCATGCGCACCAGGCCATCGTCGATGAAGGTCTGCAGCAGCTTGAGATCCTCGGCGAAGTACTCCCGGAAGACCAGGCCATGGGCCTGCTCGACGGCGGCGAAGTTCAGGGAGAAGTCGCAGATAAGGCGCTTGATCACCTCGCGGCGGATCAGGTCATCCCGGTTGAGGGAGCACCCCTTCCACTGGGCGTGGCCGAGCGTCTCCACCTGAGCGTAATAGGTTTTGAGATCCTTCTGATTCTGGGAGTAGGCATCCCCCATCATGCTGATGGAAGAGACCCCCAGCCCCAGCAGATCGCAATCCCCCTGGGTGGTGTAGCCCTGGAAGTTGCGGTGCAGCTTGCCCTCGCGCTGGGCCACCGCCAGCTCGTCATCGGGCTTGGCGAAGTGATCCATGCCGATGAACTGATAACCCTGACCGGTGAGGAAGGCGATGGTGTCCTGCAGCATGGCCAGCTTCTCCCGGGGGGCCGGCATGTCTTCCTCCTTCAGCTTGTGCTGGGCGGCGAAGCGGCTCGGCAGATGGGCATAGTTGAAGATGGAGAGGCGGGCCGGATCCGTCTTGAGCACTTCCTCCAGGGTATGGTGGAAGCTCTCCCGGTTCTGGTGCGGCAGGCCATAGATGAGGTCGAGATTGGTGGAGCGGAACCCCAATGCCCGGGCGCGCTCCAGCATGGCACGGATGAAGTCGTTGTCCTGCTCGCGATTGACCGCGACCTGGACCGCCTTGTTGAAATCCTGCACGCCGAGGCTGATGCGGTTGAAGCCCAGCTCCCGCAGCACATCCAGCATGGAGAGTTCGATCTCCCGCGGGTCCACCTCTATGCTGATCTCGCCTTCGTCCGCGAACCGGAAATGCTCGCGCAAGATGGCCATCAGGCGACGGGTCTGCCCTTCGTTCAGATAGGTGGGGGTGCCGCCGCCCCAGTGCAGCTGGGTCACCAGCCGGTCCTTGAACAGGGGGGCCTGCGCCTTGATCTCCTGCTCGAGGTAATCGAGGTATTGATCGGCCTTGTGCTGGTGACGGGTGATCACCTTGTTGCAGCCGCAGTAGTAGCAAAGCTTGTGGCAGAAGGGGATGTGCACGTAGAGCGACAGATTGCGCGCCGGATATTGGCCCGCGGCCTGGACGAAGTCCGGATAACCGAAGCCCTCGTTGAACTCCAGCGCGGTGGGATAGGAGGTGTAACGCGGGCCGCTGTAGTTATATTTTTCGATCAGGGCCTGATCCCACACAATCTGTTCTGCTTGCACGCTTGCTTCCTCTTTCTTTGTTATCCAGGGCTCACCGGCTTAGCTGAAAGTCCTTCAGTCGGGCGACATCCTTGAGGATCTGCGCCTCCAGCTCGGCCTCGTAGCCGCTGCGTTCGAGATCCATCTTCATCACTTCGTTGCGCTTGAGGGCTCGCCTCGCCTCGTGAGTCGGCATCTCCTTCACCTTCTCGTAGAGGCCATAGAGACCGGGGAATTCATTGGCGAAAGCTCGCCCTCCCTTGATCTGCAAGGCATCCAGCAGGTTGGTCAGCCGGATGGCCCCCTCCGAGTAGTCGCACTGACCATCCCGTACCGCATGGGCGATCACCCTGACGCTGTCGAGGATGCGCTCGTTGCGGGCCGCGATGGCCTGTCGCTGCATGTCGTGCTGACGCTTGAGACGCGCCAGCAGGGTGCCGGCATAGACAGCCAGCCCCAGCAAGACAAGGCCCCCCAGCAGGGCGGCCAGCATCCATCCACTCATCACTTCTTCTTCGGCTCGGGCTTGGGTTCGGGCTGATAGTCAACCTGGCTGAAACGCTCCCACAGCTCTTCCTCGGAGGCAGGCTGTCTTGGCTCTTCATACTCGACGTCGTCAAAATCACCGTCGTCATCTTCGTCGGTGTCTATGATGCCGAGCTCGTCCATCAGCTCCTGATAGCGATCGACGCGCTGATCGACCCAGGCCTGCTCGGCCGCTTCCAGAGTTTCGCCGGCATCCAGTCGATCCAGCAGATCGTTCAGGCGATCATCATTCTCGATGGAGGCCAGCTCCTGCTCGGGCGTCATCACCAACTTCTTCTCTTTTTGTGGTTTGGTCACCACGGACTGGGACTTCTTCTCTTCCACGATCAGCACGACCGGCTTGCGGGAGCCGATGCGCGGATCCTTGGCCTGCTTGCCACTACCGCCCTTGTTGCCTTGCTCGACCTGCTGACGGGAGCCCGCCTTCAAGCCCTTGCGCTTGGCGGCGCGTTTGCGCTCACGACCTTCCAGGGCACTGGCATCTGATTCTTTGCGCTTGCCGGTAGGCTTGCGGGTGGGTTGTTTGGCCGACATGAATGACTCCGACAAATAACTGGATTGAAACCCCCGGGATTGTTTCGTCCGGGGAGGATGCTGAAGTGGGGAACAGTAAATCTGGAACAAGAGTGGGATCCCGCACCAATTCGACCATATTCGGTCGCTGAACACCGCAGGATCGGCATCCTCTGGGCATGTTGCTGGTATTTTGACACAGAATGCCTTGGCGGGTTAATGACCCAACAGAAAAAAGGCAGCCGAAGCTGCCTTGATCCTGTCATGCGAGTCCCATTCCCTGGCTGCAAATCGCCTTATCCCTGGGCGTACCTCTGCGCATCATGTCGTTAGGTCTTCCTGACCCTTGTTGCTCGATCCTGAATGTGCGTGTGCTTGTCTAACCCATGCGGACAACATCCGGTCGTCTTTCTGGGGTGGTTGCCTCCCGCAGCCCCGCTCATCCCTGGCGGTCACCATCCTGGTCTCTGACTCTCTTGCTCATCACTTGCCTGCTGAGCCGACTCCCTGTCCAACCCGAACGTCAACAGCTCGCCAGGTCATTCCATGAGCTCACTGTAACAATTTCGCAGTCGGGCTCAATCCACCCGGTATGCTTTCAAATGAAGATAAGTGGCCATCTCATTTTTAACATATTGAAAGTTATAGCTTCCGCATCGAAGGCTGAACGTTGTTTCAGCCCCGACCGGACTCGGAAATGGGGGATCTCTTACAACAATGCAGGGCATTTGCAGGCACTGCGCCAGAAGCCCCAAAAAAGAACAGGGAACCTTTATAGTTCCCTGCTCTTTTCAACAAGATAGATTCAGGACCTTATCAGTGCAAACCCGCCACGTATTTGGAGAGGGCTTCGATATCCTGATCCGTCAGCTTCTTGGCCACATCCCGCATCATGCCACTGGGATCATTGTCACGGGCTGCCGCACGGAAGGCGGTGAGCTGCGCCTTGATATACGCAGGGTGCTGCCCCGACAAGCTGGGATACTTGGCCTGCTCGACGCCGGAACCGCGCGGACCATGGCAGGCGGTACAGGCAGCCAGGCCACGTTCCATGTCGCCTCCCATATAGAGCGCCTTGCCTGCGGCAACCACGTCATCGGGCACGGCAACCGGAGTCACCTTCTGGCTGGAGAAGTAGGCCGCCAGGTCGTCCATATCCTGATCGGACAGAGGCAACGCCATGGGTCCCATGATGGGAGCAACCCGACCAGTTTGGCCAGAAGCTGCAGCCTTCAGTTCAACTAATTGTTTTTTGATATATGATGCGTGCTGACCAGCAATCTTGGGATACATGTCGACTGGGCTGTTGCCGTCCGGTCCATGACAGGCCGCACAGACGGCAGCCTTGGTTTGTCCCGCAGCGGCATCGCCCTTGGCTTGTGCCATCCCAGTTACGCCAACCATCAGAGCAAGTGTAATGACTAGGTTCTTCATGGCGTTCCAACTTTCTCGTTATTAGACTTCCAGATCCCATGCCGCCGAAGGCATGTTAAAATAAACGCGTTTAAACGACGCCATTTTACACGATTTCACAAAAAAGTAACTCTATAACCCTCTATCTCTATGGGGAATTTACGTTGGATACACAAACTCTGAATTTCAATAAGGTGCATTTTGTGACCAGCGCACCCGACATCCGCCACCTGCCAAATGATGGGGGTGTCGAGATTGCGTTTGCCGGGCGTTCCAACGCCGGTAAATCATCTGCATTGAATACCTTGACCAAACACAAGAACCTGGCACGGACCAGTAAGACACCGGGCCGTACCCAGCTGATCAACCTGTTTGAACTGGAACCGGGCAAGCGCCTGGTCGACTTGCCGGGCTACGGTTATGCGCAGGTTCCGCTGGAAATGAAGCTCAAGTGGCAAAAGTCACTGGCTGAATACCTGCAGCGCCGCGAATCCTTGAAAGGTCTGGTGATCCTGATGGACATTCGCCATCCGCTCAAAGAGACCGACATGAACATGCTGGAGTGGAGCTCACACCGCGAGCTGCCGGTGATGCTGCTGCTGACCAAGGCAGACAAGCTGAGCCCGGGCCCCCGCAACAACCAGGTGATCAAGGTGCGCCAGGCAGTAGCCGAGCTGGGTCCGCAGATCCAGGTTGAGGCCTTCTCCTCCCTCAACAACATAGGCGTCGAGAAGTTGGCCCAGACCCTGAGCGGCTGGTATCTGTCCAATGCCGAAACCGCTTCGATCGACACAGAAGAAGACCACCAGATCGAGGAGTAAATCGCTCCTCTTCTTGCTGCAATGAGCGGAGTTGGCCCTCCGCTGATTGAAAGACTTTCAGTTTTTCCCTGCCTGGGCCTGTCCCGCGTCCCCTTCTGTTACAACCTCTGTTACAACCCATCCCTATCGCTTATAAGTCTTTTTGATCAGACAGATAGAACGTTAGGCTGCTGTGAGAATTAACTTTCACTCTCTTTGACACCGTTTTCATCAATCCCACCAAACAAACCGGGAATAATGCCGAACATCAACAAAACTGAAAATTTATTACAAGAAAGGAATAGGAAGGGATAAAAATGAGGCCAGTCTCGCTGTCGCGGACCGGCCTGAAGAAATGAGTTCAAAAAATTGGGAAAAAGCGAGTTCTCGAGAACAAAGACGATTGGTTTTCCTCAAGAAACATCCCTATTCTAACAAAAGATTGCCCAATTTAAAGCATTTACTCTAAATGCTGCGCATAAAAAAACACCCCGACGATGACTCATCGGGGCTGCTATTCAGCCACATTCAATTACGTGAAATAAAAGGTCTGAAAGATAGAACATCTTACCTCTGTACCCTACGCCGATAACTGTATAGCAAAGCAGCAGAAAGTGAAAGTAATTTATGTAATTTAGTTTCACCCAAAACGGGAAAGGTAAATTCCTATATTTTTCAAATGGATAAAAAAATCCCCAGTATAAATACCGGGGAGTTATAAAGGTGACTAGCTAGCACTTCCTCAACTATCTAGTTAGTCAGCACCATTTCGCACAAGTTCCGCTGCTTTGAGAAAAAACTTGATAAACGTGAGCGACACTAGCCTGAAATCATCGCAACCCATTGTTACCTATCGATTTATATTTATTTTTATAATGGTGCTAATTTCATTCTCCCACGCACGGGGAGCACTTTCCCCCGAGGAAGAGAGAGATTCTGCTCAGACATAGGGTGTGACATCGCAACAGCCCGTCAGCAGGAGCGCACACTCGCGGTTGTGCCACTCCTCACCCGCTTGATAAGCGGACCGATTTACAGGGTGCCCAGATTGCGCTTCAGTTCTCTCAATACCTGCTTGGTGCCAGGCCGGATGCCGCGCCACACGGTAAAGGCTTCAGCAGCCTGCTCCACCAGCATGCCGAGCCCGTCCATGGTCTGACGAGCGCCATGCTGCTTGGCCCAGCCGATGAAGGCCGTGTCCGTCGCACCGTACATCATGTCGTAAATGGCGATATCGGCGTGGATCAGGGCCGGTGCCAGCGGTGGCAACTCCCCTTGCAGACTGGCGGAGGTGGAATTGATGATGAGATCGAACGGCCCCGCCAGCTGCTCATAAGTCTTGGCACTGAGCGCTCCCAGATCCTGGAATTCGGCAGCCAGCTGCTGCGCTTTTCCATGAGTGCGGTTGGCGATGACCAACTCGCCCGGCTTCTCCGCCAGCAGCGGCGCCAGCGCACCGCGAGCTGCCCCACCGGCCCCCAGCAGCAGGATCCGGCTGTCCGCCAGCGTCACCCCATGGGCCTTGAGATCGGCTACCAGCCCGGCACCATCTGTGTTGTCCCCCAGCAGCACACCATCATCCGTCAGCTTGATGGTATTGACCGCTCCCGCCCGTTTGGCCCTTGGACTCAACCGATCGACCAGGGCGAACGCCTGTTCCTTGAAAGGCACTGTGACATTGCACCCCTTGCCCCCCTGGGCAAAGAAGCTGCGCAAGGTAGCGGCAAACTCGTCGACGGCGGGCTCGGCCAGCCCATACTCCAGCTCTTGCTGGGTCTGTCTGGCGAACAAGGTATGAATGAAGGGGGACTTGCTGTGGCGCACCGGGTGGCCAAAAACCAGATAACGATCCATCAAAGAGTTCCATCAGAGGGTGATCACCCGATTTAACGGGTTTTCTCAGTCGGGAACAAGCCGAATATCGGCCAGAAAAAAAGGGGCCCGTCATGGCCCCTCGAGTCACAGCCACTCTCGTGGCGTGAGGTAGTCGGTATAGAGCAACGCCTCGGGGCTGCCCGCCTCCGGCTGCCAGTCATACTCCCAGCGGGCCAGGGGGGGCATCGACATCAGGATCGACTCGGTACGTCCGCCAGTCTGCAACCCGAACAGGGTGCCCCTGTCATACACCAGGTTGAACTCCACGTAGCGACCGCGGCGATAGAGCTGGAACGCCCGCTCCCGCTCGCCATAGGGCAGCGCCTTGCGTTGCTCGACAATGGGCAGGTAGGCATCGAGATAACCCCGACCTACCGCCTGCATGAAGGCGAAGCAGTCGGCAAAGGGCCAGCGATTCAGATCATCGAAGAAGAGGCCGCCCACCCCTCTGGTCTCGTTGCGATGCTTGAGGAAGAAGTAGCGATCGCACCAGGACTTGAACTCGGGGTAGATATGGTCGCCAAAAGGCTGACAGAGATCGTGGGAGACCTGGTGCCAGTGCTGCACATCCTCGGCAAACGGATAGAAGGGCGTCAAATCAAAGCCGCCGCCAAACCACCAGATGGGCGCCTCGCCCTCTTTCTCGGCGATGAAGAAACGGACGTTGGCATGACTGGTCGGCACATAGGGGTTGTGCGGATGGATCACCAGCGAGACGCCCATGGCCTCGAACTTGCGGCCGGCCAGTTCGGGGCGATGAGCGGTCGCCGAAGCCGGCATGGCCTCGCCATAGACATGGGAGAAATTAACCCCACCCTGCTCGATCACAGCGCCGTGGCGCAGCACCCGGGTGCGGCCGCCACCACCGCCTTCGCGGCGCCAGGCATCCTCCACAAAGTGTCCGGTGCCGTCAGCCTGCTCCAGTCCCCGGCAGATCTCGTCCTGCAACTGCAGCAGGAAGGCCTTGACCTGGGCCACATCCGGTTTGCTCATCTTGTCTCCAGTCAGGCAGGATCTTGATCGTCCCGTCCATTTTAAATTGTGGTGTCACGCCATGAGCACATCGCCCGTCATGGCTGCAAATCAGCGCCCCCTCAGGAGGGACGAATGATGGCGCCGGTACGGGCGTCCTTGATCTCGGATGGATTGGCCTGTCCACCGACTTCCCCAGGCAGGATATGGGCCAGCTGACTTGCCAGCAGCTCACCTATATCGGCCACCCGACGGGCAGGCTCCTCGCCGGTCAGGTTGGCACTGGTCGAGACCAGGGGCTTGCCAAAGGCGCGGCACAGGGCCTGCACCTGAGGATGGGCCGTGACGCGCACCGCCAGGGTATCGAACTGTCCGGTCAGCCAGGTCGGCGTGGTCGCGCGGGCAGGCATGATCCAGGTGAAGGGGCCGGGCCAGCTCGCCTGCACGCGAGCAAGCTGCTCGTTGCTGAGCTGGCTCAGGTCGATGTAATCCTGCAGTTGGGTCAGATCGGCGGCAATCAGGATCAGGCCCTTCTCCACCGGACGCTGCTTGATGGCCAGAAGGCGCTGAACCGCAGCCTCGGAGTCGGGATCACATCCCAGGCCAAAGACGGCCTCGGTGGCATAGGCGATCACCCCTTCGCGGTGCAGGGCGGCGATCGCTTGTTCAAATTCGTTTGGCATAGAAAAAATGCGACAGCCAAGCTGCCACCTCTCATCACTGGGTTGTAAGTTGAACCGACATGAGGGCACCTTGGAGCCCTCACCTCTTCAGTACATTCGGACGTTTGACCCGCCACCAGAGCCTCGGCTCATCATTGGCCACTGCAACGCCTGAGATGCCGGGCCACATGAACAGACCAAGAGGCTGGCGGCACGGCAGCATCGGGATCGGCGCCCAACGGCACGGCCGTAGAAGGGCGGTTCACAGCAAGATGATAAATCCAGATGAAGCACCCTCTTGCCAGCAAGCTGTCAGCCGGCTCATGGCGGCAGGATTATACCCGCTCAATCTGATGACAGCATTTCTTTTGCGGGCAGACCCAGCGCAGACTCCCTCTCACTTTCTTCTCGATCATGATGCCCCAGCCACACTCGGGGCAGGGCATGGGAACAGGCTTGTCATTCACCACGTACTTGCAGTGAGGATAGGCATCGCAGGAGTAAAACTGTTTGCCATAGCGAGAGGTGCGGCTCACCAGATGACCCTTGCCGCACTCCGGGCAGAGGATCTGGGTATCGTCGCTCTCCTGCAGGGACTCGATATGCTGGCAGGCCGGATACTGGGTACAGCCCACGAACAGACCGTAGCGCCCCTTCTTGATCGCCAGCGGCTGGCCACAATCGGGGCAGGCGGATCCTTCGAGCACCTTCTCGATGTCGCGGCCGGAGGGCGTCAGGGAACGAATGTAGTCACAGGAGGGGTAGGCCGAGCAGCCCAGGAAGGGGCCATGCTTGCCCTGACGGATCACCAGCTCGGCACCACACTGCGGGCACGGTTCGCGCTCGAATGCATGTTCGTGGGCAGAAAAGAGGTGATGATCTATTTTTGACATGGGCCGCGCCTTGGAATCCAGATGGCCTGAATTCTATCAGCGCGGCACCAGACTGTCAGTGAATGACACCATCCGACTCGTCAAACACCAGCTCCTCCATCTGCTGGTAGGCATTCTCGCTGCCTGGTACGTTGAACAGCACCATCATGACGACCCACTTCAGGTCATCCAGCTCGATATCCGGCTTGTCCAGCTCCAGCAAGCGTTCGATACAGATTTCGCGGGTTTCGGCGTTCAGCACCTGGGCCTGTTCCAGGAACAGCAGGAAACCACGGCACTCGGTACTGAGGCGAGCCAGCTCTTGCGGGGCGTAGATCCGCATCGAACCTTGCGCGCTGGCGGTGACATACACCTCCCGCTCGCTGTCATGCAGATTGGCCAGTCGTTCCAGCCAGTTGAGTGCCTTCTCAATCTCGTCCTGATTGAAACCGGCCCGGCTAAGTTCGTCGGTGAGTTCATCCTGCTCGACCATCACATCTGCATCGCTGTGGATGTAGGTCTCGAAAAGGTACATCAATACATCAAACATGATTCGCCCTCCTCGCTCTGACGTATCCACCGGCTACCGCCATCACTGCACCGGCCAGCTCCAGCTCTACCAACCTGCCCAATACCACTTCGACAGGAAGCTGGGCCCGCTCGGCAACGGTATCCACGCTCGTGGTCTCATAATCTACGTTATCCAACAAATCGGCATAAGGCAATTCGCTATTATGCAATGGCTCGGGAGAAGGGTTCGCCAGCCTCTTTAATGGCACAAGGGCTGGCAGCTCTTCCATCACATCTGCCGCATTCAAGACCAGTTTGGCCCCCTGTTGAAGCAGGCGATTGCACCCCGCAGCCTGGGTGTTTTGCGGCGCACCTGGGACGGCAAAGACCTCCCGGCCCTGCTCCAGCGCGTAGCGGGCCGTGATGAGTGAGCCGCTCTGTTCGGCCGCCTCCACCACCAGCGTGCCCAGCGACAAGCCACTGATGATGCGATTACGACGAGGGAAATGTTCCGCCAGCGGCCCCTGGTCCGGCGCCAGCTCGGAAACAAGCAGGCCGCCGTGCTCGAGGATCTGCATCGCCAGGCCCTGGTGGCGCTTTGGGTAGAGACAGTCAAGCCCGGAGCCCAGCACCGCCAGCGTCACACCGCCCGATGCCAAGGCCTGCAGGTGACAGATGCCATCAATGCCCAGCGCCAATCCGGAGGTGATCGCCAGACCGCTCTCCACCAATTCGGCACACAAACGGGCGGCGTTGTCCTTGCCTGCATAGGTGGGGTGACGGGTTCCCACCATCGCCAGCAGTGGCAGAGAAAGGGATGCAAGATCCCCGCGGCAATAGAGCAACAGGGGGGCGGCGGGGATCTCTTTGAGCAGCGAGGGATAAGCGGGACTGTCCGGGCAAAGCAGGTGATTGTCAGGTGCCGCGGCCCAGTTCAACCCCTGCTCCACCAGGGGTGATGGCCATCTCAGCTGCCGGATTTGGGCCGATTGCAGGCCAAGTGATTGCAGCACGCCATCATCACAGCCAAACAGGGCGTCGATGTCGCCGCCGAAGTGCGTAAGCAGCCGCGCGGCGGTGACCGGACCTATGCCGGTCACCGTATCCAGCGTCAACCACAGCGAGAGCCGCCCAAGTGGAAGTGGCACGTCAGAAGTTACTGACCTGATAACCCGAGCTGACCAGATCCTGGCTCTGCAGGATGAGGCCATAACTCAGCTTGTCATACACCTTGAACAGCATGACCCTGGCAACCGCTTCGGCGGGCAGGGACGACTTGCCAGCAGAGTGGAATGCCTTGTCATAGACGGAAGCATATTCCCGATACGAGACCTTGCCATTCTTGTCCACCATCTCGGCCCCCGGACGCAGGATCTCGAGCACATCACCGGGGGTAATCTGATCCCGCTGCCCCTTGTTGATGAGGACAACGTCAAACTTGCCTCCCCCGCGTACCTTGCTCGGCAGCTCTATCACATAACCGGGGGAAATCACCGGCGCCGCCTTTGGCATGAAGACAGCAGAAAGGCTCTCCTGCGGTGGTAACGGGATGACCTTGTCTCCCTGATACACCTCGCGCCTGCTGTGCGTCAGCGTGACTCTGGTGCTGTTGTTGACCTGGCGATCCTCCGCCCGCACAGTGCCGACAAAAATAGCCTCCTGGCCGAGCTGCTCACCGGTCAGCTTGTCCTTGTAAGTCACCCCGGGGCGATAGATGCCGTAACTCTGACCCGGATTCAGCGCCCCCTGCACATAGAGGGTGTCACCCTCCAGCATGCCGATATGCTTGTCGTTATTGCCAAGCACATAGGGCAGGTCCTTGCTCTGCTGACTGTCGGCCAGAATGTGATCGGTTTGCAGGAAGGGCACTATCTCGCTGAGGGGCAGGGTCGGAATGGGGTTGGCCTTGTTCTCGTAGCGATTCTTGGGAGACAGGTGAATGACCTGTTTGCCGCCCTGGCTGGCCTTACCCAGACGCGGTTCGCCATTGACCCAGCTCAGTTGCAGCACATCACCGGGGTAAATCCAGTGTGGGTTGGCAATCTGGGGATTGATGTTCCAGAGACGTGGCCAGAGCCAGGGTTCGGCCAGATACTGGCCCGAGATATCCCAGAGGGTATCCCCCTTCTGCACCACATAACTCTCGGGATAACCGGATTTCAGCGTCAACTGCTGTGCCATGGCACCATTGGCCAGGGCTGTCGCCAGACAGGCGAGGATGATTTGCTTCAGATGCATAACACTCCCTGTTACTTCTGCACGCAAAGTGTTGCTGTTTTTTGTCGACGTAAATGACTAGAATTACGTCAATATTGACTGCGTTTATATGAAACTAAAGAAAAAACTATGGCCATTCTAGATGTATTGCGTTTCCCCGATGAGCGCCTGCGCACAGTCGCAGCCCCTGTCGAGACCATTACACCCGAGTTACAACAGATTGTAGATGATATGTTCGAAACCATGTACGCGGAGGAAGGCATAGGCCTGGCCGCGACTCAGGTCGACATTCATCAGCGCATCATCGTCATCGACGTCTCTGAAGACCGTGAAGATCAGCTGGTGCTGATCAACCCGGAGATCCTTGAGCAGTCAGGCAGCACTGGCATCGAAGAGGGTTGCCTCTCGGTCCCCGGCAGCCGCGCTCTGGTGCCACGTGCCGAGTGGGTCAAGGTCCGGGCGCTGGATCGCCACGGCAAGCCATTCGAGCTGGAAGCGGACGATCTGCTCGCTATCTGCATACAGCATGAGATGGATCATCTGGTCGGCAAGCTGTTTGTGGATTACTTGTCCCCGCTCAAGCGCCAGCGCATCCGTCAGAAGCTGGAAAAAATGGCCCGTGAAGATCGCAAAGTCCTCTGAGGATCTGCCCCATTGAATAAGCTGAAACTGATTTTTGCCGGTACCCCCGACTTCGCCGCCCGTCATCTGGCGGCGTTGTTGTCTTCCGACCATGAGGTCGTCGCCGTTTACACCCAGCCCGACAAGCCGGCGGGCCGCGGCCAGAAACTGACCGCCAGCCCGGTCAAGGAGCTGGCGCTGGCCCACAGCCTGCCGGTCTACCAGCCGGCATCCCTGCGCAATGAAGCCGCACAGGCCGAGCTGGCCGCCCTTGGCGCAGATCTCATGGTGGTGGTGGCCTACGGCCTGATCCTGCCCAAGGCGGTGCTCGACACCCCGCGCCTCGGCTGCCTCAACGTGCACGGCTCCCTGCTGCCACGCTGGCGCGGTGCCGCCCCCATACAGCGCGCCATCTGGGCGGGCGATGCCGAAACCGGCGTCACCATAATGCAGATGGATGTGGGGCTGGATACCGGCGCCATGATCCGCAAGGTGAGCTGCCCCATCGCCTTTGATGAGACCTCCGCCAGCCTGTATGACAAGCTGGCAGAGCTCGGACCGCAGGCGCTGGTCGACACCCTTAACGCCATGGCCGCCGGTGAAACTACCGCCGAGGCGCAGGACGATGCGCTGGCCAACTATGCCCAGAAGCTCTCCAAGGAAGAGGCGCGCATCGACTGGTCCATGGAGGCCGTCGCCATCGAGCGCTGCATTCGCGCCTTCAACCCCTGGCCCATCAGCTGGTTCGAGGCCGCGGAGCAGACCATCAAGGTGTGGCAGGCCGAGGTCATCGACAGCGACCATGGCCAGAGCGCCGGCACCCTGCTCAAGGCCGACAAGCAGGGGATCGACGTCGCCACCGGCAAGGGGGTGCTGCGTCTGCTGACCCTGCAACCGCCCGGCAAGAAGGCCATGTCCGTCCCGGATCTGCTCAACTCTCGCCGCGACTGGTTTGAACCCGGCACGCAATTGCATTGAACTGGATTGAATTGACACAAGCGGGGCCCAGGCCCCGACTTGCGCATCTAAGGTAACTCTATGAAAACACGTGCACAGGCCGCTCTCGTTATTCAACAGGTGCTGGATCAGGGCCAATCCCTCTCCGCTGTTCTGCCTGCTGCCCAGGAGAAGGTGGCGCCTCGCGATCGCGCCCTCCTGCAAGAACTCTGCTACGGCACCCTGCGCTGGCTGCCCCGCCTCGACGCGGCGGTGAGCGAGATGATGGACAAGCCGCTCAAGAACAAGAGCCGCATCTTCCACTATCTGATCCTGGTCGGTCTCTATCAGCTCATCTACACCCGCATTCCGGCTCATGCCGCCGTGGCCGAGACCGTCAATGCCGTCAAGCTGCTCAAGGGCACCTCACTGCGCGGCCTCATCAACGGCGTGCTGCGCAACTTCCAGCGCAGCGCCGAAGTCATACTGCTGCGCATCGACCGGGTGCCCAGCATTCGTCTCGGCCATCCCGAGTGGATCACCAAGCGCCTGCGTCAGGCCTATCCCGAGGATTGGGAATTCATCATGGAGGCCAACAACCAGCGCCCCCCCATGTGGATCCGCAACAACAGCCAGCGCCAGAGCCGCGAGCAGATGCTCGCCCGCATGGCCGAAGTGGGCATCAATGCGGTGGCCGGCGAAGAGGGTGAGGATTGCATCCTGCTGGAGCGCCCTTGCGACGTGACCAAGCTGCCCGGTTTCGAAACCGGTGACTGCTCGGTGCAAGACGGTGCCGCCCAGCAGGCCGCCCGTCTGCTCGATCCCCAACCCGGTGACTGGGTGCTGGACGCCTGCGCCGCCCCCGGCGGCAAGACCGCCCACCTGCTGGAGCTGCAACCCGCCCTCGCCGGTGTGGTAGCCGTGGATGCGGACGAGCACCGCCTCACCCGGGTGCAGGAGAACCTGGATCGCATCGGCCTCACCGCCCGGGTGATCCACGGGGATGCCAGCACGCCGGACCAGTGGTGGCCAGAGGGTCAGTTCGATCGCATCCTGCTGGATGCCCCCTGCTCCGCCACCGGCGTCATCCGCCGCCACCCGGACATCAAGTGGCTGCGCCGGGATCAGGACATCCGCGAGCTGGCCGAGCTGCAGCGCCGCATTCTGAACGCCCTCTGGGGCAAGCTCAAAAGCGGCGGCACCCTGCTCTATGCCACCTGCTCTGTGCTGCCGGAAGAGAACCGCGACCAGATCCGCGCCTTCCTGGCTGACACCAAGGATGCCCGTCTGGTGCCGCTGCACGAGCAGGACAACCCGGATTGCCCGGGTCGCCAGTTCCTGCCCGGCGAGGCGGAGATGGACGGCTTCTATTATGCCAAGCTGATCAAGCTGTAGGCCGGGCAGCCGGATGATGAGTCCGGGCGGCAGGCTGGCTTGCCTCGTTTCGAAGCAACAATCTTGAGTAAGATGTCCATATGAAAATCATCATTCTGGGTGCGGGTCAGGTGGGTGGCACCCTGGCGGAAAACCTCGCCGGCGAGAACAACGACATCACCATAGTCGACACCGACAGCGACCGCCTGCGGGAGCTGCAGGACAAGTTCGACCTGCGGGTGGTGAACGGTCACGGCGCCCACCCCAGGGTGCTGCGCGAGGCGGGGGCCCAGGATGCGGACATGCTGGTCGCGGTCACCAACAGTGACGAGACCAACATGATCGCCTGTCAGGTGGCCTACTCCCTGTTCAACACCCCGAACAAGGTGGCGCGCATCCGCTCCCCCGCCTATCTGGTGGAGCGGGATCGCCTGTTCCTGCCGGAATCCGTGCCTGTGGACCACCTGATCGCCCCCGAGCAGCTGGTGACCGACTATGTACGTCGCCTCATCGAGTATCCTGGCGCGCTGCAGGTGGTTGATTTTGCAGGCGGCAAGGTGGGTCTGGTGGCGGTCAAGGCCTACTACGGCGGCCCCCTGGTGGGCAATGCCCTCTCCACCCTGCGGGATCACATGCCGAACATAGAGACCCGGGTCGCCGCCATCTTCCGCCAGGGCCGCTCCATCCGCCCGCAAGGCACCACCATCATAGAGGCGGATGACGAGGTGTTCTTCGTCGCCGCCGCCGGCCACATCCGGGCCGTGATGTCGGAGCTGCAACGCCTCGAGAGCCCCTATCGCCGCATCATGATAGTCGGGGGGGGCAACATAGGCGCCGGACTCGCCCGCCAGCTGGAGAAGCGCTACAGCGTCAAGCTCATAGAGCGCAACCAGAAGCGGGCGGAGCAGCTCTCGGAGAACCTGGAAAACACCATAGTCTTCTGCGGCGACGCGGCGGATCAGGAACTGCTGGCGGAGGAGCACATCGATCAGATCGACGTCTTCATCGCGGTGACCAACGAGGACGAGGCCAACATCATGTCGGCCCTGCTCGCCAAGAAGATGGGTGCCAAGAAGACAATGGTGCTGATCCAGCGCGGTGCCTACGTGGATCTGGTGCAAGGCGGCTCCATCGACATCGCCATCTCGCCCCAGCAGGCCACCATCTCGGCCCTGCTGACCCATGTGCGCCGTGCCGACATCGCCAACGTCTACAGCCTGCGCCGCGGGGCGGCCGAGGCCATCGAGGCCATAGCCCACGGTGACGAGAACACCTCCAAGGTGGTGGGCAAGACGGTAGGTGAGCTCAAGCTGCCGCCGGGCACCACCATAGGCGCAGTCGTACGGGGAGATGAGGTGCTGATCGCTCACGATCGCACCCAGATCCAGCAGGATGACCACGTGGTGATGTTCCTGGTGGACAAGAAGTACATCCCGGAAGTGGAACGCCTGTTCCAGCCCAGTCCTTTCTTCCTGTAAGTCCTCCATGCAACAGGCTACGACATCCAGACCCGGACATTTCCCAGAGGGAAGGTCCGGGTCTTTTTTCAATCAACGACCAGGTTATCTTGCATGATCAAGCTGCGTCCCATCGTCTTCACCCTCGGGCTGGTGCTCTCCAAGCTGGCCCTCTTCATGTGGCTGCCCACCCTGCTGGCGCTGTTCACCGGTTCCGAGGGCTTCGTCGAGTTTCTCAAGTCCGTGCTGATCACCCACGGCGCCGCCCTGCTCTGCCTGCACCATGGGCGCAAGGTGGAGTTTCACCTCGGGGTGCGGGAGATGTTCCTGCTCACCACCTCGGTCTGGGTGGTGGCCTGCATCTTCGGCGCCCTGCCCTTCTTCTTCATCAACCACATCGACTTCACCGATGCCTACTTCGAGACAATGTCGGGGGTCACCACCACGGGATCCACAGTGCTGTCCGGGCTGGACGGCATGGCCCACAGCATCTTGCTGTGGCGCTCCATTTTGCAATGGCTGGGGGGTGTGGGCTTTATCGTGATGGCGGTGGCCGTGCTGCCCTACCTCAACGTCGGCGGCATGAAGCTGTTCCAGACCGAGAGCTCGGATTGGTCAGACAAGAGCGCACCGCGCGCCAAGACGGTGGCCAACAACATAGTGGTGGTCTATCTGGTGCTCTCCATGCTCTGCTTCCTCGCCTACTGGGTGAGCGGCATGACGCTGTTCGAGGCGGTCAACCACGCCATGACGACGCTGAGCACCGGGGGCTATTCCACCTCGGATCAGTCCATGTCCCACTTTTCCAACTCGGCGCACTGGATTGGCACCCTGTTCATGTTCCTCGGCGGCCTGCCCTTCCTGCTCTATGTGCAAGCCCTCTCCCGCCGTGACAACAGCCTGCTCAAGGATGCCCAGGTCCAGGGCTTCTTCTGGCTGGTGGTCTGGGTCACCGTCGTCGTTACCTTCTATCTGTGGGTCCGGGACATCTACGGCTTTATGGATGCCCTGCGCATCAGCAGCTTCAACATCGTCTCGGTGATCACCACCACCGGCTATGGCCTCGGCGACTTCGGCACCTGGGGGCCGCTCACCAGCATCATCTTCATCATCTTGCTGGCGCTCGGCGCCTGCTCCGGCTCTACCGCCGGCGGGCTCAAGATCTTCCGGATACAGGTGGCCTTCGCCCTGTTCAAGAAACAGATGCGCCAGCTGATGCACCCCTCTGCGGTGTTCCCGCAAAAATACAACGGCCGTCCGGTCAACGACGCCATCATCCGATCCATGATCTCCTTCGTGCTGGCCTATTTCGCCATCATCTTGCTGATCGCCGCCCTGCTCGCCGCCATAGGCCTGGATCCCCTGACCGCCATCTCGGGCTCCATCACGGCGGTGGCCAACGTGGGCCCCGGCATGGGGCCCGTCATAGGCCCCAGCACCAACTTTGCCAGTCTGCCGGATACGGCCAAGTGGATACTGTCGTTCGGCATGTTGCTGGGACGGCTCGAGATCCTGACGGTGGCGGTGATCTTCTTCCCCTCGTTCTGGCGGCAATGAGGCCGGAGTGGCGGATCACCTGTCTAGTCCTGAAATAGGTTTACACATTTTTGTCTAGCTTCACGTGACTCAGAACCCCCGATGCACCGCATCGGGGGTTCTGTATTTCAACGCATGATGCGGTCGCTCCAGGTTGTAAATATCCACCGCCTCACGCACCATCTCCCGCGCTTGCGCCAGGTCCTGCGGGCTTTGCAGCAGCAACTCTCCTTTCAAAATTCCGTTCACCCGCTCCGCCAACGCATTCTGGTAACAGTCATAACCATCCGTCATCGAGCACCGCACACCATGCCGCTCATGCAATGACTGATACAGACCCGAGCAATACTGCACGCCGCGGTCTGAGTGATGGATTAGCTCCCCGCCGCCACGCCGTTGCTTCAGCGCTTGTCTGAACGCCATCGCCACCGACTCGGCGTGCATCCCTTCGTGCACGTGATGACGCACTATCTTGCGTGAGTAGGCATCCGTCACCAGGCTCAGGTACAGCGGCCCGCTCCTGGCTGGCAGATAGGTGATGTCGGCGACCCAGACTTGCTCCGGAGCCACCGGCGTGACCAGCTCCGGCCCTGCCTTGAGCAAGTTGGGATGACGGTAGAAACGGTGAAAGCTGTGGGTGGTCTTGTGATACGCCCGCCTGGGCTGCACCAGCAGGCGGTGCTCGGCCAATATCTGAAACAGCCTGTCCCGCCCGACCTTGAGCCCGCCATCATCCTGACCCTGCAGCAGATAATGCAACTTGCGGGTGCCCACCCGTGGCTGGCGTAACCGGACCTGGCGCACGAAGCGCACCACTTGCAGCCCCTGTGCATGGCGCAGGTCGGCAACCCGATTGCGCTTGTAGTAAGCCTGACGGCTTATCCCCAGAAACCGGCAAGCCCTGACGATGGTCAGCCTCTGGACTTGCCGCTGCGAGAGAACTTGCCGGGTCGCTTTTTTACGATGGAGACGCCGTAGTCGTTCTTCAGCACATCGACGACGGCCTCAAAGAACTGGGCCTTCTGGCTCATCAGCGCCAGCTGCTGCTCGAGCTCCTTGATGCGCTGTTCGGGCGTCTGGTTGTCGGGGTCTGGCATGGTGATGCTCCTGCCGGCGCGCACAGAAGCCCCCTGGCTCCAATCTTGCCGACCATGTTTACGCAACCATACCAGAACGGTGGCGTTGCCCTGAATGCCGTATCGGGCTTGTGCCTGCTGGCAGGTGAGCTCGCCTTTTTCAATCTGCTCGACCAGTGCCAGTTTAAAAGTCAGCGAGTAATCGCGCTGTGTCCGTTTCACAGCTTGTCCCATCGGGCTCTCCATTTATGTGGGGGAAAGGTGTAAACCATATTCAGGACGGGACAACCATGACAAAAAGGGCAGCCCGCGAGCTGCCCTTTTTGTCTGCGTTCGACCGTCGCCATTGCTTCAGTCGGCGGAGTCTTCCCGCTCCAGCGCGCGGTTGACCAGGGGCTCCGGCAGGGGCTTGGTGACCTCCACTCCCAGCTCGCGAAAACGCTCGACCTGGGCGATCAGGTTGCCACGGCCGTTGACCAGCCGCCCCATCGCCTTGTCGTAGCTCTCCTGCGCCTTGTGCAGGCTGCCCCCCATCTGCTGCATCTCCTCCACGAAGAGCCGCAGCTTCTCGTAGAGGCGGCCGGCCCGCTCCGCTATCTGGCGCGAGTTCTGGTTCTGCCGCTCGTAGCGCCACAGGTTCTCTATGGTGCGCAGCGCCACCATCAGGTTGTTGGGGCTCACCAGCAATATGTTGTGATCCAGCCCGTAACGTACCAGGGAGGGGTCGGCCTCCAGGGCGGTGAGGAAGGCGGGCTCCACCGCCACGAACATCAGCACATAGTCCAGGGTGCGCACCCCGGGCAGCTGCTGGTAATCCTTGCGGCCCAGCTCGCGGATGTGGTTGCGCACCGAGGCAACGTGCTCCTTGAGCGCCACCGCCTTCTCCAGCTCGTCGTCCGCGTTGTACCAGCGCTCGTAGGCGGTCAGCGACACCTTGGCGTCTATGATGATGTCTTTGTCTTGGGGCAGGTGGACGATGACGTCGGGCTGATAGCGCTTGCCCTTGTCCACCTCGATGTTGACCTGGGTGTGGTACTCGTGGCCCTCTCGCAGGCCGCACTCGGAGAGGATACGGGCCAGCACCACCTCACCCCAGTTGCCCTGCTGCTTGCTGTCCCCCTTGAGGGCCCGGGTCAGGGCCGCGGCCTCTTCGGTCATGCGGGCATTGAGCTCGGCGAGGCGCTCCAGCTCGAACTTGAGGCTGTGGCGCTGGGCCGTCTCCTGAGCGTGGGTCTCCCCCACCTGGCGACGGAAACCCTCGAGCTGCTCCTTGAGCGGTGTCAGCAGCAGATCCAGGCTGTTCTGGTTCAGTTCGCGGAAGTTACCCGAGTTTTGCTCGAAGATGCGGTTGGCGAGGTTCTCGAACTGCTGGCTGAGGCGAGCCTCCGCCTGCTGTTGCAGTTGCAGCTTCTCGGCGCTGGCGATGCGCTCGCTGCGCAGTGTGGCTTCGGCATCCTTGAGGCGAGCGGTGAGCTTGAGCAGCAGGGCCTGCTGCTGCTCCAGCTTCTGCTGGCCCAGCATCTTCTCATCCTGCAGCTCGTCGAACCTGTCCTGCAACGCCTGATGGCGCTCCTCGGTGAGCAGTGTCTCCTCCCGGGCCGTGCGACGCCCCGCCAGCCAGCCGAGGAGCAGGGCCAGCAGACCCGCCAGCAAGGCAGGCAGCCAGGTCATCATCGGGATCATCGCCGACTCCGCCGACACAGGAAGTGCTGGACATCAACGCGTGCGGCGATCATCGGCGGCTCCGCTGGCGCAGGAAGAGTTCGAGATAACGGTTGAGCAGCAGCCAGAACAGCACATAGATGAGGTAGGCGGCCAGCACCACCCACTTGTGACTGTTGACCCCGGTGTCGAGCTCGGTGAACTCGATCTCCTTGATGCGGCAGTAGGCCCACATCAGCAGGGGGAAGATATACAGCAGAGAAGCACGCCACAGAAATAACCACATGAGTTCATCAGATCCCGCAAAAAGACTCGCCTAGCTTACACAAGGGCAACCCGGCTTGCGATCCTGGCCGGCGCTATTCTCTGGCTTGCCGGCGGAAAACTGGATAAAATTAACCCCTAATAGGTATAGGGGTGGGCATGACTCATTTTTTCTGTCGCTGGCTGACGCACGCACTGGGGGGCTCCCGCAAACCGGACATGGTTTGCCACGAGGCGCGCCCGCCCTGGGCCATCGAAGAGTCGCAATTCCTCGCTCTGTGCCGCCGCTGCGGCGAGTGCTTCAAGGCCTGCCCCAACGGTCTGCTCAAACCCGCCGACCAGCCCGAATATGTCGGCACCCCCATAGCCGGCACCCCTGTGCTGGATCTCGCCTGCGGCCAGTGCAGCTACTGTGGCAGCTGCGCCAGAGCCTGTCCCACCGGGGCGCTGGACCTGCGGCTCGGCCGCCAGGTACAGACCCGGGTCAGGATAGAGGCGAGCTGTCAGGCCCGTCAGGGCTTCTACTGCCTGCTGTGCGAGGATGCCTGCCCCCAGCAGGCCATCAAGGCCAGCAGCGAGGGGGTGAGCGTCAACATGGCGGCCTGCGACGGTTGCGGCGCCTGCGGCCTCGCCTGCCTGCACGGCGCCATCACCCTGATCCCCCAGCTCTGACGACTCCGGCATCCCGACGCACTCACGTCCGTCCCCGGCATGCATGCCAGACAGCAAAAAGGGCCCCGAGGGGCCCTCTCACCGTCATGACCCTCAGGCCATGGTCAGGATATTGTCCTGCTCGATGCCAAGCAGGTGGCACAGCCGGGTCGGATCCCGCACCGCATCCGCCAGGGTGTATTCCCCCAGCACCTCGAGGAAGGCGTTCATGGCGCGGCGCAGTATGCCCTGGATGCGGCAGCCGCCGGAGAGGCGGCAGTTCTCGCGCTTGCAGTCCACCGGGCAGAGCACGTGCTCCATGTCCATCACCACATCGCGCAGGTTGATGGAGACGGCGGAGCGGCCGAGACGGATGCCACCATGCTTGCCACGTACCGTTTCGATGTACCCCTTGATGCCGAGCTGATGCACTATCTTGACCACGTGGTTGCGGGAGATGGCGAAGGTGTCGGCCACTTCCGTGATGGTCGACAGGCGATCACCGGGCTGGATAGCCAGAAAGGTCAGGGTACGCAGGGCGTAGTCGGTAAATCGTGTCAGTTGCATGGTCGCACTTGCCTCTTACTACAAGCCAGAAATCAGGACGACAGCCAGTGGCCAGAGAGGTGAGACTGCACGTGCGCCCGCACAGGTGTCGCTTCTTCAGCCGGGTCGTGGAGTGACAAGGTTAAGAGCAGCTCTGGCGGGTGTCGACGAAGATGTACATAAATCGACACTTTCTTTGATTGATCGCAAACTTGCCGGCTCGGGGCGGGGTTTTGGCCATTTCCGGCGGCTAAATTCCATCGGCAGGCAGGGGGCCACAGTCCGGCTAGCGGGCCGGTTAGAGTCTGTCAGTGGGGATGTTTCAGCCAGGTTTTCAGGGCCTGGGAAGGGATGGAACTCTCGGAGGCGACCGCGAAGGCGCCCCAGTCCACCGCGCACTGCAGGGCATCCCCCATCGCCATGCCGCGGGCCAGACCGTGGATAAGGCCGCCGGCGAAGGCATCCCCCGCCCCCGTGGTGTCGACCACGGAAACCGGCCGCGCCGCCACCCGCACCTGCTCCTCGCCGTGGATGGCAACGGCCCCCGCCTTGCCCTCGGTCAGCACCAGCCATTCGAGCTGCTCCCCTGCGAGCTCCCTGGCATGCCGCCAGGGATCGCCCACCTCGGCGAGATCGGCGCGGGAGGCCACCAGCACGTGGCAGGGACGACGGGCCTGGCCGCCCTTGGGGTACTGGGCCACCACGAAGCTTCTGGCGAGCATCTGGCGCATATAGCCGATGATGGCGGTGCCCGGATAGTTCACATAGAGGCAATCCACCCCCTCCAGCGGCAAGTCGCCTGGCAGATCCGGGCGGCGCGGCCGCCTTAGAATGGTGCGCTCCCCGGTCGAGTCCACCAGCACCAGCAGCTCCCCCGTCTCGCCGCCAAAGCGCTCCACGTGGGAGCAGTCCAGTCCATGACCCGTCGCCTGCTCCAGCAGCCAGTCGCCGGTCTCGTCCAGCCCGATGCGGGAGGCAATGATGACCTCATGCCCCGCCCACACCAGCCCTATGCCGGTGTTGGCGGCGCCGCCGCCGAGCCTGCGCCCCTGATCCACGTATTGCATCCGTGCCCCCGCGACCAGGGGTTCGGCCAGGGAGAGCACATGATCACAGTTGAGATTGGCAAGCAGCAGGATGCGGGACATAGGGACCTCGGCAGGACGGGCAGGGTCCGGCATCCAGCGACGCCGGACCGATGACGGAAGACGACTCAGTAGACGGGCAGCTCCACCCCGACCAGCAGTTCGTCGATGCGCGCCTGGGTCGGCTGCTGCATCACGTTCTGGATCATCTCCTTGGTGAGATGGGGGGAGAAGGAGCTGATGAAGTCATACATGTAGTTCTGCAGCAGTATGCTCTTGCTGAAGCAGAGCTGGGCCGGGCAGGGCTCGAACAGGTGCTCTAGGTTGATGGCCACCAGGCTGGGGGCATCGTGGTCGTTGGCCACCAAGGATGAGATGATGCCGATGCCAAAGCCCAGCTCCACGTAGCGCTTGATGACGCCCGCATCCATCACAGTCATGTAGTAGTTGGGGCTGAGGCCGGCCGCCTGGAACACCCTGTCCTGCACCTGACGCCCGGTGGCGCCGCTCTCGTAGCTGAGGATGGGGTACTGGCAGAGCTGCTCCAGGGTCGGTTTCTTCACCTTGGCCAGGGGGTGATCCTGCGGCACTACCAGCGACAGGGTCCAGAGGTAGGCGGGCAGCGCGATCAGCTCCTTGTCGAAGCCTATCTCGTGGGCCACGATGGAAAAATCCGAGTAACCCTTGCTGATCTGCTCCTTGGTGGCCGACATCACCGGGTGCAGGTGGAACGAGATCTTGGGGTACTTCTTGGTGAAATAGGTGACGCTCTTGGGCAGCAGGTAACGCGCAATGGTGTGGGTGGTATGGATGTTGAGGGTGCCCACGGTCGGATCCAGGTACTCGCGGGAGATGGCCTTGATCTTGCCCTCGATGTTGAGCATCGCCTCGGCGCACTTGATGATCTCCTCCCCCACCGGGGTGATCCTGTGCAGGTGCTTGCCGCGACGCTCGAAGATGCGCACCCCCAGCTCGCTCTCCAGCAAGCCGATCTGCTTGCTCACCCCAGGCTGGCTGGTATAGAGCGCATCGGAAGCGACGGAGACGTTGAGATTGTGGTCCCGCACCGCGATCAGATACTTCAACTGCTGTAGTTTCAAGGTTGCACCCTCACAGGCTGGCGCGGCTGTCATCAGATGGACAAGGCCGCCACAAATGGCGGCCAGTGTACCATCCGAACTCGGCATATCACCGCTTGATCCTTCATTTTGCTACAAAATCTAGCATCTGCCGGGGGGATATGACAAACGGACACTCAGCGCACTGCGGGGCCGACCGGCAGCATGCCGAGGAACTGCAGCAACCACTGCATCATGGTGGCCGAGTCCACTTCCCCCTCCAGGGAGGAGAGGCTGCTCTGGTAGTGCTCGTCGGGCAGCCGATCCCGCCGCCGCTCGATCAGCGCCCGGTTGTATTCCACCGAGAACTCCGGATGACCCTGAATGGCGACTATGTGATCCCCCTGCAGGAACATGAAGTTCGGGCAAAAATCGTTGCCCGCCAGCAGGGTCGCCCCCGGTGGCAGCTGCTCCACCTGATCCTGGTGACTGGCCAGGATCCGTATGGTCTCCAGCCCCGGCTGCATCCAGGGTTTCGCCTCCTGCATGGGGTGGACGGAGACGCCGAGCCCCCAGCCCTTGGTGGACTTCACCACCTCTCCCCCCAGCGCCTGGGCGATCACCTGATGGCCGAAGCAGATGCCAGCCAGCTTGACGTTGGCATCGTGGGCCCGCCGGATCCAGTCGCGCAGCGCCAGGATCCAGGGAATGTCGCTGTAGGCATCGTGGCGTGATCCTGTGATGAGCCAGGCATCGCACTCGTTCAAGTCGCTCGGCAGCTCCCCATCAAGCGCCGACCAGACCCTGTATTCCAACGCCGGGGCCAGCGCCCGGAAGCCCTTGATAAACATCTCGGAGTAAACGGGGCCGAAACTCCCAACCAAGTCGGGGTCCAGCCGGTCACAATCGAGAATTCCCAGTCGCATCTGTTACTCCTTCACAGGGATAGCGGGACACGCCGGCGGACTCCTTCCGCCGGGCCATGCCAGGGCTAGCTGCTGCATGTAGATCATTTCATGGTCGGCATGGAGAACTCGGCGCCGGCCCGCAGGCTCTGGGGCCAGCGTGCAGTCACCGTCTTCATCCGGGTATAGAAGCGTACCCCGTCCGGTCCGTGCATGTTGAGCGGCCCGAAGATGGACCGCTTCCAGCCACCGAAGCTGTGAAACGCCATTGGCACAGGTATGGGTACGTTCACCCCTACCATACCGACCTGAACCCTTGTGGTGAAGTCCCTTGCCGTATCCCCGTCGCAGGTAAAGATGGCGGTGCCGTTGCCGTACTCGTGTTCGTTGATGAGGTGCAGAGCCGTCTCGTAGTCCGGCGCCCGCACTATGGCGAGCACTGGGCCGAAGATCTCCTCCCGGTAGATGCGCATCTCGGGGCCGACCCGGTCGAACAGACTGCCGCCGATGAAGTAGCCCTCACCGTGGCTGACACCGCGACCATCGACCACCAGACTGGCGCCCTCTGCCACCCCCTGATCCACGTAGCCGCGCACCTTGGCCAGGTGCTCACGGCTGATGAGGGGGCCCATCTCGTTCTCCGGGATCGGACCAAGGCCGGGCCCGACCCGCAGCGCCTCCACCAGCGGCTTGAGCTTGGCCACCAGGGCATCGGCGGTGGCATCACCCACCACCAGAGCCACCGAGATCGCCATGCAGCGCTCGCCGGCCGCGCCATAGGCCGCCCCCATCAGGGCGGAGACCGCCTGATCGAGATCCGCATCCGGCATCACCAGCATGTGGTTCTTGGCGCCGCCCAGGGCCTGCACCCGCTTGCCGTGGGCCGAGGCGGTGGCATAGATGTACTGGGCTATGGGGGTGGAGCCGACGAAGGACACCGCCTGTACACGCGGGTCGGTCAGCAGCACGTCCACCACCTCCTTGTCGCCGTTGACCACGTTCAGCACCCCGTCCGGCAGGCCCGCCTGCTTGAGCAGCTCGGCCATGCGCAGGGCCAGGGAGGGATCCTTCTCGGACGGCTTGAGGATGAAGCTGTTGCCGCAGGCCAGCGCCACCGGGAACATCCAGAGCGGCACCATGGCCGGGAAGTTGAACGGCGTGATGCCGGCGCACACCCCCACCGGCTGCATCATGGAGTGGCTGTCCACCCCCCGGCCCACGTTGAGGGAGTGTTCCCCCTTGAGTAGATGGGGAATGCCGCAGGCAAACTCCACCACCTCCAGCCCCCGGGTCAGCTCCCCCTGGGCGTCGGAGAAGACCTTGCCGTGCTCGCGGCTGATGAGGCGGGCCAGCTCGTCCCTGTGCTGCTCCATCAGCTCCTTGAAGCGGAACATCACCCGTGCCCGCACCAGCGGCGGGGTCTGGGACCAGTCGGCGAAGGCGCGCTCGGCGCTGGCGATGGCATCGAGGCACTCGGCGGCGGTGGAGAGGGCCACAGTGCCCTGCTGCTGGCCGGTGGCCGGATCGAAGATGGCGCCGAAACGCTCGCTGCGACTCTCTGTGGTTTCGCCGTCGATGAAATTGTCGATCCTGTAACTCATAAATCCTCCGTGATGGGTCATTCGCGTCATCCTTGTGCGCGGCCGTGGGCATCAGGCACAGGAAGAGGGCACCCGGCGGGCGCCATGCAACAAAGGGTAAGTATCAGTCCTGGGCCTGCAGGACATCCTGCAGCAGGGTGAAGAGGTCGTCGATCTCGCTGCGCTCGATGATGAGGGGTGGCGACAGGGCTATGATGTCGCCGGTCACCCGGATAAGCGCCCCCTTCTCGAAGCAGCGCACGAACACCTCGTAGGCCCGCTTGCCCGGCGCATCCGGCAGGGATTCGAGCTCTATGCCCGCCACCAGCCCGTAGTTGCGCACATCCTTCACATGCTTGCAGCCCTTGAGGGAATGCGCCGCCTCCTCCCAGTAGCCAGCCAGATCCGCGGCGCGATGGAGCAGGTTCTCGCTGCGGTAGATCTCGAGGGTCGCCAGACCCGCGGCGGCGGCCACAGGGTGACCCGAGTAGGTGTAGCCGTGGAACAGTTCGATGGCGCCCTTGCCGGCGGCCATCATGTCGTCATAGATGTGGTTCTGCACCAGCACGGCCCCCATGGGGATGGCGCCGTTGGTAAGCCCCTTGGCGCAGGTGATAAGGTCGGGGATGACGTCGAACTCCTGGGCGGCAAAGGCGGAGCCCAGGCGGCCGAAGCCGGTGATCACCTCGTCGAAGATCAGCAGGATGCCGTGTTTGGTACAGATCTCTCTCAGCCGCTTGAGGTAGCCCTTGGGGGGCATGATGACGCCGGTACTGCCGGCGATGGGTTCGACGATGACGGCGGCTATGTTGCTGGCATCATGGAGGAAGACTATCTTCTCCAGCTCGTCGGCCAGGCTGAGATCTTCCGCTGGCAGCCCCTTGGTGAAAGCATTTTTCCCTATGTTGAGGGTGTGGGGCAGATGATCCACCCCCCCAAGCAGGGAGCCGAACCACTTGCGGTTGCCGGGAATGCCCCCCACCGAGATGCCGCCGAAACCGACCCCGTGATAGCCGCGCTCGCGACCTATGAGTCGGGTGCGGGTGCCCTGACCGCGCGCCCGCTGCCAGGCCAGCGCTATCTTGAGCGCCGTATCGACGGATTCCGAGCCTGAGTTGGTATAGAAGACGTGGCCGAAGCCCTTGGGGGCTATCTCCACCAGCTGGTTGGCCAGCTCGAACGGCAGAGGGTGGCCCATCTGGAACGTGGGGGCGAAATCGAGGTGGGAGATCTGCTGGGAGACAGCCTCGGCAATCTCGCGCCGACCATGGCCCGCGTTGCAACACCAGAGCCCGGCGGTGCCATCCAGTATCTTGCGGCCATCCTCTGAGTGATAATACATCCCCTCTGCCGATTTCAGGATGCGCGGCGCCGCCTTGAACTGCTGGTTGGCGGTGAAGGGCATCCAGAAGGCGGACATGTCGGAAGGGGTATTGATGTCGCTAATCGGTTTCATGGTCACCTCATCCTTAAGGCGTTTAGTAACACTTGGCTGATGCCTATTAAATTAAACACCTGAATCCATAAAAAAGGGCCTTTTATCGCCCTGCTTGGTGTCACCCCCTCGGGGTGGTATAAGATATTTAACACAATTTTAATAATAGTAAACAGTCAAGGAGTGTCTATCGATGGATATCGGTCACCGCCTCAAGGCGGTTCGCACCAAGGCGGCCCTCTCCCAGCGCGAGCTGGCCAAGCGCTCCGGTGTGACCAACGGTTTTATCTCCCAGATCGAGAAAAATCAGGTGAGCCCCTCGGTCGCGTCGCTGCGCAAGGTGCTGGAAGGCATCCCCATGTCGCTCGCCAGCTTCTTCACCGATGAGACGGAGATGGATTCCGAGGTGATCTTCCGCGCGGACGACATGCCGGATCTCGGCACCCACCCCATCAGCTATCGACTGGTGGGCCACAGCCGTGCCAACCGTGCCATCGGCATGATGCAGGAGGTACTGCCCCCGGGCGCCGATACCGGCGACGACATGCTGAGCCACGAGGGGGAAGAGTGCGGCATCGTCATCCAGGGTCAGGTGGAGGTCACCGTCGGCGAGCAGGTACACCTGCTGGCGCCCGGTGATGGCTACTACTTCGACAGCCGCACCCCGCACCGTTTCCGCAACGTGGGGGAGCAGGAGTGCGTGCTTATCTCGGCCAACACGCCAGCCAGCTTCTGATCCCTATGGGTGACTAGGGCAGCTCGCCCCTCCACGAAACGGCCCCGCAGCCTGGGTAAAGTCCGCCGCAGATCGGGGTCTGGACTCGGGCATTGGGCAGCAAGTGTTTAATGAATTGTTACAAGATGGATTTACAAGCGGCAGGATGTTTAGCATATTGATACGCGGAGACTATCTTTGCCGGTTCAAGGAGTGAACATGAGTGACCTGACCCTGGCCCAGTGGCAACACAAGGCCGCCCATCTGACCCTGCCCTCGCAAGCCTTTATCGACGGCAGCTACCGGGATGCCATCAACGGCGCCACCTTCGATTGCATCAACCCGGCCAACGGCCAGCTGCTGACCAAGGTGGCCTCCTGCGACGCCGCCGACGCCGAGCTAGCGGTGCAGGCCGCCCGCGCCGCCTTCGATGACAAGCGCTGGAGCGGGCTCTCCCCGAAACAGCGCAAGCTGATCATGCAGCGCTTCGCCGAACTGATGCGCCTTAACCAGGTGGAGCTGGCCCTGCTGGAGTCCCTGGACATGGGCAAGCCCATCGGCGATGCCATGGGCTATGACGCCCCCGCCGCCGCCAACTGCATCGCCTGGAACGCCGAGGCCATCGACAAGATCTACGATCAGGTCGCCCCGGTGGAAGAGTCCGCCCTGGCCCTGGTGACCCGCGAGGCGCTCGGGGTGGTGGCCGCCATAGTGCCTTGGAACTTCCCCCTGGTGATGGCCTGCTGGAAGCTGGGCCCGGCGCTGGCCACTGGCAACTCCGTCATCCTCAAGCCGTCCGAAAAATCCCCCCTCACCGCCCTGCGCATCGCCGGCATCGCGAAAGAGGCGGGCATCCCGGACGGCGTGTTCAACGTGCTGCCGGGCTTTGGCCACACAGTGGGTGAGGCGCTGGCCATGCACATGGACGTGGACTGCATCACCTTCACCGGCTCCACCAGGATCGGCAAGCATCTGGTGCAGTGCTCCGGGAAATCAAATCTGAAACGCGCCTTTATGGAGTGCGGCGGCAAGAGTCCCAACATAGTGCTGGCGGACGCGCCGGATCTGGACGCCGCCGCCAGGAGTGCCGTGGGCGCCATCTTCTACAACCAGGGCGAGGTATGCACCGCCGCCTCCCGCCTGCTGGTGCAAAACAGCATCAAGCCGCAATTCATGGAGCGACTGCTGGCCCATGCCCGCGAGTGGATCGCCGCCAACCCGCTGGATCCCGCCACCCGCATCGGCGCCATGGTGGACGGCATCCAGATGGAGCAGGTACTGAACTACATCGCCATCGGCCAGCAGGAGGGCGCCAGACTGCTGCTGGGGGGCAAGCGCACCCACACAGAGAGCGGCGGCTTCTATATCGAGCCCACGATTTTTGACGAGGTGACGCCGCAAATGCGCATCTTCCGCGAGGAGATCTTCGGCCCTGTGCTGGCGGTGACCGGCTTCGATACCTTGGAAGAAGCTATCGCCCTTGGCAACGACACCGACTATGGCCTGGCGGCGGCGATCTGGACGGCGGATCTCAACAAGGCGGTCAAGGGCTCCCGCGCCCTGCGCGCCGGCACCGTCTTCGTCAACAACTGGGATGGGGGCGACATGACGATGCCGTTCGGCGGCTTCAAGCAGTCCGGCAACGGCCGCGACAAGTCATTGCACGCCCTGGAGAAGTACACAGAGCTGAAAAGCACCTGGATCCAGCTCGAATAAGATCAGAAATGCCGCTCACCGATCGAATTGGGGGAGAAATCCCCCTTTTTCATTTTTACCCTTTCCTCAACGGCCTCAATCGATATAATCATCAAATAGACAAGCCCTTAAATATAAAGATAAAAATGCTGTTTTTTCTGGGAAGTGTACTGTTTCTGGTAGTGGGCCTGCCGCTGCTCTTCTTCATGCTGGGCGAGGGTGAGGCCTATGTGACCTGGGGTCCCTGGATCTCCGCCATCGCACTCATGCTGTGGCTGCTCATGGATGTAGAGAAGATCCGCCGCGGTGGCCGGCGCTGAGTCGATTCCATGCTGTAAAAATCTCGCCAAACGGCATTTATTAACTTCTTTCCCCCCAAAAGGATCGCTACACTGATTTTTTGCGATGTTTTCCAACATCCGACTCTCCAGTGAAGGTTATCCGCATGCAGCAACAGATCCAGCGCCAGGGCATCATCTATGCCCTGTGTGCCTATACCCTTTGGGGCCTGGCGCCCATCTACTTCAAGACAATTTCTGCCGTCCCGGCCGCCGAGATCCTGACCCACCGCATGATCTGGTCCTGCGCCCTGCTGATGGTTCTGACCCTGATCGGCCGCCAGTGGCACAAGGTGCAGGTCGTGCTGCGTCAACCCAAGGTGCTGCTCACCCTGGCCTTCACCTCCATCACAGTCGGCGGCAACTGGCTGCTGTTCATCTGGGCCATCAACAACGGCCACATGCTGGATGCCAGCCTCGGCTACTACATCAACCCCCTGTTCAACGTGCTGCTCGGCATGGTGTTTCTGAGCGAGAAGCTGCGTCGCCTGCAGTGGTGGGCGGTGGGACTGGCGGTGATAGGAGTCGCCGTCCAGCTCATCGCCTTCGGCTCCCTGCCCTGGATAGCCCTGGTGCTGGCCTCGAGCTTCGCCATCTATGGCCTGATCCGCAAGAAGCTGGCCCTGGATGCCCTCACCGGCCTGCTGATCGAGACCATGATCATGCTGCCACCGGCGGCCATCTACCTGTGGGGATTCGCCGACAGCCCCACCAGCCACCTCACGCAAAACGACTGGCACCTGAACCTGCTGCTGATCGCCGCCGGGGTCGTCACCACGGCGCCCCTGCTCTGCTTCACCGCCGCCGCCACCCGGCTCAAGCTCTCCACCCTGGGCTTCTTCCAGTACATAGGCCCTAGCCTGATGTTCATCCTGGCGGTCACCCTCTACGGGGAAGCGCTGGCGCTGGACAAGATGATCACCTTCGGCTGCATCTGGAGTGCCCTGGTGTTGTTCAGCCTGGACGGGCTGCGCAGCGGCAAGCGGCGTCAGCAAGCCGGTTGAGAAGGCGGGCGCGCGGTCCCTGCAATAATCTACAAGCCAGATGCCGGATTTCGGGTTATCAATAGGCCATGAGCGCCTCTCCTTCCCGCATCCACTACTGGCAATCCCGGCTGCTGCCTGGGGTTGAACTCTCCCACTCCCATCACAGGGAGTTCAGCTATGGCCGCCACGTGCACCTGGACTACCACATAGGTTTGGTGCAGCAGGGCGGCCAGAAGTTCATTCACAAGGGCAGCAGCCACAACCTGGTGCGCGGCCAGCTCTCCACCGTCAACCCGGACGAGATGCACGACGGCCTCAGCCTGCTGCCGGAAGGGTACGAGGTGCGGGTGTTCGCCATAGCCCCCGAGCAGCTGGCCCGCTGGCTGCCAGACAAGCCAGAGCCCTTCTTCGACAAGGGGTTGCAGAGCCGCCCCGATCTCTATCAGGGCTTCGCCCGGCTGCACATGTATCTGGATCAGCCGGAGCCCGACGCCCTGCTGGCGGAGAGCCAGCTCTTGGCCCTGCTCGGCGAACTGCTGCACCTGGCACCGGAGCGCCATGCCCTGGCGGATCCCCAGATCAGATTCCTGCGCGACTACCTGCTGGGACAGCTGGACGGGCACCACAGCCTGGAGGATCTCGCCGCCCTGTTCGGGCTGGATCGCTTCGCCTTCCTGCGCCAGTTCAAGAAGAAGACCGGTATGACCCCCTACGCCTGGCTCAAGCGGCTGCGTCTCGAACGCGGCAAGCTCCTGCTCGCCCGCGGCCTGCCGGTGAGCGAGGTGGCGCTGGCGGTCGGTTTCTTCGATCAGAGCCACTTCCACCATGGCTTCCGCCAGGCTTTCGGGCTGACCCCGGCGGACTACCGTCAGCAGATGCTCCCCAGCTGACCGACCCCACTGCAATCTTTTACAAGCCAGCCCCTGCCTCCATCCCCCATGCTGCTGCCTCATCTTTGTAGCGAGGTATGCCATGTTCACCAGCCTGTTTCTGACCATAGGTCTCATCCATCTGATCGCCCTGGCGAGCCCGGGCCCGGATTTCGCGCTGATCCTGCGCACCAGCCTGCACAGGCCCACGGCGCTCGGGGCCGCGCTTGGCATCGCCATCGCCATCCTGCTCCATGCCACCCTCAGTCTCACCGGCATCAGCCTGCTGATCGCGAGCCAGCCCTGGCTGTTCCTGGCGGTGAAGGTGGTGGGCGCCCTCTATCTGGGCTGGCTCGGCTGGGGGGCCATCAAGGCGGCGCGCCGCAGTTCTGCCACTCAGGCACTGCGGGCAGGCGGGGAGCTGCAGGGCTGGAACCGGGGGCTGAGAGCCGGGATCGCCACCAACCTGCTCAACCCCAAGGCGCTGTTGTTCTTCATGGGATTGCTGGCGGCCATGGTGACGCCCCAGGTGGATGGCCTGACCCGCGGCCTGCTGATCCTGGAGCTGTTTCTGCTGTCGCTGGCCTGGTTCGGGCTGCTGGCCTGGAGCCTCTCCACCGCCCGGGCCCAGCACCTGCTAAGCCGGGTGCAGCGGCCCCTGAACCTGGTCACGGGTCTGCTGTTTGGCGCCGTCAGTCTCTCCATCCTGGCCGAGCTGGCCGTCGAGGCGAGCGCCTATATCTGAACCATGCAGGCCACACCCGTCGCCGAGTGGACCCAGCTAAGTCGGGTGAAACGGCCGCTCAATCTGGTCACCGACCTGCTGTTTGGTATCACCAGCTCAGTCTATCCATCCTGGTGGAGCAGGCCGGCGAGGCGAGTGCCTATGTCTGAGTCATGCAAACCATGCCCGCAGTAGAGCGGCTGCTCGGCCGAGTGCAACGGCCTGCTGTTCGGTATCACCGGCCCAGTCTCTCCATCCTGGCCGAGCTGGCCGTCGAGGCGAGTGCCTATGTCTGAGGCCTTGGCCTGGCCCTGACAGCGAGATTACCCCAAGCAAGCTGGCATCGGACTCATTGTGGGATTAGGATGCACGCCTTCACCACAATAACGTTACGGATGTATCGGCATGACTCGACAATGGTCGCTCCCCATAGTGGCACTCGCGGGGGTAGCCTTGCTCTGGCTCGGCACCACCTTCGGCATGAAGTGGGCCCTGATGGCACTGATCGGCTTCGGTTTCGGCTTCACCCTCTCCTTCAGCCGCTTCGGCATAGTATTCGGCTGGCGCGAGATGCTGACCAGGCGCAACAGCTACTACGTGCGGGTGCACCTGCTCACCATCGCCATCGAGATCCTGCTGTTCACCGCCTTCCTCTCCTTCACTCATGCCCTCTTTGGCGATGCCATGGTGGGCAACGTCATGGCCATAGGTGTCCCCTTCATCGTCGGCGCCTTCCTGTTCGGCATCGGCATGCAGCTGGCGGGGGTCTGTGCCACCGGCACCCTCTACTGCTGTGGCGAGGGGCAACCCCGCTTCTGGCTGGTGCTGATCTGCTACGGCATCGGCACCCTCATCAGCAACCAGTTTCGTCCCGAGCTGGAGGCCAGCTTCTCCAGCCAGGTGGTGCTTGCCAAGGATTTGACCGGCAATATCTGGAGCGGCATGCTGCTCAACCTGGCGCTGGTCGCCGTGCTCTTTCTGCTGTTTCGCAAGAGTGAATTGAAGCGCACCGGTGAGGTGAAGCCCATCTTCGGCGGCGGCAACCTGTTCTGGCGCGACGGCCGCTTCACCGTGCTGACCGGCGGCATCTTCATCGCCCTGCTCAACTCCGCCGTGGTGGCCCTGCACGGTTCGGCCTGGACCATCACGGGGGCCGTCTATGACATGGCGCTGCGCGGCGCCTCTGTGTTCGGTCTGTTCGAGGGCAACCCCAAGCTGGCCCAGCCGCTCTTCATCAACCCCATGGTCGGCATGTTCTGGCTGGGGATCCTGGGGGCCGCGCTGGCCCGTTGCCTGAGCGGCGGCGGCAACCACACCCCGATCCGCATAGGCAACAGTCTGGCGGCCATCATAGGCGGTCTGCTGATGGGGATGGGGGCCATGTACAGCGCCTGCAACCTGGGCGGCTTCTTCGACGGCACGGCGTCCGGCAGCCTGCACGGCTGGGTCTGGATGCTGATGGCCCTGGCGGGCAGCATCATTGGCATACGCCTGCGGCCGCTGTTCAAACTCTGATGCAGTAGCGGGATGGCGCTATCCGGCGCCATCCCGCTCTTCTTCGCCAGGCGGGGTGCCCCGCCCGGCCCTCTCTCAGCCCAATGCCCTTATCAGCAGCAGGATCGCGAAGCCGGTGAACATCACGGCCGACAGCCGGTTGATGCCCCTGGCGAAGCGCTCGCCATAGCCCTGCAAGCCCACCCAGCGAAACACCAGGCAGTAGCCGCCGTGCACCACCAGCACCACGGCGCTGAAGGTCAGCGCCAGCAGCAGGCACTGGCCCAGCGCCCCCTGGCGAAAGTCGATGAACTGGGGAAACAGGCTGGTGAAGAAGATGATCGCCTTGGGGTTGAGCAGGCTGATGAGCGCCCCCTTGACGAAGCTGCGCCAGCAATCCCTATCCGAGCTTTTGCCCATCACAGGGCTCACCGCGCGCTGACGCCAGGAGTTCACCCCCAGATAGAGCAGATAGAGGGCGCCCCCCAGGGTGAGGATCTGCTGGCCCCCGGCCAGCCAGTGGGTAAACCAGATCACCGCCAGCGAGGCCAGGGTCGCTACCATCAATATCCCCACCGCCACCCCCACAAAGCCGGCGATGGCGTGGCGGCTTCCCCGGGTCAGGGTGTTGCCTATGGTGTAGATCACCGCCGGACCGGGACTGAGCACAGTCCCCAGGGCGAGCAGCAGGTAGAGGGCGTAATAATCGAGACTCATCGCAGGGCATTTCCCGGTCGGTTGGATGCCGCCCAGTATATTGACAGCCGCTTCGCCAGCCAGACATAGTGGCGCTCGGCTTTATAAACCAGGAGTTTAGAGTGGACCGTCTGACCGCCATCGAGATCTTCGTCGAGGTCGCCCGCGCGGGCAGCTTCAGTGCCGTGGCGGACCGCTTCGAGATGACACCGGCCATGATCGGCAAGTACATCAAATGGCTGGAGGCCAGGGTCGGCTCCCGCCTGCTCAACCGCAACACCCGCTGCCAGAGCCTGACCGAGGCGGGCAGGGAGTACCTCGGCGGTTGCCAGAGCCTGCTGCAACACTACAGGGCGCTGGAGCAGAATACCCAGGCCCACACCGGCCAGGCGGCGGGCAAGATCCGCATCAATGCCCCCATCACCTTCGGCAGCTATCGGCTGACCCCCTTGCTGTGCCGCTTCATGGCGCAGTATCCGCAGATCCGCATCGAGCTGGATCTCTGTGATCGGCTGGTCGACGTGATTGGTGATGGCTTCGACCTCATCTTCCGGGTCGGCACCCCCAAAGATGCCGCCTACATAGCCCGCCCGCTGGCCCACTCGGCTTCGGTGTTCTGCGCCTCCCCGCGCTACCTGCAACGGCACGGCACCCCGCAGGAACTCGCGGATCTCACCCGTCACCACTGCCTGGGCTTCACCCCCTGGCTGACCCAGTCGAGCCTGGCCACTGAGTTTCCCCTCGAGCAGTTGCACCTGTGGGACAGCCCCTTCATCAGCAACCAGGGCAGCGCCCTCAAGGTGGCGGCGTTGAATCATGCGGGCATAGTGCTGCAACCGCGGGCCCTGCTGAGCCAGGAGCTGGCCAGCGGCGCCCTGCTGGAAATACTGCCGGATGCCCTGCCCGCCCCGCGCCCGGTCAACATGCTTTATCCGGCGAGAGAGCCCATGCCGCTGCGGCTGCGACTGCTGATCGACTACCTCAGCGAGCATCGCCAGGCGCTGGACATGCCGGCGTGACACGGCGCCGTCCGGCTCACTCCCCCCGTTGTTTCACCTTGCGCAGGTAGAGATACCCCTCCCCCGGGCTGCCCCAGCGCTGGCGGGCGCCGTTGTCATAGGCCCTGTCCAGCAGCCTGACGCTGTTGGGGCCTATCCAGAGGTACTGCACCAGGGTAGTGGCGCCGCCAAAATCGGTGGCACAGCTGCCGACCTTGCTGTGGCCCGCGTACTCTCCGCTGGCCTGGCGGGTCAGCCAGATCTCGCAGCCCTGGCGCAGGGAGAGTTGTTGCGGAGTGAGGGAGTCGAGCAGTTCGGGCTGGCGCCAGGCGCCGGCGAAGTCGGTGGCCCTCGGCATGGTCAGCTCGGCCATCAGGATGCGACCATCGGGCAGCGGGGAGAAACGGTAGATGCGCTGACGGAACGGGCGCACCGCCCGCTCGGTCAGGAACTGCTCGGCATAGACCCAGCGAAAGGGGCCTTCCCCGGGCCAGATCTCCACCAGTCGCAGCTCGGCGCTGGTGAAACGCGGGTCGTAACCGGCCTGCTCCTGACTGGAGAACTCGCCGGTGAACCAGGAGAGCAGCGGCTCCATCTTCCCCTGCACTGGTGACGGACTGGCCACGAAGGGAACGGGGTTGGCCCACACCAGGCAGGCGTAAAACAACCCCAGCAGGGCCACCATCGGCTTTGTCATCGAATCCTTCCGAGTCGCTTGCATGGCGGCGATTATATGAGCGAACGGCGGCAATAACCTCTACCTTGATCAACTCCTCGCCAATCCGCTGAAAAATCACTGCGTTAGCGAAGAAGTACGACGCAGGACAGGGATAATGACAGCAGCAGGGGCCATCCGCTGCGCCAGGCTTGACGGCACCTGACTGGCGCACCGGGTCTCCTTGATCTTGCCGTGGGCCGCTTCCATGCTCATGTCTCAACGTCCATCCAGAGACAGCCCCATGAACCCACCCCGTTTTTCCCCCATAGACCCCATCTCCCGCTACTCGGAGATCCTGTTCGGCCTGCTGATGGTGCTCACCTTCACAGGGTGCTTCAACGCGCTCGAGGCGGGGCGCGCCGAGATCAGGGATCTGCTGATCGCCGGCATCGGCTGCAATATCGCCTGGGGCATGATAGATGCCATCGTCTACCTCATCACCACCCTGACCGAACGAAGCCGGGCCCTGCGGTTGTTGCAGCAGTTGCGCCTGCTGACACCCGGTGACGAGAGGGGGATAGCGGCGCTGCGAGACGCCCTGCCCGGCCCGCTGGCGGCGATCTGCCGCGACCCTGAACTCAGGGAGTGGCAGGTGCGCCTGCAACAACGCCCCGAGCTGGGTCAGGGGGGCGTCTGGCGCTGGAATGATCTGCTCAACAGCCTGGGGGTCTTCCTCATGGTGTTCCTCTCCACCTTCCCCGTGTTGCTGCCCTTCATCTTCATGCAGGATCCCGTGCCGGCCCTGCGTCTCTCCCACGCCATCGCCCTGCTGATGCTGATGGGGATTGGTTACGGACTCGCCCTCTATGCCGGTTCCCCCCGCCCCCTGCTGATAGGCGTGCTCTTCGCCGCCGCGGGCGTCGCCATAGTGCTGGCCACCATAGCCCTCGGCGGCTGAGGGAAAGCCCGGCAGCGGCCAACTCCGCCGTGGACGACTATTCTTGCTGCGGAGCAACCGAGGAGGTACCCCTCATGACAACTGGAACTGTGACACTGCACCGCGTACTCAAGGCCCCGCCGATGCGGGTATACAGAGCCTTTATCGAGGCGGACGCCCTGGCCAAGTGGCTGCCGCCCCATGGCTTCACCTGCCGGGTGGAGCATCTGGAGGCCCGGGTCGGCGGCACCTTCAGGATGGCGTTCTTCCATTTCGGCAGCGGCCACAGCCATGCCTTCGGCGGTGAATATCTCGAGCTGGAACCGGGCAAGCGCATCCGCTACACAGACAGTTTCGACGACCCCAAGCTGCCCGGTGAAATGCGGGTCACCATCACCCTCACCCCGGTGCTGTGCGGCACCGAACTGGCCATAGAGCAGGCCGGCATACCCGCGCTCATCCCGGTCGAGATGTGCTATCTCGGCTGGCAGGAGTCCCTGACCCAGCTCGCCGCCCTGGTGGAGCCCGAGATCCCGAGCGAATAAGCCGGGGCCATCCCGGGGATGCCGGGGCCCAAAAAGCAGAGAGCCTGCCGGATGGCAGGCTCTTTTCATTCCGGCAGGGCAGCGGCTTACAACCTATCCCAATAGGCGTCATTGTCGAAGGCAGTTTGGACACAGCCAGCGCGCAGAAACCGGAGCGTACTGGAGTACGTGAGGATTTCGAGCACTGCCTGGGTTCAAAATGGCGAGTTAAATAGCCTGATGGGATGGGTTCTTATTGCAGGTTCAGGCCACCCAGGTAGTCCTTCTTGCCGAGATCGACCCCGGCCTGGCGCAGCAGGGCATAGGTCATGGTCAGGTGGAAGTAGAAGTTCGGAATGCCGTACTCGTGGACGCAGCTGTGGCCGTCCATCCCCTTGCCACCCGCCCAGTAGGGGTAGTAATGGCCGCTCGCATACCGGCTGAAGTCGGCGTCCAGCTTGCTCTGCAGATAGGCGATGGTCTTGGCTGCATGAGCGCGCAGATCCGCCATTGTCTTGGGATCATCCCCCAGCACCGGCGGCTCGCTCAGGCTGGCGGTGGCCACCAGGGCACGGGCGCTGTCACAGCAGATCAGCACCTGTTTGCTCAGCGGCAGCATGTCGACGATGAGGCGCTCATTGAAGAAGTTCTCCACATTGAACTTCTTCGCCGCGGCATGGGCCTCGGCCTTGGCCAGACACTGGTCCAGGTTGGTCAGCATCTTGATGAACTGGGCGGCGATTTCACGATTCATATTGGGATCCCGGTTGGTTGAAGGCAGTTAAACGAGCGGCACCACTATAACCCATCCCTTTTCCGGTTCGAGCCTGTGGCGATGAAAAGCAGAGGCGACCCGCGTGCCCTGCGACAGGCAATGGCGGCCTCGGCGGGGCCCCTTGCCAGCGCGCCCGGCTCCCTGAGTCCCTCTTTCCCCTTTTTTTGATCTGTGACAGGCATCTCGTTTTTTCGGAGGCGTAGTCTGGGCCCGTTGTCCCAGCACGGGCCGGGACCCACACCCGAAAAGGAGAATGCCATGAAGATCTACGATAGAAACCGCAATGTGCTGACCCTGGGCCAGCGCGTCATGATTGCCGCCACCGGCGCGGTCGATACCCTGAAGGAGGCTCACACCGACAACCTGACCCCCTATGAGGCGGAGCATGAGAAGTGCGTGCTGCTGGCAAACACCCAAGAGCGTTATGCGCCCATAGAGTTGATTAGACTAGGCTGATCCCCTTCCCCGTCACCCTACTCTTTACAATTCACCCGGCCGCCGCGCCCCAGCTGACGGCCGGGTTTCTGGGTTCCCTGACCCTCTCCTTTCCCTCATCCCACGATGTTGACGGCCCCCCTGCCGCCTTAGGCAACGCAGAGCGGCCCTGCCTCATGACGGTGAGGCGATGCAGCTTGCCGGTATCCAGCCCGAGCCCCCTGTTTCGTTGTGCACCCAGAGCCAGCCGGCCAGCTCTCTCTCCACCCTGACCCTTTCACCCACCACCACATCCAGTTCGCGGGCGGTGTAATCCTGGCGCGCCAGCGCCTCCCCTTCCCCGAGGAGCGTCAGCAGCGACAGCGGCGCCCACCCCTCGTTGCCGTCCGTCGTGAAGGTGCGCACCCAACCCGGAAACTCGTCATCCTCGTGGCCGATACGCACCCGCTCCCCGGCGCTAAAGCCGATGGGATTGGGGTAACTGGTGTGGTGAGCCGTGGTGATCAGCGCCAGCATATGATTCTTCTCCGATGTGCTCTGGTTGGGGGGAGTAACACTGACTTGATACCACAAGTGCCGCCCCATTGCCGGGAGCCAGGCCCCATGGCGCCCACAGCCTCTCTCGGCAGCCCCCTGGCGATGACATGCCCTGCAAGGTGGGTGTCCCAGATTTCCCCTCTCCCAAGGTGCCTATTACCATCGCCCACCACCGGACGGCACTAGTCACTTGCATAATGGAAGTAAGGGCCGTATGGTGACTTCCATTATGCAAGTAACCTGATAACCCATATGCGCAAGAAGAGTCTGAGTGAACAGCAGTGCCCCATCGCCCGCAGCCTGGATCATGTCGGCGAGTGGTGGAGTCTGCTGATTATCCGCGATGCCATGCATGGCCTGTCGCGCTTCGATGAATTTCAAAAGAGCCTTGGTATTTCCCCCAACATACTGACCCGGCGCTTGACCGCCCTGGTCGAGGGGGGGCTGATGGAGAAGCGGCTCTACTCCGAACGCCCCCCTCGCTATCAATATGCGCTCACCCCCCGCGGCCAGGATCTCAGCGCCGTGCTGATCGCGCTGCTCACCTGGGGCAATAACCACCTTGCGCCCGAGGGAGCCAGCATCCAGCTGAGGGATGCCCAGACGGGCGAGCTGGTCGAGCCCATGCTGGTGGACAGGCGCACGGGTCAGGAGATTTCACCCTCGCGCCACACCCTGGTGCCGGGACCGGCCGCCAGTGACGGCATGAAGCAGCGTCTGCGCCATACCAATGGCGTGATGAGCGGCGATAACCCTTCGAAACAGGAATCAGAATCATGAGCTCAACTCGCATCGTGGTGACAGGAATGGGAGCTGTGACCCCGCTTGGATATGGGGTGGAAACAGTGTGGCAGCGGCTGCTGGCGGGCCAGTCCGGCTTGCGCCGCCTGCCGGAGGCCTTCACCGAAGGGCTGGCCGCCAAGGTGGGCGCCATGGTGCCCTCCCTGGCAGAAGATCCCCTGGCCGGGTTTGATCCTGATGCAGTGGTGCCGATCAAGGAGCAGAAGAAGATGGATCGCTTCATCCTCTTTGCCATTGCCGCGGCCAAGGAGGCCCTGCTGCAAGCCAACTGGGCCCCCAGGACGGCGGCGGAGCAGGAGCGCACCGCCACCATCATCGCCTCGGGCATCGGCGGCTTCCCCGCCATCGTCGATGCGGTGCGCACCACGGATGAGCGGGGACCGCGCCGCTTGTCCCCCTTCACCATCCCCTCCTTCCTGGTCAACATGGCGGCGGGCCATGTCTCCATCAACTTCGGCTTCAAGGGGCCGCTCGGGGCACCGGTCACGGCCTGCGCCGCAGGGGTGCAGGCCATTGGCGACGCCGCCCGGCTCATTCGCTGCGGTGAGGCCGACATCGCCATCTGTGGCGGGGCCGAAGCCACCATTGACCGCGTCAGTCTGGGCGGGTTTGCCGCTGCTCGCGCGCTGTCCTCAGCCTATGCCGATGACCCCGAAGCGGCCTCCCGCCCCTTCGATGTCGACCGCGATGGGTTTGTCATGGGCGAAGGGGCCGGGATCCTGGTGATTGAATCCCTGGAACACGCCCTGGCCCGGGGCGCCACCCCCATAGTGGAGCTGGTGGGCTATGGCACCAGTGCCGACGCCTATCACCTCACCGCCGGTCCCGAAGATGGCGACGGCGCACGCCGCGCCATGATGGCGGCCCTGGCTCAGGCCGGCATTCAAGCGGCGGATGTCCAGCACCTCAATGCCCATGCCACCTCGACTACGGTGGGTGACAGGGGGGAGCTGGCCGCCATCAAACGCGTATTTGGGGATGACAACCAGATTGCGGTGACCTCCACCAAGTCTGCCACCGGCCACCTGCTGGGGGCCGCCGGGGGCATAGAGGCCATCTTCACCGCCCTGGCCATTCGCGATCAGAGAGTGCCTGCCACCCGCAACCTGCTACAACCCGACCCGTTCGCCGACGGCGTGGACATAGTGCGGGGCACGGCTCGTGACATGGGGATCGAGCACGCCATCTCCAATGGGTTTGGCTTTGGTGGTGTGAATGCCAGCGTGCTGTTCAAGCGCTGGCGGGGGGCCTGATCTCGCTGGTGTCATCATCCTGGGACACCCAGACTTCCTGCCATAAAAAGACCCAAACTGAAGGGCTCAGTTTGGGTCAGGTTGCGAGTCAGCTCACTCGCAGAGGGTCATCATTTGCTGCTGACGTCGTCCAGGATCAGCAGCTCAGGATCCACGCCACCGACACTGTCAGACAGGGCCGCGGCTGTCAGCACCTGACCGTTGGCCAGGGTGACCGGCAGGGGACCTATGACCGGGGTCTTGTCACCCGAGGCCGTGACTGTGACCTGGTAATCACCGGCGGCAACGGCAAGATAGCCGCTGTCTGCCTTGAAGGGCACGGCCTTGAGCACCGGTGAGGCGCCGCTGATGTCCGTGCCCGCAGTCAGGTAGACGTCGACCGCCGGTGCCGTGGGGGCGGCATGGAGCACCCGCAGTTGAGCCTCGGTAGCAACCACCCGTCCGGTATCCGTCAGCAACAGTGGCTCTATGGTTTCACCTGAGGGGTCCAGCAACTGGCCGACGGCAAACAGGGAGTAGCGAGCCCCCGCCTTGAGCGGCACGTCGCTGGCACTGATCACCTCAGGGGTGGCGGCTCCGGTTGGCGTGACCACAAAGTCATAATCGGCGGCGGCCAGCCCCAGATACCCGGTGTTCCCCTTGAAGGCCAATCCTTGCAGCGGGGCCGCTGTCGGCGCAACGCCATTCACCCAGATGTCGACAGCAGGGGCATCGGCAACCGCATGGACCACCCTCAGCTGCGCCTGCTCATCGACAGACAGGATGGGGGTGGCACCAGCATCGCCGATGGCGAGCAACTGCACCGGGCTTGGCCCCGCCCCCAGGTTATCGATCGCCGCCATCAGCAGGTCAGCCCCGGCGTTGAGCGTCTGCGGGCCAGAGTCATAAACCACATCCACCGTACCCGGCAAGGTCAGCCTGATCTGGTATTCCCCTGCCGGCAGGGTGAGGGGGTCGCTGTAGGTCTTGAACGGAATATTGGCCAGCGTCGGGCTGCTCAGGGCGGCCCCCGGCGCGGTGACATGGATGTCGACCGCCGGTGCACCCGGTGCGGCATGCAGCACCTGTACACGAATATCACCACCGGTTGGCGCCTGGTTCGGCCGCTCAATCACCAGCGGACCAAAGGCGGTATCACCGCTGCCAGCCAGTTTGCCGACGGCCAGCACGTCGTACTGAGTGTCGGGTTTCAGCTCGAGAGACACAGGGCCTATGACAGTCGTCGTCGTCCCCCCTGGCAAGATGCCGTCGACCGCGACTTCGTGACTGCCAGCGGCAACCGGCTTGAGCCCGCTGCTGCTGCCATAGTCAACGGCCGTCAGGAAAGCCGCACCATCGACCCTCACATCAACCTTGGGGGCATCAGGGGCCAGATGGCTGATCCTGATGGTGGCATTGGGCGGACTGCTGTCATTATCACTCCCCCCACAGGCTGCCAGGGTTAATCCCATGGCAATGGCTGCACAACGCTGAAACCATTTCATTTGATCAATCTCCATTTGGTAAGTGGCCAGAGTGATATGACTGTCCCGAACGATTGGATCACAGCGCTCTGTGTGATGGCGGTTGACGAGATGAAAGGAGGGATGGGCGTTGGCAATCCAGGGTCAGCCAGCGACACGGGAAAAGGCGGCGTGAATGCAGGCGAGTGGTTCAGGGGGCCTGATCTCCCAGGCGGGTGAATATCATCATGCTGGCTGAATGGCCGGCGAACTCCCCACCCGGGCGTTCGCCGACTTTTTTCATCTTGGGACACCCAGCATCCCCAGGGGGATCCCCGCTCACTTGAATTTCGACTGGGCCTCCGCCAGACCGCTCTTCAGATCGTGCCACATCTGGTCGGCGGTCAGCTTGACCTGCTCCCAGGACTCGCCGCTCTCCCTGCCGAGCACCTCCATGCTGTCGGAGGCGGCATGCTGCCTGGCACGCAGGGCCTGAAGCTCCTTGCTCCCCTTGACCCTCATGTCGGCCGAGAGGGTCTCCAGCCTGGCTTCCAGCAAATTGATCTGGCAGCCCCACTCCTTGAGCTGGGCGCTCATTCTTTCCCGGTAGGCTTGGTGCATTTCCATCTTGTGCTCCTTGAGCAAGCGACCCTATTGGGTCGCGGTGAGGGTTAGCTGATTGACGACATTCTCGACGCCATCCACCGCCATCGCGATCGCGCTGGCCTTGTCGCTGTTGGCTTGCGAATCGGCCGTCCCGGTCAGGGTGACGACACCGCCGACGGTATCGACGCTGATCTGCAGTGATCTCAGGCCGGGCTCGCCGAAGAGCTTGGTCTTCACCTTGGTGGTGACTTCGGTGTCTGCCCAGGCCTGGGCGCTCTCGGCACCTTGCTGGCTCACCTTGTCTTCATACTTGTCGAGGGTGGCATCGACCTTCTTGCCAGTCTCGCTGGCCGCCTCATCTATGCTCTTGCCGGCCTGTTCCGCCGACCCCGGTTTGTCGCATCCGCTCAGCCCCAGGGTGCAGAGCAGCGAGATGGCGACGAGGGTTAGGTTGCTGTGTGGCATCTGTTGATTTCTCCGAAGTGAACTTGGCTAGATCTTGCCGAGCAAGACCAGGATGAGCAGTACTGTCAGTACCAGTCCGATAACGCCGCTTGGCGCGTAACCCCAACCCTGGCTGTGCGGCCAGCGGGGAATGGCGCCGATCAGTAGCAGGACAAGCACGATCAGCAGAACGGTTCCAATGGTCATGGCTTTCTCCTAAAGGTTGCATCTGGGCGACATAAACGACCCATCTGATAGTGCGACCCGTCCACAGGCCCGGTCTGTACGCAAACACACAGAGGGGGGAGAGATTTTGATCTTTCCTGGCCGGGCGGGTGGGCAAGCAAGGGCGCAGAGGTTGCAAGAGGCGAACATGGAAGGAGAACGCAGTGACGCCCCCACCTGGGGGTCCGGCAGCGAAGGGGGGCTTTATTGGCTATCCGGTTATCTGCCGCCCGCAGGGCTTAGGGGCGAAGGGGTGAACCGGACCATCCCTTGCCGAGAGTGCGGATCAGCAGCAGTACCGGCAGCAGGGTGACCAGCAGCCAGTGCGCATGGGGCAGGATAAAGGCATGGATGATTTCTCGCGCCAGCCAGGTCGAGGCAGTGGCAGCAGAAGGCGGCCCCCAGCAAGGCACCAAACTCCTGCCCGGGCCGCCTTGAAAGCGTGCGGCCCGGGGTGTGGGGGCCTCCTTTCTCTGATGCCCCCTCCCGGTGCCTGCCTAAGCGGTGGGCACAGTGCCTCCGTCAATCACATATTCAGTACCGCTGATAGAGGCGGCCAGAGGCGACGCCAGAAACGCGATGAGATTCGCGACTTCCTGCGGCCTGGCGGGGCGGCCGAGGGGGATCCCCCCCAGGGAATCCATGATGATCTGCTTGCCTCCCTCGTAATCCGTGCCGGCCTGGGTCGCAAGCCGCTCAGCCAGCGCAACGGATGCCTCTGTCTCTATCCAGCCGGGAGAGACCCGCACCACCCGCACGCCTTTTGGCGTCACCTCTTTCGACAGACTCTTGCTGTAGGTTGACAGCGCAGCCTTGGCGGCGGCATAGGCCGTGGTCGACTCCGGCAAAGGCAGCTCACGCTGGATGGAGGTGACATGGATGATCACCCCCTCCCCCTGTGCCAGCATGGCGGGCAACAGCGCCCTGTCCAGACGCACCGCAGGCATCAGGTTCAGGTTCAGCTCCCGCTGCCACTCATCCTCCCCCAGTGCCGCGAAGCCGCCACCCGGCGCCGATGAGCCGCCCAGCACGTGGACTATGATGTCCACGCCGCCCAGCCTGGCGTTGACGGCATCCACCACCGTGTTGCAGCCTTGCACAGTGGTCAGATCGGCGGCGACGAACAGCGCCTCGGGCAGGTCCGCCGGGCGGCTGCGCGCCGTGGTCAGCACCCGGGCGCCATTGTCACGAAACAGGGCGAGCACGGCTTTCCCCACCCCCTTGGTGCCTGCGGTGATCAGTACACGCCGGCCTTGCAGTGCCAAATCCATCGCCATCACAGTATCTCCAGAGATTGAATATCATTGCCCGACATCAGAAACCGGTGTTCAAGCATCACCGGGCTGCCGGGGAAGTTGCCCGCCACCTCGGCAACCACTGTCACCCGCGCCCCTGCCTGCGTCACCGTCACCGGCTCCACCCTGTACTCGACGGCTTTTCGGGTCCCTGCCATCCAGGCCTGGATGGCGCTATGCCCCTGATGGGTATGGCTTTCGTCCCGCACGAGCGCATCTGCGGTGAAGCACCCGGCAAGGCGGGCTGGATCCGCCCCATTGCTGACCTCGAAATAGGTGGCAATGGATGGAAAGTGTAGAGAGGTCATCGTCATCCTCGCTGAGAGACAGTTGCTGTACATCCACTTTCCACATAGGCTTACGTTTAATCAAGAACGCACAAAAAAGTAAGTGACTCACCCATGACCAGAATTTATACCCCTTCGACTGCGGCTATCGGTGTCGAAGACGTGCTCAAATTGCTGGAAGGCCGCTGGAAACTGGTCATCCTGTTTCACCTGTTCGATGGCAAAGTGCAGCGTTATTCGGACTTTGAACGGCTGATCCCGGCCATTTCCCAGAAGATGCTGGCCCAGCAGCTGCGACAGCTGGAAGCGGACGGCATAGTAGTGCGCAAGGTCTACCCGCAGGTGCCGCCCAAGGTGGAATATCGCCTGACCGACTGGGGACAGGCCCTGTGCCCGGCATTGGATGCCTTGTTGAAATGGGCGGAGCAGAAAGAGACGCTCCAGCCCCAGAACCCGGCCGAGCAGGAAACCTCCGACTGACCCTCAGTCAATACAGGAGCCGCCGGTCCGCTCCGTCACGGGGCCCATAACCGGTCGGGGGCTCCCGGCTCAGACATCGGCTCACGGATGCCCTTCTTCCTCGTGATTCATTACCATGAGTGAATTTTGATATCAGTCGAGTGCCATTTCAGTGAACACTTCACCGCCCTAGACTGCTTCTCGAACCTTAACGAGGAGTCTCATATGAAATTCACCAACGTCGCTCTCCTGGCCGGTGCCATCGCCTCTGCCCTCTCTTTCAACACCTTCGCCGGTGACCTTGTCTCGGTGCAGTTCAGCGATGGCCGCCCCGCCGTGACCGGGGTCGAGGCGGTCAACGGGGTGCTCAACCCCATAGGGGTCAACGTGGTCACCGTCGAGATTCCCGACGGGGCCAGGCCGCTGCTCGAGGCCTCCCACCGCCGCGCGTTGACCAAAGCTGAGCACGGCGCCCTGATTGCGGCCTTCAACCTGAGTCAGGGGGATCTTCTGGAGCAGGCCAGGCTCGCAGGGCGCGCGCCTGCGGTGAAAGGAGGGGGCGTGGCGACCGAAGAGACGGGCGTCGGCCCCTACCCCAAGGTCTATGACCTGATGGCGCTGGACGATCGCACCCGCAGCGCCGTGCTGGGCAAATACGGCCGCATGCATGTCAACTCAGCCGAGGATGGCACCGACATCGACGAGGTGATGACAGTGGTCAGCGGCGGCCCCTTCCGCTGGGGCTTTACCCTCGAAGACGGCAGCATAGCCCGCTTCCAGATCGACAAGGTGGGACTTGAAGACAAGGCCGTGCGGATCAGCTATCACGGGCTGGGCATGCACGCCGGGCTGATGGACGCAAAACAGGGGCTGCTGGTGGCCTTCGCCCATGGCCCCGAGGCATTCACCATGCGCTACCAGGCCGAGGTGCCCCACGCCCAACTGCTCGGCACCAACCCCTGGGCCGATGTTGGCATCAGCCTGCCCCCCGCTCCCGGCAAGGCGCAGTAAGCCGGTTCGTGCCATCTGGCGGCGGGGCCCGGGCCCTGCCGCCTGCTTTATGCCTGTCGTCACGGGGCCGGGGTGCGAAGGGCCATTCCCGGTCCCCCGTCTGCGTGTCTGCCGGGCCCGCCACTCCCCGGAAGGCCCTTCTCCGGGCCGGCATTCCCACGGGCCGCTCTGTGGCTGGCGGCCGATGGCCGGGGATGGGGGATGGACACCCTCGGGATCCGCACTATTGTGATAAAAGTGCGCAATGATGGCGCCATCATTTACCAGTAGTGAATTAACGGGGGCAGGATGAACAAGATCACGGCGCTGAACGTCTTTCGCCGGGTGGTGGAGATGGGCACCTTCAGGGCGGCGGCGGACGACCTGCGCCTCTCTCAAGCCGCAGTCAGCAAGAACATCAACGAGCTGGAAGCCTTTCTCGGCATCGCCCTCATCAACCGCACCACCCGGCGGATGAGCGTCACCGAATCCGGCATGGCCTATTACGGCCAGATATGCGCCGTGCTGGACAGCCTGGACGCCGCCGACCAGTCCATCATGGCCGCCTCCTTCACCCCCAGGGGCAGGCTGAGGATCGGCATGCCCATGTCCTACGGGCTGATCCGGCTCAACCCCCTTGTCTGCGAGTTCCAGCACCGCTACCCGGAAATCAGCATCGAGGTGATCCTGAGCGACGCCTACATGGATCTGGTGGATCAGGGGCTGGATCTGGTGATCCGGGGGGCAGGCACCCTGGAGGACTCCACCCTGCGCGCCAAACCCCTGTGCGAGGTGCGGCGGGTGCTCTGCGCCGCCCCCGACTACCTCGAGGAGGCAGGCCAGCCCACCCACCCGGAGGATCTCAAGAGCCACAACTGCCTGCGCTACAGCCTCTCGTCCTCCCCCAACAAGTGGTTCTTCACCCGGGACGCGGAGAGCGTGGCGGTGGAGTTGAAGCCCGCCAGCTTCTGCGCCAACAACGGCATAGCCCTGAAACAGGCGGCCGTACAGGGGCTTGGGGTGATCCTGGTGCCCAAAGAGTTTGTGTCGAGCGAACTGGCAGACGGCACCCTGGTCAAACTGCTCCCCGACTGGCAACCCGACCCCCACGCCCTGTTCGCCGTCTACCCCTTCCACAAGGAGCAGTCCCGCAACGTGCGGCTCTTTATCGAATTTATCGTCAAGGCGTTTCAGTTGCGGTGAGCCCGGCAGGCGGGATCCTGGAGTTTGTGCCTCTCGGGCGAAACGCCGATAACCCAACTGTATGGCGGCGTGTAGGTTCGATTAGCGAAGCGTAATCGGACGATCGCGTCATCGGACGTTCGCGTCATCGGGCAATCTCGTCGTCGGTCTATCCCATCATCGGACAATGGCGTCATGCACGATCGCTTAATCGGGCGTTCGCGTGATTGGGTATATAGCGGCAAGGCTATGCTTGGCTTTTCTGCCGAAGATAGGGGAAATGCATGGCCAACTGGCGGCGGGCATGGTGGCCCGGCGGAACCTGGTTCTTTACCGTCAACCTGCTGGAGCGGCGCAACAACCGGTTGCTGGTGGAGCAGATCGACCTGCTGCGCCACAGCGTTGCCAAGGTGCAACAGGCTCACCCCTTCGCCATTCACGCCTGGGTGGTACTGCCCGACCATCTCCACTGCATTCTCTCTTTGCCGGAAGGGGACAGCGATTTCCCCCTGCGTTGGCGGCTCATTAAAAGCAACTTTTCCCGCGCCTTGCCGAAGACGGAGCGGCGCAGCCAGACCCGGTTACGCCACGGGGAGCGGGGCATCTGGCAACGTCATTATTGGGAACATTTGATCCGGGATGAGCAGGATTACCGCCACCATATGGATTACGTCCATATCAACCCCCTCAAGCATGGTCATGTCACACGGGTGGCCGATTGGCCGTATTCCACCTTCCATCGTTATGTGGCGAGTGGCATCTATCCGCAGGATTGGTGCGGATCGGTGGATGGGGGGTTGGAGGGATTGGAGTAAACACCTAAAAGGGTTGTTTCGTTGTAAGCGTCCGATTACGCGATCGTCCGATTACGCTTCGCTAATCGAACCTACGAACTATATTAAGTTTTAACATGGTGATATTGATCATTTCTTTCTATCAAGACATTAGATATAGTTAAATCATTGAAAGCTACATCCATAGAGAATTTTCATGTATAGAAAGCTAGCTTCAGAACAGTTAAAGGTTGTTGCAAAAATAATTAAAGATTTTATTTTCATTCCTCTTAATAGCAAAAAGGTGACCGTCTTCCTATGCGGAGCTGATATTAATGATAGTTCCACAGCTCGAGCCAAGATGGCTGCAATATTTAGCACCGTACCCAGATATGACTTAATATATCCAGAAGACATTTTTGATGATTTACTTGCTGGGCAAGGTCAATATAGTTTACTTACCTTAGAGAACATATTAGCCGAGAGCGTCGATGCAATAGTTTTGTTTCCTGAAAGCCCTGGTTCATTAACTGAACTAGGGGCATTTTCTAATAATGCTCAACTCGCTGCAAAAACAATTGTTTTATCAGATAAGAAATTCGAAAAAAAGAAGAGCTTTATTAATTACGGTCCATATAGACTCATAAAGGAGTCTGGCACGGGAAAAGTATTTCACATAAAATATGATGATCTTAACCACGACACTGAGAAAACGGCTATATATAAAAAAGTTAATGACCAGATCACAAGAATAAGATCATCTCATGTGGTGCTTAAAAACGAGGCAAATATATTAGAGGTGGAAAGCTTTATCCTTCCATGCATATATTTAATCGAAAATATTGATAAAGTCATGTTACTCGAGTTATTAAAACATGCAACGATGCAGAAAGAAGAACTTTGCGATATTGCTATAAAATCCGCACTAAGTCGATTAACACATAAAAATTTCATCTCTAGATCTGATGGATTACTCAGTGTGACAAATGATGGTATCAACTTTGTAAGAGATAAGTTCTCCAACATATACTTAGACAAAGCTCGTGTAGAGATTTTAAATGTAGAAAATCGTAGAAATTCAACCGTATGTTATGATAGGGTGAATACGTGACGCACACTTCTAGCGAGTAGCTTTGATGTTGGGATGATGTCAGGCTGCTGGATAGTGATTCGCTATCCTACATTTAAACCGGTACATTGCCGTACCTTCAATGTGCGGATCAAGAGAGCCTTCGGTCACTTGAGCCGCACATTGAAGTCCGTTTCTTAAGACGTAGGGGTGTGCGTCACATGCAACATGTTGAATCAGAAAATATATATAGGCTGAAGAACATTGGGTTGCCTGCTATCCGTGTTTTGAACGACCTCGCAACAGCAACAAGACTATCGCCAGAATTCTTAAAAATAATATCTGGCCGCTCCAAACGCTTTTATAAAATTTATGAGGTCGAAAAAAAATCAGGTGGTCGACGGATCATTTCACAGCCATCGCGAGAGCTCAAAGCTATCCAAGGTTGGATTTTAAGAAACATTCTTGACAAGCTATCTGTTTCTCCATACTCGAAAGGTTTCGAAAAGAACACTTCGATTTTAGATAATGCATATCCTCACATCGGCGCTAACTACATCCTTTCTCTTGATATAGAAGATTTTTTTCCAAGTATTCACGCAAGTCATGTATATAACATTTATCGCTCCGTTGGATATAGCAAGAATATCAGCAGGATCTTTACAAACTTATCCGTATATGATGGTGGCTTACCCCAAGGTGCACCTACGTCACCTAAGTTGGCTAACCTGATATGTTCAAAATTAGATGCGAGAGTCTCTGGATATGCTGGTCCTAAAGGAATAACTTACACAAGATATGCAGACGATTTAACACTATCAGCCCAGACAGCAAAGAAAATATTGAAGGCTCATGATTTCATTAAATTTATACTGAAAGATGAAGGCCTTACAGTGAATGATAAAAAAACATGTATTCAAGGCCCGAGAAAAAAGAAAATCGTTACCGGACTAGTAGTAACTGAAAAATCTGTAGGTGTTGGCAGAGAGCAACTTCGGATTATTAGGGCAAAAATACATCATCTATTCACTGGCGAGAACAGCGATATAGCCCACGTTAACGGTTTGATATCATACCTGTATGGTGTAGACAAGAAAAGCTATAGAAAGACAATTCAATATATAGACAAATTAACTCAAAAGTTTGGATATTCACCACAAAACTTAATAAGCTCTAAAGAGCGTATAGTAAAATCAAAAAAATCAAACTCAATACAGAAAAAGAAAAGTGTAAAACCAGTAATTTCGATTAGCGATGCATAACCCAAATTACTCAAAAAACCAACTTTAAGAATTATTCTTTCGTTATCATTCTTCACCTCAAGCGAGCAGCAACAAATCTGTTGGTAACGAATGTTGTTCACTACATAGCGATGAAAGGTGGAGGAAGGCCAACCACCTTTCATTTGCAGTGGGTCAGATGACTGACCTGCCTCTAACCTCGCATACGCCGTCATCAGCCACTTGGCGCCAGCGTCGTCGAACTGGATCTACGCAAGACTCTGCTGGCCGACATCTTCGAAGTTGAGTTCCACCCCATGCCCGAATTTCGTATTAAGCACCCAAGCCGCAGGTGGGCACGGTATTGATCCCCCTCCAATCCGCCAAGGGTCAGAGGCAACGTCAGGGACGCCATCAGGGATGATGGCGTAGCCGCAGTCGGCACAGGGATGTGCCGTCTGCGGCGGCCCGTCCGACGTTGGCTCTGGCCCGAGGGGACTGGCGAAGCCAGCGGATTGGCGGGGGTGGCCTTTCTTTTGGTGACTTTTCTTTGGCCATGCAAAGAAAAGTTACTCGCCCAAGCCCGAAGGGCGGGCGAAACCCTGTCGAGGGCCACGCCCTCGCGTCCTGCACGGCGCCAGCCGTGCTGCCAACAACCAGACACACAATTTACCCATGACGCGAACGTCCGATTACGCTTCGCTAATCGAACCTACAGTCCTGACAAAAAAGGAGCCAACGGCTCCTTTTGTATTGATGGCGGGTGCGCTGCGCCTTACAGCGCCTCAAGGCGGGCATAGGCCGTCACCAGCCACTTGGCGCCGACGTCGTCGAACTGGATCTGCACCCGGCTCTGGGGGCCGACCCCTTCGAAGTTCAGCACTATGCCTTCCCCGAATTTCGGGTGCAGCACCCGCTGGCCGAGCTTGATGCCGCTGGCGTCGAAGCTCTGCTGCACCTCGTTCTGGCTGAAGCGGCCGTACTGGGTCGGGCGGCTGACCTGGGTGCGCAGCCGGATCTCTTCCAGACACTCGGCGGGCATCTCGCGGATAAAGCGGCTCGGCTTGTGGAACATCTCGCGGCCGTAGATGCGGCGGCTCTCCGCATAACAGATGTAGAGCTTCTCCATGGCGCGGGTCATGCCGACGTAACAGAGGCGCCGCTCCTCTTCCAGGCGGCCCGACTCCTCGGTGGATTGCTGGCTGGGGAACATGCCTTCTTCCACCCCGACCAGCAGCACCAGGGGGAACTCCAGCCCCTTGGCGCTGTGCAGTGTCATCAGCTGCACCGCATCGGCGTATTCGTCCGCCTGATTCTCGCCGGATTCCAGCGCCGCGTGGGCGAGGAAGGCGGATAGATCGCTCATGTCTTCCAGCTCGTCCGGGCGCTGATACTGGCGACAGGCGGTGACCAGCTCGTCCAGGTTCTCTACCCGTGCCTGGGACTTCTCGCCCTTCTCCGCCAGATACATCGCCTTGAGGCCGGAATTCTGGATGGCGATGTCCGCCTGCTGGTGCAGGGGCAACATGCCAACCTGCTCTTCCAGCGCATCGATGAGATCCACAAAACCGCGCACCGCATTGCCGGCGCGACCGGTCAGCACCTTGTCGTTGAGCAGCGTCTTGGCCGACTGCCAGAGGTTCTGGCCCTGATCCCGGGCGTTGTTTCGCAATATCTCCAGGGTGCGATCACCGATGCCCCGGGTCGGGGTGTTGACCACCCGCTCGAAGCTGGCGTCGTCGCCGCGGTTGTTGATAAGGCGCAGGTAGGCCATGGCGTCTTTGATTTCCTGCCGCTCGAAGAAGCGCAGGCCGCCGTAGATGCGATACGGCATGGCGTCCTGCATCAGCGCCTCTTCCAGCACCCGTGACTGGGCGTTGGAGCGATAGAGGATGGCGCAGTCGGCCAGCAGGCCGCCCTTTTCCTTCCAGTCCTTGAGACGGCCCACCACGAAGCGGGCCTCGTCCACCTCGTTGAAGGCGGCGTAGAGGGAAATAGGGTCGCCCTCGGCCCCCTCGGTCCACAGCTCCTTGCCGAGCCGCTCGGCGTTGTTGGCGATGACGCTGTTGGCGGCTTTCAGGATATTGGCGGTGGAGCGGTAGTTCTGCTCCAGACGTATGGTCTCGGCTCCCTGATAGTCGGTCAGGAAGCGCTGGATGTTCTCTATCTTGGCGCCGCGCCAGCCGTAGATGGACTGGTCATCGTCACCGACGATCATCACCTTGCCGGACTCCCCTGCCAGCATCCGCAGCCAGGCGTACTGGATGCCGTTGGTGTCCTGGAACTCGTCCACCAGTATGTTCTGGAAGCGATCCCGGTAGTGCTCGAGGATGTGGGGCCGGTTGAGCCACAGCTCGTGGGCGCGCAGCAACAGCTCGGCAAAATCCACCAGCCCGGAGCGATCGCAGGTCTCCTGGTAGGTCTTGTAGATCTGCTGATAGGTTCGAGTGACGGGATCGCCGTAAAGGTCGATGTCGCCGGGGCGCAGCCCCTCGTCCTTCTTGCCGTTGATGTAGCCCATCACGGCGCGGGGGGCCCAGTGCTTCTCGTCGAGGTTGAGCGCCTTGAGCACCCGGCGGATGAGACGGTACTGGTCGTCGGAGTCGAGGATCTGGAAATCTTGGGGCAGGCCCGCATCCAGATGGTGGGCCCGCAGCAAGCGGTGGGCTATGCCGTGGAAGGTGCCTATCCACATGCCGCGCACCCCGTCCCCTATCACCTTCTCGACCCGGCCGCGCATCTCGGCCGCCGCCTTGTTGGTAAAGGTCACGGCGATGATGGAGAAGGGTGAGCAACGCTCCACCTGCATCAGCCAGGCGATACGGTGCACCAGCACCCGTGTCTTGCCCGAGCCGGCGCCCGCCAGCACCAGCAGATTGCTGCGAGGGGCCGCCACCGCGTCTCTTTGCTTGTCGTTGAGCCCGTCGAGCAGGGTTGAAACGTCCATCACCACTCCTGTTTATTTATACAGGCGGCGATTATACGGCCTGAGCGGCCAGAGACCAAGTCGAGGTGCGGCGCCCGCACGCCCCTGCCGACAGAAGCGGCCTGGCCCCATGATTTGGTGCCGATAGAAACCACTTTTTTCATCGCCCCAGGAAAACGCTTGCGCATAACCTCATGAATAGAAACACAAATGTCGTTTGGCGCCTATTAATCGCAGCATTTAACTCTGCAAACAAACCTAAAAACAAACACTTATAAAGCAATTTGCTTATATTTCAAACCGTTAACGCAAACGTTTTTCCTCTATGATCCCCTTGACCCACAGGCTGGCTCACTTACAGTTAGCCAGCGTGCTTTATGACCTGCCAAGACAGGTTGTGGACCCTCACATAACAATCAAGGATACGATCGTGACTAAAGTGCTCAAGCTGGCCACCGTGGCCGCCCTCACCCTCGCTGCCCTTTCTGCCCAGGCAGCCTCCGAGCCCGCCGTCATCTATGACACCGCTGGCAAATTCGACAAGTCCTTCAACGAAGCCGTGTTCCGCAATGGCGTCGAAGTCTACAACAAGGACAAAGGCGTCAAGGTCAAGGAGTTCGAGCCCCAGAACGAAGCCCAGCGCGAGCAGGGCCTGCGTCGTCTGGCCAGCCGTGGCAACGGCCCCATAGTCGCCGTCGGCTTCAACATGGGTTCTGCGGTAGAGAAGGTGGCCACCGAGTTCCCGAACACCCAGTTCACCATCATCGACATGGTGGTCGACAAGCCGAACGTCCAGTCCCTCATCTTCAAGGAGCATGAAGGTTCCTTCCTGGTGGGTGCCCTGGCGGCCATCGCCTCCAAGACCGGCAAGGTCGGCTTCGTGGGCGGCATGGACATCCCGCTGATCCGCAAGTTCCAGTGCGGCTATGAGCAGGGCGCCAAGTACATCAATCCGAAGATCGACGTCTATCAGAACATGACCGGCTCCACCCCGGCCGCCTTCGCCGACCCGGCCAAGGGTGCCGAGCTGGCCAAGTCCCAGTTCGCCAAGGGCGCCGACGTTGTCTATGCCGCCGCCGGCGGTACCGGCATAGGTGTCTACCAGGCTGCCAAAGATGAAGGCAAGCTGGCCATTGGCGTGGATTCCAACCAGAACCACCTGCAGCCGGGCACCATGCTGACCTCCATGGTCAAGTCGGTCGGTCTGGCCGCGTACAAGAGCTGGGATGATGCCGCCAAGGGCAGCTGGAAGCCGGGTATCCAGTCCCTGGGTCTGGCCGAAGGCGGTGTTGACTGGGCGCTGGACGAGAACAACGCCAAGCTGATCACCCCGGAGATGAAAGCCAAGGTCGAAAGCATCAAGGCCGACATCATCGCCGGCAAGATCAAGGTGCACGACTACATGAGCGACAACTCCTGCAAGTACTGATACTGCAAGTACTGAGTCTCTGCTACGACTCTCAACCCAGACCGGCCCGCACGGGCCGGTTTTTAGTCTCTACTTCATGACCCGCAAGGACTGCATCATGGACCAGACAGATCGCTATGCCATCGAATTAAGAGGTATCGATAAGCGGTTCGGCGAAGTGTACGCCAACAAGCAGATCGACCTTCAGGTTCAAAAAGGCAGCATTCACGGCATAGTCGGCGAAAATGGCGCCGGCAAGTCGACCCTGATGAGCATCATCTACGGCTTCTATCATGCCGACAAAGGCGAGATGCTCATCGACGGCAACCCCTTCAAACCCCATGGCTCACAAGATGCGATTGCCGCAGGCGTGGGCATGGTGCACCAGCACTTTATGCTGGTGAACAACTTCACCGTGCTGGAGAACGTCATCCTCGGCGCGGAAAACGGCTGGCACCTGGGCAAGAGCCTGGCGGCGGCCGAGAAACTGCTCGGCGAGCTGGCCCGGGACTATGGTCTCGAGGTGCCGCTGCACGAGAAGATCGAAGATCTGCCGGTGGGCCTGCAACAGCGGGTCGAGATCCTCAAGGCGCTCTATCGCGGCGCCCGCATCCTGATCCTCGACGAACCCACCGGGGTGCTGACCCCGCAAGAGGCGGATCACCTGTTCGAGGTGCTCAAGAAGCTGCGGGATCAGGGCGCGACCATCATCCTTATCACCCACAAGCTGCGGGAGATCCTGGCCATCACGGATCAGGTCTCCATCATGCGCCGGGGCGAGATGGTGGCCCACGTCGCCACCAAGGACACCGACAAGGAGCAACTCGCCGAGCTGATGGTGGGCCGCAAGGTGCGCCTCAAGGTCGACAAGGGCACAGCCCAGCCGGGCGAGGCCAAGCTCAAGGTCGATGGCCTCTCTTACGTCGATGACGCCGGGGTGGAGCGGGTCAAGTCCGTCAGCTTCGCGGTGCGGGCCGGGGAAGTGGTCGGCATAGCCGGGGTCTCCGGCAACGGTCAGTCCGAGCTGCTCAGCCTGCTCGGCGGCATCCTTCAGCCCAGCAAGGGCAGCTTCACCATCTCGGGTGACGCCCAGAGCCACGAGGTGAGCCTGACCCATCCGGCCGATCCGGAGCGGGTACGCAACTTCGGCCTCGGCCACATTCCGGAAGACAGGCACAAGATGGGGCTGATCAATCGCTTCGAGGCGAAAGAGGCCTTCATCCTCGGTTATCACCGCCGCCCGCAATACAACAAGGGCTGGCTGCAGGACAAGGAGGCGATCCGCCAGGATTGCCAGGCCAAGATGGAGAAGTGGGACGTGCGCCCGCCGAGCCCGGAACACAAGACCGCGAACTTCTCCGGCGGCAACCAGCAGAAGCTGGTGATCGCCCGGGAAGTGGAACAGGACCCGGATGTGCTGCTGGTCGGCCAGCCGACCCGGGGCGTCGACATCGGCGCCATCGAGTACATCCACCAGCAGATCATCGCCATGCGCGACAAGGGCAAGGCGGTGCTGCTGGTGTCGGTGGAGCTCGACGAGATCATGAGCCTGTCTGACCGCATCCTGGTCATCGCCGATGGCCGCATCGTCGGCGAGCTGGACGGTGCCAAGGCGGATGAGCGCACCATAGGGCTTATGATGGCTAATATAGTGCCTGACGAGATTGCCAAGGAGGCCCACTGATGAGCCAAGTACGTATTCCTGCCTGGATCTCCGTGGGCGTGCTGCCCGCGGTCAATATCCTGCTGGCCTTCCTGGTGTCGGCCATCTTGTTCTATTACCTCGACATCAACCCGGTCGATGCGGCCGAGATCATGTGGTACGGCGCCTTCGGCACCGGCGAGGGGATAGGCTTCACCCTCTACTACGCCACCGGCTTCATCTTCACCGGTCTGGCGGTGGCGGTGGCCTTCCACGCCGGCCTGTTCAACATAGGCGGTGAGGGCCAGGCCTATATCGGCGGCCTGGGCGTGGGGCTGGTCTGTCTGCTGCTCGGGGACGTGCTGCCGTTTGCTCTGCTGCTGCCGCTCGCCATCATAGCCGGTGGCCTGTTCGGTGCGGCCTGGGCCTTCATCCCGGCCTGGCTGCAAGCCAAGCGGGGCAGCCACATCGTCATCACCACCATAATGTTCAACTTCATCGCCGCCTCCCTGATGGCCTACCTGCTGGTCGACGTCTTCAAGCCGCCAGGATCCATGGCCACAGAGAGCAAGGTGTTCGCCGTGGCGAGCTGGCTGCCGAAGATGAGCGAACTGGCGGCCGGTTTCGGTCTGGAGATGCCGAACAGTCCCCTCAACATCAGCTTCGTCTGGGCGCTGATCTGTGCGGCCCTGGTGTGGGTCTTCATCTGGCATACCCGCTGGGGCTACGAGATCCGCTCGGTGGGGGCCAGTCAGAGCGCCTCCGCCTATGCGGGCATCTCCTATCCCAAGGTGGTGATCCTGGCCATGGTGATCTCCGGCATGCTGGCGGGCTTCTTCGCCCTCAACGTGCTGCAGGGTGAGCTGCACCAGATCAAGCTCAACTTCGTGGAAGGCTTCGGCTTCACCGGCATAGCGGTGGCCCTGATGGGTCGCAACCACCCGGTCGGCGTCATCATCGCCAGCCTGCTGTTCGGCTTCCTCTATCAGGGTGGCGCCGAGCTCAGCTTCGAGTTCGGGGTGGATCGCAACATAGTGGTGGTGCTGCAGGGTCTGGTGATCCTGTTCTGCGGCGCCCTCGAGCACATGCTGCGTCCGCGCATCGAGCAGGCCTACCTGGCGTTTGCCAACCGCTCAACCGCACAAGTGAAGGGAGTCTGATCATGTTCGAAATGCTGATCCTGATGCTGGACGCGACCATTCGTACCGCGCCGCCGCTTATTCTGGCGGCCATGGCGGGGATGTTTTGCGAACGCTCCGGGGTGGTCAACATAGCCCTGGAGGGCAAGCTGCTGGCGGCGGCCTTCGCCAGTGCGGCCGCGGCCGCCGTCTCAGGCTCCGCCTGGATTGGGCTGGGTGCCGGGGTGGGGGTTTCCATCCTGTTCGCCCTGCTGCACGGCTTCGCCACCATCACCCACCGCGGTGATCAGGTGGTGAGCGGCATGGCCATCAACATACTGGCGGCCGGTCTGACCGTCACCCTGGGCCGTTACTGGTTCGATCAGGGCGGCCAGACTCCGGCGCTCTCCGGCGATGCCCGCTTCGCCCCCATCGACCTGCCCTTCGCCAAGGAGCTCTATGACGTGCCCGTCATCGGCCAGCTCTACAGCGAGCTCCTGAGCGGTCACTCCCTGCTGGAGTACGTGGCGTTCGCCGCCGTGCCCCTGGCCTGGTGGGTGCTGTTCCGCACCCGCTTCGGCCTGCGGCTGCGGGCGGTGGGCGAGGCCCCGGCGGCGGTGGATACCGCAGGTATCTCTGTGGTGCGGATGCGCTACACGGCGCTCATCATAGGCGGTCTGCTGGCCGGGATCGGGGGCACCTATCTGGCGGTGGCCCAGACCGCCCAGTTCATTCCCAACATGAGCGCGGGCAAGGGCTTCATGGCGCTGGCGGCGCTGGTGTTCGGCAAGTGGCGTCCCTGGAATGCCATGGCGGCCTGTCTGCTGTTCGGCTTCCTCGACGCCGTCGCCATCCGGTTGCAGGGGGTCAGCATCGGCGACTTCCCGATCCCGGTGCAGGCGATCGAGGCGCTGCCCTACATCTTGACGGTCTTCCTGCTGGCCGGTTTCATCGGCAAGGCGGTGGCGCCCAAGGCGCTCGGCACCCCCTACGTCAAGGAACGGGAATAGCACTCCCGCCCAAACAAGAAGGCCCGCATCAGCGGGCCTTCTCTTTTTCGGGGCGGGCTCAGCCAATGGGGCGCACCAGCGCCGGCTGGGCGGGATCGCTGAGCCGCTCGGCCAGATAGTCCACCAGCAGCCGCACCTTGGGGGAGAGGTGGCGGTTGTGGGGATAGAGGGCCCAGATCCCCTCCTGCGGCGCCCGCAGCTCCGGCAGCAGTTCGATAAGCTCCCCCCGGGCCAGGTGCTCGCTCACGTAGTAGTCCGGCAGCTGGATGATGCCAATCCCCTTGAGCGCCGCGTCCAGCAAGGCGTGGCCGCTGTTGCAGTGGAGCAGGCCGCGTACCCGCACGCTGTGGGGTTTACCGTCCAGGGTGAAGTGCCACTCGTCGCCATTGCCCACCAGGCAGTGGTGGCGGGCCAGCTCCGAGAGGCTGTTGGGCATGCCGTGGCGGGCGGTATAGGCGGGGGAGGCACACACATAGGGCACCCGTTGCGCCAGCTTGCGCGCCACCAGGGTCGAGTCCTTGAGGTGGCCGAGGCGGATCGCCAGATCGAACCCCTCGTGCACCAGATCCAGCAACTGGTTGGTGAGGTTGAGGGTCACCTCCAGCTGGGGGAAGCGCACCATGAAGTCGTTCACCAGGGGGGCGATGCGGCTCTCGCCATAGGAAACGGGGGCCGTGATGCGCAGGGTGCCCTGTGGCACCGCCTGATGGCGCCCCAGTGCCAGCTCCGCCTCGTAGAGGTTGTCCAGCAACTGGCGACAGTGGCGAAAGTAGATCTCGCCGAGCTCGGTGAGCCGCACCTGGCGGGTGGTGCGCAGCAGCAGCTTGGCCTGCAGCCTGTCTTCCAGCTGCGCCACCTGGCGGCTCACCTGGGCCACCGAGACCCCCAGCTTGCGCGCCGCCGGGGTAAAGCCCCCCTGCTCCGCCACGCTGACAAATTCACAGACCCCTTCCCAGCCGAACATTATTACCTATGTGTAAAAGTGATTTGATACTTAGCCTTATTATCACCAAATCGGCGGGAAACTACACTGAATGTCCGAACCCATTTACGTTCACCCACACAACCACGAGGACATCATCCATGGCACAGGTTCAAAGCATCAAGTGCAAGGCCGCCATCGCCTGGGGCCCGGGCCAGCCCCTCTCCATCGAAGAGGTGGAGGTCATGCCACCGCAAGCGGGCGAGGTGCGGGTGCGGATCGTCGCCACCGGCGTCTGCCACACCGATGCCTTCACCCTGTCCGGCGAAGATCCGGAAGGGGTCTTCCCCTGCATCCTGGGCCATGAGGGGGGCGGCATAGTCGAGTCCGTCGGCGAGGGCGTCACCAGCGTCAAGGTCGGTGATCACGTGATCCCGCTCTACACACCGGAATGCGGCGAGTGCAAGTTCTGCAAGTCCGGCAAGACCAACCTGTGCCAGAAGATCCGCGCCACCCAGGGTAAGGGGCTGATGCCGGACGGCACCACCCGCTTCTCCAAGGACGGCCAGCCCATCTATCACTACATGGGCACCTCCACCTTCAGCGAATACACAGTGCTGCCGGAGATCTCCATCGCCAAGGTGGACCCGGCCGCCCCGCTGGAAGAGGTCTGCCTGCTCGGCTGCGGCGTCACCACAGGCATAGGCGCCGTGATGAACACCGCCAAGGTCAAAGAGGGTGAGAGCGTCGCCATCTTCGGGCTGGGGGGCATAGGTCTCTCCGCCGTGATCGGCGCCCGTCTGGCCAAGGCCGGCCGCATCATCGCCATCGACATCAACGAGAGCAAGTTCGAGCTGGCCCGCAAGCTCGGCGCCACCGACTGCATCAACCCGAATGACTACGACAAGCCCATCCAGGAGGTGATCGTCGAGATGACCGACGGCGGCGTCGACTTCTCCTTCGAGTGCATCGGCAACGTCAAGGTGATGCGCGCGGCGCTGGAGTGCTGCCACAAGGGCTGGGGCGAGTCTGTCATCATAGGGGTGGCCGGTGCCGGTCAGGAGATCAGCACCCGTCCCTTCCAGCTGGTCACAGGCCGGGTCTGGCGCGGCAGCGCCTTCGGCGGGGTGCGCGGTCGCAGCGAGCTGCCGAGCTATGTGCAGCGCTACATGCAGGGGGAGTTCCGTCTCGATGACTTCATCACCCACACCATGCCGCTGGAGCAGATCAACGAGGCCTTCGATCTGATGCACGAAGGCAAGAGCATCCGCACCGTCATCCACTACTGATCCCATCACAGCCCCGCCCATCGATGAATGGGCGGGGCAGAGGAGTCCTTCGATGAATCTGGACATTATCAGCAGCAATAAAAGCTTCGGTGGCTGGCACAAGCAGTATCGCCACAGCTCCACTGTGCAGGGCTGCGAGATGCGCTTCGCCATCTACCTGCCGCCCCAGGCCCTCACCGGCCAGAAGGTGCCCGTGCTCTACTGGCTCTCCGGCCTCACCTGCACCGACGAGAACTTCATGCAGAAGGCGGGGGCCCAGCGCATCGCCGCCGAGCTCGGCATCGCCCTGGTGGCGCCGGACACCAGCCCGCGCGGCGAAGGGGTACCGGACGACCCCGGTTACGATCTCGGCATGGGGGCCGGCTTCTATGTCAACGCCACCCAGCACCCCTGGCGGGATCACTACCAGATGTATGACTACGTCACCCGGGAGCTGCCCGAGCTCATCGAGACCCACTTCCCGGTCTCCACCAGGCGCGCCATCAGCGGACACTCCATGGGGGGCCACGGGGCGCTCATCGCCGCCCTGCGCGAACCCGGCCGTTACCGCTCGGTGTCGGCCTTCAGCCCCATCAGCCACCCGAGCCGCGCCCCCTGGGGCCAGAAGGCCCTCGGCGCCTACCTCGGCAACAATCCGCTGCTGTGGCAGGAGTGGGACAGCTGCCAGCTGCTGCGCCACCACGACAGCCAGCCCCTGCCGACCCGGGTAGACGTGGGACTGGACGATCCCTTCCTGGCGGAGCAACTCGGCATCGATGCCCTGGCCGAGATTGCGACCGCCAAGGAGTGGCCCCTGGCGCTCCATCGCCATGCCGGCTATGACCACAGCTACTACTTCGTGGCGAGCTTCATCGAGGAACACCTGCGCTTTCATGCCAGCCACCTCGGCGAGCCGGCCCAGGGCTGACCAGGGGCCAGACAGGCCCCCATGGTCGCCCGCCCCTCATCAGCGGGCGGCCATAAACAAGGGAACAGGGAGACAAGGATGACGATCTTCACCACGCTGCTGGCCATGCCGGACCAGTTCGAACGACTGCTGGCACAGGTGCCCGCCGACCAGCTGGACTGGGAACCCGCCAACTGGGCCGGGACCCCCGCCGAGCGCTTCAGCGCCCGGGGGCACCTCTGCCACCTGCTGGACATAGAGACCCAGGGCTATCAGCTGCGCTTTCGCCGCACCCTGGAGGAGAGCCTGCCCGCGCTGGCCTCCCTCGATGGCTATCAGCTGGCGCGAGACAACCAGTACCCGTTGCAGGATACCGCGGTGCAGCTGGACCGCTTTCGTACCGCCCGCCTGCAGACAGTGGACTGGCTCAAGGCGCTACCCTCCAGCGCCTGGGCACGGCGCGCCCGCTATGGCGACTATGGGGAGGTGACCCTGGACGGTCTGGTGCGCCTGCTCGTCAGCCACGACCACCAGCACCTCGCCGGCATGCAGTGGCTGTTGATGCGGCTCAATGCAGATCTGCGCCTCGCGCTGCCTCTCGAGTGAGATAAAGCTGCGCGACCATGGATAACAAAACAGGCCCTGCATGGGCCTGTTATTTAGCTGTAATCGCGCCGGATACTCAGCTTCCTGCACGGGAGATGGCGCCGGACCCTGCGATCTCGCTCTCCAGCCTGGGGTTGCCCAGATAGCTGACCGAGCCGGAGCCGGCGATGCCGACCTTCAGCAACTCGCTGGCATTCACTGCTACGTCGCCACTGCCGGCGATATTGACCTCGACCTCCTCTCCTTTGAACTGCGCGCCCGACACGCCACCGGCACCGGCGATATTGAGCTCCACTTCCCTGGCCGAGCCCTCCCCCAGATCCAGGCTGCCCGCACCGGCAATATTGCCCTCCAGTCGATCCAGTGCCAGCTGGCTGGCGACTATATCCCCCAGGCCGGCCACCGACAGTACCAGCTCGTCTCCCGAAAAACCGCTCAGATCGCCGCGAGCCAGGCCCGCCAGCGCCAACTCTTCCACCTTGGGCAGGGTGATGGTGATATCGATGGGCTCGGGGGGATCGAGCCGGTAGCCCTCCTTCACCTCTATCTCCAGCTTGTCGCCCTTCTCGGTCAGCTCCAGGTAGGGCAGCAGGTTCCCCTGCCCCCGGATGTGGATGCCCCTCGCCGCCCCCGCCACCAGATGGATGTTGGCGGGCACCCCGGCCAGCACCCGGGTCACCTGCTGACCCAGGGGGTGGCGCTGCTCGATGACGGCGCCGTCACCGCTCACCTTGGTATTATCCAACTTGCTGCAACCACCGAGCCCCAGGGCCAGCATCACTCCCAGCATCCACTTCATTTCTCTCTCCTTGTTGATGGCCCTGTCCGGCCTGTCTGTACTCATCCGGGAATCAAGATGGCAATCCTCATGCCATAATCTCAAATGCATGATTTTTATGTTTTTTTATTATTTTAATTGCCAGAGCCATCAGGCTGTAACGCGCCATTCTGACTATATAGTGGTGAAATTGGCCATACCCAAATGGGAATTCACCTACCTGGCGAGTAGCCGCCATGACAACAAGTACCGACAGTTTTTGGTTGCCGCCCCGGTCTGTTGAGCCAATAGTGATACCTTGTGCGTATAGAGCTCTCCACCTAAGCATTTGTCACTGCCAACAAGGAGTCAGAGCGTGACCCAAGTCAGCCATCCATTCGCCAGCCCAGAGGGCCTGCCAGCCCCGACCCGCACCCCGCTGCTCGGCGGCGACGATCCCGAGCACAAGCGCCGCGAGCTGCTCGACTACTTCTGTCAGACCCTCGATCTCTACGACAGCCTGTTTGACTGCCTGGCCGATGAGCGGGCCTGGTTCAACAAGGCGATCCCCCTGCGCCACCCCCTCATCTTCTACTACGGCCACACCGCCGCCTTCTTCGTCAACAAGCTGCTGGCGGCCAACCTCATCGACCGGCGCCTCGACCCCCGCATCGAGGCCATGGTGGCCATAGGGGTGGACGAGATGAGCTGGGACGATCTGGACGAGACCCACTACGACTGGCCCGCAGTGGCCGAACTGCGCGACTACCGTGGCCGCGTGCGTGCCCTGGTGTGTGATTTCATCGAGCGTATGCCGATCGCACTGCCCATCGACTGGCAGAGCCCGGCCTGGGTCATCCTGATGGGGATAGAGCACGAGCGCATCCACCTGGAGACCTCCAGCGTGCTGATCCGCCAGCTGCCCCTGGCCTGGGTGCAGCCGCAGCCCTATTGGCCCGCCTGTACCCAGGCCCGCCACAGACGCGACCAGGTGCCCGCCAACAGCCTGCTGCCGGTGGCGGGGGGTCGGGTGCGCCTCGGCAAGCAGGACGCCACCTACGGCTGGGACAACGAATATGGCGAGCGTCACATAGAGCTGGCCCCCTTCCAGGCCAGCCGCATGCTGGTGAGCAACGCCGAGTACTTCCCCTTCGTGCAGGCGGGCGGCTATGAGACCCGGGCCTGGTGGGACGACGAGGGCTGGGGCTGGTGCCAGTATGCCAAGGCGCGCATGCCCAGCTTCTGGGTCGGCGACCCCAACGAGCCCGAGCAACTGCAACTGCGGCTGATGACAGAGCAGGTCCCCCTACCTTGGGATTGGCCCGCCGAGGTGAACCAGCTGGAGGCGGCCGCCTTCTGCCGCTGGAAAGCGGCCCAGACCGGCCTGCCTATCCAGCTGCCGAGCGAGGGGGAGTGGATGCTGCTGCGCGAGCAGGTGCCCGGGGATCAGCCGGACTGGCTGGAAGCCCCCGGCAACCTCAACCTGACCCGCTTCGCCTCCTCATGCCCGGTGGATGCCTGCCCCCAGGGCGACTTCTTCGATCTGGTGGGCAACGTCTGGCAGTGGACCAGCACCGCCATCGACGGCTTCGAGGGGTTCAAGGTGCACCCGCTCTACGATGACTTCTCCACCCCCACCTTCGATGGCAAGCACAGCCTCATCAAGGGCGGCAGCTGGATAAGCACAGGCAACGAGGCGCTCAAGTCGTCCCGCTACGCCTTCCGCCGCCACTTCTTCCAGCATGCGGGCTTCCGCTATCTGGTCTCACGCTATCAGGAAGCCATCACAGTGAATCCTTATGAAACCGACGCCCTAGTGGCGCAATACCTCGACTTCCAGTACGGCCCGACCCATTTCGGGGTGGCCAACTACGCCCAGACCCTGGCCAGCCTCGCCAGCGAGCTGTGCAGCCGCCATGAGCGGGCGCTGGACATCGGCTGCGCCACCGGCCGCGCCAGCTTCGAGCTGGCCCGCCACTTCCAGCACGTGGACGGGGTGGACTACTCGGCCCGCTTCATCGACGTGGCGCTCGCCCTCGCCAGCCAGGACAGCTTCCGCTATGCCCTGCCCCTGGAGGGGGATCTGGTGGAGTATTGCGAGGCGCGCCTCTCCAGCCATGATCTGGGCCGCGAGCAGGCCGAACGGGTCCACTTCAGCCAGGGGGATGCCTGCAACCTCAAGCCCAAGTACGAGCACTACGATCTGGTGCTCGCCTCCAACCTGATCGACCGGCTGCGCGAACCCGCCCGCTTCCTGCGGGACATTGCTCCCAGACTGCGCAGCGGCGGCCTGCTGGTGCTCACCAGCCCCTACACCTGGCTGACCGACTACACCCCCAAGGCGAACTGGCTCGGCGGCATCCGGGAGAACGGCGAGGCGCTGTCCACCCATCAGGCGCTGCAACGGCTGCTGGCGGCGGAGTTCGAGGAGCTGTGCCCGCCGAGAGACGTGCCCTTCGTCATCCGCGAAACCGCCCGCAAGCACCAGCATACGGTGGCCCAGCTCACCGTCTGGCGCAAACGCTGAGGGGGCGGCAAACGAAAGAGGGAGGCCCATGGCCTCCCTCTCTTTTTGCCCAAAGGCTTATCCCTCCTGGACCTGGGGCAGGGGCTCCTGCTCGCGGTAGCGACGGGCCAGCACGGCGCACACCATCAGCTGGATCTGGTGGAAGATCATCAGCGGCAGCACCATGACCCCGACGCTGGCGGCGGGGAACATGACGTTGGCCATGGGCACCCCATTGGCCAGGCTCTTCTTGGAGCCGCAGAAGACGATGGTGATCTCGTCCGCCTTATTGAAGCCGAGGCGGCGGCTGATCCAGACGTTCCAAGCCAGCACCAGCGCCAGCAGCACGCAGCTCAGCAGCACTATGCTGGCCAAGTCATACCAACCCACCTGATGCCAGATCCCCTGCACCACGGCCTCGCTGAAGGCCACATAGACCACCAGCAGTATGGAGCTCTGATCCAGCTTGCCGATCAGCGGCCGGTGGCTGTCGACCCAGCGGCCGATGAGGGGGCGCGACAGGTGGCCCACCACGAAGGGCAGCATCAGCTGCACCATGATGGCCTGGATGGAGTGCCAGGTGTCGATCCCCTCCCCCTGAACATTGATCATCAGCCCCACCAGCACAGGCGAGAGGAAGATGCCGAGTATGCTGGAGGCCGAGGCGCTGCACACCGCCGCCGACACATTGCCCCCCGCCATGGAGGTGAAGGCGATGGCCGACTGCACCGTGGCCGGAAGGGCGCAGAGATAGAGGAAGCCAAGGTAGATGGCCGGGCTCAGCCACTGGGGCACCAGCGGGGTGAGCAAGAGCCCCAGCAGCGGGAACAGCAGGAAGGTGCTGACCATCACCACCAGGTGGAGCCGCCAGTGGCCGAGCCCCGCCAGCAGGTTCTGGCGCGACAGCTTGGCGCCATGCATGAAGAAGAGCAGCGCCACCGCCAGCTTGGTCAGCAGCGCGAACCAGACGGCCACCTGGCCCTCGCAGGGGAAGAAGGAGGCCAGGGCCACCACCAGAATCAGCACAGAGGTAAAGGGATCCAGACGCACGGGGAGTCTCCAGGGAAAGCGCGTCCCGCACCGGATGGGGGACGACAGGGCACAGGAGGGCCATCCTCTGACGGCGACCCTCGATACGAAACCCCAGCTTACCCCGAACACAGGGAGGCGCAAAGTTGAGCGACGGCCCCAAGCATTCAGTGAAATTAAACGAGTTGATTTTTAGCGCTTTAAAACTGAACACCCAGGGCGGCCATGGCGGACCGGAGAGACAAAAAAACGGGTGGCCAGAGGCCACCCGCGCTGCACCGCAGTCGATGCTCAGATCTGCCGGGCCAGGGTGTCGCCGCCCGCCTTGCCCCCGGCGGCCAGCTTGCGGGCCTGGCGCTTCTCGAAGCGGGAGATCCACCAGTAGGCCAGCGCCGAGAAGACGGCGGTCATGAAGACGTTGATGAAGAAGGCGCGCACCAGATCCACCCCGGCCGGGAAGGCGGAGGCACTCATGCTCACCACGAAGATGGCGATCAGCACAGAGACCACGCTCATGCCGAAGGTGCGCGACCCCATGCGGAACTCGCGGGGAGTGTCGTCGTGTTTCCAGCGGAACACGAAGTAGGCCACCATGATGAAGATGGGCGGCAGCATGGCGGTACCGGCGGTGAGGTTGATGGCGGTGTTCATCATCTGCTGCACCGACTCGGAGCCGAAGCCGTTGACCACCAGCATCACGAACACGAACACAAACTGCCACCAGGCGGCGCGCACCGGCACCCCGTGCTCGTTGAGCTGGGTGGTCTTCTCGCCATAGACACCCTGGGGGATCTCGGAGAAGTGGATCTTCACCGGCGCCGAGGTCCACATCATCATGGAGCCGAACATGGCGATGAAGAGCACCACCCCGACCGCGCGGCCGACCAGCGTCTCGGAGAGGCCGAAGTACTGCGCCATGCCGGTGAAGATCTCCACCATGCCGCCGGCGTAGGTGAGGCTCTCGCGTGGCACGAAGACGTTCACCAGCAGGGAACCCAGCGCATACATGGCACCTATGACAACACCGGCGATGATGATCACCTTGATGAAGGACTTCTGACCGCCCTTGACGTCGTTGAGATAGGCCGCCGCGGTTTCGGCACCGCCCGCCGCCTGGAAGATCCAGCACATGATGCCGAGCGTCGCCCAGTTGACTGTGGGGGTCATGGCTTCCAGGGTGATGGGCTGGGCCGCCACATGGTCGCCGCCGAGGGCCATCAGGGCACCCAGCACATAGATGGCGAACAGGGCGAAGACGCCGTAGGCCACCAGTTCGGCAATCTTGCCGAGCCAGCTCGCCCCCTTGGTGGAGATGTGGGTCGCCGCCGCGAACAGCGCTATGGAGATGATCGAGGTGACGGTCGGCGAGAAGCTGTACTCATAGCCCAGCATGGCGTAGGAGGCGTAGGCGATGACGTTCGGCAGCAGGGAGACGAACCAGAACAGGTTGACGAACCAGTAGAGGAAGGAGCCCAGATAGGCCATACGGGTGCCGAGGGGTTTCTTGAGCCAGTCGTACATCCCCGACTCGGAGTCTTTATTGGCCGAGACGAACTCGGCGATGATGAAGACGAAGGGGATGAAGTAGACCAGGGTGGCCAGCAGGAAGATGGGGGCCGAGCTGAGCCCCAGCTCTATGTTGTTGTTGACGATATTGCGCACGTTGAACACGGCGGCAAAGGTCATCGACAACAGGGCAAACTTGCCTATGGTGCCGCGTACTGAATCAGACATATGTCCTCCAATGGACTCGCGCTCCCTGCGGGTAACGCTGTGACTCTGAATGTGTTCGGCAAGGGTCTGTCGGCCCCGCCATTTACTCTCTTGTTATGATCGGGCCGCCAGGGCGGCCTCGTTGGCAAACCGGCGCCGCCCTGTGGCACCGGCGCTCAATCGTTGGTTCAGACGATGGGGGTGCCCGGCGTCATCGGCACGCGAGGCTGCAACAGCACGCTCTGGCTCTCGTCCAGGGTCTCGGCGCAGAGCAACATGCACTCGGAACGCTCGCCGCGCATCCTGGTGGGTTTCAAGTTGGTCACCACCACCACCTCGCTGCCCAGCAGCTCCTCTTCGCTGTAATGGGGCACCAGGCTGGTGACCGTCTGCAGCGGCCGCTCGCCCCCCACGTCGATCTGGACGATATAGAGTTTGTCGGCCCCGGGGTGGCGCACCACCTCCAGCACCTTGCCCACCTTCATCTCGACCCGCTTGAATTCGGCAAACTCGATCGTCTCGCTCATTCCATGCTCCTTCTGTTCTGTGGTTCAACCTGTCGCGGGTGGCTGCCGCCACCCGCTTTCACTCTCTTGGCCACTCGGGCCCCATGCGTTGGGGATCAGGAGGGCTGGATGGAGACCTGCGCCGCCGGCAGGGCCTCTTTCACCCGGGCCTCCTCGCTCAGGGAGGCTTCATATCTGTTGTATTTCCACCAGGCGAAGCCCAGGAAGATCACGATCCCGCCGACGTTGTAGAAGACGATGGTCATGATGTCGGCGCCGGTCGGGAAGGTGGAAGCGAGGAAGCCCACCGAGAAGATGGCGATCAGCACAGAGACCACGGCGATGCCTGTGGTACGCGAGCCCATCTTGAAATCCCGCGGCAGGTGGTCGAGCTTCAGGCGCAGGTTGAGGTAGGCCAGCATGATGAAGAGCGGCGGCAGCATGGAGGCGGCGGCCGTCATGTTGATGACGGTGTTCATCAGATCCTGCGCCGTGTTGGAGCCCAAAGTCGGGATCAGCATCAGGGGCAGCACTATGAGGTATTGGATCCAGGCAGCCCGGGCGGGCACGCCGTTCTCGTTCAGCTCGACCGTCTTCTTGCCGAAGATGCCGGCCGGGATCTCGGAGAAGAAGATCTTCACCGGGGTCGCCGTCCACATCAGCAGGGAGCCGAACATGGCGGTGAAGGAGACCAGACCGACGAAGCGGTTCATCAGGATCTCCGGCAAGCCGAAGTAGGCCGCCAGCCCTTCGAACACCTGCACCGAGCCGCCGGTGTATTTCAGGGTGTCGCCGGGCACGAAGACGTTGATCAAAAGCGACGCTATGGAGTAGAGCACGCCGATGAAGATGCCGGCGATAATGATCACCTTCACGAAGGACTTGGAGCCCCCTTTGACGTCATTGACGTAGACAGCCACCGACTCGGCGCCACCGGCCGCCATGAAGATCCAGGTGGTAATGCCCAGGAAGGCCCAGCTGAAGTCGGGGATCATGGCCTCTACCGTGATGGGGTCGGCCGGCTGTACACCACCGACTAACGCCACACCTGCCAGCAGAATGTAGGAGAGGGTCAGCAGCAACATCAGGGACGAGGTCACCGAGGTGATGGGGCCCAGCATCTTGGCGCCGTTGGTGGAGACGTAGGTGGCAAAGGCAAACAGCACCATGCTTAAGAAAGTGGTCGCCAGCGGCGTGAAAATGTATTCGTAGCCCAAAAAGGCATAGGAGGCGTAGGCAATGACCCGCGGCAGCAGCGAGGTGAAGAAGAAGAGGTTCACGAACCAGTAGGTGTAGGCGGAGATAAAGGCCCAGCGGCCGCCGAGGGAGCTCTTCACCCAGGCATAGACACCCGCTTCGGAGTTCTTATTCAGTGACACGAATTCCGCAATGATCAGACAAAACGGAATGAAGTAAAAAATGGTGGCCAGAAAGAACATGGGGGCCGACGCCAGACCGATCTCGATGTTGTTGTTGATGACGTTGTTGAAGCTGAATACCGCCGCGAAGGTGAGCGACAGCAGACCGAACTTGCCTATCGTATTCCGCTTGGAATCGGACATGGTGCATCTCCAGACCTGTAGTTGTTGTCTGCCAAAAGGCGGGGCATGAGTTGTAGGGTGGCCCCGCCCTTCCGGCTTTTATCAGTGCAAAAACAGCGGCTTGTTATTTGTTTTTGAAGTAGCCGCCTTCGACCGTGACCTTGATGATTAGCTTGCGCACAGGGGCATCGCCGACGAACCGGTAGGCTTCGTCGTTCTCGAAGATCACCACCTGACCCTTGCCGACTTTCTGGCGCCCACGCACCTCACCGCCCAGCCACTCGCGGTCAGTGGTGTCGTCATAGGCCTGCTCGACCCGCAGATCCTGCTTGGCTGCCCACTCCACCGTCTCTTCCCCTTCCAGGTAGTAGTGGACGTCGAAGTAGCGGCGCTGCCCCTCGAACAACGAGGTGGCCGGGCTGACCCCCTCCTGCAAGCGGTAGGTGAGGGAGTCACCTATGGAGTGGCAGATGCCGGGCTTGAGGTTTGGCAGGTTGTTGATGGCCTCCACGCAGCGGCCCCACTTCTTGCCCTCCCGGTAGATGTTTTTGAACAGGGTCAGGTTGTCCAAGGTGATCATGCGAGCGTCCTCCCGCCGTTGATGCTGAGATCGATCCCGGCCAGGGCGGCCGGATTGAGGTTGCCACGGGCGATGGGCAGCAGGGTCAGACCGAAGCTGAACGGCTCGAAGCGCACCCGCCAGGAGTCCAGCACCTCTGAGCCCCAGGAGTTGGAGCCCAGCCCCAGCACCTTGTGATCCAGATTGAGGGTGAGATAACCGCTCGGCTCCAGCTCGTTGATGTGCTGCGCCCCGTGGATATGCTCCCAGCTGTAGGGCCAGACGCTCAGGTTGATGGGGGCATCGGGCCGCACGTAGAGACCGGCACCGTGGCGGTTGGTCAGGGTCGCCCAACGCACCTGCTGGCGGTTGCCGTTGTCCTGCGGGAAGGGGTAGTGCTCCCACATCTCGCCCACAGTGCTCTGGAAGCTGTCGATCCAGTTGCTCTGACGGCTGTCCTGATAGTTCTCACCCGGGCCCATGCCAAGGTAGTGCACCCGATCGAGATCCTGGCGAATACCCAGCTCGAAGCCGATCTTGGGAATGATGTCGTCATAGCCGCCGTAGGGCTGGCCACAGAGCGCCACATGCAGCTGGCCGTTCGGGCTCAGGGTGTAGACGTAGCGACAGCGCATGCCGAAGTCGAACACCGGTGGCGCGATCAGGCTCTCCACCGTCACCTCGACCGCCTCGCCCAGCTGACGCCAGCTCAGAGTGCGGAAGTGCTCCTGCATGATCTGCAGGTGGTTCGGGTGCCACAGGCTCTCGTACTCCTGCTTGTGGTTGTCGATCATCGGCTTGAAGAAGGTGAGGCGCGGCGCTCGTTCAATCAGCTCGATGCCGTCCTGCTGCCAGCTCACCAGCTTGCCGTCGAGGCGCGAGAAGCGCAGGGCGAAGCCGCTGCCGCTCAAGGTCAGCGCGAGCCGCTCATCGGCAATCTGCAACGCAGTGGCGTTGGGATTGGCAAAGGGCTGCAACTGGCGAGTCGACTCTTTCAGCTGGAACTGGTACTGGCCCAGCTCGTGCTCTGCCGCGCTGTAACGGGTGGCGGTGGCCTTGATGACCCGCAGCTGGACGAAGGTTTCCCGCCCATCCAGTTGCGGCAATTCGAGTTGCAGCTCTGTGGTAGCACCGGGAGCCACCCCTTCCAGCCGGATTTGCTGGCTGGCCAGCAGTTCGCCCTCTGCCTTCACCTCGACCAGCAGACGGATGTCGTCGAGATTGGAGAACCAGTAGCGGTTTTCCAGCTCAAGCCGACCGCTCGCCAGATCCAGCGCCCGCACCTTGACCGGGCAGATCACCTGCTTGTATTCGCGCAGGCCAGGCCCCGGGGTCTGATCCGGATAGATGAGGCCATCCATGCAGAAGTTGTAGTTGTTGGGGTAGTCGCCGTAGTCGCCGCCGTACTTGTAGACGGCGCGGCCCTGCTCGTCCTGATCCAGGATGCCGTGATCGCACCACTCCCAGATGTAGTGACCCTGAATGTGGGGATGACGGTCGAACACCTGCTGATATTCGCTCAGGCCACCCGGGCCGTTGCCCATGGCGTGGGCGTATTCGCAGATAATGCGCGGCTTGTCCATCGGGAACTCGCCGAAGCAGTTCATCTGGGAGACGCGCGAATACATGGTGCTCACCACATCCACCACCTCGGCATCGCGATCCTCTTCGTAGTGCACCAGCCGGGTCGGGTCGATCGCCTTGCAGCGCTGGTACATGGATCTGATGTTGCAGCCGTAGCCGGACTCGTTGCCGAGCGACCAGATGATGATGGAGGGGTGGTTCTTCTGGGCGTGCACATGGCGCTCGATCCTGTCCACGAACACCGGCTCCCAGAAGGGATCGTCGGTGATACGGCTGAGATCGCCGACGTTGGCGAAACCGTGGGTCTCCACGTCCGTCTCCGCCATCACGAACAGACCGTACTGGTCGCACAGCTCGTAGAAGCGCGGGTCGTTCGGGTAGTGGGCGGTGCGCACCGAGTTGAGGTTGTGCTGCTTCATCAGCACTATGTCGCGCTCGACCCGATCCATGCCGACCGCGCGGCTCTTGAGATGGTCGTTGTCGTGGCGGTTCACCCCGTGCAGCTTGAGGTAGTGGCCGTTGACATAGAAGAGGCCATCCTTGACCTTGATGTCACGCACCCCGACCCGCTGCGGGATCACTTCCAGCAGCTCGCCCTGACCGTTGTAGAGGGAGAGTTGCAGCTGATAGAGGTAAGGATCTTCGGCGCTCCAGAGATGGGGCTTGGCCAGATCCAGCGTGAAGCGGCAATCACACTTGCCATCGATGGCGAGATTGTCGAGCGAACCGCTGGCGATCTCGCTGCCCTGATCCAGCAGGGACCAGACCAGACGGTGATCACGAGCAGGCGCCCCCAGATTTTCCAGCTGGATATCGCAGCTCAGGGTGGCGCTGTCGTCGGCCAGCGCGGTGCGGATGAAGAAGTCCTGCACATGGGCGGCCGGTTTGCCCACCAGATAGACGTCGCGGAAGATCCCCGCCATCCACCACATGTCCTGATCTTCAATGTAAGTGGAGTCAGCCCACTGCATCACCCGCACCGACAGCAGGTTTTCACCGGTGTTGGCATAGGCGCTGATGTCGAACTCGGCGGTGAGGCGGCTCCCCTTGCTGAAGCCGACATAGTGGCCATTCACATAGACCTCGAAGTAGGTCTCCACCCCGTCAAACTTGATGATCACCTGCTCGCCATCCCAGGCCTGGCTCAGCACGAAGCTGCGCTGATAGGCGCCGGTGGGGTTGTTGCTCGGCACGAAGGGCACGTCGATGGGGAAGGGAAAACCCTCGTCTGTGTACTGCAGATTGCCGTGCCCTTCCATCTGCCACATGTTGGGCACTGTGATCTGGCCCCAGCCGCTCATGGGGCTGTGATAGAAGTCTTCCGGCACCAGCAGGGGGTGCGCAAAGTAGTGGAACTGCCACTGACCGCTCAAGGAGAGGAAGCGACGGCTCAGCTCCCGCTGCATGGTGGCCGCCAGCCCGTGATCGGTATAAGAGAAGAAGTAGGCGCGCGGAGCCAGCCTGTTTTCACCAACGAATTGGACGTTTTCCCAGTTATTCACATGTCCTCCCGGAACAAGACAACTTTGACTGAGTAAACTCTAGATAAACATTTACTAAATATCAGGTAATGATCGGTAAACTTTTAACCCCATCACACAAGATGGCTGGATTTGTGAGCGAGATCAGAAGCAGAAGATAAAGGGAGAGAGAGCTGCCTGGATGGCATGAATATTGACGAAGCGGGAATGAGTGAAGCAATTACCTATATATAACAATGTTATACGGAATAACGGGGACAGGGTGAAGCACGGGAAGGTAACACAGGAAGGTAAATAGAGGGGCGCGCCACCTGGAGTGGCGCGACTACAGAACATCTTTTTTTACTAAAATTATCGAGTGGTACCACGCAGGGTCAGGCGGCTGGGAACCAGCACCCGCAGCGGCACTTCCCGCTCATCCCGCAGCCGTTCGACCAGCAAATTGACTCCCTGGGAGCCCATCAACTCGGAGTGGATCCGCACCGTGGAGAGCGGCGGGAAGGTGAACTTGGCGGTCGGGATGTCGTTGACGCTGATGAGCTCGATCTGCTGGGGAATCGCCAGTCCCTTCTCGTGGATGGCTCTCAGCACACCTATGGCGATGGAGTCTGAGGCGACGAACAGGGCACGGGGCCAGTCTCCCGCCAGCATCTCTTTCGCCAGCCGGTAGCCGGAGGCACTGGAAAAGTCGCCGCGATAGAGGTCGCTCTCCTGCACCACTCCCAGCCGCTGACCGTAGTCGAGGAAGGCCAGCTCACGGAGATCCGGCGCCTCATCCTGACCCCCTATATAGCCGATGCGGCCATGCCCCTGGGCGATGAAGAAGTCCACCACCTGCTGGCTGATAAGCGCCAGATCCACGTCCACGGAGTCAAATTCCCCCTGGGAGCGGCAATCCACGAACACCAGCTGGGCAGAGAGAGAATGGAGCGCAGCCAGCCGCTCCTCGGGCAGATGGCCGATGACCATGATGCCGTCGACGGCGGAGAGCTCACGCCCCTCGGCGCCGTTGTAGAAATGGGTTAGCTCTATGTTGAAGCGGGCGCACTGGGTCTCGATGCCGTAGCGAATGGCGAGATAGTAGGGGTCGTTGACCTCGGTGCTCTGCGGATAGGCATAGACCGCCAGAAAGTGCAGCTTGCTCTTGTGCACCCCTTTGCGGGCGCTGCTGGTCTTGTACTCCAGCCGCTCGGCAATCTCGAAGATCTTCTGTCTGGTCTCTTCCTTGACGCTCAGCGTCGGATCTTCATTGAGCACCCGCGACACAGTGGCCTGGGACACCCCCGCCTCCTGTGCAATTTCCTTCAACGTGGCCATGCATACTCCTCTGGCGATGACTCCCGACAATACCTGACCAAGAGTAACGGGCAAGCCGCTGACAGCCCAGCATTTTTACTAAAAGAAGCCAGCCTGGATCGAAAAAATCCCAAAGCAAAAAGGCCTCCCGAATGGGAGGCCTCTTCTAAATAGGTGCCTGACAGTGTCCTACTCTCGCATGGCGAATGCCACACTACCATCGGCGCTACCGCGTTTCACTTCTGAGTTCGGCATGGGATCAGGTGGTTCCACGGCGCTATTGCCGTCAGGCAAAAGCTGTATTACTTAATAATGGTGCTGATACCCAGAGTCGAACTGGGGACCTCATCCTTACCAAGGATGCGCTCTACCAACTGAGCCATATCAGCACACTAACCGGTAAAGACCGCACTGTGTGCGCTATCTAAATCTTCTGTCCAACACAACCTGACGTTGTATCGCGACCAACCACATCGCTGTGATTGCTTAATTGAAGCCTGGCAGTGTCCTACTCTCGCATGGCGAATGCCACACTACCATCGGCGCTACCGCGTTTCACTTCTGAGTTCGGCATGGGATCAGGTGGTTCCACGGCGCTATGGCCGCCAGGCAAAATCTTCAATCTCGGAAAGCTGACGTGAATAACGACTTAGCTAGTTTGCTTTGTCATTATCACTGAATTAGGTAGTAGTTCGTTCACTTGCTACAAGGCCCAGAACACTTCTTGGGTGTTGTATGGTTAAGCCTCACGGGTAATTAGTATGGGTTAGCTCAACACGTCGCCGCGCTTACACACCCCACCTATCAACGTTGTGGTCTCCAACGGCCCTTTAGGACCCTCAAGGGGTCAGGGATGACTCATCTCAGGGCTCGCTTCCCGCTTAGATGCTTTCAGCGGTTATCGATTCCGAACTTAGCTACCGGGCAGTGCCACTGGCGTGACAACCCGAACACCAGAGGTTCGTTCACTCCGGTCCTCTCGTACTAGGAGCAACTCCCTTCAATCATCCAACGCCCACGGCAGATAGGGACCGAACTGTCTCACGACGTTCTGAACCCAGCTCGCGTACCACTTTAAATGGCGAACAGCCATACCCTTGGGACCGACTTCAGCCCCAGGATGTGATGAGCCGACATCGAGGTGCCAAACACCGCCGTCGATATGAACTCTTGGGCGGTATCAGCCTGTTATCCCCGGAGTACCTTTTATCCGTTGAGCGATGGCCCTTCCATTCAGAACCACCGGATCACTATGACCTACTTTCGTACCTGCTCGACCTGTCCGTCTCGCAGTTAAGCTGGCTTATGCCATTGCACTAACCTCCTGATGTCCGACCAGGATTAGCCAACCTTCGTGCTCCTCCGTTACTCTTTGGGAGGAGACCGCCCCAGTCAAACTACCCACCAGGCACTGTCCGCGAGCCCGATTCAGGGCCCTGCGTTAGAA
>NZ_CP144265.1:70000-112500 GCF_046581335.1 Aeromonas sp. DSM 116730 | reverse complement strand
TGCTGGTCGGCATGGGGGCCATACTGCTGGATGGGGTAGTCGTCGAGGATGACGTGATGATAGGCGCCGGCTCTCTGGTGCCACCGGGCAAGCGGCTCGCATCCGGCTTCCTCTATATGGGGAACCCGGTCAAGCAGGCGCGGCCACTCAAACCGGCAGAGATTGCCTTTCTGAAGACCTCGGCCGACAACTACGTCCTGCTCAAGGATGAGTATCTGCAAGAGGCTTGAGGCAGACAGGAAACGGAAACAAGAAGCCCGGCATGCTGCCGGGCTTCTCTGCTTATATAGCTAGCCAATCACTGTGGTCAGGATCAGTGGGCCTGATCCCAGTTGTCGCCGGTTCCGGCTTCCACCACCAGCGGCACGTGCAGCTCGGCTGCCGCGGACATCTTCTCCTTGATGAGAGCTATGTACTCCTCCAGCTTCTCCTCGCGGATCTCGAACACCAGTTCATCGTGAACCTGCATCAGCATGTGGATGGAGCCATCGGTAATGCCCCGGATCCAGCCATCGACAGCGATCATGGCGCGCTTGATGATGTCGGCGGCCGTGCCCTGCATGGGGGCATTGATCGCCGCCCGCTCGGCGCCCTTGCGCAGACCGGCGTTGCGAGACTTGATGTCCGGCAGGTAGAGGCGACGACCGAACAGGGTCTCGACGTAGCCCTGGGCTTCCGCCTGCTGGCGGGTGCGCTCCATGTACTCCAACACGCCAGGGTAGCGTTCGAAGTAGAGATCCATGTATTTCTGCGCCTCGGCGCGGCCGATCCCCAGCTGCTTGGCCAGACCGAAGGCACTCATGCCATAGATGAGGCCGAAGTTGATCGCCTTGGCGCTGCGGCGCATGTCGGTGGTCACCGCATCGAGCGCCACGCCGAACACCTCGGCGGCGGTCGCCTTGTGGATGTCCTTGCCCTCGGCAAAGGCGGTCAGCAAGCCCTGGTCACCGGAGAGGTGCGCCATGATGCGCAGCTCAATCTGGGAATAGTCCGCCGCCACCAGCTTGTAGCCGGCGCTCGGGATGAAGGCCTGCCGGATCCGGCGCCCCTGCTCGTTGCGCACCGGAATGTTCTGCAGGTTGGGATCGGTCGAGGAGAGCCGGCCGGTCGCCGCCACCGCCTGATGATAGGAGGTGTGCACCCGCCCGGTCTGGGGCTTGATCATCAGCGGCAGCTTGTCGGTATAGGTCGACTTGAGCTTGGCCAGGCCGCGGTGCTCCATCAGCAGGCGCGGCAGATCGTAGGTCTCCGCCAATTCCGCCAGCACCTCTTCTGCGGTGGATGGGGCACCCTTGGGGGTCTTCTTGAGGATCGGCAGCCCCAGCTTGACGAACAGTATCTCGCCGAGCTGCTTGGGTGAGGAGAGGTTGAACTCCTGCCCGGCCAGCTCGTGCGCCTGCCGCTCCAGCTCCGCCAGACGCACTTCGATCTCCTGGCTCTGCTGGTGCAGCAATTTGGGATCTATGGTGGTCCCGAGCAGTTCCATCCGTGCCAGCACCGGCAGCAGGGGCAGTTCGATCTCAGTGAATACCTTGGCAAGCGTAGGCAGTTTGCTCAGTTCGCCCCACAGGGTCTGGTGCAGACGCAGGGTGATGTCGGCATCTTCCGCCGCATAGGGTGCGGCCTGCTCCAGTTCGATCTGGTTGAAGGTGAGCTGCTTGGCCCCCTTGCCGGCGATCTCTTCGAACGAGATGGTCTCAACGCCCAGATACTTCCTGGCCAGGGAGTCCATGTCGTGACGGCTGGCGGTGGAGTTGAGCACATAGGATTCGAGCATGGTGTCGAAGGCGATGCCCTGCAGATCGATGCCGTGGTTCTGCAGTACGTTGCGATCGTACTTGAGGTTCTGCCCGACCTTGAGACGGGCCGGATCTTCCAGCAGGGGTTTGAGCTTGCCCAGCACCTGCTGTTCGGTCAGCTGGGTTGGAGCCCCCAGATAGTCGTGGCCGAAGGGAACATAGGCCGCCTTGCCCGGCTCTATGGCGAACGACACGCCAACCACTCGCGCTTCCATATAGTCGAGACTGGTGGTCTCGGTGTCGAAGGCAAACAGGGGCGCAGCTTTCAACTGTGCCAGCCAGTCGTCGAACTCGGCCTCCTCCAGGATGCAGCTGTAGTCGGTCTCGATGGCAACAGCGGGAGCGGCGGCGTCATCAGCGGCCTCTTCCTGCCCGACGCCCTCTTCGCCACCGGATTCCAGCTCCTTGATCAGGTTGCGCAGCTCGTACTCGCGGTAGACCGCCAGCAGGGACTCCTTGTCGATCGGGCCCAGCAGCAGCTCTTCGAGACTCTGCTCCAGCTCCACGTCGGTCTTGATGGTTGCCAGCTGGTAGGAGAGGCGAACCTGTTCCTCCTGCTCACGGAACTTGTCGGCAAACGCCTTGGAGCCACGAAAGCCCAGGGCGGCGACCTTGTCCAGATTGGCGGCGATCTGATCGATGCTGCCTATCCCCTGCAACAGTGCCTGGGCCGTCTTCTCACCCACCCCTGCCATGCCGGGAATGTTGTCCACCTTGTCTCCCATCAGGGCCAGGTAGTCGATGATGAGCTCGGGGGGCACGCCGAACTTCTCGATCACCCCTTCCCGATCTGTCTTCACATCCTTCATGGTGTCGATCAGGGTGACATGGTCGGAGACCAGCTGCGCCATGTCCTTGTCACCTGTGCTGATGAGCACGGGCAGCTGTTTCTCGGTCGCCTGGCGGGCGAGCGTGCCGATCACGTCGTCGGCCTCGACACCTTCGACCATCAGGAAGGGGAAGCCCATCGCCTTGATCATCTGGTGAATGGGGGCAACCTGGCTGCGCAGATCGTCCGGCATGCTGGCGCGGGTCGCCTTGTACTCGGGATAGATGTCGTCACGGAAGGTCTTGCCCTTGGCGTCGAACACCACGGCCACATGGCTGTCGGGGTATTGCTTGCGCAGGCTGCGCATCATGTTGGCCATCACCCGGACGGCGCCGCTTGGCAAACCGGTCGATGTGCGCAGATCGGCCTGCTGGGAGGCGAAGAAGGCGCGGTAAAGATATGAAGAGCCGTCGACCAAGATAAGGGGATTGCTAGGGGCCATGAAATCGTCCTGCCAGGAATAAACAGTCGCTAGGATGCCACAGGGCCGGCGGCACACCAAGGGGCTGGCCCCCTCCCATTCGTACCATTAAGTGGCCCCTGACCTGTGGATAACTCTGTGCTCAAAAATGGACTCATGGCTGCGCCATGGTGGCAAAGCTGTGGATTAAAAACAAAAAGATCATATAAAACAGCACATTGAGATCGCAAAAACAAACCATGACGCCTTCATCATGATCTCGATCAATGTGGAAAAAAATTCAAGGGGGTCAACGAGGCAGGATCCAAAACGAAACAATCCTAGCACAGCAAGATGACTTGACCAGTGGAGGCCGAACGATAACCATACAAAAGTACAACAATCTACCCTGGCTCACATTTTCAACAACGAGGAGTCTGCCATGAAAAAAGTGGCCGTGATCTTGAGTGGCTGTGGCGTGTTTGATGGCGCCGAGATCCATGAAGCCGTCATCAGCCTGCTGGCACTGGCCCGTCAGGGCGCCACCACCCAGTGCTTCGCGCCCGACGTGCCTCAATTGCACGTCATCAACCACCTGACCGGCGAGGTGAGCGAGGGGGAAAGCCGCAACGTCCTGGTCGAGGCTGCCCGTATCTGCCGCGGGCAGATCAGGAATGTGGCCGAGCTGGATGCGGCCGACTTCGATGCCCTGCTGGTGCCCGGCGGCTTTGGCGCCGCCAAGAATCTGTGCGACTTCGCCGTCCAGGGCGCCAATTGCCAGATCCAGCCCGATGTGCTGAAGGCGTGCCAGGGCTTTGCCAAAGCCCGCAAACCGGCAGCCTATATCTGCATAGCACCGGCCATGATACCTCTCATCTATGGCGCTGGCACCCTGGCCACCATAGGCCATGACGAGGGCGCCGCCAATGCCATCGAGGCCATGGGGGGCAGCCACCTCAACTGCCCGGTCAGCGAGTTCGTGGTGGATCAGGAACGCAAGGTCATCTCGACCCCGGCCTACATGCTGGCACAGAACATCCTCGAGGCGGCCGACGGCATAGAGAAGACGGTCAAGCAGTTGCTGGCCCTGTGATCCCTACCCCTGCCAAAACAAGCGGGCCGCTCAAAGAGCGGCCCGCTTTCATTCCAGTCAGTCAAGACGGGATCAGATGGCATCGCCCATCTGATCCATCTTGCCCAGCAGGGCGCGCAGACGTTCTTGCCAGGCAACATGCTCGTTGCGCAGCTGATGGTTCTCGTCTTGCAGCTTGTTGTTCTGCTCTTTCAGCTCGTCCAGCTCCATTTTCAGCAGGGAGATGTTGTCGACGGCGGATTGTACTTTGGATTCGAGTTGCTCAAGGACTTCTAGTGACATATGCATACCTGTATGTTCAATTGCGATGCCCCACAGGGGGCGATCAAGCGCGTGAAGCCAGCATACCCTGATGCGCTCGGCACAAACAAGCCAGCGCGTTGCAAAATGCGCCCTCCGTGCCGGTATTGCTTAAATATGCGTCGGTTTTTCTCGCAGGGGGCAGGAACCGCGATCCGGGACGCTCGCCGCGGCGTCATGGCACCCTGCGAACCTGCCCCTCTCCCGCCGCCAATGTCAGCCGTGCAGGGCGATGAAGCCCCCCATCAACAGACAGGCCACCACGTACATCAGCAGCCCGTAGAGCAGGTTCCAGCGCAGCAGCAGTCCGGCGCTCAGGTTGTAGCGGGAGGCCAGCGCCAGGTTGGAGCCGGACAGCGGGCTGGTGCCGGTGGCCAGCCCCCACCCCAGCAGGAAACACATGCCGAGCAGGCTGGGATCCGGTGACAGCGGCCACAACAAGGGGGCCACCCCCGAGATGCTGATGAGAGGGTGCACGCCTATGATGGCGACCAGGAAGATAAGCAGCAGGGTGAGGGATGCCTCAAGCCAGCCGAAGTGGTTGAACAGCGGCAGACCGTGGCCGGCGCCGAAGTCGATGACGGAGAGGGCGCTGTTGATGCCGGCAGCCAGCAGACCTGCCCCCAGGAACAGCACCAGCTGGCCGCCGATGGCGGGGAAGCGTTCCACCACCTGTCGCTTGAGGGCCGCCCCGCGTCCCTGACCTGGCATGAAGAGCAGCGCCAGCAAGGGGGCCACCAGCGCGATCACCGCCAGAATGCTGAGCCCGGGCCAGAGCCTGTGGATCAGCAGCACCAGCAGCGCCAGGGTCACCGGCAGCCCCAGGGTCTGCAACCTCAGGGGATAGCCTTCGAAGTCCGCCACCCCGAGCCGCTCCACCTGCCAGGCCGTCAGTCCCATGGCCAGCAGGGCGGCGAGGATGCCAAACGGCAGTATGCTGGCCAGTTGCAGGCCGGGGGCATAAGTGAGCGCCACCGCCATGGCGACGAAGAAGGGTGACCAGAAGGCCGCGGCGCAGAAGATCCGGCTCAGCACCATGACCTGGCGCCGCTCAAGGGTACCATTGCGCTCCAGCCGATCACCGATGATGAAGAGCACAGAGAGGTTGATGACGGCACCGAGCAGATTGAGGCTGGCCATGGTGCTCCACAGCCCCTTGCGACCGGACCAGGAGGCGGCGCCTGTCAGCAGACCCGAGGTGGCGAGGTTGAGGGTACTGACGGCGGCAAACATGGTGAGCATGTTGATGTTGGGCAGCAGCCAGTCCCCGGGACTGAGGCTGGCACCGCGCCACCAGGAGAAGATCAGCAGCAGCAGTGCCGCCCCATAGAGCGCCAGTGCCTGACGACGGGCGGCGCCCACCAGCCAGGGCCAGGTGAGCAGGGAGGCGGCCCAGGCCGCGACGGCGGCCGGCCAGGGGGAGAATCCCAGATAGAGGTGCAGCAGGTTGAGCAGCCACATCCCCAGGATCAGATAGCCTGACCAACGCTTGACCATACAACGGCCTCGGTCAGGGGATCAGAGACACTGATCCATGTCCAGGGAGGGCTTGTCGCACTCGGGTCGGCCCACTATCTTGGCGGGCACGCCGGCGACCGTGGTGTGGGGCGGCACCGGGTTGATCACCACGCTGCCGGCCCCTATCTTGGCGCCGACCCCCACCTCTATGTTGCCGAGCACCTTGGCGCCCGCCCCTATCATCACCCCTTCGCGGATCTTGGGATGACGGTCGCCACTCTCCTTGCCGGTGCCCCCCAGAGTCACGCTCTGCAGGATGGAGACATCGTTCTCGATCACCGCGGTTTCACCGACCACTATGCCGGTGGCGTGGTCAAACATGATGCCCTTGCCGATCCGCGCGGCCGGGTGCACGTCGACCCCGAACACTACGGAGATCTGGTTTTGCAGGTAGAGCGCCAGCGAGCGACGCCCCTGGCGCCACAACCAGTTGGCGACCCGGTAGCCCTGGAGGGCATGGAATCCCTTGAGGTAAAGCAGCGGCGTCGAGAAGAGGTCGACGGCGGGGTCACGATCCTGTACCGCGCAGATGTCGGCGGCCACAGCTGCCAGTAACTCGGGTTCGCTGCGCAGGGCCAGCTCGATCACCTCGCGCAGGGCGATGGCCGGCATTGTGGTGCTGTCGAGCTTGTTGGCGAGCTGGAAGCTCAGCGCCGAGCGCAGATCACTGTGATTGAGAATGGTGGAGTGAAAGAAGCTGGCCAGCATGGGCTCCTGGGCCGCCATGCTCTGCGCTTCCTGCTGAATTTTTTGCCACGTTTGGGCAACCAGATCATCCATGTTGCAGCCTACTGTTGTTCAGGGTGAGTGCCTTGTTGTTCTTTTGTCAGCACCGAGATGGGGTCCATGTGAATGATCACCTCCATCCGCTCAAAGGACTGGCGGACCGCCAGTTCAGCCTCGTCGGCTATCTGATGGGCCTTGACCAGGGGCAGTTGATCATCAAGCTCCAGATGCAACTGCACGAAGCGGGTCGGCCCGGATTGACGGGTACGCAGATCATGTACGCCATGCACCCCCTCTACGGCACAGCAGAGCGCCATTATTCTCGCTTGTTCTTCCTCTGGCAACTGACGATCGAGCAGGGCCTGTACCGATTCGTAGCCGATCTGAACGGCTCCCCACACCAGGAACAGACCTATCAGGATGGCGAACAGGCCATCGGCCCAGTACCACCCCTGACCCGCCAGCACTAGTGCCACCAGCACACCGGCATTGAGCAGCAAGTCAGAGCGGTAGTGCAGCATGTCGGCCTTGATGGCCACGCTGTTGGTCTTGCGAATGACAAGGCTCTGGAAGCTGACCAGCAGCAGGGTCAGCAGGATGGAGCCGGCACTGACCCAGATCCCGGCCTCGAGCCGCACCACGGGAACCTGGTTCAGCATCGACGAGATGCCGTGCATCATCAGCAGCAGGGCAGAGCCAGAGATGAAGGCCGACTGGATCAGACCCGCCAGGGACTCCGCCTTGCCGTGGCCGAAACGGTGCTCCTCATCGGCCGGCGCCAGCGCGTAGCGAATGGCCAGCAGGTTGATGATGGAGGCGCTCACATCCATGAAGGAGTCGGTGAGGGACGCCAGCAGGCTGGAAGAGTCCGTCATCAACCAGGCGATCAGCTTGCCCAGGATCAGCAGGGTGGCGGTGACGACCGCCGCCGTGCTGGCGAGGGTGACCCAGCGGGAATAGTGTTGGTGGCTCAAAACCGGCTTTCCTCTGACGCGTAAAAACTTATTATACCCTGACCCGAACGTCAGTTTGGCGTGCAAAATCAACGGAGTGACCCGAATGAACAAAATACTCCTGGTCGACGACGATCTCGAACTGACCCAGCTGCTCACCGAAATCCTGACCCTGGAAGGGTTTGACGTCACCGTCGCCGAGGATGGGGAGGAGGGGCTGCTGCGGCTGGCAGAGCAGGCATTCGATCTGGTGTTGCTGGACGTCATGATGCCAAGACTCAACGGGTTCGCCATGCTGACCAGGCTACGCAAGACCCACGACACCCCTGTGCTGATGCTGACCGCCCGGGGCGACAGCCAGGACAGGGTCAACGGGCTCGAAGCGGGGGCCGATGACTATCTGGCCAAGCCCTTCGACGACAGAGAGCTGCTGGCGCGGGTGCGCGCCATCTTGCGCCGCACCCAGAATCCCTCCCCCCAGCGCGGCGCATCCGACGAGCTGCGCTTCATGGATCTGGTGCTGCAACCCGGTCTGCAGCAGGCCCGCTGCGACGATCAGCTGCTGGAGCTCACCGCCACCGAGTTCGGCCTGCTGGAGTGCCTGCTGCGCAGCCCGGGCCAGATCGTCAGCAAGAACCTGTTGTCCGAACAGGTGCTTGGCAAGAAGCTCGAACCCTTCGATCGGGCCATCGACATGCACCTGAGCAACCTGCGCAAGAAGCTGCCTGAGCGCAGCGATGGCCAGCCCCGCTTCAAGACGGTGCGTGGGCGAGGCTACCTCTGGCTGGAGCAGGCATGAAAACGGCCCGCACCTTCAATGGCCTCTCCACCCAGATCTTCCTCTGGTTCTGGTTCATGCTGCTGCTCGTGCTGGCCGCCGTGGTGATACTACCCACCCTGGATCCCCGCAACACCATACCCCTGCCCGAGCACGAGATGGCCAGGATGAACAACAACCTGCGGGCGCTGCAGGCCGGTGCCGACCCGAACCAGGATTTCGATCTGCAACAGGCCATCACGGCGGCCGGGCTGTTGCCGGTAGACAACGTCTACCTGCGCGACGCCAAGGGCCAGATGCAATCCACCACCCGGCTGAGCAAGTTCGTCATCCGCTTCATGCTGGATGCCGACAACCCGGCCAAGCCCATGCTGGGCAGCGAACACCAGCGGGCCATCGCCGGCCCCTTCCAGATGCAGCACCACGGCCAGAGCTATCACGTCTACTTCGGGCTCAACGTCGAAAACTCCTATCTGTTCCTGTTTATCCAGATCCTGGATCACCCCATCCAGATCCTGGGCATCGCCATGCTGGTCAGCACCCCCCTCTGTCTGCTGCTGGCCTGGCGGCTGACCCGCCCCATACTGCAGTTGCAGCAGTCGGTCTCCCAGCTGGCGCAGGGCAAGCTGGAGACGCGGATCCCCAACCTGGGGCGGCGGGACGAGATAGGTCAGCTGGCAGATCATGTCAGCCACATGGTGGACACCCTCAAGCGCATGATCCAGAAGCAGAAACAGTTGCTGTCCGACATCTCGCACGAGCTGCGCAGCCCCCTCACCCGCATTCAGCTGGCGCAGGCCTTGATCCGCCGCAAGCAGGGAGACAGCTCGGAGCTGGCGCGGATCGAGAGCGAAATCGCCCGGCTCGACAAGCTGATCGGGGATCTGCTGGATCTGTCCCGGGTCCAGCAGCACGTGGAAGCCCCGGTGGAGCTGCCGCTGGCGGATCTGCTGGAGCCCATACTGGACGACGCCATGTTCGAGGCCAATCAGAATGGCAAGCAGCTCAGGCTGCCGCCGCTGCCGACCGAGTCGCTGCGGATGTGGCCCGAGCTGCTGGCGAGGGCCCTGGAGAACCCGCTGCGCAATGCGCTCAAGTACGCCCGCGAATTCATCAAGGTGGATTGGTATCAGGAGGGACGGGAGTGGGTGATGACCATAAGGGATGACGGCCCAGGCGTGCCGGTGGAGCAGCAGCCCATGCTGTTCCTGCCCTTCTTCCGGGTCGATGATGCCCGCAACGCCAAGACAGGCGGCACCGGCCTCGGTCTCGCCATCGCCGCCGAGGCGATCCAGCGCCATGGCGGCACCATCAAGGCCAGCAGCAATCACCCGACCGGGCTCGTCATCACCATACGCCTGCCCATGGTGTGAGCCACCCCTTTTCATCGGCACGGGTGCTGGGTATGCTGGCGCCCGTTTCGCACCATCCCAGCCCCGCATCAGGATCCCGCCATGCTCGACATAGTGCTCTATCAACCGGAAATCCCGCCCAACACCGGCAACATCATCCGCCTCTGCGCCAACACCGGCTACCGGCTGCACCTGATAGAGCCCCTGGGTTTCGCCTGGGATGACAAGCGGGTGAAGCGGGCCGGGCTCGACTATCACGAGTTTGCCGAGGTGAAGCGCTGGCCGAGCTATGAGGCCTTCCTCGCGGCCGTGGCCCCCAAGCGGGTATTCGCCTGCACCACCAAGGGGCGCACCGCTCATTCGGCGGCGCAGTTTGCCCCCGGGGATACCCTGCTGTTCGGGCCTGAGAGCCGTGGATTGCCGGCGGAGATCATAGAGAGCCTGCCGTTCGAGCAGCGGCTGCGCATTCCCATGCTGCCCCAGAGTCGCAGCATGAATCTGGCCAACGCGGTCGCGGTCTTCGTCTACGAGAGCTGGCGCCAGTTTGGCTATGAGGGATCCCTCTAGCCTAGGTCGGCGCTGTGCCCCTCAGAGGCGGAGCCGACCATGAGACACGTCAGGCGGGCTCCCGACCTTGACCAAGCAGGCGGCCGTCGCGCTCCAGTTGCCAGCATAGCCAGCCCAGGGTCAGTCCCCGCCCTGTCATCAGCGCCGCCATGGCGGCCCACAAGGCCGCCACGCCCCACCCCTGGCACAGCCACCAGACGGGGAAGAAGCCGGCAAACACCGCCACCAGCATGCTGTTGCGCATCTCCCGGGCCCGGGTGGCCCCGATGAAGACCCCATCCAGCAGGAAGCACCAGACCGCCAGCAAGGGCATGACGATGAGCCAGGGCAGTTGGCGGTTTGCCTCGGCGATCACCGCAGGAAGGTCGGTGATATGGGCGATGAGTTGCCGCCCTCCCAGGGCAAACCCCAGGGCGAAGGCAATCGCGATCAGCAAGGCCCAGCCCAGGTTGAGGACTATGGCCTCCCGCAGCCCCTGCCTGTCCCGCCGTCCTATGGCGCGCCCCACCATGGCTTCCACCGCATAGGCGAAGCCATCCAGCCCGTAGGAGATCAGCATCAGGAAGTTGAGCAGCACCGCATTGGCGGCCACCGCCACGTCCCCCAGCCTGGCCCCCTGCAGGGTCATGAAGGCGAAACAGAGCTGCAGGCAGAGGGAGCGGATGAAGATGTCCCTGTTCAGCCCGAGCAGCCGCCGCACCGCGGGCCATTGCCACCAGCGCGACCAGGCACCCTGCCACACCTCGGCCGAGAGCTGGCGCAGGCGGCGGCTCACCAGCCAGAGCCCCACCCCGAGCGAGCTGTAGTCAGCCAGCAGGGAGGCGGCAGCCACCCCCCTGACCTGCCAGCCCAGCCCCAGCACGAACCAGGCATCCAGCACCATGTTGACCAGGTTGCTCAGGATCAGCAGCAGCATGGGGCTGCGCGCATCCTGCATGCCCAGCAGCCAGCCCATGATGACCAGGTTGCACAGGGCCGCCGGGGCGCTCCAGATCCGCACCGAGACATAGTCTCCGGCATAGCCCTGCACCTCGGGGGATCCCCCGCTGAGCCCTATGATGGCAGGCAAGAAAGGCAGCACCAGCAACAGCAGGGCCAGCCCCAGCCCGACGGCGAGGCCGAGCGCCCGCGCCAGGGTGTCCAGCTGCCCCTCGGCGCTGGCGGCGCCCTGAGCCTGGGCGGTCAGGCCAGTGGTGGACATGCGCAGGAAGCCGAGCAACCAGAACAGGAGGTTGATGAGGGTCGCCCCGACCGAGACCCCCCCGAGGAACCAGGCCTGACCGAGATGACCGATCACCCAGGTATCCACCAGGCCGAGCAAGGGGGTGGTGACGTTGGAGAACACCATGGGCAGGGCCAGGGCAAAAACGGCACTGTGGCGGCGAGGATCCCTCAGCCAGGACGGCATCAAGCTCAGCACGAACGACGCCGGCGGCTCACTCGTCGGCCAGCCGCACTATGCGTGCGAAGTCGGAGACCATGGTCTGCATATCCACATGAGCTACTTCACCCGGGGCCACCTTGGGGCGGAACATGGCCACCAGCTTGCCCTCGGGATTGATCAGCACGATCGAGGCCGAGTGGTCTATGAGGTAATCCTTGCGCTCGCTCTCCACGATGGAATAGACGAGGCCAAGATTGCGCACCAGGGGGAAGAGGGCGCGGTGGGGGCCGGTCGCCGCCTTGAACTCCGGATGGAAGAAGGCGGTATAGCTCTTGAGACGGGCGCTGTCATCCCGCTGGGGATCCGCCGAGACGAAGACCACCTGGCTGCTGGGTTCGATCTTCTTCAACTCCGGGTAGATGGAGCGCAGATCCGCCAAGGCGGTCGGGCAGACGTCGGGGCAATAGGTGTAGCCGATGAACAGGAAGGTCCAGTGCCCCGCCAGATTGGCGGCGGTGAAGGGCTTCCCATCCCCATCCGTGAGAGTGAAGGGGTTGATGTCACGCCCTACCGGATAATAATCCGCCTGCGCAGGCAGGGAGGGTTGGCTCCAGTAATAAGCCGCCATTATGCTGCCGACGAAGAGCAACAACAGCAGGGAAAAACGTGGTTTAACCATATAAAACAGAACCTTGCTAGTTCAACCAGCCAGATGGCGGGGCCAATGAAGGGCTATTGTAACCCGCCCGGCCCCGTTTCTGCCTAGTCCTGAGTCCGGATCCTGAGCAGGAAAGGGCCCCGTAGGGAGGAAACGGCCGCTATCTCCGGGCAATGGCGGGGAAAAGAAAAGCCCCACACCGGGTGGGGCTCACACACTGTTCGGGGGACTGGCTCAGGGTCGCAATCTGCGCTGCCCCTGGGGGCGCCGGATAGTGGCGCGCAGCGGAATGACCGGGGCCGTCCAGGGGGCATCTGGCAAGCCGATGTCATGGTGGCGGCGGAACAGACGAACCAGGCGGACAATCTTGTCCTTGGGGCACCCCAGCCAGATGGTCCAGCCGTCGCCCTTGTGATACACCCAGAGCGCATAAAACCAGGTCATCCGACTGCCCTTGATGAATCGGGTGATGGAGGATGCGGGGGTTGCGGTTGCGGCCGGACCCGGATCCCACGGCGAGCTTGAAGCCATACCTGTCCTCCTTGCTCAACAGGCCACGCCGACCAGTGTGACTGCCATCGGGATGGCAGACCAGGCACCGTCGCGTACTGACTGTATTGAGTCGTCCTGCTGCCTGACGACTCTCCCTGTCCCGCACCGCCTCAGTTGTGATGCATCCCTGCGATCCATGCTGACCTGGCGGCACACTCAAGGTCATGGCGGTTATCCGGCCATGACTCTGCGGGCCTTCTCAAAGGATATATCCGAAATGCATGATGCGTGGCGGTACTGTTTGCGGTGGATCTGGGCGGCGGCAATGGCGGGGATCGGGGAGGAAAGAAGAGCGGGGAAAACGGCACAAACGAAGGGGCCTCCCGCAGGAGGCCCCTCGGCATGTTCGATGCTTACATCCAGTCGGCGTTGCGAATAACCCCGACTGCCAGCCCTTCGATGGTCAGGTGCTGGCTGGAGAGATCCACCTCTATGGGGGAGAGATCCTCGTTCTCCGGCAGCAGCCACACCTGGCTGCCCTTGCGCTGGAAGCGCTTGACGGTGACGTCTTCATCGAGACGCGCCACCACCACCTGGCCGTTGCGCACCTCCTGGGTCTTGTGCACCGCCAGCAGATCCCCATCCATGATGCCGATGTTCTTCATGCTCATGCCCTGCACCCGCAACAGGAAGTCGGCCCGCGGGTGGAACAGGGCGGGATCCACCTGATAGTGACTCTCTATGTGCTCCTGGGCCAGGATGGGCTCACCGGCCGCGACCTTGCCGATGAGCGGCAGGCCGTTCTCTTCTGGCGCGGCCTCCTCCTCCTCGAGCAGCAGGCGGATGCCGCGGGAGGTGCCGGGCATGATCTCGATGACCCCTTTCTTGGCCAGGGCCTTCAGATGTTCCTCGGCCGCATTGGCCGACTTGAAGCCAAGCTTCTGGGCGATCTCGGCGCGAGTCGGCGGCATGCCGGTCTCGCTCATGTTCGCCTTGATAAGCTCCAGCACTTCAGCCTGGCGGGGGGTAAGGGGTTTCATAGCATTGGCACCTGTCTTTTTATACAGCACACTGGCAGTATATACAGTGCTGTGGCCAAGGCAAGGCGTTGCTGATATTTGTCCCTGCCTTGTCGCAAAAATCCCGCACCTTCTATCCTGAAAAGGCACTCATCCTACCTCTCGGCGACAAGCTGTCGGTGATTTGCTATGCTCACGCCGCATTTTTTTGGAGAGCAGACGCACATGTCCCTTGGACAGAACATTTCCAGAGCCATCCTGCAATGGCCGGTCAGTGGCTTGGTCAATCACAAGAGCCTGCCGGAAAATCCCATCACGGAGCTCAAGCTGGATCCGGCAAGACCCATAGTCTATGCCCTGAAAACCAGCTCGATCACCGATCTGATGACCCTGCAACAGTGCTGCGAGGATCTCGGCCTGCCCGGCCCGTTCACGCCGCTGGAGCTGGGTGGCCAGCTGCTGCCGCGCTACGTCTGTCTGGATCGTCCGCCTCCCCTGTTTGGCACGCGCAACAAGCCGCTGCCCTTCCTGCAGGAGTTCCACCAGCTGCTGGACTTGCACAAGCAGGATCCCGAGCTGGATATCCAAGTGGTGCCCGTCACCCTGTTCTGGGGCCGTGCCCCCGGCCGGGAAGGTGAGGAAGCCTCCGGCTGGAACATCATCAGCAGCCTAGCCCCGAACCGGCTCAAGAAGGCGCTGATCGTGATCCTCAAGGGGCGCGAAAACCTGGTGCGCTTCTCCCCGCCGCTCTCATTGCGCTACATGGCGGACAAGCACGGGACCGACGAGGCCATAGCCCACAAGCTGGCGCGGGTGGCCCGCACCCACTTCAGCCGCCAGCAGCTGGCGGCCACCGGTCCCAAGCTGCCGAACCGCAACCTGCTGTTCAAGCAGTTGCTGGATTCGAGCGTGATCCAGCAGGCCATCGAAGAAGAGGCCAGACGTGAGGGCATCAGCCTGGAGAAGGCGCAGAAGCGCGCCCATGGCTACATGGACGAGATCGCCTCCAACTTCTCCTTCCGGCTGATCCGCCTCGGGGAGACTTTCCTCGGCTGGCTCTGGAACAAGCTCTACCGCGGCCTCTCGGTCAACGGTGCCGAGCAGGTGCGCCAGCTCGCCCAGGAAGGGCACGAGATAGTCTACGTCCCCTGCCATCGCAGCCACATGGACTACCTGCTGCTCTCCTACGTCATCTATCACCAGGGCATGGTGCCGCCCCACATAGCGGCGGGCATCAACCTCAACTTCTGGCCGGCGGGCCCCATCTTCCGCCACGGTGGCGCCTTCTTCATCCGCCGCACCTTCAAGGGCAACCCGCTCTACAGCACGGTATTTCGTGAATACCTGAACCTGCTGTTTGCCAAGGGCTACTCGGTGGAGTTCTTCACCGAAGGGGGTCGCTCGCGCACCGGTCGCCTGCTGCCGCCCAAGACCGGCATGCTGGCGATGACGCTGCAGGCCATGATGCGCGGGCTGGACAGGCCGGTGACCCTGGTGCCCGTTTATCTCGGCTACGAGCACGTGATGGAGGTCAACACCTACCACAACGAGCTCAAGGGCAGCCGCAAGGAGAAAGAGAGCTTCCTGCAGGTGCTCGGCATACTGCGCAAGCTGCGCAACTATGGCCGTGGCTTCGTCAACTTCGGTGAGCCGCTGACCCTCAACAGCTACCTCGGCGAGCAGGTGCCGCACTGGAAGGAGAGCATAGGCAAGGAGGAGCGCCCGGAGTGGATGGCCTCCACCGTCAATCAGCTGGCCGAGCTGCTGATGACCCGGATCAACGATGCCGCCGCCGTCAACGGCCTGACCCTGAGCGCCCTGGCCTTGCTGGCCGCCGAGCGCCATGCCCTGACCCGGGACGAACTGCAGGCCCAGATCAATACCTATCTGGACCTGCTCAAGCAGGTGCCCTACAGCCCGCAGAGCACCATGCCGGACGAGGATGCCAAGACCCTGCTGGATCAGGCGATGGAGCTCAACAAATTCGAGGTGAGCGAGGACAAGCTGGGGCAGATCATCAGCCTGGACCGCTATCAGGCGATCCTGCTGACCTACTACCGCAACAACATATTGCACCTGTTCGCCCTGCCCTCCCTGGTGGCGGCCTTGATCGAGCGCTGCGAGGGGATCTCCCGCGGCGAGATAGTCGCCCGCTGCGTCGACATCTACCCGCTGCTCAAGACAGAGCTGTTCCTGCGCTACGAAGAGGAGGAGCTGCCGGAGCTGGTGGATGCCCTGCTGGCCGAGCTGCAACGCCAGCAGCTGATAGAGGCGCGCGATGGCGGCTACTGGGTCAATCCGGGCAACCAGATGCGCCTGCTGCTGCTGGCCGAGAGCATTCAGGAGACACTGCAACGCTACGCCATAGTGCTGACCCGCATGCTGGCCCAGCCCCACATAGAGGCGGAGCAGCTGGAGGCGGACGGCCTGATGATGGCGGAGCGCCTCGGCACCCTGCACGGCATCAACGCCCCCGAGTTCTTCGATCCCAAGCTGTTCAGCACCCTGATCCACACCCTGCGCAGCGAAGGCTATCTGGATCCGGGCTGCAAGCCGGATCTCGGCCGCTTCCAGGCCCTGGCCGACAACATAGTGCCGCTCTTGAGCAACAAGATCCGCCGTACCATACAGGCGGGCAACCGGCTCTGATCCTCGTCTTACAGCCAACAAAAAGGCCGCATCATGCGGCCTTTTTCATAGATATACGTTTCTCACAGGTAGTGAGCGATCACCCCGAGCAGCACCAGGGCCCCCACATAGTTGTTGTTGAGGAAGGCCTGGAAGCAGGCCTCCCGCTGGCGCTCCCGGATCAGCCGCTGCTGATAGACGAACAGGGCCGCCGCCCCCAGCAGACCCCAGTAATAGCCGGATCCCAGCGCCATCAGCTGACCCACCAGCAACAGGATGAGCAGGGTTGCCAGTTGCAACACGCCGATGATCCGCTTGTCGTGACGGCCAAACAGGATGGCGCTCGACTTGAGCCCGAGCTTGAGGTCATCGTCCCTGTCCACCATGGCGTACTGGGTGTCGTAGGCTATGGTCCACAGCAGGTTGGCGAGAAACAGCAACCAGGCGACGGGCGGCAGGGCATTGGCCTGAGCCGCATAGGCCATGGGAATGGACCAGGAGAACGCCATCCCGAGCACCAGCTGAGGGATGGGAATGAAGCGCTTCATGAAGGGGTAGCAGACTGCCAGCAGCAGGCCGGCGAACGACAGGCCTATGGTGAGCGGGTTCAGGGTCAGCACCAGGGCGAACGAAATGAGCGCCAGCACGGCGAACAGGATCAGCACCTCCCGCGCATCGACCCGGCCCATGGGCAGCGGTCGCCCGGCGGTGCGTTTCACGTGGCCGTCGAAGTTGCGATCCGCATAGTCATTGATGACACAGCCCGCCGAGCGCATCAGGAAGACCCCCACCACGAACACGGTCAGGATCCAGGGATCCGGCAGGCCGCCGGCCGCGAGACAGAGCGCCCACAGGGTCGGCCACAGCAGCAAGAGGGTGCCGATGGGCTTGTCGATGCGGGCCAACTGCACATAGGCCAGTCCCCGCTCCTTGGTTAACAGCTTCACTCCAGCTCCTTATGCGATGGCAGCGAATGAGACGATAGCGAGGGCAGGAAGAGTTCGTGGACCAGCAAGGGCCACTGCCCCAGATAGAGACGGGAGCGGCGCCCCCAGACGGTGGCCGCCTGGCACCAGGGATTGCTCGCGATCTCGAAGCAGGCCAGTTGCAGGTGATCGCGCCGTGCCGGTGCATCACCGAAGATGCGCTCCCCCAGTGGTTGCTCCCCCAGATCCTGCAGACCGCTCCCTTGCAGCGCCGCCTCGGCAAACAGGGTCCAGCCCAGAATGGCAGGTCCGGCGTCACCGTGCAGTATGACCTCGCGGCAGATCCCCACGGGATCCGCAACGGCCACCAGCGCCTGCTCGTCCACCCCCAGCGACACGCTGCGATTGCCGAGCAGTTGCACCGAGAGGTGACTATTGTGGCGCCGCAGGCGCCGGGTCATGGAGTCGGCCTCCAACAACCAGGGGCGCAGGGCCTCGGGGGGCTCACACTCTGCGGGTGCCCGCCAGGGGACGAGCTGGATGAGGGGAACAGTCAACTCGGACTTCACAGCTTCACCATCCGGAGATTTCCGTTGTCAGGTTAAAATCCCGTTTATTATCCGTAAATCAATGGCGAATTGTAAGAACATCCGTGCTTGACGGCCCCGATGGCAGCATCAAAAATGGGGCATCCGTCGCTGCCGAGCCATCTAGATGAAGATCTTCAGAATTCTGCTGGTGTTATCCCTGGGTTGTACCCTGTTGAATACCCACGCCTTCGCTAACGAGGAAGCGGCCGCCGATCCGGCCTCCGCCGCCGTCCAGCCGGGATTCGCCTATCATGCGCTGGATCCGGACATCATCACCAACTACCTCGGCGATGGCAAAACCCTGGGCTATGTGCGGGTGACGGTGGAGCTGATGGCCGAAAACGCCGCCGATCTCAAGTTGCTGGAACAGCACGACCCCCTGATCCGCGACGCCATCATCCGCTTGATTGGCAGCAAGACGGGCGCCCAGATCAAGTCGCTGGTGAGTCGGGAAGAGCTGCGCAAGGAGTGCGAGGCCAAGGTCAACGAACTGCTGGTCAAAGAGACCGGCAAGAAGGCGGTACGCGAGCTCATCTTCACCAAGTATCTTTATCAGTAATGAACCGCGAGCAGGGGGCCGACCGGCGGCCCGCTCTCCCTACCGCTCCCATTCACTGTCGAGGAAGTCATCGTCATGGGCCACAAGACGCTGTGTGAATGGCGCCGTCACGAGATCCCCGCCGATCTCAAGACACTGCGCAAGATATTGCGCAAACCCAAGTTCGTGTGCGGCAAGTGTGCCCGCAGCGCCAATGACAAAGAGTACCTGTGCCAGCCGCTGCGGCTGAAGGAGAAAGGGGAATGAGTTCCCCCACGGCTCGTCGCTCGAGGCTCTGAAGAAGAAGGGGGCGCCCTATTGATCGGTCCAGCCCTGACGCCCCTGCGCAAACAGTTTGCGGGCCTGGACGTCATTGGGGCAGACGCCACGGTACTCCTCCCCCGATCGCCCGGCCAGATAGAGGTGCTCCGGGCGGCAATACCAGGCCAATCCCTTCTGGCGACCCTGCTCCCACATGGCGACATCCACCTTGGTCCCGCACTGGGTCTGATGGAATTCCACCCGATCGGCGGCGAAACCCAGCTTGCCGTCTCCTTCCCCCACATCGCTCCACACCTTTTCGCAGGGATCGTCCGAGTTGGAGACACAGCCCCCGATCAGGGTGGCACAGAGCATGATGACGAGTGAGCGCATAATCATCCTTGGGCGTTGTTTGAGTGGTTTATGGCGTCTCTGGCCTGACGGGCATCCCTCTTCCCACAGCGCCATTTGAGCAGTTCATTCTAACCAGAGCCTCGCCCGGCCACCAAGGGGCATGCTGCCGAACGCGCAAAAAATCGGGCGGGCCACCAGGCCCGCCCGCACGCGTTACAGGGAATCACTGATCGTCGAGAGGGTCATAGTCCTGCCAGCCCTCGTCGTCCAGCTCCTCCAGCTCGTCTTCCCAGGATTCCGGCTCCCACTCATCGTCGAGCTCGAAATCCGGCGTCTGCGTACCCATGCTCATTCTCCTTGGATAGTGCACCGGCCTTCAAAGTCTATCCAGAAAAATGGGGCTCGCCAGTGGACCCGGTCAGAGCTTGATCAGGGTGCGACCCGCCACCCGACCCTGGGTGATGGCCTCGGCGGCCTCCACCACCTGCTCCAGCCCGATCTCGGTCACCGCCTGGGCGAAGAAGCTGGCGGGCAGATCCCGCGCCAGTCGCTGCCAGGCCAGTTGACGACGCGCCAGCGGGCACATCACAGAGTCGACCCCCTGCAAGCGCACGTTGCGCAGTATGAAAGGCATGACGCTGGTGGGCAGATCGAAGCCGCCCGCCAGCCCGCAGGCCGCCACGGCGCCGCCGTAATTCATCTGGGCCAGCAGCTTGGCCAACACCTGACTACCGACGGTGTCGATGGCACCGGCCCACAGCTGTTTCTCCAGCGCCTTGGCCGGCTCCAGCAGTTCGCTGCGCGGCACTATGCGGCTGGCACCCAATGCGGTCAGCATGGAGCCCTGCTCCTCGGGACGGCCGGTCAGGGCCGCGACCTGATAACCCAGCGCAGCCAGCAGGGCCACGGCGGTGGAGCCCACCCCGCCTGCGGCGCCCGTCACCAGGATCTCGCCGCTCGCAGGAGTAACGCCCGCCTCTTCCAGCGCCAGCACGCAGAGCATGGCGGTGAGGCCGGCAGTGCCGATGCACATGGCCTGCCGCTCATCCAGCCCGGCCGGCAGCGGCACCAGCCAGTCGGCCTTGACCCGCGCCTGCTCGGCCATGCCGCCCCAGTGTCCTTCCCCCACGCCCCAACCAGTCAGCACCACCTTGTCACCGCTCTGGTAGCGACTGTCGGCCGACTCCAGCACTGTGCCGACGAAGTCGATGCCAGGCACCAGCGGCCACTGACGCACTATCTTGCCCTTGCCGGTGATGGCCAGCCCGTCCTTGTAGTTGAGGGAGCTGTAGCTCACCGCCACCCGCACCTCCCCCGCCGGCAGCTGGGTCTCGTCCAGCTGGGTCAGGGTCGCCTTGGTCTTGCCATCTTGGTTATCCAGTAACAGAGCCTTGAACATGCTTTCCTCTCGGGGTTGGGGCGCCGGCATCAGGTGCTCTGGCGCTTGTGCAATTCAAATTCGATGGTCTGGTACCGTCTTGCAGTACCTCGCCAGCCAGTTTACGCAGGATCATCTCCGCGGCCATGTCGCCTATCTTGCGATAGGGGATCTGTACCGACGTCAGGGCAGGATAACAGGCCTGTACCACATCCGAGTCATCGAATCCGGCGATGGCCTGCTGATCACCTTCCTGCTGCCGGTGCTGGGGGATCTCGGCTTTGCCAACACCACCTTTAGCGATGCCGACTTCAGCGTGGTGGGCATACTGCTGGGCCTGACAGTGCGCTGATGCCACTGCGTCCAGGCCAGCCTGCAGGCGCTGTCTATGGGCCGCGCCTGCTGTTAGCGGCAGCCCCAACCCCATCGACGCCGAAAATATGTGCAAACACAGTGCGTTGGATCGGATTTTCAACCCACAGCGGCAGCATCTGACGGGGTAGTGCGATATGCTGATGCGCTGACGTTCCACCCGACCTCACCCGAGGCCTCTTCCATGAAATACCTGGTAGTACAAACCAAACAGATAGGAGACGTGCTGATCTCCACAGCACTGTGCAACAACCTCAAGCAGCACGACCCCGCCGGGGAGGTTCACTATCTGGTCATGGATTACTGCGCGGGGATGGCAGAGGGGAACCCCAACATAGATCGCTTGATCGTCATCGAGAAGGCGCGCCGCAACGAGTGGCGTTACATGAAGGAGTTGCTGCTGGGCATTCGCCGCGAGCGCTACGACGTGGTGATCAACAGCCAGGGCCAGATGATAGGCCTGCTCACCTGCCTCATCTCGGGGGCAAGACTGCGGATCGGCTTCGACTCCTTCCCCTGGCGACTCGGCCACAACCGCATAGTGCGCTTTCGCCATGACACCGAGCATCAGGGCAACAGCACCCTGGTGGATGACAGATTCTCGCTGCTAAAGCCTCTGGGGCTCGCCAGGGAGGATCGCAACTACTATCTCTGGCTGAGTGAAGAAGAGAAGCAACGGGGACGGGAGACACTGCAGGCCGCCGGCATAGATCCGGGCAGGCCGCTGATCGCCATGGGGGTCAATTCCCTTGGGCACTACAAGCGCTGGCCCATCGACTGTTTCGCCGAAGTCGCACGCTGGCTGATAGAGCAGCACCACGCCCAGATCCTGATCTACTGCGGGCCGGGGGAGGAAGAGTACAACCGCAGCCTGAAGCCCTTGCTGCCCGCCGCACTGCAGGCCAGCGTATTTGACCACATACAGACCCGCTCGGTGCGGGAGCTCGCGGGCATCTTCGCCCATTGCCAGCTGTTCGTCGGCAACGACACAGGCCCGCGGCATATGGCACAGGCGCTGGACATACCGCTGCTGACCATAGTCTCTCCCCTGGGGCACTCCGCCATTGCCAATCCCGTCTCTCATCCTCGCTATCGATTCATCGATACCAATCACCAGCACCCAGAGCAGGAAGTCCTGGCCGTTCAACACCAGTTGAGCATGCTCTGGGACCAAGTGACGCTACCCCATGGCAAACCGGAAGAGCCTACCCCCGACCCAATACCAGTCAGGTAACCGACAGCGTCAGATCGTCACTTCCTCAGACGGAAGAACTCTTTCTGCCACTCATAGAGATATCCGGACCACCCCTTGGCCTTGGCCCGCAGGAATACGAGGCCGGATGAGCGCTTCCAGCTGTGCTGGAACCAGTGCGTCATATAACGCTCCGCGGCGGGCTCAAAATGAATGGCTTCCCCCTGATAGTTGTAGAAGTAATGAACGGGGGCGATCAGGGCAGCATCGCCGGACTGAGCCAGCTTGTCTGACACCAGTCTGGTCATGATCTCGGGCCCCATGTACATGGGAGAGGACATGATCTCCTCTTCGTAGAAGCGGACCAGCTCGGACAACATCACCGACTCTTTCCGGGCGTAGATGACAGCGGTGCCGACCAGCCGATCGGACTCGTAGCCTGCGCCAAACGCCACTGACTCGAAGAGCGGGAAGGGATCCTGGTTGATGGTGACATCGGTATCCAGATAGAGACCCCCTTCCTGGGTGAGGATCTTGAGGCGCAGGTAATCGGTCACGAAGGCCAGCAAACCCCGTCGGTAGCACTCCCGGGCAAAGGTGCACTCCTGGATCCAGCGCTTTATCTGTGGGTCCGTATCCAGCCACAGCTTGTAGTCGTAACCCTGCTTTCGCCAGTCGTCGATGCACACATGGGCCAGGGGAGGCAGCCGGTTGCCCAGCCAGATGGCGTGAATGGTTTTATTGGTCGCGCTCATGACTTGCCCCCGCAGTGCTTCATGTTCCACAGCGTCATTCTGATGAACCGGTAGCAGCGGTACAGCTCACGGGTCAATTTGAACCCCAGCGGTACCTTCTTCAGCTCGACCTGATTCTGGATGTCGCTACCCATGTCCCGCGGGCTGTAGATGGCATAGGGGATAAGGCCGGTGCAGATGAGACCGGTACGATAGGACTCGCCGATGAAGTTGTCGACCGAGCAGAGCCATCGCTTGCTGTGCGCCAGCAGGCGGCGGGCCCCCTGGGGCGAGATGCTGTAACCCGTGGTCCAGCAGGAGTTGTTGTGCCAGAACATCAGCTGCATGTTGTTTATGGTGGTCAATGCGCTGGCCGACCCGACCTGGGGTTCCACCTTCACATACTCATACTGCTCGTGGACCTTGGGCAGGGTCCCCAGCACTTCTTCAAAATACTGGGTAGGCAGGAAGTCATCTTCCAGAATGAGGATGGGCTCATTGAGTTCGACGCACTTTTCCCACAACAGGAAGTGGCTGGCATAACAGCCCTTCTCCCCCGGGGTCAACGGCCGGCTCCTGAAACGGATCCTGTGCTGGTCATCCGGCAAGGCCTGCAACCGCTCGGGGAGGCCTTCAAAACCATTCACCGCGTTGAAAAACTCGAAATCGATGCCTCTGGCCGCCAGGACGGACTCGACGCGACTGCGCCGCTCGACGGCCCGCTCCAGACTAATGACGTAAATTTTCATGACCTTCCTTTGCAAACTGCTTCAGTTTTCCATGCAGTGCAACCGAGTAGATGGCGCCCATGAAGACGCTGAATACCCACTGCCCGGAGCGCATGTAGAAAAAGGATTCAAAGTTGTTGATGATGAGCCAATAGATGATGAAAGAGATGGTCAGCATCTTGATGAAACGTGAAGAGAGCGAACAGGACAACACCTGACGAGCCACGGTGAAGAGTGTGCCATAGAGCACCAGGAATCCGGCAAGACCCCAGCACACCAGAGTCTCCATGTTGGAGTTGTGCAGATGACGGAACTCCTGGGTGATGTAATCCGGCAGAGTCTTGGACAGGGTAATGACCAGTGATTGACTGCCATAGCCGGTGCCGAAGAGCGGGTGTGCCAGGAACCACTGGATGGCCTCCAGCCAGGTCCTCAGCCTGACCCCTATGCTGAAATCCTGCACCTCGGTCCAGTTGCCCGTCAAGATGGCATGCACATCCCCTTGATGCCCAAAGCCCGACAGCAGCCTCTCCCTGATGAATGGGACCTGATAGAGGGCCAGCACGGTCACCAGCAAGATGGCGTAGGTCATGACCACCTTGCGTGTTGGCCAATGCTCACCATCCCCGAGCAAGGGAAGGATAGCGAGGGAGACCGAGATGGCCAGCCAGGACTGGCGGGATTGCAGAATAACGGAGAAAACACCGAACAGCACTATGCCGAGCAGTATGCCCCCAGTGGCCAGCGACAGTTTCCTGAATCTTGAGGTGAGCAGCAACAGGACGAAAAACAGAAAGCAGGCGCCCGCGATCAGGGAGCCGTGCTGGGCATTGCGGTAATTGAAATCCACCCTGGCACCGTCGAGCCCCGTCTCGAAGATGGAGAAAAAGGCCGAGTGATAGGCAAAGGTGAAGACGACCCCGACGCAGAAGGTCAGCAAGGTGATGACGATGCGACGCGGTTCCCCTTTCAGCCAGTAGGCGAGGCCGATGAAGAAGAAGAGGTAGGCCATCGACTTCACCGAAGGGTACTTGAGGGCATAGTCATGGACATAATATCGCGATGACACCCAGCTCAGGCACTGCACCACCACGGCCAGACAGAGCAGTTGAAAGACTCTGTTTTTTATGAAAAAAGCCCTGTCCACATAGAATGCCAGCAGAGTCGCGAAGACGATGATGGTCTGGCAGACATCGGCGATCAGCTGTATCGAATCCTTGAACAGGGTGTAAGCCAGAATATTCAGGAAGATAAAGTTGCCGAACGCCTTGCCATGAAAAAAGCCGAGAAAATCGTGATTCGTCGACAGGGTCTGATCTTTCATCCCGAGCAATGTGTATTTTCCCATCAAGATTTTCTGAAGACATAGTTGCCACGGATCTTGCGCCACAACCCGAACATGTCGGTGCGGGGGAAGATGGCGATCCGGCGGATCTGAAGCGGATCCCGATGCATGGCCCTGGGGCCGCTGTTGGTGGCCACAGCATAGCGGTAGCCGGCGGCGCAGGCCTCGGCTTTCGCGCTCTCGTTAAGATCCCCGTAAGGGTAGGCAAACGACAGTAGCGGATGGCCAAGCAGCCGTTCCAGCCTCTCCTTGTTGGCCCGGATCTCGCGCGCCTGCTGCTCGGGTGCCAGCGTGCTGAGGCGCGGGTGCGTCTGGGTATGGCCACCGATCTCCACGTGACCGGAGGCCACCAGGGCGCCTATCTCATCGCCATTCATCAGGGCCACCGGCGTATCGGGGTGGGTCGGGTGCTCCACGTCCCAGCGATTGTGATCCTCGCCTGTCACTATGTACACCACCGCCTTGTAACCATATTTTTCCAGCAGGGGCAGCATGCGGGTGAGGTTGTCACGATAACCGTCGTCGACGGTGATCATCAGGTACTTCTTGCCGTATTGCAGCCGATGGATGAAGCCCTTGTCCGCCAGATCCGCGAAGGTCAACGTCTCGTAGCCGAGCCACTTCATCAGCTTGAGGTGTTTCTCGAACATGGCGACGGGCAGCCAGGTGCCGTGCACTCCCTTCTCGCTCTCATGCTCGATGAAGCGGTGATACATGATGACCGGCATCTCCCGACGCAGAGTCTCGACCACGGCATCCTGATAGATGGACTCGAGCCCGCTCACCACCTGCTGCAAGTCATATTCCTGCCGGATGCGCTGACGCAGGCTGTCCGGCACCTGCTTGGCGGCCAGTGACGGGGCTATCTGTCCCTTCAGCGCGGCAAAATCGATGGCCAGATCCTGGGGCCCTATGTCACCGAAGTTGCTGGCCAGCGCCTCGTCCAGATTCTGCTCGGTCACCAGCCCTATGGCCTTGGCCTCGCCGATGGCGAAGGCGGGGCGGCCGCACAGCAGGGCCTCCATCGCCACCCGGCCAGCGCCGATCACCAGATCGCACTGCGCCAGCAGGGCGGGCACATCGTCCACGTAGCCGACGAAATCGACCTTGTCCTGGAAGCGGGCAAAACGCTCCGGCACCCGGGTGCCGCTGACGACACGGACTTGGCAGGCGTCCAGGTCCAGTACCTCGTCCAGCAGGCGATAGCAGAGCTCCCCCTTGGGGCCGCTCAGTCGGCCTATGATGGCGATCACCGGCCTGGCGTTGTCCGGTGCAGGCACAGGCTGGAACCTGTCGGTCTCGATGCCGTTGCGCAGCACTTGCACTATGGCGGGGTCCACCCCCAGGTTGTCGATGATCTGGCGGGCAATATCTTCGCACACAGCCACGGCCCGATAGCCGAGGGCGTGGAAGGCCTTGCGGGAGGCATGCACCGGCTGACGGCCATGAACTGTGGTGATCATGGGGGTGCCGGTCAGCTTGCAGGCCACATAACTGCTCCAGCCGGAGGCGCGGGAGTGGGCATGAACCAGCTGGATGTGGTGCTTCCTGATGAGATAGATGAGGTAAAACACATGCCAGAAGCGGCGCAGTATGCTGCGCTTGTTGAACCTCAGCTTGAATACGGGCCCTTGCGTGGGCTTGGTCAGGGTATCTGACACGTAAAAGACGTTGTGACCACGCCGGGTCAGCTCGTTGCCGACCGTGGTGGCATAGACCTCAGCTCCCGTGACTTCGAGCTGGGAGAGTGCCATCAATATGTTCATGCAAGCGCATCCGATCGACGGGCGGCCAGGGCCGCCCGCCAGAGGGGGATCAAGCCCGGTTCAACCAGGCCATGTAATCGGCCACGCCTTCGGCGACAGTCTTGAACTCGCCGTCATAACCGACGCCACGCAAGCAGGTCAGATCGGCCTGGGTGAAGCTCTGATAGCGACCCTTGAGGTGATCCGGGAAGGGGATGTACTCGATGGCGCCTTGCTGATGATGCTTGATCACGGCCTCGGCCACGTTCTGGAACGGCTCGGCACGGCCGGTACCACAGTTGAAGATGCCGGAGTGCTGCGGGTTCTGCCAGAACCAGAGGTTCACCTTGCAGACGTCGTCCACATAGATGAAGTCGCGCATCTGGCCACCGTCCGGGAAGCCGTCACAGCCCTCGAACAGCTTGGGATTGTCACCCTGCTTCACCTGGTTGTTGAGGTGGAAGGCGACGGAAGCCATGGAGCCCTTGTGCTGCTCGCGCGGGCCGTAGACGTTGAAGTATTTCAGGCCCACGACCTGGGAGTCGATCTCCGGCAGCCAGCGGCGCACGTATTGATCGAACAGCTGCTTCGAGTAGCCATAGACGTTGAGGGGCTGCTCGAACTTGGGATCTTCGATGAAGTTGTCGTTGCGGCCGCCATAGGTCGCGGCGGAGGAGGCATAGATGAAGGGAATTTCCCGCTCGATGCAGTAGTGGAACAGATCCTTGGAGTACTCGTAGTTGACCTCCATGATGAACTTGCCGTTCCACTCGGTAGTCGCGGAGCAGGCACCTTCGTGGAAGATCACCTCGATGCCGCCATCCCACTCTTCAAACTCGTCACCGGAGACGATCCGCGCCTGGAACTCGTCCTTGTCCATGTAATCGGCGATGGTGAGATCGACCAGGTTGACGAACTTGGTGCCGTCGGTCAGGTCGTCGATGACCACGATATCGGTCCGTCCTTGAGCGTTCAGCTGCTTGACCAGATTGCTGCCGATAAAGCCAGCACCGCCAGTTACTACGATCATGGAGTTTGCCTCGCGTACGTTGATGGCCCCGTGTGACTGCCTGTTAAAGCTGTGTATAGTGGGCCAATTTGAAATTGCCGAAAAGTTTATCACGGGCCGCCAGGGGATTCGACCTCGGCGCACAGGGCCCGGCAGAGGGATCAGTGATGAAGACCAGAGACAGGATCATCCACAGCGCCACCGAGCTGTTCAACGATCAGGGTGAACGCAACATCACCACCAACCACATTGCCGCCCATCTCGGCATCAGCCCGGGCAACCTCTATTACCACTTCCGCAATAAAGAAGACATCATCCACTCCATCTTCGATCAATACGCCCGCCACCTGAGCGAGAGCTTCACGCCGGCCCGCAGCCACGAGATCAAGCTGGAAGATCTGATGGGTTATCTGGATGCCATCTTCTATCTGATGTGGCAGTTCCGCTTCTTCTACGCCAACCTGCCGGACATCCTGAGTCGCGACGAACCCTTGCAGCACAAGTACCTCAAGGCCCAGGAGCAGCTGCGCGCCGCCGTGGAAGCGCTGCTGAGAAGCCTGCGCGAGGGCGGCATCATAGACGTCAGCGACGAAGACCTGCCGGATCTGGGCCAGACCATCAAGATGGTGGTCACCTGCTGGATCCCCTTCCAGATTGCCCAGGCGCCCCATACCCGCATCACCAAGCCCTTGCTTTATCAGGGGGTCTTGCGGGTGCTCTTCCTGCTGCGCCCCTATGTGCAGCCCCAGGTGATCGCCCAGATCCGCCAACTGGAGCAGCACTACCACCAACTGGCCCAACCAGCAGGGTGAGATCTGTTTCACAATTGTTGAATATCAGCATAATAATTTGAATTGGTGCGCAACGATTGCAGTAAAATGTTGCCCATTCCAGGGTCTGTCGACGTTTCGTCACGACCGCGACGACGTCACTCCGTGCACCTCGCACGGCCCAAGATCCTGATAACACAGTCGACACAGTCAATGAGGACCGAGGATGTCTAACGGATTCTATCGTCACCTGGCCGAACAGCTCGAACAGGTCAAGGCGGAAGGGCTATACAAGCAGGAACGCATCATCACCTCGGCTCAGCAGGCCCAGATTGCGGTGGGCGGCGAGCAGGTTCTGAACTTCTGTGCCAACAACTACCTGGGGCTGGCCAACCACCCGGATCTTATCGCCGCCGCCCATCAGGGACTCGACAGCCACGGCTTCGGCATGGCTTCGGTACGCTTCATCTGCGGTACCCAGGACCAACACAAGGCGCTGGAGCAGAAGCTGTCCGCCTTCCTCGGCACCGAGGACAGCATCCTCTACTCCTCCTGCTTCGATGCCAACGGCGGTCTGTTCGAGACCCTGTTCGGCGCCGAAGACGCCATCATCTCAGATGCACTCAACCACGCCTCCATCATCGACGGCGTGCGGCTGTGCAAGGCCAGGCGCTATCGCTACGCCAACAACGACATGGCCGAGCTGGAAGCCCAGCTCAAGCAGGCCAATGCCGACGGCGCCCGCTTCAAGCTGATCGCCACCGACGGTGTCTTCTCCATGGACGGTGTCATCGCCGACCTCAAATCCATCTGCGATCTGGCCGACAAATACGACGCCCTGGTGATGGTGGATGACTCCCACGCGGTGGGCTTCATCGGCGAGAACGGCCGTGGCACCCACGAATACTGCGGTGTGCTGGACAGGGTCGACATCATCACAGGCACTCTGGGCAAGGCGCTCGGCGGCGCCTCCGGCGGCTACACCTCCGGCAAGAAAGAGGTGATCGACTGGCTGCGTCAGCGCTCCCGTCCTTACCTCTTCTCCAACTCCCTGGCCCCCTCCATCGTCTCGGCCACCATCAAGGTGATCGACATGCTGGCCGAGGGTCACGCGCTGCGGGCCAGCCTGAAAGCGAACAGCGAGTATTTCCGCACCCGGATGAGCGCCGCCGGCTTCACCCTGGCCGGTGCCGATCACGCCATCATTCCGGTCATGCTGGGAGATGCCAAGCTGGCCGCCGAGATGGCGAGCCGCATGCTGGCCGCCGGCATCTACGTGGTGGGCTTCTCCTTCCCCGTGGTGCCCAAGGGCCAGGCCCGCATCCGAACCCAGATGTCTGCCGCCCATACCCGCGAGCAACTGGACAAGGCCATCGATGCCTTCATCCGCATCGGCCGCGAGCTCGGTGTGATTTGATCACATGGCTAGCTGATTAAAACGGGGGCCAAGGTTGGGCCCCATTTTATTACCCTCTGTACCCGGCACAGCGCCGTGAGGAATCTGTCATGAAAGCACTCTCCAAACTCAAATCCGAAGCCGGCATCTGGATGACGGACGTCCCGGCTCCCGAGCTCGGCCACAACGATCTGCGGATCAAGATCCGCAAGACCGCCATCTGCGGCACCGACATGCACATCTACAACTGGGATGAGTGGGCCCAGAAGACCATACCCGTGCCCATGGTGGTCGGTCACGAGTACGTGGGAGAGGTGGTCGCCGTCGGCCAGGAAGTGCGCGGCTTCGCCATCGGCGATCGCGTCTCAGGCGAAGGCCACATCACCTGCGGCCACTGCCGCAACTGCCGCGCCGGTCGCACCCACCTGTGCCGCAACACCATAGGGGTCGGCGTCAACCGCCCGGGCTCCTTCGCCGAATACCTGGTGATCCCGGCCTTCAACGCCTTCAAGCTGCCGGACAACATCCCCGATGAGCTGGCCGCCATCTTCGACCCGTTCGGCAACGCCGTGCACACAGCCCTCTCCTTCGATCTGGTGGGCGAAGATGTGCTCATCACCGGCGCCGGCCCCATCGGCATCATGGCTGCCGCCGTCTGCCGCCATGTGGGTGCCCGTCACGTGGTGATCACCGACGTCAACGAATACCGCCTCGAATTGGCCCGCAAGATGGGCGCCACCCGCGCCGTCAACGTGGCCAAGGAGAAACTCTCCGACGTGATGGACGAGCTCGGCATGACCGAAGGCTTCGATGTGGGGCTGGAGATGTCCGGCGTGCCCAGCGCCTTCCAGGACATGATCGACAAGATGAACCACGGCGGCAAGATTGCCATGCTCGGCATTCCCCCCTCCACCATGGCCATCGACTGGAACAAGGTGATCTTCAAGGGACTGTTTATCAAAGGGATCTATGGTCGCGAGATGTTCGAGACCTGGTACAAGATGGCCAGCCTCATCCAGTCAGGCCTGGATCTCAGCCCCATCATCACCCATCACTTCCACATCGATGACTTCCAGCAGGGCTTCGAAGCCATGGGGTCAGGCAAGTCCGGCAAAGTGATCCTGAACTGGGATTGATGAGCCGTGGATGTCATGTGCAAAGGCTCGGTCCGGCACCGGGATCCTGAGTGGAGACAAGTCAGCCTTTTTCACGGCTGATTGCAAAAACCCGGCGAAAGCCGGGTTTCTTTTTGCACTTGCCTTGCCTGCAGCCCCTGCCGCCGCAGAAACTTTGTTCGCAAATTGCTTAACACTTCACACACAAGCGTTTAAATGCCTGTAACTATTCGGTTATAATCCCGTCGTTTTCTAGGGATAATAAGAGCCTGCTGGGAGTACATGAGCGTGTTGAAAAAACTGAGCTATTTGCTGGCTGCCGGGATGGCGGCCGCCACCCTGTCCGGCGCCGTCTTTGCCGCCGATGAGATGTCGACGGAAGCCATTGCCGAGCGCATAGCCCCGGTCGGCCAGGTCTACACCGCCAAGGATCTGGAAGGCATTGCGACGGCCGCGGCCGCCCCTGCCGCCGCCTCCTCCGGTCCCCGTGATGGCGAGACAGTGTTCAAGGGCGCCTGCTTTGCCTGCCACGATACCGGCGCGGCCGGCGCGCCTAAGCGCGGGGACAAGGCTGCCTGGGAACCACGCATCGCCCAGGGGTTCGACACCCTGCGCAAGCATGCCATCGAAGGCTTCACCGGCAAGGCCGGCATGATGCCGGCACGGGGCACTTGCGCGGCCTGTAGTGACGAAGAGATCGAAAACGCCATTCACTACATGATCGACAAGCTCTAAGTGGTTGAAAGGGCTCCTATTGCAGCCCTTTCAATCCAATCACTTCCGACTACGCTTGTAGGTGAGTTTATTCGGGAGTATTGCATGTCAGTCCAGCCCCTCACACCGCCAGATCCCCCCCCCTTGCTGGCGGTCGTTTCTTCCATCATGGATTTTCCCGCGCCCGGCATCGCCTCCCCTGAGGATTACGCCAGACTGGTAGAGCAGCTGGGCAGACTCTGCCCCCTGCAGCACTTTGCCATGCTGGGGCTGGCCGGTGGAGGCCTGCACTGGCTGTTTGCACATCAGCTGCCCGAGGCGTTCAAGCAACAGCTGGGGCGTGAAGAGCCCCGTCTCACCGAACAGCTCACCCGGCTCGATGAACACCAGGGATGGTGCGTGCAGGCGGTGGAGCACTATGAGGTGCAATGGCTGCTGGCCCGCGGCGCCCCCGAACAGGCCCCGACCCTGAGATTGCTGCTGGAATGTCTGGCCAAGCGCCTGCACGAAACCCAGACCGGCACCCAGCTGGCGGGGCAGGCTTCCCCCCTGATGCAGCGGGATCCCCAATGGCAGCAGAAGATTGAAAAAATCAGCCGTATCATGCGGTTGGCCCACAACCTGCCGCAGCATGCCCTGTTTTCCCAGCTGGAGGCCGTGCTGCGCCAGATGCTGGCCGTCAATGACATGCTGCTGGTCCGCCTCGACAACCAGCGGCTGGAGAAACTCTATCCGACGCGGCTCGCCTACGATGACGACGTCATCAGGGCCCTGTGCCACAGCACCAACAGCATAGAGCGCAGCGAGGCAGGGTTGTTCTGGTACAGCCTGCCCCTGCGCCAGCAGCAACAGTATTTCGCCCACCTCATCATCAATACTGCCCAGCCCCTGGAAGCCGATGACAGGCTGTTCCTCGACTTCCTGCGCCACCAGTTGACCCTGCTGCTGGAACTCAAGAGAGTCAGGCAGCAGCTGGATGAACTCAACTCGGAAGAGTCCATCAACCAGCGGCTACAGCAGCTGCGCCAGACCAACCTGCGGCTGCAGAAACGGCTCAGACATCATCAGGAGCTGGAGCGGCGACTCCAGTTCAATGCGCTGCATGACCCGCTGACCCAGCTGCCGAACCGGGCCCTGCTGATGAACCACCTTCACCATGCCATGACCCGTTACCGCCGTTACCAGACGGCCGGCTTCACCCTGATCTTCGCCGACGTGGATCATTTCAAGCAGGTCAATGACGCCCTGGGCCACAGTGCCGGCGACCAGCTGCTGCAGGAGCTGGCCAAGCGTCTGCAGAGCTGCATCCGGCAAAATGACATGGTGGCCAGGCTGGGGGGCGACGAGTTTGTCATCTATCTGGACAACAGCCAGCAGGAGGAGGACGTCAGCCCCGTACTCAACCGCATTCTAGGCCGCATTGCCCACCCGTTCCGGCTTCAGGGCAATGAGCTGACCGTTACCATCAGCCTGGGGGTGGCCAGCGTGTCGGAGCAGACCGCGGACATCAGCGAGCTGCTGCACCAGGCCGATCTCGCCATGTACCAGGCCAAGCGCAATGGCCGCAGTCGCATCGTCATGTACTCAGATGCCTGTATGGAGCACTCGGGCTCGCCCGAAGAGCGGCTGTTCAGGGCCTTGCGGGAAGGCAGGATAGTGCCCTACTTCCAGCCGGTGATCAGACTGAAGGAGAGTCGCCTGGTGGGGCTGGAGGTGATGGCGCGCTGGATCACCGAGGAGGGAGAACTGAAGGATGCCTTCGACTTCATTCCACTGGCCGAGCAGTGCGGCCTCATTCAGGATCTGGATCGCCAGATCCTCAGGCGCACCTGCCAGCAGCTGAAGGGCTGGCTGCAGATTTCGGACGGCGGTCGCTTCAAGATATCGCTCAACCTGTCCGGCAAGCACCTGGCCAGCCGCGAGCAGATCATGGCACTGGTCCACATCATGGAGGAGGAGGGGGTGATACCCGGCTACTTCATCTTCGAATTCAACGAGCGGGAGCTCTCCAGGCAGAGTGCCGACTCACTCACCTCACTCCATGAGCTCAGGGCCAAGGGGATTCAGATCAGCCTGGACGACTTCGGGACCGGCTTCTCCTCCCTCAATGCCCTGTTCCACTTCCCGGTGGACTACATCAAGGTGGATGACAGCTTCACCCATCGCATGCTGAACTCCCCCAAGGACCTGGCGCTGATCCGTGCCATGCGGGACATCTGTCAGGATCTCGACTTCACCCTGGTGGTCGAGGGCATAGAGAACCAGCAGCAGTTGCAGAAGCTGATCGAGCTGGGCTGCGCCCTGGGACAGGGGCGCCACATCTCCCCGCCTCTGCCAGGATCCGACATCATACCGCTGCTCACCCAGGCAGAGCCCCCGGCCGAGCCTTCACTCAATCCTTCTTGAACAGGGCCCTCAGGTTGGCGACGCCGACCTGCCCCTTCTGCTGGCGCTCCTCGGCCGTCACCTTCTTCTGGTTTTCCCACTCCAGATCGTCCTGGGGCAGCTCCAGCAGGAAGCGGCTCGGCTCGGGTCGCACCGACTCGCCATACTGACGCCGCTCCTTGCAGAGGGTGAAAGTCAGTTCGGTCTGGGCCCGGGTGATGCCCACGTAGGCGAGACGACGCTCCTCCTCTACGTTGTCCTCGTCGATGCTGGTCTGGTGGGGCAACAAGCCCTCCTCCATGCCCACCATGTAGACATAGGGAAACTCCAGCCCCTTGGAGGCGTGCAGTGTCATCAGCTGCACCTGATCCGCATCGTCCTCTCCCTCGTTGCGCTCCATCATGTCCCGCAGGGTGAGGCGAGTGACCACCTGGGCGAGCGTCATGGCCTCTTCCAGCTCGTCCCCCTCCAGCATCTCGGTGATCCAGCGATAGAGGGTGGAGACGTTCTGCATCCGCATCTCGGCCGCCTTCGGGCTGGGGGAGGTCTCATAGAGCCACTCCTCGTAGTGGATCTCCTTGATCATGTCCCGCACCGCCTCCACCGGGTTGCCCCGCTGCGCCTGATCACCGAGCCGCACCAGCCAGTTGGTGAAGGCCTGCAAAGCCACCAGACCACGGCCAGAGAGGTGCTGCTCCAGCCCCAGCTCGAAGCTGGCGGCAAACAGACTCTTGCCGCGCTGGTTGGCGTACTGCCCCAGCTTCTCAAGCGTGGTGGGGCCGATTTCCCGGCGCGGCAGGTTGACCACCCGCAGGAAGGCGGTGTCCTCGTCCGGATTCACCAGCAGCTTGAGATAGGCCATGATGTCCTTGATCTCGGTGCGGGAGAAAAACGAGGTGCCACCGGAGATGCGATAGGGGATGCGGTTGGTCATCAGCGCCTTCTCGAAGATGCGCGACTGATGGTTGCCCCGGTAGAGGATGGCGTAATCCTTGAACCGGGTGCGATTCATGAACTTGTGGCCCATCATCTCGGCAGCGATCCGTTCCGCCTCGTGCTCCTCGTTCTTGGCGAACAGCACCTTGACCGGCACACCGTAGTCGAGCTCGGAGAAGAGCGCCTTGTCGAACACATGGGGGTTGTTGGCGATCAGTATGTTGGCGCATTTCAGAATGCGCCCCTTGGAGCGGTAGTTCTGCTCCAGCTTGATCAGCTTAAGGCTAGGGAAATCCTCGTTCAGCAGCACCAGGTTCTGGGGCTTGGCACCGCGCCAGGAGTAGATGGACTGATCGTCATCCCCTACTACTGTGAAGCGGGCCCGCTCGCCGACGATCTGCTTCACCAGCTCGTACTGGCTGGTGTTGGTGTCCTGATACTCGTCGACCAGCAGGTAGCGGATCTTGTTCTGCCAGCGGCTGCGCACCTCCTCGTTGTTCTTCAACAGCAGGGTCGGCATCACGATGAGGTCATCGAAATCCAGCGCGTTGTAGGCCACCATCTGGCGGTGATAGCGCTCGTAGAGCTGGGCCATCAGCACCTCTTCCGGCCCCTGGGCGATGCGCATGGCCCGCGCCGGCAGTATGAGGTCATTCTTCCAGTTGGAGATCTGGGTGATGAGGGCCGAGAGCTTGTCCTTGTCGTTGTCGAGCTCCGACTCGGTCAATTCTTTGAGCAGCGCCAGCTGGTCGGTGTCATCGAACAGGGAGAAGTTCGCCTTGAGATTCAGACTCTTGTGCTCGCGACGTATGATGTCGAGCCCCAGGGTATGGAAGGTGGAGACCATGAGCCCCCGCGCCTCCTTGCGACCCAGGGTCTGGCCGACCCGCTCCTTCATCTCCCGCGCCGCCTTGTTGGTAAAGGTCACAGCGGCGATGTTGCGGGCGTTATAGCCGCACTGCTGCACCAGATAGGCGATCTTGTTGGTGATGACGCGGGTCTTGCCCGATCCGGCACCCGCCAGCACCAGGCAAGGGCCGGAGACAAACTTGACCGCTTCGTTCTGATTGGGGTTGAGCTTCATGGGCCGGATCTCTTGGCTTATGATGAGGGGCGGCATTGTAACAGAGATCCCGCGGGCAGCCGAAACCGGACACAGGATCCCGCCACTTCACCTTGTGTTTGCCCGTCATTTTCCGGATCATGGCCGACTTTTCCAGAGGAGATGAGGGGAACATGAATCAGCAAGAGCACGCCCAATTGCGTAGCCAGTTTCCGGCCCTGGCGCAGGAGGTGAACGGCCACCCTCTGATCTATCTGGACAACGCCGCCACCACCCAGAAACCCCAGGCCGTGCTGGACGCCATAGCTCACTACTATCGGGCCGACAATGCCAATGTGCACCGCGCCGCCCATGCCCTGAGCGGCCGCGCCACCCGCGCCTTCGAGGCAGCCCGCGAGACGGTCGCCCGCTTTATCAATGCGCCCCGCAGCCATGAGGTGATCTGGACCCGTGGCACCACCGAGGCGATCAATCTGGTGGCTCATAGCTGGGGCGTGAGCGAGCTCAAGGCGGGGGACGAAATCGTCCTCAGCACCCTGGAGCACCACGCCAATATCGTCCCCTGGCAGTTGATTGCCGAACGCACCGGCGCCCTTATTCGGGTCATTCCGCTGGATAAGCGCGGGGATCTGGATATGGAGGCTTACCTGGCCATGCTGGGGCCGCGCACCCGACTGGTGAGCGTGGCCCATGTCTCCAATGCCCTCGGCACCGTCAATCCGGTATCGCAGATAGTAACTGCCGCCAAAGCTGTCGGCGCCCTGACCCTGATCGACGGCGCTCAGGCGGTTGCCCATCTCGAGGTGGATGTACAGGCCATAGGCTGCGACTTCTATGCCTTCTCAGGTCACAAGCTCTATGGCCCGACCGGCATAGGCGTGCTCTGGGGCAGAACCGAACTGCTGGAGCGCATGCCGCCTTGGCAAGCGGGCGGCGAGATGATCGACAGAGTCAGCTTCAGCGGCACCACCTTCAATACCCTGCCCTTCAAGTTCGAGGCGGGCACCCCCCATATTGCCGGTGCCATCGGCCTCGCAGCCGCCATCGACTTTGTGACGGAGCAAGACAGGGGGTCATTGACCCGCCACGAAGAAACGCTAACCAACTATCTGGTTGCAGGCCTGCATCAGGTGCCGGGCCTGCGCCTCATAGGTGAACCGGCGCAACGGGCAGGGGCTGTCTCCTTCCTGCTGGATGAGATCCATCCCCAGGATGCTGCCACCCTGCTCGACATGCAGGGCATAGCGCTACGGGTCGGCCATCACTGCGCCATGCCGCTGATGGAGAGCTTAGGGATAGGCGGCACCATGAGGGCCTCGCTGGCCTGCTACAACGATCGGAACGATATCGATGCCCTGCTGGCAGCCCTGCACAAACTCAGTGACTTCTTCTAAGGCAGACAAACTCATGAGCAGCCTAGCAACCTATACCCAGATCGGCCTTGAGCCCAACGCTGACACCATCTGCCAGCAGTTTGCCGCCGCCCACGGCTGGGAGAACCAGTACCGACTCATCATCCAGCTCGGCAAGCAGCTGCCCGCCCTGCCTGCCGAGTGGCAAACCGAAGAGCACCGCTTGAAAGGCTGCGAGAGCCAGGCCTGGCTAAAGAGCGAAAAGGGGGAGGATGGCTGCTGGCACTTTGCCTGTGATTCCGATGCCCGCATAGTGCGCGGCCTTATCGTCATCGTACTGGCGGCGCTCAATCATCAGACCGCCGACGCTATCCAGACATTTGACGTGGATGGCTATTTCAGCGAACTGGGGCTCGAGAAACACCTGAGCCCGTCACGAGGTAACGGGCTCAGGGCGATCGTGCTGGCGATTCGGGCTCAGGCCTCCGCCTGATCCCCGGCCACCGGCGGCTGCGATATATCCTCGCGACTGTCCATGAGGGCGGCACGCTCCACCCTCGCGCCCCGCTCGGCAATCTTCTTCAATACCCGGGAGGCGGCCACCAGACCGAAGGTCGCCGTCACCGGCGTCACGGCGCCAAAGCCGGAGGCGCAATCCATCTTCATGTTGCCGTCGCTGGCCGCCTTGGCCTGACAGGTGCCGCCCCGGCCATCCGGGTAACTCAGCTGCTCGGTTGAGAAGACACACTCCACCCCGAATTTGCGCGCCGGATTCTTGCTGAAGTTGTGCAGCCGGCGCAAGTCGGAGCGCACCTTGGCGGCCAGCGGATCCTGAATGGTCTTGGCCAGATCCGCCACTGTGATTTGGGTCGGATCCATCTGCCCGCCAGCACCGCCCGCTACTATCACCGGGATCTTGTTGCGCTTGCAGAAGGCAATCAGCGCCACCTTGGCCTTGACCGAATCGATGGCATCCACCACATAGTCAAACTCCCGCTTGATATGCTCGGCCAGGTTATCGGCGGTGACGAAATCGTCCACCTCGATCACCTCGCAATCCGGATTGATGGTACGAATGCGCTCGGCCATGACTTCTGTCTTGAGGCGGCCGACCGTGCCCTGCATGGCGTGGATCTGGCGATTGGTGTTGGTGATGCAGATGTCGTCCATGTCGATCAGGGTGATCTGGTTAATACCGGCCCGCGCAAGCGCCTCGGCCGCCCAGGAACCCACGCCGCCAATGCCCACCACGCAGACCCTGGCCTGGCTGAAGGAGTCGAGTGCGCTCTGACCATAAAGACGGGCAATGCCCCCGAATCGCTGTAGATATTCTGCTTTCATACCATCACCTTGCTTGAGGGCGGCCATTATAGCGGCAACCACGGTCAGCGGCGATTATCGGGTGATAATAGTGTTGAAGCGAGGGGGAAATGAGTGCTGTATCGGCATGCTTGAAACGAAAAAAGCCCAGTCTTTCGACTGGGCTTCTTAATCATTGGCGGAGCGGACGGGGAGGCGGACACAGTCCGGCTCAAGCACAAGGAACCACAGGCAGGGACCGAGTTGCCAGTGGCAAGTCGCAGCCCTGTCTGTGGTCCCTGGTTTCCTTAATCCCGTTCGCGAATATCCAAAAGCAAAAAGGCCTTCCCGTTAGGGAAGGCCTTTCAAATTAGTGGCGGAGCGGACGGGACTCGAACCCGCGACCCCCGGCGTGACAGGCCGGTATTCTAACCAACTGAACTACCGCTCCGCATTCGGTTAGCTTTCGCTAAATCTTCTGCCGCTTACTGAGGTGCCATCCTCGCAGCCAGTGATGTGATTTTTCACATCGCTGTTTAATTGGGTGCCTGGCAGTGTCCTACTCTCGCATGGCGAATGCCACACTACCATCGGCGCTACCGCGTTTCACTTCTGAGTTCGGCATGGGATCAGGTGGTTCCACGGCGCTATGGCCGCCAGGCAAAAAACTTCATCCGGAAAGCTGACGTGAATAACGACTTAGCTAGTTTGCTTTGTCATTATCACTGAATTAGGTAGTAGTTCGTTCACTTGCTACAAGGCCAGAAACACTTCTTGGGTGTTGTATGGTTAAGCCTCACGGGTAATTAGTATGGGTTAGCTCAACACGTCGCCGCGCTTACACACCCCACCTATCAACGTTGTGGTCTCCAACGGCCCTTTAGGACCCTCAAGGGGTCAGGGATGACTCATCTCAGGGCTCGCTTCCCGCTTAGATGCTTTCAGCGGTTATCGATTCCGAACTTAGCTACCGGGCAGTGCCACTGGCGTGACAACCCGAACACCAGAGGTTCGTTCACTCCGGTCCTCTCGTACTAGGAGCAACTCCCTTCAATCATCCAACGCCCACGGCAGATAGGGACCGAACTGTCTCACGACGTTCTGAACCCAGCTCGCGTACCACTTTAAATGGCGAACAGCCATACCCTTGGGACCGACTTCAGCCCCAGGATGTGATGAGCCGACATCGAGGTGCCAAACACCGCCGTCGATATGAACTCTTGGGCGGTATCAGCCTGTTATCCCCGGAGTACCTTTTATCCGTTGAGCGATGGCCCTTCCATTCAGAACCACCGGATCACTATGACCTACTTTCGTACCTGCTCGACCTGTCCGTCTCGCAGTTAAGCTGGCTTATGCCATTGCACTAACCTCCTGATGTCCGACCAGGATTAGCCAACCTTCGTGCTCCTCCGTTACTCTTTGGGAGGAGACCGCCCCAGTCAAACTACCCACCAGGCACTGTCCGCGAGCCCGATTCAGGGCCCTGCGTTAGAACATCAAACATACAAGGGTGGTATTTCAAGGACGGCTCCAGCGCAACTGGCGTCACGCCTTCAAAGCCTCCCACCTATCCTACACATGTAGGTTCAATGTTCAGTGCCAAGCTGTAGTAAAGGTTCACGGGGTCTTTCCGTCTAGCCGCGGGTACACCGCATCTTCACGGCGAATTCGATTTCACTGAGTCTCGGGTGGAGACAGCATGGCCATGGTTACACCATTCGTGCAGGTCGGAACTTACCCGACAAGGAATTTCGCTACCTTAGGACCGTTATAGTTACGGCCGCCGTTTACCGGGGCTTCGATCAAGAGCTTCGCTTGCGCTAACCCCATCAATTAACCTTCCGGCACCGGGCAGGTGTCACACCCTATACGTCCACTTTCGTGTTTGCAGAGTGCTGTGTTTTTGATAAACAGTCCCAGCCATCTGGTCACTGCGACTCCCAACTGCTCCATCCGCAAGGGACTTCACTGTCAAGAGCGAACCTTCTCCCGAAGTTACGGTTCTATTTTGCCTAGTTCCTTCACCCGAGTTCTCTCAAGCGCCTTGGTATTCTCTACCCGACCACCTGTGTCGGTTTGGGGTACGATGACTTGTAATCTGAAGCTTAGAGGCTTTTCCTGGAAGCAGGGCATCAATGGCTTCACCACCGTAGTGGCTTCGTCTCGTGTCTCAGTGTTGTGTCTCCGGATTTGCCTAGAAACACCACCTACGCACTTTCACCAGGACAACCGTCGCCTGGCCCACCTAGCCTTCTCCGTCCCCCCATCGCAATTACAAGTCGTGCAGGAATATTAACCTGCTTCCCATCGATTACGCCTTTCGGCCTCACCTTAGGGGTCGACTCACCCTGCCCCGATTAACGTTGGACAGGAACCCTTGGTCTTCCGGCGAGGAGGCTTTTCACCCCCTTTATCGTTACTTACGTCAGCATTCGCACTTCTGATATCTCCAGCATGCCTCTCGACACACCTTCGCAGACTTACAGAACGCTCCCCTACCACTCACACATAAGTGTGAATCCGCGGCTTCGGTGCCTGGTTTGAGCCCCGTTACATCTTCCGCGCAGGCCGACTCGACTAGTGAGCTATTACGCTTTCTTTAAATGATGGCTGCTTCTAAGCCAACATCCTAGCTGTCTGAGCCTTCCCACATCGTTTCCCACTTAACCAGAACTTTGGGACCTTAGCCGGCGGTCTGGGTTGTTTCCCTCTTCACGACGGACGTTAGCACCCGCCGTGTGTCTCCCGGATATTACTTACTGGTATTCGGAGTTTGCATGGAGTTGGTAAGTCGGGATGACCCCCTAGTCCAAACAGTGCTCTACCCCCAGTAGTATTCGTCCGAGGCGCTACCTAAATAGCTTTCGGGGAGAACCAGCTATCTCCGAGTTTGATTGGCCTTTCACCCCCAGCCACAGGTCATCCCCTAACTTTGCAACGTTAGTGGGTTCGGTCCTCCAGTTGATGTTACTCAACCTTCAACCTGCCCATGGCTAGATCACCCGGTTTCGGGTCTACACCTTGCAACTAGACGCCCAGTTAAGACTCGGTTTCCCTACGGCTCCCCTATACGGTTAACCTCGCTACAAAATGTAAGTCGCTGACCCATTATACAAAAGGTACGCAGTCACCCCGAAGGGCTCCCACTGCTTGTACGTACACGGTTTCAGGTTCTATTTCACTCCCCTCACAGGGGTTCTTTTCGCCTTTCCCTCACGGTACTGGTTCACTATCGGTCAGTCAGGAGTATTTAGCCTTGGAGGATGGTCCCCCCATATTCAGACAGGATGTCACGTGTCCCGCCCTACTCGATTTCACTTCAAGGTCGTTTTCATGTACGGGGCTATCACCCTGTATCGCTGGCCTTTCCAGGACCATTCCACTAACTTCCAAGAAACTTAAGGGCTAATCCCCGTTCGCTCGCCGCTACTGAGGGAATCTCGGTTGATTTCTTTTCCTCGGGGTACTTAGATGTTTCAGTTCTCCCGGTTCGCCTCTATTACCTATGTATTCAGTAATAGATACCCAGCTTATGCTGGGTGGGTTTCCCCATTCGGAAATCTGTGAGTAATAGCGTCTCTTACCGACTTCTCACAGCTTATCGCAGGTTAGTACGTCCTTCATCGCCTCTGACTGCCAAGGCATCCACCATGTACGCTTAGTCACTTAACCATACAACCCCAAGAAGTGTCGTCGAAACGACGCGACTTGTTGTCGTACAACAAGGACCAAAATAAATTTTGGTTTTCGCCAAGAAGTTTCCAAAGCACTTGTAACAAATGTTTGAGAACTACTTTTT
>NZ_CP144265.1:0-67500 GCF_046581335.1 Aeromonas sp. DSM 116730 | reverse complement strand
TTAAGGAATGCCATACTGAAGCGGATAATGTGTCCCAAGTGGTCCATGGTAGCGTCCTGTCGTAAAGCTGGTTACCATGGAGGTGAATAGAGTGTTGCACCTTTTTTGCTTTCATTTACAAAAGGTCTTTAAAGATGAATTTATCCAAGTTTCCCGTTTATGTGCAGGCGGCCGTTCTCGCTCTGGTGTTGGCGCTGGTCGGTTATCTGGTTGCCCAGGCCCTGCAGTTTTCCCTGAAAGCCGAAGTCATTTTTGCCGTAGGTCTGGCCATTGGCGGTTTCGTGGTACCGCTGTTCCTTAACCGGGCTCCTGCCGCTGTGGCCGAGCAGAACGCCAGCCAAGAAACATGCACTTTATATGTAGGCAACCTGCCCTACCGTGCCAACGAGATTGCCGTGCGCGAGCTCTTTGCCGAGCAGGGTCTGGTGATTTCCGTCCGTCTGATGAAAGACAAGGCCACTGGCAAGCGCAGGGGCTTCGGATTTGTTGAGATGCCGGTCGCCGATGCGGCCAAGGCCATAGCCGCGCTCAATGACAAGGAGTATCAGCAGCGCACCCTCAAGGTACGTGAAGCCAACGACAAGCGGGACAGGGATGAGAGGGAAGGCGCCGACGTCGACGCCTGAAGACTCAGCACAGCACCTCTTCGAGTGATGACAGCCCCCATGCTTGCAAGGGGGCTGTCAGTTTTTGGGCCCGGGCATCCAGCAGGCTGCAATAGGCGTGGCCCTGCCCTTCACCAGTCAGGGTGGATGGAAGCGCGGCCAGCAGATGGGCCACCCGCCTTGCCACCGCATTGCCCGAGTCCACCAGTTGGCACTCCGGCATCAGTTGCCGGATTTCATCCCCCAGCAGCGGGAAATGGGTGCAGCCCAGCACCAGGGTATCCGGCCTCTCCTCCCCTTCCATCCAGTCAGCCAGCACCTCTCGCAGCAACCCCATGTTGACCGGCTGTCCCGCCAGCTTGCGCTCGGCCTCGATCACCAGCTCGGTCGCTCCCTTGAGCAGCACCCGCTTGCCCGGCGCGAACTGGGCGATGAGCTCATGGGTATATTCGCGGCTGACGGTGCCCGGGGTTGCCAGCAAACCGATGCAACCATTGCGGGTCAGGGCGGCGGCAGGCTTGATGGCGGGTACCACGCCCACCACAGGAATGCTCAGGGTGGCTCGCAGGGATGGCAGGGCTATGGTGCTGGCGGTGTTGCAGGCGATCACCACCAGATCGATGGCGTGTTCGGCCACCATGTGGCTGACCAAACCGGTGCAGGCAGAGATCAGCTCTGGTTCGCTCAGCTCGCCATAGGGGAAGTGGGCGTTGTCGAAGCAGTAGAAATAGTTGTGCGCCGGCAGGGTGCGACGGATCTCCCCATAGACGGTCAAGCCGCCCATACCGGAGTCGAACACGAGAATATTGGCCACCAGAGCTCCCCCTTGGATGCGAGGCGGCGATCATACTCCCGCCAGCGGCCAATAGAAAAGGCCCCGCACATGGCGGGGCCTCGCTTTTTCCTCTCTATATAAGCAGAGCTGCAGATCAGAGACGGTAGTCGGCGGTCAGCTTGAACTCGGTGCCCGGTGAGGCATAGCCATAGGCCGGGACATAGTCACGATCGAACAGATTATCGATGCGACCGCCCAGGGTCAGCGCAGGCGTCACCCCGTAGCTGGCCCCCAGGTTGACCAGGGTGTAAGAGCTAAGCACCACCCGCTCTGCGGGGAAGCTGCTGAAGTTCTTGTCGTCCCGCTTGCCCACGTAGAGCAGTTCGGTCGACAGATCCACCGGGCCCAGCTGTGCCTGGGTCAGCCAGCTCGCCTTCTGCTTGGCGCGGCGCAGCAGCGGCTGATCGCCGTCGTTCTTGTCTTCGGTCTTGGTGTAATCGAAGCTCAGGTCATGATGGAGCGGACCGGTTTCCAGCCCCAGTGCCACTTCCACGCCGCGGATCTCGGCATCCGTGTTGTCCGGTTTACAGCTGGAGAAGGCGCTCTGGCAGGAGATCAGGTTCTGGATCTGGTTGCGATAGAGGTTCACTGACCAATCCCAGGCGGTGTAACGGCCGGAGAAGTCCAGCTCCAGGTTCTTGCTCTCTTCCGGCTTCAGATCCGGGTTCTCATAACCGGGATAGTAGAGATCGAGGAAGGTCGGCGCCTTGAAGCCGGTGCCGTAGCTCAACCGCACATTGTGGTTGTCATCTATGTCCAGCCCGCTGGCGGCGGACCAGGTGTTGTGACGACCATACTGCTCGTTGTCATCGGTGCGGCCGGACAGCTCCCACAGCAGGGCCTGCCAGCGATAACTGCCCACCGCAAACAGACCGGTGTTGTCGCGATCCGGGGCATTGAAGGCCTGACCATAGCTGCGCGAATCAGATTTCATCTGCTCCTGCTGCCAGTCGGCGCCACCGGTCAGGTTGAGCCCCTCGATGCCGCTCCAGCTGTTGATCCAGGAGAAGCGGGTCAAGCCGGTGTGGATCGGCTGGGCGCTGGATTCCCCCTGGCTCTCCAGCCAGCTCTTCAGCTTGTTCTCGCCATAGCTGGCTTCCAGCCGGCTAGTCAGGGTCTCGCTCTGGAACTTGAGGCCACCGTCGTACTGGAAGGCCTTCACCCGGCTCTGGTCGGCCGACTGATAGGCGTCGTCCATCTCGGTCTGGTTGTCATAACCCTGGGCGTTGAAATCGGCACTCCAGGCGTCGTTGAAGGCATGGTTCATCCCGACCTGGCCATTGAGGCTGTCGAAGCCGTCCCGATCCGGCTGCTGGGCACCGGCCACCACGTCGAACCCATCGGTGCGCTCATAGCCCACCAGCAGGTTCATGTCGGTCTGCTGGCCCAGAGCCTGCACGGTGCGCAGTTGACCCTGACCATAACCATGGCTGCCTGCACCGCCCTTCAGGTGGGTCTCGCTGCCACTCTTGGCGGAGGTCTTGGTGATGAGGTTGATGACGCCACCTATGGCATCGGAACCGTAGACGGCGGCCCGCGGCCCGCGGATGTACTCGACGCGCTCTATGTTGCCGAGGGGGATCTGGCTGAGATCGGGCGTGCCAGCCACCATGGCGGCGATGGGGCGGCCATTCATCAACACCAGGGAGTGGTTGGAGTTGGTGCCGCGGATGAAGAGGCTGCTCATATGGCCCCGGCCACCCAGGGTGGTGATCTGTACCCCGGGCAGGGTCTTGAGCAGATCCGTCAGGCTCGATACCTGGCGGGATTCAATCTCGGCGCGATCGATCACCACCACGGGAGCCAGCACAGCACTGACGGGTTGTTCCACCCGGTTGGCGGTGACCACCATGGTGTCATTGGCAGGAAGGGAAGACTGGGCAAAGGCCGCCGTTGGCAACAGGGCAGCCGCCAATAATTTCTTGGACATGAGAGATCCTTAAGTTCGCGTAAGCATCTACTTCGTGGCCGGTTTCTCTCGGCCCGAAATACGAACTTTGGCAGGTCTTCGGGCTTGGGGGCTGATGGCCTACGGCGACGGCTTCCCACCTGACGGCAGTGCCCTGATGTCGCTTCGTTCCCCCTTACCGCTGCGCGCCAGCTCCGGATTCTCACCGGATTCCCTTTTAAGCATGATGCGCCAAAGCGGGGGGATTATAGGCAGAGCCAGATTGGATGTATAGCCATCTGGATTTCTATCATCGTTTTTTCCCACAAGAGGGTGCCGAGTGGCACAGATGCTACCCTGCACCTCTGTCATGGCCGCTGTTGGGCGCAATCCGAAGGGGTCAGACGCAAGAAATGTTGAGCCAGGTCCCACGGCTTTTTGGTAACATGCGGCAAACGTTTGACACCCCCGAGGAAGCCGTAATGACGACCCCCCCAATGATCGGCCTGGTAATGGGCTCTGACTCCGACTGGCCCGTGATGCAAGCGGCCGCCCGCATCCTCAAGGAGCACGGCGTGCCCTATGAAGCGCGCGTCGTCTCCGCCCATCGCACCCCGGATCTGCTGTTCGAATATGCCGCCAGTGCCCGCGAACGCGGCCTGCGCGCCATCATCGCCGGGGCCGGCGGAGCCGCCCACCTGCCGGGCATGCTGGCCGCCAAGACCACAGTGCCTGTGCTGGGTGTGCCCATCCCGACCCGTCAGCTCAAGGGGATGGACTCTCTGCTCTCCATAGTGCAGATGCCCAAGGGGGTGCCGGTCGCCACCTTCGCCATCGGCGAGGCGGGTGCCGCAAACGCCGGTCTGTTTGCCGTCTCCCTGCTGTCGGTTGCCCAGGATGGCGACGCCCCTCGCTATCATCAGCAGCTCGACAGCTTCCGCGCCAACGAGCGCGATCGGGTGCTGGCCCTGCAACTGGAGGACCCGGCATGATACTGCCCCCCGCTACCCTCGGCATGCTAGGTGGCGGCCAGCTCGGCCGCTACTTCGTGATGTCGGCCCACCGCCTCGGTTATCAGGTGATAGTGCTGGATCCGGATCCCGCCAGCATCGCCGGCGCCGCGGCCGACGCCCAGATAGTGGCGGCCTATGACGACGTCGAGGCGCTGCGCGATCTGGCCAGCCGCTGTGATGCCGTCACCTGCGAGTTCGAGAACGTGCCGGCCGCCTCCCTGGCCCTGCTGGAGCAGCACCTGCCGGTACGCCCTGCGGCCAGCGCAGTGCGTGTCTGCCAGGATCGCCGGGAAGAGAAAGCCTTCCTGACCCGTGCCGGCGTGCCGGTCGCCCCGAACCTGACCCTGCTGCCGGGTGAGCCCCTGTCGGCCCTGCCCAACGACCTCTTCCCCGCCATTCTCAAGACGGCCCGCGAAGGCTACGACGGCAAGGGGCAGTGGACTATCCACCAGGCCGACGAGCTGCCAGCGGCCCTGGCTGCCAGCGGCGTGCCCTGCGTGCTGGAGAAGCGCCTGCCGCTGGAGGGGGAGTTTGCCCTCACCCTGGCCCGCAGCCCGAGCGGTGCCATCAGCGCCCTGCCTCTGGTGCAGAACTGGCACAGTGGCGGCATCCTGGATCAGACTCGCTCCCCGGCCAATGTCCCCGCCCTGGAGGCGGAGGCTCAGCGCATCGCCGAGCACATCATCGCCGCCCTCGACTACGTGGGCGTGCTGACGGTAGAGTTCTTCCTGGTCGGCGGCGCGCTGCTGGTCAACGAGATGGCGCCCCGCCCCCACAACTCCGGCCACCCCAGCATCGACAACGCCGGTTGCAGCCAGTTCGAGCTGCAGGTCCGTGCCCTGTGCGATCTGCCGCTGCCGGCAAAAGCCGAGGTGTGCCCCGCCATACTGCTGAACCTGCTCGGGGATCTCTGGCAGGGCGGCACCCCTGACTGGGCCAGCGCCCTGGCCCTGCCCGGCGTGCACCTGCACCTCTACGGCAAGGGCGACGCCCGCCCCGGCCGCAAGATGGGCCATGTGACAGTCACCGGCACCGACTGGTCTGCGGTCGAGGCCACCGCGCACCAGTTGCGCGCCCTGCTGGGCCTGCCGCCGCGCTAAGCGTTGCTGGTACCAACGAAAAGACCCGGGCCAAGGCCCGGGTCTTCTTTTTTACCGCCGTGGAGACCAGGTCAGCCCCGATCCGCCGCCACCGCAACGGGAGCCGGCAGCCGTATGGTGAGGGAGAGCACCAGTGCCACCACCAGCAACACCAGAATGAGGTTGAAAGTCGCCATAAAGCCGCCGAACAGGGACGCGACTATGGAGCCTATGATGCTGCCCAGACCGAAGCCCAGATAGATGACGCCGTAGTTCTTGGTCAGGTTGTTGAGCCCGAAGAAGTCGCTCACCAGGGAGGGGTAGACGGTAATGGTGCCGCCGAAGCTGAAGGCCACGCAGGCCACCGCCACGAAGAAGAGGTTGGCGTTGAGGGGCACGAACAGCAGCAGCACCATACCCGCCAGGGTAATCAGCTGGGCTATGGTGATGACACGGATGCGGGACATCTTGTCGGAGAGAATGCCCAGCACCAGACGGCCACCCAGGTTGGCCATGGCGATGATGGCGACGGCGTTGGCAGCCACCACGGCTGGCAGGCCCACCATCTTCTCGCCGATGTCCTTGGCCACGCCGATGACATAGAGGCCGCTCATGCAGGCGGTGAGGAACATCAGCGCCAGCATCCAGTACTGCGGCTTGCGCATGGCCTCGGCCAGGGTGAAGTCGCGGCTCTCGGTCTGCTGCACGGAAGCGGCCTGCTGAGGCGCATCCTTCATCAGCATGCCGCCCACCAGCACCATGGACATGGCGATCAGCCCCCACAGCTGGAAGGTCGCCTCCAGCCCGTTGTTGGAGAGCAGCAGCAGATTGATGTACTTGAAGCCGAGGCTGCCGAGGCCATAGGCGCCGATGGAGCAGGCGGAGATCAGCCCCTTGCGCTCCGGGAACCACTTCACGCAGTTGGAGAGGGTCATCAGGTAGCCGGTCCCATCGGCGAAGCCCACCAGTATGCCGGCGCAGAGGTAGAGCATGGCCAGGTTGCTGGCGTGGGCGGTGAGGAAGAAGCCGATGCCGAGCAGCACGCCAGCCCCCAGGGTGACGTTGCGCACCCCGAACCGTTCCTGCAGCTTGCCCGCCAGGGAGGAGGCCACCGCCAGGGAGAGGCTGAGCAGGCCGAAGGCGAAGGCCACCTGGCTCACCGGCTCGTCCAGCTTGTCGGAGAGCTGGGCGTTGAACAGGCTCCAGGTGTAAACGGATCCCAGCGCAAACTGGGTGATGATGGTACCGATCAGGGTCAGATACCGGGTGCGATTCATCTCTTTAGTCATGATGCGTCTCGGGGAATGGCCATAAGGAAATTGAGGCCACTATAGGCAAGACGCGGCTCGCGCCGGCAGATTAAGGCATGAAATGCAGATCGGCAGGCATGAATGACAATCAGAGGCGCATCAGCTGACGGAACGCCTTGATGTTGCTGCGGCTGACCGGCACCTCGAACGGCAGATCATGGAGCCGAATGAGATAGGTGCTGTTAAACCAGGGCACTATCTCGCGGATCTTGTTGATGTTGACGCAGTAGGAGCGGTGGCAGCGGAAGAAGCCCTCAGCCGGCAAGCGGCTGACAAACTCGCTGAGGGCCATGGTCATCACGTAACGATCGGTGCGGGTGTAGACATAGGTGAGCTTCTCGTCCGCTTCCGCGTAGTAGATCTGCTCGCAGGGGGTGACTATGATGCGCTCCCCCTTCACCAGGTTGATGGTGCGATTCTGCGGGCTGCTCACCTCCCCTCCCTGCACCGGTTGCGACTTGCCCGCATGTTCGAGCTTTTGCAGCAGATTGATGATGCGCGGCTCGTTGTAGGGCTTGAGGATATAGTCAAACGCCTCCAGCTCGAACGCCTCCACCGCAAACTCCTTGTAGGCGGTAACGAAGACGATGTGAGGCGGATGGCTCGACTTGTGCAGGTTCTTGGCCAGCAGCAGACCGTCGATGGAGGGGATCTGGATATCCAGAAACACCACATCCACCTCGTGATCCTGCAGGTATTTGAACGCCTCCAGCCCATCCTCGAAGCTCGCCACTATCTCTATCTGGCTGTGCTGGTTCACCAGATAGATCAGCTCCTCCCGGGCCAGGTACTCGTCTTCCACTATGATGGCTTTCAACATGGCATCGCCCCCTGAGGGAACGCAGGAGAGGCCAGCGCCTCCCGCGTCAAACATTCATCTTCGACAATAATGGCTTTCAGCATGACAACGCCTCTCCAGTCAGCGACTCGTCTTCAACAGTGATGGCTCTCAACATGGCATCGCCTCCTGATCCGGCAGATAGAAACAGACTTCGGTACCCGGCTCCAGCCGCTTGAGGTGCAGGCCGTCCCCATAGAGCAGCTTGACCCGTTGATGCACGTTCATCAGCCCTATGCTGCGGCTCTCCACCCGGCCGGCGGCCACCCCGTCGATCACCGCCTGGCTGATGCCGTAACCCGTGTCGCGCACCGCCACCCGGATGCCGCCCGCCAGCTGCTTCACCTCTATGGTGACCCGGCCCGGCGCACTGCGGGGCTGAATGCCGTGCAGGATGGCGTTTTCCACCAGGGGCTGCAACAGCAGGCAGGGCACCTGAATGTGGACGTCGTCCACCTCGAACACTACCTCCAGTTTGTCACCGAAGCGGGCCTGCTCGATGGCCACGTAGTCGCGCACCTGCTGCAGCTCCTCCTGAATGTCGATGAGCTCGTCCCCCTTGTTGAGGTTGTAGCGCAGGTAGTCCGCCAGGTTGGCGATGAGCTGGCGCGCCTGCTGGGGGCGGATGCGGATGAGCGACGAGATGGCATTGAGGGCATTGAACAGGAAGTGCGGGTTGATCTTGCTCTGCAGGGCGGTGAACTCCGCCTTGCGGGTCATCTCCTTGAGCTGCTCGATGCGCGACACCTCCATCTGGGTGGAGATGAGCTGGGAGAGGCCCACCGCCATCTCCCGCAACGAGCTGGTGATGCTGTGGGTGCGGCGATAGTAGATCTTGAGGGTGCCGCTGACGGCGCCGTTTTCCCGCAGCGGGATGATGATGACAGAGTGAAAATCTGATAGGTGATACTGGCGCAGATCGTTGTTGATGATGATCTGGTCCAGCAGCACGGCTCTCTGGGTCATGTCGCTGATGGCGTGGTGCTCGTCCAGCTCGTAGTAATCCTTGCCCACCCCCACATAGGCCAGCACGTCCCGGGTGTCTGTGATGGCCACCGCATCGGCGTCGATCTCGCGCCGGATCACGGCGCACACCTGACCGAGGGAGTGGCGATCTATGTTCTGGAAGAAGGGCAGCGTCTGGTTCGCTATGTCCAGCGCCAGCTTGGCCTGCTTGGCGGCAATCAGCTCCTTCTCGTCATCCAGATCCTGCACCAGCTTGATGATGAGGCCGATGCAGAGCGTCCCGGCGATCATCGGATAGGCGATGTGGCTGACGATCTCCACACCCACGGCATGGGGCTCGGTCAGCAGCCAGATCAGCAGCATGGTCAACCCCTCGCAGGCCATGCCCGCCAGTATGCCGTAGAGCCAGAGCCGCGACTTGCGGCATCTCAGGTGAAGCCAGGTCGCCAGCAGACCGGCGATGATGCTGGCGATGAGGCAAGGGATGGAGGTGTGACCATCCATGTCGATGAGATAGCGGTGCAGACCCGAGATGACCCCGGCCGGGATGCCGACCCAGGGGCCGAACAGTATGCCGCCCGAGATGATGGCGATGATCCGCACGTTGATCAGCGCCCCCTCCACCGGAATGCCGGTGTAGGTGCTGAACACCGCGAACAGGCCGAAGATGGCAGCCACCAGCAGCAGCTCGGCCGGGGTGTGATCCCGCTTCTGGAACAGTCGCTGGAAGGGTCTGGTACGGGTCAGGAGGAAGAGCGTCATCAGCATCAGCGCCGCCCGTTCAAACACCGCCAACAACATCATCTGATTTTCGAGCATGGGGCCCTCCGGCCTATGGCCACAAAGGGGCGCACTATAGAAGGAATCTGGCCGTGGACGGCTGTCCCCGATCAAATCAGGGACATGAGACCACGGCGGCAGGATTGAAAAGAGAGAGGCCCTCTCATCGGGCCCTAGTGTACCGCAGGCAGGTGCCGGGGAGGCATAGCGCTGCCATATTCAGCCCGATGGAGCTGGTAAGGGCGGTATCAGGACGACAGGGTCGCCAGCCTGGCCGCGAAGCCCATGAAGAAGAGGCCGATCAGGCCGTTGCCCAGCTTGGCGAGACGCACCTTGCGCGCAAAGAAGCGCGCCATCAGGGTGCCGCCGAAGATCAGCAGGGTGAGATAGACGAAGCTCATGGCCTCCAGCATTCCGGCCAGCACCAGGTAGGAGATCCAGGTGTGGGCATAGCTGAAGTCGATGAACTGCACGAAGAAGGAAACGTAGAAGAGGATCGCCTTGGGGTTGGTGAGGCTTAAGGTGAGGGCCTTGGAAAAATAGCGCTCCCCCAGCTCCACCGCCGATTCCTGCCCTTCGCCCTTGGCAATGAAGTTGGCATGGAGGATCTTCACCCCCAGATAGAGCAGATAGATGGCGCCGAGGTAGCGCACCAGGGTGAACAGCAAGGGGGTGGTGCGAATGAGAGAGGCGATCCCCAGGTAGGCGCAGAAGATGAGAATGGCATCGCCGACGAAGACCCCGAGGGCGGCGCGATAGCCAGGCCCTATGCCCCGCACGGCGGCGGTGCGCAGCACATAAATCGAGTTGGGGCCCGGCGCTATGATGATGAAGAAGAGCCCCACCAGATAGGTCCAGACATTGATGACTCCCAGGCTTTCGAACATGTTCCCTCCATGGCGGGCGATGGGCCGGATAGCGGCGGCAGGCTTTCTATACTAATCCGCCAGGCGCCAAGCACAAGATCTGACCTGCCATCCACACACCTTCAGCATGAACGGCTTGCACGCCGATCGAGAGCAACCCCGGCGTTCGCCCACTTTGGTTATGTCCAGACGCACCGGGATAAGGCATGGTAGAGGGAGTATGAAACCGCAGATACCTCACCCATGGACAAGACCTTGAATACCGACACGCCGATCGCCGCCCTGCCCTCGGCCGACCCCCTGAACACCACCACTTATCCGGTGATTGCCGCGATCAGCTTCTCGCACCTGTTGAACGACATGATGCAGTCGGTGCTGCTGGCCATCTATCCGTTGCTCAAGCTCGGCCTCGACCTGTCGTTCACCCAGATTGGGCTCATCACCCTCACCTATCAGTTCACGGGCTCGCTGTTGCAGCCGCTGATCGGCCTCTACACAGACCGCAGGCCCATGCCGTATTCGCTGCCCCTCGGCATGGGCTTTACCCTGATCGGCTTGCTATCCCTGTCACAGGCGGGCAGCTTTGGCGCCGTGCTGCTGTCGGCCATGCTGATCGGCATGGGCTCGTCCGTCTTCCACCCGGAATCCTCCCGGGTCGCCCGCATGGCGGCCGGCAGCCAGCCAGGCTTGGCCCAGTCCCTGTTCCAGATCGGCGGCAACCTCGGCTCGGCCATAGGTCCGCTGCTAGCCGCGCTCATCATAGTGCCGCAGGGACAGGGCAGCGCGGCCTGGTTCTCGCTGTTTGCGCTGGTCGGCGTCGTGGTGCTCAGCCTGGTCGGGCGCTGGTCGAGCCATCACGGGGCCAACTTCCATAAACGGATGAAGGCCCATGCCGGCAACGGCCTGAGCCGCCGCCAGATCGGCTGGTCGCTGGCCATCCTCGGCCTGCTGATGTTCTCCAAGTTCTTCTACATGACCAGCCTGAGCAGCTATTACACCTTCTACCTGATGGACAAGTTCAGCCTGTCACTGGACAGCGCGCAGCTCTATCTGTTTGCCTTCCTGTTCGCCGTCGCGGCGGGAACAGTGCTCGGCGGGCCGGTCGGTGACCGCATCGGCCGCAAGCGGGTGATCTGGATCTCCATACTGGGCGTTGCCCCCTTCACCCTGCTGCTGCCCCACGTCGACCTGTTCTGGACCTCGGTGCTCTCGGTCATCATCGGCCTCGTCCTGGCGTCGGCCTTCTCCGCCATTCTGGTCTACGCCCAGGAGCTGGTGCCTGGCAAGGTCGGCACCATCTCCGGCCTCTTCTTCGGCTTCGCCTTCGGCATGGGGGGCATAGGCGCAGCCCTGCTGGGTCAGCTGGCCGATGCGACCAGCATAGAAACCGTGTACCAGCTCTGCGCCTACCTGCCGCTGATCGGCCTGCTGACCGCTTTTTTGCCGACCATCAGGAAGGGTTAGCGGCTCAGCGGTAGCCAGCGTCTGGCGAGGCCGCTCACAATAAAAAACGCGGCCTGAATCGGCCGCGTCTGAAGTTGATGAGAACGAAGGCTGGTCAGCAGTACTGGCCAGCCACCCAGCCCGATGACCAGGCCCACTGGAAGTTGTAGCCGCCGAGCCAGCCGGTCACGTCCACCACCTCGCCGACGAAGTAGAGACCGGGCACCTTGCGCGCCTCCATGGTCTTGGAGGAGAGTTCGTTGGTATCCACCCCTCCTAGCGTCACCTCGGCGGTGCGATAGCCTTCAGTGCCGTTCGGCAGTATCTGCCAGTCCCCCAGCAGGGTGGCCACCGCCTCCAGTTCCCGCTCGTTGTACTGACGCATCGGCTTGCTGTTGAGCTGCCCCAGCTCCACCAGCTTGTCGACGAAGCGCTTGGGCAGCTCGCGCCCCAGCACGGTTTTCAGCTCCTGGGCCGGGTGCGCCAGCGCCCAGGCCTTGAGGGCCGCCGGGATATCCAGCTCGGGCAGCAGGTTGATGTGGATCTTCTCTCCCGCCAGCCAGAAGGAGGAGATCTGCAGTATGGCGGGGCCCGAGAGGCCTCGGTGGGTGAACAGCATGGCCTCCTTGAAGCGGGTGCCATCCTCGGCGGTCACCGCCACCGGCAGGCTGACCCCGGCGAGATCGGCGAAGGCCTCTTTCTGTTCCTGATGCAGGGTGAAAGGCACCAGACCGGCGCGGGTGGGCAGCACTGTGAGGCCGAACTGCTCCGCCAGCTTGAAGCCGTAGGGGGTGGCGCCGAGCTTGGGCATGGAGAGGCCGCCGGTGGCCACCACCAAGGAGTGGCAGGCGATCTCGCCCTTGCTGGTGTCGAGCAGGAAGCCGTCATCCGTCTTGCTGACGGAGAGGATCTCGGTCTGGCACTGCAGGGTCACCCCGGCCCAGTCACACTCGGTGAGCAACACCTCGACTATCTCCTTGGCGCTCTCGTCACAGAACAGCTGGCCCAGGGTCTTCTCGTGATAATTCACCCCGTGCCTGTCCACCAGGTCGATAAAGTCCTGCTGGGTGTAGCGCGCCAGCGCCGACTTGCAGAAGTGCGGATTGCCGGAGAGGAAGGCGTGGGGACCGGCCTGATGGTTGGTGAAGTTGCAGCGACCGCCGCCGCTGATGAGGATCTTGCGGCCCGGTTTCTTGGCGTTGTCCAGCAGCAGCACGGTTCGCCCCCGATAACCGGCCTGGGCCGCACACATCAAGCCGGCCGCACCGGCCCCGATCACCACCACATCACACTGCTTCATCATCACGCACCCATCAAAAGAAAAACGGCCCCTGCCAAGGAGCCGTCATCGCATGGCCGAAACCACAGCGGCGGTTTCATGGCTGCATCAATCGAAAACGGCCCACAAGGGGGCCGTATTGTACTGGCGCAGCACTAAGTGTCCACGACTATCAGGCGTTGCCGTCCATGATGCTGGCAGGGGCGCCCTTGGCCAGCTCGGCCAGCTCCTTGTCGATGAAGTAGAGACCCTTGCCATCTTCGCCCACCAGCGACAGACGATCGACGATGCTCTTGAACAGCTTCTCCTCTTCGTGCTGCTCGGCCACGTACCACTGCAGGAAGTTGAAGGTGGAGTAGTCCTGGGTGGTGAATGCCACATGGGCCAGGCCGTTGATGCACTTGGTGATGTGGAACTCGTGCTCCAGGGTGGTGCGGAAGATGTCCCCCAGCGAGTTGAACTCGTGGGGAGGCGCATCTATGGCCCCCAGCAGCGGCATGCCACCGGTCTCGCTCACGTAGGTGAACAGGCGCTCCATGTGCTGGCGCTCCTCGGCGGCGTGCTTGCGCAGGAAGGTGGCAGCCCCTTCGAAGCCCTTGTCCTCGCACCAGGCGCTCATCTGCAGGTAGAGATTGGAGGAATAGAATTCAAGATTAATCTGCTCGTTCAACTTCTCGATCATGGCTTTGGCCAACATGATGATTCTCCACTGTGATTTGGTCACGATTGTCGCCACTGTTGCAGCCTGACGCAACCAGATACGACGGCCAGCGCTCGCAGTTGTGACCCAGCCTCGCCTCATCCTGTCCCCCATACGGTTATAGAGAAGCAAAGAAACATGGTGTAGGTGGCGTCAGCCATTATGATGGCGCCAGTGGTCGGGGAAAGGATTCAATGAGATTCATTATGGCACTGGCGCTGCTCTGGATAACCCAGTTGCAGGCCACTCCCTCCTTGCTGGAAGAGGCTGAATTGCAGGCGGCGCGGGATCCCGTCGGCTATCTGCAGCGCCTCGACGCCAGCCCGCAGCAGGACATGGAGCTGTTCCATGCCAGAGCCCTTGCCCAGGCCGCCCTGGGGCGCTACCAGCAGGCCCTGCTGGACAACGCCCGCGCCCGCGGGCTGGCCAGTGCCCAGCAAGAAAGCCAGCGCCTGCTCGACTTCAGATTGCAACAGATAGCCCTGACCCTGGATACCGAAGCTCCCGAGCAGGCCCTCCAGCTGCTGGCCCAGCTCAGGCCAGCCGTCCTGGGCCATCTCCAGCAAGAGTCCGAGTGGCATGCCCTCAATGGCCTCGCCCTCTACCGTACCCAGCAGATGAAGGAGGCGATCGCCGAGCTCAAGACCGCCTTCCAGCTCAAGCAGAAAGGGCCCAGAAGCACCCTCTCCACCCTGCAGTGTGCCCGCCTGATGATGACTCTTGGCAACCTCTATGCCGATCTCAACCTCCACCGGGAGGCCGAGACCTACTATCAGGATGCCCTCGGACAGATGGTGCGACTGAACGAACCCAACAGTCAGGCCATCATCCGGGCCAACATGGCGCGGCTCTACATCGACATGGCGCGCCCCGATCGGGCGAGCGAGCTGCTCGATGCCCTGCTGGCCACCCCTGGGCTCTCGCCCCACTATCGCGCCATCGTCCTCGGCTACAGGGCCATGGTGTTCAACGCGCAGCGAGACTGGCACTCGGCCTGGCAGAGCCTGGAGGAGGCGCAAGCCATCTATGAGGGGCTGGGTTATCCCCATGCCGCCTCCCGGCTGACCGAGATCCGGGCCAGAACCCTGCAGGGACGGGGGGAGACCCAGCTGGCCTTGCAATTGCTGACGACCCAGCCAGGCCCGGTCAGCATAGAGGGCAAGGCGATGCAGGCCAGACTGCTGGCAGATCTGGGACGCTACCCCGAGGCCTATGGTGTCATGACCCGCTACATGCAGCACTACAGGCAGCACTTCAATCAGACCCTGAGCCAGCATGCCGCCGCCTTCCAGGTCGAGATGGACCTGGCCCGCAGCGAGGCCAGCAACCTGGCGTTGCAGCAGGAGAACGAGAACAAGCGCCAGCAACTGCTGTATCAGCAGAGCGCCCGCTACTACCAGCTGATGCTGGTCGTCCTGCTGATCGGTGCCCTGATCCTGCTCGGGCTCACCACCCACAGGCTGCACCGCAGCTCGCGCCACCTCTACAAGCTCGCCACCTTCGATCAGCTGACCGGGCTGCCGAACCGCCGCGCCCTGCTGGAGCAACTGGAACAGCAGTGGCAGCTGGATGCGCCACTGACCCTGCTCATCATCGACATCGACCACTTCAAGCAGATCAACGACAGGCACGGCCACCAGACAGGTGACCAGGCCATACGGCAGCTGGCCCGGGAACTGAAGAGCTGGGCACCTGACCTGCAACAGGTCGGGCGTTGGGGGGGAGAGGAGTTTCTGGTGGCCATGACGCAGGACGGCGCCACCTGCTGGCGGCTGGCCGAACAGCTGAGAAACCGGATCGCCTACCTGGCCGCCCCCCACATGACCATCAGCATAGGGGTGGCGGAGCGCTCACCGGACGATGACAGCCTCAGCCAGCTGATCCACAGGGCCGACATGGCCATGTACCAGGCCAAGCGTCAGGGGCGCAACCAGACCATACTGGCTCCTGCCCCCAACCAGCCAGCCTGCAACGTCGCCTGAGACAGGCACCTGACTCAGGGCAGCAGTTCGGTCAGGGAGGCGACATCCACCGGCGCCCCATAATCGACGCCGGGTAGCTCGAACCCGTTAAGCTCCATGAAGTCCTGGCGCAGCCCGGCGAAGTCCCCCAGGGCGTGGAAGTTGTCCGGCGTCACCTTGGGCCAGAGCGCCGAGACGGCGGCCTGAATGGCCGGGTCCAGCTCGTGATCATCCATCCGGATCAGGCGGTTGCCGTCGGCCACCACCCCATGGGGCCCGTACATCTTGGCGGCAAACAGCCGCTGCATCTGCTCGATGCAGCCCTCGTGCACGCCCCGCTCCTTCATCACCCCCATCAGCAGGCCCAGATAAACCGGCAGCACAGGAATATAGGCGCTCGCCTTGGTCACCAGCGCCTTGCAGACCGACACCCAGGCATGACCGCCAATCTCGGCCAGCTGCAGATTGATGGTCTCGGCGGTGGCGTGCAGATGCTCCTTGGCGTAACCGATGGTGCCGTCTCTATAGAGGGGATAGGTGGATTCAGGGCCTATGTAGGAGTAGGCGACTGTCTGAACGCCTGGGGCCAGACAATCGGCCTGCTGCAACGCCTGCATCCAGAGCTGCCAATCTTCGCCCCCCATCACTGTGACTGTGTCGCGGATCTCCTCAGGAGTGGCGGGAGACAATGACTGCTGCACCAGGGTGTCCTGCTCCAGATCCAGCCCCCAGCCGCTGAAGGGCTGGCCCGTGGTCTTGAGCACCGAGCGCACCTGAGTGCCATCCGGCAACACCCGGAGGCCGCTCGCCAGGGAGTAGATCACCAGATCCACCTGCCCCAGCTGCTGGCGGATGCAGTCGATGGCCTGCTGTCGCAGGGCGTCGGAAAAGGCATCGCCGATCAGGTTGATGGCGATGCGTCCCTCCTGCTCCGCCGCCTGGCGAAACCAGATATTGTTGTACCAGCCCGCGCTGCCGAGCCCCTTGTCTGAGGGCCCGCGCTCGAACGAGATGCCCAGGGTATCGGCGCCGGCCCCGAAGGTCAGCGCTATGCGCGACGCCAGCCCGAAGCCGGAGGAGGCCCCCAGCACCAGCACTCGCCTGGGCCCGTTGAAGGGACCCGCCGCCTTGACGCTGGCGATCTGCTGCTGCACGGCGGCGCGGCAGCCGATGGGATGGCAGTTGCGGGCCACGCAGCCCTGGATCTGGGGATGAATAATCATGAGAGACCTCCGCTTGAATTGGCTACAGCATAGCCATGACGGAGCAGATTACCTTGATATAAAGGGGGTCGGAGCAGAGAAAGGAAGGTAGAAAAACAAGAGGGAGCACAAGGCTCCCCAAAGCGTTATTCAGATGCTTTTTGTTGTGTTGTGTTCATTGCGAAGCACGGGCACATCCTATTCCCCTCCCTGGGTCGGGGCAATAGAGCGGCTGTGATCGGCTTCAAACTCCTGTTCAAAATATGTGCGATTCTTTATCCGCAATGGCAACCAGGGAGTACGGGCTTGCCATGGAAATCCTGAAACTGTGGTGACATCGCCGTTTTAGTTTCAGCGGACATTGGTATAGTGAACCCAGGATCAGTGAGGAGAATTCCCATGAGTGGAACCTATTACAAGCACATACTGGCGGCGATCGACCTGTCGGAAGACAACCGCAAGGTGATCGACAAGGCGGTCGACCGGGCCCGTTCCAATGGCGCCAAGCTGTCGGTGATCCATGTGGACGTGGACCTCAAGGATCTCTACACCGAGATGATCGATATCGACATCGACAACGTGCAGGATCAGGTGATCGCCGAAGCGAAAGAGAAGCTGGAGGCCTTCCTCGCCTCGGTGGACTACCCCATAGAGAAGAAGCTGGTGATCTGCGGCGATCTGAGCGAGCGGGTCAATCAGGCGGTCAAGGATTACCAGATAGACCTGCTGGTGTGCGGCCATCGCCAGAGCTTCTGGAGCCTGCTCACCTCCAGCGCCCGCCAGCTGATGAACACTGTGCCCTGCGATCTGCTGGTCGTACCCTTGCAGAAGTGATCAAACAGGCGTAGCTTGATTTGCCATGAACATGACCATCGTCAATCACAACTACTGGTGGTGCTGCTTATAAACAGGCGGCACTGCTTTTCTATGTAATTTTTCCCAAAGAAAACACCGTGACCGCCGAGAGGCGGTCATTGTTTTCATCCCTTTGTCGCCTCCCGGCCCACCCCAACTGGAGAGAGTGACATGCACAACCCCGTTATCCTGACCGGCGATCGCCCCACCGGCAAACTGCACATAGGCCACTACGTCGGCTCCCTGCGCCAGCGCGTCGAGGCCCAGCACCATTACCGTCAATTCGTGATGATCGCCGATCTGCAGGCGCTGACCGACAACGGCCACAACCCGGCCAAGGTGACAGATCACGTGCTGGAGGTGATGGCCGACTATCTGGCAGTCGGCCTGGATCCTGCCAAGACCACCTTCTGCCTGCAGAGCGCCCTGCCCGCCCTTGCCGAGCTCACCACCTATTACCTCAATCTGGTCAGCGTCGCCCGGCTGGAGCGCAACCCCACCGTCAAGGCGGAGATCCAGCAAAAAGGGTTCGAACGCAGCCTTCCAGCCGGTTTTCTGGTCTATCCCGTCAGCCAGGCCGCCGACATCACCGCCTTTCGCGCCACCCATGTGCCGGTGGGCGAGGATCAGCTGCCCATGCTGGAGCAGACCAACGAGATAGTGCGCCGCTTCAATTCCCTGGTGGGCAAGGAGGTGTTGACCGAGTGCCAGCCGATCCTGAGCGACACCGGCCGCCTGCCCGGTATAGACGGCAAGGCCAAGATGTCCAAATCCCTCGGCAACACCATAGAGCTCGGCATGTCGGCGGACGAGATCAAGCAAGCGGTGTTCGCCATGTATACCGACCCCAATCACCTCAAGGTGAGCGATCCGGGTCAGGTGGAGGGCAATACGGTGTTCGCCTATCTGGATGCCTTCCACCCGGACAAGGCGCTGGTGGCCGAGATGAAGGCCCACTACCAGCGCGGCGGCCTCGGCGACATGCGCTGCAAGCAGGTGCTGAACGACTGCCTGCAAACCCTGCTCGCCCCGATGCGGGAGCGCCGTCAGGCGGCCATCGCCGACAAGGAGAAGCTGCTGGCTCTGCTCTATCAGGGCACCTTGCAGGCCCGCACCCTCACCGACGAGGTGCTGGCCCAGGTAAAAAGCGCCATGGGGCTGGACTACTTCGCAGGGTTGCGCTGAGTCGGCGCACCCAGCGCGTCTGCACCGTAGCGCTCGAAGGCGAGCCGGTGCAGCAGCCCCTTGAACCAGCCGATCGCCTCGTCGTGGGCGGTGAGCGGGTGGCCCGCCATCAGGTAGACGATGGGAATGGCGGGCTCCAGCTGATGCAGCCGAAGCGGGTAGTAGCGGCAGAAGTGGCGCCCTATCATCTCGGGCACCACCACCAGATAGCGGCCGGTCGCCATCAGCTGCGGCACCGCCATGAAGCTCGGCAACCTGACCCCCAGCTCCCGCGCCACCCCGAAGCGGGCCAGCCAGAGATCCACCATGGCCTGGCTGTGCCCCCAGCTAGAGGTGTGGATGTGGGGGCGGCTCACCAGCTCGTCCGGCCCCAGCTCATCGGGCAGCTCGCTGCCGAGCGGCGACAGGCAGACCAGGGGATTGCTGAACCACTCCTCGCGCCACAAGCGAGGGGAGAGATGGTTGGCGCCGGCAAAACCGATCACCAGATCCAGCTCCCCCTTCTCCAGCTCCCGCTCATAGTCGCTGTCCGCCAGCTCGCACACCTCCAGCCGGCAATGGGGCGCCTGCTGGACCATGCGCTCTACCAGGGTCGGCACCAGGCCGTGCTCCACAGAGCCCGGGGTGGCGATGCGAAACACCCGCTGGGCGCTGGCGGGATCGAAACCCTTGGCCTGGCGCAAGCCCTGCTCCAGCATGGCCAGCGCCTGGCGCACAGGGCCGGCCAGGGCCTTGGCCCGCTCGGTCGGCATCATCTCCCGCCGGCTCATGACGAACAGGGGATCATCCAGCGCCTGGCGCAATCGCCCCAGGGCGTGGCTGACGGTGGACTGGGAGAGGTGGAGCCGCTCCGCTGCACGGGTGACGTTTCGCTCCTGCATCAGCATGTCGAACACGGTGAGCAGGTTGAGGTCGAGGCGGGAAAGGGGGAGTTCCATCGATATTGGCCATAGTTGAATGACGACAATTCATTTTTGGCATAGTAGCAGATTGCATAGAATGCGCGGGCGAATTACATCGGAGATTAACATGCGTAGCTATCTGTTATTGCTGGCGATAGGCCTGTTGTGGGGCTCCCAGTTCATTTTCATGCATCAGGCCGTTACCGAACTGCCCCCCATCATGGTGGCAGCCGGTCGAGCCCTGTGCGGCAGCCTGACCCTGGGTCTGCTCTGCCTGTTCATGCGCCTCAAGAGCGAGCACACCCCCTGGCGTACCTATATGCTGATCGCCCTGCTCGATGCCACCATCCCCTTCATCATGGTGGCCTGGGGTCAGCAGTATGTGGACAGCGCCATCGCCGCCGTGGTCATGGGTTGTATCCCCTTTGTGACCATTCTGGCTGCGCCCCTGTTTATTTCTGGTGAAAGAATCACCAAGGGTGGTCTGCTCTCCGTGGCCATCGGCTTCGTCGGCGTGCTGGTGCTGTTCTGGCCCAAGCTGGCCAACGGCATGAACGCCGGTCTGCTCGGCGCCATGGCCATACTGTTCGGCGCCAGCTGCTTCGCCATCGGCCTGCTGATGATCAAGCGCTTCGCCAAGGACCACCCCGTGGTAGTGGCCCGCAACATACTGATCTCGTCAGCCATCCAGCTGCTGCTGGCCGCGCCCTTCGTCACCGATCTGAGCGCCCTCACCCTGCCGAGCCAGCAGGCCATAGGCGCAGTGACAGTGCTGGGGGTCTTCTGTACCGGTCTGGTCTACTTCCTCTACATGGCGCTGATCCAGAAGGCGGGCCCGACCTTCGCCTCCTTCAGCAACTACCTGGTGCCGCTGTTCGGCGTCATGCTGGGTGCCCTCTTCCTCGGCGAGCAGGTGCACTCCACCACGGCCGTGGCATTGGCGTTGATCCTGGGTTCGGTCGCCCTGAACCAGTGGGCACAGCAGCGTCGCGCCCGTCGGGAGGCCAGCCTATGTCAGGCATCCTGACCACATTGTGCGGCGGTCTGGTGCTGATAGCCGGTTGGCAGTATCGCCACCGGCTGGCCGGACTGCTCGGCCTGCTGATGCTGACCCTGCCCTGGTTCTTCGACAGCAAGCTGCAGGCCATGCTGAGCTATGCCCTGAATGCCTGAATGCCTGAATGCCATCTCTGAATGTGTGACGAGAGTGTATCTCTCCTGTTTTTGGGACCGTTTTAAAAAAAACCTCCGATTTGTCCCCGCTACCGGCGCTCTGCGCCGGTTTTTTTATGCCGGTTTCCCGCCCTCCGACCAGTAGCGGTAGCTGAGCCGCTCGTTCTTCCGTGGCCCCCTGATCTCCCAGCCCAGCAGAAAACCGCCATCGGTCTGCGTCAGCTCGGCGCTGTAGTGATCTTGACCGCACAGGTGCACCTCGGCGGTGAGCCAGCGCCCGTCCCCCTGGGGCAGCAGCTCGAACAGCAGCACCGGCGCCTGGTGGCGCAGGTGGGAGAGGCTGATCCCCCGCTCGCCGCGCTGCCACCAGAAGCTGTTGTGCATGGTGAGTACCCGGCCATGGGGCGTGGTATAGCGCCCCTGCTCCGTAAAGAGCCAGCCACCCTGATGATCGGTCACCCGCACCTCTCCCTCGCCACGGCCGTTCCAGTCGGTGGCGGAACCCGCCCCGTTGCTCGCCTCGAAGGCAAAAGCGCCGATCTGTGGCAACTGCTCCCATAAACGCTGGATCGCGCTTTCCAACTCGGCCATCATAGCGCCCTCCAAATTGACAACTGACGACAATTCAATCACATGAACTACTTGATAGGGGTTACCCTGCTCTGGTCCTTCTCCTTCAGCCTGATCGGGGTCTACCTCGCCGGCCAGGTGGACGCCTACTTCTCGGTGCTGACCCGCATCGCCCTCGCCAGCCTGGTGTTCCTGCCCTTCCTGCGCCGCCGCTGGCTGCGCCCCGATCTGGTCATCAAGCTGATGGCACTCGGCGCCATCCAGCTCGGCATCATGTATCTGTTCTATTACCACTCCTTCCTGCTGCTGACGGTGCCGGAAGTGCTGGTGTTCACCATCTTCACCCCCATCTACGTCACCCTGATCCACGACATGCTGGAGGGGCGCTTCAAGCCGACCTACCTGTGGGGGGCACTGCTGGCGGTGCTGGGGGCGGCCGTCATCCGCTTCGACGGCCTGACCGAGAGCTATGTGATGGGGTTCCTGGTGGTGCAGGGAGCCAACCTCTGCTTCGCCCTGGGCCAGGTCGGTTACAAGGTGCTGCTGGCCCGAGAAGCGCAGCAACCGCCCCAGCTGGCGGTGTTCGGCTGCTTCTATCTGGGGGCTCTGGTGGTCGCCCTGCCCGCCTGGTGGCTGCTGGGCCAACCGCAATACCCGACGAGCGGATTGCAGTGGGGCATACTGCTCTGGCTGGGGGTGGGGGCATCCGGGCTCGGCTACTTCCTGTGGAACAAGGGGGCCACCCTGGTGAGCAGCGGCGTGCTGGCCATCATGAACAACGCCCTGATCCCGGCCGGTCTGCTGGTCAACCTGGTGCTTTGGGGCAAGGATACGGATCTGTTCAGGCTCAGCCTCGGCGCCCTGCTGATGCTGGCCTCCCTCTGGGTCTGCCAGCGCCAGCCGGCGCGTAGCACGGAGTGACGAACCACCAGGCCTGCCGATACAAGCCTCCTTTGACCCACAGGCGTCAGCAGGTGAGTGAGCGCTGACTAAAAATCAGCCAACTACAGTATTGCGTTCCCGCCTGGCCTGGCCGTGGCAGGAGGCAAGCCGGGCCAGCAGGTGATCGAGCTGCTCGGCGTTCTGGCTCTGCACCAGGCCTATGCTGACGGTCACCGGCCGCTCGGGCAGCAGGCTGGCATCGGCGATCTCGAGACGCAGCCGTTCGGCAATCTCGAGGCCGCTCAGCCGATCTGTCTGGGACAGCATCAGGATGAAACCGTCCTCGTCCCAGCGGGCGAAGGGATCTTCCCGCCGCAATTCGCGGCGCACTATGCGGGCCAGCTTGGCCAGCATGGCGTCGCAGGCGGCCTCGCCAAACAGCTGCAATATCTTGCTGCGGTGATCCACGGTGAACTGCAGCAGGCAGAAGCTGCCGCTCTCGCTGGCCAGCCGCTCGTCCAGCAGCGACTCGAAGTGACTGCGGCTCTCGAGCCCGGTGAGGGGATCGGTGTCGTGACGATCGTCCAGCTGGGGCATGGCCGCATCCAGATGGCGCACCACCCCCAGCAGTTGGCCCCCTTCGTCACGGCGCACCCGCTCCTCCAGCCGGATGTAGTGACCCTGATGGTGCAGGATACGGTACTCGAGCCGCAACCCGCTGCTGCGCCCCTCCCGACAGGCGTCGATGGCCTCCCCCAGGCGGGGTCCGTCATCCGGGTGCACCCGGGCCAGCCAGCCGAGATCATCCAGCTCGTTCCCTGCCAGCCCCAGCAGTTGCAGGCAGGAAGGATCGCGCCTCAGGCCCTGTTCCGCCGACCAGGTCCAGATCCCGGCCTCCAGCATCGCCATGGCTTCTGCCTTCAGCGTCACCTCAAGCGGGGTAATGACCTCAACCCCGGGAGTCTCATACCTTTCCATCACGCGCCTCGACACCGGATCTGACTGTCTGCCCAGACAGCAACACTCAATAAGTAACATTGGCGATTGCGCCGAGCAACAGCGTCAACTCGCTTTTCCCTGGTGCCCTCTCATCCGCCCCAGCCACTCCCTCAGCCCTGATAGCCCGCCATCAAGGCCTGCCAGTTCTCCGGTACGAAATGGAAGCTGGTGTGCAGCTGGGACTCTTTGCTGAAGGAGCGCTGCAGCCGCTCCAGATTGGCCTGCTGCCAGCTGCCGGGGGAGCGGATAGCCCCCTTGTCAAAATCGATCACCCACACCTTGCCCTCCTTGTCGAGCAGCAGGTTGTGGCTGTTGAGATCGGCGTGATAGACCCCGGCCTCGTGCAGCCGGCGCACCGTCTGACCCACCTTGTGCCACACCTCGTCGGCGAGGGGCCCCTGCTTGAGCAGGGCCACCAGATCCTTGGCGCCACGGATGCGCTCGATCAGGATGTCGGCGCGATAGAAGGGCCCCTGCTTGACCATGCGGGCCGCGAACGGCCGTGGCACCGGCAGCCCCTGCTCGCTCAGCTGGGCCAGCAGACGGTATTCGGCCATGGCGCGGCTCGATTCGACCCCTTCGAACCAGAAGCGATCCCGTACCAGCTTGCCCACCATGCCGCCGCGATAATAGTGGCGCAGCACCAGGTGGCGCGACTCATCCTTCACGAACCAGGTCACCCCGCGACCTATGGCGGAGCCCACCACCTGCCGATGGGTCTGCCACCAGGCCGGATCGAACAACGCGGGGGAAGGGTCGCGGAAGGCGCCTTCGGCATACCAGCAGATCTGGTTGTGGGCGGTCTGTGTCAGCATCATGAGTATTCCGGTCGATAGTGGGGCGCAATGCATTCCGTCATGGGGACTGTGCCGGTCGGGCAGCTGGCGCAATTTTACAATCCACAAGGGAGTTTGCATAATGCCATCCATCCATTTTGCCACCATTGCGCCACATCATGCCGCTGTTCCAAACGCCGCCCTCCTCTATCTGCATCCTGCGGCTCTCCGCCATCGGGGATTGCTGCCATGCGCTGGCGCTGGTACGCGTCATCCAGCGGGCCTGGCCAGAGACTCGCATCACCTGGGTTACCGGCAAGATAGAGGCGACCCTGTTTGCCGATCTGCCCGGGGTCGAGGTGATCCCCTTCGACAAGAGCAAGGGCTGGCGTGGCTACCGCGATCTCTGGCGCACCCTCAAGGGGCGCAAATTCGATGCCCTGCTCCACCTGCAGGCGGCCCTGCGGGCCAGCATCGCCACCCTCGGCATCAGGGCCAAGCTCAAACTCGGGTTCGATAAAGAGCGGGCCAACGACGGCCAGTGGCTGTTCACCAACCATCAAGTGCCGTCCCCCACCTCCCCCCATGTGCTGGATGGCTTTCTCGCCTTCGCCAAAGAGCTTGGCATCCAGGATCTGACCCCGGACTGGCAACTGCCCATCAGCGCCGAGCATCAGGCCTGGGCACGGGAGAAGATAGACGGCAAACCGACCCTGCTCATCTGCGCAGCCGCCAGCAAGGCGTTCAAGAACTGGACCGCCGAAGGCTATGCCGCCCTGGCGGATCACGCCGCCAGCAAGGGGTTTCAGGTCTACCTCTGCGGCGGGCCGGCCAAGCTGGAGCGGGATCTGGCCGCCGACATCCAGCGCCTGAGCCTGAGCAAGCCGGTGGCTCTGGTGGGGCAGACCAACCTCAAGCAACTGCTGGCGCTCATCAAGGAAGCCAGCCTGGTGCTGGCCCCCGATACCGGCCCCACCCACATGGCGACCCTGGTGGGCACGCCGGTGATCGGCCTCTACGCCCATCACAACCCGGATCGCACCGGCCCCTATCTGTGCCGCGAGCACGCGGTCAGCGTCTATCAAGAATTGATCGAGCAGGAGACCGGCAAGCCGCTGGCGGCGCTCGACTGGCGCACCCGCCTCAAGGATCCGGACGCCATGCGCAAGATAACCAGCGAACGTGTCATCGCCGCCTTCGAGCGGCTCTGTACCGAGCGCCAGCTGCCGGGCTGAGGAGCAACTCGGAAATTCCGAGCCCTGAGGCAGGGATAATCTGATGGCCCAAGCCGAGTGCCGGGGGCAGAATAGCGGCCGATGTGGGTAACGCTCCCGCAGCAAGCAACGAATACTTTGATCGGCTGGAATATGATTCCGGCCGTTTTTTTATCCGCCCCCATCTGCTAACATTCGCCGCCTTTACAACCTCCCGACTCAAGAATTTCCCGCGTTTTGCGAGTGACTGTCTCCCTTTCGGGCACATGACGGCAGCCTCTGCTACAACCAAAACACGGGTCATCGCTTAAAGGTACAGACATGGCGCAACAAGGCACTCTCTATATCATCTCCTCCCCGAGCGGGGCCGGTAAGTCCAGCCTGCTCAATGCCTTGCTGACCCAGCACAACGACGCCGGCAAGATGCAACTCTCCGTCTCCCACACCACACGCGCCACTCGCCCCGGCGAAGAGCACGGGGTGCACTACCACTTCGTGCAGGTGGAAGAGTTCAAGGCGCTGATCGAGCGCGGTGATTTTCTGGAGTGGGCAGAGGTGTTCGGCAACTACTACGGCACCTCCCGCGCCGCCATCGAGGCCTGTCTGGCCAGGGGCATCGACGTCTTCCTCGACATCGACTGGCAGGGTGCCCGCCAGATCCGCGAGCAGATGCCAACCAAGTCCATCTTCATCCTGCCTCCGAGCCGGGAAGAGCTGGAGCGCCGCCTGATCGGCCGCGGCCAGGACAGCAGCGAAGTGATCGCCGGCCGGATGGCGAAAGCCATTGCCGAAATGGTGCACTACGACGAGTATGACTATGTCATTATCAATGAAGACTTTGAGCAGGCGCTGTTCCAGCTCAGGGCCATCATAGAGTGCCAGCGGCTGGAATTGCGCCAGCAGCAGCAGGCCCAACAAAACTTGCTGCAACAGCTACTGGCAGAATAGGCCAAAAACAAGTAAACTTTTGCGTCATTTTTAAACACTGCTTTTTCAAACACAGAAAGCCCAAACACTGGAGTCCTGCATGGCACGCGTTACTGTAGAAGATGCTGTAAAACAGGTAGGTAACCGTTTTGACCTGGTGCTGGTCGCCGCACGCCGCGCCCGTCAAATCGCGGTACAAGGCAAAGATCCCCTGGTCGACGAAGAGAACGACAAGCCGACCGTGATCGCCCTGCGCGAGATCGAACTGGGTCTGGTCAACAACCAGGTGATGGATACCCAGGACCGCTACGAGCAGCAAGAGCAGGAAGCCGCCGAGCTGGCTGCCGTTGCTGCCATCGCCGAAGGCCGCGGTTAAGTCAGTTATTTCTCATAGTCGGCGCCCGCCCGGGTGCCGACTGTTCTTCCCATTTACAACCGCTCGAAAACCTCGCAAACTCGAGGGCATACCCTCAATTCCACGGATTGTCGTTTCACCGCTGCGGGGACTGTCTTGTATTTATTTGAAAACCTTAAAGAAATAGCCAGTTCCTACCTGCCTCCAGAGCAGGTTGAGAAGCTCAGGCAAGCCTATGTGGTGGCCCGTGACGCTCACCAGGGACAGATGCGTTCCAGCGGCGAGCCCTATATCACCCACCCGGTTGCCGTTGCCCGCATTCTCGGCGACATGCGACTCGATCACGAAACCCTGATGGCCGCCGTGCTGCACGACGTCATCGAAGATACCCCGGTCACCAAGGACGATCTCGCCGAGCTGTTCGGCAACGCCGTCGCCGAGCTGGTATCCGGCGTCTCCAAGCTCGACAAGCTGAAGTTCCGCGATCGCAAGGAAGCCCAGGCCGAGAACTTCCGCAAGATGGTGATGGCCATGACCCAGGATATCCGGGTCATCCTGATCAAGCTCGCCGATCGCACCCACAACATGCGCACCCTGGGCTCACTGCGGCCGGACAAGCGTCGCCGCATCGCCCGGGAAACCCTCGAGATCTTCGCCCCCATCGCCAACCGCCTCGGCATTCACACCATGAAGAACGAGCTGGAAGAGCTGGGCTTCGAGGCGCTCTACCCCATGCGTTCCCGGGTGCTGCGGGAATCGGTACGCCGCGCCCGCGGCAATCGCCGCGAGATCATCGACTCCATCGAGAGCGAGATTGAGGGTCGCCTGCGCGAGGCCGGCATCGATGCCCAGGTCAGCGGTCGCGAGAAAAATCTGTTCTCCATCTACAACAAGATGGAGAAGAAAGAGCTGCAGTTCCATGAGGTGATGGATATCTACGCCTTCCGCGTCAGGGTGAAGGACATAGACACCTGTTACCGGGTGCTTGGGCAGATGCACAGCCTCTACAAGCCGCGTCCCGGCCGCTTCAAGGACTACATCGCCATTCCCAAGAGCAATGGCTACCAGTCCCTGCACACCTCCTTGGTGGGGCCTCACGGGGTGCCGGTGGAGGTGCAGATCCGCACCGAGTTCATGGATCAGATGGCCGACAAGGGGGTCGCCGCCCACTGGGCCTACAAGCAGGATGGCGACAGCTCGGGCACCACGGCCCAGATCCGCGCCCAGCGCTGGATGCAGAGTCTGCTGGAGTTGCAGCAGAGCGCCGGCAGCTCGTTCGAATTCATCGAAGGGGTCAAGACCGACCTCTTCCCGGACGAGATCTACGTCTTCACTCCGGAGGGCCGCATCATGGAGCTGCCCGCCGGCGCCACCCCGGTGGACTTCGCCTACACGGTGCACACCGACATCGGTCACGCCTGCGTCGGCTCCCGGGTCGACCGTCACCCCTACCCGCTCAGCAGTCCGCTGCATTCGGGCCAGACGGTGGAGATCATCACAGCACCGGGCGCCCGCCCCAATGCGGCCTGGCTCAACTTCGTGGTGACCACCAAGGCGCGCTCCAAGATCCGCCAGTTCCTCAAGAACCTGCGCACCGAAGAGTCTGTGGTGCTGGGCCGTCGCCTGCTCAACCATGCCCTCGGCGCCAAGAACATCGAAGACATACCCGAGCCGCGCATCAAGCAGGTGCTGGCCGACACCAAGCACGAGAACCTACAGGGCCTGCTGGCCGACGTGGGGCTGGGCAATGCTATGAGCGTCATGGTGGCCCGCCGCATGCTGGGTGACGAGTTGCCGCCGGAAGAGCAACCGAAATCCAGCAGCAAGAAGATGCCCATCAAGGGGGCCGACGGCATGCTGGTCACCTTCGCGAACTGCTGTCGTCCGATCCCGGGGGATGCCATCATCGCCCACATCAGCCCGGGCAAGGGACTGGTCATTCACCAGGAGTCCTGCCGCAACATCAAGGGCTACAGCCGCGAGCCGGACAAGTACCTGCCGGTGCAGTGGGAAGTGGACAAGGATCAGGAACAGGAATTCCGCACCGGCATCAGCATCGAGATCGTCAACCACCAGGGTGCCCTGGCGGAGCTGGCCAACGTGATTGCCGCCACCGGCGCCAACATCCACGCCATCAGCACAGAAGAGAAGGATGGCCGGGTCTATCTGGTCACCCTGCTCATCACCACCAAGGGCCGCATCCACCTTGCCAACATAATGCGCAAGATCCGGGTAATGCCCAATGTGCTCAGGGTGAGTCGACAGAAGAACTGATCACACAGGCGGCGCGAGCCGCCTGATGCTTTTATAGAGACAAGCCATGACCCCCGAACGCTTCAAGCGGATTTCCGACATGCTGGCCCAACGCCAGCTTGATTTAACCGTCTGCATGCACGGGAAGAGTGCACAAGCCTCACTGCATAGAAACCGATATGACTCCTGAACGCTTTAAACGGATCTCCGACATGCTGGCCCAGCGCCAGCTCGATCTCACTGTCTGCATGGAAGAGGTCCACAAGCCTCACAACCTGGCCGCCATAGTACGCACCGCCGATGCCATCGGCATTCACCGGGTCCACGCCGTCTGGCCCAAAACCTGGATCCACAAGCGCAAGGGCACCGCCCGCGGCAGCCAGAACTGGGTCGACGTCAAGCTGCACCCGGACATAGGCAGCGCAGTGGCCGAACTGAAAGCCTCCGGCATGCAGATCCTGGCAACCCATCTCTCGGAGAGCTCGGTGGACTTTCGCGCCATCGACTACACCAAACCGACTGCCATCCTGGTAGGCCAGGAGAAGCACGGCATAGGGGAAGAGGCGCTGGCCCTGGCCGATCACCATATCGTCATCCCCATGGTGGGCATGGTGCAGTCCCTCAACGTCTCAGTGGCCGCCGCCGCCATCCTGTACGAAGCCCAGCGCCAGCGCGAGCTGGCCGGCTGCTACCAGCGCGGCTGCCCGCTCGATCTGGAGGAGCAGAACAGCATATTGTTCGAGGGGGGCTACCCCATCTATGCCCAGCTCTGCAAAGAGAAAGAGATGCCCTATCCCCAGCTCGGCCCAGCCGGCGAGATCCTGGCGGACGAGGCCTGGTGGCAACGGATGCAGCTGACCCGCAAGGGCTGGGCCGCACAACAGGAAGATCAAGCGTGGCAGGAGGAGTGATGGATAATCCCTTCGGTAGCTGGCTGGAATCCCAGGTCATACGGGATCATCTCAGCAACCCCAATATCGAGGCAGGCGACTACAGCTACTATTCCGGCTACTACCATGGCAAACCGTTCGAGGATCACTGCGTACGCTATCTGCTGGGTGACGGCTCGACCCGGGATACCTGGGAGAGCGGCATCTGGGGCGAAGTGGATCGCCTGATCATCGGCAAGTTCTGCTCCATAGGTTCGGGTGCCACCTTCATGCTGGCCGGCAATCAGGGCCACCAGCTGGATTGGGCCTCTACCTTCCCCTTCGACGCCACCCGTTTCGGTGATGGCGTACACGACGGCTTCCAGCGCAAGGGAGATACCCAGGTTGGCAACGACGTCTGGATAGGCTCGGAAGCCATGATCATGCCCGGCATCACCATAGGCGATGGCGCCGTCATTGCCACCCGGGCAGTCGTCACCAAAGACGTTGCCCCCTACACCATAGTGGGCGGCAACCCGGCCCAACCGATCCGTCGCCGCTTCACCGATGAGCAGATCTCCATGCTGCAGGCCATGCAGTGGTGGAACTGGCCCCTGCCCCGCCTGCAGGCGGCCATGCCCCTGCTCTGCTCGGGCGATATCCCAGCCCTCTACCAGCATTGGCAACAGGAGTACGCATCATGAACCGGTTATCTTCTGCCCTGCTGGCCCTGACCCTGTTTTCTGCCGGAGCCCTTGCCGTGACCAATCCCTATCAGCTGACCACGGAAGCCGAAGTCCCCGCCCTCCATCAACAGACCCTGCCGGATTTCTGGCGCGACCATGCCGTCGAAGGGGAGTTCAAGGGCAAGGACGGGGTGACCATCCGCTATGCCGCCCTGCGCCAGGCCAAGGTGGACAGAGCCATACTGCTCGTCAACGGCCGGGTCGAGAGCTACCTCAAGTATCAGGAGCTGGCCTGGGATCTGTGGCGTCAGGGCTATAGCCTCTACCTCATCGACCATCGCGGCCAGGGGCTGTCGGATCGCCTGCTGGCCGACAAGGAGAAGGGCTATGTCGCCGACTTCGACGACTATGTGCTGGACCTGAAGCAGTTCCATGACGACGTCATACTGGCGGACAAGCCTGCCAAGCTGTTCCTGCTGGCCCACTCCATGGGCGGCGCCATCTCGGCCCGCTATCTGGAGCGCTGGCCGGACGACATCAAGGCGGCCGTGCTCTCCTCCCCCATGATGGGCATCAACCTCGGCGGCCTGCCCAAGTGGCTGGCCCTGGGGCTGGCGGCTACCATGGATACGGTCGGCAGCTGGTGGGGCGAGCCCCCCTATGGCCCGGGCCAGACCGGCTATGTCTCCCATGAATTCGCCGACAACGGCCTGAGCCACAGCGAGCCCCGCTACCAGGCATTCCGCCAGCTCTATGAGCAGCGCCCGCAGATCAAGCTGGGTGGGGTGACGGCCCACTGGATCCGCGAGGGTATCAAGGCCGGGGATGCCGCCATCGCGGAGGCAGACAGGATCAAGACGCCACTGCTGCTGATCCAGGCGGGGGATGACGGCATAGTCGACAATGCGGCCCAGGACGAGTTCTGCACCAGGGCCAGTTGTGAAGGGGGCAAGCCGCTGCGGATCGAGGGGGGCTGGCACGAGCTGTTTATCGAGGCCGATGCCCAGCGTCTGCCCACGCTGACCGCGACCCTGGACTTCTTCGCCCGCTTCTAGTGGCCAGTTGCATGACTTGCCAGGGGAGTGGCCAGCGTCCCGTGTCCAGCATGGCGTCACCTGCCACCCAGGCGCGGCCTGGTCCGGCACGGCAACAGACCCCGGGACTGGTTATTTTTTGGATCCCTAAATAAATGGGGTGACGCAAGACGCTGGGGTACACTGCCCCGGCGTTCCACTGATGCCGAGGTAATGATGTTCAAGGTAGTTGTGTCCGATCTCGATGGTACCCTGCTCAACGGGCAGCACCAGATCTCCCCCCGCACCCGGGATACCCTGCACCGTCTGGTCGATCAGGGGATCAAGTTCGTGGTGGCCACCGGCCGTCACCATGTGGATGTGCGCAGCATCCGCGATGCCCTGGGGCTGGATATCTACCTCATCACCTCCAACGGCGCCGTGGTGCACGACAAGCAGGATACTCTCGTCTTCAACCAGGCACTGCCGAGCACGGTGGCGGCCGAGTTGATCGCGCTGGAGCGCGACCCCTCCATCCACATCAACGTCTACTACGGCGATGAATGGCTGGTGGAAGAGGAGATGCCCTGGCTGCTGCAGTTCCATCACGATTCCGGCTTCAGCTATCGCCTGACCGATCTCGCCAGCCACCCGCTGGACAAGATCAACAAGGTCTTCTACATCGGCGAACACGAGAAGCTGCTGCAGATAGAGGCTGAGCTCAACCAGCGTTATGGTGATCGAGTCAACGTCACCTTCTCCCTGCCGGATTGCCTCGAGGTGATGCACGCCGGGGTGCACAAGGGCAATGCCGTGCGCGCCGTGCTGGAGCAGCATGGGCTTGAGATGTCCCAGGCTGTCGCCTTCGGTGATGGCATGAACGACTTCGAGATGCTGAGCATGGTGGGCCGGGGTGTGGTGATGGGCAACGCCCATGATCGTCTCAAGCTGGCCCTGAGCGAACACGACAGAACCCTGAGTTCGGATGAGGATGGCGTCGCCGTCTATCTGGAGCAGCTGTTCGCCATCAATCAGACTGGCGCGGCCTGATCCCTGCCATCATGGCGATCTCCCCGGGATCGCCATGACACTATGGCGCGCGAGTGCCCTCATCGTTTGAAGCTGTGGTTGCACTCCTTGCACCAGTATTGCCGGGAGAGCTGGCGATCCAGGGTGCGACCCAGCCATAGCCCGACACCCCCACCGGTTGCACCGCCGACCAGAGCGCCGCTCAGGGCCCCTGCGATAGAGCCTATGGGAATCCCTATGCCACCCAGCGTAGCCCCATCATCAACTGAGACCTGGCAGGCCAAGGCGATCCAGCAGGCTGCCGGTCGGCGCCCAAGTGAAGCTCTGATTGGCGCCACCGTAACACTCGGCCAATCTCAGCGGCACGGCGGCTCTGTGGCGGCGACCAGCCACATCCAGACACAGTGAAACCTGCCGGTTGAACAGTCTATCCCCCTGCCACTGCCATTGACGGCTGTCGTCCTGACACTCTCCCACGGCGAGGCCGTCATCCCCCTTGGCGATCAGGCAACCCTGCGCCAGCTGCAAGGCCCCCGCATCCCAGGTGAACAGCTGGCGGGGGCTCTGATCGCAAGGCTGGGTGAGCAGGCTACCCTGCTCGCTCAGGGCCACGCAAAAGCCGCCGCCGGTTACCAGGGTGGCCGGGGGAACCGGCGTTGACCTGGGGGCGGCCCCCAGCAGAAGAGTCTCAGGTCTCGGCTGCAAGGCACAACCGCCGAGCAGCAGTGCCATCAGGGCGAGCAATCGGATGTGAAGGGGCATGATGATGCATAGGCCTGTGTCTGAATGGGTCGCGGGTGTCCACTATTCTGGTGGCTCCCGGCCAAGCATACCGAACTCGCGGCGAACAGGCGCCTGCAGAAATGTAAGAAGAGGTGACAGAGGAATGATAGATACGCAGAAAAGCAAAAACCCCGCCGAAGCGAGGTTTTCAGAATGTGGTCGGTGATAAAGGATTCGAACCTTTGACCCTCTGGTCCCAAACCAGATGCGCTACCGGGCTGCGCTAATCACCGATGGGTATTTCCAAAATACAAAGATGACCATGTGGTCATCCTCGTCATACAGCAAGTATGGTGCGAAGAGAGGGACTCGAACCCTCACACCCGGGGGGCACTAACACCTGAAGCTAGCGCGTCTACCAATTCCGCCACCTTCGCATACCTGACAAGCTGTAAAATGGGGTGGCTGATGGGGCTCGAACCCACGACAACCGGAATCACAATCCGGGACTCTACCAACTGAGCTACAGCCACCACAGCTGTTTTGTTCCACAACAACGCCCGCTTAACTGGCGCACTTAGATGGTGCGCCCGACAGGATTCGAACCTGTGACCTCTGCCTCCGGAGGGCAGCGCTCTATCCAGCTGAGCTACGGGCGCTACGCTGTCGAACGGGGCGCATTATTGATGATGGCGCCCACCTTGTCTACTCTTTTTTTATCCCCACGGTTCAAGTGTTTGTTTTTCAATCTTTTCGTGCACTTTTATACCTCTTCTTCAGCCATTCGGCCAAAAACGTCCTCACTCGGCCCGCTTTTGGATCCTCTTCTGGCAGTAAAGTGGCCGGCATCCCTTGACTTGCTTTCCTCTCCACCTAGAATGAATGAACGTTCATTCACTCGCTGAAGTCTGATCATCATGGATAAGAAAGAACGGATTTTCGAGGCAGCGCACGAAATCCTCGGCGAGCAGGGCTTCTACGGCCTTTCCATCGCCGCGGTTGCCAAGAAAGCCAAGGTAGCGGCAGGCACCATCTATCGCTACTTCAGCGACAAGGATGATCTTGTCCGCCAGCTTTATCAGCACACCATTCTCAAGTGTCATCCCTTGGTCATGGAAGATGTGCAGATAGAAGAGGTGTCATATCGGCAGTATCGACGCCTCTGGCTCAATATCGACGCCCTCTTTGCCAGCCATCCCAATGTACTGAAATGCAAATTGCAGTACGAAAGTTCTCCATTGGGGGCTGAATTGGAGCGGGATCCGGTCATAATGGCGACATGGGCCCCACTTGAGCGTTTCTTCGAACAGGGACGCCAGCAGGGTCTGTTCATCGATTTGCCCGTTCTGGTGCTGCAGGCCCTGAGCCTGAGCTGCGTGGTCAACCTGGTACAACAACGCCAGGCTCACGAATTTGAGTTGACGCAAGAACAGTTGGAGACGGTCATCCGGGCCAGCTGGAATGCCATTTTAAACCCTAATTATTCCATCACAGGAGCCTGTTCATGAAAAAGTGGATGGCCATCATGTTGCTGATAGCACTCGCCCTGTTCGGCAGTGTCATCGGCTTCAATATGTTCAAGCAGAAGAAGATTGCAGAGTTCATGGCCAATCGACCCGAGCCCGAGTTCCCGGTGACCGCCATGGTGACCAAGGCGCAAGACTGGGTCCCCACCATAGAGGCGATCGGCTTCATCGAGCCTAACCAGGGGGTCACCCTTTCCAGTGAGCTGGCGGGCACCATAGACAAGATCAGCTTCGAATCCGGGGCTCAGGTCAAGGCGGATCAACTGCTGCTGAGCCTGGACTCCAGCGTGGAGAAGGCCAACCTGAACGCCTCCCAGGCCAGGCTGCCTGCGGCTCGTGCCAAGTTCGAGCGCTACCAGAACCTGTACCAGAAGAACTCCATCTCCCGGGATCAGCTGGATGATGCCGAAGCGGCCTATCGCTCACTGGAAGCGGACATCGACAGCCTGAAGGGCACCATAGCCCGCCGCGAAGTCCGTGCCCCCTTCGGTGGCGTCGTGGGTCTGCGCAACGTCTTCCTCGGTCAGTACCTGGAACCCGGTACCGAGATAGTGCGGCTGGAAGACACCAGCGTGATGCGCCTGCGCTTCACCGTGCCCCAGACCGACATCTCCAAGATTTCCCTCGGCCAGACCGTCAAGATCAACGTGGATGCCTATCCCCAGACCCAGTTTGACGGCCAGATCACCGCCATCGAACCTGCCGTCAACTACCAGAGCGGCCTGATCCAGGTGCAAGCCAACATCCCGAACAACGACGGTCAGCTGCGCTCCGGCATGTTTGCCCGCGCCAGCATCATATTGCCCACGGTGAAAGACCAGATTGTGATCCCGCAGTCTGCCATCTCCTTCACCCTCTATGGCGAGAACGTCTACGTCATTCACGAGGCAGACGGCGTGAAACGCGCCAAGCAGGTGGTGGTGAAGGCGGGTGAGCGTCGCGGCAATGATGTCCATGTGTTGTCCGGCATCAAGGCTGGCGATCAAATCGTGCTGTCGGGTCAGGTTCGCCTGAGCAACGATACCAAGGTGCACGTGGTCGAAAACGATGCCCTTGCCGTTCCGGCACAAACCCCGATGCTGTAAGCGCGGAGATCTGCGATGCGATTTACTGACATATTCATAAAACGGCCGGTGCTGGCGATCTCGCTCAGCTTCCTGATAGCCCTGCTGGGCTTCCAGGCCATCTTCAAGATGCAGGTGCGGGAATATCCCGAGGTGATCAACACCGTCATCACGGTCAACACCAGCTACTATGGCGCCAGCTCGGATCTGATCCAGGGCTTCATCACCCAGCCTCTGGAGCAGGCGGTCGCACAAGCCGACAATATCGACTTCATGACCTCCTCCAGCCAGCTGGGCAGCTCCACGGTGACGGCCTACATGAAGCTGAACACCGACCCCAACGCCGCGCTGTCCGACATCCTGGCCAAGGTCAACTCGGTGCGCTCCCAGTTGCCCAAAGAGGCGGAAGACCCTTCGGTCACCTCCTCCACGGGTTCCACCACTGCGGTGCTCTACATGGGCTTCACCAGCCCCGAGCTGAACTCCAGCCAGATCACCGACTACCTGGAGCGGGTCATCAAGCCCCAGCTGTTCACCGTGGGCGGGGTATCCAAGGTTGACCTCTACGGCGGGGTCGAGTTTGCCCTGCGGGTGTGGCTGGATCCGGCCAAGATGGCCGCCTTCGACCTGACCGCCAGCGACGTGATGACTGTGCTCAACAGCAACAACTATCAGTCGGCCACCGGTCAGGCCACCGGCTATTTCACCCTGTTCAACGGCAATGCCGAGACCCAGGTCAGCAATACCGACGAGCTCAAGCGTCTGGTGGTAGCGACCCGGGATGGCAAGGTGATCCGCCTCTCCGACATCGCCAAGGTGTCGCTGGAGAAGAGCCACGACATCTATCGCGCCAGCGCCAACGGCCGTGAAGCCGTGGTCTTGGCCATCAACGCCGCGCCGACCGCCAACCCCATCAACATCGCCCACGATGTGCTGGAGCTGCTGCCGAGCCTGAAGAGCAACATGCCGAGCACCATGCAGGTCAACATCCTGTATGACTCCACCATCGCCATCAACGAGTCCATCCACGAGGTCATCAAGACCATACTGGAAGCGGCCGCCATAGTACTGGTGGTGATCACCCTGTTCCTCGGCTCCTTCCGGGCCGTCATCATCCCGATCATCACAATACCGCTGAGTCTCATCGGCGTGGTGATGATGATGGACATGTTCGGTTTCTCCATCAACCTGATGACACTGCTGGCCATGGTGCTCGCCATCGGTCTGGTGGTGGATGACGCCATAGTGGTGCTGGAGAACGTCGATCGTCACATCAAGGAGGGGGAAGAACCGTTCAGGGCCGCCATCATAGGCACCCGGGAGATCGCGGTGCCGGTCATCGCCATGACGGTGACCCTGGCTGCGGTGTACGCGCCTATCGCACTGATGGGGGGCATCACAGGCTCCCTGTTCAAGGAGTTTGCGCTGACCCTGGCGGGGGCCGTATTCGTCTCCGGCATCATAGCCCTGACCCTGTCCCCCATGATGTGCTCCAAGATGCTCAGGGCCAACGAGACCCCGAGCAAGTTCGAGAGCACTGTGCATCACCTGCTGGATCGGATGACGGCCCGCTATGACAGCATGCTGCATGCTGTCATGCAGCACCGCATCGTGGTCATACTGTTCGCCGTCATAGTGTTCGGCAGCCTGCCGTTGCTGTTCAAGTTCATCCCGAGCGAGCTGGCCCCGTCCGAGGATAAGGGCGTCATGGCCGTGCTGGGGACGGCACCGTCCAATGCCAACCTGGACTACATAGAAAACACCATGGCGGATGTGAACAAGGTGCTGGATGACCAGCCCGAGATCGCCTACTCCCAGGTATTCTCCGGGGTGTTCAACGCCAACCAGGCCTTCGGCATCGCCTCCATGGTGCCCTGGAGCCAGCGTGAGGCGAGCCAGAAAGAGGTGCTGGATCGGGTGGCCGGTCTGGTGAAGGACATCCCTGGGATGGCCATCACCACCTTCCAGTTCCCCGAGCTGCCAGGTGCCTCCAGCGGTCTGCCTATCCAGTTCGTCATCACCACCCCGAACAGCTTCGAGAGCCTGTTCCTGATCGCGGGTGAGATGCTGGCGGCGACCCAGGCCAACGGCCAGTTCGTCTATTCGGATCTCGATCTGAACTACGACTCGGCCACCATGAAGATCAGCATCGACAAGGACAAGGCGGGTGCCTACGGCATCACCATGCAGGACATAGGTACCACCATGGGCACCATGATGGCGGACGGTTACGTCAACCGGATCGATCTGGATGGCCGCTCCTACGAGGTGATTCCGCAGGTGGAGCGCAAGTACCGTCTCAACCCCGAGTCCATCAAGGGTTACTACGTGCGCGCCGCCGACGGCAAGTCGATCCCGCTGGGCAGCCTGATCAAGATTGAAGTGGTTGGCGAGCCCCGCGCCCTGCCCCACTTCAACCAGCTGAACTCCGCCACCATAGGCGCCGTACCGGCACCTGGCGTGGCCATGGGGGATGCGATCAACTGGTTCAAGGCCACCGCCGAAGAGAAGCTGCCGCAAGGCTATCGCTACGACTTCATGGGGGAAGCCCGCCAGTTCGTGACCGAGGGCAATGCGCTCTATGCCACCTTCGCCCTGGCCCTGGCCATCATCTTCCTGGTGCTGGCCATCCAGTTCGAGTCGGTGCGTGACCCCCTGGTGATCATGGTGTCGGTACCCCTTGCCATCAGCGGGGCCCTGATTGCCCTGGCATGGGGCCTGGCCACCATGAACATCTACTCCCAGGTGGGCCTCATCACCCTGGTCGGTCTGATTACCAAGCACGGTATTCTGATCTGCGAGGTGGCGAAGGAGGAGCAGCTGCTGCACGGCATGAACCGGATGCAGGCCGTGATGCAGGCTGCCAAGGTTCGTTTGCGCCCCATCCTGATGACCACGGCGGCCATGATTGCCGGCCTGATCCCGCTGCTCTATGCAGCAGGCGCGGGCGCGGCCCAGCGCTTCAGCATCGGCATCGTCATAGTGGCGGGTCTGGCCATCGGCACCCTGTTCACCCTGTTCGTGCTGCCGGTGATCTACACCTTCCTGGCCTCGGAGCACAAACCGCTGCCGGAATTCGACGAGTCCATTCCAGCCAAGGCGAAAGGAAACCATTGATCCTCAGCCAACAGCAACAAGGCCCCGAAAGGGGCCTTATTTTTATCCATTTGATGGCACACGACATGAGTCCATGAAGCAGTTAAACTAGGCCGTTCGCAATCCAGACCGCAAGGATGCCATGTCAGGAATCTTCTCCAAGGCCATAGGCCTTAACGGACTCTCTTATCGTCTGCTTTCCTACATTCTGATCTGCAGCACAGTGCTGGCGCTGGTCATCACGGTGTTGCAGCTCGCCTGGGACTACAACAAGGACGTCACCGTCATAGAGGCCAGCATCGACCAGATCGAGGCCTCCTTCCTGCAACCCATCTCCGCCAGTCTGTGGAACCTGGATGAAGAGCAGGTCAAGGTGCAGATCGAAGGCATCATGAACCTGCCCAACATGCAGTTCGTCATGGTCAAGGAGATGCTGGGCAACTCGGAAGTGCCGCTGCTGACCCAGGGGGTGGAGCAGGCGCAATACGACATCTCCCGCGAATTCAGCCTCACCTATCAGGGAGAGGTGGTCGGCAAGCTGTTCGTCGCCGCCACCTTGGATCAGGTCTACCAGCGCCTCATCGAGAAGTCGGTGCTGATCCTGGTCAGCCAGACCATCAAGACCCTGGTCGTCTCACTCTGTATCCTGGTCATCATCTATTACCTGGTGATCCGTCATATCAACCGCATCGTCAGCTATGCCCAGAAACTGAGTCTGGATCGGCTGGCGGTGGAGCTGACCCTGGAAGGGCGTCCCCTGCCCCGCAAACATCCGGATGAGTTCGATGCGCTGGCCGCCACCCTCAACCAGATGCGCACCCGATTGAACGACGAGTTCAACGCCCGCCATCAGGCGGCGGATCAGCTCCAGCAGGAGCGGGATTTCTCCGCCACCCTGATCAACTCCGCCAACATGGTCATCTGCTGCATGGAGCCGGATCTCAACATCGCCAGCATCAACCCGGCCGCCATACTGCTCACCGGCTACCACCACGAGGAGCTGCTGCAGCACAACTGGCTGGATCTGTTTGTCAGCGAGGAGCAGCGTGCCGAGCTGGCGGCCACCCTGGCGGATCAGGGCTCCCTCGAGGACAGGGAGATCACCATGCATGACCAGCAGGGCAGCGAGCTCGTCCTGCAGTGGACCTTCGCCCCCTTCTACGAGGGGCCGAATCTCAAGTATCTGATTGGCTTCGGTTATGACATCACCCCCCTCAAGAAGGTGGAGCGGGAAATCATACTGTTCAACGAACAGCTGGAAGGCAAGGTGGCGGAGCGTACCCGCAGCCTGAGCGATGCTAACGACCAGCTGGGCAAGGCCTATGACGATCTGAAACAGGCGCAGCAGACCCTGGTGGAGTCGGAGAAGATGGCCTCCCTGGGTTCCCTGGTGGCCGGCGTGGCCCACGAGATCAACACCCCCATCGGCATCAGCGTCACGGCCTCCTCCTATCTGCAGGAGCGGGTGGCCGACTTCAAGCAGCACCTAGAAGCCAAGCAGTTGTCGCGCTCCTATCTCAACGAGTTCACCCAGAACCTCGACGAGTCGATGCAACTGCTGCAGGGCAACCTGAGGCGGGCCTCCGAGCTCATCGCCAGCTTCAAGCAGGTGGCAGTGGATCAGTCATCCGAGGCGCGCTACAACTTCAGCCTCGCCGACAACCTGCATCAGGTGGTGGTCTCCCTCGGCTACAAGCTGAAGAAGGCCCAGTGCGAGGTCGACATCCAGTGCGATCCCAAGCTGGCCATCTACTCCTTCCCCGGCAGCTTCACCCAGATCTATTCCAATCTGATCCTCAACTCCATCCATCACGGTTTCGACGGCTGGGACAGGCCCAAGAAGATCACCATCAGGGTGGAGCAGCAGGGTGACGAACTCGTCATCGATTACAGTGACAACGGTCGCGGCATCCCCCCTGAGATACTGCCGCGCATCTTCGATCCCTTCGTCACCTCCAAGCGGGGCCAGGGTGGCAGCGGGCTCGGCACCCACATCATCTACAACCTGGTGGTGCAACTGCTCCGTGGCCGCATCCATTGCGCCAGCGAACCGGGTCAGGGTGCCCAGTTCCATATCCGCCTGCCGATCCGGCAGAACTGAGCGCCGGCTCTTGTGAGCCGGCCACTTTGTCCCCATCATGCTGTGATTGCATTCTTAACGAGCGGAGAACCTCGCAATGGCACAGCATTTTGACTATATCGCCATCGGCGGCGGCAGCGGCGGCATCGCCTCGGCCAACCGGGCTGCCATGTACGGCAAGAAAGTCGCCCTGATTGAAGCCAAAGAGCTGGGGGGTACCTGCGTCAACGTCGGCTGCGTGCCGAAGAAGGCCATGTGGTATGCCGGCCAGATCGCCGATGCCCTGAGATACGGGGCCGACTACGGCTTCGACACCACCCTCAATCACTTCAGCTGGGCCAAGCTGGTCGAGTCCCGTCAGGCCTATATTGGCCGCATCCACAAGTCCTACGAGAACGTGCTGGGCAAGAACCAGATCACCGTCATCAAGGGCTTCGCCCGTTTCGTCAGCAGCAACACTATCGAGGTTGATGGCGAGCAGTACAGCGCCGATCACATACTGATCGCCACCGGCGGCCGCCCCGAAGTCCCGACCATACCGGGTGCCGAACTCGGCATCGACTCCGACGGCTTCTTCGATCTGCAAGCCCAGCCAAGACGGGTCGCCGTGGTCGGTGCCGGCTATATCGCGGTCGAGATCGCCGGCGTAATGCAGGCCCTCGGCTCAGAGACCCATCTGGTGGTGCGCAAGCACGCGCCGCTGCGCAACTTCGACCCCATGATCCACGAGACCCTGGTGGAGATCATGGCGCAGGAAGGGCCCAAGCTGCACACCCACGCCGTGCCCAAGGCCGTGGTCAAGAACGCCGACGACAGCCTGACCCTGCAACTGGAAGATGGCCGCCACCTCACTGTGGACTGCCTGATCTGGGCCATAGGCCGCGTACCGGCCACCGACAACCTCAACCTGGCCGCCACCGGCATCACCCTGGACGAGCAGGGCTTCATCCCGACCGACAAGTTCCAGAATACCGCCGTCGCCAACCTCTATGCGGTGGGTGACAACACCGGCCGCATCCAGCTCACCCCTGTGGCCGTCGCGGCCGGTCGTCGCCTCTCGGAGCGGCTGTTCAACAACAAGCCCGACGAGCACCTCAACTACGATCTGGTGCCGACCGTGGTGTTCAGCCACCCGCCCATAGGCACCATAGGACTGACCGAGCCGGAGGCCATCGCCGAGTATGGCGAGAGCCAGGTCAAGGTCTACCGCAGCCAGTTCACCGCCATGTATTCGGCCCTGACCCAGCATCGCCAGCCTACCCGGATGAAACTGGTCTGCGTCGGCCCCGAGGAGAAGGTGGTCGGCCTGCACGGCATCGGCTTTGCGATGGACGAGATACTGCAAGGCTTCGGCGTCGCCATGAAGATGGGGGCCACCAAGGCGGACTTCGACAACTGCGTCGCCATTCACCCCACCAGTGCAGAAGAATTTGTGACCATGCGATAAGTGCATCTGAAGCTGGCCTGTCATTATCAGGCCAACTTCAACAACTGCGTTCCCACACCTCATCCCACCAGCGCGGAAGAGTTTGTGACAATGCGATAAGCACGTCGAAGCCGGCCTGATCACCATCAGGCCGGCTTCGACAACTGAATTTCCCTTTCCCCCCTCCTCCCAACCTCATGAAAGAGTGGGCCACCACACGCTAACCACTTCCTGTAGCAGCGCTATCACCAACAGGCGAGATTCGATCACGGTCTGCGCATCAGTACCGCCATCACACTGCGGCTCTTCCGCAGTAGGCTGTCAGGTTGGGTGGCATGACGAGCGAATCTCCTCGCATTGCATTCAAGTCCAATCTGGCACATTGAGGTGTTCAGGCTTGCGGCTGATATCGTTCGGCCGCATGGGCTTGGCGAAGATCCGACATCAGCCCTTGACGTGCATCATCCAGAGCGGTCCAGCGTTCGGCGACATGAAGCGGCGGAATCGTCACCAACTCGCGGCGATCGAACCCGACCAGTGCTGCATCAACCAGCTCACCCACTTCCATAACCTCGGGGAGAGTGTTGACATCCACACCTGCATGCGCCCAAATTTCGGTGCGGGTTGTGGCCGGCAACACGGCTTGCACGTAGACCCCTTTGGGTGACAGTTCATGAGCCAGCCCCTGCGACAAAAACAGCACGTAGGCTTTGGTCGCACCGTAGAGAGAGATACCGAACTCGGGCGAAAATCCCACCACCGAACCGATGTTGACGATGCTCCCCGTGCCGGATTGCGCAAGGCGCGGTGCGATCGCTGCGGCGAGCCGCGTTAATGCGGTTATGTTCAGTGCGATCTGGGATTCGATGGTCTCGGGAAATTGATCCAGAAAGCTCCCGGATTGCGGCATGCCTGCATTGTTAATGAGGATGCCGATACGTGCATCATGCCGCAGGCGAGTTTCCAGTGCCGGCAGCTCTGCCGAATTGGTCAGGTCAGCCTGCAGCACCTCAACGGCTATCTGGTGTTGCTCACGCAGGCGCATGGCCAGCGCATCCAGGCGCGACTTGTTGCGCGCAACAAGAACAAGATCGTGGCCACGGCGAGCAAAACGTTCGGCATAGGTGGCACCGATACCGCTGGAGGCGCCGGTGATAAAGACGGTCGGAAGTGGGGTCATGGTATTTTCCTTGATATGGATGGAGTGGGTGAACGAGCCAATGCGGCCGTGATCACTGCTTGATGCTGACGACGACCTTGCCCCGGGCGTGCCCCTTGGCAAGGTATTCCAGCGCCTCTTTGGCCTGGTCGAACGGGAATACCTTGTCGATGACCGGCTTGATGCGTTGAGCATCGAGCAGCTCGCCGATTTCGGTGAGTTGGTCACCATCGGGACGCACAAACAGGAACGAGTAGGCGACGTTCCGCTTGTTCGCCCGCGACCTGATTTTTCTGCTCATCAACCCGAACAGGAGGCGGAGCAATACGTTCAGCCCCCGGGCACGCGCGAAGGCAGCATCCAGCGGGCCGGTGAGGGAGATAATCTTGCTGCCCGGCTTGAGGATATCGATGGCTTTTTCGATCGCATCTCCCCTGACCGTCCCCAGCACGGTGTCGTAGCCGTGCAGTTGGTGCTCGAATGCCTGTTGCTTGTAATCGACCACCTCATCGGCCCCCAGCTCGCGCACCAGCTCGATGTTACCGGTGCTGACGGTGGTGCCCACCTTGGCCCCCAGCAGCTTGGCAAGCTGGATAGCAAAGGTGCCGATGCCACCGGATCCGGCAGGGATAAACACCTTCTGGCCAGCCTGCAGATTGGCGCGCTCCTTCAGTGCTTGCCATGAGGTGAGCCCGACCATAGGGATCGAGGCGGCTTGCACGAAATCCAGATTGGCTGGTTTCAACGCCGCTGCGCGCTCAGGCACCACCGCAAATTCGGCCAGCGATCCGGTACCGAGATCGAAAATAGTGGCGAAAACGGCATCGCCCGGTTTGAAACGGGTCACCTGACTGCCAACCTCGGTCACGACACCGGCCAGATCGCTGCCCAATGTGGCGGGAAGCTGAAAATGAAGCACAGGTTTGAACATTCCGGTCGGAATCATGTTGTCGATCGGGTTCAGGCCGGCGGCATAAACCTGAACCAGCAGTTCGTCCGCCTTCAGCACAGGACGGGGGATATCCGTGATCCCAATCTCCGGCGACTTGCCGTAGCGTTTGAATGTGAGTGCTTTCATGGTTCGGTCATTTATCCTTGGCTGTGCATCGGGGTCAGGTTTGCGTCATCCGCGAGGAAGGCCAGCACCTCGGGTACAAAGGCCCGATAGTGCTGAAAGACGCCACCGTGCCCCGAGTCGGGGTAAATCGCCAGTCGGGCATTCGGCAACCGGCGAGCCATGTCTGCTGACAGTCGGCTATCGACCATCAGGTCATGGTCACCATTGGCCACGAACACCGGTTGTGTGATGACCGAGAGATCATCCGGCACACTCAATCCAGCACTCCGGATCGCCTTGAGCTGGGCATATCTGGCCTGCAGGGAGATGGGCTGGTCACGGTCAGTCGTGCGCTCTTTCAGGCGAGAGAAGTACTCTTTTGCCGCGCGCTTGCCATCCGGTGTGCGGGGAAAAAATAGGAAGTGGCGCGGATCGTTCAGCGTCAATGCCGCTTTGAGGTAGGCGGTGGCGGCAATCTTGTTGATCTCGTCGATACCGCCACCTCCCCGCGGCCCGGTTCCGGCAAGCACAATCCGGCGCACCAGATCCGGCGCCTGCAAAGCCACCATTTGCGCTATACCACCGCCTAACGAAAACCCGAGCAGATCGACCTGCGGCAATCCCATGGCGCGAATAAAGGCGATGGCATCACGTCCCATCTCCTCGATGGTATGCGGAACCACGCCACCCGAGGCGCCGACTCCGCGATTATCGAAAGCGATAACCCGGCGCTTCGCGGCGATGCCGTCGATAACACCGGGATCCCAGTCATCGAGTACCGCCATCAGATGGTGCAAAAAGATCACCGGCACACCGGTGTCGGGGCCCAGCGCCCGATAGGCAAACGATGTTCCGTTCACATCAAGGGTGCGGGTCGGCACATCTTTCCAATGTATATCCCCCGTCTGCCGCATTGCCGTGACTGGGTTCTGACCGGCTGGTCCCCCGGCTGTATTGTTACCCATGACCGAGATCTCCGTGTTGGATGGATTGTGTGTCGTCGCAGTGTTACTATCAAATTGATACCAACATTACTGTCAATTCATCACCAAGTCACTATCAAAACGATATGAACAAAAAAAATAGTTACGACACCCCGTGCCCGATCGCGCGCAGCATCGCTGTTGCTGGTGATGCCTGGTGCCTATTGATCCTGCGCGATGCCCATGCAGGCCTCACTCGCTTTGACCAGTTCCGGAAAAATCTGGGGATAGCCCCCACGATGCTGACTCGCCGACTGGCGACACTGACTGAAGAGGGCTTGCTGGAAAAAAGGCTCTACTCGGAACACCCTCCGCGCGAGGAGTATCTGCTGACCACAGCCGGTCGCGATTTTCTACCGATACTCTTCATGATTGGTGAGTGGGGTCGCCAATATCGGGGCGACAACAACCTGATCCGTTTCTTCGACATGGAGGCCGGCACAGAGATTAGAGCCGTCGCGGTAGATGAAGTGACTGGCGCGAAGATTGGAACCCGCCCTCTGCGCATGGTGATGCCTGATGAAGACTGACAGGTGATTTGGCAATGGTGTCATCCTTCACTTCAACCCGGCCCAGGCCGGGTTTTTTGATCTCCTCCCCGCCCAATTCCCACTGAAAGCGGCCTTCTTTACGCCGATTTTACGCTCCCCCAATGCCCCTTTATGGCGCCTTTACGCCGGTTTTACATACCCTTTCAGCGTCAATGACACCAACGGGGTCGATATGGATATGCATCGACTCTCGACGCTAATTATCTCAACGGAGTCGTTATGAATTGGCTATATCTGCTGCTGGTCCTCGCCCTGATGGGTTACCTGATGCGCGCACTCACGCGTAGTCACGAGTGAGGAACTAGAACATGTGGCAAGAAATAATCTATCCGGTGGCCTTCGTGCTGCTGGTCCTGCTGCCGGCACCCCTGCTCGGCAGCTATATGTATCGCGTGTTCGAGGGCAAGAGTCGCTGGCTCGCGCCGGTCGAGCGCGCCACCCTGGCCTGCTGTGGCACGGACGGACGGGAGCAGGACTGGAAGTCCTACGCCCTCAGCCTGCTGGCCTTCAACGGCGCCGGTTTCGGTCTGCTGTTCCTGATCCTGATGGCCCAGGGCCTGCTGCCCCTCAACCCGCAACAGCTGCCGGGCCTGAGCTGGCAACTCGCCTTCAACACCGCCGTCAGCTTCATGACCAACACCAACTGGCAAGCCTATTCCGGTGAGGCCAGCCTCTCCTACTTCAGCCAGATGGTGGGGCTCACCACCCAGAACTTCGTCTCCGCCGCCACCGGTGCCACAGTCGCCGTCGCGCTGTTCCGCGGTCTTTCCCGCCAGCAGACCATACATCTTGGCAACTTCTGGCAGGATCTGGTGCGCTTCTGCCTCTACGTGCTGCTGCCCATGGCGTTGATCATGGCGCTGCTGCTGGTCTGGCAAGGGGTTCCCCAGAGTCTGTCGGCCTATCTGCCGTTCCATGCCCTGGAAGGCCAGGAGCAGCTGTTGCCGCTCGGCCCTGCCGCCTCGCAGATCGCCATCAAGCAGCTCGGCTCCAACGGTGGCGGCTTCTTCGGCGTCAACTCGGCCCACCCGTTCGAGAACCCGACCGCCCTCTCCAACTGGCTGGAGATGGTCACCCTGCTGACCATTCCCGCCGCCCTGGTCTGTACCCTGGGCCGTTACGTGAAGGATTCCGGCCACGGCCGCGCCATCCTCTCTGCCATGACACTGCTGTTCGTGCTGGGGCTCGGCCTCTCCGTCTATCAGGAGCTACAACCGGATCCGGCGCTCGCCCAGCTCACCACCCAGGCAGGCAACTGGGAAGGCAAGGAGAGCCGCTTCGGCCCCGTGCTCTCCAGCATCTGGGAAGTGGCGACCACCTCGGCCTCCAACGGCTCGGTCAACGCCATGCACGACAGCTTCACCCCGCTGGGTGGCATGGTCGGCATGATCAACATGTTGCTCGGTGAAGTCATCTTCGGCGGCGTGGGTGCCGGTATCTACGGCATGATGCTGTTCGTGCTGCTGACCGTGTTCCTGTGCGGCCTGATGGTCGGGCGCACCCCGACCTATCTCGGCAAGCGCCTCGGGATCACCGAGATGAAATGGGTGGTCGCCAGCATGCTGGTGATGCCGGTCGGGGTTCTGGTGATCGGCGGGGTAACGCTGTTGATGCCGGATGCCGCCACCATCATGGGTCACGACGGTCCTCACGGCCTGTCACGCCTCATCTATGCCTACGCCTCGGCCGCCGGCAACAACGGCTCGGCCTTCGGGGGCTTCGCCGCCGCGGACAACTGGCAGTGCGTCGCCATAGGTCTGGCCATGCTGCTCGGTCGCTTCGGCTACATCATTCCGGTACTGGCCATCGCCGGTCAGCTCTCGCGCGCCTCGCAACAGGATGCCGGCGAGGGTGACTTCCCCATCCGCGGCCCGCTGTTCATCACCTTGCTGATCATCACTGTGCTGCTGATAGGCGGTCTCTCCTTCCTGCCGGTACTGGCGCTGGGCCCCGTCGCCGAGCATCTCCTGATACTGGGAGCGCTCTGATGACCCTGTCCATGTCAGTCACCTTACCGATGCCAATGGTCGAACATCTGATGCTGGGAGCATTCAAATGAGCAAGTCCATCTCCATCCCTGCCCGCACCGAAAAGGTGAAGGGCAAGGGCAAGAAACAGACCTCACAAGTCGTGCAGGCCATGATCGAAGCCTTCTATCGCTTCAACCCCAGGGCGCTGTTTGGCAGCCCCATACTGTTCACCCTCTGGCTGGCCGCCGTGATGGCGACCGTGGAGTCCCTGCTGGGTCAGCCCCTGTCGGGAGTCACCCCCAGCCTGGCCTGGCAGCTGACTGCCTGGTTGTGGCTGACCCTGTGGTTTGCCAACTTCGCCGAGACCCTGGCAGAAGGCCGCGGCAAGGCGCGGGCCGACAGCCTGAAGGCGGGCATGAGCCAGCTTCAGGCACGCAAGGTGCGGGATCCGAAAGATGGCCAGGGCGAGTGGATCCCGGCCACCAGCCTGCAAAAAGGGGATCTGGTGCTGGTGCGCAGCGGCGAGATGATACCGGCCGACGGTGAAGTCATTGCCGGTATCGCCTCCGTCAACGAGGCCGCCATCACGGGGGAATCCGCCCCCGTCATCCGCGAGTCCGGCACCGACCGCAGCGGCGTGACCGGCAATACCACTGTGGTGTCCGACGAGATCTGGGTCCGTGTGACCAACAATCCCGGGGAGAGCACGCTCGACAGAATGATAGCGCTGGTCGAGGGAGCCAAGCGCCAGAAGACGCCCAACGAGATGGCGCTCGATGCCCTGCTGGTGGGTCTGACCCTGATCTTCCTGCTGGTGGTCGCCACCCTGCCCTGGTTCCTCGACTACAACGGCACCCAGGTACCGCGCCTCTACCTGCTGGCCCTCTTCATCACCCTGATCCCGACCACCATAGGGGGTCTGCTCTCCGCCATCGGCATCGCCGGCATGGACCGGCTGGTGAAGCTGAACGTGATCGCCAAGTCAGGTCGTGCCGTGGAAGCCGCCGGTGACGTGCGCACCCTGCTGCTCGACAAGACAGGCACCATCACCTTCGGCAACCGCATGGCTGACGAGCTGATCCCGGCCCCCGGGGTCGATCCCTCCCTGCTGGCCCAGGCCGCCATGCTGGCCTCCCTCGGCGACAACACGCCGGAGGGCAAGTCCATCCTGACCCTGGCCGGCAAGAGCATGGCCAAGCCGAGCCAGCTCGAGAGCGACAAGGTGATCCCCTTCAGCGCCGAGACCCGTCTGAGCGGTCTGGATCGCAACGGTCATCAATATCGCAAGGGGGCCGTGGATGCTGTGCTCAACTACCTCTCCCTCGATCGCAAGGGAGTGCCCGAGCTCATTCTGAAGGCGGTCGACAACATCGCCCGTCAGGGCGGCACCCCGCTGCTGGTCTGCACCCACGAGCAGTTGCTGGGGGTGGTGTACCTCAAGGACATCATCAAACCAGGCATCAAGGCCCGCTTCCAGATCCTGCGCCACATGGGGATCCGCACAGTGATGATCACCGGGGACAACCCGCTGACCGCCGCCGCCATCGCCGCCGAGGCCGGGGTGGATGACTTCATCGCCGAGGCGACCCCGGAGAAGAAGCTGGCCTATATCCGCCAGGAGCAGGCCGATGGCCGCATGGTCGCCATGTGCGGTGACGGTGCCAACGACGCACCGGCACTGGCCCAGGCGGATGTGGGTCTGGCCATGAACGAAGGCACCCAGGCCGCCAAGGAGGCGGGCAACCTGGTGGATCTGGACTCCAACCCCACCAAGCTGCTGGACGTGGTGCTGGTGGGCAAACAGTTGCTGGTCACCCGGGGCGCCCTGACCACCTTCTCCATCGCCAACGACGTGGCCAAGTATTTCGCCATACTGCCGGCCCTCTTCATCGCCGCCTACCCGCAGTTGGGGGCGCTGAACCTGATGCAACTCGGCAGTCCAGAGAGCGCCATACTGTCGGCCATCATCTTCAACGCCCTGATCATAGTGGCGCTGGTGCCGCTGGCACTGCGGGGGGTCAACGTGAAGGGCTCCGCCGCCAGCCTGCTGCGCCGCAACCTGCTGATCTATGGGCTCGGTGGCCTGATAGTGCCTTTCATCGGCATCAAGCTGATCGATCTGGTCATCACAGGCCTGGGGCTGGTGTGATGAAAACGCCTCACGATGGTATCCACGGCCAGATCGTGCCCCCATCCATGGGCATCAAGTTGATCGACCTGGTCATCACAGGCCTGGGTCTGGTGTAACCACATAACGGGTGCAAGCCTGGCCTGCACCCCATCAATCTGTTTGGAGCGAGATAATCATGATAGCAATCAGAACCCTGCTGACCCTGACCCTGCTGCTGGGTGTCGGCTACCCCCTGGCCGTCACCGGGCTGGCCCAGCTGTTCTTCCCCTGGCAGGCCAACGGCAGCCAGCTGACCGATGCCAAGCAGCAGCTGGTCGGCAGTGCCCTGCTGGCGCAGAAATTTGAACGGGCGGAGTACTTCCACTCCCGCCCCTCCGCCAGCGACTTCACCACCATAGGCAGCGGCGCCAGCAACCTGGGGGTGAGTTCCCCCCTGCGCAGCGAATTTGCCAAGGCCCAGGGTAACTACCAGTCCCCCGCCATGCTGACCCGCTCAGGTTCGGGCCTGGATCCCCACCTGCCCCTGGATGCCGTGCTGGCTCAGGTGGATCGCGTCGCCAAGCAACGCGGGCTGGATCCCGCTTCCCTGACGGAGCAGGTCAAGTCGTCAACACAAGCTGGTATCCTTGGCCCCCAGGTGGTCAACATCCTCCAGTTGAATCTGTTGCTCGATCAGCACAAGGACGCATGATGGCGCGCCTGGCTGGCCCGAGTTGGAGGGCGACCCAGATTTTCGAACCGAGCCGGTGGTTGCTCCATAAGGATGATGATGCGTGATGTGGTAAAGACGGTTGCCCTGCTGGCAGGCATGGAGCAGGAGCACGGGAATGCGTGATGAGGTAAAGGCGGGTGCCCTGCTGGCAAGCCTGGAGCAGGAGCACGGGAATGCGTGATGAGGTTCGGGCCGATGCCTTGCTGGCAAGCCTGGAAGAGGAACACAAGGGCAAGCTGAAGGTCTTCCTCGGCGCCGCCCCCGGCGTAGGCAAGACCTACGCCATGTTGCAGGCGGTACGGGAACAGGCCAAGGAAGGGGTCGACATTCTCATCGGCGTGGTCGAGACCCACGGGCGCCAGGAAACCCTGGCGCTGCTCGACAAGCTCGCCATCCAGCCACGCAAGCTCCATCACCACCGCCAGCAACGGCTGGAGGAGATGGATCTCGATGGCTTGCTCGAACGCAAGCCCGCCATCGTAGTGGTGGATGAGCTGGCCCACACCAATGCCCCCGGCAGCCGCCACGAGAAACGCTGGCAGGATGTGGAGGAACTGCTCGGCGCCGGCATAGACGTCTACTCCACCCTCAATGTGCAGCACCTGGAGAGCCTCAACGATCTGGTGTGGCAACTGACCGGGGTCAGGGTCAAGGAGACCCTGCCCGATCAGGTGCTGCTGGAGGCGGACAGCATAGTCCTCATAGACCTTCCCCCCAAAGAGCTGCTCGGCCGGCTCAAGGAGGGCAAGGTCTATGTGCCCCATCAGGCCAAGGCCGCCCTGCAATCCTTCTTCTCCCTCAACAACCTGACCGCCCTGCGGGAACTGGCGATGCAGACTGCCGCCAGCCACGTGGAGGGGGATCTGCAACTGCAGTGGCAGGCGGCGGGCAAGACCACGCTGCCGCTGCGGGGCAAGCTGATGGTCTGCCTCGGTGATCAGCACGGCTCGGCCCTGGTGCGCTACGGCCACCGCTTCGCCCAGCGCCGCCAGCTGCCCTGGCTAGTGGTGCACATCGACAGCAAGGGGCAGCGCTCCCCTGAACTGGAGCAGGCGCTGGCGCTGGCCTCTCACCTCGGCGCCAAGGTGTTGACCCTGTCCAGCCCGGCGGTCGCCGATGCCCTGCTGGAGACGGCCGAACAGCAGCAGGTCTCGCAGCTGTTGCTCGGCAAGCCCCACAACCCGCCCTGGCGCCGCTCCCTGGTGCAGCACCTGCTGAAACAGGCACAGGGATTCGAGATCACGCTGGTGGATACGGAGAAGAACAAGCCAGGACTGAGGCTGCAACCACTCCACCCCAAGGACATTCGCCAGAGCCTGCTGGCCATCGCCATAATGGCGGTGACCTCAGCCAGCGCCTGGGGACTCTCCCACTGGCTGCCGCCCGCCTCCCTGCCGCTGCTGTTCGTGCTGGGGGTACTCGCCACGGCCCTCACCACCAGCCTGGTGCCCGCCATCCTGGCCGCCGTGCTGGGGTTCGTCGCCCACAACCTGCTGTTCACCGCCCCCTACTTCTCCCTGAGCGTGGCCAGCCACAGCGACCTGCTCACCCTGTTCGTGCTGCTCATCGTCGGCATGACGGCGGGGCGGCTCGCCTCCCGCCAGCGTCAGCAGTTGATCGGCCTGCGCGAGACCCAGCAGCTCGGCAACGCCCTGCTGTCCCTGAGCCAGGGGCTGGCCACCGCCAGCAGCCCGGTGGAGGTACTCAGGCAGGGAACCCAGGCCATCTCACTGGCCTTGGGGCAGCCCGTGTTCGCCCTGGATGAGGAGTACCAGTACAGAGCCGGAGACGAGGTGCGGGGACCGGGCCAGACCGACAAGGCCGCCATCGACTGGTGCCTGGCCCAGAAGCAGAGCGCCGGGGCCCACACCGCTACCCTCAATGCCGCCGAGGCCCAGTACCACCACCTCACCGACGAACTGGTGCTGGGGATTCGGCTGGCCAGCCCGCTCGCCTCCTCCGCCGAACACCAGTTGCAGGCCCTGCTCACCGACATCCGCGCCGCCCTGGCCCGGATCGATCTCAACGAGCGGCTGGCCGACAGCCAGCTGCAGGCGGAGACGGATCGGATGCGCGCCGCCCTGCTCTCCTCGGTCTCCCACGATCTGAAGACGCCGCTGGCGACCATCATGGGGGCCGGCAGCACACTGCAGGAGTACGGTGACAGGATCAGTGCCGAGGATCGCAGCGAGCTGCTCCACTCGGTGCAGGAGGAGGCGCGCCGCCTGCACAGCTATGTGCAGAACCTGCTGGACATGACCCGCATCGGCTCCCCGGACTTCCAGCTGAAGCGGGAGTGGGTCGACCTCGCCGATCTGGTGGATAGTGCCCGCAAGCGGCTGGACTCCTCCTGGCGCCAGCACAAGCTGCTGATCCACTTCGATCAGCAAATCCCCCAGCTCTATGTGCACGGCGCCCTGATCGAGCAGGTACTGGTCAACATCCTCGACAACGCCTCCCGCTACTCGCCGGCCGGCACCCCCATAGAGTTCAAGGTGATGCTGGCGGACCCTGACCTCATCATCGACATCATCGACATAGGGGTCGGCATCGCCGAGTCGGATCGGGACAAGATCTTCAACCTCTTCTACACCCAGCCGGTGGGTGATTGCGGCAGTCGCGGCACCGGGCTTGGCCTCGCCATTTCACGCGCTATGATAGAAGCCCACGGTGGTCGCATCTGGGCGTTTGCCGGCCCCAACGGCAACGGCACCTGCATGCGTATCTCACTGCCGCTCTCCCTCAACTCACCCGAGGTATGATGCGCACATTCCGGGCTCCTGGGGTCAGCCGTCCCCAGCCCCCAACACTCGCCTCTGGAGGCTAGATGGCCCATATCCTGGTCATAGATGATGAAGCGGCCATTCGCCGCTTTCTGCGGATCAGCCTGGTCGCCGAGGGGCACCAGGTGAGCGAGGCGGTGGGCGTCAACGAAGGGCTGGCGCAGTACCGCCACCTCAACCCCGATCTGGTGATCCTGGATCTCGGCCTGCCGGACGGGGACGGCATCCAGATCTTGCAGGCCATCCGCGAACACCACCCCAACCCTGTGCTGGTGCTGTCGGCACGGGATTCGGAGCAGGAGAAGGTGCGGCTGCTGGATGCCGGGGCCAACGACTACATGAGCAAGCCGTTCGGCATAGGGGAGATGATGGCCCGCATCCGGGTGCTGCTGCGCCAGCGTGCCGGGGTCAGCAGCGGCGAATGCCGTCACTTCCCCCAGTGCGGCCTGAGCCTGGATACCGGCAGCCACAAGGTCACCATGGGGGATGAGGAGATCCCCCTCTCCCGCAAGGAGTTCGCCCTGCTGCAGGCCCTGGTGTGCCACCCCGGCAAGCTGGTGCTGCAGACCCAGCTGCTCAACGACATCTGGGGGCCCAGCCACAAGGAAGATACCCACTACCTGCGCATCGTCATCGCCAGCCTGCGCAAGAAGCTGGGAGATAACCCCCAGCAGCCCAGCCTGATCGAGACCGAGTCCGGCATCGGCTACCGCTTCATCGGCAGTTGAAACAGGCACAAGCAACCCACCCCGTTCGAAACACCGTACCCGACATCGGCTACCGCTTCATCGGTAGCCGATGTTTCACGTGGAACGGCGCCCGCTGCAGAGCAGCGCCAGCAGACCGCAGCCGGCGAGCAGCAGCCCCAGATCCTGCAAGCCGGCTGCCACCGTCAATCCCAGGCTGAGCAGCAGGTAATAGGCCAGCCCGAACAGAGCACCCGCGCTCCCTGCCACAGCTCTGTAGGCCTGCAAGGCCTCACTCAACACATTGGGGATAGCCACCCCATAGGCCACCACTGTTCCCATCATGGGCAGCAGGAACCAGAGCGAGGCCTGACTCGCCCAGACCAGCAGCCCGCAAACCAGCGCCAGTGTGCAGGCCAGCCTGATCAGGGATGACGGCTGCCAACCCTTCCCCAGCAGCTGCTTGTTGAGCAGGCTGCCGAGCAGGGTCGCCAGCGCCAGCAAGACCCCGGAGTAACCAAAGTCGCTCACCCTCAATCCCAACCCGTCAAACAGGAAGGGAGCCAGGCTGTAGTAGCCAAACAGCATGGTGTTGAACAGGGCGACCAGGACAGCGCTGCGCCAGAGCCCGCCATCCCTGGCCATCCTGGCTGCCAGCGGCCAGAGTGCGACTCGCTGTGTGCTGGCCGGACGGGTTTCCGGCAGCCACCGACCGGCCACCAGCAGCAACAGTGCCGCCAGCACCAGCAAGCCGCTGAAGACCCCGAGATAGCCAAACTGCTCGGCAAGCAGGCCGCCGCTCACCAGCCCCAGCACGGGGCTGAGGGAAAGCGCCACGCCCATCACCGAGAAGACCCGCGCCAGCTCGCCCCCCTGATAGCTGTCGCGCAGCATGGTCTGGGTCACCACTGATCCCACGGCGGCGCCGAAGGCCGAGACGACCCTGGCCAGCAGCAGGGTCTCGAACTCACTGGCCAGCAGCGCCAGCAGGGTGCCCACCCCGTAGGTGAACAAGCCCGCCAGCATGGCGGGACGCCGCCCGACGAGATCGCAGAGCCGACCCCAGCAGACCACGCCCACCGCAAACGCCAGGAAATAGACCGACAGGGTCTGGGATGCCTGCCCCTCGCTCACCCCAAACTGGCTGGCAATCTGGGTCAATACCGGGCTGTAGAGGGTCTCAACCATCTGGGGAAACATCATCAATCCCACCACCAGCCAGCGCGGTGGCAACTTGTTATGCATGACAAACCTCCTTCACAAGAGGTCGTCATTCTAGAGAGAGGGGGAATGTCCCATTACAATAAGCAGGACTATATACATCAAAAATCGGACACATGGCCTTTATTCTTCCCGATCACCCTTTCGACCCGGACAGCCACGCTGGCAGCGTGATCGGCATCGCCTCAGCGCTGGGCTGGCATGACTCCGGCCTGCACAGGCACCAGCGCCACCAGCTGCTGTTCGCCCAATCCGGCTGCATGACCATGGAGCTGGCGGACAGGGTTTGCCTGCTCCCGCCGACGCGAGCGGCCTGGCTGCCGGCGGGCACGCCCCACAGGGTCTTGATGCGCGGTGTGGTGGCCTATCGCTCCCTCTACTTCACCCCGCACCCCGAGTTGCCGACCACAATGGCGGTGCTGGCGGTCAATCCGCTGCTGCAGGCACTGATCGAACGGATGGCGCTCTGGCCATGGGACCAGCCACAAGAGGAGCAGCAGCGGACGCTGGCTCTCTTTATGGAGGAGTTGGAGCAGGCACCCCGGGAGTCCTGGCAGTTGCCGTTGCCGTCAGATCCGCGACTGGCGGCCTGGCTGAAGAAGATAAAGCGGGGCGACACCCTGCCCCCTCGGCTCAACCGGCTGGCCGAGGAGGTGGGTGCCAGTGACAAGACCATAAGTCGCATCTTCATGAGGGAGACCGGCATGAACTATCAGGCCTGGCGCCAGCAGTGGCGACTGCTGCGAGCCATGGAGTTGCTGGCAGAAAGCGAACCCATCAGCCGGATTGCCGCTTCCCTGGAGTTCTCCAGCGACAGCGCCTTCATCAGCTTCTTCAAACAGCACTCGGGGCAGACGCCCCTGCGTCACCTCAACTCTCGGGGTGAGTCGCCACGGCGGGGCTGACCTCCACCACCAGGGTATCCAGTGCCAATGGCTGGAGGTTGTGGATGGCATCCAGTACCACGGCATGGGATGCCTGCTGCTGCTGGGCACGCATTTCATGCGCCAGCTTGGCGCTATCCAGCTCGGGCCTGGGGTTGTCGTTGGCCATGACGTTCATGCTCAGGCTGCTCAGTATCAGGGTCGCGATCAGGGTCTTCATCTGGCTTGCTCCGGTATGGTTGAGATGACCAGAGAGTTATTCCAATAGTCGTGCCAACTATATAAACAATTGATTTTGTTTAAATAAAATGAAATATGACGCCATTTGAGGCTTTGTTGCCCATCTTGCTGGTTATTTTGAAACCCATAAATGGTAATTTTTACCACATCCAATTTCCGGGGCCCGTTCCACGTGGAACGTCCCATGATTTTGATCGACACCCGCTTTTAAACTGAGCTATGGTGCTAGCTCCCCCGTAACTGACTCTGGATCTGTCACCGAATGGAATTCTCCTTGTTCGGCGAGAAGTTCACTCGCCACGCCGGTATTACCCAACTCATGGATGACCTCAATCAGGGGCTGCTCAATCCGGACGCCATCATGCTCGGAGGCGGCAATCCGGCCCCCATCCCCGCCATGCTGGAACGCTTTCAGACCGAGGCCAAGCAGCTGCTCGACAATGGCGAGCTGATCAAGGCCATGGCCAACTACGATGGCCCGCAAGGCAAGGACAGGTTCACCAAGGCGCTGGCCGCCCTGCTCAAGAGAGAGCTGGGCTGGGACATCTCGGCCCGCAACATAGCCCTGACCAACGGCAGCCAGAATGCCTTCTTCTACCTGTTCAACCTGCTGGCCGGCGAGTTCGCCGATGGCCGCAAGAAGAAGGTGCTCTTCCCCCTGGCCCCCGAATATATCGGCTATGCGGACTCGGCCCTGGCGGAGGATCACTTCGTCGCCTACAAGCCCACCATAGAGAAGCTGTCCGACGGCCAGTTCAAATACCATGTGGATTTCGAGAGTCTGGAGGTAGGCGACGACATCGGAGTGATCTGCGTCTCTCGCCCCACCAACCCCACAGGCAACGTGCTGACCGATGAAGAGATAGAGCACCTGGATCAGATCGCCCGCGACAAGGGGATCCCGCTGCTGCTCGACAACGCCTATGGTGTGCCCTTCCCCGGCATCATCTTCAGCGAGGCCAAGCCGTTCTGGAATGCCAACACCATACTCTGCATGAGCCTCTCCAAGCTGGGCCTGCCGGGCACCCGCTGCGGCATCGTCATCGCCGACGAGAAGATCATCCAGGCCATCACCAACCTGAGCGGCATCATCAACCTGGCGCCGGGCAGCCTGGGGCCCGCCATCACCATCCCCATGATAGAGAGCGGCGAGATCATCGCCCTGAGCGAACAGGTGGTGAAACCCTTCTACAAGCAGAAGGCCGACTTCGCGGTGCAACTGCTACGCGAAGCCATTCCCGACCCGCGCTTCCACATCCACAAGCCGGAAGGTGCCCTCTTCCTCTGGCTCTGGTTCGAAGGCCTGCCGATCCACTGCCAGGAGCTCTACGAGCGGCTGAAGGCGAAGAACCTGCTGATAGTGCCGGGTCACTACTTCTTCCCCGGTATCGACGACCCAGAATGGCGCCACAGCCAGGAGTGCATCCGCCTCAACTACTCCCAGAGCGAGGAGCTGGTGCGACGCGGCATCGCCATACTGGCGGACGAGATCAACGCCATTTACCGCGGCAGCTAGCTGACTTGCCTGCAGATAAAAGAAAGGCCTGCGATCGCAGGCCTTTCTCGTCTCTGGTGTCAGGCTCCCCTACTTAACTCGGCAGCGCCAGCTGATCGGGTTTGCCGATGGGGATGGCGCGGGGCTTGAGTGCCTCCGGCAATTCGCGGGCGAGATCTATGGTCAGCAGACCATGCTCCAGTCTGGCCCCCTGTACCTCCACGTGCTGGCTCAGCTTGAAGGCGAGCTCGAAGTCACGCTCGGCAATTCCCTGGTGGAGGAACTGACGCTCACCGGCCGCTGCGGCCTTGCGCCCCTTCACCTTGAGGGTGCCGTTTTCGGTCTCCAGCTCCAGCTCTTCGCGCTCGAAGCCAGCCACGGCGACCGTGATGCGGTAGCCGTCATGCTCCCGCTTCTCGATGTTGTAAGGGGGATAGGCCGCCGCCTTCTGGTCGAACAGGCCTTCCAGCTCGCGGGCCATCCGCTCGAAGCCGACTGCATTGGAAGAGAGGTGAGAAAAATCGAGGTTACGCATAATCCTATCCTTCTAATAAGCAACAGGTTTGACTCTCCACAGGCCCGTCATCGGCACCCGGGAAGCAGGTAAAAACACTGAGAGTTCAGGCTATCAGCCGTTGATCTCGATCTTGCGGGGTTTCATCGCCTCGGGCACTTCACGGGCCAGATCAATGTGCAGCAAGCCATTCTTGAGATCGGCCCCTTTCACCCGCACATAGTCGGCCAGCTGGAAGCGACGCTCGAAGCCGCGCTCGGCTATGCCCTGATAGAGATAGTGGCGCTCGGTGTCAGCCTGCTTGCTGCCCTTCACCGTCAGCAGATTTTCCTGGAAACTCAGCTCCAGCTCTTCCTGGGTAAAGCCCGCCACCGCCATGCTGATGCGGTAGTCGTTGTCACCCAGTTGCTCGATGTTGTAGGGGGGATAACCGGCATTGCCATTGCTGGCCGCAGATTCGATGAGATTGGCCAGACGATCGAAACCAATGGCAGAACGATAGAGCGGAGAAAAGTCGATAGAACGCATAGTATTACCCTCTTGTGAGCGATAACGGATTGTTTGCCCTCCTGATGGACGGGCGCCTGGTCGAAACCTCTGTCGAGCGTTCCGGCCTTGTTACCTATATAGGGGCTAGCTTTTTCCTTTCAAGGGAAAAAATGAAAAGAAATTTTTGGCCGCCCATCAGAGTCGATATTGGCCCGATTGATACGGTAATCGGCCCGCGGGCCACTCATCCCCTGATGCCCTCCGCGCCATACTGGTTGCGTCCCCCCACCAGAGACCGGAGCACACCATGCAAGTTACCCAGGTTCGCAATGCCACCCTGCTCATCCACTACGCCGGCACCCGCTTCCTGATCGATCCCATGTTGTCTGCCAAGGGCTGCCTCCCGGGGTTTGAGGGAACGGCCAACAGCCAGCTGCGCAATCCCCTGGTCGAGCTACCCCTGCCCATGACGGAGATCCTCGATGTGGATGCGGTGATAGTCACCCACGATCACCTGGATCACTGGGACCCTGCCGCGCAGCAACTGCTGCCCAAGCATCTCCCGCTGTTTGTACAACACCAGAAGGATGCCGACAGCATAAGCGCCAGCGGCTTCAAGGATGTGCGCCTGCTGAGCGAGCAGGCCGAGTTTGCCGGGATCCGGTTGCACCAGACCGAAGGGCAACACGGCAACGATCAGGTCATGGCAGTGTTGGCCGAGCGACTGGGTGAGGTATCTGGGGTGGTCTTCTCCCATCCCGCAGAGAAGACCCTCTATCTGGCGGGTGACACCGTCTGGAACGCCCAGGTAGAACAAGCACTGCAACGGCACCAGCCCGAGGTCGTCATCCTCAACTGTGGCGATGCCCAGGTGCCGGGACTGGGTTCCATCATCATGGGCAAGGAGGATGTCGCCGCCGTGTATCAGGCCGCGCCACAGGCCACCCTGATCGCCAGCCACATGGAGGCGGTCAATCATGCCCTGCTTACACGGAACGAGCTGCGCGACTACATCGGCAAACAGGGGATGGCAACGCGGGTGCTGGTACCCGAGGATGGCGAGTCCATCGTCCTCTGATGAGAGAGGGCCATGCCCCCACATGGCCCTTCGGCTTTCTGTTGCCGCCCCTTATCATGGGGATCCGAGTGCAAAGGAGTCTGCCACCATGCCCAATCCCATCGTCGTCGCCGTCATCACCTTCGATCACTTCAGCCCCTTTCACTGCGCTGTGCCCTGCCTCATCTTCGGCGACACCATGATGCCAGGCGCCTCCCTGTTCGAACTCAGACTCTGCGCCGGCGATGCCACCCGCCAGCCCGGTTCCTCCCAGGGCTTTCGCATCGACGCCAGCCACGGGTTGGAGGGGTTGGTCGGGGCTGACATCGTCATCATCCCCTTCTGGCGCGATCCGGCCGAACGACCGGCCCAGCTCCTGCTCGATGCCCTGATTGCCGCCCGACACAGGGGTGCCCAGATAGTGGGGCTCTGTCTGGGCACCTATGTGCTGGCCTATGCCGGTCTGCTGGAGGGGCGCAGGGCCTCGACCCATTGGGAGTTCGAGCAGGACTTCATGGGCCGCTTTCCCGCCGTGCGGCTAGATACCAATGCCCTCTACGTGGACGATGAGGGCCTCATCACCTCGGCCGGCACTGCCGCCGGGCTGGACTGCTGCCTCTACCTGGTGCGCGAGCACCATGGCAGCCGCATCGCCAACAAGCTGGCCAGGCGCCTGGTGGTGCCGCCCCATCGGGAAGGGGGCCAGGCCCAGTTCATCGAGCAGCCGGTGCCCGCCTCCACCCGGGATGCCAGGATCAACCAGCTGTTCGACCACCTGCGCATGCACCTGGCCGAGCCTCACAACCTGGACACATTGGCAGAGCACTGCCTGATGAGCCGCCGCACCTTCACCCGTCGCTTCCAGCGAGCCACCGGCCTCTCGGTCGGGGAGTGGTTGCTGGCCGAGCGCCTCAGGCGCAGCCAGGAGTTGCTGGAGACGAGCTCCCACTCCATGGATCGCATCGCCGAGCTGGTGGGATTGAAGACGGCCACCAGCCTGCGCCAGCATTTTCGCACCCGTTTCGGCGTGTCGCCGAGCGAATGGCGCCGCACCTTCGGGGGCCTGCGTTAGCCAGCAAAAAGCCGCTCACAGGGAGCGGCTTTGTTCAATCGCGAGGGTGCGTCGGATTAGACGTCGAGGTTGGCGACCCGCAGGGCGTTGGTCTCGATGAAGTCACGACGAGGCTCGACCGCATCACCCATCAGGGTGGAGAAGAGCTGGTCGGCGCCGACGGCGTCGTCTATGGTGACGCGCAGCATGCGACGGGCTTCCGGATCCATGGTGGTTTCCCACAGCTGATCCGGGTTCATCTCACCCAGCCCTTTATAGCGCTGGATGTAGATGCCACGCTTGCCTTCGCCCATCAGCCAGTCGACGGCTTCCACGAAGTTGGCCACAGGTTTGACCTTCTCGCCACGCTTGATGAAACCGCCTTCCTCGATCAGATTGGCGATCTCTTTGCCCAGGGAGACCAGCTGACGGTACTCGGAGGATTGCAGGAAGTCGTAGCTGATCGGGTACTCCCGGTCGACACCGTGCTGACGCACCACGGCATGGGGCACGTACAGGCTGCGTTCCTCGTCACGACGTACCTGGATCTGGTACTGGATGCCGTGGTTGCTCTCGTTGAGCACGGCTTCCATCCCCTGGCACCAGGCCAGCAGATCGCTCTCGCTGGCCAGCAGGGTTTCGTTCAACTCAGGCTGATAGATCAGCTGGGTCAGCACGGCATCCGGGGCACGGCGGGACATACGGGTGATCAGGTGAGAGACGGCACGATGCTGGTTGACCAGACGCTCCAGCGCCTCGCCACCTATGGCAGGGGCAGACTCGTTGACGTGCAGGGTAGCACCGTCCAGCGCCATGGAGGTCTGGTACTGCAGCAGCGCGTCTTCGTCCTTCAGATACTGCTCCTGCTTGCCCTTCTTGACCTTGTAGAGCGGCGGCTGGGCGATGAAGACGTAGCCACGCTCGATGATCTCGGGCATCTGACGGTAGAAGAAGGTCAGCAGCAGGGTTCGGATGTGCGCACCATCGACGTCCGCATCCGTCATGATGATGATGTTGTGGTAACGCAGCTTGTCCGGGTTGTACTCGTCGCGACCTATGCCGCAGCCCAGTGCCGTGATCAGGGTGCCCACCTCTTGCGAGGAGATCATCTTGTCGAAACGGGCCTTCTCCACGTTCAGGATCTTGCCCTTGAGCGGCAGTATGGCCTGGTTCTTGCGGTTGCGACCCTGCTTGGCGGAGCCGCCAGCAGAGTCCCCTTCCACTATGTAGAGTTCGGAGAGGGCCGGGTCTTTCTCCTGACAGTCCGCCAGCTTGCCGGGCAGACCGGCGATGTCCAGGGCCCCCTTGCGGCGAGTCAGTTCGCGGGCCTTGCGGGCCGCTTCACGGGCACGGGCCGCATCAATGATCTTGTTGACCACTATCTTGGCATCGCCCGGGTTTTCCAGCAGGAAGTCGGCCAGCTTCTCACCCATCGCCTGTTCAACGGCTGTCTTCACTTCGGAAGAGACCAGCTTGTCCTTGGTCTGGGAGGAGAACTTGGGATCAGGCACCTTGACGGAGATGACCGCAATCAAACCTTCGCGCACGTCGTCGCCACTGGCGGCAGACTTGGCCTTCTTGCTGTAGTCCTCTTTGTCCATGTAGGAGTTCAGAGTACGGGTCAGCGCGGTACGGAAGCCCACCAGGTGGGTGCCACCATCCCGCTGCGGGATGTTGTTGGTGAAGCAGTAGACCCCTTCCTGATAGGCGTCGTTCCACTGCATCGCCACTTCGACGCCGATGCCATCCTGCTCTGTGGTGAAGTGGAACACCTTGGGATGGATCGGGGTCTTGTTCTGGTTCAGGTATTCGACGAAGGCCTTGATGCCACCCTCGTAGCAGAAGTGAGCCTCGCGGCCATCCCGCTCGTCCAGAAGACGGATGGAGACACCCGAGTTCAGGAAAGAGAGCTCACGCAGACGCTTGGCCAGGATCTCGTAGTGATACAGGGTATCGGTAAAGATGGTCGGGCTCGGCCAGAAGCGCACTTCGGTACCTGTGCCCGTGCTGTCGCCAATCTGCTTGAGCGGCGCCTGCGGCTCACCCAGGTGATAGGTCTGCTCGTAGACGTGGCCGTTGCGACGTATGGTCAGCAGCAGCTTGTCAGAGAGGGCATTAACTACGGAGACACCCACGCCGTGCAGGCCGCCGGATACCTTGTAGGAGTTGTCATCGAATTTGCCGCCGGCATGCAGCACCGTCATGATGACTTCGGCGGCGGAGCGGCCCTCCTCCTCGTGCATGTCGACCGGAATACCCCGGCCGTTGTCACGCACTGAGACGGAGCCGTCGGAATGGATCTTGACCTGAATATCGGAGCAGTAGCCAGCCAGAGCCTCGTCAATGGAGTTATCGACGACCTCGAACACCATGTGGTGCAGGCCCGAGCCATCATCCGTATCGCCGATATACATCCCCGGGCGCTTGCGGACCGCATCCAGGCCCTTCAGCACCTTGATATTCGAGGAGTCGTAAGTATTTTCACTCATAGCTTACTCTCTGCCTTCTCTAACGTTTCGGAGATCTTGCCTTGTTCCACGTGGAACAGCTTGCAGTCACTCGCATCCATCATGTCTGCGAGCTGACCGGTATCGATGGCGGTGATAAACACCTGGGACGCACACTGCTTCAGCCTTGCGGCCAGCAGGCGACGTTTGTCGACATCCAGTTCAGAGGCAAAATCGTCAATTAAAAAAATACAGCCACGGCTGCTATGTTGATTCAAATAGAGCCCTTGAGCCAGTCGCATGGCACAGACCAGCAACTTCAACTGACCCCTGGACAAAATATCCTGAGCGGGCACCCCGTTCGCCTTGAGCCGCACATCCGCCTTCTGCGGACCGACCCCAGTGTATCCCAGCGAACGATCCCGCTCGAACCCCGCCTCCAGCAAGTCGCCGAGGGGAGTCTCTCTCTCCCAGCCCCGATAGAAACCGAGGCTGATGTCGAATTCCGGCAGAAAATCCGCCGTCATCTCCTTGATCAGGGGGGTAATAGCCTGACAGTAACTGGCGCGAAACTCCGCCAGTTCACCCCCGAGCCGCACCAGCTCCTGATCCCAGAACGCCAGCTGGCGATACTCGCTGCTCTGGCGCAGCAGCGCATTGCGCTGTTTCAGCAGACGCCGTACCCGTCCCCACAGGGAGAAGAAGGTCGGCTCCTGATGGAAGACGCCCCAGTCCAGCCAGGCCCGGCGAGCCTGAGGCCCGCCGGTCAGCAGGTTGAAACCATCTGGGTGGATCAACTGCACCGGCAGCAGCTCGGCCAGATCGGCCAATCGCTGGGCCTGGGCCCCGGCGATCTTGAGCTGGGTCTCGCCCCCCTTGTCCTTGGCAAGCCCGATGGGCACCTGACGCCCCTCCAGCTCGCACTGGGCAAACAGGGTAAACGCCCTCTCCCCCTGGCGGATGACCCGCCCGGTCAGGTGAGTACGAAAAGAACGACCGAGACCGAGGTAATGGATGGCTTCCAGCACGCTGGTCTTGCCGCTGCCATTGCACCCGACCAGGATATTGAGGCCGGGGGACAGCGCGAGACTGGCGTGCTGGATGTTGCGAAAGTCGCTGAGCTGGAGTTTGACCAGGGACACGACTAGATCCGCATCGGCATCACCACATACTGGGCATCTTGGCTGTCAAAATCCTCAATAATGGCACTGCTGATGGAATCGCTCAGGCTGATCCGGATTTGGTCACATTTTAACGTATTCAGCACGTCCAGCACATAGGAGACGTTGAAGCCGATCTCCATCTCGCCAGCGGCATATTGTACGTCAAGCAGCTCCTCGGCTTCTTCCTGTTCCGGGTTGTTGGCGGTGATGCGCAGCAGGTTTTCCTGCAGATTGAGACGCACCCCACGGAATTTCTCGTTGGAGAGGATGGCGGCGCGGGCGAAGGCCTGGCGCAGATCCTCACGACCGGCGATCAAGGCCTTGTCGCTCCCCCGGGGAATGACGCGACGCCAGTCCGGGAAGCGGCCATCCACCAGCTTGGAGGTAAAGATGAAGCCATCCAGGGCGGCACGCAGGTTGCTGCGACCGACCTGCAACCGCACCGGCTTGTCTTCCGCCTCCAGGAGGCGCACCAGCTCCAGCACACCCTTGCGGGGCAGGATGACCTGATGATCGGGCAGCGATTCCCCGACCACTTCGCGGCGGCAGGTGGCCAGGCGGTGACCGTCGGTGGCGACGGTGCGCAGGCCATGGCCCTCGCTCTCGAACAGCATGCCGTTCAGGTAGTAACGCACATCCTGGCTGGCCATGGAGAACTGGGTCGCATCGATCAGCTTCTTCAGCTCCAGCTGGCTGATGTCGAACTCGAGCACGGATTCCCAGTCCTCGATGTTCGGGTACTCGGTGGCCGGCAGGGTCGAGAGATTGAAGCGGGAACGACCGGAGCGGATGATGAGGCGATCCCCTTCGGTGTTGAGACGGATATCCGCCCCTTCCGGCAGGCCGCGGCAGATATCCAGCAACTTGCGGGCCGGTACTGTGGTACGCCCATCCTGGCTGTCGCTGCTGAGATAGACCTGGCCTATCATCTCCACCTCGAGATCTGTCCCGGTCAGCGATAACAGGCCATTGCTGACATCGAGCAGGACGTTGCCGAGGATGGGCAGAGTCGGCCGGCCACCCAGGGCACCGGACACCAGTTGCAGAGGACGTAACAGGGCCTCACGGCTAATTTCGAGCTGCATCTGTGCTCTCCGTTGTGATTAGGAGGAAAAATTTCGGATCAGGTTGGAATATTCGAGCCCCATCTGTCCACTCAGTTCCGTTATCAGGACGAGAGGGTACGGATCAGGTTGGAATAGTCTTCCTTGATGTCGTGACTCTCCTCCTTCAGCTGCTCGATCTTGCGGCAGGCATGAAGAACAGTGGTGTGGTCACGGCCACCAAAGGCATCCCCTATCTCCGGCAAACTGTGGTTGGTCAGCTCCTTGGCCAGTGCCATCGCCAGCTGACGCGGGCGGGCAACGGAGCGGGAACGACGCTTGGACAGCAGATCCGCCAGCTTGATCTTGTAGTACTCCGCCACCGTCTTCTGGATGTTGTCTATGGTGACCAGCTTCTCCTGCAAGGCCAAGAGGTCGCGCAGCGCCTCGCGCACGAAGTCGATGTTGATGGCACGGCCGGTGAAGTTGGCGTTGGCGATCACCCGGTTGAGGGCACCTTCCAGTTCACGGACGTTGGAGCGCAGACGCTTGGCGATGAAGAAGGCCACCTCGTCCGGCAGATGGATCTGGTTCTCGTCCGCCTTGCGCATCAGGATAGCCACCCGGGTCTCCAGCTCCGGCGGTTCGATCGCCACCGTCAGACCCCAGCCGAAGCGGGACTTGAGGCGATCCTCGACACCGTTGATCTCCTTCGGATAGCGATCCGAGGTCAGGATGATCTGCTGGTTACCTTCGAGCAGGGCGTTGAAGGTGTGGAAGAACTCCTCCTGGGAGCGCTCCTTGTTGGCGAAGAACTGGATGTCATCGATGAGCAGGGCATCGACGCTACGGTAATAACGCTTGAACTCTTCAATGGCGTTATTCTGCAGCGCCTTCACCATGTCCTGGACGAAGCGCTCGGAGTGCATGTAGATGACTTTGGCGTCTTTCTTGCGTTCCTTGATGGCATTGCCAACGGCGTGCAGCAGGTGGGTCTTGCCCAGACCGGTGCCGCCATAGAGGAACAGCGGGTTATAAGCGCCACCCGGATTGTCGGCCACCTGACGGGCCGCCGCACGGGCCAACTGGTTGGACTTACCTTCGACGAAATTCTCGAAGGTGTAGTTCACGTTGGTGTTGCTCTTGTGGTTCGGCTCGGGCTTGGCTTCCGCCTTGCTTTCCCAGCTCTTGTGAGAGTTATTCACAGGATCGACACCACGCGCCGGCGCTCTGGCGACCGCGACGGGATGGGGACGATTACCGATGTCAAAACGCAGGGTGGGAGCATCGGCTCCGCACAGCTCGTTGATGATGCCGTTGACCCGGAGCAGGTACTTGTCGCGTACCCAGTCCAGAACGAAGCGATTCGGTGCATACAGGGTCAGAGTATTGTCACTCAACTCCGCTTGAAGCGGCCGGATCCACATGCTGAATTCTGCCGAGGGCAACTCATCTTGCAGCCGGTTAAGGCACTGCTGCCATAGCGAAGCAGTCAC